>KI301992.1:2409451-3000939 GCA_000471045.1 actinobacterium LLX17 | reverse complement strand
GGACCCCGGCCGGCTCCCGCCGACATCGCCCGTGCCGTCCGCCTCGCCGCCGCCGTGGACCTCGCCGCCCTCGCCGTCACCGTCACCCTCGCCCGGCCCGGCCCTCGCCCGGCTCCCCGGGGGACGCACGATGATGCTTTGCGGTAGCCAGAACTACCCAAAAGCATCATTCCGCGTCCCCTGCGGACCGGGCGATGATGCATCGCGGTAGCCAGAACTACCCAAATGCATCATCCTGCGTCCCCCCCGGGGGTCGGTCAGGCCGAGAGCCAGGCGAGGACGGCGTCGACGTCGGTGACCGTGGGGACGCCGGGGGCCGGATCGGAGCGGCGCACGACGACGATCGGGAGCGAGCGCTGGGCGGCCGCCTCGAGCTTGGGCCACGTGTGCGTGCCACCGGAGTCCTTCGTGACGACGACGTCGAGACCATGCGCGTCGATCAGCGCCAGCTCGCCGTCAAGGTCGTAGGGACCGCGGCTCAGGAGCAACGTCCACGCGTCCGGCAGGTCGATCTCCGGCGGATCGACGACGCGCGCGACGACGGCGCGGTCGGCGAGGGGACCGACGAACCGGTCGAGGGCCTGGCGGCCGACGGTGAGGAACGGTCGCGAGCCGAGCTCGGCCGTCCGCGACGCCGCCGCCTCGTGGTCGTCGACCCAGTGCCAGCCCTCAGCACCCGGGGCGTCGGACCAGCCCGGACGGGCGTACCGCAGCAGCGGGATCCCCTCCGCCGCGCAGGCCAGCTCGGCATTGCGGGTCATGCCCTCGGCGAACGGGTGGGTCGCGTCGACGACCGCGGAGACCCCCCGCTGCCTCAGATGCGTCCGGAGCCCCTCGACCCCACCGAACCCGCCGATGCGGACCGGGCCGACGGGGAGCTTCGGGCGCGCCACCCGCCCGGCGAGCGACGACTCGAACGGCAGCCCCGACCTCAAGAGCCGCAGGGCGAGGTCGCGCGCCTCAGACGTGCCACCGAGCAGCAGGACGTGCGGTCCCCGGGTCATCCAGCTGCCACGAGACGAATGAACGGGAAGAGGGCAACCATGTCGTCAACCATGACACGCCTCACCGCACGAGCTCACGCGCCCGGCGGCAGTCGCCGCAGACCGGACGGGGCGCCCGACGTCGCGAGGTCGAGCAGGCGGTCGACGTCGAGGTGCTCCTCGGCGAGGTCGCCCAACAGGTCGAGCCGCGCCTCGCGCCGCTCGGCGAACGACACCTCGGAGGTCGGCACCGGACGGCCGGCGCCCGCCGCGACCTGCGTCAGCAGGGCCCGCCGCAGATCGTCGGACTCCAGGCTGCCGTGCCACATGGTCCCGAAGACCGCCCCCGACTGCGCTCCGCCGAGGAACTCGGTGCTGTTCGCCGCCCACGGCCCGGCACCCCCGCCGGTGGAAGAAGAGCGCGTGATGCGCCCGTGATGGATCTCGTACCCCGACGCGTCCGCACCGAGAGCACGCCCCGTGGGCAGCCGCAGGACCTTCTCAGCGCCGAAGTCGGTGCGCACGTCGAGCAGGCCCAGTCCCTCGACCTCGGCGCCGGCCGCGCCCTCGACACCGTCCGGGTCGGCCACGGCCTGACCCAGCATCTGGAACCCGCCACAGATGCCCAGCACCGCGCCCCCGCCGGCCGCATGCCGCACGACCGCGTCGGCCAGCCCCTGCCGGCGCAACCACGCGAGGTCGCTGATGGTCGCTCGCGTGCCCGGCAGCACCACGAGGTCGGCACCGTCGAGGTGGTGCGGCCGCGACGCGAACGTCACGTCAACCTCGGGCTCCAGACCCAGCGCGTCGACGTCGGTGAAGTTGCTGATGCGCGGCAGCCGGACGACCGCGACACGGAGCGCGGCACCGTCGGCGTTCTCGGAACGACGCCCCTCGAGGTCGAGCGCGTCCTCGGAGTCGAGCCACAGCTCCGGGTGCCATGGCAGAACACCCAAAGTCGGGCGTCCCGACAGCTCGGCGAGCCGGTCGATGCCCGGCTGCAGCAGCGAGACGTCACCGCGAAACTTGTTCATGACGAACCCCGCGACCAGGTCCTGGTCGGCCGCCTCCAGCAGCGCCACGGTGCCGTGCAGCGCCGCGAACACCCCGCCGCGATCGATGTCACCGACCACCACAACGGGCAGGTCGGCGTGCCGGGCGAGCCCCATGTTGACGTAGTCGTGCGCACGCAGGTTGATCTCCGTCGGCGAACCCGCGCCCTCGGCGACGATGACGTCGTACCGCGACGCGAGGTCGTCGAGCGCCTCGAACGCCGCCTCCGCCAGATGCGCCCGGCCGCCGAGGAAGTCGCGCGAGCCGAGCGTGCCCGCCGGGCGTCCCATCACCACGACGTGGCTCGTGCGGTCACTGCCCGGCTTGAGCAGCACCGGATTCATCGCGGCCTCCGGCTGCGCACCGGCGGCCAACGCCTGGATCCACTGCGCCCGCCCAATTTCGCAGTACTGATCTGCCGCGGTGCTGTCTGCCGCCCACGGCCCGGCACCCCCGCCGGGGACCACCATCGAGTTGTTCGACATGTTCTGCGCCTTGAACGGCGCGACCTTCACGCCGCGACGCGCGAACGCCCGGCACAGCGCCGTCGTGACCACCGTCTTGCCGGCGTCCGAGGTCGTGCCTGCGACCAGCAGGCCCCTCACGACGGCTGCTTGTTGAGCCACGGCGCCAGCAGTCGCGTGATGAACGGCAGCGCCAGGTAGGTCATGATCGGCGTCATCGCCAGGACGCTCACCAGCACGCGCACCGGCAGCGCCACGTCGGGCAGCAGCTGGCTCGACGTCCAGTTGGCCGCCACGCTGAGCGGGAAGAACACCAGGAAGATCGCGCACATCTGCTTCCAGCGCGGAGGTGCGACGGGCGGCGGGCGCAGGTCCTGCACGTCGACGCTGCTGGGCTCGTCGAACCAGCCCTCGATGCCGGTGCGCCGCTCGTGCCGCGACTCCTCGACGAACCCCTCGGCCGCCTCGAGCCACCAGCGCCGCTGCTCGGACTCGTCCCAGGCCCGCAGGTTCTCGGGCGAGTCGAAGCGGTACAGCATGTGCCACTCGGTCGATCCCGGCGAGGGCCGCACCCAGCCCGACCCGAGGAACCCGTCGAACCGCTCCGACAGCTGCGTGCCGGCGCGGAGCCAGGCGAGCATCTGGTCGACGTGGTCGGGGTCGACGTGCCGGGTGATCGACACGGTGACGGGAACAGGCAGGGCGGTGGGGTCGGTCATCGGCTGATCAGCCCTCCTGGCGGCCGCGGTACACGACGAAGCCGACCGCGACCAGCAGGACGACGGCGAGCGAGCCGACCACGAGGCCGATGGTCTTCGTGTCGTTCTCCTCCTCGGCGACCTCCGACGGTCCGGGGGACTCCTCGGCGGCGTGCGCCTGGGCCGCCTCGTCGCGGGTGGCCTGGGTGGCCTCGGCGGGCACCGCCGGGACACCGGTCTCGGTCAGCGGCGTGTAGACGAGGGCCAGGAACTCGTCCTCGCCCACCTGGTGCTCACCGAGCCCGGTCTGCGCGTACTGCCACTCGCCGCCCTCGGTGGCGACCAGGAAGGCCCAGTAGCCCTCGCCGTCGAGCGAGGCCTCGCAGCTCTCGTCCTCCGGTGTGGGCAGGCCGTCGATGCGGCAGACGAACGGCATCGTCGCGGCCGAGGTCTCCTCGTACTCCAGGCCAGCGGCGGTCAGGGCATCCAGACCCGTCAAGCCGACGGCGTCGACCGCGCAGAGCACCTGCTCCTCGCCGTCGAGCTCCGTGGCGTCGAGGACGACGACGGTGTCGGTGCCGGCCACGCAGTCACCGTGCGCGTGGGCGGCGGATGCCCCGACAAGGGTCATGGCGCCGGAGATGAGCAGCGCGGTGAGGACCGTGGGGAGGAGAGCGGGAACGGTACGTCGGTTCATCAGGTGGTCCTTCCGATGGAGGCGGCGTGGTGGACGCGGCGCACGGCGCGCCGCAGGGTGGTCAGGAGGGCAGGACCCAGCACGAGCAGGCAGACGGCGGTGGTCAGGGCTCGTCCAGTGTCCCAGCCCCACGTCGAGGTCACGAGCGTGAAGACGACGAAGCGGTGGAGATTCTCGAACAACGGGTCGCCGGGCACCATCTGCAGGCCACCCTCGGCGCCCGGCGTGGCGATGCCCAGCTGGAAAGGCCAGGACATCAGGTTCATCAGGAACCCGTACAGGTAGGCCGCGACGACGCCGTAGGCCACGAGCATCGCGATCTCGGCGCGCCCGCGCGGCCGACAGGGCAGCAGACCCGCGCCCATGCCGACCCACGCGGCGCACAGCATCTGGAACGGCAGCCACGGACCCACGCCGGACGTCAGAAGCGCCGAGGCGAACAGGCTGGTGCACCCGAGGGCGAAGCCGAAGCCGGCGCCGAAGACCCGTCCGGCCAGGATCAGCAGGAAGAAGGTCAGCTCGACCCCGGCGGTGCCGGCGCCGAGGGGGCGCAGCGCTGCATTGACGGCGGTCAGCACCCCCAGCACGGCCAGCGACTTGGAGTCCAGACCGCCCTCGGTCAGCTCGGCGACCACCACGGCCACCACGATCGGCAGCAGCGCCATGAACAGGAACGGCTGGTCGACGCGCGAGACGCCCGGCTCGGGCTGCAGCAGCAGTGGCCACGCGAACATCGCCAGGCCGGCGAGGCTCGCGATGGTCAGCACGATGGCCGAGCGGGGGCGCAGCGGGAGGGCTGGACTGTGGTGGGCCGGGGTGTGGTGGGCCGGGGCGCGCCCGACGGGCGGCTTGCGGAGGATGCTCATCGCAGCGCCGCCTCGACCTCGGCGACGGTGAGCCACGGCGGTCCCAGCACCTTGGCGACCTGCGGCGCGAACGCGGGCGACTCCGCCAGCACCTTCGCAACGGGTCCTTCCGAGACGACCTCGCCCTCGGCCAGCACCACGACCTCGTCGGCGACGACGGCCACGAACTCGACGTCGTGGCTGGCGACCACGACCGCGTGCCCGTCGGCGGTCAGCTCGTGCAGGATCGTCGCGAGCGCGTCCTTGCCGGCGTAGTCGAGCCCGCGCGTCGGCTCGTCGAGCGCGACGACCCGCGGGCCGGACGTCAGGACGATCGCGAGCACGAGGGCCAGCCGCTGCCCCTCCGACAGGTCGCGCGGATGCCGGTCGTCGGGAACTCCGGGGGCCAGACGGTCGAGCAGGCCGCGGCACACGCCCGGCTCGACCCCGGCCTGGCTGTCGGCGGCGGCGCACTCCTCGGCGACCGTCTCGAGGTAGAGCAGGTCGGCGGCGGTCTGCGGCACGAGCCCCACCAATGCACGGGCCTCGCCGGCGGACAACCCGGACGGGTCGCGACCGTCGACGCTCACGCGTCCGCCGCGCCTGGTGCTGCCCTGCAGCGCCCACAGCAGGGAGGACTTGCCCGAGCCGTTGCGACCCATCAGCGCGGTGACGCGGCCGGCGCGCAGCGTCAGGTCGACCTCGCGGACGGCGGAGACCGAGCGGTACGCCACCGAGACCTTCTCGGCGCGCAAGATCGTGGGGCGCGGGATCGGGGGGCGGCTGTCACTCGGATCGCCGGGCCGCGCCTCCACTCGCGCCGCGACGCGGTCGAGCAGGTCGGACCGGCGCCGGCGGGCGTCGCGCACCGACAGCGGCAACGGGTCCCAGCCGGCGAGCCGCCCGAGCTGCACGATGGGCGGCGCGACCGGGGCCGTGCGCAGCATCGTGGCGGGATCACCCGCGGCCACCCGACGATCCGCCACGGTCACGACCCGGTCGGCGAACGGGACGACACGTTCCATCCGGTGCTCGGCCACGACGACAGCCAGGCCCACGTCGTCGACGAGTCGCGCGACGGTGGCCAGCACGTCCTCGGCGGCCGTGGGGTCGAGCGCAGACGTCGGCTCGTCGAGCACCAGGACCCGCGGGTGCATCGTGAGCACCGCGCCGATCGCGACGCGCTGCTGCTGCCCGCCGGAGAGGGTGCGCAGGGCGCGGCGACGCAGGTCGGCGATGCCCAGCAGGTCGAGCGTCTCCTCGACCCGGCGTCGCATCGTCTGCGGGTCGAGCCCGAGCTGCTCCATGCCGTAGGCCAGCTCGTCCTCGACGATGTCGCTGACGAACCCCGAGAGCGGGTCCTGCGGCACGTAGCCGACGAGGTGGGCGAGCTCGCGCGGCGGGACGCCGAGGATCGACGCGCCGTCGACCAGCACGTCGCCCGCGAGCGTGCCTCCGGTGAAGTGCGGCACGAGCGAGTTGAACAGGCCGAGCAGGGTCGACTTGCCCGAGCCGGTGCGACCGCAGACGAGGGCCAGCTCGCCGTCGGCGAGGGTCAGGTCGACGTGCTCCAGGGCGGGCTCGACCGACTCGGGGTAGGTGACCGAGACGTCACGCAGCTCCAGCACGGCTCACCTCCCGGTCGTCGCGGTGGTCGGCTGGTGCCGGCACGTCGGGGACCGGCGGCGGCGTCAGCAGGGCGGGGACCACGCCAACCAGTGCGATCAGGACGACCCACCACGGCACCTCGGGCCAGCGATCGAGGTACGGCATGACCGCGTACGGGTCGACGTCGTAGGCACGGTCGATGCCGATGGCGACGGCGATGCCGCACGCCGCCGTGAGCAGGTCGGCCGCGCGCCAGCGGTCGGGGCGGTAGCGCGTGCGCTGGACCCGGCGACCCGCCGACCACAGCCCGACCGCCGCGAGGACGAGCGCGGACACCAGTGCGGGCACGGCCAGGTAGCGCGGCGCGGTGCCGTCGAGATAGGCGTACACCCCGACGCACATCACGCACAGCGCCGCGATCATCAGCGCGCCGGTGCGCAGTCGCTCCGCCGGCGTGGCCGACCCGGCGCGGCCGTACCCGCGCGCGTCCATGCCGGCGGCCAGCGTCAGCGACCGCTCCAGGGCGTCCTCGAGCACCGGCACGGCGATACGTCGCAGCACCCCGACGCCGCGACGCGGGGAGCCCCGCAACCGACGGGCCCGGTTGACCCGCTGCACGCTCTCGGCCAGCTGCGGGAACAGCGTCAGCGCGACGACGACTGCGGTGCCGATCTCGTAGAACGCCGGCGGCACCGACTTCAGCAGCCGCTTGGGGTTCGCCAGCGCGTTCGCGGCACCGATGCAGATGATCAGCGTGCCGAGGCGCAGGCCGTCGTAGAAGCCGCCCAGGAGCGCCTGCTGCGTGACGTCACCCAGCAGGGTGATGCCCCGCGCGGCCTCCGGCAGCGGGATCTCCGGCAGCCGCAGCAGCACGACGTCGGTCGCCGAGGCCCCACCCCCGAGCACGATCCGGTAGAGCACCCGCATCACCACGACGAGCACCGCGAAGTAGACGTAGAAGCGGAACGACAACGCCCACGGAGCATCGGTGCGCCTGGCCATGACCACGAGCGACGCGACCGCGCAGATCAGCAGCAGCACGACCGGGTTCAACGTGAACGACGCCGCGGCCGCGAGCCCGAGCGCCCAGAGCCACCAGGCCCCGGGGTGCAGGTCGCGGGCGGTCATGGCGGTCCTTGTCCCGCGAGGCAGCAGTGGCGCCGCGGCGACCACCCACGCTGCACCTCGCGACGGCGTGTGGGGCTGGAGCGACGACGACGGCTTTCCGACTCACCGCCTCGATCTGCATCGAGGTGGCCCACGGTTGCGCGACAGTGCCGGAGTTCGACCGGCTTCCCCGTCGTCGTGCCGGGATCGGGGGATCCCCCCTCAGGATAGGCGCTACTGGGCGACGTGCCGTTTCTCGGGCCCGTCGCGCTCGGAGGCGACCAACTGGCGCGCGTGCCTCGGCCCCCGCCACTACCGTGGACGGCATGACGCTGTCCGACGAACTCCGCATCTCCCTCGACGGCAAGTGGCGCCACGTGCGCGAGGAGTCGCGCGTGCGGCTCGCCGAGCTCGACCTCGCCGCCGACCACGACCTCGACCTCGAGGCGGCCCGCGAGCGCACCTTCAACCAGCTCAAGGACCTCGTGCCCACGGGTGTGCCGGCGGCCGGGTACCGCAAGGAGCACGGCGGCACCGGCGATCCCGGCATGGCGGTCACCGGCATCGAGATGCTGGCACAGTTCGACCTCTCACTGATGGTCAAGGCCGGCGTGCAGTGGGGCCTCTTCGGTGGCGCCGTCGAGAACCTCGGCACCGAGCAGCACCACGCGCTGATCCCGAAGATCATCAATCTCGACATGGTCGGTTGCTTCGCGATGACCGAGATCGGTCACGGCAGCGACGTGCAGAGCCTGGAGACCACGGCCACGTACGACCCGGCCACGCAGGAGTTCGTGGTGCACTCCCCCACGAAGAGCTCCACCAAGGACTACATCGGCAACGCGGCTCGGCACGCCGACACCGCCGCGGTCTTCGCCCAGCTGGTCACCCGCGGGCAGAGCCACGGCGTGCACTGCTTCCTCGTGCAGATCCGTGACGAGAACGGCGACGACATGCCGGGCGTCACCACCGCCGACGACCACCACAAGGGCGGTCTGCGCGGCGTGGACAACGGGCGCATCACCTTCGACGAGGTGCGCATCCCCCGCGAGAACCTGCTCAATCGCTACGGACAGGTCGACGAGGGCGGCGCGTACAGCTCGCCGATCGACGACACCGGCAAGCGCTTCTTCACGATGCTCGGCACGCTGATCCGCGGTCGCATCAGCGTCGGCGGATCGGCGTTGGCCGCGTCCGAGGTGGCCCTCAGCATCGCCGGCCGGTACGCGCTCAAGCGCCGCCAGTTCGGGCCCGAGGGCAGCGAGGTGCTGCTGGCCGACTACCGCATGCACCAGCGCCGCCTCCTGCCCCTGCTGGCCCGGGCGTACGCGTACCGCTTCGCCCAGAACCAGCAGACCGCCCGCATGGACCGCCTGCAGCGCAGCGACGAGCCGGATGCCCAGCAGCAGCGCGAGCTCGAGGGACGCGCCGCCGGCCTCAAGGCGGTGCTCACGTGGCACGCGTCGCGAGCGGTGCAGGAGTCGCGCGAGATGTGCGGCGGCGCGGGCTACCTCGCCGAGAACCGCATCTCCACGCTCCGCGGAGACATCGACGTCTTCACGACCTTCGAGGGCGACAACCACGTCATGCTGCAGCTCGTGGCCAAGGAGCTGCTGACGGGCTACGCGGCCGAGGTGGGCGGGCTCGACCCGCTCGGCATGGTCAAGTTCGTGGCCGGCACGGTCACCGACGTCGTGCGCGAGCGCACTGCGGTCTCCCAGCTCATTCAGCGGCTCATCGACGCGCGGCCGGGTGGCGGCGACGACGACCACGACCTGCTCGACCGCGGCACGCAGCTGAGCCTGTTCGAGGACCGCGAGCAGCACGTCATC
Organism: actinobacterium LLX17; assembly: GCA_000471045.1. Lineage (GTDB taxonomy): Bacteria > Actinomycetota > Actinomycetes > Propionibacteriales > Nocardioidaceae > Aeromicrobium. The sequence continues at coordinate 2,991,652 of KI301992.1, read as the reverse complement.
GAGACCGCTGCCCGCCGGTTGCAGCGTGCGGCGGGAGCGGACGCCGAGGAGGCGTTCCGCATCTTCAACGGCGCTCAGGACCACGTCATCCGCTGCGGGCGGGTACACATCGACCGCATCGTGCTCGAGGCATTCACCGCCGGCATCGCACGCTGCGAGGACCCCGAGGCCGCCGACCTGCTGCGCGAGATCTGCACGCTCTACGCGCTCAGCACGATCGAGGAGGACCTGGCCTGGTTCATGGGCCACAACCGCCTCTCCGACGCTCGCGCGAAGACGGTCACGACGCTGGTCAACGACCAGCTCGAGAAGCTCCGCCCGCACCTGCTGACGATCATCGAGGGGCTCGGCGTCCCCGAGGCCACCCTCGGTGCCGCCTTCCTCCTCGACGAGGGATAGCCCCCGCCCGAGCGGTGAGCTGGCAACCTCTCGCGGCCCGATGAGGTTGCTGGCTGACCGCCCCGGGGGGCTACGGCGTGGGGACGTCGACGCCGCGGAGGGCCCGCAGCAGCTGGTAGGTGGCGCGCTGGTCCTCCGGGGACAGAGCGCCGACCGCGAAGTCGATCGCGGTGATCGCCTCCGTGGCCCGCTCCAGCACCCGCCGGCCCTCGGGCGTGAGTGAGGCGAGCACGCGGCGCCGGTCGTTCGGGTCGGTGGTGCGATCGACCAGGTCCTGCGCCACGAGCCGGTCGATCGCGTTCGTGACCGAGGTCGGATGCACCATCAGCCGCTCGCCGATGATGCTGAGCGGCAACGAACCTCGCTGACTGAAGGACAACAGCCGCAGGACCTCGTAGCGTGCGAACGTGATGCCGAACGGCCGGACCGCCGCGTCGAGCTCGGACGAGACGAGCTGCTGGACCCGCATGAGCGAGGTCGCCAGCCGCATCGCGTCGGCCGGACCGATGCGGTCCTCCCACAGCTCACCCGCGCGCTCGATGGGGTCGAAGTCCAGTCCGGCCATGGGGTGGAGCGTAGCGTCCGAATTTAGTAGGATGTCAAAGTATTGGACGTCCAAGGAGTGTTTCGCATGAGCAGCAGTACCCCGGCACGACCCCCCGTACGCCTCGTCACCGCCTCGGCCCTGTTCGACGGTCACGACGCCAGCATCAACATCATGCGCCGCATCATGCAGTCGCAGGGCGCGGAGGTGATCCACCTCGGGCACAACCGCTCCGTCGCCGAGGTCGTCACCGCCGCGATCGAGGAGGACGTCCAGGGCGTCGCGGTCTCGAGCTACCAGGGCGGCCACGTCGAGTACTTCGAGTACCTGGTGGAGTCGCTGCGCGAGCAGGGCGCCGGTCACGTGCAGGTCGTGGGTGGTGGCGGCGGCGTGATCGTCGACGAGGAGATCCAGCGCCTGCGCGACTGCGGCGTCACGATCTTCAGCCCCGAGGACGGCCAGCGACTCGGCCTGCCGGGCATGATCGCCCAGGTCATCGACGCCTGCGCTTTCGACCTCGTCGACCTCGCTCCCCTCGACGTCGACGCCGTGCTGGCCGGTGAGCGCCCCGCGATCGCCCGCGCGCTCACGGCGGCCGAGGCCGGACGCATCACCGACGCCGACCGCACCCGCCTGCACGAGGCCGCGGCCGCGCGCCCCGTACCCGTGCTGGGCATCACCGGCACCGGCGGCTCGGGCAAGAGCTCGCTGACCGACGAGCTGGTCCGCCGCCTGCGCGTCGACCAGCAGGACAAGCTCCGCGTGGCCGTCGTCGCGGTCGACCCGACCCGCCGCCGCGGTGGGGGCGCACTGCTCGGCGACCGCATCCGGATGAACTCCCTTGACGGTGACCGCGTCTACTTCCGCTCGCTCGCCACGCGCGGCGCGCACGAGCTGCCCGACTCCCTCAGTGACGTCATCGCCGTCGCGAAGGCGGCCGGCTTCGACCTCGTGGTCGTCGAGACCCCCGGCATCGGCCAGGGCGACGCCGCGATCGTGCCGTTCGTCGACCACTCCCTGTACGTCATGACGCCGGAGTTCGGCGCCGCCTCGCAGCTCGAGAAGATCGACATGCTCGACTTCGCCGACGTCGTGGCCATCAACAAGTTCGAGCGCCGCGGCGCGAAGGACGCGCTGCGCGACGTCGGCCGCCAGCTCGTGCGCAACCGCGAGGCCTTCGGCAAGCGCCCCGAGGACATGCCGGTCTTCGGCACCTCGGCCGCCACGTTCAACGACGACGGCGTCACGGCGCTCTACCAGCACCTGCGCGGCATCCTCGGCGACGCCGGCCTGCCCCTCGAGGAGGGGACGCTGCCGGTGGTCGACGTCCGCTTCTCCAGCGGCATCCGCCAGGTCGTGCCGCCCGAGCGCGTGCGCTACCTGGCTGAGATCACCGAGACGGTGCGCGACTTCCACGCCGAGACCGAGCGCCTCGCCGACACCGCCGACCGCGTGCAGCGCCTCGAGCTCACCGCCGCGGAGCTGAAGCAGGCCGACGGCTCGGCCGACTCGGTCGAGCAGCTCCTCGAGTCCGCGCGCAAGGACCTCCCCCACGCGATCAGCGACCAGATCACCGGCTGGCCCGCCGTGGTCGAGTCCTACTCCGGCGACGAGCAGGTCGTGAAGGTCCGCGACAAGGAGATTCACACCCGCTTGACCCGCGAGTCGCTCTCGGGCACCAAGGTCCCCCGCGTCTCGCTCCCGCGCATACGCCACCACGGCGACCTCGTGCGCTTCTGGCGCCGCGAGAACCTGCCGGGCTACTTCCCGTACACGGCCGGCGTGTTCTCGTTCAAGCGCGACGGCGAGGACCCCGCTCGCATGTTCGCCGGCGAGGGCGACCCGTTCCGCACCAACCGCCGCTTCAAGCTGCTGAGCGAGGACGGCGACGCCACGCGCCTGTCGACCGCCTTCGACTCGGTCACGCTCTACGGCCGCGACCCCGACGAGCGCCCCGACATCTACGGCAAGGTCGGCACCTCCGGCGTCTCGGTGGCGACGCTCGACGACATGAAGGTGCTCTACGACGGCTTCGACCTCGTGGCGCCCAGCACCTCGGTCTCGATGACGATCAACGGCCCGGCCCCCACGGTCCTGGCGTTCTTCCTCAACACCGTCATCGACCAGCAGATCGACCGCTTCCGTGAGACCGAGGGCCGCGCGCCCGACGAGGCCGAGGCCGCCGAGCTGCGCTCGTACGCGCTGAAGAACGTCCGTGGCACGGTGCAGGCCGACATCCTCAAGGAGGACCAGGGCCAGAACACCTGCCTGTTCTCCACGGAGTTCAGCCTGCGGATGATGGCCGACATCCAGGAGTGGTTCATCCAGCAGGAGGTCCGCAACTTCTACTCGGTCTCCATCTCCGGCTACCACATCGCCGAGGCCGGGGCGAACCCCATCAGCCAGCTCGCGTTCACGCTGGCCAACGGCTTCACGTACGTCGAGGCCTACCTGGCGCGCGGCATGGACATCGACGACTTCGCGCCCAACCTGTCGTTCTTCTTCTCCAACGGCATGGACCCGGAGTACTCGGTGCTCGGTCGCGTCGCCCGCCGCATCTGGGCCGTCGCGATGAAGGAGAAGTACGGCGCGAACGACCGCAGCCAGAAGCTGAAGTACCACGTGCAGACGTCGGGCCGCTCGCTGCACGCGCAGGAGATGGACTTCAACGACATCCGCACCACGCTGCAGGCGCTCATCGCCATCTACGACAACGCCAACAGCCTGCACACCAACGCGTTCGACGAGGCCGTCACCACCCCGAGCGCCGACTCGGTGCGCCGCGCGCTGGCGATCCAGCTGATCATCAACCGTGAGTGGGGCCTCGCGATGAACGAGAACCCGCTGCAGGGCTCGTTCATCATCGATGAGCTGACCGACCTGGTCGAGCGCGCGGTGCTCGAGGAGTTCGACGCGATCAACGAGCGCGGCGGCGTGCTGGGCGCGATGGAGACCGGCTACCAGCGCGGTCGCATTCAGGACGAGTCGATGCTCTACGAGCACCGCAAGCACGACGGCAGCCTGCCGATCATCGGTGTCAACACGTTCCGCAAGCCGCACCGCGAGGACGAGGAGCCGCAGACGATCGAGCTCGCGCGCGCCACCGAGGACGAGAAGCAGGGCCAGCTCGCCCGCGTCCGCGGCTTCCAGGGCGAGCACACCAGCGAGGCCACCGAGGCCATCGCCCGGCTCAAGGAGGCGGCCGTGCGCGACGAGAACGTGTTCGCCGTGCTGATGGACGCCGCCCGCGTGTGCTCCCTGCAGCAGGTCACCGACGCCTTCTTCGAGGTCGGAGGCCAGTACCGCCGCAACGTCTGAGCGCACGACGAGATGTGCGCCGAGTTCCACCGACGCCGCGACGCGAAACGGTGGAACTTGGCGCACTTCTGGTGGTGGGGCGGCTCGCGCTCGACGCGCGAGGTGGCCCAGCCTGCGGTACCAAGGAGGGAGGGAGCTCGGGACGCAGGCGCCGCCAGGCGCGGCCGAGGTCTCATGAAGGAGTCGTCATGGACACCTGGGTCTGGATCGTCATCGCCGTCGTCGCCATCTTGGTCGTGCTCGGCATCGTGGCCCTCGTCGCCCGCAAGGCCACCGCCGGCAAGCGCAAGGAAGAGCAGAACGCGCGCCACCGCGTCGAGGCCGCGCAGCTGCGCGACGAAGCCGCCGAGGCCAGCGTCGCCGCCCGCCACACCGAGGCCGAGTCGGCCAAGGCCCGCGCCGACGCCGAGCAGGCCCGCCTCGAGGCGCAGCGTCTCGAGTCGCACGCCAGCGGCCTGGAGCACAAGGCCTCCGAGGCCGCCACCCACGCCGACGACCGTCTGGCCGAGGCCGACCGGCTCGATCCGGACACCGGCCGGGGCCACGACTCGGGCCACGGTCACGACTCGGGTCACGACGCTGGGCACGACGCTGGGCACCGCACCGCCGCGCCCGCCCAGGACACCACCTCGGGCGCCACGCCCCCGCCGCCCGCTCCGGGCAGCCACCAGGCGGGCAGCGACTCCGGCGAGCGGATGCACCGGACCGGCGACGGCAACGACACGCCCCGCCACTGATCAGTACCGTCACTGATCCCCTGGTGAGCACGGTCGAGTCCGCGGTCCGGTCAGGTACCGGGCCGCGGACACCGTCGCGGCAGACGTATCGTCGGGTGCCGTGAGCACCCTTCCCACCACCGCGCAGGTCCACGAGATCGCGCCGAGCATCAAGCAGGTCGTCCCGGCCGAGTACATCGACCTCAACGGTCACATGAACATCCAGCACTACCTGAATCTGGGCGGGTCCGGCATCTGGCTGCACGGCCAGCAGCACTGGGCGATGACCGAGGACTACCTGGAGCGCACGGGGTTCTCGACGTTCACGGCCGAGCACCACCTGCGCTACCTGGCCGAGATCGTCGAGGGGTCGCAGGTCTCGGTGCACGTGCGGGTCGAGGCTCGCTCCGAGCGGGCGATGCACGTCGTGGCGCTCATCGTCGACGACACCGCCGATCGGCTCGCCTGCGTCATGGAGGCCGCCCTGGTGCACATGGACATGGGTGCCCGGCGACCCACGCCGTTTCCGGCCGACGTCGCCGACGCGATCGACGCCGACGTCGCTGCGGCCGAGGCGCTCGCGTGGCGCGCGCCGGTCAGCGGATCGATCACGGTTCGCCGCGCATGAGCGACCTGCCGCACATCGAGATCTCGACCGATGGTGCCTGCCTCGGCAACCCCGGCCCCGGCGGCTGGGGTGCCATCCTGCGCGCCGGGGCGCACGAGAAGGAGCTGTCGGGCGCCGAGCCTGACACGACCAACAACCGCATGGAGCTGACGGCGGCAATCCGTGCGCTGCAGGCCCTGAAGCAGCCGTCCCAGGTCGACCTGCGCACCGACTCCACCTACGTGCGCAACGGCATCATGAGCTGGGTCGCCAACTGGCAGCGCAACGGCTGGCGCACCGCGGCCAAGCAGCCGGTCAAGAACGCCGATCTCTGGCGCGAGCTGGTCGAGGCGTGCGAGCGGCATGACGTCACCTGGCACTGGGTCAAGGGCCACGCCGGCGACCGCGACAACGAGATCGCGGACCGGCTCGCCACCACCGCCGCCCGCAGCCTCACCTCCGGGGACGCACGATGATGCATTGCGGTAGCCCTGACTACCCCTTTGCCGCATCGTCGGCACCCCGGGGGACGCAGGATGATGGATTCAGGTAGCCATGGCTACCCATAAGCATCATCGTCCGTCCCTCCGGGACGATCTCGGGCACGCGCTGGAGCTGGCCGGGCCCGTCGAGCGGGTGGTGAGCCTGGTGCCGTCCCTGACCGAGGCGATCGTGGCGACGCGACCGGAGGCCTTGGTCGGCGCCACCGACTGGTGCACCCACCCCGCCGACCTCGACGTGCCGCGCGTGCGGGGCACGAAGAACCCCGACCGCGCGGCCATCGCCGACCTGCGGCCCGACCTCGTCGTGGCCAACCAGGAGGAGAACCGCGAGCTCGACGTGACGCGGCTGCGCGACGCCGGCATCGCGGTCTGGGTGACCCGCATCGAGACCGTCGACGAGGCGTTCACGTCGATGCGGTCACTGTTCGAGCACGGTCTCGGCTGGGGCGCACCGGCGTGGCTCGCCGACGCCGAGGCGGCGTGGCAGCACCCGTCCGCGCGCCGCGGCACCGTGACCGTCCCCATCTGGCGCGACCCGTGGATGGTCGTCGGCCCCCGCACGTTCACGGCCGACCTGCTCGACCGGCTCGGCTGGACCAACGCCTTCGACTCCCCCGACCCCGAGGCCGCCCGCTACCCGAGCGTCGAGCTCGCGGCCATCGACAGGCCCGACGTCGACCTCGTGATGCTGCCGGACGAGCCGTACGTCTTCGGTCCCGACGACGGCCCCGAGGCGTTCAGCACGGCGCCCACCGCGCTCGTCTCGGGACGGCTGCTGACCTGGTACGGCCCGTCCCTGCTCGAGGCGCGCGACGCGCTGGACGCGATCGGCCGGTAGGTCCCCGCTCCCCTAGGCTGCGGACATGCTCCGCCGGCTCGTCGTCCCCGCAGCACTGCTCGCTCTCGTCGCCTGGGCGTGGCGCAGCCCGCGGCTCGGCTCGTTCCTGATTCGCCGAGCCTTCACGCGCGGCGGCGCCATGACGGTGGCTCGCCTGCAGCCGTTCGTGCCGACCGGCGTCGACGGGCAGCGCCGGATCGCGTACGGCTCCGGCGCCGCCGAACGGCTCGACGTCTGGTACCCCGCCGGCACCACACGCCCGCTCCCCACCGTGGTCTGGGTGCACGGTGGAGGCTGGGTCGCCGGGTCGACGTCCGACATCGAGCCCTACGCCAAGATCCTCGCGGACGAGGGCTACACCGTGGTGGTCGTCGGCTACTCGCTCGCTCCCGGCGCGCGCTACCCCGAGCCCCTGCGTCAGGTCGGCGCCGCCCTCACCTGGCTGCTCGAGCACGGCAGCGAGGTGCACGCCGACACTGACGCCCTGGTGCTCGCGGGCGACTCCGCCGGCGCGCAGATCGCCGCCCAGCTGGCGCTCGTCGTGACCGATCTCGACTACGCCTCGGCGGTCGGCATCGATCCGCCCGTCGCCGCCGACCAGGTGCGAGGGGTCATCTCGCACTGCGGGCCCCAGCAGCCCATCCGGCTGCAGCAGGCACGCGGGGTGGGCGGTTGGTTCGTCCGCACCGTGGGCCGGGCCTACTTCGCCACCAGCTCCTTCGATGCCCCGCGCGTGCGCGAGGCGTCGGTCGCCGACCACGTGGGTCCGGGCTACCCGCCGACCTTGGTGACCGGCGGCAACGCCGACCCGCTGACCCCGCAGGGCGAGGCCTTCGCCGACCGCTTGACCGCGGTCGGGGTCGACGTCACGGCGCGCTTCTGGCCCCACGACCACCTGCCCGCCCTGGGGCACGAGTTCCAGTTCGACCTGAACCTCGACGAGGGTCGCGAGGTGCTGGAGGCGACCCGCGACTTCCTCGCGCGGGTCACCACCGGCCGCCCCACCTGATCGACGGAACGGATCGCGGGGGCGTCAGTCCTTGGTGGCCGCGGCCTTGCGGGCCTCGACGCGCTTGACCTGCGAGCGCTTCACGGCCGGCGTGATGTGCACCTCGTGCTTGGCCACGACGTAGGGCGTCTCACCGACGATCGCGTTGTGGCTGCCGCTGAACAGGTACTTGCTCGACAGGTTGATCATCGTCGCGAGCCGGTTGCGGTTGCCCAGCAACGTCGCGATGTGCAGCGCGACCCAGATGATCCAGGCCGGGAAGCCCTTGAGGCGCGGCAGGTGGGTGATCTCGGCGACGGCCGACGACTTGCCGATCGTGGCCATCGTGCCCTTGTCGGAGTACTTGAAGGGGCGGACCTTGTCGGCCGAGCCCTTCAGCTCCGCGCGGATCATCTTCGCGACGTGCTTGCCGCCCTGGATGGCCGGCTGGGCCAGCTGCGGCAGCGGGTCGGGACCGATCGAGATGTCGCCGATGGCGAAGGCACCCGGGCGATCGATGATGCGCTGGTGCTCGTCGACCTCGATGCGGCCGCCGCGGCCCTGCGGCACGTCCCAGTCGAGCACCGTGGGGTGCGCCGTGACGCCCGTGGCCCACACCACGATGCCGGCCTCGAGGAACTCCTCTTGGCCATTGGCCTCGACCAGCACGCCGTCGGCCCGGACCTCCTTGACGGCCGTGTTGAGCCGCAGGTCGACGTCGCGCTTCAGCAGGGACTTCTCGGCGTACTTGCGCAGCTTCTCGTGGAACGGGCCCAGCACCGCCGGGCCCATCTCGACCAGCGTCACGTGGATCCGCGCGCGGTCGAGCTCGGGGTACGTGGTGGGCATGTCGTTGTTGCGGAACTCGGCGAGCGCGCCGGCCGTCTCGACACCGGTGGCGCCGCCACCGACCACGACGAGCCGCAGGTCGGAGTCCTGCCCGTTGATGGCGAACTCCTCGAGGCTCTCGAACAGCCGGTCGCGCACCTGCAGCGCCTGCGAGCGCTTGTACAGCGGCGTGGCGAACTCCTCGGCACCCTTGGTGCCGAAGAAGTTGGTCGTGACGCCGTTGGCGAGGATCAGGTAGTCGTACGACACCGACACGTCGCCGTGCAGGCTGAGGCGCTTCGCCTCGTGGTCGATGCCGGTGACGATGCCCTTGAGGAAGCGGACGTTGCGCTGCTTGGCGCGCACGGCCCGCAGGAACCAGGTGATGTCACCGGGGTTCAGGCTGGCGGTCGCGACCTGGTACAGCAGCGGCTGGAACGTGTTGTACGTGTGGCGGTCGATCAGGGTGATGGACACGTCCGCACGCTTGAGCTTGCGGACGGCGGCGATGCCGCCGAACCCACCTCCCACCACCACGACGTGAGGGCGTCGAGCACCGGACGTTGGAGCGGTTTCCTGGGCCATGTCCCCACTGTACGACCGGCTCCGGGAGGGCCGCATCCGCGTGGTTCAGGGCGTGACGCCGGTCACTGGCGGGCCCAGGCGCGCACTTCAGGACGCCGGAGCAGCAGCAGGGTCACCAGCGCCGGCAGGGTGACCAGCAGCCCCACCGGGAAGGCGAGCGCGGCGCCGATGCCGCTGACCCAGGTCAGCACGAGGGCGGGAATGTACGCCCACTGCCGGTTCAGCAGGAGCGCGCCCGCGAGCAGCGTCCCCAGGCCCGCGGCCACGGTCAGCAGCACCAGCAGCGCGAGGGTGGACGTCAGCACCCCGCCCCCGGCATCGATCTGGTCCAGGGCGTCCTGCAGCTGCGGCGACTGGCTGGCGAATCCGTCGAGGGCCGTTGGATCGGCCTGGAGGATCGCCACGACCAGGGCACTGGTGCCCGTGGACACTCCCACCACGAGGCTGCAGACCAGCATCGTGATGGCCCCCGCCAGCGCCGTCCCGGGGAGACGGCGGGGCTGTGCGGATTGACCCGAACCGGGCTGCCCGACACTGGGCTGCTCGAGACTGGGACGGGGCGGTGCGCCGCCGGCCACCGGGGACGATCCGGCGCCCGGGGGCGGGCTGGACGGGTCCGATCGCTCGTCGTCCGGGCGGATCTTCCGCAGGCGGGCCTCGGCCTTGGCCACCAGCGCCGGCGAGGGAGTGCGCCCGTTGCGCACGGCGAACCACACCCGCGACTCCGGGCTCCACAGCACGAAGACACAGCTGGAGAGCAGGATCGCGGGCAACAGCCCGGCGAGGCCACCGAAGAGCGCGAGGATGATGGCGCCGATGCCGCTGAGCACCGTGAGCCCCCAGCGCGAAGCACGGTCGCCACGGACCGTGAAGATCGCGAAGACCAGCAGCGCGATGCTGGCGAGCAGCAGCACCTGCAGCGCGACGCGCAGCACCGACAGCACGCCGGCGACGGTGAGGTCCTGTCCCGCCAGGACCTCGTTCTCCAGCGCCGACTCGATCGCTTCCTGCAGCTCGATCGAGCCCCAGTCGGACAGCACCTCGATGAGGTTGAGCATGACCATGAAGCCGACGAACCCGGCGAGCGCACAAGCCAGGGTGACGGGAGGGGGCCGACGCTCGACGGTCATGGCCCCCATCCCATCACGAGGACGATCAGGCGGACCCCGGCCGGTCTTCGCTCGAGACCGTGAGTCCGTCGTGCTGCGGGTCGCGGTCGACCGTGACGGTGTCACCGTCACGCACCTCGCCCGACAGCAGCGCCCGGGCCAACCGGTCGCCGATCGCCTGCTGCACGAGCCGGCGCAGCGGACGGGCGCCGTAGGCGGGATCCCAGCCGGTCAGCGCCAGCCACTCCTTCGCGGCGTCGCTGACCTGCAACCGGATGCGACGCGCCGCCAGGCGCCGACCGAGCGCCTCGAGCTGCAGGTCGACGATGTGGGTCAGCTCCGCCGTGCCCAGCGGCTCGAACGTCACGATCTCGTCGAGCCGGTTCAGGAACTCCGGCTTGAACGAGGCCCGCACGACCTCCATCACGGCGTCACGCGTGGCCTGCTGGTCGAGCGACGCATCGGACAGGAACGCCGACCCCAGGTTGCTGGTGAGCACCAGGATGACGTTGCGGAAGTCGACCGTGCGGCCCTGCCCGTCGGTGAGGCGGCCGTCGTCGAGCACCTGCAGCAGCAGGTCGAAGACCTCTGGGTGTGCCTTCTCGACCTCGTCGAGCAGCACGACCGAGTAGGGGCGACGTCGCACCGCCTCGGTCAGCTGGCCGCCCTCGTCGTACCCGACGTAGCCGGGAGGCGCGCCGACGAGCCGAGAGACGCTGTGCTTCTCGCCGTACTCGCTCATGTCGATGCGCACCATGGCGCGCTCGTCGTCGAAGAGGAACTCGGCCAGGGTCTTGGCGAGCTCGGTCTTGCCGGTGCCGGTGGGGCCGAGGAACAGGAACGAGCCCGTCGGACGGTCGGGGTCGGAGATGCCGGCGCGGCTGCGGCGCACGGCGTCGGAGACCGCGGTGACGGCCTGGCGCTGGCCGATCAGGCGCCGGCCCAGCTCCTCCTCCATCCGCAGGAGCTTGCCGGTCTCGCCTTCGAGCAGGCGTCCGGTGGGGATGCCGGTCCAGGCGGCCACGACCTCGGCGATCTCGTCGGCACCCACCTGGTCGTGGACCATCGACTCGCTGCCGGCGCGGGCCTCCTCGGCGGCCTGGGCGTCGGCGAGCTGCTGTTCCATGGCGGGGATCTCGCCGTAGATGAAGCGGCTCGCGGTCTCCATGTCACCCTCGCGCTGGGCACGCTCGGCGGCGATGCGGGCCTCGTCGATGCGCTCCTTGATCTCGCCGACGGCGTTGAGGCCGGCCTTCTCGGTCTCCCACCGCTGCTCGAGCGCGCGCAGCGACTCGGCCCGGTCGGCCAGCTCGACGCGCAGTTTCTCGAGACGGTCGCGGCTGGCCTCGTCGGTCTCGTTCTGCAGGTGCAGCTCCTCCATGCGGAGGCGGTCGACGGCACGGCGCAGCTCGTCGATCTCGACGGGGCTGGAGTCGATCTCCATGCGCAGGCGGCTACCGGCCTCGTCGACCAGGTCGATCGCCTTGTCGGGCAGCTGGCGGCCCGCGATGTAGCGGTCGGAGAGGCTGGCCGCGGCCACGAGGGCGGCGTCGGAGATGCCCACCTTGTGGTGCGCCTCGTACTTCTCCTTCAGTCCACGGAGGATCGCGATGGTGTCCTCGACGGAGGGCTCGCCGACCAGCACCTGCTGGAAGCGGCGTTCGAGGGCGGGATCCTTCTCGACGTGCTGGCGGTACTCGTCGAGCGTCGTGGCGCCGATCATCCGCAGCTCGCCGCGGGCCAGCATGGGCTTGAGCATGTTGCCGGCGTCCATCGCGCCGTCGCCGCCGGCGCCCGCGCCGACCACGGTGTGCAGCTCGTCGATGAAGGTGATGACCTGGCCCTGCGACGCGGTGATCTCGTCGAGCACGGCCTTGAGTCGCTCCTCGAACTCGCCGCGGTACTTGGCGCCGGCCAGCATCGCCCCGAGGTCGAGGCTGATGAGACGGCGGCCGCGCAGCGACTCGGGCACGTCGCCGGCGACGATGCGCTGGGCGAGGCCCTCGACGACGGCGGTCTTGCCCACGCCGGGCTCGCCGATCAGGACGGGGTTGTTCTTGGTGCGGCGGCTCAGCACCTGCACGACGCGGCGGATCTCGGCGTCGCGGCCGATGACGGGGTCGAGCTTGCCCTCGCGGGCCACGGCGGTCAGGTCGATGCCGTACTTCTCGAGCGACTGGTAGGTGTCCTCGGCCGTGGCGCTGGTGACCCGGGCGCCGCCGCGCACGGAGTCGAACGCGGCCTGCAGCGACTCGGGCGTCGCGCCGGCGCGGGTCAACAGCTCCTGCGTGGGCGAGGCGACCGTGGCGACGGCCACCACGACGTGCTCGGTCGAGGTGAACTCGTCGCCGAGGCTGCCGGCGAGCTCCTGGGCCTGGCGCAGCACGGCGTGACTCGTGCGCGAAAGCCCCGGGGCGGCGACGCCGGCGCCCGAGGCGGACGGCAGCTTGTCGAGCTCGGCCTTGAGGTCGGTGGTCACCCGGTCGGCGTCGACCCCGGCTGCCTCCAGCAGCGGCGCCGCGGTACCGCCGTCCTGCCCCAGCAGGGCGGCCAGCAGGTGCGCGGGCTCGACGGCGGGGTGACCGGACGACGCGGCCTGGCTGACGGCAGCGGCGAGGGCCTGCTGGCTGCGGGTGGTGAAGGCATCGAAGTTCATGAGCATGCTCCCTGGGACGGGCCGGGCCGATGGGCCGGCGAACGACTCACGATGGTCAACCGCAGCAAAGTTGAGTGTATTCCGCTCAACTCTTCTGGTCGGCCACTCCCGGGGGCTCTGGGCGGTGAGCCAGGGGCCGAATACAGGAGTCAGCGGTGAGCTAGTGGCCGAACTCGGCCCCGGTTTGGCCCCCTACTCACCGCTCGGTGCGCTCGGCGGGGTCAGGGGGCGGTGGGGGCCTCGAGGGCGCGGAGGCTGCCGGTGTGGGCGACCTCGACGAAGCCGTCGGCCAGGGCCCGTTCGTAGACGTGGAACGGCGCCTGCCCGCCGTCGGCGGGATCGGGGAAGACGTCGTGGATCACCAGCACGCCCCCGGGCCGCACCCACGGCGCCCAGCCGGCGTAGTCGGCCTGCGCCGCCTCCTCGGTGTGCCCGCCGTCGATGAAGACCGCGTCGACCGGCGTGCGCCAGAACCGCGCGATGTGCGCGGATCGGCCGACCACCGGCACGACGACGTCCTCGAGCCCGGCCCGCAGGAGCGCGCGGCGGGCGAACGGGAGGGTGTCCATCGCTCCGGCGAGCGGGTCGACCAGCTCGGGGTCGTGGTACTCCCAGCCCGGCTGCTGCTCCTCGGAGCCGCGGTGGTGGTCGATCGTCACGAGCGTGGCGCCGGCCTCGCGGGCCACGTGCCCGAGGAGGACGGCCGACTTGCCGCAGTAGGTGCCGATCTCGACGACGACGCCCTCCGGCCGGGCGTAGCGGGCGACGACCTCGCGCAGCGCGGCCGCCTCGTCGTCAGGCAGGAATCCCTTGACCTCGGCCGCGATCGCCACGAGCTCCGGAGGCAGTTCGCTCACGGCAGGTCCTCGCCGCGGAAGAGGCCGTTGCCGCCCGTGCCGCGGGTCAGCGCGTCGGCGGCCAGGATCACGGTCGCCGCGGTCCAGGTGGTCTGCTCGATTGGCCAGCGCACCTGGTCGGCCACGACGAGGCCCGTCCAGTACGAGCCGTCCTCGTCGCGCAGGTGCTGCATGGCGCTCAGTTGCGTGAGCGCGTCGTCGGTGCGGCCGTACGCGTCGAGCGCCAGCACCAGCTCGCACGTCTCGGCGCCGGTCACCCAGAGGTTCGGCGTGACGCAGCGGATGCCCCAGCCGTCGACGACGAAGGTGTCCCAGCCTTGCTTGAGCCGGCGCTCCCCCGCGTCGGCCGACAGCGGGGCGCCGAGCAGCGGGTAGTACCAGTCCATCGAGTGCGGCTTGTCGACAAAGAGACTCTCGTCGCGCAGCGCGACACCGAGCCGGTCGGCTGCCGAGCGCCATCCCGGCCGAGCCTGGCCCACCGCATCGGCGAGCGCCACGGCGCAGCGCAGCGAGAGGTGGATGCTGGCGTTGCCGGCGACCAGCGCACTGCCCTCGCCCGGGGTCCACTCGATCGTGCCGTCGGCTCGCTGCAGCGCCACGACGGCGCCGATCGCGGCGTCGACCGTCGGCCACAGCCGCTCGAGGAAGGTGCGGTCGCCGGTGACGCGCCAGTGGTGCCACACGCCCGTGGCGACGTAGGCGGTGAAGTTGGTGTCGAGGTGGTCCTCCTCGACGACGCCGTCGCGGTACTTCGCGGCCCAGGCCCCGTCAGCGCGCTGGTGCTCGCGCGACCAGTCGTAGGCGCGCTCGGCCTCGACGATGCGACCGGCGGCGCTGAGTCCCATCGCGGCCTGCACGTGGTCCCACGGATCGAGGTGACCACCGGTGTGCCAGGGCAGAGCACCCGAGGGCTCCTGCTGGGCGACGATCCAGTCGGCCGTGCGCTCGAGCTGGGCGGGCGTGACGGGCAGGCTCACGTCACCAGGGCTTCTGGAAGTACAGCGCGACGCTCTTGCCGATCAGCGGGTCGAGCGCCCGCTCGGCCAGCCGGGTGGCGGCGGGCGCCTTCATCATGTCCCAGACCAGCAGCTGGTGATACGCGCGCACCAGCGGGTGCTGCTCGCGCTCGACGCCCACGGCGCACTTGATCCACCAGTACGGCGAGTGCAGCGCGTGCGCGTGGTGCAGGTGCTGGAAGCGCAGCCCGGCCAGCTCGACCTTGTCGCGCAGCTCGTCGGCCGTGTAGATGCGGATGTGGCCGCCCTCGTTGGCGTGGTACTGGTCGCTGAGCGCCCAGCAGATCTTCTCCGGCAGCCAGCGCGGCACGGTGACGGCGAGCATGCCGCCGGGCGCGAGGATGCGCACGAGCTCGCGGATCGCGGTGACGTCCTCGGGCACGTGCTCGAGGATCTCCGAGGCCAGCACGACGTCGAAGGTCTCGTCCTCGTACGGCATGTCGAGGATCGTGCCGACCGTCACGCGCGCCTGGCCGCCGGGCGGCACCTCACCCTCGGCGTGCAGGGCGCCGAACATGTCGTCGACCCCCTTGAGCTCGACCTCGTCGAGGTCGAACGCGGTCACGTCGGCGCCGCGACGCAGCGCCTCGTAGGAGTGCCGACCGGCACCGGCACCCACGTCGATGAAGCGGGTGCCACGTCCTACCCGGAGGCGGTCGAAGTCAACGGTCAGCACGGGCGGTCCTCTTCTGAGTCTTGGTGATGGCGGTGCGATAGGCGGTGACGGTGGCGGCGGCCACGGAGGTCCAGCTGTAGCGCTCCTCGACCCGGGCCAGGCCCAGGCCGGCGAGGCGCTCGCGCTCGGCGGGGTCGTCGAGCAGGTCGCCGAGCGCGTCGGTCAGCTCGCCGACGTCACCGGGCGTGACGAGGCGTGCGGCGTCACCGACGGTCTCGGGCAGCGCACCGGCACGGCTGGCCACCACAGGCGTCCCGCACGCGAGCGCCTCGACGGTCGGCAGGCTGAATCCCTCGTACAACGACGGCACGGCCATGACCTCGGCCGAGGCGAGCAACGTGGCGAGGTCGTCGTCGGAGAGCCCGCTGTAGAGCGTGACGGCCTCGGTGAGCCCGAGGTCGTCGATCCGGCGGGCGGTGGCGCTGCGCGGGTCGATGCGCGAGACCAGGTGCAGCTCGACGTCGCGCTCGACGCGCAGCTTCGCCACCGCCTCGAGCAGGTGGGCGACACCCTTCAACGGGGAGTCGGCGCTCGCGATCGCGACGATGCGTCCGGGCACCCGCTCACCGCGGGGACGGAAGACGTCGGTGTCGACGCCGAGCGGCACGATCGTCATGCGCGCCGGGTCGATGCCGAAGTCCTCGATCGTGTCGGCCGCCGACGCGCTCGAGACGGTCAGCAGCGCCGGGAGCCGACGGGCCACGCGGGCCTGCATGCGCACGAAGCGGTACCAGCGGCGGGTGCTGATCTGCTTGCGGAGCGAGGCGGCGGCGATGTCGACCTTGCGGTCACGGCTGATCGGGTGGTGAATCGTCGCGACCAGCGGGATGCCGCGACCCAACAGCCACAGCAGCCCGTAGCCGAGGGACTGGTTGTCGTGCACGACGTCGAAGTCGGCCAGCCGCTCGTCGCGGGCCATGCGCAGCGAGAAGGTCAACGGCTCGGGGAAGGCCGCGGTGAGCATCAGCAGGTACTCGAGCACGTCGACCGGGCCCCGGAACTCCCGCAGGCGCGGGGTGCGGAACGGGTCGGGATCGCGGTACAGGTCGAGGCTCGGCACCTTCTCGAGGCGGACCCGTGGGTCCAGCGCCTCGGGGTACGGCTGACCCGAGAAGACCGTGACGTCATGGCCCAGCTCGGCCAGCCCGCGGCTCAGGTACCGGACGTAGACGCCCTGACCACCACTGTGCTCCTTGCTGCGATACGACAGCAGTGCGATGCGCATTCCACCTCCGACCTCGCCAGCAATCCTGTCACGGTCGGTCCGACCTCGCGCTGTCGAGGGGCACGAAGGCGCAGGTCAGGGCGAGGGCTGGCGGTACAGCTGCGCCGCCGCCACGCCGGCCAGCACGCCGCCGCCGAGCACGAGGACCAGCCCCGGACCGGGCATCCAGCCGCCGAAGCCCACCTTGTCGAACACCCGCACCAGCTGCCAGACGGGCAGCCCGATCGCGACGCCCGAGAGGATCGCCGCCTGCAGGGCGCCGATCCGGCGGAAGGGCAGCAGCGCGGCGCCGAGTCCCAGCAGCGACGCGTAGAACGTCCAGATGCCCGGACCGCCGGCGCCCGAGACGTTGCCGAGCCCGGTGCTGATCCACGGCATGAACGAGCCGAGCATCACCATCGCCACGGCAGCGCCCAGCCGCTTGCGCCCGGGGTGCACCGGGGTGCGGGTCCGGGGGGACTTGCCTGCCTGTCCGATCAGCGCCATGGGCCGACGGTAGCTCTTGGGACCGCTCACCCACAGGGCCTCGGGCCCGTGGACGCCGATCCCCGCCGGTCGAACGGTCGACACGCCGCGCCGAACGGTCGTCCACGCGCGACGAGCGGTCGATCCGTGGCCCGCCCGAACCTCGCTCGTGCCGACGCGGACCACTCGTCGCCTCATCCGGCCCGTTCGCCGAACAGTGTGACCCAGGCCACTTCTTGGCCTTGACCGGGTGAGTCGCTGATTGCTTGTCTCATCGTGGCGACCGTCACGTCGGCTCGCTGACCCCACCGATCGGAGCACACTGATGGACGAAGCGGCGCGCCGGGCGTACTGGCGCAGCAACCTACGGCTGATGGCGGTCCTCCTCGCCATCTGGGCCCTGGTCTCCTTCGGAGCCGGGATCTTCTTCGCCGACCTGTTGAACAACATCGAGCTGGGCGGCTTCCCGCTCGGCTTCTGGTTCGCCAACCAAGGCTCGATCCTCGTGTTCCTCGCGCTGATCGCCGTCTACGTCTGGCGCATGGACAAGCTCGACAAGAGCTACGGGATCGAAGAGGACGACGCGGAGGTGCACCACTCATGAGTGAGCGAATCGACAGCACCGTCATGACGGCACCCGCTACCGTCTTTTCCCTTGAGCGGGTGACGTCATGAGTGAGATCCAAGCGTGGACCCTCGTCTTCGTCGTCCTGACGTTCGGCGTCTACATCTATGTCGCGTACGCGAGCCGAGTGTCGGACACCGCCGGCTTCTACGTGGCCGGCGGCGGCATCCCCGCCCCCGCCAACGGAGCCGCGATCGCGGCCGACTGGATGAGCGCGGCGTCGTTCATCTCGATGGCCGGCCTGATCGCCCTCACCTACAACGGCTACTCGGGGTCGGCCTTCCTGATGGGCTGGACCGGTGGCTACGTGCTCCTGGCGATGCTGCTGGCCCCGTACCTGCGCAAGTTCGGCAAGTTCACGGTGCCGGACTTCGTCGGTGACCGCTACAACGAGACCGCCCGTCTGATCGCCGTCGTCTGCGCGATCGTCGTCTCGCTGACCTACGTGGTCGGCCAGATGGCCGGTGTCGGCGTCGTGTTCAGCCGCTTCCTGGCGGTCGACACGTCGGTCGGCGTCATGATCGGCATGGCGATCGTCTTCTTCTACGCCGTCCTCGGTGGCATGAAGGGCATCACCTGGACCCAGGTCTGCCAGTACTCCGTGCTGATCGTCGCCTACCTGATCCCGGCCGTGGCGATCTCGACGCAGCTGACCGACATCCCGCTCCCGCAGATCGGCTTCGGTCAGATCCTCGGCGAGCTCGAGGCGCTGCAGAGCGAGCTCGGCTTCGGTGACTACACCTCGGCACTGACCGGCAGCAGCCAGCTCAACATGTTCCTGCTGACGGCGACGCTGATGTTCGGCACCGCGGGCCTGCCTCACGTGATCGTGCGGTTCTACACGGCCAAGAGCGTGCGGGCGGCGCGGTACTCCGCCCTGTGGGCACTGTTCTTCATCGCCCTGCTCTACACGACGGCTCCCACGGTCGCGGCGTTCTCGAAGTTCAACATCCTTCAGGACTCCAGTGCGGGGACGTTGGCCGACCAGAAGTGGTTCGACACCTGGACCAACGCGGGTCTGGTGACCGGGC
Source organism: actinobacterium LLX17 (assembly GCA_000471045.1). GTDB lineage: Bacteria > Actinomycetota > Actinomycetes > Propionibacteriales > Nocardioidaceae > Aeromicrobium. The sequence goes on along the minus strand of KI301992.1, from coordinate 2,972,666 downwards.
TCGATGGTGGGGCGGTGACCGACGTCAACAACAACGGCGCCATCGACTTCGCCGGTGACGGCGCCAACGAGGTGCTGATCAACAACGACATCCTCGTGCTCGCCTCGCCGGAGATCGCGGGCCTGCCGGCTCCGATCGTCGGACTGGTGGCTGCCGGTGCGCTGGCTGCCGCTCTGTCGACGGCGTCCGGCCTGCTCCTGGTGATCTCCTCGTCGGTGGCCAACGACGTCTATCACAAGCGGATCAACCCGATGGCCGACGAGAAGAAGCAGCTGGTGGTGGCCCGCATCTCGATGGCCGTCGCGGTCCTGGTGGCCGGCTGGCTGGGCATCAACCCGCCGGGCTTCGCCGGGCAGGTGGTCGCCTTGGCCTTCGGTCTGGCGGCAGCCAGCTTCTTCCCGATCCTCGTGCTGGGGATCTTCTGGAAGAAGTGCACGGCAGCCGCCGCGGCGTCCGGCATGGCCGTCGGCATCGGCATCACGATGGCGTACTTCATCTGGACGTTGCCGAGCGAGTCGGCGCCGATCTTCCTCGGCAACGACCCGATCTTCGACATCGCACCCACCGGCTTCGGAGCGATCGGCATGGCGGTGAACTTCATCGTCGTCATCGTCGTCTCGCAGTTCACCAAGAAGCCGTCGCCGGTGATGCAGGCCCTCGTGGAGGAGGTGCGCTACCCGGGGCGGTCCGAGCTCGTCGCCAAGCACGCGGAGGGCGAGATCTGAGCTGACCGCAACCGCCCACGCTGAGTGTCACCGATCGGTCGTGAATCCCCCCGGGGGACGACCAGAACGTGACACTCAGCGTGGGCTTTCGGCTCAGTACCCCGTACTCAGTACCCCGTGAAGTGGTCGGTACGGACGCCGGCGCAGTGCCGGCGCAGGTCGCGCGCGACGGCGCTCACCATCAGGGGCGGGCCCGAGACGTACGCGCGCCGGTCGCCGAGGTCGGGGACGGCATCGCGCACCAGGGCGCCGCTGACGTGGTCGGCCACCACGTGCGTCCAACCGTCCGGCAGGTCGCTGGGGCGCTCGGGACTGACCAGCACCACCGCGACCCCCGCCGTGACCAGCTCGTCCCGGTACGGCACGTCGGCACCGGGCACGCCGTAGACGAGCACCGCGTCGTGCCCGTGTCCGGCGCGCAGCTGGCTGAGGAACGGCGTGATGCCGATGCCACCGGCGACCAGCACGACCGGGCGCTCGTTGCGCGGCCACACGAAGTCGCCCTGCACGCCCGTGGCCGTGACCTCGTCGCCGGGCTGCAGGTCGACCAACGCCTGCTTGAAGCTCGAGGCCCGCTCCGGAACGCGTACCGCGAGGTCGACCGAGTCGGCGCCCGGCGGAGACGCGACGGTGAACATGCGGCGCACGCCCCGGCGATCGGCGCGGTGCGGCACGTGCAGCTCAAGGTACTGCCCCGGGCGGTGGCGCAGGGGGCGCAACGGCTCGAAGACGAGCTCCTGCAGGTCGCCACCGAGCGGCCGCCGCTCACGTAGTTGGAGTCGCACCCCGCCGCGTTGACCGAGTGCGAAGGCCATGAGGTTGACCACGATCAGCGCCAGCTCGTACGTGCCCTCGAACGGACCCAGCACCACGGGCTCGTCGAGCAGCTGCTGGGAGTAGACCGGCCACGCGAACACGGCGGCGGCCACGACCGCGAGCGCCAGCTGCTGCGCGCGGCGCGGCGGCAGCGTCAGTGGTTCGCTCAGCATGAACCCGGCGAAGAACACCAGCGGCGTCGAGTACGCCACGTACTCCAGGGCCGCGGCGGTCTCCGGGTAGAAGAGCGTGGCGCCCCAGTATGTGAGCAGGGCACCCGGCACGAGGAAGGCGGCGGCGAGCGACAGCCTGCCGGTCCGGTACAGCACCAGCAGTGCGCCGACCGCGACGAACGGCAGCAGCGACTCGCTCGCGACCCACCACGTGGTGCTCGGCGGACCCTCGCTGACACTGTCGCCCAACACCTCGTTCACCAGGAGCAGCAGCACGGCACCCGCGGCGGCCGGGTTGAACACGTGGCGACCACGCCAGGCCAGCAGGTACTTCGAGGCGTTCGCCAGCACGGCGCCCAGCGCCAGCCACAGCAGCGTGGTCATGCTCTGCGCCGGCCAGTACAGGAACCACAGCAGCAGGGCGGTGATGACCGACGACTCCAGGTGCGGGCGGCGGCGCCAGGCCAGGGCGAACAGGTAGCCGGACCCGACCGACGCCACGATCAGCACCACCAGGGTCACGACCATGTCGCGTGGCGGGAAGATCGAGGGGTCGAGCTGATCGATCGCCGCCAGCAGCCCCGACACGGCGGCCAGCAGGCCGAGCACGATCGTGACGAGCCGGTACATCGTGACCCGGCCCAGCAGGCTTCTCATCATGCGAAGACCTCTCCTGTGAAGGACGACGTGGCGTGCAGGCCGGTGGCGTCGAGCCAGACGGCTTCGAGGTCGGGCCAGCCGGCGGCCGCGAGTCGATCGGCGTTGCCGACGGGATCGAGGAAGAACAGCGCCGTGGCGAGGCCGTCGGCCTCGGCGGCCGATCCGGCCACGACCCAGGTGGCGACGACGTCGCGCGCGGGTCGGCCGTCGCGGGCGTCCAGCACGTGGTGCAGGTCCTGCCCCCAGGCGCGCCGGTTCGTGGCCGAGCCACACAAAGCGCGGCCCGGCGCCAGCTCGGCGACACCGACGGCGCGACTGGGGTCGGCGGGGTGCTCGAGCGCCACCCCCAGGGGCGCAGCGTCACTGGTGGGGCCGTGGTGGGCGAGGTCGCCGCTGGCGTCCACGACGCACTGCTGACCAGTGGCCAGCACCACTGCGGCGACGGCGTCGACGAGGAAGCCCTTGCCGGCGGCCCCGACGTCGAGCACCGACCCCTCGGGAAGCGTGAGCGTCGAGCCGTCGCGGCGCGCCGACGACCAGGCGGGGGCGGCGACCGGGGCACCCATGGGCCGCAGGCTGTACCCGGCGTCGTAGCCGAGCGCCTCCAGGCCGCCACCGACGAGCGGGTTCACGGCGCCGTCGCTCAGCGCCTCGAGCCGGTCGTACAGCCCCAGCAGCGCCGGGGCGTCCGGCCCGAGGTCGACGGTCTCGCCGGCTCGCAGCCGCGCCACCGCTCCGTCGTCCCGGAACCGGGACCACGTGCGGTCGAACTCCACGACCCGCGCGGTCACCGCCGCGCGCGTCGCGTCCGGCAGCGGGTCGGCGGTGTCGATCTGCCACCCGGTGCCGATGGCCTCGAACCGCCAGCTGTCAGGCAGCGGCCTCGGCCTTGATCTCGTCGACGGCCGCGTTGAAGCCGCCGCTGGTCAGCGAGGACCCGGAGACCTTCGAGACGTTCAGGTCGTCGATCTTGACGCCCACGACCTTGTCGGCGATGCCGCCGGCGAACTTGGTCTGGAACTGCTCGGAGTTGCCACCGTCGGCCTGGGGCTCGACCGTGACGGCGCTGACGGTGCCGTCCTCCTCGAGCGTCAGGTCGACCACGACGCTTTGTGTGCCGCCGGGCGTCTGGTAGCTGCCCTCGGCGCTGTAGTCGCCGGCGGAGTAGCTGCCGGAGCCCTCCTCGGAGGCGGTTTCGTCCGCAGCCTCCGGGCTGGGCGTCGGCGTGGTGTCGTCGCCCTCGTCCGAACCGCCGCAGGCGGAGAGGAGCAGCGTGGCAGCGGCGACGGTCGTGAGGGTCAGCTTCTTGGTGCGGGGCAAGGTCACCGGGATTCAGCTCCTGGGTCGAGAAAAGAGGGGGCGCGAGAGGCAGGGTTGTTGCAACGTCAATCATCACAACGGTCGGCGAGCCGGTGGGGTTCCAGCATGCTCACAGCCGTTTCAATGCCGAGGTGGCTGCGTGGTAGCCCGCCATGCCGTGCACTCCCCCGCCCGGCGGGGTGGACGCCGAGCACAGGTACATCCCCGGCACCCCGAGAAAGTACGGGTCGATCGTCGCGCGCGGACGGAAGACGGTCTGCTTCAGCGTCATGGCGCCGCCTGTGACATCACCACCGCGGTAGTTGGCGTTGTGCTGCTCCAGCTGCGCGGTGCTGGTGACCGACAGGCCGACCACGCGCTCGCGGGCGCCGGGCGCGAAGCGCTCGATCTGGCCGAGGATCGCCTCGGTGGCGTCGCCCGTGAACCCGTTCGGCACGTGGGCGTAGGCCAGCACGGGGTGCACGTCGCCGGCCGAGCGGGCGGGGTCGGCCAGGTACTGCTGACACAGCATGACGAACGGCCGCTCGGGCATGCGACCGCGCGTGACGGCGGTGTCGGCGGCGTGGATCTCCTCGAGCGTGCCGCCGACGTGCACCGTGCCGGCGAGCGCGGAGTCGGCGTGCGCCCACGGCAGGCCGCCCTGCACGGCGAGGTCGATCTTGAACAGGCCGGGACCAGGCTTCCAGCGACCCAGCGCCCGCGCGACCCGGCCCGGCAGGCGGTCACCGAGCATCGTCAGCGGCTGGTCGACGCCGGTGTCGAACATGACGACGTCGGCGTCCGGGACGCTGGTGACGCGCTGCCCGGTCTCGGTGCGCCCGCCGGCCTCGTGCAGCACCGACGCGAGGGCTCGGCCGATCGACGCCGAACCACCTTCGGCCACCGGCCACCCGCCGGTGTGGCCGGTGACGCCGAACATCAGCGCGATGGCTGCTGTGGCGGGACGGTGTGCGGGGCGATCGCGTGCGCCGTCAGGCCGGCCAGCAGACCCCGCGCCTCGTCGGTCTCGAAGCGGCGCGCCAGGGCCTTCGAGGGCAGCAGACCGGGCAGCCCGAATCGCGCCATGACCCACGGGTGACGCGGCACTGCGAGCAGCGGCGCGAGCGTGCCGTCGATGATCGCGTCGGCACGCTCGACCAGGGGCGCGAACGTGCGACGCCAGGCCTCGCCGTCGGCGCCGAGCGAGGCAACCGTGGCGTCGAGGTCACGGCGCAGGGCGGCCCCGCGCCCACCGTCGAGCGGGTGCGCGGCCTCCACCTCGGCCCAGCGCCAGGTGAGGCCGTGGCGCTCGAGGTCGAGCGAGCGGAAGAACGGTGACGCGAAGCCGGTGGGGTGGGCCGCCGAGCACACGTCGTGCAGGACGCCCGGCACGGTCAGCTCGGCCGAGCGCATCCCGCCGCCGAGCTCGTCCTCGGCCTCGACCACCGTGACATCGAGACCGGCGCGTGCCAGCACGATGGCGGCGGCGAGCCCGTTGGGGCCCGATCCGATCACGACAGCAGTGGTCACGTCGCCACGCTAGCGGGCACCCGCGGTCCGGACCGGGCGCCTGACCGCGCGCAGGCCGGCATCGCGGCTGGCGACCCGGGCGAGCGACGCCAGCAGCAACGGCTCGGGCACCCGGCGGGCCGCGGGGTGCAGCCACGCCGACCAGGGACTGTGCAGCAGCCGCCCGGAGGTGCCAGCGGCGCGAACCATCGGCACCACGCGGCGGCGCCGGCGACGCGCGTAGGCGGTGAGCGCCAAGGCGACCGGGCGGCCCGCCTCCAGCGCGTCGACCAGCAGGTCGGCCAGCACGACGCCGTCCTCGATGGCCGCGCATCCGCCCTGCCCCAGCCCCGGCTGCATCGCGTGGGCGGCGTCGCCGATCACGACATGGCGGCCGTCGTGCCAGCGCCGGGGCCGGTCGCGGTTGAACATGGTGTGCTGCAGGACGGCTGACGGCGGAGTGGCGGCGATGAGGTCGCCGATCGGGTCAGGCCACAACGACGCGTCGGGTCGCCAGACGTCGGCCTCGCCCGCCCGGGTGACGAACCAGTAGGTGCGGCCGTTCGTCATCGGCACCACGCCGGCCTCGGCGCGGCGCCCCCAGATGACGCCGGCGAGCGACGGATCGACCTCGAGGTCGGCGACACCCCGCCACGCGACGTACCCGGCCGGGTGCTCCGCGATCGACGGGTCGAGGTGGCGGGCCACCATGCTGCGGTAGCCGTCGGCGCCCACCACGAGGTCGCCCGGCACGTCGCGCGGATCGGTCACCCCGGCATCGAGCTGCAGGATCGACGGGTCTCCGCCGGTGGCAGCGTCGAGCAGCACCTCCTGCAGCTCACCCCGCTCGACCGCACGGATCGGCTCACCGAGCGCACGCACCATCGCGACGGGATCGATGCGCCGCACCAGTGAGCCGTCGGCCTGCCGGATCACGCCGCCACCGACCGGGGCGCCGATCGACCGCACCGCGTCACCCAGGCCCAGGTGGTCGAGGGCGGCCAGGGCGTTCGGCCACAACGACAGCGCGGCGCCACCACCGAGCGCGGGGCGCTCGTCGCGAATCTGCACCTCGAGCCCGCGGGCCCGCGCGGCGGCGGCGAAGGTCAGGCCTGCCAGGCCGGCGCCGACGACACTCACCCGCAGCGGCGACCTGGTCATGTCGCCACGCTAGCCCGTGCTTCCACCCCTCCAGGCAGTGTGACCTCGGCCACAGAGCAAGCGGTCGCATGCTGGACGCATTTCCCGTAATTGGACGCTCGCTTTAGGCTTGCCTTTGTTCCGAACGTGTCAGGAGTGTCCCGTATGAGCAGGAATCTGCGTGTCGGCATCGTCGGCGCCGGACCGGCTGGCGTCTACGCCGCCGACATCCTCACCAAGTCCGACCTGCCCGACGGCGTCGACAGCATCACCGTCGACATCCTCGATCGCGACCCCACGCCGTTCGGCCTGATCCGCTACGGCGTCGCGCCGGACCACCCGCGGATCAAGGAGATCATCAAGGCGCTCAAGCGCGTGATGAGCAACCCCGACATCCGCTTCTTCGGCAACGTGGCGTTCGGTGACGACCTCAAGCTCGAGGAGCTGCGCCAGTTCTACGACGCGGTCGTCTTCGCCACGGGCGCCCGCCGCGACCGCGATCTCGACATCCCCGGTGTCGACCTCGACGGCTCGTTCGGCGCGGCCGACTTCGTCTACTGGTACGACGGCCACCCCGACGTCAGCCGCGAGTGGGACTTCCAGCCGCACGCCGAGTCGGTCGCCGTGCTCGGCGTGGGCAACGTGGGTCTCGATGTCGCCCGCATCCTGGCCAAGACGGCCGACGAGCTGCTCGTCACCGAGATTCCTGACAACGTCTACGAGGGCCTGAAGAAGAACGTCACGAAGGACGTCCACGTCTTCGCGCGTCGCGGCCCCGCCCAGGTCAAGTTCACGCCGATGGAGCTGCGCGAGCTGTCGCACAGCCCCACGATCGACGTCATCGTGCACCCCGAGGGCTTCGAGCTCGACGAGGGCTCGATGGAGGCGCTGCGGGCGGCCAAGAGCCAGAAGCTCGTGGTCGACGTGCTGCAGAACTACCTCGCCAAGGAGCCCACGGGCGCCCCGCACCGCATCCACGTGCACTTCTGCCAGAACCCCGTCGAGATCCTCGGCGAGGACGGCAAGGTCGTGGGCCTGCGCACCGAGATCACCGAGCTCGACGGCACCGGCAACGTCCGCGGCACCGGCCAGTTCAAGGACTGGCCCGTCCAGGCCGTCTACCGCGCCATCGGCTACTACTCCGACAACCTGCCGGGACTGCCGTTCGACGCCAACAGCGGCGTGCTGCCCAACGACGGCGGCCACGTCATCGACATCGACGGCACGCCCCTGCCGGGCGTCTACGCCACCGGCTGGATCAAGCGCGGACCCGTCGGCCTCATCGGTCACACCAAGTCCGACGCCGCCGAGACCGTCAAGATGCTCCTGGCCGACGCTGAGGCGCTGAGCCCCGCCGAGCAGCCCGATCGCGAGGCGGTCGACCGCTACCTCGACGGCCGCGCCATCGAGTACACGACGTGGGAGGGCTGGGAGAAGCTCGACGCCCACGAGGTCAGCCTCGGCGAGTCCGACACCCACCAGCGCGAGCGCAAGAAGGTCGTCGAGCGCCAGGACATGGTCAGCATCTCCCGTTCCTGACGGCCGTTGGCTGAGGTGTGAGGGCGCTCCGCGCCCGAGCCACGAAGCCCGCGTCCGGGTGCTGAACGCTCGCGGTGCGGGCTGACGAGGCTTCCCTAGAGTTGTTGCCGTGACCGAGGTACGCCGCGGACTGACCGACCTGACCTGGCCGAAGCGCACCGATCGCCTCGTCCTCCGACCCATGACGGCCGACGACGTCGACGCCGTGTGGGTCTACCGCTCCGAGCCGGAGGCGAGCGAGTGGCTCGAGCGCCTCGACTCCGAGCGCGACTCCATCGAGCAGCACCTGCTCCACCGCGACGGCGACCCGCAGCTGGTGGTCGAGTTCGACGACGACGTCATCGGTGACCTGATGATCGCGGTGCAGGACGGCTGGTCGCAGGCCGAGGTGGGCGACTCGGCCGCGGGAGTCGAGGCCGAGCTCGGCTGGGTGTTCACGCCCGAGCAGGGCGGCAACGGCCTGGCGACCGAGGCGGTCGAGGAGGTGCTGCGCATCTGCTTCGAGGACCTCGGGCTGCGTCGCGTCGTGGCCGACTGCTTCGACGGCAACGAGCCGTCGTGGCGCCTCATGGAGCGCGTCGGCATGCGCCGCGAGGGCCACGCCGTGCGCGAGAGCCTGCACCGCGAGCACGGCTGGCTCGACCGCTACTCCTACGCCCTCCTCGCCGACGACTGGCGCGCCCGTCCCCGCTGAGTGGCACGTTTCGGCTGCGAAATCGGCCATTTCGCGACCGAAATGTGACAGTCAGCGCGAGGGCTGTGGACGGCTTGGTGCGGTGACGCGGCATCTGGATCGATGCTCGGCGCATGCCACCTCACGACCCCAGCCTGACCACCATCCGCACGGCTGCCGCCCTCGACCGCGGGTTCACTCGCGGACAGCTCCGGGGGCCGGGCTTCACAAGCGTCGGGCACGGTTTGGTGCGGCCGGCGGCTGTCGACGACGGGCCCGTGTGGGAGCGGATCGCCGCAGCGGTCGGTCTGATGACGGACGGTTGCGTGCTCGGCGGATGGGCCGCGTTGTGGGCGCAGGGCAACACCTGGTTCGACGGCCGGCGCGGCGGGCTGGAGCTTCCTGCGCTCGTGCACTGCGGCCGGGGCTCGCGGATCCGAAAGCGCGCCGGGGTCGAGGCGTATCGCGGCACGCTGCTCGCCGATGAGGTTCAGGAACTCGATGGACTGCGCGTCACCACCCTGGCGCGCGCCGCGTTCGACGAGATGTGCCGTGCCCGGTCGCTCGCCGATGCCGTCGTCACGCTCGACATGGCGACGAGCACCACCACCCGCTCCCCACACACGACAGTCCAGGCGATCGAGTCGGTCTTTGCCCAGCACCACAAGGTTCGCGGCGTCGTGCGCGGCCGCGAGGCATTGCGCTGGGGTTCGACGCGGTCCGCGAGTCCGTGGGAGACCCGCACGCGACTCGTCGCGATCCGGGACGCGGGCATCTCGGGCTGGCTCGTGAATGCCCCGGTCTTCGACCTCACCGGGGCTCTGCTGGGCGTGGCTGACCTCTTCGATCCGGAGTCCGGCTTCGTCGTGGAGACTGACGGGGACCACCACCGCGAGGTGGAACGGCACGCCGACGACAACCGGCGCGAGGAAGGCTTCGAGCGAGCCGGCTCCGTCGTGGTGCGGATCTCGCCGCTGGACCACGCCGATCAATATGCCGTCGCCGGCCGCATCCGGTCGGGTTACCGGGACGCCCAGCGCTCGACGCGCCGCGACTGGACCCTCGCCCCACCGGAGTGGTGGCACCGGTGGCCCCCGGCCCGCCGCTGGGACTGACCCCCGTCCTCGCTGAGTGTCACCGATTGGTCGTGAATTCGGTCGATTCACGACCGAAACGTGACAGTCAGCGCGAAGGTCAGGCTTTGGGCTCGCTGCGGAGGACGCGGACGTGGCAGGTGGCGGGGTCGCCCTGCGGGGCCACGCCGGTGATCTCGACCGGGGTTGAGCCGTCGGGCTGGACCGACTCGAGCACCTGCTCGGTGGCGGGCCGCTCGGCGCCGTCGGCGGGGCCCACGTAGACCGCGACGGTGTAGTCGGCCGGCTCGTCGCCGGAGTTGGTGATGACGCCGGTGACGGTCAGCGTCCCGTCGCCCGCGTCGGCACACTGCAGGCCCGAGAGGGCTTCCGGGGCGGCCGTCGTGGTGGGTGTCGGGGACGCCGTGGGCTCGTCGGAAGACTCGTCCCCGCCCCCACCGCAGCCCGCGGCCAGGACGAGGACGGCGCAGGCGGTCACGACGAGTCGACGCATGCGCCCATCCCATCACGCCCCACGCCACGGACCGGGTGTGACCGGCCGCATGAGAACATGAGGAAAACCTCAGATCAGGGATGTGGAGCATGACGATCGAACGCGTTGGTGTCATCGGTGGCGGCCTCATGGGCTCGGGAATCGTGGAGGTGAACGCCCGCGCCGGCATCGACGTGACCCTCGTCGAGATCAGCGCCGAGGCCGCGAAGGCAGCCGAGGAACGCATCAGCGCCTCCCTGCACCGCGCCCTGGACCGCTCCAAGATCAGCCAAGCCGATCTCGACGCGACGCTCGAGCGCATCCGCTTCACCGACGACGTCGAGGCGCTCGCCGACCGCCAGCTCGTCATCGAGGCCGCCAGCGAGAACGAGCAGATCAAGCTCGACCTCTTCCGCCGCCTCGGCCAGATCGTCACCGACGAGGACGCGATCCTGACGTCCAACACCTCCTCGATCCCGATCGTGAAGCTCGGCGCCGTCTCCGGCCGCGCCGACCACGTCATGGGCGTGCACTTCTTCAACCCCGCACCGGTCATGAAGCTGGTCGAGCTGATCCCGTCGCTGACCACCAAGCCCCAGACCCTCGAGCGCATGCGCGGCTACGTCACCGAGAACCTCGGCAAGGAACCCATCGAGGCCACCGACCGCGCCGGCTTCGTCGTCAACAGCCTCCTCGTGCCCTACCTGCTGTCCGCCATCCGAATGTACGAGGCGGGCTACGCGTCAGCGGCCGACATCGACCAGGGCATGGTCCTCGGCTGCGGCCACCCGATGGGCCCCTTGGCGCTGTCGGACCTCATCGGCCTCGACACGATTCGCGCCATCGGCCAGTCGATGTACGAGGAGTTCAAGGAGCCCCTCTACTCCCCGCCGCCGCTGCTGGACCGCATGGTCGACGCCGGCCTCCTCGGCAAGAAGAGCGGCCACGGCTTCTACCCCTACTGAGGTTGGTCGCCCGTGCGGCGGCCGAGGCCCTGCTCGGGACGCAGCCGCAGGAACAACCCGTCGGACTCCGCGCACACCACGTCGCCGTGGCGGATCTCGCCGCGCAGGAAGATCTTGCGGTCCTCGACGCGATCGACCCAGGCTGAGACCTGCAGGTCGACGTCGACGGGCGTGAGCGCGCGGAAGTCGGTGTGCAGGTAGGCCGTGCGGGTGATGGCCTTGGCGCTCGCCGACGCGAGGATGCCGAGCACCTCGTCGAACAGCAGTGCCACGGCACCGCCGTGCGCCGCCATGCCGCCGCCCATGAACCAGCGGCCGAAGCGCACCGTGCCGTCGACGCGGCCGCCGCCGGCCGAGCCGATGCGGAACTCCGGCACCATCGCGTGCCCACGCACCGGCAGGCTCGGCACGCGGCCGTTGACCTGCTCGAGCTCGGGCGACTCCAGTGGCGCGAGTCGATCGCGCCAGGCGGCGAGGTCGTCGGCCAGCGCGTCCACGGTCTCGCGGTCGAAGCGCATCGCGGCCACCAGGTCCTGGGTCTCGCGCAGGTTCTGCACCAGTCGCCCGTAGGCCGCGGCGTCATCGCCCTCGACCCCGCTCTTGAAGATTGCTTCCCACGTCACCGTCGCACCGTACCGGCCGCTCGGCGCAGCCCCGCGACCGCTCGTCGGACGCCCCTCCACCCGGGCTCGCCCGCGACCCGCCGGACCGGCAGGATGGGGTGACCCACGCCACGTCGGAGGTATCAGTGTTCTTCCCGCTCACCGTCATGGACTTCCTCGATCGCGCCACCACGGTCTATCCCGACCGCATCGCCGTCGTCGACGAGCCCGACCAGCCCGCCGAGTCGTGGGGCTCGGTCACCTACGCTGAGCTGGGCCGCCGGGCCCGCCGCCAGGCCGCCACGCTCGACGAGCTGGGCGTGCCCGTGGGCGGTCGCGTCGCGATCGTCTCGCAGAACTCGGCCCGGATGCTGTGCTCGTTCTTCGGCGTCTCGGGCTGGGGCCGCGTGCTGGTGCCGGTCAACTTCCGCCTGGCGGTGGCCGAGATCCAGTACATCGTCGAGCACTCCGGTTCGCAGGTCGTGATGGTCGATCCGGACCTGCGCCACCTCGTCGACGAGCTGGACGTCGAGCACGTCTTCGTGCTGGGCGAGGACGACGACAAGATCTGGGGCTCGACGGCCGAGCCGCAGCCGTGGGAGGCCGACGCGGTCGACAAGGAGAACGCCACGGCCACCATCAACTACACCTCCGGCACCACCGCGCGGCCCAAGGGCGTGCAGCTGACGCACCGCAACAACTGGCTCAACGCGACGGTCTTCGGCTGGCAGGCGTCGGTCTCGGACCGCGACGTCTACCTGCACACGCTGCCGATGTTCCACGCGAACGGCTGGGGCCACCCGTTCGCCGCCACCGCGATGGGCGTCACGCACGTGGTGATCCGGCAGATCGACGGTGCCGAGATCCTGCGCCGCATCGACGAGCACGGCGTCACCTATCTCTGTGCCGCGCCGGCCGTCGTCGCCGCGGCACTGGACGCAGCGAAGTCGTGGGACGGCGAGATCCCCGGCCGCGACCGCGTGCGCATCATCGTGGCCGGCGCTCCCCCGCCCACCCGCACGATCGAGCGGGTGCGCGAGGAGCTGGGCTGGGAGTTCATCCAGATCTACGGCCTCACCGAGACCGCGCCCCTGCTGACCATGTCGCGGATGCGTGAGGAGTGGGACGACCTGCCTGGCGAGGAGCAGGCGCGGATGCTGGGCAAGCAGGGCGCTCCGGCGGTGGGCGTGCGGATCATGGTCGACGACACCGGCGAGGTGCTGGCGCAGTCGAACCACAACCTCGCGTCGTACTGGGATAACCCCGAGGCCACCGAGGAGGCGCAGAGGGGCGGCTGGTTCCACACCGGCGACGGCGGCACCTTCGAGGACGGCTACGTGACGATCGCCGACCGCAAGAAGGACGTCATCATCACCGGCGGCGAGAACGTGTCGTCGATCGAGGTGGAGGATGCGCTGATGTCGCACGACGCGGTGCGCGAGGCCGCGGTCATCGGCATCCCCGACGAGAAGTGGGGCGAGATGGTCACGGCCCTCGTGGTCGTCGACCCGGACGTCGACGCCCCGACGGCCGAGGACCTCATCACGCACTGCCGCCAGCACCTGGCCGGCTACAAGTGCCCCAAGCGGATCGACTTCCGCGACGAGCTGGTGCGCACCGCCACCGGCAAGCTGCAGAAGTTCAAGCTCCGCCAGGAGTTCTGGGAAGGCCACGACCGCCAGGTCAACTGACCGTCGGCGCTGAGGCGGGGGCACCTCCCTGCACGGAGCGAAGCGGAGTGCTTGGGGGACACAGTTCGGTCGCGAAATGGCCCGATCCGCGACCGAAACGTGACACTCAGCGGGGACTGAGCGCGCTCACCCGACCAGCCAGAGGCGGTGGGTGCCGGTGAAGCCCTTCAGCTCGACCTCGCGCACGTCGGTGAAGACGATCTCGGAGTCGTCGATCAGCGCCTCGCGCAGCTCGTCGCTCACCAGCACCTCACCGCCGGACGCCACGGCCGCCACGCGGGCGGCCAGCGCCACGTTGCGCCCGAAGTAGTCACCGTCGCGGGCGACGACGGCGCCGCGGTGCAGGCCGATGCGCACCGCCACCTCGTGCGTGCGGAGGCGTCCGCGCTCGCGCCCCAACCGTTCCTGGATGGCCAGCGCCGCCCGCACCCCGTCGGAGGCGTGCCGGAACACCACCATGAACCCGTCGCCCTGGGTCTTGACCACGTGCCCGCCATGGGTCTCGATGGCGGTGCGGACCACCTCGTCGTGCTTGGCCAGCACCTTGAGGAACGCCCGGTCGCCGAGCTCCTCGTTCAGCTGGGTGGAGCTCTCGATGTCACTGAAGAAGACGGTCACCGTGCCGTCGGGCGCGGCGACGCGCTGCACGGCCACGCGGTCCTCGCGCACCCACTCGGTCAGCTCCTCGATCGAGGACGCGACGAGGCCGGTGACGCCCCGGGTGCGCAGGATGTCGGCGGACTCGGCCACGGCCTTGACCGCCTTCTCGGCGCGGCGCACGACCAGCGGTGCGGGGCGGCGGCGACGCCGGCGGTGCGGGTCGCGCGCCTCCCGCTCGGCCTCGAGCCGGCGCACCTGCATGCGCGCCCGGGTCAGCTGCGAACGCACGACGATCGCGTACGTGCCGGCGCCAAGGAGCAGCACCAGCAGGACGATCTCCAGCACGCTCACGTCCGCATCCTCGCACCTCTTCTCGATGCGCGGTGGTAGGGCGGCACCGAGCCGCCCCCACGGTGGTTCGGTGCCTAGGAAGAACCTAGGCGGACCCTGGGCTCGGATCCAGCGATTGCGGGGATTGATCCTGTGGCCGGCCCGATCGGATCACTTTCTTGTCACGCGGGTGACAAGAAGTGGGTTCCCCCGCTCGTCAGGGTGCGGACTCCGAACCGGCGAGCGCGTGCTGCAGCGCCGGCAGGTTGGTCGCCGACCCGTGCACCTCGAACTCGCCCAACGCGCGGCGGGTGCGTCGCATCGCCTGCACCAGGTCGCGACCTCGACAGGTCATGGCCGCCATCACGTCGGCCACGCGCTCGCGAGATCGCTCTCCGTCGATCCGCACCCCGGGGCCACCCGGCAGGCGGCGCGCGGTGCCACGAGCGTCGTCGGCCGTGACCCGGCACTGGATGGCGACGCCGCGCACGTGGACCGCGTCCTGGGTGAGGCCCAGGTCGGTGAGCCGCGCACCGTCGGCGAGGTGCAGCTGGGCCTGCACGAGGTCGAGGTTGGTGACCTCCTCGGTCACCGTGTGGGCCAGCTGCAGGCCAGGCAGCACGTCGGCCACGTGGTACTCGTCGTCGACCACCGTGAAGACCACGGTCACGGCACCGGTGAGCCCGAGACGGCCGACGATGCGAACAGCATCACGACACAGACCGGAGCGCACCGTGCCGGCCAGGCGAGGGGCTGGCGCCAGCACGGTGTCGCCTCCGCCGGTGATCTCGCGCTCGCGCAGGTGCACGATCTCCCCGTCGCGGTCGGCCAGCACCTGGACCTCGATGCGACGGCCGCCGTCGTCACCCGTCACCCGTCCGATGCCGAGCTCCGACACCGCGTTGTCGAGCGCGCCGGGGCCGGCGAGCGGGGCGAGAGCCGAGGCGCTGGCGCCGACGAAGATCAGACCTGCGGCTTCGGCAGCGCGCGCGAGCGCCAGCTGCGCGCCCACCGGCGCCTCCCCCGGGTGGATGGCTTGGCCGCCGGCGGCAACCGCACGGGCGACGATCGCTGCGGCCTCACCGTCGAACGGGTCCTCGGGCAGCACGACGATGCCGAGCTCGTGCGCCGCCACGGTCACGCGGCGGGCCAGCACTCCGGAGTCGGCCACGGCAAGGATCTGGAACATCGTCCCGACGCTAGGCACCCCACGTGACCTGCGCACCAACCCCAAGCAAACGTCAGCAACCGTTGTGGGATGGGTCCAACCGTTCAGTCGACGAGGTTCCAGTGGGGGATGGCGGCGCGGAGGGCGACGATCAGCTCGAGCCGTTGGGCCGGGTCGTCGATCGCGTCGCCCACCAGGTCGCGCGCGGCGTTGAGCCGCCCGTGGAAGGTCTGCGGCGGGATGCCCAGCTCGCGGGCGAGCGTGTTGGCGGGCAGGTTGCGCTCGAGCCAGTGCAGCAGCGCCTCAGCCAGGTCGGCGCGGCGGGCCGGCTGCACGGCCCCGAGATCGCTGAGGTGCTTGGTGACGAGCAGGTCGGACATCACCGTGTTGCCGCTGACCAGCAAGGCGCCGGCGAGGTCGGAGCACGGCACCATCAACCGGTCATCGAACGCCAACCCCTCCCGAAGCAGCCCGGCACCGCGCCAGGCCAGCGCGGTGGCCTGCGGAGCCCGCGTCCACGAGGTGGCGGGGCCGATGACGACCTGATCGGTCAGCAGCTCGGCCAGGTGATCGAGCTCGAAGGAGGCCGGCACCAGCGCCTCGAGCGGCGAGGACTGCGTGACGACCAGCGGATCGCGGCGGAGCGCCTCGGGCAGGTCGAGGTCGACCGACACGACGGCTCGCCAGAGTCCGTCGCGCGGAGGGCCGCTGAGCCCGGCGCTACCGCGGGGCACGTGGCTGGCGACGCCTCCGCGCAGCTGGCGGGTGCGTTCGTCGAGCAGGCCGCCGACGGTGTGCTGGCACTGCAAGTGCAGGAACTGCTTGAGGCGGAAGCGGAACGACAGCATGCGCTGGCCCACGACGTCGCTGCCCACGAGCTGGGTGACGGCGCCCAGCACGATGCCGTGAATGCGGCCGAAGACGGCGTCGACCTCCTCGACGGTGCGGCCGGCGCAGAACTGCTCGGCGCCCAGCTGGCGCATCATCAGACGGGTGCGAGCGGCGGCGGGCTCGGGTCGGCCGTCGGCTCGCAGGAAGGCATCGACCGAGAGAGTCACGGCGCGCCGCACCATGAGGTCGGACGGGTCGTCGGTGACGCGGGCGACGGCCCGGACGATGCGGCGCTGCAGGAAGACGAGGCTCGTCGAACGCAGGGCGCTCGGCGCCATCGGTGCAGGCGTCGTCACGTTCGCCAGGGCTTCGACGGTCATCTCAGCACCTCCCTCCGCGCAGCCGTGCGCTCCCGATCACCCACGTGCGGGGGCGACCCGAGGATTGAGTCACAGCTTCACGGGCTCACTCAAGGGTTCGGCCCAGGATCGGCCCGCTGCGGCCCGTTTCTTGTCAGCCGCGTGACAAGAAACGTCACTCCGGCGGCGGGCGCGCTGAGCGTGACGTTGTCAGCAGGGTGCCTAGAGCGGGTGCGTCACGAAAGCCTGGGTCCGCCCCGAGGAGGGACCTCTGCACCGGATCGTCGAGCTCGTGGTCGACAGTCCGCACGAGGGACGAAGTGGGCGGACCATACCGTTAGCAGCCTCGCTACGCTACCTTGAGCAGCCATCAGACGCTACCGTGAGCCGCACGGGCACAGCCCATTTCTTGTAAGCCGGGCGACAAAGCTCTGTCGTCAGTCGCGAGAGCGCGGCACGATCAGCGGGCGTGGCGCCTGGCCGGTGGCGAGGGCATAGACGCGTTCATCGAGCCGATCCACCACGGTGCGCAGCTCAGCGACATCGCTCTTCAGTTCAGTCCGCAGCTCGGCAATGTCGCCCTTGAGCTCGGTCCGCAGGCTCCGGGTGGTGGCGAGCATCAGACCAGCCAGGGACAAACCGACACCTAGAAGGGTCCCGATCGAGACCCAGGTCTCCAGCGGCAACGTGATCACCTCTCCAGTCTGACCCCGTCCCCTCGAGGCCACAAGCAGCCTACGAAGAACGACAGACGCACAGCGCGACGAGAAGGAAGGCCTGTGGAAAGTCCTACCGCCAGCGGAGGAGTGGGGCGGTGAGGGCTATCGGTAGGGCGATGAGGGCGGCCACGAGGACACAGAGATCGATCCAGCCCGACGGCGTGAGCACCAGCCCGAGGAGCGCAAGGGCCGTCACCGCCACGACGGCCCGCCGGGCGGCACGCACGCGTGACAAGGCTCCGCGCAGCATCACCAGCACGGAGGCCACGTGGTGCACCGCGACGTCGGCCATGTCGACGGCCGCCGGTGTGTTGACGACGGCGTCGCTGACGGTGAGGTCGCCGGCGTCGAGCGGGACGGACGAGTGTCCGGCGCGACCCACCACGGCGACCACGTTCCCGTCGCCGCGCAGGCCGCGGACGAAGGCTGGATCCGAGATCGGCGCGACGACCACCTCGGCGGTCTGCACCGCGGCGCTCAGGTGCTTCGCCTTCGCCTCGCTGGGCGCGACCACCAGCACCCGCATGCCGCTCTCGGTGAGGGTCGCGGTGGCGGAACCGGCCTGGGGGCGCACGGTGTCGGCCACGGTGATGTGGCCCATGGCCCGGCCGTCCACCTCCACGGCGACGGTGCGGCCCCAGCCGTCGTCGGGGGCGTCGACACCGATCCAGTCGGGGTTGCCCACGCGCACGGGGTGTCGGTCGACCCGGCCGGTGGTGCCGATGCCGGGCTCGTGCTGCACGTCGGTGACGATGCCCCGCACGGCGAGCCGGGCGATGGCCTTGGCGACGGGGTCGTCGGCGGTGTGCTGCAGGGCCCCGGCGAACCATCGCAGGTTGCGATCGTGCGTGGGGTCGAGCGGGTCGACCGAGACCACGCTCAGCTCACCGGCGGTGACGGTGCCGACGGGGTCGAGCACCACGGTGTCGAGCCGCTCGAGCACGTCGAGCGCCTGCTTGCCCAGCACGCGGGCGCGAGCGTCGCCGGAACGGCGGTGCGCCGAGGCGAGCACCATCGGGCGGGCCGCGAACCAGGCGCCCACACCGGCAGCGATCACGACCAGCAGGGCGAGGATCCCGTAGCCGTCGAGCACGTCGTTCACCGCACCGCCTCGGTCTGGAAGCGCTCGAAGTCGCGCTGGTCACCGGCCTTCCACAGGGGCACGCTCGCCTTCAGCAGCATGGTGATCTGCACGACGAACTCAGGGTCGTGGAGGTCCTCGCCGAACAGCTCGTTGATGCGCTTCCAGCGGTAGCGGACGGTCTGGGCGTGCACGCCGAGGCGGGCAGCGATGGCGGGAGCACTGTCGCGCGACTCCAGCCAGGCCAGCAGCGTCTCGGACAGGATCTCGCGGGAGTTGGGGGTCTCGGCCAGCAGCGGGGCGAGCATGTCCTGACACAGGCGCTGGCGCAGCTCGGGCTCGGCGTGCAGCCAGATCTGGGTGCGGTGCTCGGCGCAGTCGAGGACGGGCTGGTCGGCGACGATGCCCCGGCGGGCCAGGGTGATGACGCGGCGCGCCCAGCGGTAGGCGGCGGGCACGGCCGCCGGCTCGACCGGCCAGCTGACGCCGACCCGGACGTCGTTCCCCTCGGACAACGTCTCGACGGCGGCGATGGCGTCCGCCGGCTCAACGAGGGCGACCACCTGGTTCCCCCGGCGCAGCACCAGCGCGTCACTGAGCGCCTCGGGTGGCTCCGGGGCAGCCTGCTCGCCGGCGTCGACCACGAGCACGACGAGCTCGGCGGGCAGCTTCCGGATGGTGGTCTCGTCGCTGGTGTCGCGTTCCTGCGCGCGGCCGGTCAGCAGCTGCTCAGCCAGGCGTCGACGGCTGAGGTCGTGGTCGAACCGGCGGCGGGCGACGGCGAAGCCGGTGGAGATCTCGTCGGTCAGGTGTGCGAGGTAGCGGTGGGAGGCGGCCGACAGTCGGCCGAGCACCGCGGGATCGTCGACGGAGGGACCGCCGGCGTCCACCAGGCTCGACGGCAGGTGGGTGCCGGCAACGAGCAGCGCGGCATAGAGGCTCGACACGTCGTCGTGGCGGGCAGCGTGCCGTTGGCCAAGAGCCCGGAACTGACGACCCACGGCTCGGTCGCGGTGCGGCATGCCGTCGAAGAGGTCGAGGAACTCGTGCAGCGCGGCGGCCACGGCGTCCTCGACGAGCTGTCGGCCGTGTCCGGCGGCGTCGGCGTACTGGCCGATCGCGCGAGCCACATGAACGCTGACGGTCTGCGCGACGGCCGGCACGTGCGGCCGGGCCCGGCGGGCGAACTCGGCCACGGGCGGCAAGGGGGACGCGGCAGGCTGGGTCATCAAGGGACGCAGTGCTTCGCGCCAGTCGTCCTTGCCACCGAGGCCACCCCCACCTGCCGATGTGTCACGCGTCACAGTATTACGACAGGCGCGTGGGGGCTAGGGCGGGGCGATCGAAGCTGCCTCATGCGGCCTCGCGCACAGACACCGACATCGCAAGCGCCCCGGCAGCGAGCCGCACGCGAGAGCGCTTAAACCTACGGGGGTCGGGGCGGGCAATCAGCTGCGTCATCGTCACTTGGCTTCCTCCCTGACTCACCGGACACGCCACGACGGGCCCACGGGGCGCCAGTCAGAGTGAATGCCGCGCGAGGGGCGTTCGTCCAGCGGGCGGCGCGAACGACGTGCCACGAGCCGCATTTCTTGTGACCCGCGTGACAACTTCTCGTGTCGAACCTGTTGCGCGGCCCTCACCTGCGAACGCCCGTGATGACTCATGAGTAGCAATCGCTCCGGAAGTTGTCACCTAGGTGACAGTTTTCGACCCCGATCGGCCGATTTCCCAGATGGGCCCTTGCAGCCCGTCCGGGTGTTCGTGGTGAATGGCGTTGTCATCGCAGTCGTGGCGTGGGTCACATCACGTCGGGTCTGGCGGTCGACACCACACCCTCACCACTCCGACTCCTCCAGGAGAACCCCGTGAAAGTTCTGCAAAGCACCCGCCGCACCTCGCGCCTGGCGGTCGTCGTGGCCGCCGCCGCGTCCCTGCTCTTCCTCGGCTCGGCCCCCGCGGCCCAGGCCCAGGACCCGAACCCGACGCTCAACGTCGACTACGACGCGGTGGGCACCACCTACATCGGCTCGCAGGTCGACGCGACGATGCCGATCGGTCCGTCGACGCTGGAGTCGACGCTCGACGTGGTGACCGGAGAGATCGTCGCCGGCTCGCTTCCGATTCCGAGCCAGCAGCTGAACTTCGACATCTTCGGCATCCCGGCTCGCGCCACCGTCACGCTGACGCAGGTCGGCGAGCTGACCGGCGCGCTCATCCCCACCGGCCCCCTCGGTGAGGCCCGGCTGGAGTCCGATGTCGCCTACGACATCAAGATCAGCAACATCGAGACGCGGGTCTTCGGCATCTGGTGGCCGCTCGCCGTGGGCAGCAACTGCCACACGATCAGCCCGGCGCAGATCTCGGTCAGCACCCCCGAGGGCGAAGCCTTCACGCTCAACGGCGGCGGTCGCGTCGCCGGCACCTACACGATCGGCAAGTTCACCGGCTGCACGCCGCTCAACTTCTTCAACATCCCCGGGTTCTTCCCCTGGTTCGGATCCGTGCCGATCAACGCGCTCGTGCCTGGCAGCAACAACACGATCGACCTGACGATCAACAACCCGCGCTTCGGCGGGTGACCCCCAAAGACCTCGGGCGCGGGGCCTCGTCATCACCGAGTCCCCGCGCCCGCGGAAGAAACACCCACTCCGGTGGTCGGCTAGAGACCACCGACTCACAGTATAAGGAGCACGATCATGAAGCTGATGAACCGCAAGATCTCGATGGGCCTGGCCGGCGGCGCGATGGTGGTTGCCGCAGGACTGGCCGGGGCAGCCCCGGCCAGCGCGGCCACGGTCGACGTCGACTTCCAGGGCAACGGCATCACGTTCACCGCCGTCCAGGCCGACCAGGAGCTGTACTGCCCGGAGTTCGACCTCGCCGGTGAGTTCGACGACGTCAGCAACACCGGGGTGCTCGACGACCTGTTCGCCAGCGGTTGCACGAACGACATCGCCGGTTCGACCACGGTCACCCCGAACGGCACGTGGAACTTCGCGACCGGCTCCAACGTCGGCGGCACGGTGTGGAACGCAACCATCACCGATGTCACCGCGTACGTGTCGGCTGCGGGCTGCTCGTTCAACGTTGGGGGCGAGGTTGACGGAACGTTCGACACCAGCAACCAGACGTTCTCGGTGACCAACTCCGACGTGACCATCGTGGACAGCCCATCGGGCTTCCTGTGCCCCTTCCTCGGCGTGGCTCAGGGCCAGGACGTCGAGATCGACGGCAGCTGGACCAACGTGGGCGGCACCATCACCCTCCCGTGATGATCGACGCCTGAACCGCTCGGAGTCGGTGCCGGTGACGCTCTGCGTCACCGGCACCGATCCCGCCGCTGGCCCCGGTACCACTACATCCCTGAAGAGAAGTCATGAACTTGTTCCGCACGAAGAAGATGCTCATCGGCCTCACCGCCGGCGTGGTGGCCGGGCTCACTTCGCTCTCGGTGCCCTCACCCGCTCACGCGGCCGTCGTTCCGGTCAATTTCGAAAACAACGGCATCGCGCTTACCGCCCTGCAGTCCGTCGGCTACATCGAGTGTGGTCAATTCGATCTGGCGGGTGCGTACGACGATGTCGACAACACTGGTGTACTCGACGACCTGACATCAGACAACTGCTGGGACTGGAGCTTCGGTCACACGCTCATCACTCAGAACGGTGCTTGGGACTTCGCGCTGGGCTCCAACATCAGCGGCACGGTGTTCAACGCGAGCCTCACGAGCGTTACCGCGTTCGTGTATTCCCCATACTGTTCCTACAACATCGCGGGTGGTATCGACGGCGAGTTCGACACAAGCACCCAGACCTTCGAAGCGACGAGCTCGACCGTGACCATTTACGACATCCCGGTCGGCCCACTGTGCCCGTACAACGGTGTCGCCCAAGGCCAGGACATCGACATCGATGGTAACTGGACCAATACCGGCACCCCGATCACCCTCCCGTGATGATCGACGCCTGAACCGCTCGGAGTCGGTGCCGGTGACGCCCTGCGTCACCGGCACCGATCCCGCCGTTTCACCCCACTGCAATTTCCGCACCTGGAGGACCCGACGTGACATCTCGCCCCACCCCGCGCCTCGGCGCCCGCACCCGCCGAGCCGCCTTGGCGACCGTTGTTGTCTGCGGCGCCCTGACCTTGCCGTCCCAGGCGGCGCCACAACCACTCCCGGACGGACCGGCAGCGGCGGAGTACCCAGGTCAGGATGAGATCCCGCGTCCGAGCTCGGTCGCCATCAACGGGGGCACGGTCACCAACTCCCAGGGCGCCGTGGTCACTCGTTCGAAGATGTACATCACAGCAGGCCCCGACAACCCGATCTGGGGCGCGCTCTACGTCGGCATCTTCAACACACCCATCGAGAACCCCGACCACTACGACAACCCCTGCATTCCCGGCTTCGGAAGGCCTCCGTGCGTGCCCAACCCCTTCCGCCAGCCGGCCTGCGCCACCGACGACCCGGCCACGCAGACGGGCGCGGCCTATCAACCAAGCCAGATGTATCCCCTCGGCCCACTGCCCGGGGGCGGGGCCGACGTCGGCCTGGTGGCACGAATCCCGGTCAACTTGGTTGCCTTCGGGTCGATTCCCGCCACGGCGACCGTGACCATGCGGGCACCACGCGTGAATGGTGAGGTTCAACCGTTCAAGGTCCACCAATGGCAGAGCACCGGCACGGGTCGAGCGAACAGCTGCGACCCGAGCTTTCATCCTCCGGTCAGCGTGCTGGTGGAGGGACAGGTGGAGATCTTCATGAGCGACCTCGTCATCGACGGAGTGCCAGTCGACCTGGGCCCGGGCTGCCGCACGGAACGACCCTCCGATCTTCGCCTGTGGGGAGAGGTCGGCAGCGGTCCGGGCGGTGGCGGGGGGTACACACCCGGAAGCGGGGGCGACCTCGGCGCCTACGACGGCCTGCACCCCGGTTCGTCCCTTCCTCTCGATCACCCTCTGTACCTCGGCGCTTTCGATGGCCGCGACATTCCGGCCTCCACCGGGGTGGAGGTCCCTCCCTTCACAGGATGTACCGCCGGAGACGACGACCTCAGTCCACTGCTGACGGCAA
The DNA here is from genome assembly GCA_000471045.1 of actinobacterium LLX17. Taxonomy (GTDB): domain Bacteria; phylum Actinomycetota; class Actinomycetes; order Propionibacteriales; family Nocardioidaceae; genus Aeromicrobium. Next base: position 2,949,143 of record KI301992.1, on the reverse strand, counting down.
TGGCGTCCGGCCCGAACAACCCGGTCCGCGCCACCCAGTCGCCAACCGTGCCGTTCGGAGACCTTCCGTGGGATGACTTCACGGAGTGCAGCAGCGGGATCTGTCCCCTGCCTGCTCCAGCGACGCCGGAGATGCCGCCGCTTCCCAACGGCGAGCTGCCGTGACGGAGAACGACCTGCACCACACGCTCGGTCCCGCGTCGAGCGGATTGAAACTACTTCGAAGGAGAATCACATGCGCCTCCCCGGGATCGCGCTGACCACTCTCATCACTGCCGCCGTCCTGATGGCCACGCCTGCGTCGGCCTCCACCACATTCACCCCGGACGGTGGGCCGGAGGTGAACTTCGTCGGCACAGACATCACGTTCACCAACATTCAGGCAGACCAGGAGCTGAACTGTGAGCAGGTCGACTTCGCCGGAACTGTGGTGGATCCGGGTGAGACCCGAGTCTTCGGCGAGAACGCCGGTGCCTTGAGCAATCTGACGGCCAGCGGATGCACCAACGACATCGGGGGTCTGACCGACGTGGACCTCGTCGGCAGCCCAACCGTCTCGATCACGGCAGCTCCGAACGGCACAGCGTGGCCAGCACAGCTCAACGACGTTTCCGCGATGATCTCCGCCCCGGGCTGCAATTTTACCGTTGGCGGCTCGGTCGACGGCGTCTTCGACACAGCTACACAAGTCGTGACGCCCACCGCCAACACCTTGACGATCACAGAGAGGGGACTGCTGCACCGATAGGTGACAGTTGGGGTTAGGCCGCCAGGGTGACGGTTTGGTTCATGATGGTTTCCCATTCGATGGGGGTCAATCGGCCGAGGATGTCTTGCCGGCGGCGGCGGTGGTAGGTCCGTTCGATCCAGGTCACGATCGCGATCCGTAGTTCTTCGCGGGTGTCCCAGCGGCGGGTGTTGAGGACGTTCTTCTGGAGCAGGGCGAAGAACGATTCCATGGCGGCGTTGTCGCCGGCTGCGCCGACTCGGCCCATCGATCCGACCATCGAGTGGCTTTCGATGGCGGCGATGAACCGCCGGCTGCGGAACTGCGATCCTCGGTCGGAGTGGACGATGCAGCCGGCGACGTCACCCCGCCTGGCGACGGCGTTGTCGAGCGCCCGGACGGCGAGCTGTGAGGTCATGCGGTCGCTGATGGAGTAGCCGACGATCCGGTTCGACCAGGTGTCCTTGATCGCGCAGAGATAGACCTTCCCCTCGCCGGTGGGGTGTTCGGAGATGTCGGTCAGCCAGATCTGGTTCGCCCGCCCGGCCAGGAATACCCGGTTGAGCCGGTCGTCATGAACGGGCGGGCCGGCTTTCTTGCCGTTGCGGCCACGCTTCTTGCCGAAGCTCGACCACCACCTGTTCTCGGAGCAGATCTTCCAGACCGTCCGCTCACTGACGTCGAACCCGGCAGCACGAACCTCGTCGACCAGGAACCGATACCCGTACTGGGGGTCGTCGTCATGAGCGGCGAGGATCGCGTGGGACAGATGAGCGGTGTCCCACTCGGAGTCGGTGACCGGGTTGGTGAGCCAGCGGTAGTACTGCTGACGACACAGCTCGAGCACCCGGCAGCTGACCGTGACGGGGATGCGGTCGGCGGCCAGCTCTCTCACGAGTGGGAAGAGCCTTTTCCCGGCAAGTTCGCCTGGGACAGATAGGCGGTCGCGCGGCGCAGGACTTCGTTCTCCTGCTCGAGCAGCCGGATTCGTTTCTTGGCTTCTCGCAGCTCGGCGTTGTCGGCTGCGGTGGTGCCGGGCTTGAGGCCGTCCTCGACGTCGGCGGCCTTCATCCAGTTCGACAAGCACGTCTCGCTGATCCCGAAGTCGGCGGCGATGTCAGCCAGACGGGTCCCGGCTTCGCGACCACGGGCGACCCGGACGACGTCCTCACGGAACTCGCGGGGATAGGGCTTGGGCATGGTGCACATCCTTCCAGCGGCACCTTCCGGCACCACAGATCAGATGTCACCTATTCGTGCAGCAGTCCCGATCACCGGATACCTGTGCCAGATGCTGGGCCTCGCCAAGGACCAGACCTTCACCGTTGACGGTTCCTGGACCAACGTGACACCAGCCGGTAGCAGCCCGCTCTTCCTCACGACGGGCACCTCTGACACGTTCACTCCGTCCGGTGGCTCGGCCACGGACTTCATCGGTGCCGATGTCGATCTCACAGTGATTCAGGCCGACCAGAGCGTGACGTGCGCCAAGTTCGATCTCGCAGGCGACCTCTTCAACCCCGGCACGAGCCGGCCTTTTGGCGACAGCATGGGTGAGCTCGGCGATCTGACTGCGCATGGCTGCACCAATCCCATTGCGGGATCGGTTCTAATCCAGCAGAACGGACCATGGGAGCTCACGGTGACCGGCAGCCCGTCTGGCGCTCTATGGCCGGTTCGACTCGTCAACATCTCCGCGTTCATCGACTCAGCTGGCTGCGAGTTCAACATCCATGGATCGCTCCACGGCACATTCGATACGTCCACACAGGCACTGCTGCCCGACGCGGCGGGAATGGAGATCACCGATGTCCCAGCAGGGTTCCTCTGCGCTTTCCTAGGCGTTGCCGAGGGCCAGGACATTCACGTCGAGGGTTCTTGGACCAACGTGCCGCCGACGGGCAGCGGTCCGCTCACATTTACAGTTCCCTAACGGCTCGTCACGCCTTGAGGGAGCAGGCGCCCCTTCCGCATCTTGAGGCGTCAGGGCGCCCACCCGACACACGAAACGCGCCTCCGGGGGCTTCGTGGCTCCTCGCAGAACTCGTCACACCTCAGCCAGCGGCGAGACTCAACCCTCACCGCGCGTTGAAGTGCGCCCTTCGTGGCCCGCCCGGCTCTCACCGCTCACTGAGGCGCGCCCTTCGCGGCTCACTCGTTCCTCGCGCCTCAGGAGCCGGGGCGGCTGCCTCCCCGCTCGTTGAGGTGCGAGGAGTGAAACGACGAGCCACGAAACGCACGGCGAGGGGGCTTCGTGGCTGTGAGGCTCGGGGTGGCTGGCTCGGGGCTGGCTGGCAGGGTGGCCGTGCTGGTTCGCCGCTGTGGTCGTGACCCTTTCGTGGCTTGACCCGACCGCGCTTGTGGTCGGTGTCATTGACGAGACCTGTCCGCACCGTGGTGGTGAACCGGCCGGCTTCCCGGCCCACCACGTTGACTTGATAGAAGCCTGTCCCTCCACGCTCTCGCGTGGTTGGTGACCCCTCACAGTCGTGCCACGTAGTGACCTCTTCCCGGGATGGCCGGCCGGTCCAACCGGTTCGAACGACACATCCCATCGAAGAGAAGGAACGATCGCTCATGGCCATCGTTGCAGACCGTTATGCGTTCGTCGTGGGGGTCGATACCCACGCGGCCGCCCACCACTACGCGCTGATCGATGCCCGGACCGGAGGGGTGATCGACGACCGGGCCTTCCCGACCACCCCAGCTGGTCTGGGTCGGGCGTTGAACTGGGTCATCGACCGCACCGGGCCGGCGACCGGCGGTCTGGTCGAGCAGGTCCTGATCAGCATGGAAGGGACCCGTTCCTATGGTGCGCAGGCCGCGGTCGTGTTCGCCGAAGCCGGATACCGGGTCACCGACGCCCCGACCCCCAAACGTGAGCGGGGCGCGGGCAAGAACGACCACCTCGACGCGATCACCGCCGCCCGCGGGATCCTCGGCAAGGAAGTCGACCGGCTTGCCGACGCCCGGGCCGGGCAGACCTCCACGTTGCTGCAGATCCTGCTGACCGCCCGGAACGCGATGACCAGCGAACGGACTCGCGCGATCAACGCGTTGACCGCGTTGCTGCGTGTCCACGACCTCGGCATCGACGCCCGCCGGGCGCTGAGCTCTCAGACCATCACGACCATCGCCGCCTGGCGGCGGCGCGCGGGCGACACTCCGGCCCAAGCCGCCGCCCGGACCGAGGCGATCCGCCTCGCCCGGCGGGTCGGTGACCTCAACACCGACGTCAAGGCCAACGAGGCAGCCCTGCGGGCCGCGGTCACCGAAGCGATGCCATCCCTGCTCGAGATGGTCGGCATCGGACCGGTCAACGCCGCGATCGTCCTCGCGACCTGGTCACACCCCGGCCGCGTTCGCAACGACGCCGCGTTCGCCAAGCTCGCCGGAGCCTGCCCCCTGGAAATCTCCTCCGGCAGACGCCACGAGCACCGCTTGAACCGCACCGGCGACCGCCAGCTCAACCGCGCCCTGCACACCATCGCTAACACTCGAATGCGTTACGAACCCAGAACCCGTGACTACGTCGAACGCCGCACCGCCCAAGGACTCACCGGCCCCCGCATTCGCCGCTGCCTCAAGCGCTACATCGCCCGCGAGCTCCACCAACACCTCGCCACCATGACTTGACAGCCATAGAAGCGTCTCGTCGCAGGCCTCCTCGCGCCTCAGCCAGCGGGGGCTCGGTCCCCTTTGCTCGGCGCCGCGCCCTTCCCAGGGCTTTCCTCGCGGGACTCATCGCGCCTCGGGGAATGAGGCTCAGTTTTGCGACGGATGAGTAGTGGTCATAGGTCGCCGCCAAGCCCGGATCAAAAGTTGTGAGGTGGGTGACAAGAAATGAGCCAATCCACCCGGTTTCGTCTCCATTTCAGCAATCTTGCTGGCGGGGTGACGCGCGTTACACCTAGCGTCACTGGCGCGCCGGGTTGGTGTGTCCACCCGCCTGCGTTGGCAGTCCCCGAACTCAAGGAGCCCCGATGAAGCACCTACGCCGTACTGAGCGCCGCCAGAGCAGGAGGTGGACCGCCGGCCTTGCCGCCAGTGCGCTGGTCGCCGGACTGGTCACCATGGCCAACTCGGCGGGCGCCGCCGAGACCATCGTCGACGGCGAGGTCTACGGCTGGGGAGCGGTCGGAGCGGCCGGCGTGGAAGAACCGTGGGTCTCGGGCCTGCCCAACGATGATGCGCCGTTCGTCGACGTCGCTGTCGACGGCCTGTCCGGCGCCAACCACACGACTCTGGCGGTCACCGGTTCGGGCGACATCGTGACGGAGGGCAACTACGGGGGCATCGTCTCCCTGATTCCCGCGTCTCTGAACAACAAGCACGTGATCGGGATCGAGGTCTGGAAGGGCAAAGCGGCCGCCATCACCCAAGAAGGTGCGATCGTCACGTGGGCGAATGCCCCTGCCCCGCCCGCCGAGTACCAGAACCCGAGCGCACCGACCGGGGTCATCGATGTCCAGCTCAGTGACGGATTCGGCCTCGCACTCAAGGACGACGGCACCATGGTCTCCTGGGGGAACGCTGACTTCGTCACCGAGACCCCCGAAGTGGACGACATCGTCCAGATCGACGTGAGCAACTCGACGGCCATCGCCGTAACGGCCGGGGGCGACGTGCACGTATGGGAGGACAGTGCAGGCGGATCGGCCTTCGGGCTGGCCAACTCGGTGCCGGACGCGGTCCGGGACGCCACGATCGTGGACGTATCAATGACCCTCGCGGTGGCGTACGCGCTGACCGACGACGGACAAGTTCTTGCCTGGACCGGCAGCCCCAACGGCGTCTCGGTGTCAGACCAGTTCCCCGCGGACCAGGTCGACAGCCCGGTCGTCGCCCTGGGGTCGAGGAACGGCAGGGGCAACATCGGGGGACAGGTCGCGCTGACCGAGAGCGGCGAGTTCGTCGCCTGGGGGTTCGGCACCGAGGAGCGCAACACGATGAGGACGCCGCCTGCGGTGGACCTGGAAGGTCACCGGGTCGTGGCCTTCGAGACGGGAATGGACCACTCCGCGTTGATCTTCGGCCCCGAGGACACCGAGCCGGACCCGGGCGTGGTCAGTGCACCGCAGATCGACGGCATGCCCGTCGTCGGCGCCGATGTCACCGGCACCCCCGCGACGTTCAACTTCGAGACGACCAACGAGACCAACGCCTGGTACAGCGCACCGACACCGGAGACCCCGGCCGCCGAGTGGACGCTCGTGGGCGCGACCAACCCGTTGGAGCTGACCGGTGAGCTCGAAGGTCAGTACGTCGCGTACCGCACCACGGTCGAGGACCCGGACGGTCAGACCTGGGTCGAGGACTCCGCGCTGATCGGCCCGATCGAGTCGGCCCCACCGGGCGTCGTGGACGTGCCGCGCATCGAGGGCGCACCCCTGCTGAACACCCAGGTGATCGGCATCGCGGCGACCTTCAACTTCACGCCGGCCTCTGAGTCCAGCGCTTGGTACCGCGCCGACACCGCTGACGCAGCACCCGAGACGTGGGAGCTGGTCAGCGACGCCAACCCACTCACCCTCGCCACCGCGAACCGGGACAAGTTCCTCGTCTACCGCACCACGGCGACCGACGAGAACGGCGAGACCTTCACCGCAGACTCCGAACCCTTCGGACCGGTGATCAAGTTCAGCGTCACGCAGGCAACCATCCAGGGCGATCCGCTGGTCGGCAGCACCATCACCGCCGTCCCGGGAGAGTTCAACTACCCGCCCGAGACCACGAGCTACGGCTGGATGATCGGCTCCCAACCGCCCATCGTCGTGCCGCCCGGAGGATCACTGGACCTCACCCTCACCGAGGAGCACGACGGCCAGACCATCAGATTCCTCACCCAGGGCTCGGCAGCCGGACTGAGTACGGCCTCCATCTCCGCCCCGTTCGGACCCGTCACCATGCCGCCGCTGAGCGCGGTGGAACAGCCCCAGATCGAGGGCGCACCGTTGCTGAACACCCAGGTGATCGGCATCCCGGCGGTGCTCAACCGGACCCCGGAGTCGGTGTCCAGTGCTTGGTACCGCGCCGACACCGCTGACGCGGCACCCGAGACCTGGGAGCTCGTCAGCGACGCCAACCCGCTCACCCTCGCCACCGCGAACCGGGACAAGTTCCTGATCTTCCGCACCACGGCGACCGACGAGAACGGCCAGACCATCATCTCGGACTCCGAACCGTTCGGACCGGTGGTCAAGTTCAGCGCATCTCAGGCAACCATCCAGGGCGATCCACTGGTCGGCAGCACCATCACCGCCGTCCCGGGAGAGTTCAGCTACCCGCCCGAGACCACGACCTACGCTTGGATGATCGGCACTCAGCCGCCGGTCCCCGTGCCGCTCGGAGGGTCACTGGACCTCACCCTTACCGAAGAGCACCTGGGCCAGACCATCCGATTCCTCACCCAGGGCACGGCAGCTGGGCTGAACTCGACCTCCATCTCGGCCGCCTTCGGGCCGGTCACCCTGCCGCCGCTGGAGCTCTCCGGCCAGCCCACCATCACGGGCCAGCCGTTCATTGGTCAGACGCTGACGGCCACCCCGGTGGCGACGGCCGATGGAGTCGAGTCCACGTTCCAGTGGTTCGCCGGCAGCGGTGAGGAGTTCACCGCCATCGAGGGGGCGACCGGCGAGACGCTGGAGCTCACCGAGGCGCAGCGCGACCAGCAGATCAAGGTCGTCCAGACCGCGACCCGCGCGGCCGACGACGCCACGGACACGGCCGAGTCGGCGCCCACCAGCGCTGTCACGGACGCTCCCGTGGACCTGCTGGTGGAGGCCGAGGCGGAGCTGACCGGCACGCCGATCGTCGGCGAGACGCTCACCGGCACGCCGGCGACGTACTCGACCATCGAGGACGTCACGATCACCAACTACTGGGTGATCGGTGACACGGAGGTCGAGGCCGCCGGCACCACGCTGGTGCTGACCGACGAGCACGTGGGGCTGAACATCCAGTTCAAGTCCGTCGCGACCCGTGGCGAGGAGGCTGTTCCCTCGACCTCCGCGGCCATCGGTCCGGTGCTCGTGGACCTCGCAGCCACGGCGGCGCCGACGATCACCGGCACACCGCGGGTCGGACAGACGCTCGCCGGCACCCCGGCGACGTTCAACGACACCGACGGCGTCACGGTCACCCACCAGTGGCTCGCCGACGGTGAACCGATCGATGGGGCCACCGGGACCTCCCTGGTCCTGACCGAGGATCACCTGGGTGCCGCGATCACGTTCGCGTCGACCGCCACCCGCGGCGACGAGGCACCTGTGGTCTCGGTGTCCGAGGCGACGGCACCGGTGGAGCCGGCCGACACCACGCCGCCCGGCGGCGAGGTCGTCATCGACCTGGACGGTCCGACCACTCCCGGGTCGACCATCTCGGTCAACGTCGGTACCGCCCTGGCAGGCCAGGAGGTTCAGCTGTACCTGTCGAACCTCGACCGCATGCTCAGTCCGGCGACCGTCGCCGAGGACGGCACCATCCAGGTGCTGGTCCCCGGTGACATCCAGCTCGGCACGCACCGCCTCGCGGTGTACGCCGACGGCGACCTGGTGGGCTGGGACGACTTCGAGGTCACCCTCGTCCGTCCCGAGGACCCGGCGTTCAAGGACCTGATCGATGTCACGCCTGACACCGTCAAGGCCGGCGACGAGGTGACGATCCAGGTCGGCGCCGACCGGGCCGGTCAGAAGGTGCGGGTCGTGCTGTTCTCGGCACCGACCGACCTCGGCTTCGCCACCGTCGCGGCTGACGGAACGGTCCGGGTCACCATCCCGGCCGACATGGCGGACGGTGTGCACCGCGTCGCGGTGTACGACGTCGACGGCAACCTGATCGGGTGGCAGGACATCACCGTCACTGATGGCACGGGCGCCGGTACCGGCAACGGTGGACGCTTCGGCGGCCTCCCGGGCACCGGAGCCGAAGCCACGGGCGTCATGGTGCCGCTGGGTTTGGCGTTCCTGCTGGCCGGGCTGGGCCTGGTGGTCTACCGGAGGCGTCATCAGCTGAGCTGACGATCAGCCACTGAACGACGGTGGGTGGGGTGCCGAGAGGCGCCCCACCCACTGTTGTGTCGCCCCCGCTCGTTGAGGTGTGCCCTTCGTGGCTCGGGCGCTGAGCGCCCTCGGCACCTCAGGACCCGGAGCGCAGCGACGAGCCACGAAACGCTCGGTCAGTCCAGGTAGGACTTTGCGCGGCGGCGTGACGAGCCGTTGGTCTGCGCCGGCGCGTCCTGCAGCCGCGGCGTCATGAGGTCGAGCATGTCGAGGCCCAGGCGATCGGCCAGGACCAGCACCGAGTCCAGCGTGAGGTTGCGCTCGCCCCGCTCCAACGAGCCGATGTAGGTGCGGTCGTAACCGAGCAGGTGCCCGAACTCCTCCTGGCTGAGTCCGCGAGACTTCCGCACCGCACGGACCCGGCGACCGATGATCTTCCTCGGCTCGTAGGGCCGCTCACCAGCAGAGCTCAACCGATCTCCTGGCGCCACCGCGGCAGGGCGGACTCGAGCGCAGTGAGCAGATCAACCGCACGAGTCCGATCCTGCAACCGGTCGCCGAACAGCTCCTCCAGACGCCGGGTACGAGCACGCACCGTCCGGTGGTGCACCTTCAGGTGCGCAGCGATGGCCGGTGCGCCCTGACGCGTCTGCAGCGCCACCAGCAAGGTCTCGGCCAGGTCGACGCGACGCCGCCCCTTCTCGGCGAGCAAGGGCCGCAGCGCGTCCAGATCCGCTCGCCGCCGAAGCTCGGGGTCGGCGTGGATGCACAGCGCAGCACGATGGTCAGCGCAGTGCAGAAGGTGATCCTCGGGAACCTGGATGAGCCCTTCGGCCGCAAGACGCAACGCGCGCATGGCCCACCGCCGGGCCAGGTGGACCTCGTCGACCGTGACAGGCCAGCTCACCGCCACGGGGCTCTCGAAGCGGGCCGCCCGATCAGTGATGACAGCCTCCATCATCTGCGACTCGCCCACGATGGTGAGGTAGCCCTTGCGCACGCACGTCAGCGCGCCGCGATCAGCCTCCCGGCCGACCGGCTTGCCCTCTGGCACCCGAGTCACCGCCACGACGATGGAGTCGGGGACGGGCCACCCGGCGCGCGCCGCCTGCTCCTCGACACTGCCGGAGGACTCGCCCGTCAGCAGGGCGCCCATCAGCTGTCGGCGCGCGACCCCGCGATCGTGCAGACGTTCCTCCTGCGCCTTCAGGTAGCCGCGGAAGGCTTCGTTGAAGAGCCGCTCCAAGTAGGCGTGGAGGAGCTCGGTGATGCGAACGGCGATCTCGGAGCCCAAGCCCAGCTCTCCGACGAACCGGCGCACCTCGACCGACGACTCCTGGGTGGCCACATGGTGCGCGGCCCGCAGTGCGTCGAGTCCCCGCCCGGCCTCGGCCTCGCGCCGTCCGAGCCACTGATAGAAGGTGTCGACGGAACGACCCTCGGCCGGCGCACCAGCGAGCGCATCGACGAACAGCTCGACACCGGACCGGGTGGCCCGCACCAGCGCCTCCTGCACGCGCGGGTCACCGCTGAAGGCGGCGACCTCCTCGAGGATGCGGCGGGCGATGCGCGCCGCGAACGCCGGCGCGAGGGGACGGTACTGCGCCACCATCTCGGCCGTCACCCCCGGCACAGGCCGCAAGACCGTGCGCGGGCCGGTCCCAGCCGCAGCAGCCATGAGGTCCCTCCCGTCTGGTTCTCCCCGCCGCCCGGAACACACGCCACGGACAGCGCAACCACCACCACATTGAAGGGTCGTCACGGCGCGCCGGTCCAGAGAGAAGCCTTCCCGGGCGGGTGATCACCCCAGAAGTTGTGACGCAGATGACAAGATCCGTGCCCGCCGGCCCGGGACCCTGACTCAGGCGCGCAGCAGATCGATCGGCTCGACGCCGAGCCGCTGCGCCAGCTGCTCCAGCGAGCTCAGCGTCAGGTTGCGCTCACCCCGCTCGACCGAGCCCACGTACGTGCGGTGATAGCCGAGCTGCTCAGCCAGCTTCTCCTGGCTCACGCCCAGGGCCGTGCGGCGCTCACGCACGCGACGGCCCACGATCTCTTGCAGCTCCGAAGACACAGAAGAACTGTGGACCACCGCCACTGATCAGTCGACAGACTGATGAGTAGCGGCGTCACTGGAGCAGCGAGCCCACGACGCCGGCGAGACGGACCGCACTCTCGCGGCTGAGCACGAGGTGCTGACCCTCGCGCTCGGGCTCGCCGACGAAGACCCAGTCGTCACCCGTGCCGCAACGACGCGACAGCATCACCAGCAGCTCGGCGGGCGCCTGGGGGTGACCCCGCGCGTCAGCCAGGACGGCCTGGACGTAGCGGCCGGCGCTGTCGTGAACACGGTCGGACGGTGGATCGTCCTCCTGGTGCTCGACCACGCACCAGGCCGGGCAGAGGTCGGTCTGCCAGGACGGCCGAGAGCTTGAGGCGGCTGCCATGACTTCCCTTCGTCGCGTGGGGCGGTGATCTGAGGCTAGGGCGGGCTCCGGACACCGTTCGGCGAGGCGGACGGAGGGTGTGGACCATCCGAGTATGCGACTGATGAGTAGCGGAACCGAGCGGTTCGCCGACGCATGACGAGAAGTTGTCAGCCACGTGACAAAAAATCCCCCCGATGTCATCTGTTTGGCCCCGATTGGGCCTCGGGGGTGGCGGCGTGACGTGTCGCACACCTAACGTCACCGCAGGCGCCGCCCGTCCCCCGCGGGCTGCGCACCTGAACCCGCGCGACACCCGTCGCACGAGGACGCACCACCGGGAGGACCGCAATGGGCGGCACCGTCGAGGTCGAAGGCCTCACGAAGACCTACGGCAGCCAGAACATCTGGCGCGACGTCACCGTGACCCTGCCTCCGGGCGAGATCACGGCGCTGCTCGGCCCGTCGGGCACCGGCAAGTCGGTCTTCCTGAAGTCCGTGATGGGCCTGGTCGAGCCGGAGGCCGGCACGATCCTTATCGACGGCGTCGACATGGTGCGTGCCACCGAGGCCATGCGTCTGGAGCTGCGCAAGAAGTTCGGCGTCCTGTTCCAGGACGGTGCGCTCTTCGGCTCCATGAACGTCTACGACAACGTGGCCTTCCCGCTGCGCGAGCACACCAAGAAGAACGAGTCCGAGGTCCGCGACATCGTCATGGAGAAGCTCGACATGGTGGGCCTGGTCGGCCAGGAGCACAAGGTGCCCGGCGAGATCTCCGGCGGCATGAAGAAGCGCGCCGGCCTGGCCCGCTCGCTGGTCACCGACCCCGAGATCATCCTCATCGACGAACCCGACTCCGGCCTCGACCCCGTGCGCACCTCGAACCTCGCCCAGCTGCTGATGGAGGTCAACACGGCCACCGACGCCACGATGCTGGTCGTCACCCACAACATCGAGCTCGCCCGCACCCTGCCCGACAACCTCGGCATGCTCTACCGCCGCGAGCTCGTGATGTTCGGCCCCCGCGAGGAGTTCCTGCTCACCGACCACCCCGTGGTCAGCCAGTTCATGAGCGGCGACCCCGAGGGCCCCATCGGCATGAGCGAGGAGGTCGACCACCGCCGCGAGGAGCCGGTGGCCCCCGACCCCGTCTACCCCGGTGGGACCGCCGTCATGTCGCGGCACGCCGGCGCCCGCTCGATCGAGGTGCTGCCGCGCCAGCTGCTGCCCAAGTCGGGCATGCCCCGCGCCAGCGGAGAGCGGCACCGCCAGCGGGTCAGCTCCGGCGCCGCACGGCTGTACGTGGCGCCGGACGACGAGAAGGACCGAGTCCGTCCCCTCCCCCGTCGCCACCTCGTCACCCGAGGCCTGAAGTCGGTCGGTGACCTCTTCGCCCTCGGGCTCGACACCGCTCGCACCACGTTCCGCCGGCCCTTCGCCTGGCGCGAGCTGCTCGAGCAGTTCTGGTTCGTCGTCAGCGTCTCGTGGATCCCGGCGATGCTCGTGGCCATCCCCTTCGGCGCGGTCATCGCCCTGCAGCTCGGCACCCTCACGGTGCAGGTGGGCGCGCAGTCGTTCACCGGCGCCGCCAGCGTGCTCGCCGTCGTGCAGCAGGCCGCCCCCATCGTCACGACACTCGTCATCGCCGGCGCCGGCGGTGCGGCCATCTGCGCCGACCTCGGCTCCCGACGCATCAAGGACGAGATCGACGCGATGCGCGTCATGGGCGTCGACCCGATCCAGCGCCTCGTGGTGCCCCGCGTGCTCGCCTGCATCTTCGCCGCGATGCTGCTGAACGGCCTGGTCTCGGTGGTCGGCGTCATCGGCGGCTACGTCTTCAACGTGATCGTGCAGGGCGGCACCCCCGGCGCCTACCTGGCCAGCTTCACGGCCCTCGCGCAGATCTCCGACCTGTGGGTCGGCGAGCTCAAGGCCGTCATCTTCGGCTTCGTGGCCGGCGTCATCGCCTGCTACCGCGGCCTCAACACCGCACCCGGCCCGAAGGGCGTCGGCGACGCGGTCAACCAGTCGGTGGTCGTGACGTTCCTGATGCTGTTCTTCATCAACGCGGTCATCACCACGCTGTACCTGCAGCTCGTCCCGGGCAAGGGGGCCTGACATGACTGCCACTACTCCGCGGCCGAAGAAGCCGAGTCATCCGCAGCCGCGGTTCAGCCCGCCGAGCCGAAGCCGCGCCGCCGCGCGCCGCCCGGCCGAGAAGGTGGCCTCGCTCGGCCAGTCGATGCGTTTCCACGCCAAGGTGCTGTTCACCATTCCGTCGACCATCCGGGCGTACCCGCGCGAGATCCTGCGGCTGCTGTCCGAGGTCAGCTTCGGCACCGGCGCCCTCGCCGTCATCGGCGGCACCATCGGCGTGATGGTCGGCATGACGCTGTTCGTCGGCACCGTGGTGGGCATGCAGGGCTACGCGGCCCTCGACCAGATCGGCACCGCCACCCTCAACGGCTTCATCTCCGCCTACTTCAACACCCGCGAGATCGCGCCGCTGGTCGCCGCCCTGGCGCTGTCGGCCACCGTCGGCTCGGGCTTCACCGCCCAGCTCGGCGCCATGCGCATCAACGAAGAGGTCGACGCGCTCGACGTCATGGCCATCAGCAGCCTGCGGTTCCTGGTGACCACCCGCGTCATCGCCGGCTTCATCGCCATCATCCCGCTGTACGTCATCGGGCTGCTCACCTCGTACGCCGGCGCGCGACTGGTCACCGTGTACCTGCACGGCCAGTCCGCCGGCACCTACGACCACTACTTCAACCTGTTCCTGCCCCCCATCGACATCCTGCTGTCGTTCGTGAAGGTGCTGATCTTCGCGGTCCTGATCATCCTGATCCACTGCCGCCTCGGCTTCACCGCTACCGGCGGACCCGCGGGCGTCGGCATGGCGGTCGGCACCGCCGTGCGCCGCAGCATCGTCACCGTCGCCGTCCTCGACCTCGTGCTGTCGATGGCGTTGTGGGGCACCTCCACGACCGTGAGGATCGCCGGATGACCCCCCGCCTCCGTGCCAGCGACATCGCCGTCGGCCTCGCCGCCATCCTGCTGCTGGGGCTCGGGCTCGGTGCCGCCGTGCTGGCCTACGACCGCGCCTTCGTGTCCAGCACCGACGTGCAGCTGCGCACCGGCACGATCGGCAACGCCCTGCAGAAGGGCTCCGACGTCAAGCTCAACGGCGTGCCCGTCGGCGAGGTCACCCGCATCGAGTCCCGGCCCGACGGTGCCATGCTGACGCTGGCCCTCAAGCCCGAGATCGCCGAAGGACTCGACACCGACACCGTCGCCCGCCTGCTGCCCAAGACCCTGTTCGGCGAGCGCTACGTGCAGCTCATCGCCGACGACGCCACCTCCGGCGAGGGCCTGTCCGCCGGCGACGTCATCAACCAGGACTCCTCCGACGAGGCCGTCGAGCTCGAGCAGGTGCTCGACGAGCTGCTGCCGATGCTGGAGGCGCTCCAGCCCGAGAAGCTCTCGGCCGCCCTCGGCGAGCTGGCCCTCATGCTCGACGGCCGCGGCGCCGACATCGGCGAGTCGATGGAGGCGTGGGGCACCTACCTCACCCAGCTGCAGCCGTCCGTGCCCCAGATGGCCGACGACCTGGTGAAGCTGGGCGAGGTCGCCGACACCTGGAACATCGCCGCGCCCGACCTGCTCGACGCGCTCGACGACCTCACCGTCACGACGAAGACCATGGTCGACGAGCGGTACAGCCTCACCGGTCTGTACTCCACCGTCATCGCGAGCTCGAACACCACCCGCGACTGGCTGCAGGCCAACCAGAACACCATCATCGTGCTGTCGGCCGAGAGCCGCGCCGCCCTCGGTGCCGCGGCTCCCTACGCCTCCCAGTTCCCCTGCCTGTTCCAGGCGATGACCGACTTCATCCCCGCGATGGACACGGTGCTGGGCGCCGGCACGACCGAGCCCGGCGTGCACGTGACCCTCAACGTCGTGCCCACCCGCGGGGCGTACCTGCCCGGCGTCGACTCCCCGCGCTACCAGACCGGCGGAGCCGCACGCTGCCCGTACCAGACCGGCGCCCCGGCCCCGGCCGGCTCACCCGCGGCGGTGGCCCCACCGCCCAGCGGCATCGTCGCCTCGCAGCTGAGCGACGGCATGGGCCTGGGCGACGTGAACTCCCCGGCCGAGAACCAGCTGATCGGCGAGCTGATGGGTCCCACCCATGGCGTCGCCCCTGACGAGTACCCCGACTGGGCGAGCCTCCTGGTGGGCCCGACCCTGCGCGGAACGGTGGTGACCCTGCAATGACCGGGACCCTGATCAAGAGCATCGCCTTCACGGTCGCCACGGTGCTGGCGACCATGGCGCTGGCTGCCACCATCCGCAACTCCAGCGGCGGCAACGGCAGCGAGTACACGGCCGTCTTCAGCGACGCCACCAGCCTCAACAAGGGCGACGACATCCGCATGGCCGGCGTCAAGGTCGGCAGCGTGCAGGAGGTCGGACTCGACGACGACGCCAACGCCGAGATCACCTTCACCGTCACCAACACGCTCGACCTGCAGAAGGGCACCACCGCGGTACTGAAGTTCCGCAACGTGGTGGGCCAGCGCTACATCGCGCTCGAGCCGCCGGAGAAGAAGGGCGGCGGCACGCTCGAGGCCGGCCACCGGTTCGACCTCGACGAGACCGAGCCGGCCCTCGACCTCACGCTGCTGTTCAACGGCTTCCAGCCGCTGCTCACCGCACTCAACCCCGAGGACGTCAACACCCTGAGCGGTCAGATCATCTCGGTGTTCCAAGGCGACGGCGCCTCGGTCGACTCGCTGCTGGCCAGCACCGGCAGCCTCACCACCACCCTGGCCGAGAAGGACGCCGTCATCGGCCAGCTGATCAGCAGCCTCAGCAGCGTGCTCAACACCGTCAACGACCGCAGCGGCCAGCTCGATACCACCATCGTCACGCTGCAGCAGCTGGTCTCCGGGCTCGCCTCCGATCGCGAGACGATCGGCAGCACCCTCGACGGCCTGGGCGCGTTGTCGGTCAGCGTCGCCGAGCTGCTCGAGCAGGGCCGCGCGCCGCTGAAGAGCTCGATCACCGCGCTGCAGGCTCTGTCGAGCAACCTCGCTGCGGCGGGCCCGACGCTCGACACCTTCTTCACGACCCTGCCGACCAAGCTCGACGCGATCGGCCGCATCGGCTCGTACGGGTCGTGGCTGAACTTCTACGTCTGCTCGATCGACGGGCTCATCCCCGCGCCCGAGGGCTACTACGGCGACGTCGGCGTCCAGGGCAACTCGATGAGGTGCGTGGCATGAGCAGGTATGGCAAGTCGTTCGCGGAGCGCAACACGGTCGTCGTGGCCGTGGTCGGCCTCGTGGCGCTGACGTTGATCTTCCTCGCCACGTTCAACGCCAAGTCGCTGCCGATCATCGGCGAGGGCCCGGAGTTCAAGGCCCAGTTCGCCGAGGCCGGGGGCCTCAAGGAGGGCAACGAGGTGCGGGTCTCGGGCGTCAAGGTCGGCTCGGTCAGCGACATCGCGCTCGAGGACGGCGTCGTCATCGTGACGTTCCGCGCCAAGGGCGTCGAGCTCGGCGAGGAGACCAGCGCCGCGGTCAAGGTCAAGACGCTGCTCGGCCAGAAGTACCTCTCGGTCGACCCCGGCGGTCGCGGCGAGCTGACCGAGGCCATCCCGCTCGACCGCACCACGACCCCCTACGACGTGACCGCCGCGTTCTCCGACCTCTCGGACAACATCGGCGAGATCAACACCAACCAGCTCGAGGACAGCTTCACCGCACTGGCCGACGCCTTCCGCGACACACCTGACTCGGTGAAGGCGACCGTCGACGGGTTGACCGACCTGTCGCGCACCATCTCGAGCCGCGACGAGGAGCTGGCCACCCTGTTCGAGGCCACCACCGAGGTGACGGGCACGTTCGCCAACCGCAACAGCGAGCTGGAGGCCCTCATCACCGACGGCAACCTGCTGCTGCAGGAGCTAGCCAGCCGTCGCGCCACCGTGGAGGCGTTGCTCGAGGGCACCTCACGGCTGGGCACGCAGCTGCAGGGACTCGTCGCCGACAACGAGGCGACGCTGCAGCCGGCCCTCGCCCAGCTCGACGAGGTGGCCGCGATCCTCACCCGCAACCAGTCCAACCTCGACGCCGCGCTCGCGAAGCTCGGCCCGTACTACCGGGTGCTGGCCTCGGCCAGCGGCAACGGCCGCTGGGTCGACGCCTACCTGTGCGGCCTGTTCGGGCCGGACGGCGCACCGCAGCTGACCAACGACGTCGAACGCAACTGCCAGCCGGTCTCGGGAGGTGGCGCATGAGCACGCGTCTCAGAAGCATCACGACCCTTGTTGCGATCGTCGTGCTGATCGTCGCCGCGTGGGCGCTGCGCAGCTGGTGGGTCGAGCGCGACCGCACCGAGCTGACCGCGGAGTTCGAGTCGGCCGTGGGCCTGTACCCCGGGTCCGACGTGCAGATGCTCGGCGTCTCGGTCGGCGAGGTCACCGAGGTCGACCCCGACGGCTCGGTCGTGCGGGTGCACATGAAGCTCGATCGTGGGGTCGAGGCGGCCTCCACCACCGACGCCGTCATCGTCGCGCCCACCCTGGTCAGCGACCGGTTCGTGCAGCTCACCGAGCCGCACACCGACGGCAAGCCCTTGGCCTCCGGCTCGGTCCTCACGGGCGACGAGACCGCCGTGCCGGTGGAGGTCGACGAGCTCTACCGCGGCCTGGAGGACATCAGCACCCAGCTCGGTCCCAACGGCGCGAACGCCGACGGCGCCCTGTCGGACCTGCTCGACGTCGCCGCCGCCAACCTCGAGGGCACCGGCCTGGACATCAACCAGACCATCCGCAACTTCTCCGACGCGTCGGCCACGCTGGCCGGGGTCGACGAGGACCTCTTCGCGACGATCTCGAACCTCTCGGAGTTCACCACGATGCTCGAGACCAACGATGCCGCGGTCGCGTCGGCCAACCAGCAGTTCGCCGAGGTCACCGACTACCTCGCGGCCGACCGGCAGGACCTCGCCGCGGCCATCGCCAACCTTGGCGACGCGATGGTCGTGCTCGACGACTTCATCGAGGAGAACCGCGGCCACCTGAACACCAGCGTGCAGAACCTCATCGGTCCCACGCAGACGCTGGTCAACCAGAAGGCGTCGCTCGAGGAGTCGGTGCGGCTCATCCCGCTGCTGCTGCAGAACTTCCTCGGCGCCTGGAACCCCTCGTACGGAACGCTCGACGGTCGCGGCAACCTCAACGAGGCCACCATCTGGAACGCGGCCCAGTCGACCGACTCCGGACTGACCGGCCAGACCTCACCCGACGCACCGCCGACGCTGCTGCCCGGCGTCGAGGGAGGCCAGTGATGCGTACCCGTCCCACGTCCCGCAGGATGCGCGGGCTGCTCGTCGCCGCCGGCCTCGGCGCCACGCTGGCGATCAGCGGCTGCGGCGTGCTCGACCGCGGCGTCTACGACACGCCCCTGCCCGGTGGTGCCGACATCGGGTCCGACCCGATCAAGCTCACCGCGGAGTTCGAGGACGTGCTCGACCTCGTGCCGCAGTCGTCGGTCAAGGTCGACAACGTCGCGGTCGGCCGCGTCTCGAAGATCTCGCTGTCACCCGACGGCCGCACCGCCACCGTCGAGCTGCTGGTCAACGACGACACCGACCTGCCCGAGGGCACCACGGCCCGCCTGCAGCAGACCTCGCTGCTCGGCGAGAAGTACGTGGCCCTGGTGCGACCCGACGCGGCCGATGCCGGTGACGCGCAGCTGGCCTCGGGCTCGGTCATCGAGCGCGAGGACACCGACCAGGCCGCCCAGGTCGAGCAGGTGCTCGGCGCGCTCTCGCTGGTGTTGAACGGTGGCGAGATCGAGAAGTTCCAGACCATCTCGCGTGAACTGCAGGACATCTCGGCCGACGACCCCGAGCGGGTGCGCACCTTCCTCACGCAGCTCGAGGGCTTCGTCACCACGGTCGACGGACGCCGCGACGACATCGCCGCGACGCTCGACAGCCTCGCGGCTCTCTCCACGACGCTCGAGGGCGACACCGCCCAGATCGAGAACGCCCTCGACAACCTGGCGCCCGGCCTGCAGGTGATGGCCGAGCAGCGCCCGCAGTTCGTGGCCATGCTCGAGTCCCTCGACAGCCTGTCGGCCATCGCGGTGCAGACGCTCGACGCCGCGCAGCAGGACATCATCGCCGACCTGCAGCTGCTCGACCCCGTGCTGACCCAGCTCGCGGCCTCGGGTCAGGACCTGCCGAACGCCCTGCAGATCCTGTTGACCTACCCCTTCCCCGACTCGGTGCTGGGCACGATCCGTGGTGACTACATGAACGTCTTCGTCACCACGAACTTCCGCACCCTGCCCACCGACTGCGCCGCGATCGGCTGCTTCTGGCCGCAGATCGGCTCCGGTGAACCGCCGTTGACAGGCGGAGGCGCCGCACCCGGCCTGCTGCCGCCCACCGACTCGGTCGCGCCGGGTCTTCCCGCGCCCACGATGTCGGTGCCGGTCTCGCCGGGCCCGAACGACACGCCCCCGCCGAACCTGCCGGGCGCTCCGCCGACCAAGCTGCCGCCGGCCACCCCGCCGGCGTCACCCGGCACACCCCCTGGGGCTCCCCCGACGAGCCTGCCCAACACCTCGGAGGACGGCGAATGATCACCGCACGCATCCGCGCGCAGCTCATCGCGTTCGCGATCATCGCCCTGGTCGCCACCAGCTACCTCGGCGCGAAGTACGTGGGCATCGACCCGTTCTCGTCGTCGTACCAGGTGAAGGTCGAGATGCCCGACGCCGGCGGTCTCTTCGTCAACAGCGAGGTGACGTACCGCGGCGTGCAGATCGGCGAGGTCTCCGACATGGAGGTCACCGACGAGGGCATGGTCGCGACACTCGAGATCGAGGGCGACGCACCCGAGATCCCGCGCGACGTGAGCGCCACCGTCGCCAACCGTTCGGCCATCGGCGAGCAGTACCTCGACCTGCGGGGCGAGTCCTCCGACGACGAGCAGCTCAGCGACGGGGACCTGTTGACTGCCGGTCGCAGCGACCTGCCGCCGTCCTTCGACGACGTGCTGCGGTCGGGTCGTGACTTCGCCGAGTCGGTGCCCAAGGACTCGCTGCGCACCGTCATCGACGAGACCTACAGCGCCACCCGCGGTGTGGGTCCCGACCTCGGCCGGCTCGTCGACACCTCGCTGGACTGGGCCAAGACGTCGCAGGACAACCTGCTCGTCACCACGCGCCTGATCGAGTCGTCCAGCACCGTGCTCGACACCCAGATCGCCTCGTCCGGTGACATCAAGGCCTTCAGCTCCGACCTGGGGTTGATCGCCGAGACGCTCCGCACCTCCGACGGCGACCTGCGGGCCCTCATCAACAACACGCCCGCCACGGCCGTCGAGATCGACCGGTTGTTCACGCAGGTCGGGCAGCCGCTCGGCGTGCTGATGAGCAACCTCGTCTCGACCGCGCAGGTCTTCGGCGTCAACGCCGCCGGTGTCGAGGACGCGCTGATCCGCGTGCCCGACGCCGTCAGCGTGGGCTGGCTCGTCGCGGGCACCGGCCAGATCAACCTCGGCCTGTCGACGTCGTTCACCAAGCCGACCCCGTGCACCACCGGCTACGGCGGAACGCCCGTGCGTCCAGGCACCGAGACCAGCCCGGGGCAGTCGTTCAACACCCTGGCCGGGTGCGCCGTGCCGCCGTCGACCGGCGTCAACGTGCGCGGACCGCAGGCCGCTCCGGCCCTGCCCGGCGCCACGGCCGCCGCGCCCTCGGCAGCACCCGCGACACAGCTCGCGACCGGTAGCGTCGGTGCACCGGCCGGCTACAACGTCGTCGACGTGACCTCGCTGGCCGACCTGATGGGGGGCAGCCGATGAAGATCACGCAGCGAATCCGCACGGCCGGCGACATCGTCGCCGACGAGCAGAAGACCGACGACGACTCGACCACCACTCCCGAGGACGAGTCGACCGACTCGCCCTCCTCCGATTCCGGATCCGCCTCTGCTACCTCCCTCCCGGCGGGGGCAGGGTCCGGTTCCGACGCCCGCACTCCCTCGGGCGTCACCCGACCGCCGTGGCCCGTGCTGGCCGTTCTCCTTGTCGGCCTCGTGGCCGCGGCGGTCGGCAGCTGGTTGTGGTGGTCTGCCGCCCACGACGACGACCTCGAGCTGGCGCAGACGCGCGACACCGTGCTGATCGAGGGCACCCAGCACATCGAGACCCTCAACACCCTCGACTACCGCGACGTCGACGGCGGGCTCGAGGCGTGGGCCGACGCGACCACCGGCACGATGCGCGACCAGCTCACCGCGGTCGACGAGGCTCAGCGCCAGCTGCTCGCCGACCAGCAGAAGATCTCCGAGGGCCGCGTCGTCGAGGCCGGTGTGCTCGAGCTCGACGGTGACACCGCCACCGTCGTCGCCGCGGTCGAGATCAGCGTCGTCGACGACGCCAACCCAGGATCGGAAGCCACCGTGAAACGACAGCGCTACTCCGCGGACCTCCGGCTCGTGAAGGGTGAGTGGAAGCTCGAGAACCTCGTGCAGGTGGCGGTGAGCGTCCAGTGACCCGCGCCCGCATCCTCGCCCCCCTGGTGCTGGCGGCCGTGATCATCGCGGTCGGCGCCTTCGGGGCCTTCCGCGCGTACGAGCTGCGCACCACGCCGGCGGCCCAGAACGAGGCGGTTGTCGACGCGTCCACGACCGCCGAGGTGCAGGCGTTCATCAGCCAGGGTCTCGTGCAGGTGCTGACCTACGACTTCGCCAACCCCGATGCCACCACGTCGGCCGCCGAGCAGGTGCTGGCCGGTGACGCCCGCAAGGAGTACGACCAGCTGTTCGACGACCTCGCCGCCCGCGCGCCCGGTCAGCAGCTCGTGCTCAACGCCCGCGTGCAGTCGGTGGCGGTCACCGAGCTCGACGGTGACACGGCCGAGGCCCTGGTCTTCCTCGACCAGACCAGCCAGCGGGCCACCGACCAGGAGGCGACCATCTCGGCCGCCCAGCTCAGCATCACCGCCACCCGCGAGGGCGGCACCTGGACCATCACCGGCCTCGACACGCTCTGAGCGGGGCTGGTCCCGGCTGAGCGTGACCCCCTCAGTCGCGGTCGGGGAAGACCTGGCGGGCGAGGGCCTGCACGTCGCGGTCGAGGTGGTCGAGCTTGACGTCGACCCGGCCGAACTGGGCATCCACCCGCTCGAACTTGGCGCTCATCTCGGCACGCAGGCCACCCACCTCGGCGCGGAGCACCCGCACGAACCATCCCGACATCGTCGCGAACATCGCGAAGAACGCTGACGCGAAGACGCCGATCAGCGTCCACACCTGCGGCTCGGTCACCTCGATCACTCCCCCATCATGACACCGGAAACGCCAGCATGGCAGGGGTGACGACTCACCGTCCGACTCCGTCCACAGCAGGAATCTGCTCACGCGCGGGAGTAGAGAGTCAGGTGCGGGAGCGGCGGCGGGTGAGGAGGACGCCGCCGGCCGCGAGGAGGCCGAGGGCCGCCAGGAGCAGCAGCGGATCGACCTCCGAACCGATGCCGGGCAGTCCGCCGCGCGTGCTCGCAGGTCGAGCCGCGTTGGAGCCCGCACCGCCCGTGCCGGCACCGGAACCGTCGCCCGCGCCACCACCGGAGCCACCACCGTCACCCGAGCCGCCGCCGGATCCGTCACCCGGTCCGGGGTCCGCCTCCACCAGCGTGAACGTGTAGACCGGCGTGTCCGCGGTCGCGCCGTACGGGTCGGCCGTGTGGACGTACCAGCCGTAGTCACCCAGCTCCGTCAACGGCCACTTCACGGCAGCGACCGAGCCGCTCGCCACGTCCTGCACCGAGCCGATCTCGGTGGTCGTCAAGACCTCGGCGGTGAAGCCGGTCGTCGTCAGGGTCTTGTCGCTCGGCGTGATGCGCAGGGCGTCGTACCCGATCTCGAAGTCCTGGTACATGTACGGGTCCGCGCCAGGCTCCACCAACGACGGGTCGTCGGAGTTGTAGACGCCGAGCGACGGCGAGTACGTGCGCACCCGCATCGACTGGCTCTCGTTGTCGAACTGCAGCAGGCGCAGGAAGCCCAGCCCGCCCTCGGGGAGTCCCTGGTAGTCGAACAGCATCGAGTACACGTCACGGTCCGGGACGCCGTCGCCGTTGTCATCGAACTGGTCGACCCGCGTGAACGCGTCGTGGTAGTGCCCGGAGGTCACCATCCGCACGTTCGGGTTGGTGGCCACGACCTCGTCGAGGATCTGCTGCGGCACCGGACCGAGACCACCGGTCGTCAGCATGAACTCGTGCAGGTTGATGACGGCGACCCGCTCGGGGTAGCGCGCCAGCACGTCGTTCATCCACGCGATCGCGTCGACCTGCGGGTCCCAGCCCATGTAGAGCATCACGAAGTCGATGCCGCCGGCCGAGATCAGGTCGTAGTGCCCGCGGTTGTCCTGGAAGGACTCGCCGTACCAGGGGTTCGACGCGTAGCGGGCCTGCCCGAAGAACTGACTGAACTGCGAGTAGTCGGACAGCCCGCTGCCGACGTCGTGGTTGCCCGCCAGCACGCCGTACGGGAGGTCGGCGTCGTCGAGGCGCTGGTACTCCTTGTCGGCGTTGGCCCACTGGTACGGCTGGTCGTAGTCGTCGACGATGTCGCCGGTGTGGATCAGGTACTGGATGTTCTGGTTCTCCCGCTGCCCCAGCACGTAGTCGTGGATCGCGGTCTGGTGCTCGAAGAACTGCTCGTTGTAGTACTGCGTGTCCGACTCCCACGCGATCGTGAAGTCGTACTCCGACCGCGGGGTGTCGAGCGGGTTGGCCGGCGTGGCGGCACTGTCGCGCGTGCTCAGGTTCGCGCCCGCGAAGCCCTCGGAGTGCTGCACCAGTGCGGTGAAGACGCCGTCGCGCGCGGTCTCGCCCAGCACGGCCGAGCCCTGCAGCGTGAACGCCTCACCGTCGGCGCTCGTGCGGTGCCGCGCCAGCTCGATCCAGCGTGAGCCGTCGGCCGCCAGGGCGTAGAGGATGATCTGCGAGTCCCGATCGGCGGTGCCGTCCCAGGTCAGGCGGGCCGTCGCGTCGGCACCGGCGTCGGCCGGCACCGTGACGTCGAAGGAGTAGTACGGCAGGGCGTCGGTCGCCGTGACGGGCGCGAGCCCGGTCTGCGTCGGCAGCTCCGCGGCCGCCACCGGCTCGACGGCGGTGCCGTCGCGGTCCAGAGCACCGGCGTCGTGGGTCGTGCCGCTGCTGGCCGCGACCTCCTCGTCGCCCAGCGCGTAGCGCTCACCGCGGCGGAACGACACGTCCAGCGCGTCGTTCGTCGGGTCGGAGACCCGCGCCTGCAGCACGACGTCGCCCGCCTCGACCTCCGAGCCGTCGGCCGGCGCGATGCCGTCGGCGCCGGGCTGCTCGTCGGGCACCGTGAAGGTCACGGCGCGCTCGGTCGTGTTGCCGACCGCGTCGATCGCGGTGACGGAGAAGACGTGATCACCAGCGGGCAGGAGGACCGACGAGGTGGCGTACGGGAGCACGACCGGTTCGCCGTCCAGCAGGGTCACGGTGTCGACGACGCCCGAACCGGCACCGTCGTCGATGACGGCGTCGAGCACGATCTCGCCCTGGTAGACGCGACCGTCCTCGATGCTCGGGGTGACGACCGGCGCGGTGTTGTCGACGAGGACCACGGCCGCGGCGGAGTTGTCGCCCTCGGTCGCCAGCACCTGGTGGGGTCCGTCGGCGACCGTCGTGGTGTCCCAGTCGTGAGCGGCCGCGGTGAAGGCGTCGTCGCCCAGCTCGAAGACCGAGGCGTAGAAGTCGTTCTTGCCGGCGCTGTCGCCCATCTGGATGAGCTGCGAGGGGTCGTCGTAGGCCGCCGGTCGCAGCGTGCGCCCGTCCGGAAGCACCAGCCGCATGCCGGAGATGACGAAGTCGTCGTTGTTCTCGGCCTCGTCGATCCACGGCCCGGCCTTGGTGCCGGCCCACACGTCGACCGAGAGCGGCTCGCCCTGCGTGACGTGGTCCAGCGGCACCGGCACGGCGATCGTCTCGGTGCGCTCGTAGGTGCCCTCGTCGAAGACGTGGAGCACCTCGTCACCGATGCGCACACCGTTGCGGAAGTAGAAGTCGGTCTGCGAGACCTCGAAGACGAAGAACGGCGTCGACTCCAGCGAGGCACGGGTCTCGACCGGGGTGCCGCCGATGCTGAGCTCGAGGGTCGGCGGGACGCTCTCGCCGGCCGCCGAGATCGTCGTCGTGCCGCCCACGAAGTCGCCGTCGGCCACGTTGAGGCGCACCGGGTCGGTGTTCGCCCCCTCGACCAGGACGCGACGGGTCTCCGTGCGGGTCACGTTCGTGCCGTCGGTGGCGGTGACGGTGTACTCGTACCACTGCTTGCCGGCCACGTCGGCGGGGTGCACCACGGTCGAGTAGGCCAGCGGGTCGGTGGCAGAGTGCACGAGGTTGAGCACGCGCGGCTCGGTGTCGACGTCGTTGCTCACCTCGACCGTGACGGTGCGGACCTGCACGTCGTCGCTGATCCGCAGGTCGAGGACGAAGCCGGTGAGCGGGTCGATCGCGGCGGCCGTGCGGTCGTCGACGACCGGCGCGGTGGTGTCATCGGGCACGACGACGAGACCGTCGGCCACCTGGTCGACCTGCACGCGGCCCGGTGTGGCCGGGCGGCGGGTGACGATCGACTGCAGCCCGGTGTCGTCCGTGGGGCCGTACTGGATGCCCACGTCGGCATCCACGTCGTCGGCGCCGGCCATGTTGTAGTAGGCGCGGTTGACGCCGAAGCCGGTGTTGGTGCGGATCGCGATGCCGCGGGCCGAGCCGTTGGCCATGCCGGCCGACGAGATCTCCACCAGGTCCTCGCCCAGCGTCAGGTCGCTGGAGAAGTGGGCGTTGAAGTCGGGCGCGGTCAGGTCGCCGTTGGCGGCGTTCTTGACCCAGAACGTCAGGGTCTCGCCCGAGCCGATGACCACGTCGTCGGGCACCGCGGGCCAGAGGGCCTCGTTGGTGTTGGTCGTGGTGTCCTGCGGGTAGAGGTACGTCAGCGCGTAGTCGGAGAAGTCGATGTCGCGGTCGGAGGCGTTGAAGACCTCGATGAACTCGTAGCCGTCGGACCCGCCGACGTTGGCGGTGTCGGGGGTGATCTCGGTGATCTGCAGCGGCGCGGCCACGAGGGCCGGGTTGGGCTGAAGGGTGCCGATGTCGGCAGGCTCCTCGGGCTCGGGATCGACCGGCACCACGGGCATGAGCGCCTCGGGCACCACGGCGCCCGGCGTCATGGGCGACTGGGACGCCAGGACGGTCGCCGGCTGGCCGGTGGCGGCGGGCACCGCGAAGTCGGTGCCGAGGTCGATGCCCTGCGAGCCCGACGGGTAGTACGACCAGGTCACGATGCCGTCGGCGTCGCTGATGCGGATGCCGCGGTCGCCGCCGTTGGCCATGCCGGGCTGGCCCGTCAGCCGGACCACCTGGGTCGTGGCGGCGCCCGTCGCGGCGCGGAACTCGTCGATAGTGCGTGCGAAGGAGTCGAGCGTGCTGGTGGTGTAGCTCAGCCACAGCACCACCGACTCGCCCGCTGCGACGGTGACCGGCTCCTCGACCGTCAGCGCGACGTCGCGCGAGGTGTCGGCGGAGTTGTCGAAGATGTAGGAGAACGTGTAGCCCTCGAGCGAGACGGGGGTCGCGCCGGGGTTGGTGACCTCGACGTACTCGAACTCGTCGACACCCGTGGTGTTGGCCAGGATCTCCGACACAAAGATCGGCGGCGGCTCGGCCGCGGACGCGGGAGCCGCGAGGCCCAGCGTGCCGGCGATCAGAGCGCTGCCGAGCAGCAGGCTGATCAGCGCGCGCAGCGTGGTCGGGAACGAGATCGGCGACGAGGGGGCCAGGCGCATGAGTGTCTTCCGTCGAGTTCAGCCCCCGGCGGACCCGGCGACCCGCGGGACGCTAACGACGCCCGGCGACCGAGCGTCGCCCCTCAGGCGAACGCCAGGTGACCGAGCGGTGGCTGACCACCGCTCGTCGAGGTGCGTCAGTCCCGCTCGGGGAAGACCTGGCGGGCGAGGGCCTGCACGTCGCGGTCGAGGTGGTCGAGCTTGACGTCGACCCGGCCAAACTGGGCATCGACGCGCTCGAACTGGGCGTCGACCCGTTCGAACTTGGCGCTCATCTCGGCACGCAGGCCGCCCACCTCGGCGCGGAGCACACGCACGAACCACCCCGACATCGTCGCGAACATCGCGAAGAACACGGACGCGAAGACACCGATCAGCGTCCACACCTGCGGCTCGGTCACCTCGATCACTCCCCCATCATGACACCGGAAACGCCAGCATGGCAGGGACCAAGGACGCTCCGACCCCTTGTCCACAGGGCGCAGGCGGGCCGCTCAGCGGGGGCGGCGGTGCCAGACGGTGATCTGCTGGCCGGCGAACGGCACGGGCAGGTTGCGGACCTGGTGGGACGCGATGACCTCGGCCTCCAGCTCGGCGACGCGCGCCGACAGCAGTGCCACCTGGCGCTCGAGCGCGATGACGCGCTTGACGCCCTCGAGGCCGAGACCGTCGGCGGTCAGCTGCGCGATGCGACGCAGCAGCTCGACGTCGGCCACCGAGTAGCGACGCCCGCCACCGCCGGTGCGGCCGGGCTCGACGAGCCCGAGCCGGTCGTACGTGCGCAGCGTCTGCGGGTGCAGGCCGGAGAGCTCGGCGGCGACGGAGATGACGAACACCTTCGCCTCCGGGCCGGGCGGCACGAACGGGTTGCCGGGCATGGTCATGACGTCACCGCCTCGAAGAGACCTTCACGGGGATCGGTGTCGCCGCGGGCCGCGCGCAACGCCTCGATGGCCGCGCGCTGCTCGTCGGTGAGCTGGGTGGGCACCTGGACCTCGACGGTCACCAGCAGGTCACCACGTCGGCCGGACCGCGCGGGTCCACCCTTGCCACGCACACGCAGCGTTCGCCCGCTGGGCGTGCCCGCAGGGATGCGCACCTTGACCGACGTGCCGTCGAGGGTGGGCACCGAGATGTCGGCACCGAGCGCGGCCTCGTCGAAGGCCACCGGCACGGTGACCGTGAGGTGCTCGCCCTTGCGGCCGAACATCGAGTGCGGCTCCACGTGCACGAGCAGCAGGAGGTCGCCGGCGGGTCCGCCATGGGCGCCGGGCGTGCCCTTGCCCTTCAGCCGGATGCGCTGACCGTCCTTGACGCCGGCCGGCACCCGCACCTGCAGGGTGCGGCTCGACGGCGAGCGGCCCGAGCCCGTGCAGGTGGTGCACGGGTGCTCGACCACCATGCCGCGGCCGCGGCACTCGGTGCACGGCTCGGTCATGGCGAAGACGCCGCCGGCGGCACCGGTCTGCATGCCACTGCCGGAGCACTTGGGGCACACCGACGGAGCAGTACCGGGCCGCGCGCCCGTGCCGTGGCACGTGACGCACGGCTCGTCGCTGGCCAGGCGCAGCCCGATCGTGACGCCGTCGACCGCCTCGGCGAAGCCGATCGTGGCCTCGGACTCGAGATCGTCGCCACGACTGGCGGCCGCGCGCTGACGGCCGGCCCCGCGGCCACCACGACCGAAGACCCCACCGAGGAGGTCGCCGATGTCGAAGTCGAACTGGGCACCACCGGGACCGCCCGGCGCGCCGGGACCGCCGAAGCCGCCCCCGCCGAAGCCTCCGCGGAACTGCCCGAACAGCGACCGCTGCTCGTCGTACTCCTTGCGCTTGGCCGCGTTCGACAGCACCGCGTAGGCCTCGGAGACGGCCTTGAACCGCTCCTCCGCCGCCTTGTTGTTGGGGTTGGAGTCGGGGTGATTGTCGCGCGCGAGCTTGCGGTAGGCCTTCTTGATCTCGTCGGCTGTGGCGTCCTTGCTGACGCCGAGCACGGCGTAGAAGTCCTTGCTGCTCCAGTCACTGGCGCTCACGGCGCACCTCCCCTCTCTGGTTCTCGCTCAGTCGTCGGTGGACTCGGTCGACTCGGTCGCCGGCTCCGCTGCCGGGGCCGACTCCTCGCTCGACTCGTCGGCCCGCGCCGACGGGGCGGCGGGCTCGATGACGCCCACCGTCGCCTCTCGGATCATCCGGTCGCCCACGCGGTAGCCGATGCGCAGCACCTGCCCCACCGTGGTGGTGGTGACGTCCGCAGACTCGCCGACCTGGAAGACCGCCTCGTGCAGCTTCGGGTCGAACTCGTCGCCCTCGGCACCGAACGGCTCCAGCCCGTGCTTGGCGACGGCCGCCTGCAGCGAGTCGGCGATGGCCTTGAAGCCACCTTCGAGCTCGCCGTGCTGGTCGGCCCGACCGATGTCGTCGAGCACCGTCAGCAGGGACTCCAGCACCTTGGCCTCGCCCTGCGCCCGCACCAGCTCGCGGTCGCGATCGACGCGGCGCTTGTAGTTGACGTACTCGGCCTGCAGACGCTGCAGGTCGAGCGTGCGCTCGGCCAGCTGCTGCTCGGCACTGGTCGGGTCGGGGTTCGACTCCTCCTGCGAGGAGTCCGGCTCGGCGGGGGCCTCCGCCGGCTGAGTCTCCTCAGCCGGCGTCGGCTCCTGCTCGGGGGCCGAGCCGTTGTCGGGCTCGGTCACTTCTTGTCGTCCTCGTCGTCGACGATCTCGGCGTCGACCACATCGTCATCGGCGTCGGCGCCGTCAGCAGCACCGGCGTCGCCGGCCGGAGCACCGGCCGCGGCCTCGGCGGCCGCCGCCTCGTACATCGCGGTGCCCAGCTTCTGGCTCGACTCGGCCAGCTTGGCCGTGGCCGTGGTGATCGCGTCGGTGTCCTCGCCCTTCAGCGCCTCGTTGAGCGCGTCGAGGTCGGCCTGCACCTCACCCTTGACGTCGTCGCCGACCTTGTCGCTGTTCTCGGCGAGGAACTTCTCGGTCGTGTGCGCCAGCGACTCACCCTGGTTGCGGATGTCGACGGCCTCGCGACGCTTGCGGTCCTCCTCGGCGTACTGCTCGGCGTCCTTGACCATCTTGTCGATGTCGTCCTTGCTGAGCGCCGAGCCGCCGGTGATGGTCATCGACTGCTCCTTGCCGGTGCCGCGGTCCTTGGCGGACACGTTGACGATGCCGTTGGCGTCGATGTCGAAGGTGACCTCGATCTGCGGCACGCCGCGCGGCGCCGGGGGCAGTCCGGTGAGCTCGAAGGTGGCCAGCAGCTGGTTGCCGGAGGCCATCTCGCGCTCGCCCTGGTAGACCTGGATCGCCACGGACGGCTGGTTGTCGTCAGCCGTCGTGAAGACCTCGGAGCGCTTGGTCGGGATGGTGGTGTTGCGCTCGATGAGCTTGGTCATCACGCCGCCCTTGGTCTCGATGCCGAGGCTCAGCGGGGTGACGTCGAGGAGCAGCACGTCCTTGACCTCGCCCTTGAGGACGCCGGCCTGCAGGCTCGCGCCGATGGCGACGACCTCGTCGGGGTTGACGCCCTTGTTGGGCTCCTTGCCGCCGGTGAGCTGCTTGACGAGCTCGGAGACGGCGGGCATGCGGGTCGAGCCACCGACCATGACGACGTGGTCGATGTCGTCAACGCTGATGCCGGCGTCCTTGACCACGTTCTGGAACGGAGCCTTGGTGCGCTCGAGCAGGTCGGCGGTGATCTTCTCGAACTCGCTGCGGCTCAGTGTCTCGTCGAGGAAGACGGGGCTGCCGTCCTGCACCGTGATGTAGGGCAGGTTGATCGAGGTCGAGGAGCTGCTCGACAGCTCGATCTTGGCGCGCTCGGCGGCCTCGCGGATGCGGGGCATAGCCATCTTGTCCTTGGTCAGGTCGATGCCCGTCTTGGACTTGAAGGTGCTGACGAGCCAGTCGACGACCTTCTCGTCCCAGTCGTCGCCACCGAGGTGGTTGTCGCCGCTGGTGGCCTTGACCTCGATGACACCGTCACCGATCTCCAGCAGCGAGACGTCGAAGGTGCCGCCGCCGAGGTCGAAGACGAGGATCGTCTGGTCGTCCTCCTTGTCGAGGCCGTACGCGAGGGCCGCGGCGGTGGGCTCGTTGATGATGCGGCTGACGTTGAGGCCCGCGATCTCACCGGCCTCCTTGGTGGCCTGGCGCTGGTGGTCGTTGAAGTACGCCGGCACGGTGATGACCGCGTCGGTGACCGTCTCACCCAGGTAGGCCTCGGCGTCGCGCTTGAGCTTCTGCAGCACGAACGCGCTGATCTGCTGGGGGTTGAACGACTTGCCGTCGATCTCCTGCGTCCAGTCGGTGCCGATGTGGCGCTTGACGGAGCGGATGGTGCGATCGACGTTGGTGACGCCCTGGCGCTTGGCGACCTCGCCGGCCAGGACCTCGCCGTCCTTGGCGAAGGCGACGACCGACGGGGTCGTGCGCGCGCCCTCGGCGTTCGCGATGACGGTGGGCTCGCCACCCTCGAGAACGGCGACGACGGAGTTGGTGGTGCCGAGATCGATTCCGACAGCACGTGCCATGGTGGTTCCTCCTGCGGTTGTGGTGCGGGTCTGATGCGCTCTGGGAGTCCTCGGGGGACGTGACCCGGGTTACAACCAGGCCAGTCAGAAGACTTGAGTCTGATCGTATCAACCTGTTCCCACGCCGGATGATTCCCGGTGCGGACCCTTTTTCGGCAGGGACTTTTCAGGCGAAGCCGCGCTGGCGTCGTGCCTCGTACAGCAGCAGTGAGCCGGCCGTCGCGGCGTTGAGCGACGAGGCGCTGCCGGCCATCGGGATGCGCACCGTGAGGTCGCAGGCCTCTCGCCAGCGCGCGCCCATGCCGTGGGTCTCGTTGCCCACGACCAGCAGCACGGGCCCGGTCAGGTCCGCGCCCGCCACGTCGACGTCGCCGTGCTCGTCGGTGCCGACGACCGTGGGACGCACCGGCAGGGAGTCGACCCACTCGAGGGTCGCGGCCGCCGACGGCACCCGTACGACCGGCACGGCGAACAGCGAGCCCGTGGTGGCGCGCACGACGCGCGGATCGTAGACGTCGGCGGCGTGCCCGCTGACCAGGACGCCGTGGGCGCCGAGGGCGTCGGCGGAGCGGATGAGCGTGCCGAGGTTGCCGGGGCTCGTGGATCGGTCGAACACGACGCCGAGGAAGTCGACACCCGGCCGAATCCGAGCCAGGTCGTCGTCGGCCTGCCGGGCGACCACCAGCAGCTCGGTCGAGCCGTCGTCGCGCTCGGCCAGCTCGTCGAGCAGCTCGGGCGCGACGTCGATGACCGGCGCGCCGGCCGTCTCGACCGTGCGGCGGGCCCAGTCCGACAGCGTCACCCCGCGCCGGCGCAGCACCGACTCGAGCGGCCAGCGCTGCTCGAGCGCGATCGTGATGGGCCGGACGCCCTGCACGAGGAAGAGTCCCGAGCGATGCCGCTTGCTGCGGTTGTCGAGCAGCGTCTGCCACTGCTGGAACAAGGCGTTGCGGACGGTCACCTGCACCGCGTCAGCCTAGCCGTCCGGACTCGGCGGGCCCGCTTCTCACAGCCACCGCGCAGAGCCTGCGAGAAGTAAGTAACGGGAGCGGAGATCTCGGCGACACGTCGGGGAAATGGCGGACACCTAGCGTCGGGAGGACCGTCAGATCCCCCTCCCAGGAGCCGTCCCCGTGAGCTACGTCAAGCCTCAGTCCCTCGTCACGGCCATGATCGATGCCGGCGAGTCGAAGATCTTCATGTCGACACGCGACACCCTCATCCGCTCGTTCATGGCCGGCGCGATCCTGGCCCTCGCCGCGGTCTTCGCCGTCACCGTGACCGTGCAGACGGGGATGCCGATCGTCGGCGCGATCCTGTTCCCCGTCGGCTTCGTGATGCTCTACCTACTGGGCTACGACCTGCTGACCGGCGTGTTCGTGCTGGCGCCGATGGCATGGATCGACAAGCGCCCCGGCGTGACGATCCGCGGTGTCCTGCGCAACTGGGGGCTGGTGTTCACCGGCAACCTCGGTGGCGCGGTGCTGGTGGCCCTGATGATGGCGATCACCTTCACCTACGGGTTCTCGACGGCACCCAACGAGGTGGGGCAGGCCATCGGCCACATCGGCGAGGGCCGCACCGTCGGCTACGCGGAGTACGGCGCCGCCGGCATGCTGACGCTCTTCGTCCGTGGCGTGCTGTGCAACTGGATGGTGTCGACCGGCGTGGTCGGCGCGATGATCGCGACGGACGTGCCCGGCAAGGTCATCGCGATGTGGATGCCGATCATGCTGTTCTTCGCGATGGCCTTCGAGCACTCCGTCGTGAACATGTTCCTGTTCCCCTCGGGCCTCATGCTCGGCGGCGAGTTCACGCTGGTCGACTACCTGGTCTGGAACGAGATCCCGACCGTCGTGGGCAACCTGGTCGGTGGCCTGCTGTTCACGGGCCTCGCGTTGTACGTGACGCACCATCGCACCGGTGCCCGTCGCGACGCCGAGCCCTCCGCTCCCCTGTCCTCCACGCCCGTCCCCGCCCCCTCCACCACCGGACCGGCTCGCGAGCTCGCGGCCGAGTCCGTCTGAGCCGGGAGCAGATCGATGTCACGTCGCCGCCAGCTCGTCGTCGTCGGGGCCGGCATGGTCGCCCAGCGTCTCGTGGAGGCCCTCGTCGAACGGGGCGCCACGGACACCTGGGACGTCCAGGTCTTCGGCGAGGAGAGCCGCCCGCCGTACGACCGCGTGGCCCTCACGTCCTTCTTCACCGTGCCGGATCCCGACGACCTGCTCCTGGGTGACCGCGCCCTCTGGAAGACGCCGGGCGTCCGCCTGCACCGGCACGCACCGGTCACCGCGATCGACACCGAGGCGCGCACGATCAGCGCCCGTGGCACGACGTTCCCGTACGACGCGCTGGTCATCGCGACCGGCTCGTCCGCTGCCGTCCCGCCGGTCGAGGGCACCGATCTCGACGGCTGCTTCGTCTACCGCACCGTCGACGACGTGACCGAGCTGCGCGCCTGGGTCGCGGACCGCTCGGGACCCGATGCGAAGCAGCCGGTGCGTGGCGTCGTGGTCGGTGGCGGCCTGCTCGGCCTGGAGGCCGCCGGCGCGCTGCGCCAGCTGGGCGCCGACACGACCGTGGTCGAGTTCGCACCGCGGCTGATGCCGCTGCAGGTCGATCCCGGCGGCGGCGAGGCGCTGCGCCGGCTCATCAGCCAGCTCGGCGTGAAGGTGCGCACCTCCACCGCCACCTCGCGCATCGCCGGCGACCGCAAGGGCCGCGTCCGCACGATGCACTTCGCCGACGGCGAGTCCACCCCGGCCGACGTCGTCGTGCTGGCCACCGGCGTGCGGCCCCGCGACGAGGTGGCCCGCGCCGCCGGCATCGCGGTGCACGAGCGCGGGGGCGTGCTGGCCGACGAGGCCTGCCGCACCGACGCCGACGACGTCTACGTCGTGGGCGAGGCCGCGCACATCGCGGGACGCACCTGGGGACTCGTCGGTCCCGGCTACACGATGGCCGAGGTCGTGGTCGACCGGCTGCTCGGCGGCACGGCGACGTTCGAGGGCGCCGACCTCTCGACCAAGCTCAAGCTGCTCGGCGTCGACGTCGCCAGCTTCGGCGACGCCTTCGCCGCGGAGGACGGCAGCCTCGAGGTCGTCTACGCCGATCCCGTCGCCGGTGTCTACAAGAAGCTGGTGCTCAGCGACGACGCGTCGCGGCTGCTCGGCGGCGTGCTGGTGGGCGACTCCAGCAGCTACACCTCGCTGCGGCCGATGGTCGGCCACCCGCTCGGCTCCGACCCCACCGCCTGGTTGCTGCCCGACGGCGTCGAGCCGCCGAGCGGCGACGGCCTGCCCGACGAGGCGACGGTCTGCTCGTGCAACAACGTCACGGCCGGCACCATCCGCTGCGCCGTCGCTCCGCTGTCGGAGGGCGGGGGCGGCTGCACCGACCTGGCGGGCGTCAAGGCCTGCACCAAGGCCGGCACCGCCTGCGGGTCCTGCACGCCGCTGGTCAAGAAGCTGACCGACGCCGAGCTGACCAAGGCCGGCGTCGAGGTGAGCACGGCGCTGTGCGAGCACTTCTCGGCCAGCCGTCCCGAGCTCTACGAGATCATCCGCATCACCGGACTCACCACCTTCAGCGAGGTGCTCGAGCGCCACGGCTCGGGTCGCGGCTGCGACATCTGCCGGCCCACCGTCGCGTCGATCCTGTCGAGCCTCGGCCGCGGTCACGTGCTCGAGGGCGAGATGGCCACGCTGCAGGACACCAACGACCACGTCATGGCCAACATCCAGAAGGACGGCACCTACTCGGTCGTGCCCCGCATCGCCGGTGGCGAGGTGACGCCCGAGGGGCTCATCGCGATCGGCCAGGTCGCGGCCGACTTCGGGCTGTACACGAAGATCACCGGCGGGCAGCGGATCGACCTGTTCGGCGCGCGCATGGAGCAGCTCCCGCAGATCTGGAAGCGCCTCATCGACGCCGGGTTCGAGTCCGGGCACGCCTATGGCAAGTCGCTGCGCACCGTGAAGTCGTGCGTCGGCGAGACCTGGTGCCGCTACGGCGTGCAGGACTCCGTGAGCCTGGCCGTCGACCTCGAGCTGCGGTACCGCGGGCTGCGCTCGCCGCACAAGATCAAGCTCGGCGTCTCGGGCTGCGCCCGCGAGTGCGCCGAGGCCCGCGGCAAGGACGTCGGCATCATCGCCACCGAGAACGGCTGGAACATGTACGTCGGTGGCAACGGCGGGTTCACTCCCCGCCACGCGCAGCTGTTCGCGGAGGACCTCACCACCGAGGAGCTCATCCGCGCGATCGACCGCTTCCTCCTCTACTACGTGCGCACCGCCGACCGGCTGCAGCGCACGGCACCGTGGCTGGAGTCGGTCGAGGGCGGCATCGAGCACGTGCGTGCCGTCGTGCTGGAGGACTCGCTCGGCATCGGCGAGGAGCTCGACGCGATGATGGCCGACCACGTCGCCGACTACCGGGACGAGTGGGCCGAGACCCTGGCCGACCCCGAGAAGCTGCGCCGCTTCGACTCCTTCGTCAACGCGCCCGAGACGCCCGACCCCGACATCACGGTCGTCACCGAGCGCGGACAGTCGATCCCGGCCGGCCCGGTCGTCATCGCCGGCACCTCGATCCCGGTGGGCCAGCCATGAGTGGGGCAGCCATGAGCGAGTGGACGCCGGTCTGCACCGTCGACGCGTTGCTGCCTGACCGCGGCGCGGCGGCACTCGTCGGCGACCGGCAGGTGGCGCTGTTCCGGCTCTCGGGCTCGGAGCATCTCTACGCCGTCGGTCATCGCGACCCGTTCACGGGAGCCAACGTCATCGCCCGCGGTCTCGTCGGCTCGCGCGGCGACGTCCCCACCGTGGCCTCGCCGCTGCACAAGCAGGTGTTCGACCTGCGCAGCGGGGCCGCGCTCGACTACCCTGACGTGTCCCTCGATCCCTGGGAGGTGCGGGTCATGGACGGTGTGGTCCAGGTGCGCCCACAGGAGACGGGATGACCCCGCTCGGCATGGTGCTGACCGGCACCCGCGTGCTGGTGACGGCGCAGCGTCGCGCGTCCGATCTCGCCCTGGCACTGGCTCGCCGCGGCGCCGAGGTCGACGTCGCCGCGACCTTGGGCGTGCAGGCGCACATCGACGAGGCGACCCTGCTCGACCAGACGCGCGAGCTGATCGCGGACCCGGCCGACGTCGTCGTCATCACCACCGGCATCGGCTTCCGCGGCTGGCTCGAGACCGCCGAGGCGGCCGGCCTGGGCGAGTCGCTCGTCGAGGCACTCCGCTCGTCGCGCCTGGTCGCTCGCGGCCCCAAGGCCCGTGGTGCACTCCAGGCCGCCGGGCTGCGCCCCGACTGGGTGGCCGAGTCCGAGACCTCGGCCGAGATCGGCCGGTTCCTCGGCGCCGAGGGCGTCGCAGGACAACGTGTCGCGGTGCAGCAGCACGGAGCTGGCGACGACGGTCTGACCACGACACTCACCGCGGCCGGGGCCGACGTGACCGGCCTCGTCATCTACCGCTGGGGCCCGCCGCCGGACCCCGAGACCGTCGCCCGTGGGGTCGCCGACGCCGCAGCCGGCCTCTACGACGCCATCACCTTCACGTCCGCGCCTGGTGCCGCCGCGTGGATCGACGCCGTGCACGCCGGCGGTGCGTGGAAGGACGTCGAACGGCTGGCCAGCGAGGGACGCCTGCTCGTCGCCGCCGTCGGCCCGGTCACGGCCGAGCCGCTCATCGTCGCCGGCCTCGACCCCGTCATCCCCGACCGCGGCCGGCTCGGCGCTCTGGTCCGGCTGGTCATCATGCGACTCGGTGACGAGGACCTCGGCGTCGACACCACCGCCGGTCGCCTGCGCGTGCTCGCCACCGCGGCCACCGTCGACCACGTGCGTCAGCCCGTCTCACCGAGCGGCCTGGCCGTGCTGCGACTCCTGGCGTCCGAGCCCGGGTCGGTCTTCTCGCGGCACGATCTCCTGCAGGTGCTGCCCGGGGCGTCCGTCGACCCGCACGCCGCGGAGGTCGCGGTGGCGCGGTTGCGCGAGGCGATGGGCCCGACCTGCCCTGTCCGCACCGTCGTGAAGCGCGGCTACCGCCTCGACGTGAGCGAGGAGCTGCTGTGAACCCCGCGCTCGTGCTGTGCAGCCACGGCACCTCCGACCCCGTCGGCCAGGAGGTCGTCCGCCGCCTGGTGGGCGCGGTGCGGCTCGCCGCCGGCGGCATCCAGGTGCACGACGCCGTCGTCGACGTCGAGGAGCACCGGCTCCCCCAGGTGCTCGCCGGGCTCGACCGGCCCGCCGTCGTCGTGCCGCTGCTGCTCTCGACCGGCTTCCACGTGCGCCACGACATCGCTCAGGCCGTGGCCCAGGGCGTCAAGGGTGGGGGGCGTGCGGTGGCCGCCCCGGCCCTCGGGCCGGACTGGGCCCTGGCCGAGCTCGGCGTGCAGCGCCTGCTGGACGCCGGCGTCCGTCGCGATGACGTCGTCGTGCTGGGCGGCTCGGGCTCCAGCGAGGCGGCGGCGATGGCCGACGTCGACGCGGCAGCCGCCCGGATCGCCGACCTGTGGGGCGGGCCCGTGCACGTCGGCCACGTGGGGCACCGCGGCGATCCGCTGGCCGAGGTCGTGACCCGGGTGCGGCGTCCGCGCCGACGCGTCGCCGTCGCTTCCTACCTGCTGGCCCCCGGCTACTTCCAGGACCGCGTGGAAGCGTGCGGCGCCGACGTCGTCACGGGGCCGTTGCTCCGGCCCTCGACCGATCAGCTGGTGGTCGACCTCGTGCTGCGACGCTTCGCGCAGGCGGCTCACGCGGTCTCGTGGGCACCGCCGGTGGGCGGGGTGCGCTGAGGCACTGGTCCGTGACCCTACTCGGGGGTACGGTTCTGCTGTCACCCGTCCATCGACGGGTCGGAGAGCGTCTCTCCGGGCGGGCAGGGAGTGTCTCGCGGACGGTTCTGAGGGAGCTTCACCATGGCCCAGCGCCACGTCACGCACCCGTCCGGCGCCACCGCGCCCGGCGGTCGCATCGCCACCGTCGCCGGACTGCTGTGCCTCGCGCTGGCGGCCGCGCTCGTCTTCGTCATCGCCCCGCGCCTGATCATGCTGCCCGAGAGCTTCGAGAGCACCGTCGACTACACGGGCACCTCGAGCCAGCTCGACAGCGCCAAGCTCGCCCTCGGTGAGGCCGAGCCCGTGACCGCCCAGCGCGTCATCGAGGTCTCGGAGATCGACGGTGACAGCGCCATCATCACCAGCACCTCGACCGCCAAGCTGCCCGGCGGCGACAGCGTCACCTCCAACGACTTCGCGATCGACCGCACCGACTTCACCCAGGCCGAGACCGGCGAGGACGTTGCCGACCAGGAGAACGGCATGGTCCTCTCGCGGCCGCGCAACTCCGGCAAGGACTCGTTCACGGTCTTCGACGCCACGACCGGCACGGCCCAGGAGGTCGAGTACGTCGAGACCACCACGGTCGCCGGCCGCGAGACCTACTACTTCGAGGGCACGACCATCGCGCCCGTCGTCGAGCCCGGTCTGCTCGAGCGCCTGCGCGGCAGCGTCGGCGCCAGCACCGGTGGCGACGGCACCACGATGCCGGCGACCACGGTCGCGCCGTTCGTGGCGCAGCTCGAGGGTTCCAAGGGCGAGGAGCTGCGCGCCGCCGTGGCCGCCGCCGGCCCCGAGATCCCGGTGCAGTACTCCTCGAGCAACACGACGAAGGTGTGGATCGATGCCTCCCAGGGCGCCCCGATCCGTTCGGGTCAGGACCAGACGATCTCGGTCCTCGCCGACCTGGGCGACACCGTCCACCCGCTGCTGAACCTCAGCCGGCTCGAGCTGCTGGCCACCGACAAGTCCGCCGAGCGCACCGCCGACACCGCGTCGTCCAACGAGACCAAGATCAACCTCGTGACGAAGCACGTGCCGATCGGGCTCGTGGTGCTGGGACTGCTGCTGCTGATGCTCGGCATCGTCCGCAGCCGCCCGCGCCGCGACCGCAGCGCCGAGCGGACCGACACCGGCATCCGCGACCTGGTGGGCAGCAACAACCGCTGACTTCCCCTCCGCAAGTTTTGAAGCCTTGTGCCACGGATCTCACTGATTTCCGTGGCACAAGGCTTCAGAACTTGGGGGTGGTGACGGGGGTCAGGGGTGCCAGACGGGGTCGCCCGCGGCGAGGAAGCCGGGGAACCACTCCAGTAGGTGAGCGACCACGTCGCGCGCGGTCCACTCCGCGACGGGCGTGGGCACCGACCAGTCGGTCACCCCGGCCACGCGATCGCCGAAGGTGCCGGTCACCGCGCGGTGCCGCTCGGCCGGCGTCATGCCACATGCCCTTCGGCGAGCAGAGCGTCGAGCTTGGCGTAGCCGTCCTCGACCCCGACCTCCATGCCGCTGCGCAGCCAGGCGTCCCGACTCTCGAAGCTTTCGACCAGCGACTGCCCGACGAGACGGCACCGCCCGTCACCGAGGTCCTCGAACAGCAGCGTCTCCAGACTCACGTCGTGGGGCATGCCCTCCCACGTGAAGGTCTGCACGATGCGGTCGTCGCCGACCTCGTGGAAGCAGCCGCGGAAGCTGTACTCCTCGCCCTCGCTGACGCCGCTGAACCGCCAGGAGCCACCCGTGCGGGCGTCCCAGTGGTCGATGCGGGTGGTGGTGCCGTCAGGCCCGACCCATCGTGCGTACAGGTCGGGGTCGAGGTGCGCCCGGAGCACGAGCGCCGGCGGCGCGTCGAACTCCCGCGTGGTGCGGATGATGGGCAGGTTCGGATCGGCCTCGATCGTGGTGTCGGGTCGACTGGTGGTCGTGCTCATGATGCGTCCTCCTGGGTGTCGGGCATGCTGCTCGCGGTCCCGACCTGTCCCTGCATCTCGGCCAGCAGGGCGTCGAGCCGTTGGTGACGCTGCTCGGCCCGTTGCCGATAGCGCTCGATCCACTTCGTCATCAGGTCGAAGACCTCCGCCTCCAGGTGCACCGGACGCCGCTGCGCATCGCGCGAACGGGTGACCAGACCGGCGGACTCGAGCACCTTGAGGTGCTTGGAGACCGCCTGGATGCTCACGTCGTACGGCTCGGCCAGGTCGCTCACGGTGGCGTCGCCGTCGGTCAGGCGGGCCACGATGTCGCGGCGCGTCGGGTCGGCCAGGGCGGCGAACACCTGCGAGAGCTGGTCGGTCACGACGTCACGTCCTCAACTGATGGGTTGACTAGACCGTACGCTTGGCCGAGCACGTAGTCAACCGATCAGTTGATAAAGGTTCCGGCTAGCCGGCCCTGACCAGCGGACGGTCCGCCCCCCGGCGGTGGATGGCGAGCATCCGGCGCACCGTCGTCGCCCACGGGAACTGCTCGGCCCGCTGACGAGCTGCCGTCCGGGTCTCCACCCGTGGGCGGTCGGCCACCCCCAGCACGGCGTCGGCCAGCGTCGCAGCGTCGTGACCCCATCCGCCGCACGACGCGTCGACCAGCTCCCGCGCTCCCCCACGATCGGCGGTCACGACCGGAGTGCCGGCCGCGAGTGCCTCCAGCACGGCCAGCCCGAAGGTCTCGTGGGGACTCACCGACAGCGCGACGTCCGTCCCCGCGAGGCGGGCTCCCAGCTCACGTCGGTCGGCGACGTGTCCGCGGAAGACGACCGGCGCGTCACCGGCCAGCTCCTCCAGCTCGTCGCGGTGCGGACCGGACCCGAAGACGTCGAGCCGCACGGCGACCCCACGGCGGTGCAGCTCGACCGCGGTCGCGACGGCGAGGGCCGGCGACTTCTCCCGCGACAGCCGACCAGCGTGCACGAGGCGCAGCACGCCACGGTCACGCGGCTCGACACTCGCCATCGGCCGGAAGGTGTCGAGGTCCACGCCGAGCGGCACCTGGTCGACGGGGCACCCGACGGACGCGGCCACGCCGGCCAGCTCGCTGCGGGCGTACTCCGAGGTGACCACGACGCGGTCGAAGGTGCGCACGAGCAAGCGGTTGAGCAGGGCGATCGAGGCGAGGGAGCCGGCCACCCGACCGGTGCGCGACGCGAGCATGTCGCCCATCCGTTCGTGCGAGAACAGGACCGAGGCCACGTCCCGCCGGCGGGCCCAGCGGGCGACGGGCAGCAGCGTCGTCTTGTCGTGCACCTCGACCGACGTCGGGGCGAAGTCCTCCAGCACGTCGAGCACCCGCCACGGCTCGACGATGAGCCGGTAGTGCTCGCCCACACGTGGGGCCCGCACCTGCACGACCTCACCGGAGCTGGTGGACCACCGGGCGTCGGTCGGTCCCGGCACCACCAGCAGCACCTCGTGACCGTCGGCGACGTAGCCAGATCCCAGCGCGTCGACGGCCGTCTTCATGCCTCCCGACGTGGGTCCCACGAAGTTGGCGAGCTGGGCGATGCGCACGAGTCAGCAGCCTGCCGGGTGCAGGTGAACGCCGGGTGACCGACGAAAACTCAGGCGTCGGGAGTCACGCGGGGGACGCGGGTGCCGAGCCAGGCGGCCAGCAGGCAGGCGGCGGCGACGCAGGCCATGAACGGCGCGAAGATGTCGTCGACACCCCACTGGGTGGCGGCCCAGCCGGCGATCAGCGTGGGGACCGCCATCGCACCGTAGGCCAGCACGTAGAAGGCCGACATGACCTCGCCGCGGTGGTCGGCCGGCACGACCTGGTTGAGGTGTCGCAGCGATCCGCCGAAGGCCAGTCCGAAGAAGAAGCCCAGCGCCACGGCCGCGAGCCCGACGGCCCAGGGGTTGCCCAGGTGCACCGACAGGACGCACAGGCCGGCGCAGATGCCCATGCCCACGTCACCGACGAGCGCGGCCGTCTTGGCCGGCCACGCGGCGGCGACGGCCTGGCTGAGGGCGGCGGTCGCGGCGGATCCGGCGACGACGGCGCCACCGAACACGAGGTTCGTCGACCCCACGGCCACGGACGCGATGGTGGGGAACAGCGACAGGAAGACACCGAGGACCGACCACGAGGCCATCACGCCGAGCGCCGAGAAGCGGAAGTCGGTGCTGATGACGGCAGGCACGCGCGGGCGGGCGATCACCAGCGTCGCTGCGCGGTTGTCGACGTGGGTCTCACGCATGAGCAGCACGGCCAGCAAGGCGGCGACCGAGAAGCCGGCCAGCACCGCGTACGGGACGACGAGGGGCGCCGGGCCGTACTCGGCGTCGACGGCCGTGAGCAGCACCGTGAAGGCGATGCCCACGTTGAAGGCCACGCCGGTCGAGCGGCCCGTGCGGGCACCGTCGTTCGGGCGCAGGTCGAGCAACGCTGCCGAGCCGGCGACCACGACCGCCCCGACCGAGAGGCCGTGCAGCACGCGCGCCGCGATCAGCACCGGCACCGAGTCGGCCAGCATGAAGACGACAAGACCGAGCACCAGCCCGGAGATGGCCACCAGCAGCACCGGTCGGCGGCCGACCCGGTCGGAGATCGCCCCGGCGACCAGCACGCTGGCCAGGGCGGCGAGGGCGTAGGCGGCGAAGATGACCGTGGTGGTGATCGGTGCGAAGCCCCACGCGTCGGCGTAGATGCCGTACAGCGGAGAGGGGGCGGCCGAGATGCCCAGGCCGAGCATGATGACGCCCAGCAGGGCCCCGAACGCCCAGCGCTGGGTCGGGTGGACCGCACCGGTCGCGGCGCTCGCCTCGGCTGACCGGGAGGCGGCGGGAAGGGACACGGGGGCTCCTGCGAGAGTGATAGGTTCGACAGTCATCGAACCCGTGAAGCCTAACCGCGGGTTCGACCGGTGTCGAACCAGGAGTCTGTGATGCCCCCCATCGCTGCGCCCGACGAGTCGCCGGCCGCCGAGGTCGGCACGATCCACGAGGTGCTGCATGCCATCGGCGACCCCGTGCGCCTCGAGGCCGTGCGACGACTCGACCAGGCGCCTGAGCACATGCTGCCGTGCTCGGCGACCTATGACGGCGTCAGCAAGTCGACGGCCAGTCACCACTTCAAGATCCTGCGCGAGGCGGGTCTCACCGAGCGGCGTTACGTCGACGGCCAGCTGCACCTTCGCCTGCGGTCCGACGACGTCGACGGCCGCTACCCGGGACTGCTGGGAGCGGTCCTCGCTGCAGCCTCCGACACAGACCAGTCGTAGGGTTCAGCCATGACACTGCGACGAACTGCCTTGGTCGCCCTCGCCATGACCGGCGCACTGCTGGCCGGCTGTGGCTCGGACGACTCCGACACCGACACCGACCCCACGCCCTCCGCCGAGGAGACCACCGACGACTCCGACAAGGAGGAGGCGGAGGACGACGGCGAGCGCGTCGGCACCGACGACTTCACCTTCGTCCTGCCCGAGGGCTGGGAAGACATCAGCGACCGCCCGGCGGCCGGCCCGGTCGAGGTGGCCTACGCCGACTCCGAGGTCATCGACGACTTCCAGACCAACATCAACGTCATCCGGACCCCCGGCGTGCCCGACTTCGACGTCGACGAGCTCGAGGAGCAGGCCATCGGCGAGCTCGAGGGTGCCGGCATCTTCGAGAACGTGACCGCGCAGGACAACTACGAGGTCGACGGCGTCGACGTGCCGGTCGTCTCGGCCGAGGCGACGACGTCCGGCATCACGTACGTCGCGCGTCAGTACTACGCGATCTACGACGAGGTGCTCTACGTCATCACGGTGTCGTTCGCGCCGTCGGTCTCCGAGGACGACCAGCAGGACATCGCCGAGGAGCTCGTCGACACCTGGCGCTGGGAGAACTGACCTACCCGGCGTGCGGGTTGCCGCAGTCCGCGGTGACCCGCACGCACTCCGCGCAGCGCACGAGCTGTGCGAGGCAGGCCAGGTTCGAGCAGTCGATGACGTCCTTCGTGGGGCCGCCGCACCGATCGCACTCGCCGACGACGATTGCGTCGTCGGAGAACTCGACGCTGCGGCGGCCGTCGAAGACGTACATCGACCCTTCCCACAGCCCGTCGTCGCCGCGCTCCTCGCCGTACCGCGCGATACCGCCGGCGAGCTGGTAGACCTCGCGGAAGCCGCGGTTCCGCATCAAGGGCGTGAGCACCTCGCAGCGGATGCCGCCGGTGCAGTAGGTGACGACCGGCTGGTCCTTGAGGTGGTCGTACGCTCCTGAG
Organism: actinobacterium LLX17; assembly: GCA_000471045.1. GTDB lineage: Bacteria > Actinomycetota > Actinomycetes > Propionibacteriales > Nocardioidaceae > Aeromicrobium. The sequence continues at coordinate 2,904,496 of KI301992.1, read as the reverse complement.
TCGAGCAGGTCGACGAACTCGCGAGTCGTGCTCACGTCGGGGCGCACGGCCCCACGGAACCGTCCGATCGCGGACTCGACCGCGTTGCGGCCGTCGAAGAACACGACGTCCTCGCGCTCGACCAGCTCGTGCAGCTCGGCCGGCGTGAGGTGGGTGCCGCCGCCGACCACGCCGCTCTCGTCGACCTGCACCTCACCGGGCACGCCGAACGTCACCAGCTCGTCGCGGACCTTCACGGTCAGGCGGGGGAAGTCAGCCGAGCGGCCCTCGGCGTCGGCCCGCCCCTCGCTCCACTTCACGTCGGCGTCGCGGAACGGGCCGTAGGAGCGCAGTCCTCGCACGTACTGCTTGAGCTCGACCACGTCGCCGCCGAGCGTGGCGTTGATGCCTTGAGGCGACACGATGACGCGCCCCCGCAGCCCCAGGCCGCCGGCGAGCGTGTGCTGCCACAGCCGGACCGCCTCGGGGTCGGCCAACGGGGTCAGGGCGTAGAAGAGAATCACCTTCGGCGTGGCCACCCCGTGATTGTCCGGAGGTGGAGGGCCCGAGGCAAACCTGGGCGCGCGCGCCATGATGGGGACATGACCTCCTCGGGGACGGATCTGCACCAGCTCGATGCGCACGGCCAGGCCGCCTTGCTGCGGCGGCGCGAGGTCTCCTCGGTCGAGCTGGTGACGCACCACCTCGAGCGGGTCGACCGAGTCGGCCCGGCCGTCGGTGCCTTCGTGACGGTGACGGCCGACGCCGCACTGGAGGCCGCCCGCGTCGCCGACGCCCGGCTGGCGACTGCGGATGCTCCGCCGTTCTGCGGGGTGCCCACCGCGATCAAGGACCTCACCTCCACCGCGGGCGTGCGCACCACGATGGGTTCGCGCCTGCTGGCCGAGCAGGTGCCCGACGTCGATGCGCACGTCGTGCGGCTCGTCCACGAGGCGGGCCTGATCAGCCTCGGCAAGAGCAACACGCCCGAGTTCGGCCTCTCCTCGTACACCGACAACGACGTCGTCGGTGTGGCCGCGACCCCGTGGGACACGACGCGCAACGCGGGCGGCTCGAGCGGCGGGGCGGCCGCGGCGGTCTCGGCCGGACTCGTGCCACTGGCGCTGGGCAGTGACGGCGGTGGCTCCATCCGCATCCCCGCCAGCTGCTGCGGGCTGGTGGGCGTCAAGCCGACGCGAGGGCGCGTCAGTCCTGGCCCGGTGGGCAGCGACTGGAGCGGACTGGCGTCCGACGGCCCGCTCGCCCGCACGGTGCGTGATGCCGCGGCGCTGCTCGACGTGCTGGCGCACCCGCAGCCCGGCGACGCCCGGTACGTGCCGGCGCCCGCGGTGCCGTTCGCCGAGCAGGCGCAGCGTGACCCCGGCGTGCTTCGCATCGCGGCCTGGGCCGATCCGTACCTGCCCGGCATCGAGACCGACCCCGGAGTACGAACGGTGTGGGCCGCTGCTCGCGACCTGCTGGAGCGCCTGGGTCACGAGGTCGTCGAGGTGGCCAACCCCTTCCCGGCCGAGCTGGAGCCGCAGTTCAACGTGGTGTGGAGCAGCGGCATGGCGGCCGCGCCGATCCCGGCCGAGGCGGAGCCGATGCTGCGCGGCACCACCCGCTACTGGCGCGAGCGCGGGTCGCGCCAGACCGCAGCCGAGCTGGCGGCAGCGATGCAGTTCCTCGAGCTCACGACTCGCGAGGTGCTGACGGGCCTGGCCGGGTTCGACGCCTTCCTCACGCCGACGCTCGCGCTGCCGCCGCAGCCGCACGCGTGGTTCACCGAGTCCGGCGACCCGGTCGAGGGCCACCGCCGCGAGCTGCTGTTCACGCCGTTCACGGCCGTCTACAACATGGCCGGCATCCCGGCGGTCAGTCTCCCGATGGGCACGCACGAGGGACTGCCGATCGGCGTCATGCTCGGCTCGCACGCCGGACGCGACGGCGACCTGCTGGCCCTCGCCACCCAGCTCGAGGCCGCCGCCGCCTGGCCCACCACCCCGGTCGACCCGCACCCCTGAGGCGGGTACCTCAGCCGGCGGCGCGGGCGGTGAGGACGATGGGATCGCCGTCGGTGATGGCGATCGTGTGCTCGACGTGCGCGCCGCGCGAGCCGTCGGCGCTGCGGATGGTCCAGCCGTCGGGGTCCATGACGATCTCGTCGGTGGTGTGCAGGAACCACGGCTCGATCGCGATGACCAGACCGGGCTGCAGCGGGTAGCCGCGACCGGGCCGGCCGTCGTTGGGGATGTGCGGCTCGCCGTGCATCGTGCGCCCGACCCCGTGCCCACCGAACTGCGTGTTGACCTGCAGCCCGGCAGCGCGGCCGACGTCACCGATCGCGCGGCCGATGTCGCCGACCTTCTTGCCGGGGCGAGCCACCGCGATGGCCGCGTCGAGCGCCTTCTGCGTCGTCTCGACGAGCTTCACGTCCTCGGGGCGCGCAGTGCCGACCGGCACGGTGATGGCGGAGTCGGCGACCCACCCGTCGACACTGACCGCGAAGTCGAAGCTGACCAGGTCGCCGTCGGCCAGCTTGTAGTCGTGCGGCAGGCCGTGCAGGACGGCGTCGTTGACCGAGGTGCACAGCACCTTGCCGAACGGTCCGCGACCGAACGACGGCGCGTAGTCGATGTAGCAGGACTCGGCGCCGCGCGTGCGGATCATCTCGTGCGCGAGGTCGTTGAGCTCGAGGAGGTTGACCCCCACGTCGGCCGCCTCGCGCAGCGCCGTCAGCACCTCGCCCACGAACACGCCGGCGGGGCGCATCTCGTCGATCTGGGCGGGGGTCCGGAGCTCGATGGCCATGGACCCACCCTAGTCGGGCGGAGGCGCCCTAAGTTCGGGCGTCAGGGCTCAGTCGAGGGAGTGGCGGAACCGCTGCATGCCGTTGATCCACCGGTCGCGGTCGGCAGCCTTCTGCTGCTGCATCCGGTCGACGTCGGGGTGCGGCAGCGCCAGGAACCGACCGGCCTCGACCGCGTCGAGCGCCACGACCGCGACCTCGCGCGGATCGACCGGCTCGCCGGCCGAGGTGACCGACTTCTGGCCGAGGCGCGCGTCGGGGTCATCGGCGGTCTCGCCCATCTCGAGCATCGGCGTGCGCACACCCATGGGGCAGACGCACGTGACCTGCACGCCGAGGTCGCCGTAGGTGGCGGCGAGCCACTCGGCGAACCCGACGGCGGCGTGCTTGGTGGTGGAGTACGTGGGCGAGCCGAGCTGGGTCAGCAGGCCGGCGGCCGAGGCGACGCTGACGAAGGCGCCCCCGGCGGGGGTGCCGGGCCCCGGGCGGCGATCAGCGCTGCCGCGCTCGGTCCACGTCGGAACGAGGGCCTTGGCCGCGGCCACGTGACCCATGACGTTGACCTGCCAGGAGGCGGCCCACTCCTCGGCCGTGGCCTCGAGGCCGAAGCCGCGGAAGATGCCCGCGTTGGCCACGAAGACGTCGACCGGTCCGGGTGCAGCGGCCAGCAGCGCCGCCACCCCCTCGTCGGTCGTGACGTCGCCGGCCCACTGGTGCACCCGGTCGGCGAACTCGATGGCCAGGTCGGCGGCCGTGACGGCCAGCCGGTCGGCATCGAGGTCGCCCAGCACGACGGTGGCGCCGCGCTCGAGAAGCTCACGCGCCATCGCCGCCCCAATGCCGCCTGCGGCACCGGTGACGACGGCGGTCCTGCCCGCGATCTCCACGACGCGCCTCAGCGGTGCTTGCGGATCTCGGCGCGGGCGAGGGAGTTCTTGTGCACCTCGTCCGGTCCGTCGGCGAACCGCAGCGTGCGCATGCCGGCCCACCACTCGGCGAGCGGGAAGTCTTGGCCGATGCCGCCGGCGCCGTGGGTCTGGATGGCCTTGTCGAGGATCCACTCCACGGTCTGCGGGGTGGCGATCTTGATGGCCTGGATCTCAGTGTGGGCGCCGCGGTTGCCCACGGTGTCCATGAGCCACGCGGTCTTGAGCACGAGCAACCGCAGCTGCTCGACGCGCACGCGGGCCTCGGCGATCCAGTCGCGCACGACGCCCTGGTCCGAGAGCGGCTTGCCGAAGGCGACACGGCCCGTGGCGCGCTGGCACATCATCTCGATGGCGCGCTCGGCGATGCCGAGGGAGCGCATGCAGTGGTGAATGCGGCCGGGCCCGAGGCGGGCCTGCGCGATGGCGAACCCGTCGCCCTCGCCGCCGACGAGGTTGGTGGCCGGCACGCGCACGTCGTGGAACGCGATCTCGGCGTGACCGCCGTGGTCGCGGTCGTGGAAGCCGAAGACGTGCATGCCGCGGATGATCTCGAGGCCGGGGGTGTCGCGGTCGACGAGGATCATCGACTGCTGGCGGTGGCGCTCGGCGTCGGGATCGGTCTTGCCCATGACGATGAACACCTGGCAGTCCGGGTTCATCGCGCCGGTGATCCACCACTTGCGGCCGTTGATGACGTAGTCGTCGCCGTCGCGGACGATCGACAGGCCGATGTTGGTCGCGTCGGACGAGGCGACGTCGGGCTCGGTCATGGCGAAGGCCGAGCGGATCGTGCCGTCGAGCAGCGGGCGCAGGTAGCGCTCCTTCTGCTCGTCGGTGCCGAACGCGTGCAGCACCTCCATGTTGCCGGTGTCGGGGGCTGCACAGTTGAACGCCGCGGGGGCGAGCTGGATGCTACGACCGGTCAGCTCGGCGATCGGCGCGTACTGCAGGTTGGTGAGCCCGGCGCCGACCTCGGCGGCGGACCAGGGACCCTCCTGCGGGCCGTGGTGGCTGTTGACCGGCAGGAAGAAGTTCCACAGGCCCGCGTCCTTGGCCTTCGCGCGGACCTCGCCGACGACCGGCGGCACGGTCCAGTCGTCGTTCTTGACGCGCTCGGCGAGCTGGCCGTGCAGCGTGCCCTCGAGCGGGTAGACGTGCTCGTCCATGAACGAGCCGACCTGCGCCAGCAGGTCCTGGGTCTTCTCGTCGTATCCGAAGTGCATGTCAGGCTCCCGCGTAGACGTAGACGACCTCGGCCACGACGGCCGGCTTGTCGGCACCTTCGCGCTCGACGACGGCGGTGATGGTGATCTGGGTGCCGATCGAGATGTCGACCGTCTCCTTGAGCGTGGCCGTGGCGCGGATGCGCGAGTCGACCGGCACGGGACTGGGGAAGCGCACCTTGTTGGTGCCGTAGTTGACACCCATGGCGATCTTCTCGACCGCGAAGACGTTCTCCAGCAGCACGGGCAGCAGCGAGAGCGTCAGGTAGCCGTGGGCGATGGTCGTCCCGAACGGGCCACCGGCCGCGCGCTCGGGGTCGACGTGGATCCACTGGTGGTCGCCGGTCGCGTCGGCGAACGTGTTGATCTGCTCCTGGGTGACGGTGATCCAGTCGCTGGTGCCGAGCTCGGTGCCGGCGGCGGCCTTGAACTCGTCGAGGTTCGCGAAGACGCGAGGCATGGGGACTCCTTCGGGAGGGACTAAGCGCTTGCTTAGTTCCCACCGTAGTGGCCCACGCCACTCCTGACCACCCCCGGGGCCACGGCTGCAAGATCGTCGCGGATCAGCGCAGCAGATGGAGGGCGAGCGGGACGGCCGCGAGCAGGAGTCCGATCACGGCCGCGGCGACGTCGAGGCGCGACCATGGCGCCGGCTCGGCCCAGGAGCGCCGTCCGGCCTCGTCGAACCCGCGCGCGTCCATCGCGACGGCTCGCCCGGTGCCGGCGCGCAGGGCCGTGACCAGCAAGGCGAAGACCATGGAGCCGGCCACCCTCGCGCGCGCGAGCGGGCCGCCGTGCCGGCCGACACCGCGGGCCCGTCGGGAACGATCGATCTGCTGCCAGTCGCCCAGCAGGGCTCCGAGCTGCTGCATCGACGCAGTGGTGGCGACCACGGGTCGGGCCGGCAGCCGCAGGTTCTGCCCGAGATGGTCGCCCAGACGGGTCGGATCGATGTACCCCGCGACGACGGCACCGGGCCACGCCAGCACGACGATGCGCAGGGCGGCCGTCGCAGCCAGCGCCTCGTCGTGACCGCCGAGTCGCCACGTGGACCACGCGACGGTCAGCCCGGCGAAGCCTGCGAGCGCCAGGCAGATCAGCGCGTACCGGACCGACGGCGTCAGCAGCAGGACCGCGACCAGGTAGGCACCGAGGGCGATCAGGCCGGTGTCGAGGTCGCGCACGGCCAGGGAGCCGGGCACCGCCGCGATGCCCACGACACACAGCGCCAGCGGGTTCGCGTGCACGACCGCCTGCCTCATGTGCGAGCTCCCGCCGCGAGGCTTACCCGGACGTCGGCAGCATCGGCGAGCACGGCGTCGTGGCTCGACGCGACCACGACAGCTCCCGCGTCCGCCGCCGCTCGCATCCATCCGACGATCGCGGCCCAGGTCAACCGGTCCTGCCCGACCGTCGGCTCGTCCAGCAGCACCACCCCGGGTCGGTGCGCGAGCGCGGCGGCCAGGGCGAGGCGACGTTGCTCGCCACCGGACAGCCGGAACGGGTGGGCCGACGCGAGGTGCTCGAGCCCGAGGTGCGCCAAGACCGCCTCGACGTCGACGGGTCGGTCGAGCGCGGCCGCGGTGAGGACGACCTCCTCGGCGACCGTGCGGGCCAGCAGGCCGTGCTCGGGATTCTGCGGGACCCAGCCCAGGCGGGCCGCGAGCGCTGGCGACTTCAACCGGTGCGGCGGCCCGCCCCAGCCGTGCACGACTCCCTCGGTCGGCGCCTGCAGGCCGCCGAGCGCCGCCACCAGCGTGGACTTGCCGGCGCCGGAGGGCCCGGTCACGAGCGTGACGTCACCGGGATCGAACCGGGCGTCGACGTCGTGCAGGGCGACGGTCGTCGTCGATCCGCGCAGTCCGCGCCGCACCAACGTCACGCCGAGGTGCTCGGTCACCAGCGGCTCGGACATGACATCTGGCAGCACCAGGTCCGACGCGGGACGCTGCGGCACGGGCGCGGCGAGTCCGGGCATCCACACGCCTTGGGCACCCAGCGCGTCGCGATGGTGCTCGACGAAGGCCGCGGGCGTCGTGTCGGCCACCACGGTGCCGTCGGCGCCGAGCACCACGACGCGGTCGACGTGGGCCAGCCACGGCTCGAGGTGGTGCTCGACCACCACGAGCGTGGCGCCGGTGCGGTCGACCACGTCGACGACGGACTCTCGCACGTGGGCCGCGTGCTCGGCGTCGAGCATCGCGGTGGGCTCGTCGAGCAGCAGCAGGCCGGGCTGCATCGCGAGGGTGCCGGCGAGCGCGAGCCGCTGCTGCTCACCACCCGACAACGCCGCGACCGGGTGGTCGACCGGGTAGGGCAGCGCCACTGCGGCCCGGGCGGCGTCGACCCGTCGCGCGATCTCGTCGCGCGACAGGCCGAGGTTCTCGGGCCCGAAGGCGATCTCGCGACCGATCCGTTCGGCCACCAGTGCGTCGCCCGGGTTCTGCAGCAACAGCCCCACGCGACCATCGGCCTCCGCCGATCCCGAGACGTCACCGGCGACCGTGTGGCCCAGCGCGCCGACCAGCGCCAGCAGCAAGGTCGACTTGCCGGCACCGCTGGGGCCGGCGAGCAGCACTCGCTGACCGGCCTCGATCGTCAGGTCGAGGTCGGCGACGACCGGCTCGCGCCGCCCGAGCGGTCGCCAGCCGAATCCGCGGAAGCGCGCCTGTCCCGGCTCGCTCACGCGAGGTCAGGCGTCGGCGCGCTCGCGGCCGGGGCCGAACGCGTCGAGCACGCCCGCCTCGGCCAGCGCCCGCACCAGCAACCAGCCCAGCAGGCCCGCGACCACGGCACCTGACACCGCGAAGAACCCGCCGTACGCGAGCTGGTGACCGAGGTTCCAGTCCGGGTAGTAGTAGAAGACCTCGTAGATCGCGCCGGCGATGCCCGCCAGCACGCCCGCCAGCATGGCCACGGGCAGCGTGAACAGGCGGTAGGCGAACGCGAGGAACGCCAGCTCGGCACCGATGCCCTGGACGATGCCCGAGACCAGGACCGTGAAGCCCCACTCGGTGCCGCCCAGCACGAACATGCTGATGGCCGCGGCGATCAGCTCGGTCGCGAACGCCGCACCGGGCCGGCGCACGATCAGGCCGCCGATGACGCCGGCGATCAGCCAGCCGCCACCGAGCAGCGCGCCCGCCGGGGCGTAGCCGATCGTGGCCGCCAGGTCGAGGACGCCGTAGAGCTTCCCCCAGGCCCAGAAGACGACACCGAACGCGACGCCGAGCGTGGCGATCGTGACCAGGTCGATGGTGCGGTAGCGCGCGGGCTTCACCGTGCGGTCGGTTGCAGAACTCATCATGACTCCCTTCGCCGGTGCTAACCGGAGCAGGTTCAAGGGTCTGCGGCTGATCCGCACTCTCAGCGCCCTCTGCGGGTGGCGCTCCCCTGTCGTTGGGGGCGACTCTACTCGCATGGGAATCGCGCAGGACCTCGTGCTCGTCTCGACCGACCCGTCGTCGGGGAAGATCTGTCTCTCCGCCATGAGCGGCGACACCATGATCGGCGGGGCGTTCCTCCTCGACCTGGTGGCGCAGGGCCGGCTGGTGCTCGACGGCGTGGGCAAGAAGGCCCGCGTGGTCGTGGCGGACCGCACCCCGGTCGACGACCCCGTGCTGCAGGCGGCCTTCGTCCGGGCGCAGGGCAAGGACCGGCAGAAGCCGCAGGCGATCGTCGGCACCTTGGGCAAGAAGGGTCGCAAGCGGGTCGTCGAGCAGCTCACGGCGGCCGGGCGGCTCCGCTCGCGCGGACAGAAGGTGCTCGGCATCCCCGTCGAACGGGTCGACGTGGTCGACACCGCGGCCCGCGAGTCGCTGCTGCACGGCGTGCGGTCTGTGCTGGTGACGGGACACCCGGCCGACGGTCGCACCGGACCACTCATCGGGTTGCTGCTGGCCGGCGAGCAGCTGGGGCTCGTGCTCGACCGCAGCGAGGTCAAGCGCGCCAAGCCGCGGGCCAAGGAGGTCGCGGAGGCGGACTGGGCCAGCGAGGGAGTCCGCCAGGCGATCGCGGCCACGAACGCGGTGCTGATGACGACCGTCCTCGCCGCGAGCGTGACCACCGTGTCGTCCTGACGCCGTCGTTCGCGGTGGGTGCTGTTCAATGAACGGCATGTCCGTGCGCACCCCTGACCCGAACCCCGGCTGGTTGTCGGACTTCGCCCTCGACGAGACCCGGGGGCGGGTGCCGATCCTGTACGTGGAGGCCGTGCCCGTGCGGGTCGACGCCCTCGGCGCCGTCGAGCACGTGGGACTGCTGCTGCGCGGCTCGCCCACCACCGGCGCCATGACCCGGACGATCGTCTCGGGCCGGGTGCTGCACGGCGAGTCGGTGCGCGACGCCCTGCTGCGCAACCTCGAGAAGGACCTCGGCCCCACGGCGTTCCCGCAGCTGCCCCCGAGCCTCGTGCCGTTCACGGTCGCGGAGTACTTCCCGCTGCCGGGCGTGGCACCGCTGTTCGACCCGCGTCAGCACGCCGTCGCGCTCGCGTACGTCGTGCCGGTCACCGGCGAGTGCGCTCCGCGCCAGGACGCGCTCGAGCTGTCGTGGCTCACGCCCGACGAGGCCGCGACGCCCGAGGTGCTCAACGACCTCGAGGGTGGCCGTGGCTACCTCGTCCGCCAGGCGCTCGCCCACGCTGGCTGCCTCACCTGAGCCCACGGGAGCAGACTGACGCCGTGAACGGGTCGCGGCGCTGGTGGATGCTGGGCATCGGGATGGTCGGCCAGGTGGCCGGAACCGTCGCCGCGAGCGTCCCGCCGTTCCTCATCCCGTACCTGCACCTCGAGCGCGGCCTCTCCCTGACGCAGGCCGGCGCACTGGCCGCCACTCCACTCGTCGGCACGATGGTCAGCCTCGTGCTGTGGGGCGTCGTGGTCGACCGCTGGGGCGAGCGGCTCGCGATGGCCGGCGGTCTGGCCGTGGTGGCGGCCGCGATGCTCGGCTCGGCGACCGCGGACGGCTACGTCGCGCTCGGCGCCTGGTGGTTCGTGGTCGGCGTCGGCGCGGCCAGCCCGAACTCGGCGAGCGGCCGGCTCGTCGTCGGCTGGTTCGGCCCCGAACGTCGCGGCACCGCGATGGGCATCCGGCAGACCGCTCTGCCTCTCGGCATGGGCATCGGCGCCGTGCTCACTCCCACGCTGGCCTCGTCGCGCGGACTCATGACGGTCCTGGTCGCGGCTGGAGTGATGGTGGCCGTCACCGCGGCCGTGTGCGCCGTGGCGATCGTCGACCCACCCCGCGAGCCCCTCGACCGCTCGACGCCCGGTGGCGCGAACCCGTACCGCCGCCGGCTCGGGCTGGTGCGGATCCACCTCGCCTCCGCCCTGCTGGTCGTGCCGCAGTACACGGTCTGGACCTTCATGCTCGTCTGGCTGATCGACGCCCGTGGGTTCGCCGCGGGGCTCGCCGGCGCCCTGGTGCTGGTGGCCCAGCTGCTCGGGGCTCTCGGCCGCATCGGCGCCGGGTGGTGGACCGACCAGGTCGCCAGCCGGCTGCGGCCCATGCGGCAGGTCGCGGTGGCCGCAGCCGTCACGATGCTGGCGCTGGGCCTGCTGGTCGACACCCCCGTCGCCGTCGCCGTCATCGTCGTGGCGAGCGTCGTGACCGTGGTCGACAACGGCATGGCGTTCACGGCCGTGGCCGAGACCGCCGGCTCGCACTGGTCGGGCCGGGCGATGGGCCTGCAGAACACCGGCCAGTACCTCGCGGCGGCCGCCGTTCCACCCGGGATCGGCGCCGTCATCGCGGGTCCGGGCTACGGCTGGGCGTTCGCGATCGTCGCCATCTTCCCCGTGCTGGCGGTCCCGTTGATCCCGGTGCTCACCGAGCAGGTCACCGAACACCGGTGAGGAAAGTGCAAGGTCTGCACGCCTGACGACTCCTACCCGTGAGAACGGACGAGGAGAGAGATGCGCGATGTCGACCACGACGGGCTTGCGAGCCCTAGGATCCGGACATGAGCGAGGTCCCCGGCCCCTCCAACGCCGACCGCTCCAACGCCAACCCCTCGACAGCCGGGCCCTCCGATGCTGCGCTGGTCGCCGGGGTGCTGTCGGGCGACCGGGACTCCTTCGCCGCGGTCTACGACCGGTACGGCGACCGTCTCTACGACTACGCGCACTCGATGCTCCGGCAGAAGGAGGAGGCCGAGGACGCCGTCGCCGACTCCTTCGTGGTGGTGGCCGAGCGGCTCGAGCAGCTGCGGGACCCCGACCGGCTGCGCCCCTGGCTCTACGCCGTCGTGCGCAGCGAGTGCCTGCGCCGGTTGCGAGCCCGCAAGCGGGTCGCCTTCGGTGGCGACGAGGCGCTGGTCGAGATGGCTGACGCCGACCGCACCCCCGATCAGGAGGCCGAGCTCGACGCCCTGCGCACGCTGGTGTGGGACGCGTCGGCGGGGCTCGCCGAGCGCGACCAGAGCATCCTCAACCTGCACCTGCGCCACGGCCTCGAGGGGGCCGAGCTCGGCGAGGCGATGGGCGTCACCACGTCGCAGGCCTACGTGCTGCTGAGCCGGCTGCGCGACCAGGTCGATCGGTCCCTCGGCGCACTGCTGATCGCCCGCCTGGGCCGGGACGACTGCAAGGAGCTCGACACCCTGCTCGTCGACTGGGACGGCACGTTCTCGCCGCTGATCCGCAAGCGGGTCGCGCGACACGTCGACGGGTGTGACGTCTGCGGCGCACGGCGCAAGATCCTCGTCAGCCCCTGGGCCCTGCTGGCGGGCGTGCCGCTGCTGGTGGCCCCGGTGGCCCTGCGCGACCGCGTCGTGGAGACGCACCTCGTCGCCTCCTCCGGATTCACCCAGACCACCGGCGGCGCGGTCGCGACCGTGGCCGGCGTCCCCAACACCACGACGACGCGCGTGCTCGCCGGTGCCAGCGTGCTGGCCGTGCTGGCCGTCATCGTCGCCCTCGTGTGGCCCGGCGGTGCCGGTGAGTCCGACTCCGAGTCGAAGGCGCCGAAGCCCGCCCCGGGCGCGACGACCACCGAAGAGCCCACCACCGAGCCCACCCCGGACCCCACGACGACCCCTACCGAGGTCGTCGTCGCCGGCACCATCGCCCTGTCCACGACGCAGGTCGACCTCGGCACCACGTCGATGACGGGGTCCTTCCGCCTGACCAACTCAGGCGGCACCGCCGTCGACGTGGCGCTGACGACCAACGCCGGCTGGCTGACCGCGCCCCGCAGCGTGCGGGTCGAGCCGGGACGCTCGTCCGACGTGACGGTGCGTGCCGATCGCGATGCGGTGCCCGAGGGGGCGTCGGCCGCCGACGTCGTCCTGCGCTGGGCCGACGGCTCCGGCCGCGTGCGGGTGACCCTCGACCAGGACCGCCCACCCGTCGTCGGGGCACCGAACGTCTCTGGCACAAGCTGCAGCGTGACCGTCTCGGTCAGCGTCGCGGACACCGACGTGACGGGCGTCCGTCTCGACTGGTCCGGTCCGTCCGGCTCAGGGTCGCTCCCGATGGAAGGTTCGGGCTCGGCCTGGTCGAAGACCGTGTCCATCCCGATCGGCGGGGTGCACACCTTCCGCGCCACCGCCGTCGACGCGAGCGGCAGCACGGTGACCGGACCCGCCACCGCGGCCGACCTGGACCCCTGCGCGCAGTAGGTCGCGACAGAACTGCAAGAGATCGGCGTCTCGGCGCTCCTACCGGTGTCACCCCACCACCGGAGGTCCCGCCATGTCCCGTTCCACCCCTTCCTTCCGGCGCCACCTGGCGCTCGCCCTGGCGCTGACCGCCCTGGCGGTGCATGACCCGCAGGGTGCTGCGTCCGACGCGCCACCCGTCGCCACCACGTCGGACACCGCCCCGGCCACCGCAAGCCCCTTCACGCTGGCACCGCGGGAACGTCCGGTCGCCATCCCGGTGGGTGACCCGCTCTCAGTCAGCATCGAGGCCATCGGCGTCGACGTGCCCCTGGGCGCCGTGGGGCTGCAGGCCGACGGAGCCATGCAGACGCCCGACTTCGGCGACGCCGCCTGGTACTCCCCCGGTCCGCGACCCGGCGAGCCCGGCGGATCGGTGCTGGTGGCCCACGTGCACGGTCCGGCCGGGCCCGACGTGTTCTGGCGGCTCGGTGAGCTGCGACCCGGCGACGTCGTGACCGTGCGCCATACGCAGGGCGTCTCCCGCTTCGTCGTCGACGAGGTGACCCAGACCCCCAAGGACGCCCTGCCCACCGACCGTATCTGGGTCGACAGCCAGCAGCCACTGCTGCGGCTCATCACCTGTGGGGGCCCACGCGACCCCGAGCGCGGCGGCTACCCCGACAACACCGTCGTCTTCGCACACCTCGTCTGACCTGCCATTCCAGTCAAAAACGGCCCCGCGAAAAAACCTTCGGAAAAAGATTCCGAAAAGTGCAAGGGATCCACGGCCCACAACTCCTACCTCCGACAGACACACACACCAGCACGACCCACACCCAAGGAGCACCACCATGAACGCCATCACCCGCAGCCTGATCGCCTCCGCCGCCCTCACGATCGGTGGCCTGACCCTCGGCGCCGGCGCCGCCTCGGCCGACGTCGTCCCGTTCGGCCCCAGCAACATCTCGCAGCCCCAGCCCGGCCCCGTCGGCCCGCAGGGCCCCGGCGACATCGCCCAGCCGCAGCCCGGCCCGGTCGACCCGCAGGGCCCCAACGGCCCCGGAACCATCACCAACCCCGAGCCCGGCCCGGACGTCAACCCGGACATCCCGCAGGGACCCGGTGGCATCACGGCCCCGCAGCCGTGCCCGACCCACGGTGGGTGCGGCGATCCGCTCGACGGACCGGACGACTTCACCAACGGCGGCGGGTCCGGCGACGAGCCGACCGACACCCCCGACTCGAGCGGCACCGACTCCAGCTCGACGGACTCGGCCAGCACGAGCACCGGGACCCAGGGGTCCCGCGTCGCGACGCCGACCCGCGTCGATGCCGGCCTCGGTCCGGTCGGCGGAGCCTCCAGCCTCGAGTGGCTGCTCCTCGGCGGCAGCCTCGTGGGCCTCTCGGGTGCCGCGTACGGCGCTCGCCGCCTGATGGGCGCCTGATCCCGGCTGGACACCATCACCCCCGTCACCGATCCGGTGGCGGGGGTGATGTCGTCGTGCGGGGCTGCTGGGCGGGACTGAATGGGCAGGAATGAGACCCCTGTCACGACAGTGGAAGTTCGGCGTGCTTTGGGTGGCCTTACTGCTCATCATGGGGACCGGGCGGTTACTGTCAGCCCTACTGTCAGGGTCATTCGCACGGGAATTGAGGCCGACATGCAGCTCGTCGCCATCGTCGTGTCACTCGCGGTCACCGCAGTGGCGATACCGCTCACCATCCAGGCCACCATGAAGATGGTCTCGGTCATCAAGGTGGGCCAGCCGGCCATCGGTCGCACCGATCGTCCGGCGCAGCGCACGCTGACGATGTTGAAGGAGACGTTCCTCCACACGCGCATGGCGCAGGGCAAGTGGACGTGGATCGGTGTCATGCACTGGTTCGTCTACGCGGGCTTCCTGCTGCTGAGCGCCGCCGTCCTGACGGGCTACTTCCAGCTGTTCGACCCTGAGTTCGCGCTGCCGATCATCGGCCACTTCTTCCTGTACGAGTGGGCCTCCGAAGCGCTCGGCCTGCTCAGCACGATCGGCATCCTCTACCTGATCTTCGTGCGCCAGCGGAACCACCCGCGCAAGCTCGAGCGCAAGAGCCGCTTCTTCGGCTCCACGTTCTGGCAGGCCTACTTCGTCGAGGCCATGGCGATGCTCGAGGGCTCGGCCATCCTGTTCATCCGTGGCGCCGAGTACCGGCTCTTCCAGGCCGAGGGCGACGACTACGCCAGCCGCTTCCACTTCCCGCTCAGCTCGTGGGTCGGCGACGCCCTGTTCGGCTGGGCCGACGCCGACGCGCTGAAGAACCTCATCTTCACGATCGCGATGATCAAGATCGTCCTGGCGATGGTCTGGCTCATCGTCATCGCCCGCAACATCACGATGGGCGTGGCCTGGCACCGCTTCACCGCGTGGCCGAACATCTGGTTCAAGCGCGAGGGCGACGGCGGCACGGCCCTCGGCGGCCTGGTGCCGCTGTACATCAACGGCGAGCAGCTCGACATGGAGAAGATGGAGGACCTCGAGGAAGAGGACTTCGCGAAGCTCGGTGTCGGCAAGGTCGAGGACTTCAGCTGGAAGAACCTGCTCGACTTCACGACCTGCACCGAGTGCGGTCGCTGTCAGAGCCAGTGCCCCGCGTGGAACACCGAGAAGCCCCTGTCGCCGAAGCTGCTGGTGATGGGCCTGCGCGAGCACGCGTACGCCAAGATCCCGCTGCTGGGCGCCGACCCCGAGACGCTCACCGAGGAGCAGCAGACCGAGCTCGAGCGTCCGCTGATCGGCGACGCCGACATGTACGGCGTCATCGACCCCGACGTGCTGTGGTCCTGCACCAACTGCGGCGCCTGCGTGCAGCAGTGCCCCGTCGACATCGAGCACGTCGACCACATCGACAACATGCGCCGCTACCAGGTGCTCGTGGAGTCGAACTTCCCCACCGAGCTCAACAACATCTTCAAGGGCCTCGAGCGCAAGGGGAACCCCTGGAACATGAAGCCGGCCGACCGCATGAAGTGGGCCGACGACCTCGACTTCGAGGTCAAGCAGGTCGGTGTCGACGTCGAGAACCTCGACGAGGTCGACTGGCTGTTCTGGGTCGGCTGCGCCGGCGCCTACGAGGACCGCGCGAAGAAGACCACGCAGGCCGTGGCCGAGCTGCTCGACATGGCGGGCGTGACGTTCGCGGTGCTGGGCGACGGTGAGACCTGCTCGGGCGACTCCGCCCGTCGCGCCGGCAACGAGATCGTGTTCCAGCAGCTGGCGATGCAGAACGTCGAGGTCTTCAAGGAGACCAACGTCAAGAAGGTCGTCTCGACCTGCGCGCACTGCTTCAACACGCTGAAGAACGAGTACAAGGAGTTCGGCATCGAGCTCGAGGTCGTGCACCACACGCAGCTGCTCAACCGCCTCGTGCGCGAGGGCAAGCTGACGCCGGTGGCGGCCAGCAACGGTGCGGCCGTGGGCGGCAAGACCATCACGTACCACGACCCCTGCTTCCTGGGCCGGCACAACCAGGTCTACGAGGCGCCGCGTGAGCTGCTCGAGATCATCCCGGGCGCCACGTTCGCCGAGATGCCGCGCAACAAGGAGACCTCGTTCTGCTGTGGCGCCGGTGGTGCCCGCATGTGGATGGAGGAGACCATCGGCTCGCGGATCAACGTCAACCGCACCGAGGAGGCCATCGCCACCGGTGCCGACAAGATCGCGACGGGCTGCCCGTTCTGCCGCGTCATGCTGTCCGACGGCCTCACGCTCAAGCAGTCCGAGGGTGCGGCCCGTGAAGAGGTCGAGGTGATCGACGTGGCCCAGATGCTGCTCGCTGCCGTCAAGCGTGCGCCCGAGCCCACGGCCGAGGACGACGCTGCCGTCGTGATCGAGGCGGAGGAGGCAACTGCCGCCGCCGCCGAGGAGGTCAAGGACAAGAAGCTCGACGAGCCGAACCCGGCGACCGCCGACGAGTCGACCGACGAGATGGCCGCCAAGCACAACGTGCCGGTCGAGGACGACGGCGCCGGCCATGCCGACGAGTCGCCGCTCGCCGAGGAGCCGCGCAACGCCGACGCTCGCGCCGACGACGACTCCGAGTCCGAGACGCTCGAGCAGGACGCCGGCGAGCCCGGTGACCGTGCCGGCGACAGCGGTGTGGTCGACGACGCCGACGAGGCGTCAGACGCTGCCGACGACTCCGCCGAGGCCGCTGGTTCGGCGACCGACGCCACGCAGGAGCCCGGCGACGAGAAGGACTCTGCCGACGAGAAGGCCTCGGGCGAGACCGTCTCCGACGACGAGCCGACGCCGGACCCCAAGCCCGAGCCGGGCGACACGACGAACCCGGACGCCGAGTCCGCTCCGTCCGCCTCGCCCGACGAGGAAGCCTCCCCGGCCACGGACGACACCCCGGCCTCCGCTCCCGAGGAGCCGGTCGAGGAGGACGCCCGCGAAGAGGAGGCCGAGGTGCTCGACACCACGGACTCCGCCGAGACCGACGAGGACAAGGACGCCGGCGAGAAGGAAGAGGGCGCCTGGGCCAACGTGGGCGCGGTCAACACCGACCTGCTCCCCAGCGCTCCCGCCGGCGAGTCGAGCGGTGACACGGTCGCCGATGACGAGCCGACGCCGGACCCCAAGCCCGAGCCGGGCGACACGACGAACCCGGACGCCGAGTCCGCCTCGCCCGACGAGGAAGCCTCCCCGGCCACGGACGACACCCCGGCCGCCGCTCCCGAGGAGCCGGTCGAGGAGGACGCCCGCGAGGAGGAGGCCGAGGTGCTCGACACCACGGACTCCGCCGACACCGACTCCGACGAGGACAAGGACGCCGACGAGAAGCCGGCGACCGAGTCGGTCGCGGCGCCGGGCGAGATCGTCGACGTCGCCGACGCGGCCGATCCCGATCCCGTCGATGACGACGTCGCCGAGCTGACCGACGCGAACCCGAGCGGAGCCGACCTGAGCCAGGCCGCCACCACCGCGGTCCCCCTCGCCGACGTCGACACCCAACAGTCCGCCACCGATGACGACCAGATCGCCGAGTGGAAGGACGAGGGAGGTGCCCCGCCCGCAGGGGGTGGCACCGAGCAGTCCGGCTGATCCGCACCCGACCGTGACTCCGGTCACATGGGCTCGTTGAACGAGAGACGGACTGCCACGTTCGTCCTACTTCGCCGAGGACCCCCATGCGCCGAATCGCCACGCTGCTCGCCACCGGTCTCGCCCTGCTGGCCACGACCCTCACGTCCACGGGGGCCGGCGCAGCGCCCGGACACACCGTGCAGACGCTGCACTTCACGGTGGCCGTCGGCCCCACCGGCACACAGACCTGCTCGGTGATCGGCGACCTGTACCTGCCGGCCGGCGCGAGCGCCGACAACCGGGTGCCCGCCGTGCTGACGACCAACGGCTTCGGCGGCTCGAAGGACGACCAGGCCGCGTGGGGCGCGGCCCTGGCCGACGAGGGCTACGCCGTCCTCTCGTACTCGGGCCTGGGCTTCGGCGGCTCCGGCTGCAAGATCACCCTCGACGACCCGGCGACCGACGGCAAGGCCGCCCAGCAGCTGGTCAGCTACCTCGCCGGCACACCGGGCATCGCGTTCACCGACGCGGCCCGCACCGCTCCCGCGCCCGCGCTCGACGTGGTGCAGCTGGACGCCCCCGGCGACCCCCGCGTCGGCATGGTGGGCGGGTCGTACGGCGGATCGGTGCAGTACGCGGCCGCCTCGCACGACGGACGCATCGACGCGCTCGTCCCGCTCATCACCTGGCACGACCTGTCGTACTCCCTCGCGCCCAACAACCTCGTGCCCAGCTCGACGCAACGCGCGACGCCCGGCGCCGCGAAGCTGATCTGGGCGCTGGGCTTCACGGGCATCGGCATCGCCGAGGGTGTCAAGAACTACCCGGCCGACCCGAACCGCCTGGTGGGCTGCCCGAACTTCGCCGACTTCGTGTGTCCCGCCGTGGTGGCGGCCGGGGTGAGCGGTCACACCGAGCCGTGGATCGTGCGAGAGCTGCGGGAGCGCTCGATCGTCTCCTACGCCGCGACGGTCCGGGCGCCGACGCTCATCGTGCAGGGCCAGTCCGACACGCTGTTCAACCTCAACGAGTCGATCAGCACCTACCGCACCCTCGAGGCACAAGGCACCGAGACCAAGCTGATCTGGGGCAACGGCGGGCACTCCGGTCCGTGGGCGCCCGGCGAGCTGGACCTCAACACCAGCGACCTTCGAGCGTCGTACATCGGCGGGCGCATCCTCGACTGGTTCGACCACCACCTCAAGGACGCCGCCGTCGGCACCGGTCCCGAGTTCGCGTACTTCCGCGACTGGGTGTCCTACGACGGTGTGGCCACCCCGGCCTACGGCACGTCCTCGACCGTCGACGTCGGCGGGTCGCAGCGCATGGTGCTGTCCGGGACCCAGCTCGTGCCCCAGGGCGCGCCGGTCGCCAAGGGCACCTCCAAGTTCCTCGCCGGGGTGGCCGGACTGCCCACGTCGATCGATCCCATCGACGCCATCGGCTCGTTGTTCGACCCGGTCTCGTCGGTGCCCGAGGTCGACCTGCCGGGGACGTTCGCGTCGTACACGACGGCGCCGCTCGGCTCGAACCTCGACGTCGTTGGCTCCCCCACGCTCGACCTCAAGGTCTCGGCACCCAGCTCGGCGCTGACGCAGCTGACCGGCACCAGCGGACAGCTGGTGCTGTTTCTCAAGCTGGCCGAGGTGACCCCGGACGGCACGGCGACGATCGTGCGCAACCTGGTGGCGCCCGTCCGCGTGCCGAACGTCAACGCGCCCTTCACCGTGCGCCTGCCGGCGATCACGCATCGCTTCGACGCCGGCAACAGCCTGCGCCTCGTCGTGGCGGGCGGGTCGACCAACTACCGCGGCGGCTTCACCCCCACCGCGGTCTCGATCACCACCGGCAGCACCGGCAACGCCCTGACCCTCCCCACGACCCCCTAGTCGCGAGCGGGCGGTGAGTAGGGGGCCAAACCCACCGGCGGGCGGTGAGTAGGGGGCCGAATGAGCCGCTCATTCGGCCACTGCCTCACCGCTCGAGTCGGGCGCCCGGGAACCTGAGCGCATCGGCGTGCATCAGAGGAACCGTGAGCGTCAGGTCGCCAGCCTGCGCCTCAACGCCATCTCGAGATCGGGGAACGTCATGTCGGGGACGACGATGCACACGGTGCCGGAACGCTACGGCCACATCTACGGGCCGTGCGCCGTGCTGGGGGCCGCCATCAGCTTCACACCGGTGTTCGAGGGACGCGTCGTGCCGTCGGGCAACAGCTTCATCGTGACCGACTACGACTCGCTCTGGGTCGAGGCCGGCAGCGACGCCGGGGCCACCGCAGTCGTCGGCCTGCTGGTGCTGTTCGCGCTCGTCGCGATGCTGCTGGTCGCGACCTTCCGGCCGCCGCACATCGTGGTGCTGCCGATCGCGATCGCCGCCACGGCCGTCCTGCCGCTGATCATGCTGGCCACGAAGTTCGGCGCGAGTGCCGGCACCGAGCTGAGCGTCTCCGGCGGGCTGGGACTTGGCATGGCCTGCGTCGTGCTGGTCACCGGGATCGCGCACGCCGTGCACCTGGGGGTCCGCCGCCCCTGAGGGTCGACCTCAGTCGCAGGTGCCGCCCAGGGCGGCAAGGCCGGCGAGGTCGCCCGGCCCCCAGTCGGGCAGGTCGCCATAGGGGTGCATCAGCTCGTCGCGGTCGTCCACATGGGCGAGACCCACGAGGTGCCCCAGCTCGTGCAGCAGCACGGTGCGGGTGACGTCCTCGCCGAGGTCGTCGAGGTCCTCGGCGTCCAGCACGACGATGCCCGTCACGTACTGGCGGAAGCCGTCCTCCTCGACCCACGTGCTGCCGCCCAGGCCCGCCACGTCGCCGTCGAGGTCGGGCACCGCCTCGGCGTCACTCCAGCTGATCTGCACGGGTGGGCGGTCGCCGGCGTCGCCGGCTTCGGTCGAGAGCGGATCGGCGTCGGTCGTGCCGTCGACCTGGAACTGGAGTCCGGTGGTCTCCTCCATGCGGTCGAGCGCGTCGTCGAGGATCTCGTCGGCGTTGCGCGGCGCGCGGTCGGGGTTCACCACGATGCGGATGGTCTGGCACGGGTCGTAGGTGACCGGCACGTCGTCGGTGCCGGGCTGGGTCGACATGAAGGCGTAGGTGCCGCCGTCCGGCCCCTCCATGGGCACGGACTCGAACTCCGACGACTCGGTCGAGCGCACGGTGCCGGTGATCTCGTCGGTCAGCACGGTGTAGAGGCTGACGCCGCCGATCAGCAGCGCGAGGACGGAGACCGCCAGGACGGCCCGCACCCGGGGTGTCACGGCTGGATACTCATGGTTGGGTCCTCATGGTCGGGCCCCGCGCACCGCGATGCAACGGCGGGCGGCTCCTGCTCCTCCGTCGAGGGCCGCTGCCGGGTCGCGGCGCTGGGTCCAGGCGGCGAGGAAGCCGGCCGTGAACGCGTCGCCCGCGCCGGTGGTGTCGAGCACGGGGACCCGGGGCGCCACCACCTGCTCGCGAACCTCGTGGCTGACGTACGTGGCGCCGAGCTGGCCCAGCGTCACCACCACGTGCGGGTAGTGCTCGGCCAGGCGGTCGTGGTCGATGAAGGGACCCGTGGACCCGGTGAGGAAGCGCGCCTCGTCGGAGTTAGGCACCACGAGGTCGACGCCTTCGGTCCACTCGAGGAAGGCGTCGGCGCCGGCGGCCTGCAGGAACCCCAGCGAGCTGGGGTCGACGCTGGTGCCGACGCCCCGCTGCCGCGCCTCGGCCACCAGCTCGAGCGCGACCGGACGCGTGGCGTCGTCGAAGAACGTGTAGCCGGTGAGGTGCAGCCAGGTGACGTCGTCCCACACGTCGGCCGGGAGGTCGTCGACGGTGAGCGTGGAGTTGGCGGCGCGGTCGACGAACATGGTGCGGTCGGCGGCCTCGTCGAGCGTCAGCACGATGGTGGCGGTGGGCAGCTCGTGGTCGGTGGCGATGCGTGCGTCGACCCCCAGGTCGCGCAACGCGCCGCCGTGCCGACCGGGCGCGTCGACCCCACCCTTGCCGACGAACCGCACGGGCGCACCCAGGAACCCCAGCCAGGCGGCGGTGTTGGCGGCGGACCCACCGGCGGTCATGCGGATCTCGGATCGGGTGTCGCTGCGCGGGTTGACCGGCTCGAGCGGTCGGACCCCGATGTCGTCGACGACGTCACCGACGACGAGGATCACGGGTGCTCGACCGCCGCCCGGGCGATGCGCGCGGCGACTGCGATGTTGTTGCGGGCGATGTCGAGATTGACGCGCAGGCTCTCGCCGTCGGTGAGCTCGACGATGCGCTGGAGCAGGAACGGCGTGACGTCCTTGCCGGACAGGCCCTGCTGCTCGGCCTCGGCGAGGGCCTGGCCGAGCACGGCGTCGTGCACGGCGGGGTCGAGCTGACGCTCCAACGGCAGCGGGTTGGCCACCACGATGCCGGACGGCAGCTGCAGGGCGTCGCGGCTGCGCATGACGGCGGCGACCGCGAAGGCGTCGACGACGGGCCAGTCGAGCGTGTGGCCGGACGACGTGAGCCAGAAGCTGGGGAACTGGTCGGTGCCGAAGCCGAGGACGACCACGCCGAGGGTCTCGAGACGTTCGAGCGTGGCGCCGATGTCGAGGATCGACTTCACACCGGCCGAGACCACCGTGATGGGCACCTGGCCGAGCACGGTGAGGTCGGCGGACTCGTCGAACGTCTCGCCCGCGCCACGGTGCACGCCGCCGAGCCCGCCGGTGGCGAAGACCCGGATGCCGGCGCGGTCGGCGATCCACGAGGTGGCGGCGACGGTGGTGGCACCGCTGCCACCCCGCGCGAGGACGACCGGGAGGTCGCGGACGCTGAGCTTGGGGATGTCCTCGGCGGCGATGCGCTGCAGCTCGTCGTCAGTGAGCCCGGCCTTCAGCTCGCCGTCGAGCACCGCGATGGTGGCGGGCACGACGTCGGCGTCGCGCAGGATCTGCTCGAACTCGCGGGCGGCGGTGAGGTTGTCGGGCCGCGGCAGGCCGTGGGAGATGATCGTCGACTCGAGGGCGACGATCGGGCGGCCGTCGGCCAGCGCCGCGGCGACCTCGGGCGACGGGCTCAGGGGAAGGGCAGGCACGCGCTCAGGCTACTGGGCGGCACCGACCCGTCCCGTGGTTCGCGTCAGATCTCGGTGCGGTGAAAGTTGCTGTGCGAGCGGGAGGCCGTGGGGCCGCGCTGGCCCTGGTAGCGCGAGCCGTACTTCGCCGAGCCGTAAGGGTTCTCGGCCGGCGAGGTGAGGCGGAAGAAGCAGAGCTGACCGATCTTCATGCCGGGGTAGAGCACGATCGGGAGCGTGGCGACGTTGGCGAGCTCGAGCGTGACGTGGCCGGAGAAGCCGGGGTCGATGAAGCCGGCCGTGGAGTGCGTCATGAGGCCGAGGCGGCCGAGTGAGCTCTTGCCCTCGAGGCGCGCGGCGACGTCGTCGGGCAAGGTGATGAGCTCGTAGGTGGAGCCGAGGACGAACTCGCCGGGGTGCAGCACGAACGCCTCGCCGGACTCGACCTCGACCGGGCGGGTCAGGTCGGACTGGTCGACGGCAGGATCGATGTGCGGGTACTTGTGGTTGTCGAAGACGCGGAAAAACTTGTCCAGGCGAACGTCGATGCTGGAGGGCTGGATCATGCCGCGATCGAGGGGGTCCAACCGGACGCGGTCGGCATCGATCTCGGCGAGGATGTCCCGGTCGGAGAGAAGCACAGGCACAGGCTAACGTGGTCGCGATTACACTCAGCACCACATCGCCGATGTAGCTCAATGGCAGAGCGCTTGCTTCCCAAGCAAGACACGCGGGTTCGATTCCCGTCATCGGCTCCACGCCGCAGGCGTCAGTCTCGATGACGGGAATCGAGATGGGCCCCACCAAAGCCAGATTTGCTGACTACTCCACCGTTCTCGGCCGCGCAGACGGTGGACTAGTCAGCAAATCTCGTGAGGGACGGGACTCAGGCCCGCGCGGCCGAGAGCTCCGTGGCCTCCCGCACCGGCCCGTGGTGCGCGGGACCATGGCCGGGCAGCACGATCGAGGCGTCGAGAGCGCCGATGGTCTCGAGGGCCTTCACAGTTCCGGCGCGGTCGTGGTCGAACATCCGCGGCAGCAGCTGCGGACCGGTCACGGATGAGGCCGGGTGCCCGGTCACGAGGGCGTCGCCGGTGATCACGACGCCGTGCTCCGGCAGGTGGTAGACCGTGTGCCCGGGCGTATGGCCCGGCGTCAGGACCGGCACCGGGTGACCGGGAACGTCGAGCGCGCCGGCGGACGGGAACGCTTGGGCGTCCGCCACACCCTGTGTCTGCGCGACGCCCACCCGCAGCGCCGCGAGCGTCCACGGCAGCACGCGCGGCCGCCACAGGTTCGCGGCGAGGCCCACTGGCGTGAGGGCGTGGTGCTCCTCGCCCCGAGCGTGCGCGAGCTCGAGCGGATGCACCAGCACCGGCGCGCCGGTCACGGCGCTGAGCCGCTCGGCGCCGCCGGTGTGGTCGATGTGCGCATGGGTGATGAGGATGGCCGCGACGTCGGCCGGCTCGTGCCCGACCTGACGGATCGAGGCCACGACCTCGTCGTGCAGCCCCGGATAGCCGGTGTCGATCACAGTGACGGCTCCGCCGTCGGTCAGCAGCACCCAGTTCACCAACGAGTGGTGCACCAGGTGCACACCGTCGGCCACCTCAGTCACCGTGGTCATGCGAGTCATTCCAGGAGTATCGCGCCCGCCAGGGGCCCCACCGTCTCGTCCTGTCCGGGCCGGCCAGCTCCAGCAGTCAGGCGGAGGGCTGGTCCCCAGGCGATGGCACGGCGTTCGGCCATTCCAGCGGGCCCTCTCGCTGCCACGATGCCGGAAGATCATCGAGTTCCATCACCCGTCCACCACCCAATGGCAACGCGTAGAGGCGACCATCAGGGAAGCGGACGTTGATCCTCATGTGGATGCGCCCACCTCGGTACTGCGCTCTGAACCATCGCGGAGAACGAGGTTCGACCTCCCACACGATCGGTTCTCGGGCGAGCGACTCGAAGTCAGTGGGCGCACGTGGGGGTGGCGGCTCGTCGCGCGAAGCCTGGACCGCCGGAGCGATCACGTAGTTCTCCCAGACCGGCGCGCGGCCGGGACGCTCCGGCGTCGGCAGGCCCATGCCTTCACGGTAGCCGCGATCCCGGCGGCACATAGGCGAAACACAGGCGCCTGCCGTCGTCCCGAGTTCACGTGCTTGGCGTACGGGCCGTCTCCCGATGGTGCATGATCAATCCGTCGTGCCCAGGGGGCCGGCCCCGATCTCACCCTGCCTGGAGCACCCATGACCCTGCGCCACCGACCGCGGTCCGCCCGCGGCACCCTCTCCCGCTTCGCCGTCGGCGCTGCCGCCAGCCTGGCCGTCGTGGCCTCGACCGGCGTGGCTGCCGGCGCGGTCGAGGACGCCACGATCGACGACCCCGACGCGACGTCGCAGACGCCGACCGAAGAGACGGAGCCGACCGGGCCCGCGCTCGAGACGCCGGCCGAGGACGAGGGGACGCCCCTCCTCGAGGATCCTCTCGCCGAGGACCCCGCCACTCTCACCCCCGCCGCTCCCGGCGCCACGGCTCCCCAGGCCGCTGAGCTCGCGCCTGCGACGGCCGCCGCGCCGGTCGTCCCCAACTTCGGTTCCCAGAAGGTGCGCGTCGGCGTGCAGCTGGCCGACGGCGCCTACGTGCCGGAGGGCACCACCCTCGCCGGTTCGACCCTCCAGATCACCATCTCCGGTGGCGTCGACGAGGAGGGCGAGCCCAGCCCGTCCACGACCGAGACGTGCACGACCTTCGGGGGTGGCACCACCAGCACCTGCGACGGCGAGAACCCCGACGGCTCCTACGACCTCTCCGCGGGTCGCACCATGACCGTCCAGCACCTGAGCTCGCCGGCCGGCATCGTGGTGAACCCGACACCGATCGTCATCGGCCCGTGCGACTTCAACGAGGTCGAGAGCTGCAGCGGCACGCGCGACGCCCTCGTCACGGTCACCGGCACCTTGCCGACGGCCACCCCCGATGCCGCCTCGACCTCCTTCGGCACGCCGATCGTCATCGACGTGCTGGCGAACGACGACCCCGGCAACGGCGCCCCGATCACGGGGCTCTCGATCGCCGAGCAGCCGGCCAACGGCACCGCCGAGGTCATCGGCGAGTTCCCGCCGGTCACCGAGCCCGACCCCGAGCTGCCCGAGCTGCCCGAGCTCGAGCTGGCCGGCGCGCCTGACGTGGCTGCCGCTCAGGTCGCCGCTGCTCCGGTCGCTGCTGCGCCGTCCCCGGTGCAGGTGCTCTACACGCCGAACGCGGGCTTCGCCGGCACCGACACCTTCGTCTACGCCGTCACCACCCCCAACGGCACCGTCACCGGCACGGTCACCGTCCAGGTGCTCGCCGCGGCCGTCCCGTCCGCGCCGAACGGCGTGACGCCGATCCGTACCGGCGTGCTGCCGAGCGTGGGCGGCTCCGACGCCACGCTCGTCGGTCTGGGCGCCCTGCTCGTGACGGCGGGTGCCGCCACCCTGGCGGCCGGTCGCCGTCGCGAGGAGGTCCGTGGCCTCCTCGGCTGACCCCCGCACCATCCCGGCCGGGCTGTGGGAGTGCGTCGCCCTGGGCGACGACGACTTCCCGGTCTGGGTCGCGGTGCTCCCGTCCACCGACGGGCAGGACGGCCCCCGCGTCGTCCTGCCCGAGGCCGAGGCCGCGCGACGGATCGGTGACGACGTCCTGACGATCGCTCGTCTCGGACCGGTCGGCGAGGTCACCGCCCTCGAGGTGAGCGCCACGGTCGCGCCGCGCGCTCCCCAGATGTGGTTCGCCGAGGTGCCCGAGAAGGACGCGAGCCCCCGGGCGATCGTCCTCGTCGCGTTCACCGGGCTCGGGGTCGAGCCCGGATCGGTGCTCGACGCCGCCGCCCAGCACCGGGTCGAGGGCCTCTCGAGCGACGACCAGCTCGGCGCCATCCGCTGGTACCCCGACACCGGCGAGATGGACCAGGTCTACGTGGCGCCGGCCTGGCGTCGACGGTCCATCGCCGCCGCGCTGATCGGCGCGGCCGCCACCTACAACCTCGCCGTGGGCAAGCCGATGTGCTGGGGCGACGGCCAGCGGACAGCCCTGGGGGAGAAGTGGCGCAACGGCTTCGCCTGGGGACATCGCGCCGCCGACCTGACCAACCTCGCACCGCCCATGACGCCGTACGACGAACGCTGACCTCCTCCGTAGGGTCGACGCATGAGTGAGAAGAGCATGCGCGACCGGATGCTGGCCGGTGAGTCCTACCAGGCCGATGACCCGGAGATCGCCGCCGACACCGCCCGCGCCCAGGCGTTGACGCACCGCATCAACAGCGCCGACCCCACCGACCGCGGCCAGCTGCGCAGCCTGTTCACCGAGCTGCTCGGCGCCTACGGCGAGGACTCCGAGATCCGCCCGCCGTTCCACTGCGACTACGGCTACCAGACGACCGTGGGCGCCCGGTCGTTCGTGAACTTCGGACTGGTCTGCCTCGACGTCGCCACCGTCACGATCGGCGACGACGTGCAGATCGGTCCCGGCGTGCAGCTGCTGACGGCCACCCACCCGCTCGAGGCCGGCCCGCGGCGCGACAAGTGGGAGGCCGCCGAGCCGATCGTGATCGGCGACAACGTCTGGCTCGGCGGTGGCGTCATCGTCTGCCCCGGCGTGACGATCGGCGCGAACACCGTCGTGGGTGCCGGGTCCGTCGTCGTGCACGACCTGCCCGAGGGCGTGCTGGCGGTCGGCTCGCCGGCGCGGGCGATCCGCACGCTCTGACGCTCAGGCGATGCGGTAGCCGCGGGTGCCCTCCGGCAGCGACACCAGCACGACGTCGCCACGCAGCAGCTGACGTCCGCGTCGCGTCTCCGACTCGCCGCTGACGCTGACGTCGCCGGAGGTGACGATCTGGGCGGCATGCGCCCCGGACTCGGCCAGGCCCACGAACTTCAGCAGCTGGCCGAGGCGGATCATGTCGCCCGAGATCGGCACGTCCTCGATGTCCATGTCCCCACTGTGCCGCACGTAGGCTCGGTCCGTGAGCGCAACGCCAGCCGGGTCCGCCGCACGGGAGACCGCGCGAGCCGATGCCTGGGTCTGGGCCGTCCGGCTCTTCTCCAGCCGCGCGGCGGCGACGGCCGCCTGCAAGGGCGGCCACGTGCACGTCAACGGCGCCCGGGCGAAGCCGGCGCAGCCCGTGCGGGTGGGCGACAAGATCGAGGCGACCACCCCGGGTGGCGTGCGCGTCGTGGTGGTGCGGCGCGTCATCAGCAAGCGCGTCGGCGCCCCCGTGGCCGTGGAGTGCTACGAGGACCACTCACCTCCCCCGCCGCCGCGCGAGGTGCGGCTCTCGATGCCTCGACGCGACCCGGGCTCGGGACGTCCGACCAAGCGCGACCGCCGCACGCTGGACCGCTTCCGCGGCCGCTGACGGCGCAGTGCCGGTCTCGACTGCGCGCCCCACCGCAGGCCGTTAGCGGTACGTTGCCACGATGAGCATCCTCGCCGCGGCCGGATCGGCCGTCCCCGCGGCGGTCCCCACCAGTGCCGTCGACCCGGCCTTCCTCCCCCTCCTCCACGAGGCGCGCGAGGCCCTGGGGTCGACGAGCGCGAGCCTGCTGCTCGTCAACGAGGCCGGGACGGTGCTCGAGCCGGCCGCGTCCGTGGGCCTGCGCCAGACCATCCGTGCGGCCTCCCGGGTGCCGATGGGTCATGGGTTCGCGGGCCGCATCGCCCTGTCGCGCCAGCCGCTGAGCATCCATGACCTCAGTGCCGAGAACGTCCTCAACCCGGTGCTGCGGGCCAATGACATCCACTCGCTGCTGGGCGTCCCGGTCCTGTCCGGTCATCGCCTCGTCGGCGTCCTCCACGTGGGCACCGTGGAGGCGCGCGAGTTCGGCGAGGAGGACGTCGTCACCCTGCTCGACCTCGCCGGTCGCATCGCCGAGTCGGCCGCGTCCATCGGCTCCGACCGCGCGCACGACGCCGCCCTGGTGCTGCAGCGCAGCCTGCTGCCCTCGACCCAGCGCCGCGTCGCCGGCCTCGAGGTCGGCGCCCGCTATGTCCCGGCCGAGGGCGACCTCGGTGGCGACTGGTACGACGTCTTCGAGCTGCCCGACGGCGCCGTGGGCCTGGTGATGGGCGACGTCGTCGGCCACGGTCTGCCGGCCGCGGTCGTCATGGGTCGGCTGCGCAGCGCCCTGCGCGCCTACGCCCTGGACCATGCCAGCCCCGCGGTGGTGCTGGAGCGCCTCGACCGCAAGATCGGCCACTTCGAGGACGGTGCGTTCGCGACCTGCGTCTACGGCGTGACCTACCCACCCTTCGACACCATCACCATCAGCACGGCCGGACACTGGCCCCCGCTCGCCGTGGCACCCACCCAGGAGCCCCGCCCGGTCGAGCTCCTGCACGACCCGATGCTCGGCATCGGTGCCTTCGAGCGCCGCGCGGTCGAGGTGCGCCTCGATCCCGGCACCTCGCTCTGCTTCTTCACCGACGGCCTGATCGAGCGCCCCCATCCCCGAGCTGGCTCCGACCTTCCGGCCCCCGAGGACTGGATGGAGCTGGTCGGCAGGACCCTGCAGAGCGACGACGACCCCGAGACCACGTGCAGCCGCATCATCAGCGAGGTCGTCGGCGACGCGGCCATCGAGGACGACATCGCCCTGCTGGTCGTGCGTCGCCCCTGAGCTGCGGATCGGTTGATCTCGGGCCGGCCGGGTACGACGGGGGAGGTCCATCCCCCATCTCCAGGAGTCGCCCCATGGCCGACGTCGAGCGTTCGATCACCGTCCCGACCCCCATCGACCGGGTCTTCAGCTACCTGACCGACTTCACCAACAGCCCTGAGTGGGATCCCGGCTCGGTGAAGACCGAACGCACCAGCGGCGACGGCGGCGTGGGCACGATCTACCACAACACCTCGGAGTTCGTGGGCAAGCGGACCGAGCTCGACTACGTGGTCAAGGAGCTCGTGCCGAACGAGCGCTTCGTCATGCGGGGTGAGAACGAGACCGTCACGACGGTCGACACGATGATCTTCAGCGGCGATGCCACCGGCACCACCGTGACCTACCACGCCGACTTCGAGCTGAAGGGCGCCGCGAAGCTGGCTGCACCCGCCATGCCGGCCGCACTCAAGAAGCTCGGCGACGACACCGCCCAGCTCCTGGAGGAGAAGCTCACCGCTCTCTAGGCCCCCCGCACTCCTCAAGTTTTGAAGCCTTGTGTCACGGATCTGGCTCGGATCCGTGACACAAGGCTTCAATTCTCGGGGTGGGAAGGGGGTCAGAGGGTGGTGAGGAAGGCCTCGATGTGCTCGACGAGGGCCACGGGCTGCTCCTCGGGCACCCAGTGCCCGGCGCCGTCGATGATCTTCATCGAGATGTTCGGTCGGACGACGCCCCGCTCCACCAGGTGCGGCGCCAGCACGATGTCGCGGCGTCCCGGCAGCATCAGCACGGGCACGTCCTCGATGGGCCGCTGGTACCGCCGGCGCTGCATCGCCGGCATCTCGCGCGTCATGAAGGTGGCGTACATCGAGCGCCCGGCGGCCGCCCGATCGCGGTCGCGGTAGCGCTCCAGGTACGGCTCCATGTCGGCGTCGGTCCACACGCCACGGCGATGGCTGGCGCGGTGGAAGATCTGCTTGAGCACGGCCTGGCCCAGCACGCGGTGAGCCAGCACGCCCCACGGCCCGCCCACCACCGGCTGGTAGAGGAAGCGCCACAGGTCCCTCTTCGGGATCGGCGCCCACGGCGCGACGATCGCCGTGGCCACCACTCCGCGCACGACCTCGGGTCCCCGACCACCGACGAGCAACGAGACCCAGGCACCCCAGTCGTGTCCCACGACGACCGGCCGGTCGAGACCCAGCTCGGCGATCAGGGCGACGACGTCGTCGGCCAGCGTGCGCTTGTCGTACGCCGCACCACCGGGCTCGGGCACGTCGCTCCAGCCGTGACCGCGCAGGTCGACCGCCACGACGTGGTGGTCCTGGGCGAGGAGCGGGATGACCTTGTGCCAGCACCACCAGTGCTGCGGCCAGCCGTGGATCAGCACGAGCGGCGGCCCCGGGTTGCCGACGCCGGCCTCGGCGACGTGGAGCCGAACCCCGTTCGCGACGACCCACCGATGGGCGATGCCCTCGAGCTCGGGCGGGTGAACGGCAGGGCTCATGGCGCGGCTCATGGCCAGAGCGTAGCGGCCTAGGCTGTGGCCATGTCACTCGTCGACCTGACCTCGGACGGCGACGTCCGCACCATCACGCTGAACGCCCCCGACCGGCTGAACGCCCTCGACCGGCCCCTGCTCGACGAGCTCGCCCAGGCCGTCGCGGCGGTGGCGGCCGACACCGAAGCCCGTGCGCTGGTCGTCACCGGCGCGGGCCGGGCGTTCTGCTCGGGTGCCGACCTCGAGAGCCTCTTCGGTGACCGCACCCGGCCGACCGCCGTGCTCCGCCAGGTGCTGCTCGACGTGTACGCGTCGTTCCTCGGCATCCGCGACCTGACGATCCCCACCGTCGCCGCCGTGCACGGTCCCGCGGTCGGCGCCGGGCTGAACATCGCCCTGGCCTGCGACGTGATCGTCGCCGGGCCGAAGGCCAAGCTGGGCGCGACGTTCTCGGCGATCGGTCTGCACCCCGGCGGTGGCTGCACGTGGATGCTGACCCAGCGGGTGGGTGCCGCCAACGCCGCCGCGGTCCTGTACGCCGGCGAGCCCCTCGACGCCGAGCGCTCCCTGCGCCTGGGGGTCGCGCAGGAGCTGGTGGACGACCCGCTGGCCCGCGCCCAGGAGCTCGCTGCCCTCTACGCGAGTCGCAGTCCCGCCCTGATGGCCGACATCAAGGAGACGGTGCGTGTCGCCTCGACCAGCGACCTCGCCACGACCCTCGACGTCGAGTCCTGGGCCCAGGCGTCGTCGCTCGCGAGCCCGGAGTTCAGCGCCTTCGCCGAGCGCTTCGCCCGGTAGCGCCCGCCCGGCTCAGGAGGCGTCGGCGAGCAGATCCTCGAGCAGCTCGGTGGCCGACTCGGTCAACGGCAGCATGACGTCGTCGTCGATGTCACCGGCCGTCGCCACCCCGCTGAAGGTGATGGCGTCGTCGACGCGGATGAGCGTGTAGCCGTTGCGCAGCACGAGCTCCTCGTCGACCTTGACCTGCATCGCGACGGCCAGGCCCTCGTCGCCGAAGCCCTCGTAGCCGTCCAGCTCCGTCAGGTCGGTGAACTGGAGCTCGATCACCGCCTCGGTGCCGTCGATGTCGATGATCATCGACTCGCAGCGCGACAGGACGTCGCGGAGAGCTTCGAGCTCTTCCTCCGCCTCGTCCTCGTCGAAGGCTTCGACGCTGCTGTAGACCGAGACCTCGCCATCGGCCGACTCGAGCTCGGTCTTCGCCTCGGCGATCTCGTCGACGCCGTAGTCCTCGTCGATGAACTCCGCACACTCCTCGGCACCGTCGACGATGTCGTCGCCGTCGAGATCGCCCTCCTCGACCTCGACCTCGTCGAAGTCGTCACCCAGCGCGGACGGCACGTCGTCCACCGTCAGGAGAGCGTCCTCGAGGTCGTCGTCAGAGAGGCCGGCGTCCTCGGTGCTCTCGGTCGAGGGCGAAGGATCGGGCTCGGGATCGCTGCCACCGTCGTCGTCGGAACCACAGGCCGTCACGAGAACGAGAGCGGCGCACGCGGCCAAGGCTCGGAGTTTCATGAGCAGATCCTATGCGCGGTGATCGACGTGGTCACGCCGCCTCCCGCACCACCGTCTCGAGCCGCTCGACGGCCGACTCGGTCAACGACAGGAGCGCGTGCTGGTCGACGCCACCCGGCGCCATCGCCCCCGAGAACGTGATGACGTCGCCGAGCCGGACGGCGGTGCGATGCTGCTCGAGGATGACGACGCCATCGAGCCGGAACCGGGCGACGAAGGACACGCCCCACAGCCCCTCGGCGTCCGGCGCGAGGCGATCGAAGTCGCCGGTGTCAGCGAGGTCGGACGCGTGGACGGAGATCTCCAGCTCGGTGCCCTGGACGTCGCCGGTGAAGCTGCTGCATTCCTCGACCGCCGAGAGCAGCGCCTCCAGCTCGGTCTCGGCATCGCCCGGCTCGTAGGCGCGGACAGCCGAGTAGACGGTGGTCTCGGACCCGCGCGAGGACAGCCGGACCATGGCCTTCTCACGCTCGGCGGGTCCGTACCGGTCGCCGACGACGTCGCGGCAGGTGGAATCACCGTCGACCACGACGGCGCCCTCGACGCCCTCCTCACCGACGTCGAGCGCCGGCCGGAACCGGTCGCCCAAGCTGCTCGGGACGTCCGACGCCACCAGCAACGCCCCCTGCAACGCTGCCGCATCCAGCTCGGGGCGGGGTGCGGGCGGTCCGGGGCGCGACTCCGCGTCGTCACCGCATGCCGCGACCGCCATCAGGGCGACGAGCGCCGCGATCGCGCGCGACGCGCGGGGGGCTCTCGCTCCACCAGCAGGCGTCACGCCGCCTCCTCGCGAGCGTCTTCCAGCTGGTTCACGGCGGCCCGCACCAGCTCGTCGTGAACCCGGTCGGCCGTGGGTTCGAAGAGCACCAGCTCCACGATCGCGACGTCGCCCCCCAGGCGCACGACCGTCCGCGTCTGCTCCAGGAACAGCGTCCCGTCGACCAGGTACTCGACCACGGTCGTCACGGTCTGGTCACCCGCGTCGTCGGTCACCCGGTTCACGACGCTCGCCTCGGCCACGGCACCGCCACCCATGTCGACGCGGAAGGTCGTGCAGCCCTGCGCCTCGACGTAGGCGAGGTCGACGGCCTCCTGGGCGTCGCCGGCCGCATAGGTCCGGACCGCGGACGCGACGATCGTGCCGATGCTGCCGAACGTGAAGGCCGCCTCCGCACGGCCGACCGGCGCCGGGTCCGGCAGCTCCCCCGTGAACAGGAACGCGCACTCGGCGGCGCCCGTCTGCAGGCGATCGACGAAGGCACTGCGATCGGGGTCGGTCACCGTGAACCGGCTGGGCACGAGGGACGCCGGCAGGTCGTCAAGCGTGAGCACGGCGTCGTCGACCTGAGCCTGGGTGAGGGGCTCTCGCGGCACGGAGGGGTCCGGGGGCGGCGCCCCGGAGCCGTCATCGGAGCAGGCACCGAGCGCGAGGGTGGTGGCCACGAAGGCGGGCAGCAGCCGGGCGCGACGCGTCATCACGGGCGCGAGCCTAGTCTGATCCGATGCCCCCAGTCACCCGTCCCGGCGGCTCGTCCGCCATCGGCTTCGACCTCGACATGACCCTCATCGACTCGCGTCCCGGCATCGCCGCCACGTACGACCGGCTGGCCGCCGAGACGGGCGTCCGCATCGACTCCTCGCTCGCGGCGTCGCGGCTCGGACCTCCCGTCGAGCAGGAGATCGCGCACTGGTTCCCGGCCGAGCAGGTGGAGGCGATGGCCGATCGCTACCGCGCGTTGTACCCCGACATCGCGCTGCCGCTGATCTCGGTGCTGCCCGGCGCGCACGAGGCACTGGCGGCCGCCGCCGAGCTGGGACGCGTTCTGCTCATCACCGCGAAGAACGCTCGCAACGCCCACCTTCATGTCGAGCGGCTCGGGCTCGCGGTCGACGAGGTGTGTGGCGACGCGTGGCGTGACCAGAAGGCCGTGGTCCTGCGCGAGCGGTCCGCGGTGGCGTACATCGGCGACCACGTGCACGACATGGACGCGGCCCGGGGGGCCGAAGTGCTGGGCATCGGGGTGACCACCGGACCGTGCACGACTGCCGAGCTCCGGGCGGCCGGCGCCGATCACGTCGTCGGCTCGCTCGGCGAGGTGACCGAGGCGCTCGCGGGCTGGGTGGCCGGCTGACCACCAGACGTTCATCGGGGCCGGCTTCCCAAGTTACTTCTCAGTAGTACACTCGGAAGGCCGGGACCCACGGGCCCGGACGCACCCTGACCCCCCGCACGACCGCACAACACCCCGACCCCCGAGGGATGGAACAGGCCATGAGCCACTACAAGAGCAACCTGCGTGACGTCGAGTTCAACCTCTTCGAGCTGTTCAACCGCCAGGAGATCCTCGGCAAGGCGCCGTTCGAGGAGATCGACGCCGACACCGCCCGCAGCATCGTGGTCGAGATCGACCGCCTCTCCCGCGAGGAGCTCGCGCCGTCCTTCGCCGAGTCCGACCGCACCCCGCCGGTCTACGACCCGGCCACGACCAGCGTCACGATGCCCGAGGCGTTCAAGAAGAGCTACCGCAGCTGGATGGACGCCGAGTGGTGGCGCCTCTCCGTCCCGGAGGAGCTCGGCGGCCAGGTCGCCCCCGGCTCGCTGATCTGGGGCAGCGCCGAGTTCGTGCTGGGCGCCAACCCGCCCATCTGGATGTACGCCTGCGGCCCCGCCTTCGCCCGCATCGTCTTCGAGAACGGCATCGACCGCGACAAGACCATCGCCAAGCACATGATCGAGCGCGAGTGGGGCGCCACCATGGTCCTCACCGAGCCCGACGCGGGCTCCGACGTGGGCGCCGGCCGCACCAAGGCCTTCCCGAACGAGGACGGCACCTGGAACATCGAGGGCGTCAAGCGCTTCATCACCTCGGCCGAGCACGACATGTCCGAGAACATCATGCACCTCGTGCTCGCCCGTCCCCAGGGCGTCGAGGGCGTCGGCGGACCCGGCACCAAGGGCCTGAGCCTCTTCCTCGTGCCCAAGCACCACTTCGACGTCGAGACCGGCGAGCTGACCGGTGAGCGCAACGGCGCCCACGTCACCAACGTCGAGAAGAAGATGGGCATCAAGGTGTCCACGACGTGCGAGGTCACCTTCGGCGAGACCACCCCGGCCCGCGGCTGGCTGCTCGGCGAGGTGCACGACGGCATCAACCAGATGTTCCGCGTCATCGAGAACGCCCGCATGTTCGTCGGCGCGAAGGCCATCGCCACGCTGTCGACCGGCTACCTCAACGCGCTCGAGTTCGCCAAGGAGCGCGTGCAGGGCGCCGACCTCACGCAGGCCGCCGACAAGGCCGCGCCGCGCGTGACCATCACGCACCACCCCGACGTGCGCCGCTCGCTGCTCACGCAGAAGGCGTTCGCCGAGGGCCTGCGCTCGCTGATGCTCTACACGGCCACGTTCCAGGACGAGGTCATGATCAAGACCGCCGCGGGCGAGGACGCCGAGATGGCCGAGGCCGTCAACGACCTCCTGCTGCCGATCGTCAAGGGCTACGGCTCCGAGCGCTCGTGGGTCATCCTGGGCACCGAGTCGCTGCAGACCTTCGGCGGTTCGGGCTTCCTGCAGGACTACCCGGTCGAGCAGTACGTCCGCGACGCCAAGATCGACACCCTCTACGAGGGCACCACGGCGATCCAGGGCCAGGACCTGTTCTTCCGCAAGATCGTCAAGGACAAGGGCCGCGCGATCGGCTACCTGTCCAACGAGATCGAGCAGTTCGCCAAGAGCGACGCCGGCAACGGTCGCCTCAAGGTCGAGCGTGAGCTGCTGGCCAAGGGCCTCGAGGACGCCACGGCCATCATCGGCACGATCTTCACCGACCTCATGGCCGCCAACCCGGCCGACGAGAAGGGTGACATCACCAACATCTACAAGGTCGGCCTGAACACCACCCGCCTGGTGTACGTGCTCGGCGACCTGGTGGTCTCGTGGCTGCTGCTGCGCGGCGCCGAGGTCGCGCTCGAGAAGCTCGGCGGCGAGGTCTCCACGGCCGACCGCCACTTCTACGAGGGCAAGGTCGCCGCGGCGTCGTTCTTCGTGCGCGAGGTGCTGCCGAAGCTGTCGGCCGAGCGCACCATCGCCGAGTCGGTCGACCTGTCGATCATGGAGCTCGACGAGGCCGCGTTCTGACGCACGCCTCCTGACGACGGGCCCCTTCGTTCACGGAAGGGGCCCGTCGCGTGTCACAGTGACCCCATGACCGACCTGCGTGTGTTCGTCGAGGCGTGGAAGTCCGCCGCCGACGCCGTCGTCGAGCTCGCCGAAGGGCTCACCGTCGAGCAGCTGCAGCTGCCCACCGACTGCCCCGAGTGGACCGTGCACGACGTGCTGGCCCACCTGGCGCACCTCGAGACCGTCCTCCTGAGCGCCCCGGAACCGGCCGGTGACGCTGCCGTCGTCCCGTCCGACTACACCGCGGCGGGGGTGGCCGAGCGCCGGTCGGTGCCCACGCCCGACGTCGTGACCGAGTTCCAGCACGCCGTGGCGGCTCGGTACTCGGCCCTCGCGGAGCTGCCCGAGGACCCGTCGCAGATCGCCCCGGTCACCCCGTCCGGGGTCCCGTGGTCCTGGGAGACGCTGCTGCGCAACCGCGTCGTCGACGTGTGGACGCACGAGCAGGACGTGCGACGCGCGGTGGACCTGCCGGGCAACCTCGGCAGCGCCGGGGCGGCCGTCACGGCGCACACGTTCGCCGCCGGGATGCCGTTCGTGCTCGGCAAGAAGGTCAAGGCGCCGGCGGGCACCGCCGTGCGATGGGTCGTCGATGGCGGTGTCCCGTTCACCGTGGGCGCCGTGGTCGGTGACGACGGACGCGCGCGACGCGACGACGACGCCGAGCCGGACGCCACGCTGACGATGACGACCGAGGCGTTCACCGTGCTCGCCGCCGGCCGACGCGGTCCCGACGACGTCGAGGTGGCCGTCGAGGGCGACGCCGACCTCGCTCGCCGCGTGCTCGACGCGATGACCCTCACCTTTTGAGACGACCCTTCGTGGCTCGCTCGCCGCCTAGAGTGTCCTCGTGCGTCTGACGAACCCCCTCTGGTACCTCGCCGCCCTGGCCGTGGCGCTGGGCGGCTCGATGACCGGCACCGCCATCGCGGCGAGCGCGTGGGACGGCGTGCGCAGCGCCGAGGTGACTCCCGCCGTCAAGCCCGTCGACGCGAAGGATGGCGCGCTCGCGGTCTTCACCGACCAGGCGCAGGACGGTCGCGAGATCGCCTGCACGACCCGCCCCGTTGACCAGCCGGAGGCCGAGCCTGACGCCGTTCCCGAGGCGGCCCTCGACCTGTCGGTCGACTCCGGCGGCACCCGGTGGCACCTCCTGGCGATCGACACGTCCGGACCTGCGAGCGTCACCGTGCAGTGCGCGCCCACCGACGGTCGACCCGACAACGCCGGCTACGGGTACGCCGTCGTTGACGGCTTCGACGCCGCGAACCGCGGCCAGAGCATCGGCATGCTCGGGCTCGGCACTGGGCTGCTGCTGGCGGCCCTCATCTTCTGGCAGCGCCGCCGGGCACGCTCCTCGGACGTCGACGGCTGACGCCCGTAGGGTGTCGGGCATGACCTGGAGCACGGACGACATCCCCGACCTCAGCGGACGCCGGGTGCTGCTGACCGGCGTGACCGGCGGCCTCGGCCGCCACACCTCCCTCGAGCTCGCCCGCCACGGCGCCGAGCTCGTGGTGACGGCCCGTGACGAGGCCAAGGCCGACGAGACCGTGGCGTGGCTGACGCGCGAGGAGCCGGGTGCCGTCGTCGACGTCGTGGCCCTCGACCTCGCCGACCTGAGGTCGGTCGACACGGCCGCCGCCGAGGTCTCGAAGCGGTACGACCGCATCGACATCGCCATCAACAACGCGGGCATCATGGTGCCGCCCGAGCGCCGCACCGAGCAGGGCTTCGAGCTGCAGATCGGCACCAACCACATCGGCCACTTCGCCTGGACCGCTGCACTCTGGCCGCTGCTGCGCGACTCCGCGGCGCGCGTCGTCGCGGTCTCGTCGATCGCCCACACCTCCGTCAAGGGCATCGACCTGCGCTCGCTGACGCCCGAGGGGTCGCCGCGCACGTACCAGCGCTGGCAGAGCTACGGCGAGTCCAAGCTCGCCAACCTGATGTTCGCGCTCGAGCTGGACCGCCGCATCGCCGAGGCGGGGGTTCCCGGTGTGGTCAGCGTGGCAGCGCATCCCGGCGTCGCGTCGACGAACCTCACCAAGACCGGCGTAGGTCTGGATGGCTTCTCCCCGCTCGGCTTCCTCATGCACCAGGGCACCAAGCTCGTCGCGCAGTCGGGCCGGGCGGGTTCCTGGCCGCTGCTGATGGCCGCGACCGACCCCACCCTCAGCGGCGGCGAGTACCTGGGACCTCGGGGTCTTCAAGGTGTCCGGGGGCGGCCCACCCGGGTCGGCATGACCCGCGTCGCACGCGATCCCGACCTCGCCCGACTGCTGTGGGAAGCCTCGGAGCAGGCCATCGGTCGACCCTTCGACGTCTGAGGGCTTGCTGAGGGCCGAACGTGCAATCTGGGCAGAGTTGACATAATGTAGGGGCTGATGAGGCCAGACATGAGTGCAACCATGACCGAGACCACCATCCGCGAGATCGAGCGCGACGACTTCGACGCGATCATCGACATCAACCAGAACGCCCTCGAGGGCGTCGGACCGCTCGACCACGAGGCGCTGTCCTTGCTGGTCAAGCAGGCCGACCAGGCGCTGGTCGTCGACGACGGCGGCGACATCGCCGGATTCGTCATCACGCTGCCCCCGGGCGCCACCTACGAATCGAGCCGCTACCACTGGTTCGAGAAGCGCCTGCGCGACTACGTCTACCTCGACCGCATCGTCGTGGCCGAGACGCACCGTCGCCAGGGTGTCGCCAGCAAGCTCTACGACGCCGTCGAGTCCGACGTCCCCGTCGCGCTCGAGGTGTACGAGACCAACGACGTCTCGCTCGCCTTCCACCGTAGCCGCGGCTACGACGAGATCGGCGAGCTCGAGCACGCCGGCAAGACCAACCTGATGATGGTCAAGGCCGCCTGAGCGGTCCCTCCCTCCTCAGCTCCCCCGACAGCCCGCGCCTCCGGTCACGCACCGGTCGCGCGGGCTTCGTGCGTCAGCGACCGGCCAGCAGCGCCCGGGTCCTGCGGCGCAGGCGCAGGATCTGCACCAGCCCGAGCGCCCACAGAACGTACTGCGCCGACATCGCCCACCGGAACGACTCCGGCGTGTACGCCGACGAGCCGCCGGGCGTCCGCCAGTCCAGCACGATGCCGATGGCCACCACCACCAGCAGCGTCGCGTAGAAGCCGCCCTGGTTGATGATGCCGATGGCGGCGCCCAGACGGTGGTCGGGGTTGTACTCCCGGCCGAACTCGAAGCCGATGATCGAGGCCGGGCCGCCGACGCCCACCACGACGACCAGCACCACCAGCAGCCACGTCGGCGCGTGGCCCGGCCACAGCAGCACGGCGGTCCACACCGCGACGATCGCGCCGACGAGGCCCATCACGAGGTCGGACCGGTGGTACGGCCATCGGGTCGTGATGAGGGCCAGCGTGGGACCGGCACAGATCACGGCGACGACGAGGATCGACAGCAGCACACCCGCCTCCTGGGGTGAGCGGCCCTCGCCGCGCACCAGGAACGGGTAGCCCCAGAGCAGGCTCATCGTGGTGGCACTGAACTGGGTCGTGAAGTGCACCCAGAAGCCGAGCCGGGTGCCGGGGTGCGACCAGGCATCACCCAGGCTGCGCCGCACCGAGGCGACCGACACGGCCTCGCCGAGCACGCGCCGACGGTCCGGGGCGTCGCGCACCACGAGCACCAGCAGCACGAGCAGGACCACCCCCACCGACGCCGAGACCAGGTAGGCGGTCGTCCAGCCCCACTCGGCGAAGGCCCACGTCATCGGCAGGGTCGCGAGCAGCGCCGCGCTCTGCCCCGTCACCGCGGTGAGCTGGGTGATCAGCGGGATGCGGCGCGCCGGGAACCAGGTGGCGACCAGACGGAGGACGCAGCCGAAGGTCAGCGCGTCACCGGCGCCCACCAGGACGCGCGCGCCGACGGCGGGCAGGTAGTCGTCAGCCACCGCGAACAGTGCCTGGCCGATCGTCATCACGATCAGGCCGACCGTCATGACGCGACGCGGCCCGAACCGGTCGATGGCGAGACCGGCGGGGATCTGGAGCCCCGCGTAGACCAGCAGCTGCAGCATCGTGAAGCTGGCGAGCTGCGAGGCCGAGATGCTGAACCGGTCTGCGGCCTCCAGGCCCGCGACCGCCAGGGACGAGCGATGGAACACGGCCAGCAGGTAGATCGCGACGCCCGTCAGCCAGACCGCGTAGAGGCCTCGGGGGCGGTCGGCCGTCATCACTCGTCACATCGTAGGTCTCCCTCACCCGCGCTCCGGACGCAGCCGGTCCCCCTCACCAGGCCAGGGCCAGCCCCGGGTCGCGCAGCAGGTCGGCCACGTCGGTGAGGAAGCGCGAACCCTGCTCACCGTCGACGACGCGGTGGTCGAAGCTCAGCGCCAGTGTCGTGACCCAGCGCGGCACCACGGCATCGTGCTCGTCGACCCACGGACGTCGGGCGATCGCGCCCACGGCCAGGATCCCGGTCTGCCCCGGCGGCAGGATCGGCGTGCCACCGTCGACGCCGAAGACGCCGACGTTGGTGACGGTGAAGGTGCCACCGGCCATCTGCGCCGGCTGGATCGTGCCCGCGCGCGCCGTGGCCACGAGCTCGGCGGTGCGCCCGGCGAGCGTGCGCAGGTCGAGCGACTGGGCGTCGCGGACCACCGGCACGACGAGACCGCGGTCGGTGGCGGCCGCAACCCCCAGGTGAACGGCGTCGCGCATCACGATCTCCTCGTCCGCCCACGCGGCGTTGAGCTCGGGCGTGCGCTGCAGCGCCAGGCACACGGCGCGCAGCACCAGCAACGTCGGCGAGATCGTGACGTCCTTCCAGGCGCGGTCGGCGCGCAGACGGTCGACCAGCTCGACCGTCGCGCTGA
Organism: actinobacterium LLX17; assembly: GCA_000471045.1. GTDB lineage: Bacteria > Actinomycetota > Actinomycetes > Propionibacteriales > Nocardioidaceae > Aeromicrobium. Next base: position 2,863,148 of record KI301992.1, on the reverse strand, counting down.
CGTCGACCTGCAGCCACTCGGTGACGTGCGGTGCGGTGAAGGCCGACTGCACCATTGCCGCGGCCGTCGCGCGCCGGACGGCCGTCATCGGCACTCGGTGTTCACGGGCCGGGGGCTCACCGGTCGAGGGCTCGCTCACCACATCGCGATCGCGGGCGAAGGCCTCGACGTCGGACCGCGTGATGAGCCCGTCGCACGGCACCTGCGTCAGGTCGACGCCCAGGTCCTTCGCGAGCTTGCGCACGGGGGGCTTCGCCATGGGCCGGGCCGCGGGGGCGGCAGGAGGCTCGAGCGTCGCGGTCGCACCGGCCGGGACTCGCCGCCGGCGGCGCTGCGGCGCACCCTCGTCCCGTGGCCCGTAGCCGACGAGCATGGCCTGGCGTTCGGACCCCGCAGCCTCGACGGACACCAACGGCGTGCCGACTGGCACGGTCCGCCCCTCGGGCACGAGCAGCTCACCCACCACCCCGGCGAACGGACTGGGCAGCTCGACGACCGACTTGGCCGTCTCGATCTCCAGCAGCACCTCGTTGACCTTCACGGTGTCGCCGGGCGCGACGCACCAGCGCACCACCTCGGCCTCGGTCAGTCCCTCGCCCACGTCGGGCAGTCGGAAGGTCGGCATCAGGACTCCCCTCCCGCGTAGACCGAGTCGTCGGTGGTGGAGTCGACCGCGTCGAGGATGCGATCGACGCCGGGCAGGAACTCATCCTCCGCGCGGCTCGGCGGGTAGGGCAGGTCGTAGCCTGTGACCCGGCGCACCGGGGCCTCCAGGTGGACGAAGCACTCCTCGCTGACGCGCGCCGCGATCTCGGCCCCGAGGCCGAGCGTGCGCTGGGCCTCGTGCACCACGACGCAGCGACCGGTGGAGCGCACCGAGTCGACCACCGGCCCGAGGTCGAGCGGCGACAGGCTGCGCAGGTCGACGACCTCCAGCTCGACGCCCTCGGTCGCCGCGGCCTCGGCGGCGTCGAGACACGTACGCACCATCGGCCCGTACGTCACGAGAGTGGCGGCCTGGCCCTCCCGCCGGACCTGGGATGCGTGCAACGGCTCGGGAGTGTCACCCACCTCGCCGCTCTCCCAGTACCGGCGCTTCGGCTCCATGACCACCACGGGGTCGTCCGACGCGATGGCCTGCTGGATCATCCAGAACGCGTCGTGCGCCGTGGCGGGCGCGACGACCTTCAGCCCCGGCGTCATGACGAACTGCGCCTCAGGGCTCTCGGAGTGGTGCTCGACCGCACCGATGCCACCGCCGTAGGGGATGCGGATGACGAGCGGCATCCGCACCTGACCGGAGCTGCGGTGGTGCAGGCGGGCGACCTGGTTCACCAGCTGGTCGTAGGCCGGGTAGACGAAGCCGTCGAACTGGATCTCGACGACCGGCCGGTACCCCCGCATCGCGAGGCCGACGGCGGTGCCGACGATGGCGGACTCGGCCAACGGCGTGTCGAGCACGCGGCGCTCGCCGAAGTCCTTCTGCAGTCCTTCCGTGACCCGGAAGACGCCACCGAGGCGCCCGATGTCCTCGCCCATCAGCATCACGTGGTCGTCGGACTCCAGCGCTGCGCGCAGTCCCGCGTTGATCGCGGCGGCGATGCTCATGCGGCGCGTCATGCCACACCTCCGGTCTCGAGGCTGCGCCAGGCGACGTAGTCGCCACGCTGGCGCTGCAGGTCGGGGTCGGGATCGACGAAGACCCGGTCGAACTGGTCGGCCAGGTCGGGCTCGGGCATCGCAGCACAGGCGGCCCGCAGGTCGACGCCGAGCTGCTCGGCCTCGTCCTCGAGCGCCGCGAAGGCCGCCGAGTGGTCGCCCAGCTGCTGCAGGTGGGCGCGGACCCGGTCGATCGGGTCGCGGGCTGCCCAGTCGTCGGACTCGGTGCCGTCGCGGTAACGGGTGGGGTCGTCGGACGTCGTGTGCGCGCCCATCCGGTAGGTGACGGCCTCGATCAGCGTGGGGCCGTGGCCCTCACGCGCCCGCTCGAGCGCGGCCGTGGCGACCGCGTGGCAGGCGAGCACGTCGTTGCCGTCGACCCGGATCCCGGGGAAGCCGAACCCGTCGGCACGGCGCACCAGGGGCACCGCGGTCTGGCGGGTGACCGGCACGGAGATCGCGTAGTGGTTGTTCTCGACGACGAACACGACCGGCAGCGAGAAGGACGCCGCCCAGGACATCGCCTCGAGCACGTCGCCCTGGCTGGTGGCGCCGTCACCGAGGTAGACCATGACGGCGGCATCGCGATCGGCATCTCCCGTGCCCACCGCGCCGTCGAGCGTGAGGCCCATGGCGTAGCCGGTCGCGTGCAACGTCTGGGCGCCGATGATGATGGCCGGCAGGGCGAGGTTGAACTCGGCCGGGTCCCAGCCGCCCAGGGTCGTGCCGCGGTACATCCCGAGCAGGTTCTCCGGCGGCACGCCGCGCACCCAGGCGACGCCGTGGCCCCGGTAGCTCGCGAACGCCATGTCCTGCGGACGCAGCGCGCGGGCCGTGCCGACCTGGGCGGCCTCCTGGCCCTTGCACGGCGGCCAGAGCCCCAGCTCGCCGTGGCGCTGCAGGGCGAACGCCTCGGTGTCGACGCGGCGGGTCAGCACGAGGTCGCGATGGAGCGCGAGCAGGTCGTCGGTGCTGCCGGTCCACGCGGCGTCGGGATGCTCGACGCGCTGGCCGTCGGGCGTCAACAGCTGGACGAGCTGGACGTTGTTCGCGGTCGCGGATTCGTGGTGCACAGGTGCCCCCTGGGTCGTCCGGCCCCGGGGTCGCCGCGGCCGGTGTGGTGGCTCCGCCCGCTCGGACCGGGTGTGGTCCTCCCGAACGGCCATGTGACGGCAGTCACATGTTTGCCCCCACCGTAACCGACGCCCACCCGCACTTCCAGATCTGATGCCTACAGGCCCAGAGCTTCGAGCAACCGGTCGTTCGCGGCCGCCGTGCCGACCGTGACGCGCACGCCCTCGCCGGCGAAGGGCCGGACCGACACGGGCTGGCACGCGGCGGCCACGTCCAGGGCTCGATCACCGGCCGGCAGCCAGACGAAGTTGCCCTGCGCGTCGGGGACATCCCACCCCATCGAGCGCAACGCCTCGACCATCCGGTCGCGCTCGGCCACCACCGCATCCACGCGGTCGCGGAGCGCATCGGTCTCGCCGAGCGAGGCGACCGCGGCGGCCTGCGCCACGTCGGTGACGCCGAAGGGGGTCGAAGCCCGCCGCACGGCCTCGATGACCGGCTCGGCGCCGATGCCGTAGCCCACCCGCAGACCGGCCAGGCCGTACGCCTTCGAGAACGTGCGCAGCACCACCACGTTGTCGCGACCCAGCTCGTCCGGGCCCGACGCCGCGGCGGGATGACGCACGAACTCGACGTACGCCTCGTCGACGACCACGAGCACGTCGGACCGCACGGCGTCGAGCAGCGTCGTCAGCTGGTCGGACGTCACGACCGGTCCGGTGGGGTTGTTGGGCGTGCACACCAGCAGCACCTTGGTGCGCGGCGTGACGGCCGCGATCATCGCCTCGACGTCGTGCGTGGCGTCGGGCCGCAGCGGGACCGGCACCACCGTCGCGCCCGTCAGGGCGACCCCGATCGGGTAGGCCTCGAAGGAGCGCCACGGCATCACGACCTCGTCACCGGGACCACAGAACGCCGTCAGCAGGGTGTACAGCACCGCGACTGACCCCGTGCCCGCGACGAGGCGATCGGGGGCGACGTCGTGGTGCCGCGCGAGCGCGTCGTACAGCGCCGCGCTGCCGGCATCGGGGTAGCGGTTCACGCGGCCCAGCTGCGCCGTCGCCTCCTGCACGACGCCCGGCAGCGGGGCGAAGGGGTTCTCGTTGCTCGAGAGCTTGAGGCTCTCGTCCGGCGACGGCCGACCAGCGCGGTAGGCGGGGATCTGCGCGAGCACGGGTCGAGGTTGAGGAGACGTCACGAGTCGAGGGTAGGGGCTGACAGGATGTGCCGGTGAGCGCGACGCCCCGCCCCTGGACGGGCTACCTCCTGGTGATCGCCGCGGCCGTCCTGTTCGGCCTCAACGCCGGCATCTCTCGCATCCCGCTGCGCTCCGGCACGTCGACCGAAGCGTTCACCAGCGTTCGCATCACCGGGGCCTTCCTGGTGCTGGTGGTCATCGTCCTGCTGGTCGACCGCAGTGCGTTGCGACCTCCTCGGGGGCGCGCGATCCTGCTCGTCGCGGGCCTCGGCATCGTCGGCGTCGTCGGCCTGCAGTGGACGTACAACGTGGCCATCGACCGGCTGCCGCTCGGCATCGCGCTGCTCGTCGAGTACCTGGGTCCCGTCTGGGTCGTGCTGTGGGTGCGGTTCGTGCGGCGCGAGTCGGTCGACGCCCGCATGTGGCCCGCGCTGGGGCTCGCCGTCGTCGGGCTCGCGGTGGTGGGCCAGGTGTGGACCGGGCTCGCGTTCGACGGGCTCGGGCTCACGATGGCCTTCGCCGCCGGCCTGTGCTTCGCCGCCTACTTCCTCCTGGGCGAGCACGACACCGGCGGCAGCCCACTTCACGTCATCGTGTGGTCCTTCGGCTTCGCGGCCGCGCTGATGACGATCCTCGAACCGGCCTGGACCGTCGACTCGCTCGGCGTCGACGCCTCGGTCCTGGGCCGGTTCGACGACTGGACCGTCCCGGCGTGGGCCGCGATGACCTGCGTCGTGCTGATGGGCACCGTGGCGCCGTTCTTCCTGCTGCTGCTCGCCCTCCGCCGGTTGCCCGCCACCGTGGTCAGCGTCGTGGCGATGCTCGAGCCGGTCGTGGCCGTGGTGGTCGGCTGGGCGTGGTTCGCCGAGGCGCTCTCGACCGTGCAGGTGCTCGGGGTGGTCGTGCTGCTGACCGGCATCGTGCTGGCGCAGACGGCCCGGACGCGGTCACCGGCCGAGCTGCCCGTCCCCGGCTGAGCCCCGCCTCGCCTCAGGGGCTCAGGCGGTCCGGTCGAGTGGTTCCACGACCCTTCTGGTTTCGTCGGGCAGGACCCAGATGACGCCGTGTCCCTTCTGGGAATGGTGACGCCTGGACATCGGACTGAGGTTGTCGCCGGTGGTAGGTCCGTTCGGCCAGGGTTGTCGATGGTCGATGTCGCACCGATCAGCTGGGGTCAGGCACCCGGGTGCTTGGCAGACGCCGTCGCGGAAGATGAGGGCTTTGGTGAGGATCTCGGGGGCGAATCTTCCGGTGTATTCGTGGGAGAGGACGTCGTCGGTGACGGGGTCGAGGACCATCCGGTGCCAGAACGGATTGCCCGTCTGGGCCAGCTCAGCGACCCAGGCGGAAGGGACCGACCAGGAGCCGTCGGCCGCGAACCCGAACCCCTCGGTTGCGCCGGGAAGGACATCGGCACCGATGGTGATCGCGATGTCGGTGCGGAGGGTGGGCTCGACTTCATCTGACGTGGTCATCCACGACGCGAGCAGGTCTGCCCGCTTCTGGGCAAGGGTCCGCTCATCGTCGGAGCCCATGGCGCGTGCTGCGCGGTCGAGGCGCTTGTCGATCGCCCCCGCCACGTGGGACGGCAGGTACGCGGTGAGCCAGGCCATGGCGTCGTCGTCATGGGAGACGTCGACCCGCCGCGCGGCCCGTTCCTTCTCGGCCCGCACCGCTGCCCGGTCGGGCTCGACCCGGACGACGAACCGCTTCAACCAGGCCCGCAGCTCGGGAACAGTGTGGGTGGAGGCATAGCGGGCGGCCTTGGTGTCGAGGCGCTCGAACGACTCGTCGCGCTCCAGGCGACTGGAGATGCGGCCGATCTCACGTACGCGAGCGGCATCGATGCTGCCGCTCGTGTAGGCAGTCCAGGTGTCGGGCAGCTGGTCATGAACCCGCTCGACAGCGGCGAGCCGATTCATCAGCTGCGTCTCGGACAGACCCATGGCCTGGCCGAGCGTCAGAGGGATGACCGACAGCTCGACCTGCCTGCGCATCGGCGATTCCGCCTTCGCGGCGTCGGCGCGCATCTGCCGGGCCATCGCCAGCATCTGGGCGTCCTCGGCAGCCTCCGCCCGCGCACGAACCCGCCCTAGCTCAGTGAGCCGGGCCGACGAATCAGCGAGGTGCGAGGACATGACCCCACCCTCCCGGCGGGAACCGACACGCCACCGGCGACGACGTGAGGCCTGTGGAAACCCGGCTAGCCGGGCGGCTCCCTCGCACCTCAGGGAGCGGGGGAGCCCGTGAGAGCATCGAGGCATGGAACGCTTCCTCGGAACGTGGCTGGTCAGCGCGGTCGCCCTGGCCTTCTCCGCTTGGCTGCTCGGCACCCACATGGACATCGGCGTCGCGGGCGACACCGCGGGCGGACGCATCGTCACGCTGCTGATCGTCGCGCTCGTGTTCACGCTCATCAACGCGATCGTCGGCCCCATCGTCAAGCTGCTCTCGCTGCCGTTCATCATCGTCACGCTCGGCCTGGCGCTGCTGGTCATCAACGCCCTGCTGCTCCTGCTCACCGAGCGCATCACCGAGTCGTTCGGCGTCGCCTTCGTCATCGACGGGTTCTGGTGGGCGATGCTCGCGTCGGTCGTCATCTCCATCTCGCAGACCGTCGTCACCGCCTTGGTCGGCGGCCGCGACTGATGCCGTCGCCCGACCCGTACCGGGTCGCTGTCGTGTGCCTGGGCAACATCTGCCGCTCGCCCATCGCCCACGTGGTGCTCGACGCGAAGCTCCGCGAGGCGGGGCTCGACGACCGTGTCGAGGTCAGCTCGTCGGGCACGGGCGGGTGGCACGAGGGTGAGCCCATGGACCCCCGCGCCGCGGCCGTGCTGAGCGACGCAGGCCTGGATCCCACCCGCCACCGAGCCCGCACGTTCACGATCGACTGGTACGCCGAGCACGACCTGATCCTGGTCATGGACGCCAGCAACCGTGCCGACGTCCTCGAGCTGGCGCCCACGGTGGCCGAGCAGGCGAGCGTGCGGATGTTCCGCTCCTTCGACCCCGAGGCGAACGACCCCGAGGCGAACAACCCCGACCTCGACGTGCCCGACCCCTGGTACGGGGGCGACCAGGGCTTCCGCGACGTGCTGGCCATGATCGAGCGCACGTCCGACGTCCTCGTCGAGCACCTCGCCCAGCAGGTGCCCCCCGCGGAGCGTCCCGGAGCGTCCTAGCAGGTCGGTGCGGCCCTCGGAGGTCCACCGCTGGGACGGCTCGTCAGCCCGACGACCGGTAACGTCACCGTCATGGCTCGCATGGCAGGAACGGCGGCACGCGCGGAGCAGCTGCTCGGCGTCTCCGTCGTCTCGACCACCCCGGTGGCGGGTGGCGACGTCAGCACCGCCACGCGGCTGCGCCTGTCCGACGGGCGCATGGCGATCATCAAGACCCGACCTCAGTCGCCAGCCAGCTTCTTCGCCACCGAGGCCCGCGGCCTGCGCTGGCTCCGTGAGGCCGGCGGCGTCCCGGTGCCCGAGGTCCTGGCGGTCGCCGACGACTGCCTGGTGACGGCGTGGGTCGAGCACGGCCGGCCGACCGGCGAGGCGGGTGAGCGGTTCGGGCGTCAGCTCGCCGCCACCCACGCCGCCGGCGCCCCGGCCTTCGGTGCCGACGCCGACGGGTTCATCGGGCTGGCGCCCCTGCCCAACCGGTCGCTGCCGACGTGGCCGGAGTTCTACGCCTCACGACGTGTCATGCCGTACGTGCGGGCCGCCGTCGACCGCGGTGCGCTGCAGACCGACGAGGCCGCCGACATCGAGACGGTCATGCGGCGCATCCACCGGCTCGCCGGTGACGCCGAGCCGCCCGCCCGCATCCACGGCGACCTCTGGTCGGGCAACGTGGTCTGGGGGCACGACGGCACCACGTGGGTCATCGACCCTGCCGCGCACGGTGGTCACCGCGAGACCGACCTCGCGATGCTGGCGCTGTTCGGCATCCCGCACCTGCAACGCATCCTCACCGCCTACGACGAGGCCGCCCCGCTCGCCGACGGCTGGCAGGACCGCGTGGCCCTGCACCAGCTGCACCCGCTGCTCGTGCACGCGGTGATGTTCGGCGGCGGCTACGGTGCCCGCGCGGCCGACACGGCCCGCACCCTGCTGTAGGCCCGTCCGCTGCAGAACTGCTGTGTCTCAGCGCGATTTCAGGGCCGCGAGGCAGACTGGGCCCATGCGCATCCTCGTGGTCGACGACGACCGGGCCGTCCGCGACTCCCTGCGGCGGTCCCTCGAGTTCAACGGCTACACCGTCGAGCTGGCGGCCGACGGCGCCGAGGCGCTCGCTCGAGTCCCCCAGGTCCAGCCCGACGCCATCGTCATCGACGTCATGATGCCGCGGCTCGACGGTCTCGAGACCACCCGCGCCCTGCGCAGCGCCGGCAACGACGTGCCGATCCTGGTGCTCACCGCGCGCGACGCCGTCACCGACCGGGTCGACGGCCTCGACGCGGGCGCCGACGACTACCTGACGAAGCCCTTCGCCCTCGAGGAGTTGCTGGCCCGGGTCCGTGCGCTGCTGCGCCGCTCGGCGCGATCGGACGAGCCCGCCGACGAGGCACCCCTGACGTTCGCCGACCTCTCGCTCGACCCCGTGACCCGCGAGGTGCGTCGCGGTGAGCGTCCGGTCTCGTTGACCCGCACCGAGTTCGCCCTGCTCGAGCTGTTCCTCCAGCGGCCCAAGCGCGTGCTGGAGCGGGCGTTCATCCTGCAGGAGGTGTGGGGCTTCGACTTCCCCACCACCGCCAACTCGCTCGAGGTCTACGTGGGCTACGTCCGCCGCAAGCTCGAGGCCGAGGGCGAGGACCGCCTGCTGCACACCGTGCGCGGCGTCGGCTACGTGCTGCGGGAGACGCCGCCCTGATGACTCGGCTCGTCGACGCGGTCCACCGGCAGCTGCGCCGATTCACCCTCCGCATCTCGTTGGCCGCCCGTGTCGCGACGCTCGCGACGCTGGCCGTCGCCCTGACCCTCGGTGGGGTCAGCACGATGGTCTACTTCGTGGTGCGGTCCGAGCTGATCGGCAATCTCGACGAGTCGATCCGCGCCCGCGCCGAGAAGGCCGTCGAGGCGGGCTACACCCCGTCGACCATCAGCGAGCAGGATGCCGAGCTGCTCGACGTGGCCGGCATCGAGATCTTCACGGTCGACGGCGGCCAGCTGTTCGCCAGCCTGACCGGCAGCACCACCATCCGGCCGTCCCAGAACGAGCTTGACGTGTCGATCGGCCGAGCCACGTCTTCGGCCCGCACGGCGGTGGTCGGTGACACCGCCTACCGGGTCATCGCCGTGCAGGCCGGGTCCGGCTCCGCCCTCGTGATGGTGCAGCCGATGGACTCGATCCAGCGCAGCCTCGAGCGGCTGGGGCTCATCCTGCTCCTGGTCAGCACGGCCGGCGTGCTGCTCGCCGGCGTCGCCGGGTGGACCGTCGCCACCAACGGCCTGCGGCCGGTGCGCCGGCTGACGCGAGCGGTCGAGCACGTCGCCCACACCCAGGAGCTCACGCCGATCGAGGTCATCGGCAACGACGAGCTCGCCCGGCTCACCACCGCGTTCAACCAGATGCTCATCGCCCTGTCGGCCTCGCAGCGCCAGCAACGCCAGCTCGTCGCTGACGCCGGCCACGAGCTGCGCACGCCGCTGACCAGCCTCCGCACCAACATCGAGCTGCTGACCCAGGCCCGCAGCACCGGCCGGGCGCTCCGCGACGACCAGCGCGACGAGATCGAGACGGACGTCCGCGCCCAGGTCGAGGAGCTCACCACCCTGATCGGAGACCTCGTCGAGCTGGCGCGCGACGAGCCCCTGCACCACGACCCCGAGCCGCTGGACCTCGCCGACGTCGTCACCCACGCGGTCGAGCGGGTACGGCTGCGCGCACCGTCCCTGCGCTTCGACGTCGACCTCGAGCCGTGGTGGGTCGAGGGCGAGCCACGACTGCTCGAGCGCGCGGTGACCAACCTGCTCGACAACGCCGCCAAATGGAGCCCCCCGCACGGCGTCGTCGACGTCCGGCTGTCCGACGGGACGCTGTCGGTCGCCGACCAGGGACCCGGCATCTCGCCGGACGACCTGCCGCACGTGTTCGACCGGTTCTACCGCGCCAGCGACGCCCGGACCCAGCCCGGATCGGGCCTCGGGCTCTCGATCGTGCGCCGCGCTGCGGAGCGGCACGGGGGCTCGGTGACCGTGGCTTCCGTGCAGGGTGAGGGCGCCACCTTCACCATGGAGGTACCACCGGCGACGGAGATCCCCCTGATGAACCCTCCGGCGAACACTTCGTCGGAGCACACGACCATCTCAGACCCGTCTCAGCGATGAGGGAGAAACTCTCACCATGACTGCACCGCACGATCCCTTCGCCGAGCGCCCGTCGGATCCCTCCCCGGATCCGTCCCCGGACCCCTCGGAGCACACCCCCTGGGACCACAGCGCCGCCGACGGCGAGCCCACGACGAATCTCGGCAGCCGCGAGCCCGGACCGGTGCCCCCGCCCCACACCGAGGCCGCATCGGCGAGCACCCCCACCAGCGCCCCCAGCAGTGCACCGCCGTCCTCGGCCTACGCCGGCGCACCGGAGCCCACCATCGCCTTCCCGCCCGCACCGCCGACCGACCACCGGTCGGGGAGTGGGTCTGGTGGCGGAGACCGTCGTGACGGGCGTCGAGGCGGAGGCGTCGCCAAGGCCCTCGGCATCGGCACCCTCGTCGTGCTGCTGGCCGGCGGAGCCGGCTACGGCGGCGCAGCGCTCCACGAGCTCGGTGACGACGACCATGGCTCCTCCGGCAGCACGACGTCCTCGCTCGACACCCCCGCCTCCACCGAGAAGGCCCCCGCCGGTGCCGTCGAGGCGGTCGCCAAGGAGCTGCTCCCCTCAGTCGTGCAGATCAACGTGCGCAACGACGACGAGGGCGGCTCGGGCTCGGGCGTCATCCTCAGCTCCGACGGCAACATCCTCACCAACAACCACGTCGTCGAGGCCGCCGCCGAGGAGGGCACCATCACCGTGGCGTTCAGCGACGGCACCAACACGTCGGCCGAGATCGTGGGCCGCGACCCGGTGACCGACCTCGCCGTCATCCGCGCCGAGGGCAAGACCGACCTCGTCCCCGCCGAGCTCGGAGCGTCCAACAACCTGACGGTCGGCCAGGACGTCATCGCGATCGGTTCGCCCTTCGGCCTCGAGAGCACCGTGACGGTGGGCATCATCAGCGCCCTCAACCGGCCGGTCGAGTCCTCCGACGGCGCCGGTGGCGACGCCACCGTCTTCCCGGCCGTGCAGACCGACGCCGCGATCAACCCGGGCAACTCCGGTGGTCCGCTCGTCGACATCGAGGGCCGCGTCATCGGCATCAACTCGGCCATCCGCGCCAGCGCCACCTCGTCCGGCACCGCCGGGTCGATCGGCCTGGGCTTCGCCATCCCGATCGACCTCGCCCGCAACGTCGCCGAGCAGCTCCTCGAGGGCAAGCCGGTCGAGCACGCGCGCATCGGCGTCACCGTCTCCCCCGCCATCGGCGAGGACGAGATCACCGGCATCGGCGCGGAGGTCAAGGAGGTCACCGAAGGTGGTGCCGGCGACAAGGCGGGCATTGAAGCCGGCGACGTCATCACGAGCCTCAACGGCGACCCCATCGCCAGCTCCAGCGCCCTGGTCGCCACGATCCGTGGCTACAAGCCCGGCGAGACCGTCGAGATGACCCTGCGGCGCGGTGACGAGACGCAGACCGTCGAGGTCACGCTCGAGTCCGACAACGGCGAGCTCTCCGAGGAGTAGAAGAACTAGATCGCCTGGCCCGATCTCGCGGTAGTCCGGCCGGAACACCGCTGTCGCCACGGGACCCCGCTGCCTAGCGTGGTCCCGTGGCTTCTGCGTCCCCCTCCACGACCATCAGCGGTCGCGACCTGTCGATGGGCGCTCTCGCCATCACGGTCGTCCTGTGGGCCTCGGCGTTCGTCGGCATCCGCGCGATCGGCGACACCTTCTCGCCGGGCCTCCTGAGCCTCGGCCGGTTGCTCGTGGGCGTCGTCGCCCTCACCGTGCTGGTGCGGCCCTGGCGCCACTCGATCCCGCGCGGGCGAACTCTGGGCCTGGTCGTCGTCTACGGCGTTGTCTGGTTCGGCGCCTACAACGTCGCCCTCAACGCGGGCGAGACCTACCTCGATGCCGGGACCGCCGCACTGGTGGTCAACATCGGCCCCATCCTCATCGCCCTGCTGGCCGGGGTGCTGCTCAAGGAGGGCTTCCCGCGGCCCCTGATGGTGGGCATCGTGCTGGCCTTCGCCGGTGTCGCGCTGATCGCGGTCAGCACGCGCGGCGATGGCGGCGTCGAGACGGCCAGCGCCACCGGTGTGGTGCTGTGCGTCGTGGCCGCCGTGCTCTACGCGATCGGCGCGCTGACGCAGAAGCCGACACTGGCCACGGTGCACCCGGGCATGTCGGTCTGGATGGCGTGCGGCATCGGCGCCGTCGTCTGCCTGCCGTACGGCTCGACCCTCGTCGACGAGCTCGGGCGTGCCGGCGCCGAGGACGTGTGGTGGCTCGTCTACCTGGGCGTGTTCCCCACCGCGATCGGGTTCACCACCTGGTCGTACGCCCTGCGCCGCCTCACTGCGGGGCAGGTCGCCTCCACCACCTACCTCGTGCCCGCCGTCGCCACCGGCATCTCGTGGGCGATGCTCGGCGAGGTGCCTGCGCCCCTCGCCTTCGTCGGCGGCGCGCTGTGCCTCGTCGGCGTCGGCGTCACGCGGCTCAGTCCCGCGCGGTTCGTGCGGTTCTGGCCCGTCTCCGCGCGGCGGACCGACCAGGACCGGACCCCCGTCGAGTAATCAGGGCAGCAGGGCCAGCACGAGGTCGCGGAGGATCGCGAAGCCGTTCTGGGTCAGCACCGACTCGGCGTGGAACTGCACGCCGCGGTAGTGCGGACCGGCCAGCAGGTGGATGTCGCCGGTCGCCTCGTCGGTCTCGACCGTGACGCCGTCGGGCAGGCCAGACTCGGGCACCCGCGCCACGAAGGTGTTGTAGAACCCGACCGTCTCGGGACGGCCCAGCACCGGCAACCGGCTCTGCGTGCCCTGGAAGACGATGTCCTTGAACGTGAGGTCCAGCCCCAGCCGGTGCGCCAGCGCCTGGTGGCCGAGGCACACCGCGAGGAACGGGTGGCCCGAGGTGAGCAGCTCGTCGACGACGCCATGGATGGTGGCGATCTTCGGGTCGGCCGTGTCACGGGGGTCGCCGGGGCCGGGCCCGACGACGACGAGGTCGTGATCGGTCAGCCTGCCGCCGGCCGCGGTCCACTCGGCGTAGGCGTCGTGACGCACGACCTCGGTGGTCATGCCCAGCACGCCGAACACGTGCCCCAGCATGTTGACGAAGTCGTCCTCGCCGTCCAGCACGACCACGCGGCGACCGGCCAGGGTCGGTTCCGCCGTGGCGCCCGACTGGTCGGTCAACCAGAACTGGCTGAGCCGCTGGTTGCGGGCACCGAGCGCCACCAGCACGTCGTCGTCGCGGGTGAACGCGTCGTACCCCTCGACGGCGGGCGGGGCCGCCTCGACCAGGCCGAAGGCGCTGAGGATCCCGCCGGCCTTCGCCCACGTCTCGGCGGTCTCGTAGTCGGGGTCGGAGTCGCGCACGAGCGTGGCGCCGGCCGTGACCTTGAGGCGGCCCTCGAGGTCGACGTCGGCCGTGCGGATCAGGATGGGGGCGTCGGCCACGGCGCCGCCGTCGGCGTCGCGCCCCAGCAGGGCGGCCACCGAGGCGTAGTAGCCGCGGCCCTCCGGCTCGTAGCGGGCGATCAGCCGGCAGGCGTTCTCGACCGGGCTGCCGGTCACGGTGGCGGCGAACATCGAGTCGCGCAGCACGTCGCGCACGTCGCGGTCGGTGCGGCCCGACAGCAGGTACTCGGTGTGCACGAGGTGCGTCATCGGCTTGAGGTACGGGCCCAGGACGAGGCCGCCCTCGTGGCAGATGTCGCACATCTGCTTGAGCTCCTCGTCGACGACCATGAAGAGCTCGTAGATCTCCTTCTCGTCGCGCAGGAACTCCAGCAGCGCTCGCTTGCGGTCCACCTGGGACTCGAGGCCGCGCAGGCGGAACGTGCCGCTGATGGGGTTCATGCGCACCTCGCCGTGCTCGACGCTGACGTGGCGCTCCGGGCTGGCGCCCACCAGGTAGCGGTCGCCGGTGAAGATGCAGAACGTCCAGAAGGAGCCGCGTTCGCGCTCGAGCAGGCGGCGCAGCACCGTCAGCGCCTCGGCGTGACCCCACGACGCGAGCTGCGCGCGGTAGTGGCGGCCCACCACGAGGTTCGCGCCCTCACCCTGGCCGATCTCGTCGTCGATGATGCGGCGCACGACCTGCGCGTAGTCGTCGTCGCTGGTCTCGAAGCCGCCGCGGTCGGCGAACTCCACCGGCACGTCGGGCAGCTGCTCGAGCAGGTCGGCCAGCGGCACCTCGGCCACCAGGGCGGCGCGGATCACGCTCAGCGGCGTGCCGTCCTGCTGCGCCTCGTAGCCCCGCTCGCGCACCTGCGCGAACGGCACCAGCACCAGGTGGTCCCAGGTGGTTGATGCATGGCCAGTCGGTTCATCCAGCACGGGGATGTCGGCGAGCGACTCGACGTCGAAGCGCTCGCCACCGACGAGCGTCACGGTGTCGGCCTCGCGCGAACGGATCAGCGCGAAGGCCGGCTGGGCCAGCACGTCCTGCAGCGAGGGGGTGTCGAGCGTGGTCATGGGTCCATCCTTGTCGTGGCTCGACGGTCCCGGACGACGATCGCCCAGACCGACGAGGGGGTCCGGGCGTGCAGCGACTGGCCTCCTCTAGCGGAGGCGCCACCAGGTCTGGGAGAGGCTGCGCACGCAGGAATCGTAGCGCCCCCGACGCTCCCCGCGCGTGTCCGACCCCAGTCCGGTCGTCGCGGTCCGTGGCGCTGCCACACTGGCGTCATGGACATCGACGTCGACCTGATCCGTCGTGATCTCGCCCAGCTGGTCAGCATCGCCTCCGTCGGCGGCTCCGAGGGTGAGGTCATGGCCCAGCGCTGGAGTGCCGCGACGCTGCAGGGTCTCGGGCTCGACGTCGACCTGTGGCGCCTCGACCTCGACGAGCTGCGCGCCGACCCGGACCACCCGGGTGAGGAGGTCGATCGTGAGGAGGCCTGGGGGTGCGTCGGCGTGTCCGGTGAGGGGCGTCCCGCGCTGGTGCTGAACGGCCACGTCGACGTCGTGCCGTCCGGTGACCCCGACTTCTGGACCAACTCCGACCCGTGGAACCTGCGCGAGGAGGACGGCGTCTGGTTCGGCCGTGGTGTCTGCGACATGAAGGGTGGCGTCGTCGCGATCATCGCCGCGGCGCGGGCGGCCGCCGGGCTCGAGCTGGCGCGACCGTTCGCGGTGCACACCGTCGTCGGCGAGGAGGACGGTGGCATCGGGACGTTCGCCACGCTGCGTCGCGGTCACCTCGGCGACGCGTGCCTCATCGCCGAGCCCACCCAGCACGAGATCGTCGCCGCGAACGCCGGCTCGCTGACGTTCCGCATCGAGGTGCCGGGTCGCGCGACGCACGGCTCGATGCGCGCGACGGGCGTCAGCGCGATCGAGGTGTTCGAGGCCATCCACCGGTCGCTGCGCGAGCTGGAGGAGCGCCGCAACGTCGACCCGCCCGCGCCGTTCGGCCCGCTGCCGTGGCCGATCAGCGTCGGCATCCTGCACGCCGGTGACTGGGCCAGCACGGTGCCCGACCTGCTCGTGGCCGAGGGGCGCCACGGCGTCATGCCCGGCGAGACGTTCACGGGCGCGAAGGCGGTGTTCGAGGAGGCTGTGCGGCGCGCCGACCACCCGGTGCTGCGTGAGACCCCCGCGGTCGTCACCTGGCCGGGCGGCCACTTCGCGGCGGGCGCGCTGCCGGAGGGCGACCCATTCCTCGACGAGGTGCTCGCGGCGGTCGGCACCGACGCGCCCGTCGTCGGCGCCCCCTACGGTTCCGACCTGCGGCTCTACCAGGGCGCCGGCGTGCCCACCGTGCAGTACGGTCCCGGCACGATCCGCCACGCCCACGCCGTCGACGAGCAGGTGCCGGTCGAGGAAGTCGTCGCCTGCGCCGAGGCCTACCTCCGCCTCATCATCGCCCGCTGCCGCTGACCCGCCCCTGGGGCGGTGAGTTAGTGGCCAAATTCGCGCCCGGGCGGTGAGTAGGTGGCCGAATGACCGCTTCATTTGGCCACTGGCACACCGCCCGTCCCTGGGTTTGGCCTGCAACTCACCGCCCACCCAGGGTGTGGATGAAGGATTCTGTCCACAGCGTCGATCGGTGGGCTTCCCGGGCGGTTGTCCTTGGGCTGTGGTGGTGCCATGGCTCGACCCGCTCGCATCCCGCCTGACCTCCCTCGCCGCCCCTTCGGCCCGGCGGAAGCACGCCGCGCCGGCGTCTCCAGCAGCATGTTGCGGCGCTCGAGCTATCGCCGGCTCTTCCCGCGAGCATGGGTGCTGGCCGACCACGAGATGACCTTCGCCGACTGGGTTGCGGCGGCGCAGCTGAGCCTCCCGAGCGACGCCCGCCTCACCGGCATCACGCGACTGCAGCTCCTGGGACTCGACCACGGCCCACCCTTCCCCCTGCACTTCGTCGTCGCCCGCGATCACCACATCGCCACGGACGGGATCATGCTGCACCGGACCGATCGACTGCCGCCGGCCGACGACTTCGGAGTCACACCGACGGCCGCCTACCTTGCCTACTGTGCGGAGGCCACCGTCATCGACGCGATCGTGGTCGGTGACTGGTTGCTGCGGAAGGGCCACATGTCCCTGGCCGGACTCGTCGAGCTGGCCCGTCACGACCACTGGCGCTCCGGCTCCAGTCAAGCGCTGTGGATCGCCCGCCATCTGGACGGCCGCTCGTGGTCCCCCACCGAGTCACGCATGCGCGCGGGCCTCGTGTTCGCCGGCCTGCCGAGACCTGCGCTGAACGTCGAGATCGTGGTCGAGGGGAGAGTCGTCATGATCGTCGACATCGCCTACCTGGAGTGGCGAACGGTTGCCGAGTACGAGGGCGAGCATCATCAGACGGACCGCCGACAGTACCTGCGTGACATCGACCGCTACGCCGTGCTGCGCGACCTCGACCTCCGCTACGTGCAGATCACCAAGGAGCACGCGGCCAACCTGACGCGGGCGGTGCGCATGGTGCACGCCGCGATGACGGCGGGCGGCTATGACGGGCCTGATCCGGTGTTCGGTCGTCGATGGCGCCAGTTGTTCCGCCGCATTCCCGCCTCGACCGAGCGGTGACCTACGGGCCAAATCGGGCGCTCTTTCGGCCACTGGGCCACCGCCCGGCCGTCCATTTGGCCACTAACTCACCGCCCCGGGCGGTGAGCTACTCGACGGTCTCGGGGCCGGGCTCGGGCTCGGGCGGGGTGGGCGCGTCGGGGTCGACCGGGGCGCTGGCCGCGATGATCTCCTCGAGCGTCGTGTACGGCTGGGGCGTGATGGCGCCACCGGGCTCGATGTCGATGATCTGCAGGCCGACCGGCAGGCCGTCCTCGAACGTGATGATCGACATCTGGGCCTCGCGCCGCAGGCCGGTGCCGAGCGCGAAGGCGTAGATGGCGCCACCGGTCGATCCGATCGTCAACGTGACCGTGGGATCGCCGTCCTCGCTCTCGACGACGTCGGGACCGACCTGGCGGTGCAGGTGGCCCGAGAGGATCAGCGGCACGCACCCCGACTCGGCGAGGCCGCGGGCCATCGCCGCACTGTGCACCAGCGCGACCGCGATCTCCTCGTCGTCGCAGGCGATCTCGGTGAGGTTCTCGTCGACCGCCTTGATGGCGGCGATGTTGTCGGCCTCGTCGCCCGTGTAACCCTTCGTCAGGCCCGAGCTGCGGGGGTCGGCGTCGCCGAGAAAACGGATGCCACCGACCTCGGCGGGCTCCCCGTCCAGGACCGTGATGCCGCGGTCCTCCATGTGGTCGGCGATGTGCCCGCTGTCGTGGTTGCCGACCACGCCGACGATGTCGAACCCCTCGAACTCGCGGACCAGCGAGTTGATGCTGAACTCCTCCCACGTCGCGCCGTTGGAGGTGTCGTCGCCGAGATCGATGAGCAGCTCGGCCTCGGCGTTGTCGGCCAGCTGCCGGGCGACCGGGTCGATGGCGACGTTGTCGTGTCGGTCGGTGACGACCATCGCTGTCGTCTGCCCGTCCTCTGGCGTGCGGAGCTCGACGTCCTCGGCGGTCTCGGCCAGCGCGCTGAAGAACGCGTTGGACTCCTGGTACGTGCGGATGGCGCCCTCGATCAACGACTCGCCACTGCGCAGCGCAGCACCGTCGGACAGCTCGAGCCGGTCGACCATCGGGTCGCCGGGGATGTTCGGGAACACGTCGCTGATGCGCACCCACGTGGTCTCGTCCTTGACCGAGCTGGGGTTGGCGTTGAGCGCGACCACGACGCCGCCGACAGCCACCACCAGTGCGGTGCCACCCGCGATCGCCCGTCGCGGGTCGGGCGGGGACCAGGCCAGGGCGATCTCCCGACGCCGGTCTCGCCCGAGCGCGACCCACCCGCCGACGAGGACCGCCGCCAGGGCCACGGAGACGCCGGCCCCCCGCAGGGCGGACTCGAGCCACATGTCGGTGATGGCGGCGCGCACGGCCGCGATCTCTCCCTCGGGCTGGCTGGCGATGACGGCGTCGCGGGCGAGCAGCTCGTCGAGCGACGTGACGTCGGCGTCGCCCAGCTGGATGCGAGCGCCGATGTTGAGCGGCCGGTCCTCCGACGGCAGCTTGACCCGCGGGAACAGCGGCCCGAAGTCGAGCACGATGTCGCCGGTGTAGTTGGGACGGAGCACCGCGTCGTGCGCGCCGATCGCGATGGACTTCTCGGAGGCCTGGAAGGTCGCCCGCGCCACGACGACCCCGACCGGCGTCACGATCGCCAGCAGCAGGATGACGGCGAACGCGCGGCGGAACAGCTGCGAGGACGTGAGGGACCGCATCAGCCCACGTGCTCCAGCCAGTCGGCCGTGGTGCCGACGGTGGTGAGGGCCTGGGTGGCGCGGGTCAGCACGACGTAGAACGTGCGCCACCCGGCCTCGGACTCCCCGACGATGGCGTCGGGCTCGGCGACCACGACGGCGTCGAACTCGAGCCCCTTCGTGTCGAGACCGTCGAGCACCCGCAGACGTTCGTGCGTCACGAGAGTGTCGGCGAGCTCGTCGCGGAGCCGATGCAGCAACGTGCGGGGCGCGACGACGGCGACGGTGCCCTCGACCTCGGCGAGCCGCTTCTCGGCGTGCTCGCGCACCGACGCGACCAGCTGGTCGGGAGCGACGCGCACGTGGTGCGGCTCCTCACCGGTGCGACGCACCGCGGCGGCGAGATCGGCGCCGGGGATGGCGTGCCGGGCGACGGATGCGGCGAGCTCGTAGATCTCGGCGGAGTTGCGGTAGTTGGTCGAGAGCCGGAAGACGTGCTCGGGCAGCCCGTCGAGCGCTTCGCTGCGCGCGCGCTCGGCCTCCTCCGGCCGCGGCCACGACGACTGCGCGGGGTCGCCGACGATGGTCCAGCTGGAGCGGCGACCGCGCCGCCCGAGCATGCGCCACTGCATCGGCGAGAGGTCCTGCGCCTCGTCGACCAGCACGTGGGCGAAGCTGTCGTCCTCGATGCTGCGGGTGGCGCGGCGGCGATCGGCGTCGTCGTCACGTTCGCGCCGCTCGAAGCTCATCAGCTGGTGCGGGACGTCGGCGTCCTCGTCGATGGCGGGCGGCACCTCTCCCACGAGGTACCGCAGCTCATCGACGATCGGGACGTCCTCGATCGACGGCTCGCCGTCGGCCCACGACGCACGCAGCGCGTCGAGCTCGGCGCGCGGGAACGCACCGTGCGCGTGCTCGGTGATCGTCTGGGGCAGCAGCGTCCACAGCTGCACGGCGTCGACCTCGGGCCACCAGGACTCGACGAAGTCGACGAAGCGGGGGTCGTCGACGATCTGCTCGAGGAAGCCCTCGCGGCCCTGCTCGAGCGCGCGCTCGCCGCGCACCTGCTGCCAGAGCGCGTCGGCCAGCACCGCCGGGACGCGCGGGACGACCCGGTTGCGGGTGCCTTGGTTGAGCAGGTGCCGCCGCAGGCCCGCGAGCCGCTTGGCGTCGAGCACGAGGACGTCGTCCTTGTAGAAGTAGCGCAGGTGGTCGGGCGCGCCGGGCAGCGGCTCGGACGCGACGCGCCGCAGCACGCGGAGCATGCGCGCCGAACCCTTCGCGGCGGCCGCGACGGGCTCGTCGTGGTGCTGCGCGGTGAAGCCGTCGACGACCTGGCCGAGCGAGCGCAGCGTCACGCTGGTCTCGCCGAGGCTGGGCAGCACCCGCTCGATGTAGCTCATGAAGACGCTCGACGGACCCACCACCAGCACGCCGCCGGACTCGAAGCGGCGCCGGTCGTTGTACAGCAGGTAGGCCGCGCGGTGGAGCGCGACGACGGTCTTGCCCGTACCGGGCCCGCCGCCGATGATCGTGGCGCCGCGAGCGGGCGCGCGGATGGCGTCGTCCTGCTCCTTCTGGATCGTGGCAACGACCGAGTGCATCGTGCTGTCGCGGGCTCGCGAGAGGCTGGCCAGCAGCGCGCCCTCGCCGACGACGACCATGTCGTCGGGCGCGTGGTCGGCGTCGAGCAGGTCGTCCTCGACACCCACGACCGTGGCTCCGGAGCAGCGCAGCACTCGGCGGCGCACGACGCCCGCCGGCTCGGCCGCGGTGGCTTGGTAGAACACGGCGGCCGCGGGCGCGCGCCAGTCGATCACCATGACCTCGCGGTCGGCGTCGCGCACGCCGATGCGACCGACGTAGCGGCGATCGCCTTCCCGCATGTCGAGGCGTCCGAAGACCAGGCCGTCGTGCGCCGCGTTCAGTGCGGTGAGCCGGCGGGTGGCCTGGAAGACCATGGCATCGCGCTCGACGAGGCCGCCCTCGTTGCCCACGTGACCACGGGCCATGCCCTCGGTGACGAGCGCGCGGGCGACGTCGGCCGAGGCTTCGAGGCGCTCGTGGACCGTGTCGACGTACGCCTGTTCGGCCGCGATCTCGCGGCCTGCGGCGCTGGTGGAAGTCACCGGTCTCCTTCGACGAGGGGCAGCGCACCAGTGTAGGCGGTGCTGGACCGGCCGCCCACGGCCCGGCGGGGGTGCCGGGCCGTGGGCGGCGAATGGTGCGAGCCGGCTCAGCGCTTGCGGTTGAGGAAGGCGATCATCGCCTCGCGGGCCTCGTCGCTGCCGAACAGTCGTGACGACTGCTCGGTGACCTCGTCGCGGAGCGTGTCGATGCGCTCGACCAGCGACCGGTTGAGCAGCAGCTTCGTCTCGCGCAGTCCTTGCGGGTGGGCCTGTCGGAGATCGCCGAGGACGGACTGAACAGCCTCCGCGAGCCCTCCGTCGGGTGCCACATGCGTGACGATCCCGGCGCGCCGGGCCTCGGCCGCGTCGAAGGTGCGACCTGTCAGGAAGAGGTCGGCCGCGACGCGCGAGTCCATCCGTTCGAGCAGGCTCAGGCTGATCACCGCGGCGGCCAGCGCCAACCGCACCTCGGTCAGCGCGAACGTCACCGACTCCGCGGCCACGACGACGTCGGCGGCACCGACGAGCCCGAGACCGCCGGCGCGCACCGGTCCGGCCAGCTCAACGACGACCGGCACCGGCAGCGTCGCGATCAGGCGCTGCAGGTCGGCCAGCGCCTGGGCCCCCTCGACCATGCCCCCGGACGCGGCCTCCGACAGGTCGGCGCCCGAGCAGAAGACGCGGCCCGACGAGCGCAGCAGCACCGCCCGCAGGTCGGGGGTCTGCTCGACGGTCGCGAGGTGGTCGCGCAGCTCGGTCATCAGCTGGCGGCTCAAGGCGTTGCGGTTGTGCTCGCTGTCGAGCGTGATGGTCGCGACGCCGTCCGCGACGTCCAGGTGCACGATCTCGGTCATGTCACTCCTCGTCTCCGGCGCTGAGTGTCACGTTCCGGCTGCGAAACCAGCGGTTTCACGACCGAAACGTGACACTCAACGCGGACGGATCAATAGGACTTGGGCAGGCCCAGGGAGAACTGGGCCACGAAGTTGAGGGCCATCTCGCGGCTGACCGGCGCGATGTTGCTGAGTCGCGACGACGCCACGGCCTGCACGAGACCGTACTCGAGCGCGAGGCCGTTGCCGCCGTGCGTCTGGATGGCCTGGTCGACCGCCTGGGCCGCTGCCTCGCCGGCCGCGACCTTGGCCATGTTGGCGGCCTCGCCGGCTCCGAGCAGGTCACCGGCGGCGTAGAGCGCTGCGGCCTTCTGGGTCAGCAGCCGCGCCATCTCGACGTCGATGTGCAGGCGCGCCAACGGGTGCGCGATGGCCTGGTGCGTGCCGATCGGCTTGCCCCACACCTCGCGCTCCTTGGCGTACGCGACCGCCTTGTTGATGGCCCAGCGCGCCGTGCCGGTGGCCATCGAGGCCGCCATGATGCGCTCGGGGTTCAGGCCCGCGAAGAGCTGCTCGAGACCGGCGCCCTCGCTGCCGATCAGCGCGTCGGCCGGCAGCCGCACGTCGTCGAAGAACAGCGTG
Source organism: actinobacterium LLX17 (assembly GCA_000471045.1). Lineage (GTDB taxonomy): Bacteria > Actinomycetota > Actinomycetes > Propionibacteriales > Nocardioidaceae > Aeromicrobium. Next base: position 2,840,625 of record KI301992.1, on the reverse strand, counting down.
AACTGCTTCTCGGGCGAGACGATGCCCATCGGGATCTCGGTGGCGCTGAAGCCCTCGGCGTCCGTCGGCACCATGAACAGCGCCGGCTTGAGCTTGCCCGTCTTGGCGTCCGCGGCGCGGGCGACGACCAGCAGGTGGCTGGCCTCGTCGACACCGGAGATGTAGGTCTTGCCGCCGTTGAGGACCCACCCGCCGTCCTCGGTCTTCGCGGCGTTGGTGGTGATGTTGTGCGAGTTCGACCCGGCGTCGGGCTCGGTGATGCTGAAGGCGTACGTGGCGCTGCCGTCGGCGAGACCCGGCAACCACCGCTGCTTCTGCTCCTCGGTGCCGTACTGCGCGATCGTGGTGCCGACGATGGCCGGGCTGACGACCATCAGCAGCAGCGGGCAGCCCGTGGTGGCCAGCTCCTCGCACACGGCAGCGAGATCGCCGATGTCGCCGCCGCCTCCGCCGTACTCCTCGGGGATCGAGACGCCCAGGTAGCCGAGCTTGCCGGCCTCCTGCCACAGCTCGGTGCTCTTGCGGCCCTCGGTGGCGACCTTCGTGAAGTACTGCTCGCCGTACTTGGCGCCCAGGGACGCGACGGCCTTGCGCAGCTCACGTCGTTCGGCAGTCTCGGTGAAGGGGGCTTCGACGTAGGCGCTCATGATGCTTCCTCGGGTGACTCGATGACGGCCAGGACGGCCCCGGACTCGACCTGCGCACCGGCCGTGACGGCCAGCTCGCTGACGACGCCGTCGGCCGGCGCCCGCAGGGTGTGTTGCATCTTCATGGCCTCGAGCACGACAACCGGGTCGCCTGCTGAGACCTGCTGGCCCGTCTCGACGACGACCTGCACGACCGCGCCGGGCATCGGGGCCAGCAACGACCCTTCCGCGACGACGTCGGCGGGGTCGACGAACGTGGGGACGGTGGTGAGGCTGCGGGTGCCATCGGGGCCGGTCACGTCGGCGCCGGCCTCGTGCGCCGTGACGCGGTAGGTCCCGACGACGCCGTCGACGGCGAGTCTCGCCTGCTCGGTCGTGACGTCGACGACGGTCACGCCCTCGAGCCAGTCGGACACCAGGCGTCCGGACTGCGCCGCGTAAGCGACCTCGAGGATCTCGCCGTCGTGCTCGTACCGGCGCAGGCGGGGCGCGCTGGGCACGTTGCGGTAGGCCGCAGGGATGCGTGACAACACCGGGGCCGACGCCGCGGTGCGCGTCGCCTCGACCAGCGCCGCCGCGAGGGCGTGCCGCCGGGCGTCGACCGGCTGCGTCCATGCCGCCAGTCGCTCGTCGAGCAGCCCCGTGTGCAGACGTGCCGCCACGAAGTCGTCGTCGACGAGGATCGCGCGCAGCAGGTCGATGTTCGTGCGGACTCCGCTGACCCGCGCCGAGCGCAACGCCCCGGCAAGCCGCCGCAGCGCCGTCGGCCGGTCGGGGCCGTGCGCGATGACCTTGGCGAGCATCGCGTCGTAGTGCGTGCCCACAACGCTGCCGGCCTCCACGCCGGAGTCGACGCGGACGCCTGATCCCGTGACGTCAAAGGTCCTGACCGTGCCCGTCTGCGGTGCGTAGTCGTCGGCAGGATCCTCGGCGTAGAGCCGCACCTCGACGGCATGACCGCGCAGCGAGGGCGGCTCGGCATCCAAGGCACGCCCCTCGGCAACGGCGATCTGGTGAGCCACCAGGTCGACCCCGAAGACCTCCTCGGTCACCGGGTGCTCCACCTGCAGCCGCGTGTTCATCTCGAGGAAGAACACCCGCTCTGCACCTTCTTCCCGCCCACGGCCCGGGACCCCCGCCGAAGCCGGGGCGCCAGCGACCATGAACTCGACCGTGCCGGCGCCGACGTAGTCCACCGCCTGCGCGGCCGAACGCGCCGCGGCGTGCAGCGTCTCGCGGGCCGCGTCGGACAGTCCCGGCGCGGGCGCCTCCTCGACGACCTTCTGGTGGCGGCGCTGGATCGAGCAGTCGCGGTCGCCCAGCACCCACACGGTGCCGTGCGTGTCGGCCAGCACCTGCACCTCGACGTGGCGCGCCTTCTCCAGGTACAGCTCCACGAAGACCGTGGGGTCGCCGAACGCCGACGCGGCCTCGGCCGAGGCCGCCGCGATCGTGTCGTCCAGCTCGGCGAGCTCGCGCACGACGCGCATGCCACGACCACCACCGCCGGCGGAGGCCTTGACCAGCACGGGCAGGTCGTTCGCCGTGACCGCCGACGGCTCGAGCCGTTCGAGCTGCGGCACGTCAGCCTTCGCCATCAGCTCCTTGGCGCGGACCTTGTCGCCCATCGCGTCGATCGAGTCGGCACGCGGGCCGATCCAGGTCAGGCCGGCGGCCTCGACGTCGCGGGCGAACTGCGCGTTCTCGCTGAGGAAGCCGTAGCCGGGGTGGATCGCGTCGGCGCCAGCAGACAGCGCGGCCGCGATGACGAGGTCGCCCCGCAGGTAAGTCTCACCCGGGCTGTTGCCGGGGAGCCGGATCGCGCGATCGGCCTCCGCCACGAAGGGCGCATCGGCGTCGGCGTCGCTGTGCACCGCGACCGTCGCGATGCCGAGCTCGCGGCACGTGCGGAACACCCGCCGCGCAATCTCGCCACGGTTGGCGACGAGGACTGACGTGATGATTGACGTGTTCACAGCCGGAACACTCCGTATCCCTCGGCGCCCTTGACGGGGCGGGTGTGGATGGCGCTGAGGCAGATGCCGAGGATGCTGCGGGTGTCGCGCGGGTCGATGACGCCGTCGTCGTAGAGCATCCCGGACGTGAAGTAGGCGATCGACTCGTTCTCGATCTGCTGCTCGACGAACGCGCGCATCTGGGCGTCGCCCTCCTCGTCGTACGACTGTCCCTTCGACTCGGCGGCCTGCCGCGCCACGATGCTGATGACGCCGGCCAGCTGCGCGGGACCCATGACGGCCGACTTCGCGTTGACCCAGCTGAACATGAAGCGCGGGTCGTAGGCGCGACCGCTCATGCCGTAGTGCCCGGCGCCGTACGAGGCGCCGATGACGACCGACAGGTGCGGCACGCGGCTGTTGGAGACCGCGTTGATCATCTGCGCGCCGTGCTTGATGATGCCGCCCTGCTCGTACTCGGCGCCCACCATGTAGCCCGTGGTGTTGTGCAGGAACAGCAGGGGCGTGTCGGTCTGGTTGGCCAGCTGGATGAACTGCGCGGCCTTCTGCGCCTCCTCGCTGAACAGCACGCCACGCGCGTTGGCGAGCACGCCGACCGGGTAGCCGTGAAGCTGGGCGAAGCCGGTCACGAGGCTCGAGCCGTAGAGCGGCTTGAACTCGTCGAAGCCACCCCCGGGGCCGTTCGGACCGTCGACGACGCGGGCGATGACCTCGCGCGGGTCGAACGGCACCTTCGGGTCGGCCGGCACGATGCCCAGCAGCTCCTCGGGGTCGTGCTCGGGCTCGGCGTAGCCGGCGATCGGCGCGCGGCCCTGCTTGCGCCAGTTGAGCCGGCGCATGATCTGCCGGCCGATGCGGATCGCGTCGAGCTCGTCGGTCGCCAGGTAGTCGGCCAGGCCGGACGTCCGTGCGTGCATGCCCGCGCCACCCAGCGACTCGTCGTCGGACTCCTCGCCGGTGGCCATCTTGACCAGTGGCGGACCGCCGAGGAAGACCTTCGCCCCACCGTCGACCATCACGACGTAGTCGCTCATGCCCGGGATGTACGCACCACCGGCGGTGGAGTTGCCGAAGACCAGCGAGACCGTGGGACGGCGGTCGGCGCTGGCGCGCGTGAGGTCGCGGAACGCCCGGCCGCCGGGGATGAAGATGTCCTTCTGCGTCGGCAGGTCGGCGCCGCCGGACTCCACGAGGTTGATGCTCGGCAGGCCGTTCTCGGCGGCGATCTGCGCGGCACGGTGGCTCTTGCGCAGCGTCGACGGGTTGGAGGCGCCGCCCTTGACCGTCGGGTCGTTCGCCACGACCAGGCACTCGACGCCCTCGACGACGCCGATGCCGGTGACGACCGAGGCGCCGACGGCGAAGTCGGTCCCCCAGGCCGCCAGCGACGACAGCTCGAGGAATGGGCTGTCGGGGTCGAGCAGCAGCTCGATACGCTCACGGGCGGTCAGCTTGCCGCGCTGGTGGTGGCGCGCGACGTACTTCTCGCCGCCACCGGCCAGCGCCTTCGCGTGCTGCTCGCCCAGGTCGGCGACGCGCTCGAGCATCGCGGCACGGTTGGCCGCGTGCTCGTCGGACGCGGGGTCGATCGTGGTCCTCATCGTTGCCTCTCGTGCCGAATCGTCGGGGGGTCAGTAGCCCAGCAGCTTGGCTGCCAGGTCCTTCATGACCTCGGTCGCGCCGCCGCCGATGCCGATGATGCGGGCGTCGCGGTAGTGCCGGTCGATCTCGGACTCGCGCATGTAGCCGGCGCCGCCGTGGATCTGCACCGACTCGTTGACGACCCACTCGACCGCCTCCACGGCTGTGTTCTTGGCCAGCACCGCGTCGAGGATGACCGACGGGTCACTGGTCGAGCCGGCCGCGGCCCGCTCCAGGGCGTTGCGGGTGACGGCGCGGGCGGCGTCGGTGCGTTGGCGCATCTCGACCAGCTTGTGGCGGATGACCTGGCGGGTGATGAGCGGCTTGCCGAAGGTCTCGCGCTGCTGGGCGTAGGCGACCGCGAGATCGAGCGCGCGCTGCGCCGTGGCGTAGCCCTGGACGGCGAGGCCCAAGCGCTCGTTGACGAACTGCTGCATGATCAGGACGAAGCCACCGTTCTCCTCGCCCACCAGGTTGCCCACCGGCACCCGGGCGTCGGCGAACGACAGCTCGGCGGTGTCGGAGCAGTGCCAGCCCATCTTGCGCAGAGGCCTGGCGACCTCGAAGCCGGGCGTGCCCTTCTCGACGACCAGCAGGCTGATCCCGCCGAAGCCCTTGTCGCCCGTGCGCACGGCGGTGGTCACGAAGTCGGCGCGGGTGCCGGAGGTGATGAAGGTCTTGGCGCCGTTGACCACGTAGTGGTCGCCGTCGCGCACCGCGCGGGTCGTGATGCCGGCGACGTCGCTGCCACCCCCGGGCTCGGTGATGCCGAGGGAGCCGATCATCTCACCGGCGAGCGTGGGCCGGACGAAGCGGTCGATCAGGTCGGCCTGACCAGCGTCGACGATGTGCGGGGTCGCGATGCCGTGCGTCAGCAGCGAGGCGATGACGCCGCTGCTGCCGCCGGCCTCGATGATCGCCTCCGACACGATGGCCGCGTCGATCTGGTCACCGCCGGCGCCGCCGATCTCCTCGGGGAACCCGACCGCCAGGAAGCCGGCCTTCGCGGCGGCGGCGTGCAGCTCGCGCGGGAGCCGGCCGTCGTCCTCCCACTGCGGCAGGTGCGGCACGATCTCGCTCTGCGTGAAGCGGGTGACCGACTCGCGCAGGGCGAGTCGTTCCGGCGTGGTCCAGGCTGTGCTCATGCGCGCCTCCGGCACGGTAGTCATGACAGGAACTCCTCGGGAAGGGGGGCCACGCGGGCGCGCAGCCACTCGCCCAGTGCCTTGGCCTGGGGGTCGGGTCGGGTGGACGAGGCGACGCCCTCGCCGAGCAGCCCGTGGATGACGATGTTGACGGCGGCGAGCCGGGGGAAGGGGTGCACCTCGACCTCGAGCTCGGCGGCCTCGGGCAGCAGCTCGCGGACGCGGTCGGGCGTCAGCTCGGCGGCGAGCCAGGCGAAGGCCGCGTCGCGACGCGGGTGCGTGGCGGGGACCCACACGCCGACGTTCGCGTCACCCCCCTTGTCACCCGAGCGGGCGTGCACGAGCTCGCCCAGCGGCACCCGCCGCGTCGGGCCCGGGTCCTCCTCGAGATGTGCTGACTTCGCCACCGTTTCCTCCGCCGAGAACGGTGGCGAAGTCAGCAAATCTGGCGAAGGGGGTGGGACGTCCTCGCGGGAGCCGTCGGGGTGGACGACGACGTGAGGGACCTCGGTCTGCGGCACGTAAGCGGCCCGGTAGACACCGACCGGGGTGGCGCCCGACGGCGGCCGCGTCAGCGTGAAGCCGGGGTACGACGCCAGCGCCAGCTGCACCGCGACGTCGCTGAACGCGCGGCCGACCGGCTTGTCCTGCGGGTCGCGCACGTGGCAGCGCAGCACGCTGGTGGCGGCGGCCTGGGTGGGCGGGTCGAAGGTGTCGGTGCGGTCGAGCTGCCACTCCACGAGCTCAGGCCGGCCCGAGCGGTCGAGCGCCGCCTCGACCTGGCCGCGGATCCACGCCGCCTTGGCGGGGATGTCGAGCCCGGTGAGCACGAACTCGGCGCTGTTGCGGTAGCCCCCGAGGGTATTGAGACAGACCTTGGTGGTGGTCGGCGGCGCATCGCCGTGCACGCCAGTGATCGCGACGCGGTCGGGTCCCTCCTGCGCCAGCCGCACGGAGTCGAGCCGAGCGACGACGTCGGGATTCACGTATGCCGGTCCGGCGACCTCGTAGACGAGCTGGGCCGTGACGGTGTCGACCGTGACCGCTCCCCCGGTGTCCGGGTGCTTGGTGATGACCGACGAGCCGTCGGCGGCGATCTCGGCGATCGGGAAGCCGAGCGGTCGCGTCAGGTCCAGCTCGCGGAAGCCGCTGAAGTTGCCGCCGGTTGCCTGCGTGCCGCACTCGATGACGTGCCCGGCCACCACCGCCCCGGCCAGCGCGTCGAGGTCGTCGCGCTGCCAGTCGAAGGCGGCGATCGCGGGTCCGACGACCACCGAGGCGTCGGTGACACGCCCAGTCACCACGACGTCGGCGCCGGCACGCAGCGCGGCGGCGATGCCGAAGGCACCGAGGTAGGCGTTGGCGGTGAGGTTCTGGCCGAGGCCGAGCTCGTCGGCCCGGTCGCGCAGGTCGTCACCCTCCACGTGGCCGATCGCGACGTCGACGCCCTGCTCGGCCGCCACCTCGCGGAGGCGGTCGGCGAGGCCGGCCGGGTTGAGCCCGCCGGCGTTGGCGACGATGCGCACGCCACGCTCCTTCGCCAGCGCCAGGCAGTCGGTCATCTGGCGCAGGAAGGTCTTGGCGTAGCCGAGCGACGGGTCCTTCATGGCGTCGCGGCCGAGGATCAGCATCGTCAGCTCGGCCAGGTAGTCGCCCGTGAGGTAGTCGAGGTCGGACCCCTCCGGCGACTCGAGCATCTCGCGCATCGCCGAGAGGCGGTCACCGTAGTAGCCCGAGCAGTTGCCGACACGAATCGTCACGCCAGCATCGTGCCCCTTCAGCAACAAACAGTCAACCCTGCTTTTTTCTTGACCTGCCGTTCGCCGGCCCGACCCCCCGCGGCTCGTACGGTCCGCGAGACCTCGTGCTCTGGCCCTCCGCCATCGGTCGGCACGACTCCCGAGAACGCCCAGGAGGTCCCTGAGTCGCTCGACCTCGTGGGGTGGTGGCGCCAGGGCGTGCAGCCCGGCGCTCCCGGCAACGCCGTCGTCGTCGGACACACGGCCTCCTCCGACGACGGCGTCTTCGGGCGACGAAGTGGTCGTCGCGGGCCCCGAGGGCGAGGTGACCTTCCGCGTCACCGAGGTGGAGGACGTGCCGGTCGAGGACTTCGCGACGGTCGCCGACGAGATCTACCGCGCAGACGGTCCCAGCGGACTGGTGCTCATGACCTGCGGTGACTGGAACGGCGAGGCCTTCGAGTCCACCGTCATCGTCCGCGCCGAGGCCGCCTGAGCCTCAGTCCCGCCTGCCCCGTCAGTCCCGCCCACCCCGCTCCGCGAGCGGCACCGGGTCCGAGCCCGGCAGCCCCGCGAACGCCTGGGCGAGGTCGAGCCACTCGTCAGCCGCCGCACCCGTGGCGGTCACGTCGACGTCGACACGGTGACGGCGGCGCGTGGCCAGCAGCGCGAAGTCCCAGGCGTCGCCCGTGACGCGCTCCTCGGCGTCATCGGGTCCCCACGCCCAGACCTCGCCGGACGGCCCGGTCAGCTCGACGCGCACCGGCACGTCGGGCGCCTCCTGGCCGCGCATCAGGTAGGCGAACTCGCGGGTGCGCACGCCCAGGTGGCACACGTGCCGCACCCGGTCGGTGCGCGGCACCTCGAGGCCCAGCGCCTCGGCAACGTCGTGGCCGTGCGCCCACGTCTCCATCAGCCGCGCCGTCCCCATCGAGGCGGCGCTCATCGGCGGACCGAACCACGGGATGCGGTTGCCCGACGGCACGTCCGCCAGCGCCTGGGCGAGGCGCTGGCGGGAGTCGCGCCAGTGGTGCAGCAGCGAGTCCGGCGGCAGCTCGGTGAGCCGCTCGGTCTCGGTGTCGACGAAGCGCTCGGGGTCGGCCGACGCGATCTCGACCAACATGTCCCACTCCTCATCGGCCGCGATGGCGGCGAGGGACGCGCGGTCGGTCCACATGAGGTGGGCGACCTGGTGCGCCACGGTCCAACCCTCGGCGGTGGTGACCGTCTGCCACGCCTCGGCGTCCAGGTCCGTGACCCAGGCGTCGAGCTGCTCGCTCTCGGCCGCCAGGTCGGCCAGCACCTGCTCGGTGGGGGTGCGGGATGAGCCCGCACGGGATGAGGGGGGCATGTCAGGTCTCCAGGTCGCGGTCGAGGGTCGTGGCCCAGGCGTCGAGGATCGTCGCCCGGCGGGCACTGTCGTCGCTGAGCGAGGCGGCCAGCCCGAGGCCGCGCAGCAGGTCGAGGGTTCCCTGCACGAGCTGACGGTTGCGGCCACGGGTCTCGTCGACCCGCAGCAGCTCCACCGCCTGCTGATGGGTCTCGCGGCCGAGGCGCCGCTCGAGCGGACCCACCGCGGCGTGCAGGCTCTGGTCGGTGCGGGCGGCGACCCACAGCTCGAGGGCCGCGAAGAACACCGGCGAGGTGAACTGGGCGGCCAGCACGTCGAGGACGGCGCGGGTGCGCCCCTCCTCCGGCAGGTCGCCGATGGCGGACTGCAGCTCGTCGCGGCGCCGCTCGGCGAGGTACTCGACGGCAGCGACCACGAGGTCGAGCTTGCTCGGGAAGTGGTGCAGCTGGGCGCCGCGGCTCACGCCGGCGCGACGGCTGACGACGGTGGTGGTGGTGCCCGACCACCCCAGCTCGACGAGGCACTCGACCGTCGCCTCCATCAACCGCAGGCGCATCACGCGCGTGCGCTCACCCTGGGGGGTGCGGACCGTGGTGACGTCGGCGGGCTCGGACGTACGCACCTCGGTCATGGGGGCCAGCATGACGCCGCCCCGCACTTACCGTCAACTGTGCTTGTTTTCTCTGATCTGAGTTTGCCGGGAACACTTCGACCCCCGCGCGCCTCGGATAGTCTGCCCGAGCACGTCCGACGATCGAGGGGTCCCCATGTCCGAGCCCTATGCCGCACCTCCCGCCCCGCCAGGGCCCCCGGGGCCGCCGAACCCGCCGTCCGGCCCGCCACCGGGACCCGGCACAGCATCCGGCGGGGCGTCCCGTGGTGGTGGCTCGTCGCTCGGCCTCAAGCTCGGCATCGGCGCCCTCGGCGTCGCTCTCGTCGCCGGCATCGGTGTCGGCGGCTGGGCGCTCTACGAGAACGTGCTCGGCGGTGGCGGCCCGCAGCCCCACGACGTCCTCCCCGAGGACACGCTGGCCTACGCCCGGCTCGATCTCGACCCCTCGGCCAGCCAGAAGGTCGCCCTGCTGCGCCTGGTCAACCGTTTCCCCGAGGTCGGCGACGCCCTCGACGTGAAGTCCGACGACGACCTGCGCGAGATCGCCTTCACCCGCTGGCTCGGGCTCGAGGAGGCCTGCGACGTCGACTACGACAAGGACGTCAAGCCGTGGCTCGGCGAACGCGCCGGTCTCGCCCTGACCGGCGGGATCGAGGTCACCTCCGACGAGGACGAGACGGCGCGCAGCGTCGCCGAGCACACGGTGATGGTCGTGCAGGTGACCGACGAGGACGCCGCGCGCGACGGCATCGCCCAGCTCGCCGACGGCTGCGGCGTCATCTCCGACATCGCCGACGACCTCGAGTACGACGAGAAGGACGTGCCCGGCATCACCTTCCGCGACGGCTACGCCCTCATCTCGGTCAACCAGGAGGCGTCCGACGCCATCGACGCCGCGGCGGGCGAGGGCACGCTCAGCGACAACGACGCCTTCAGCGCCGACTTCGACGAGCTGGGTGAGGACGGCCTGGTCTCCGGCTGGTACGACCAGGCGGCCGTCACGAAGCTGACCGACGAGGCCATCAAGCAGCTCGAGGAGGACGGCGAGGAGATCCCCGACGACGTCACCGAGTTCCTGGACACCTACGAGTCGGTCGAGAGTGTGGCCATGACCCTGCGCGCCGACGAGAGCTCGGTGGAGCTGGCCGGCCTGAGCCGCTTCACCGAGGCACCCGAGACGCCCGACGTCGCAGGACTCGACGCCCTGCCGACCGACACCCTGGCCGGCTTGTCGATCATCGGCGCCGGCGACCTGTTCGACGAGGCCTGGTCCTCGCTCGAGCCGTTCCTCTCCGACATGTACGAGCTCAGCGGAGACCTCGAGTGCTTCGACGTGCCCGACGTCGAGCCGGTCGAGCCGGTCGAGCCGGTCGAGCCGGAGCTGCAGCCGGAGCCCGACGTGCCGGCTCCGGACGGGCCCGCACCGGAGCCCTCCCCCGAGCCCACGCCGGAGGAAGAGGACGAGCTGACGCCGGAGGAGATCTGCGAGTCGCCGAGCTTCGAGCAGTTCCTGGGTGAGATCGAGGAGGACACGGGCGTCAGCATCCCCGACGACATCTCGACCCTCCTGGGTGACGGCGTGACCATCTACCTCGGCAGCGAGGGTCTCGACGAGATCGATCCCGACCGCGGCCCCGAGGGCATCGAGGACATCCCGGTCGGCATCGTGTTCACCACCGACGGCGAGATCATGGACGTGCTGGAGAAGGTCACCGAGGTGCTGTCCGGCGAGGGCGTCGATCTCGCGGTGAAGGAGACCGACGACGGTGCCGTGCTGGCGACGACGGAGGACCTGGCTGAGAAGCTCGCGACGAGCGGCGATCTCGGCAGCGACGAGAACTTCACAGCCGTGATGTCGAGCGACGACGGCTCGCTCGGCGGCCTGTACGTCGACCTCGGCGGCATCATCGACGTGCTGGAGTCCTGGGACCCGCCGAAGGAGATCGCCGAGCAGCTCGACGACCTCGCATTCCTGCAGTCGTTCGGCATCTCCTCGTGGGAGTCGTCCGACACCGGCGTCAGCTTCAGCATGAAGCTGAGCTTCACCGAGGAGTAGGCGGCAGGAGGCTTCGTGGCTCGGGCGCGCCCTTCGTGGCCGCTCGTTCCTCGCGGCACCTCAGGGACCGGCCCGTTCCCCGTGGGGGGGGCGGGCCGGTGTCGCGTCAGGAGGCGCGTTCCTCGGAAACGACCTCACCGTCCATCGGCTCGGTGTGGGCCGAGTCGTCGGGCACGTCGCGCTCGACCTCGCCCACCACGCCCCGGGCGAACTCGGCGGCCAGGTGCACCGCGGTGCGGCTCTCCGGCATCACGTCGGCCAGGACCGGGAAGGCGTGGACCTGTCCACGCCAGAGGTGCACGTCGACGTCGACTCCACGCGCCGCGAGCTGCAGCGCCATGGCCTCGATCTCGGGACGGAGGATCTCGTCCTCGACGGCCACCATGAAGGTGGGCGAGTCGATCAGGTCGGCGGCCTCGAGTGGCGAGTCGTGGCCCTCGATGCGCGAGCCCTCGGGCAGCCAGCGGCGGCGCACGACGGCGAGACGCCGCAGGGGCAGGTACGCGTCACGCATGCGGCTGACGCGCTCGATGTCCTTGTCGAGGCGGTCCGGGTCGAGGCTCAGCAGGGGCGAGAAGCCGATGATGCCGGCGGGCTGCGTCAGTCCGCGGCGCGTGGCCAGCTCGGCGACCTTCATCGCGAGGTAGCCGCCGGCGGAGTCGCCCGCCACGACGATCTTGTGCGGTTGCTCGACCTCCTCGAGCAGGGCGGCGTAGGCCGTGATGGCGTCGTTGACCGACTCGGCGACCGCTCCGTGGGGAAGCTGCACGTAGTCGACCGACATGACGACGCCGCCGGTGTAGAGCGCCAGGCGCTCGCACAGGCGGCGGTGCGTGGAGATGGCGCCGGAGAAGAACCCGCCGCCGTGGAAGTAGAGCATCGTCAGGTCGCTGCGGGGTCCGTCGTGGGGCGTCAACACCTCGACGCGCACCCCGCCCAGGTGGTGCTCGACGGCGTGGAGGTGGCGCGACCGCGGCCGGCGCTCCGACAACGCATCGAGCTTGGCGATGACGCGCAGCGTGGTGTCGGTGAACGGCACCACCGCCAGCAGCGGCTTGATCAGCAGGCGCGCTCCGCGGGCGACGATGCGCCCCTGGACGCTCGTGGTCTCGTGCACCACGGCCTGCTCGTGCACGACGCGGACGGGTCCTCGGCCGCGTCGCACGACGGTGAGCGGACCCCTGCGCGGACGGTCGGTGCGGCGCCACACGGCCAGCTGACGGCGCAGGAAGTCTCGGAGCATTCCTTCACGGTACCCAGCGCCGACCCTCCCGCCAACCCGTACGTTCTCGTATCGATGCAGGTCAGGCCGTATTCATACGTGAGACAGCGCACGCCACACCCTTGCCAGATACCGTCGGTATCTGATTCTGTGGCGGCATGAGTCCCGCTCCGTCCCCGCACCAAGACCCCACCTCGCGCCCGGTCGACACGTCCCGGGCGGTGCACGACGCGGTCATCGTCGGGGCCGGCTTCGGCGGCATGGGCGCCGCCATCGCGCTGCGTCGGCTCGGCTACGACGACCTCGTCATCCTCGATCGCGAGGACGACCTGGGCGGCACCTGGCACGTCAACCACTACCCCGGTCTGGCCGTAGACATCCCCTCGGCGACCTACTCGTACTCCTTCGCACCCAACCCGTACTGGTCACGCATGTACGCACCCGGCGCCGAGCTCAAGCAGTACGCCAGCCACGTGGCGCAGCGGTTCGACCTGCGGCGCCACATGCGGTTCGGGGTCACCGTCACCCGCGCGACGTGGGACGACGAGACCTGCACGTGGACGGTCACGCTGGCCGACGGCGAGACGGTGGAGGGACGCCTGCTGCTCACGGCCACGGGCTTCCTCTCCCAGCCCCGACTGCCCGACATCCCCGGCATCGAGTCCTTCACGGGCACCGTCATCCACACCGCAGCCTGGGACGACGACCACGACCTCACCGGTGAGCGCGTCGCCGTCATCGGCACCGGTGCCACGGCGGTGCAGCTGATCCCGGAGATCGCTCCCCGCACCGCCGACCTCACCGTGTACCAGCGCACCGCCATCTGGGTCACGCCGAAGGCCGACGGCCCCGTGCCGCGGGCGCTGCAACGGCTCTACGCCCGCGTGCCGCTGAGTCAACGCGTCGCGCGCGGGATCGGCTCTGGCGTGCTCGAGACGATCATGGTCACCGGCGTGCTGCAGTACCGCCGGCTGGGGTTCCTCAACCGCCTCGCCGCACGCACCGCCACCCGGCACCTGCACCGACAGGTGCCCGACCCCGAGCTGCGCCGCCAGCTGACGCCCGACTACTCCTTCGGCTGCAAGCGCCCCACGTTCTCCAACACCTACTACCCCACGTTCAACCGGCCCGACGTCCACCTGGAGACGACCTCGATCGACCACGTCGACGCGACCGGGATCGTCACCACCGACGGGCGCCGCCGCGACATCGACACGCTCGTGCTGGCCACCGGCTTCGACCTGTGGGATGCGAACTTCCCCGCGTTCACGGTCGAGGGCGTCGACGGTGCCGACCTCGGGTCGTTCTGGCGCGAGCAGCGCTTCCAGGCCTACCAAGGCGTCAGCGTGCCGGGCTTCCCGAACTTCCTCAGTCTCAACTCGCCCTACTCGTACTCGGGCCTGTCGTACTTCACGACGATCGAGTCGCAGATGAAGCACATGACCCGGCTGCTGCGCGAGGTGCAGCGGCGCGGTGCACGGCGGTTCGAGGTGACGCCCCAGGCCAACGCCCGGTTCCTGGCGCGGATGAAGCACCGGCTGCAGTCGTCGGTGTTCATCAACGGCAGCTGCGCCACCTCGCGCAGCTACTACTTCAACCAGCACGGCGAGGCGACGCTCCTGCGTCCCACGTCGACCGCCAACGCGTTCCGGGAGGCCGGCCGCTTCCCCCTCACCGACTACGACATCGCCGCCTGAGACCACCCGACCTGTCCCCTCCCTAGACTCGGGGCATGGTGACGCTGGCTGACCTGCAGGTGACGCGGCTCGGCGAGTGCACGGTCCCGTCGCCGCTCGCCTCGTACGTCGGCGGCCGGGCCACGAACCAGTACTACGTGGGCGAGGACGACCGCATCCTGTTCGACGACACCGTCGAGCTCGTCCGGGCCCGCGGTCTGCCGCTCGACGAGCTGCCGTCGTTCGAGACCGGCGGCCCCCGTGCCGAGCTGTTCTTCGACCCCGCCCGCACCCGCGTCGGCATCGTGACGTGCGGCGGCCTGTGCCCGGGGCTGAACGACGTCATCCGCGCCCTCGTGCTGGAGCTGCACGAGCACTACGGCGTCACCGACGTGACGGGTTTCCGCAACGGGTACGCCGGGCTCGTCCCCGAGCTGGGCCTCAACCCCATCCAGCTGACCCCCGAGTACGTGGCCACGATCCACGAACGCGGAGGCACGGTGCTGGGCACCTCCCGCGGCGCGCAGGACGTCGGCGCCATCGTCGACACGCTGCAGCGCCGACGCATCGACATCCTGTTCGTCATCGGTGGCGACGGCTCGATGCGCGGAGCCCACCGGATCGCGCTGGAGGCCCTGGCCCGCGACGCCCCCATCGCCGTGGTCGGCGTCCCCAAGACGATCGACAACGACATCCCGCACATCGGCCAGAGCTTCGGCTTCCAGACGGCGTACGCCCGCGCAGCGCAGTCGATCAAGGCCGCCAAGATCGAGGCCGAGGCGGCCATCAACGGCGTCGGCCTGGTCAAGGTCATGGGCCGGCACGCCGGCTTCATCGCCTGCTACTCGGCGATCGCGAACCACGACGCCGACTTCGTGCTCATTCCGGAGGTGCCGTTCGCGATCGACGGCGACAACGGCCTGCTCGCCCACGTGCGGCGGCGCGTCCAGGCCAAGGGTCACGCCGTGCTGGTCGTGGCCGAGGGCGCAGGCCAGGAGCACCTCGAGGCCGTGACCGAGACCGATGCGTCGGGCAACAAGCAGCTCGCCGACATCGCGCGCCTGCTGCGCGAGCGCATCGCCGACGACTTCGCCGCGCGCGGGGAGGAGCCGCTGTTCCGCTACCTCGACCCCGGGTACTTCATCCGGTCGGTGCCGGCCGATCCCGCCGACTCGGTCTACTGCGCCCGCATCGCGCAGACCGCCGTGCACGCCGCCATGGCCGGGCGCACCGACCTGGTGGTGGGGCGCCGGAAGCACCGGTTCGTGCACGTGCCGATCGCATACGTCACGCACCGCACCCACGGAGTCTCGCCGGACGGCGACCTGTGGCTCAGCGTGCTGGAATCGACCTCCCAACCGCACGACATGACCTAGTCACCCGGCCATGCCACGGGCTGGACGACCAGTCCACCATGCGAGACTTTCCGGCGGATCACCATGGACGTGCCAGTCTCGACCCCAGACGTTCGTCACGTTCCTCAATCCCTCCAGGAGTGCCCATGAGCGAGAACTGGTCGTTCGAGACCAAGCAGATCCACGCCGGTCAGACGCCCGACCCCACCACCGGGGCGCGCGCACTGCCGATCTACCAGACCACCTCGTACCAGTTCCGGGACACGCAGCACGCGGCCGACCTGTTCAGCCTCGCCGAGCCCGGCAACATCTACACGCGCATCATGAACCCGACGCAGGACGTCGTCGAGCAGCGGCTGGCCGCGCTCGAGGGTGGTGTGGGCGCGCTGCTGTTCGCCTCCGGCCAGGCCGCCACCACCGGCGCGCTGACCAACGTCGCCGAAGCCGGCGACCACATCGTCACCTCCGCCAGCCTCTACGGCGGCACCGACAGCCTGCTGCGCCATACCTTCCCGAAGCTGGGCATCGAGGTCACGTTCGTCGAGGACGCCAACAACGCCCAGGCGTGGCGCGATGCCGTCCGCGAGAACACCAAGGCGTTCTTCGGCGAGACGATCGGCAACCCCAAGGGCGACATCCTCGACCTCGAGGCCATCGGCGCCGTGGCGAAGGAGGTCGGCGTGCCGTTCATCGTCGACAACACCGTCGCCACGCCGTTCCTGCTCAACCCGCTCGCGCACGGCGCCGACACGGTCGTCCACTCGGCCACCAAGTACATCGGCGGCCACGGCACCACGGTCGCCGGCGTCGTCATCGACGGCGGCACGTTCGACTACGGCGCCCACGGCGACAAGTTCCCCGGCTTCACCACTCCCGACGCGAGCTACCACGGCCTCGTCTTCGCCGAGGCCCTCGGACCGGCCGCGTTCATCGCCAAGCTGCGCGTGCAGTACCTGCGCAACGTGGGTCCGGCCATCGCGCCGTTCAACGCCTTCCTCCTCGCGCAGGGCCTCGAGACCCTGAGCCTGCGCATGGAGCGGCACATCGCGAACACGCGCAAGGTCGCCGAGTGGCTGCAGGCGCGCGAGGACGTCTCCAAGGTGACGTGGGCGAGCCTGCCCGGCAACGACTACAAGGAGCTCGCCGACAAGTACACGCCGAAGGGCTCCGGCGCCGTGCTGACGTTCGAGCTGCCCGGAGGCGTCGACGCCGGCCGCAAGTTCATCGACTCGCTCGAGCTGTTCAGCCACGTGGCCAACATCGGCGACGTGCGCAGCCTGGCCATCCACCCGGCCAGCACGACGCACTCGCAGGGCACGCCCGAGGAGCACGCCGCCGCCGGCGTCACCCCCGGTCTCGTGCGCCTGGCCGTCGGCCTCGAGCACATCGACGACATCCTGGCCGACCTCGACGCGGGGCTCCGCGCCGCCAAGTGAGTCAGCCAGCGTGAGCTCGACGACGACCCTCGGACTCCCTCCCGTCACCGGTGCGTGGCGGGAGGGAGATCCCGTTGGTTCCCGGAAGTTCCTCTCGATCGGCGACGTGCAGCTCGAGTCGGGGGACACCATCCCCGACGTGACGATCGCCTACGAGTCGTGGGGCACCTACACCGGCGACAACGCCGTGCTGGTGCTGCATGCCTTGACCGGCGACACCCACGTGACGGGTCCGGCCGGCCCGGGCCACCCCTCCCCCGGGTGGTGGGACACGCTGATCGGCCCGGGTGAGGCTATCGACACCGAGCGCCACTTCGTGGTGTCGGCCAACATCCTCGGTGGCTGTCAGGGCACGACGGGGCCCGCCTCCAACGCGCCCGACGGACGTCCGTGGGGCAGTCGCTTCCCGGCCATCACGGTGCGAGACCAGGTGTCCGCCGAGGCGGCCTTCAGCGACGCGCTCGGCGTCGACGTCTGGCACGCCGTCATCGGTGGTTCAGCCGGAGGCATGCGCGGTCTGGAGTGGGCCATCATGCACCCGCACCGCGTCGAGCGACTGTTCCTGCTCGCCACCTGCGCGGCGGCCAGCGCCCAGCAGGTCGCGCTCACGGCCACGCAGAACGACATCGTGCGGGCCGACCCGTTCTTCGCCGGCGGCGACTACTACGACGCCGACCGCGGGCCCACCCAGGGACTCGACCTGGCCCGCCGCGTCGCGCACATCTCCTACCGCAGCGAGGCCGAGCTGCAGGAGCGGTTCGGCCGCACCCTGCAGGACGACGAGCTGGTCGCGGCCGGTGGACGCTTCGCCGTCGAGTCGTACCTCCAGCACCACGGCACCAAGCTGGCCGGCCGGTTCGACGCCAACTCCTACCTCCTGCTGGGCGCGGCGATGAACAGCCACGACGTCGGCCGCGGTCGCGGCGGCGTGGCGGCCGCCCTTAGCCAGATCACCGCGCGCACGACCGTCGCGGGCATCGACTCCGACCGTCTCTACCCGCTGCACGAGCAGCAGGAGCTGGCCGACCAGATCCCCGACGCGGGCGACCTCGCCGTCGTCACCTCACTGCACGGGCACGACGGCTTCCTCGTCGAGCACGAGCAGGTCGGCCGCCTCGCCGCCGCCCTCCTCGCCTGACCCGGTCTAGACGAGGCGGCGGACAACGCCGAAGGGCGCGTGCTTCATGACCTGGCCGAGCGGGGCCCAGGGCCAACCGGGCACGGAGGCCTCAGGGACCTCCTTCTCCATCGCCTTGACGATCGAGCGCACACCGGTCTCGGTGTCGACCATGAGCTTCTGCTCGTTCTCGTTCTGGTCGTTCATCTCGCTGGCGATGTAGCCCGGGTAGATCGTGGTGACCGTGATGTCGTGACCGCTGCGCT
The DNA here is from genome assembly GCA_000471045.1 of actinobacterium LLX17. GTDB lineage: Bacteria > Actinomycetota > Actinomycetes > Propionibacteriales > Nocardioidaceae > Aeromicrobium. The sequence goes on along the minus strand of KI301992.1, from coordinate 2,822,385 downwards.
TGGCGAGGTCCATACGGATGCCCTCACCGAGGTGCGCGACGGCCGCCTTGGTCGCCGCGTACGTGGTGATGGTGCCGGGCAGCCCGCGCAGTGCCGAGATCGACGAGATCAGCACCAGGTGGCCGGCCTGCCGCTCGTAGAAGTGCTCCATCGCGGCCTCGCACTGGGCGAGGGCTCCGAGCACGTTGGTCTCGACCGTCTCGCGGTTGGCCTCGAACTTGCCGGTGCCGATGCGGCCACCCTTGCCGAGCCCGGCATTGACGACCACTCGATCCAACCCGCCGAGGTCGGTGACCGACCGCTTGACGACGTCGAAGACCTGGTCGTGGTCGGTGACGTCGAGCGAGTGCACGACGACCTCGACCGAGGGGTGCGCGGCGAGGATCTCGTCGCGCAACGCCTCGAGGCGGTCGGTGCGCCGGGCGGTGAGCGCGAGGTGGTGACCCCTCGCGGCGAGCTGGCGGGCCATCTCGGCGCCGAGGCCCGAGCTGGCCCCGGTGATGAGGACGTTGCGACGCATGCTGATCAGTCCTTCCGCGCCATCCGGGCGCCGGCCTTGAACATCTGGTTGTCGTACACCGGCCGCAGGAAGCGCTTCGCCGCGTAGGCGACGCGACCCTCGCGGTCAGTCAGGATGATGTGGGTGCCCTTCTCGACCTGCGCCAGCACGATGACCGCGATGTCGTCGGCGGTGCGCTTGGACCCGTCGATGAGCTTGGCGGCCGAGGCCTGCGCCGACTCGTCCTTGCCGCGCATCGACGACGTGAGGTTGGTGCGGAAGAAGGTGGGGCAGACGACCGAGACGTCGACGTCGTAGGGCCGCAGCTCGTAGCGCAACGTCTCGCTCAGGGCGACGACGCCGGCCTTGACCGCGGTGTACTCGCTCATCCGCGGCGGGTGCACGAGCCCGGCGGCCGACGACGTGTTGACGATGTGGCCGGCCCGCGCCTCCTTCAGCAGGGGCGTGAAGGTGCGGCACCCGCGGGCGACGCCCAGCAGGTTGATGTCGACGATCCACTGCCACTGGTCCATCTCGCTGAGCTCGATGCGACCTCCGGCGGCCACGCCGGCGTTGTTGAACAGCAGGTCGAGCCCGCTCCAGTTCTCGACGACCCAGTCACGGGCGGCGGACCAGTCGACGTCGGACGTGACGTCGAGGCGGCGGTACTCGGCGGCCACGCCGTCGAGCTCAGCCGGGCGCTCGTCGTGGATGTCGGTGGCGAGCACACGCGCGCCACGCTCGGCGAGGCGGCGCACGAGGGCCAACCCGAGGCCGGACGCGCCTCCGGTCACCAGGGCACGGGAGTCAGCGGTGATCTTCATGATTCAGATACTACCGGTATCTGAATCATGCGAATGCTGTCCACACCCACCTCGCCTGGTGGGGCGAGGTGTCGGAGGCGCCCAGTTCGCTCGTGGTCATGGACGAGGAGGCGATCTACCATGACTGTCATGACCACCGAGGTGTCTGCAGGCCTGCCCCGCGGGCGGGCGCTGACGCGGGACGACCTGGCGGCAATGCCCGATGACGGGCACCGCTACGAGCTGCTCGACGGGGTGCTCATCGTGAGCCCGGCGCCCAAGTGGCTTCACCAACGCGCTTCCTTCCGCCTCAGCGTCCTGCTCGACGCCGCACTCCCGCCGGATCTCGAGCTTTTGCCAGCGCCGTTCGACGTGGCGCTGGCCGACGACACCGTCATGCACCCCGACCTGGTGGTGGCTCGCAGCGAGGACTTCACCGAGCGCGATCTGCCCGTGGCACCGCTCCTGGCTGTCGAGGTGCTGTCGCCCTCCACCCGCGGCATCGACCTGCTGTTGAAGAAAGACCGCCTGGAGCGTGCGGGGTGTGCTCACTACTGGGTCGTCGATCCCGAGGAGCCATCGGTCACCGCCTGGGCGCTGACCGACGGTGCCTACCGTCAGGTCACGCGAGCCGTGGGGGCCGAGACCTTCGCGGTCGACGATCCGTTCGACGTGCGCCTGACCCCGGCCGACCTGGTGCTCAGCGGAAGGTGACGCTGTCGCGAGGCACGTGGGTGTGCTCGTTGTAGGTGAGCACCCGGGTGCCACCCCGGCCCACGATGAGCGTCGTGACCGAGGCGTTGACCACCACACGGTTCAACGTGATGAACAGCGAGGAGTCGCCGGTCAGCAGGTGCGAGGCCACCAGCGCGATCGGGCCACCGGAGGTGAACACCGCCGCGTGCTGGCCCGAACCGGCGTTGTTGACGGCGACCTTCAACGCTCCCAGCACGCGACCCTCGAAGTCGGCGAACGACTCCCCCGAACCCGGATCGCCACCGACCCACCGCTCGAGCGCTGCGTCGAGCATGGCCTGGAACTCACGCGCGTCGGCCGGGCGATCGGCCGCGGACGACGCGCCCACCATGGCCAGGTGGTCGTACTCGTTCCACCCGGGGTCGACGTCGTAGAGGTCGCCGTCGATCGCGTCGATCGTGGCCACGGCGGTCTGCGCGTGGCGCTTCATCGACCCCGCGACCGACCAGGTGGGCGCGAACCCCGACGACTCCCACGACAAGCCGAGCCAGGAGGCCTGCCGGGTGCCCAGCTCGGACAGCTGGTCGTAGTCGTCGGAGCCCCACGAGGCCTGGCCGTGACGGATCAGATGAATGGCTCCCACGCCCCGACCCTAGTCCCGGCTCGCGCCGCCTAGTTCTTGCGGGCGTAGCTGCGCATCGTCAGCGGACCGAAGATGGCGACCAGCACGCCCGAGATGACCAGCACCGCCAGGATCGATCCACCGTCGGGGTCGCCGATCATCAGGCTGCGCACCGCGTCGACCAGGATCGAGACGGGGTTGTTCTCGACGATCGGCTGGAGCCAGTCGGGCATCGTCTCGATCGGCACGAAGACGTTCGAGAGGAACGTGATCGGGAACAGCACCATCATCGAGACGCCCATGACGGCCTCGGGGCTGCGGAGCTTCAACCCCAGCAGCGTCCAGATCCAGCTGACGCTGAAGCAGAACACGAGCAGCAGCACGACCGCGGTGACCACGCCGACGACGCCGCCCGGCGGGCGGTAGCCGATCAGCATCGTCACGACCAGGATGACGGTCGAGGCCATCGTGAACCGCAGCGTGTCACCCAGCAGCGCACCGACCATCAGCGACGGCCGCCAGACCGGCAGCGACCGGATGCGGTCGAAGACGCCCTTCTTGATGTCGTTGTTGATGGTCATGGCCGTGTACATCGTGATCATGACGACGGTCTGCACGAGGATGCCCGGCGCCAGGTAGTCGAGGTACGCCCCGGTGGAGCCCGCGATGGCCCCGCCGAAGATGTACGTGAACATCAGCGTGAACAGGATCGGGAACATCGTCACGTCGAAGAGCTGCTCGGGGACGTGCTTGATCTTGAGCAACGCACGGTGCGTGAAGATCAGGGACGACCCGAGGGGCCCGACCGGCTCGGGGCGGTCGGCGGTGCCGACGGCCTCGCGGACCTTCGCATCCATGGTGGCGGTCATGCGGGAACCTCTCCCCGGTTGTGCTCTGACTCATCGGGCTCGACGTCGGCCACGTGCTCACCGGTGAGGGCGAGGAAGACCTCGTCGAGGCTGGGCTGGCCGAGCGAGAACTCGCTGATCGCGACGCCGTGGTCGCGCACTCGCACGAGCGCCGCGGGCACGACGCCGGGATCGGACACGGTGAACCCGAGGGCGTAGGGGTCGCTCTCGAGGACGGGCTCGGCGTCCAGCGCCTGCGCCAGCAGCGACGCCGCCGTCTCGCGGTCGGCGGAGTCGGCCACCCGCACCCGCAACGAGCCGGAGCCGACCGAGGCCTTCAGCTCGCCGGTGGTGCCTTCGGCGATGACCTTGCCCCGGTCGATGACCGCGATGCGGTCGGCGAGCTGGTCGGCCTCGTCGAGGTACTGCGTCGTGAGCAGCACGGTGGTGCCGGCGCCGACCAAGGCGCGGACGATGTCCCAGACCTGGTTGCGGCTGCGGGGGTCGAGACCCGTGGTGGGCTCGTCAAGGAACATCAGGTCGGGGCGGACGACGATGCTGCCGGCGATGTCGATGCGCCGCCGCATGCCGCCGGAGTAGCTCTTGACCTGGCGCGGCCCGGCCTCGGTGAGGTCGAAGGCGTCGAGCAGCTGGGCCGCCCGGTCGCGCGCCGCCGTGCCGCGGAAGCCGTAGAGGCGCGCCAGCATGACGAGGTTCTCGAGCCCCGTGAGGTCCTCGTCGAGGGAGGCGAACTGTCCGGTCATCGCCACGCGCGACCGCACGGTGCCGGCCTCGGCCACGACGTCGTGACCCAGCACCCGGGCTGAGCCGCCGTCGGGCTTGAGCAGGGTGGCGAGCATGCGGATGACGGTGGTCTTGCCGGCGCCGTTGGGGCCGAGCACGCCGTAGACACCGCCGCTGGGCACCTGCAGGTCGACACCGTCGACGGCGCGGTGCTCGCCGAAGATCTTGACGAGACCGGAGGTCTCGATCGCCAGGTCACTCATCGGCCCAGCCTCGCAGTCATCGCGAGCCGGCTCGACCGACTTTGGACTGATCCGAGCGCGCCGGACGACGGACGTGTCTGCCGGACGCTGCACTGATGTCTCATCCACCCTCTCCTTCGACCGTGCCCCGTGGGACCAGACCCCGTGCTCGACCACCTCGGCGAGCAATGTGGACACCGTACACACTACGATGGACTCAGCGTAGGGATCCGAAGGAGGTTGGTCAATGAGTCCGTCCGATCGTCCGTACCACCACGGTGACCTGCGCGCGGCCCTCATCGACGCCGGCCTCGCCCTGACGCGGAGTGACGGCCCGGAGGCCCTTCGGCTCCGCGAGGCGACCCGCGACGTCGGGGTCTCCCCGAACGCCGCCTACCGCCACTTCGCCGACCGCCGCGAGCTGCTCGATGCGGTCGGGCGGCGCATCCAGGAGCGCATGGCCGAGCGCATGCTCGCGCACCGCAGCGCCGCCGAGGGGAGCCGAGCCGCGCGGGCCCGCGACGGGCTGCGCGCGGTGGGGCTGGGCTACATCGACTTCGCGACCAGCGAGCCCGGATGGTTCGCCGTCGCCTTCTTCCCGCCACCCACGCCGGCGCAGGACGTCACGCCCCACGAGGCCGCCCCGTTCCGCCTCCTGGTCGAGGCGCTGGACGAGCTGGCCGCCGCCGGTGTCCTCCCGCAGGACGCCCGCGAGGGCGCCGAGTGGGCGTGCTGGTCGACCGTCCACGGATTCGCCGACCTCGCGACTCGTGGTCCGCTCGCCGCCCAGCCGCCGGCCGAGGTGCGGCGCCACGCCGAGCGTGTCATCGAGTCGATCATCGACGGCATCTGCCTGGCGTCGTAGGCGCCCGCGCGATCCTCCTCGGCGCGTGAGAATTCTCTGAGTAACTCCGCGTCCGACTTCCGAGTAACCACCGACCGTTCCTAGCGTGTCGCCATGGGAGAGTCTGCGAGCGTCCAGTTCCCGTCCGACAGCACGTCGGCCACGGCGCGAGAGGTGCTGGCCGAGGCGCTGCGCAAGGCCGATCCGGTCGGTGCGCGGGCGGTCGAGCACGAGACCGCGTGGCGGCACGGGTACCTGCACCACTTCACCCGCGCGGTCGAGGCCGGGATCGGCGATCCGACCGCGGCCCGGGCCATCGCGACGGACGGCCTCACGGCCCTGCGTGACCGCATGCGCTTCGGCGACCTGCCCCTGTCTCGCGCCGTCTCGGATGCTCCGCTGCAGCAGATGCTGAAGACCCGGACCGTCCGTGGGACCGCCGAGCCCGAGACGACCCTCTCGGTGCCGTATCGCGGCGAGCGCCTCGAGGGCGACGCACTCCTCGCACAGCTGGACGACTGGGTGGGACGTGGCATCGTCACGACCTCGTTCGCCGACTCCATCCGCACGGTGATGGACCACCCGGAGTGGCTCCGCCTGGAGGGCGACACGGTCGTGGTGCTGGGCGCCGGGGCCGAGATGGGTCCGATGCGGTCGCTGCAGCGCTGGGGTGCTGACGTGGTGGCGCTCGACCTGCCGAACGAGGCGGTGCAGGAACGCCTGGTGGAGGCGGCCCAGGCGGGCGCCGGAACCACGTACCTGCCCGACCGCATCGTCACGCAGTCGTCCACCGACACCGGCGCCGACCTGCTGCACGACCTGCCGGCCGTGGCCGAGTGGCTCGACACGCTGAGCGGCCGCCTGGTGGTCGGCAACTACTGCTACGCCGACGGTGGCGACCACGTGCGCGTGTCGATGGCCGCCGACGCGCTGGCCGCACACCTGTTGGCCGAGCGACCCACCACGGCCTTGGCCTACCTCGCGACCCCGACCGACGTGTTCGTGGTCGACGAGGAGGAGATCGCCCAGGCCGACGCCGCCTACCGTCGCCGGTCGATCACCCGTACCGTGCGCACGCCCCTGCGGGTCGCGAGCCGCGGACGGCTGCTGCAGCGCAACTACGCGCCAGAGGCGACGATCGCGGTCTGCGACGCGCTCGTGCCGCAGCAGGGTCCGAACTACGCGCTGGCCAAGCGGGTGCAGCGGTGGCGGGCCACCGATGCTCGCGCTGGCGGGACCCTGGTCTCGCTCAACGTCGCGCCGTCGACCCGCACCCGGTCGGTGCTGAAGAACAAGGCGCTTGCGGCAGCGTATGCCGGCGCGCACCGCTTCGGGGTCGAGGTCTTCGAGCCGGCCACGTCGAACACGCTGATGGCCGCGATGCTGGTGCACGACCTGCGGGTCGACCTGCCGGCCCTCGACGAGCCGTGGCAGGAGGAGCACCGGGGTGCCGCGCACGGTGGACTCTGGACCGCCGCCTACCACCCGCGCAGCGCGCTCGGCCTGGCCGCCGTGCTCGGCATCGGCGCCCTGCGCGGCTGAGGCAGCCGGCTCAGCCGTGGTAGCGGCGGACGTGCGGGCAGGCCTGCCCGTGCTTCATCCGGCACTTGAGGCGGCGCCAGGTACGCCGCAGTCGACGGCTCATGCCAAGGACAGTAGAAGTCTTGGCGCTCCCTGTCCCACGCTTTTGATGTGAAGCCGGCGACATCTGCACGACCGTCGGGTGACGGGCCCGTCCGTCAGGTCAGGCTCGGCGCAGGACCAGACCGACGCCGGCGACCCACAGCGCCGCCGCAACGAGGTCGCCGAGGTGGACGCCGTGCCGGTCCTCGACCAGCGTCAGGACCGTGGGTCCGGAGAGGCGCGAGTGACCCGCGACCGCGAGGACCAGCAGGCCCGTGAGCACCGCGATCAGCAGCGCGCGCGTGGTCCGAGTCATCCGCGCATCCTAGGGCCGGTTCCAGCTGATCGTGGAAAGATCCTCGCCCGGCCGCGCCGACCGTCCTACGATGTCCGTGGGTGTTACTTGCATGACGGTGGCCCGGTTTCATCTCCTTGCCGGGCCGCCGCCATGCGCCGCAGGCTCAGACGGCGTCAGCGGATGGTGAGCTGGCGGTTCGCCAGACCGCGCCGGGCCTCACGCTGCTCGGCCGTGAGCGGCTCGCTCTCGGCCAACGCAGCGTCGAGTCGGGTCCGCAGCTCGGCGACGGGCTTCTCGAGCGCCGCCGCGTCGGTGTCGGTCTCCCACACCGGCACCAGCAGGCCGTGCGCCCGGAACATGCCGATCATGCGGATGTCGTCGCCCAGCTTGTCGGCGCCGTCGACGTGCAGGCGGGCCAGCGCGTCGAGCAGCTTGGCCTCGTCGTGCGGCTGGACCCAGCGCAGGAAGCGGCGCTCACCCATCTCGGTCCAGTACGCACCCTCGACGGCGTCGAGCTTCACGGTGGGGGTGACGGTGCTGTTGGTCTGCTCGAGCAACGCGACCTCGTCGGGTCCGGCGTCGGTGCCCTCGAGCCAGAAGTCGAAGCCGTCGTGCACCGTGACGTCGAAGGACGACGCGGGGTCGACGAGGTCCTGCAGGCGCGGGCCCACCCCCGGGTCGGTGACGCCGATGGGCGTGCCGGGCTCCAGCGTGAGGCCGGTCTCGACGATGTGCGCGAGGTCGCGGCTGATGTCGCCGTGATTGTGCTGCACCTGCAGACCGAGCCAGATCTCGCCGTCAGGGCGCACGATGCCGGCTCCGTTGCCCGGCAGCAGCGAGCAGACCCGTACGGTGCGGTCACCCTCGAGCAGGGTCACCGTGGCGGTGGCCGAGGGGACGAACTCCCGCATCGCCACCCAGTCCAGCTCTCCGGGGAGCCCCCCGAAGGTCCGGGCCACGTACGGCATGCGTTCCTTCTTGGCGCCCTTGCGGCGCGACTTCTTGCCCATGGGACACGAGCCTATGGGGTCCGTGTCGCCACCGGCGTGGCGGACAGCACGTGGACGCCGAGTGGAAGTCGCTCGGAGGTCTCCTGTCGCGGTTACTGTGCTGGCATGAAGATCGCTGTGGTCGGCACCGGCTACGTGGGCCTGTCCAATGCCGTCGTGCTCGCTCAGCACCACGAGGTGGTGGCGGTCGACATCGACGCCGCCAAGGTCGAGCAGATCAACCGGCGCGAGTCACCGATCGAGGACGTCGAGCTCGAGCAGTACCTGGCCGAGAAGCCGCTCGACCTGACCGCGACGCTCGACGCCGACAGTGCCTACGTCGGGGCCGACTTCGTCGTCGTCGCCACGCCCACCGACTACGACACCGAGACCAACTTCTTCAACACCGGATCGGTCGAGGGCGTCGTCGCCGCGGTCGAGGCGGCGAACCCGTCGGCGTCGGTCGTCATCAAGTCGACCGTGCCGGTGGGCTTCACCGCCGGCCTGCGTGAGCAGCACCCGGGACTCACCATCATCTTCAGTCCCGAGTTCCTCCGCGAAGGTCGCGCGCTGCACGACAACCTGTACCCGTCGCGCATCGTCGTGGGCTCGGAGACGGCCGAGGGCAAGGCGTTCGCCGCGCTGCTGCAGGAGGGCGCGATCGCCGACGACGTGCCGGTGCTGCTGACCGGCTCGACCGAGGCCGAGGCCATCAAGCTGTTCGCCAACACGTACCTGGCGCTGCGGGTGGCCTACTTCAACGAGCTCGACACCTACGCCGCCCTCAACGGCCTGAACTCTCGGGAGATCATCGAGGGCGTCGGGCTCGACCCGCGGATCGGCGACCACTACAACAACCCGTCGTTCGGCTACGGGGGCTACTGCCTGCCGAAGGACACCAAGCAGCTGCGGGCCAACTACCAGGACGTGCCGCAGAACTTGATCGGCGCGATCGTCGACGCCAACACGACCCGCAAGGACTTCGTGGCGTCCGATATCCTGCGCCGCAGTCCCCAGACGGTCGGCATCTACCGCCTCGTGATGAAGGCCGGTTCCGACAACTTCCGGATGTCGAGCATCCAGGGCGTCATGAAGCGACTGAAGGCCAAGGGCGTCGAGGTCATCGTCTTCGAGCCGCTGCTGCCGGACGAGCCGTTCTTCAACTCCGAGGTGCTGCGTGACCTCGAGGAGTTCAAGCGCCGCAGCGACGTCATCGTCGTGAATCGGCGCACCGAGGAGCTCGCCGACGTGGCCGACAAGGTCTACACGCGCGACCTGTTCGGGTCGGACTGAGCGTCAGGCTTGGGCGAGCTGGAGCTCGGCGTTGACGCGCGTGCCGTCGGAGACGTCGACCCACCAGCGGTCGGCGATGCGGCTGATGATCGACAGGCCGCGACCGCTGAGCGAGTCCTCGTCGAAGTCGACGGGCGTGAGCGCGGCAGCCTGGCCGGCGTCGTAGACGCTGATCTCGAGCAACTCGTTGCGGATGCTCCACGAGATCTCGATCTTGCCGTCTGGCGTCGGCGCTCCGTGGCAGACCGCGTTGGCGATCATCTCGCTGATGACGATGAGGGCATTGTCGATGGCCTCGGACGGGGCCTGGTGGATGGTGAGGAAACCCGCCAGCTTGGTGCGAGCGATGCTCGGCGTGGAGGTCTCGAAGGGGAGCTTGATGACGTCGTGCGGGATCGTCATGCGCCACCTCCTGCCCGGCTTCTTGAGCGGTCGAACACGCCGTGGACAGACCTCACCGGATCCGAACCTGCGTGTGTGTGTAGTCCAAAGTAACCATGCCCTGGTCACGCGCGCCACACGAGCCCCCGTGTTCAGCGCCGTGACGGCCGTCGCATCGGGCGCGACCCGAGGTCACCGGTTCCAGCCCTCGGGCAGCTCGCCGGGGTAGGGCGGGGCCTCCGGACTGACCTCAGGACGGAGGGATCCTGCCGGCGGAGCCCCCACCGTCGCCGGCACCTGGGGCGGTGCGGAAACCCTGGCCGGAGCCAGGTGGGGGTACGGCGCGGGCCCCCATCCCGGTCCCCACGCAGGTCGCGGCCGCGGCGGCGGCAGGACGGGCCACTCCCTCCGGCGAGCCAGACCGCCACGGGCCGCCGCCAGCTCGACCAGTCCGATGAAGATCAGTGCGATGACGACGGTGGGCAGGACGTAGAGGGGTCCGTCGGCGTCGCCGCTCGTGACGTCGGGCCAGACCGCGAACCCGTCGAACGCGAACAGCACGATGTTGTTGGCGGCGTGCAGCGCGATCGCGGCCTCAAGACCTCCCGTGCGCAGGGTCAGCACCACGCAGACGACACCGAACAGGCCGACGTCGACCTGCCCCCAGAGCTCGTACGCGTGCCCGAGGACGAACAACGCGGTGCCGACGACACCGCCGACGATGGCGCCCAGCCAGACCTTCGGGATCCAGCTGCCGATCAACTGCAACAGGTAGCCGCGGCAGACGACCTCCTCGGCCGCCGCCTGGAACGGGACCAGCAGCAGGACGACCACGAGACCCACCACCATCGTCCCGTCGGGCAGACGGACGTCCGGCCTGGCGCCCACGACGTCGACCGGCAGCACCAGCACCGATGCGAGGAAGACTCCCGCCACGACCGCGAACGCCAGGACCGAGGTGAGCGCCAACCAGCGCCACCGCATCCGACCCTCGACCGAGAGGAGCAGCCCCGCCTGGTGGCGCCCGGTGGCCAGCAGGGCCAGCAGCACCACCGGCAGCAGGATGGCGATGCCGCCGAGGTCGACGCCCAGGAAGATCGGATCGTCCAGACCGGAGAGCTCGAGGGTGTCCATCCACTCGTCGATGCGATCGCCCTCGCCGGCGATCTCGAAGCCGGCGATCACGACGCCGATCAGGACGACCGAGGCCGCCAGATAGCCGGCCACCGCGATGATTCCCGAGACCGGCAGGCGCCAGTGGGCGAACCTCGGGTGGTCGCGGGGCAGGCGGTGATAGAGCGAGGTCACGCGGCATTCTCGCACGCAGCACAGGCCGTTCGTGGCGCGTCGATGGGCCCGGGGACTCCGGACAGCGCGACGCCGCCGAGTCCCGGAGGACTCGGCGGCGTCGTGATGGTGCGGTGATGGAGCTGCTTACTTGGCAGCGGCCTTCAGCTTCGAACCGGCGCTGACCTTGACGCCGTAACCGGCGGGGATGTTGATGGTCTCGCCCGTGGAGGGGTTGCGACCGGTGCGAGCGGCGCGCTCGACGCGCTCGACGGAGAGGATGCCGGGGATCGAGACCTTCTCGCCCGAGCCGACCGACTCGAGGAGCACGTCGGTCAGAGCGGTGAGCACCGAATCGGCGGTGGTCTTGGTGGTGTCGGCCTTCTCGGCGAGGGCCGAGACGAGGTCGCTACGGGAAATGGCCACAACTACTCCTTGAGAGGTGAATCTGGAACGCCTTCAGTCTAGGGACGACGTGCGGCTCTCCAAGCACCGGATGGCCCGTGTTGCCTAGGAAAATCAATGCCAACGTGCCGTCGAGGGTCGATCGACGTGCCGCGCGAGCATCGCGAGGTAGGCCGCGCGGGACACCTCGACCACGCCGAGGGACTCCAGATGGGGGGTCCGCCACTGCACGTCGACGAGTCCGTCACCGACGCGCTCGCACAGTCCGACGAGTGCCGCCTTCGACGCGTCGGTCGCGTGGTGGAACATCGACTCCCCCGCGAAGAAGTCACCGACCGCGAGTCCGTAGAGACCTCCCACCAGTCGTCCGTCGGTGTCCCACGCCTCCACGGAGTGGGCCCAACCCAGGTGGTGCAGACCCACGTAGGCCGCGCGGATCGAGTCGTCGATCCATGCACCGGGCCGCTCGGGGTCGGCGCAGGCGTCCAGCACCTCCTCGAACGCCGTGTCGACGGTGATGGTGAAGCGACGCAACGACCGCCGCAGCGACCGGCTCACGTGCAGGTCCCCGGGACGCAGCACCCCCCGCCGCAGCGGTGACCACCACAGCAGGTGCGGGCCATCGGGCATGGGGAAGGCTCCGGCCCGGTAGGCGGCGACGATGGTCGAGGGCTCCAGGTCGGCGCCGAGGCCGACGCAGTCGTCGGCCGGCCAGCGCTCGGGCTCGAACTCCCACGGGGAGGGCGGCAGCGGCTCCGGCGCGCGCGACTCAGTCGACACCGAGCACTCCCCTCAGATGGTAGATCGGGGCGTCCCCCCACTCCTCCCACTCTGCCGCGCTCGCCTCCCCCAGGCACTTCCACCACGTCACGGCACGGTGCAGCGGGTGCGTGCGACGCGCGGCCGCCGCCTCCTCGGCCACGTCGGCCGGCGTCAGGCCCCACACGGCGCAGTAGGCCCGTTCGACCTCGGCCCACTCGACGCCTGCGTTCGACTCGATCCAGCCCTGCGGCACCGCCAGCACCTCCAGCGCGTGCGCCCACTGCCCGTCGCCGAAGTCGAAGACCCGCAGGTCGTGCGTGTCGTCAGGTCCCCCACCGGCGAGGAAGACGTTCCAGGGGTGGGCGTCGCCGTGCTGCCAGGTGATGGGCAGGCGACCCGCCGCGAGCACGTCGACCGCGTCTGCCAGGCGCGGTCGGGCGCGCGCCAGGTCGTCACGCAGCCCGGCGTCGACGTGGCAGGGGTGATCGGCGGGCAGCTCGGCGAGCACCTCGACGAGGCGATCGAAGGTCCCGAGCACGCGGCTCGGCCGACAGTCCGGCAGACCCGTGGCCAGCAGGCGGTCTTCCGCCGACTCCACCCGGCGCTGCATGTCGGCGATCACCTCGACGACCCGGCACCAGTCGGCGGTCGTGGCCTCCCGCAGGTCACCGAGCGTGCTGCCGCAATCGCGCGTGAGCACCCAGCCGCGCTCGACGTCCACAGCGGCGGGACGGTCGACCGCCTCCGGCAGCAGGTCGGCCAGCTCCTGGTGGAGCGCGGCCTCGAACATCATCGCGTCACACGTGGCCTTGAACCACCAGCGCCCCTCGGTCGTGGGCACGACGAGCTGGGTCGACCACGGACGCACCCGCACCTGCTCGATGACACCGATGACGTCCTGGCCGGTGTCACCGACCCGTTCGGTCGCCCACGTCCGCGCAGCCGTCAACCAGTCCTCGGACGTGACGACGCCCGAGAAGGCCCGCGCGCGTGCGGTCATCGTTCCTCCTGCGCTTGAGGCGAGGCTACCTAGACTGCAGGCATGGGAGTGCGTCGAAGCGCCGCAATGGCCGCCGGATCAGCCGTGGCACCGAAGGTCGGCTGGAGCTTCGTGCGTGCCGCGCTCGATCGGGCGATCGACGGCGCCGGACCGTTGCGGTCGGCCGGCGACTCGGCGATGAGCCACCTCGTCGACGCCGGCGGTGACGTCGAGAAGGCGATCGACGCGATGCAGCGCGTGCACGTGGGCCTCGCGGGGGCGCAGGGGTTCGTGACGAACCTCGGCGGCATCTTCGCGGTGCCGCTGGCAGTGCCGGCCAACATCGCCGGTGTGACGCTGGTGCAGTGCCACCTCGTGGCCGGCATCGCGCACCTGCGGGGCTGGGACCTCGATGACCCGCGGGTCCGCAACGCGATCTTGGTCTGCCTGCTCGGCCCCGAGACGGTCGAGCAGCTGATCGAGTCGCGGCGGTTGCCGGCCGGACCCATGGGTCTGGCCACCGCGCCCACGCACAGCGTCGAGCTGGACCGGATGATCGGCACCGAGGTGACGACCGAGCTGATCGGCCGCACGGTCGGACGCCGTGCCATCACCCTCGTGGCCCGACGGGTGCCCGCCATCGGCGGCGTCGTCGCGGCCGGCACCGACGGCTGGGCCACCCGGCAGATCGGCCAGTACGCCGCCCGCGAGCTCCGCGACCGCCGGTTGGCGTAGCCGGCAAGATCGAGCACGGCTCGGGTTGCCGGGGTGGGGGCCCGTGGCACGGTGGAGACATGACTGAATCGGACCAGACTCCCAACCCGCCGCAGTACCTCAGCCAGGACCAGGAGATGGACACCCTGGAGCAGCGCGGCACCGGAGATCCGCTCGACGAGGGCCTGTCGCCGGCCGAGAAGTGGGGCCCCGGTGAGGGCTTCGGCACGACGACCGAAGAGCAGCGCGAGGGTGAGTCCTTCGAGCAGCGCGAGTCGCAGATGGTGCCCGAGCCCGATCCCTACACCGAGCTCGCCCCGGCCGAGAAGGTCGACGACGGCGAGGTCGGTACGCAGCGCGCCGGGCGCCTCGTCGATCCCGACGCGGGCATCGGTGAGGACACCGAGAAGGACCTCGTGGGCGACGACGTCGGCCTCGACGACGCCTCGTCGACGGCCGAGGAAGCCGCCATGCACATCGTCGACGAGGAGTAGCCCGTCACCTCCCCGCTGAGGCGGGGGCACCTCCCTGCGCGGAGCGAAGCGGAGTGCTTGGGGGACACGTTCTGGTCGTGAAATGACGCATTCCGCGACCGAAACGTGACAGTCAACGAGGACCGAGCGGCACGCTCGGTCAGGGCCAGGGGGCGGGGGTGACGAACGAGCGGTCGAGGTCACGGGCGTTCGGGCAACCCAGCAGGGCGAGGCTCGTGTCGAGCTCGGCGACCAGCTGCGTCAGCACGTCCGCCGCGCCGGTCCGTCCGCCCCGAGCCAGGCCCGCGAGCACGGCCCGGCCGACCATGACCGCATCGGCGCCCAGCGCCAACGCCTTGGCGGCGTCCCAACCCCGCCGGATGCCCCCGTCGACCAGCACGTCGAGGCGTCCCTGCACCGCGTCGACGACGGGGACCAGCGCATCGACTCCCGACAACGTGGTGTCGAGCTGACGCCCACCGTGGTTCGACACGACGATGCCGGCGGCGCCCGCGTCGACGGCGCGCTCGGCGTCGTCCGCACGCAGGATGCCCTTCAGCAGCAGGGGTATTCCGGCCTCGTCGGCCAGCTGCCCGATGTCGTCCCACGTCACGGTGGGGTCGTGCAACGCGAACAGCTCGGCTGTCGTCAGGGCTCGGCCGCCGGGGTTCAGCGCCACGGGATGCTCGACGGTGAACCCGCTGCGGCGGTCGCGCTCGCGCCACCCGCCGATCGGGAAGTCGACCGTCACCACCAACGCCTCGTAACCGGTCTCGCGCGCAGCCGTCACCAGGTCGCGAGAGATCTGCCGGTCCTTGAAGACGTACAGCTGGAACCAGCGGTCGACGTCCGGCACCGCCGCGGCGACGTCCGCCGGGCTGGTCGTCGTCTGCGACGACAGCACGTACACGGCGTCGGTGTCGGCCGCCGCGCCGGCGGTGCCGAGCTCACCGTCGGCATGGGCGTGGCGCTGATAGGCCATCGGGGCGACGACGAACGGGTGCGGGCGGCGTCTGCCGAGCAGCTCGACCGACGAGTCGCGGCGCGAGACGTCCACGAGCACCCGGGGGTGCAGGGCGAGCCGCGACCACGACGCCATGTTGTCGCGCAGCGTGATCTCGTCGCCGGCGCCCCCGGCGAAGTAACCGTGGGCAGCGTCGCCGAGCAGCTCGCGCAGATCCTCGTCGTCCATGGGCACGAGAGTAGGCGCACCTGTCGACAGTGTCGTTGCACTGCAACTCGTTGCACATTGCGGTCGCGGCGCAGTACGGTCTTGGCATGGCCCTCGACCACGCGATCCTCGTGTCCCTGCACGAGCGATCCGCCACGGGCTACGACCTCGCGCGCCGCTTCGACGCCTCGATCGGCCGGTTCTGGCGCGCCAGCCACCAGCAGATCTACAAGGTCCTGGGCCGCATGGAGGCCGCCGGCCTGGTCGCCTCCGAGCTCGTGGTGCAGGACGGTCGGCCCGACAAGAAGGTCTACTCCATCACCGCCGACGGAACCGCCGAGCTGGTCACCTGGCTCGCCACGCCCACCCCGCGGGAGGCGCTGCGCAGCGAGTTCGCGGTGAAGCTGCGGGCGATGCACCTGGGCGACCGGGCGACCCTCGTGGCGCAGGTGCGTCAGCGGCGCGACGAGCACGTCGAGCAGCTGGCTTACTACGAGGCGAGCCGTGAGAAGTACTACCCCGCACCGCCGTCACCGGACTCCGAGGAGGCCGGCCCCTACCTGGTGCTGCGCGGCGGCATCTCCGGCGAGCGCCACGCCATCAGCTGGTGCGACGAGATCCTGGCGTTCGTGGGGCAGTCGTGAGCACTCAGGCGCGGCGCGAGCGCACGGCCCGCACGCCGATCACCAGCACGATGATGCCGAGCGTCATCGCCGTGCCGATCAGCGCCGCGTGCACCCAGAGGAAGCCGGTCGGCGCGCTCGACCACGCAGCGCCGTCCCACGCGCGGTCATCGTCGACGATCGCCTTCGCGAACCGCGGCCAGATGACCACGTTGAACACTCCCGCTGCCACCAGCAGCCACGCACTCACCCGTCCGATCACACCGTCAGCCTAGGAGCTCAAACATGAGCGAGCGCAGCGAGCGAACCAACGGCACCGCCATGCGGGCGCCCTCGTACCGTTTCTTCCTCTCGGGGGTGCCCGCATGAGCGAGTACCCCCACCTCCTCAGCCCGCTCGACCTCGGGCACACGACGCTGCGCAACCGCGTGATCATGGGCTCGATCCACTCCAAGCTGGAGGACCGCGCCAAGGACACCGAGAAGTGGGCGGCGTACTTCGCCGAGCGCGCCAAGGGTGGCGTCGCGCTCTCGGTGACCGGCGGCATCTCGCCCAACCGCACCGGCTGGCTCCTGCCATTCGGCGGCACCATGAACTCGAACCGGGTGGCCGACCGGCACCGCGTGGTCACCGACGCCGTGCACGAGCACGACGGCAAGATCGCGATGCAGGTGCTGCACGCCGGCCGTTACGGCTACCACCCGTTCACCAAGAGCGCCTCGGCCCGCAAGTCGCCCATCACGCCGTTCAGGCCGCGCGCGTTCAGCAGCAAGGAGATCGACCGCACGGCCACCGACTTCGCGACGTCGGCCAAGCTGGCTCGGCGCGCGGGCTACGACGGCATCGAGATCATGGGCTCCGAGGGCTACCTGATCAACCAGATGATCACCGCCCGCACCAACGACCGCACCGACGCCTGGGGCGGCACCGCGGCCAAGCGGATGCGATTCCCGGTCGAGATCGTGAAGCGCACCCGCGAGCTGGTGGGCGACGACTTCATCGTCATGTACCGGATGAGCCTGCTCGACCTCGTCGACGACGCGCAGTCGTGGGAGGAGACCGTCGAGCTGGCGCTGCTGCTGGAGGATGCCGGCGTCTCGATCATCAACACCGGCATCGGCTGGCACGAGGCTCGCATCCCCACGATCGTCACCTCGGTGCCACGCGCGGCGTTCGCCTGGACCACGGGTCGCCTGAAGGAGTCGGTGACGGTGCCCGTCGTGGCGTCGAACCGCATCAACACCCCGGAGGTCGCCGAGCAGATCCTGGCCGACGGGCAGGCCGACCTCATCTCGATGGCGCGACCGCTGCTGGCCGATCCCGACTTCGTCGCCAAGGCCGCCGAGGGACGCGCCGACGAGATCATCACCTGCATCGCCTGCAACCAGGCCTGCCTCGACCACACCTTCAAGAACCAGCGCGCCACCTGCATGCTCAACCCCCGCGCCGGCTTCGAGACCGAACTGGTGCTGACGCCGACGCGTCGCGCGAAGCGCGTTGCCGTCGTGGGTGCCGGCCCCGCGGGCCTGGCTGCCGCCGTCGAGCTGGCCGGACGCGGGCACACCGTCGAGCTCTTCGAGTCGGGCAGCGAGATCGGCGGGCAGTTCCGGCTGGCCGCGCGCATCCCCGGCAAGGAGGAGTTCGCCGAGACGCTGCGCTACTACACCCGCATGCTCGAGGTCCGCGGCGTCACCGTGCACCTCGAGACCCGCGCCGACGTCTCCGTGCTGACCTCCTTCGATGAAGTGGTGGTCGCCACCGGCGTGGAGCCGCGCGTGCCCACGGTGCCGGGCGTCGACCACCCGTCGGTCGTCACCTATCAGCAGCTGGTCACCGGCGAGGTCGAGGCCGGCGAGACCGTCGCCGTCATGGGCGCCGGCGGCATCGGCTTCGACGTCAGCGAGTTCCTGCTGCACGACCCGCACGAGTCGCTCGAGCACTGGATGGAGCGGTGGGGCGTCGTCGACCCCGCCAAGGAGCGCGGCGGTCTCGGCACCAAGCTGCTCGCACCGCCGCGCCGCCAGGTGTACCTGCTGCAGCGCAAGACCACCGACCACGGCAAGGGCCTGGGCAAGACCACGGGTTGGGTGCACCGCACGACGCTCAAGGACTCCGGCGTCGAGATGATCAAGGGCGTCTCCTACGACCGCATCGACGACGAGGGTCTGCACATCACGGTCCGCGAGAGCGACAAGGCGGCGCCGGTCGAGATGCTGATCCGAGCCGACACGATCGTGCTGTGCACCGGTCAGGAGTCGGTGCGCGACCTCGTCGACGGGCTGGAGCAGGCCGGCGTCACGCACCACGTGATCGGTGGCGCCGACGTCGCGGCCGAGCTCGACGCCAAGCGGGCGATCAAGCAGGCCACCGAGCTCGCCGCGGTCATCTGAGTCGAGAGATGCTGGAGTCATGAGCATCGAGCGCCGGATCCTGCTGCTGCGTGCCGTGAACGTCGGCGGGGCGAAGCTGCCGATGGCCGACCTGCGCGCGATGGCCGAGCGGGTCGGCGCCACCGACGTCAGCACCTACATCGCCTCCGGCAACCTGGTCTGCACGCCTCCGGGCGACAGCCCGGGCGACTGGGCGGCCTTCGACCGGGCCCTCGAGCAGGCCGTGGAGGAGCAGTTCGGCTTCTTCCGCGAGGTCATCAGCCGCACGCGGTCCGAGGTGGAGCAGGCCCTGGCCACCCATCCCTTCGAGGTCATCGAGCCGAAGTTCTCATACGTCACCTTCCTGACCGCCGAGCCGACGCCCGAGGCCGTCGAGTCCGCGCGTGAGGTGCCGACCGGCGACGACCGCTGGGAGGTCATCGGGCGGGAGCTGCACGTGCGCTACGCCGACGGAGCGGGCCGCCCGCAGATGAAGGACGCCACGGTCGGCCGACGTCTCGGCGTCGCCGGCACCGCCCGCAACCTCAACACCGTCCGCAAGCTCATCGAGCTCAGCGCCTAGCCGATCCGCCCGCACCCACGCCCGACCTACTGTGCACGTAGGTCTTGAACCAGCCCCCAGAAGAAGGAGCACATCTCGTGCAGAGCACCCAGGTCCGTCTCGTCTCCCGACCCGTCGGCGAGCCCGCCGACGACGACTTCGAGATCGGCACCGCCGACGTCCCCGAGCTCGCGGACGGACAGGTGCTGCTGCGCACCGTCTTCCTCTCGCTCGACCCGTACATGCGTGGCCGGATGAGCGACGCGAAGTCGTACGCCGACCCCGTCGGTCTTGGCGACGTGATGGTCGGTGCCACCGTGTGCGAGGTGCTGGAGTCGCGCTCCGACCGTCGCGCGCAGGGGGACTGGGTGCTGGCCTACACCGGCTGGCAGACCCACGCGGTGGCCGATGCCCGCCACACCCGCAAGCTCGATCCGGAGCAGGCGCCGCCGTCCACCGCGCTCGGCGTGCTGGGCATGCCCGGCTTCACCGCGTACGGCGGACTGCTCGAGATCGGCCGCCCGCAGGTGGGTGAGACCGTCGTCGTGGCGGCCGCCGCCGGTCCGGTCGGCTCGGCTGTGGGGCAGATCGCGAAGCTCAAGGGCGCGCGTGCGGTCGGCATCGCCGGTGGCGCCGAGAAATGCCGCCTCCTGACCGAGGAGCTCGGCTTCGACGTCGCCGTCGACCACCGCTCCGACACCTTCCGCGACGACCTCAAGGCCGCGACCCCCGACGGCGTCGACGTGTACTTCGAGAACGTCGCGGGCACCGTGGGTGAGGCCGTGCTGCGCCGCATGAACACCTACGGACGCATCCCCGTGTGCGGCCTGGTGGCCGACTACAACGCCACCGAGGAGCGTGCCGGGGCCGACTCGGCGCCCGCGCTGATGCGTCGCATCCTGACCAAGAGCCTCACGGTGCGCGGCTTCATCCAGGACGAGTTCGTGCCCACCCACCACAAGGCCTTCCTCGAGGAGATGACCGCCTGGGTCGCCGACGGTTCGGTGAAGTACCGCGAGGACGTCGTCGACGGGCTCGAGAACGCCGTCGACGCCTTCCGCGGTCTGCTGACCGGACGCAACGTCGGCAAGCTCATCGTGCGCGTGGGACCCGACGCGACCTGACCCGACCTACGCTGGTGGGGTGCTGGACGTCCTGGGACCCGACCGCTGGTTGGTGCTGACGGGCGCCGGCGTGTCGACCGACTCGGGCATCCCCGACTACCGGGGGCCCGGGTCGCTCCCGCGCACACCCATGACGTTCCAGCAGCTGATCTCCTCGCCGGAGGCCCACCGTCACTACTGGGCGCGGGCGCACGTGGGGTGGCAGCGGATGCGGCAAGCCGCACCCAACACGACGCACCACCTTCTCGCACAGGCGGACCGTGACGGTCGGCTCGTCGGCCTGATCACCCAGAACATCGACGGACTGCACGAGCAGGCCGGCCACCGCGAGGTGGTCGACCTGCACGGCCGCATCGACCGGGTGATCTGCCTCGACTGCCGCCGCGTCGTGCCGCGGGCCTCGGTGCAGCGACGGCTCACCGCACTGAACCCCGGGTGGACCGATCGCGACGTCGCGCTCGCGCCGGACGGCGACGTGCTGATGGACGACACCGACGACTTCGTGGTGGCGCCGTGCGAGGCGTGCGGTGGCCGGCTCAAGCCCGACGTCGTGTTCTTCGGCGAGAACGTGCCCAAGCCGATGGTCGAGCACTGTTACGACCTCGTGGAGTCGGCGCGCGGTCTGCTGGTGCTGGGATCGTCGCTGCACGTCATGAGCGGGCTGCGTTTCGTGCGCCGAGCAGCCCGCCTCGGACGGCCCGTCGTCATCGTCAATCGGGGCTCGACCCGGGGTGACGACCTCGCTACCGTGAAGATCGACGCCGGGTGCGCCGAGACGTTGACTGCCTGGTTCGGCGTGCCCGCCGCCATCGACGCCCTCTGACCCGCGCTGAGGCGGGGGCACCTCCCTGCACAGAGCGAAGCGGAGTGCTTGGGGGACACGTTCTGGTCGCGGAAACCGCGATCTGACGACCAGAACGTGCCAGTCAGCGGGGACGTCAGGTGAGCTGGCGGACGCGGATGGTCTCGGGGAGGGCGGCCAGGGCCGACAGCACGTCGGGGCCGACCTCATCGGCGACGTCGGTGACCGCGTAGCCCAGCTCGCCACGGGTGGTGAGCTGTTGGCCCTCGATGTTCACGCCGTGCTCGCCGAACATCGAGTTGATGGTGGCCAGCACGCCCGGCGCGTTGCGGTGCACGTAGGCGATGCGGTGCACGTCGGGATCGGCGCGGAGGTTCATCTCGGGGAAGTTCACGCTGAGCGACGTGCTGCCGTACGCCGCGTACGAGCGCAGCTTCGAGGCCACGAACCGGCCGATGTCCTGCTGCGCCTCCTCGGTCGAACCGCCCACGTGCGGCGTGAGGATGACGTTGGGAACGCCCTGCAGCTCGGAGCTGAACGGGTCGCCCTGGCGCTTCGGCTCGACCGGGAAGACGTCGAGCGCCGCACCCGCGATGTGACCGGACTCGAGGTGCTCGCGCAGGGCGGCCGTGTCGACCGCGATGCCCCGCGAGAGGTTGAGGAACAGCGACCGCGGCTTCATCTGGCGCATCTGCACGTCGGTGAACAGTCCGGCGTTGCCGGGGCGGCCATCGACGTGCAGCGAGACGACGTCGGCCTCGGCCAGCAGCTCCTCGAGCGTCGAGCAGCGGCGCGCGTTGCCGAGCGCCAGCTTGTCGTCGATGTCGTAGAACATGACCTTCAGGCCCAGGGCCTCGGCGACGACCGACAGCTGGCTGCCGATGTTGCCGTAGCCCACGATGCCCAGCGTGCGGCCGCGCACCTCGTGGCTGCCGGCGGCCGACTTGTTCCACACGCCCCGGTGCATGTCGGTCGACTTCTCGTGCAGGCGGCGCGCCAGCGAGATGATCTCGGCGATCGCCAGCTCGACGACCGAACGGGTGTTGGAGTACGGCGCGTTGAAGACGGCGATGCCGGCGCGCGACGTGGCGGTGAGGTCGATCTGGTTGGTGCCGATGCAGAACGCGCCGATGCCCAGCAGGTCGGGGGCGTTCTGCAGCACCTTCTCGGTGACGTAGGTGGTGGAGCGGATGCCGAGCAGGTGCACGCCCTGAACAGCCTCGATCAGCTCGTCCTCGCCGAGGGCGCCGTCACGGGCGTCGACCTGGTAGCCCTGGTTGCGCAGGAACTCCTGGCCGTCGGTGTGGATGTTCTCCAGCAGCAGGACCTTGAGGTCCGCGTCGTCGATGCGACGCATGGGCTGGGACGGGTTCTCGTTCTGGGTCATCGTCATCATGGTCATGTCGGGGGCCTCTCGGTCAGGGCTGGCAGGCACGATGCGGCCGGTCAGGGTCTGACTCGTGGGCCCAGGCGAACGGTCCCGATGTCGCTGTCGCGGGCTCCCTGGTGGTCTCCCACCTCAACGCCAGTCGCCGCACGACGCTACGAGTCTACCCCTCGTCGGCGGGCCTGTCGCCGAGCAAGGCGGCCACCACGTCGGGCGGGACCTCTTGGTCGAGGTTCGCGAGCCGGACCTGCCCCTGGGCGACCAGACGACCGTCCGCGCCGGCCGACTCCACGCGCCACAGCTGTTGCGTGCGGCCGCGATGGATCGGGGTGGCGGTCACCGTGATGGTGTCGCCGAGCTTGGCCTGGCGCAGGAAGTCGGTGTTGTTGTTGGTGCCCACCACGACGCCCTTGGTGCCCAGCCACAGCTGGCCGGCAGTGCTGGCGGTCGACTCGTGCACGGTGCAGTAGGCGCCACCGTGCGGGATGCCGAAGGGCTGCAGGTGCTGCTCGCCGATCGTGAAGCGGACCACGACCTTGTCGGGGGTGGCCTCCAGGTGCTCGACCCCGAGCACGCCGTCCAGGCCAGGGATCGCTCGCTGAGACTCAGTCATGCCTGCGACCCTAGCCACCGCACCGCACGCCACGGGTTGTGGACCCCGTGCCGTGGCACGACAATGACGTGCGGCATCGGGCCGCACGTGGAGGCGCCGTGACGACGTACGACACCGAGACGTTCGCCCGTCGACTGCTGGGCCCGGCCGACCAGCCCGTCGGCCGGTTGCGCGTCCGCATCCAGGTCATGCTGACGGTGCTGCTGGTCAGCACCAACGTGATCGGCGCCCTGGTCGTGGCCGGCCTCTCCTCCATCGTCGTGCCGGGCGAAGGCCTCACGCCGCCGTACGCCCGTGCCCTGATGTGGGCGATCCCGGCGTACGTCGTGGTGGCCGTGGTCGTCGGCGCGACCCTGGGCACCGTCACCACGGTCGGCTCGTTGAAGTGGGCACTGGCCGACCGGGAGCCGACCGACGAAGAGCGTCGGGTCGCGATGCGCCTGCCGTGGCGCCTGACGTTGGTGCAGGTCGGCCTGTGGGGCTTCGCGGCCATCCTGTTCCCCGTCCTCGCCGCCGGCTACCAGCCCAGCGCGGTGCTCAGCACGGTCTTCACGGTGTTGATCGCGGGCCTGGTGGTCTGCGCCATCGCCTACCTGTTCTCGGAGTTCGTGCTGCGGCCCATCGCTGCCCGGGCCCTGCAGGGCGAGGCCGAGCCTGTCGCTGCCGGGTCGGGCGTGCAGCGACGGATGATCGTGTTCTGGGGCCTCGGCACCGCGGCGCCGGTGTCGGGACTGGTGGTCGCGGCACTCGTCGCGCTCCTGCGCAACGACGTCGACGTGCAGCGCCTGGCCGGTGTGGTGCTGGGGCTGTCGGCGGTCGTGCTGCTGTTCGGCCTGCTCGTGACGGTGTTGAACGTCCGCGCCGTCGTGACCCCCATCGCTGCCGTGCGCGAGGCCTTGGCACGCGTCGGCGAGGGCGACCTGGACGTGGAGGTGCGCGTCGACGACGGCACCGAGCTGGGTCTGCTGCAGGCCGGCTTCAACGACATGGCCCGCGGCCTGCGCGAGCGCGACTCGATCCGTGATCTCTTCGGCCGGCACGTCGGGCACGAGGTCGCCACCGCGGCCACCGAGGGCCGCATCGAGCTGGGCGGTGAGACCCGCGAGGTGTCGGTGCTGATGGTCGACCTGGTCGGCTCCACCACGTACGCCACGACCCGCGAGCCCGCCGAGGTCGTCGCGGTGCTGAACCGCTTCTTCACCGTCGTGGTCGAGGAGGTCGATCGGCACGGCGGCCTCGTCAACAAGTTCATGGGTGACGCCGTGCTGGCCATCTTCGGCGCTCCCGTGCACCGCGACGACCATGCCGCGCTGGCGCTGGCCGCGGCGCGGGCGATGGCCGACCGACTGGCCGAGGAGGTGCCGGAGATCGGCAGCGGCATCGGCGTCTCGACGGGTCGGGCGGTCGCCGGCAACGTGGGACACCAGTCGCGCTTCGAGTACACCGTGATCGGCGACGCGGTGAACTCGGCCGCGCGACTGACCGACCTGGCCAAGTCCGTCGACGGGCAGGTGCTCGTGGCGCAGGCCAGCGTCGACGCCGCCGGGGAGCCTGAGACCGCACACTGGCAGTCGCAGGAGCCGGTGACGTTGCGCGGTCGGCAGGAGACGACCGCTGTGGCACGACGTCATCCCTCGTGACATTTACCCCCTAGGGGTATGTTCGACGACATGGCTCGACTCATCGCTGCTCTCGCCGCCCTGCTGCTGGTCCTCACCGCGTGCGGCTCCCCCGACGACAAGGACGCCGACCACAACGACGCCGACGAGGCGTTCGCGTCGCAGATGGTCCCGCACCACCAGCAGGCCGTCGAGATGTCCGACCTCGTGCTGGACGAGTCGCGTGGCGCGTCGGCCGAGGTGGTCGACCTGGCGGGACGCATCCGCGCCGCCCAGGGTCCGGAGATCGAGACGATGCGGGGCTGGCTGAAGGACTGGGGCGTCGACGGGGACGACGGCAGCCACGGGTCGGGTCACGGTTCCGATCATGGGGACATGCAGGGCATGATGTCGGCCGGCCAGATGGCCGATCTCGGGTCCGCCACCGGCGCCGACCTCGACCGGCTGTGGCTGACGATGATGATCGAGCACCACGAAGGCGCCGTCACGATGAGCGAGAGCGTGCTCGACGAGGGCGAGGACCCCGAGGTGCGCGATCTCGCCGAGGCAATCATCGCCGCCCAGCAGGACGAGATCCGGACGATGCAGGACCTGCTTGATTCTGATACCCCCTAGGGGTATGGTCGAGGTATGGATCATGAAGTCCCCGGGTACTCCGACGACAAGGTGGCCGTCCTCAAGCGGTTGCGCCGCATCGAGGGCCAGGTGCGTGGCCTCACGCGCATGGTTGAGGAGGACACCTACTGCATCGACGTGCTGACCCAGGTCAGCGCGACCACCAAGGCGCTCGAGGCCGTGGCGCTGAAGCTGCTCGACGAGCACCTGGCGCACTGCGTCGTCGACGCGGCTCGCGCCGGCGGCGACGAGGCCCAGACCAAGGTCAAGGAAGCGTCGGACGCCATCGCGCGTCTCGTGCGCTCATGAGGAGGAACACACCATGAACGACAACACCAGCACAGGGCACACCAGCACGTGGCAGGTCGACGGCATGACCTGCGGACACTGCGTCGGCGCGGTCACCGAGGAGCTCACCGCGCTGCCCGGCGTCACCGACGTCGCCGTGCAGCTCGTGGCAGGCGGCACCTCGACCGTCACCCTGACCAGCGAGGCCCCACTCGACCGTGAGGAGGTCGCAGCAGCCGTCGACGAGGCCGGGTACGCCCTGGCGCGTCCGGGCTCGCTGCCCCTCGCATGAGCACCTCCTCCGCGACGGTCCCCCTGCGCATCGACGTGGGTGGGATGAGCTGCACCTCGTGCGCCGCGCGGATCGAGAAGAAGCTCAACCGTCTCGAGGGCGTCGAGGCCACCGTCAACTACGCCACCGAACGGGCGACGGTGCGCACCACGGGCGACGTCGACCCGGCCGTCCTGGTCGCGACGATCGAGAAGACCGGCTACTCCGCCCGCGTCCAGGAGCCGGACCGGCCCCAGCACGGGACCGACGACGGGGCCGATCATGGGGGACTGCACGGCCTCGCCTCGATGCGACGCCGATTGATCGTCTCGGCCCTGCTCGCCCTGCCGATCGTGCCGATCTCGATGGTCCCGGCGCTGCAGTTCGACTACTGGCAGTGGGTCGTGCTGGCCCTCGCGACGCCCGTCGTGCTCTGGGGCGCCTACCCCTTCCACTGGTCCGCGGCCCTCAACGCACGCCACGGCACCGCCACGATGGACACCCTCGTCAGCGTCGGTGTCGGCGCGGCGTACCTGTGGTCGCTCTACGCCCTCGTGATCGGCGACGCCGGCATGGTCGGCATGACGATGGAGTGGCAGTGGTTCGCCTCCGGTGGGGGCGCCCACGAGATCTACCTCGAGGTGGCCGCGGCCGTCACGGTCTTCGTGCTGGCCGGCCACTACCTGGAGGCCAACGCCAAGCGCCGGTCGAGCGCCGCACTGCGCGCGTTGATGGAGCTGCAGCCCGACTCCGACCTGCAGCCCGGCGACGAGTTCACGGTGCGGCCCGGCGAGCGCGTCGCCACCGACGGCGTCGTCATCGACGGCACCTCCAGCGTCGACGAGTCGATGCTGACCGGCGAGTCCGTGCCGGTCGACAAGACCGTGGGTGACGAGGTCACCGGCGCCACCGTCAACGTCGGCGGACGCCTGGTCGTCCGCGCGACCGCCGTCGGCGCCGACACCCGTTTGGCGCAGATGGCCCGTCTGGTCGAGGAGGCACAGGAGGGCAAGGCCGAGGTTCAGCGCCTGGCCGACCGCGTCTCGGCGTGGTTCGTGCCCGTCGTCATCGGGTTGTCGCTGCTCACCTTCGCCGGCTGGATCCTGCTCAGCGGCGACGTCACCCGTGCCTTCGTCGCCGCCGTCGCCGTGCTGATCATCGCCTGCCCCTGTGCGCTCGGCCTCGCGACGCCCACGGCGCTCATGGTGGGCACGGGTCGCGGCGCCCAGCTGGGCATCCTCATCAAGGGCCCGCAGGTGCTGGAGTCGACCCGCCGGACCGACACCGTCGTGCTCGACAAGACCGGCACCGTCACCACCGGACGCATGGACGTCGTGCGTGTCGACCCCGCACCCGGGGTGGAGACCGACGAGCTGCAGCGCCTGGCCGCGTCCGTCGAGGCCGCCAGCGAGCACCCCGTCGCGCGAGCCATCGCCGGACTGGCCGAGCCCGAGCACGTGGCCGACTTCGCCAACCACGCCGGGCACGGCGTCAGCGGCACCGTCGACGGACGTCAGGTGCGTGCCGGGCGCCCCAGCTGGATCGGTGCCGAGGCGCAGGTGCCAGACGTGGTGGGCACCACGATCGCGGTCGAGGCCGACGGCCGGTTCCTCGGCACCATCACCGTGGCCGACACCGTCAAGCCCAGCTCACGCGAGGCGATCGCGGCGCTGCGGGGCCTGGGACTCGAGCCGGTGCTGCTGACCGGTGACGCCCGCCGCGTGGCCGAGGCAGTCGCCGCCGAGGTCGGCATCGAGCACGTCGAGGCCGAGGTGACACCCGACGACAAGCTCGAGACGGTCCGCCGGCTGCAGGCCGAGGGGCGCGTCGTCGCGATGGTCGGTGACGGTGTGAACGACGCCGCAGCCCTGGCCGCCGCCGATCTCGGCATCGCCATGGGCACCGGCACCGACGTCGCCATCGCCGCCTCCGACCTCACGCTGGTCGAGGGCGACCTGGCCACGGCGGTCACCGCGGTGCGGCTGTCACGCGCCACCCTGCGGACCATCCGGCGCAACCTGTTCTGGGCCTTCGCCTACAACGTCGCCGCCATCCCCCTGGCGATGGCCGGGCTGCTCAACCCGATGATCGCCGGGCTCGCGATGGCCTTCAGCTCGGTGTTCGTCGTCGGCAGCTCGCTGCGCCTGCGGTCGTTCGGGCGAAACGCCGCCCCGTGACGGTGGGGGCCGGGTAGGTTGCTGGCGTGACCCAGCCTCCCGGCCCCCCGGGCCCTCCCGGTCCACCCCCAGCGCCCGCACCCCCGCCCGGCCCCCCGGCCCTGGGCACCGTCGACCTGACGATCCAGGGCTCGGTCATGACCTCGAGCATGATCACCCCCGACGCCTGGATCAACGGGCACCCGGTGCGGGTCGCCTACGGCACCACGCCGATCACGGTGCCAGCCGGTCCCGTGCGCGTCGACCTCTCCGCGCAGTGGCTCCGGCGCTACGGGCAGGCCAGCATCTCGTTCACGCTCGCGCCGGGCCAGCGGGTACCGGTGTACTACGTCGCCCCGATGCACCAGTTCACGACCGGCTCGATCGGCCACCAGCCGGTCAAGCGCAGGGGCGTCGGCAGCTTCGTCCTCATCATGGCGGCCATCGCCGCCCTGGTCGCCGCCGCCTTCGTCCTGCCGGTCGTCCTCGGCTGAGCAGAGCCACGGGCGACTGTCCCCCCTTCTGGCTAGGCTCGCAGGCATGACCTCCGACCTCTTGGTGCTCGACGGCTCGCTGACCCTTCGCGACGAGATCGCGCTGCCCGACGGCCGTCTGCCGGACGGTTCGGTCGCCACGGTCAAGGTCGTCGACGCCGAGGGTGAGGTGCTGGCGGCCACCGCGGTCGCCGTCGAGCAGCCGCCCGTCGAGTTCGTCGTCACGATCGACCCCGCCCTCGTGCCCGCCCCCGACCAGCTGTTCATCTGGGCCATGCTGCGCACCGAGGCCGGCGTGTGGGGCACGCCCGAGCTCGTGCCGGTCGGCAACGACGACACTGCGGTCGTGCTGTCCCGGGTCGACACCTGATGCGATCGGGGGCGTCCGACGCCGTCACGCACCTGGCCCCGGCCGACCTCGCCGACGACCAGCCCGTCCTCCGCCGCATCGCCCGGCTGCTGCAGCCCTATCGGTCCAGCATCACGTTGGTCGCCGTCGCGGTGGTCGTGGCCGCGGCCATCACCGCCGTCGTCCCGTTCCTGACCAAGGCGGTCTTCGACCAGGCGCTGTTCCCCACCGACGGCAGCGGGCCAGACCTTCAGCTGCTCGCCTGGCTCGTGCTGGCGATGTGCATCATCCCGATTGTCGCGGCTCTGATCGGCATCGGCCAGAACTGGCTCACCTCCACGGTCGGCAACTCCGCGATGGCCGACCTGCGCGGCGACCTCTTCGCGCACCTGCAGACCATGGAGCTCGCGTTCTTCACCGCGACCAAGACGGGGGCCATCCAGTCACGCCTGGCCAACGACGTCGCGGGCGTGCGCACCGTGCTCACCGACACCGCCACGTCGATCCTGCAGAACTCGGTCACGGTCACGGCGGCGTTCATCTCGATGGTGCTGCTGTCGTGGAAGCTGACCATCCTGACGCTCATCCTCATGCCGCTGTTCGTGTGGCTGCAGCTCAAGGTCGGGGCCCGGCGCCAGCGGCTGGCGCGCCGCACGCAGGAGTCGCTGTCGGACATGACGGCCATCACCGAGGAGGCGCTCAGCGTCTCGGGCATCCTGCTGTCGAAGGTCTTCGGCCGGGCCGACACCGAGGTCGAGCGCTACCGCGAGGCCAACCGGCAGCAGACGCGGCTGCAGGTCGAGCAGGCCATGACCGGCCGGACCTTCTTCGCCACGGTGCAGACGTTCTTCGCCATCACTCCCGCCCTGATCTACCTCGCCGCGGGCTGGATGATCACTGGCGGAGCGGGCGGCGACACCCTCACGGCGGGCACGCTCGTGGCCTTCACGACCGTGCAGGCGCGCCTGCAGATGCCGCTGCTGTCACTGATGCGCGTGAGCCTCGACGTCCAGACGTCGCTCGCGCTCTTCCGACGCATCTTCGAGTACCTCGACCTGCGTCCGGCCATCACGCAGCGCGACGGCGCCACCACGCTCGACCCCCGCCGCATGGAGGGCCGGCTCGAGCTCGTCGACGTCGGCTTCCGCTACCCCGAGCCCCGCAGCCTGCGCGGGCTCCCCCCGGAATCCAACGCCACCGACGACGGCACCGACGACGTGCACGAGCGCGGGTGGGCCCTGCGCGGCATCTCGCTGACGGTCGAGCCGGGCCAGCTCGCCGCGGTCGTCGGTCCGTCCGGCTCGGGCAAGACCACGCTCGGCTACCTCGTGCCGCGCTTGTACGACGTCACCAGCGGGTCCGTGCGGGTCGACGGCCACGACGTGCGCGACCTGACGCTCGACTCCCTGCAGTCGGCCATCGGCGTCGTGTCGCAGGACTCCTACCTGTTCCACGGCACCATCGCCGACAACATCGCGTACGCCCGGCCCGGCGCGACGCGCGAGGAGATCGAGCAGGCGGCGCGCGACGCCAACATCCACGACCGCATCCTGTCGTTCTCCGAGGGGTACGAGACCCTCGCCGGTGAGCGCGGCTATCGGCTCAGCGGCGGCGAGAAGCAGCGCATCGCGATCGCCCGCGTGCTGCTCAAGGATCCTCGCATCCTGGTGCTCGACGAGGCCACCAGTGCGCTTGACACCGAGACCGAGCGGCTCGTGCAGGAGGCGCTCGAGCGCGCCACCCACGACCGCACCACGATCGCCATCGCGCACCGCCTGTCGACCATCCGACACGCCGACGTCATCTTCGGGGTCGAGGACGGTCGACTGGTCGAGTCCGGAACTCACGCCGAGCTGCTCGAGGCCGGCGGGCTCTACGCGCGCCTGTACCGCGAGCAGGAGAGCTGAGCGCCCACTAGGGTGCCCACATGGAGTCCTCGGGACGCACATATCTGCTCGTCGACGGCGAGAACATCGATGCGACGATCGGTGGGTCGATCCTCGGGCGGCGGCCGCAGCCGCAGGAACGACCGCGCTGGGACCGGCTGCTGACCTTCGCCGAGGAGCACTGGCAGCAGAAAGTCACCGGTCTGTTCTTCCTGGCCGTGCATGGTGACCTGCCGATGCCCTTCGTGCAGGCACTCACCTCGCTGGGCTACAAGCCGGTGCCGCTGACCGGTGCGCCGGACCAGAAGGTCGTCGACATCGGCATCCAGCGCACGCTCGAGGAGATCGCGCGCCGCGAGGGCGACGTGATGCTGGTCAGCAACGACGGCGACTTCATCCCGCAGATGGAGCCGTTGGTCGGCACCCGCCGCACCGGGCTCATCGCCTTCGACGAGTTCCGCAACCTCGGCTACACCGAGCTGATGGCCCGCGGGCTGGAGGTCTTCGACCTCGAGTACGACGTGCGGGCCTTCACCGACGAGCTGCCCCGCATGCGCGTCATCCCGATCGACGAGTTCGACCCCGCCCAGTTCCTGTAGGAACCTCCCCGCTGAGTGGCACGGTTTGGTCGCGAAACGGCCCGTTTCGCAGCCGAATCGTGACACTCAGCGGGACAGGCGCCGCGGGGACGTCAGAGGGCGATGCCGACGTACTTGGTCTCGAGGTACTCCTCGATGCCCTCGGCGCCACCCTCACGTCCGAAGCCCGAGGCCTTGACGCCACCGAACGGCGCCGCGGGGTTCGACACGATGCCCTGGTTGAGCCCGACCATGCCGACGGCCAGGCCCTCGTAGACCCGCACGGCGCGCGCGTGGTCGCGGGTGAACGCGTAGGCCACGAGGCCGTACTCGGTGTCGTTGGCGAGGTCGAGCGCCTCCTGCTCGGTCTCGAAGGTGATGATCGGCGCCACCGGCCCGAAGATCTCCTCGCGCAGCAGCCGCGCGTCAGCCGAGACGTCGGTCAGCACCGTCGGCGCGTAGAACCAACCGTCACCGTCCGGCGCCGATCCACCGGTCAGCACCGTGGCACCCTTCGAGACCGCGTCGTCGACGAGCTCGGCGACCGTGTCGCGCTGGTCGGCGTCGACGAGCGGACCGACGTCGACACCGTCCTCGAGGCCGTTGCCGACCGTCAGGTCACCCATGCGCTCGGCCAGGCGGCGGCCGAACTCCTCGGCGACCGAGCTGTGGACGATGAAGCGGTTGGCCGCCGTGCAGGCCTCACCGATGTTGCGCATCTTGGCAAGCATCGCCCCGTCGACGGCGGCATCGAGGTCGGCGTCGTCGAAGACCACGAACGGGGCGTTGCCACCCAGCTCCATCGAGACCCGCAGCAGTCCCTCGGCGCTCTGCTCGATCAGCGAGCGGCCCACCTCGGTCGACCCCGTGAAGGTCAGCTTGCGCAGGCGCGGGTCGCGGATGATCGGCTCCATCACCTTGCCGGTGCTCTTCGTGGTCACCACGTTGAGCACACCGTCCGGCACCCCGGCCTCGGCCATCACGTCGGCCAGCCACAGCATCGTCAGCGGCGTCAGGCTCGCGGGCTTGACCACCATGGTGCAGCCGGCGGCGATGGCCGGGGCGATCTTGCGCGTGCCCATCGCTAGCGGGAAGTTCCACGGCGTGATCATCAGGCAGGGACCGACCGGCTGCTTCAGCGTGAGCAGGCGCGTGGCCCCGTTGGGCGCCACCGAGTAGCGGCCCGAGATGCGCACCGACTCCTCGGCGAACCAGCGCAGGAACTCCGAGCCGTAGGCGATCTCGGCCCGGCTCTCGGTCATGGTCTTGCCCATCTCGGCCGTCATGATCGCCGCGACCTCGTCGGTGCGGTCGACGACGACCTCCCACGCGCGGCGCAGGATCTCGCCGCGGTCGCGCGGGGGTGTGGCCGCCCAGTCGGCCTGCGCCGCCACCGCGGCGTCGAGGGCGGCGCGCCCGTCGGCGGGCGAGGCGTCGGCGACCTGGGCGATCTCGAGGCCGGTGGCCGGATCGTCGACCGCGAAGGTCCGACCCTCCTCGGCATCTCGCCACTGCCCGCCGATGAACAGACCGCGGTGGACTCCGGACACGGCTTCGCTAGCGTTCATGCCGCCACTGTAGGACGGGGCGGAAGAGCGCGCCGAGCGCGCCGACGGCTCCCTCGGACCCTTCAGACCTGGCGACGGCGGCGCTCGCGCAGGCGCACCGTCACGAACACCACCACGACCACCAGCACCGCGGCGATCACCAGCTTCTGGAACACGTCGGCGTACGGCTCGACCCGCTCCCAGTCCGATCCCAGGCGGTAGCCGGCGATGACGAAGATCGAGTTCCAGATCAGGCTGCCGGCGGTGGTGAGCGCGAGGAAGACCGGGAAGTTCATCTTCTCGACCCCGGCGGGCAGCGAGATGAGGCTGCGGAAGATCGGCACCATCCGGCCGAAGAACACCGCCTTGTAGCCGTGCTTGGCGAACCACTGCTCGGTGCGCTCGAAGTCGCGGATCTTCAGCAACGGCGTCTTGTCGAAGACCCAGGCGGACCGTTCGCGACCGAAGAACCGGCCGAGCCAGTACAGGATCACGGCGCCGATGACGGAGCCGGCCGTGGTGGCGAACAGTGCCCCCTGCAGCGTGAAGATGTCCTGGCTCGCGGCGAACCCGGCGATCGGCAGCACGATCTCGCTGGGGATCGGCGGGAACAGGTTGTCCAGGCCCACGGCGATCGCGGCGCCCCAGAGTCCGAGGGCCTCCATGAGGTCGACCATCACACCGGCGAGCCCGTCGATCTCCTGGGTGCCCGGCACATCCGTCTCGGCAGCGAGGTCGAGTAACGTCACGCCGATGAGCGTAACGGGGCGACGGGCACGGCACACCGGCCTGGCCGTGGTGGTGGCCGTCTGCCTGGCGACCGTCCAGGGTGGGTCCGGGCCCGGGAACGACGCGGAGCCCCCCACCGTCCCGGCGACGGCGGTCACGGTGGCGCCCGAGGCAGCGATCTCGGTGGTGCCCGGTCCGGATCCGGTCGCGCGCACGACCGCCGTCTCGCGCCTGGTCTTCGAGCAGTCACCCGTGGTGGTCGTGGCGGCCCCCGACCCGGAGTCCGTACGGCTCGCCGCCGACGCCGCCGGTTCGTTGCATGTCCCCGTCCTGGCGGCCGCAGCGCCCGACCTGGGTGAGGAGCTGACGCGACTCGACGCCACCACCGTGCTGACCGTCGCTCCGGCGCCGCTCGACCTCGACGATGAACGCCATGTGCTGCCGCGCCCCGGCGCCGTGCGGGCCGCCACCGAGGAGCTGGCCGCCGATCTCGAAGCCCCCGAGCCGGCTGGCGACGGGCTCCTGGTGCTGACCCTCGACCCAGCCGTCGACGCGCTGGCGCTCGCGACCCTCGCCGGCAGCACCGTCGTGCACGTGCCCGGCGGTGACCCCCGCGCCGATCCCGCGATCGCCGCTCAGCTGCGGTCCGCAGGAGCTCCACCGACCGTGCTGCTCGGCGACGGGTGGAGCGCCCCGGAGTACACGCTGCAGGTCGTCCGGACTGCGCCGGAACAGCCCGGCGGCGGCCACCTGGTGCTGCCGGGGCGCCACATCATCGCGCTCTACGGGTCGCCCGGCACCGCAGCCCTCGGCCTGCTCGGCGAGCAGGGCGCGGCCGAGTCGGTCGCGCGCACCCAGGGCTACGTGCAGCAGTACGCCGGGATCAGCGACCGTCCCGTCGTGGGTGCCTTCGAGCTGATCGCCACGATCGCCGACGCCGTGCCCGGGCCGGACGGCGACTACTCGCTCGAGGTGCCCGTCGAGGAGCTCCGCCCCTGGGTCGATGCCGCTCGCGAGGCAGGCATGTACGCGATCCTCGATCTGCAGTCCGGACGCACCGACTTCCTCACGCAGGCGCAGCGTTACACCGACCTGTTGCTCCAGCCGCACGTCGGTCTCGCCCTCGATCCGGAGTGGCGCCTCGCCCCCGACCAGGTGCACCTGCGGCAGTTCGGCACCGTCTCGGGCGCCGAGGTCAACGCCGTGGCCGACTGGCTCGCCACCCTGACCCGCGATCACGGTCTCCCGCAGAAGCCGTTCGTGCTGCACCAGTTCACGCCCTCGAT
This sequence comes from actinobacterium LLX17, assembly GCA_000471045.1. GTDB lineage: Bacteria > Actinomycetota > Actinomycetes > Propionibacteriales > Nocardioidaceae > Aeromicrobium. The sequence goes on along the minus strand of KI301992.1, from coordinate 2,787,414 downwards.
GATCAACGGGCGCGAGCAGATCCGCACCGATCGCCCGGAGCTGGCCACGATCATCCACGTCGACGGCCAGGGGGCGCCCCCGGACAAGGTCGGCACGTGGAACCTCATTCGGACCGGCGCCCCCGCGGGAACCTTCTGGGGCTGGAAGAACTTCCTCGACGAGGACCTCCCGATGCTCACGCCCGAACAGACGTGGGGCGTCGGACCTCGGCCGGACCTCGTCACGTACCAGTAGCCCTGTCCCAGTAGTGCTGTCCGCCGTGCGCTCCCCGGAGTGGCCGCTGGACAGGGGTCACCACCGGTGGAAGGATCGCCGCGGGGAGGGCAGCACCACGGACCCCGCAGCACCACCGGCGCAGGGGACCGACAACGAGAGGAACACCATGGCGAAGCCCGACCCGGCGATCATTGAGTCGCTGAAGTCGCTCACCGAGTTCGACGACCGCACCGTCACCGCCCTCGCGAAGCACGGCACGATCGTGAACGTGCCGGCGCGCTGGTCGCTGATGTGGGAGAACACGCCCGCCGACAAGGCCTACATCCTGCTGGAGGGTGAGGTCGTCATCCGCAAGGACAACGCCGACATCGCCGAGCTGGGCCCGGGCGCCGTCCTGGGCGAGATCGCGCTCGTCAACCACAAGCTGCGCAGCGCCTCCGTCTTCGCGCTGACGCCGATCAAGGCCCTGCACTTCACCGACGAGGCCATCGCCCGGCTCGTCGACGAGAACCCCAGCTTCGGGGAGTCGCTCAAGGCGGCGGCAGCGGCCCGCCTGAAGAGTGACTGACGACCCGAACCACCCGCTCGATCCCGGCACCGGCGTGTCCGGCGCCAGGGGATCCGGTCATGACGGATCGACCGACCACGCGTTCGACCCGGCCATCCTCATCGAGGTGGCCGGGTCGTACCTTCTCGGGGCGACGCCGAGCCTGACGCGGCGCCAGGTCGCCGCCGAGGCCGGCGTCGAGCTGGACACCGCCATCACCCTGTGGCGCTCGCTGGGCTTCCCGGAGGTCGGTGACGACCAGGTGGTCTTCACGCCAGCCGACGTCGAGGCGATCCGCATCGTCAAGCGGCTGACGGAACTCGACATCCTCAACGCCGACATGCTGCCGACGTTCGTGCGGGCCCTCGGGTCGTCGTTCTCGCGGCTGGCCGACTGGCAGACGCGTCTGCTGATCACCTCCCTCTCCGATTCCCAGGACGACCTGCAGCTGGAGCTCCTCAGCGAGATCGTGCCGATGGTCGAGCAGGTGCAGGGCTACATCTGGCGCCGCCATCTGGCCAGCGCCTCGAGCCGCATCCTGCTGCAGGAGTCGACCGACTCCGACTCCGTGCCCTTGGCGGTCGGGTTCGTCGACATCGTCGGCTACACCATCCAGAGTCGCCGGCTCAGCACGACCGACCTCGGCCGCATGGTCGAGTCGTTCGAGCGCGTCACGACCGAGCTGGTCGTCGATCACGGCGGGCAGGTCATCAAGACCATCGGCGACGAGGTGCTCTACACGGTGCCTGACCCGGTGCGGGCGGCTGAGCTGGCGCTGGCGCTGACCGATCGCTGCGAGCTCGACGACGCCTACCCCGAGGTGCGGGTGGGCTCGGCGTACGGCACGGTGCTGAGCCGGATCGGCGACGTCTACGGCCCGGTCGTGAACATCGCCGCGCGGCTGACCTCGATCGTGCGGCCCTGTCGCGTGCTGGTCGATGCCGAGCTGGCCAAGCTCCTGCGCGACGACGAACGCTTCCGCCTCAAGCGAGCGCCTCGCGCCTCGGTCAAGGGCTACGAGCACCTCGAGCCCTGGGCCCTCAAGCACCCGAAGACCATTCGCCACGACTGACCCGCGCTCCCAGTCCTCAAATTTTGAAGCGTTGTGTCACGTTCCGGACGTGAACTCGTGGCACAAGGCTTCAAAGCTCGGGGACTGGTGGGGGCCTAGAAGAAGTCGCCGGCCGCGGCGGCACCGGCGGCAGGCTCGAGCTCGCGCGCCATGGGCGTGAAGCGGGAGTAGTGGCCCTGGAAGGTGACGGCGACCTTGACGCCTGCGGGACCGGAGCGGTTCTTGGCCAGGATGATGTCGGCCTCACCGGGACGCTCGGACTCGGCGACACCGTGCATGTCGGGCCGGTGCAGCAGCATGACCATGTCGGCGTCCTGCTCGATCGAGCCGGACTCACGCAGGTCGGACAGCTGCGGGGTCTTGTCGGTGCGCTGCTCGGAGCCTCGGTTCAGCTGGCTGATGGCCACGATGGGCACCTCGAGCTCCTTGGCGAGCAGCTTCATCTGCCGGCTGAACTCCGAGACCTCGACCTGGCGGTTCTCGACCCGTTTGCCCGACGTCATGAGCTGCAGGTAGTCGATGACGATGAGGCCGAGCCCGTGCTCCTTCTTGATGCGTCGCGACTTGGAGCGGATCTCGGGCATCGTCATGTTGGGCGAGTCGTCGATGACGATGGGCGCACCCATGACGCGGGGCATCGTGCGGCTGATGGCGTCCCAGTCGAACTTGCTGACCGTGCCGCCGCGCATGTGACCGATGGAGACCTTGGCCTCGGCCGAGAGCAGACGCATGGCGATCTCGGCGGCCGTCATCTCGAGCGAGAAGATGGCGCACGGCACGTTGCTGCGGATGGCGGCCGAGCGCACGAAGTCGAGACCGATCGTGGACTTGCCGACACCGGGACGAGCCGCCACGACGATCATCTGGCCAGGTCGGAAACCCGTGGTGTAGGTGTCGAGCTCGGGGAAGCCGGACTCGACGCCGGCCATCTCGCCGTCACGGCTGGCGATGTCCTCGATCTCCTGGATCGCCGCGGGCATGAGGTCGGTGATGGAGCGGTAGTCGTCGCCCTGGGTGGCGCCGTCGACGTCGAGGACGGCGGCCTGGGCCTGGTCGACGAGCGTGGCGACCTCGCCGGTCTGGTCGTAGCCGATCTGCTGGATGCGCGTGCCGACCTCGACGAGGCGCCGCAGCACGGCCTTCTCGTGGACGATGGCGGCGTAGTAGTCGACGTTGGCGGCCGTGGGGACACCCGCGACCAGCGTGTGCAGGTACGGCGCGCCGCCCACGCGGTTGAGCTCACCCCGGCGCTGCAGCTCGGCGACGACCGTGATGGCGTCGGCGGGCTCGCCCCGGCCGGAGAGGTCGACGATGGTCTCGAAGATCTGCTCGTGCGACGGCCGGTAGAAGTCGCGCGCCTGGAGCCGATCGGTGGCGGGATCGATGGCGTTCTTGGACAGCAGCATCGCGCCGAGGACGCTCTGCTCGGCAGCGACGTCCTGGGGCGGGACGCGCCCCGGTGCACCGTCGTCGTCCGGCTCCGGTGGGTACAGATCGGCCACACTCACACGCATCGCTCCCTTCGTCTCCAGCACGGTATGGGTGGGTTCGGACAGTCCGTCCATGACGGTCCGTCGAGGCCGTGTCGCGGGGTGGGCAGGCTCGTCCCTCACGAGCCCGACGGCTCACAGTAGGTGCCCGGTGCCACGTGGGTCGAGTCCGCCCGGGAGTGTCGTCAACAGGGGGTGTGGACAACACCGCGCAGCCTGGGGAAAACGCCGTGGAGGATGTGCACAGGCGGTGGACACACCTGTGGACAGAGAAGACGTGTGACGCAGCACACGTGCTCTGACCTGCGACGATGTCATCCACCGGTGTGGAGGAAAGAAAGATGGTGCCCGTCCGTCGTCCACGGTCACCTGTTCATAGACTTGTCGACACGACCCGCCCGGGATCCCTGGGAAGCCCGGTGCAGCCGGGGTGGATGGGACGACTGGGACGACCGATCGGGGGTTCATGGTGCGCGGTCCCGACGCGCTCGACCGGCGCATCCTCGCCATCGCGGCTCCGGCCTTCGCGGCCTTGGTCACCGAGCCCTTGATGCTGTTGACCGACACGATCGTGGTCGGTCACCTGGGCACGCCACAGCTGGCCGGACTGGCGGTCGCCGGCACGCTCCTGACGACGGTCGTCGGTCTGTGCATCTTCCTCGCCTACGGCACGACCGCCGCTGTCGCCCGTCAGCACGGTGCCGGCGAGGAGGCGCGCTCGTCGGCCACCGCGGTCGCCGGGCTGTGGCTCGCAGCCCTGATCGGCGTGACGACCGGCGTCGTCCTCGCCGTGGCGGCACGGCCCCTGACCTCCCTGCTGGCCAGCTCGCCCGAGGTGGCCGAGCACGCCCGCACGTACCTCGTCATCGGATGCGCCGGGCTGCCCGGCCTGCTGCTCGTCCTGGCCGCCACCGGCGCTCTGCGCGGGGTGCTGGACCTGCGGACCCCGTTGCTGGTCGCCGTGGTGGCCAACGTCGCGAACGCCGCGCTGACCATCGTGCTCGTGCACCGGGTCGGCCTCGGCCTGGCGGGCGCAGCGATCGGCACGGTGGCGGCCCAAAGCGCTGCCGCCGCCTGGCTGGTGGGGGTCGTCGTCGTCCGCGCCCGCCGCACCGGCGCACCCCTCGCGCCCCGGTGGTCGGGCGTGCTGACCGCCGCCCTCGACGGCGTGCCGCTGCTGATCCGCACCGTCACGCTGCGCGCCAGCCTGCTGCTCGCCACGGCGGTCGCCGCGACGTTCGGGGACGCACCCCTCGCCGCCCACCAGGTCGCCGTGAGCATCGTGTCGCTGCTCGCCTTCGCCCTCGATGCGGTGGCGATCGCCGGGCAGACCCTCACGGGGCGCTCGCTCGGCGCGGGCGACGTGGAGCTGACCCGGCGGCTCACCGATCGCATGGTGGCGTGGGGCATCGGCGGCGGGCTCGTGCTGGGCGCGGTGCTGCTGGCGTCGTCGACCGTGCTGCCGAAGGCGTTCTCCGGCGACCCCGACGTCCGCACTGCCCTGGTGGGCACCCTCGTGGTCATCGCCCTGCTGCAGCCGCTGAGTGGTGTCGTGTTCGTGCTCGACGGCGTGCTGATCGGCGCCGGCGACGGCCGCTACCTCGCGCGGGCCGGAGTGGTGACCCTCGTCGTCTACGCCCCCTGCGCCGTGGCCGTGGGCGCGCTCGATGCGGGCCTGACCTGGTTGTGGGTCGCCTACGGCGTCTTCATCCTGGGACGCCTCGTGACCCTCGAACGCCGGCGACGCGGCACCGCCTGGATCGTCGTCGGCGCCTGAGCCGCGCCGACGACTGCGTCACTCGCGGAAGCCGACCTTCGTCCAGTCGACCGACGCGTACCGCTGCGCGACCAAGTTGACGACGTCGTCGCCCACCACGAGGACCGTGGGCTCGACCACCAGCGGCACGACGGCCACGGCGGCCAGCACGGCCTGGTCGAGGGCCACGGCGGCCGCGGCACGAGCGGCGGGGTCGACGGCGGCGCGCAGGGCCGCGACGGCCGCGACCACGCCCGGGTCGGCCTGACCGGTGAAGTTCTGTGGTCCGTCGAGCGGCGTGAGCCGGTCGGTGGTGGCCACGACGTCGAACGGATCGGCCTCGTTCAGGAACGTCACCAGGTCGAAGTCGAGCGGCACCACCACTTCGGCGAAGAACGTCTCGGCCGGACGGGGCTCGATCTCGACGGTGATGCCGACATCGGCGAGGTCGTCGCGAATACGCTCGGCGCGGGCGCTGCTGGCCTCGCTGCCCTCGGGCACGGGCAGGCGCAGCGTCAGCGGGGTGCCGTCGGCGGCCACACGCTGCGCGCCGTCGAGCCGGTAGCCGGCCGTCTCCAGCAGCTGCTCGGCCTGCTGCGGGTCATGGGGCAGCACTGTGGACACGGAGTCGGCGTACCCTTCCTGGCCCGGCAGCAGCACGAGGCTGCCGGCGACTGCGGCATCCTGGCCGAACAGCGCCGAGACGTCATCGGCGAGGGCCGAGCGGTCGATCGCGAGGGCCACCGCCCGCCGGACCTCGGGGCTGGCCAGCGGTCCGCTGCCGGCGTTGAGCGTCAGCTGGCTGAACTCGGTGCCGAGCGCGCTCGTGACGACGCCTGCCCCCTCGACGTCGGGACCCTGGCCGGCGGCCACCTCGACGACATCGAGGTCGCCGTCCTCGAGCGCGGCGAGCTGCTCGTCGGGCGGCACCGCAGTCCACTCCAGCGCATCCAGCGCAGGTGGCTCGCCCCACCACTGCTCGTTGCGGACCATCGTGACGGCGCCCGCCTCACGGTCGATCTCGTCGACGACGAACGGCCCGTTGGACGGAGGCGCCTCGTCGGTGAAGCCGTTGTAGACCGCCGCCTCGGTGGCCTCGGCCGGGAGGCCGGGGTAGATGAGCGCCGGCCAGCCAGCGACGGGGGCGGCGAACACGACGGTGTAGGAGTACGGGTCGGCGCCGGGCACCACCTCGGCCACGGCGGCCCACGGCGCGGCCTCGACCGGGGCCTGGCCGGCGGCGGCCTTCTGGGCAGCGACGAACGCCTGCATGTCGGCGGCGTCGATGGGTGAGCCGTCGGACCACACGCCCTCGGGATTCAGGGTGACCGCGACGGCGAACGGCGCGTCACCGACGATCTCGACCGACTGGGCGTACCGCTCGTCGACGCTCCAGATGCCCTCCTCGGCCACCCGAAGAGCGCTGCCGCGCGTGGGATCGAGCAACCGAGCGGCGGGCGACCCGGGAGCGGCCCGGTACACGTTGAACGTCTCGGGCAGCGCGGAGACCGCCAGCTGCAGGGTGCCGCCGTCGCGCACGGCGTCGCGGTCGACCTGCTGGGGCTCGGGGTCTCCGCTGCAGGCGGCCAGGACGAGGGTCAGGGCGGCCGTCACCACCGCGAGGCGGTACCTGCGGGTGGGGGGCGTGCGGGTCGTGCTGGTGTGGGCGGGCGTGGTGGGGGACACGTCATACCTCCTGGAACGACGCAGCCCGGCCGACGATCGTCGGCCGGGCTGGCGTGCTGGTTCGCGCTCGAACCCGTGGTGCCTACTTGGCAGCCACCACGTTGAGCTTGACCTGGGCGGTCACGTCGTTGTGCACGCGCACCGAGACGGTGTGCGCACCCAGCGACTTGATGGGGTTGCCGACCTCGATGCGACGCTTGTCGACCGCGCCACCGGCGGCCTCGAGGGCCTCGGCGATGTCGGCGACGGTGACGGCGCCGAACAGGCGGCCGCCCTCGCCGGCGCGGACCGGCACGTTGACCGGACCGGACTCGAGACGACCCTTGATGGCCTTGGCCTCGTCGAGGTCGTGGATGGCGCGCGCGTCACGCGCGGCCTTGATGGACTCGACCTGACGAGCCGCACCCTTGCTCCACCGGATGGCGAAGTTGCGGGGCAGCAGGTAGTTGCGGCCGTAGCCGTCCTTGACCTCGACGATGTCGCCGGGGGCACCGAGGTGGGTGACCTCGTGCGTGAGGATGAGCTTCATGTGAGTGTCTCCTCGCTCAGCGCGTCGTGGCGGTGTAGGGAAGCAGCGCCATCTCACGAGCGTTCTTGATCGCCTTGGCGATCTGTCGCTGCTCCTGGACGGACACGCCGGTGACCCGACGCGCGCGGATCTTGCCGCGGTCGGAGATGAACTTCCGCAGCAGTGCGGTGTCCTTGTAATCGATGACGGTGACGCCGGCGACCGCGAGCGGGTTGCTCTTCTTCTTCGGCTTCCGGACAACGGGCTTGGCCATGATGCTCCTGGTGAAAAGTGCAGTGCTAAAGGATGGGGAAAGGTGGATCAGAAGGGGGGCTCGTCGGAGCCGCCGCCACCCCACGGGTCGTTGCTCGCCGGCGCGCCGCCGCCGCGGTTGCCACCGCCGCCGGGGGCCGGGAGGCCCACGGGTCGTTGGCCGGGGCGGAACCTCCGCCGCCGCCACCGCCGCCGAAGCCGCCACCACCACCGGACCCGCCGCCGTCACGCGACGCACGGGTGGTCTTGGCGGTGGCCCAGCGCAGCGAGGGACCGATCTCGTCGACGTTGATCTCGACGCTGGTGCCGCGCGAGCCGTCCTGACGCTCGAAGTTGCGGATGCGCAGGTTGCCGGTGACGATCACGCGCTGGCCCTTGGTGAGGGACTCAGCCACGTTCTCGGCGAGCTGGCGCCACGCAGCACAACGGAAGAACAGCGCCTCCCCGTCCTTCCACTCGTTCGACTGCTTGTCGAACGTGCGGGGGGTCGAGGCGATCGTGAAGTTGGCAACCGCGGCGCCCGACGGAGTGAACTTGAGCTCCGGGTCGTCGGTGAGGTTGCCGATCACGGTGATCGCGGTCTCGTTCGCCATGTGACGGCCTTTCTGAGTGTGGGGTGTCGTGCTCCAGTCAACCGCGCGGCACGGACAGAGCGGAAGAGCTCGTCCACAACCGCGCGACCGGCGTCACTTGACGTCGGGGCGGATGACCTTGGTGCGGACGACGGACTCGTTGAGCCCGAGCTGACGATCGAGCTCCTTGACCGCGGCCGGCGTGGCGCGCAGGTCGAGGACGGCGTAGATGCCCTCGGTGCTCTTGTTGATCTCGTAGGCGAGCCGGCGCTTGCCCCACACGTCGACGTTCTCGACGGATCCACCTTCGGACCGGATCACGTTGAGGTAGGTGTCGAGGCTCGGAGCGACGGTGCGCTCATCGAGGCTGGCGTCGAGGATGACCATGACTTCGTACTGACGCAGATCTGTGTCGGTCGACAAGATGCGTCCTCCTTCGGTCTGAACGGCTGCGGACGGTCCGCAGCAGGAGGTGTGCCCAGAACGGGCAACCGTCGGAGTCTACGTGAACGCACGGACCCCAGCCAAATTCGACGCGACCACAGGCCGAGCGCAGCGAGGCAGGCGCCCGGGCGTAGCCCGGCAGCCCATCGCCCTGCGGGGGACGCACGATGATGCTTTGCGGTAGCCAGGGCTGCCCGAATGCATCGTCGTCGGGGTCCGGGGGAACGAAGGATGATGCTTGCGGGTAGCCAGGGCTACCCATGTGCATCATCGTCGGTCCCCCTGGCGACAACCCGGCACCCAGATCGGGACGCCCCTAGGGTCGAGGCATGCCTTCCGCCGTGCCGATGTTCCCGCTGTCGTCCGTGCTGCTGCCGGGGATGCCGCTGCCGCTGCGGCTCTTCGAGGACCGGTACCTGACGATGCTCGAGGTCGTCATGGACCGTGAGCCGACCGACTTCGGCGTGGTGCTGATCGAGCGCGGGACCGAGGCCGGTGGCGGCGAGACGCGGTTCGACGTCGGCACGATGGCGCGGATCGCCCAGATCGCCCCCGACGAGGGCACCGTCGTGATGATCGCCCAGGGCACCCATCGGTTCACGGTCGAGCGCTGGCTGCCGGACGACCCGTACCCCCAGGCGGAGATCCACGCGCTGCCCGACCTGGAGTGGACCGGTGACCTCGACGCGTCGCTGATCGTGGCCGAGGACGCCGTGCGCTCGCACCTGGCCCGCGCCGCGGTGCTCGCCGACCAGGGGCTGGTCGACCTGCGGTGGGCGCCCGACACTCCCCTCGCGGACGATCCCGTCGAGCGCTGCTGGCAGCTGGCCGGCATCTCGCTGATGGGTGAGCTCGACCAGCTGGCGGCCCTGCGGTCGACCGAGGCCGGCGAGCTGCTCGACCTCACCGTCGAGAGCTCGGCCGCGACCCTCGAGGCGCTCGAGTTCACCTACGGCCAGGACTGAGCGCTCGCCGGGGGCGGCAAGGCCTAGAGGAGTCCGCGCACGTAGGCGGCCTGGCCGGCGTGCTCCAGGTCGTCGTGCAGGACGCTGACCAGGCGAACGCCGAGGGTGACCGGCGGGTCCCAGCGCTCGTCGACGACGCGGTCGAGGTCCGCGTCACTCACCTCGGTCAGCAGCTCGACCGTCCGCGCGTGCACGACGTCGAGGTACTCACCGAGCAGCGCGGCCGGGGCGCGCACGGCGGCCACCTGCTCGGAGGTGTGCCCGTAGCCGATGTCGTCGACGGCATGGTCGAAGTGCGCGACGAACCGCTCGGCGAAGCCAGCCTCGACGTAGACCTGCGTGGTGCCGAAGGCGTCGGCGAGGTGGTCGTCCTGCACGCGGCTGAGGTGCCAAACGAGCCACGCGATGGAGTTGGCATCCGGTGTGGGCCGGTGCGTGAGCTGGTGGTCGTCGAGCCCGTCGAGCGTGGCCTTCACCGACTCCGGCACCCGTCCGAAGGCTTCCGTCAGGACCTCTCTCAGATTCACTGCGTCATCCTTACTGCTCGGCGACGGAACGCCAGAGGTCGACCGCCGCGGTGTCGCCCGCGAGCTCGTCGATGCGGGCCAGCTCCTCGTCGCTGAAGTCGGTGCGGTCGGCGGCAGCGAGGTTCTCGTCGAGCTGCTCGACCGACGACGCACCCACGAGGGCCGACGTGACGCCACCAGGTCGCAGCACCCAGGAGATGGCGAGCTGCGCGAGCGACTGGCCGCGCTGCTCGGCGACGTCGGCGAGCCCCCGCAGGCGTTCCCGGAGGTCGTCGGTCAGCACGTCGTCGTCGAAGGAGGGTCGGTCCGTGGAGCGGTCGGCCGGGCCGTCGCCGAGGTACTTGCCGGTGAGCAGCCCCTGCGCGAGCGGCGTGAAGCCGATGGAGCCGAGTCCGTGCTCGTCGAGCACCGTGAGCAGTCCGCGCTCGATCCAGCGGTTGACCATCGAGTACGACGGCTGGTGGATGATCAGCGGCGTGCCGAGCTCGCGGGCCACTGCGACCGCCTCGGCGGTGCGCTCGGGCGAGTACGACGAGACGCCCACGTAGAGCGCCTTGCCCTGGCGCACGGCGGTGTCGAGCGCGGCGACCGTCTCGCCGACGGGCGTCACGGGGTCGGCGCGGTGCGAGTAGAAGATGTCGACGTGGTCGACGGAGAGCCGCTCGAGCGAGGCGTCGAGGCTCGACAGCACGTACTTGCGGGAGCCGAGCTTGCCGTAGGGGCCGGGCCACATGTCCCAGCCGGCCTTGCTGGAGATGATGAGCTCGTCGCGGTACGGGCGGAAGTCGGTGCGCATCATGCGCCCGAAGTTCTCCTCGGCCGAGCCGTACGGCGGGCCGTAGTTGTTGGCGAGGTCGAAGTGCGTGATGCCGCGGTCGAAGGCGTGCCGCAGGATCTCGCGCTGCGTGGCGAACGGGCGGTCGTCGCCGAAGTTGTACCAGAGGCCGAGCGACAGCGGCGGCAGCAGCAGGCCACTGGTGCCCACGCGGCGGTACTCCAGGTGCTGGTAGCGGTCGTCGGCGGCGACGTAGGGACGGTGGGTCTCGGGCACGGGGTCGGCCCAGTAGCGCTCCTCGGTCATGATCTCGACGCTAGCGCGGGCCTCCACCGGTCGCTCCCGGCGAACAGCCCGGCGGGTGAACAGTGCGGGACGGCAGGACAGATGACCAGTGGTACGTCGTGCCTCCCGCTACGATTCATCCCGGAAAGGCACTGCGATGTCCGATGCGTACGTGTTGGTGCTGAACGCGAGCTACGAGCCGCTGCAGCGAGTCTCCCTGCGCCATGCCATCAAGATGCTGGTGCGTGAGGTCGCGGTCATCGAGGAAGAGGCCGGCGGCACGTACGGACCGTTCCCGCGGCCGAAGGTCCTGCGCCTCGTGCGGTACGTGGTGGCGAAGTGGATGCACCGTCGCTCGCACCTGTGCACGAAGTCGGCCATCAAGGCGCGCGACGGCATGTGCGCGTACTGCGGGGGCAAGGCCGAGACTGTCGACCACATCATTCCGCGCAGCCGCGGCGGCATGCTGACGTGGGACAACGCGGTGGCGGCGTGCACGCGCTGCAACCACCGCAAGGCCAACCGCACGCCGGCCGAGGCGGGCATGACCCTGCTCGTCGTGCCTCGGCGCCCGTCCCTCGGCGACGTGGCCTAGGTCAGACGCGCTCAGAGGCCCGAGGCCTCGTAGATCTCGTCGATGCGGTCGAGGTAGGCGCCCTGGTCGCGCTCGGCGAGCTCGGCGTAGGCACGACGCGCCTCGGCCTCGACGGCGGCCTGCACCTCGGCGTACCGCGCCTCCCACGCCTCCTTGTCGAACTGCCAGTAGCCGCAGGTGTAGAAGTCGGTCTGGGGCCAACCGAGCACCCGGCGCAGGTGCTTGCGCACGCCACGGCTGGCGCGGGCCTCGCCGGCGAACCAGACGTAACGCTGGCCGGTGGGCACGTCGGACTCCAGCAGCGGTGCCTCGAGCACGGCCGACTCCAGCGCGACCGCGATGTCCGGCACGTCGTCGACCACGATCCACTGCAGGTCGACGTCGGCGGGGCTGGGCAGCGGGATGCGGTCGCCCTCGTCGGTCAGCACGACGACGGCACTGACCTGCTGCCCGGGCTCGAGGTCGCGCAGGATGCGGGCAAGTGCCGGCAGGCCGGTGATGTCGGCGACCAGGAGCTGGTGGGTCACGCTGTCGCGGGCGGCGTACAGCCCGTGCGGCGCGATGAGGCCCACCGCATCGCCGGGCTCACAGCCGCGGGCCCAGTCGGACCCGGGGCCGGCGTCGTGCAGGGCGATGTCGAGGTCGATGCGCACGCGACCGTCGACGACCCGGTGGTCGGAGATCGTGTAGACGCGGGAGACGGGCGGCTCGGTGCCCTCGGGCTGCACCACCTGCCAGTCGTCGGTGATCTGCGGCAGGACGAGCGGGCGGCCCTGGGGGGCGATGAGCAGGCGCACGTACTCGTCGGCGATGCCGGTGGACGGCATGTCGCCGTCGACCTCGAGCTCGATGGTGACGAGGTGGGCGCTGAGCGGTCGGCGCCCGCGCACGGTGGCGGTCAGGATGTCCATGGGTCCTCCGGGCGGCCGGGAAGACGACGGTGCGTGGCACGCCCTTAGGAGAGCCTAACCAATGAAGCAGCCGACGGGAAGTGGTGGTCGAGCATCAGGGGGCCGGCGTCGTGGCCCGTTGGTAGCCTCGGCGGGGTGACGACGCCCCTGCAGGTCCGGACCATCTCCACCGCCGAGCACCTGGAGTGGATCCGCTCCCGCTCGTCGGTCAGCTTCCTGCAGACCCCCGCCTGGGCCGCGGTCAAGCCCGACTGGCGGGCCGAGTCGATCGGCTGGTTCGACGGCGACCGCCTGGTGGGGGCGGGTCTCGTGCTGTTCCGCCCGGTGCCGCGCATCGAGCGCTTCCTGGCCTACCTGCCCGAGGGCCCCGACCTCGACTGGCGCGAGATCGACCTCGACGCGGCCCTCACGCCGATGGTCGCTCACCTCAAGAAGGCGAAGGCGTTCGCCATCCGCATGGGCCCGCCCATCGTGTCGCGCGCGTGGGACGCGCCCACCGTCAAGGCCGGCATCGCCGACGACGCGCTCCGCACCCTCAACGACCTGCCGGCCGACCACAACGATGCCGAGGCCCTGGCCGTGGCCGACGGCCTGGCCGCCCGCGGCTGGCGGCCCGTCCCCACCGAGGGTGGGTTCTCGGCAGGTCAACCCCGCTACAACTTCCAGCTGCCCCTGGCCCATGACGACGGCACGCCCCGCACCGAGGACGAGGTGCTGAAGGGGATGAACCAGCAGTGGCGCCGCAACATCAAGAAGGCCGCCAAGGCCGGCGTCGAGGTCACCCAGGGTGGTCGCGACGAGCTCACCGAGTTCCACCGCGTGTACTCCGAGACCGCCGAGCGCGACCACTTCACGCCCCGTCCGCTCTCGTACTTCACCACGATGTGGGACGCCCTGACCGGCGAGGACCCCGAGCGCATGAGCCTGTACCTGGCGCACCACGAGGGTGACCTCGTCGCGGCCACGACGCTCGTGCGGGTCGGCACCCACGCCTGGTACTCCTACGGCGCCTCCACCACCGAGAAGCGCGACGTGCGCGGCTCCAACGCGGTGCAGTGGCGGATGATGCGCGACGCGCTCGCCTCGGGCGCCACCGTCTACGACCTGCGCGGCATCACCGACACCCTCGACTCCGACGACTCGCACGTCGGGCTCGTGCAGTTCAAGGTGGGCACGGGTGGCCGGGCCGTCGAGTACCTCGGCGAGTGGGACCTGCCCATCAGCCGCTTGCTCTACCGCGGCTTCACGGCGTACCTGGGGAGGCGCTGACCATGGGCTTCGACCTGCACGTCGACGCCACCCGCTGGCACCGGCACACCGACGAGGTCGTCGCCGCGACCCCGGGCATCGTCCCGGTCATCAAGGGCAACGGCTACGGGCTCGGTCGCGACACCTTGGCCGCCGAGGCCGGCCGTCTCGGCCTCGACACGATCGCGGTCGGCACGTACGCCGAGGTGCCCGCGGCGCTCGAGACCTTCGCCGGCGACGTCATGGTGCTCACCCCGTGGCGACCGTTCTTCGCCGACGTCGTGCACGACTCCCGCGTGGTGCACACGGTCGGGCGGGTCGACGACGTCGCTGCGCTCGCGCAGCACCACCCGGGCAGCCGCGTCGTGCTGGAGGGCGAGACCTCGATGGCCCGTCACGGATTCGACCGGCACGAGCTGGCCTCGGCCGTGGCCGTGCTGGGCGACCTCGTCGTGGAGGGGTTCGCCATCCACCTTCCGCTCGAGGGCGGCCACCTCGCGGAGGCCGACCGCTGGGCCGCGGCCCTCGACGCCTCGCAGGTCGAGACCACCCGTCTGTTCGTCTCCCACCTCTCGCCGACCGAGCTCGCGCGCCTGCGCGAGCAGCGGCCTCACCTGGAGGTGCGACCGCGCATCGGCACCCGCCTGTGGCTCGGCGACCTCGGCGCGCTCACGGTGCGCGCGCACGTGCTCGACGTCCACCACGTCTCGCGCGGTGAGCACGTCGGGTACCGCCAGCGGGCCGTGCCGCGCGACGGCTACCTGCTGGTGGTGGCCGGCGGAACCAGCCACGGCGTCGGGCTGGAGGCACCCAAGGCCGGTGGTGTCGTCACGCGCGGCAAGTCGTTCGCCCGTGGCGGTCTCGAGGCCGCGGGACTCTCGCGCTCGCCGTTCACGATCGACGGCCGCCAGCGCTGGTTCGTCGAGCCCCCGCACATGCAGGCCTCGATGCTCTACCTGCCGGCCGGGGCCACGCCGCCCGCGGTGGGCGACGTGGTGACGGCGGCCGTGCGCTTCACGACCGCCACCTTCGACACCACGACCTTCGCCTGAGTCAGGCGCCTACTGCGCGGGCCGGCTGGGGTTGATCACGCCACCCGTGCCGCCGCCGCTGTTGTTGCCGCCCGTTGTTGGCGTGCAGTTCGGTTGCGTACCGGTCTGTCCCGGCGGGCAGGGCTCGACGGTGGCCGGCTGGCAGTTACCGTTGCTGTCCGCGATCTGGCCCTCCGGGCACGTCGGCGGCGGCGGCGGAACCGGCACGCAGTTCTGGCCGCTGCCGTCGAGCTGGGTGCCCTCGGGGCACGTCGGCGCGGGCAGCGGGACGCAGCCGTTGCGGGCGGAGTTGAGCTGCTCGCCCGGTCCGCAGGACGGCGGCGGCGGCACGTAGCGCGAACCCTTGTCGGGCTTGATGTTGGCCGGCTTGGGGAACGTGCCGCAGTCGTTCTCGTCGACCACCGCGTTCATGTAGGCGCGGAACGTCTGGGCCGGGTAGGTGCCACCGAAGAACGGTCGGAGGTATCCCTCCAGCTCCTCGTTGCCGACGCCGCGGTTGTACATGACGGCCGTGGCGAGCTTCGGGGTGGCGCCGACGAACCACGAGGACGAGACGCGACTGTCGCCGGCCTCACCCGCGGTGGCGGTACCGGTCTTGCCCGCGGTGGGGCAGACGGTGCGGCCCGACGTTCCGGTGCCGCCGCTCTGCGTCACGCCCTGCAGCGCGGACAGCGCATCGGCGGCGACGTCTGTCGGCACGGACTGCTCGGCGTCGACCTGGTGCTCGAAGAGCACCGCGCCCTTGCGGCTGCTGACGGACTGCACCGTGTACCAGCTGGCCCGCTTGCCACTGGCGGCCAGCGTGGCGTAGGCGTTGGCCATGTCGACCGGCGCCACGGGCGCGTAGCCGAGCGACGTGACCGCCACGGGGTCGATCGCCTCGGTGGTCGACTCGGGGATGCCCGCCTGGTTGGCGGCCTCGAGGATCTTGGTGGCGCCCGTGCTGATGTCGCCGCCGTCGCTCATCTGGTCGGTGAGGTCGACGAAGGCGGTGTTGATGGACTTGGCCGTCGCGAAGGCGAGGCTGGTGCGACCGAAGGACGCGCCACCGCTGTCGCCCTGGTTCTCGACCGTGCCGTTGCCGATCTTCAGCGGCGAGGATCCGTTGAGCTGTGACTGCAGACCGAACCCGTCCTCGAGCCCGGCGATCAGGGCGAAGACCTTGAACGTCGACCCCGGCTGCGTCCCCGCCGTGGCCCAGTTGATCTGGCTCGCCAGGAAGTCGGGTCCGCCGTACAGCGCGCGGACCGCTCCCGTGCCCGGCTCGACCGAGACCAAGGCGGTGTGCAGCTCGTCGAGACCCGGGGGCCGCACCTCGTTGACCGCGTCGACGGCGGCCTGCTGGGCCCCGGCGTCGAACGTCGTGACGATGCGCAGGCCACCGCCCTGCACCTGGTTGGCGCTGAACTCGAGGGAGGCCATCTCGTTCTCGACCATCTTGAGCAGGTAGCCGTTGGTGCCGGCGTAGCGGTCGTTGATCGACGCCGTGGAGAAGGCCGGCAGGTTGTCGCGGAACTCGTCGGCCTCGGCCGCGGTGATGGCGCCGGAGGACTCCATGCCGTCGAGCACGTAGTTGTAGCGCGGCAGGATGCGCTCGTTGCGGCTCTCGGTCTCCGTGGCGCACTCGGGACCCTCGGGGTTGGCCACGCATGACGGTGTGTAGGGGTCGTAGTACGACGGGCTGTTGACGACCGTCGCCAGGTAGGCCGACTCGGGCACCGTGAGTTCGGCGGCGTTCTTGTCGAAGTACGTCTGGGCCGCGACCTGCACGCCGTAGGCGCCGTTGCCGTAGTACACCGTGTTCAGGTAGCCCTCGAGGATCTCGGACTTGCTGAGCTGGTTGTCGACCTTCATCGACAAGATGGCTTCCTTCACCTTGCGGGTGTAGGTCTGCTCCTGCGTCAGGTAGAGGATCTTGACGTACTGCTGGGTGATGGTCGAGGCACCCTGGGTGGTGTCGGACGTCGCGTTGTTGCGCAGGGCGCGCACGATGCCCTTGAAGTCGATGCCGCCGTTGCTGTAGAACGTGCGGTCCTCGGCAGCGATGATGGAGGCCTGCATCGCGGCCGGCACCTGGTCGAGCTCGATCGACTCACGGTCCTGCTGAGCGAAGCTGCCGAGCTCGGTGGTGCCGTCGGAGAAGTAGACCTTCGTGGTCTGCGTCTGGAACTCCGCGTTCGGATCCGGGATCGAGATCGTGCGGTAGAGGATGAAGAAGGTCAGGGCCCCGAGCAGCACGCCCGCCACGACGATGAACAGGATCCAGCGGAGCGTCTTGATCCACCAGACGCGGTCCTCGCCACCGATCGCGCGAAATGCCTTGAAGATGCCGCCACGCTGGGCAGCTCGGCTGCTCGTCGCCACGCCGGCCTCCTTGAGTCTGAGTGCACCGGCGGATGCCGGGGCGGTCGCCCGTGCGCGACCCCTTGACCGATCAACGATCCGGTCAAGTGTGCCGGTTCCCCGGGAATCGGCAAAACCCTGTCCGTGAGCCGTGTTTCCCCCATCACACGAAACGATGTATCGTCTCGATACATCGTGATGTATCGTCTCGATATATCCACTCCACGAAACGACGGGACTTGTGATGGCCAGGCGCGGCGCGGCTCTCGAGCTCGCGATCCTTGGACTGCTGCACGACTCGCCCATGCACGGGTACGAGCTCCGCAAGCAGCTCATCGCGCTCCTCGGTTGGGGGCGGGTGCTGTCGTACGGCACCCTCTATCCCTGCCTGAAGGTCCTCGTGAAGACCGGGCACATCGTCGCCGACGAGGACGTCCAGGTCCCGGTTCGTGGCCGTCGCAACCGGATCGTCTACCGCCTCACGGCCGAGGGCAAGGAGTTCTTCGCCCAGGTCATGGAGGAGTCGGGACCGACGACGTGGGACGACGAAAGCTTCGGCGTGCGGTTCGCGTTCTTCGCGCGCACCGACTCGCCGACACGGGTCCGCATCCTGGAGGGCCGGCGCAGCCGGCTGCAGGAGCGACTCGAGAACGTCCGCACCGCGACCCAGCGTGGTCGTGAGCGGGCGGACTCCTACACGCGAGAGCTCCAGCGCCATGGCCTGGAGTCGGTCGAGCGCGAGGTCGAATGGTTGACCGAGCTCATCGATCGCGAACGTGCAGGGGGATACACCGGCGCCGACGAGGCTGCCGGGGACCAGGTCGGCGACGCCGCCGGCGACGCCGACGACTCCGGCAGCACCAGCCGGTCGGCTTGACCATGACACACGAAGGAGACCCGATGGGATCGGTACGCGTAGCCATTGTGGGGGTGGGCAACTGCGCCACGTCCCTCATCCAGGGCGTCGAGTACTACAAGGACGCTGACCCGAACGGCACGGTCCCCGGACTGATGCACGTCCAGTTCGGCGAGTACCACGTCAAGGACGTCGAGTTCGTGGCCGCGTTCGACGTCGACGCCAAGAAGGTCGGATTCGACCTGGCCGAGGCCACGACCGCGAGCGAGAACAACACGATCAAGATCTGCGACGTGCCGCCCACCGGCGTCACGGTGCAGCGCGGTCCGTCGCTCGACGGGCTCGGCAAGTACTACCTCGAGACGATCGAGGAGTCCGACGCTCCGGCCGTCGACGTCGTGCAGGTCCTCAAGGACACGCAGGCCGATGTCATGGTGTCGTACCTGCCGGTGGGCTCGGAGGAGGCCGACAAGTTCTACGCGCAGTGCGCGATCGACGCGGGCGTCGCCTTCGTCAACGCCCTGCCGGTCTTCATCGCCTCCGACCCCGAGTGGGCGCGCAAGTTCGAGGACGCCGGCGTCCCGATCATCGGCGACGACATCAAGAGCCAGGTCGGCGCGACCATCACGCACCGTGTGATGGCCAAGCTGTTCGAGGACCGTGGCGTGGCGCTGGATCGCACCTACCAGCTGAACGTCGGCGGCAACATGGACTTCAAGAACATGCTCGAGCGTGAGCGCCTGGAGTCCAAGAAGGTCAGCAAGACGCAGGCCGTCACGTCGAACCTGACCGGCTCGCTGTCGGGC
The DNA here is from genome assembly GCA_000471045.1 of actinobacterium LLX17. Lineage (GTDB taxonomy): Bacteria > Actinomycetota > Actinomycetes > Propionibacteriales > Nocardioidaceae > Aeromicrobium. Next base: position 2,768,486 of record KI301992.1, on the reverse strand, counting down.
AAGGTCAACGACAAGAACGTGCACATCGGTCCCTCGGACTACGTGGCGTGGCTCGATGACCGCAAGTGGGCCTACGTGCGCCTCGAGGGTCGCGCGTTCGGCGACGCTCCCATCAACCTGGAGTACAAGCTCGAGGTCTGGGACTCCCCGAACTCGGCCGGCATCATCATCGACGCGATCCGTGCGGCGAAGATCGCCAAGGACCGCGGCATCGGCGGCGCGCTGCTGAGCGCCTCGTCGTACCTGATGAAGAGCCCGCCGGAGCAGCGTCCCGACGACCTCGGTCGCGAGATGCTCGAGAAGTTCATCGGCGGTGAGCTCGAGCGCTGAGGCTGAGCCTCTGCACTGACGAAGGGTCGGATCCCACCGGGGTCCGGCCCTTCGTCGCGTCCGGGGGGACCGACGATGATGCATTCGGGTAGCCCTGGCTACCGCAGTGCATCATCCTGCGGTCCTACAGGGACGAACGATGATGGATTCGGGCAGCCCTGGCTACCGCAATGCATCATCGTCCGTCCCCGGCAGGGGCTTGGGGGAGGGGATCAGTCGGCGCCCAGCAGGTCGGCCACCGCGCGACGCATCGCTGCCTCCGCCTCCTCGGCGCTGCGACCGAGGTCGTCACGCAGCATGCTCCAGAAGTTCCAGCTGGTCACCGCCACCAGGGCGTCGCGAGCCGCGTCGGGCTCGGGAAGTGCCGAGAGCTCGGCGGCGAACAGTCCTTCGACCTCGTCGACCACCCGCTGCACGTGCCCTCGCCGGCTCTTCGCCAGCGCGGGCGAGGTGTGCTCGAGCAGCGCGGCAGCGCGTGCGGCCGGCGCGATGGCCTCCAGGCGCCGGGTCCGTTCGACGCAGAACTCCTCGATCCGCTGCGACAGCGACGCCTCCGGGTCGACGGTGCTCCGCAGGGACTCGTCGCTGACCAGCCAGTAGTCGGTGCTGGCCTGGAAGAGGGTCTCCATGTCGCCGAAGACGTCGCGCAAGGTGCGGACCGACACGCCGGCCTGCTCCGCGATCCGGGCAGCCGTCGGACGCAGGTCGCCGGTGCGCAACAGCGCTGCGTGCGCGTCGACGATCTTCTGTCGGGTCCTGTCACGACGGGCCATTCGGCCGTCCGTCTGCCGCCTGGCCGGCAGCGATGGCGTGGTCATTCCGCAAGGATGCACCGAACGTAATCAAATTGCACCCTTGCGGCAGATTGCTTGTGACTGGCGTCACGGCTAGTGTCCCGGTCATGCTCAGAACAGCGGGAGGGCCTGCGTGCTGACGGTCTCAAACCTGGAAGTCGTCTACAACGACGTCATCTTGGTGCTCCGAGGCGTGAGCCTCGAGGTGCGTGAAGGATCCATCGTGGCCCTGCTGGGCGCCAACGGCGCCGGCAAGACCACGTTGCTCCGCGCCCTCACGGGTCTCCTCGACGTCCACGACGGCGCCATCACCAAGGGCGAGGTGCTGCTGGACGGCCGCCCGATCCACAAGTGGAACGCCAGCAAGATCGTCGGCGCCGGCCTCGGCCAGGTGCTCGAGGGGCGTCGCGTCTTCTCGGAGTTCACGGTCGAGGAGAACCTGCGCGTCGGCGGCCACACCCGCCGCGGCTCGCTGACCTCGGCCATCGACGAGGTGTACGACCTCTTCCCGGTCCTGCGCGAGCGCCGCAAGCGCACGGCGGGCTACCTGTCCGGTGGCGAGCAGCAGATGCTGGCGATGGGCCGTGCGCTCATCGCCCAGCCGAAGGTGCTCCTGCTCGACGAGCCGAGCCTGGGCCTCGCACCCAAGGTCGTCAAGCAGATCAAGGACATCATCGTCGAGATCAACCAGCGCGGCACCACGGTGCTGCTCGTCGAGCAGAACGCGTCGATGGCGCTGTCGATCGCCCAGCACGGCTACGTGATGGAGCACGGCAAGGTCGTCATGGACCGGCCGGCCGCCGAGCTGCTCGCCGATGACGACATCCGCGACTTCTACCTGGGCCGCGGCGAGATGGCCACCTCCTACCGCGACCTCAAGCACTACAAGCGACGGAAGCGTTGGTTGTCATGAGTGACCAGTCCTCGAGCGTGCTGCACGCCCACCAGAACGTCCCCGCCGGCGAACCGGTGGTGAGCCTGCGCGACGTCACCCTGCGGTTCTCGGGCGTGACCGCCCTCAGCGGCGTCGACTTCGACGTCTACCCCGGCGAGCTCTTCGCCGTCATCGGCCCCAACGGCGCCGGCAAGACCTCGATCTTCAACGTGCTGTCCGGCGTGTACCAGCCCCAGGAGGGGTCGGTGACGTTCCTCGGCCAGTCGATCCTCGGCAAGCGACCGCACCGCATCGCCGGCCTCGGGATGGCGCGCACCTTCCAGAACATCGAGCTGTTCAGCAACCTCGACGTCGTCGACAACCTGATGCTCGGACGCCACCACCACCTCGGCTACGGCTGGCCGTCCGCGGTCGCGTGGCTCGGCAAGGCCCGCCGGCGCGAGATCGCCAACCGCCGCCACGTCGAGGAGATCATCGACTTCCTCGAGATCGAGGCCTACCGCCGCCTGCCCGTCGGCATGCTGCCCTACGGCATCCAGAAGCGCATCGAGCTGGGCCGTGCCCTGGCCATGGAGCCCGCGCTGCTGCTGCTCGACGAGCCCGTCGCCGGCATGAACGGCGAGGAGACGGAGGACATGGCGCGCTTCATCCTCGACGTCAAGGGCGAGCTGGACATCCCGATGATCCTCGTCGAGCACGACATGGGCCTGGTCATGGATCTCGCCGACCGGGTGATGGCGATGGACTTCGGCACCCCCATCCGTACCGGCACCCCGACCGAGGTGCAGGACGACCCCGAGGTCGTCCGCGCCTACCTCGGCGGCGGCGATGACGAGGAGGAGACGTCATGACCCCCCTGGCCGGACTGGTCCGCGACCGCGCCGCGAGCCACCCCACCGCGGTCGCCCTGCGCGAGAAGAACTACGGCGTCTGGGAGGAGGTCACCTGGACCGAGTACTGGGAGCAGGCGACCCTCGTGGCGCATGCGCTGCTGGCCCTCGGGGTCGAGCCGGGTGACCGCGTCGCGGTGCACAGCGAGAACCGCCGCGAGTGGTTGTACGCCGACATCGGCATCACCGCCGTGCGCGCCGCCACCGTCGGCCTCTACCCGACCAACCCCGCGCCCGAGGTGTACCACGTGCTGCACGACTCCGGTTCGCGCATCCTCATTGCCGAGGACCAGGAGCAGGTCGACAAGACGCTCGACGCCGAGGGAGACCTGCCCGAGCTGACGCACATCGTCTACCTCGACCCCCGCGGCATCCGCGGTCGCTACGACGATCCACGCCTGCTGTCGTGGGACGACTTCCTCGCGATGGGTCGCCAGCACCGTGACCAGCACCCCGGTGCCGTCGACGAGCGGCTCGACGCCACGCAGCCCGACGACCTCGCCACCTTGGTCTACACGTCGGGCACCACCGGGCCGCCCAAGGGCGCGATGCTGACGCAGGCCAACGTCGAGTTCGTCGTCGACGTCATCCGCGGGCGCGAGGCGTTCATCGACCCGCCGCCCAACGAGAAGGACCTGATCGTCTCCTACCTGCCCCTGTGCCACGTGGCCGAGCGCGTCTTCACGACGTGGTTCAACGCGGCCGTCGGCAGCCAGGTCAACTTCGCCGAGTCGATCGACACGGTGCAGCAGAACCTGCGCGAGATCCAGCCGACGATCGTGTTCGGCGTCCCGCGCATCTGGGAGAAGATCGTCGCCGGCGTGCAGATCCGCATGAGCGGCGCCTCCCGGCTCAAGCGGCTCATGTTCGGCATTGGCATGAAGCTCTCGCGGTTCATCGGCAGCCGGCTCGTGGCCAACCGCGGCAAGCACACGCTGGTGACGCGACTCGCCTACGCGGTCGGCTGGGTCATCTGCTTCCGCCCGCTGCGTGAGCGCATCGGGCTGTCGAAGGCGCGGTACGCGGCTTCCGGAGCGGCTCCCATCGCGCCGGAGGTGCTCGAGTTCTTCATGGGCATCGGCCTGCCGATGTACGAGGTCTACGGCATGACCGAGAACAGCGCGGTCGCCACCACCAACCGGCCCGGCCGGGTCGTGCTGGGCACCGTCGGCGAGGCGCAGCCCAACACCGAGGTGCGCATCGACGACACCACCGGCGAGATCCTGACCCGGCACGCGGGCACCTTCGCGGGCTACTGGCGCAACCCCGAGGCCACCGCCTCCACGATCGACGCCGACGGGTGGCTGCACACCGGCGACGTCGGCGAGTGGGTCGACGGCACGCACCTGCGCATCACCGACCGCATCAAGGACATCATCATCACCGCCGGCGGCAAGAACATCTCCCCGAGCGAGATCGAGAACAGCCTCAAGGCCTCCCCGTACATCAAGGAGGCGCTGGTCGTGGGCGACCGCCGCAAGTACCTGACGGCTCTCATCGGCATCGAGCTCGACACCGTCGGCAACTGGGCGCAGAAGCGCCGCATCCCCTACACCACCTTCCGTGACCTCACGACCAAGCCTGAGGTCATCGCGCTCGTGAAGGAGGCCGTCGAGGCCACCAACCAGCGCTTCGCCAACGTCGAGACGATCAAGGACTTCCGCCTGATGACCAAGGAGCTCGACCACGACGCGGGTGAGCTGACCGCCACGCAGAAGCTGAAGCGCTCGGTGGTCACCGCAAAGTTCTCGGACGAGATCGAGGACATGTACGCCGGGACCAAGGCCACCGGCTCGGCGGGGGTCGTCTGATGGAGGCATTCGTCCAGTCGGTCGTCAACGGCCTGGGGCAGGGGTCGATCTACGCCCTGCTCGCCCTCGGCTACGTGATGATCTACAAGGCCACGCACGTCATCTCGTTCGCGCAGCCGGCCCTCATGATCGCCGGTGGCCTGTACGCATACCACTTCACCAAGGTCTTCGAGCTGCCCTTCTGGGTCGGCATGGTGCTCGCCGTCCTGGCCGGTGCCCTCACCGGGATGATCGTCGAGCGGCTGGCCCTGCGGCCGATGATCGGCAAGCCGGTGTTCACCCTGGCGATCATCACGATCGGCATCGACATCGTGCTGCGCATCTTCGCCAACCGCTACATCGGCGTGCAGTCGAAGATCGTCACCTATCCCAACGGCACGAAGCGGTACGAGCTCTTCGGCATCACGATCTCGCAGCAGCGCCTCGGGCTCATCGCGGTCACGATCGTCACGGTCGTCGCCCTGGCGCTGTTCTTCCGGTACACCCGGGCCGGCCTCGCGATGCGGGCCACCGCGCTCGACCAGGAGACCGCGATGGCCCAGGGCATCCGGGTCGGCGTCATCTTCGCGCTCGCCTGGGCGATCGCCGGTGGCCTCGCGGCCATCGCCGGAACCTTCGTCGCGGCGGGCACGGCCGGCATCGACCAGGCCACCTGGATCATCGCGCTGAAGGCGCTGCCCGCCATCATCATCGGCGGCCTCGACTCTGTGCCAGGGGCCGTCGTGGGCGGCCTCGCGGTCGGCGTCATCGAGGCCCTCACCGCCAGCTACCAGCCCGATGTGGCCCCGTGGCTCGGCAACAACTTCTCGCTGGTCGCGCCGTACGCCCTCATGTTCCTGGTGCTGCTCATCAGACCCTATGGACTCTTCGGCACCAAGGAGGTGGAGCGGGTATGAGCATGGTCAAGACTCGTTCCCGGGGGCTGCGCGGGCGTCCGCTCGCGACCACGTCCTACGCCGAGGACATGACGCTCCTCAACACGCCGGCCAAGCGTCGGTCGACCTTCGCGATCATCCTGGTCGCCTTCGGCCTGCCGTTCATGCTGACCGACGACCTGCTGCTGGTGCTGACGCTCGGCCTCATCGCGTCGGTCGGCGCCATCGGCCTCAACCTCGTCACGGGGTACGCAGGTCAGGTTTCGCTGGGCCACGCGTTCTTCATCGGGCTGGGCGCCTACACGGGTGCGGTGCTGGGTGGTGACCCCGACGGTGCGGTGCTGGGCTACGGCCTGCCGATGTGGATCTGGCTGCCGGCGTCCGGCGTCGTGGCCGCCCTCGCCGGACTGCTCGTCGGCCCGATCGCGGTGCGACTGCGCGGTCTGTACCTCGCGATCGTGACCCTCGGGCTGGTCTTCCTGGGCGACCACATCTTCCGGGAGTCGCGCGACCTCACGGGTGGACCCGGCGTCGGTCGCCGCGGCCCCGACCTCGTGGTCTTCGGCTTCGACCTCAACGACACCGGGCCCGTGCTCGGCGTCATGCTCGAGCGCGAGCAGCGACAGTTCCTCTTCGCGCTGATCTTCCTCATCGTGTTCGCGATCCTCGGGCGCAACATCGCCCGATCGGGCGTCGGCCGGGCCTTCTCGGCGGTGCGCGACCGCGACGTCGCGGCGGCCGTCATCGGCGTCGACCTCACCCGGTACAAGATCATGGCGTTCGCGATGTCGTCGTTCTTCGCCGGCGTGGCCGGGGCGCTGTACTTCGCGGTGGTGGGCGTCTTCGAGCCCGGCACCTTCGGCCTCCTGCTGAGCATCCAGTACCTCGCGATGATCCTGATCGGCGGCGTCGCCACCATCAGCGGCTCGATCATGGGCGCCCTCTTCGTGACGTCACTGGGCCGCATCTCGGGCGAGATCGCCCACTTCATGCCCTTCATCAGCACGACGGCCGGCAGCGGTGGCTTCCTGAGCGTCTTCCAGCTCGAGGCGATCCTCTACGGCCTGCTGATCATCGGCTTCCTGATCTTCGAGCCTCGGGGCCTCTTCGGCATCTGGATGCGAATACGTAATTACTGGAAGGGGTGGCCGTTCAGCTATTGACCTCACTTCGATCCGCCCCACCTGTCCACCCCGTCCCTTCGATCCCGCCCCTTCGATCCGACACGACCTCCACCCCCCAGCCGGTCCCATGACCGGCATCGTCCGAAAGGAATCCCGCATGACGAAACGAACCCTGTTGCGGGTCGCCGCCTGTGCGGTCACCGCCAGCCTCGTGCTCACCGCGTGTCGCGGCAACGACAGTGGCAGCGGCGGTGAGGCCGGCAGCGGCATCACCGACGAGGCCTGCCCCAACGCCGTGAACGCCGACAACGGCTGCATCTACCTCGGCGCCATCTCCGACCTCACCAAGGGCCCGTTCGCTCCTCTCGCGGTGCCGATCACGGACGCCCAGAAGGCGTTCTGGGAGAAGGTCAACGAGGACGGTGGCGTGGGAGGCTACGACATCAGCCTCGAGGAGAACATCGCCGACGCCGAGTACAACCCCGAGATCCACAACCGCAAGTACCAGGAGATGCGTGACGACATCCTGGCCCTCGCGCAGACCCTCGGGTCCTCGCAGACCCTCGCGATCCTCGAGGACATGAAGTCCGACGACGTCATCGGCGTCCCGGCCTCGTGGAACTCGGCGTGGGAGTTCGAGGACCAGATCCTCGAGTCCGGTGCCAACTACTGCTTCGAGGCCATGAACGGCGTCGACTGGGCGGTCGAGAACCGTGGCGCCACCAACAAGGTCGTGGCCGTCGGCTACCCCGGCGACTACGGCGGAGACGCCGCCGCCGGTGTCGAGGTGGCCGCCAAGGCCAACGAGATGGAGTTCGTCAAGGTCGAGACGCCGAACGGGGCCGACAACCAGACCGGTGCCATCCAGCAGATCCTGGGTGAGCAGGCCGACCTGGTCTTCGTCTCCACCGGTCCGGCCGAGATGGCCACGATCGTCGGCGGCCTGGCCCAGAACGGCTTCAAGGGCACCGTCGTCGGGTCCAGCCCGACCTGGAACCCGGCCCTGCTGGGGTCGGCCGCCGCGCCGGCACTGCAGGCGCTGTACTTCCAGGCCGGTCCGTGGGGTCCGTTCGGCACCGACACGCCGGGCCACCAGGCCATGCGTGACGCCCTCGGCCCGGACGTCAAGCCCAACGACGGTTACACGTCCGGCTGGGCCTGGAGCTACCCGCTCCTGGCGGCGCTCGAGGCCGCGGCCGAGATGGACGGTGGCATCAGCCGCGAGAACCTGGTGAAGGCTGCCGGGGAGCTCGAGGAGGTCGACTACGAGGGCATGCTGCCGAACGAGGCCGGCGCCTCCAACGGTGAGCCCAACGAGGTCGCCTTCCGTGAGAGCGTGATCTCCCGCGTCGACCCGAGCGCCCCGTCGGGCGTCTCGATCGAGCAGGACTTCACGGCGGGTCCGACCGCGAGCGACTACGACTTCAGCGAGCCCTGCTTCTCGCTGCAGTAGTCACACCAGCTGGACGGCGAGCCCCGGGGACCGATCGGTCCCCGGGGCTCGTCCCTTTTCAGGGGCGCGCGGCGAACCAGGCGCGCAGGGCCTCGGTGGCCTGCTCCTCGCCGAGGGGGCCGCGGTCCATGCGCAGGTCGAGCAGGAAGCGGTAGGCCTCGCCGACCTCGCGGCCCGGTGGCAGGTCGAGGATCGCCATGATCTGGTTGCCGTCCAGGTCGGGTCGGATGGCGCCGAGCTCCTCGGCCTCCGACAGGACCTCGATGCGGCGCTCGAGGTCGTCATAGGTGCGCTGCAGGCGGGCGGCCTTGCGGGCGTTGCGGGTCGTGCAGTCGGCGCGCGTCAGCACGTGCAGGCGCTCGAGCTCATCGCCGGCGTCGCGCACGTAGCGCCGCACCGCCGAGTCGGTCCACTCGCCCGAGCCGTAGCCGTGGAAGCGCAGGTGCAGCTCGACCAGCTTCTCGACCGCCTCGACGACGTCGTTGCTGTAGCGCAGCGCCCGCATGCGCTTGCGGGTCAGCTTGGCGCCCACGACGTCGTGGTGGTGGAAGGTCACCGTGCCCCCGGGCTGGAACCGCCGGGTGCGCGGCTTGCCGATGTCGTGCAGGAGCGCCGCCAACCGGATGACGAGGTCGGGGCCGTCGCCCAGACGAGGCTCCAGCGCGATCGCCTGCTCCAGCACCGTGAGCGAGTGCTCGTACACGTCCTTGTGCCGGTGGTGCTCGTCGCGCTCGAGGCGGAGCGCCGGCAGCTCGGGCAGCACGTGGTCGGCGATGCCGGAGGAGACCAGCAGCCGCAGTCCCGGCACGGGGTCGACCGCACACAGCAGCTTGTCGATCTCGTCACGCACCCGCTCGGCCGAGACGATCGTGATGCGCTCGGCCTGCGCCGTCATGGCCTCGACGACTGCCGGCGAGGGCTCGAAGCCGAGCTGCGCGACGAAGCGGGCGGCCCGCATCATCCGCAGGGGGTCGTCGTCGAAGGACTGCGTGGCCGTGACGGGGGTGTCGAGCTGCCGGGCGGTCAACGCCGCGAGTCCGTCGAACGGGTCGACGAACGCGCCGTCGGACAGCCGCAGCGCCATCGCGTTGACGGTGAAGTCGCGGCGCGACAGGTCCCCCTCGAGGGTGTCGCCGAACGCGACCTGCGGCTTGCGCGACTCGGGGTCGTAGACGTCGGAGCGGTACGTCGTGATCTCGATCTGGGCCTTGCCCTTGCGCACGCCGATCGTGCCGAACTCGCGTCCGACGTCCCACGTGGCATCGGCCCATCCGGACACGACCCGTTCGATGTCGTCGGGGCGGGCCGACGACGTGAAGTCCCAGTCCTGGCCGCCACGCCCGAGCAGCGTGTCGCGCACCGGCCCGCCCACGAGCGCGAGCTCGAAGCCGGCCCCGGCGAAGCGTCGTCCGAGCTCGGTCAGCATCGGGACGTCGCGCAGCAGCGCGTCGATGCGCGCCTGCTGGGCGGGGTCGAGAATCGGCGGGGGCACGGTGTCGCAGTCTACGGACCATGCCCCTCCGCGCACCCTCCCCCTAACATGGTGCGGTGAGCCGCGCCGACCGACGCTTCCCGCGTCGCCGTCCCCGGGGCGTGGTGTCGGTCCTCCTGACCCTCGCGCTGGTCGCGCTCCCGACCCTCGGCGCCGTCACCTCGGCCCCGCCAGCTGCGGCGGCCGACGACGACCCGGCCGACCTCACCGTCACGTTGACGGCCCTGACCCCCGTGACGCTCACGCCCGGTCAGCCCGTCACGCTCTCCGGCACGGTCGAGAATCGCAACGACTTCACCTGGACGAACCTGCAGGCCTACCTAGTCATCCCCAGGACCCCGTTCACGACGCGCTCGCAGGTGACGCAGGCTGTCGCCGACGACGCCGGCTACACCGGTGACCGGATCACCAAGCTCGACACCTTCGACAACATCGGTGACCTCGCGCCCGGTGACGAGACGACCTTCACCGTGACCGTGCCATGGGCCGACCTCGGCGTCACCGGGGCCGAGGGCGTCTACCCCCTGGGCATCCAGCTGCTCGGCACCCGGCCCGACGGTGAGCGGCTCAACCGGGCCGTGGGGCGCGCCACGACCTTCGTCCCGCTCACGGCGCCCGACCGCCCGGCCGTGCCCACGTCGGTGCTGTGGTCCTTCGCCATGCCGATCGCGCCGGTGGCCGACGGCACCTACCCGGACGCCGCTCGGCTCGTCGAGGCCGTCAGCGAGGACGGCCGGTTGCGCAACCTGCTCGACCTCGTCGAGACGACGCCGGTGGCCGGCAGCACGATCGTGCTGGACCCTGCCCTGCTCGACGGGCTGACCGCCATCGCCGACGGACGCGGACTGCCGGCCGACGCTGAGCTGTCCGAGGCCGAGACCGAGGCGGTCGAGACCTTCGCCGCCGACCTCGTCGACCTCGCCCGGCGCGTCAGCACGTGGGTCATCGGCTACGGAGAACCCGACCAGCAGGCGCTCTCCATGAACCCGGAGACGTCCACCGCGCTGCGCCAGTCGATCGATCGCGCCACGTCCGACGCGCTCGCCACCCACGGCATCAGCGGACGCCGCGCGACCTGGGTCGGCCCAGGCGCCCTCTCGCCCGCGCTGCTCGCCCAGCTGCGCCAGGCCGGCGACCAACCCTTCATCGTCGACTCCGCGAACCTGCCGGGCTGGTCGACCCGTGACGGCTCCCTCCTGCGCACCGACACGACAGCCGGCCCGGTCCCGATGCTCGTCGACGACGACCTCTCCGCCGGGGTGCCCGGAGCGGCGACGGCCCTCACCCTGCGTCAGCGCATCCTGACCGAGTCGGCGCTCGCCGGGCTGCAGCGCCAGATCGACCCGGACTCGCGGGCCGACGCCGTCACGGTCGTGCCCCCGGACTGGGACCCCGGGCCGCAGTGGCGTGCCGCCGACTTCTCGGCACTGTGGTCAGCGCCGGGCACCGTCCCCACCACGCCGGACGACCTGCTGCTCCAGCCGCTGTCGACCTACGAGGACGACCTGCCGCTGCCGACCGCCACCCCCATCTCGGGCCAGCTGCTGGCGTCCGTCCTGGAGCTGCAGGACGCCATCTCGACGCTCGACGCCATCAGCGTCGACGAGGCCGCCTCGACCGACCTCGCCCGTTCGGTGGCCTGGCTGGTCGGCACGCGTTGGCGAGGACAGGGCCCCGAGGCCATCGCCCTGGCCCGCGAGGCCCGCTCCCGGATCGAGGACCAGCTCGCGGCCGTGACGGTCGAGGGTCCCCCCTCCTTCATCCTGTCGGGATCGGAGGGGCAGGTGCCGCTGACGATCGCCAACCCCACCGACCGCACGATCCGGGTCGGCATCCAGGTGCGTTCGACCAATCCGCAGCTGCAGGTGCCGGACATCGAGCCGGTCGACATCCCGGCGGGTGCCCGCAACACGGTCAACGTCGTCGTCGACGTCGGTCAGCAGAGCACCACGTCGCTGACCGCCAGCCTCGTGACGGCCGATGGCGAGGTGCTCGGGAACCCGGCCCAGTTCAACGTGAGATCCAGCAACGCCAGCACCGTCATCTGGGTGGCGATGGGACTCGCGGGGGCGCTCGTCGTGCTGGCTCTCGCCCGCCGCTTCGTCCTGCCGCGCCGGTCGCGTGCGGATGAGCCGGATGAGCCGGATGAGGACGGACCGGCATGAGCGACTCCTCCGGGGACGTCGCCCGCGCCAGCGCGTGGATGGCCCTCGGCACGATCGTGTCGCGACTCACCGGCTTCCTGCGCGCGCTGCTGCTGATCTGGGCCATCGGCACGAGCCTCGACGCCGACCTCTTCGACAGCGCCAACTCGGTGCCCAACAGCCTGTACATCCTCGTGGCCGGCGGCGTCTTCAACGTCGTCCTGGTGCCGCAGCTGGTGCGGGCCATGCGGCGCGACGACGACGGTGGTGACGCCTACGCCAATCGCATCATCACCCTGGGCCTCCTCGTCCTGCTGGCCGCCACGGTGCTGCTGGTCGTGGCGGTCCCGCTGCTGCTGCGCGTCGTGTTCGACTCCCTGTTGTTCACGGCCGAGTTCAGCGAGCAGCGGGAGTCGGCGAGGCTGCTGATGTACCTGTGCGTGCCACAGGTGTTCTTCTACGGGGCCTTCGTGCTGGTGGGCCAGGTGCTCAACGCACGTCGTCGCTTCGGCCCGATGATGTGGGCACCGATCGTCAACAACGTCGTGGCCTGCCTGGCCCTCGGCAGCTACGTCGTGGTGTTCGGCCGCGAGGGCGGCAGCGACGGGTTCACGCTCGGCGAGGCTCTGCTGCTCGGCATCGGCTCCACGCTCGGCATCGTCGTGCAGTCGGCCGTGCTCATCCCCTACCTGCGGGCCACCGGTTTCCACTACCGGCCGCGCTTCGACTTCCGCGGCGTGGGCCTGGGCCACACGGTGCGCCTCGGCGGCTGGACGCTCGCGTTCATCGCGGTCAACCAGGTCGCCTTCGTCGTGGTCAACCGCCTGGGCACCGGCGGAAACCTGGCCGCCGCGAAGCGTGAGGTGGAGGGGTCGGGATCGGCCGTCTACGGCCTGGGCTTCCTCATCAGCCAGGTCCCCCACGGCGTCATCACGGTGTCGCTGGCCACCGCCGTCATGCCGACCCTCGCGAGCTTCGCCCAGGACCGCCAGCTGCCCCGCATGGGCCTCGAGCTGGGCCGGACGCTGCGCATGGCCTTGGTCGTGATCGCCCCGGTGGCCGTGGCGCTCGCCTGTCTCGGGCACGAGCTCGCGTCGGCCATCTCGCTCGGTGCCGCGAGTGACGACGCCCGGATCATCGGCGACACGATCGTCGGGTTCACCCCGGCCATGGTGCTGTTCTGCGTCCACTTCCTGATGCTGCGCGGCTTCTACGCCGACGAGGACACCCGCACGCCCTTCCTGCTGCAGGTGCTCGTGACCGGCGTGAACGTCACGGCCGCGATCGTGCTGACCAACCTCGTGGCCCCCGTGTACGTCTCGTCGATGCTGGCGGTGTCGTTCTCCCTCGCCTACTTGGTGGGCAGCATCGCCTCGGTCTGGGTCCTCTCCCGTCGGTGCGGACGCATCGTCGACGCCGAGATGCTGCGCTTCGCGGTGCGCGCCACCGTGGCCTGCGCGATCGCCGCCGCCGCCATGCTGGGCAGTATCGAGCTGCTCGCCCTGGCCGGCATCGAGGGTGATCGCCCGGTCGGGGCGCTCCTCACGCTGGCCGTCGCGGGTGCCGCCGGCGGCCTCGCGTACCTGCTGGCTGCCCGGCTGGTCCGGATCACGGAAATTCAGCACCTGGTGACGTCCGTGCTTCGCCGTCGTTAGGCCTGGTGCGACCTACACTGACGACAGGAAGGGGTGGAGGGTCATGACGGAGCGGCGGTCGCTGATCTCCGGGGACGTCATCGCCCAGCGCTACCACCTCCAGGACCTCGTGCACGAACGTCTGGGCGCCACCACGTGGCGTGCGCACGACGCGGTCCTCTCCCGCAACGTCGGGCTCGAGCTGCTCCCCAGCGACGATCCCCGCGCCGACGGCTTCCTCGACGCCGCGCGCCGGTCCACCGCCGTCACCGATCCGCGCTTCCTGCGGGTGCTCGACCTGATCGAGGACGACCGTGGGCATCACCTGGTGGTGCGGGAGTGGGCCCGAGCGTTCTCGCTCGATGCCGTCCTGGCCCAGGCCCCGCTGCCCAGCAGCCGAGCGGCCGCCGTGGTGGCCGAGGTGGCCGAGGCACTCGCCCACGCCCACGCCCTGGGCCAGTACCACCGTCGCCTCACCCCCCACCAGGTGCTGCTCAAGGAGTCGGGCGCCGTGCGGGTCGTGGGTCTGGGCGTGGCCACGGCGCTGGCGCCCACCTCTACTCCTGACGGGCCGCTGGAGCGCCAGCACCTTGAGCGTCTCGACGTGCAGGGACTCGGCAAGGTCCTGTACGCCTGCCTCGTGAGCCGGTGGCCCGGTGGCCACGTCGACGGCCTGCGTGCCGCCCCGACCGAGCACGGCCGGATCCTGCGTCCGCGCCAGGTGCGGGCCGGCATCGATCGTGACGTCGATGCGGTCTGCGACCGCATCCTCGGTCATCCGCCGGTGCACCACCGTGCTCCCATCACGACAGCGGCCGAGGTGGCCCGGGAGCTGCACCGTCTCGCCGACCGGTCCGAGACGGTCGAGGTGGCCCCTGTCGCCGATCCCACGACGTCGATCGACCTCTCGCGCCACGACCCCGTGATCGAGCCCGTGGGGCCGCCCCCCGGACTCGAGCCACCGCGTCGCCGCCCGAAGGCCTACGAGCCCGCGCCGCCCACCACGTCCGAGCGACAGCTCGCCCGGCTCCGCAGCCTCACCCGCGGCGAGCGAGGCCTCGTGGCGCTGGGCGTTGTCGGCGTCATGGTCATCGCCGCGGTCATCGGCCTGCTCGCGGGGCGCGAGACCGTGGGCACCGCTGCCGAGCCCACGCCCTCGGCCACCGGCGAGCTCGGACCTCTCGAGGTCACCTCCGTCACCGACCTCGACCCGCAGGGCGGCGACGGGACCGAGAACCCCGACGAGACCGAGCTCGCCATCGACGGCGACCCCTCCACCGGCTGGACCACGTCCCTCTACTACCGACGCGCCGACCTGGGTGGGCTCAAGGACGGTGTGGGCCTGGTGCTGGACCTCGGCTCCCTGCGTGACGTCGACTCGGTGCGCCTGACCCTGGGGGGCGAGCCCACGAGCCTGTCGATCCTCACGGCCGCGCCCGGCGCCGACGGCAGTCCCACCGACGTCGACGAGCTCACCGAGGCGGCGCGGGTCGACCAGGCCGGCGCCGACGTCACGGTCTCCCTGCCCGACCTGACCTTCACGCGCTACGTGGTGGTGTGGTTGCGCGAGCTCCCGCCGGCAGGACCCGACCAGTTCCGCGGAGACATCCGCGAGATCCGGGTGCAGGGCCGGTCCTGAGGCGCCCCGCCCCCTCACGGGGCCCTCTCACGGGGCCAACCAGCTGTTCGCCTGCCCGCCTCGAACGACAGGTGCCGAGGCGGAATGCCTGCGGACTAGGCTGTGTTGAACCAGCTGTCACCAGCAGAGAGCAGACCATGAGCACTGAACAGTCTCAGAACGGGCAGCCCACCAGCGGCGTCCGCAACCTGATCATCATCGGTTCCGGTCCGTCGGGCTACACCGCCGCGATCTATGCCGCGCGAGCCAACCTCGAGCCCCTCGTCTTCGAGGGCTCGGTCACCGCCGGCGGTGCCCTCATGACCACCACCGAGGTCGAGAACTTCCCCGGCTTCCCCGAGGGCATCATGGGCCCGGCCCTGATGGACAACTTCCGTGCCCAGGCCGAGCGGTTCGGCGCCGAACTGGTGTCCGACGACGTCACCGAGGTCGACCTCACCGGTGACATCAAGACCGTCACCCTCGGTGACGGCACGACGCACCGCGCCCGCGCCGTGGTCCTGGCCATGGGCTCGGGCTACCGCAAGCTGGGTGTGGCCCGCGAGGACGAGCTGTCCGGTCACGGCGTCAGCTGGTGCGCCACGTGCGACGGCTTCTTCTTCCGCGAGCAGAACATCGTCGTGGTCGGCGGTGGCGACTCCGCCGTCGAGGAGGCCACCTTCCTGACCCGCTTCGCCGCGAAGGTCACCCTCGTGCACCGGCGCGACGAGCTGCGTGCCTCCAAGATCATGCAGGACCGCGCCATCGCCAACGAGAAGATCGAGTTCGCCTGGAACTCCGAGGTCGCCGAGATCCACGGTGACGACCGCCTCGAGGGGCTCACCCTCCGCGACACCGTGACGGGTGAGACGCGCCGCCTCGACGCGACCGGCCTGTTCATCGCGATCGGTCACGACCCTCGCTCGGAGCTGCTGACCGGCCAGGTCGACCTCGACGACGAGGGCTACGTGCTGGTCAAGCCCGGCTCGACCGCCACGAACCTCACGGGCGTCTTCGCAGCCGGTGACCTCGTCGACCACACCTACCGCCAGGCCATCACGGCGGCCGGCACCGGGTGTGCCGCGGCCCTCGACGCCGAGCGCTACCTGGCCGACATCGAGCACGCCGGCGAGCCGGCGCCCGACGTCGCCATGGCCCAGTGGGCCGAGTAGCACCCCACACTCATCACCGTCATTCCCACGCTCAGTCCCGCACCGAAGGAGATCACCATGGCCACGCTTGATGCCGTCACCGACGCCGACTTCGAGGAGAAGGTCCTCAAGGCCGACGGCCCCGTGCTCGTCGACTTCTGGGCCGACTGGTGCGGCCCGTGCCGTCAGCTCGCGCCGATCCTCGAGGAGATCGCCGCCGAGAAGGGCGATGCGCTGACCATCGTCAAGATGGACGCCGACGCCAACCCCGTCACCCCCGCGCAGTACCGGGTGGTGGGCCTGCCGACGATCAACCTCTACAACAAGGGCGAGCTGGTGCAGTCCATCACCGGCGTGCGGCCCAAGTCGGCGCTGCTCAAGGAGCTCGACAAGCACCTCTGAGCGCCTCGTTTCTAGATTACAAATCCCCTTGTCGATAAATCGACAAGGGGATTTGTATATGTGTTGCTGGTTCAGCTCGGTGGGCGGGGATCCATCAGCGCGATGATGCGCTCCAGGTCGTCGACCGTCGCGAACTCCACCGTGATGCGTCCCTTGCTGCGCCCCAGGTCGACCTTGACCCGGGTGTCATAGCGCTCCGAGAGCCGCTCGGCGAGATCGGCCAGCCGTGGGGCCGACACCGTGGGGGCGGCCTTGCGGCTCGCCCGCTTCGGCTGGTCCTCCGGGCCGAGGGTGACGATCTCCTCGAGGGCCCGCACCGACAGACCCTCGGCCACGACGCGCGTCGCGAGGCGCTCCTGGATCTCGGGGTTGGCCACCGTCACGAGCGCGCGGGCGTGCCCGGCCGACAGCACGCCGGCGGCCACGCGGCGCTGGACCGCGGGGGTCAGCCGCAGCAGCCGCAGCGTGTTGCTGATCTGCGGACGTGAACGTCCGATGCGCTGGGCCAGCTCCTCCTGCGTGCAGCCGAAGTCGTCCAGCAGCTGCTGGTACGCCGACGCCTCCTCCAGCGGGTTGAGCTGCGAGCGGTGCAGGTTCTCCAGCAACGCATCGCGCAGCAGGTCCTCGTCGGTCGTCTCGCGGACGATGGCACCGATCGTCGACATGCCGGCCAGGCGGGAGGCGCGCCAGCGGCGCTCGCCCATGATCAGCTCGTAGCGGTCGTCGCCCACCGGACGCACCACCACCGGCTGGAGCAGACCCACCTCCTTGATGGAGTGGACCAGCTCGGCCATGTGCTCCTCGTCGAACACCGTGCGCGGCTGACGCGGGTTCGGCGTCACCGAGTCGAGCGGCAGCTCGGCGAACCGTGCGCCCTCCACCTCCTGCAGACCGCTGCCGGCGGCCTCGGCCGGCGTGGCCGGGATCAGGGCCTCCAGGCCGCGGCCGAGACCTCGGGTCCGCCGGGTCACTCGCTCGCGCTCGCTCATCGCGCCCCCTCCATGGAAGAGCAACGGTACGGAGGGAGCGCGATGACGCGCCCTCGGTTCGCTCGCTCGCGCTCGCTCATCGCTTCTCCTGTGCTCGGGGTGACTCGGCGATCTCCCGTGCGGCCTCGAGGTACGAGAGCGCACCGGAAGAGCTGGGGTCGTAGGTGATGACGGTCTGCTGGTAGCTCGGGGCCTCCGAGATGCGCACCGAGCGCGGGATGTTGCTCGTCAACACCTTCGACCCGAAGTGCTCCCGCACCTCGTTCGCCACGCCGGAGGAGAGATTGGTCCGGGCATCGAACATCGTCAACAGGATCGTCGAGACGTCCAGCGCCGGGTTGAGGTGCGCCTTCACGAGGTCGATGTTGCGCAGCAGCTGCCCCAGTCCCTCCAGGGCGTAGTACTCGCACTGGATGGGGATCAGCACCTCGCGACCCGCCACCATCGCATTGACCGTCAACAGGCCCAGCGACGGCGGGCAGTCGATGAAGACGTAGTCGACGCGGTCGCCGGCGTCCTCGCGCGTGCGCAGGTAGCTCTGCACCGCCTTGTCGAGACGGGTCTCGCGAGCCACGAGCGAGACCAGCTCGATCTCGGCCCCGGCCAGGTCGATCGACGCGGGCAGCACGGTGATGCCGGGAATGGTCGGGCAGTCCTGCACCAGGTCGGCGATCGGCTCGCCCTCCACGAGGGCCTCGTAGACGCCCGGGGTGCCCTCGAAGTGATCGATGTCGAGCGCGGTCGAGGTGTTGCCCTGCGGATCGAGATCGATGACCAGCACCCGAAGACCCTTGGTCGCGAGTGCTGCCGCGAGGTTCACCGTGGTGGTCGTCTTACCCACGCCGCCCTTCTGGTTCGCGACGACGAAGACGCGGGTCTGCGCCGGTCGGGGCAGCTCGGTGATGCTCGTGACTCGACGCGCGAGGGTCACGTGCTCAGCGGCCTCGCGGGCGAGCGGGGTCTCGTCGTCCGGGCGCACCACCGCACCCGACCGGTACTCCTGCTGATCGGCCGTCGGGGGGCGATCGCCGGCGCCGGACATGCCGGGCGGGAAGGTGCTCATGGACTCCTCCGATGTTTCACGTGAAACGGCGTCCTCGGCCGGGTCACCGGCTGACTTCGACCACGGTCGTGGGCACCGCGAGTTCACCATAGGTCCGGACGTCGACCGATGTCGCACCGAGCCGCCGCAGGGTGGGGCGCGCCGCCTCGATCTCCTCGGCGGCCGTCCGGCCCTTGAGTGCCAGCAGCACGCCACCGGGTGCCACGAGCGGCCAGCACCAGGTCATCAGCTTGTCGAGCGCAGCCACCGCTCGAGCCGTCACCACGTCGAACGTGCCCGTGGCGTCCTCAGCGCGCGACCGCACCACGGTCACGTTCTGCAGGCCCAGCTCGTCGACGGTCTCTTCGAGGAAGGTCACGCGTCGCAGCAGCGGTTCAATCAGTGTGACCTGGAGATCGGGCCGGGCCATGGCCCAGACCAAGCCGGGCAGACCCGCACCGGTGCCCACGTCGGCCACCGTGGCGTTCTCCGGGATGCGCGGGGTCACCACCACCGAGTTCAGCAGGTGGCGTTCCCACAGACGCGGAACCTCGCGGGGGCCGATCAGACCGCGGTCGACACCCGCGTGCGCGAGGATCTGCGCGTACGCCTGCGCCTGGCCCCACCCATGCACGAACGCCCCCGCCGCCTCCGGCGGTGGGGGCGTTTCACGTGAAACGGTCATGAATCGCTGGACGCCACGGCGTCTTCCGCCGGGACCTCAGCGGCCGGAGCGGCCGGGGAACCACCCTCCGCGGGCAGCACGACCACGAAGCGACGCGGCTCAGCGCCCGAGGAGTCACTGCGCAGGCCCGCCTCCGCCACGGCGTCGTGAACGACCTTGCGCTCGAAGGCCGACATCGGCGTCAGCTCGACGCGATCCTCACCAGCCTCGACGCGAGCCACCGCGGCAGCGGCCTGCTCACGAAGCACCACGCGGCGCTCGGCCCGGTAGCCGTCGACGTCGAGCATCAGTCGGCTGCGCTCACCGGTCTCGCGGTAGACCGCCAAACGGGTCAGCTCCTGCAGGGCGTCGAGCACCTCACCGTCACGCCCGACCAGGTGCGACAGCTGCCCTCCCACGATCGAGACGGCCGCGCGGTCGCCGTCGACGTCCATGTCGATGTCGCCATCGAGGTCGGCGATGTCCAGCAGGCCCTCCAGGAAGTCGGCGGCGATGTCGCCCTCGGCCTCCAGCTTGTTCGCATCGGCGCTCATCAGCGGCCACCCTTCTTGCGTTGACTACGAGTCTTCTTCTTCGGCTGTGTCCGCGCCGGCGGCGTGACGTCCTTCTTCTCCACCACGGTGGGATCGGGCGCGGTCGACTTGCCCTTCGCGGCGTCGCGCTGCTGCTTGGCCTTGAAGGCCGGCGTGCCCGGCGCGGGGTTGCGACGAATCACGAACAGCTGCTGGCCCATCGTCCAGAAGTTCGAGGTGACCCAGTAGAAGAGCACGCCCAGCGGGAAGAAGATGCCGCCGATCGCGAAGACCGGGGGAAGGATGTACAGCAGCATCTTCTGCTGCTGCGCGTAGGGGCCACTGAGCGCATCGGCCGGCATGTTCTTGGCCATCAGCTGGCGCTGCGTCGTGAACTGCGTGGCGCACATGACCAGCACCAGGAAGATCGCCAGCACCCGCGTCTCGAACAGCTCGGCGTTGATGAACGTCTCGGCGATGCGGCCGCCCAGGAACTTCGCGTTGCTGAGCGACTCGGCGTCCTCGCCTGACAGCAGGCCCTTGGCGCCGTCGGCGCCCTTCTTGGCGGCCTGGTCGATCACGCGGAACAGGGCGAAGAAGATCGGCATCTGCGCCAGGAGGGGCAAGCACGAGGCGAACGGGTTGGTGCCCGTCTCCTTCCAGAGCTTCATCTGCTCCTGCGTCAGGCGCTCCCGGTCGTGCCCGTACTTCTTCTGCAGCTCCTTGATCTTGGGCTGCAACAGCTGCATGTTGCGGCTGCTGTTGATCTGCTTGACGAACAGCGGGATCAGCAGGGCACGGATCGTCACGGTGAGGCCGATGATCGACAGCACCCAGACCCACCCGTCGCTCATCCCCGGGATGTGGTCGAACACCCAGTGCCAGGCGAGCAGGACGGCCGAGACCGCGTAGTACAGCGGCGTCATGATCAGCGAGCCGATCTCGCCGAAGAAGTCGAACATCAGTCTCCTCAGGGGGACGCCGGCTGGGCCGGCGCGGAATGGGGTGAGGCGGCAGGGGAGGTGGTGCGATCAACCGGGGCGGAACGCGTCGACCTGCGGTCTGGTTTCCGAGGCGGGACGGGGTCGTACCCGCCGTCGCTCCACGGATGACAGTGGGACAGTCGCCGGACCGCGAGCCACGACCCGCGCAGGGCACCGTGGGTCTCGACCGCTCCGAGCGCGTACGCCGAGCACGACGGGTGGTACCGGCAGACCTGGCCGTACAACGGACTGATGGCGAACCGGTAGGCCCGCAGCAGCCAGATCAGCAGGAGACGCACCACGTCAGCGCGCCGACCGCTTGAGGGCCGTCGCGAGCGCGGTGTCGAGATCGTCGCCGAGCCCCGCACCGCGTGCACGATCGCCGGCGGCTGCCGGCAGTGCCCGCACCACGAGCTGCGTGCCGCGGGGGAGTGACTCGATCCGCTCACGCACCAGGTGCCGCAGCCGCCGCTTCACGCGGTTGCGCTCGACGGCCCCGCCGACCTGCTTGCTCACGACGAAACCGACGGACACAGGTCCGTCGGTTCCACTGGCGACGTGCGCCACGAGTGTCGGAGTGGCCGCCTTGGCCCCCCGCCTGATCGTGTGCCGGAAGTCGCCGGAGTCCCGCATGCGGGAGTCGCGGGCGAGCAAGGCGTCAGGCGCTGAGCTTCGCGCGGCCCTTGCGACGACGCTCGGCCAGGATGGCGCGGCCGGCGCGGGTGCGCATACGGAGGCGGAAGCCGTGCTTCTTGGCGCGGCGACGGTTGTTCGGCTGGAAGGTGCGCTTGCTCACGAGAATCCTTTGGCAACGGGTCTGGGTGATCGATCGACGGCCACCGCTCACCCACGACGGACTCGGCCCCAGGAGGGGCCGGATCGCGGGTACGCGGCCGGTTGTCGTTCGGACTGTCCAACGGTACGGGGGTGGTTGAAGGCCGGTCAAACCGACCTGCTTACTCTGGTCGACACCGGACGTCCATCCGACACGCCGCGGCTGTGGAACCTTTGTGGGCAATTGGCTTGTCCGTGCCACCCGAGGCTGCTAGCGTTCCCGCGGTACCGAACGTTGTCCACAGTCGCAGTGGTCCGGGCCATCCACATACACAGTCTGTGGATAACCATGTGGACCCAATTCCGGAGGCCCCATGACCGACGGCGGATCCGCCGCTCCGGACGTCGATCTCGACGCCGTCTGGCAGGCCGCCGTCGACGGGCTGTCGCCCGGGGCGCGGGTGTGGGTCTTCCCCGCCGTCCCGCTCAGTCTGCACCAGGGCATCGTCATCGTCGCGGTGCAGGACGACCTCGCTCGCGCCCAGCTGGAGTCGCGCGTCCGGCCGGCGCTCGAGCACGCGCTGAGCCAGCAGCTCGGCACCGAGGTGCGCCTCGTCGTCACGATCGACGAGACGGTGCGCCCGCCGGACCACGAGCCGGAAGAACCCGTACGCGCCGCGCCGGCGTCGTCCTTCGGGCAGTCGTCGAACCCGCGAATGGACGCCGATCTCGACGACGACGATGACGAGCAGGACAGCTTCGTGCCCAGCTGGGGCACGCAGCACACCGTCGTCACCGGCCGGCCGGCCAACATCGCCGAGGCCCGGCTCAACCCGCGGTACCTGTTCGACAACTTCGTCATCGGCTCGTCCAACCGCTTCGCGCACGCCGCCGCCGTCGCGGCCGCCGAGGCGCCGGGCAAGGCATACAACCCGTTGGTCATCCACGGGGAGTCCGGGCTGGGCAAGACCCACCTGCTGCACGCCATCGGTCACTACGTCCTCGGTCTCTACCCCTCCTCGCGGGTGCGGTACGTCAACACCGAGGAGTTCACCAACGACGTCATCAACGCGATCGGTGAGCGCCGCACGGGTGCCCTCAAGCGCAAGTACCGCGAGATCGACGTGCTCCTGGTCGACGACATCCAGTTCATCGAGGGCAAGGAGGCGACGCAGGAGGAGTTCTTCCACACCTTCAACGCCCTCCACAACGAGAACAAGCAGATCGTCATGACCTCGGACCGCCCGCCGAAGAACCTCAAGACGCTCGAGGAACGTCTGCGCAACCGGTTCGAGTGGGGCCTCACGACCGACGTCACGCCCCCCGAGCTCGAGACCCGCATCGCCATCCTCCGCAAGAAGGCCGCCAGCGACGGGCTCACGGTGCCGGCCGACGTGCTGGAGTTCATCGCCAGCAAGGTGCAGACGAACATCCGTGAGCTCGAGGGTGCCCTGATCCGCGCCACGGCCTTCGCCAACCTCAACAAGACGACCGTCGACCTCAACCTCGCGCAGATCGTGCTCAAGGACCTCGTCGCCATCGGTGGTGAGCCGGACGTGACGAGCGGGCTGATCATCGCCCAGACGTCGTCGTACTCGGAGTTCTCGATCGAGGAGATCTGCGGCACCAACCGCAGCCGTGACCTCGTGCTGGCCCGCCAGATCGCCATGTACCTGTGCCGCGAGCTGACCGACCTGTCGCTGCCCAAGATCGGCCAGGAGTTCGGCGGTCGCGACCACACCACCGTCATGCACGCGGTCAAGAAGATCGGCAGCCTGATGACCGAGAAGCACGCGGTCTACAACCAGGTCACCGAGCTCACCAACCGCATCAAGCAGCAGGCCCGCCAGAGCTGAGCAGCCCCAGACCCGCCGACGACGGCGCCCGCACCCCCACACGGGTCGGGCGCCGTCGTCGTTCGAGCTCGGAAGTTTGTGCTTCAACAGGTGTGCATGGACCTGTGGGAAACCCTCCACCTGAGGTGGACATCTCCGGCTCATGTGTGAACCCCGCATGAACGCCGCACGACCGTCCACATGGCACGGGGTGCAGACCGGTGCTCCGTCCCCAGTCTGTCCACCGGCCGCCACGCCGTCCCACCTGCACGAATGACAGTTCTCCACAGGATCCACAGGTGCTACTAC
Organism: actinobacterium LLX17; assembly: GCA_000471045.1. Taxonomy (GTDB): domain Bacteria; phylum Actinomycetota; class Actinomycetes; order Propionibacteriales; family Nocardioidaceae; genus Aeromicrobium. Next base: position 2,744,744 of record KI301992.1, on the reverse strand, counting down.
CACTACTAGGGTGATCTACGCCGAAAAGCCCCGTTGAAGCAGGAACGGCGCCGATCTGTGGACGACCGGTCCTCCACCCGTCGCTCCGCTCCATCGCCCCTCTGCCTGCCCTAGGATCGTCGGTGTCGGCGTGGCAGGATGCAGTCACCGACCTCCCGGTGTGATTCGTCCCAGAAAGGCCTCCCGCGTGAAGTTCAGGATCGAGCGCGACACGCTCGCCGACGCTGTGGCGTGGACCGCCCGCAGCCTCCCGGTGCGGCCGAGCGTGCCGGTCCTCGCCGGACTCCTCATCGAGGCCGGCACCGACGGGCTCGTCCTGTCGGGCTTCGACTACGAGACCTCCACCCGCGCCACGCTGCCGGCCGAGGTCTCCGACGAGGGACGCGCCTTGGTCAGCGGCCGGCTGCTCAGCGAGATCGTGAAGTCGCTGCCCGGCAAGCCCGTCGACGTCTCGCTCGACGGCACCAAGGTCCGCGTCGTGTGCGGCAGCGCCCGCTTCGCCCTGCAGACCATGCCGGTCGAGGAGTACCCGCGCCTGCCGCAGATGCCCACCGCCACCGGCACCGTCAAGGCCGACGTCTTCGCCACCGCCGTCCAGCAGGCCGGTGCCGCTGCCGGTCGCGACGAGATGTTGCCGCTGCTGACCGGCGTGCGCCTCGAGCTCGAGGGCACCTCGATCTCACTCATGGCCACCGACCGTTTCCGCGCCAGCCTGCGCGACCTCGAGTGGTACCCCGAGGTCAGCGACCTCTCGGCCCAGGCCCTGGTGCCTGCGCGGGTGCTCAACGAGACCGCCCGCTCGTTCTCCGGCGGCGGCGACATCACGATCGCGGTCTCCTCGGGCGAGACCGGCGACGGTCTGATCGGCTTCGAGGGCACGGTCGGCAACGGCTCGCGCCGCACCACCACCCGCCTGCTCGAAGGTGACTTCCCCCGCGTGCGCCAGCTGTTCCAGGCGCAGGCCGAGACGGTCGCCTACGTCTCGACCCAGCAGCTCGTCGACGCCGTCAAGCGCGTGGCCCTCGTGGCCGAGCGCAACACCCCGGTGCGCCTCAGCTTCACCGAGGGCACCCTGCTGCTCGAGGCCGGCAGCGGCGACGAGGCCCAGGCCTCGGAGTCGATCGAGGCCACCGTGCAGGGCAACGACATCTCGATCGGCTTCAACCCCAGCTACCTGCTCGAGGGACTCGGCGTCATGTCCGAGCCCGTCGTGCACCTGTCCTTCACGCAGCACACCAAGCCCGCCGCCCTGAGCGGCGTCAGCGAGATCGGCGCGGACCCCGACGGGGCGTTCCGCTACCTGATCATGCCGGTCCGGCTGCAGAGCTGACCCCGGGGCGGTTCGCCCAGCTCGCGACCGCCCAGCCCAGCTCGGCACCGGCCCGGTCCCCGCACGAAGGCAGCACCGCACGAACGCAGCACCGCGACCACGCCACGAAGGAGCACACGATGCATCTCGGAATCGTCGGACTGGGCAAGATGGGCGGCAACATGCGTGCGCGCCTGCGCGAGCACGACGTCACCGTCACGGGATTTGACCGCGATCCCGAGGTGCGCGACGCCGACAGCCTGCAGGAGATGGTCGACGCGCTGCCCTCGCCCAAGGTCGTGTGGGTCATGGTGCCGGCCGGCGAGCCGACCCGCGCCACGATCGACGAGCTCAGCGGGATGCTGAGCGAGGGTGACGTCATCATCGACGGCGGCAACTCCCGCTGGACCGATGACCTCATGCACGCGGCCAAGCTCGCCGAGCTGGGCATCGGGTACCTCGACTGCGGCGTGAGCGGCGGAGTGTGGGGACGCGAGAACGGCTACGCCCTGATGGTCGGCGGCGACGCCGAGCACGTCGAGACGGCCCGCCCGGTCTTCGAGGCGCTGCGTCCCGACGGCGGCGAGGGCGGCTTCGTCCACGCCGGCAAGGTCGGCTCCGGGCACTTCGCCAAGATGGTCCACAACGGTGTCGAGTACGCCATGATGCAGGCCTACGCCGAGGGCTACGAGCTGCTGCAGGCCACCGACCTCGTCGACGACGTCACCGCCGTCCTGGACTCCTGGCGCGAAGGCACGGTCGTGCGCTCCTGGCTGCTCGACCTGCTGGTGCAGGCACTCGAGGACGATCCGGGCCTGTCGAAGATCCGCGGCTACGCCGATGACTCCGGCGAGGGCCGGTGGACCGTCGAGGCCGCGATCGAGCACGCGGTGCCCACCCCGGCCATCGCCGCGTCGCTGTTCGCCCGCTTCAGCTCACGGCAGGACGAGTCCAGCTCAATGCAGGCCGTCGCGGCGATGCGCCAGCAGTTCGGTGGACACGCGGTGCGCGCGGCACAGGAGCCCGGCGCGGGCGAGCCGCCCTCCGCGGACTGAGTCGTGCACGTCACCCGTCTCTCCCTGACCGACTTCCGTTCGTACGCGGAGGTCGAGCTCACCCTGGAGCGCGGGCCGGTCGCGTTCGTCGGGGCCAACGGGCAGGGCAAGACCAATCTGGTCGAGGCGGTCGACTACCTCTCACGACTCGACTCGCACCGGGTCTCGAACGATGCGCCCCTGGTGCGCGCCGGCGCTGAGCGGGCGGTCGTACGGGCCGAGGTGGTCAAGGGTGATCGCACGGCCCTGGTGGAGGTCGAGATCACGCCCGGCCGCAGCAACCGGGCCCGCGTCAACCGTGCCGAGCTGCCGCGCACGCGCGACCTGGTGGGCGTGGTGCGCACCGTGATGTTCTCGCCGGAGGACCTCGCGCTGGTCAAGGGCGATCCGTCGGAGCGCCGTCGCTTCCTCGATGCGCTGCTGGTCATGCGCACGCCACGGCTGGCCGGCGTGAAGGCCGACTACGACCGAGCCCTGCGGCAGCGGTCGGCGCTCCTCAAGTCCGCTCGCGGTCGACAAGTTGACTTGTCGACATTAGACATCTGGGATGAGAAGCTCAGTGCTCTGGGCGGCGAGCTGGTGGCCCAGCGCCTGCGGCTGCTCGACGACCTCGACCCGCACCTGGCCGAGCGGCACGCGGGGGTCGCGTCGTCGGCGGCCGAGAACCGGCGCAGCGTCTCGGCGGTCTACCGCACCTCGCTCGTCGCCGACGACGTCACCGACGAGCTGCCGCGCTCGACCGAGCAGCTCACGGCACTGATGCTCGAGCGCATCGCCGAGCGGCGCCGTGACGAGCTCGACCGTGGGGTCACCTTGGTCGGACCTCACCGCGACGACGTGGTGCTGGGCATCGGCGACCTCCCGGCCAAGGGGTACGCCAGTCACGGCGAGTCCTGGTCCCTGGCGCTGGCGCTCCGCTTCGCGTCGTTCGACCTGCTGCGGGTTGACGACGACCCCGTGCTGGTGCTGGACGACGTCTTCGCCGAGCTCGACACCGGTCGCCGCGAGCACCTGGCGGCGATGGCCGAGCAGGCCGAGCAGGTGCTGGTCACCGCGGCGGTCGCCGACGACGTGCCGGCCGCGCTGCAGGGTCGACGCTTCCGCGTCCAGGACGGCAAGGTCGTCGATGACTGACGACGCGGACACCTCCCCGGATCCGGACCGCGCCGATCCCCCTGCCTCGGATCCACTGCGGCTGGCCCGCGAGGTGGCCGACGCGTACCGCGCGGGTCGCGAGCCGGTGGCGCCCCGCCGGAAGCGCCGCCCCCGCCGCGGCAGGCGCGGCGCAAGGGGCGTGACGACGCGAGTCCGTTGGCCGACGTCATGGCCGAGCTCGTGAACCAGCAGGGCTGGACCGACCAGCTCGCGGCGCAGCGCGTCTTCACCGACTGGGCCGGCGTGGTGGGCCCCGACATCGCGCAGCACAGCACGGTCGAGGGGTACGCCGACACGATCGTGCACGTCCGGGCGGCGTCGACCGCCTGGAAGCGAGAGCTGCAGCTGCTGGCCCCCCGCATCGTGGCCCGGCTGAACGACGAGCTGGGACAGGGATCGGTCACCCGCATCGAGGTGCGCGGACCCGAGACCCCCACGTGGCGCCACGGCAAGCGGACGGTCCGCGGCGGTCGAGGACCGCGCGACACCTACGGGTAGAGCACCGAGAGGCTCAGCGGGTCAGGCGCACCGTGGCGGTGGCCCACAACGCCACGGCCGCACCCAGCACGCCGAGCACGGCGATCGTCTCGGCCAGCCCCGACCACCCACCGTCGGGCCTCACCCCGACGACGATGAGCACGACCAGGGCGCCGGCCGAGGCGATCCACGCGAGCAACCCGACGGGCGGCACCCCGCGGCGGTCGCGCCGCACCAGGAGCGCGGCGATGCCGGTCCACGCGACGGTCACGGTCAGCGTCGCCAGCACGTCGGACGGCCGGTGCCACCCGGCGACCACCGTGGACGCTCCGGTGAGCGCGGTGGCGAAGGCGGCGAAGGCCGCGACCGGCGGGGTCAGGGCCCGGGGAGCGACCAGCGCGAGCGCCGCGGCGCTGCTGGCGACGACGGTGGTGTGACCGCTGGGCAGGCTGTTGAGCACACCGACCTCGAGCCCGAGGTCCGGGCGATCGATGATGAGGTGCTTGAGGAGCTGGGTCGTCACGTTGGCCCCGCCGATGACGACGAGCGCGGCGATGGCGGCCGGCAGCTGTCGGCGCACCAGCGCCAGGACGACGCACCCGATGGCGACCAGCAGCACGGCGCCGATCGACACGCGCCCCAGCACGCTCAGCACCCACAGCTGGGCGTCACGACCGGCGGTCACGGTGGTCATGGCGCGCTGGTCGAGCTCCTGCCCGGGCAGGGTCATCACCGCGAACCAGGTGAGCGCGGCGGTGCCGGCGATCCCGAGGACGACGGCCGCGATCGCGGGGGCGCGGCTGCGCGCCACCTCGCGGGGGCGGGAGTCTGTCGCGGTCATGCCTCCACGATGCCGCACCGGGTCAATCTCGCTCGGGAGACGTCGGCGCGGCTGCCCGCGCACGGGCGCCCGCAGGGAGCTCCCGACCCCCACGACCGGTACCCGTGCTGGTCGACGGGGCTCCGCGCCACGGCAATCCGCCGTTCTGTGCGCCTGAACGGCACCCCAGCGGCCGAACTCGATCCACAGCGAGACGACGTGTCGCCTCAGACGCACGTAACGGGGCCGTATACTGCACAGGTGACCCAAACTCCAGATCCGGCCGCGCTCGAACCCAGCGGCTACGACGCCAGCAACATCCAGGTGCTCGAGGGGCTCGAGGCGGTTCGCAAGCGGCCGGGCATGTACATCGGCTCCACGGGCGAGCGGGGTCTGCACCACCTCGTCTACGAGGTCGTCGACAACTCCGTCGACGAGGCCCTGGCCGGGCACGCCACCCACATCGAGATCACCCTGCAGGCCGACGGCGGCGTCAAGGTGGTCGACGACGGTCGCGGCATCCCGGTCGACGAGCACCCCACCGAGAAGATGCCGGCGGTCACGCTGGTGCTCACCTCGCTGCACGCCGGCGGCAAGTTCGGCGGTGGCGGCTACAAGGTCTCCGGTGGTCTGCACGGCGTCGGCGTCTCGGTGGTCAACGCGTTGTCGACCAAGCTGTACGTCGAGGTCAAGCGCGACGGCTACCGCTGGACGCAGTCGTTCACGTACGGCGTGCCGGACGCGCCGCTCGAGCGGCACGAGAAGACCGACGAGACCGGCACCACCACCACGTTCTACGCGAGCGAGGACATCTTCGAGACGGTGGTCTACAGCTACGAGACGCTGAAGACCCGCTTCCGCGAGATGGCGTTCCTCAACAAGGGCCTCGAGCTCGTGCTGCGCGACGACCGCAAGGCGGCGCAGGACGCCACCGACGACGGCGACGCCGCCGACGAGATCGAGCGCGACGCGCGCTTCCGCTTCGACAAGGGCCTGGTCGACTACGTCGAGCACATCAACGTCGGCAGCAAGACGCCCATCCACCGCGACGTCATCTCGATCGAGTCCGAGGACGAGTCCAAGGGCCTGTCGCTCGAGATCGCGATGCAGTGGAACGACAGCTTCATCGAGTCGGTGCACACCTTCGCCAACACCATCAACACCCACGAGGGCGGCACGCACGAGGAGGGCTTCCGGGCGGCGCTGACCACGACGGTCAACAAGTTCGCCACCACGCAGGGGCTCATCAAGAAGGCCTCCGACAACCTCTCGGGCGAAGACATCCGCGAGGGGCTCACGGCGATCATCTCGATCAAGCTCGAGGAGCCGCAGTTCGAGGGCCAGACCAAGACCAAGCTGGGCAACAGCGAGGCGCGGTCCTACGTGCAGAGCGTCCTCAACGAGGAGCTCGGCGCCTGGTTCGAGCGCAACCCCAACGAGGGCAAGACCATCGTGCGCAAGTCCATCGACGCCGCCACCGCGCGCATGGCCGCCCGCAAGGCGCGCGACCTCGCCCGCAACCGCAAGGGATTCCTCGGCGGCGGCGGCCTGCCCGGCAAGCTGGCCGACTGTTCCTCGCGCAACCCCGAGGAGTGCGAGGTCTTCATCGTCGAGGGCAACTCCGCCGGCGGCTCGGCCAAGGGCGGGCGCGATCCCCGCACCCAGGCGATCCTCCCGCTGCGCGGCAAGATCCTCAACGTCGAGAAGGCCCGCCTCGACAAGATCCTCCAGAACGCCGAGGTCCAGGCCATCATCTCGGCGCTCGGCACCGGCGTGCACGAGGACTTCGACATCGCCAAGCTGCGCTATCACAAGATCGTGCTGATGGCCGATGCCGACGTCGACGGCCAGCACATCTCCACGCTGCTGCTCACGCTGCTGTTCCGCTTCATGAAGCCGCTGATCGACGGCGGCCACGTCTATCTCGCGCAGCCGCCGCTGTACAAGATCAAGTGGAGCAACGCCGCCGACGAGCTCGCCTACACCGACGCCGAGCGCAACGCGCTGCTCGAGGCCGGCGCCGCCGAGGGCAAGCGCCTGCCCAAGGAGGTCGGTCAGCAGATCCAGCGCTACAAGGGTCTGGGCGAGATGAACGACTCCGAGCTGTGGGACACCACGATGGACCCCGCCAGCCGCATCCTGCGTCAGGTGACGCTCGAGGACGCGGCGATGGCCGACGAGATGTTCACGGTCCTCATGGGTGAGGACGTCGAGCAGCGCCGCTCGTTCATCCAGCGCAACGCCAAAGACGTCCGTTTCCTCGACATCTGATCTGACAGGCCTCCTTCATGACTGAGATCACGCCTCCCGAGCACGACCGCATCGAGCCCGTCGAGCTGCAGGACGAGATGCAGCGCTCGTACATCGACTACGCCATGAGCGTCATCGTGTCGCGCGCCCTGCCCGACGTCCGCGACGGCCTCAAGCCGGTGCACCGCCGGGTGCTCTACGCGATGTACGACGGCGGCTACCGGCCCGACCGCGGCTTCAGCAAGTGCTCGCGCATCGTCGGTGACGTCATGGGTCAGTACCACCCGCACGGCGACACCGCGATCTACGACACTCTCGTCCGCCTGGCTCAGCCGTGGGTCATGCGTGCGCCGATGATCTCCGGCCAGGGCAACTTCGGCTCGCCGGGCGACGACGGCGCCGCGGCCATGCGGTACACCGAGTGCCGCCTCGCGCCCATCGCGATGGAGATGGTGCGTGACATCAACGAGAACACCGTCGACTTCCGCCCCAACTACGACGGTCGTTCGCAGGAGCCCACGGTCCTGCCGTCGCGCATCCCCAACCTGCTGGTCAACGGCTCGGCCGGCATCGCGGTCGGCATGGCCACCAACATCCCGCCGCACAACCTGCGCGAGGTCGCCGACGCCGCCCAGTGGGCGCTGGCCCACCCTGACGCCGGCAAGGAGGAGCTGCTCGAGGCGCTCATGGAGCGCGTCAAGGGCCCCGACTTCCCGTCCGACGCGCTGATCGTCGGCACCAAGGGCATCGAGGACATGTACCGCACGGGCCGCGGCTCGGTCATGATGCGCGCCATCGTCGCGATCGAGGAAGACACCAAGGGCCGCATCCAGCTCGTCGTCACGGGCCTGCCCTACCAGGTCAACCCCGACAACCTGATGCGCAAGATCGCCGACCTCGTCAACAGCGGCCGGCTGCAGGGCATCTCCGACCTGCGTGACGAGACCTCGTCGCGCGTGGGCCGCCGCATCGTCATCGAGATCCGCAAGGACGCCGTCGCGCGGGTCGTGCTCAACAACCTTTACAAGCACACCGAGCTGCAGACCAACTTCAGCGCCAACATGCTGGCCCTGGTCGACGAGGTACCGCGCACCCTGACGCTCGACGGCTTCATCAGCAACTGGATCAACCACCAGATCGAAGTCATCCAGAGGCGCACGCAGTACCGCCTCGACGAGGCCGAGGCTCGCGCCCACATCCAGCGCGGACTGGTCAAGGCGCTCGACGCGCTCGACGACGTCATCGCGCTGATCCGTCGCAGCCCCACCACCGAGGAGGCCCGCGACGGCCTCATTTCCCTGCTGTCGATCGACGAGCTGCAGGCCACGGCCATCCTCGACATGCAGCTGCGGCGCCTGGCGGCGCTGGAGCGCCAGAAGATCATCGACAACCTGGCCGAGCTCGAGCGCAAGATCGCCGACTTCAAGGACATCCTCGCCAAGCCTGAGCGGCAGCGGCAGATCGTGTCCGACGAGCTGGCCGAGATCGTCGAGAAGTACGGCGACGACCGTCGCTCGCACATCATCCCGGCCGACGGCGACCTGTCCGACGAGGACCTCATCCCCGACGAGGAGGTCGTGGTCACCATCACCGCCGGTGGCTACGCCAAGCGCACCAAGACCGACCTCTACCGGGTGCAGAACCGCGGCGGCAAGGGCGTGCGGGGTGCGCAGTTGCGCGACGGTGACTTCGTCGAGCACCTGTTCCCCACCACGGCGCACCACTGGATCCTGTTCTTCACCACCGCCGGTCGCGTCTATCGCGCCAAGGCGTACCACCTGCCCGAGGCCGGACGCGACGCCAAGGGCGGGCACGTCGCCGGCCTGCTGTCGTTCCAGCCCGATGAGCAGATCGCCCAGGTGCTGGCGGTGCGCGACTACGAGCAGGCGCCGTACCTGGTGCTCGCCACCCGCAAGGGCCTGGTCAAGAAGACGCGTCTGGCCGACTACAACAGCCCGCGCGCGGCCGGCGTCATCGCCATCAACTTCCGCGACGAGGACGACGAGCTGATCGGCGCCGAGCTGGTCGGTCCCGACGACGACCTGCTGCTGATCTCACGCAAGGCGCAGGCCATCCGCTTCCGTGCGGACGACGAGCAGCTGCGGCCCATGGGTCGCGCCACCTCGGGCGTCACGGGCATGAAGTTCCGCGGTGACGACTCCCTGCTCTCCATGACGGTCATCCGCCGCGAGCACGCGGCGCTCGACGCCGAGGACGTCCCCGAGCCCGAGAAGCTCTACGTCTTCACCGTCACCGACGGCGGCTTCGCCAAGAAGACCGAGGTCGGTGAGTACCGCCTGCAGGGCCGCGGCGGACTCGGCATCAAGGCCATGCAGATCACCGGCGCTCGCGGCGAGCTGGTCGGTGGCCTGGTGCTGCGCGACACCGACGACGTCATCAGCGTGACGTCCGCCGGGCAGGTCACCCGCAGCCTCGTCTCGGGTGTGAATCCCACGGGTCGTGGCACCATGGGGGTGAGCTTCGTGAAGTTCAAGGGCGACGACCGCGTGGTGACCATCGCGCGCAACGCGGAGGTCGCCGTCGCCGAGGGTGAGCAGCCCGAGGCGGAGTCCGAGGGGGTCGCGGAGGTCCCTGACCCGACGAATGATGAGGGACAGCCGTGAGTCAGTCGAAGCGGGGCACTGCTCGGCCGAGCAAGGGCTCGTCCACCGACGACGCCGACGACCAGTCGCAGGACGGTCCTCCCCCGCCCCCGGGTGGCGAGAGCGAGACGGACGAGACCACCAGCGCCTCGACCTCGTCGAACGGTTCCGGCACGCGCAAGCCGCGCTCGAACCGCAGGCCGCGCTCCGGCACCACCACGGCGAAGACCCAGGACGACGCTGCGGAGACCCCCGCCCACGAGACCTCCGCTGACGAGTCCACCTCCGAGACGTCTGACGACGCCACGGCCGATGACCGACGAAAGGTCCCCATGACGGCCGCCGACTACGCGCGCACCACCCAGGGTGACCCCTCGTCGACGTCGGTCATGCCGGCCGTGCGCGACGACGACTCGAGCTCCTACGGTCGCCACGACGTGGACTCGCCGCCGCCGGCCGACGAGCGGGCGGACGACTCGGCGCCGCGCCAGGCGCGTCTCAACCTGGTGCACGTCGACCCGTGGTCGGTCACGAAGCTCGCCTTCGTCATCTCGGTCGCGCTCATGATCGTCAGCGTCGTCGCCGTCACCGTGTTCTGGATCGTCCTGAACATCACCGGGGTGTGGGGTTCGCTGAACGACACCATCAACTCGGTGCTGAGCAGCGAGGACGGCACGTTCGACGTCACCGACTACATCGGCCTGCCGCGCATCCTCGGCCTGACGCTGGTGCTGTCGGCGATCAACGTGCTGTTGATGACGGCTCTGGCTGCCATCGGTGCGCGGCTGTACAACGTCGCGGCCGCCCTGGTGGGCGGCGTGCAGGTGACGTTCGCCGACCGCGCCTGAGCACGATCCCCCCGGTTCGTCCCGCAGTGGGGTCGTGCGGTAATGTTCGTCGCTGTTGCGGGCGTATAGCTCAGCTTGGTTAGAGCGCTTCCCTGATAAGGAAGAGGTCCCAGGTTCAAGTCCTGGTACGCCCACTCCGCACCACGTCGACCACCTGGAGGACACGTGAAGAAGCTCCTCGTCGTGGCGCTCGCCGCCCTCGGTTTCGCGTGGGCCAAGAAGCGGCGCGGTCGCACCCAGCCGGCGCAGCCGTGGGCGGACGCGACCGACCGACCCTGACGGGTCACCTACGGGGCTGTGGCGCAATTGGTAGCGCACCTGCTTTGCAAGCAGGGGGTTAGGGGTTCGAGTCCCCTCAGCTCCACCACTCATTGACGCAGACGCCGTGACGGCGTGGGCGCTCGCAGATCACGACGCAGGTTTGGCCGTCCGGCCATGGGGTACCTCGCGGTCATTCGTCGCACGGATCTGATGGGGACGCCCACCGGCCCCGCGCGGCGAACACTCGCCAGGCATCGGCTCACGCAGACGACGCATCACGGCGAGAACTTCTAGCAGCAGGAGTTCGACGATCCTCGAGTCCTGCCGGAGCGAGGATCGTCGCCCGTTCGGCGCTTCGCGCGGGGTCCGGGTCGCTCGGCCTCGCGGTCGCCGGATCGTCCTGTCACCCAGTCGACCAGCGAAGGTGTGCCATGACTGCCAGTGCCGTTCCTCCCGTCCAGAACCCGCTGCCCAGCGCCACCGCCCTCGAGACCATCCAGACGCTCCGTGACGTGCAGGGTCCGATGATCGCCAAGGGCCCCATCATCCGGCGCCCGGCGGTGGTGGCGGCCTCCGAACGGTTCGACCTCGACGGTCGGGCTGTGCGCCGCGTGCAGACGTTGAGCGAGAAGTACGGTCGGGGACCGTTGATGCTGAACGTGCCCGGCAGGCCGATGGCCCTGGTCCTCGACCCGGACGACGTCCACCGCGTGCTGGAGGCGGCGCCCGAGCCCTTCGCGCCGGCCGAGACCCTCAAGCGCGAGGCGTTGAGCCACTTCGAGCCGAAGGTCGCCCTGATCTCGCACGGCGAGGAGCGTGCTCAGCGCCGCCGGCTCAATGAGCAGGCCCTGCACTCCGACCACCCGGTCCATCGCATGGCCGAGGCGTTCCTGCCGGTGGTGCGCGAGGAGGCGGAGGCGCTGCTGGCGCAGACGCGCGCCGACGGTGGTGCGCTGGCGTACCAGCCGTTCTTCGAGGCGTGGTCGCGCGTCGTCCGACGCGTGGTGCTCGGCGACTCCGCGCGCGACGACACCGCGTTGACCGACCTGACCGAGAAGCTCCGCGCCAAGGCCAACTGGGCCTTCCTGCGGCCGATCGACAAGGACGGCCGGGCCGAGCTCCTCGACCAGGTGCAGGCCGCCCTCGACCGCGCCGAGCCCGGCAGCCTCGCGGCCTTCATGGGTCAGCAGCCGCAGGGCCCGGAGTCCGAGCCCGCCCAACAGGTGCCGCAGTGGCTCTTCGCCTTCGACCCGGCCGGCATGGCCACGTTCCGTGCCCTCGCCCTGCTGGTCTCACACGCCGAGCGCCTCGCGGAGGCCCGGCGGGAGATCGACGAGCCGCAGGACAGCGCGGCCGACCTGCCGTTGCTGCGCGCCACGATGCTGGAGTCGCTGCGCCTGTGGCCGACGACTCCGATGATCCTGCGCGAGACGACCGCCGACGTCACGTTCGATCACGGCGTGATGCCGGCAGGCACGTCGGTGTTGATCTTCGCGCCGTTCTTCCACCGGGACGAGCGCCACCTGGACTTCGCGCACCGGTACACGCCGAGCTTGTGGGATGCGCCGCGCACCCGGGACGACTGGCCGCTGGTGCCGTTCAGCGCCGGGCCGGGCCTGTGCCCGGGCCGCAACCTCGTGCTGCTGCTGACCTCGCAGATGCTGGCCGAGGTCATTGGACAGACGGACCTGACCCTCGAGTCACACACCCTGGACCCCGCCCGGCTGCCGGGCCTGCTCAACAACTTCGGTCTGCGCTTCCGGCTCGGATGAGCCGGCACAGCGAGTCGCCCTGCGATCCGTCTACTGGAGGTAGGCGCGCAGGGCCTCGTCGCCCTCACGAGGCGTGAAGCCGGCGCCCATGATCTTGTCGAGCGCCAGCGCGCTGTGTGCCGGTCGCGGTGAGATTGGTCCGTGGGCACTCGCGTAGTAGTCCTCGGTCGACACCGGCGTGACCCGAGCGGGGTCGTGGCCGGTGAGCTCGTAGACGCGCTTGGCGATGTCGGCCCACGACACGACGAGTCCGGTGCTGCTCAGGTTGTAGGTCCCGTATGCGGGCCGCTCCCGCAGCAGGTGCGCGATGCCGGCAGCCAGGTCGTCAGTAAAGGTCAGACGTCCGCGCTGGTCGTCGACCACGGTCGGGTCCACGCCCCGCTCGGCCAGGGCGGCCATGGTGCGCACGAAGTTGTTGCCCTCGCCGATGACCCAGCTGGTGCGCACCACGTAGTGCCGCGGCACCGTGGCGACGATCGCGTCGCCAGCGGCCTTCGTCTGCCCGTACACGCCCAATGGCGAGAACGGCTCGTCCTCGGTGTGCGACTCCTGCGTGCCGTCGAAGACGTAGTCGCTGGAGACGTGTACCAACGTCAGGTTGTTCTCGGCGGCGACCCGAGCGAGCCGGGCCACGGCCTCGACGTTGACGCGCCAGCAAGCCGCGCGGCCTTCCGGCGTCTCCGCATCGTCGACCGCGGTGAACGCTGCGGCGTTGATGATCGTGTCGTACTGGCGCCACGGGCGCGCCGTGCTCAGATCGCCCAGCAGGTCGAGCTCGCCCACGTCGGTGAACTCCACGTCCTCCCGGCCGGCCAGCACAGCGCGCAGGGCCTGACCGAGCTGGCCGTCTGCCCCGGTGACCAGCGTGCGGCGCGGTGCGAACGGGACGACGTCGGCCAGACGCGGGTGTCCGCGGTCCTTGTCGGACAGCTCGACGTCGTCGAGCGAGATCGGCCAGTCGATCGCCACCGTCTCGTCGCGCAGGTTGAGGAACGTGTACGTGGCCTCGGGCGACCAGTGGTCGTTGACCAGGTAGGTGTAGACCGTGTCGGGCTCGAGGCTCTGGTAGGAGTTGCCGACGCCGCGCGGGATGAACAGAGCGCGCGAGGCGTCAACCTCGGTGGTGAACACGGCGCCGAACGTGGGACCCTCACGCAGGTCGACCCAGGCACCGAAGATGCGCCCGTGCGCCACCGAGACGAACTTGTCCCACGGCTCGGCATGGATGCCGCGGGTCGTGCCCACGGCGTCGTTGAACGAGATGTTGTTCTGCACCGGCCCGAGGTCGGGAACGCCGACCTCACGCAGCTTGGTGCGCTGCCAGTTCTCCTTGAACCAGCCACGGTTGTCTCCGTGCACCGGCAGGTCGACCACCAGCAGGCCGGGGATGGTGGTGGTGGTGACCGACAGCTCCTTGCCGAACTCCGCCATCCTCACTGACCCTTGGCGGCGTAGAACGCCTCGGTGGCGTCCTTCGCGGGAGCCCACCAGGCCTCGTTCTCGCGATACCAGTCGATCGTCGCGGCGATGCCCGCCTCGAAGTCGTGGAACTGCGGCTGCCAGCCGAGCTCGGTGCGCAGGCGGCTGGAGTCGATCGCGTAGCGCAGGTCGTGGCCGGCGCGGTCGGTGACGTGGTCGTACGCGTCGGCGGGCTGCCCCATGGTGGTGAGGATCAGCTCGACGACCTCCTTGTTGTTCTTCTCGCCATCGGCACCGATCAAGTAGGTCTCGCCGATCTCGCCCTTGTCGAGGATCGTCAGCACGGCCGAGGAATGGTCGTCAGCGTGGATCCAGTCGCGCACGTTCTCGCCCGCCCCGTACAGCTTCGGACGGATGCCGCGGATGACATTGGTGATCTGGCGTGGGATGAACTTCTCGACGTGTTGGTACGGCCCGTAGTTGTTCGAGCAGTTGCTGATGGTGGCCTGCACGCCGAACGACCGCACCCACGCGCGCACCAGCAGATCGCTGCCGGCCTTCGTCGACGAGTACGGCGACGAAGGGTTGTACGGCGTCGACTCGGTGAAGCGCGCCGGGTCGTCGAGCTCCAGGTCGCCGTACACCTCGTCGGTCGAGATGTGGTGGAAACGGCGCTCGTGACGACGCACCGCCTCCAGCAGCGTGTAGGTGCCGATGATGTTGGTGTCGACGAACGGGCGCGGGTCGTCCAGCGAGTTGTCGTTGTGCGACTCGGCCGCGTAGTGGACCGTGGCGTCGGCGCCGGAGACCAGCTCGTCGACGAGTGCGGCATCGGTGATGTCGCCGTGCACGAACGTCACCCGATCCTCGGGCAGCCCGTCGATCGACGCACGGTTGCCCGCGTAGGTGAGGGCGTCGAGCACCGTCACGCGGTGGTCGGTGTGGTCCACCAGGTGGTGGACGAAGTTCGAGCCGATGAAACCGGCGCCGCCGGTGACCAAGATGTGCGCCATCGTCACTTCCCTCGCTTCAGGATGTCGAGCAGGTAGGCGCCATAGCCGGACTTGACCAGCTGGTCAGCGCGCTCGCGAAGCTCGTCGTCGGACAGGAATCCACGACGCCAGGCGACCTCCTCGGGCATGCCGATCCGCAGGCCGGTACGCCGCTCCATGGTGCGCACGTAGTCGGCGGCGTCGTTCATCTGGTCGAAGGTGCCGGTGTCGAGCCAGGCAGTTCCGCGTGGCAGCACCTCGACCTGCAGCTTGCCCGCCTCGAGGTAGGCACGGTTGATGTCAGTGATCTCGTACTCGCCGCGCGCCGACGGCTCGAGCTCGCGGGCGATCTCGACGACGTCGTTGTCGTAGAAGTACAGGCCGGGAACGGCGTAGTTGCTGCGCGGGTCCGCCGGCTTCTCCTCCAGGGAGATGGCACGCCCGTCGGTGTCGAACTCGACCACGCCGTAGGCCGACGGCTCGGCGACCCAGTAGGCGAAGACCGCGCCACCGTCGATGTCGGCGTAGCGCTGCAGCTGGGTGCCGAGGCCGGGCCCATAGAGCAGGTTGTCGCCCAGAGCGAGCGCGACCTTGCCGTCACCGATGAAGTCGGCGCCGATCGTGAAGGCCTGCGCCAGACCGTCCGGCGAGGGCTGCTCGGCGAACGTCAGGGAGATGCCGAACTGCGAGCCGTCGCCCAGCAATCGCCGGAAGCCCGGGGCGTCGTGCGGCGTGGTGATGACGAGGATGTCGTCGATCCCGGCCAGCATCAACGTCGACAGCGGGTAGTACACCATCGGCTTGTCGTAGACCGGCACGAGCTGCTTGGAGACGCCCAGCGTGATCGGGTTGAGCCTGGTGCCCGAGCCGCCTGCGAGAATGATGCCCTTCACGGTCGACCATCCTGCCACGTCCGGGCCGGAGGGCCATTTTCCACGATGCGCGGGTCCGTGGACCCTCCCACCCGTCACGATGGGTCCATGACTGACTCCGTGGTCCGCGTCTTCCTGCTCGATGACCACGAGGTCGTGCGCCACGGACTCCGTGGACTGCTGGAGGGCGCCGGCGGGATCGAGGTCGTCGGCGACGCCGGCACGGTGGCCGCAGCGGTGCCGGCCATCGCCGAGCTGAAGCCTGACGTGGCCGTGCTCGACGGGCGCCTCCC
This sequence comes from actinobacterium LLX17, assembly GCA_000471045.1. GTDB lineage: Bacteria > Actinomycetota > Actinomycetes > Propionibacteriales > Nocardioidaceae > Aeromicrobium. The sequence goes on along the minus strand of KI301992.1, from coordinate 2,728,618 downwards.
CGACGGTTCCGGCATCGACGTGTGTCGCGAGGTGCGCTCGGCCAACCCCGAGGTGCGGGTGCTGATCCTCACCTCCTACGACGACGACGAGGCGCTGTTCTCGGCGATCCTCGCGGGCGCCTCGGGCTACGTGCTCAAGCAGGTGCGTGGCAACGAGCTCGTCGACGCCGTTCGCCGCGTGGCGCAGGGCTTGTCGCTGCTCGATCCGGCCGTGACGCAGCGAGTCCTCGAGCGCATCCGCCTGGGCACCGCCGGCGACCCCCTCGCGCGACTCACGGCCCAGGAGCGCCGCCTCCTCGACCACATCGGCGAGGGCATGACCAACCGGCAGATCGCCGAGGCCATGGGACTGGCCGAGAAGACGGTCAAGAACTACGTCTCGCAGCTGCTGGCCAAGCTGGGTCTCGAGCGTCGCACCCAGGCCGCCGTGCTGTCGGCCAACGCCCGCCACCAGTAGGGCGGCGACCGACCGGAGCCCCTGAAAGCGCGTCGGTTCGGTGACCCGGCACGGCCCGATACCCTAGGGCCATGGATCACAACGCACGCCTCGCCGAGGCCGACCCCGAGATCGCCGCGCTGGTCGATGACGAGCTGCGCCGCCAGCAGGGCACCCTCGAGATGATCGCGTCCGAGAACTTCGCCCCCGTCGCCGCGCTCGAGGCGCAGGGCAGCGTCCTGACCAACAAGTACGCCGAGGGCTACCCCGGCGCCCGCTACTACGGCGGTTGCGAGGTCGTCGACACGATCGAGCAGATCGCGATCGACCGCCTCAAGCAGCTCTTCGGCGCCGACTACGCCAACGTGCAGCCCCACTCGGGCGCCACGGCCAACGCCGCCGTGCTGCACGCCATCGCCCGTCCCGGCGACACGATCCTGGGTCTCGACCTCGCCAACGGCGGGCACCTGACCCACGGCATGAAGATCAACTTCTCCGGCCGTCTCTACAACGTGGTGGCGTACCACGTCGACGAGGCCGGCATGGTCGACATGGACGAGGTCGCCCGCCTGGCCCGCGAGAGCTCCCCGAAGGTCATCATTGCCGGCTGGTCCGCGTACCCCCGCCAGCTCGACTTCGCGGCTTTCCGGGCGATCGCCGACGAGGTCGGTGCCTACCTGTGGGTCGACATGGCGCACTTCGCCGGACTCGTCGCCAGTGGTCTGCACCCCAGCCCGCTGCCGCACGCGCACGTCGTCTCCACCACGACCCACAAGACCCTCGGCGGTCCGCGGGGCGGAGCGATCCTGTCCAACGATCCTGACGTGCCGAAGAAGCTGCAGTCCGCGGTCTTCCCCGGCCAGCAGGGCGGTCCGCTCGAGCACGTCATCGCCGCCAAGGCCGTCGCCTTCAAGATGGCGCTCGAGCCCGGCTTCCGCGAGCGCCAGGAGCGCACGCTCGAGGGCGCCCGCCTGGTCGCCGAGCGGCTCGGCGCGTCCGACGTCTCCGAGGCCGGCGTCTCGGTGCTGAGCGGCGGCACTGACGTGCACCTCGTGCTCGTCGACCTCCGCAACAGCACCTTCGACGGCCAGCAGGCCGAGGATCGCCTCCACGAGGTGGGCATCACGGTCAACCGCAACGCGGTCCCCAACGACCCGCGTCCGCCCAAGGTCACCTCGGGCCTGCGCATCGGCACGCCGGCGCTGGCCACCCGCGGCTTCGGCGCCGAGGAGTTCACCGAGGTCGCCGACGTCATCGCCGAGGCCCTCAAGCCCGACGCCGACCTCGAGTCGCTGCGCAAGCGCACCGCGGTGCTGGCCGAGCGCTTCCCGCTGTACCCCGACCTGCCCACGCACGGCCTGACCGTGCACCGCGGCCACCCGGCGTGAACGCCCGATCGAGCACCCTGCGGCTCTGGTTCCGACCGTCGCTGCTCGGGCTGCACGTGCTGGCGGTCGTGGCGCTGGCGGCCTGTCTCGCCGGCGGCCTGTGGCAGCTGGGTGCCTACGACGCCCGCCAGGAGCACGAGCGGGCCGATCGTCAGGACGTCCCCACCGTGCCGCTGGCCGAGGTGTGGTCGCCGGGCGATCCGTTCGACGCGACGCTGAACCATCGGCCGGTCAGCGTGACCGGCACGTTCGGTCCCGCGTCCGAGCAGGTCTGGGTCTCGGGCCGCACCCAGGACGGGCAGGACGGGTTCTGGCTGCTCGCGCCGCTCGAGCTCTCCGGCGACGATGCGCTCCTTGTGGTCCGCGGGTTCTCGCCCGAGGCCGGCGAACCACCTGCGGTGCCGGCCGGCGAGGTCGAGCTCGACGTCGTGCTGGAGCCCGGCGAGGGCTCCTCGGCCGGCCTCGACGCCGACCGGGTCATCGACACCGTGCGCGTCCCGACGCTCGTCAACGAGCTGCCGTACCAGCTGTTCCCCGGCTTCGGCATCAGCACGACGCCCGCGGTCGCGGCCGGACTGCCGCTGGCCGTGACCCCCGACCCCGACGTGTCGTGGACCGTCGGGTTGCGCAACCTGGCCTACTCGCTGCAATGGTGGGTCTTCGGCGCGTTCGCGGCGTTCATGTGGTGGCGCATCTGCCGCGAGCAGGTCGAGGACATCCAGGCGCGCGAGCAGGAGCGGGCTCCGAGCGACGCGGAACCGGTCGCTAGCCTGAGCCCGTGAGTGAACCCGCTGCCCCGGCCACCGAGACGTCCGGTCTCCTGCGCGCCTACCAGGTGCTCGCCACCGTGCTGGGGTTCAACCTGATCTTCGTCATCGTGGCGGCCGTCGCCCAGCGCGTCACCGAGCCCACGTCGTGGTGGAACCTCAACGAGGACCTCATCTTCACGATCGACCAGGTGCACGGCCTGCTGTTCATGATCCTGCTGATCCTGATCGCCGTGATGGCCAGCCGCTACCGGTGGCGCCCCAGCATGACCATCTCGACGATGCTGCTCGCCACCGTCCCGCTCGTCAGCTTCTGGGCCGAGCGACGCGCGACGCGCGCCGCCCACCGTCCCGTCTGAGTCAGCGGCCGCGGAAGGTGGCCTTGCCGGGGCCGTTCTCCAGGAACGACTCCATGCCGTGCTGGAGGTCCTCGGTGTCGAACAGCTCCGAGGCGATGGTCGTGGTGTGCTCGAGCGACTCGGCGACGCCGCCGGACTCGTAGTGCCGCAGGATCTGCTTCGCCGCACCGAAGGCCTTCGTCGGCCCCACCGCGAGGTGTCGTGCCAGCTCGGTCACGGCCTGGTCGAGCTCGTCCTCGGCCACGACGCGGTTGACGACGTTCCAGCGCTCAAACGTCTCGGCGCCGAAGAGGTCACCGGTCAGCACGACCTCCTTGGCGCGAGCGACCCCGGCGCGTGAGGCGAGCCGCTGGGTGCCGCCCATCGTCGGGGTCAGGCCGATGACGCGCTCGACGAGACCGAACTTCGCCCGCGGGGTGGCGACCAGCAGGTCGCACGCCAGGGCCACCTCGAGCGCCCAGGTCAGCGTGAGCGCGTGGGACACGAAGATCGTGGGGATCGGGAGCGCCGCAAAACGGTCGGGCAGCTCGAGCATCCGGTCGTACAGGTCCTTGGTGTCGCTCTTGGTCTTGCGCGCGTGGAACTGCGACACGTCGACGCCGCCCGAGACCAGCTTGCCCTCCGCCCGCACGACGAGGACTCGCGGCAGGTCGGCCTCGACCTCGTCGAGCGCGGTGTCGAAGGCGTCGTGCAGCTCCAGCGAGTAGAGGTTGAGGGCACCGTCGCCGAAGACGAGCGTCGCGACGTCGTCGGCGCGCTCGACCCGCACGCTCACGCGCGGGCCTCCGGGTCGTAGACGCCACCGCGGTCGGCGGTGGCGCTGCGCAGGACGACAGCAACGAGGGCGGCGAGCAGCAGGACCACGAGGACCCTGCGTCGCGGGCGGGGTGTGCTCATGAGGTCAACCTACCGACGGGGCACCGAGGCGCAGGACTCTCGGGGTGACCCCGGTCACGGTGCGGGCGACCTGCCCAGCAGCACGTGAAGCGACGTGTGCACCGTCTCGGGGATGGGACCGGTCCACCGGGCGCGCCCGCCCGGTCGGGATTGTCCGGCCATGGGAGGATGGAAGAGACCCGCCTTCCCCCGGAGAGGAACACCGTGGCAGCGAACCTGACCGCGACCCTGCACACCTCGCAGGGCGACATCACCCTTGAGCTCTTCGAGAACCACGCGCCCGCCACGGTCGCGAACTTCGTCGGACTCACCGAGGGCACCAAGGAGTGGATCGACCCCGAGACGGGCTCGGTCAGCACCGCTCCGTTCTACGACGGTCTGACGTTCCACCGGGTCATCAGCGACTTCATGCTGCAGGGCGGCTGCCCGCTGGGCACCGGCACCGGCGGCCCCGGCTACAAGTTCGGCGACGAGTTCCACCCCGACCTGCAGTTCGACCGCCCGTACCTGCTGGCCATGGCGAACGCGGGACCCGGCACCAACGGCTCGCAGTTCTTCGTCACCGTCATCCCGACGCCGTGGCTGAACCGCAAGCACACCATCTTCGGTGAGGTCACCGACGAGGCCGGTCGCGCCGTCGTCGACGCGATCGCACAGGTCCCGACCGACGGCTTCGACCGTCCGCTCGAGCCCGTGACGATCGAGAAGGTGACCATCAACCGGTCGTGAACGATCCGGCTGCCTCGCGGTGTCATCGGCACCCGGAGCGTGAGGCGTACATCAGCTGCCAGCGGTGCGAACGGCTGATCTGCCCCGAGTGCATGCGCGACGCAGCGGTCGGCTTCCAGTGCCCTGACTGCCTCGCCGCCGGGAGCAAGGCGGTGAGGCAGCCGCGCACGATCGGCGGTGGAGCCATCCCGCGCATCGACGGCGCAGCCACGCGGGTGCTGATCGGCCTCAACGTCGTGGTCTACGTGCTGACTGGTCCGCTCAACCTGGACCGGCTCACCGTCTACGGCGCGATGATCGCCGAGCGGGTCGTCTACGACGGCACGCTGGTCGACGGCCTGGTGGGCGGCGAGTACTGGCGCCTGGTCAGCTCGGCGTTCCTGCACGCCAACCTGTTCCACCTGCTGTTCAACATGTTCGCGCTGTTCCTGTTCGGCGCGTACGCCGAGAACCTGCTCGGCACGACGCGGTTCGTGGCGTTCTACCTCGTCGCCGCCGTCTTCTCGAGCGCCGCGGTCTACCTGTTGACCGACCCGTACACGCCCACGGTCGGTGCGTCCGGGGCCGTCTTCGCGCTGTTCGGCTTCGCCCTCATCACCTTGCTCAAGGCGGGCCAGGACGTGCGCAGCCTGGTGGTGCTGCTGGCGATCAACGCCTTCCTGAGCCTGCAGGCCGGCATCAGCTGGCAGGGCCACCTCGGCGGCTTCATCGCCGGCGTGCTCGTCGGAGGGGCCCTCGCCCTCGCTCCCCGCGGACGGGGCGGTCAGGCGATGGTGGCCTCGACCGTGCTGCTGGTCGTCATCGCCGCGGCCGTCGTGGTGGTACGCACGCTGTCGCTCACCTGAGCCGTCCCCAGCCTCGGGCAGGAGTTGTCCACAGGAGTTATCCACACTGTGGAGAATGACACCGGTGTGATTCGCCGGTACTGGCTACTCCCACTTGGTGGCGAAGCCGAACGCCGCCACGATGAAGCCCATGCCGATCACCAGGTTCCAGTTGCCCAGGTCGGTGATGACCGGCAGCTCCACGTCGGTGTTGGAGATCGTGTAGAAGGTCACGATCCACAGCAGGCCGATGACGGCCGAGCCGATCATCAGCGGCGCCGCGTAGCGCCAACCGAGGCTCTGGCCGGGCTCGGGCTCGGGGGCCGTGGACGACGCGACGAACGACGCGGCGAGCAGGACGGCGATGGCGATGCCCCAGTTCCAGTTGCCGAGGTCGGTGATGACGTCAGGCACGTTCGGGCCGGGGAGGTCGCCCCCGGTCTTGCGCAGCAGCCACATCAGGCCCCAGCCGACGCCCAGCAGACCCAGGACGATCGCGGCCGGGTGCTTCCAACCGCCGCGACGGCGGTCGGGGGACGACGTGGACTTGGCCATGGGCCACCTCACCTGCAGGTTCGATGATCTCGGCATCGGCTGATGCCTCCGCTAGCGTAGTGGTCGTCGGGAGACCACGAGGGGACGGGCATGGACGAGTCGGGCAGGTGCGGTGACGCCCCTCAGCCGCAGCGCCGAGCGGGTGCGTCCCGTTCGACGCTGTGGCGCGTGGGCGCACTGGTCGTCACGGCCACGGCCGGCTACGTCTTCGTGTCCGGTGCCGTCACGTCGCGCGGATCGGACATCCGTCCCGCAGGTGGCGACATCGCGACGCTGCTGCAGGACCGCGCCCGACAGGTCGAGGTCAAGCGCTCCACGGCTCAGTCACTGCAGGATCAGATCGACGACCTCTCCGCCGCCGTCGGGATCCCCGGGCTCGACGACCTGCTCGCCACCGTCGAGAAGGCAGCCGCGCCAGCCGGCCTCACCGAGGTGCGGGGCGCCGGCCTGCGAGTCACGCTCACCGATGCGCCTCGGTCGTCCGACGCCGAGGGCATCGACCCGAACGTGCTGGTGGTGCACCAGCAGGACCTGCAGGGATTCGTCAACGCGCTGTGGGCCGGCGGCGCCTCGGCCGTCACCTTGCAGGGCCAGCGGCTCGTGTCCACCACCGGCATCAAGTGCGTGGGCAGCACGGTCGTGCTCGACGGCGTGCCGTACTCCCCGCCCTACGTGATCGAGGCGATCGGCGGGCCCACCGCCCTGCAGCTCGCCCTCGACGACTCGAGCCAGGTCGAGGTGTACCGCGAGTACGTGCGCGACTTCGAGCTCGGGCTCGAGGTCGAGTCGGTCCGCCAGCTCGTCGCCCCGGCGTGGGACGGTCAGGTCGACCTGCGCCACGCCGAGGTGTTCGAGGGCTAGCTAGTCCTCGACGACCGGGGGCGTCGGCGTCGGCGTCGGCGCAGGACCGGACGAGACCGTCAGCGTGATCGCGGTGTCGGGCGAGACCCGCTGACCGGCACTGACCGACTGCGCGGTGACCTGTCCGGCCGGGGACGTCGAGGCCTCCGGCTGCTGGGCGACGGCCGCCGGGTCGAAGCCCGCCTGCTCCAGTGCCGCCAGGGCCCCGGCGGTGTCCATGCCCACGACGTCGGGCACGGTCACCTGCCCCTTCGAGACGATGACCGTGATCTCGGCGCCGGGTCGCAGGCTGGTGCCCGCCGGCGGGTTGGTCTGGATGACGGTGCCGGCCGCCTGGGAGTCGTCACGATCCTCGCGGATGGGGACGAATCCCGCATCGGTGAGGGCCTGCGCGGCGTCCTCGTACGACAAGTCCTTCACGTCGGGCACGTCGACGGGCTCGGGCCCGGACGACACGATGAGCGTGACCTCGGTGCCCTCGTCGACCGTCTCGCCGGCTGCCGGATCGGTCTCGACGACCTGGCCCTCCGGGACGTCGGCATCGGCACGGAACTCGGGCTCGGGCGCGACCGTCAGGCCCGCGTCGGTGAGGCGACCGGTGGCTGCGTCGACCGTCTGCCCGGCGACCGAGGGCACGTCGACCTGCGGCGTGGTGGGCTCCTCGGGCTCGGTCAGCTTCCAGATGCCGAAGGCGGCGGCGGCCAGCAGGAGGAGCACCAGGAGGCCGATCAGCCACCACTTGCGCTGGTTGCGGTCCTCATCCTCGGGCTCGGCGCGCCGCGCGCCGCCGGCGGCGACGGCCGGGGCGACCGCGGTGGCCGCACCGGCGATGGCGGTGGTGGCCGGAGCATCGACCTGCTGACCGGCCACGACGCGCTCGATGTCGCGGCGCATGTCACCGGCCGACTGGTAGCGGTCCTCCACGCGCTTGGCGAGGGAACGAGCCACCACGTGGTCGACCGAGGCCGAGACCTCGGCGTTGAACTGCGACGGAGGACGCGCCTCCTCGCGGACGTGCTGGTAGGCGACCGACACGGGGCTGTCGCCGACGAACGGGGGCCGGCCGGCGAGCAGCTCGTAGAGCACGCAGCCGGCGGAGTAGATGTCGCTGCGGGCGTCGACGGTCTCGCCGCGCGCCTGCTCGGGCGACAGGTACTGCGCGGTGCCGATGACCGCGGCTGTCTGCGTCATCGCGGTGGAGGCGTCGGCGATGGCGCGGGCGATGCCGAAGTCCATGACCTTGACCTGGCCGGACGGCGTCAGCATGACGTTGGCCGGCTTGATGTCGCGGTGGATGATGCCCGAACGATGGCTGTAGTCGAGCGCGTCGAGGATGTCGGCGGCGATCGACAGGGCCCGTTCGGGGAGGATCTTGCGGCCGTCGCGCAGCACCTCGCGCAGTGTCTGGCCCTCGACCAGCTCCATGACGATGTACGGGATCGACGTGCCGTTCTCGTTCGGCGCCTCGCCGGTGTCGTAGACCGCCACGATCGACGGGTGGTTGAGCGATGCCGCCGACTGTGCCTCGCGGCGGAACCGTTCCTGGAACGTCGGGTCGGAGGCGAGGTCGGCGCGCAGCTGCTTGACCGCGACCGTGCGACCCAGCCGCAGGTCGCGTCCCACGCGCACGTCGGCCATGCCGCCGCGACCGAGGAGGCCGCCGAGCTCGTAGCGGCCCCCGAGCAACGTGGTGGCGTCGTCGGATTCGGTCATGAAGTCACTCTCCCAGAGGTGCGGGGCGTCACGAGGCACGGGTGCGGGACGGGACGTCGCGTCGCGGCACCCAGGGTGGTCGATGCGTGGGTCACGGCATGCGTCATGGGGCGAGGACCGCCTCCATGACGGCGCGGGCGATGGGCCCGGCCAGACGGCCGCCCGAGATGTCGTCGTTGGCCTGGGCCGACTCGACCATGACCGCCACTGCGACCTGGCGGTCGCCGGCGGTGGCGTAGGAGACGAACCAGGCCAGGTTCGGCAGGCCGCTGCCGCGCTCGGCGGTGCCGGTCTTGCCGCCCACCTCGACGTCGGGGATGCGGGCGGAGGTGCCGGTGCCGCTCTGCACGGTGCTGACCATCATCTGGCGCAGCGCGGCGGCGTCGCCGGAGTCGAGCGCCCGTCCGTACTCCTCAGGCTCGTTCTCCTCGAGCACCGAGAGGTTGGGCGCGAGCACCTGGTCGACGACGTACGGCGTCATGACGACCCCGTCGTTGGCGATGCCCGCGGCGACCATCGCCATCTGCAGTGGCGTGGCGGCGACCTCGAACTGCCCGATGCCCGACTGGGCGAGCTGCGGCGCCTCGAGGTCGGTGCCCTCGGTGGTGAAGCGGCTGGCGTTCGAGGCGATGCTGTCGATCAGGTCGTCACCGAAGCCGAACTTGCGAGCCTGCTCGAGCAGCGCCTCCTGGCCGACCTTGCCCGCCAGGTCGCCGAACGTGACGTTGCACGAGATGTTCAGTGCTTCTTCCAGCGTGATGACGTCACCCCCGCAGTTGCCGTTGCCCTGGTTCGGGAGCGTGTAGTCGATGCCGGGGAAGTCCAGGGTCGTGCCGCCCCGCACCTCGGAACCGGGATTGAGGTCGAGCTGGCTCAGGGCGGCCGCGGCGGTGACGAGCTTGAACGTCGAGCCCGGGGGCTGGATCTGCTGGGTGGCGCGGTTGAGCATCGGCTGGTTGGGGTCACTGGTCAGCGCCTCGTAGACGTCGGTGGTGGCCGAGAAGTCGTGCGATGCCAGGGCGTTGGGGTCGTACGAGGGCTGGGTGACGAGCGCCAGGACCTCGCCGGTGCTGGGGTCGAGTGCCGCGACGGCACCCTTGGTGCCGTCGCCGAGCGCGGCGAGACCGGCCGCAGCGACCTGCTGAGCCACCGGATCGATCGTCAGCTCGACGCTGCCGCCCTTGGGCTGGCGGTTGGCCAGCAGGTCGACGACGCGGTTGACGAACAGTCGGTCGTCGCTGCCGGACAGCAGCGAGCCGAAGGAGTCCTCGATGTTGGTGCTGCCGAAGTTGTACGAGAAGAACCCGGTGACCGGCGCGTAGAGCGGACCCTCGGGGTAGGTGCGCTGGAACTCGTACTGGTCGTCGCTGGGGACGCTCTCGGCGACGGGCTCGCCGGCCACGACGATGGCGCCGCGCTCACGGGAGAACTGCTCGTCGATGACGCGGCGGTTGTTCTGTCGTTCGTTGAGGTCGCTGGCCTCGTAGGCCTGCAGGTAGGTGATGTTGACCAACAGGGCCATGAACAGCACGAGGCAGGCCACCGCCAGGCGGCGGATCGGGGTGTTCACGTCCGCACCACCTGCGTCGCCTCGTCCTCCTGGTTGACCTCGACCGGTGGCGCTGGTCGACGCGTCTGGTCGCTGATGCGCAGCAGCAGGGCGATGATCGCCCAGTTCATGACGATCGACGAGCCGCCCTGGGCGAGGAACGGCGTGGTCAGGCCGGTCAGGGGGATGAGCCGCGTGACGCCGCCGACGACGATGAAGACCTGCAGGGCCAGCGAGACGGCCAGGCCGGCGGCGAGCATCTTGCCGAAGGCGTCACGGCAGGTCAGCGAGATGCGCAGGCCGCGCTCGACGATGAGCCCGTAGATCAGCAGGATCGCCATCAGCCCGGTCAGTCCGAGCTCCTCGCCCAAGGAGGCGGCGATGAAGTCCGAGAAGCTGAACGGCGTGAGCTCGGGGCTGCCGAGTCCCCAGCCGCGGCCGATGATGCCGCCGTGACCCAGCCCGAACAGGGCACTGATCAGCTGGAAGTTCTGGTCGAAGTCGTCGAACGGGTTGAGCCAGACGTCGAAGCGCCGGCGCACGTGCCCGAAGGCCGTGTAGCCGAACCACGCGCCCACGACGAACAGGCCGGCGCCGACCACGAGCCAGCCGGGGCGCTCGGTGGCGATGTAGAGCATGACCACGAACAGGCCGAAGAACAGCAGCGACGAGCCGAGGTCACGCTGCAGCACGAGGATGCCGACGCTGACCAGCCAACCGGCGATGATCGGCCCGAGGTCGCGGGCGCGGGGCAGGTCGATGCCGGCGACGCGGCGCCCGGCGAGCGCCAAGGCGTCGCGCTTGACCGCGAGGTAGCCCGCGAAGAAGATCGCCAGGCAGATCTTGGCGGCCTCTCCGGGCTGGAAGCTGAACGGACCGAGGGAGATCCAGATGCGGGCACCGCGGATGTTCTGGCCGATGAACGGCAGCATCGGCAGGATCAGCAGCACGAGGGCGGCGAGGCCGAAGCTGTACGTGAAGACCTGCAGCCGGCGGTGGTCCCGCACCACCAGCAGCACGATCGTGAAAGCCGCGAGCCCCAGGCCGGTCCACATCAGCTGGCTGTTGGCGAGCTGGTCCCAGTCGGGGTTGCGGTCGAGCTCGCCGAGGTCGATGCGGTAGATCATGGCCAATCCGATGCCGTTGAGGCACAGGACGAGCGGCAGCAGCACCGGGTCGGCGTACGGCGCGACCTTGCGAATGACGAGGTTGGCCGCGACCGCCACGGCGATCAGCGCGGCCGACAGCTTGAACACGCCGGCGGGCACGCGGCCCTCGACGCCCAGGCCGACGGCGCAGTAGGCGGAGATGGCGATGCCGACCGCCATGACGGTCAGCACGAGCTCAGCGCCGCGGCGCTTGCGTGGGACCCAGGCGGTGTCGCTCACGGGGCCGGCACCTCGCCTGGAGCTGGCGCGGGCGGAGCGGCCGGGTCGGGCGCGGGTGTCGGGGTCGGCGCGGGTGTCTCCGGGGCGATGCTGTCGCGGAGGTCCTCGACGATCTGCTCGGCTTCGGTGAGGCTCGAGACCTCGATGCCGTCGCGGATCTGGCGGCGCTGGAAGGTGGCCAGGTCGTCGACCTCGACGTCGGACCGGGTCTCGACGTGGCGCAGGGTGATGCCCGGCACGTCGGCGTTGATGCCCCGGTAGATGGCCACGGTGCCGTCGGACTCGGCGACGAAGTACTGCTCCTGCGTCCAGCGGTAGCCGAACCAGAGCGCGGCGCCGATCAGCAGGGCGACGGCGAGCAGGAACGCGATCCAGCGGATCGAGCGCCAGCGGCTGGGCTCGAGGGGCGCGTACCGCAGCTCCTCGGGGTCGACCGCCAGGGCGGCGGTGGAGTCGTGCACGTCGGCGACCTGACCGGTGCGGGGCCGCGGGGCGTCGGACGCGGCGCCGACGATCTGGGGGCGTCCGTCGGCGCAGGACAGCTCGCTGTGCTCGTCGAGCGACTCGGCCTCGACCATCTCGCCGATGACGACGGTGACGTTGTCGTGGCCGCCGCCCTCGAGCGCGAGACGGATCAGCTCGGTGGCAGCGACGTCGATCGACTCGTGCGTCAGGGAACGCTCGATCGCCTCGTCGTCGACCATGTCGGAGAGGCCGTCGCTGCACAGCAGGTAGCGGTCACCGAGCTGCGGCTGGAGCCAGGAGTAGTCGGCGGCGTTGTCGTCACGGCCGAGCATCGCGCGCAGCAGCAGCGAGCGGTGCGGGTGGGTCCGGGCCTCGGCGCGGCTGAGCTTGCCCTCGTCGACCAGGCTCTGCACGAAGGTGTGGTCGGTGCTGAGCTGCACCAGGCGGCCGCCGCGCAGCCGGTAGGCGCGCGAGTCGCCGAGGTGGGCCACGGCGAACTTCTCGCCGTCCCACAGCATCGCCTCGATCGTGGTGCCCATGCCCTCGACGGCCGGATCGGCCTCGATGAGGTCGCCGAGCCGGCGGTTGGCGGCCTCGACGACGACCTCGAGCGCCTCGAGCGCGTCGTCCTCGAGCTCGCGGTCGACCCGGCGGATGGCGCCGAGCGCCTCGGACGAGGCGAGGTCACCGGCGGCGGCACCGCCCATGCCGTCGGCGACGACGAGCAGGCGGTCGCTGGCGTAGCCGGAGTCCTGGTTGTTGGACCGGCGGAGGCCGACGTCGGTGAGCGCGACGTAGCGCAGAGCGAGGTGGGTCATGGGTTACTTCCGCAGCTCCACGATCGTCTTGCCGAGTCGGACCTGGATGCCGAGCCCGATGGGCACGGGCGACGTGATGCGCTGGCTGCCGATGAACGTGCCGTTGGTGGAGCCGAGGTCCTCGACGAACCACTGCTCGCCGTTGGTGGCGAAGCGTGCGTGCCGGGTGGACACGTAGTCGTCGTCGAGGCGGATGGCGGCGTCGGTGCCACGGCCGAGCATGATCGTCTGGTCACCGAGCGGCACGCTCTGTCCGGCGTTGGGGCCGTCGACGATCTGCAGCACCTGCGGCCGCCCCCGCTGCGGCTTGCGGGGCTTGCGCGGGGGTTTGGTCTTGCCCTTGTTCTTCGTGGCCGCAGCGGCGCCCGGCCGGCGCGGGGTGCTGGCGGGCGCCGGCGCCTTGGTGCCGAAGATGTCGGATCGGATGACCGACACCGCCGACAGGACGAAGATCCACAGCACGGCCAGGAAGCCGAACTTGATCAGGGTGAGGGTCAGCTCGGACATCAGGACTCCCGCTCGCCGATGCGGATGGTCATCGTGGTGTTGCCGAGGCGGATCTCGGACCCGGTGGGCACCGGGGAGGCCGAGACGCGATGGCCGTTCAGCACCACGCCGTTGGTGGAGCCGAGGTCGGTCACCGTGACCTCGACGGTCTCGCCGGTGTCGTGCACCGTGAGCTGGCAGTGCCGCCGCGAGATGCCGGGGTCGTCGATGCGCAGGTCGGCCTCGGACCCGCGACCGATGACCAGGCCCGCGGCCGTGAGGGGGTGGCGGGTGCCGTTGACCTCGACGTACGCCTCGGACCGGCGGACCGCCGAGTCGGTCATGCGCGAGGACGAGGCCGAGCGCACCGACGCGTTGGTGCGGCTGCGCACGCGGAAGCGCCCGGTGCCCAGGTCGGGCGCCTCGACGAAGACGATGTTGAGGCCACCGGCCAGCGTGTAGCGCTGCTCCTTGACGTGCTCGCGCACCATGGCGCCCAGCTCGTCGGTGAGGGTGGCGCCGAAGGGATCGAGCCGTTCGAAGTCCTGGGCCGACAGCTCGACGGTGAAGTCGTTCGGCACCAAGCGCCGGTCACGGGACAGCACCTGGGCCGAGTTGTCGATCTCGCGCTGGAGCGCGGACGCGATCTCGACCGGCTGGACGGCACTGCGGAAAGCGCGCGCGAAGGCGCCGGTGACGACACCTTCGAGCCGCTGCTCGAAGCGCTGCAACACACCTGCCACGGTCGCCCCCCTTCGTCGTCGACTCGGACCGCCGTACTGATCGTATCGACACCCCGCCGAGGAGGGCATGCTCCGGTGCTAGACTCGGTGATCGGTTCGACCTCGGTCGGACCGATGTCGCGCGGGTGGCGGAATGGTAGACGCGCTGGCTTCAGGTGCCAGTGTCCGCAAGGGCGTGGGGGTTCGAATCCCCCCTCGCGCACAGGACGACCGAGATCCCGGTCCCTTCCCAGGGGCCGGGATCGCGTGCGTTCCGGGGCCGGTCAGGGCGCGGGGCGCTCCGGTGCCGTCGTCTCGGGGACGGTGCTGCTGGGCACGGGGATCTGGTGGTCGGGCCGCTCCCGGCCACGCCGCGACCCCCGGTAGGCGGCCTCTCGGATGCCGGTCAGTGGCCGCGCGAGACGCAGCGCGGGGTGGGCGTGTCGCACCGGGTCGAAGCCGTCGGGCACAGGCTCGGCGTGCTGGTCGAGGCGCAACCGGCCGACGACCCGCCAGTCCTCGCCGTGCGGACGCTCCAGCACGTCCAGGTCCAGGCCGGGTCCGCCGATCGTGTCGCGCGCCTCGTCGAGCCGCGCGGAGCCGGTCTGGTCGCCGGCGGACTGCAGGCCGAGCACCACCGACCCGGCCGGGCCCACGTACGGCAGCAGGGTGCTGAAGCGCCGTGCGGTCCACCGCGGCGAGGGCAGCAGCACGTAGGTGCCGAGGCGACCGGGCGCGACCGAGCCCACCAGCACGTCGACCGGGCCGGCGTCGCTGGGGACGCGCAGCGCGATGCCCAGGATGTCGGGCAGCTGCTGCGGCAGGCCGATGCCGCGGGACAGCCGCGCCAGGACCGGCCGCTCACCGGTGCCGAACGCGGCGGCCCAGGCGCTGGCGGGGTCGTCGAGGCGGAGGATCCCCTGGGCGACGGTACCCCGGGGGTGGAATGCCTTCGCGCCGCGCAGGCGAGCGAGGCCCGTGAAGAACAGCTCGGCGGGTCGGTGCACGAGGTCCGAAGGCGAAGGAGTCATGACCTGCGGGTACCCAGCGTGGGCGCCGGCACGCATCTGGGCATGCCGAGCGGATCGATCCGGCCTAGCGTTTCCCCATGGCTTCCTCCAGCGTGAGCACCGAGAAGAAGGCGAGCACCTCCGCCAAGCTGCTGTACCGGCCCGTCGGCCTCGTCAGCGGCATCCTGGGCGGTCTCCTCGCGTCGATGATCTTCAAGCAGATCTGGAAGCGGGTCAGTCCCGGCCACCAGTCGGACGCGCCCGGTCCGCTGCAGACCGAGTACTCGTTCAAGGAGATCCTGGTCGCTGCGGTGGTGCAGGGCGCTCTCTACGCCACCATCAAGGCGATCATCACCCGGCAGGGCGCCCGGGCCTTTGAGAAGGCCACCGGGGAGTGGCCGGGGTCCTGAGCGGAGGGCGATGAGCGAGGACGCCCCAGTGGCTCCACGCGCAGATCCGTCTCGGTCCGGGCCCGCCAGCGTGGACCCGGACGGATCGACCACGGACGACGACGCCCCTGCTCTGACCTGGAGCGTGGGCGCCGTCGCCGAGCGCCTGCACGTCTCGGCGTCGACCCTGCGCACCTGGGAGCGCCGCTACGGCCTCGGGCCCACGGACCGCACCAAGGGCGGTCACCGGCGCTACTCCGAGTCCGACATCTCGCGCGTCGAGCTGCTGCACGGACTGATCGGTCGGGGCGTCGCGCCGCGCACCGCAGCACGGCTCGCCGCCACCCACGACGTCGCGCCGGTCGCTCACCCCTCGTCGACCGCTGACGTCGACGGGGCCCTGGAGGCACCGCAGCTGTTCGCCGCCGACATCTTCGCCTCGTCGGCCCGGCTCGACGGTGGGCGCCTGGCCCGCCTGCTGGCCGCTGCCGTGATCGAGCACGGGGTCATCGACGCGTGGGACGCGTACCTGCAGCCGGCCCTCCGGCACGTCGCCGAGGCCGTGGCCGACGGCACGATCGGCGTCGACTCCGAGCTCCTCGTCTGCGACACGCTGGCCACCGAGCTACGGGCGTACGTGCGGAGCTGGCCCGATCTCGACCGCCGGCATGCCGGCGTCCTGCTGGCCACCGTCGACGATGATCCGCACTCCCTGGCAGTCGTGGCCCTGCAGGCAGCCCTCGCGGGTCGCGGGGTCGCCTGCCACTCCTTCGGCGCGCGACTCCCCGCCGGAGCGCTGGCCAACGTCATCGCCTCGATCCATCCGGCGGTGGTCTTCCTGTGGTCGCAGGCCGCGAAGTCCACCGACGACCACGTCTGGCAGGTCGCCTCCTCGGCCCGGGCCGACGCGCTCGTCATGCTGGGCGGCGCCGGCTGGCCGTCACGGATGCGTCACGAGGACACGGCGCAGGTCGCACGGCCGACGTCGCTGGCCGACCAGGTCGAGATCGTGCTGGCCCGCCTGGCCGACCGCACCTCCTGAGGGTCTCGTCGACCCCGCGTAGCATCGCGCCATGACCGAACCCCGGGTGATCACCGAGATCGACGGGCACGTCGCCCACGTCCGCCTGAACCGGCCCGACAAGCTCAACGCCGTCGACTTCGGCGTCCTCGACGGCCTGCGCGAGACCGCCGCGCGGCTCGCCAAGGACCGCTCGGTGCGCGCCGTCCTGCTGACGGGCAACGGCACGTCGTTCTGCGCCGGCCTCGACTTCCCCAGCGTCAACCGCACACCGGCCAAGGTGCTGCGCGGGTTCGTGCCCAACCCCTTGCGGGGCACCAACATGTTCCAGCAGTCGCTGTGGGCGTGGCGCCGGCTCCCCGTGCCGGTCATCGCGGTCACGCACGGTCACGTCTTCGGCGCCGGCATCCAGCTCGCGCTCGCCGCCGACTTCCGCTTCACCACGCCCGATGCCAAGTGGTCGCTGCTGGAGGCCAAGTGGGGTCTCGTGCCCGACATGAGCGGCACGATCCCCCTGGTCGAGCAGGTCCCCCTTGATCTGGCGAAGCGCCTGACGATGACCGGTGAGATCTTCTCGGGCGAGCAGGCCGCCGCCTGGGGCCTCGCCTCCGGGGTGGCCGACGACCCGTCGGTCCCGGCCGGCGAGCTGGTCGAGCAGCTGCTGGCGCGCTCCCCGGACGCGGTCAGCGGCAGCAAGCGACTCCTCAACGAGGCCGCCCGCCGCAGCGTCCGCGCCCAGTTCTCCCTGGAACGCCGACTGCAGATGCACATGCTGCGGTCGGCGAACGCCAAGGAGACCCGCCGCGCCGCCGCAGCGAAGGAAGATCCGCAGTTCGGCCCGCGCGCGCTCCGATGAGTCCTCGGTAGGCTGACCGGGTGAACGAGGAGAAGCGCAAGAAGGTGGCCGACCAGTACGACCGTGGTTATGACTACACGAAGTACTGGGACGAGCGGGACTACGAGCACGCCGCCGAGGAGGCCGCGCTGCGCACCCTGCTGGACGGCCGCCGCTTCGGTCGTGCCGCCGACATCGGTGGTGGCTTCGGCCGGTTGTGCCTGCTGCTGCGCCAGTACGCCGACCACGTCACGCTCGCCGAGCCCAGCCGCACGCAGCTCGAGGCCGCCGAGGACGTGCTGCGCGGCACCGACATCGCGAAGGTCCGCATGCAGGCCGACGACCTGCAGTTCGCCGACGGCGAGCTCGACCTGGTGACGATGGTGCGCGTCATGCATCACATCCCCGAGCCCACGGTGGAGTTCGCCGAGATCTCCCGCGTCCTCTCGCCCGGTGGCACCGCGATCATCGAGGTCGCCAACTATGGCCACTTCAAGAACCGTCGCGCGCACAAGAAGGCCGGCACCCCGCTGCCCACCGAGCCGGTCAGCATCCGCACGGCCCCCGTCGACGAGCCCGACGCCATCGCGTTCGTCAACCACAACATCGACACCGTCGTGGGCCAGCTGGAGTCGGCCGGCCTGCGCCTGCACGACAAGCTCTCGGTTTCCAACCTGCGCAGCCAGCGGCTCAAGAAGGCCGTGCCGCACGGCCTGATGGTCGCCGTCGAGAAGGCCGTCCAGCGGCCGCTGGCCCGCAAGGACTTCGGGCCCAGCATCTTCCTCGAGCTGCGCAAGGCCTGACCAGCTGGGCCTGAGTCAGGCCCGGTGCATCAGCGCGCCCGAGGCGGTGCCCGACGCATGGGCGTCGCGCACGGACACGGCGAGGTCCGGGTGATCGGTGAACACCGCATCGACCCCGGCGCGCAGCGCCGCCCGCAGCTCGCGGGTGAGGCTGCCCGGTGCGTTCGGCCCACCACGGCGGCGCAGGTCGGCCGGCAGGAAGTGGTTCTCGAGCCGGAAGGTCCACGCGACGACGCGCAGCCCGACCTCGTGCGCCTCGTCGACGAGCCGATGCTCGCCGGTCAGTGCGCCGTCCGCGTCGCGGGGCAGCACCAGGTGCTTGTGCGGGGCCAGCCAGCCGGCGTAGGTCGAGACCTCGCGCAGGCCCACCGGGGTCAGCAGGTCGGCGTAGGTGGTGGGATCGCCCGCCAGCTGCCGGTCGAACGGCGCGCCGTGGGAGTCGACGAGCTGGGCGAGGGGCACCCCGCTGCGGCCCGCGAGGTCGCGCAGGTTGCCGGTCTCGAAGGACTGCACGATGACGGGTGCGCCCGCGTGGTCCCACCCGACCCGGCGCAGGCTCGCCAGCAGCGGCTCGGTGAGGGACAGGCCGAGCGCGGCGAAGTGGCTGGGGTGCTTGGTCTCGGGGGCCACGCCGATCGTGCGGCCCGTGCGACGGCCTGCGGCCACCGCGAGGTCCAGCACCTCGTCGAACGTGGGGATCGCGAAGCGGCCGTCGTAGACCGTGTTGCCCGGGCGCATCTGGGGCAGGCGCTCGACGGCTCGCAGGGTGCGCAGCTCGGCCAGTGTGAAGTCCTCGGTGAACCACCCGGTGACGGACCGCCCGTCGATCGTCTTGGTGGTGTGCCGGGCGGCGAACTCCGGGTGTGCGGCGACGTCGGTGGTGCCGCCGATCTCGTTCTCGTGCCGCGCGACGAGCACCCCGTCGGCGGTGCTGACGAGGTCGGGCTCGATGATGTCGGCGCCCTGCTCGATGGCAAGCTCGTAGGACGCGATCGTGTGCTCGGGGCGGTAGCCGGAGGCCCCGCGGTGGGCGATGACGGCCACGGGGGCCGGCACGTGGTCGGGCACCGTCAACAGCACCGGCATCTCGATGCCGGTGGGAGGACGCAGCGGTCCGCTCATGTCTCCAGTGCACGGGGGCCCGGACAACCCGCGCCGACACGAAGGTGAGCAGCAGGTGAACCCTGCGCTTACAGGACGTCGAGGCGCCGCAGGACGGCTCGGACGTGGTCGAGGGCCGTCGGGTCGCTCAGGCCGGTCGTGTCGTCGAAGTACAGGCCGTCGCCGATGAGCTGGATCGTCCGCGCCAGCGGGTCGTCACCGAGGTGCTCGGCCAGCACCTGGAACCACGAGTCGCGGGCGGCAGCGAGCGCTGCCGCGGCGCGGGGGTCGTTCTCCTGCGCGACCCGCGAGGCGGCGATCAGGGCGCGATCGAAGTCGCTGCCGGAGTCGACCGACGTCTCCAGGTAGAAGTCGACCGGTCCGTTCGGCGCGGTGCGCATCTTCGCCACGTCGGCCTCGGCCTGCGTGCCCAGCCGTTCGAGCATGCCCACGATCAGCTCGTCCTTGCTGTGGAAGTGGTACAGCAGGCCGCCCTTCGACACCCCGGCCTGGGCGGCGACGGCGTCGAGCGTCGCGGCCCGGCTGCCGCCCTCGACGAGCAGTGACTCGAAGGCGTCGAGCAGGCGGTCGCGCGTGCTGCGGTCGGGCATGCGCCGAGTCTAGGTGTGCGGGTTGGCGGGTGGGGGACGTCACCACCGGGCTGGTCGCGACTGTACCGTCTGGACGGTATAGTCATCCGGATGCTCGACCTCCAGACCCCGACCCGCGCCGGACGGCGCGAGTGGGCGGCCCTCGCCGCCCTGCTCCTGCCCGTGCTCCTCGTCTCCGTGGACAACACGGTGCTCAGCTTCGCCCTGCCGGCGATCAGCACCGCGCTCGCGCCGACCGGCGCCCAGCTGCTGTGGATCGTCGACGTCTACGCGCTGATGCTGGCGGGTCTGCTGATCGCGATGGGCAGCCTGGGCGACCGCCTGGGTCGCCGCCGGCTGCTGCTGATCGGTGCCGCGGGGTTCGGCGTCGTCTCGGTGGCCGCCGCCTTCAGCCCGAGCGCCGAGACGCTGATCGTCACCCGCGCGCTGCAGGGATTCTTCGGTGCGATGCTGATGCCGTCGACGCTCTCGCTCATCCGCAACGTCTTCACGCACGCCGACGACCGCCGCATCGCCATCGCGGCCTGGGCCGCCATGTTCTCCGGTGGCGCGGCACTCGGCCCGGTGCTCGGCGGCTGGCTCCTCGAGCACTACTGGTGGGGTTCGGTCTTCCTCATCAACGCGCCCGTGGTCGCCCTGTTCATCCCCCTGGCGCTCGCGCTGGTGCCAGAGTCGCGGGACCCGTCGCCCGGGCCGATCGACCCCACGTCGATCGCGTTGTCGCTCGGCGCGATGCTGCCGGTCGTCTACGGCATCAAGCACCTCGCGCATCACGGCATCGACGACGTCACCGTCGCGAGCTTCGCGCTCGCGGTGGGCTGCGGCTACGCCTTCGTGCGCCGCCAGGTACGGAGCCGTTCGCCGATGCTCGACGTCTCGCTGTTCCGGCACCGGGTGTTCAGCGGGGCCGTCGTCGCGAACGGCCTGAGCCTCATGGGGCTCTCGGGCTTCCTCTTCTTCGGTGCGCAGCTGCTGCAGCTCGACCTCGGTCTGTCGCCGATGCGCGCCGCCCTGGTGCTGGTGCCGGGGTTGGTCGCGACCGTGCTGGCCGGCTTCGTGGCCGTGGCGCTCGTGCGACGCTTCCCGGCGCGGGTGCTGGTCTCGGGCAGCTTCGTCGCGGCCGGCGCCGGCTACGCCATCGCAGCGTTCACCGGCCGGCCCACGGTCACGAGCGTGCTGGTCGCCTTCATCGTCATGGGCGTGGGCATCGGCCTGGCCGAGACGCTGACCAATGACCTCGTGCTGTCCCACGCGCCGCCGCACCGGGCGGGCGCCGCCTCGGCGATCTCGGAGACGGCCTACGAGATCGGCGCGGTGCTGGGCACGGCCGTGCTGGGCAGCATCCTCACCGCGACCTACCGCGCGAACCTCGACGTGCCGCAGTCGGCCCAGACGTCCGGGGAGTCGCACGAGACGCTGGGCGCGACGCTCGACCATGCGGCGACGCTGCCGTCCGGCGTCGGCGCCGCGCTCGCCGACTCGGCACGTCACGCCTTCGACCTCGGGGTGCAGCACACCTCGGGTGCCGCGATCGTCGTCTCGCTGCTCGCCGCGGTGATCTGCTGGCGGACCCTGCCGCGCTGAGTCCCTGCCGCGCGCTCATCATGGTGGAGTGACCCCCCGTGACAGCTGCCTGGCCGTGCTTGTCGCGCTGGTGTGGGGAGCGAACTTCGTGGTGATCGACGAGGGCATGGATGGCGTGCCCCCGTTCCTGTTCCTGGCGATGCGCTTCCTGCTGGTGGCGTTCCCGCTCGTCCTGTTCGTGCCGCGTCCGCAGGCGCCGTGGCGGGCCGTCGTGGGCGTGGGCGTGTTCATGAGCCTCGGCCAGTTCGGGTTCCTCTACCTGTCGCTCGACCTGGGGATGCCGGCCGGGCTGGCATCGCTGGTCCTGCAGGCGCAGGTGGTGTTCACGATCGTGATCGCCGCGATCGTGCTGGGTGAGCGCTCGACCCGGCGGCAGGTGATCGGCGTCGTGCTCGGGACCGCTGGGCTGGTCGTCGTCGCGGTCGCGCACGGCCTGGACGCGCCGGTGGTGCCGCTGCTGGTGTGCCTGCTGGCTGCGTTGTCGTGGGCCGTCGGCAACGTCGTCGCGCGCGGTGCGCGCATCTCGTCCGGCTTCTCGCTCGTCGTCTGGTCGGCGCTGGTCGTGCCACTGCCGTGCTTGGCGATGTCGCTGGTCGTCGACGGTCCCGACGAGATCGGCCAGGCCCTCGCCGGCCTCGGTCCGACGGCGGTGGCCAGCACGCTGTACACCGCCCTCGGCGCCTCGTTGCTCGGCTACGCGATCTTCAACGGGCTGATGGCGCGCTACCCGGCGGGTGCCGTCGTGCCGTACATCCTGCTGGTGCCGCCCGTCGGCATCCTGACGGCGTGGCTGGTGCAGGACGAGGTGCCGGGCGCGATGGAGCTGGCCGGTGGCGGCGTCATGCTGCTGGGCGTCGCGCTGGCGACGATCAACCGCCGGGGCGCCCGCGCCGCGCGCGCTCAGGCGTCGAGCGCGGCGATGGCCATGCGCGACAGCAACGACCGCATCGTGTCGCCGCCCAACCTGGCCGAGTGAGGCGTGGAGTTCAGCAGGCCGAAGGTGGCCTGGACGGCGGCGCGGGCGGTCGGCCGGTCGAGGTCGGAGCGCGTGGCGCGGACGGCATCGACCCACACGTCGATGTAGTCGACCTGCAGGCGGCGGACGGCCGTGCGCCCGGCGTCGTCGAGGTGCGCCCACTCGCGTTCCTGCACCACGATTCGGTCGGGGTGGGTCAGTGCGAAGTCGACGTGGAAGTCGACCAGCGCGGCGACGTCACCCGCCCGGGCCCGGCCGCCGGCCAGCAGGTGCTCGCTGATGCCGGTGAGGGTGTGGGTGAGCAGCTCGTCCTTGCCGCGGAAGTGCTTGTAGATGGCCGGCCCGGAGATGCCGCAGGCCGCGCCGATGTCGTGCACCGAGACCCCGTGGAACCCGCGATCGGCGAACAGCACGGCCGCGGTGTCGATGATCTGCTGCCGCCGGTCCACCCCGGCAGCATAACCGCGAGTTAACACCCCGTAACCGCCCCGCCGTTCGGGGTGCCCTGGGCGGTGAGTGAGGGGCCGAACGTCTTCCCGGGCGGTGGCTCAGTGGCCGAACGAAGCGTTCGTTCGGCCACAGGCTCACCACCCGGGAGCCCATTCGGCCCGTAAGTCACCGCCCGGGTGTCAGTGCGGGGCGGGCGAGCTGGCCGCCGCGAGAACGCGGGCCACGCCGCGGGCGGCGAAGCGGCCGGCGCGGTTGGCGCCGATCGTGCTGGCCGACGGGCCGTAGCCGACGAGCTGCACTCGGCGATCGGCCACCGCCGTCGTGCCATCGGCGTCGAGCTGGATGCCACCGGCCGGGGTGCGCAGGTGGAGCGGCGCGAGGTGGGAGACGTCAGGCCGGAAGCCGGTGGCCCACAGGATGACGTCGACCGGCTCGAAGGCAGGGAGGTCATCGAGAGGGTCGTCCCAGCGCACGCCGTCGGCCTCGATGCGGTCGAACATCGGCCGGCGCTCGTACGCGCCGAGTCGCTCGGCCTCCCGCTCCTGCTCGCGCAGCATCAGTCCGGTGACGCTGACGACGCTGCGTGGCGGCAGCCCCTGCCGCACGCGCTCGGCCACCATGGCGACGGCGGCGCTGCCGGCCTCGGGATCGAACGGCTCGGTGCGCCAGACCGGTTCGCGGCGGGTGACCCACAGCGTGTCGGTGACCGGACGCAGCGCGCCGAGGAACTGCACGGCCGACGCCCCGCCGCCGACCACCACCACCCGCTGGCCGCGGAAGTGCTGCGGCCCCGGGTACTCGACCGTGTGCAGCTGCTCGCCGGCGAACGTCTCGGCGCCGGGGTAGCGCGGCACGAAGGGGCGGCGCCACGTGCCGGAGGCGTTGACGACGGTGCGCGTGAGCCACGACCGGCCGTCGTCGCTCTCGACGCGCAGGAGACCGTCGGCCTCGCGCACGGCTCGCACGACGACGGGCCGGACGACCGGCAACGCGTGCGTCGCCTCGTAGTCGGCGAAGTAGGCGGGCACGAAGGAGTTGGCGCGCTCGGGGCCGACCGCTGGCGGTACCGGTGCGTCGGGCAGGTCGGCCACGCGGTGCACGTCGTGCATCGTGAGCGCGTCCCACCGGTGCTGCCACGCGCCACCGGGCGTGGTGTTGGCATCGAGCACGAGGTGCGAGATGCCACGGCGGCTCAGGTGGTACGACGCGGAGAGCCCGGCCTGGCCCGCCCCGATCACGACGCTGTCGATGACGGCGCTGTCGAGTACCGGGTCCACGCCGTGGTCAACGCCCGACGCGCCCCACCGATTCCGTCAGGCGACGCGGGCGGCCCGCCGCGCCTCGGCGCGCTCGATCGTCGTCTCGATGACGCGGGTGACGAGCTCGGGGTCGTCGATGATCGGCACGTGGCCGCAGCGCGGCAGGTCGACGTGCTCGGCCGACGGGATGCGCTCCTTGGCGGTGGCCGCCTGGGAGTACGGGAGGATCCGGTCGTCGGTGGCCCAGGCGATCGTGGTCGTGACCGGCACCTGGCTGTTGAAGCGGTAGGTGACGCCCTGGCGGGCGGTGCGCTCGAAGGCCGTGGCGTGCTTGAGGGCCAGCGCGTCGCCGTACGCGCCCTCGGGCGTCTGCCGCTCAGGGTGCGTGTACAACAGCATGCCCGAGAGCTTGCGGCCGATCTCGGTCTGCGCGAGGGCCTTGAGCACGGGCTTCGGCGACACCAGGGCCAGCAGGCGCAGGAAGATCAGCGAGAACAGCGCCTGGAAGCGGCTGATCGGGCCGAAGAAGCCGGCCGGGCTGAGGGCCGTGACCGACGAGACGAGTCCGCGCGAGCCGAGCTCCAGCGCGATGGCGCCGCCGAGGGAGTTGCCGACGATGTGCGGCTTGGTGACGCCCCACAGCTCGAACTGGGTGGAGAGGTGGTCGACCGCGTTCTCCATCGAGTAGGAGATGCCACCGGCGAAGGCCGGCGACTCGCCGAAGCCGGAGAGATCGGGGGCGATGACCTCGTAGCGGGTGGCGAGGTCGTCGATGATCGGGTCCCAGATCTGGCGACGGTGGCCGATGCCGTGCAGCAGCACGAGGGCCGGACCGGAGCCCTTGCGGGTGTAGACGAGATCGGGGTGCCTCATGGGGGAGCCTTTCCTGCGCCGTCCAGATGTGACACTGATGATGGCACAGTTGGGATACCGACGGTATGTGGAGTCGAACACGTGGTGGGTTGAGATTGTGACAGCACTACTGTCACAATCGTGCTGTGACAGTCAATGACACCGCTCCCGTGCGCACCGGCCCGCTGGCCGGGGTCAAGGTCGTCGAGATCGTCGGCATCGGCCCCGGTCCCTTCGCCGCGATGCTGCTGGCCGACCTCGGCGCCGACGTCATCCGCGTCGACCGCCCCGGTGGCAACGCCCTGCAGCTCGTGGCGCCGCAGCACGACGTGCTGGCCCGCGGCCGGCGCAGCGTCGCGCTCGACCTCAAGTCGCCGAAGGGCGTCGAGGTGCTGCTCGAGCTGGTGGAGCAGGCCGACATCCTCATCGAGGGCTTCCGCCCCGGGGTGGCCGAGCGCCTCGGCTTCGGCCCGGACGTCGCCCTCGCCCGCAACGCGGCCCTGGTCTACGGGCGGATGACCGGCTGGGGCCAGGACGGACCGCTCGCGCAGACCGCCGGCCACGACGTCAACTACATCTCGATCGCCGGCGCGCTCGACCCCATGGGCCGACGTGCCGAGCCGGCCTTCCCCCAGAACCTGCTGGGCGACTTCGGCGGCGGCTCGCTCTACCTGGTCACCGGCGTCCTCGCCGCGCTCACGCACGCACGCACCACGGGTGAGGGACAGGTCGTGGACGCCGCCATCGTCGATGGTGCCGCGCACCTCATGTCGATGGCGGTCTCGATGCAGCAGGGTGGCATCTGGGACGGCCGCCGCGGCACGAACCTGCTCGGCGGCGCCGCCCCGTTCTACGACGTGTACGCCACGTCCGACGGTCGCCACGTCTCGGTCGGCCCGCTGGAGCCGCAGTTCTACGCCGACTTCGCCGAGCGCCTCGGCGTCGAGCTGCCGTCGCGCGACGACCTGAGCCAGTGGCGCGAGCTGCGGGCCGTGCTGACCGCGCGCTTCGCCGAGAAGACCCAGGCCGAGTGGGCCGAGATCTTCGACGGCAGCGACGCCTGCGTCGCGCCGGTGCTGCCGCTGACCGAGGCGTACGAGCACCCGCACAACGTGGCCCGCGGCACCTACGTCGACCACGAGGGACTGGTGCAGCCCGCGCCGGCGCCCCGCTTCTCGGCGACCCCCGCCACCTTGACCATCCCGCCGGCAGCCGTCGGCACCCACACCCGCGACGCCCTGACCGACTGGGGCGTCAGCGACGTCGACGCACTCCTGGCCGAGGGTGTCGCCGTCCAACGAGAGGACTGACATGTTGCGCACCATCTTCGAGGCCGACCACGAGTCGTTCCGCGACACCGTCCGGGCGTTCTGCGAGAAGGAGATCGTCCCGAACCACGACCAGTGGGAGAAGGAGGGCATCGTCCCGCGCGACCTGTGGCTGAAGGCCGGCGAGCTCGGCCTGCTCGGCTTCATGATGCCCGAGGAGTTCGGCGGCGGTGGCGTCGACGACTTCCGCTACCACGCGATCCTCGACGAGGAGATCACCAAGATCGGCGCCTCCGGCGTGGGCTTCGTCATCCAGACCGACCTCGTGTCGGGCTACCTGCTCTCGCACGCCACCGAGGAGCAGAAGCAGCGCTGGTTCCCGAAGTTCTGCTCCGGCGAGATCATCACGGCCATCGCGATGACCGAGCCCGGCACCGGCTCGGACCTGCAGGGCATCAAGACCACCGCGGTCAAGGACGGCGACGAGTACGTCATCAACGGCTCCAAGACCTTCATCACCAACGGCATCAACGCCGACCTGGTGCTCGTGGTCTGCCAGACCGATCCCGAGGCCGGCGCGATGGGCTTCTCGCTGATCGCCGTCGAGCGCGGTGCCGAGGGCTTCGACCGCGGTCGCAACCTCGACAAGATCGGCCTCAAGGCCCAGGACACCGCCGAGCTGTTCTTCGACAACGTCCGCGTGCCGCAGACGAACCTGATCGGCGAGGAGGGCAAGGGCTTCATCTACCTGATGGAGAAGCTGCCCCAGGAGCGTCTCTCGATCTCGATCGTGGCCGCTGCTGCGACGCGTCGGATCATCGACATGACGCTCGAGTACGTCAAGGAGCGCAAGGCGTTCGGCAAGCCGATCGGCAGCTTCCAGAACACCCGCTTCACGCTGGCCGAGCTGGAGACCGAGGCGCAGATCGGCCAGGTCTTCGTCGATGAGTCGATCATGCGGCACAACCGCAAGGAGCTGACGATCGACGACGCCGCCATGGGCAAGTGGTGGACGACCGAGCTGCAGAAGCGTGCCGCCGACGAGTGCCTGCAGCTGCACGGCGGCTACGGCTACATGTCGGAGTACCCCATCTCGAAGGCGTACCTCGACACCCGCATCCAGACGATCTACGGCGGCACGACCGAGATCATGAAGGAGATCGTGGGCCGCGGCCTCGGCATCTGATCCCCTGCGCACGCGCCCGTCACCCTCACGGTGGCGGGCGCGTCGTGCGTCCCGGGGGCGGTGAGTAGGAGGCCGAACGCGGGGGTGAGCGGTGAGCTGGTGGCCGAATGAGGCCGCGATTCGGCCTCTCACTCACCGCCGAGGCGACAGTTTGGCCCCTAAGTCACCGCCCAGGGGCGGGGTCAGGACTTGCGGCGGATGGTCTGGCGCTTCTCCTCGTCGACGCCCTGCTCGTAGGCGCTGACGAGGGCCTGGATCGTGAGCGGCTTGAAGCGCTCGATCATCGCGGTGATCATCTCGGGCGGCTGGCCCGAGGCCTTGAGCGCCGGCCAGACGTGCTCGCGGAACAGCTCGGTCAGCTCGCGGGCGAGCGCCTGACCGTGCTCGGTGACGATCCGGCGCGACGCGAGCGCCGCCTCGATCGGCAGGTTCGCCTCGAGGAAGCCGATGCCGACGGCGATGTGGGCGGGCGCGACCTGGAAGACGTCCTCGGTCAGCGTGGGCTCGATGACACCCAGCGCCACCAGCAGCTCGAGCGCGTGGTCGTCGAGCGGGCGGCCCGCCCGCACCTCGAGCTCGGGACGCGTGAGGGTCTCGGGCAGCTCGGGCATCCACGGCGCGAGCAGCGTGCGGTGCAGGGCGATCTGCTCGGGAGCGGCGTCGCTCGGGATCTGCTCGAGGTAGCCCTCGATGGCCGACAGCGTGAAGCCGTGCGCCTGCAGCTCGCGCACCAGCTCGAGGCGCGCCAGGTGATCGGGACCGTAGAAGCCGTTGCGACCCTCGCGGCGCGGCGGCGGGATCAGCCCGCGGCCGGCATAGAAGCGCACGGTGCGCACGGTCATGCCGACCCGCGCCGCGAGCTGCTCGACACTCAGTGTCTCGGGGTGGGGCGTCTCGGGATGAGGAGCCTCCGGGACAGGGGTTCCAGCGGCATCGACGTCGTCGATCGGGGCACCCGCAGCGCTGGACATGGGACGAGACTAGCCCCTGACCTTCCACTCTGACAGTGTTGGTGTCACAATCGGTGGTGACGGTTCGACTTCACTGTGAGGACACCCCATGACCGAGGCTTTCGTCTACGACGCCATCCGCACCCCGCGTGGTCGCGGCAAGAAGACCGGCTCGCTGCACGAGGTCAAGCCGATCACCCTGGTGACCGGCCTGATCGATGAGATGCAGAAGCGCAACCCCTCCCTCGACCCCAGCACCGTCGATGACGTCGTGCTCGGTGTCGTCTCGCCCGTGGGCGACCAGGGCGGCGACATCGCCAAGACCGCCGCGATCGCCGCGGGCCTGCCCGACACGGTCGCCGGCGTCCAGCTCAACCGCTTCTGCGCCTCCGGCCTCGAGGCCGTCAACCAGGCCGCGGGTCGCGTGCGCTCCGGCTGGGAGGACTTCATCCTCGCCGGTGGCGTCGAGTCCATGAGCCGCGTGCCGATGGGCAGCGACGGCGGCCCCTGGGCCATGGACCCGCGCACCAACTACGACACCTCGTTCGTGCCGCAGGGCATCGGCGCCGACCTCATCGCGACGCTCGAGGGCTACAGCCGCGAGGACGTCGACACCTTCGCCGCCGAGTCGCAGGCCCGCGCCGCGAAGGCGATCGCCAACGGCTACTTCAACAAGTCGATCGTCCCGGTCCTCGACCAGAACGGCCTGCCGATCCTCGACCACGACGAGTTCGTGCGCGAGGGCACCACGGTCGAGTCGCTGTCGAGCCTCAAGCCGTCCTTCGCCGACATCGGCGAGCTCGGTGGCTTCGACGCGGTCGCGCTCGAGAAGTACACGCACGTCGAGAAGATCAACCACGTCCACCACGCGGGCAACAGCTCGGGCATCGTCGACGGCGCCGCCCTGGTGCTCATCGGCACCGAGGAGGCCGGCAAGAAGGCGGGCCTGACCCCGCGCGCCCGCATCCTGGCCACCGCCGTCTCGGGCGCCGACCCGACGATCATGCTGACCGGCCCCGCGCCGGCCAGCCGCAAGGCGCTCGCCAAGGCCGGCCTGTCGATCGACGACATCGACCTGATCGAGATCAACGAGGCGTTCGCCGCCGTCGCCATGAAGCTCATGCGCGACCTCGACGACTTCCCGCACGAGCGCACCAACGTCAACGGCGGTGCGATCGCCATGGGCCACCCGCTCGGCGCCACCGGCGCGATGATCCTGGGCACCCTGATCGACGAGCTGCACCGTCGCGAGAAGCGCTACGGCCTCGCCACGCTCTGCGTCGGCGGCGGCATGGGCATCGCCACGGTCGTCGAAGCCCTCTGAACCGCACGAGACCTGAGAGAAGAGAGACACATTTCATGACTGCAGCCGTGCGCTACGAGGCCAAGGACGGCATCGGCCACATCGTCCTCGACGACCCCAACCAGAGCGCCAACACGATGAACGAGGCCTACCGCGCCGGCATGGCCGCCGCGGTCGACGCCTACGTCGCCGACGTCGAGAGCGGTGCCGTCAAGGGCGCCGTCGTCTCGTCGGCCAAGAAGACCTTCTTCGCCGGTGGTGACCTGAAGCTGATGCTGAAGGCCACCAAGGACGACGCTCCTCGCCTGTTCGAGGAGGTCGAGGGCATGAAGGCCGACCTCCGCCGTCTCGAGACGGCCGGCAAGCCGGTCGCCTCGGCCATCAACGGCGCTGCTCTCGGCGGCGGCCTCGAGATCGCCCTCGCCACCCACCACCGCGTGGCCGCCGAGGGTCGTTACGAGATCGGTCTGCCCGAGGCCACGCTGGGCCTGCTGCCCGGCGGTGGTGGTGTCACGCGCACCGTCCGCATGCTCGGCATCACCGACGCGCTGATGAACGTCCTGCTGCAGGGCCCGCGCATGAAGCCGGCCAAGGCCCTTGAGGTCGGCCTGATCGACGAGATCGTCGCCCCCGACGACCTGCTGTCGACCGCCATCGCCTGGGTCGAGGCGCACGCCGACGACGCCGAGGCCGCCACGCAGCCGTGGGACCGCAAGGGCTACAAGATCCCCGGCGGCACCCCGTCCGTGCCGCGCTTCGCCGCGAACCTGCCGGCGTTCCCGTCCAACCTGCGCAAGCAGGTCAAGGGCGCCGACTACCGCGCGCAGAAGAACATCATGAGCGCCGCGGTCGAGGGCTCGCAGGTCGACTTCGAGACCGCCTCGCGCATCGAGAGCCGCTACCTCGTCGAGCTGATCGTCGGGCAGCAGTTCAAGAACATGACGCAGGCGTTCTTCTTCGACCTCAGCGCCATCAACGCGGGCAAGTCGCGTCCGGAGGGCGTCGAGAAGAAGCTGCCCGAGAAGGTCGCCGTCATCGGCGCCGGCATGATGGGCGCCGGCATCGCGTACGTCACCGCTCAGGCCGGCATCCAGGTCGTGCTCAAGGACATCTCGATCGAGGCCGCCGAGAAGGGCAAGGCCTACAGCGAGAAGATCCTCGACAAGGCCGTCAGCCGCGGCAAGATCACCGAGGAGAAGCGCGCGGAGGTGCTGGGCCGCATCACGCCCACCGCCGACTACGCCGACCTCGAGGGCACCGACTTCGTCGTCGAGGCCGTGTTCGAGAACGTGAAGCTCAAGAACGACGTGTTCGCCGAGCTCGAGAAGGTCGTCAAGCCCGACGCGCTGCTCGGCTCCAACACCTCGACCCTGCCCATCACGGGTCTGGCCGACGGTGTCACGCGTCCCGAGGACTTCATCGGCATCCACTTCTTCAGCCCGGTCGACAAGATGCCGCTGGTCGAGATCATCGCCGGCGAGAAGACCTCCGACGAGGCCATCGCCCGCGTCTTCGACTACACGCTGGCCATCAAGAAGACCCCGATCGTCGTGGGCGACAGCCGTGGCTTCTTCACCAGCCGCGTCATCGGCACGTTCGTCAACGAGGGCATCGGCATGCTGGCCGAGGGCGTCGCCCCCGCCACGATCGAGAAGGCGACCACCCAGGCCGGCTTCCCGGCGCCGGTGCTGCAGCTGACCGACGAGCTCAACATGGAGCTCATGGTCAAGATCCGCAACGAGTCCAAGGCCGCGGTCGAAGCCGAGGGTGGCACGTGGACGCCGGCCGCGGCCGAGGCGATCATCGACACGATGATCGAGGAGGGCCGCTCCAGCCGTCTGAAGGGCGCGGGCTTCTACGAGTACGCCGACGGCAAGCGCACCGGCCTCTGGTCGGGCCTGGCCGAGAAGTTCCCGGTCGCCGCCGAGCAGCCGCCGCTGCAGGACCTGCGGGAGCGTCTGACGTTCATCATGAGCATCGAGTCGGTCAAGTGCCTCGACGAGGGCGTGCTGCGCTCGGTGCCGGACGCCAACATCGGCTCGATCTTCGGCATCGGCTTCCCGCCCAACCAGGGCGGCGTGCTGCAGTACATCAACGGTTACGAGGCCGCCGACGGACGCCTCGGCATCCAGGCGTTCGTCGAGCGGGCGAACGAGCTGGCCGAGACGTACGGCGAGCGCTTCCTGCCGCCGGCGTCGCTGGTCGAGAAGGCGAAGAACGGCGAGAACTACGCCTGATCCGCTGAGCTGACGACGGCCCCTGACCTGCTGGTCGGGGGCCGTCGTGCGTCCTGTCGTCTGCTCACCGATGTGACACAGACCGCGTGATCCAGACGGTATGACGGATAGGCACTCCTAAGTTAGGATTGCCTATGGCTCGGGTGGTCCCGGGTCACGACGTCCCCAGGAGAGTCCGGCCGATGACCCCACTGACCGAGACGCGATCGCGTCCCCTGTCAGACGGTCTCGACCCCGAGCGCGCTGTCGCCGCCCCGGCCGGCGGGTCGCCGGAACCACCTCGTGCCGACCGGGCGCCCCGCCATCGCTGGGCTCCGGGCCTCGGCGCCGGCGTCGTGCTGCTGCTCGGCGTGCTGGTCGTCGTCGCCTTCACCAGCATCGCGCTGGGCTCGCGGTCCATCACGCCCTCCGACATCTGGAACGCGTTCACCGCCTTCGACGCCGGCAACGCCGAGCACATCGTGCTGCGCGACCTGCGCGTGCCGCGCACGCTCCTCGGCCTCCTGGCCGGGGCCGCGCTGGGCCTTGCCGGCGCGATCCTGCAGGGTCTCACCCGCAACCCGCTCGGTGATCCCGGCATCATGGGCATCAACGGCGGGGCGGCGGCCGCGATGGTCGGCACCATTGCGATCTTCGGCACCCAGGACCTCGGCAGCTACATCTGGGCCAGCTTCGTGGGCGCCGCACTGGCCGTGGTGACGGTCTACGGCGTCGCCTCCCTGGGCCGCGAGGGCGCCACCCCGGTCAAGCTGGCGCTGGCCGGCGCGGCCGTGAGCGCGGGGCTCTACTCCCTCACCACCGCCATCGTCTCGACCGATCTGGCGGCGCTGAACGAGCTGCGCTTCTGGCAGGTCGGCTCCCTCGCGGGCCGGTACCTGCCGGTGCTCGAGCAGACGGCGCCGTTCCTCCTGGTCGGCCTCGTGCTGGCGCTGTGCGCCGGCCGCGCGCTCAACGGACTCGCCTTGGGCGATGACGTCGCCACGGCCCTCGGGCAGCGCGTCGGCCTGACGCGGGCGGTCCTGCTGGTGGTGGTCGTGCTGCTCAGCGGCGCGGCCACGGCGGCCTGCGGCCCCATCGTCTTCGTCGGCCTGGTGATTCCGCACGCAGCACGCGCCATCTGCGGGCCCGACTACCGCTGGATCATGGTCTACGCGACGCTGCTGAGCCCCATCGTCCTGCTGCTGTGCGACATCGCCGGCCGGCTCGCCCTCGGTGACGGCGAGCTGCAGGTCGGGGTCGTGCTCGGGGTCCTCGGCGCCCCGGTCTTCGTCGCGCTCGTCCGGTACAAGAACCTGGCGGAGCTGTGACCAGCACGCTGCCCCGCGAGCCCGAGCCCCGCGACCCCATGACGCCCGACGGTGCGTCCGAGGTCGCCGCCGTGCGCCTGCGGGCCCTCGGCCGCTCGGTCGCTGCCACGTGGGGCACGGCCGCGCTGGCCGCGGTCCTCTTCGTCGCGACCCTGATGATCGGCAAGGCCGACGTCTCGGTGGGTGAGGTCGTCACGTCGCTGCTCGGTCTGTCCGACGACGGCGGGATCGACTTCATCGTCCGTGACCTGCGACTGCCCACCGCTGCCACCGCCCTCGCCGTGGGCGCCGCCCTCGGACTCTCCGGCATCATCTTCCAGAAGCTGCTGGCCAACCCCCTGGCCTCGCCCGACTTCGTCGGCGTCTCGTCGGGCGCGAGCCTGTTCGGCGTCGCAGGCGTCGTGATCTTCGGCCTCTCCGGCATCGGCACGTCGGCCATGGCCCTGCTCGGCGCCACCGTCTCGGCCGTCCTCATCTACCTGCTGGCCTGGCGCGACGGCATCTCCGGCTACCGGTTCATCCTGATCGGCATCGGCGTGCAGAGCTTCATGATCGCGCTCACCGGCTACGTCATCAGCCGGGCCGACCTGTTCGAGGTGCCCGAGGCGATGACCTGGGTCGTCGGATCCGTCGGCCACGCCGGCTCGACCGAGCTGCGGATCGTGTGCCTGGTGCTGCTCCTGGCGCTGCCGGCGGCGCTGGTGCTCACCCGCACCCTGCACGTGCTGGAGCTCGGCGACGACACCGCCACGGCGCTCGGCACGCGGGTCGAGGTCAGTCGCATCGCGCTGATCGGCGTGTCGATCGTGCTGGTGGGCTTCGCCACCGCGGCGGCTGGTCCGCTGCTGTTCGTGGCGCTGATGGCCGGACCCATCGCGATGCGCCTCGTCGGCGGCTCCGGCGGCGGACTGCTCGCCGCCGCGTTCGTCGGCGCCAGCATCGTGCTGGCCGCCAACTTGTTCTCCCAGCACGTGCTGCCCGAGCCGGTGCCCACCGGCGTCGTCACCGGCGCCATCGGCGCCCCCTACCTGATCTGGTTGATGGTCACCGCCAACCGGGAAGGACGCGGAGGATGACCCACGACCTGCGAGCCCATGACCTTCGAGCCCAGCGGCTCACCCTGGGGTACGGCGGCGCGGACATCGTCCACGACCTCGACCTCGTTGTCCCCGACGGACGCATCAGCGTCATCGTCGGCGCCAACGGCTGTGGCAAGTCGACGCTGCTGCGCGGACTCGCCCGC
Source organism: actinobacterium LLX17 (assembly GCA_000471045.1). Lineage (GTDB taxonomy): Bacteria > Actinomycetota > Actinomycetes > Propionibacteriales > Nocardioidaceae > Aeromicrobium. The sequence goes on along the minus strand of KI301992.1, from coordinate 2,694,276 downwards.
CTGCTCAAGCCCCGCAGCGGCACGGTCTCGCTCGACGGCCGCCCGCTCGGCGACTGGCGCAGCACCGACGTCGCCCGCGTGCTGGGTCTGCTGCCGCAGAGCCCCGTCGCGCCCGACGGCATCAGCGTCGGCGACCTGGTGGGCCGCGGCCGCTACCCCCACCAGGGATGGTTCCGCCGCTGGACCGCCGAGGACGATGCCGCCGTCGCGGCCGCGCTCGAGGCCACGGGCACCACCGACCTCGCGTCGCGCACGTTGTCGGAGCTCTCCGGCGGTCAGCGCCAGCGGGTCTGGGTCGCCATGACGCTGGCCCAGGACACCGACCTCGTGCTCCTCGACGAGCCCACCACGTTCCTCGACATCAGCCACCAGGTCGAGCTGCTGGACCTGCTGACCGACCTCAACCGCACCCACGGCAAGACCATCGTCATGGTGCTGCACGACCTCAACCTGGCCTGCCGCTACGCCGATCACATCGTGGCCATGAAGTCCGGCCGCATCGCCGCCGAGGGCACGCCCTCCGACGTCATCACCAGCGAGCTCGTCGCCGACGTCTTCGGGCTCGCCTGCCAGGTCGTGCCCGACCCCGTCAGTGGCACCCCGATGGTCGTGCCCTGCGGCCGCCACCACGCGGCCGCTCCGGCCGTCGTCTGACTCAGTCGTTGAGTCTTTCCGCCGCCTCAGTCGTTTAGCCGCTCCGCGGCCCGGGCAATGTTGCGCTGCATCGAGCCGAAGATGATGCCGTGGAAGGGCCAGACCGCCCACCAGTAGGCGTGGCCGAACAACCCTCGCGGGTGGAACAGGGCGCGGTGGTGGAACGTCGTGGTGCCGCCCTCGGTGGAGCCCACGCGCAGCTCGAGCCAGGCCAGTCCGGGCACGCGCATCTCGGCACGAAGCCGCAGGAACGAGTGGTCGTCGGTGGCCTCGACCCGCCAGAAGTCCAGCGCGTCGCCCACCCGCAGGTCGCGCTGGTCGCGACGACCTCGGCGCAGCCCCGGCCCGCCGACGATGCGGTCGAGGATGCCGCGCACCCACCACGCGAGGGCCCACGAGTACCAGCCGTTGCGTCCGCCGATGCCCTCGATGATCCGCCAGAGGTCCTCCGGCGGGGCGTCGACCTCACGGGTCCGCTCGTCGACGTAGAGCGAGCCGCCGGCCCAGTCCGGGTCGGACGGGAGGGGTTCGGACGGCGCCCCCGCGGTCGCGGCCGACGACCAGCGCGTCGGCACGTCGAGGTTCTGGATCTTGGTGAGCGCCAGCTCGACCGCCTCGTCGAAGCCGGTCAACCCACCCTCGGGGTCGGGCACGTGCTCGGCGATGTCGTGGTCGGCCGCCACCACGGTGTTGCGCAGCGACTCCACCAGCGGGCGGGCCAGGGCCGCGGGCACCGGGGTGATCAGGCCGATCCAGTGGCTCGACAGCGTCGGCGACAGGATCGGCACGGGCAGCACCCGGCGCTTCGGCAGGCCGGCCACGGCGGCGTAGCGCTGCATCATGTCGAAGTACGTCAGGACGTCCGGGCCGCCGATGTCGAAGCGGCGGTTCACGTCGGCCGGCAGGTCCGCACAGCCCACGAGGTAGTGCAGCACGTCGCGGATGGCCACCGGCTGGATCCGGGTGTGCACCCAGCGCGGCGTGACCATGACGGGCAGTCGCTCGGTCAGGTAGCGCAGCATCTCGAAGGACGCCGAGCCGGAGCCGATGACGATGCCGGCCTGCAGGATGGCGGTCGGGACCCCCGACTCCAGCAGCACGTCACCGACCACCTTGCGCGACTCAAGGTGCTCGGACAGCTCCTCGCCCTCGGGCACCATGCCGCCCAGGTACACGATGCGGCCCGTTCCCGCCGCCTGGGCCGCGTCGGCGAACGAGCGGGCCATGTCGCTCTCGGTGCGCATGAAGTCGTCGCCGGTGCCGATCGAGTGCAGCAGGTAGTAGAGGACGTCGACGCCCTCCATGGCCGCGCGCACGTCGTCGGGCCTGCTCGCGTCGCCCTGGTGGATCTGCACGTCGCCGGACCACGCGTGGGCGCGGGCCTTGCCCTCGTCGCGCACCAGCACGCGGACCTCGTACCCGGCATCGAGCAGCTGCGGGACCAAGCGGCCCCCGACGTATCCGGTGGCACCGGTGACCAGAGCGAGAGGCATGTCTCGAGGGTGTCGCGAAACCGGTCATCCTGCACGACAGAGGCGGGTCCTAGCTGCGGCGGGCGCGCTCCTCGTAGGCGGCCCGGGCCGACGGATCGGCCGAGTGGAAGACCTTGTCGGCGCCCATCGCGCGGCTCACGGCGTCCTGCACCGTGCGCGGCAGCGCGCCGGAGACCTTGACGATGGCCTGGCTCCAGCGCGGCACCCAGACCTCGGCCTTGGGCTTGCGCAGCACCGACTCGATGACCTTGGCGACGTCGTCGGCCGTCACCGGCTTCACGCCCTTCGCCGCCGGCACGCCGGCCGACAGTTCGGTCTGCACCACGGTGGGCAGCACGGCACTGACGTCGACGCCCTGCGGCCGCAGCTCGCTGCGCATCGCCTCGCTGAAGCCGACGACGGCGAACTTCGACGCCGAGTAGGTGGCTCCGTCGGCGACCGCGACCCGGCCGACCGCGGAGGACACGTTGACGACGTGCCCGTGACCGCGCTCGATCATGCCCGGCACGACGGCCTTGGTGCCGTTGATGACGCCGTGCAGGTTGACGTCGACGATCGTGCGCGTCACCTCGTCGGGCTCCTTCAGCAGCGAGCCGATGGGCATGACGCCGGCGTTGTTGACGAGAGCGTCGACCGGGCCGGCCTCGGCCGTCGCGGCGAGGAAGGCACGCCAGGAGTCGGCCGACGTGACGTCGAGCCCCGCGGCCACGGCCCCGCGCCCGATCTGCTCGGCGACCGAGGTGGCCAGCGCGGCATCGAGGTCGCCGATGACGACCCTCGCTCCGGCGGCCGACAGCCGTTCGGCGGTGGCGCGGCCGATGCCGCGGGCACCGCCGGTGATGACGACGACGCGTCCGGTGAGGTCCTTCATGCGGGTGCTCCTGGGGTCGTGGACATGGTGAGGGGCTGCAGGTCGATGGGCTGACCGTCAGAGGGGAACGGGAGGGAGTGGTAGTTCAGCGGGGTCGTGTAGTCGGCGGGCACGGTCCAGCGGAACCGCCGCAGCAGCTGGTGCATGATCATCTGCACCTCGGCGCCGGCGAAGTGGAGGCCGAGGCACTTGTGCACGCCGCCGCCGAACGGCTCCCACGCGTCGCGGTGCACCTTGTCCTCGCGGCGGTCGGGCGCGAACCGCTCGGGGTCGAAGCGCTCGGGGTCGGGCCAGTACTCGGGCATGTGGTGCTGCAGGTGCACCATCACGGCGGTGAGGCGACCGGCGGGGATGTGCACGCCCATGACCTCGGTGTCCTTGACGGTGCGCCGTGCGATGACCGGCACCGGGGGAACGAGCCGCAGGCTCTCCTTCATCACCAGGTCGAGCGAGGTGAGTCCGTTGACTGCGTCGAGGTCGGGGTGCGGCCCGAGGGCCATCGACTCCTCGCGGCAGCGTTCCTGCCACTCGGGGTGCTGGCCGAGGAAGCGCATCATCGTCGAGACCGTGATGGTCGACGTGTCGTGCGCCGCCATCAGCAGGAAGATCATGTGGTTGACGACGTCGTCGTCGGTGAACGACGAGCCGTCCTCGTCGGTGAGCCGGCTCAGCACCGAGAACAGGTCGTCGCCGCCCGACTCCCGCTTCGCCTCCACGTGGCGACTGAGGAAGTCGACGAGGAGCTTGCGGCCCTTGGTGGCTCGGCCCCAGCGGGTGCCCGGGACGGGCGCGCGGACGTAACCGGTGGCGGCCTGGACGCAGTCGATGAAGGCCTGGTTGACGCGATCGAGCTCAGCGGTGTCGGCGAGGTCGGCGCCGCCCATGAAGATCTGGGTGGCGAGGTCGAGGGTCAGCTCCTTCAGCGCCGGGTACACCTGGAATCCGGGTCCAGGCTTCCACGCGTCGAGGCCCTGGTCGACGGCCGGGCCGAGCTTCGCGGTGTAGCCCCGCAGCCGGTCGCGGGTGAAGGCCTCCTGCATGAGCCGGCGGTGGCGGTGGTGCTCCTCGAAGTCCAGCAGCATGAGGCCGCGGTGGAAGAACGGGCCGACCAAGTAGCCCCATCCCAGCTCGCTGCCGAAGGCCTTGTCGGGGTTGCGCAGGGCGGTGCCGCAGGCCTCGGGGCCGAGCAGGACGGTCCAGGTGCGGCCGATGAACGGCATCTCCGAGACGGGTCCGAACCGGTCGTACTGGTCACGCATCAGCGTCAGCGGATCGTTGACGTAGGCGAGCGTGGGTCCGACGTACGGCACGGCTCGACGCAGCGGGGTGGATGGTCGGGCGGCGGTCTGGGTGCTCATCTCACGGGACTCATCTCGCTGGGGGGTTCGCTCCATCTGACAGGAGGCCATGTCAGTTTGTGGCGCGACTCACACATTGTCAAGAGATGCGAGGATGCCGGGGTGAGCACGCCCGCCAACTCCGCCGAGACGCCAGCGCGCACGTACGGCGGTCGCAGCGCCGAGGACCGCCGCACCGAGCGGCGCGGACGGCTCGTCGCCGCGGCCGTGCGGCTGCTCGCCGCGCGCGGTGAGGGCGGCACCACGATGACGGCGATCTGCGCCGAGGCCGGGCTCACCGAGCGGTACTTCTACGAGAGCTTCAAGGGCCGCGAGGCGGCGCTGGTCGCCGCGCTCGACGCCGTGGCCGACGAGATCGCCGTGGTCGCGGTCGCGGCCATCGAGGGCACCGAGGGCACCGCGACCGCGCGGGTGCACGCGGCGCTCGAGGCCTTGGTCGCGTGGGTGGACGACCATCCCGACCGAGCGCACGTCGCGCTCGTCGAGTCGACCGCCCACCCCGCGCTGCGGGCTCGTCGTCGCGAGCTGCTGGGTGTCTTCGCCGACCTCGTGGCCACCGAGGCGGCCGAGCTCTACGGCGACCGGGCATGGCCGGCCGACCGCGCCCGCGTGCAGGGGCTGCTCTACGTCGCGGGCCTGTCGGAGCTGGTCGCCGCGCGGCTCGCCGGCGAGGTCACCCTCGACGCCGAGCAGCTGGTCGAGATCGGCTCGGAGTCGTTCGAGCGCCTCGCGGTCGTGACTGACTAAGAGCTCTTGGCCTCGACCCAGAAGTCGAGCGCCAGGTCCTCCTCGGCGCCTCCGTTGAGGTAGACCGAGAAGTCGGTGACCCCGGCCTCCTCGAGCACGTCGTCGTCGATGAGGAACGCACCGGTGCGCTCGCTCGCGGGCCGCACGATGATCTCGTACGCGGCGTCGGCCATGATCGTCGGCTTCCGTGAGTGCGTCACCAGGTCGGCGCCCACCACGTTGCGCACGGCGGCGGTGTCGATCGCGGTGCGCGGCCACAGCGAGTTGACCGCGATGCCGTCCTCACGAAGCTCGCCGGCCAGGCCCAGCGTCACGAGGCTCATGCCGAACTTCGCGATCGTGTAGGCCGTGTGCTGCGTGTGCCACTTGGGGTCGAGGGCCAGCGGCGGGCTCAGCGTCAGCACGTGCGGGTTCGCGGACTGGCGCAGCCACGGCAGCGCCGTCTTGGTGAGCAGGAACGTGCCGCGGCAGTTGATGTCGTTCATCAGGTCGTACTTCTTCATCGGCAGGTCCTCGGTGCGGGACAGGTCGATGGCGCTGGCGTTGTTGACCACGACGTCGATGCCGCCGAAGGCCTCGGCGGTGCGCGCGACGGCGTCGGCCACGAAGGCGTCGTCGCGCACGTCACCGACGAGCGGCAGGGCGTGTCCGCCGGCCTCCTCGATCGCCGCGGCCGCGGTATGGATGGTGCCGGGCAGGGCCGGGTGCGGCTCGGTGGTCTTGGCCAGCAGCGCGACGTTGGCGCCGTCGCGGGCGGCGCGGACGGCAATGGCCTCGCCGATGCCGCGACTGCCGCCGGACATGATCAGGGTGACGCCGGACAGGGTGCGGGACTCGCTCATGGGTGGACCTCCTGGGTTCGGTCTCCATGGTGCCCCATGCAACAGTCCGATCGGACGGGTGAGAGAGGATGGGCGGCATGAGCGACGAGATCGACGTGCTGGAGCGACTGCTGGCCGAGCGGTGGAGCTGCCGCGGCTACCTCGACGAGCCGGTCGAGCAGGCGACGATCGAGCGCCTGCTGTCGGCCGCCCAGCGCACCCCCTCGTGGTGCAACACGCAGCCGTGGGAGGTCGGCATCTTCTCCGGCGACGCCATCGCCGACCTGCGTGACGTGTTCGCCACTGACCAACGCTTCACCCCCGACATCGCCTTCCCACCGGGCTACGAAGGGGTGCACGCCGATCGTCGTCGCGAGTCGGGCTGGCAGCTCTACGAGGCGGTGGGCGTCGCGAAGGGTGACCGCGAGGGCTCGGCCGCGCAGATGATGCGCAACTTCGACTTCTTCGGCGCCCCGCACGTGGCGGTCGTGTCGGCCCCCACCTCGCTCGGTGTCTACGGTGTCGTCGACTGCGGCCTCTACGTGCAGACCTTCCTGCTCGCGGCGCAGGCCTTGGGACTCGGCGCGGTTGCGCAGGCGGCTGTGGCCATGAAGTCCGAGCTCCTGCACGAAAAGCTCGGTTGGGGTGACGACCGGCAGGTGGTGTGCGGCATCTCGTTCGGCCACCCCGATCCCGCGCACCCCACGAACTCCTACCGCACCCACCGCGTCGCACTCGAGGAGTCGGTCACCTTCCTCGGCTGACCCGGCGTCGGGGGTGGTGGTGACCTAGGGGAACCGACCGCGCGCCGGCAGGGGGTCGCGCAGCACGGGGCAGGACATGCAGCGGGGGCCACCGCGCCCGGAGCCGAGCTCGGAACCACTGATGGCGATCACCTCGATGCCGTGCTCGGCCAGCCGCGCGTTGGTGTGCTCGTTGCGCTCGTAGGCCACAGCCAGCCGGGGCGCGATCGCCAGCGTGTTGTTGCCGTCGTCCCACTGCTCGCGCTCGGCGGTCACGGGGTCCAGGCCGGTGTCGATGCGGTGCAGCTCGTCGAGCCCCATCGCCTCGGCAGCGGCGGCGAAGAAGGGGCGGAGCGGGCCGACCGACAGGTCACCGTCCTCGGTCAGCACCAGCGTGGTCGCGACCAGGCCGTCGGCCATCGCGGGGTAGACGACCACCGCACCGACGTCGACCATCGTGACGATCGTGTCGAGGTGCATCGTCGCCCGCTCCTGCGCGATGGGCACCGCCAGCACCGTCTCGGCGAGCCCGGCGGTCAGCACGTGCCGGGCGAAGCGCTCGGCACCCGCCGGCGTGGTGCGTTCGCCGACGCCGATGGCGATCACGCCGGGCGCCAGCAGCAGCACGTCGCCACCCTCGACGTGCTCGAGGTGCGGACCGTGCGCCAGCTCGACCCCGGCGAAGCGCTCGTGGTGCGTGTAGACGAGGCCCGTCAGCTGGGTCTCACGCACCCGCGCGGGCATCGCGAGGCTCGTGACGGCCACCCGGTCCGGGAGCCACACCGACGAGTCGCGGGTGAAGAGCAGGTTGGGCAGCGGGTCGATGACGAAGTCGTCGGGCTGCATCAGGCTGGTCACGAGCGTCCGTGCGGTCACCTCGTCGTTGCGGAGCCCGGCCGTCAGCACGGCGGCGAGGTCGCTCGGGTGCAGGCCGGCGAGCCACTCGTCGAGGTGGGTCCGCAGGCCGTCGCCGAGGTGCAGGCCCGCGGTGGTGCTGGCGATGATGCCGGCGCGGGCGTCGTCGGACGCGAGCGTGTCGACCAGCAGCTCGAGGAGGTAGAGCACCTCGACGTCGTGGTCGCGCAGCGTCTGGGCGAAGGCGTCGTGCTCGTCCTGGGCGCGTCCGAGCCACGGCACGCCGTCGAACAGCAGGGCGTCGTTGTTGCGGGGCGTGAGGCGCGCGATCTCCGCGCCGGGCCGGTGCAGCACCACGGTGCGCAGCCGCCCGACCTCGCTGTCGGTGCCGTAGGGCGGGCTCATGGCTCGAGCCTAGGGCCCCGTCCGCCGTGAGACTGGTCGCACCGCAGCCGTGCCGTTCACGCGCATGACATCGCTGGCGCCTACGCTCAAGGGGTGGACTGGAACGACTATGACGCTGCCCTCTTCGACCTCGACGGTGTGATCACGCCGACGGCCGAGGTGCACATGCGCGCCTGGGCTCGGATGTTCGGTGAGTTCCTCACCTCACGAGGCGTCGCCGAGCCGTACACCGATGCCGACTACCACCGCTACGTCGACGGCAAGCCGCGCTACGACGGTGTGCGATCGTTCCTCGCCTCGCGCGGCATCACGTTGCCCGAGGGCGACCCGTCCGACCCCGCCGGCGACACCACGGTCGCCGCGCTCGGCAACCGCAAGAACGACGTCTTCATGGAGGTGCTGCGCGACGAGGGCGTGGTGGCCTACCCGGGCTCCGTTGCGTTGGTCGAGGCGTTGCAGGCTCGCGGCACCAAGCTCGCCATCGTGTCCAGCTCACGCAACGCTCCCGAGGTCCTGCGCGCCGCCGGGATGATCGAGCACTTCCCCGTCATCGTCCACGGCGGCGTCGCCACCGAGCGGGGCCTGGCCGGCAAGCCCGCGCCCGACACGTTCGAGGCCGCTGCCGACGAGCTCGGCGTCGCGCACGAGCGTGCCGTCGTGCTGGAGGACGCGCTGTCCGGTGTTCAGGCCGGCGCGGCCGGCAGCTTCGGTTTGGTGATCGGCGTCGACCGAGGTGCGGGCGTCGACGCCCTGCGCGAGCACGGTGCCGACATCGTCGTGCAGGACCTCGACGAGCTGCTCCCGTCATGAGTCCCTCACACCAGGCGCCGCCCGCCCAGGACTACCTCGACCGCTCGCGCTGGCCCGCCGACGGCTGGCGGCTCGCCGAGACCCGCTTCGACTCCTCCGACCTCGGCGTCACCGAGACGCTGTTCTCGGTCGGCAACGGCTACCTCGGCCTGCGCGGCAACGTCGAGGAGGGGCGCGAGTCCCACACGCACGGCACCTTCGTCAACGGCTTCCACGAGACGTGGCCCATCCAGCACGCCGAGGAGGCGTTCGGGTTCGCGAAGGTCGGCCAGACCATCGTCAACGTGCCGGACGCCAAGGTCATCCGGCTCTACATCGACGACGAGCCGCTGCTGCTGCCGGTCGCCGACATCCTCGAGTACGAGCGCGCGATCGACTTCCGCGAGGGCGTCCTGCGTCGCGAGCTGCTGTGGCGCACGCCCGCGGGCAAGCGGGTGCGGGTGCGGTCGAGCCGCATGGTCTCGTTCCACGACAAGCACCTTGCCGTGCTGTCCTTCGAGGTCACGATGCTCGACGACGCCGCCCCGGTGGCCATCAGCTCGCAGATGCTCAACCGGCAGGACGGCGAGGACGAGTACCACGTGCGCGCCGAGGCGATGGGCGCCGGCTTCGACCCGCGCCGGTCCGAGCGGCTCGACCGCCGCGTGCTCGACCCCCAGCACCACTGCAGCGACGTCGAGACCGGCCGCGTGGAGCTGGGCTACCGCACGCACGACAGCGGCATGACGCTCGCGGTCGCGGCCGACCACATCTTCGAGACCGAGAACACCTACACGACGCGGGCGCACTCCGAGGACGACCTCGCGAAGATGACCTACCGGGTCGACGCGCAGCCCGGTCAGCCCATCCGCCTCACCAAGCTCGTCACGTATCACACGTCGCGCGGCGTGCCGGCTCGTGAGCTGGTCGACCGCTGCCGCCGCACCCTCGACCGCGTGCGCGAGCAGGACCTCGAGCAGCAGTACGAGCACCAGCGTGCGTGGCTCGCTGACTTCTGGGAGCGCTCCGACGTCGAGGTGCCCGGCAACGAGGCCATCCAGCAGGCCATCCGCTGGAACCTCTTCCAGGTCGCCCAGGCGTCGGCTCGCGCCGAGGGCCACGGCTTCCCGGCCAAGGGCGTCTCCGGCTCCGGCTACAGCGGCCACTACTTCTGGGACACCGAGATCTACGTCCTGCCGTTCCTGACCTACACGAGCCCGCACATCGCGCGCGGGGCGTTGCGGTTCCGGTACTCGCTGCTCGACCACGCCCGCAAGCGCGCCACGGAGCTCGCCCAGCAGGGCGCGCTCTACGCGTGGCGCACCATCAACGGCGAGGAGGCCTCGGCCTACTACGCCGCCGGCACCGCGCAGTACCACATCAACGCCGACATCTCGTACGCCCTGACGCAGTACGTGCGGGCCACCGGCGACACCGACTTCCTCACCCGCGAGGGCATCGACGTGCTCGTCGAGACCGCGCGGATGTGGGCCGACCTCGGGTTCTGGCGCTCCGAGGAGGACGGCACCTTCCACATCCACGGCGTGACGGGTCCCGACGAGTACACGACCGTCGTCAACGACAACCTGTTCACCAACGTCATGGCGCGCCACAACCTCGCGCGCGCGGCCGACGCGGTGCGCATGCTGGCCGAGCGCGACGGGCCCCAGTACGACCAGGTGCTCGCCCGGCTCGACCTGCGCGAGAGCGAGATCGCGGAGTGGGAGCGCGTGGCCGCCGGCATGGCCATCCCCTACGACGAGCACCTCGGCGTGCACCCTCAGGACCAGCACTTCCTCGAGCGCGAGGTCTGGGACCTCGACCACACGCCGCTCGACCGCCGGCCTCTGCTGCTGAACTACCACCCGCTGGTCATCTACCGCTTCCAGGTGCTCAAGCAGGCCGACGTCGTGCTGGCGCTGTTTCTGCACGGCGACGAGTTCACGGCCGACCAGAAGCGGGCCGACTTCGAGTACTACGACCCGATCACGACGGGCGACTCGACGCTCTCGGCGGTCGTGCAGTCGATCATGGCGGCCGAGGTCGGGTATGCCGACCTGGCGTACCGCTACTTCCTGTCGGCACTGTTCGTCGATCTCGCCGACCGGCACCACAACACCTCCGACGGCGTGCACGTCGCGTCGACCGGCGGTGTGTGGAGCGCGCTGGCATGCGGGTTCGGTGGCTTCCGCGACCACGGTGGCAGCTTCACGATCGACCCGCGGCTGCCCGAGCACTGGGAGGGGCTGGTCTACCGGGTCACCCTGCACGGCACTCGCGTCCGCGTGACGGTGCGGCCCGCCGAGGTGGAGCTGGTCGTCGAGGACGGCGACGCCGCGACCCTCACCGTCCGTGACCAGCTGGTCACGGTCACGAAGGGCGAGCCGGTCACGGTGCAGCTCCACGGTCAGGGTCCGCGCCTCGAGGGCGAGCCCCCGCCGGTCCCCGGTCGCCGCCGTTCCGACGGCACCGTCATCACCGCCATCGTCCCCGGCTGCTGAGGGCATCCCACCCCTCCGGGGGACGCACGATGATGCATTGCGGTAGCCCTGGCTACCCGAACGCATCATCGTCGCGCATGCGGGGGCCGCAGGATGATGGATTGCGGTAGCCCTGGCTACCCGAATGCATGATCGTCCGTCCCCGACAGGGGGCCGGCGGTACGGTCGGAGGGTGACGGATCTGACTGAGTTCATCGCCGGACTGCCGAAGGCCGAGCTGCACGTGCACCACGTGGGCTCGGCGTCGATGCAGACCGTGGCCACGCTCGCCGAGCGGCACGCCGACAGCACCGCCGTGCCCACCGACCCCGAGGCGCTGCGTGAGTTCTACACGTTCACCGACTTCGCGCACTTCATCGAGGTGTACCTGGCGACGGTCGACCTGTTGCGCACGCCCGAGGACCTCTGGACGCTCACGCACGACGTGGCACGCGACCTCGCCGCGCAGCAGGTGCGGTACGTCGAGCTGACGTGCACCCCGTACACGTCGATGGCCGTCGGCATCGCCGCCGAGGCGTACGTCGAGGCGATCGAGGACGCGCGGCGCCGGGCCGAGGCCGACTTCGGCATCGTGATGCGCTGGATCTTTGACATCCCCGGTGAGTCCGGCGTTCCGGCCGCCGACGTGACGCTGGACGTCGCGACGCGGCTGCAGCCCGACGCGCTGGTGGGCTTCGGGCTCGGCGGCCCCGAGGTCGGCGTGCCGCGACCGCAGTTCGCGCCGCACTTCGCCGCCGCCCGCGCGGCCGGCCTGCACAGCGTGCCCCACGCGGGCGAGTCGACCGGGCCCGAGACGATCCGCGATGCGCTCGACCACCTGGGCGCCGAGCGCATCGGGCACGGCATCACCGCCGCACAGGACCCCGCGCTGATGGAGCGTCTCGCGAGCGAGGGCATCGTGCTGGAGGTGAGCCCCACCTCGAACGTGCGCACCCGGTCCGTCGCCTCGTTCGACGAGCACCCGTTGCCGCAGCTGGTGGCCGCCGGCGTGCCGATCACCATCAACTCCGACGACCCGCCGATGTTCGAGACGACGCTCAACACCGAGTACGCGGTGGCGGCCGACCTGCTCGACCTCGACCGGTCCGGCGTCGCCGACCTGGCGCGCGCCGCGGTGCGCGCGTCGTTCGCACCCGATGACGTCACGGCGAGGGTGAGCGCCGAGATCGACGCGTACGTCGCTCGCTGATCAACGGGCGCTGACTCGCTCGATCAGGACCGTCGCGCGCGCACCACGGTCGCGGCGCCGGCCGCGAGGCCCAGCCCGCCGAGCAGGAGCATCCACCAGCTGGCGGACGCGCCCGTGTCGGGCAGCGAGCCGTCCCGGGCCGTCGACTCCCCATGCGTCGACACTCCTGTGGGCACCACCGTGATGACGATGCTCTGACTGATGCCACCGCCGGCGACCGCCGTGATCGTGTGGGGCGATGCGGTCGGGAACGTGACCCGGTTGCCCTCGACCCGGTCGGAGGTGACGTCCGAGGACAGCGTGACCCCTTCGGACACGTCACCCAGGTCGTTGCCGGCGGCGTCGAGACCCACGGCGGTGATCGTGACGGAGCCGCCCTGGTCGACCCGCGTGGCCGACGCCGTCAGCGCCAGCGCGTCGAGCGACCCGGCGCCGACCATGATGGTCAGCTCGAACGTGGCCGTGGCGTGCTCGTTGGCGACGGCGAGCGTCACGGAGTAGTCGCCGGCGAGGTCGACGGGCGTGCCCGAGATCGTGCCGGTGGCGGCGTCGAGGGCGAGGCCCGCCGGCAGCGCGCCGGCCCCGACGCTGACCTCGGGTCGCGGCTCGCCGCCCAGGACGGGGGTCCAGGTGAAGGCCTCGCCGACGGTCGCCGCGGCCACCGTCTCGCCGGTGATGCTCGGGCCAGGGATCCAGCGGGCCACGAGCTCCAGGTCGCCGGTGATCGAGGTGGAGAAGTCGTGGGGCTCGCCGTCGGAGACGCGGACCCAGCCGCTGAAGACGTCCGAGCCGCGCGTGGGCGCGGGTGGCTCCGTCGCGGTGGATCCGACGTCCACGCTCTGGGGGGCGACGAGAGTGCCGCCCGCGCTGTCGAGGGCGACGTCGGCGACGGCGATGCTCGGGTTGTCGAACCAGGTGCCCGTCGGATAACCGCCCGGCGTCTGCTCGGCACTGAATCGCCACGGGAAGCGCACGGTCGCGGTGTCGGGGAAGGTGCCCGCGGCGACGCTGCTGCCATACCTGTCGGAGCCCGTCGGCAGGGGTCCGAGCAGCCGTGCCGTGGCCAGGGGGTTGTCGTCGAAGACGCCGGTGCCCAGGGTGTCGAGGGCCGCGGGCAGGGTGACGTCAGTGAGGTCGTTGACCATGAAGGCCGCGAACTCGATCGACGTCACCGTCGCAGGGATCTCGATCGACGTCAGGGCGTTGCCGTAGAACGCGAACGGACCGATGTGCTCCAGCGAGCCTGGCAGGGTCACGCTCGTCAGCCCCGCCAGGCCGAACACGTCCTCGGCGATCGCGGTGACCGGATGGCTCGTGCCGTCGACGGTCACCTCGTCGAGGAGCTCGACGGGACCGCCGGCGCCCTCGTAGGCCACGATGGTCGCGCTCGAGCCGCTCGGGTCGACCGCGTAGACCACTCCGTCGATCGTGACGGCCGGGCCCGGCGCTGCGACGGCGGCCATCGGGGCGGCGAGCAGGCCGGTCAGTGCCAGCAGCACGACGGCCAGTCCGCGGAGGGGTCGGAACATGGGGAACTCTTTCGTCGGCTCGGCCGGGGGCGGCACGACGGTAGCCGGTGCGGGGGTCAGGCCCCCGATCGCCGGCTCAGATCGCGGTGGCCGGCAGCACGGGCACGCGCACCAGCACGACGCCCGGCCGCACCTCGGCGGTGATCTCGGTGCCCTCGCCCACGGGGTCGCCGTCGAGCTGCATCGGTGTGGGCGACGCCGCCCGGATGTGCACCGTGCGCCCCGTGAACCGCGCGAAGCGCTCGGTGTTGCGGTTGCGGCGCGCGATGACCTTCCAGGCGATGCTCAGCCAGCCCCAGAACCGGCGCGGGGCGAGCACCACGACGTCGAGCTCGCCGTCGTCGATCAGGGCCTGCGGCAGCAGCGGGATGCCGGCCTGCAGGAAGCCGACGTTGCCGATGACCACGGTGCGGGCGCGCATCTTCACGGGCTCGCCGTCGTCGACCGTGATGACCACCTTGATGCCGGGGAAGCGCAACGCCTTCACGCCCGAGACGAAGTACGCCAGGTAGCCGACACGGCTCTTCAGCGCGTCATCGACACCGGTCATGATCATGGCGTCCATGCCCAGGCCGGCCATGACGAGGAACGAGGTCTCGACGCCGGAGTCGGTGCGGTAGCGCGCCAGGTCGATCGCCTTGTCCTGGCCACCGAAGGCGACATCGAGCGCGTCGCGCGGGTTGAGCGGCAGGCCGAGGTTGCGGGCCAGCAGGTTGCCGGTGCCGTGCGGGATGACGCCGACGGCCACACCAGTGCGCGCGGCCTCCTCGCAGACCGCGCGGACCGTGCCGTCACCGCCGGCCGCGACGATCAGGTCGACGCCGGCGGCGAGCGCGGCCAGCGACTGCCCGTACCCGGGGTCCTCGATGGTCGTCTCCAGCCACAGCGGCTCGGCCCAGCCGTGCGCGAACGCCGAGACGCGGACGCGGTCCTTGAACATCTCGACGTCGCCGACCTTGGCCGGGTTGAGCACGACGGCGACCCGCTTGCCGCCGGTGCCGGTGACCATGGCCATCTCGGCGGGCACCCGCGTGGCGTCGGTGGCGACCAACAGCCACAGCGCGAGCGTCGCGCCAGCACCGAAGGCGAGGCCCGCGACGACGTCGGTGGCGTAGTGCACGCCGAGCAGCACGCGGCTGGCGGCTGCGGCGACGGCGAGCAGCGACCAGAGCGTGATGAGCAGGCGCCGCTTCAGTCCCCGCCCCGTGGTGACGATCGTCAGCATGATGGCCACGACCAGCAGGAACCCGGCCGCGGAGGAGTGACCGGACGGGAACGACCAGCCACCGATCTCGTGCAGCGGCTCGTCCCAGCGCGGGCGCGGCCGCTCGACGAGCGCCTTGAGCAACGGGTTGCCGAGCACCACCACGAGGCCGCTCACGGTCACCCAGATGCCGATGCGCAGCTCGCGCCGCCAACCGGCCCAGGCGACCACCAGCAGGGCGATGCCGACGACCGGCCAGGTCGAGAAGCCCCACGCGAACCACTCGGCCACGCGCAGGACGGCAGGCGAGCCGTCGGTCAGCTCGTACGCGCGGGCGGCGATG
The DNA here is from genome assembly GCA_000471045.1 of actinobacterium LLX17. Taxonomy (GTDB): domain Bacteria; phylum Actinomycetota; class Actinomycetes; order Propionibacteriales; family Nocardioidaceae; genus Aeromicrobium. Next base: position 2,678,774 of record KI301992.1, on the reverse strand, counting down.
TCGAGGTCGATGGAACCGAACGGGTGCCAGTCGGAGGCGACCTCGGTGGTCAGCAGCACCAGCAGGACGCCGAGCGTGGCCAGCACGGAGGCGAAGACGCCTCGACGGCTCGGCTCGGCACGCCGCAGGTCGACCGACACGCTTCCCCTCCCCGCCACCCGGCGGGCCCGGGCACAGCGGACCCAGCGTAGTCGAGCCTCCGGGTGTCCGCCCTCGCCCCGATAGGGTGAGGTGGTGATCGATCCTCGCCTGCTCCGTGACGATCCCGACCAGGTGCGCACCGCGCTCCGGCGCCGGGGTGAGTCCCCCGCCGTCGTTGACGCCCTCGTGGCCGCCGACGCCGCGCGCCGCGCCTCGATCGCCGCGTTCGAGGCGCTGCGCGCCGAGCAGAAGCAGATCGGCAAGCAGGTCGCCCGCGCGCAGGGTGATGAGAAGGCCGAGCTGCTCGCGCGGACCAAGGCGCTCAGTGCGCAGGTCAAGGAGGCCGACGCCGCCCAGGGGGCTGCTGTCGCCGAGTACGACGGCCTGCTGCGCGCGCTGCCCAACCTCGTGGCCCCCGAGGCGCCCGAGGGCGGCGAAAACGACTTCGTGGTGCTCGACACCGTGGGCACCCCGCGCGACTTCGCCGCCGAGGGCTTCGAGCCGCGCGACCACCTCGAGCTCGGCGAGCTGCTCGGCGCCATCGACGTCGAGCGGGGGGCCAAGGTCTCCGGCTCGCGCTTCTACTACCTCACCGGCGTCGGCGCCCAGCTCGAGCTCGCGCTGGTGCAGCTGGCGATGTCCACCGCAGCGACGTGGGGCTTCATCCCCATGATCCCGCCGGCGCTCGTGCGACCCCGCGCGATGGAGGGCACCGGCTTCCTCGGTCAGGCGGCCGACGACGTCTACCACCTCGAGAAGGACGACCTCTACCTCGTGGGCACGTCCGAGGTGCCGCTCGCGGCCTACCACTCCGACGAGATCCTCGACGCCGCCTCGCTGCCGTTGCGCTATGCGGCCTTCAGCCCGTGCTACCGCCGTGAGGCGGGCTCGCACGGCAAGGACACCCGCGGCATCTTCCGGGTGCACTGGTTCGACAAGGTCGAGATGTTCACCTACACGACGCTCGAGGAGTCGTGGGCCGAGCACCAGCGTCTGCTGGGGTGGGAGCGTGAGTGGTTGGACCTCCTGGAGCTGCCGTACCGCGTCATCGACGTGGCCACCGGAGACCTCGGGTCCTCGGCCGTCCGCAAGTTCGACTGCGAGGCCTGGGTGCCCACCCAGGGCCGCTACCGCGAGGTCAGCTCCACCTCCAACTGCACCGAGTACCAGGCGCGCCGCCTCGACACCCGGGTGCGCACGGCGGGCACGGATGGCACGACGCCGGCGGCCACCCTCAACGGCACCCTGTGCGCCATGACCCGCACCATCGTCGCGCTGCTCGAGAACGGCCAGCAGGCCGACGGCTCGGTGCGGGTTCCCACCGCGCTGCAGCCATTTGTCGGCGAGGTCCTGGAGCCGATCCGGTGAGCTGGCGTCCGAAGCTCGTCGCCCTCGACGTCGACGGCACGATCGTCGACGGCGCCAACGCCATGTCGCCGGCCGTCACCGACGCGATCCGCGCCCTGCGTGAGTCGGGCATGGAGGTGGTGATCGCCACCGGCCGCGCCATCCCCGGCGTCACCGACGTGACCGACCGCCTCGGCTTCGAGGCCGGCCACGCCGTCGCCAGCAACGGCTCGATCGTGTTCGGCTACTCACCGGTCGAGATCCTGCGCGCCATCAGCTTCGACGCGTCGTCGGCGGTGCGCAAGGTGCTCGAGCACGTGCCCGAGGCCCTCGTCGCCGTCGAGGAGATCGGTGTCGGCTACCGCGTCAACCGCGAGTTCCCCGAGCAGGAGATCTCTGGCCGCATCACGATCCAGAGCGTCGACGAGCTCGTGGCCCAGCCGGTCACGCGCGTCGTCATCCGCTCGCCCGAGCACAGCGCCGAGGAGTTCCACGGCATCGTCGCCGAGCTCGGCCTGTCCGACACGAACTACTACATCGGCTACACCGCGTGGCTCGACATCGCGCCGCACGGTGTCTCGAAGGCGTCAGGCCTGCAGTTCCTCTGCGAGCACCTCGGGATCGAACCCTCCGACACCCTCGCCGTCGGCGACGGCAACAACGACGTCGAGATGCTCCGCTGGGCAGGCCACGGCGTCGCCATGGGCCAGGCCCCGGCCGACGTGCAGGACGCCGCCGACGAGGTCACCGGCACCATCGAGGAGGACGGGTTGGTCCCCGTCCTCACTCGCTGGCTGTAGTCAGGCGACCTGCGCGGAGTCGAGCGCGTCGAAGGCGTCGAGCACCTGGTCGACGGTCGGCGTCGCGCGTCGGCTCGTCGTCGCGGTCGTCGGGTCCTGCTCCTGGCGGGCTCGGCGCAGGTGCCGCTTGACCGTGGAGGTCGAGCAGCCGAGGCGCTCGGCCAGCTGGAAGCAGGTGTCCTTGGGGTGCGTCGCCCGCACGGCCATCACGGCCTCGTGGCTGACCGGACCACCGCCGACGCGCGGAGCGCCGAAGTCGGTGACCTCGGTCTCCGTGACGTCGACGCCGAGCTCGCGACGGATCGCGAGCCGGTCGGCCTCGGTCGTGCAGGCGACGTATCCGGAGACGTTGACCTCGACCACGGCACGGAACAGGCACTCCACGAACTCGTGGCACCCGGCGCACCGACGGCGAGCCGCGGCCTTCTTGGCCTCCATGTCGCGCCGAGCAGCAGCATTCAAGGCATGCCGAGCCGGCGGCGACTGCAGGCAGTCGTCCAGAAAAACAGATGGATCGTCAGCGCACGGTGGCAGCACCGTATCGGTCACGATGGTCATATTGGGCTCCCTCTTCCCTCAACCAGTGAATTGTTGACGATTCTACAGGTACATACCCCGCTGGTGACCACTTTCGGGAGATTCGTGCTCTTGACCACCCTGAGCACCCTGGGGATCGTTTGGGGACGGTAGCGCCAGACGCATGTTCTGCAGCTGCGACTGGGCCTGCACCTGCTGCGCGTAGAGGGCCGCCTGGATGCCGTGGAAGAGGCCCTCGAGCCAGCCCACGAGCTGGGCCTGGGCGATGCGCAGCTCGCCCTCGCTGGGGGAGTCGGCCTCGAACGGGCGGCTGAGCCGCGAGAGCTCCTCGACCAGCTCGGGCGCCAGGCCCTCCTTCAGCTCCCCGATCGACTGCTCGTGGATCTCGCGCAGGCGCGACCGGCTCGCCTCGTCGAGCGGCGCAGCCTTCACCTCCTCGAGCAGCTGGCGGATCATGCCGCCGATGCGCATGACCTTCGCGGGCTGCTCGACCAGGTCGCTGAGCGGCGTCTGCGGCCGCTCGATCTCGACAGGGCTGCCGTCCGGACCGATCGTGGGGGGCTCTTCAGTCATGCCTTCACCCTAGAAGGTGCCGCCGAAGGCGCTCAGGACAATGCCGGCGCTCAGGGGCGCAGGACGACCTTGCCGACGTGGCTGGAGTCCTCCAGCACCTGGTGCGCGTCGGCCACCTCGTCCAACGCGTAGGTCGCGTGCACGAGGGGGCGCACGCGTCCGTCGGTCACCCACGGCCACACGTGCTCGACGAGGTCGGCGACGATCGCGGACTTCTCGGCCACCGGTCGGGCCCGCAGCGACGTGGCGGTGACCGACGCGCGCTTGGTCAGCAGGCGCCCGAGGTCGAGCTCGGCCTTCACGCCGCCCTGCATGCCGATGACGACCAGCCGTCCGTTGGTGGCCAGGGCGCGGACGTTGGCGTCGAGGTACTTAGCGCCCATGATGTCGAGGATGACGTCGGGCTCGAGGCCCTGCTCGCGCAGCACCTCGCGGAAGTCCTGCTCGCGGTAGACGATCGCCAGCTCGGCCCCGAGGTCGCGGCACACCTGCGCCTTCTCCTCGGTGCCGACGGTCACCACCACCCGGGCGCCCGCGGCCCGGGCCATCTGGATGGCCGTGGTGCCGATGCCGCTCGTGCCGCCGTGCACCAGCAGCAGCTCACCCGGGCGCAGACCTGCGGTCATGAAGACGTTCGACCACACGGTGGCGGCGGTCTCCATCAGGCCGCCGGCGGCGACCTCGTCGAGGCCCTCCGGCATCGGCGCGACCTGACCCACGGGCACCGCCACGAGCTCGGCGTACCCACCGCCCGCGAGCAGGGCCACGACGTGTCGGCCGATCCAGGAGTCGTCCACACTCGCACCGACCGCCACGACCTCACCGGCAGCCTCGAGCCCGAGGACCGGCGTGGCGCCGGGCGGCGGGTCGTAGAACCCGCGGCGCTGCAGCAGGTCGGCGCGATTGACGCCGGCAGCGCTTACCCGGACGACCACCTCGTCCTCGGCGGGCTCGGGATCGGGCAGCTCGGTCACGGTCAGCGCCTCGGGTCCACCGGGCTCGTTCACGACGACGGCACGCATGTCCTTGACCATAGTCCGCACGGCCAGTTCGCCGGGACCGCTAGCGTGGACCTCATGCAGGTCGAGGTGGTCCAGCTGGCGGCCGACGTCGATCCGGTGGTGAATCGCCGGGACGTCGACGCCCGCTTGTCGACCGTCGAGCCCGGCACCGACCTCGTGGTGCTGCCCGAGGCGACGCAGAGCGACTTCGGTCCGACCGATCGCGACCTGCGGGAGGCGGCCGAGCCGCTGGACGGTCCGTTCGTCGACCTGCTGCTGCAGCAGGCTCGGCGCATCCGCGGCACCGTGATCGCGGGGATGTTCGAGGCGCGCGACGACACGTTGCCGTACAACACGCTCGTCGTGGCCGGCCCGGACCACACGCTCGCGGCCTACCGCAAGATCCACCTCTACGACTCCTTCGGCTACCGCGAGTCCGATCGGCTGAGCGCCGGCCACGTCGTCGAGCCGGTCACGGCCCGGGTCGCGGGTCGTATCGTCGGGCTGATGACCTGCTACGACCTGCGCTTCCCCGAGCTGGCGCGCGGCCTGATCGACGCGGAGTCCGACCTGCTGGTCGTCCCGGCCGCCTGGGTCGCCGGCGAGCACAAGCTGCACCACTGGCGCACGCTGCTCACCGCGCGGGCGATCGAGAACGTCGTGCCCGTCGTGGCCGCGGCGCAGGGTGGGCGCCGCTACACGGGGCACTCGATGGTCATCGACCCGCTCGGTCGCGTGCTGGCCGAGGCCGGCAAAGGTGACGAGTCGATCCGCGCGGTCCTCGATCCCGAGGTCACCGCCGAGGCGCGGCGGCAGAATCCGTCGTTGGACAACCGCCGCATGCCGGGCTTCGTCCCGCAGGTGGGAGGGGTCGCATGAGTCGCACGACGCCCGGTCCGGTCGGCCGGCGGCGCCTCGACGCGTCGCAGCCGGTCGAGTACGAGCAGCCGGTCCGCGGCCCGCGCCTGGAGTCGGCGCAGGCAGCGCGCACCGTGCAGCTGGTCGTGCTGGCGGCGTGGGCGATCGGCTTCGCCGGCTCGACCGCGGCCGTCATCGCGATCGACGTGCCGACCTGGATCTTCCGTCCCTCCGCCGCCCTGCTGACCATCGCGCTGGCCGTCGGCCTTACCCACCGTGCCGGCGGGCACATGCGCATCTGGGTCAGCATCGCGAGCGTGCTGGTGGTCGCTGCCGTGGTGTTCGAGACCAGTGCGCTGCTGGCTGCGGCGGCCATGGTCACCGCAACGTTGGCGGCCGTGCTGGCCGTGGTCGTCACCGTGCCCGCGGACACCTCGCTCGACGTGGCGCGTGAGTACCTGCTCGCCCTCGCCGTGGCGGCGTCCGGTGCCGTAGGTGTGGCTGCCTGGAACGCCTCCGTCGACGTCGAGGCCTTCTCGCTCCTGGTCGCGGGGGCGTCGCTGGTGCTGGTGCTCGGCCTCGTCTGGGGCCTGGGCGCGGGTCTGCACGGGCTCGGGCGGCTGCACCTGGCGTGGCTGGTCGGCATCGCGGTCGTGCTGCTGGCGTTGATCGTCTACAGCGAGGTCGTGCGCACCCACGGCTCGCAGAACCTTGTTGAGCTCATCGACGACGCCGTCTACTGGATGCGCACGACGATCGGTGGCGTGCCGCGCCCGGTCGAGGTGCTGCTGGGGTTCCCGGCCCTGCTGGTCGGCATCCGGATGCGCTCGCGCCGTCGTGAGGGTTGGTGGATCCAGGTGTTCGCGGTGCTCGGCACGGCGGTGATGACCACGGCGCTCGTCTCGCCGTCGGCCTATCCGTCGTACGTCGGGCTCTCGACGCTGTACTCGGCGGTGCTCGGCTACCTGGTCGGTCTGCTCGCCGCGAAGATCGTGCTGAAGCGGTCCTCCGGCAGCTCGCGGCGCGTCGTCCAGGCGGTCGTGCGCGTCGAGCCGGACCGTTTCTCGGGCCTGCGCTGACCATCCGCGGGGCCGAGGTGCGAGAATCGTCCGTGTCGTGCGTTGCCTTCGGGCAGCAGCGCGTCAGGAGGGGTGCCGGAGTGGCCGATCGGAACCGCCTTGAAAGCGGTCGCTGGGTCTACAGCTCAGCCGCGGGTTCGAATCCCGCCCCCTCTGCGTCATGAATGATTCGGTGTACCGCCTCGCGCGTGGACCTGCCCTGCTCGCCTGCGGTGGGTTCTTCGTCGCTTCCGGCGTCCTCGTGTTCGCTGCGTTCCTTGCCTCCGGCGACGCCACGTGGCGTCAGGTGGTGACGATCGTGTGCGCGGTGCTGGCGCTGGTCTGCCTGGCCCAGGTGCTGCGGTTCGCGGTGCGGCCGCCGGTGGTGGCGCAGCTGGGCGAGCAGGGATTCACGATCGGCCGTCCGCGGCGTCGTGGCTCCTGGAAGGACGTCGAGGACGTGGTCGTGGCCGACGGTGTGCTGCGGCTGGAGGGTGATGGAGCGCGGGCCGTGCTGGCTCTGGAGCTGGTGGACCCGGGGGCGCGGTCGACGGCGTTGCGTGACGTCTATGACCGGTTGAACACGGCGCACGGGTACCGCCGCTTCACCTGATCGCCGGGTCCGTGCTGGCCCGGTTGGGTGATGGGGCGTGGTTGCCGATATCGTGGCCCGGTCGTCGCCCGCGGGTGACGGTGAGGAGATGTCGCATAGTGGCCTAGTGCGCCCGCCTGCTAAGCGGGTTGAGGTTCAAACCTCTCGAGGGTTCAAATCCCTCCATCTCCGCCCGAGACGCAAGGTGCCGAGCCAAGTCATTGACTCGGCACCTTGCGCAGGTTCTTCACTGCTGTACCCGGGCGGAGCTCGCTCCGACTGAAGCGGCCAGGCCCGCCGCGCCACGCGCCCGTGGCCGCCAATCTCGCGCGAGCACGAGCTCGGCACCTTGTGCAGGTTCTCAGCCGCTGTACCCGGGCGGAGCTCGCTCCGACCGAGCGGCAAAGGCCCGCGGGCGCACATGCCCGCCAGCCTGCAGGCTCGCGCGAGTGGCGCAAACCGCCCCCCGAGTGGCGCAAGATGGCGCGCCACGCCGTCTCGAAACCGCCACCCTGCGCCACTCGCCGGGAGTGGCGTGGAGTGAGGAACCCCCTACCGTGGCTGCATGCCCGAGTTCGCCCGTGCCACCACCGCCGACGCCCCCGCGGCGGCCCGCATCCTCGCGAAGGCGTTCGCGACCGACCCGCATGTGGCCGGCCTGTTGCCGAGTGACCGTGACGTGGTCGACCGGCTGACGCGCTGGTTCCGGCACTCGATCGCCGAGGCCGGGAAGACGGGCGGCTGGGTCGACGTGGCCCGTGCTGGCGGGACGGTCGTGGGTGCCGCGCTCTGGGAGCCGCCGGGCCACCAGCGGTCAAAGCTGCAGGCGCTCGCCGGGGTGCCGATGCTGGTGCGCACGTACGGCCGGCGCACGCTCGACGCCGTCCGCACCCATCGCGAGGCCGACGTGGCACGTCCGTCGAAGCCGCACTGGTACCTCGCCTCCCTTGCCGCCGACCCGGCCGCGCAAGGCACCGGCGTCGGCTCCGGCCTGGTGCGCGCCGGCCTCGCCCGGGCCGCCGCCGACGGCGTGGGCACCTACCTCGAGTCGTCGACACCCGACAACCTGCCGTTCTACCGCCGCCTCGGATTCGAGGAGCTGGACCAGGTGCCCTCGCACGGCACGGCCGACCTGCACGCGATGTGGCAGGACCCCTCACCGGTCACGGGCGCCTGATGTCCGGCGGGGACTGGAAGGACCTGTTCCGCGCCGCCTGCGCCGGTGACGTCGAGCTGGTGCGCTACCACGCGACCCTGGGCGTCGACCTCGACTACCAGCACCCCGAGTTCCTCTCCACGCCACTCGTCGCCTGCATCCTCGCGGGACAGGCCGAGACGGCCGGCGTGCTGCTCGACCACGGCGCCGACCCGAATCTGCTGTCGGACCTCGACGGGCTGACGCCGGTGCAGGCGGCCAGGAAGTCGGGCCTCACCGCCATCGAGCAGCGTCTGCTGGACCTCGGTGCCGATCCGGGACCCGAAGCGACGACACCCGCCCCGCGCCGCCGCTGGTGGCGCCGACGCGACCGGCAGCGCAGCGGGTGAGCGCCGACCGGACGGCCTGATCCCGATACCCTCCGAGTCAGGGAGAGAACGGTGAGGCAGTCATGGCGACGAGCAAGTGGTGGTGGATCGGCGCATTCGTCGTGGTCGACCTGATCCTGCTGCTGGTCGTGCGCGCCCACCTGGCCGGTGACGATCCGACCAGCCCGCCGCCGTCGGCCGGCCCGGTCACCGACCCGGCCGCACCGGCTGCGGAGGTCACGCCCCTGTTGGCCGCTTCGGGAGGCGACACATCCGTCTGGTCGTCACGCGGCGACTGCCGCACGGGCACCGACGTCACGCTCTCGCGCCTCGCCGGAGACGACCTCGCGACGCTCAGTCCGGGCGTGGCCGAGGTGCTGCGCCTCGACGTGACGGACGCCGGCGACGTCTACGTGGTCGGCGCCACCGCCGACTGCCAAGTCGTCGAGCGCGTGCTGGAGGGTGGTTCCGACGAGTGGCGCGACGCGGTCGGCGAGATCGTGCTCTGGCACCTCGTGCCCGAGGTGGGCCAGGCCGTCGTGACGCCCGCCGCGACCGCCGACCCCGGGTGTGTCCCCGTCACGCTGGCCCAGGACGGTGACTCCGGGCGCGTGGCCTGCGCCGACGGCACCACGCGCGTCTCCGACGACGAGGGCCGCACCTGGCAGGAGATCGGCCGCCTCGAAGGGCTGCAGACGGCCGCGATCGGTGCTGACGCCCTGGCGTTGGCCCCAGCGGAGGGGTGCCCCGTCGCGGCGTTCACCAGCCCCGACGGTGGTGCCACGTGGCAGCAGGCGGGCTGCGTCTCCGACCAGCCGGGCACGACCGTCGCCGTCTCGCGCACGGCCGACGCGACCGTGGCGGTGCTCGACGACCGGGTGCTGCGCTCGACCGACGCCGGCACGACATGGGAAACGGTCGTCACCAACCCCCAGTGACGACCGTTTCCGACCCGTTCGGATCGCGAGGATCAGGCGATGTCGGCGGCGGTAGCCTCGGCGGCGGCGGCGGGCGCGCTCTGCAGCTCGACGAGCTGGGGAGCCTCGCTGGTGTGGCGGTGGATCATCTCCAGCACCTCGTTGTAGCTCATGCCCTTCTTGACGCCGGCGACGATGAAGATGGTCGTGAAGAGGATGACCAGGTCGAGGCGCAGCGAGTACCGGCGCAGGTTGGCGCGGCAGTAGGCGCTCTCGAGCGTCAGGCGCTCGTCGTCGGTGAGCTCCTGGCGGCCGACCAGCTGGGCGGGGCCCGTGAGCCCGGCGCGGGTCAGGAAGCGGTCGCCGGCGTCGGGGAACTCCTCGAGCAGGCAGTTCATGACGTTCTCGGGCAGCGGGCGGTTGCCGATGATGCTCATGCGGCCGCTGAGCACGTGCACCAGCTGCGGCAGCTCGGTGATGCCGCAACGCTCCAGCAGCCGGCCGACCTTGGTGTAGAGCGGGGAGTCGGGCGACATGTTGAGGAAGCGCACCTGGTCGGTGACCGGCACGGTGGTGCGGTTCACGATGGCCTCGGCGTTGCGCACCATGGTGCGGAACTTCACGACGCGCATGACGCGGTCGGAGGAGACGCGACGGTTGGACTTGTAGTACACCGGACGGCCCTCGGCGAGCAGCACCATCAGGCTGGCGGCCAGCAGCACCGGCATCCAGACGAGGGCACCCAGCGTGACCAGGGTGATGTCGAGCATTCTCTTGCGAATCATCATCGACCTCTTCGGGGGGTTGAGGACGTGAGCGCACCGGTCGGAGCACTCGAGCTGAGGGGGGCGGGTCGCACGGCGGCCCAGGTGAGGGAGAGCAGGCGGCGGGCGAGCCAGAGCCGGGCGTCCAGCCCGACGACGCGCGAGGTGCCGCGGACGGCCGCGCGCTGGGTGATCGTCGCCAGCCGGCCGTAGTCGGTGGAGAGTCGCTGCGCGAGACCCTGCGAGCGGTTGGGAGCGCCGTCGACGAGGCGACCGGGGTAGAGCACGGACACGCCGGCGTCGGGGCGCAGGTCGTGCACGAGCGTGCGCACCTGTTGCTCGACGAGGCCCTTCCAACCGCCGTAGTACCGGCGGTCGGCGCCCGGGGCGAGCGCGATGACGGTAGACACGAGCACCACGCGCACGTCGGCGGCGGTGGAGCGCAGGACGCTCTCGACGAAGGCGAGGTCGCGGTCGGCGGCCGACGTGTCGGCCGCCAGGTCCGGGGCGGCGCCATCGGTGGGGTGAACCGGACCCAGCGCGCACACGTAGAGGTGGACGGTGGCGTCGGGGCCGAGCTCCAGCGGGACGTCGGCCGGGACGATCTCGGCGCCGGTCTCGGCCAGGGCGGAGGCGTCACCGCTGCCGCGGGACACGACGACCGCGCGGCCGGCGGGGGCGAGCCGCTGCACGAGCTGCTGGCCCAGGCGGGTGCGGGGGCCGACGACGACCGACACCGGGCCGCTGACGGGAGCGGGGCCGGTCGGGGGCACGGGGTCGGGCGCGCGAGTGGCGTCCGGACGGGTGGCCTGGCTCATCGTGCGGCCTCCGCGGTGGCGGTGAGCAGGGTCTCGAAGCGGTCGATGCAGCGCTCGGCGGCGAACTCTTCCTCGGCCAGCTCACGGCTGGCCCGCCCGACCTCGTCGCGACGCTCGTCGTCGGCCAGCAGCTCGACGGCCCAGTCGGCGGCCGGGGCCAGGCTGGCGGCCTCGGGGGCGAAGACCGCGCCACCGGCACGCTCGACGAGCGTCGACGCCGCGTTCTCCTGCGGCATCAGGCCCAGGATCGGGCGACCGGCGCAGAGGTACGACAGCGTCTTGGACGGCACCGAGAAGGCGCCCGCGCGCTGGTCGAGCAGCACCACGAGGAGGTCGCCGCTGGCGAGCACCTCGCTGAGCTGCTCGTACGGCTGGAACGGCAGCATCGTCAGGGGGACGTCGCGGCGGGCGGCCTCGGCCTGGATGACCTCGACGGCCGGGCCCTCGTTGACCACGACGAGCCGGGCGGGAACCCCGCGCTCGCGGACTTCCTCGGCGAGCCGCACGAGCAGCGCCGGATCGTGCTTGAGCCCCAGCGTGCCGGAGTACAGGAGGTTGACGCCGTCCTCGACCTGGTGCTCGACCGACCAGTCGTTCTTGCGGTCACGCGGCTCGATCTCGTCGAGCGGCGCCCAGTTGGGGATGACGGTGACCTTGTCGGCCGTGCCCCAGGCCTCGTGCACGGGGACGAACGCGTCGGAGATGGCGACGATGGCGGCCGACCGGCGCGAGCTGAAGCGCTCGGCGACCTCGAAGCCCGTGGCCACGAAGCGGAAGCCCTTCGAGAGCTTGTCGCCGGCGAAGGAGCGGACGGCCACGGCGTAGACGTCCTGGTGCCACAGCACCCAGGGGATGCGGCTGAAGATCATGGCCGTGGCGAACAGTGCCAGCGTGGGGATCTGGACGTTGGACAGGACCGCGACGTCGGGACGGTGCGAGCGGACGTGCCGCACGAGCTCGACGCCGAGGCGGAGCTCCTGCCACAGCCGCTTGACGAACCGGCTCTTGTCGAACGCGATGCCGTCGCCCAGGTTCTCGAAGCGAATGCTCTCGCCCTCACCGGCCTCGAGCGCACCCTTGCCCGAGACGTAGGCGGCGCAGCTGGAGTGGACGACGTCGTGGCCGCGGGCGGCGAGCTCTCGGCTCAGCTGGACCTGGAACGGGTGACCGCTGAAGTCGTGGACAAGGAGCCGCACGCCGCCACCCCTTTCCCAAGTTGCCGAGATTCGAACTACGTGAGAGAGAACGAGAAGGCCCACGGGACGTTACGGGCGTCACGTGCTTGTCATGACCTCGTCGGCGACGCGACACCGTGTCGGATCCGCTGATCGGCTCCGGTCTGGGTGTAGGGTCCGCCGGCCGACAGCGCTCTGACCTGCGCGGGAGCACGGTGGGGCGTCTTCCGCGCGGGCGGGTCGCGACCGGACGAGATCGATGACACGTCACGGATCGGTCATCCGGACAGGTCCGATGACCGCGGTCCGGTTAGCATCGTGACGGTAGGTAATTGCTTGACGCAACCATGCGTCGGGCCGGGAGCGGGAGCAGGGGTCAGACGTGGGTGGCACGACCGAGCGACGCACTCACCACTGGGTCACCTTCGCGGTGCTGGCGGTCGCGGTCGGCTCCTTCGCCCTCATGCAGTCGCTGACCGTCCCGGTGCTGCCGCGCATCGCGACCGAGCTCGACACCGACCAGTCCACCGTCACCTGGGTCCTGACCGCCTACCTGCTGTCGGCCTCGGTCTTCACGCCGATCCTCGGCCGGGTGGGCGACGCCGTCGGCAAGAAGCGCATGCTCGTCGTGTCCCTGCTGATGCTGTCGCTGGGATCGCTCGTGGCCGCGCTCGCTCCGACGATCGAGGTCATGGTCGCGGCGCGCGTCGTGCAGGGCGCCGGCGGTGGCGTGTTCCCCCTGGCCTTCGGCATCATCCGCGACGAGATGCCGCACCGGCGCCTGAGCAGCGCGCTCAGCGTCATCTCCTCCCTCGGCGCGGTCGGCTTCGGCGCCGGCATCGTGCTGGCCGGCCCGCTCGTGAACGGGCTCGGCTACGCCTGGCTGTTCTGGGCGCCGATGATCGTCACGGCGGTCGCCGCGCTGGTGGCGGTGCTGGTCGTGCCGGAGTCGCCCGTGCGCACCCCCGGCCGAGTGCCGGTGATCCCGGCGCTGCTGCTGTCGGCGTGGCTCGTCTGCCTGCTGCTCGGCGTCAGCCAGGCGCCCCGCTGGGGCTGGGCCTCGCCGGAGGTGATCGGCCTGCTCGTCGCCGCCGCGGTGCTGGTGGTCGTGTGGGTGCGACTCGAGCTGCGGGTGCCCGTGCCGCTCGTCGACATGCGGATGATGTCGCGCCGCGCTGTGTGGGCCCCGAACCTGGTGGCGCTCCTCGTCGGCGTGGCGATGTACGCGTCGTTCGGCTTCCTGCCGCAGCTGCTGCAGACGCCGACGTCGTCGGGCTACGGGCTCGGCGCCAGCGTCGAGGAGTCGGGCTACCTGATGCTGCCGATGGCGATCGCCAGCTTCTTGATGGGCCTGGTGATCGGACCGATCGCCCGGGTCATCGGTCCGCGCACCGTCGTGATCGTGGGCAGCCTCACCGGCGCGATCGGTCTGGTCGTCATCGCGGTCGCCCACTCCACGACCGGCGAGGTCGTCGTGGGCATCACCCTCACCGGCCTCGGCATCGGGATCGTCTTCGCCTCCCTGGCCGGACTGGTGGTCGCGGCCGTCTCGCCGGAGCAGACGGGTGTGGCCAGTGGCATGAACGCCAACATCCGCACGATCGGCGGGGCGGTGGGCTCGGCCGTCATGTCGACGATCGTCACGGCTCACCTGACGGCCGACGACCTGCCCCGCGAGGCCGGCTACACGACCGGCTTCACCGTGCTGGCCGGCGTCATGGTGCTGTGCGCCGTGGCGTCCGCGCTGATCCCGCGGCTCACCGGCCGGCGGTACGAGGGCGAGCTGGAGCGCGCTCCGCTGCACGTCACGCCGACCTCCCGCACCAGCGTCCCTGCCTGAGCTCCCGCCGGACGCGCCACTGGCAGACTGTCGAGACGATGACGAGCGCGGTAGGACGTCGACAAGATCGGCAGGCGGCATGACCCGAGACCAACCGATCGAGCTCAAGGCCGGGGGCACGAACGCCATTGGCAGGACCCTCGGACTCCTCGCCGACGAGTGGACACTTCTCGTGCTCCGACAAGCGCTCTCCGGCGAGACGCGGTACAGCCAGTTCAAGGAGGCGCTGCCGATCTCGAACTCCGTGCTCACCAGCCGTCTGACGCGTCTGACGGAGCAGGGCCTGCTGGAGAGGCACGTCTACCAGGACAGGCCGGTGCGTGCCGAGTATCTGACCACGAGGCGGTCTCGCACGTTGTCGGTGGGCATGTTGACGCTCAGTGACTGGGAGAAGCGCTGGACGCCCGACGGCATCGGCGACGAGGCGGTCGCGCGGCACCCGGCGTGTGGACGTGACGCGTCCCCCGTGCTCACCTGTCGCGCCTGCCGTATGCCGGCGACGGCGAGGGACGTCGTGGCTGAGTGGGGACCCAGCGGTTCGTGGCGTCGCTCGTCACCGGAGGCGGTTACGCGGCGCCGTCCGGAGCTCAGGGTAGGAGCCACCACCTCACTGGAGTCCCGGCAGGCGATGATGTTGTTCGGTGATCGGTGGTCAGCTGCTGTCATCTGCGCAGCCTTCCGGGGCGTCAGGCGTTTCACCGACTTCGAGGCGAACCTGAGTGCGCCGCCGGCGGTCGTCTCGCATCGCCTGAAGGTGCTCGGCTCGATCGGAGTGTTGACGGCGACGCAGGACGGACAGCGCTCTCACCGGGCCGAGCACAGGTTGACCGAGAAGGGTCACGGTCTGTTCCCGGTCCTCAGCGCGTTCGGGGACTGGTCCGAGAGATGGTTCGCCGCGCCCGAGGGACCGGCGTTGATCCAGACGCACCGTCCGTGTGGCGAGCGGTTCCTTCCGCGGTTCCGCTGTGGCCACTGTGAGGGGACACTGCCGGACACCGATCTTCGGTGACGGCCGTCAGGAACCGCCGAACGTGCGGCGGGTGAGCAGACGGTAGGCGATGCCGACCGCAAGCACGGCCAGCCCGGTGAGCACCGAGAGCGGCGGGAGCGTCGCGACCAGCACCACGCACCCGACTGCGCCCAGCACCTGGAGGGCGCGTGGGTGGCGGCGGTCGGACCGCTGCTGCGTGATGGCGGCGACGTTGGCCACCAAGTAGTAGAGCAGCACGCCGAACGACGAGAACCCGATCGCCTCCCGCAGGTCGACCGTCAGCACCGCCACCACCACGACGGCCGCCAGTGCGACCTCGGCGTGGTGCGGCACGCGGTGTCGCGGGTGCACCGCGGCCAGCCAGCGCGGCAGGTCGTCGTTGCGGGCCATCGCCATCGTGGTGCGGCCCACCCCGGCCACGAGGGCGAGGAGTGCGCCGAGGGCTGCCGCGGCGGCGCCGACCCGCACGACGGGGCCGGCCCAGTCCCAGCTGCCGGCGTCGACCGCCGCGACGAGCGGCACGGGCGTGTCGGCCACGCCGTCACCACCCAGCACGGCCAGCACCGTCACGGCGACGACCGCGTAGACGACCACCACGAATCCGAGCGCCAGGGCGACGGCCCGGGGGATCGTGCGCGCGGGGTCGCGCACTTCCTCACCCAGCGTGGCGATGCGCGCGTACCCGGCGAAGGCGAAGAACAGCAGCCCGGCCGCTTGCAGCACGCCGTACCAGTCGGCCCGCGCGTCGTCGAGCACGTCGGACAGCCCGACGACGTCAGCCGAGCCCGGCCCGCTCCAGGCTGCGAGCACCGCGACGGCGAGCGCGACGAGCACGACGGCCACGATCACGCGGGTCAGGCGTGCCGTGCGGGTGATGCCGCGGTAGTTGACAGCCGCGAGGGCGATGACGGCGGCGGCTGCGGTGGGGCGCTGCCAGTCCGACGGCACGGCGTACGCGGCGAATGTCAGCGCCATGGCCGCGCAGCTGGCGGTCTTGCCGATGACGAAGCCCCACCCGGCCAGGAAGCCGGACCACTCGCCGAGGCGCTCGCGGCCGTAGACGTAGACGCCACCGGAGGTGGGGTACTGCGCGGCGAGCTGGGCCGTGGCCGTCGCGTTGCAGTAGGCGATGACTGCGGCGATGAGGAGCCCGACCAGCAGCCCGGCACCGGCGGCAGCAGCGGCGGGAGCGAAGGCGGCGAAGACACCGGCCCCGATCATGGACCCGACGCCTATGACCACGGCGTCGCCGGTCCCCAGCCGCCGGGCTAGGTCGTCGGCGGCCACGGTTTGATCCTAGGCCTTCGTCGTCCCCATCATCCAAGGGCGCGGTGTGAACACGCATGGCCCGTCCCCTGGGCGGGAACGGGCCATGCGTGAACGAACTTCGCCGGGCTCAGGCCTCGAGGCGCGCCTTGAGTCCGTCGAGCTCGGTCCAGAGGGTGGCCGGCAGGGTGTCGCCGAACTTCTCGAACCACTCGTTGATCTGCGGGATCTCGGCCTTCCACTCATCGACGTCGACGCGGAGCGCCTCGGCGAGCTGCTCGTCGGAGACGTCGAGCCCGTCGGTGTCGATCGCGTCGGGTCCGGGGACCAGGCCGATCGGCGTCTCGACGGCGTCGACCTTGCCCTCGACGCGCTCGATGACGTACTTCAGGATGCGGCTGTTCTCGCCGAAGCCCGGCCAGAGGAAGCCGCCATCGGCGTCACGACGGAACCAGTTGACGTAGAAGATCTTGGGGAACTTCGACTCGTCGTTGTTCTTGGCCATCGAGATCCAGTGACCGAAGTAGTCACCGGCGTCGTAGCCGATGAACGGCAGCATGGCCATCGGGTCGCGGCGGACGATGCCGACCGCGCCGGTGGCCGCGGCCGTCGTCTCGGACGAGAGCGTGGCGCCCATGAAGGTGCCGTGCGTCCAGTCGCGTGCCTCGGTGACCAGGGGGATGGTCGTCTTGCGGCGACCGCCGAACAGGATCGCGTCGAGCGGGACGCCGTTCGGGTCGTCGTACTCGGGCGCGAGCGTCGGGCACTGCTTGATCGGCGTGCAGAAGCGGCTGTTGGCGTGGCTCGAGAGCTCGGTGCTCTCGGGCGTCCAGTCGTTGCCCTTCCAGTCGGTCAGGTGCGCCGGCGGCTCGTCGGTCATGCCCTCCCACCAGATGTCGCCGTCGTCGGTCAGGGCGACGTTGGTGAAGACCGAGTTGCCCTGCTCGATGGTGCGCATGGCGTTGGCGTTGGTGTCCCAGCCGGTGCCCGGCGCGACGCCGAACAGGCCGAACTCGGGGTTGACGGCGTAGAGCTTGCCGTCGGCGCCGACGCGGATCCAAGCGATGTCGTCGCCGATCGTCTCGACCTTCCAGCCCGGGACGGTCGGCTCGACCATCGCGAGGTTGGTCTTGCCGCACGCGCTCGGGAACGCCGCGGCGATGTACTTGACGACGCCCTCGGGGCTGGTGAGCTTGAGGATCAGCATGTGCTCGGCCATCCAGCCGTTGTCGCGGCCCATGACCGAGGCGATGCGCAGCGCGTAGCACTTCTTGCCCAGCAGGGCGTTGCCACCGTAGGCCGAGCCGTACGACCAGATCATGCGCTCCTCGGGGAACTGCACGATGTACTTGGTGGTGTTGCACGGCCACGGCACGTCGGTCTCGCCGGGCGCGAGCGGCGCACCCACGGAGTGCAGGGCGGGCACGTAGTCGGCCTCGAGCTCCTCGATGCGGTCGCGCACGGCGTTGCCGACGCGGGCCATGACGGTCATCGACGCGACGACGTACGGGGAGTCGGTCAGCTCGACGCCGAACATGGGGTGCTCGGACTCGAGGTGGCCCATCACGAACGGGATGACGTACATCGTGCGACCGGCCATGCACCCGCGGTACAGGTCGGTCATCAGCGTCTTCATCTCCGCCGGGGCCATCCAGTTGTTGGTGGGGCCGGCGTCGGCCTCGTCGACCGAGCAGATGTAGGTGCGGTCCTCGACACGGGCGACGTCGGTCGGGTCGGAGGCGCAGTAGAAGGAGTTCGGCTTCTTCTCGTCGTTGAGGCGGACGAAGGTGCCGTTGGCGACCAGTCCGTCAGTGAGGGTGGTCCACTCCTCGGGCGTTCCCTCGACCCAGACGATCTGGTCGGGGGTGGTGAGGGCGGCGACCTCGTCGATCCAGGCCTGGAGGCCGGCGTGCGACGTTGTGTAGGTGGCGTCAGGGGCGGTGGCGGTCATCTGGACGTTTCCTCCTGCATCGCGACGCCAGCGCATGGCGTCGCACTCCCGGTCCGAATCTGGCGGCCGGGTAGCTGATGGGTGGGCGTTTCGCCGACGGCTCGACGATTCGATGACTGTACGCGTTGGAGGCCTGTGGTGCCCCCTCAGGGCCGGAATCCCCGGGTGTGATGTTGTCGGGCGACCTGATTCGGGGATGGCCGGCACTCTGGGCTAGACTCTCGGAGTCCTCGTGAGAACGAGGGGCGCGCCCGTAGCTCAACGGATAGAGCATCTGACTACGGATCAGAAGGTTAGGGGTTCGAATCCCTTCGGGCGCACCAGCCACGACGAAGCCCGGACCCACTGCTGTGGGTCCGGGCTTCGTCGTTGTCGAGGTGGCTACTTCACCTCGGAGCGCATCAGCGCCCACAGGCCGAGGATCATCGGCAGGACGAGCCACACCACGCTGGTGACGCCCAGGTGCGCCCACTGCTCTGAGTCGAGCGACCCGTTGAACAAGGCGCTCTGCGCGTAGGTGAAGTCGACCCAGGGCTGCAGGTCGGTGAACCACTCCTGCGTCGAGGCCAGCAGCTCCGACAGCCCCGTCAGCACGAACGAGAACACGAAGTAGGCGACGATCGCGCCGGCCGAGTGCCGGATGACGACACCCAGCATGAAGCCGACGAGCATTCCCAGTGTCTGCGCCAGCAGGATGTTGGCGAGGTCGATCGTGGTGGCGTCCCACACCGGGTCGATGTCGAGCAGCGCCGACCCGCCAAGGGTGCCGACGACGCCGAACAGCATGGCCAGCAGCATCGACGCGATGCTGATGCCCACCGTCACGACGGCCTTCGCCGCGATCGCCCGACCGCGGTGGGGCACGAGCGTGAAGGTCGTGAGGCCGCTGCGCTGGCTCCACTCGCTGGTGACCAGCAGGACCGCGATGATCGGGAGGATCGTCGCCATCGGGAAGCCGATCGCCGACGCGAACGTCGAGAACGTGAGCTCGGAGTCCGGGGCCCACAGCAGGACGGCGGTGGTCGCGAGCACTCCGGCGATGGCGATGCTGGCCATGAGCCAGAAGCCGGCGCGGGTGTTGAAGCACTTGCGCAGCTCGACCGACACGATGCGGGCGAACGGGATGGGTGTCGGCGTGGGGTGGTCCGGACGCCGTGTGGGGGTGGTGGTGCCGGGAAGGGTGTCGGTGCCGGAAATGGTGGGGGTGGTCATGCTGCAGCTCCTTGGGTGCGGATGTCGCGCTGGTCGTCGGCGGTCAGCTCGAGGAACATCTCCTCCAGGCCGGCGCCCTCCGCGGCGCGCAGCTCGAGGAGCGGGACCTGCGACTGGAGGGCGATCGTGCCGACCAGCTCGGCCTCGGCCTCGACGCGCAGGGCATCGGCGCCGCCGGTCGCGGCGCTGGCGGTGTGGGCCACGCCGGCGTTGCTGAGCGCGGTCGACAGGGCGGCGACCTCGCGGGTGCGCACGAGGGTGCCGGCCGCGGCGAGCAGCTCCTTCTTCGTGCCCTGCGCGACGATGCGGCCGTTGCCGATCACCACCAGGTCGTCGGCGATCACCTCGATCTCGTGCAGCAGGTGCGACGACAGCAGCACCGTGGCGCCCAGGTCGGCGTGCCCGCGCAGCAGGTCGCGCATCCACCGGATGCCGGCGGGGTCGAGACCGTTCGCCGGCTCGTCGAGGATCAGGACCTCGGGGTCACCGAGCAGGGCCGTCGCGATGCCGAGCCGCTGGCGCATGCCGAGGGAGTAGTTGCGCACCCGGCGGTCGGCCTCGGCCGACGACAGGCTGACCAGATCGAGCATCTCGTCGACCCGGCGCTTGGGCAGTCCCATCGTGCGCTGGGCGATGGTCAGGATCTCGCGCCCGGTGCGGCCGGCGTGCTGGGCGGATGCGTCGAGCAGGACGCCGACCTCGCGGCCGGGGTTCGGCAGGTCGGCGAACGCGCGACCGCAGACGGTGGCGCGACCCGACGTCGGCGGGGTGAGGCCGACCATCACGCGCATCGACGTGGACTTGCCGGCGCCGTTGGGTCCGAGGAAGCCGGTGACGCGGCCCGGCCGCGCCGTGAAGGTGACGTCGTCGACGGCTCGGAAGGCGCCGTACGACTTGCTGAGTGATTCCACAGTGATCATGGGATCGACTCTCGCGGCGCCACGCCCCTTCCCACATCGGGGGAGCCGCTGACCTCGACCCTGCCGGACCCCTGAGAGAACCCTGAGCCCCGCGCGGTGGAGCCCTTGGTTGAGCTTCTGTCATCCGGGGAACTCCTCGGGCATGACTGAACCGCAGACCATCACGGCCGATCACCTCCGCTCGCTCCTCGACGCCGGAACCGGCGCAAGGCTCGTCCTGATCGAGGGTCGGGTCGATGTCGTCGGCGCCGCCCAGCTCGACAACGATGAGTACCGCGGCGCCCTCGAGGTCACCGATCGCGACAGCCTCGCGCAGCGCCTCGGCGACGACCCGAGCGACGAGCAGCTGGCCGACGAGGCCGGCGCGCTCACCACCGCCGCCCAGAGCCTCGGCGGCTGACGCTCCCTCCTCACCCCGCGGGGCGGTCAGTCAGCAACCTCTCGGCCGTCCAGAAGGTTGCTGACGCACCGCCGGATGCGGGGACGGGTTGCCAGCTGACCGCCCCGGGGGAGTCAGGGGCGCGGCTGGGACACGGCGATCGACAGCAGTCCGAGCTCGGCCTCGCGCGCACGTTCGGCCTCGGCCGCGCTGACCAGACCGCGTGACTCCAGCACGTCCAGCGCCGTCGACAGGTCGCGCCTGATCCCCTCGCGCAGCGACTCGGGCAGCGCGGCGATCTTGGCCCGCGCCGGGAGGCGGGGGCCCGCCTGCGGTCGCCGCCGATCCTCGGAGCGCCGTGCGGCGCGCGTCCCCACGGCGCCCGCGACGACCGAGAGCAGACCGGCCGCTGCCCAGGCCGGCCACCCCGCGACGTCGTCACCCGAGCCCCGCGCGACCAGCGACACGACCGCCAGGGTGCCGAAGATCAGCGACACGGCGTGTGATGCCCGGGCGGCCTGGTCGGACCAGCCGCGCCGACTCGCTCGGACTGCCACGACGAGCTCGACCACGCCGCCGACGCCGAGGATGGTTCCGGCCAGTGGCACCGCGACGTCCGCGGGGATCGGGGTCACCTGGAACCGCCCACCCTGGGCGAGCAGGACGAACGCGACCGCCGGGTAGAAGAACACCGCGATCGCACCCAGCACCAACGGCAGCATGACCAGGTCGCGCCAGGTGAATCGATGCTGCTGCACCGCCCGCTTCTCCTCGCGGGTGGGCCCCAGGGCTCGAACCACCTTCGGCTGGAACGAGAACGCGGCGATCTCCAGGCTCTTCCAGCGCAGGGGACGGTCAGCATCTTGCTCGCGGGCCCAGCGAGTGGCGGGTCCGTCGACCATGCGGCGCTCCTCGTGACGACGGGCCGGCCTCCTGCCGGCGCGGGCCCATCGTCACACGGGAGCCGACGACGTCAGTCGGCCGACTTGAGCGCTCGCGTCGCCGGGCCCTCCAGGACCTCGCCGTCGGGCGCGAACCGCGAGCCGTGCAGCGGGCAGTCCCAGCTGCGCTCCTGATCGTTCCAGCGCAGAGCGCCCCCAAGGTGGGTGCAGATGGCCACGACGGCACACTGCTGGCCGTCGACGTTCGACCGGCCCACCGGCACCGGGTTGGCGCCCTGCCGACCGACCTCGCCGGTGCCCGGCTGGAGGTCCCCGCTGACGGTCTGGCTCTCCGCAGCGACGTAGCCGGCGACCATCGCCGCGCCGACCTTCGCGTTGATCGAGGCGATGCGGCCCAGGTCGGACGCCGAGGTCGAGCGGGAGGCCAGCACGTCGGCCCAGTCGTTGCGACCGCCGAGCATGCGGGAGGTGAGCGCCTGCGCCGCGGCGATCGCGTTGGTCATGCCCCACTTGCGGTAGCCACTGGCGACGAAGATCTGCTCGCTGCTGCCCGGCAGCGGTCCGACCGTCGGCAGCAGGTCGTGCGACGTGTAGTCCTGCGCCGACCACACGTGCGTCTCACGGGCACCGGCGAAGTGCTGCCCGGTCCAGTCACGCAGCTCGTCGACGTGCTTGCCGTGCGAGCCGGCACGGCCGACCGGGTGGCCGGCACCGCCGACCAGCAGGGCGCGCGACCCATCGGGCCGCGGCAGGTCGCGCACCGATCGCGAGGACGAGCCCGCCGACAGGAACATGCCCTCCGGCGCCTCGGCACCCGCGAACGCCAGACCGTACGAGCGCTCCGGCTCGAGACGGGCGAAGTGCAGGGCGCGGTCGAGGATCGGCGTGCCGGTGGCCAGCACGACGCGCTGGGCCGCGAGCCGGCGCCCGTCCTCGAGGTGCAGCACCGGTCGACCCTTGCCGGGGATGCTCTTCACGCGGACGTTCTGGTGCAGGGTGCCGCCGTGCTTGCGCAGGTCCTCGACCAGCGCGTGCAGGACCGGCATCGGGTCGATCTGGAACTGGTTCGCCATCCGCACACCCCCGTGGAAGGGGAACGGGACGTCGGCGTGCTCGACCCATTCGACGTCGAGCCCGACCTCCCGCGCCGCCGTCAGCTCCTGCTCGACCGTCGACAGCTCGTCGGTAGCGGCCGCGTAGGTGAAGGTGTCGCGCACCTGCATCGGCAGGTCGTGGTCGGCGCAGTAGCGCTGCAGCCAGGCCTGGCCCTCGCGGTTCGCCTCGACGTAGGCCTGCACGACCTCCGTGGGGTGGTGGCGCAGCATGTTCGAGTAGCCCGTGCCCTGCAGCATTGAGACCTTCGCCGTCGTGTTGCCGGTGGTCACGGCCCCGACGGTGCGTGCCTCGAGCACCGCGACCGAGACCCCGGCGCGGGCGAGCAGCGTCGCGGTGGTGAGACCGGTCAGGCCCGCTCCCACCACGACCACCTCAGGGGCGCTCTGCGGCCATTCGTCGTCGTGCGGCTCCTGCACGCCATCGAGCCAGATCGAGGTCATGGTCGTCCCTTCGGTCGGTCACGGACGCTGGTCGCGTCCACCTCGTCCGAGTACCCGGACCCTCCCGCACCAATCGGCCTGACTCTGCGAGGCGGCTGAAAGTTCCGTGTGAAACCGTGGGCTCGTGCCGGACCTCGGGGCGACGACGCTCGTCATCATCGCGATCGCGCTGATGGTCGGCACCGTCGTGCAGTCCGTCGTGGGCATCGGCCTGGCCCTCGTGTCCGCACCGGTCATCACGCTGCTGGCGCCGGAGCTGATGCCGGGCTCGATGATCCTGCTCGCCACGATGCTGCCGGTCGTCACGCTCGCCCGCGAACGGGAGGACATCGACTGGCGGGGCCTCGGCTGGTCGTTGCCCGCGCGGGTGGCCGGCACCGTGGCCGGCGTCTGGATCGTGGCGTCGTTCGACGCGCGCCAGCTCGGCATCGGGATCGGCGTGGTGGTGCTGGTCGCGGTGCTGCTGACCGCCCGCACGGTCGTCGTGCCGATCACCCGCACGTCGTTGAGCGTGGCCGGAGCGGTCAGCGGCATCACCGGCACCGCCAGCTCGATCGGTGGTCCGCCGTTCGCGCTGCTGTACCAGCATCGCCCCGCGCGGCAGATCCGCACGACGATGGCCGTCTACTTCCTCGTCGGGGCGGCGATGAGCGTCGCCGGCCTGGCGGTCACCGGCGAGATCACCCGGGAGGAGCTGGTGCTGGCGGCGTGGATGCTGCCGGCGCTGCTGGTCGGTTTCGTCGTCAGCGGGCCGCTGCGTCGCCGGCTCGATCCCGACGTCGTGCGGCCGGCGGTGCTGCTCGTCAGTGGCACCTCGGCGGTCGTGCTGGTGGTGCGGTCGTTGATCGGCTGAGCGTCAGCCTCGGCGGACGCGGCGGCCCGTGATGCGCTGCGGGGTCAGAGCGATCAGCACGTCGCGATCACCCGGCGCCCACGGCCGCGGCGTGTGGGGCGGACGGCCCGAATCGACCGACGCCGGGTCGGCCGGCACCTCGTCGACCCGCCGCGTCGAACCGGTGGCCGTCACGCTCCAGCCGGTGCCCATCACGTCGTCGTGGTGGTCGACGCCGAACGCCACGTCGTCATGACCCTCCGCCAGCGTGGCGATGATGGAGTCGTCGGCGGTGCGCACATAGACGACGCGCTCGACGACGACGAAGTTCACCGGCAACAGCTGCTGGCCACCCGACTCGGCCATGAAGGCGAGTCGGCCGACGGTCGTGGTCTCGCCGAGCAGTGTGTAGCAGTCGTCGACCGAGAGCTCGCGGATGAACGAGCTGTCGCTCGGGGTCATCAGCGCGCCGCGTCGCTGTGGACGCGGGTGACCAGCACGGGGCAGTGCGCGTGCCGCACGACCTGCTCGCTGACCGAGCCGAGCAGCAGGCCGCGGAAGCCACCGCGGCCACGGCTGCCCACGACGATGAGGTCGACGTCGCCGGAGGCCTCGATGATCTTCTCGACCGCGTTGCCGTGCACGGTCGTGGTGGTGATCTCGACATCCGGGTGCTGGGCGCGGACGGCCGCGACGTCACGGTCGAGCTCGGCGAGCGTGGCGGCCTCGAACTCGTCGATGGGCGGCACGTAGCCGCGCTCGGCGCTCTCCGGCGTCGGAGCGGTGGTGATGCTCCACGCGCGGACCACCGTCACCGGCAGACCCAGCGCGGCGGCCTGCTTGACGCCGGCCCGCAGCGCCTCGTCGGCGTGGGCGGACCCGTCGTGCGCCACCAGCACGCCACCGTGGACGTCAATTCCCCGGACCTGTTTGCCCTGCTCGTTTCCCATGCTCCGAGCCTACGCCCGCTCCGGGTCGGCCGAGCCCCGACCGATGCCCTCAGGCGAGCCGGGAGGCGAGGAGCTCGGCCAGGTGCAGCGAGGGCCGGTCGCGCAGGTCCGTCACCTGGGTGCGGCAGCTGAAGCCGTCCGCCAGGACGATCGCGTCCGGGGCGGCGTCCAGCGCCGGCAGCAGCTGCTGCTCGGCCACCGCCACCGAGACCTCGTAGTGGCCGATCTCGACGCCGAAGTTGCCGGCGAGTCCGCAGCATCCGGCCAGCGTGGTGACCGCGGCGCCGGTGCGCGTGAGCAGCTGCTCGTCGGCGGCCCAGCCCAGCACGGCGTGCTGGTGGCAGTGTGGCTGCGCCACGACGGTGGTGCCGGTGAGGTCGGGCGCCTCCCACCCCTCGGTCTCGCCGAGCAGCTCCGACAGCGTGCGCGTCGCCTTCGCCACCGTGCGCGCCGCCTCCTCTCGCTCGGGATCGTCGCCGAACAGCTCGATCGCGTCGCTGCGCAGCACCGCGGTGCACGACGGCTCCACGCCGACGATGGGGATGCCGGCCTTCGCGGCCACCGCGAGCTCCTCGACGGTGCGGCCGAGGATCCGCTTGGCGGCGTCGAGCTGACCGGTGGTGATCCAGGTCAGGCCGCAGCACGTGCCGGCCGACGGCAGCTGCGGCTCGTACCCGGCGTGCCGCAGCACCTTCACCATCGCCTCGGCAACCGACGGCGAGAAGCTGTTGCTGAAGGAGTCGACGAACAGCATCACCGGCGTGCCGGTGTGCTGCTCTGCCCGACTCGCCTTCACGTCCCGGTCCCACCAGCGGCGGAACGGGGTGGGGGCGAACGCCGGGATGCTGCGGCGCTGGTCGACGCCCGCCGCCCACAGCGACAGTCGGCCGACGAGCGGCAGGCGCAGCGCCAGGTTCGCCAACCGGGGGATGCGCCCGGCGATCCGGCTCCAGCGGGGCAGCCAGCCCAGCGAGTAGTGCGAGCGCGGGCGCAGTCGCTTGCGGTAGCTCTGGTGCAGGACCTCGGCCTTGTAGGTGGCCATGTCGATGCCCGTGGGGCAGTCGGACGCGCAGCCCTTGCAGGCCAGGCAGAGGTCGAGGGAGTCGTGCACCTCGGGCGAGCGCCAGTCGAGCCGGTCGCCCCGCACCAGGTCCTGCAGCACGCGGGCGCGGCCTCGGGTGGAGTCCTTCTCCTCGCGCGTCGCCAGGTACGACGGGCACATGACGCCGCCGGACCCGGTGTTGTCGGCGCGGCACTTGCCCACTCCGGTGCAGCGGTGCACGGCACCGGCGAGGCTGCCGTGGTCCTCCTCGTACGCGAAGGCCAGCGGCGTGCGGTTCGGGAACGTGCCGGCGAAGCGCACGTCGGCGTCGGCGGCGTCGGGATCGACGAGCACGCCCGGGTTGAGCAGGTTGCCGGGGTCGAACGCCGCCTTGAGCTGCCCGAACAGGCCGATGGCCTCGGGCGAGTACATCGTGGGCAGCAGCTCGCTGCGGGCGCGCCCGTCGCCGTGCTCGCCCGAGAGCGTGCCGCCGAACGACGCCACCAGCTCGGCAGCCGACTGCAGGAACGCGCGGAAGACCGCGGTGCCGTCAGGTCGGTCGAAGGGGAAGTCGAGGCGCACGTGCATGCACCCGTCGCCGAAGTGACCGAACGGCGCGGAGGTCAGGCCGTGCTCGGCCACCAGTGCGTCGAACTGGGCCAGGTACTCGCCCAGACGGTCCGGCGGGACGGCGGCGTCCTCCCAGCCGGGCCACGCTGGGCGTTCGGAGGGGGCGCGGCCGGCCAGTCCGGCGCCGTCCTCGCGGATGCGCCAGAGGCGCGCCTGCACCGAGGGATCGGTGACCACGAGGCTCTCGACACCGAAGCCCTCGCCCGCCAGGCGCTGGGCGCGCTCGGCGACCTCGTCGCGGTCCTCGCCGGCCAGCTCGACGAACAGCCAGGCGTTGCCGCGGGGCAGGGGTGGCACGGCACCCGCGCCGCGACGGCTGCGCAGCACGTCGATCAGGCGTGAGTCGAGTCCTTCGCACGCGGTGGGTCCGTGCAGGACGACGGCGGGTGCGGCTTCACCGGCGCGGACGATGTCCTCGAAGCCGATCGCCACGACGACACGGTGTGCGGGATCGGTGACGAGCCGCACGGTGGCCTCGGTGACGATGCCGAGCGTGCCCTCCGAGCCGACGAGCGCCTGGGTCAGGTCGAAGCGCTCGGGCAGCAGGTGGTGCACCGCATAGCCCGAGACCTGGCGGCCGAAGCGGTCGAACTCAGTGCGCGCGATGCCGAGGTGCCGGCTCATGATCGAGCGCAGGTCGGCCAGGAGCGGCTCGGCGCCGTCGACGGTCGCGCGCCCCTCGGCGTCGTAGCCGGTGCGGAAGACGTCGCCCGCCGCGGTCATCACCTCGAGCGCGGCGACGTTGTCGGACGTGCGGCCGTAGCCCAGGGTGCGGGCACCGCAGGCGTTGTTGCCGATCATCCCGCCGATCGTGCAGCGTGGGTGCGTCGACGGATCGGGGCCGAATCGGCGGCCCTGCGCCATCGCCTGCTTCTGCAGCACCGCGTGCACGGTGCCGGGCTCGACGACCGCCAGCCCGGCCTCCCCGTCGACCGACAGCACCCGGTTCATGTGACGGCTGAAGTCGAGCACCACGCCGCGGCCGATGGCGTTGCCGGCCACAGAGGTGCCGGCGCCGCGCGAGGTCACCGGCACCTCGAGCGTCCGGCAGACGTCGAGCACCTGGGCGACCTCGTCGCGCGAGCGCGGGCGCACCACGGCGGTCGGCGGGATGCGGTACAGCGACGCGTCGGTGGAGTACATGGCACGCGTGCCCTCGTCGGAGCGGACCTCGAGGCCGTGCCGCTCCAGCTCGGCGACGACGTCGGTGCGGACTCCGGGGGTGGCGAGATCGAGGGCGGTCACGAGTAACATGTTACATATGAGTCCTGTGCGCGTGTCCCGACCGACCCTCGCCGAAGGGGTCGTCGCCGCGATGCGTGACGGCATCCGCGACCGCACCTTCGTGCCGGGGACCACCTACTCGGTGCAGCAGGTGGCCGACCTCCTCGGCGTCTCCCGCAGCCCCGTGCGCGAGGGCCTGCTGAAGCTCGAGGAGGCCGGACTCGTGCGGTTCTCGCGCAACCGCGGGTTCCACGTGGTGCTGCCGCGGTCCCGCGACATCGCCGAGATCTTCGGCGTGCGCCTGGCACTGGAGCCGCAGGCCGCCGCCCGGGTCGCCCGCCGTGGGGACGCCGAGGTGCTGGACGCGATCGCCGCCGCCATGACCTCGTTGCGCGCGGCCGCAGCCGCTGACGACGAGTCCGCGTTCTGGCAGCACGACCGCGAGCTGCACCGGCTCCTGCTCGTCGGCGCCGGCAACCCGCGAGCGGCGGAGATCGTCGCCGGCCTGCGGTCGACCACCGCCCTGCTGGGGCCGCCCACCTCGGCCGGTGGTCGCGACCTTGCGCAGATCGCCGCCGAGCACGCCCCCATCGTCGACGCCGTCGCCGCCCGCGACGCGCTGACCGCCGAGCTGGCGATGCGCGAGCACCTCACCAGCACCGGCCTCCTGCTCGTCGCCCAGTCCGAGGACCTCCCCGCCGACCACCCGGACGTCCGCACCATCTGGGACGACGTCCTCGGCTGAGCCCCGGGGGGACGCACGATGATGCATTGCGGTAGCCAGGGCTACCCGAATGCATCATCTTTCGTCCCTCGGGGGTCGCAGGATGATGGATTCCGGTAGCCAGGGCTACCCATATGAATCATCGTCGGTCCCCCTGGGGCTCGCCGGGCCCCGCGAAATCGCACCGGAACGAGGCAACGGGACCGGCATCGGGCTAGACTTCGTACGGATGTGCAGGCCCCGAGCAGTGGGGCGCGCATCGGCAGGGGCGCTGATCGGTCGCCGTCGACTCTCGACGCGGCACGAGTGAGCGCCTTCTCAGCAGCCGCGTGTGGGCACCGTGCGCACTCGCGCTCCGAGGAGGAGTCCGTGGCCAATCGAGGTCAGGGCCGGACCGGTGGTACCCGTACCGCCGGCGGCCAGCGTCGACGTGAGGTCGACAACCAAGGCATCATGCCCGTGCTCGCGCGCGCCGTCCGAGAGGTCGAGACCGCCGTGCAGCGCGGCCGCGGCGCCTCGGCCAGCCACCGCTTCCAGGCCATCGCGCTGCTCGTGCGCGAGGAGCGCCAACGGGTCAAGGGCGACGCCTCGATCGTCGAGCCCGAGCGCGCCGAGCTGATGAAGCGCCTCGACGGCGTGGCCACCATCCTGGCCAAGACCGCCGCCCGCGAGCCCGCCCTGTTCGACCTGCTGGCCGACGACGCCGTCGAGTCCGACGAGGCCCGCCTGATGAAGCGCGAGATGCAGGAGGCCGCCGGCGTCGAGCTGTCGCCCCCGCCGGCCCCCGCCGAGACCGAGGCCGACCCCCGCGCCGAGCGTCGCGTCGTGCCGCAGTCGGTCATCGCCCGCCAGCTCGCCAACCCCTTCATGCCGCCGGACTTCACCGCCCCGCCGGCCGCGCCGACCACCGCGCGCCTCTCGACCTGGGAGCTCATCGGCCCCCTGCTCTCGTCGTTCGAGCGTGTCGCCAGCGGCGCCCCAGCCTGCATGGACCTGCCCGATCCCGGCTCGCTCGCCACCCCCGGCGGCATCGAGCTGATGAAGCACCAGGCCGAGGTCGTTGCCGCCGCCCGCGAGGGCCACCGGACCTTCCTGCTCGCCGACGAGCCGGGCCTGGGCAAGACCGCGCAGGCCCTGCTGGCCGCGCACGCCGCCGACGCCTACCCGCTGCTCGTGGTGGTGCCCAACGTCGTCAAGGCGAACTGGGCCCGCGAGGCCGAGCTGTGGACCCCGCGCCGCAAGGCCACCGTCATCCACGGTGACGGCAACGACATCGACGGCTTCGCCGACATCGTCATCGTCAACTACGAGGTGCTCGACCGCCACGTCGGCTGGCTCGGCGACCTCGGCTTCCGGGGCGTCGTGCTCGACGAGGCGCACTTCATCAAGAACAAGCAGTCGCAGCGCTCGCAGCACGTGCTGCAGATCGCCGAGCGCGTGCGCCGCCGCGTCGCCCGCCCGCTGATGATGGCGCTCACCGGCACCCCGCTGATCAACGACATCGACGACTTCCGCGCCATCTGGCAGTTCCTCGGCTGGATCGAGGAGAAGAAGCCGCGCACCGAGCTGATGGCGGGCCTGGAGGAGACCGGCCTCACGCCGCTCGATCCCGGCTTCTACCCCGCCGCGCGCCAACGGGTCATCGACCTGGGCATCGTGCGTCGCCGCAAGGTCGACGTCGCCAGCGACATCCCCGACCGCCGCGTGGCCGACCTCCCGGTCGAGCTGGAGGGTGAGGACGCCCGCTCGATCCACGCCGCCGAGCGCGACCTCATCCGTCGCCTCGTGCAGCGCTACGACGCGGCCGCCGCCGCCTTGGCGCAGCGCCGGGGCGAGGACGCCGCGGCCCTGGGCGTCGACGAGACGCTGGTGCGCGACGTCGCGGCCTGGGTCCGTGACGAGACCGCCGCCGACGACGCCGAGAACGTCTTCACGATGATGCGCCGCATCGGTCGCGCCAAGGCCGGCCTCGCCGCCGACTACGCCGCGCAGCTGGCCCGCAGCGTCGGCAAGGTCGTGTTCTTCGCCAAGCACGTCGACGTCATGGACATCGCCGAGGAGACCTTCGCCCAGCGCGGCCTGAAGTACACCTCGGTGCGTGGCAACCAGACCTCGACGCAGCGCCAGGCCAACATCGACAGCTTCGTCGACGACCCCGAGGTCGCCGTCATCGTCTGCTCGTTGACCGCCGCCGGCGTGGGCCTGAACCTGCAGGTGGCCTCGAACCTGGTCCTCGCCGAGCTCTCGTGGACCGATGCCGAGCAGACACAGGCCATCGACCGCGTGCACCGCATCGGCCAGGACGAGCCGGTCACCGCGTGGCGCATCATCGCCTCGCAGACCATCGACACCAGCATCGTCGAGCTGATCGACCGCAAGGCCGGCCTGGCCGCCCGCGCGCTCGACGGCCTCGACGAGGAGGTCTCGTCGGCCGACCTGCAGCTCGAGACGCTGGTGGCGCTGCTCACCGACGCCCTCGGCGCTCGCGCCTGACCAGTGGCGGGGCGTGAGATGTCGGCCCCGGCCGCCTACCGCGCACCGCACCGCTCGCGCCGCGACGACGTCGACGACCTCGCGGCGGCCGACCGTGCGGTGCGGCTGGGCCTGGTCGGCGTGGGTGGTCGGCTCTCGGCCGTGCCGACCGACCCGTCCGAGGCCGTCCACCGCACCGACCGCGAGCACGACGAGCGGATGGCGCGGCGCCTCGAACGATTCATCGCCGTCCCGGACGGCTCGTTCGCCTGGACCCGTGTCGGTGAGCAGCACCACCTGGGTCGCATCGACGGTCCGTGGCGCTACGACGACAGCGCCGAGGCGGTCGAGCTGGACCTCGTGAACGTGCGGCCCTGCGCCTGGGTCCCGGTACCGATCAAGCAGGTGCCGGCGGACGTGCTGGCGACGTTCGGACGCGGTGGACGCAACTTCCAGCGCATCCACTCGACCGCCGCCGAGCGGGCGTCGGCCGGTCTGTGGAGCGATCTGGTGTGACGTTCGTGGACGTCTCACGAAGTCAGGCCTGAACCACAGCCGAGACTGCTACCTTACTCGCACCAACGACCAGAGGAGCCACGTGGCCAGGCGCGCACTCATCACCGGGATCACCGGGCAAGACGGTTCCTACCTCGCCGAGCTGCTGCTCGCCAAGGGCTACGAGGTGCACGGCCTGATTCGTCGCGCGTCGAGCTTCAACACCTCGCGGATCGACCACCTGTACCAGGATCCGCACGACCCGGACGCCCGGTTGTTCCTGCACTACGGCGACCAGAGCGACGGCGCCCGCCTGGTCACCCTGATGTACGAGATCGCCCCGGACGAGGTCTACAACCTCGCGGCCCAGTCGCACGTGCGGGTCTCGTTCGACGAGCCCGAGCACACGGCCGACACCACCGGCACCGGGACGGTGCGCATCCTGGAGGCCGTGCGACAGGCCGGGATCCGGCCGCGGTTCTACCAAGCCTCGAGCTCGGAGCTCTACGGGGCGACACCGCCGCCGCAGGACGAGAACACGCCGTTCCACCCGCGCTCGCCCTACGCGGCGGCCAAGCTCTACAGCTACTGGATCACCAAGAACTACCGCGAGGCGTACGGGATGTTCGCCGTCAACGGCATCTTGTTCAACCACGAGTCGCCCCGGCGCGGCGAGACCTTCGTGACGCGCAAGATCACCCGGGCGGTCGCGGCGATCAAGGCCGGCCAGCAGGACCACCTCTACATGGGCAACCTCGACGCCGTTCGCGACTGGGGCTATGCCGCGGAGTACGTCGAGGGGATGTGGCGGATGCTGCAGACCGACGAGCCGGACGACTTCGTGCTCGCGACCGGCATCGGCATCACGGTGCGGGAGTTCCTGGAGATCAGCTTCGACCACGCCGGGCTGGACTGGGAGAAGCACGTGCGGTTCGACGAGCGGTACCTGCGCCCGGCCGAGGTCGATGCGTTGATCGGCGACGCCTCCAAGGCCCACGAGGTCCTGGACTGGAAGGCCACGGTCGACGCCCGGCAGCTCGCGCGGCTGATGGTCGACGCCGACATCCAGGCGCTCGAGCACGCCGGCCGCCCCTGGCACGACACGGTGCAGCTGCCCTCGTGGGCCCAGGCATGATCAGGGCATGACCACCATCGCCACCGACGAGGTCGACTACACCCCCGCCCCGCTCGACCGAGATGCTCGCTTCTACGTCGCCGGGCATCGCGGCATGGTCGGGTCGGCGATCGTCCGGAAGCTGGAGGCGGAGGGCTTCACCGACGTCGTCGGCGCGACGTCCGCCGAGCTCGACCTGCGTGACCGCGACGCCGTGTTCGCCTGGTTCGACCGCACCCGGCCGGTGCACGTGGCGCTCGCCGCTGCGAAGGTCGGCGGCATCATGGCCAACGCCACGGCGCCGGTCGACTTCCTCAGCGACAACCTGCGCATCCAGGTCAACGTGCTCGACGCGGCCCTGCAGCACGGCGTCGAGCGGCTGATCTTCCTCGGCTCCTCCTGCATCTACCCCAAGCTGGCCGACCAGCCGATCACCGAGGACGCGCTGCTCACCGGCCACCTGGAGCCCACCAACGACGCCTACGCGATCGCCAAGATCGCCGGCATCCTGCACGTGCAGGCCGCTCGCCGCCAGCACGGCAAGGCGTGGATCAGTGCCATGCCCACCAATCTCTACGGGCCGAACGACAACTTCTCGCCCACCGGTTCGCACGTGCTGCCCGCGCTGATCCGCCGGTACGACGAGGCCGCCCGCGCGGGTGCGGAGTCGGTCACCAACTGGGGCACCGGGACACCGCGACGCGAGCTGTTGCACGTCGACGACCTGGCCGCGGCCGTGCTGCACCTGCTGGAGCACCATGACGGCCCGCAGCAGGTCAACGTGGGCACCGGCACTGACGTCACGATCGCCGAGGTCGCCGCGGCGGTCGCGAAGGTCACCGGCTTCGAGGGCCACACCGAGTGGGACACCAGCAAGCCCGACGGCACGCCGCAGAAGCTGTTGGACGTCTCGCAGCTCGCCGACGCGGGCTGGACGGCGTCGACCTCGCTGGAGGACGGACTGCGCGCGACCTACGAGTGGTACCTCGAGCACCGCGACCACCTGCGCGGCTGATCTCCTGACACCTCGTCGGTCCTTCGCCGCGTGACGAGCGGTCGTCCGGGGTACGCACGGGACATGACTCTCACCGCGATTGCCCTCAACTGCACGCTGAAGCCCTCCCCGGCCGAGTCCAGCACCGACCTCATGGCGGGTCAGTTCCTGGACGCCTTGTCCGAGCACCAGGTGACCGGCGAGGTCGTCCGTGTGGTCGACCACGACGTGAAGCCGGGCGTCGAGGCCGACATGGGTGACGGCGACCAGTGGCCGACGATCCGCGAGAGGATCCTCGCCGCCGACATCTTGGTGTTCGTGACCCCCACCTGGATGGGCAACATGTCCAGCGTCGCCGCCCGTGCCCTGGAGCGTCTGGACGCCGAGCTGTCGACCGAGGGCGACGACGGCAACCCGGTCCTGTTCGGCAAGGTGGCCGTGGTCGGCGTCGTCGGCAACGAGGACGGCGCGCACAAGATCACCGCCGACCTCTACCAGGGCCTCAACGACACCGGGTACACCATCCCCGCGCAGGGCGGCACGTACTGGAACGGCGAGGCCATGCATGGCACGGACTACAAGGACCTCGACGAGACCCCGGAGGCGACGGCCAGTGCGATGAAGACCGCCGTCGCGAATGCCGTGCACCTGGCCCAGGCGCTGAAGACCCAGCCCTACCCGTCCTGAGTCCTACCCGTGGTGAGCCCTAGCCCAGGACCCAGATCCAGCCGGCCACGGTGGGGGCGAGCCCGATCGCGAGCCACAGCGGCGAGGCGAGCGAGCGGCCGAGGATGGCACGAATGACCACGACCATGATCACCGCGACGACGGCCGAGAGCACCAGCAGGATCACCGCGTCATCGGTGCGACCCTGACCGTGCACCACCTCGGCGGCGCCGACGAGCCCCAGCACGCCGTGGATGATGACCGCGAAGAAGCCGATCGCCATGACCCGGCGTCGCACGCGGTCGAGCGCGGCGAGCTCCTGCTGGTGCTGCTCGGCGGTCCTGGCCGGCGCGACGATCTCTTCGGGTGCCACGTTCTTCATGGTACGGCCGGACTAGGGTCACCTCGTGACCGAGGACCTCACCGCGTACTACCTTCCGCTCGACGACGGCTCGTTGCAGTCGACCGCCGCGACCGAGAGTCCGTGGGACACCCGCCAGCAGCACGGCGGCCCGCCGACCGCCGTGCTGGCGCGCGCCGTCGAGCAGGCGGTCGAGGACGGGGACCTGCAGATCGCCCGGTTCACCGCGGACTTCCTCGGCCCGATCCCGCAGGGCCGGGTGACGACGGAGGTCGAGGTGGTCCGGCCGGGCCGGCGCATCACGATGCTGCGCGCTCGGCTGCTGGTCGATGACCGGCCGGCCGTGGCGGCCACGGCGTGGTGCATCCGTCGAGACCCGGGCAGCACGGCGGAGCTCGAGACCCGTGCCGCTGCCCCGCCCCTGCCTGACGAGCAGCCCCGACGCGCGTTCTTCCCCGGTGTCTCGCCCGAGTGGGGCTACGGCCGCTCGATCGACTGGCGCTTCGTCTCCGGTGACTCCGCCGAGCCCGGGCCGGTCGTGGTGTGGACGCGGTTGCGGGTGCCCCTCGTGCTGGGTGAGCCGACCACCGGCGTGCAGCGGCTGCTGGTCGTGGCCGACTCCACCAACGGCGTCTCCGGCGAGGTGCCGATGGCGCAGTGGCTCTTCATCCCGCCCACGATGACCGCCACCGTGCAACGCGCACCCGAGGGCGAGTGGATGCTGCTCGACGCGTCGAGCACCACCGGCCCCGACGGCATCGGACTGGCCACGGGCCGCATGTCCGACGACCGCGGTCCGCTGGCCGTCGTGACCCAGCCCCTCCTGGTCAGCCGGCGCTAGCCCGGGGCTTCCAGCTCAGCGCGGGGCCATGCGGATGGCACCGTCGAGGCGGATCGTCTCGCCGTTGAGCATCGGGTTGGCGACGACGTGCGCGGCCAGCGAGCCGAACTCGGCGGGCTCGCCGAGACGCGACGGGTGCGGCACCTGGGCGCCCAGGGAGTCGCGGGCCTCCTGCGGCAGCGAGGCCAGCAGCGGGGTGTTGAACAGGCCTGGCGCGATGGTGACGACGCGGATCTGCTTGCCGGCGAGGTCGCGGGCGATCGGCAGGGTCATGCCGACGACGCCACCCTTGGAGGCCGA
Organism: actinobacterium LLX17; assembly: GCA_000471045.1. Taxonomy (GTDB): domain Bacteria; phylum Actinomycetota; class Actinomycetes; order Propionibacteriales; family Nocardioidaceae; genus Aeromicrobium. Next base: position 2,643,007 of record KI301992.1, on the reverse strand, counting down.
GTAGGCGGCCTGGCCGATCTGCCCGTCGAAGGCGGCGACGGAGGCGGTGTTGACGATGACGCCGCGCTCCTCGCCCACGAGGTCGAGGCCCGCCATGTGGGCGGCGGCGAGGCGGATGACGTTGAACGTGCCGATCAGGTTGATCTCGATGATGCGCTGGAACTTGTCGAGCGGGTAGGGCGCGTTGTCGCGGCCGACGGTCTTGATCGCGTCGCCGGTGCCGGCGCAGTTGATGACGGCGCGCAGCTCGCCCAGCTCGGCGGCGCCGTCGATGGCGGACTGCACGGCTTCGGCGTCACGCACGTCGGCGGCGGCGAAGCGCACGCCGTCACCGAGGCGCTCGGCGACCTCGTCACCGGGGGCACCGGGCAGGTCGAGGATGACGGCCTTCGCGCCCTGCGCGACGAGCGCCTCGACGGTGGCCAGGCCGAGCCCGGAGGCTCCGCCGGTGACGAGGGCGACGTGGTTCGAGATGTCCATGAGGGCTCCTGGGGAACGGGGCTCGCGGATCGGAAGTGCTGAGCGAGCGTTCAGTAGAAAACCTAGCAGTCGGCCAGGGCGTCAGGCAGGTGGTCGATCGACCTGGGTGCTCGAGGCGCCGGTGACCATCTGCAGGGCGATGCGGCCGTAGCGCTCGGCGACCTCCTCGGGGCCGAGCTCGCCGTCCGGGCGGAACCACGCCAGCACCGAGTGGCACAGGCCGAGGATCGCGCGGACGACCTCGGCCTCGTCGACGACGTCGAAGTCGCCGTTCGAGACGCCGGCAGCGACGATCTCGCGCAGGACCTGCTCCACCTGGTCGCGGGTGGCGGTCTGCCGCGCGCGGTTCTCGGCGGTCAGGTAGCGGATCTCCGACTCGAGCGCCGCCAGCCCGAGCTGGCGGGTGCGGCCGATCACGATCGACTCGACGACGTAGGCGAGCCGGCGGCGAGGGTCGTCACCGGCCTCGGCGTCGGCGGCCAGGGCGCGCTGCAGGAAGTCCTGCGTGATGCGGTCCAGCAGCGCCAGCAACAAGGCTTCCTTGTTGGCGTAGTGGTAGTACAGCGCCGGCACCGTCACCCCGACGCGGCGAGCGATGTCGCGCACGGAGGTGCCGTGGTAGCCGTGCTCGCGGAAGGCGTCGAGGGCCGCGGCCAGGATGGGAGGCAGGTCGAGCGTCGGCACGGCGCGCCACCCGCCCTCGACGGGGTCGGGTCCGGTGAGGGTCTCCTCGCGCGCCACGCGGTTATCGTACGGTGAGCGCTCGTTCAGCGAGCCCGCCCCGTTGTCGCCCGCCCCGTTGTCGAATGCCCCGGAGGAGTCACCGTGTCCGTTCCGCCCACGATCGAGCGGTGGCACGGGATCGTCGCCGATCGCGACCCCGCCGGACTCGACGAGCTGCTGGCCGACGACGTGGTCTTCCGCTCGCCCGCCGTGCACACGCCGCAGGAGGGCAAGGCCGTCACGACGGCCTACCTGCGGGCGGCGTTGGCCGTGCTCGGACCCGGCCTGACCTACCACGAGCAGTGGTACTCCGACCGGTCCGCGATCCTCGAGTTCACGACTGACCTCGACGGCATCGCGGTGCACGGCATCGACATGATCCGCTGGGACGAGACCGGCCGGATCAACGAGTTCACCGTGATGGTCCGCCCGATGAAGGGGCTCACGACCCTCGTCGAGCACATGGCCGCTGAGCTGCAGCGCTCCTGACGCGAGAGATGACTCTGCCCCGCCCTTGCGTGAGGGACGGGGCAGAGTCGCGGGAGTCGCGGAACTAGCGCGTGAGCGCCGCGCCGATCGCGTCGACGAAGGCGGGCAGGTCGCCGGGGTTGCGGCTGGTGATGAGGTTGCCGTCGACGACGACCTCCTCGTCCACCCACGTGGCGCCGGCGTTGCGCAGGTCGTCGGCCAGACTCTCGAAGCTCGTCAGCCGGCGGCCGTCGGCGAGACCTGCCGAGACCAGCACCCACGGGCCGTGGCAGATGACGGCCAGCGGCTTGTCGGCGTCGAGCACGGAGCGCACGATCTTCTGCGCCGTCTCGTCGCCGCGCAGCCGGTCGGCGTTGACGGTGCCCCCGGGAACGATGACGGCGTCGACGGCAGCGACGTCGACGTCGGCGTACGTGCCGTCGACGTCGATCTTCTGCTTCGGCGTGGTGTCGCCCTCGACGGTCTGGATGGGGTCGGACGACGGTCCGTGCACGCGGACGGTGGCACCGGCCTCGCGCAGCTGGTCACGCGGCGTGGTCAGCTCGGCGTCCTCGACGAAGTCGCCGGCGATGATGGCGATGGTCTTGCCGGTCAGGTCAGGCATGGATCCTCCTCGGGTTCGGGTGGCTCGGGCAGGTGGTGCTCGATGCGCGCCGCGAGTCAGGCGGGTTGATCAGGCGGTAGTGATCAGGCGGTATTGATCAGGCGGGGATGGCGTGATCGGTGTCGTCCATCGGCGTCGCCTCGCGCAGCCGCTCGAGCAGTCGCGCCAGACGGCGCGACACCTGCATCTGGCTGACGCCGACGACGTTCGCGATCTCACGCTGCGACATCTCCTCGCCGAAGCGCAGACGCAGCAGCTCGCGCTGGTCCTCGTCGAGGTCGCGGCACGCGGGGGCGAGGCTGGTCATCTCCTCGACCAGTTCGAAGTCGGGCTGCGTGGCACCGATGCTGTCGCCCAGCGAACGCTCGCCACCGGGGACCGGACGGTCGAGCGACGTGGGGGCGTAGCAACCGCGGGCGGCCATGGCCTCGGAGACGTCGGAGACCTTCTCGTCGAGCTCGGCGGCGATCGTCTCGGGCGTGACCGGCGCACCGGCTTGCTCGAGACGGTCGATGGCCGCGGTGACCTTGGCCTGCAGCTCCTGGATGCGGCGCGGGGGGCGCACCGACCAGCAGCTGTCGCGGAAGTACTTCTTCAGCTCGCCGCTGATGGTGACGGCGGCGAACGCCTCGAACTCGCCCTTCTCGGGGTCGAATCCGCGGATGGCCTTGACCAGCGCCAGGTCGGCGACCTGACGCAGGTCGTCGGCCTCGGCGCCGCGGTGCGCGTAGCGCGCGGCGAGGCGGTGGGCGAAGGTGCGGTAGCGGCGGACCAGCAGATCCTCGCAGTGCTCGCGCTGCGGCTCGCCCTCGTGGGCGGCGTGCAGGAGCTCAGGGGTGGTGGGGGCAGCGTCGTCGAGACGATCGGCTGCGGTGAATCGGGGATCAGGCGCCAACATGTCGTTCCCTCTCGTGTCCGGTTCTGGTGTGGGCGGCGTTGGCTTCACCGATGTCTTCCACGATGGCACGCGAGAGGAGGCACGCAACTCGGCTCCGCGGCGGGAGAGTCAGACTCCCTGCAACGGGTACGTGTGCGCCGAAAAAGTCGTTCGTGGCGATGAGCGGGAACGGCGCCTGCCGGCCGTCAGTGTTGGCGCAGGTGCTTGATCAGCTCGTCCTTGGTCTCGTCGGAGTAGCCCTCGAGGCCCAGCTCCTTGGCCCGGTCCTTGAGCTCGTCGACCGTCCAGTCCTCGTAGGAGCCGGAGCGGCCCCCCTTGGCCCCGACCGACGACTCCGAGCGGCCCTTCTGAGCAGCGGCGTTCGAGATGCGCGCGGCCTTCTCCTTCGAGGCGCCGTCGTCGCGCAGCGACTCGTACATCTCGGGATTCTTCAGGCTCGGGTTGTCCTGGGCGTCCTTGTCAGCAGGCACGAGACTCCTCCTTCGTCGACGTGGTCCGTCTTCTGAGGAGTCGTACCCGAGTGGCCAAGCGCGAAACGAGCACTCAGGCGCGGCCGCGGGCTGGTCGCCAGCAGACGGCGAGCATCGCGAGCGCGCCGACGATACCGGCGGCGAGGGCGCCGACGCCGTACTCCCAGCCGACGCGATCGAGGTCGAGCACGTGGTCGAGCGACCACTCCCCGGCGCCGAGCGTCGCGAGGACGAACAGCGCGACCACCAGCACCAGCACGTACTCGTAGCCCTCCTTGAGAATGAAGAAGCCGTTGGTCCGGTGCACCGTCACGAACGCGGTGACCATGACGCCGATGGCCGCGGCCGCCGCGAGCGGCACGAGGAGGCCGACCATGAGCGCCAGGCCAGCGGCGATCTCGAGGTACGACGACACTGCGGCGTGCAGCTTCGCGGGGCGCAGGCCGATGCTGTCGAACCAGCGCGCGGTGCCGGCGAGCCCGCCCGGGCCGAAGCCGTGGTTCCACCCGTGCGCGACGAACACCACGCCGAGGGTGATGCGCAGGGCGGCGCTGACCAGGTCGTGCTCCACGGGGTCTCCTGACGCCGGAATGGTGCTGTGGGGGAACGGTGCTGACGGCAGAGCCTCGCAGAACGCCCCCGGTCCGCGCCAGCGACCCATGATTCACTGACCCCGTGACTGCTGAGCATCCCGAGTCCGTGATCGTCGTCGGCGCCGGCCTGTCCGGCTGGCGTACCGCCCGAGACCTGCGTTCTGCCGGTTTCGCCGGGTCGGTGCTGGTCGTGGGCGACGAGGAGCCGTACGACCGCCCCCCGCTGTCCAAGCAGTACCTGTCGGGTGAGCACGACGACGCCCGCATCAGTCTCCTGCGCGGCGAGGAGCCGGGATCGATCGACGTCGAGGTGCGTCAGGACCGCGTGGCCGCCGTGCGGTCCGGCGGCGTGACGCTCGAGGACGGCACCGAGCTGACGGCCGACGTCGTCGTCGTGGCCACCGGCTCGCGCGCCACGCGACCCCGCCTGCTCGACGGGCACGACGCGGTGCACACGCTGCGCACCCGCGACGACTCGCGCGCCCTCCGGGAGGCCCTCGACTCCGCCTCGTCGTTGTTGGTGCTGGGCGGTGGGTTCATCGGCGCCGAGCTCGCCTCTGCCGGCCGCGATCGCGGCCTGGAGGTCGCCGTCGTCGAGATGCAGCCGGTGCTGTTCGCCGGACCCCTCGGCGAGGAGGTGGGAGCCCGCGTCGAGCGTCTCCACCGCGAGGCCGGCATCCACCTGCACACCGGGGTCGCGGTCGACCACCTCGTCTCGGACGCCGACGGCGTGACCGCCGTGCTCAGCGACGGCGCGCGTCTGACCGCCGACGTCGTGGTCGCGGGATTCGGCGCGACGCTCAACACCGAGCCGCTGTCCGACGCCGGCATCGACACGACCGGCGGCGTCGCGTGCGACGAGGTCGGACGCGTGGTCGGGCTCGACGGCGTCTTCGCCGTCGGCGACATCGCCGCGTGGCACGACCCGCTCGTCGGTCGACCCGTGCGCCGCGAGCACTGGTCCACGTCCGGTGACCAGGCCGGTGTCGTGGCGAAGGTCATCGCGGGCCAGGACGTGCCGCCGCCGGTCGCCAAGCCGCCGTACTTCTGGTCCGACCAGCTGGGCCTGAAGGTCCAGGTGTTCGGGCGCCCCGACCTCGCCGACGACGGCGGATGGCTCGAGGCCGACGACCTGGAGCCGCAGAGCGTCTGGGCGCACCGACGCGGCGACCTCCTGGTGGGGGTCACGACCATCGGCATCCCGCGGCTGCTGGGCAAGTTCCGCGCCGAGGTCACCGCCGCCCTCGCCCACATCGTCGAGTCCGGCGTCGAGTCCGGCGCCGTCGAGTCTGGCGTCACGGGTCGCGAGTAGGCTCGTCGGCGAGACCGAGGAGGTTCCATGTGCCAGAAAGTGACGTGCCACCAGTGCGGCCGCGCCACGTGGGTGGGCTGCGGCGATCACGTCGAGGAGGCGCTCGCGGGCGTCCCCGCCGAGGACCGCTGCCCCGGTCACTGAGCCGCCCAGAGCTGCTTCAGCGACGCTTCAGGTCGCGCGACCCATACTGAGGCCGTGCGCATCCTGGTGGTCGACGACGAGGTGCGGCTCGCCGACGGCCTGCGCCGGGGGCTCGAGGCCGAGGGATTCGCCGTCGACGTGGCGCACGACGGCGTGGACGGACTCTGGTTCGCCACCGAGAATCCGTACGACGTGATCGTGCTCGACCTGATGATGCCGGGCCTGAGCGGCTGGAAGGTCGTCACCGCGCTGCGGGAGAGACAGGTGTGGACGCCGGTCCTCATGCTCACCGCGCGCGACGGCGAGTGGGACCAGGTGGAGGCCCTGGACTCCGGTGCCGACGACTACCTGACCAAGCCCTTCTCGTTCGCCGTCCTGGTCGCGCGGCTCCGGGCCCTCGTCCGGCGCGGCACCCCCGAGCGTCCGGTCGTGATCGAGGTCGACGACCTGCGGCTCGACCCGGGCGCGCGGTCGGTGACCCGTGGGGGAACGCCGGTCGAGCTGACCGCCCGAGAGTTCTCGGTGCTGGAGTTCCTCGTGCGCCGCCGGGGTGAGGTCGTCTCCAAGCTCGACGTGCTGGCGAACGTGTGGGACGACGCCTTCGAGGGTGATCCCAACATCGTGGAGGTCTACGTCGGTCACCTGCGCCGCAAGCTCGACCGCCCGTTCGGGCGCGCGAGCCTCGAGACCGTGCGCGGCGCGGGGTACCGGTGGAGGAACGATGGTCAGTGACCGGTCCCGTGGCCGGCGGCACGCTCCGTGGCGCACGGTGCGGGCCCGAGCCACCGCGGCCGCGGCGCTGGCCGTGGCGGTGGCGCTGGTGCTCGGCGTGGTGGCCTTCGCCGTGGCGCTGCGATGGTCGATCCACGAGCGGGACCGGCAGGTCGCCGAGGCCAACGCCGAGCAGCTCGTCGACCGGGTGGCCGCCGACGGGCCCGCCGTGATCACCGTGCTCTCGGGCGACGACCTCGTGCAGGTGGTCGATCGCGAGGGGCGGGTGGTGGCGGCGGGCGAGGACGCCGCGAACATCGACCTCGGCGGTGCCACCGGACGCACGACGCTGGGCGACGACCGCGTCCACGTGGTGCGCCGGGCCATCCCCGGCACCGAGCTCGAGCTGCGGCTGGCGCACGAGACCGACGACGAGCAGGAGACCCGGACCACGGCACTCTGGTTGCTCCTCAACGTCGCGCTGCTGGTGGTGCTGGTGGTCGCGGTCGCCACCTGGCGCATCACGGGTCGTGCCCTGCGGCCGGTGGCCCGGGTGCGTGCCGAGGTGGACGCCATCAGCGGGACCCAGCTGGACCGCCGCCTCGACGTGCCGCCGACCGGCGACGAGATCGCCGAGCTGGCCGAGACGATGAACCGGCTGCTCGACCGGCTGGAGTCCGGGAGCCGCGCACAGCGTCAGTTCGTCTCCGACGCGTCGCACGAGCTGAGGTCGCCGCTGGCCACGATCCGCCAGCACGCCGAGCTCGCGACCACGCACCCCGGCAGCGTCGACCTCGACGAGCTCGCTCGCGTGGTGATCGAGGAGGGCGAACGGCTGCGGCTGCTCGTCGACGACCTGCTCGTGCTGGCCACGCTCGACGAGATGGGGCCGGCGGGCGCGGCGGAGGTCGACCTCGACGACCTGGCCCTGACAGAGGTGGGCCGCTTCCGCGCCATGGGTTCCTCGGGGGTGGAGGTCGACGGTCGTGGCATCGCCCCGGTCCGCGTGCGAGGGGACGCCCGGCTGCTGGCCCGTGTGGTCCGCAACCTGGTGGCGAACGCCGTCCGGCACGCCCGCACGGAGGTGGGTGTCGCCACCGGGCAGGAGCCGGGGTGGGCCTGGCTCGTCGTCGTCGACGACGGACCCGGCATCCCGGCGGCGGACCGTCGGAGGGTCCTCGAACGGTTCGTGCGGCTCGACGACGCTCGGGCCCGGGACGAAGGAGGGTCGGGGCTCGGACTGGCGATCGTCGCGGCGGTCGTGGCGCGGTCCGGTGGCACGATCCTCGTCGACGAGTCGCCGGCGGGTGGAGCCCGCTTCACGGTGCGCCTCCCCGTCGCCTGAAGACGACTTCAGGGAGGTTCAGCGTCCCTTCAGCACCGAACCGGGAGGCTGGAGCCATGAACGACGACAAGCCGACGCCTCCTGCGTCCGACGACCACCCCACCACGCCGTTGCCGGCGCCCGCACCCACCGAGACTGAAGCCGCCGGGGCCGCGCCCAGCGAGAACCGTCGGCGCGTGCCGCGCACGGCGCTGTTGGCCGCCGCCGCGGTCGGCGGCCTGTTGCTGGCCGGCGGGCTCGGTGCCGCCATCGCGGTCGGTGTGGTCGGTGACGACGACAGCGAGCAGCGGGGCACGTTCGTGTCGGGCGGACCGATGCCCGGTGCCGGAGGGTCGCAGCCGACCGTCTCGGGCGACGAAGCCTCGGACGTCGACGGCATGATGACCGCGATCGAGTCCGCTCGCGGTGTCGTGGACGGTGTGCCGGTGGGCATCGAGGAGCGATCGCCCGGCATCTGGCGGGTCGAGCTGCAGGACGCCTCGGGTCGCGAGACGAAGGTGCTGGTCGACGGCTCCGGAGCCCGCGTCACCGAGCAGGACGACGATGGTGATGACGATGGGGCCGACGGCGCCGAGCTGACTCGGGAGGTCGTGCAGGCCCTCGTCGACGCGGTGGCCGCAGACGCCACCGGTCGGGTCGTGCAGATCGAGACCGACGGCGACGACGACGGCGGACGCTTCGAGGTCGACGTGCGCACCCCCGACGGCAGCGTCGTCGAGCTGGAGCTGGACGGTTCCTACGTCATCACCGATCGCGACGAGGACGACCGGCCGGGCCCCGGCAACGGACAGGGCCACGGTCACGACAAGGACAAGGGCCCGGGCCGAGGGAACGGCCACGACGACCGGGGTGGGGACGACGACTGACGGTCGCCCGCACGCACGAAGGAGCCCCGAGCATCTCGCTCGGGGCTCCTTCGGGTGGTGCGGTGCTGCTTACTTGACGGTGTCGGGCGCCGAGTCGTCGGCGAGGTCCCGGACGCTGTCGGGCATCTGGGTCGGCTCCGACGACTTGGTGAGGTCGGGGGCCGGCTTCGTCGACGGCGGCGTGTACGGCGCCGGCGAGCTGTTGGCGGCGTTCTTCACGCGCGAGTAGGCGACGCCGCCCAGAGCCGCGGCGAGGCCGATCAGCGCGACCTTGCGCAGCTTCGACTTCTTCTTGGGCTTGGCGGACTCGGGCAGACGGTCGGAGACGTCGTCAGGCAGACGCTCGACCAGCTGGTCGCGGCGCTCGACGAGCTCGTCACGGATGTCGGGCCAGCGGTTGCGCGCCTCGTCGGCACCCTCGTGCAGCTTGGTCACGACCTGGTCACGGACCTGCGGCGCCTTGGCGGCAACGGTCGTCGCCAGACCTGCGGCCGTGGTCTCGAGCGTCTTGCGCGCGGTGGGCTTCTTCTTGCGGAACGGCATGGAACTCCTCCTCGTGGGGGTCGTTCTTCGACACTACCGGCGGCTCCCTCGGATGGCAGTGCGAGCCCCGTCAGGGCCGCCGGGCCCGTGCACGTGCCTCGGGCTAGCCTCAAGGGCAGGAGGCGTCATGACGGACTCACGATCCCAGCACGAGCCCGTACGCGAGGTCATCGTGGTGGGAGCCGGGATGGTCGGGCTGACGACGGCGTGGTTCCTGCAGCGCGAGGGCGTGCACGTCACGGTCGTCGACCGCGAGGGTGTGGCCGCGGGGTCGTCGTGGGGCAACGCCGGATGGCTGGCGCCCGCGCTCACGCTGCCGCTGCCGGACCCCGCGATCCTCGGGACGGGCGTCCTGGCGGCGCTGCGGCCGTCGTCGCCGGTCTACGTGCCGCCCACCGCCAGTCCGCGCCTGCTGCGCTGGCTGGCCGCATTCACGCGGCACTGCACGCCCGGCCGCTGGCGTGAGGCGACGGCGGTGTTCGTCGAGGCGAACCGCCGGGCGCTGCCGGCGTTCGACGAGCTGCGCATCGACGAGCCGACCAAGCGCGCCGACCCGTTCATCGCGGCCTTCGTCGACGACGCCGATCGCGACGTCCTGCTGCACGAGTTCGAGAACGTCGCCGCGCTGGGCGGACTCACCGACTACGACCTCCTCGACACCGCCGCGGTGCACGACCTCGAACCCGGTCTGGGCGACGCCGTCACGAGCGGTCTGCGGCTGCACGGCCAACGTTTCATCGATCCCGGGCGCTTCGTCCACTCGCTCGGTGCGGCCGTCGAGGCGCGCGGCGGGAGCGTGCGGATCGGGCGGGCCACCGAGGTCGCGCGTGTCGGCAGCGAGGTGCAGGTGCAGCTGGAGCACGAGACGCTCACGGCCGACGCCGTCGTCATCGCGACCGGAGCGTGGTTCGACCACCTGGCGCGGCCGCACGGCGTGCGGCGGATCGTGCAGGCCGGTCGCGGCTATTCCTTCTCGGTGCTCCCGAAGCAGCAGCCGCGGGGGCCCGTGTACTTCCCGGCGCAGCGCGTCGCCTGCACCCCGCTCGGCGCTTCCGGTGCGGAGGACCGCTTCCGCGTCGCCGGGATGATGGAGTTCCGCAAGCCGGAGGACCGGCTGGACCCGCGACGTGTGCGAGCCATCGTCGACGCCACGAAGCCCCTGCTGCGTGACGTCGACTGGGACGCGCGCCAGGGCGAGTGGGTCGGGTCGCGGCCGTGCACGGCCGACGGGCTGCCGCTGGTCGGCGCCACGAAGACCCCTGGGGTCCACGTGGCCGGCGGTCACGGCATGTGGGGCGTGGCGCTCGGTCCGCTCACCGGCCAGCTGCTGGCCGCGCAGATCGTTCGGGGCCAGTCCGATCCGCTGCTGAAGGCCTTCGACCCCCTGCGCTGAATGACGCTGCGTTAACGCGCGTTTGTCGCGGGGGAAGCAGCGCTGCTGTCCGGAGTCGTGAGGTGGCCGGCGCGCTCGGCCCGGCGCTCGAACCAGATCGTCGCGAACGGGGGGATGGACGAGGCGAGCGCGAGCACCAGCGTCGTGAGCTTCCACTCGAACGTGCGCCACGCGACGAAGCAGAGTCCGACGAAGGCCACGAACACCGCGCCGTGGATGGGGCCCATGATCGGCACACCGCCCTCGAGCCCGGTGTGCGGGTCGTCCTGCACGATCCACTTGAAGAACATGGCGATCAGCAGGCCGAGCCAGGAGAGGGCCTCGGCGAGGGCCACGGCGCGGAACACTGTGCGGACTGCGGTTGGGCGGACGGAGGCGGGATTCACCTCGCCACGCTACCCGCGTCACACGGTCGAAACGAGCGCCAGTGACAATGAGCACATGGCATTCCTGCTCCGTGTGGAGCTGCCCGACGTCCCCGGCTCGTTGGGCGCTCTGGCCACCGCGCTGGGTTCGGCGGGGGCCGACATCGAGGCCATCGAGATCGTCGAGCACCGCGCCGACGGGGTCGCGCTCGATGACGTGCTGCTCGAGCTTCCGCCGACCGTCATGCCGGACGCGCTGATCACCGCGTGCCACGCGCTCGAGGGCGTGCGGGTGCACTGGATCTCGCGCTACAACGCCGGCGTCAACCTCAGCATGGACCTCGAGGCCGTCGAGGCGTTCTCGCAGGAGCCGAAGCGTGCCCTCGAGCGGTTGGTCGAGGTCATGCCCGAGACGTTCCGCGTCGACTGGGCGCTGGCGGTGCGCGTCGGCGATGACGGCATCGAGGCGTCGCACGGGTCGCCGACTGCTCCTCAGCTGGTGCCGGCGTCGACCGACTGGCTCGACGTCACGACAGCCACGGTCCTGCCCGATGTGCCGGAGTGGGAGTCCACCGTGCTGGCGGCGTCACCGGCGAAGGACCGCAACGGCGGAGCCTTCGTCGTGGTGGTGGGGCGTCACGGTGGTCCGGCGTTCCTGGCCTCGGAGGTCGCCCGCCTCGGCCACATGGTCTCCTTGGCCGCGAGCGTCCAGTCAGTCTGACCTCGACCCGTCACCTGCCCCAAGTTTTGAAGCGTTGTGTCACGGATTCGACGCGAAACCGTGACGCAAGGCTTCAAAGCTTGGGGACTGGGCGGGTGACTACTCCGGCGGCTTGGCCTCGGTGAGCGGCACGTGGGCGTGCTGGAAACGACCGAGGGCGGCCACCTCGCGCTCGAGGTCGGGCACGTGCTTCTTCGCGATGCGCAGCACGATGGCCGCGCCGACCGGCGAGTTGACGAAGGACTTCGTCCAGTTCGCCACGATCACGCCGCGCGGCACGTAGACGCGGGTCTTGCGCTTGGCGAACCCGCGGATGATCGCCTCGACGCACTCGTCGAGGTCGGTCGTGGAGTTGGCGGGGTACGGCAGCTTCTTGCGGATCGCGCGGAAGGTCGGCAGGTCGTCCTCGGCGCCGCGCACGATGTCGGTGTCGATCCAGCCGGGGTGCACCACGCCGACGCGGACGCCCAGGTGGTTGACCTCCTGGTTGGTCACGAGCGCGAGCGACTCGGCGCCGGCCTTCGACGCGTTGTACGAGGCGAGCCCGGCGAGGTTGCCGAACGAGGCGAGCGAGGCGACCACGAGGGCGTGTCCCTTCGTCTCGACCAGGTGGGGGATGGCGGGGTGCAGCGTGCGGAAGACGCCGGTGATGTTGATGTCGATGACACGCTCGAAGGAGGCCTCGTCGATCTGGCGGACGGTGCCGTACGAGGCGATGCCGGCGTTGGCCAGCACGTGGTCGATGCGACCGAAGTGGGCGGCGGCGGCATTGATGCCGGCCGTCATGGCCTCGCCGTCACGGGCGTCGGCCTCCCACCACTCGGCGGACTCGCCGAGCTCGTCGGAGAGCAGCTTCAGCAGGTCCGGCTCCAGCCCCAGGAGGGCGACCTTGCCACCGCGGGCCACGTAGGCCCGGGCGACGCCGGCTCCGATGCCTCGTGCTGCGCCGGTGATCAGGGCCACCTTGCCGTCGAATCGCTTCGTCATCCCGTCAACATACCGACGGTATCTGAAATAGTCACTCCGATGAGTCGAGGGTCTCGCCGATCCCCGGCTGCAGGGTCTCGGCGATCGCGACGTAGTGGCCACGCAAGGCCGGGTAGTAGTCGTCCCAGTCGACGGCGCCCGCGGCGCCGCCGGTCTCGGCCGCGACGAGGCGGTCGAGGTAGTAGTCCCACCCCGGGCCGGTGTTCTCGATCATGGCGACGTCGTCGATGACCTGCGACATCGTCAGCGTCGTGACGCCGTCGGCCTCGGTGAGCTCGAGCGTCAGGTGCCAGGCGCCGAAGTCGTCGACGGCGTCGACCTTCAGCAGGTGCGGCGGTTCGCAGGCGCGGATGTCGTAGCGCGACTCCGGCACGTCCTCGCCCTCGGCGGTCATCCTGAAGGTGACGAAGCCGTCGGCGGGGTTGCCGGTCCAGGTGCCGATCCAGCGGGCGAGGCGGTCGGACTCGGTGATCGCGGCCCAGACGTCGTCGATGGGGGCACGAAAGGTGCGCTCCCAGCTGAGGGCGTCACGGTCGTCGCGGCGGGCGTGGTGTCCGGTGGGGTTGGTGCTCATGGTTCGTTCGCTGCGCTCTCTCATGCGCTGTCCTCCGGGGGGTGTGTGGCGTTGTCGTGCCCGTCCTGCAAGGGAACGCCGTCGGCCCGCCGTTGTCGAGCAGTAGATTCGCCGCATGAGCGCCTTGCCCTTCGTGTCCGACACCTTCGATGCCGACGCCTGGGACGAGGTGCCGGGGTTCGACGACCTGACCGACCTCACGTATCACCGGGCCAAGGCACACGGCACGGTGCGCGTGGCCTTCGACCGGCCCGACGTGCTGAACGCCTTCCGGCCCAACACCGTCGACGAGCTGCTGCGGGTCATGGAGCACGCCCGCACCTCGGCCGACGTCGGTTGCGTGCTGCTGACCGGCAACGGGCCGAGCGAGAAGAACGGCAAGCACTCCTTCTGCACGGGCGGCGACCAGCGCATCCGCGGCCGCGTCGGCTACCAGTACGAGGACACGACGGCCTCGAGCGGTGACACCGGTGCCGAGGAGCCGAGCCCCATCGACAAGGCCAAGCTCGCGCGCCTGCACATCTTGGAGGTGCAGCGCCTGATCCGCTTCATGCCCAAGATCGTCATCTGCGTGGTGCCCGGTTGGGCGGCGGGTGGAGGGCACAGCCTGCACGTCGTGTCGGACCTGACGCTGGCGAGCGCCGAGCACGCCCGCTTCAAGCAGACCGACGCCGACGTGGGCAGCTTCGACGGTGGCTTCGGGTCGGCCTACCTTGCGCGGCAGGCGGGTCAGAAGTTCGCGCGCGAGATCTTCTTCCTCGGCCAGGAGTACAGCGCTGCCGACGGCGTGGCGATGGGTGCGGTCAACCGCGCCGTGCCGCACGCCGAGCTCGAGGCGACCGCGCTCGAGTGGGGTCGCCTGATCAACGGCAAGAGCCCCACGGCGCAACGCATGCTCAAGTACTCGTTCAACCTGATCGACGACGGGCTGGTGGGCCAGCAGGTGCTGATGGGTGAGACCACGCGCCTGGCCTACATGACCGACGAGGCCCAAGAGGGGCGCGACCAGTTCCTCGAGAAGCGCGATCCCGACTGGTCGCCCTTCCCCTGGTACTACTGAGTCTGCCCGGCCAGCAGGGTCAGAGGTGGGCCTGGCTGTAGGGGACACAACCCCCGCGGCCCTCGATGTACAGCGACGAGATCTTGTTCTTCCAGCCGATGTCACCGAGGTTGACCTTCCCGCCGGGGACGACCGAGAAGGTCGGGTTGCCGGCGCGGCTGGTGCACCCCTGCCAGTTGTACAGCCGCACCGTGGTGCCGGTGCGGTTCCACAGCGACGCCGAGTCGTTGCCGACCGTCTGGCCCCAGCCTGCGCGGCCCCTCGGTCCGTCGTTGAAGGCCTCGTTGCTGAGGGCCGCATCACTGAAGACCAGGTCGGCGCGGGCGCCGGTGAAGCCGGAGTTGTAGTAGAGACAGAGGTAGCCGGCCGGGCAGGTCGACGACGTCGTCGCCTGCGCGGGAACCGGTGCCACGACGGCCCCGGCAAGGAGGAGGACGAAGGCGGCGAGCAGGGTGCGCGCGACGTTCGGGCGAGACGTGGTGAGAAGGGACATCGAGGGCTCCTGGATCGGTGCGGGCACGGGAGTGGTGCGGACGGTCTGGGCCGTGAGAGGCGGTGGAAGCGCAGGAAGTTCCGACCTCCGGCTGGAGCGCCGTGCTGTCCGAAGTTTGGGCCGCACGGGGACGGGTAAACCTCTGTGTCAAGGCCTTTGGGCCGTCGGCAGCGTGACAGGAGCAGATCATGGCCAAGCACGAGAGCACGACAGGTTCCACGTCCTCGGACGCAGGTCGCACGGGGGGACGATTCGGGTTCGGACGCGGACGCGGCACCCGCGACCACGACCACGTCGACCACCACTCCGATCATGGCCGGGACCACGGACACGATCGCCCGCTGGCCCGGGACGACGCGCACGCCCGCGACAAGTTCGGTGGGCTGAACGTCGGCGCCGCCTTCTTCGGCTGGATCGTCGCCATCGGTGTCGCCATCTTGCTGGCCGGCATCATCGGCGCCATCCTGACGGCGCTCGACTCCACCGTCGAGGTGACGCAGAACGAGGCCGAGCGCGCTGCCGGCACCATCGGGATCTCGACCGCCATCGTGCTGCTGGTGATCCTGGCGATCGCCTACTACGCCGGCGGCTACGTGGCCGGACGCATGTCGCGCTTCGACGGTGCGCGGCAGGGCATCGGCGTCTGGGTCATCGGCCTGGTCGTCACCCTCATCGCCGGCGGTCTCGGGGCCCTCTTCGGTGAGCGCTACAACGTGCTGGAGCGCGTCGACCTGCCGCGCATCCCGATCTCGACCGACGAGCTGACCTCGGGCGCGATCATCACCGGCATCGCCGTCATCCTGGTGACGCTGTTGTTCGCCGCCCTGGGTGGCATGGCGGGTCACCGCTACCACAACCGGGTGGACCGGGCCGCGCGCATCTGACCTGAGCACCAGCCCCTCGGGGCGCCGCGACCGCACGCCGGTCGCGGCGCCTCGTGCGTGAGGAGGACGCGCGCTCCTCACGCCGCGATGGCGCGGGGACCGAGGACGGGCTGCGTCCCGCGGAAGCCGACCTCCCACGGCCAGCGCCCCCGGTCGTCGGCGTAGACGAGCTGCTGCGCCTCGACGTCGAGCCCGTACAGCTCGACGGCCATCACCGCGTGGACGGTGGGCTCGGCGACCGTCACCACCTCCAGCGTCGGACCACCGCGCTGCGTCCATGACTGGCCCGGCACGAGATCGTCGCCCATGTGGCACACCAAGTGGTGGGCCACGTCGTTCAGCAGCGCGCCGGCCCGCCGCATCGACAGCCCCGTGACCAGCAGCTCAGGCAAGAGGTGTTCGCTGAGCCCCACCGTGTACGCGAACCCGGGCCGTCGACCGTCGCGCTCGACCACCTGGATGAACCAGCCGTAGTCGTCGATGGTGCGGCGCACCATGTCGAGATAGTCGTCGATGGTCTTGTCGGGGTTGTCGCACTGCCAGCACATGCTGTCTCCTCTTCCTCGGTCGTGGGCATGAGCCTGAGCGCGGCCACCGACGCAGGTCCGGTGACCGCGCGCGGCCTGTGGACGACGTGCTGGCGAGTCGGTATCCCTGAACGATCGCTCACTCGCAGTGGCGTAGCGTGCGGATCGGACCCTGGAGATGGAGAGAGCGATGAGCGAGAGCCTGCGGCTGGACAACCTCGACTACGACGTGGCCGACCACGTCGCCACGGTGCGGTTCAACCGCCCCGAGAAGCGCAACACCTTCACCAAGCAGATGGCGCTCGACATCGCCACGGCCATCGCCGCGTCCGACGCCGACGACGACGTGCGGGTCGTCGTCGTGACCGGCAGCGGCGGGCACTTCTGCGCGGGTGCCGATCTCGAGGCCGCCCTGTCGGGCTCGCTCGGCATGAGCGAGGAGTTCGCCGAGGTCGCCGGTGACATCACCGGCGTCGAGCGCGACTCCGGCGGGTTCGCGGCCCTCGCGATCGCCGGTTCGCTCAAGCCGGTCATCGGCGCCATCTCCGGCTCGGCGGTCGGCATCGGCGCCACCTTGACCCTGCCGATGGACGTGCGGGTGCTGGGTGAGTCCACGCGGTACGGCTTCGTCTTCAACCGTCGGGCCCTGGTGCCGGAAGCCGCGTCCACGTGGTTCCTGCCGCGGGTCGTCTCGCCGGGCAAGGCGATGGAGTGGGTGCTGACGGGCCGACTGGTCGATGCCGCCGAGGCGCTCACCGCCGGTCTGGCCAACCACGTCGTCGACGACGCCGAGGTGGAGTCGAAGGCCTTCGAGCTCGCGCGGGAGATCGCCGACAACACCTCGGCCGTCTCCGCGTCGATGTCGCGTCAGATGTTGTGGCGGGGCCTCGAGGTCAGCTCGCCGTGGCACGCGCACGCCGCCGAGTCGCGGGCGCTGGCCGAGCGGTTCGCCAGCGCCGACCTCGCCGAAGGCATCGGGTCGTTCTTCGAGAAGCGCGCGCCGCGGTTCCCCATGACTGTGCCATCGCAGCTGCCCGACGCGGTCGAGCGCCCCGCCCAGCGCCCCGACGACGTCTGAGGCGCGGACGCCCGTCTCGCTATGTGACCCATGTCCCACCGGCAGCCATGCCGGATTACAAGAAGGTAACGTTCGCCGAATGAACGACGCTGCCGTGCCGGAGACCTCCGGCGTCGATGTCCTCGACGCTGCGGTCCCGGCCCTCATCGGAGTGGTCACGGAGACGTCACCGGGTGAGACCCGGGTCGCCGCGACCCCCGCCACCGTGGCCCAGATCATCAAGCTCGGATACCGGGTGACCGTCGAGTCGGGGGCGGGCGCGCTGTCGTCCTTCACCGACGAGGCGTACGCCGAGGCCGGCGCGCAGGTCGCCGACCACGCCGCCGCCTGGGCCGCCGACGTGGTGCTGAAGGTCAACGCGCCCTCCCAGACCGAGATCGGTGAGCTGGAGGACGGCGCGACCGTCGTCAGCCTCGTCGCCCCGGCGCACAACCCCGAGCTGCTCGACGCGCTGGCCGCCCGCCCCATCACCGTGCTGGCGATGGACGCGGTGCCGCGCATCTCGCGCGCCCAGTCCATGGACGTGCTCAGCTCGATGGCCAACATCGCCGGCTACCGCGCCGTCGTCGAGGCCGCCAACGAGTTCGGTCGCTTCTTCACCGGCCAGGTCACCGCGGCCGGCAAGGTCCCGCCCGCCAAGGTGCTCGTCGCGGGTGCCGGTGTGGCTGGACTCGCAGCCATCGGTGCGGCCAGCAGCCTGGGCGCCATCGTGCGAGCCACCGACCCCCGCCCCGAGGTCGCCGACCAGGTCAAGTCGATCGGCGGTGAGTACCTCAAGGTCGACGTCGAGGTCGAGCAGTCCACCGACGGCTACGCCAAGGCCACCAGCGAGGACTACGACCGGCGCGCCGCCGAGATCTACTCCGAGCAGGCCGCCGACGTCGACATCGTCGTCACCACCGCGCTCATCCCCGGCCGCAAGGCGCCGGTCCTGCTGACCGCCGCCGACGTGGCCAGCATGAAGCCCGGCAGCGTCATCGTCGACATGGCTGCGGCCATGGGTGGCAACGTCGAGGGCTCGGTGCCCGGCGAGCGCGTCGTCACCGACAACGGTGTCGTCATCCTCGGCTACACCGACCTCGCGGGACGCCTGCCCACGCAGGCCTCGCAGCTCTACGGCCAGAACCTCGTCAACCTCCTCAAGCTGCTGACGCCTGAGAAGGACGGCCAGCTCGTGCTCGACTTCGAGGACGTCGTGCAGCGCGCGGTCACAGTGGTGCGCGATGGCGAGAAGACCTGGCCCCCGCCGGAGGTGAAGGTCTCCGCCGCCCCGGCCGGTCCGGCCACCCCCGCCGCGCCGGAGGAGCCGAAGGAGCCGGCCAAGCCCGCCTCGCCCGCGCTCAAGTACGGCGCGATCGGCGTCGGCATCCTCGCGCTGTTCCTCGTCAACGCCTTCGCCCCGCAGCCGCTGCCGCAGCACTTCACCGTGCTGGTGCTCTCGGTCGTCGTGGGCTTCTACGTCATCGGCAAGGTCAACCACGCGCTGCACACGCCGCTCATGTCGGTCACCAACGCGATCAGCGGCATCATCGTCGTCGGTGCGCTGGTGCAGATGAGCAGTGACGACCTGGCCATCCAGCTGGTCGCCTTCGTGGCGATCCTCATCGCGAGCATCAACGTCTTCGGCGGCTTCGCCGTCACGCGACGCATGCTCGGCATGTTCTCGAAGGGCTGACCATGAACGTGGAATCTGCCGCGGGCGCGGCTTACATCGTCGCGGCCCTGCTGTTCATCATGAGTCTCGCGGGACTCAGCAAGCACGAGACCGCCAAGGCCGGCATCGGCTACGGCATCGTCGGCATGGCCATCGCGCTCGTCGCCACGGTCGTCCTGGTGGTCGACGAGGCCGAGACGCTGGCCATCGTGCTGCTGTTCGTCGCCGTCGCGATCGGTGCGGTCATCGGTCTGTGGCGCGCGCGCATCGTCGAGATGACCGGGATGCCCGAGCTCATCGCGTTGCTGCACAGCTTCGTCGGCCTCGCCGCGGTGCTGGTGGGTTGGAACGGCTACCTCGAGCACAAGTCCTTCCCGTCGCAGGCGCTGGAGGACATCCACAACGCCGAGATCTTCATCGGCGTCTTCATCGGTGCGGTCACGTTCACCGGCTCGATCGTCGCCAACCTCAAGCTGAGCGCGAAGATCAACTCGGCGCCGCTGGTGCTGCCGGGCAAGAACTTCCTCAACCTCGGCGCCCTGGTGCTGTTCGTGGGCCTGACGGTCTGGTTCGTCATCGATCCGCAGCTGTGGCTGCTCATCGCGGTCACGGTCGTCGCTCTCGCGCTCGGCTGGCACCTCGTGGCCTCGATCGGCGGCGGTGACATGCCGGTGGTCGTGTCGATGCTGAACAGCTACTCGGGCTGGGCGGCCGCCGCGGCGGGCTTCCTGCTCAACAACGACCTGCTGATCGTCACCGGCGCGCTCGTCGGCTCCTCGGGTGCCTACCTGAGCTACATCATGTGCAAGGCGATGAACCGCTCGTTCATCTCGGTGATCGCCGGCGGCTTCGGCATCGAGGCCTCCGGGGGCGACGACACCGACTACGGCGACCACCGCGAGATCACCGCCGACGACACCGCCGAGCTGCTGCGCAACGCCTCGACCGTCGTCATCACGCCCGGCTACGGCATGGCGGTGGCGCAGGCGCAGTACCCGGTGGCCGACCTGACCCGCAAGCTGCGCGAGCGGGGCGTCGACGTGCGCTTCGGCATCCACCCGGTCGCCGGCCGCCTGCCCGGGCACATGAACGTGCTGCTGGCCGAGGCCAAGGTGCCCTACGACATCGTGCTGGAGATGGACGAGGTCAACGACGACCTCGCCGACACCACCGTCGTGCTCGTCATCGGCGCGAACGACACGGTCAACCCGGCCGCCGCCGAGGACCCCACCAGCCCGATCGCCGGCATGCCGGTGCTGCGGGTCTGGGAGGCCGAGAACGTCGTGGTGTTCAAGCGTTCGATGGCCGCGGGCTACGCCGGCGTGCAGAACCCGCTGTTCTTCCGCGACAACACGCAGATGCTCTTCGGCGACGCCAAGGAGCGGGTCGAGGACATCCTCCGCTCGCTCTGACCCGCGACCGCGCGTGGGTGGTGAGCTAGAGGCCAAATGTTCGCGCGGGCGGTGAGTACGGGGCCGAATAAGCGCACGATTCGGCCCCTAACTCGCCTCTCGGCGGGGCAATCGGCCACCCACTCACCGCCCGAGCCCGAGCGCGAGCGGTTCAGTCGACGGCCATCTCGCCCAGCTCGGACCAACCGTCGGCGTCGATCGTGGTGTTGAGGATGCGCGGCGTCTCCTCCAGGTAGGGCGGCAGGTCGGCCTGCGCCTGGCGGAAGTGGTCGGAGCCGACGTGCGCCTCGGCGGCGTCGTCCGCGAAGGCCTCCAGCAGCACGTACTCCTGAGGGTCGTCCACGCTGCGCGACCAGTCGAACCAGAGGTTGCCGGGCTCGGCCCGCGTCGCCGCGGTGAAGCTGTGGGTGATCTGCGGCCAGGCGTCGGCGTGCTCGGCCTTGACGCGGAAACGGGCGGTGATGACGATCATGGTTCGGCCTCCTGTGGCTCGTGCGGATCGACCCCCAGCCTGCCGCAGCGTCGAAAGCGGTGACGGACTGGAGCGGTGAGTGGCGGGCCAAACTCAGGCGCGGGCGGTGCGTAGCTGGCCGAATGACCGTGCGATTCGGCTTCCTACACACCGCCCGAGGCGGCATTTGGCCCCTAACTCACCGCCCAGGGGGTGGGCTCAGACGACGCCGTAGAGGCGGTCGCCGGCGTCGCCGAGACCGGGGACGATGTAGCCCTGCTCGTCGAGCCGCTCGTCGAGCCCGGCGGTCACGAGCATGACCGGCACGTCGACGTCCTCGAGCTCCTCCTCCAGGCGGGCGATGCCCTCGGGTGCGGCCAGCAGGGTGATGGCGATGATGTGGTCGGCGCCGCGCTCCACGAGGAAGTCGATCGCGGCGGCGAGCGTGCCACCCGTGGCGAGCATCGGGTCGAGCACGTAGCACTGACGATTGGAGAGGTCGTCGGGCAGTCGCTCGGCGTAGGTGGACGCCTCGAGCGTCTCCTCGTCGCGGATCATGCCGAGGAAGCCGACCTCGGCCGTCGGCAGCAGCCGCTGCATCCCCTCGAGCATGCCGAGTCCCGCGCGCAGGATCGGCACGACGAGCGGCCGCGGTTCGGACAGGCGCACGCCGTTGGCGGTGGTGACGGGCGTGGTGACCTCGACGAGCTCGACCCGCACGTCGCGCGTGGCCTCGTAGGCCAGCAGCGTCACGAGCTCCTCGGCCAGCCGGCGGAACGTGGGGGAGTCGGTCTCGCGATCACGCAGCACCGTCAGCTTGTGGGAGACGAGCGGGTGGTCGGCGACGTGGACCTTCATGGGGCAAGGCTAGGCCTTCTCGACCGGGTCACGCGCTGGCGGTGCGGGGTCCACCTCTGCCACCATCGTCCTGGACGCGTCAGCGCACCCCGAGGACGGAGACCGTCATGGCCGAGGACG
Source organism: actinobacterium LLX17 (assembly GCA_000471045.1). GTDB lineage: Bacteria > Actinomycetota > Actinomycetes > Propionibacteriales > Nocardioidaceae > Aeromicrobium. Next base: position 2,621,252 of record KI301992.1, on the reverse strand, counting down.
ACATCGACTTCGTGGCGGTCGCGTACCGCGACGAGGGTCGCTGGGAGGTCGCCGAGGTGAGTCCCGCGCTCGGGGAGGACCTGGACGCGCTGCTCCCGATCCTGCAGCGCTTCCCCTCCGACGTCGGCGTGCTCGGGCTGGTCTCGGTGAGCGACGAGTTCTTCGTCATCGTCCGCAGCTCCGGTGACGAGGTGCGGCTGCTGCTGTCGGACGCCACCATGGCCGACCTGTGGCCGCTCGCCACGGGCGTGGCGGAGGCGCTCGACCTGCCCGAGGTGACCGACCAGGACGAGCCGGCGCCGGCCGGCGACCTCACGATCCTGGCTGACCTGGGCCTGAGCTCGGCCGAGATGGAGCTCCTGTGCTCCGACGACGACCTCTACCCCGACGACGTCCTGTCCGACGTCGCCGACAAGCTCGGGTTCGGGGAGGCCTTCGAGGCGATCGTCGGGTGAATCACGACGAGGCGATGCGGCTGGCGCTCGACGAGGCGCGAGCCGCGACGGCGACCGGTGACGTGCCGGTGGGGGCGGTCGTGCTCGACCAGGCGGGCGAGGTGATCGGCCGCGGACGCAACACCCGCGAGCGCGACGGCGACCCTTTCGGCCATGCCGAGGTGGTGGCGATGCGTGAGGCGAGTCAGCACCTGGGCGAGTGGCGCCTCGAGGGCTGCACGCTGGTGGTGACGCTCGAGCCGTGCACGATGTGCGCCGGCGCGCTGGTCTCGGCGCGCATCGGCACGCTGGTGATGGGGGCGTGGGACGACAAGGCCGGCGCGGTCGGCTCGCTCTGGGACGTGGCGCGCGACCGCCGCCTCAACCATCGCCCGGAGGTCGTCACGGGCGTGCTGGCCGAGGAGTCGGCGACCCTCCTGCGCGAGTTCTTCGCCGCGCACCGCTGACCGGAATAAGTTGAATCTTGAACTAGTTGTGGGATGATGGAGGCTAGGAGGCCATCATGACCAGCATGCAGTTCGGCATCTTCACCGTCGGTGACGTCACCCCCGACCCCGTGAACGGCACCACCGTCAGCGAGCACGAGCGCATCCGCAACACCGTGGAGATCGCGAAGAAGGCCGAGGAGGTGGGCCTCGACGTCTTCGCCACGGGCGAGCACCACAACCCGCCGTTCGTGCCGTCGAGCCCGACGACGACCCTCGCGTACATCGCCGCGCAGACCGACAAGCTCATCCTCTCGACGTCGACGACGCTGATCACGACCAACGACCCGGTCAAGATCGCCGAGGACTACGCCACCTTGCAGCACCTCTCCGAGGGCCGCATGGACCTGATGCTCGGCCGCGGCAACACCGCGCCGGTCTACCCGTGGTTCGGCTACGACGGCAGCAAGGCGGTCGAGCTCACCATCGAGCACTACCAGCTGCTGCGGCGTCTGTGGGACGAGGACGTCGTGAGCTGGGAGGGGACGTTCCGCACGCCGCTGCAGGGCTTCACGGCCACGCCGCGCCCGCTCGACGGTGTGGCGCCGTTCGTGTGGCACGGCTCGATCCGCACGCCCGAGGTGGCCGAGCTGGCCGCCTACTACGGCGACGGCTACTTCGCCAACAACATCTTCTGGCCGAAGGAGCACTACATCCGTCTGATCAACTTCTACCGCCAGCGCTACGCGCACTATGGTCACGGCACGCCCGAGCAGGCGATCGTCGGGCTGGGCGGACAGTTCTTCATGCGCAAGAACAGCCAGGACGCGATCAACGAGTTCCGGCCGTACTTCGACAACGCGCCGGTCTACGGCCACGGCCCGAGCCTGGAGGACTTCACCGCGCAGACGCCGCTGACGGTGGGCAGCCCGCAGCAGTTCATCGAGAAGACCCTGGCGTTCGCCGACTACTTCGGTGACTACCAGCGCCAGCTGTTCCTCGTCGACCACGCGGGCCTGCCGCAGAAGATCGTGCTCGAGCAGCTGGACCTGTTGGGCGAGGTGCTGCCGACGCTGCGCGCCGAGTTCGACGCGCGCCGTCCGGCTGGGGTGCCCGATGCGCCCACGCATGCCGCGCGGGTCGCCGCCCGCGACGCGGCCGAGGTGGGGGCCCAGGAGCAGGTGCACGCATGACCCGGGTGGTCGCCATCCAGGCCGGACTCAGCGAGACGTCGAGCAGCCGCCTGCTGGCCGACCGTCTGGTCGCGTCGATCGAGCGTCAGGTGCCGGGGGCCACGGCCGAGGTGGTCGACCTCCGGCCCCTGGCGCACGACATCACCGACGCGGTGCTCAGCGGCTACGCCCCGCCCCGGTTGCAGCACGTGCTCGACCTCGTCGGCTCGGCCGACGCACTGGTCGCCGTCACTCCCGTCTTCCAGGCGTCGTACGCGGGCCTGTTCAAGATGTTCGTCGACGTGCTGGAGTCCGACCTGGTGATCGGCAAGCCCGTCGTGCTGGCGGCCACCGGCGGCACCGCTCGGCACTCGCTGGTGATCGACCACGCCCTGCGTCCGCTGTTCGGCTACCTGCAGGCGCTGGTCGTGCCCACCGGGGTCTTCGCCTCGCCGCACGACTGGGGCAGTGAGGGCGCCTCGGCGCTGACCGAGCGGGTCGACCGTGCGGTCGGTGAGCTGGCCTCGCTGCTCGGCGGCAGCGGCACCGGGCGCTCGCGCGAGGACGACATCGACCTGTTCAGCGAGACCATGCTGTCGATCTCGGACCCGCCCCGACAGTTCTGAGCAGCAGTTCTGAGGGTTCACCTCACGTTGGCCGAGTTGCCGTCCTCCTCAAACAGGAGCGAGGTGACCGCATGGATCTGTCACAGGTCGAGTCCGCGATCGACGGCTTCTTCGCCCCCATCGCCGATGCCGTCTCGAGCGTCATCTTCTTCGAGGTCACGATCGCCGGGGTCACGTTCCCGCTGATCGTCGCGTGGTTGGTGATCGGCGCGGCCGTCTTCACGACGGTCTTCAAGGGGGTCCAGACGTGGGGCTTCGGCCACGCGGTGGCGCTCGTGCGGGGCAAGTACGGCAGCAAGGACGATCCGGGCGAGGTGTCGCACTTCCAAGCGCTGACCTCGGCGGTGTCCGGCACCGTGGGCCTGGGCAACATCGCCGGTGTCGCGGTGGCCGTCTCGCTCGGCGGTCCCGGCGCGACCTTCTGGATGGTCGTCGCCGGCCTGCTCGGCATGTGCACGAAGTTCGTCGAGTGCACCCTGGGCGTGAAGTACCGGGAGGAGCACGAGGACGGCACGGTCAGCGGCGGTCCGTTCCGCTACCTGCCCATCGCCTATGCGCGCTTCGGCAAGCCGGTCGCCGCAGTCATGACCGGGATCTTCGCCGTGGCGATCTTCTTCTTCGGTGCCGTCGGCGGCAACATGTTCCAGTCGAATCAGACCTTCGCGCAGGCCAAGAACGTCACCGGCGGTGAGGACGGCTTCCTCGGCGCCGACGCGGCCGGACTGATCTTCGGCATCGTGCTGGCCGCCCTGGTGGGCCTGGTCATCATCGGCGGCATCAAGTCCATCGGCCGCACCACCGCGAAGCTCGTGCCGGCCATGGCGATCATCTACGTGTCCGCGTGCCTCGTGGTCATCGGTGCCAACGTCACCTCCGTGCCGGGGGCGTTCGGCGAGATCATCACGGGTGCGTTCTCGCCCGACGGCGTCACGGGTGGTGTGGTCGGCGTGCTGATCATCGGCTTCCAGCGCGCGGCGTTCTCGAACGAGGCCGGCATCGGCTCGGCGCCGATCGCGCACTCCGCGGTGAAGACCAAGCGCCCGGTCACCGAGGGCCTGGTGGCCATGCTCGAGCCCTTCATCGACACGGTCATCATCTGCACCATGACGGCGCTGACGATCGTCATCGCCCGCCCGCAGTCGTGGCTCGATGCTCGCGACGCGGTGGCTGACGGTGAGTCGCCGGACCCCGATGGCGTGGTGCTGACCTCCGACGCCTTCGCGACCGTGGTGCCGTGGTTCCCCGAGGTGCTGGCGGTGGCCGTGGCGCTGTTCGCGTTCTCCACCCTCATCACCTGGGCCTACTACACGCAGAAGGCCTGGACCCACCTGTTCGGTCGCAGCGTCCGCAACGAGCGCATCTTCCAGCTGATCTACTGCCTGTTCACGGTCTTCGGCTCCGTGGTGACGCTCTCGGACGTCATCAGCCTCGCCGACGCGATGCTCTTCGCGTGCGCCTTCGTGAACATTCTCGGTCTCTACCTGATGCTGCCGGTCGTCAAGACCGAGCTGCGCGAGTACTGGGCCGACCGCAAGGCCGACCGGCTGGTGCGCGCCGAGGACTGAGCCACAGGCCTCGACGGCAACGCGCGATCCATCCGTGGGTCGCGCGTTGCTGTGTGTCTTGCATATAGTGTGTGACACACACTATGGTGTGAAGCATGACAAGCGACGACGTCCTCCGGACTCACCTGCAGGAGCTGCGCCGCGGCACCGTCGTGGTCGCCAGCCTGACGGCGCTCAAGTCGCCGGGCTACGGCTACGGCCTGCTGCAGACGCTGGCGCGGCACGGGTTCAACGTCGACGCCAACACGCTCTACCCGCTGCTGCGGCGCCTCGAGGACCAAGGCTTGCTGACCAGCGAGTGGAACACGGAGGAGTCGCGCCCTCGCAAGATCTACCGCACCAGCCCGGCCGGCGAGAAGGTCCTCGCCCTGCTGCTCGACGACCTGGACGCGGTCGGCGCGTCGCTCGCGAGCCTCACCGAAGGAGACCCCGCATGACCACCCTGACCGATCGCTACGTGCACGCCACCGTGCGCTCCGTGCCCGAGGCCCGCCGCGACGAGATCGCCCGCGAGCTGCGGGCGTCCATCCACGACATGGTGGGCGACCGTCTCGAGAACGGCGAGGACCACGTGACCGCCGAGCGCGCCGTGCTGACCGAGCTGGGCAACCCCGACCGGCTCGCCATCCAGTACACCGACCGGCCCAACCACCTCATCGGCCCGCGGTTCTTCGTCACCTACCAGCGGCTGGTGCTCAGGTTGCTCCTGTGGATCCCGGTGCCGATCGGTGTGCTCGCGGGCGTTGTTGATCTGGTCGACTCCGGGTCGGCGTCGGCGATCGGTGAGGGGATTGGCGCCGCCGTCCTGGTCGCCCTGCACATCGCGTTCTGGACGACGCTGACGTTCGCGATCCTCGAGCGCGTCGACGTCGACCCGGGACTGCCCGGATGGAGCGTCGACAACCTTCCGGAGCTGCCGACCGGACGGGACGTGTCGGTGGCCGACACGTGCGCGTCGGTGGTCATGGTCGTCGTCATGGCGGCGGTGCTGGTGGGTCAGCACTTCCGGTCCTGGGTCGAGGATGGAGACGGCGGCAACGTGCCGGTCCTCGATCCCGGCGCGTGGCAGCCGTGGCTGTTGATCGTGCTCGGTTCGCTCGTGCTCGAGCTTTTCATCCAGCTGGCGGTGCTGCGCGACGGACGGTGGACGATGGCGACTGCCACGGCCAACCTCGTCGGCGGTCTGCTGTTCGCCGTGCCGGTCGTCTACCTGGCGGCGGGGGAGGAGCTGCTGAACGCCGAGTTCTTCTCGCAAATCGGTGCGAACGAGCGCTCGTTCGACCTCACGCATCTCGGCGTCCTGATCGGCGTGGTGCTGACCATCGCCTGGGACGTGGGCGCCGGCTACGTCAAGGCCTGGCGCAGCGAGCGCCTGACCTCCGCCCCCAGCAGCGAGCCGCAGGCGGTCCGGTAAGGTGTCCGGCGGTGGCGTGTCCGAGCGGCCGAAGGTGCATCACTCGAAATGATGTGTGGGGTCAAACCCACCGTGGGTTCAAATCCCACCGCCACCGCAGGTAGAGGACCCCCGGAAACGACTGTATTCGCAGCGGTCCGGGGGTCTTCTCGTTCAGCGAGAAGTGCGCCGTGCCCACATTTTGCCCACATTTCGCGAAACTCGCGGTCAGGTTTATGTGGGGCCGGTCAGGTAGACGCGCGCGCGACGGCGGTGCTGCCGGTAGCCGACGTCGCGAGCTGGAGCCGACGGCGACATTCCCCAGCCCCGCCTGAAAGCTGCTGACGCCTAATCCGTAGGTCTCTGCGCAGCCAGATGAAGTACGTGACTCCCGACTGGTTCGCGGCCAACCGCTTGGCCGATCACTTGACTCAGAACTAGAACCGTTGACCAGTCGCGCTCAGGCAGTTGGTCCATCACCAGATGAAGGGCGGCCGCGATCTCGGGCCGCTTCAGACTCGCGTGGATCGAGGTGCCATCGGCGGCCACTAGAGCCGCGACGGTGGACGGTGAGTCGCCGTCTGGCGGAAGACGGACCTTCGATCCGCCTATGCCCGCCAGTGCATCTCGGAAAGCATCGACTTCGTCCGTCGACAACGCAGCATCCGCCCACTGGTCCGTGAGATGGTCATCGAGGCCCACCCGGGGCCCTCGAGTGGATTTGAGATTTAGCGACTTCCCTTCGCGCGCGGCGCGCCAGATTTTGATCGCGTCCATTTCCGTCGACGTCAAGCCAAGCATTCCTATCGAAACGCGGAGCGGCCCGATGCTTCCGCGCGTCGGGGCGAGATCGAGCAAGTCGTAGATCGTAATCGCCCTTGCAGCGCGACTGCCTGCACCCGATCCGGTGTCGCGAAGTCGTTGCAGGATCGTTGAGCGGTGCTTCGTGTTCAACATGGTCCGGAGTGCAGCGACGCACGAGGACCGATTCGCGGAAGCTGGGTCCTCGGCGGCACGAAGCGTGAGCCCAAGGAGATCCCGTTCGAGGCTCGGAAGGCGCAGAGCCAGACCGTCTTCAAGCATCGCCGCCGCCAGGCCACCCCCGATAGGCGAGATCCGGAGCATTATGTCGCTTGGGTCGCTGAGCTCGCGAAGAAGCCCGACAAGCAGCGGTGCGAATCGGTCTGACTTCACCAGCAGCGCGCCTGCCGCGAGAAGCCAGGTGTTCCCCCAGTGCGGACTCCTCGAAATGGTTCTGAGTCGTTCGATGACCCCGTCATCGTCCGCGTCGACGAGCGCGCGTGCAGCCATGAGTTCTTGCAGTGTCCTGACCTCGAAGCCGACTCCGTCGTCCTGCGGAACCAACAAGACCAAGCGGTGGGTTGCAGCCTGAACAAGTGCGCTTGCTTTCTCAGTGCTCTCGCCGGGCTCGAATCCCTTCTTTTGGTAGAGAGCGTTCGCCAGCGCCTCGAGCTCACCCGGCGTCAGAACCGAGTCGGCAGCCTCGCTCGACTCCGATTTCGCCTGGAGGTGCAGACCGGCCAGCTCGTGCAGGCGATCAACAGCGGGCCGGTTCTCAGTGATGAAGCGGCCGGCTGCGATCTCCTTGGCGGCTTCGCGGTCAGCGATCGTCCCGTAGTACAGGTGAAAGAGGCTGTAGCGGTCCGGTGGGAGGTGGGGAAACTTCTCGACGATGAGAGACATGATCGTCAGCTGCAGAGGAGTCCCCATGAGGGCAGCCGTGGTCGGATCATTCGCGGCGTCCCGTACGCGGCCCAGCACCAGGTCGCGAGCTTCGTTGTCGTCCGATAGTCGGAGTTCGACCATGCGTTCGGCGAAGCTCAAAGCGGCATCTGCGTCCAGTCTCTGCAGATCGAGTCGTCGGAACGTGGACTGGGCGAATTCTTCCTCGTAGCCAAGCGGTCGGGTCGTGACCATGACGAAGAGGTCGGCATCGAGGTCGTCAGCCACCAAGATGAAGTCGTTGACGCACCGCAGGACTCGCTGCCGAGCATCCAAGCTGGGAACTTCATCAAAGCCGTCGAGGATGAGTGCCCAAGGCCACGCCCGTAGGAACGTCTTCAACTGCGCCGGGGACACATCGGCAGTCGATTTCGTCGAAACCTGCCTTGCGAGCCAACGCAACAGACTCACATCTTGGCCGGACGAAAGTTCTTCAGCGAGTTTGGCGAGGTCGATTCGAACGGGCCAGCGTCGATTGCCGGGAGGTGGGGTCCCAAGTCGGGCGAGTGCCCTAGTCCATCCCTCGAACGAGTCGGCGGGATCGGGAGCCAAATCCGCGCCCTCAAGCATCGCGATTCGGTACGACTGCGCGAGCATCTGGCCTAGCGTGGACTTCCCTTGTCCGGGGCCCCCGACTACGACGACGTGTGGTTGGGCGACTCGATCGGGAAGCTTCTGACGCAGGACAGCGTCGCCAAGTCCGATCAAGTAGCGAAGAATCGGCAGTGTCTTCGGCTCAGATCCTGCCCGTGCCGGGAGGTCGATGGCGACGTCGTCAATCAGGACCGAGCCGGAGGGCGCCCCGGACTCTTGCAGCCGGACCTTCCGGTCGGTAGAGAGCGTTCGGAGTACCTGCTCCCGGAGCGAATCTCCTAGGTCGAGGGATCCGAAGTTCACTGTCTCCCCGGGCCATCCTGCGATGACATCTCCCGGAGTCAGAAGGCCCGGGTAGGCCCAACGAATAGTTTGGTGCGAGTCGAGTAGTGACTTGATCTGATCCTGGTGCCAGATGCGAAAGTCACGGATCTGGAGTCCTGCCTTAGCGGCGTCGGATCCGGGCTCTAGGAGTTCTCGCACGAGTCGGTGGATCGAGTCGATCCCGCCAGATCGCGCCACCGACGAAAGTTCGAGGTTCGTCACGAAGATCAGGTAGTCCGGAAACCGGTCTCGGCTGCGCTTTTTGGCAGAGCTGATCCAGTTCTCGATCTCGTGCTTGATCTCGCGCTGCAGCCACGTGGCCCGTGTGATGGGTCTGGCTCCGGGCTTCTTGCAAAACTTCGACTGGATAACCGTGTAGCCGTCCCAGACATCGCGGGAGTCTCCATCGACAACCGTCTTAGACCATTGAATCCTGCCGTCAAGGTCGGCTTCGCGGCCGCCATCGGGGCCATCGCCGAACACTCGCATACCGGAGCTGAGTTCCGCCCGCCCGAGCGAGACGACCATCTGCTCGAAGGCACGCCAATCCATTCGGTTCAGGTCGTAGTCGGCCATAGAATCGACAGTCTGCCCTAACAGCTGTCACGAACTTGCGCGAAACGCGCCAGGCGAGTTTGAACTCGGCTGGGATCCTCTTCGATCCGCTTTCAATTTTCGCCTGGCCTAGACTGACCTGCGGAGCAACTCGACTCGACTACCGTTTCAGGCGCTCGATCCGGAGGATTGTGGAGGAAGGACGCCGCTGATTTCGGTCGGGTCGTCCTAAGACCACCGAGTAGTCGCAGTCGCCGACGGCTCGCCGGGGAATCGATCGATTCGCCATGTCCAGCTTCCAGACGAAGTTACGGTGGTGGCGCCAGCCGCGGGTTTGAGAGTCGTCTTCTAGCAGCCAGACCGAGTACCTGTGACAGCGTCGGCGTTCGTTGGTCCACACCCGAACCAGGTCCTCCCGGGTCGAATCGTCGGGACTTGATGTCCCCTGCGGTGATGCCGTCAGGAGAGACGCTCACTTTCGTAGTGTGGATCCTTCGGTCGGCTAGTCCATATACCTTGCGCCTGCCGTATCGAGGGCGGTCGCCACTGCGTCGAGGTCGTCGTCGAAGAGGCCGCTATAGATGTCGAGGGTCATGGCTGCGCTTTTGTGCCCAAGCATGCGCTGCACCGACTTCACATTGGCACCAGCCGAGATGGCCAGACTCGCGGCGGTGTGCCGGAGGTCGTGCGGGGTGATGCGCGGGACCTTCGCGCGGCGAACTGCGCCGGCGAACCAGCCTCCGCTCCCCATGTCGCTCCGCGTGCGACGCATGAGATCTCCGTTGGCGCCGGGGAAAATATACGCTTCTGGGTCCTTGTCATCGCATAGTTCGCGGATGCTCATGTCGAGCATCGCCGGGAATGGCACCGACCGTCGCTCGTGAGTCTTCGGCGTGCCGACCTCAACGCGGGACCCGATTTCGACAGCGTTCTGATTGATGTTGAGGCGTCGGCGCTGCAGGTCGACGTCCTTGACTCGCAGGCCGATCGCCTCTCCCCATCGGAGACCGCAGTAGCCGAGCACCAGCACAAAGGTCTTGTGAGAGCCGCACTCACCCGCGAAGCGGTGCAACTGCTCATGCGTCAGGTAGACGCGTTCCTTCGACACTTTGCGCGGGGTGGAGACGCCTCGGCACGGGTTAGTCAGAATGCGTCGGTCTTTGACTGCGTCGTCGAGGATCCCCGAGAGGACACCTAGGACCCGCTTGACAGTTGTGGCGCTAAGTCCTCGCCTGTGCAGTTCCGTGATCCAAGACTGCACCGCGGTGTACTCAATGCGCGACACCGGTGTACGTCCCCAACGTGGTTCGACATGCACGCGCCAAGCGCTCGCGAGCGTGCGCCAAGTGGAAGGTTTGAGGGTTGTCTTCCGTTCGAGCCAACCCTCGCCCAGTTCCGACACCGTAGTCCGAGAGCGACTCGCGTCAACGTACTCTCCGCGAAGTTTGGAGACAGTGACCGTGGCTGCGAACTCCTCGGCTTCACGCTTAGTACGGAACCCGCGGCGGTCTGTCTGGCGGTTGTCGGGCGTTCGATACCGAACCCGGTAGCGCTTCCCCTTAGTGGTGTCGTAGGCGGTGACTGTTGCCATCGGAACCTCCTAGTCGGGACAGCCGGTGATGTGCGTCGACGGCATAGAGCGACGCTAGGAGCCGCTAAGGCCAGGCGCTGGCGCTGGATTAGGAGCTGTGGAAACACGCGTGATCGCCCGCGCCTGTGGACAACGCTTGGAACGACTCACCCCGAGGTCCGGGTCCGACGGCGGTCACTTAGCCACTCCTCGACATCGGCGCGGGCATAGCGAACCCGCGTGCCGACCTTGATGTATGCGGGACCGGTGCCGAGGTAGCGCATCTGAGCGAGTTGACCTTCGCTCACGCCGAGCTGCTGCGCGAGATCAGCCGGGGAAAGGAGTTGCTCGATGACCTGCTGTGTCATGGTTCGTCTCCATCGCGAATGTTTGTACTCGGCCAAGGCCCGAACATTTCCGTGGGTGGTCTCGACAGCACGAGAATCTTTAGTCCCACCTATCGGCGGCTTCTTGCTCCGGTGCAGATTGCGACGGGATGTCTACCCGCTGATCGTGGCGATCTCGTGTCACTGGCATCGAATTTGTCGAACTGGTTTGATTCAGCCTGGTCGAGATTCGGACGCTCATCCCAAAAGCACGAGCGAGAACCCCACCGGGGATCGGACTGCCGCGCGTGAAATCCAGCGGATGGAAAGTCTGCGCCAGTTCTTTATCCACAGTCGTTGCGGAGCCCTTGACCACCCAGGCCCACTGGTGTGGCCTTGACCCAGTGAAGCGACAGGCATCGGGAAGCGAAAGGACGCTGCCCGCAAGCTCACAGGGGTGATGGCATGCAGGGTTCGGAGGTCGTTCGAGGTGCCGCGCTCGCGGGTGCGCTCGTGTGCGTACTAGTCATGACGGGCTGCTCCGGTGAAGAGCCCGAGAATGGCCCTTCACAGGGCACGACGACTTCGACGCCGTCAGCCGCTTGGGAAGACGGTTTGAGCGACGAACAGGTCGACATCGCCTATGAAGGCATGGATTGGTTAAACGCCTACGACAGCGAGGCCGACGCCATCTACGCGGAGGGCAAAGCCACGCCGGAGGCCAAGGAGTTCTTCCAAGACCACCTCACGAACTGGGCCGTTGCCTGGGACGGTCTGCGACAGCGTGAAGCATCGGGTCTCACCACGAAGAAGCAGTCGGGGTGGAACGCCGAGACGACCCCCTCGTCTGTCGTAATTGCAGCAGACGGAGCTGCGGACGTGACGGTGACTCGGTGTGTTGACGCGACCAAGATCGAGCACTTCGTTCAGGACGAACTGCAGCCCAAGCCCGAGGTCAACTCGTACACGCAGACGGCCGAACTCGTTCGCTATCCCGACGGACGCTGGCTGCTCAACGTGATCAACACTGACACGGAAGCGGCATGCGTCACCTCGTGAGAACGCTGACTGTCATCGTCCTCGTTGCTTTCGTACTAGTCAGTTCAGCTTCCAGTGCCTCGGCCGCGTGCCCGGCAGGAGCACCGTCGTGGGTCGACCCGGCAACCGGCGAGGTCATCTCCTGTGTCGTCGATCCAGGAAGCGGTGGCAGTGACAACGGTGATGGTGGCGGCCCCAGCGGCCCGACGCAATGCACTCGCTCGAACGGGGCTGTTGTGCCCTGCACCCTCGGCGGGGGTTCTTGGTCTCCGGCGCATCAGTGCTACCTCCACGCCATCGAACAACCGCCGCCCGGCTCTCCCGGCTGGGTCGAGGTCGGGGGCACGCCGGAGACCGGGCGCATCATGAACTGCTGGTCCGGCGTGGTGTGGACTCCTGTTTTCGTCCCCAACGGCGAGGGCGCTCCCCCGCATCCCGCTGTGCTCGCTCAGCAGGCCTTGGACGCCTTGCAGTTGACGACCCCGACCGTGCAGCTAGCGCCGGCGCCGCCTGCCAAGTCGTACGTGGGACTGGAGACGTGGATGTGGATGCCGGCCGCGCAGTGGTCGACGTTGACGAACACGGTCACGGCCGGCGCGACGTCGGTGACGGTGACGGTCGAGCCTCGGTGGGTGACGTGGAGCATGGGGCCGGGTTCGAAGGTTTGCTACGACGCTGGGCAGGTCTGGCACGTCGGTCAGATGCCGGCGGGCGCGAAGACGTCGTGTTCCTACACGTACTCCCGGGTCAGTGACTTCCAGCCCGGTGGCGTCTGGCCGATCTCGGCAGTGATCACGTGGCGCGTGAACTGGACATGCGCAGGAAATTGCCTGGCCCCGGAGGGCTCGCTCGGCGAGGTCGACGGACCTACTGGGACATCGCAGCTCGTCGTGGGGGAGCGGCAGTCGGTCAACATACTGCCCGGAGAAGGGAAGAATGGATGAGCACGACAACTCGAGCGCTCGCACCGCCGGCGGAGCCTCCGAAGACCGGTGGTGCACTGGCGGGTCGGCGGATGGACGACCGGCGCCTTCGCGCGCAGCCACGCCGGAAGGGTGTGCTGGCGTTCGCCGCGATGATGATCGTTGGGTCGGCCTTGGCTGGTGCACTTCTGTTCTCCTCGCTCGGTGATCGCACCGAAGTCCTGGCGGTGCGCGATGCGGTCGCCAAGGGCCAGGTGATCTCCGAGGACGACCTGATCCAGAAGTCAGTGGCCGGTGTCGAGGACGCCGTGAGCGTCGACCAGATCAACGAGGTCGTCGGGTCGACGGCGAGCGTCGACCTGGTCGCGGGACAGATTCTGACCAACTCGACCGTCACCTCCGATCCAATGCCCGCAGATGGCGAGGCCACGGTCGGTTTGAACCTCGACCCCTCCCGAGTGCCGTCGTCCGAGCTGAACGCCGGCGACACCGTCAGCGTCGTCGCCGTGCCCGGTGGAACCGTCGAGCTGGGCACGGTCTCGGCGCTGGACGCCCCGACTGTGCTGGCACGCGGAGCGAGCGTTCTCGAGGTGCAGGGGTCGTCGACCGAGGGCGGGACCGTCCTGGTGACGGTCGTCGTCGACGAGGACGACGCGGCGAAGATCGCGGCGTACTCCGCGGGCGGGCTCGTGGCCGTCGTCGAAACGACGCCGGGGAGCTGACTCATGCTGACAGCGCTGTACTCAGCCAAGGGCGCGCCCGGGGTGACCTCGTCGGCACTCGTCCTCGCGGCCGTGTGGTCACGACCTGTCGTCGTCATCGAGGCAGATCCGACTGGTGGCGATCTCGCGTACCGGTGCAGGGCAGCTGGTGGCGGTCAGCTCGCGGCGAGCCCGAATGTGTTGGGGCTAGTTGCTGCCCTTCGCGGTGAGCGGCAGACCGACGTGAGCGAGTGGGCACAGCCGCTGGCATGCGGAGTGAACGTCGTGGCCGGGGTGCAGTCCCCGGCACAGGCCCGAGGCATCGGCGACCTGTGGCGTCGACTGGCCGTGACGGCCGCCGGGGCGAACGTCGACGTGATCGCCGACCTCGGCCGCATCGAGCGCACCAGCCCCACGATGCCCCTGCTGACCGCGGCCGACGTCAGAGTGCCGGTACTGGCCGCGTCGTTGGATTCGATCGTGCACACCCGCGGCCACCTCCTCGACGTCCTGGTCGACGGTGGCCGGACGCTGCCCCTTGTGCTGGGCAAGAGCCGCACGGTGGCGGCCGACGCTCGCGACGTCGACGAGGTCCTTGCTCAGGGCGGCGTTATCGCTGCTCCGGCGGCTTACCTGCCGCTTGACCACCCAGGCCTGAGCGTCATCGAAGGCGGCGCGTCGCCGGCGGGTCGCGGACGGGGGTCCCAACTCGTGCGGGCCGCCCGCACCGTGGCGGGACGTGTCCTGGAATCCGCAGGGGCGGAGGTGCCGGCATGAGCATCGACAACGCACTGGTGGCCCAGCTGCAGCAGTCCGTCGGCGACAGACTGCAGGACTTGCGGGCGCAGCGACGCATCACAGGGCACGACACCCTCGATGCCGCGAGCGAGCGACAGTTCGCGCGCCAGATGATCAGCGAGGTGTTGCGTCTGCACAACGAGGGCCGTCTGAGTCAGGGCATGACGACCCTGTCCGATGAGATCGAGGAAGAGATCTCCGAGGCGATCTATGCGCGCATGTTCGGTGCTGGGCGTCTGCAGCGCCTCCTGGACGACGAGACCATCGAGAACATCGACATCAACGGGGCCGATGAGGTCTGGATCAGTCGCGCCGGGGCCGAGTATCCCGAACCCGGCGGACCAGTCGCCTCGAGCGACGCCGAGCTCATCGAGATCATCCAGACTCTCGCGTCCTACAGCGGTTTGTCGTCGCGACCTTTCGACGCCGCCAACCCCGAGGTCGACCTTCGACTGCCGGACGGCAGCCGCCTCTCGGCGATCCAGGCGGTCGCTTCGCGGCCAGCGATCTCGATCCGACGGCACCGCTTCCAGAAGGTCGACCTGGAGGACCTGGTCGGGCTGGGGACCATGACGCACGAGACCGCGGACCTCTTGCGCGCGATCGTCGCGAGCCGCGCGTCGGTGGTGATCGCCGGTGGAACGAACGCGGGCAAGACGACGCTCCTGCGGGCGATGGCAGCCGAGATCCCTCCCCAGGAACGCATCATCACCATCGAGAAAGCCTTCGAGCTGAGTTTGCGCGAGGACCGCGAGCGGCACCCAAACTGCGTTGCCCTGGAAGCCCGACCCGCCAACACCGAGGGGGCCGGCGGAGTCACGATGGCTCAGCTGGTGCGACGCACGCTGCGCAAGAATCCCAACAGGGTCATCGTTGGCGAGGTCCTGGGCGACGAGATCGTGCCCATGCTCAACGCCATGAGCCAAGGCAACGACGGCTCCCTGTCGACGATCCACGCCGACTCCGCAAGAGGAGCGTTCTCCCGGATCAGCAGCTACGCCCAGCAGGCCGAGGGGCTGCCTCGCAAGGTCGTGCACGAGATGATCGCCGGCGCCGTCGACTTCGTCGTCTTCGTTGGCCGAGACGCCGGTACCGGTCAGCGCAAGGTGCGAACCGTGCTCGAGGTCAACGGCTACGACGAGGAGCTCGGTGTGGTCGCCTCGGAGATCGCGAGCACCGACCACCAGGGGAACGCGGCGCGCAATACCAACGTCGCGATCCAGCGTCACGCCCAGCTCGAAGCGGCCGGTTGGAACGACGGACATCGGAGCAACTGGTGAGCGCGTGGGGACTCCTCATCGGCGCGACGTTCGCCGGGGGAGTAGCGATCTTCTCAGCCGGTTGGATGGGCTGGGCGCCGCCGGCGCTACCGGCCTCGATCAAGAGCCGGCTCGTCGCGGGCCGAGACCGCCTCTGGAAGTCGCTGCTGGCAGCTGTGGTTGTCGGGGCGGTGACGCGCTGGCCCGTCGCGGCCGCCGCGGCGGCGATCGTCACGTGGATGTGGCCCGCGCTGTTCGGTGGCACGGCTGAGGGACGGGCGCATCTGGCGCGACTCGAGGCAGTCGCGACGTGGACGGAGTCGCTGCGCGACACCATGGCGGCCGCGATCGGGTTGGAGCAGGCGATCATCGCCTCGGCCGATGCGGCGCCGCCCGCTATCGCCGCCGAACTGCAGCAGCTGGTCGGCCGACTTCGGGCACACGTGCCGGTTCCGCAAGCCTTGGCCGCGTTCGGTGACGATCTCGATGACTCCTCGATCGACCTCGTGGTGGCCGCTCTCATCATGAACGCTCGCCTGCGCGGCTCGGGACTCGTCGGAGTCCTGACCGAGCTGGCCACCACGGCTCGCTCAGAGCTGGAGATGCGGACCCGGGTCGAGGAGAACCGCAAGGCGCTTCGCCGCAATGCCCGGACGATCGTCGGGGTCACGCTGGCGTTCGCCGGGACCATCATGCTGTTGAGCCGTTCCTACCTCGAGCCGTACAACAGTCCGTTTGGCCAACTGATGTTGATCGTCGTCCTGGGCTGCTTCGTCGCAGGGTTCGCCTGGATCCGCAGCGCTTCACGGGTTCAGCCGCCGCGACGGTTCCTGGCCCGACCCGAGGACCTGGCCGAACAGGCGCAAGGTCCCGGATTGGGCATGTTCGTCGGGAGCCCGTCCGGAGGTGGTCGGGGATGACCGCAGCGTTGGTCGTCGGGGCGATGGCAGGCGTGGGACTGTTGGCGCTGGCGTGGGCCATCGTGCCGCCCAGGCGTGACCTGGCGGCCGCGGTCGCCATGGTCGACCAGCGGCGTCCCTCGACGGTCGGTACCGGCACTGAAGGCAGACCCACCCAGGACCGCGTCGGCCGTTGGCTGGTCACGCAGCTCGAGCGGCGCGGTGTCACAGTGCCGACTCTGCGGGCGAATCTGGCGCTGTTGGACCGGTCGCTGGAGGCGCACATGATCGCCAAGGTCACCACCGCCGGCGTCGGGCTTCTGCTGCCGGTGCTGCTCAGCGGCGTGCTTGCCACCGTCGGCACCGGCATCGGCTGGACGGTGCCCCTCCTGGTCGGGCTGGCGCTCGCGGTCGCCTTCTCCTTCTTGCCCGACGTGTCCGTCGCGGCGGCGGCATCGGAACGTCGGAACGACCTGCGCCGCGCTCTGTCGTGCTACCTCGACCTGGTGTCCATGGCGCTCGCTGGTGGCCGGGGCGCACCCGAAGCGCTCCCGTCGGCTTCGCAGCTCGGTCGCGGATGGGCCTTCGAGCTGATCGGCGACACGGTCGCGGGTGCCCGCTTGTCGGGCATCACCCCTTGGGACGGCCTCCGCGAGTTGGGCGAGCGAGTCGACGTCACCGAGCTGCGCGATCTCGGTTCGGCGCTCAGCCTCGTCGCGGACGACGGAGCCAAGGTGCGAGAGTCGTTGCGTGCTCGCGCGTCAACCGCCCGCAAGCGCCAGCTCGCCGAGGCTGAGGGGTCGGCAGAGAAGGCGTCGAACTCCATCCAGAACGCCCACTTGTTCCTTGGATTCAGCTTCTTGCTGTTCCTCGGTTATCCCGCCGTCGCAGCCGTGATGGCGATCTGACCATGAAGGAGACCGATGATGCTTGACCTGGACATCTGGAGGGCGTGGCTCTCCTCCCACTTGTTCGACGCACAGACCAAGCGGGACGAGCGTGGTGACATCACCCAGACGGTGATCATCGTGGCGCTCTTCGCCGCCGCCGCGATCGCCATCTGCACCATCATCATCACCAAATTCACGGGGAAGGCATCCTCCATCCCGACCGAATGACCACCCGCAGGGCCGACTCGGCCTTAAGAGGAGTGAGCCATCCAGGTCGAGAGGGGGCAGACGGTTGAAACTCCCACCACGTGACGAGCGAGGTGAGATCACCCAGACAGTGATCGCCGCCCCTGCTCTGTTCCTGCTGATCATGGCCGTCGTGCAGTACGGCCTGGTCGCGCACGCCCGCAACGTCGCCGAAGCAGCCGCCCAGGAGGCGGTCGCATCGGCGGGTTCATTCGACGCCAAGGCCGACGACGGCCACGCGAGCGCGACCGCAGCCCTCGACAACCTCGGTCCGAAGATGCTCACCAGTCGTGCCGTCAACGTCGAACGAACCCCGACGACCGTGACCGTGACCGTGACCGGCAAGGCCCTGTCGTTCATCCCCGGGTTCAGCCCCCAGATCAACGAGACGGCAAGCGGTCCGGTCGAGCGCTACGTCGCACCAGAAGCCGACTCATCATGACCGCCCGTCGCACCAGGACGGAGCGCGGCGCCACCACCGTCGAGTTCGTGATCGTCGTGCCGGTGCTGATCGTCGCGTTCTTGTTCGTCGTCGGTCTCGGACGCATGTCCCACGCCCGCCACCAGGTCGAGGACCTGGCTGGTGAAGCAGCCCGAGCAGCGTCCCTGGAACGCAACACATCCCTCGCAGCAGCCCGCGGCGAGCAGACCGTCACCGCGGCGATGCAGCATCGCGGCTTCACCTGCCACCAGTTGACGGTCGACGTCGACGTGTCGAGTTACCGCCCCGGCGGCGTTGTACGAGCGCAAGTGACTTGCGTGACCAACTTGTCCGACGTCACGATCACCGGCCTTCCCGGTTCGCACACTTTCACGGCTGAGGCGTCGGTCCCGATCGAGCAGTTCAGGTCGAACTGATGGCACCGCAGCGAGACGAGACCGGTGCGGCGACGATGTTCGTCGTCCTGATGACCATCGCTCTCCTGGCCGCAGCCGGTCTGGTCATCGACGGCGGTTACGCCCTGGCCGAGCGACGCCAGCTGACCACCCAGGCACAACAGGCCGCACGCGTCGGCGCCGACGCGCTCGAACAGAACTCACTGCGCGATGGCGGCGCGGTCGCTGTCGACCCCTCCCGCGCCCGAGCAGCGGCCTCGGCCTACCTGCAGTCGGTGGGAGCACCCGCCGCAGACATCAACGTCACCGGCGGACAGGTCACCGTCACCCTGCGGGGGAATGCCGACACCGCGATCTTGTCGGTCGTGGGAGTCACCTCCATCCCCGTCGCCGGTACCGGTGCCGCCGAATCCATCGACGCGAACACCCCGTAGGAGAACCCATGAGATGGATCAAGGCCATTGGCGCCCTCCTGGCACTCGTCGCAGTCATCGTCGGCCCGCCGCTGTTGCTCGTGCGGTTCGTCGGTTCCCCCATCCCTGCGGACCTCACGCTCGACACTCAGATGACCGACACCGTGGTGATCCAGCTGCTCTCGCTGCTGGTGTGGGCGTTCTGGCTGCAGACCGTGTGGTGCATCCTCGTGGAGGCCGCCGCCGCCCTGAGGTCCCGTCACGTCGAGAACGTCCCCGGGACGTTCGGCGTGCAGGCGTTGTTCGCCAGGACGATGGTGGCCCTCCTTGTGGGCGCGCTGGTGACCATCCCAGACCTGCCGGCGACGGCCGACGCTGCCAGCCCCGTACCGGCACCCACGCCGATCGAGACGATGCCTGTCGAAACGGAGGCGGAACCAACCCAAGAGGCTGAGTCGGCTCCCGAACCGGTGGCCACCGAGCGGCCTCCCGCCGCCGCGAAAGAGCCGATCCCGGCAGCGGCCCAGATCCAGGTCGAGCGTGGAGACACCTTGTGGGCGCTGGCTGAGACCCACCTGGGTGATGGTGAGCTCTGGTCGGAGATCGCGGACCTGAACGCGGGACGGACGATGGTGGACGGCTCGACCTTCCACCCGGAAGGCCTCCTGCGCCCGGGATGGGTCCTGCAGCTGCCTGCGGCCGGCACGGTGTCCGTGACCGACGCGCCGGCAGCCGACTACGTGGTTCGCGCCGGGGACACTCTCTCCCAGGTGGCGGCCGACCACCTCGGAGACCCGCAGCGCTACGGCGAAATCTTCGAGGCCTCGAAGCAGCTCGAGCAGATCACCCCGCTGACGGACCCGAACCTCATCTATCCCGGCCAGGTCCTCGACCTGCCCGGCGTCGAGCCGGCCGCGCCAGTTGCCGACGCCCCGCCCCCGGTCGAGGCACCCGCACCTGTACCGGCGCCGGTCGAGCCACCGGCGCCAGCGCCGGTCGAGCCGCCGGCAGCCGCCCCGCAGGGGGAGTCGCAGCCCGCACAGGTTCCAGCGACCGGAGCACCGGACGGTGCCGCCGCGGGAGGCCAGGAGCCGTCGGGCGTCGTCGAGGTCCCTTCGGACGGTGACACTCAGGTCGTCCCGGATGACGCCGTGGCGGACGCTGCAGACGGCTCGTTGCCCAGCTGGGTGTGGCCGGGGATGGTGTGCGGGGGTGCGCTCCTGGCGGGGAGTCTCGCAACGTTGCTGCGCCAGCGTCGCTCTGCGCAGCAGCGCAACCGGCGCCCGGGATTCGTGCTCAGCGCACCGCCGGCCGAAGCAGTCTCGGCCGAACAGTCGATCGTCGTCGCCGGCGAGCCTCAGGTCGACCTGCTCGAGCTGGTCGACCAGGCACTGCGACGCACGGCGGCGGCCCTGGTGGCCACCGGAACGCCCCTGCCTGATCTTGCCGCCGTCGAGGTGACCCACACGGTGATCACGCTCCACCTTCGGGGCCCGGCGCCGGCGCCTGCACCGTGGATTGGTTCTGAGGACCAGGTGCTGTGGATCCTGCCGCGCACCACCGAGGTCGTCGACGTCGGACCCGACCCCGTCGACTCGCCGGCTCCGTGGCCGATGCTCGTCACGGTCGGCCACGACGAGAAGGACAGCGTCTGGCTGATGAATCTCGAGGGGACCACAGTCACGGTCACTGGCGAGGAGAAGCGTTCCCGCGACTTCGCTCGCTATGTCGCCGCCGAGGTCGCGTGCAACCGCTGGTCGCGGCACACCCGACTCGACCTGGTGGGGATCGCCGGTGAGCTGGCCCCGATCGGCCCGGACCGCATCCAGGTCCACGACGACGTCGCCGCCACCGCGGCAGCTGCCATCGCCACGGCCGTCGAGGTGACCACGCGTCTGGACGTCACCGGCGACCCGGACGCACCGGCTGCCCGCGCGACGGGCGTCGACCCGGAACCGTGGCCGTCGCAGATGGTCATCGTCGACGACGCCGGCGACGTGGAGGAACTTGACCAGCTGAAGGGACTGCTCACCACCCACCGGAGTCGGACCGCGACCGCCCTGGTGCTGACGGGCCGCACCCCGACCAGTGGCCTGGAGATCCAGATCGACGCCTCGGGCCGACTCACGGTCCCGGCCGCGCGGCTCGAGCTCAACGGCGTCGGGCTGACCGCCCACGAAGCGGCCGGGTGCGTCACCCTGCTGGTCCACACAGAAGCCGTCGAGGAAGAGCGGGCACCCGCCCTCGACGGCGACGAGCCTTGGACGCAGCTCATGACGACCACCGGCGCTCTGCGCGACCAGTACCGGGTCGAGCGGTCGGCCGTAGCCATCGAGCCGGCCGCATCGGTGCTCGAAGAACCCGACGAGGTCTACACGACTGCTGCGGCAACTACCCAGGACGACCTGGCCGAGCTCGCCCCCCAGGTGACCCTCCGGGTCCGCGAGGACGTCACCGACGCCGACCCGCGGCTCGAGGTCGACCTCAAGGACTGGTCCTCCGAGACCACCCCCCGTCCGCGTCTGTCGCTGCTCGGGCCGGTCGGTGCTCGCACGGGCGGCAAGGCTCTCGCAAAGCGTCGCCCGTACTACACCGAGCTCTTCGCCTACCTGGCACTCAAGGCGCACGGCGCCACACCCGATGAGGTCGCGGCCGACATCGACATCACGCCCGCGCGCGTCCGGACCGACATCAAGGTCCTGCGTGACTGGCTGGGCGCCGACCCGACGACCGACGACCTCTATCTGCCGGACGCACGCGAGTCACCGGCCGCTCGAGCGCGAGGGATCGGCGTCTACCAAGTCGTGGACGCCCTGGTCGACCTCGACCTGTTCCGCCGACTCCGAGCACGGGGGGAGAGCGGGGGGCCCGAGGGCATCGACGACCTTGTCCAGGCCCTCAGCTTGGTCAGCGGACGACCGTTCGAGAAGCTCCGCGCCGGCGGCTGGGGGTGGGTCACCGAAGGTGTACGAGTGGATCAGCACGCCGTGTGCGCTGTGGCCGACGTCGCCCACGTCGTGGTGACCGACAAGCTCGCCCGGGGCGACGTCGCAACCGCGAGGTCCGCGGCCGAGACTGCCCTGCTGGCCGATCCCGACTCAGAGACGGCGCGGCTCGACATGGCCGCAGTGCTGGAAGCCGAGGGGCACACCGACGCGGCTGCAGACCTCGTCGTCGACGAGGTCTGCAACCGCAGCGACGACGGCGAAGCGCCAGTCGAGCTGTCGGACCGGAGCGCCGAGATTCTGGCTGCTCGGCCACATCTCACGCGTCGCGCCATCTGAGCAAACCTCACCCCGAAACTTTCGGGGGAACGTCGTCTGACCTGCGCAAACGCGGACGTTCCCCTTCCGCGCGACGACGTTCCCTCGCGTCGGGGGAACGTATCGGGTAACGACTGATTGAGACGTTCCTGCCTGCCCTACGAGCAGGAAGGAACCCCTCATGAACATCGCTAACTACCTCGGAGTCCAGGACCTCAACACACCCACGATGACTGAGGCACGTCACCGGTGGAACGGCTGGTGCGCCACCGAGCCGGCCCTCGCCGTCGTCGCGAAACTCGACGACCTGCCCGAGTGGTCCTGGACACGAGACCCCCGGACCGACGACGTGCTCCGCGCCCTCGTTCGACTCGGGTCCCTGCATGGCGAACCGCTCGCCACGACCGTTCTCTGTTGGCTGCTTGTCCCTGGCGCCGGCGAGATCGCCCGGCAGCACCAACACCTGTCACCCGCCGTCGACGAGATCACCGCCGGCGCCCTGTGGCTCGCCGCAAGCGAGGTCGACTGGACACGACCCACCCAGATCCTGCCTTCGGTCCTGCGAGCCACCCGCAGGGCCCTGCAGGCCGAACTCGGGATTGGCGAGGGAGCACACCGACACGATCGCGCCTGGGCGGCGGCACGGCCTTGGGGCCCCACCGCGGCCGGGTGGACCTACATCTTCGAACGGCGCAGCGCAGCGCCTTCGGCGGCCGTGGAGCTCTTGAACCTGTTGGAGGAGGCGATCGCCGACGAGGTCATCACCGCCGCTGATCGCGACCTGCTTCTCGACATCGCCGTGGTGACCGATGTGCACGAACTCGAGGACGCGACCCCAGCCCCGGCTCGTCGTGAGGCGTGCGGACTGGGCAACCGAGCCGCAGCTGCGGCGGTCAGCCGACGTTTGGGTGTCAGCGAGCGAACGGTCCGCCGGCGCCTGCACCGCTGCATCGTCGACCTGTCCGCCTACGCCGCAGGCGGATCCCAGAACCTCACCCTGGCGTGACCACCAGGCGCTCCCTTCGGGCCTTGTCCGTGTGAGGTGATGAGGATGAGCACAGACCCTGCGGACTCTGTCCAGATCGATGCCCTGTTCGACGTCGCGTCGCAGGAGGCTCCCGCGCTCGACGACTTGGACAACGCACTGACCCGCCTGAAACGTGCCCGCGCAGCCAAGTCTGAGCTGTCGCGCCTTGGCGCTCCGACTTTCCGTAGGCAACTGCTTCGGCGACGAGGCAAGACGGCACTGGGGGGTGACCTCGCGTGACCACGTACTCGGTCTCCGAACTCCAGCGAGCCGTGAAAGCTCTCGACGCCGGCCGCTTTCGAAAGGACCGCGTCACGGACCGGCCCCACGTCCAGACCAGCACCGAGCGGTGGGATCCGACCGGCCTAGTGCTCACCGTCGTGGGGGCATCCGGCCGCGTTGGTGCGACCACCGTGGCCCTCGCGCTCGCCGAAGCCGCAGGACTCCCCGCCCGGGTCCTCGAAACAGGGCCGATGCACCGCACCGGACTCGCGACCGCGACGTCGGCCGAGCTCGGCGTGAATGACGAGGGATGGCGGCGGGGGACCCGTGGTGAGGTCCTCATCGAGCGCACCTCCTCCTCCTACGCGCGCCCCGACGAGGTGCCGACCCCCACTCCTGACGCCCGCCAGCTCACGGTCGTCGACGTCGGCTGGGACCTCGCCCAGGTCACCAGCGGCAGGTCCTGGCTCCGAGACCTGATCACCTCAGGACCCCTGTTGATCGTCACGGCCGCGACGGCGCCGGGGCTCCGGGCGTTGGACACGGCCCTGCACCTGTGCGGCCGTAACTATGCCGGCGTCTCGGCTCTCGTGCTCGGTCCGCCGCGAAAGCGGTGGCCCGCCGTGGCCTCGACCGCACTCGCCAGCAAGGCCCTCGAGCTTGACCGTGCCGGCCGCGTCCGCGTGCTCCCACTCGACCGTCGCTTGGCGGCCGGAGGCATCACCGGAGACCCCCTGCCCGCACACCTGGTGCGGGCAGTTCAACCCATCGTCTCCGGACTGGCCGGGGTCGACCTCGAAAGGAACCACTCATGATCACCAAGACCGACTTCTCTTCCTCCCTCGCCGCCGTCTGCCCCGTGGCTCCTCCCGGAGCCCAGGTCCACGTCGACGAGCTTCACGGCTACATCTTGTGGGGCGTCATCGCGCTCATGATCGCCGGAATGGCCGTCGCCGTCGGCGCCGTCGTCGGCGGCCGGGTCTTCTCGATGCCGCACGCGTCCAAGGTGGGGATCATCTCGGTGTTCGTCGTGCTGGGCGCGGCGATCGCCTACCTCATCCTGCCCGGCATCCTGAACGGGTTCCTGGGGGACGGATGCGTGTGAAAACGCAGCCCGGCGAGGTGGGCGAGCCCTGGTCTCGGCGCAAACTCATGGCGCTGCTGGCCGGTGTCCTCGCCACCGTCCTGCTGCTTGTTGCCGGGCTGACCCTGACGGTCGTCCAGGCGATCACCGCCGCTCTCTCGAGCGACGAGGTAGCTGACCTCGCCGAGGAGTTCCCGGTCGGACCCGACGGGGTGCGTGGCGAGGACTACCGAGACGCCGTGGCGGCCGCGCCGATGCTCGAGGCGACAGCCGACGATCTCAAATTCGCTCCGACGACCCTCGAGACCACCCCGGCGATCGCGATCCCTGCTCCCACCGGCGTCGGCGAGATCGGAGTGCCGACTGGTTTTCCACAGACCCCCGAAGGGGCGATCGGTCAGTTGGCGGCCATCGTCACCACGGTGTTGCCGGCGATGAGCGTGGACGGCGCCCGCGCGGTCCACGAGGCCTGGGCGGACTCGGGGGCTGACTTCGGGAGCTGGCCGATCCTGCTGGCCATCCAGTCCTTCCACGCCTCGGCGGGCACCATCGATGGTGACGGCGAGATCGCCATGACCGTCGCACCCGTGGGCGCTCAGATCAAGGGCACTGATGGTGATGCGTGGGTTCTGGCGTGCGTGCAGCTCGACGTGCAGGTTGTGGTGACCCAGAAGGTGCGATTCGGCTTCGGCCACTGCGAGCGCATGGAATGGGAAGGCGACCGTTGGCAGATCGGCGCCGGCGATCCTCCTGCCCTCGCTCCCTCGACCTGGCCCGGTTCGCAGCGCAGCCTCGACGCCGGCTGGCAGACCTACGTCGAAGGCGGTCGATGAACCATGCGCGAAGACATCCTGGACGAGCTCGGCAAGTTCAACCCTTTCGGCATCATCGGCGGCGTCGCGACCGACGCAGCTGCGAGCGCCTGGGTCGGCGCCATGATGGCCATCTTCGACTCCGGGCTCTGGATCTTGCGCCTGTGCCTCAGCGCCGTCGACGCCTTCCTGACTCCCGACCTGTCCGAGGACGGTCCCGCCGCACAGGTCTACCAAACGACGTTCTGGGGCGCCGGCGCCCTGGTGCTGCTGATGGCGTTCTGGCAGATCGGACTGGCCGCCGGCAAACGGGACGGCAAGAGTCTGGGCAAGGTGCTGATCGGCGGAGCGCAGTTCATCGCCGTGTGGTTCTGCTGGATCACCTACGGCACAGTGCTGGTAGCCGCCTGCGGAGGCATCACTCACGCGCTGATGGACGCAATGCTCAACGTCGACTCCTGGAGCGACTGGTCCCCCCTCCCGCCTGAGAGCGGCATCATGCTCATGCTCTACGGGGGAGTGGAGGCCGGGATGGCCACCGTCCTCGCGGTCCTGGGCGCCTTCCTGTGGCTCGCCGCAATCGGGCACTTCGTCGTCATGCTCATCCGCGGAGCCTCCCTGATGATCCTGGCCGCGACTACCCCGATCGCCGCCGCGGGCCTGGTCTCAGATGCCGGCCAAGCGTGGTTTTGGAAGTCGGTGCGCTGGTTCCACGCCGCCGCCCTGACTCCTGTCCTGAGCGTTCTGGTCATCGGCATCGGAGTGAAGCTCTGCGAGGGCGTCGGCAAGAACATGGAAGCTGGCATCGACCAGACCATCGGATCGATGCTCCCCGGCGTCGTCATCGTGGTGATCTCGCTGGGTAGCCCGGTGGTGCTGTTCCGGCTCCTGGCGTTCGTCGACCCGGGCACCAGCAGCGGCGCCCAGATGCGAGCCGGACTGCAGGCGGTCGGCGGGATCGGCGGTCTTCTGGGTGGTCAGAGCAGTGCAGGGGGCGGCACCAGCTCGACCGCGTCATCGACCGCGTCCTCGGGGCAGTCCGAAGGCGAGCAGCAGGGTAGCGATGCCACCACGAGCCGGTTGACCGGCGCCCTCGCGAAGATGGGCGGCGCCTACGGGCAGGGGATGAACAAGGTCGCCGCCATGTCGGGCAAGTTGGCCTCCATCGGCGCCGACGAGATGAACCAGACGGCCGTGGGCGACGGGTCGTACTTCCCGGACTATCAGCGCGGGCCGCAGTCGTTCAACCCCGATCAGCGCGGCGACACCGGCGAGAACAACTCGCCGGACCAGGACAAGGACTCCTCGAACGGGGGCCCCGGACCCTCACTGCCGAGCGCCCCGTCGACGTCGGGAGCGCCGTCGGCGCCCGCACCGAGCCTGCCCGGTCCCGGAGGGTCTTCGGGCGGAGGTGGGGCCGCCGGCGCCGGAGGGGCCGCCGGCGCCGGAGCTGGTGCCGCCAGCGCGGCGGGATCGGTCCCACCGGTCGCATGAGCAGCTAGCGAGGAGCAACAGTCCGCACCGGCGATGAGAGGAAGTCCCACCGATGACGATCTACAACGAGTACAGCCGAGCCAAGGTCGGCTGGGTGCTCGGACTCTCGGGCGTACAGGCCGCGACGTTGGTCGCCGCGGCGTTCCCGACCCTCATCGCGATCAGCAAGAGCGAGTGGATCACGGCGTTCACCCTGGCCCTCGTGTTCGTCCTCGTGGCGTTGATCGTCGTGGTGCCGGTGCGTGGACGGTCGGCGACCGGATGGTTGGCGGCCACCACGGCCTTCGCCATCGGATTGATCACCGGACGTACTCGGTACCGCTCCCGAGCAGCGAAGGGGCAGCCGAGCGACCTCGAGAAGGTCGACCTTCCGGGAGCCCTGACTGGCATCGAGATCCACGAGGGTCCTCCCGCTGGTCCCGCACAGACCCGTCTGGCGATCATCCAGAATCACGCCACTCGTACCTGGGCCCTGACTGCGTCGGTCGCGCACCCGGGCATCCGAATGGCCGACGAGGCGACCCGCGATCGGTTCGGCGCGGGCCTCGCGAACCTGCTCGAGGTCTGCTCGCGCACCGAGCTGATCGACGAGGTCCTGTTCATGGTCCGATCGGTCCCCGACGATGGGGCGGAGCGTCGGCAGTGGGTGGAGTCCCATCGGAAGGTTGACGGCCCCCAGCTGGCGCACCGCGTCAACGACGAGATGCACGAGGTCTTCACCGGGGCGGCCGTGCGCACCGAGACCTTCGTGACGATGGTGGTGT
The DNA here is from genome assembly GCA_000471045.1 of actinobacterium LLX17. GTDB lineage: Bacteria > Actinomycetota > Actinomycetes > Propionibacteriales > Nocardioidaceae > Aeromicrobium. Next base: position 2,593,834 of record KI301992.1, on the reverse strand, counting down.
CGGAGTCGCGCCTGGCTAAAGAGGCCAAGGAGGCCGGCGGCGGACTCGACGGACGTGCCCGGGTCTTGTACTTGCTGGCCGGTGAGATCGAGGCCGGGCTGCGCGGAGCCGTCGGGATGGCCGACGTGGTCTGGTTGACCTCACCGGAGCTGTCGGCAGCGTGCCGCACGGGCTTTGCCCCGGGCGACCGCGCCGGCATTGTCGACGCTCTGCGAGAGGCCCAGGGCACTCCCGGAGTTGCCGCCGACGTGCCCTGGGCCATGGCTGGCCCCTCTGGTGCCGACCCGGTTGTCCGGCACTACTCGCACGACTGCTGGAACTCGATCTCGGCCACGATCAAGCTGCCCGACAAGGGCGCGGTGATGGGAGCGCTGGCGCCGATCCTCGTCCCCACAGAGCCTGCTGAGCGACGTAGCTTCGTGGTCGCGTTCCCCGTCTTGACGCAGGCTCGCGCAGAGCGCCAGACCCGATCGAGCGAGACCGGCGCCGACATCGCCGACGCACTCCGTGAGAAGGGGAAGGTGAAGCAACGCGCCCGCGAGCGGGAGCAGTCCAAGAAGGTTCGCGGCATCGACACCAAGCTCGCTCACGGGAGCGCGCTGACGCAGCCCTACGCCGTGGCGACCGTGACCGTCCCCAAGACCGCCCGGGTCGGTGAGTTCGGTCGCCGCCTGGATTCATCCGTCCGCCGTGCCGGGTTCGCGCCGCTGCGCCTCGATCTGGCCCAGGACGTCGCTTTTGCCAGCTCGACGATCCCGCTCGGCGTCTCTCTGGCTCGAGGCGCGCAGTGAGCGCCCGCGCCGGCCGGCGAGGCACGGGCCGTGACGTCGACCGGCTCCTGGCCGACTTCGGCCACACCCTCCCGGCTATTCCGCGCCAGGCGCCGGCCGCGAAGGACCCGCGCCTGTTCCGTCCGGCGACCACTCGAGGCCCGTTCGCCCGCGATCGCGGTTGGGCGCCCAACCGCGCGCCGGTCTCGCAGTGGCGGATGACCTCGGACCAGGCGCCCGCCCTGTGGCCGTGGATCTCGACCCCCGGCCTTCCACCGACCGGCGCGCAGATGGGTTTCGACGAGCTCTCCGGAGGTGCGTTCTACGCCGATCCGGTCGGCTGGGTTCTGGACGAGCGGATCCCGGTCACCAACAACAACGTGATGATCTTCGGCAAACCCGGCGTCGGGAAGTCCGCCACCACCAAGGCTTTCTGCCTTCGAATGATGGACTTCGGCTACCGCACCCTGATCGTCGGCGACGTCAAGGACGAGTACGAGGTCTTGTGCCGTGCGCTGGGCGTCGAACCGTTCAGCATCGGCCACGGCCTGTCCGCACGCATCAACCCCCTAGCGATCGGACCACTCGGTCACGGGTGGGAGCAGCTGGACGCTGACGAGGCGCAGAAACGTGCCGCCGTGGTGTTCAGCCGCTGGCTGACCCTCGTGCGTGGCCTGGTCGGCTCCCAGCGGATCGGCTCCGAGCGGGTCCCGTTCGGCCCGACTGACGAGGTCGTGGTCAAGCAGGCCCTCCAGATGGCCACGGGGTACGCCAGCGGCTACAGCACGCTGCGCGAGACCACCATCCCGCACCTGTGGCACCTGTTGAACTCGCCACCGCCCGAGCTCATCGAAGCCACCCGGTACGAGTCCGAGCGGCACTTCCTCGACGAGACCCGCCTGCTGCGCGACGCCCTGGGCCAACTCGTCTCCGGCGCGCTCGCCGGCCTGTTCGACGACCACTCCAACATCGAGCTCGACTGGTTGGCTCCCATCCAGTCGCTGAGCCTGTCGCGCCTGGAACCGCTCGGCGACGAGGCGGTCGGGATCGCCCTGACGTGCCTCAACTCCTGGGGCCGCGGCATGCGCGAGGTCGCCGCACCCGGCGACCTGCGCGTGGTCGTGCGCGACGAGTCGTGGAAGCAGCTGCGCCTGGGCACCGAAGCCGTCAAGAGTTTCGACGCCGACCTGCGACTGTCGCGCAGCGCCGGCGACGTCCAGTGGGCCGTGATGCACAAGCCCGCCGACCTGCTCTCGGCCGGCGACTCCGGGAGCCAAGCGCAGACCATCGCCAAGGATCTGTTGCACCTGGTCGACACCAAGATCCTCCACGGTCAAGACCACGGAGTCGCCGTGGAGCTCGAGAAGCTGCTCGGTCTCGGCCGGATAGCGCGCGACGCGGTGACCGGATGGGCGATGCAGGGCAAGGGCCGGGCGCTGTGGTGTGTCGGAGACCAGCAGTACAAGGTCCAGACCGTCCTGCACCCGCTCGAGAAGGAACTGACCTACACGAACGAGAACCTGGCTGCGGCGAGCTGATGAAGCCGGTCCAGATGGCCATCGTGGCGGCTGTTGCCGTCGTATTCCCGCCGCTGATGGCGGCCATGGCCATCGCGGGTGCAGTGACGAGTTCGGCAGCGACCTCGCCGACGTGCGGTGGTATCACCCTCGTCAGCGCAGGGGAGTGGCGAACGCCGATGACCAGCGCTTACCGGGTCACGAGCCACTTCGGCCCCCGATTTCATCCCGTACTGCGCGTCAACAAACTGCACACCGGTATCGACCTGGTCGGCCAGGGCTCCAAGACGATCGTCGCGGCGGCCGGCGGCACCGTCACCACCAGCGGGTGGAACAACGCCTACGGCAACCAGGTCGTCATCGACCACGGCGGCGGCGTCTCCACGCGCTATGCCCACTTCGTGACGCAGCCGCAGGTCAAGGTCGGCCAGGCGGTCCAGGGGGGCACGCCGATCGGCACGGAAGGCTCAACGGGCTTCTCCACGGGCTCGCACCTGCACTTCGAGGTCATTCAGAACGGCAAGCCCATCAATCCGTCCCCCTGGATGGAGTCGCACGGGGCCGCGCTCGACGGCCGGGCGCCCGTGGAGGCCGCACCAGCACCGGCACCAGCACCTGCGGCTCCTGGCACCGGTGCTACTCCGGCGACGTTCTCGCTTCCGGCGCCGGGCGGCGAGCGCCGTCACTCCCTCGACACTCCTGCCGCCCCGATCCCGGAGAACATCAAGCAGCTGTACATGGCGGCCGCGAAGGCGTACTCGCTGCCGTGGACGTTGCTGGCTGCGATCGGCATGGTGGAGACCCGGCATGGGGCGCTGACCGCGACCTCGAGCGCCGGCGCGCAGGGCCACATGCAGTTCATGCCCGCGACCTTCAATGCCTATGGTGTCGACGGGAACGGTGACGGTGTGGTGGACATCAACAACCCGGCCGACAGCATCTATTCGGCGGCCAACTACCTGACCGCCAGTGGGGTCGCCCACGGTGGCCGGGGTGTCCGCGACGCTCTGTGGGCCTACAACCACGCCGAGTGGTACGTCAACGACGTCCTCTTCTACGCCCAGGAGTACGGCGGCGGGTCCCTGACCCCCGGGGCTGGCACCTGCGATTCAACGAGCGTGATGCCGGCAGCGTGACCACCCAGGCGGCTTCGGTGGCCTTGGAAGTATGTGACGAAGATTCAGCAGCCCCGCCGCACCAACCCGTACCCGTGGACGTGGGAGATCCCGCTCGCCGTGGCGATCGGCGTCGTGTTCGCGCTCATCCTGGGCGTGCACGTCGGCCGCGCGGTGGCCAACTGGTTCTCCGGTACCTCGCTGCTGTTCCCCGACGGCGGTGCCCTGCTGACGAGCTGGCCAGCGGTCCTCGGCGGCGACTCCACGGCCGGGCTGAGCGACCCGCCACCGAACGCGGCATCCCCGGGAGCCCTTTGGGCTTGGCTGGTCGTCGTCGAGACGGCCGTCCTCGCGGGGATCACCGTCGCCATCGTGTGGGGCCTTCGCCGGTGGGGGCCCAGCCGCCTGCACGGGATGGCCGACCCCACCGAGGCTGAGGAGCTGCTGGGGTTGACGCGTCTTCGCCGCCACGCTCACATCGTGCGTCCTGACCTCTACCCGGCTACCCAGCGGAGGGGACGATGAGGAACTTTGATCCGTCACAGGTCGGCTGGCGTCTGGGTGTGGCGCATGAGCCGCGGACCGGCAAGGAGTTGTGGGTGCCGTGGGACCGGACCGCCGGCGTGATCGGCCCCCAGGGGTCGGGCAAGACGTTGGACGTGCTGGTCCCGGCCCTCCTCGGCGCGCCCGGGGCCGCTCTCGTGACGATGACGAAGGCCGAGGACCTGCTGCTGACTATCGGCGCCCGGTCGACGGACGGACGTCCGTGCGTGGTGCTCGACCCGTTCGGTCTGGCGCCCGGGCTGCCCGAGATGGTCTTCGATCCGATCGAGGGGTGTGTCGATCCGATGCGCGCAGAGCGCCGGGCCAAAGCGTTCACCGCTGGGACGGTCAAGGGTTCGGCCGTCGGCGACGACGCGTCCCGGTTCTACGCGGCCGAGGCAGCCAAGGTGATCCAGGCGTTCTTCCACGCCGCTGCCCTGTCGGGACGGAACCTCGACCACGTCTTGGAGTGGGTGGCGAATCCGCGATCGGCCACCGAGCCGGAGGAGGTCCTGCGCGAGCACCCTCACGCCGCCCCGTACTGGGACGGGCTGCTGCACGGCGCCCTGCACGGTGACGACCGTACGGCCGGCAACACCGTCACCACGGTGCAGCAGGCGATGGCGCTGTTCTTCCAGGCCGACATTCGGCGTCGCTGCGTTCCCGGCCCACGTCAACGGGCCACGAACTTCGCCGAGATCCTGGCCCAGGGCGGCACGATCTACCTGCTCGGCCGAGAAGACCCGTACGCCTCGGCATCGCCGCTGATGACGGCCGTGGCCGAGCACGTCCTCGATACCGCGCTCGAGCTCGCCAGCGCCTCCCCGCACGGGCGGCTTTGTCCGCCGGTGACCGCCGTGCTCGACGAGCTGCCGTCAACGGCACCCCTGCCGACCCTGCGGACCCGAATGGCCAACGAGCGCGCGCTCGGCCTGTCGTTCATCTACGCCGCCCAGACGTGGCGTCAACTCGCCGCGATCTTCGGGGAGAACGAGGCACGGGCACTGTTCGGTCTGACCAACGTCCTGTGCCTGTTCGGAGGCTCCAAGGACGTCACCTTCAACCAGGAAGTCTCCGACCTCCTCGGCCCCGTGCGCGTGACCCGCCGCAACCGCCACTCAGGCTCGGGTGGACGGACCACCAGCAGCGACGACATGCCAATCCTCACCGGCGCCGAGGTGCGCCAGCTCGAGGAACGCCACGCGCTCGTGATCGCCGAGAACGGTCGTCCGATCGTCGCCAAGCTCAAGCGGTGCCTCGACGGGCGCGACGGCAAGGAGTTGCTCGAGCAGCAAGCGGCGACTCGCGCTCAGACAGATGAGGCGCGACGGCGTCAGATCACCGTCTCGACCCGCACCACCGCGGCGGTCGAACAGGCCCGTCAACGCGGGCTCTCGGGGTGGAACTCGTGAGATCAACCAACGACGCCGCCGAAGACGCCTCACTGCTCGTCCAACCGTTCCCGAAGCCACCGCCCCGGGTGGCGCTGGCATACCGGGAGCTCGACATCGCGGCCAACGGCACCGACGACCAGCTGCGAGCGCTGGGGGACACCTCAGCACTGCCTCGCCCCTGGATCCCGTCAACCTGCACCGACCCGGCCATGCGCACCGACCTCTGGACGTGGCTGGAAGCCGTCGTGGTCTGGATCAACCACCAGTACGTCTACGACCCGGCCGACACGATCCCGGCGTGCTGGCCCAAGCACGCCCACCTGGTCAACGAGATCGCCGTCTTGGCCGACCAACGACGAACCGCCCAACAAGCACTCTTGAGCAATGAGCTCGAGGAATGGCACCGCTACGCGCTGCCGTACTTCATCGAGCGGATGAAGGCTCGGGTCAAGACGCACTGCGATCGTACCCACGCGAGCGACTGGCCCGCTCGAGGTCGCTTCAACCGCCACTTGGGCCGGGAAGAGTCCGCCGCCCGCAGCGCGGCGTACGCCGGTGATGTCCAGAAGTCGGCCGCCGACAAGGAGCCGGCCCCACAGAAACTCTCTGCCCCGCGCCTGAGCCTGGTTGACACCGAAACAGGCGAGGTGATGACGTAGGCACACTTGTCCGGCGGGTCTCGTAGAGTTCGACCATGATCGCGGGGCATTCGCACGGAGCTCCTCGGACGAGCAAGATTGACGAAGCGAGAAGCATCCGCAGTCGCCACCCGGCCGGATCGTTGCGCGGGCAGTCCCTTCGGAAGGTCTCGGCACTCTCCGCGCCGGTCGTGTTAGCGCATGTCGGACGCTGGCGGGCACGGTGATCTGACGTGATCATCGTTGATGGCCGAACTGACCGGGAGAAGCTCGTCGAGCTGCTTCGGTTGCCCGAGCAGACACATCTGGAGTTCAAAGCCGAACTGGACTTGACGGACAAGCACGACGAGCTGAATTTCGTCAAAGACGCGGTCTCAATGAGCAATCGACCACCTGGCGGCTACATCCTTGTCGGCGTCAACGACGACGGCACCCTAGCTCTGCCGACCGGCACTATTACCGATCGTGCTCGCTTCGACGGTGCCCGGTTGGGGGACATGATCAGGAAGTACATCGAAGGCGAGGTCCATGCGATCTCGCAGATCCACGAAGTCGATGGGCATGAAGTTGTCCTGATTCACCTCCCGCACCACCGCGATGGGCTTCCCGTGCCGATGAGTAAGTTGGGCCAGTTTCCGGGCCCAAATGGCAAGCAAGTCGTGGTCTTTCGTGAGGGAGATGTCCTGGTCCGCGAAGGGGCCAAGAACACCCCGCTTCGCCACGCGCACTGGAACGACCTACTGCGCCTCCGTGACCAACGACTCCGCGAGGAAGCCCGCGCACAGGTCGACTCGCTGATCGCTGACTTAGCCGCTGCCATGCGGTCCGGCGGCCCTGGGCCTGCCCTCGTCCCGCTGTCTCTGGAGATGGCAGACGACGCCTTCGGCGAGGCGGTGGTATCCCACTTGGAAGTTGACAGCGACATCCGACTGAGGCAATTCCTTGGACGGGCCGCCGCACTCGTCAGCAGCAACCCCGATGAGCACCTGGCAGCTCTGGACAAGATCACTATCCTCGCGGCTCACGCGATGTACTTCGAGCGCGCCGCTGTTGCCTCGAAAGCCATCGACAGCCTCTTCGACGCCTATGCCAAGTTCGGTCACGGAAACGCCGCCGCGCGACTCGACATCATCACGCGCGTGTACGTCCTTGGCAGCCTTGCGGTCCGCCTTCGACAGTGGGCGGCCGTTCACGACCTCGCACTTCGCCCGTACCCGCCCGGCGGTGACATGTACATCTATTCGTCCTGGATCAGGCACGGTCAGGTTGACGCGAGCCGGGCGGACCTCTTTCCGAAGGGCAAGGGCGGGATGATGATCTCCGCCGCGCGCGTCCTGATGAGCGATCAACCGGCAATGCGTCCTGATGTCCCCGACGGCGCGGTGTCCGACCCCGGCGACCTCGCGCACGACGATGCGCTCTTCAATTCACTGTGCCAGTTCGACATTCTGTACTGCTTGATCGTGGCGGCCGAGGGTCAGCATCACGGAAGCGGGTACGCGGCCGCCTCGGCGATGAACCAGGACAGGGCTGATCCAGCGTTCGAGGTCGTCGCCGACGATCCGGAGGCGCGCGCGGCGATGTTCCCCACTTCCGATGAGCGCGAGATTGCAACGGCGATGGCGCAGGTGTACACCGCGGCGAGGGGCGAGTCGTTCGGTTTCGGCGGGCATTGGGGGTCTCTACCCCACGGTGCGCAGCAGTTCGTCAGCAATCATCTGGGAGAGGACACATGAGCAAGTCCTACCCATAGCTGACCGGCGAGTTCAGGTGATTGAACGTGCTGCCATAGGCGTCAGGCGTTCGTGATGGACAGGGACAACGAAGCCGCTTGTGACGGCGCGGACCGCTTCTGCCAGGTCAGAACATTCACCGGCGAGGGCCGCGATCCTGGCCGTGCTTTGGTCTCGTCATCGGCCCGGCGCCGGGGTTGGGACGCTGCGTCGTTGGCACCGTGCTCGAGCGGGAGAGGGACGACGGCTCGATGGTCAGTCGCTCGGCAAGGCGGTAGCGGAGGTCCCGGGCCGGGGCAGGCTCGAGCGGGTCGTTTGCAACGAGCTGCTGAGACAGTCGAGTGACGTCGTGGCCCTGTTCGTGAAGTTCTTGCAGGAGGGCCGCGGTGGCTGGCCAGTCCCGACAAGCCGTGAGGCGGGCGTCGAGCTGGCGGCCGAGCGGTGCCCAACGGTCAGCCACAGCCGCGTGCTTGTGACCCTCGAGGCGCTGTCGGACGTCGCTGACCCGAGCGAGTTGGTCGGTGCTGTAGCCGCGTGGGTCGTCGTTGAAGCGTGCGGCTGCGGTCGCGACATGGCCGCGGAGCTCCGCGGCGGTGTTGTCGTCTCCTTGGGCGGCGTGGTCGATGAGGTTTTCCCAGTCGCGCGCTGGGAGTGCGGCGATGACCTCGGCGGCACCGGTGAGTGCTGCAGCGTGATCGGTGATGTTGGCCAAGCGCTCGTCGACGAGCGTCCGGGCCAGGACGGTGGGCTGCTGCAGGAGGGCAACGAGTTGCGCTGCGCCCTTGTTCTCGAGCAGGTTGGCCGGGTCGTCGCCTGCGGGGATCGGCGACAGCTGGGCCGTCAGCTGTTGGGGCGCCAGGAGCCACATGGCGCGTTCGGCCGCGATCCGTCCGGCGAGGTCTCCGTCGGTCGCGATCACCGGGTCGGCACCAAACTGGGCGAGTTGGGCGGCCTGTTCCTCGGTCATGGAGGTCCCGAGGGGGGCGACTCCGACGAACGCTGAGGCGGACGAGATCGTGACGGCGATCGCGTCGAGCGGTCCCTCTACGACGACCGGGATGGCGCCGGTCATCATGTGTTCGTCGCCGATGCCGTAGAGCTGGGCGCCCTTGTGGAACAGGACGGTGTCGGGGGTGTTGAGGTACTTCGGTCCAGCTTTGTCGCTGGTCGCGGTCGGGTTGCGGCGGCCGACGAATCCGAGGATCTGGCCGTCGGAGATGACCGGCAGGACGGCGCGGTCGCGGAAGCGGTCGATGAGCCGGCCAGTCGAGGCGGTCTTCGCGACGCCGGCAGCGACCATCTCGGTGTCGGTGAACCCCTGGGTGCGCAGGTGGTCGACCAGGTTGGTCCACCCGGCCGGGGCGTAGCCAGGTCGGAATCGTTGGTCGCCGGCGAGGTCGAGTCCGAGTCGTTCGTGCAGGTAGGTGCGGGCCCAGGAGCCGGTGAACTGCTGCTTGAAGTAGTCGGCCGCGGCCTCGTTGATCGCGCGGAGCCGGTCGATGGGAACGGGAGAGGACTGGACCTCCATGACGCGGTCGAACTGGCGCCAGAAGTCGGTGTCGGCCGGCTCGAGTGGGCCGAGGAGATCCCGGTTGCGCGCAACGTCGGCGAGTGCGTCGACGGGGTCGGTGCGGTCGGTGACCGCGACGGGCGGGGCGAGCTCGTCGAGGGGAAACAGGTCGTCGATTCCCTCGGGTGGGAGGTGCTCGTCGGGCGTCGGCTCGTCCTCGAGCGGGGGCGGATCGGTGACGATCCCAATGCGCCAGATCATCGCCTGGGCCAGGTCGACGTCGTCGACGTCGCTGGTCTTGGCGAGGTCGAGCAGCTGCTCGACGGCCCAACCGCGGGCGGGGGCACGATCGACGGTGGCCACGAGGGTCGGCCACCACGGCGACTCGGTGACCTGCCCGGCCGCCTCGGCTCCGAGGTGCTCCAGGAGAAGGCCGGACCACGGCGCACTCACGTGGCCATCGCTGGTCGCCTGTTCGGTCGCCACGGCGGGGGACAGGTGTCGGGCGATGCGCCACCACAAGGCCGCGGCCACGTGCTCGTCGGGGAGCGGGCCTTCGCCTGCGGCGCGCTCGAGGAGGTCGGCGGCGTTCACCCCTGACCTGCTGATCGCGGCGAGCCGTTCGGCGAGCAGAGGGGTGAATGTGTCCAGGCGGGGGTGGAGACGGTGGATCAGGGCGCCCCACTCGTCCATGGCGGGGCTGCGACCGGCGTTGAGGCGACGGTCGAGGTCGCGCTGATGGAGGACCTGGGCCTTCTGCTGCTGGCGTGGTCCGGTGGGGCGCCGGTCGGTCTCGTCGACGCCGGTCGCGGCGCGCCACACGGCCACGTCGCCGGCGAGGCCGCTGGTCGGTGAGATGCGGGTCTGGCGAGCCCAGGCCGGGGAGTCGCCCGCGGTGGCACCGTCCCGGACCGCGAGGGCCAGGGCCTCGACTCGAGCCGAGCGCCCAGCCAGGTAGGGGCCCCAGACTGGGTCGGCAGCGATGCGTCCGGGGATCCCAGGAACCCAGGACAGGGGCCCGGTGGGTGCGCCCCTGCGGCCGGTGGGATCGAGTCGCCAGTCGAGCACCGCGGCGCGGTCGTCGGCCGACTCCACCTCCCGCTCGGCAACAGCATCGGCCAGCACACCGACGGCGTCTGCCCCTTGCGCCTGAAGCAGGAGCAGGTGGGAGCGCAGGGCCGGCCAGGCTGCCTCGTCGGCGATGCCGGGCACCAAGACCTTGGCCCCGTTGTCGATGCCGGCGACGGTCTCGACGCCGATGACGGTCTCAGCGGCGACGTAGAGGGCGTCGACATAGCGGTCGGTCGCCGCGTTCAGCTGGACGGCCGGGTCGGCTGCTTCGTGGGCGATCGTCGTGGCCGACTTGGGGGACTCGTCGCGGGCGAGGACACCTTCGAGGATCTCCGCGGCCGAGGCCTGGCGGATCGACTCGGGACGGATCAGGGAGTGCGGATCACCGTCTGCTGCCACTACCAGGTGGGCGTGGTTCTCGTGCCGGCCGCGGGTCATCATCGTGTAGAACTGCTGGCGGCTCTCCTCGCCGATGACCAGACCGTGCATCGTGTCGGCGGTCAGGCCCTGGGCGGCGTGGACGGTCGAGGCGTAACCCAGCTCGGTGTTCTGAGCGACGTAGGTGGCCGGGAGGGTGATGTTCAGTCCGGACTCCAGGTGCCGCACGCCGAGTGCCCCACGGCCCGCTTCGGTCACGATCCACCGGTCACCGTTCTTGACCCAGTCCGTTGGCGACAACCGCAGCCGGCGGTCGTTCTGGCGGGTCAGGACGACGTCGCCGACCGAGGCGGTGCTGCCGTCGGCCAGCCGCACGGCGCGGGCCGGGTCGACCTCGCCAGCGATGATGCGGGCGGTGCGCGCTCGAGCGTTGAGGTCGGCGACCAGGTCACGGGTCGGGGCCAGCATGATGGCGTCCTTGCCCTGACTGCGGTCGGTCAGCCACCCGTCGAAGACACCGTCGGTCGACGTCGCGAGGTCGCCGACGTGGACGCGCTGCTGGTCGAAGTAGTAGCCCAGCGCTTCGGGCAGGCCGGCGCGCAGTGCGATGGTCGCGGCGCCCTCTGCGGGGTCCGAGAACCGCATCAGCTCGGACAAGCGCTGCGCCCCGTGCGTGGCGATAATGTCGCGCAGGACACCACCGGCGCCGATGGCGGCGAGCTGCTGGTCGTCACCGATCAGCCGCACGGACCCACCGCGCTGCAGCACGCCGGCGATCGCGACGTCGAGGCTGAGTGTGTCGGCCATGCCAGCTTCGTCGATCACGACCATGGTGCCCGGTCCGATCGCATCGACCATGCCCGGCGATGCGCCCCGGTCCAGGTCATCGACGAGCTTGGCGAGCGTGTCGGTCGAGGTGCCGATGGAGTCCCCGAGCGCGGCGGCAGCCGCCGCCGAGGGGGCCAGGCCGATGACGGTGCCACCACCCTCTTCCCACGCGCGGGCGAGGACCTGCATGGCGGTGGTCTTGCCGGTGCCGGCGGCGGCGATGCCGACCTGCACACGGGCTCCGCTGGTCGCCATGCCGCGGACCATCGCGGCCTGGCCGGCGTTGAGCTCGACACCGTTGGCCGCGCTCTCCAGCAGTGCGAGCTCAACGGTCTCGGGTGCGATCCGGCGGCCGTCGTGACGGCCAGCAGCGGCCACCAGACGCTGCTCAGCGGCCAGGATCTCCGTGGAGGTGTAGAGGTCTGAGCCGGCGACGGCGTACTTGCTCTGGCCGTCGAGGCGGCGCAGCTCGGCGGGTTCGTCGATGGAGTCCTGGTCACTCTTGATCAGCATTGACCGGCTGGTGGCCTCCTCCACGATGAGACCAACCAGCGCTGGGATCTGCTCGGCGGTGACGTCACCGCGGCGGGCTTGGCGCTGCGCCTCGGCGACCAGGTGCCAACGCTGCCAGGTGCTGCGGCGGGTCTGGACCTGGTCCAGTACGCGGTCGGCCGCGGTCGAGACCCACGCGGCATCGACGCGCCGGCCGGCCGCTTGTGCGGCGTCAACGACAGGCGGCGCGGTCGCGGTACGGACCATTGCATCGACGCCCCTAACACCACCCAGGACCTCAACGGCCTCGGCGTGCCAGACGGTGCGCTGCTCGACGAGGGAACGCGGTTCGTGCTTGGCCTCCCGCGTCTCCAGCGTCGCCTGCTGGGCGAGCTGGAACGTCTCCACCGGTGTGGGCGGGCGGCCGTGCTCGGCCTGGAACGTGGCGACCAGGTCGTCACGGCGTCGCTCGATGCTCTGCCGCCTAGTCGACCAGCGGGCGTTCAGGCGGGGGTCGACGCCGACGATCTCACGGACCGGTCGTTTGCGTTGATCGACACCGGGTCGCTCCTCGAACCGCACCCCGAGACTCGAAGACAGGTGCCGTTCCAGTGCGGTGTTGTAGACCTCGGAGGCCGCGACCGTGGCCTTGAACATCAGCCGGCCGTCGATGGCTCGCCAGCGGCCGTCCTCGACGGCCTGCACCTTGTTGGCGACCGCGACGTGGGTGTGCAGGTCGGGGTCGCCGGCGCGCGAATCGCGGTGGGTGAACGCGGTGGCCACTAGGCCGTGAACGTCGACTTGGCGGACGCCGTTGGTGCCGAGTCGGGTGTAGAGCGCTTCGCGCTCGATGAACATCAGGGCGTCCTTGACGGCGGCGTTGTGCGCGCGCTCGATGGTCGCTGCGGTCGACGTGTCGGCGACGGCCCAGAGGGCTGAGACGCTCTTGACGGGCGAGAACGTCAGGTCATAGCCGGCGACGGCCGTCGTCTTCGGCCGTGAGTGGAGCGCGATCGCGGACGCCAGTTCCCGGGGATTGTCCGGGGCTCTGCCGTGCTCGCGTTCGAAATACTCGCGGGCGACCTCGGTGCGCACCTGGGCGCGCTCGTCGACCGAGGCGACTGCGTCGCGGGGCCGTCCGGCAGCGAGGTTGAGGTCCTCGAGCCGGCGGGCGACCTCGATCCGGTAGGGCGGGACGTCGGCCTCGTAGACCTTGTACGGCGTGCCGAGCCGCTGCGCCTTGCACACCTCGGCCGGTCCTGCGGTGACCTCGAGCGCGGCGAGGCGCTCATCGGCCAGCGGGTGGAACCCGTAGCCGAACAGCGCCTTCATCTGCTCGGCTGTGACGACGTCGCCAGCCTCCAGGCCCTCGATCCCAGTCAGCCCGGACCCGATCCACTGTCCGGGGGTCTCGCCGCTCTCGGTGTAGTACGACGCCAGCGAGGTGTGGCCCTTCTCGGTGCCGTCCATGGCCGCGACCTGACGGGTCAGGTAGTCGTACCCCGACCCGGCCGAGAGCTTGTGGATGGACATCGTCATGCCCGCCTAGGGCCGAGAAGTTTCTCCCGGTGGTCACTGGTTCTGATTTCAACTACCAGAGATGCAAGAGGTGTGTGGAAGTTGGTGGCTCGAGATCTGGGAGGGGGTACGCGGTGTGGTGCCGGCCCGTATGAGGTGGCCTGTCCACCGGCGTGGAGTTCAGGGCCTTGAGGGTCAGAAGGTCAAGGTGAGGAGACGAAGATGGGTCGATCAGTTCGACAGCAGGTCAGGGCGCGAGCCTTGGAGAAGCAGGGGGAACGCAGGCGCGAGCGCATGATGGCTGACCGTCGCAAGTCGGAGCTTGGTGTTCAGGTGTCGGTCACGCTCGGTGAGCGTGACGAGGCAGTCCGCCGCTACGAGCGCGATGCCGGTGAAGCTCTGTTGCGCTTGATCCGTGACGAGGGCGTCAAGTTGGCTGAACTCGGCGAATGGGTCCCAGACCTGTCGGCGGTCGAGGCGCGACGCCTCAAGGCTTTGGCCGGCGTTTCGCCGCCGCGGGGCCGGGGGCCGATTTCGACGGAGCCGGATCCTGGCCCGTCGCCTGGTCGTTGACCATCGAGACCTCGAGCGTTGGGATCGTGTGACGGGGAGCTCAATTGGCTGAGGCGGTGGTGGGCGGGACGTGAAGGTCGCCTCCGCCAGGTCGTTGACCCTAGCTCAACGGGTAACCGTCTCGGCCCGAAACGTCACTAGGCCATGGGCTCGTCCTTCCAGCACCGCCGTCATGTTCGAGCGGAACACCATCTCGCCGCGGATCTCGACCCGGTCACCTTTCTCGAAGTCCATCAGCGTGGTGGCGAGTTCGCCGCCGCACGCGAGTTCTCCGGTTGGGACTGCGTCGATCGTTAGGTCTTGGCCCTCGAAGTCGATTTTCTGACTTGTGCCGAACGCCACCGCGGCCTCGGGTCCGCGGTTCGACTCGAACATTTCGGGCGTCCCGAGAAGCACTCCACGAGCTGTCACCTGAATACTCACGATACCTCCGATGCGGTACTTAAAGTATCGCTAGTATGGCTGCGCGACAGCACGGATGACAATGTGCGATATGCCAAGCGTCGTGCGTCCCGATCTGCCTAAGGGTGTCGATCGCACAATCGATGCCTTGGGCAATCGGGTCAAGGTCGCGGCGATTCGATCGCTTCTGATCGACGGTCCAGCCAGCCAGACCGAGTTGGCCGAGCGTCTTTCCGTCCAGCGCTCGCTGCTTCGAAAGCACCTGCCTGTGCTCGAGGAGTTGGGGGTTGTGCGGGTTCATCCGTCGCGGAATGAGCCGGATGCCCGTCGGCGCCGTTACTCGGTGGTCTCGAGTGAGCTCGAGCAGCTGATCGACAACCTTCGGATCGGCGTCGGCATCCCCCCGGCGACATAGGCTGGCGGAGACCGCCGGCGCGCCAGCTGCGGCGCCGGCAAGGCTCACGGGGGCAGAAGACGCTTACGAGCTGCCCGGTGCGAATCAACTGCCGGTCGGACTCGACGGCAGTGCCTTGTCTCGGGGTCCCGACGCGGATAGTCTCGGATAAACCCAGTTGATTTATCCGTCGTTATCCAAGGAGCGCCACATGGTGTTGCCGAGCCCGTACTCTCCGGGCGCCACGCCCGGCTACCTGGCTGGCCGCGGACGGGAGCTCGAGGAGATCCGCAGCAGGCTCGCGCGCATGAGCGCGCTAGGCCGATCGGGAGGACCGCTCCTAGCCTTCTACGGATCGCGAGGGCTGGGCAAGACCTCGCTGCTTCGTCAGGCGCAGGGCGAAGCACGAGAGGGCGGATACCTCACCGTATGGGTCACCGGGAGGGACGACGCCGACATGATGCCGGAACTCGCGCGATCCCTGAGCGCAGAGATTCAACGCGAGTCATTCGGCGAACGCGCCAAGGGCCTCCTGCAGCATCTGGAGAGAGTTGAACTCGAGTTGGGCGTTCCCGGCGCGAAGATCGGCGTGGAAGTCGCCGGCCCGGACCGCGCCCGCAGCACAGGTGCCATCGAGTCCGCCCTCGAGGAAGCTGGCCGGTTCGCGCGCGGCCACGATCGAGGTGGCCTAGCCGTTTTCGTCGATGAGTTCCAGGAGGCGAAGATCAGTGATCGCCGATCGCTGCTGATCGCTCTGCAGCACTTCGACGGCGCCCCGGAGGGCTGTCCCGTCGCCGTCATCGGCGCCGGCCTCCCCTCGCTGATCGGCGCGGTTCCCGAGGCGGCGACGTTCGGCGAGCGCACCAAGTTCGCCGAGGTCGGGCTACTGACGGACGTCGCTGTCGCCGAGGCCCTGCGACTTCCCGCGCACGACCTCGACGTCACCTGGTCTGACCAAGCGATCGAGGAGGCAATGTCTGCAGCGCAGGGCTACCCGCATCGGGTTCAGTTGATCGGCGAGGCAACTTGGGAGGCAGCCCGCCCGGCCGCTGGTGGGCAGATTGAGGTCGGAAATGTCAGACAGGGCATGGAGTCCGCCGATCAACAGATGACCACGCTCTTCCGATCTCGCATGTCAAAGACCACCGAGCCGCAGCGCCGCTTCCTGACGGCCATGGCCTCTCTCGGCGACGGTCCGATCGCCCGGGCCGAGATTGCCGCTCGCCTCGAAACCTCCACCACCTCGATCAGCCGGGTTCGGCAAGAATTGATCGACCGTGGCCTGATCGAGCCGGCAACGAGGGGCGAGTTGCGCTTCACCATCCCCGGCTTCGGCGCCTACATCCGCAACGACGCGCCGCTCTAGAGCGCGGTCTGAATGACGCTGTCTAGCGTCGGGGCAACACCGAGCATCTGCGCTGAGCTACGCGTCAGCCTGGCGCGGCCGTGGACCTTGGTCTGTAGGGACTCGCTTTCCAAGCCAGTCCTGCGCATGCTCGACTCCGCCGAAAACACGGTCGCGACAAGGGGAGTGTCCACCCACACCCCTGTGGCGGCCTTGAGGAGTAGAGCACCCCGAGGAGGCGAGATGACCAACCTGACCGACGCACTCAACCAGGTCAGCCAGATCGACCAGACCGCCCAAGCCCTTCACGAGCGGTTGGCATTAGTGCACCAGGAGATCCTGGATCTCGAGCGGATCCATGACCGCTTCGACGACAGCCTGCTCGTGACCGATCGAGCCGATGACCTTCGCCGAAGCCTGGACGGACCGATGCGGGACCAGGCCGAGACGATTCGGTCGCCCCTGACCGGTGTTGAGTCCGCCTACGTTGAGGCTGCCCGCAACGGCGACGTGAGTCACGGCCATGCGCACACGATGACGGCGCTCTCGCTGCAGGCCGCGCGTTCAGCGAGGTTCCTGGAGATGTGGATCGACCAAGCTGAGGACTCACTGGCAAAGATCGCGTCGAGTTCGGTGTTCAGCGACGACGTCAAGCACGTGACCAGCGAATCGCTTGACTCGGCCATGTCGGCTATCGAGCGAGCAAGACGGGCGTCGTATCGACTATGCGAGGACCTTCCGATGCTGGGCCGGACGCTGGGCACGGACATCGAGAGTGCCCATCGCCATGTGACGCTTCCCGTCGACCTTCGGGTCCCGCACGATGCGTCGTCCGCGAAGAGGAGCGACGGGCTCGAGAGTGTCCGCCACTCGCAGGTTGCACCTGGTCAGACCACCGGGATCCCTCGATGACTTGTGCAGCGCGATCTCGGAGCCCCAGGCGCCACTGTCCACAGGCGACCTCGAGCCCGTGGCGCCGATCGTCATGCAGGGGAAGGCTCGAGAGACCAATTTCCTGATCGAAGGGAAGCCCGTTCATGAACAACACGATTGACTCCACCCCCGGACTCGTTGAGCTCGCCGAGCGGCTCATCGAGGTCCTGACCGCCATTCACCGCGAGGCCCTACACGCACGGATCGCGATGGCGGACCGGAGCCCTCTCGTTGGATCGGAGATTTCCGGCCTCGGTGTCGACGCGCTATTCGCGTGCCAGCGACTCCAGTTGTTGACGGGGCTACCTGCACCAGTCCCAAGCGACCCGGAAGTCAGCCGCATGGCCGATCTGCCGGCGGCTGGGAATGAGCTGATCAACCTCGTCGGTCATGACCTCAACCGAGACGTCCAATTAGCGATCGACGGTGTAGTGCGAGTCCAGAGCGGAGTGCGCCGATATGCGGAGCTCGCTTGATCACCTGAAGTCTGCGCACGCGCACATGCTGCGCGCCCGAAGCGTTGGCGGTCTCGACGCAGCGGAGGCCGTCCGAGGTTGGGTGAGCATCACCCGGGTCGCCCGCCGCGCCACTTCGGAGCTTTTGACGGCCGACCCTCACGGGACCGTCGATCGTATCGACTCCATGTCCCAAGCCCTTGCATCATCGCTGCAGAACCGCGCCTGGCCGGGAGACGGCCCTCGCAGCCAAGTACTAGCGCCGGTTCACGCAGCCCTCCAAAGCTCCTACCGGTCCGCCCCGCCTCAGACCACCAATGACGTCGCGACCGCTCACCGCCTCATCGCTGCAACCCTCTGGGTGGGAGCGAACACGGTTGCCGAAGCCACTCGAGAACATTCCTTCAATCTCGCCTTCCACCGAGTGCCCGAGTCCCAAGCAGCACAAGCGTCGGCCAGTGACATCCATCAGCGACTCAAGGCCATGGAAACGCTGGCGTTCACCGGTGCATTCAGGCCAGACGTGCCGTCCGGGTCGGCGTCGGTAGCGCTCGGCGCGGCGCTCGCCCGTTGGGACCTCACCGCCCACCGGGCACTAATGACCGACCGATCGACGATCACCGTGCACCAGGTCGCATTCCTCGAGACGAGAGTGTTCGACGCATTCAACGCTGCCGTGACGCGTGCGCACGAACTAGGCGTCATCGATGACCTGACGGCCGAACGCATGGCGCCGGCCATCACCGGAGCGACCCTCGCCTGGTCTGAGGTTGCTTCGATCTCAAGCGAACTGGCTTTCGGCCTCCTCCCCAGTTCACCCGATGTCATCCCCGCCGCTGAGTCCGTGGCGGCGCTGTTCAACAATGTCGCGGGTCCCGCGACAAGGGCAGAGGACG
Organism: actinobacterium LLX17; assembly: GCA_000471045.1. Classification (GTDB taxonomy): domain Bacteria; phylum Actinomycetota; class Actinomycetes; order Propionibacteriales; family Nocardioidaceae; genus Aeromicrobium. Next base: position 2,575,329 of record KI301992.1, on the reverse strand, counting down.
TCGACGTGATCGGGACCTTCACCTCCCACCTCGCCACCTCCATGGGAGTGGCGGCGACAGTCAAGGACCTCATCAACGACCAGGAACTTCGCGCACCCGCTCAGGCAGTCAATCGCCTCGTCAGGGACAGATTCCCTTCCGAAACCCGCGCCGCGGTATCCCCAATCGATGTTCATCGGCGACGCTCGATCGTCCTACCACAGCTCATTCGCAAGTCACTCAATGAGCCGATCGACATTGCTTATGCGGCGACGTCCGAAGTAGCCCGACGATCGGCTGCCTTCGACCTCCCGTACCGCGCGGTGGCGGCCGAGACTCCAACGTCGAGCAACGCCCGCACTCTCGGTGCGCCTGAAAGGCACCGGCGCCCGACGCCGCTCGACTGCGGCTTGCGGCGTTGAAGTTGTGAAGTTGGCTTTCCGACGATAACGACGCGGCGATAGCCGGTGCGTAGCTCGGGGCTCGGTCCCGCTTGAAATCACTGCGTTCGGAGAACTGAAGGACGCGCCCTTGTCCGTGCCCACATTCTGCCCACACTTTTCCTTGATCCGGCGTGAACCTGACACGATCGAATCGCCCCGAGTACGAGCCGAATCGGGGCATCCGTGCAGATCAGACGTGGCCCAGGACGCGTTCAAATCCCACCGCCACCGCGTGACGAGACCCCCGATCTTCCCTGAGATTCCAGTGTTATCGGGGGTCTTCTCGATTGTGGTGCTGGGCTGGAATCCCACCGCCACGACCGGGGACTCGACGTCGAGGGCGACTGGAACTCCGCGTCGCAGGCCTCTTCTTCTCTGGTGGATCACCCGAGACCGTGCCCACATTTTGCCCACATTGCTGGAAGGCGCGATGACCTCCTGAGGGCGGGAGTGGTGACGGAGCAAAGGCGTTTGGTGATTCATCTCCTAGATCTGAGGGGGGAGGGTCAACTGAGGAACTTTGCGTGGCCGTCGGCATCCGGTGACTGCGATCGTTTCTCAGCGTCTTGGCGAGGGGGCCGTCGTCGTGGATGGAGTAGGCGAGTTCGTGAGGGCGGGCGCCGCTCGGTGTTCGGGTCGTTGGGGAGCGCTCTATTGATCCTGTTCTGCCCGTCGCATCAGAACCCTCGGTAGTTCATTGAGTCGGGCGCACCGGCAGCCCTGGAGTGGTCTTGGCGGGGAGCACTGCAGTTCGTCGGGCAGATCGGGAGTCACCCGCGGCCCAAACATTGACCAAATTCAGTATAATCATTATTCTGCTGTCACTAGACGAACGTAATCCGAAGGACAGCGCATGAGCACGAGGATGGGCGTGGCCGCTCCCAGTGAGCGGAGAGCAGAGCTGGAGCGCCGATACCCGGAGTGGGTTCCGCGCGCCATCCACGAGTGGTTCGAGACAGTTGCCGACGAGTCCCCGTCGAGGGATTTCGTCGTCACAGACGACCGCACCATCTCCTACGAGGAGATGTCCAGGTGGGTCGAAGAGGTGGCAGCCGGGCTGATGGCAAGCGGTGTGGGTTTCGGCGATCATGTCGCCGTCCTGATGGCCAATCATCCCGAGATCATCGCGCTCAAGTACGCGCTCTCGAAGGTCGGCGCCGTCTTCGTGCCGCTCAACTATGGCTCGTCCGCCGATGACATCTCGTACATCCTGCGCCAGTCGGAGTCCACGTTCCTCGTCACCATGAGCGAGTACAAGGGAACCGACTACCTCGCGATGCTCGATCGCATCGCGCCGGGATGGGACAGCGGGCAGCTGCCGTGCTCGGACCTCCCGGCTCTTCAGTCAGTGATCCAGCTGGACACCGGCGGCACGCTTCGAGCCGGCGCGGCCCGTTTTGAGGATCTTTCGCAGCACGGAAGTCGGCTTCCGCCTGACAGCCGGCGTGCGGGGCCCGACGACATCAGCATCATCTTCTACACGTCAGGAACCACGGGGCGTCCGAAGGGCGTGATGTGGACTCATGACCAGGATGCGCGTGTCGGATTCGGCGGTGCTCTCAGCCGCGCCTTCGGAACGCACTGGCGGGTCCTTTCCGCGCTGCCGCTCTTCCATGCGTTCGCGAACAACGAAGTTCTCAACGCCGCCATGTTCGCGCACGGGGCTGTGATTCCGCGGCTCAGCTTCGATCCGGACGACATCTTCACGTCCATCGAGCGCCATCAGCCGAACGAGCTGGTCACCGTACCGACCATGATCGTCGCCTTGTGCGAGGAGTCGCGGAGTGCGCCGTCCCATGACGGCTCACTCGTGGGGCTGATGTGCGCGGGCGCGACGGCACCGGTCTGGTTGTGGGAGCGCGCCATTGCGCTGCTCGGCGTGCGTGAGGTCACCACGGGGTACGGCATGACCGAGACCGGAGGCGGGCAGGTGATGTCGCGTCCGGAGAACGGGGTCGATCACGTCGCCTCGACGGTGGGACGCATCAAGTACGCCGGCGTCGCCGGCCTCCTTGACCGAGGCGGTTTGGTGGCGGAGATGCGCGTCGTGGATCCGACCACGGGCGAAGAGCTGCCGGAGGGGTCCGCGGGCGAGCTGATCTCGCGGGGGCCCACGAACGCACGGGGTTACTGGAACAAGCCCGAGGAGACAGCGGAAACGTTCCGGAATGGCTGGGTCCACACCGGAGACCTGGGGAAGATGCTCCCAGGCGACGTTGTCGTGCTGACGGGCCGCAAGAAGGAGCTCATCCGCAGCGGCGGTGAGAACTATGCGCCCAAGGAGGTCGAGGACCTCCTGACCAGTCATCCGGCGATCAGTCAGGCATTCGTGGTGGGGGTGCCGGACGTCAAGTGGGGCGAGATCGGTTGCGCGTGGCTCGTGCTCAGGGATGGCTTCGAGGTCTCGGAAGAGGAGATCAACGCGCTCTGCAGAGAGAACCTGGCCGGTTTCAAGCGTCCGCGTCAGGTTCGCTTCATCAGCTCCGAGCTCCTGCCACGCACTCCCACCGGCAAGATCCAGAAGTTCAAGTTGAGCGCGATGGCTGACACGAACGCGTGAGTGACATCGAGAGCGTGTTCGGCTCTGCCCACAGAACGCGCTGCGTTCGCGAGGACACAGCAAGAGTCGCGTACCGCACGGGCGCAACGACCGGAGGAATCGATCATGGGTGAGCCCGACGGACGTGTACAGGTACTGACACGGACCGATCAGTCCGACATCCCCGAGCACGTGGCCGTGGTACGCCTCGAGCGGGGCAAGTTCAACCCCCTGAACAGATCCATGCAGGACACGCTGATCACGGTATGCCGACGGATCGACACGGACCGCGACATCCGTGCCGTCGTCCTGTACGGCGGCGAGCGGGCACTTGCAGCTGGGGCCGACATCAAGGAGTTCGCGCCACGCACCCAGGCCGACATGTTGATCGACGGTGACGGGATCTCTCGCGCGGCCAGCGCCGTGGCCACGATCGGCAAGCCGGTCATCGCCGCGGCCGAGGGTCACGTCCTCGGCGGCGGGTTCGAGCTCGCGATCGCGGCCGACTTCCGCGTCAGCAGCTCCGATGCGTCCTGGGGCCTCCCGGAGGTCCAGCTGGGCATCATGCCGGCAGCGGGAGGTACCCAACGACTACCCCGCATCGTTGGAGCCTCGGTAGCCAAGAAGCTGATGTTCACGGGGACGCCGATCTCCGGAGCCGAGGCGCATCGCGTCGGCCTCGTCGACGAGGTCACTGAAGCGGGCGGGGCGCTCGCCGCCGCGCTCCGTCTCGCGGCCACCTTGGTTCCCATGCCGCCGCTTGCGCTGCGTGCCATGAAGGCGGCGGTCGACCGCAGCTTCGATCTCGCGCTCGATGTCGGGCTCGAGTACGAGCAGCACGTCACCCACGCGATCTTCGCCACCCAAGACCGCATTGACGCCGTTGGATCGTTCCTCGAGAACGGAGCGGGGAAGGCGGTCTTCCATGGTGAGTGAGCGGAGTCTGACGCTGTCTGGAATGCAACGAATGATCGACACGAGGTGGACGTCATGACCCTGGAACGCAACGTGTTCGGCATGCTCGATCGCACCGCGAGCTCGCCGGCCGGTTCGAAGGTGGCCTTCTCGTTCAGCAACGGTGAGCCGTTGACCTTCGTCGACCTTCGCGACACGGCGCTGGGACTCGCTCAGGGACTCGTCCGGGCTGGACTTCGTCCAGGCGACCGTGTCGCCGTCATGATGAACAACCGTCGCGAGTGGGTCGAGGTCTTCTTCGGCCTGGCGGCCGCTGGGCTGGTCGGCGTCCCGGTCAACATCTTCCTGGTGCCCCAGGAGATCGATCACGTGCTTCGAGACAGTGGTGCCCGCGCCTTGGTGTTCGACGACGACGTGTCCGAACGCGTCGTGCAGACCTCGGCGAGACTCGACCTCGCCGTTCAGGTCGGGACGTCCGCCGTGCCCGCTGCCGCTCGGGCCACGCTCACCTACGAGTCGATCCTGCGTCCCGGCGGCGACGACGTCGAGCTCTGCGGTCCGGACCTGCACGACCCGTTCATGATCTACTACACGTCGGGCACGACCGGTTCCCCGAAGGGTGCGGTCTACTCGCACGGCGGAGTGCTGTGGAACTCGATGGGTCAGTGGAATGCGCTCGGCCTCGACGCGAGCGCTCGCGCGGGGGTCCTCTCGTCACTCTCGTGGACAGCCGGGTTCCACGTGGTGGTTCTGGCGTTGGTGTGGGCAGGCGGGTCCAGCCACATCCGCGCTCTTGGGGGAGCCACGCCGCGGGCCGTCACCGAGATGCTGGTCAACGAGAACGTCACCCACACCTTCCTCGTACCCAGCCTCCTGGCCGAGATGATCGAGGACGAGACGGTCGTGAACCGACTTCGGGACTCCGCTCTTCGATGGGTTCTCACGGGCAGTGCCCCGGTCCCGCTTCCACTGCTGCAGAAGTTTCGTGAGCGTCTGCCGGACCTGGCTCTCTGCCAGGGCTACGGATTCACGGAGTTTCCACCGGTCGTCTGCGTGCTGGAGGCCGCCGAGGCCCGAGATCACGAGGGCTCGGCGGGCCGGCCGATGGCGTTCACGCAGGTGGCTGTGCGCCGTGGCGACGACACGATCGCTCAGGCGGGCAGTGGGGAGCTGCTGGTGCGATCCCTCGCCACGATGATCGGCTACCACGGCAAGCCGCAAGAGACCGAGCAGGTCTTTCGTGACGGGTGGTATCACACCGGCGACCTCGTGGACATCGACGAGGACGGCTACGTGACCATCACCGGACGCCTGAAGGACATGATCATCTCGGGCGGGCTCAACGTGTATCCGAAGGAGGTCGAGGACATCGTCCTGCGACTCGACGGCATCCGCGAGTGCGCTGTGGTCGGAGTCCCCGACGAGAAGTTCGGCGAGACGGTGGCGGCCGTGGTCGTCGTCGATGATCCGTCGTTCGACACCCAGAAGGTCTCGGATCTCTGTCGGGAGTCGCTCGCGGGATACAAGCGTCCACGACACGTGCTGGTGCGCACCGAACCGCTCCCACGCAACGCCAACGCGAAGATCCTCAAGCGCGACATCGCACCGTGGGCCATCAGTGAGCTTGAACGGCGAACCCGGACCGACGTCCCCTCGACACCCTGATTCAACGAACCACTGTGCCCGAATCAAACCACTGTGCTCGAAAGGTGAGCTCCATGAACCCATCACTCGACGGGGAGTCCGTCGACCGGCTCCGCGAGGCGTTGAAGCTCGGACACATCCCGGTCCTGGTGGCCGTGCTGAACCAGCTCTCGTCCGACCCGAAGTGGCGCGACGAGCGCTACCGCCCAACCCGTACCCGGGGGCTGGACGACCACCGAGACGGTGGGCTCCCCGAGGCCATCCAGCAGGAGATCCGCGACGGGGTGCTCGAGCTGGTTTTGAGTCATGAGGAACCGCTGGAGGCGTCCTCGCTCGGCGCGGCGGAGCTGGCAGACCTGGCGACGTTCGCCTTCGGTGAGGACGTGCCGACGGAGTACGGCGAGTTCATCGAGGAGATCCTCGATGTCGACGTGCAGCCGGGCCGTGCACGGCAGCTCGCTGAGCGCACCCCCGGAGTCGACTCGGACATGCGGGTGGTGGTGATCGGTGCGGGACCCTCGGGCATCGTGGCATCGATCCGGCTCCAGGCGATGGGGATCGACCACGTCGTGCTCGAGAAGGAGCCCGAGGTCGGCGGCGCGTGGCAGAACAACTGGTACCCCGGGTGCGGTGTGGACACGCCGAGCTACCTGTACTCCTACTCCTTCCACGACTACGAGTGGACCACCCACTACGGGAAGCGCGACGAGGTCCATGGCTACTTCGTCGACGTGGCGGACAAGAACAACGTGCGCGAGCACACCCGGTTCGGTGTCGAGGTCACCGACGTCATCTGGGACGACGCAAGCTCCACCTGGCACATCACGGCGAACACGCCCGAGGGCATCGTGACCTGGGACGCCGAGGTCGTCATCGTCGGTGTGGGACAGCTGAGCCGACCGAAGGTCCCGGACCTGCCGGGAATGGACACGTTCCAGGGACAAGCGTTCCACTCCAGCTACTGGCCGAAGGACCTTGACCTCAACGGGAAGCGTGTCGCCCTGGTCGGCGCTGGAGCAAGCGCGATGCAGATCGGTCCGGCGATCATCGACGAGGTGGAGAGCCTGACCGTCTTCCAACGCTCTCCGCAGTGGATCGCCCCTGCAGGAATCTACTTCTCGTCGTTCGACGACGCGGAGCACTTCCTCATGGGGCACGTGCCGCTGTATCTGCAGTGGTACAGAGCCAGGTTGAACTGGGTGTACAACGATCGCGTCCATGCCTCGCTCCAGGTCGATGAGGACTGGCCAGAGCCCCGGTCGTCGATCAATGCGATCAACGCCGCCCACCGGCGGTACTACGTGCGTTACATCGAGGAACAGCTCGAGGGCCGGCCTGACCTGATCGAGCAGTCGGTGCCGGACTACCCGCCCTTCGGCAAGCGCATGCTCCTCGACAACGGCTGGTACCAGATGCTGCGGCGGGACCACGCGACGCTGGTGTCTGCTGGGGTCTCCGAGATCACGCCGACGGGCCTCGTCGACGCGAGCGGAACGGCCCACGAGTTCGACGTCATTGTCTTCGCAACGGGATTCTTCGCGGACCGGTTCCTGTACCCCATGAACGTGGTCGGCCGCGACGGACGAACCACGGTGGAGATGTGGGGCGAGCACGATGCGCGGGCTCATCTCGGGGTCGTCAGCCCCAACCTGCCGAACATGTTCTTCATGGGCGGACCCAACACGCTGCTCGGTCATGGCGGTAGCTACATCGGCATCGCCGAGATGCAGTCGGACTACATCGTCCGCATCCTCACACGCATGGTGGAGGAAGGCGCGGCCTCGGTCGAGTGTCGACAGGACGTCTGCGACGCCTACGTCTCTGCTGTCGACGAGGCCCACCGGCGGATGGTGTGGACACATCCGGGAATGGACAACTGGTACCGCAACCCGGACGGCCGGATCACGGCGGTGATCCCATGGCGAATCGTCGACTACCGCGGGATGCTGAAGCGTGCGGGCATGGACGACTACGTGGTCCGAGGTCGCACCTCCCTCGCGTCGACCGGTCGGCTCTGACGTGCCCGGGCGTGGAGTGCTCATCGCCGGTGCTTCCGGTGCGCTCGGTGCGGCGCTCGCACAGGAGCTCGCGAGACAAGGCTGGCACGTGGGGCTCGGCTATCGATCGTCGTCGGAGCGGGTGGGCGAGCTCGCCGCACAACTGCGGGCGGACGGACATGACGTGTGGCTGGCGCAGGCGGACCTGAGCGACCCTTCGCAGGCACGACGGATCGTGGAGGAGTCCCCGGTCGAGCTGGGCGGCGTGGTCTACGCCGCCGGCCCACATATCCGTCTCGGCTACGTCTCGACGTTGAGTGCCGAGGAGTTCTCGGACGCGATCGACTCGGACCTGAAGGCCTGCTTCAACTTCTTCACCGCGGCGCTACCGGCGATGAGGGCGTCTGGTGGTGGCCCCATGCTGGCCGTGAGCACAATGGCCGCCACGCGCTACGCGACGCGCGACGCACTGTCGGCCATTCCCAAGGCGGGTGTCGAGATGCTCGCGCGTGCCATATCGGTCGAGGAGGGCCGGTTCAACATCCGTTGCAATGTGGTCTCCGCCGGACCGATCGACGGTGAAGGTGTGTGGGACTGGTTCATCCAGCAGGGCTACTTCGATGAACAGTCCTTGGAGGTGGCGCGACGAGGGGTGCCCCTGGGTCGCTTCGGCAGCTCCGCGGACATCGCTCATGCCGGCGCTTTCCTGATGTCCGATGAAGCCAGCTGGATCAGCGGTCAAGTGTTGGGTGTCGACGGGGGCTTCACCGCCACCTGAGGCCCACGTGTCGTTGCAGCAACGAGGGCGCCCCGGACGGAAGTCCGGGGCGCCCTCGCGTCTGCGCCCTCCAGTCTCGGCCACCGGACCGGCTTGACAACTGAGTGATCGTAATCATAATTATGAATATGATGAACGTCACCAGTTCGGATCGGAACGAGTCCGCTGCAGCCGGCTCGGCGGTCGAGTCGGTTCTCGAGGTCAGCGAGCTGGCCGTCGCCTACGGCAAGCACGTGGTCCTGAACGGTATCGACCTGGATCTGCGTCGGGGTGAGTTCCTCGGGTTGCTCGGCCACAACGGGGCGGGCAAGACCACCCTGCTCAAGGCGCTGTTGGGACTGGTCCGCCCCAGCGGTGGAGCTGTCCGACTCGATGGTCGCGACGTCACAGGACAGAGCGCCGCCGAGGCGGTCTCGCGAGGCATCTCGATGGTTCCGCAGGGCGACACGGTGTTTCCGAGCATGACGGTCACTGAACACCTGCAGCTCAGCAGCAGTCGCCGAGAGGGAGCGGCCTGGCAGCAGGCCTTCGACCTCTTTCCTCTCCTGCACGAACGTCGTCACCGTCCCGCAGGCGAGATGAGCGGTGGCCAGCGCCAAATGCTCGCGATTGCCTGCGCGATGGTGCAGGAGCCTCACGTGATGCTGCTGGACGAGCCTTCCACCGGCTTGGCGCCGGTGCTCGTCGATCAGGTGCTTGACGCCATCGCGCACATCAACACCGAGATCGGCACGAGCGTCATCGTCGTCGAGCAGGACGCTCCCCGCCTCATGCGGTACGCGGACCGGCTTCACGTCATCAAGCTTGGGGGGACGGTCTTCAGGGGATCACCGGACGAGCTCCGGACCCGGGACTGGCTGGAACTCTTCTGAGTCTCGGCACCAAGGTCATGTTCAAACCAGACAGGAAGTCATCTCATGTTCAAGCGAAGCGCACGTTCGGCCCTTGCCGTGTCCGCGGCATTGGCGTTGTCGTTCACCGCGGCCTGTGGCGGGGGAGGCGGTGAAGCTGCCGACGACGGAACCTATCCGGTGGGCGTGGCTCTCGCCCTGACCGGAGACCAGGCGAGCCTGGGCAAGGACTTCGCGGTGTTCGTCGAGTACGGCATCGCCGACGCGAACGAGCAGTATGCCGGCGACGACATTCAGCTGGACCTGAAGATGGAGGACAACGGCGCCGCCGCCGAGAAGGGGGTGTCGACGTTCAACAAGCTCGCCACGGTCGAGGAAGTGCCGATCGTGTTCACGGGATGGAGCTCCGTCGTCAACGCGATGGCGCCGATGGCCGAGGATCTCGGCGTCGCGGTCGTGAACGCAGGAGCCAATGCTCCTGAGCTCGAGGACGCCAGCCCCCTGCTGGCCAACTTCTACACGTTGGCGAGCGTGGAGGCGTCGAAGTTCGCGACGTACGTCCACGACGAGATGGGATTCAACGACGCGGCCGTCATCTATGTCACCAACCCGACGGGCGAAGGTGGCGCGAAGGTGTGGCGCGACTCGTGGGAGGACGCGGGCGGAAAGGTTGCGGCATTCGAAGGCGTGGCGCCGGCGGCAACGGATGTCTCCTCGACCGTGACCAAGGTGCTTGACAGTGACCCCGAGGTCGTCCACGTCTACACCACGTCGACCGAGGGTGGCGCGGTCATCAAGGCTCTGCGTGACCAGGGCTTCGACGGTCAGATCACCTCCTACAACGCAGTCGTGGGTGACTCTGCGGTGCGCAGCGAGGCGGGTCGTGCCGCAGACGGCATCGTGTACTCGACGGTGAAGGTCTTCGATCGCGAGGACCCGAAGGTCGCGGAGATCATCGAGCGGTTCAAGGCCGACCAGGGACGCGATCCCGTCGCCCTGTCCTACTGCATCAGCTTCTACGACAGCATGTTCCTCTACGCCGAGGTCGTGAAGAACCTGAAGGCGGACGGCAAGGAAGTCACCGGCGAGAACATCATCGAGGCCATGAAGAGCGGCACCTTCACGGTCCCCTTCCAGGGCGAGATCGACTTCAAGGACAACCTCACCCAGGAGGGCGACGTCCAGGTGCTGAAGATCAACGACGCCGGTGCCCCGGTGGCCGAGGACGAGCCAGTCATCATCCTCGAGTGATCATCGGCCACCACTGAACTGAAGGGCGTTCCATGGAACCCGAACTCGCATTACAGCTGTTCAAGAACGGCTTGGTGCTCGGCCTGCTGTACGGACTGTTCGCGTACGGCCTGAGCATGGTGCTCGCGGCCACCGGCATCTTTCACCTTGCCAATCTCAGTGCGCTCGCTACGGGCGCATACGGACTGTGGTGGTTTCTCGAGCTCGGAGTTCCGGCGCCTCTGGCGGTGTTCGGGGCCTGCGTCGCCGGTGGCGTCGCGGGCCTCGTCATCGAGCTCTTCATCTATCGGCCGCTGCGCAAGGCCAACGCTGGTGAGCTCGGGCTCATGGTCGCCTCCCTGACTGTTCTGACCTTGGGCCAGGGCTTGCTCAGCGTGGCGTTCGGGTCTGACTCGAAGGTGATCCCCCAGAACTCGTTCATGAGCTGGAAAGGCGAGCTCCTCGGCGTCAACATCAGGACCTTCGACGTCTTGGTCGTCGTGGCCAGTGCGGTTGTCTTCGCGGGTCTCTTCGCGATGCAGAAGTACACGCGCATGGGACTCGCGTTCCGGGCACTCGGGGACAATCCGGAGCTGGCCCGACTGCGGGGAGTCCGGGTCGGACGCACGTACGTGGTGCTGATGGTGATGGCCGGTGCCATCGCCGGCCTCACCGGCGTCCTGGTCGGAGCCCAGAACGCGGCGTCACCCGGAATGGGCTTCGAGCTGCTCGTGATGTCGGTCATCGCGCTCGCCATCGGCGGAGTCGGCAACATGCAGGGCGCGTTGCTGGCAGGGATCGGTGTCGGGCTGGTCGAGAGCTTCCTGTCCTACGTGACCAACTCCGGCGAGGCCCATCTCGCGTTGTTCGGTCTCCTGTTCCTCCTGATGTTCCTGCGACCGAACGGCATCGGGGTTCACGCCACGCGCGTGGCCTGACGACCTGCCACCAACCGCCCCCACGAACGGTGACGACATGTCTTTCTACCTGCTGAACCTCACGACGCTGTTCGGCATCTTCGTGATGCTCGGCATCTCGTACAACCTCCTGCTGGGTTACACAGGCCTGCTGTCGATATCACATGCAGCGTTCTTCGGCCTGGGGGCCTACACCGCCGGCATCCTGATGCGGGACCAAGAGCTGGAGATCATTCCTGCTGCCATCATCGCCACGGCCGTCGGTGGTGCGGTCGGTGCGCTCGTGGGGCTACCCGCGCGGCGGGTCGCCGGAATCTATCTGGTGCTGATGACACTGGGGCTTCAATACGTGGCCGAAGAACTGTTCGGCATCTCTGACGCCACGGGTGGCAAGACAGGTCTGATCGGTATCCCGTCGCCGACCTTCTTTGGCACCGACCTCAACCGTGAGGGGCTGCTCGTCCTCGTCTGGGTCTTCTGTCTCCTGGTCACCTTCGCAACGCGTTCGACACTCCGTTCCCCCTTCGGCCGGGTCCTCGAGGGCATTCGAGAAGATGAGCTCGCCGCTCGGTCGCTGGGCAAGCGAACTGGCATGACGAAGGTCCAGGCCTTCATGGCGTCGTCAGCGCTCGCGTCGCTGGCCGGAGCTTTCTTCGCTCAGCACCTGCGATTCATCAGCCCCTCAGAGTTCGGGTTGAATCGATCGATCGAGGTCCTCGCGATCGTGATCATTGGCGGCCTCGGTGTCTTCTGGGGCCCGTACTTCGGCGCATTCATCGTGGTCGCCGTCCCGCAGGCACTCACCTTCGTAGACCTCCCCTCGAACCTGGCAGGCGACGCGAACACCATCATCTTCAGCTTGGTGCTCCTGCTGATCCTGCGCTTCCGTCCTCAAGGGCTCGCGTTCTCGCTGCCACGGAGGAAACGAGCGGCCGAGGGCCCAGCCGGCACCGGCCCCGAAGAACCCGAACCTGAACGAGACCGCAAGGGCGTCGTGCTGGAGACGCGGAACGTCAGCATCGCGTTCGGCGGCCTCAAGGCCGTGCAGGACGTCTCGCTGACGCTTCGTCCCGGGCAGATCACGGGCCTGATCGGGCCGAACGGCGCGGGCAAGACCACTCTGTTCAACATGATCAGCGGGGTGCTGGAGCCGGACGAGGGTGACATCCTGCTCGACGGCCAGCGCCTCAATGGAAAGTCGCTCGAGGCGCGCGTCGACCGCGGGGTCGTGCGTTCGTTCCAGGACATGAAGATCTTCATGGGCATGACCTGTCAGCAGAACTTGATGCTGCCCTCGACCCCCAGGCGCGACGAGCAGGTGTTCACGTCGGCGATCCTCGGGCGCCGGCACGAGTCGGAACGGCGAGAACGAGTCGCGCGATCACTGAAGCAGCTGGGTCTCGGGCATGCGGCGAACACCCTGGCGAAGGACCTGTCCTACGCCGAGCAGAAGCGTCTGATGATCGGACGACTGCTGTCCACCGATGCCGACTGCTACCTCCTCGACGAGCCGATGTCCGGTCTGGACGAAGAGGGACGGGCGACGATTCTTGCGCTCCTGCGTCGACTCGCCGATGCGGGCGCGACGATCTGCTTGGTGGAGCACAGCCTCACCGTGATCGAGTCTGTCTGCACCGACGTGGCTTTCCTGATGGACGGCAAGCTCGTCAAGGTGGGACCGGCGCAGGAGATCCTGCGTGATCCGGAGCTCGTGGAGCTCTACTTCGGGTCGGAAGCCATCGCTCACGACGACGAGGTCCGGCAGCAGGGCGGCCGCCCGGCGGCCACGGGGATCCCAGATCCGCGGTAGCCACCCCTCGAGCAGTCGTCACGTGCCCCTGGCTGATGTCGTGGCCAGGGGCACGTGACGTTTCCCTGAAGGTCCATGCGGACGAGAAAGCACAGGCCGCGCCGGCGTCGATGACGCGGGCACGGCCTGTGCGGTGGTGAACAGGGCAGAGGTCAGGGAGTCAGCGACCCGTCCAGGAAGGCACGCGCTTCTCGGTGAAGGCGAGCGCACCTTCGCGAGCATCGGCCGACTTCCGCACCGGATCGACGATGCTCTCCTGCCTCGCAAAGCGCTCGCTCTCGGGCCAGTCCTGGGAAGCCACGAACACCTGCTTCGAGGCCGCCACGGCGAGAGGGGCATTTGCCGCCACGATCTCGGCAAGCTCGAGCGCCGCCGCGAAGGCGGTGCCGGCCGGAACGAGGCGGTTGACCAGGCCGTACCGGTGGGCAGTCTCGACGTCGAGCGGGTTCCCCGTGAGGATGAGCTCCAGTGCGACGTGATACGGGATGCGCTCCCGCAGGCGCATCAGTCCGCCCCCGGCGGCGGTCAGCCCACGCTTGACCTCGGGCAGGCCGAAGGTCGCTCGTTCCGACGCGACCACCAGGTCGCAGGCCAGGACCACTTCGAAGCCACCAGCCAGCGCCGGGCCGTCGACGGCGGCGATCAGCGGTTTGCGTGGCCGGGCGGCGATGAAACCGGCCAGACCACGGCCGGGCACGACGGGACGCTCACCTCGCGCGAAGCCCTTCAGATCCATTCCTGCGCAGAAGGCCGAGCCCGCGCCCGCCAGTACAGCCACGGTGAGGTCGTCGCGACGGTCAAGCTCGTCCAGCGCTGCGGCGATCTGGTGAGCCATGACCTCGGTGAGTGCATTGCGAGCGTGGGGTCGGTTGAGCGTCAGGACCATCACACGGCCTTGCTCTGACACGAGCAGCTCGGCATCGTCCTTGCTCATCGCGGCGGCATCCGGATGGCGCCGTCGAGGCGGACTGTCTCACCGTTGATCATGGCGTTGTCGACCATGTGCAGCGCCAGGTCGGCGAACTCGTCAGCGTGCCCCAGGCGGCTGGGATGGGGGACGTTCGACGCAAGGCGCTGTCGGATCTCGTCGCTGAAGCGCGAGAGGATCGGAGTGTCGAACACCCCAGGAGCGATGGTGTTGACGCGGACCAGCCGAGAAGCCAGGTCTCGCGCCGCAACGAGTGTCATCCCCACGACACCCGCCTTGGACGCAGCGTACGGCGTCTGGCTGATCTGTCCCTCGTACGCAGCGACCGAGGCGGTCAGCACGCAGACGCCACGCTCGCCTCCGACCGCGTCGTTGCGCACCATCTCGCTCGCGACGTGCCGGAGGACGTTGAACGTGCCGGACAGGTTGATGCCGACGATCGTGTCGAACAGCTCCTGGTCGCCGGGTGTCCCGTCCTTCTCGACGACGCGCACCGCGCCTCCGCGACCGGCGCAGTGGACGAGCGCACGCAGGGGAGCCTGTTCCGCTGCGAGGGAGACGGCGCGGGAAACTCCGTCTGCGTCCCGGACGTCGGCGCCAACGAACAACCCCCCGAGCTCGCGGGCGACCGCCTCACCGTCGCTCGAAGGGAGGTCGATGATGACGACCCGAGCTCCGCGCGCGGCCAACTTTCGCGCGCTGGCCAGCCCCAAGCCTGATGCGCCGCCAGTGACGATGGCCGACGAGTCCTTCAGTTCCATCTGTGCTCCTCAGATCCGTTCCAGGATGGTGGCATTCGCCATGCCGCCGGCCTCGCAGATCGTCTGCAGGCCGAGTGTCTGATCGCCGTCCTCGAGCGCATGCAGCATCGTGGTCATGCACCGCGCGCCGGACGCACCCAGCGGGTGGCCGAGTGCGATGGCGCCCCCACGGGGGTTGACCCTCGCCAGGTCGATGCCGAACTCCTTCGCCCAGGCCAGGGGGACCGGCGCGAAGGCCTCGTTCACCTCGATGTGGTCGATGTCGTCGAGCGTGAGGCCAGAGCGGGCCAGGGCCTTGCGGGTGGCCGGTATCGGTGCAGTCAGCATCAGGAGCGGGTCATCGCCCGCGATCGTCATCGTGTGGATCCGGGCTCGCGGTGTCAGACCGAAGCGTTGGGCGGCGCGGTCACTCACGAGCAGCACGCACGCCGCGCCATCGGTGATCTGCGAGGCGTTTCCCGGTGTGACGGTCCACTCCAGCTCGGGAAAGCGCTGTTCCAGCTCGGGCGTTCGAAACGGTGTGGGGAGCTGGGCCAACTTCTCGAGCGATCCGCCTCGACGGATCGACTCGTCGCGAGTCACCCGGCCGTGAGGCGTCGTGATCGAGACGATCTCGCGATCGAAGGCGCCGCCGTCAGCGGCGGCTGCTGCCCGACGGTGCGACTCCAGCGCAAACGCGTCCTGTTCCCCGCGGGAGACGGACCACCGGTGAGCCACGAGCTCAGCAGATACACCCTGTGGAACGAGTCCCGGCGCGAAGCGCGAAGCCACTCCCTCGCCAAAGGGATCCGCACCCATCCGTGCACTCCCCATGGGGATGCGGCTCATGGACTCGACGCCCGCGGCAACAACGACATCGTAGGCACCCGCCATGATGCCCTGGGCGGCGAAATGAACGGCTTGCTGACTCGAGCCGCATTTGCGGTCGATCGTCGTTGACGGCACGTGCACCGGCAGGCCCGCGCCGAGCCACGCCATTCGGCCAGGCGTCGCCGACTGCTCTCCCACTTGCGACACGCACCCGACGATCACGTCGTCGACCTCTCCTGCGTCAAGTGACGGGTTGCGGGCGAAGAGCGCTTGCAGCGTCTGAGCGAGCAGGTCGACCGGGTGGACGTCAGCGAGCGCCCCTCCCGCTTTGCCGCGCCCCATGGGGCTGCGGAACGCGTCAACGATGAAGGCAGAAGGAGGCATGGCCTCATGTTCCCATATTCAGGATCATGATATCAATCATAAGAGTGGATGAGGGTTTCTGGGCATGCGCCCCCTCTCCCCGACCTAGGAGGAAGCATGGGACGTTTCATCGTGACGGGCGGAGCCAGCGGGATCGGACGGGCCGCAGTTGAGCTGATGCTGGCGCGAGGGGATTCCGTGGGCGTCATGGATCTGAATCCCCGGGCGCTCAAGGCGTTGACGAACGACTTCGCCGACCACGTCGAGCGCGGCGTCCTGCGAGTCGCGGAGGTCGACGTCTCCGTGGAGGAGCAGATGGAACGCGCTGTGGGTGATTTCGCGGCGGCATTTTCGGGACTGGACGGGATCGTCAACAACGCAGCGGTCGGCGGCGCTTTCGGACCGCTGGTGGACCTTCGGGTCGAAGACTGGGACGCGACGTTCGCCATCGTCACCCGGGGTGTCTTCCTCGGCATCAAGCACACCGCTCGGGTCCTGATCGAGCAGGGCACGGGCGGATCGATCGTGTCGATCGGCTCGGCAGCCGGCGTGGTCGGCGACGCCGGCCCTCAGGCGTACTCCGCTGCGAAGGCGGCCGTCATCCACATGAGCCGCGTGTTTGCGGCCGAGCTCGCCGTGCACCGGATCGCGGTGAACAATGTGAACCCCGGCCTGATCGAGACGCCGCTGAACCCGCGGGGGCGGTCGCGCTCGGAGCAGGCCTTTGCGGCTGCGCAACCGTGGCCGGAGATGGGTCTTCCCGAGCACGTCGCTCGCGGAATCTTGTTCTTCACCGACCCGGCCACGCGGTTCGTGACGGGTGAGACCCTCTCGGTCGACGGTGGCCTCACATCGATCGGGCACCGACTGGGGACCCAGATGGGAACGAACTCCCTCTCCTATGGAGTCACCGGCATGAACTTCGGGACGACCGGGACGCCGGCTGTGGTGCATGAGGCGTCAGAGCAGTCTGATGCCTGACGTCAGAGGCCCTCGAACGTCCTCAATGCCCTGGGTCGTATCGGGCCCCGAAGAGGTGGCGCCTGGCGTTCATCGGGTGCCTCTTCCCTTGCCGATGGACGCTCTGACGGCCGTCAACGTCTACGTCATTGAGGGTGGCGACGGTGTGGTCGTCATCGATGCTGGCTGGGGCATCCCAGAAGCCGAGGAGCGTCTGACGGAGGCGCTGGCAGAGCTGGGTCGAGCGCCGGGCGACGTCACGGAGTTCCTCGTGACTCACGCGCATCGAGACCACTACACGCTGGCCGCCTCGTGGCGTCAGAAGTGGGGATGCGGAGTGCGCGTCGGCCTGGGTGAGGCCGACTACCTGGCCACGATGCGCGTCGATGGAACCGGCGGACTGGTGCAGGTACGTCATCTGGCCAGGGCTGGAGCATCCCACCTCATCCCGGAGTGGTTGGTGTGGCTCGACGCGCAGCCCCGGGCCTCGGACTCGTGGACCGAGCCGTCGGCCTGGCTGCACGATGGCGACGAGATCAGCGTGGGCGATCGCGTCATCACCGCGGTGGCCACCCCGGGACACACCTATGGACACTTCGTGTTCCACGACCGCCAGGCCGGCCTGCTCTTCTCCGGCGACCACGTGCTTCCGACCATCACGCCCTCGGTCGGGTTCCAGCCGGTGCACCACGACGGTGCGCTGCGTGACTTCCTGGCGTCATTGCAACTCGTCCGGGACGAGCTGCCGGACGCGCTGCTGCTGCCGGCCCACGGGCCTGCGGACCGACGCAGTCACGCGCGCGTCGAGGAGCTGATGGAGCATCACCGAGACCGCCTCCACCGGACCTTGTCGTCGCTCGGAGACGGAGGCTCGACAGCGTACGAGGTGGCGGACCGGCTGACCTGGACCAGGCGAGAGACGGTTCTGGGCGCGATGCTCCCGTACGATGCCGCGCTCGCGGTGATGGAGACGCAGTGCCACCTCGAGCTCCTGCTCGAGCGAGGTGAGGTGGCGGCCGTGATGCACGACGGTGTCGAGGTCTGGCGGCCGGTCTGAGGCGGGACGGAGGCTCCCCCATCGGAGGAGCCCCCGTCCTCGGTCTGCTAGAGGTCGGCGAGGGAGATCTCGGTGCTGGCGGCGACCAGCTCGGCGACGACGCCCACGGGTACCAGCTCGATGGGGAACTCTCCGCGGACCCGGCGCCGGATCCACGCGCGGTCGAAGGCCAGCGTCGCGGTCTCAGGAGATCGAGGCAGATCAATCACGTCGTGACCATCGGCTCGGAGCTGCTCGACGGCGGTCGGCAGGTCTCGGCACTCGAAGCACATCATCTGCTGACCGTGGGCCAGCTCCTCGCCCAGAACCCGCATCGGTTCGCCCGAGGCAGTCTGGATCAGCTCGAAGTAGGTGCGATCTCCCACGTGGATGAACGCGTTGCGCAGCTTCAGCTCCGGGATTTCCATGACCCGTACGGAGTTGGCGCCGACGAGCCGCGCGTAGAACCGGGAGGCCTCCTCGAGCTGGGGAACGATCACGGCAGCGTGGCTGAAGCGTGCGCTCGATGGTTCTGTCAAGGGAAACTCCTGAAAATTGGGTTGAGCGGTATCGGTGATCATGATATCTATGTTTCTTGTCACCTGCCACTTTCGCCCCGCCGTCCCGCTTGACCGGTATCGCGCCCGGGGTCGCGTGACCCCGACACCAGGAGGATCAATGATGCAACCGTCGTCCGCGCACACGATTGCCGGACTGTTGCGACGCAGCTACCGGCAGTTCGCCCCCCAGACCGCCATGATCCGGCCTGACGGCGCCGCGGTCACCTACGAGAAGCTGGAAGAGCTCGCGACCAGAACTGCGGGGGGACTCGCCGGGCTCGGCGTCGGTGTGGGCGACCGTGTCGTGGTGGCCCTGCGGAACAGCCCTGAGTTCCTCGTGCTCGACCATGCCCTCCTGTGGCGCGGCGGGGTGCGCGTGGCCGTGAGCTTCCGGCTCCATGCGAGGGAGATCGCGGCGATCGCCTCCAACGCCGAGGCGTCTGTCGTGGTGGTTGACGTGGAAGATGCGAGACGCGTGGCGGATGAGCTCGCTGCTGTCGGCAGCAACGCCTTCGTGCTGACCGGAGCGACATCGCCCGGATGGGACTCGATCGCAGACCTCGCGACGTCGGAGAGCGTCGCACCAGCAAACAGCGGGGCCGAGGATCTCGCCTGGATGCCGTACACGTCAGGTACGACAGGAGCCCCCAAGGGTGTGATGCACACGCAGTCGTCGATCCTGGCGGCGTTGCGCAACATGATGGCTGAGCTCCCACCCGTGACACCGGCCGACACGGTGCTGCAGATCGCCCCGCTCAGTCACCTGGCAGGCTGGCTGAGCCTGCTCTACTCCGTGCGCGGTGCCACGCAGGTCTTCATGAGCGACTTCGAGGCGAAGTCAGCGCTCGAAGCGGTGGAGAAATACCGGATCACCGCCATGCCCGTGGTGCCGACGATCGTCAACCTCATGACGGAGGCCGCCGAGGAGGGCGACTACGACACCTCCTCGCTCCGGACCATCTTGTACGCCGGGTCCCCGATCGCCGCGGACAGACTGGCCAGGGCGGTGCGCGTGTTCGGGCCGAACTTCGTCCAGATGTACGGACTGACGGAGATTCCTATGCCCATCGCCTCCCTCTCGCGCGCAGACCACGACTTCGAGGGCGACACGGTGCCGAAGAAGCTGGGGTCGGCCGGACACATCACTCCGTTCGTCGAGGTTCGGGTGGTGGACGACGATGGCCGCGATGTTGCGACCGGCGATGCTGGCGAGATCTGGGTCAGAGCCGACACCATCATGCGCGGTTACTGGCGCCTACCCGAGGAGTCCGCGAACATCATCCATGAGGGTGGGTGGTACGGCACCGGCGACGTGGGCCGGCTCGAGGACGGCTACTTGTTCATCGTGGATCGCAAGAGGGACATGATCGTCTCCGGCGGCTTCAACGTGTTTCCCAGCGAGGTCGAAGGCGTCATCTCAGCCATGCCTGGTGTGGTGGAGGTTGCCGTCGTGGGCGTGCCTCATCCGCGCTGGGGCGAGTCGGTGATGGCGGTGATCGTCGCGGAGCCGGACGCGCATCTCACTGAGGAATCAGTCATCGAGGCCTGTCGGGCGAAGATCGCTGGATACAAGCTCCCTCGCCGCGTCGAGTTCGTCGAAGCGTTGCCCAAGAACCCCGGGGGCAAGCTGCAGCGTCGAGATCTGCGCGCTCGGTACTGGGACCACCAAGATCGGCTCGTCAATGGTTGAGGGGAAGTTCGCAATGGGCATCGGACCGCTTTCCGGCGTGAAGGTTGTTGAGCTCGCGGGCATCGGGCCGGCGCCCTTCGCCGCGATGGTCTTGGCTGACCTGGGTGCCGACGTGATTCGCATCGATCGGCCGCACGCGCCGCCGGTAGTCCGGCGAGAGTTCGACGTGACGAGTCGCTCTCGGCGCTCGCTTGCGGTCGACATCCGCACACCGGCCGGGCGGGACCTCGTGCTTCGGCTGGTCGCACAGAGCGACGTGCTGCTGGAAGGCATGCGACCTGGTGTCGCCGAACGACTTCACCTCGGGCCGGTTGAGTGTCACGCAGTTCGCGAGTCGCTCGTGTACGGGCGAATGACCGGGTGGGGGCAGGACGGACCCTACGCCCACACGGCGGGTCACGACATCACATATCTGGCAGTGACGGGAGGTCTGCACGCCATCGGTCATGCCGACCGCCCGCCCGCAGTGCCAGTGAACGTCGTGGGGGACTTCGGCGGGGGTGCCATGTACTTGGCGCTCGGCGTCGTCGCGGGCGTCCTGCGTGCCCGCTCCACCGGTCGGGGGGACGTGGTCGACGCGTCCATCGTGGACGGGGTCGGCTCTCTGTACGCCATGGTTCGCGGATTCATGGCACAAGGCACGTGGAAGGACGACCGGGAGAGCAACTTCCTCGACGGCGGCGCCCCGTACTACAGGGCCTACCGCTGTGCCGACGGCAAGGACATCGCGGTCGGAGCGATGGAACCGCAGTTCTGGGCCGAGCTGCAGCGGCGCATCGGACTCGAAGGCCATCCCATCCTCGCCCGCCGGGACGACCCGGTGGCATGGGATGAGATCACGCAGTTCCTCGCGGAACACTTCGCCACGCGTCCCAGGGACGCGTGGGTGGACCTGACCGCCGGCACGGACGCCTGTCTCGCTCCGGTGCTGTCCCTCGAGGAGTCCCTGAACGACCCGCACCTGCGAGAGCGCTCGGCGTTCGTGGACGTCGACGGAATGCCTCACCCGGCACCGTCCCCACGGTTCGCAGTGGCCGGCACCCGCGAGCCCGAGCGTCCACCGCGAGTCGGCGAGCACACCGACGCCATCCTCTCGGAGCTGGGCCTGACAGCGAGGGAGATCGCCGAGCTCCGATCGTCGGACACCGTGGCTTGAGCTCGGAAGGCCGCGAGCGCTGGGGATGGACCCAGGTCAGGGGCCTTCCCAGACGATCGGCGCCTCGAGCACCTCTGGAAACTTTCGCTCCGCGTACTCCAAGTACTCGTCGATATGACGGCTCATGGTCTGAGCCGCCTCGTGTGCGTCACTGGTGATGATGGCGTCGTGGATGGCCTGGTGCGCCTCTACCACCGCGAGCCGTCTGTTGATCGGGTAGTCGATGCCGATCGCGCTCCCGTCGAGAATGCCCAGCAGGGCGTCCACCAAGCAGCCGAACATCGCATTGCCCGAACCTTGAGCGATCAGGTCGTGGAATCGTTTGTTCTGCTCCAAGAAGACATTCTGATCGTTGATGTCCGCTCGCATGACCGCGACGCTCTCGGTCAGCATGTCCTTGAGCTCAGGCTTCATCCGGGTCGCTGCGAGTCGAGCCATCATCGGCTCCAGGCCTGCCCGCGACTCCGCAATGGTGCGAAAGGGGGCGTTTTCGAACTGCAGAAGCAGAGTCAACGTCGTCTCGAGACTTGAACTGTCCGGCTTCTGGACGACGGGCCCGCCGCCAGGGCCGGGCTTGAGGGTGATGATGCCTTGAACTTCAAGGAATCGGAGGGCTTCTCGGAGGGTCCCGCGCCCGATGTTGTACTCCTCGAGCATGACCCGTTCGGGCGGAAGTCGATCCCCGATGACGTTGCCGCGCTGGTTGATCGAGCTTGCGATGCGCTGGGCAACCAGCATCGCCGTCTTCTGGGGACGGGTGGCTGAGCGACTCATCGAACACCTTCTTTCACTGCTGATGATTATCACATCTTTGCAGCACCGAGGAACCGATGGCAGCGCGAACCGCGCGCCGCTCGCGATCAGATGGTTGCACGATGCCACTTGCCAACCGTCCAATCGTAGATATCATGATAAGCAATATCATGTGTTTTGAGCCGCCAGCGCCGAGAGCGACGCGCCGCCGGCTGAGTAAAGAGGGCGGACGATGAAGTTGACCCAAGCGGAACTGCGCGCACAAGTACGGCGGATCGTGCGAGAGGCCGAGGTGCCTCAGTACGGGCAGTGCGACGCCTGGATGCGGGGGTACGACCCGGACTTCACCCAGCGTCTCGTGAATGCGGGGCTCGTGGGACTGACCTGGCCCGAAGCGTTCGGCGGGGGTGACGCTTCCAACGTCGAGCGCCTCATCGTCACTGAGGAGCTCCTCAGGCTCGGCGCTCCTGTGGCCGCCCACTGGATCTCTGACCGCCAGATCGGCCCGGCGATCCTGCGCCACGGCAGCCCGGCCCTGCAGGCGGAGTTCCTGCCCAAGATTGCCTCCGGCGGGGTCTCCTTCTGTCTGGGAATGAGTGAGTCGGAGTCGGGTTCCGACCTGGCGGCGGTACGTACCAAGGCTGTGCCGGTCGAGGGTGGCTACCAGGTGACCGGCCGAAAGATCTGGACGAGCCACGCCCACCGATCCACGCACGCGTACGTCCTGGCACGGTCGGCGTCCGCGGCGCGCAAGCACGAAGGCCTCACCGAGCTGATCGTCGATCTCTCGTCCGAGGGCGTCGAGATCCGCCCGATCTTCGACCTCAGCGGGCAGCATCACTTCAACGAGACGATCATCGAGGACGTCTTCGTGCCCGAGGCCCATGTGATCGGCACGCCCGGCAACGGATGGAAACAGGTCACCGAACAGCTGTCCTTCGAGCGCGGAGGCATGGAAAGGGTGCTGAGCACCTATCCCCTGATGGCGTTCGCCCTCGACCAGCGGGCGCAGACACCGAAGGCCGGCCTGGGTCAGCGGGTGGCGCAGCTCCACACGCTGCGCGCCATGGCCCTCAACATCTCCGAGGCGATGGATGCCGGTGAGGCTCCGGTGCTGCTGGCGGCTCTGCTCAAGCACAAGGGAACGGAGTTCGAGCAGGACCTCGTGGAGTACTTCCGTTATGCGATCGGCGTGCCGCCGGTCACGCGGCCGGGCGTGGCGAGCCTGCTCTCCGACGCCATTGTCGCCGCTCCCGCCTCGACCTTGCGTGGAGGAGCGACCGAGGTCCTGCTCTCGATCGTGGGAAAGGACGCGGGTCGTCAGAGCAGCACGACGCCAGGTCTCGATCCCGACGTGCTGGATGTCGTGCCCAAGGTGCTCGCAGCGCTCAGTGAGACCGAGAGGGACTCATACGCCTCGGTGTGGGCAGTTGCCGACGAGATGGGCTGGACGTCGATCGGCAGTCCCGAAGATCTTGGCGGTTCCGGCGGCGCGCTTCGCGACCTCGCAGCAGTCGGTTTCGCGATGGCCAGGTCCGGCGCCTCGGCCCCGGTGGTCGAGACGGCGCTCGCCAATCACCTCCTCAGCAGTGCAGGAATCGCGGTCGGTGACTCTCAGATCCGGACGATCGCCGCGACGGGCACGATGCGCGCGACGCGGTCCGGCGGCACCTGGACCCTCGACGGCCAGCTGGACTGCGTCCCGTGGGCTTCCGCCGCGGCGCAGGTGCTGGTCCTGGTGGCGACCGAGGACGGTGATCGTGTGGCCATGGTCGACCTCGCGGCGAGCGGTGTCGAGATCGAGACGGCGACCAACATCGCCGGCGAGTCGCGGGACCTGGTCCGCATGTCGGCAGTCGCAGCCACCGAGATGCTGACCGATCCCGAGATCGCTGGTCGCCTGAGGCGCACATCGCTCACGCTGTTGGCGGCGATGACCGTGGGAGCGATGGAGTCCGCGGTCGACGCAGCACGCCAGCACGCGGCGGTCCGCGAGCAGTTCGGGCGTCCTCTGGTCGCCTTCCAGGCCGTCGCGCACACCATCGCGCGGATGGCCGCCGAGCTTGCCGTCGCGCGGACGGCACTCGTCGAGGCGCTCGACGAGCTCGATGCTGACGGCCAGGGTTGGCGGATCCTCGCGGCCCGGATCGTGGCGTCGCGTGCATCCACCGAGGTGGCACAGAAGGCGCATCAGGTCCTCGGGGCCATGGGCATCACACGAGAGCACGCGCTGCACCGCTCGACCCTGCGACTGTGGTCGTGGCGCGACGAGCTGTACAGCGAGCGGGACGCATCTAGAAGACTCGCCGAGGCGGCAGCCGACGTAGGTGCGGAGGGGACGTGGGACTGGTGCGTGCACGCTGAGCAGGGTCTTGGTGACAGCGACCCCTGGAGCACTCATGGCTGAGGTGAAGCTCCATGCCGATGGCGGCGTTCGGCACATCGAGCTGAGTGCCCCTGACCGCCGCAACGCGCTGACCCTGCCCATGCTCGACGACCTCGCGGTCGCGATCGCCGACGTCGCGCGCGACGCGGATGCCCGAGCTCTGGTGGTCTCCGCCCAGGGCAAGGCATTCTGCGCGGGTGCCGACGTGTCGAGCCTCTTTGGGGACACGACGCGTCCGCCGGCCGACATCCGCGACGATCTCAAAGGTGTCTACGCCCGCTTCCTCGGGCTTCGCGATCTGAAGATTCCGACGATCGCGGCGGTGAACGGCGTGGCCGTAGGGGCAGGGGCCAACATCGCCTTCGCGTGCGACACGATCGTGGCCGGGCCGCGGGCCAAGTTCGTGATCTCCTTCGCCGACATCGGGCTGCATCCCGGCGGTGGGTGCACATGGTTCCTGACCGATCGACTGGGCTCGGCTCGCGCCATGATGGCTGTTCTCGACGCCCAGAGCATCGACGCGCACGAGGCTCTTCGCACGGGACTCGTGAGCCGTCTCGTCGACGAGCCCGAGGACGACGCGTTGGCCCTGGCCACCAGGTGGGCTGCACGCGACCCACAGCTGACTCGAGACATGAAGCGCGCCGTACGGCTCGCCGAGGGCGGGTCGTTCGACGCGGTGGTCGAGCTGGAGTCGTGGGCGCAGGCGGCAGCGGTCACGCGACCCGCCTTCCAGGCCTATCAGGCGAAGTTCGCTCGCTGAGGTATCGAGTGCCAGTGACGACTGTCCCGCACACATCGGCGACAATCAGGCGTTAGAGGGGAAGAATGGAGCTTCTCGACCAGCGACCAACGGTCAAGGGACCTGCCGACCTGTTCACCGGTGACGTGTACTACGACATGATCGCCCTGGGCCAGGCGCCGTCGTTGATGCGCGTCAACATGGTGCGCTTCGTCCCCTGTGCTCGCACGGCGTGGCACAGCCACGCCCTGGGGCAGACGCTCCACGTGATCGAGGGGCATGGTCTTGTCGCCACCCGGGACCGTGTCTTCGTGATGCGCCCGGGCGACACCGTGCACACCCCGCCTGGGGAGGAGCACTGGCACGGGGCGGTACCTGACCGCTTCATGAAGCACCTCGCCATCTGGGAGGGCGACGACGTGACCTGGGGTCCGCATGTCACGGAGGCGGAGTACGAACGGGCCTGTTCCGGTGGGCGTGAACACTGAGGGTCTCCCTGGCGTCCGACGGTCCTGAGTCGTCCGGGCTGTTCTCCCTATCGGCCTGGTAGGCAGCGGAGACCAGTTCCGCCAGGGCGTGGGAGTCCTCGCTCCCAGCGTCGGCTGACCACAGGATGAGCTGTTGTCGCGCTGCGCCGGCGTAGGTGAAGGAGTCCCAGTTCAGATGCATCGTGCCCGCGGAGGGGTGAATCATGGTCTTGGCGCCGAAGTCCTGGATGGCCACGCGGTGCTCGGCCCACCAACGGCGGAAGTCGTCACTGGCAATGGAGAGCCTGCCCACGAGCGCGGCGAGCTCTGGGTCGTCGGGATTGTCGGCCGCCTCGCTGCGCAAGATCCCGACGCAGGTGCGTGCCACTGAGGTCCAGTCCTCGTAGAGCTGACGCATGGCCGGCATGGTGAAGATGATGGAGACGTAATTTCGTCGGGCAGAGGCGAGACGAGCGAAATCGGTGATGAGCGCCGCGGCGGGTGGGTTCCACGCCAGGACGTCCATTCGTGGCCCGAGGACAAGGGCGGGCAGCTCGGTCAACTGGTTCAGGAGGAGCTGAAGTCGGTCGTTGGTCGCCTCCCGTCCTGGGGTTGTCACGACATAGCCGCGAGCGTGGTTGAGGAGGTCCTCGGCATATGCGGTCTGCTCCGAGGTCAGCGCGAGCGTCCGGCAGAGGGCCGTGAACACCTGATCGGACGGAATCAGTCGCCCCTGTTCGACCCGGGTGTAATAGTCGGTGCTCACGGCCACGACCTGCGCCACCTCCTCCCGTCGCAGTCCCGGGACGCGGCGACGCGAGACGGCGCTGACGACGTGGGCAGGGACCGCGGCGGGCGATACCTCGCTCCGGCGGGCTCGGAACAGCTCGCCGAGCGCGCGCATCTGGGGTGACGTCGACATGTCGTCCACGCTAGGTGGATGCGCGCTCTCTGTCCTGGGAGAGATCGTTCCTAGGTGGGATCTCTGGCTGTTGTGCGAGTCGCTGGCGGACGCACTCTGGTCGAGAGGGACACAAGGTCCCACTGCGAGCAAAGGAGCACCCATGTCCACCACGACCATCGAGCGCGTGACGATTCGCAACCGCGACATGTACTGGGACATCGCGGCAGACCTGCATCTCCCGCCGAACTTCGACCCGTCCACGACCTATCCGTCGATCGTGGCGGCCCACCCGATCGGTAGCTGCAAGGAGCAGACCTCCGGCACCATCTACGCCCCGGCGCTGGCCGAGGCGGGTTATGTCGTCCTTGCGTTCGACGCGAGCTTCCAAGGCGAGAGCGGTGGCATGCCGCGCTTCCTGGAGAATCCGACCGAGCGTGTCGAAGACTTCAGCCGCGTCATCGACCACCTCGTGACCCTGCCCTACGTTGACGCCGACCGCATCGGCGTCCTCGGGATCTGTGGTGGTGGTGGGTACACGCTCGCGTCTGCCCGGACTGAGAAGCGGTTCAAGGCGGTCGTCTCGATCACCGGTGTGAACTTCGGTCGCATGCAGCGTCAGATGGCACGACAGGGCGATGGTCCGCTCGCCGCGTTGCGGGGCATCGCTGAACAGCGCACGGCCGAGGCGCGCGGCGCCGACAGTGTCGCGAACGACATCCTGCCCGGCTCTGCCGAGGCTGCTGAACAGGTCGGCGACATCGACATCATCGAGGCCTACGACTACTACCGCACGGACCGTGGGCAGGCGAAGAACGGTTGTACGACGTTCGAGGTCGCTCACGGAGCAACCGTGATGGCTTGGGACGCGTTCCACCTGGCCGACGAGCTCCTGGATCAGCCCCTGCTCGTCGTCATCGGCGACAAGAAGGGTGCCTTCGGTGCCTACGGCGACGGGCACGAGATCTACGAGAAGGCCAAGTCCGAGGACAAGCAGCTCGTTGAGCTGCCTGACGTCTCCCACTACGACCTCTACGACCAGCCGAAGGGCGCCGGAGAGGCTCTGAAGAAGGTCATCCCGTTCTTCGACAGCAAGCTGTGAAGGACTCAGCTCTGCCGTGGTCGACCTGATGGTCGATCAAACTCACGCCCCCGTTCTCGCCGGCATTTTCGGCGCAGAGCGGGGGCGTGACAGCCGCCATCTGGATCGACATGGGTGGCGCCACCCACGGCCGCAAGGCGATGAAGGCCATCGTCGAGGAGAAATAGCTCACAGTTCCAGCGCCTAGCCCGAGTCCCCGCGAAGCAGCGAGCATCAACACCCTCATCAACCCGCAACGCGACCTCGCCAACGCTCGGAACGACTACGACATCGGCGTCGACGACATCCAGTTCGCACCCACACTCACCGAAGCGTGGGCCGTCCTCGGACCGCTCCTCGACGGGTGTACGCCCGTCGGCCTCGAGAGTGACGAGCAGCTCGGCCTCATCGACTTCGAACTCAAGCGCCTCGGCCGAGTCGTACCTCTGCCCCTGGGCTCTGATCTCCCGCGTCACGCCCTCCTGCCAGCCGAGCTTGCTGAGGTCGAAGCGCCTACGGCGATGGCTTGAGCTCGGGCGGCCCTGTCCGCCCACGATCGGCTAGGTCTCGACCGTTCGGACGCGACGGAGTTCGACCATTCCGACGAAGACGCAGCAGAGGTCAACTACCTCCTCACCAGGGACGCCCAAGTGCCGAGCCCGACCTCAGCCGTGACCTCAGCGCCGTCCTGCTCGACGGCGACGAGCCCGACCACCGAGCCGGCGCGCAGAGAGCGCCCACTGCTGCCGACGACGACGCGCTCCGGCACGCGGCGGCCAATCGTCTCCGCAACTTCATCCCGACCCTCACCGGAACTATACCGGCGCTCGTTCGCAGATTGCATGTCGTCGGCGAGATGCTCGGTTTCGACGCGGGCGAGGAACTGGGACAAGCACACTCGGAACGGGACTCGATCGCGGACGTGCTCGTTCCGGGAGCCCGCGTGTGCTTCACCGGAACGATGCACTCGCCCACAGCAGGTCCACTCGAACGCGCTCAGATGAACGAGCTCGCAACCGCCCACGGACTCGAACCGGTCAACACCGTCACCAAGAGCAAGTGCGAAGTCCTGATCGTCGCCGAGGCCGGCACTCAGTCCGGCAAGGCCCGCAAAGCCATCGAGCTCGGCAAGCCCGTCTTCGCCGCATCCGAGTTCTTCGCCTGGATCGACGGCAGCGACTGAGACGGCCGGACCGGGCGCGGCGAGCATCGGGCGAGTGGATTTCAAGGACTCATCCATCGCTAAGACACAGGACCGCCGGATCCGGGCGACGGTGGATCCCGTGCCCACATTTGACGACCGTGGCGGGCAGGTTTGCGTATGCCGTGGGTTCGAAGTCAGACGACCTGCGGATCGGAATCTTCCTTCGGCAGGTGGGAGTCAGTCGACAATTGGTCGCAGGATCTCGTCGACCTCATTCATCCCGTAGCGAGTGACGAGGATGTCGAGGATCTCTGCAGGGGTGTGTGGGGTTCGGGTGTGACGGGTGGACAGCTGGCCGAGGGCGCGGAGGGCGCTTGCGGGGTTCACATCGACAGCGTCGGCGGCGAAGTCTCGGGCGCTGATGATCTGGGTCGTGGACGGCACCGCCGTGGGCGGGAAGTCCTTGAAGTTCTCGGTGACGATCGCGCCGGCATCTCCGACGACTGCTGCGGCGAGGACATGCTCGTCGTCGATGTCGGGCAGACCGAACGAGCCTTCGAGAGCCTCCCAGTCTTGAACGATCGCGTCTCCGAAGGCGGAGCGCATCTGATCGAGCAGGTAGTCGGCCTTAGTTGCTGCGGCTGTCTCGTTGTGGCCGCGGTCGATCAACTTCAGCTGCTCGTGACGATGCAGTTCCTCAAGGATCGCTTCGCTCCAAAGCGGCCGATAGAGACCTTCGATCGCCAGAGAGAGCAGGAAGTCGCGTTGCAGGCTCGGCCAGAGGACGCAGGTGTCGAGGACGGCCGCGAACAGGCGTCCATCCTCACATCGACAAAGGTCAGCCTGCGGTGGTGGCCTGAGCGGTTGCCCGGCGGGCAGCGCCAAGTTCGGAGCGAACCTTCTTCAAGCGTGATGCCATCACTTCGGTCGATTCCGGGTCGTCGTAATCCGCCGCGGTGTCCATGAGCGCTTGGTATTGCGCGTCTCGGCGCGCGGCGCGGTATGCGAGCACATCGTCGAGCTTCACTAGCCGACGACGCTTGCCGGGAGTCTCGTAAGGGATCTGGCCGGCATCGAGAAGCTTCACGACCGTGGGCCGGCTGACGCCGAGTAGATCCGCGGCCTGCTGCGTGGTCAGGACCGTGTTTTGTGGGGCGACAGTTACCGCCTTCCCGCGCTGCATCGCCTGAAGTACCTGGCGGAGGACTTGGTAGGCGTGCTCAGGGATCTCGACTTGCTCGTGCTCGCCAGGGCCGCTCATCAGGTAGCGGGACGCGGGCGTAGTGCCAGTCTTGGCTTCGAGGCGACTGATGAAGCTCAGGACCGCGGCGACCTCGTTGGCGTCGTCGGGCAGGTAGGTCTCCTGGTCCAGCGGTTGTACTGTCATGGTTGACTCCTCGTTACGAAACTATCGTAACTTGTTTCGTAACTTTCGCAACCTCGTCTTGGAGTGTCCGCCAGTTCGATAGTCACAGCCCGAGATTATCTACGCGGTAAGACATATTGCGGTGGCAAAGTTCGCCACTGACCTACGCCTCTCGCGACCGCTCCGCCAACTCTTCGGCGAACGCCCAGCCGGCACTGTCCACCCGGTCGTAGTACGTCCGGCCGCCAGAGTCCGGGCACCGCTCGATGAGGCCCGCCTCCTCAAGGTCACGCAACGACGCTTGCAAGGCGCTCTGCGAAGCAAAACCGAGCTGCTGAGCTAGTTCGGTCGGGTTGATTGGACCGTCTGCGCGGGCCAGCGCTTCCATAATCACGAGGCGGTGGACCTGGCCGAAGACAGTCTTCGACAACTGTGCCATTGCATTTCGAGGTCGTCCCACCTCACCATGTTACTCGAAACATGAAAGGTGTTTCCAGTTACCGAAAACATGTAACAATGAAGGCATGGGAAGGCCGGAGCGTCTCGACACAGGGCACATCCCTGTGTTCGGCGCCCTAGCTGGCTCGGACGCGCTTCTAGGCGCAGCGATCTGCGCCTACGAGGACGCCGCTGACGGCATGCTCTTGCCTCGCCATTCCTGGGCTGTGCAAGTGCTGGTCGAACACTTGCTGGACCAGCTGAGCGAATCGCCCTGGGGCGACAGCCTCACTGGTGCGATGTGGGATCCGAAGCGCGGTGTCACGTCACGAGTCGTCGACGATGCGACGTATCGACTGGTGGTAGCCGGTTGGCTCGCCCCATCGGGCGGACGTCACGACCCCGCCTGGATGGTCACGGAGCGAGGGCGGGCGCAGGGGCGACAGATGCTGCTATCAGGGCTGGATCGTGAGGCGGTCTCGGTTGCGGCTCAGCGGGCACTCGCGATCACCGACGCCTGGTTGAAGAACTTCCGGGCTTGAGGCGTGCGCAGCCCGGTCACGTCCTCTGGGCTGATGGCCTGACGCCACCCGTTGCCACGGTCGACCAGACCCTTCATTCTGATGACCTTCGCGCGCGACATGTGCGTAGCCGTTACGGCGACGCGGACGCCCGGCTGGTGCACGAACGGTGCCTCCCACCGCTTGTCGGCGCTGATCTCGACCCAGTCGACGGCTAGCGCCCGGCTGAGGGCTTCGTCCATCTCGCGCGCGGTCTGGTAGCGCTTGCCAGGGTCTCGCTGGGTGGCCTTGTTGTATACGCGAGCCAGGGAGTCCGGCGTCCAGATGGGCAGGACGAGGTCTGACGCGGGAATGATCGCCTGGCGGCGGGCCTGTCTGCTCAGGACGTGATCTGTGGAGTAACTGGCATAGTCGAAGTTCCCTCCCAGGAGTTCACGGAGCATGAGGCCGACGCCCCAGACGTCGGACGCGGCCGTGAGTTGCTTCGTGCCAGCGAACTCGGGCGAGCTGTACAGGGTCGGGTTTTGAACAGCGGTCGCGACGCCGTGCTCGTCGAACAGGCCGGCCACGCCGAGATCGGCAACCCGGGCGACCTTCTCGTCGCACAGGAGGATGTTGTTGCTCTTCACGTCGCGGTGACAGATCCCGTGAACGTCGTGGAGGTAGGACAGCCCGCGGAGCGTCGCCTGAATAACGGCGATCGCTTCGGTGGTGCTGAAGGTGACAGCGTCCAGGAGCGCGTCGGTGACGGACCCTCGTGGGAAGAACGGGGTGATGATCTCGATTACGTGCATCGAAGCCTTGTCCCATTTGGGATCCTCGACGCGGGCGACGCTGAGAATCGGCACGATGTTGTCGTGCCTGACGGCCTGGAGGGTCGCGGCCTCGGGCAGACTGTCATCGGGGATGTTCGAGATGTCGATCCGCTTGCCGACGTGTTGACAGCCCAGGTACGGGTCGTCCCATACTCGGACCTCGTTGATGCCATCAGCAATTGACCGGATGCAGTCGTAGGGCAGCCGCAGGACGTGCTCGTTGACGCGTCGTGCCTGATCGTCGGGCGCCGCGGGCGCTGACGTGTCGACGGGGTTCACACTCATCTGGGACCTAGGCGCGGAATGCAGCGACGGCGGCTGCTTCGGCCATGCCACCGCTCCAATAGGTGGGCTTAAAGTCAATTGCGATGGTTTCCGGGGAGATCGTCTGGAGTGACTTGGCGGGAAGTTCGAGCTCCCTGCCCACCACTTCGGTCTTGTGCGTATTGAACGGCACCTGCGCGCCGTTGGCTGCCGAAATCAGTGCGGCCACGGAGATGACGCGCGCATAGGCATCCTTGTACGCGAGGCTGCTTCGCTTCCTCGTCTCGAGCAGTGCGACCTCCTCGACTTGCTGAGAGCGCAATTCCGCCGTGATGCGCTCGACGAGGTCCGCGAACATCCGCGCCTCCGGCAGGCTGCTGGATGGTTTGATGCGTGTGGAGGAGATATAGACCGTGCCTCCGCCGGCGCAGTCGGCGAACAGCATGTTCAACGCGCTCCCCGTGATGTGGACGCCTGCCACTCTCATCTTCACACCGTCTCATGGCTGCCCCTGCGTTTGGTGGCCACATCGCAAAGTCAGTGCCCAAACGCTTGGGCGACTGACTGTCTCTGATCGCAGATGCGTAGTACCACGTCTCCATACTCTGACAGCGCCTGCACTTAAGAAACACTGAGCGCGGATGGAATCCGACGGCACACGCCGCCGTGGAGCTCCCCGGCGTTGCCATCCCCGCGGCGGGGAGAGAGGCAGGGGCGACAGCCGTTACCGAGCACGCTTCACTACGATTGGCTTCGGCGGGTGACGAGGTGGGGAAGCCGCGTCGGCCCCGCTGTCCTTCCCCACTCGAGGTGGCCCGGACGCGACGATGCCGAGTGGTCATCGGCGCGCGGCAGACCGATCCGTGCCCACATTCTGCCCACATTTCTGCGTGATCTGGCATGAAGTGCGCGGTAGCGGCATGATGCAGAATCACTGCAATTCCAGACCGAATCCTGCATCTCCGCAGGTCAGAGAATCGTCGAGAACGAGTTCAAATCCCACCGCCACCGCGTTGTGATCTCTCAAGAGATCGGAGACACCCGAACCTGCGGAAGCGGGTTCGGGTGTTCTTTATTTGCGGGGTTGGTAGTCGCGTTCTGGGTCGATTTCCAGCTCTCTGAGGAGCTCGCCGGTGGTGGCGTTGACGACTCGGACGTGGAGGTCGTGGACGAGCAGGATGACGTGGGTTCGGCCGATGCCGATGTGGCGGAGTTGTCCGTGGATGCGCAGGGTGACGGTGCCGGACTTGTCGACGCGGTCGGGAGCCTGGGACTGCTGCACCGATAGGTGACAGTTGGGGTTAGGCCGCCAGGGTGACGGTCTGGTTCATGATGGTTTCCCATTCGATGGGCGTCAATCGGCCGAGGACGTCTTGCCTGCGGCGGCGGTGGTAGGTCCTCTCGATCCAGGTCACGATCGCGATCCGGAGCTGTTCTCGTGTGTCCCAGCGGCGGGTGTTGAGGACGTTCTTTTGGAGCAGGGCGAAGAACGATTCCATGGCGGCGTTGTCGCCTGCTGCTCCGACTCGGCCCATCGATCCGACCAGGTCGTGGCCTTCGATCGCGGCGATGAACCGCCGGCTGCGGAACTGCGATCCTCGGTCGGAGTGGACGATGCAGCCAGCGACGTCACCTCGTCGGGCGACGGCGTTGTCGAGCGCTCTGACGGCGAGCTCGGAAGTCATGCGGTCGCTGATGGAGTAGCCGACGATCCGGTTCGACCAGGTGTCCTTGATCGCGCAGAGATAAACCTTCCCCTCACCGGTCGGGTGTTCGGAGATGTCGGTCAGCCAGATTTGGTTCGCCCGCCCCGCCAGGAACATGCGGTTCAAGCGATCGTCGTGCACTGGTGGGCCGGCCTTCTTGCCGTTGCGGCCACGCTTCTTGCCGAACGATGACCACCACCGGTTCTCGGAGCAGATCTTCCAGACCGTCCGCTCACTGACGTCGAACCCGGCGGTGCGGACCTCGTCGACGAGGAAGCGATACCCGTACTGGGGGTCGTCGTCATGCGCGGCCAGGATCGCGTTCGCGAGGTGGGCGTTGTCCCACTCGGAGTCGGTGACCGGGGCGGCGAGCCAGCGGTAGTACTGCTGACGACACAGCGCGAGCACCCTGCAGCTGACCGTGACCGGGATGCGGTCGGCGGCCAGCTCTCTCACGAGTGGGAAGAGCCTTTTCCCGGCAGATGCGCCTGAGACAGATAAGCCGCAGCACGGCGCAGGACCTCGTTCTCCTGCTCCAGGAGACGGATCCGCTACTTCGCCTCCCGCAGCTCGGCGTTGTCGGTCGCGGTGGTGCCGGGCTTGAGTCCGTCCTCGACGTCGGCGGCCTTCATCCAGTTCGACAGGCACGTCTCACTGATCCCGAAATCGGCGGCAATGTCGGCCAGACGAGTCCCGGCCTCACGACCACGAGCAACCCGCACGACGTCCTCACGGAACTCACGGGGATAGGGCTTGGGCATGGTGCACATCCTTCCAGCGGCGCCTCCCGGCACCACAGATCAGATGTCACCTATTCGTGCAGCAGTCCCGGCAACCCCGAGCTCTCGTTCACCGACAGGTTCCCGTTGCCAACCTAATCGTCGGCGGTTCGCGATCGTTCAGGCGCACCCGGCGGCACCGGCGCTCACGCGACAGTGCCCACTGCTATGACCGTTGTATTGCTTCGCCTGCCTGATGCCGACATGCGGCCGCGCACATGGTGACCCTTGACACATGAAGAGACCGCCGACATTATTAACCGACCGTTCGGTTAGGACGTCGCGGAGTTTGTGTCGCTAGTACCAAGCGGCATGCGACCGCGTGACGACCAATGAGGCAGGAGCTCACTTTGCGTACAAATAGTTCTTCAAGAGGTTCACGGGGAGGGAAGCTCTTGACCGTCGGGCTTCTCCTCCTGACGCTATCGATCGCAGCGGCATGCGGCGCGGGCCAGTCTGAGGAGTCTGGGGGCGACGGAGTCTTCAAGTTCGGCGTCATTGTCGAGGAGACTGGTAATGCATCGGTGTTTTCTGAGCCTACGAAGCAGGGGTATCAGGTCGCGCTCGACGAGTTGAACGCACGCGCTGGTGGTGACGTGACATTCGAAGCGGTGACTTGCGATGGAGCCAGCAATCCCCAGAAAGCGATCGCCTGTTACGAACGCCTTGTCGACCGTGAGGGCGTAGATGCGGTCGTCGGCCCGACCATCTCGGCCTCGGTTATCGCCCTCGACCCCCTGGTGCGCCAGTCCGGCAAGATCCTCTACTACCTCGGCGGCGGCTACGGGGAGCGCGACATGGACCAAAACCCAACCATGTTCGGCGCTCTCTCGACAACCGAGGACGTCATGTCGGGGATCTTCGCCTGGGGTAAAGAGCAGGGTTACTCCGACGCGTACGTGATCAACACCGCCGACGCGACCGGCAACGATTGTCGCGAGTTCCTCGAACTTCCCGAGTACGAGGACGCCCGCGTGCTTGAGGTGCTCGGTCGGGACGAGATGGCTATCGACGCCCAGTCGGCCGCCGCACAGATGGCCAAGGTACCGGAAGACGCGGACATGGTCGTCCTCTGCGCGACCGGCGGAGCGGGAATCGTCATGGCCGCGTCCTACGAGCAGGCCGGCCTGGAGATGCCTGCGGTCGCCCTCCACTCGCAGGCCCTGCCCGCCGTGGAGCAGGGCATGCAGGATGCGGTCTCCAACGACAAGCTGTATGTGGCCGGCTTCTGTCCGCTTGCTGCAGCCACGGATGAGCTGCCGGAGGGCTACGCCTGCAGCGAGGCCACTGCGGCGTTCACCGAAGCGCTGCGGGCCAAGTTCCCAGGCGAGGAGCCGAGCTTCGCCTCGGCCGCCACCTACGACGCCCTCACGCAGATCGGCAGCGCTGTGCTCGAGGAGGGGCGCGGCACGGATCAGATCGTCAGTTGGTTCGAAAGCCAAGATGCTTTGCCAGGCGCCAACGGTGTATACAATTTCGGACCGAAACAGCACCGCGGCATGGGTCCGGAATCGATCATCATGGGCATCTACCGGGACGGCCGGTTCCACTTGGAATCGATGCTGGACATGCCCGAAGGTGAATCGTGACCCAGGGAACGGCGGCGCCTCTTCGGCGACACCCTGCCCCCCGTGGCCATTTCCTGCCTCAGCGACCCACCTGTCGAGATTGAGAGCGTATGGAGTTCCTGCTCACAGTCCTTCTCTCGGGCGTTCAGAACGGTCTGCTATACGCACTGGTGGGACTGGCTTTTGTCCTCATCTTCCGCGTTACCGGGACGATCAACCTCGCTCTAGGCGAGAGCGCAGTGCTGGGCGCGCTGTTGGGCTACACCCTCGTAGTCAGCCTTGGCCTGCCGTTGTGGACCGGCCTCCTGGGCGTCGCCGTAGCGGGCGGCGCCATCGGCGCGGCCACGGATATGCTGCTCATTCGACGTATGCGCAGCCGGTCGCCGCTGCGGGTGCTCGTGCTGTCCTTCGGGCTTGCGTTAGTACTGCAGAACCTGTGGAAGCTTTTCTGGTCCACCGACATCTACTCTCTGCCCCAGTTCCCTGGCGTGCCGAAGGTCTTCACTGTGTTCTTCGATCGCAGCGTCGTGCCGGGCCAGGCCTTGTACGTGACGCTGCTTGCAGCGGTCGTCTTCGGCGCTTGGGCATTCGTTCTGTGGAGGACCGCCGTCGGGCGGGACATGCGTGCAGTGAGCTCGGACGCCGAAGTGGCCACCGCGGTCGGCATCAATGCCCGCCGCACGGTCACAGGCGCCCACGGGATTGCTTTCATGCTGGTCGCGGTAGTCGGGTTCGTCGTCTCACCTGTGCTGTTCCTGAACTACGCCGGTGGAACCTTGCTCGCGGTCAAGGGCCTGGTCGCCACGCTAGTCGGCGGCATTCACAGGCCGTTCGGCGCCCTGGTGGGGGGGCTACTCCTCGGGATTGCCGAGGCGGCCACCGCCGGCTACTACTCAGTCGACTGGAAGGACGTGTCGGTCTTCGGGCTGCTAATTCTCGTCCTGCTCGTCCGGCCCAACGGAATCCTCGCCTCTTCTAAGGAGCAGCACTGATGCTCGCCCCGGGCGCTTGGCGCGTCTTCACCGGCGTCCTGGTCACTGGCGCCCTTCTCTACGCACTGCTTGTCCCAGTGCTCGGGCAGACCTACAACCTCAAGACGCTGACCGTCATCCCGGCCTTCGGTCTCGCCACGGTAGGACTAGCACTGATCTTCGGCATCACACACCAATTACAGTTGGGGCACGCCGCCTTTTTCGCCGGCGGCGCCTACGGTTACGCCATCCTGGCTGGACCCGAGCCGGGTCTGCCTCCGTGGCTGGCAGCCGTTGTGGCCGTCACTGCGGTCGGCGTGGTGGCGGGGCTGCTCGGCCGGGTCCTACTGCGCTTAGCTGGCTTCTTCTTTGCCGTTGCGACGCTCGGGCTTGGATTGATCGTAGAGAATGTGATCTTCGCACTCCGGGAGATCACGGGCGGGGACGACGGGTTGACCGTTACACCCTTGTCGGTAGGCGGCGTCGCGGCGGACACGCCTGAGAATGCCTATGCGCTCGCATGGGTAGCGCTAGCTGTCGGGCTCGCCTTGGCCTGGAACATCCGCGGTTCGCGCACCGGTCGAGCCGCTGGCTCCATCGGCTTGGACGAGAAGATGGCCGCTGCTCAGGCCGTCGACGTCGTGCGGGTCAAGCGTCAAATGTTCGTGCTGTCCGCTGTCTTCGCGGCAGTAGGCGGAATCATCTTCGCGTCGACGGTGCGGTTCATCACCCCTGAGCTCAGTTCGCTATCGCTGACCCTCGAGTTCATCGTCGCTGTAGTGCTCGGCGGGATGGGTGCGCTGGTCTGGCCGGTCGTTGCGGTGGGCGGGTTCGAGTGGTTGCCGATCGCGTTCGAGAATGTGGAGGAGAACGTGGGCCTGGTGTTCGGTGGGCTTCTCATCGTGCTGATGATCGTGCAGTCCGAAGAGCCCGCGCGGCCAGCCAACAGGTTGCGCCGGGCTCTCATGACGCGCCCGACGAACCTCTGGTCGGTCGGCCGACGCCTCATCGGGCGGAGGTCCGCGCGGTGAAGCAGTTGGAGCTGACCGAGATCGGGATGGACTACGGTGGGGTTCGTGCCCTTGATGACGTGACCCTGTGCTTCCGCGTTGGTGCCATCACCAGCCTCGTCGGCCCGAACGGTGCGGGGAAGTCGAGTTTGCTCGACATCGCGTCAGGACTGCAGCGACCAACGCGAGGGCGCGGGCGGGTTGACGACAGTGGCCTCCCGCTTGGACGCCCGCACAGCGTCGCTCGACTTGGCATTCGGCGCTCGTTCCAAACGAGCCGGGTGATGCCGGGCCGCACTGTGCAGGACAACGTCCTCCTCGGAACGCATGGCCGGGTCCGCCTCGGATTCCTGCAGGACATGCTAGGCACGCCGTCCCAGCGTCGCCTGGAGCGGGAGATGAACGAGGCGGCCATGGAAGCCGTCGCCACCGTAGGCTTGACGGATGTGCGGGACCGCCTCGCGGGATCGCTGTCCTACGGTCAGTTGCGGCTCATGGAGATAGCCCGGGCGCTCGCCGGGCGACCCGAGTTGCTGCTCCTCGACGAGCCGGCCGCTGGACTCAACTCGCGCGAGGCCGACCGGCTTGGTGACCTGCTGCTGCGCTTGGTAAGCGAGCACGGCATGGGCATCGTGCTGGTGGAACACAACCTCGGTCTCGTCCGCCGAATATCCGACCAAATGTACGTGCTGAACTTAGGTCGGCTGATCGCAGGGGGGGCTCCTGACAATGTCACCCGCGACCCGGTCGTCATCGCAGCTTACACAGGAGGCACGATATGACCCTCCGCATCACCGGCATGGCCTGTGGCTACCGCGGCCGGCCCGTGCTCGAGGACGTCGACTTGGCGATCGAGCCCGGCGAGATCGTCGCGGTGCTTGGACCGAATGGCGTCGGAAAGTCGACCCTCATGAAGTCGATCATGGGGGTCCTGCCGAGCCTGGCGGGCCGCCTGGAACTGGCGGGCGAGGACCTCACATCGACTTCAGCTCTAACCCGATCTCGCCGTGGGATCGCTTGGGTGCCGGAGGGTCGCCGACTGTTCGCATCGTTGAGCGTGCGGGAGAACCTGCTGGTCAGCGCCCGCGGAATCAACGCTGCGGCCGTGCGTCAGCGACTGGACCGAGTGTCGGAGCTGTTCCCTGAGCTGATGACGTTCCTCGACCGACCGGCCTGGGCACTCTCCGGCGGGCAGCAACAGATGGTAGCCATCGGCCGTGGGCTCATGTCAGATCCTAGGATTTTGCTCCTGGATGAGCCCTCGCTGGGGCTCGCGCCGCTGATGGTCAGGGACCTGTTTCGAGCGTTGGATGCCTTGCGCGGCGGCGACATGGGGGTGCTTCTGGTGGAGCAGAACGTTGAGGCCGGGCTGTCTATCGCCGACCGTGGCGTGGTGTTGGAACGAGGCCGGATCAGCATGGTCGGAACTCCCGAGCAACTGCTGGCCAACGACGCGATCGTGCGCTCGTACCTGTCGGACAGCGCGTGAGCCGGGCAACCATCCCGATGCTCGGCACGAGACGCGGGGCGGCGCTGCACAGAAATGCAACTGGCCACCCGAGCCAGTGGCGGGATCTTCCTCGCGGTTGCAGTTTTGCGTACCGGTCGTCTGCCGGCAGCGCAATGAAACCAGTCGGCAGTACACATGAACTCCCGTCCCGACCGGGACCAAGCCGCAACGTGAAAGGGTAGCTCGATGCTTCTGCGGGACTATTTGGCGGCTCAGGCGCGGACCTGGCCGGAACGGACAGCGTACGTTTCCGGCGAGAGCCGGCGCACCTGGGGAGGGACCGTCGACAGGGTCGGTCGGCTGTCCGCCGCCCTGGCCGCTCTCGGGGTTCACCAAGGCGACGTAGTCGCAACCCTCGGGAGGGACGGCCTTCCAACCGTGGAGGTGTGGTTCAGCGCCGCGACCACCGGCGCGATCCGCACCTCTATCAACTGGCGCTACTCGGCGCGCGAAGTTGAGCATATCCTCCGTGACGCTCGGGTGTCCGCGCTGGTGGTCGAGGGGGGTACTCCCGAGGAGCTCCTGAGCCAAGTCGATCTGACGAACCTGCCGGACTTGCGGCGGATCATCGGTTACGGCGAGCATACCCAAGAACTGGACTATGAGACCCTGCTGGCGGAGCACGCACCGTTAGTCCCGGAGGACTGGCCGGACATCGCGGAAGAGGACGCGATCGCGATCCACTACACCACTGGATCGACGGGGTTCCCCAAGGGCGTGGTCTGGAGCCAACGATCGGTCGTGGCGGCCCAACTCAACACATGGTTACAGAGTGGAGCGCGCACTGATGACGTGTTCCTGCACTGTCTGCCGGCCGCGGGCGTGCCGATCCTGCTGGCGACGTGGAACGTGTTCGTCGGCGGCACCATCGTGCTGATGCCTCAGTTCTCGGCTGACGAGGCGCTGCGGCTAATCGAAGCAGAGCGGGTCACCACCACATTGCTGGTGCCCACGATGATGCTCGACATCCTCGACCACCCAGATCGGCCAGCGACCGATATCTCGAGCCTACGAATGATCATGTACGGCTCGGCGCCGGCCTCGCCGGCGTTGGTCCGCTGGGCGATCGACGAGTTCGGGTGTGCGCTCCAACAGTGGTACGGGTCGACCGAGGGTGTCGGCGGTTGGTTCGCGATGCTCCACGACGGCGACCATCGCTGGGCCCTCGAACACGACCCCGGTTTGTTGCAGTCCTGCGGGCGGCCAACACTGCACACGGAACTTCGCATCGTCGACGAGCAGGGTGACACGTTGC
Source organism: actinobacterium LLX17 (assembly GCA_000471045.1). Taxonomy (GTDB): domain Bacteria; phylum Actinomycetota; class Actinomycetes; order Propionibacteriales; family Nocardioidaceae; genus Aeromicrobium. The sequence continues at coordinate 2,534,285 of KI301992.1, read as the reverse complement.
CTCCCGGCGACATCGGTGAGATCGTCGTACGGTCCGAGGCGGTCATGACCGAGTACCTCGGCATGCCCGCCGAGACACTAGAGGCGCTGCCCGGCGGGGGGTGGCTCAAGACTGGGGATCTCGGCCGGCTCGACGAGCGCGGCTATCTGTACCTCGTCGACCGCAAGAAGTTCTTGATCATCACCGGCGCGTACAACGTCTACCCAGTCGTCGTCGAGAACGTCCTAGCCGAGCACCCAGCCGTGCGGGAGGTGTCGGTCGTTGGTGCCCCGGATGATCGCTGGGGGGAGGTCGTCGTCGCCGTCGTAGTCGTTCAGAGCGAGGTTGCGGAGGAAGAGCTGAGGCGCTTCTGCCGGGACCGGCTGGCTACCTTCGAGGTGCCCAAGCGAATTGTCTTCGTCGACCAAATGCCTCGTGGCGCCACGGGCAAGCTGCTCAAGCGCGAGATCCGCGATTGGTTCCGAGAGCCGGGGGCGGCGGTTGAGGTCCCATGATGTCGTCGATGGGTGGGGAAACACCATTGAAGGACGCTGACGCCGCGTTGCGGGCACAGCAGCAGGCCGCCGCGATGCAGAAGGGGGATGCGGTCAGCCGCAGCCTCAACATCAGGGTCAGTGAGGTAGCCCCGGGACTCGCTACGACACACATGCTAGTGACCACGTCGATGGTCAACGGCCACGGCATCTGCCACGGTGGCTACCTGTTCATGCTGGCTGACACGGCCTTCGCCTACGCCTGCAACACACACGGTGTCCCGGTGGTGGGCGCCGGCGCCGATGTGACTTTCCTCGCGCCGGCCCGGGAGGGCGAGGAACTCGTAGCCACTGCGACCGAGCGGGCTCTGCGCGGCCGCAGTGGCTTATACGACGTCACCGTTCGGCGCGGGACTGAAGTCTTAGTGGAGTTCCGAGGCCGCAGTCGCTCCTTGCCAGAGCCTGCCAAGTTGTCGGTGTAGGTTGCCGATTCCAATCATCTCCAGATGAACTCCGGAAGTCTGCCTGGGTAGGCGATCACGAGTGCATTGAGGGGCTGGGTCCAGCCCTGGATCAGGGCACTCGCGACGAGCGCCGGGTGCGGTCCGCTTCCCCTGGGCAGATCCTTCTGCTTGGCGCTGTCGGGCTCGTTTGTGTTCGATGTCACGGATCGCGAGCCATAGCTGCTCGATCCCGCGGGGCGGTCGCTCCGCGCCGCGTCTCCTCGGGCTCGGCGGAGAGGTGGGTCATGAAGGCCTCCGCCGACCTCTACCCGGCCGAGCCCTTGGCAGGCCTAGCTCGGACGATCGACGACACGAACGGCAGCACGCTGGTAGTGAAGACGTCGTTGTCGTCGCCCACCACCATGTGTCCCGAGGAGACCTCGACCAGCGTCGCCGTAGGCACCCGGGCCAAGAAGTCCTGCGCCGCCTCAGGTGTTACCACGTCCGAGTCGGTGCCCCGGACAAGGAGGGTCGGGATCGTGAGCTTCTCCGCAGCTGCGTCGAGACGGTCCGTCAGCGACGTCTGGGTCGGCTCGCTGCCGTGGTCCAGGAATGCCGGATCCCAGTGCCAGTACCAGCGCCCATCCTGACCCTGACGGACGTTCTTGTGCAAGCCTTCGAGCCGGCGCTTGCGGGGTCGTGGGTTGTACTCGTTGATCGCCTCGGCAACCTCGTCGAGGCTGGCGAACCCGTCGGTGTGGCGTCGCATGAACGCCAGGACGCGGTGTGCCCCGCCGCGTGACGCATGCGGCGCCACGTCCACCAGGACGAGCCCGCTCGCGGGTGCACCGAACTCGCCGGCCGCGAGCAGCGCTGACAAGCCACCGAGCGAGGCACCCAGCACCACCGGTGGGGTCGCGAATGTCTCCAGCGCCGTGGCCAGGTCCTTGGCGAAGGTCTCGAGGCCGTAGTCGCCGTCCGGCGCCCTGTCGCTGTCGCCGTGTCCACGGGCGTCGTAGGTGGTGACGTCAGCTCCGGCTGCGGACAGACGTGCCGCGGCCGCGTCCCAGGAGTGCCGTGTCTGGCCCCCACCGTGCAGCATCAGCAGCGGAGGGAGGGTCGGTGTCGTCGGACTCCAGCGATCGCCGACGAGACGGTTCCCGTGGATCCCGGTGAAGGCCAGGCCCGTCATCGCGACGGGCCCTGTCGACTCATGGTGCGTGGTGGCCAAAGTCGGCTCCTGGTGAGAAGGGTCCGATCACGGTTTGGACCGACACTCGTCCGGCGGTCGTCGCCGTCACAGGAACTCGAGGCTCACACGTTCGGAGGTCGGTCGCGCCTGACAGGTCAGCACGATGCCGTCGTCGATCTCCGAGGAGTCCAGCGCCCACGTCGACTCCATCTCCACGGTTCCGGAGATGGTCCGCGCCTTGCATGTGCCGCAGATCCCGTTGCGGCACGAGAACGGCGCGTCAGCGCGCTGCGCGAGCACGCCGTCGAGGATCGAGCCGGTGAGGTCTCGGCCGGTGAGCACGGTACGGCTCCCGTTCAACAGGACCTCGACCTGCGTGCCTTGGTCGGACGCGGAGAGGTCTCGCCGGGCGAGTGGGCGGCCGGCGTGGAACAGCTCGCGATGGATCCGCAGCGGGTCGACGTCGCGTGACAGCAGCACCGTCTCCACGGCGCTCATGGCCTCCAGCGGACCGCACAGGAACCAATCGTCGACCTCGGCGGGATCCACGAAGGCGGCCAGCAGCGATGCGGTCCGGTCCTGGTCGATCCGGCCGTTCTGCAACGGCACGATCCGCTCCTCACGGGAGAAGACCTGGATGACATGAAGCCGGTCGAGGTACCTGTCCTTGAGCGAGGCGATCTCGTCGAGGAACATCGTGCTGGACGCGCTGCGATTGCCCAGGATGAGGGTGGCTCGGGCGTGCGAGGTGGTCGCCAGGTGCGTCGCGACCATGGACAGGGTCGGAGTGATGCCGCTGCCGACCGCGACCATCGCGACGTGGTCGGGCGCCCGCTGCGCGAGCGATCGGCCGAAGCTGCCCGCCGGCGTGGAGACCTCGACGACGTCGCCGACCCGGAGTTCAGACGTGATCCACGTCGAGACGACACCGTCGGTGATGCGGCGTACGCCGATCCGGATGTCGCCCGAACCCTCGGGCGCGCAGATCGAGTAGGTCCGTCGGTGCTCCACCCCGTCGACGGATCGACGGACGATCACGTGCTGGCCGGCCGTGAACCGGTATCCCGCGGCGAGCGACGTGGGGATCGCGAAGGTCACGGCCACCGCATCGTCGGTCAGCGTCTCGATCGACGCGACGGCCAGGGGATGGAAGGTGGCGGTGCTGCTACCGGGCGCGGTGGTCGCGTCGACGGTGTCGATCATGAGGTCTTCCTGACAGGGGAGGTGGAGGCGACCGTCTTGAAGGCCTCGTACGTCTCGTGGCACGACCGGCACCGGTGCAAGGACTTGCAGGCCGACGATCCGAACCACGAGACCGTCTCGGTCTCGGTGGAGGAGCAGACGGGGCAGGGGACGTCGACGTCGAGCGGGACGTCGTCGGTGCGAGTCGACAGCAGAGGCACGAACACCGCTCCGGAGGCTGCTCGCTCCGACGGCGGAGAGATGCCGCCGGCCTGGAGCAGCTCGCGGCCGCGCTCGGTCACCCAATCGCTCGTCCACGGCGGATGGGCTCGTCGCATGACCCTGGGGTCGCGGTGGCCGTGGGCCGTGAGGGCGACCTCGATGTCGTGGCAGATGGCCTCGAAGGCCGGGCACGCGCCATAGGTCGGTGTCACCTCCACGACGATCTGGCCGTCCTCACACCTGACGTCGCGGACCAGGCCCAGGTCACCGATCGTGATGTCACCCAGCTCCGGGTCGAGGACGGACTCCACCACGAAGCGCGCCTCCGCGAGCGCCTGCGCCCCGGCCGTGTTCACCATGTCGCACCCGGATGTGCGCGGTGCAGGTACTGCATCTCAGCGAGCAGGCTGGTGAACGACTCGAGGTGGTTTCCCTGGCGACCCTGCGGCCCCGCGGGCGCCACCAGCTCGGGAAGCGCGAGACCGAGACCGGCCAGTTCGGCGTACAGCCGGGCCGTCCAGGCGGCACCGACACGAGCGTGGTCCGGGATGACGCCTACGTCGGCGAGGTCCGTCACGAGGCTGTCGATGACCAGCAGCTCGCCCAGGTGGGGCCAGACGGCGGCGAACCCCTTCTCCAGTCGCTCGGCGCTCTCCTGGGTTCCGCCCGCCAACCGTGCCGCCCAAGTGGTGGCGTACTTGAGGTGGTACCGGCACTCCCGCTCGGCGCCCGATCCGAATTCAGCGAGGACCGCCTCGTCCGAGGCAGCCCAGGCGCCGAAGAGCTCGGTCTCCCACAGGGCGATGCACACCAGCTTCGCCACGGTCTGGCCAAAGTCGCCGTTCGGCAGCTCGAACACCCGGGCATTGGAGAACTCCATCTCCGAGCGGCCGAACGCTAGGTCATCCTCGCTCCTCCCTCGACCCTCGCGCTCGCCCACCGTGGTGAGGAGTGTGCGCGCATGGCCGATGTGGTCCAGAGCGATGTTGAGCAGGGCGACGTCATCCTCGATCCGCGGTGCGCGTGCGACCCATTCGCACAGGCGCTGGCCGTGTACGAGGCTGTCGTCGGCGTGCCGAAGGAGGTACGAGGTGAGTGCGGGCTCCGTGGGGAGCGTGGTGGGTGCGGCGTTCACAGGTTGAGCCCGTCCGGAACGTGGTAGTGCGAGGCGTGGCGGTACGGCTTGGTGGCCGCCGTCTCGAAGAACTCACCCCGCTCGGCGGGGTCGGAGGAGGCGATGTCGGTCGAGCGCACCGCCCAGATGCTGACTCCCTCGCTGCGGCGGGTGTACAGGTCTCGCGCACTGAGCACAGCCATCTCGGCGTCAGAGGCGCGCAGGCTCCCGACGTGCATGTGCGACAGCCCCCGCGCGGGGCGGACGAAGACTTCCCATAGTGGCTCGGTGTACGTGGACATCAGCTGGCCTCCCTCGCCGCCACCACGCGGTCGTCGTAAGCCTGCATTGCCTCGCGGACCCACGCGCCGTCCTGGTGCGCTGCGCGGCGGTGGTCGCGGCGCTGGGTGGCGTAGGGACCTTCGCCGCGCAGGTTCGCCGTGAACTCCTCGAGGTCCATCAGCGTAAAGTCGCAGTGCCCGTCCTCACGGAGTCTGAGAGCAGGGTCGGGGATGGTCAGGCCGAGCACATCGGCCTGCGCGGCAGCCATGTCCACGAAGCGCTGACGCAGCTCGTCGTTGGTGTAGCGCTTGATGCCCCACCTCATGGAGTCGGCAGTGCGCGGCGATGCGTCGTCGGGCGGGCCGAACAGCATGAGCGCCGGCCACCACCATCTGTCGAGCGCGTCCTGAGCCATCTGCCGCTGCTGGGGTGTACCTGCGACCAGAGCCTGCATCGCCTCGAACCCCTGCCGCTGGTGGAAGCTCTCCTCCTTGCACACCCGCACCATGGCTCGGGCGTACGGCCCGTAGGAGCACCGGGCGAGAGGAACCTGGTTGACGATGGCGGCGCCATCGCCGAGCCAGCCCATCGCGGCGACGTCTCCCCAGGTGGGCATGCCGTAGTCGAAGCTCATGGCGTACTTGTGCCGGCCCGAGTGCAGACCCTCCAACATCTCGGCCCGATCGGTCCCCAAGGTCTCGGCTGCTCCGTACAGGTACAGGCCGTGCCCGGCCTCGTCCTGGACCTTCGCCAGCAAGATGGCCTTGCGCCGGAGGCTGGGTGCCCGCGTGATCCACGCGCCCTCCGGCTGCATCCCGATGATCTCGGAGTGGGCGTGCTGGGCGATCTGCCGGCTCAGCGACGCCCGGTACTTGTCAGGCATCCAGTCAGAAGGCTCGATCTGTCCACCGGTTTGGACGATCTCCTCGAACATTTCTTCCTCAGTCACAGTCATGCGCCGTACCCCTTACCGATTGGTAAGTCAGATTACCGCATGGGGGATTCGGCGCGCAACACCACAACTCTGTTAAGGTCGGGGGATGTCGTCAAAGGCCCGAGGCGCCGCGTCCTCCAGGTCACAAGATCCGATCCGGAAGCCCCTCGACGCGGACGCCGTGGCGACCGCCGCCTTCGAACTCTTCAGTCGGCAGGGATATAACGCGACCTCACTGGACCAGGTGGCTTCGGCACTCGGGATCTCCAAGGCGGCGATCTACTATCACCACGCCGGCAAGGAGGCCATCCTCCGGCACGGCCTCGACGCCGCCATGGCGGCGCTGGAGTCGATGCTTCAAGAGGCTGTGTTCCAGTCCACCGCCAACCCTCCCCTCGATCGATTCGCCTATCTGGTGCGTCGCGGATCTCAGATCGGGCTGGCCCACAAGGCGACAGTCGAGGTCTTGCTTCGGCTCAAGGGAAACTCAGAGATCGAACGGTCCCTGCTCAAGCGTCGGCGAGCCTTCGACGCCGCGGCGGCCGCCATCTTGAGGGAGGCCGTCACGACGGGCGACCTGCAGGCGGGCAGCAACCCGACGGTCCTGGCGAGCCTGTCGATCGGCGTAATCAACACGCTCGTGGAGTGGTATCGGCCCGACCGGGCGATTCCGGCGGGCGAGCTGGCCGAGGTCGTGGTGCGATTCGTGATGAGCGGTCTGCCGCGCACCGGAACCGAGCGCATCTAGGGCATGGGGCATGTCTGGCAAATGTCGGGTCCAGGCGATGAGTGTGTCGAGGGCCACGGCGGCTCAGATGGTTCAAGCGTGCTTGTCGTAGCGGGTGGCGAGTCCGCGCCACTGTTTGAGGTGGCAGTAGCGGCGTTCGATGACGTTGCGCCCGCGGTAGTCGTCGGCGTCGAGCTTCGGTGGCCTGCCGCGGCGATGCGACCGGCTAGTAGGTGGCCCGGATCGCGCGTGAGGGGTAGGGGGCATTGTCGGCCCGGAAGGCGTCGGGACGGGTCCGGGGAGGTCCGACGGGGGTGCGATCCGTAGCTGTTTCATCATGGGAAGGAACAGTGGCGAGTCCCCGGCCCGGGCCAGGCGTCAGCAGCAGCACGAGCGGGAGCCCGTGGCCACATGGTCAGGCGGCTCGGGTCAGGTTCGTGTAATTCGATTCGGCCCCTGCGCGGCGGGTGACGTGGGCGGCGTGCTGGTGTGGCCGAGCTGCCGTCGATTCGACCGGTACCCACCAGTCCACAGCCCGGCAGTCCGCAGCAGCCGTGAGCTTGTCCAGCACCACGTCCCACGTCCCGTCGCGTCCATCCGGCGATGCCACGTCCAGACCGTCTACCACGGCCCGAAGACCTCCGGCAGATCACGCCACGCGATTCCAGTGCGATACCGGTAGACGATCGCCTCGAACATCGTCCGCGCATCCGCGCACGGTCGTCCCCGACGTCCCGTCCGAGACGGCAACATCGACGATCAACGACCACTGAGTAGCCGGGGGCGCGTGGAACCGCGACGAAACCACCACGGTTGCCCACCAGGAAGCCGATTTTGTCCGACACGCCCTAGGGCGTCGGCGCGACCCGCGCGGGGCGGACGTCGAAGCGCTCGCCGGCCAGGGCCATGCGACGCAGGAGGGTTGGGGGCTCGAACCGTGCGACGTCGCCGGTCTCTGAGACCAGCGCGTCACCCAGAGCGACAGCCACGTCGAGCCCGATCAGGTCCAGAATGCTCAAGGGGCCCATCGGGTGCCCGCACCCCGCGGTGAACGTGAGATCGACGTCGCGCGCCTCGCCCAGGCCCGCGTCCACCGCGCGGACGGCATCGAACAGGAACGGGATCAACATCCGATTCAGGATGAAGCCGGCGACGTCCTTCACTCGGACGTGCCGGACCCCGAGGCCGTCGAGGAAGTCTGCGGCGGCCCGGACGTTGACGGCCGAGACGTCGCGACGCGTCACCAGTTCGCAGAATCGAAGTCGGTGAGGGGGGTTCATGAAGTGCAGGCCGACCAGCCGTGCCTGGGCATCGTGATCGGGATCGATCCGCTCGAGGGGAAGTCCGAGCGTGATGGTGCCGATGAGGGCCTCAGGCGGGGCCAGCTCGACGGCGCGACGCACGATCGACTGCTTCTCGGCGGCGATCTGGGGCGTGGCGTCGACCACGACGCTGCAGTTGACCAGTGCCTCGTCGACGTCCATGCCGACGATCTGGTCGGCGACCGCGGCGTGGCGTGATCGCACGAGGTCCACCCCACGAGCGAGCGCGTCTGGCGAATGGTCGGCCAGCCTGACGCTCAGCCCAGCCTCCAGACACAAGCGTGCGACGCCGGTCCCCATCGCACCCGCTCCGATGATCGCCACAGATCCCGTCATGTGCCCGTCCTCGTCAATTTTATGATGACCCACTTCACAACCGAGCGGATCGAGATGTACTCTACTAACCAATCGGTTGGGAGAGTGTGAATGGGACTTATCATAGGTGACCTTCCGCGCGTTAATGCGTGTCGGCGTCCCGATGGCGTGGCGCTCGTCGATCAGCGGTCGCGCAGGACCTGGCGGGAGTTCGACCATCGCGTCGACCGTCTCGCACGGGTGCTGTTGGACGACCTGGCCCTCGGCGAGCAGCAGACGGTGGCGATCTTGTCCGAGAACCGCAACGAGTACATCGAGCTGATGTTCGCGGCCTCGAGGGCGGGGCTGCGGTGGACCGGACTCAACACGCGGCACCATCGCGACGAGATGTCGTACCAGCTGGTCGACAGCGAGGCGCGAGTCCTGATCCACGATGCGCACTTCCGCGACGTGGCGATCGAGCTCGCCTCGGCGATCGGCCTGCCCACGATCGAGCTGGGCGAGGAGTACGAGTCGCTGTTGCTGGCCGCGCGCGACCTGCCGTTCGAGTCGCACGCCGATGAGGACCTGCCGTACGCGCTCACCTACACCTCGGGCACGACGGGAGTGGCGCGTGGTGCGCTGATCACGAGTCGCAACGACCTCGCCCTGGCGTCGAGCCTCGTGGTGGCCACCGAGACCCGCGTCGATGACGTGTTCTGCGTGATGCTGCCGCTGTTCCACAAGGGTGGACAGTTCTCCACCATGCACCCCATGGGCCTGGGGCAGACGCTGGTCGTCCTGGCCTCGCCCGACCCGGCCGTGGTCTTCGACGCCATCGAGCGCGAGAAGGTCTCCGTCTTCGTCTCGGTCCCGACCGTGATGCGCATGCTGGTCGAGCACCGCCGCGGCGCCGGGGCCGGACACGATCTGTCGTCGATCCGGCACGTGGCCTACGGGTCGAACCCGATCCCCATCGACCAGATCCGTGACTTCTCGGGGACGTTCGACTGCGACCTGTCGCAGATCGGGGGCATCGGCACCGAGGGAGGCGTCGGACTGTCGCTGTCGAGCGCCGACCACCGGTTGGCCCTGCAGAACCCCGACCGCGAGCACATCCTGCGGTCCTGCGGGACGGTCCAGCCGCGGGTCGAGATGCGACTGGTGGACGAGGCCGGCAACGAGGTTGCCACCGACGAGATCGGCGAGATGACCTTCCGTGGAGACGCCTACATCCCGGGCTATCTCAACCAGCCGGAGGCGAACGCGCGGCTCTGGCGTGACGGCTGGCTGTACTCCGGTGACCTGGGTCGTCGTGACCGCGACGGCTACGTCTACTACGTCGAGCGGCTGGGCGGGCGCATCAAGACCGGCGGTGAGTCGGTGCTCGCGCGTGAGGTCGAGGAGGTGCTGATGCTGCACCCGAGCGTCGAGTCGGCGTCCGTGCTGGGTGTCCCTGACGAACGCTGGGGTGAGGCGATCACCGCCGTGGTCGTGCTGAAGCAGGTGGCCGAAGAGGCTGCCGACATGGAGTCGCTGCTGCGCGACCACGTCCGGTCGCACCTGTCGGGCTACAAGGTCCCGAAGACGATCCACTTCGTCGAGCAGATGCCGCTGACGGCCCTGGGCAAGATCGCGCGAGGCGAGGTCAAGAGCCTGGTCCGTTCGCGATCCGGGCAGGCGACGGCGGCCGGCCGGTGAGGCGGCTCGTCGACACGTGGTTCGACGCGCTCGAGCTCGGCATGCAGGAGACGACGCGCGGACGCACGATCACCGAGGCCGATGTCGTCAACTGGTGCGCCCTGACCGGCGACTGGTTCGTGCTGCACAGCGACGTCGAGTACGCGAAGCGCTCGGCCTTCGGTCAGCGACTCGTCCCGGGGCTGCAGGTCCTGGCCTACACCGGTGGGCTGGGGGTGCCGGCCGACGCGGAGGCCATCGTGGCCAACTACGGCACCGATCGCGTCCGGTACCCCAGACCGACCTTCATCGGGGACACCATCCGGTGCGTCATCACCGCAGCCGAGCTCAGCGTGCGCGACGAGTCGACCGGTGTGGCGACGTTCGACTGGTGTGCGGTGAATCAGCACGACGACCTGACGATGACCTCGCGACTCAAGGTCCTGTCGAAGAGGAATGCCGATGTCGGTGAACTACAGCTGTGATGCGAGTGGTGTGGGGGAGATCGTCCTGGACCGGCCCGATCACCTCAACGCCCTCGGGCTCGAGGCCTTTGGGACCCTGATGGAAGCGCTCGACTCGGCTCGCCGTGATCGGGTGAGGGCACTGGTGATGCGGGCGGAGGGAACGTCATTCTGCGTCGGCCGGGACCTCAAGGGCATCGGACCGGACGAGGACGTCCAGGCGTCCCTCGAGATGATCAACCGGGCGCTGCTGGGGTGGCACACGTTTCCCGCGCCCACGTTCGCGGCCGTGCAGGGGCACTGCCTGGGAGCGGGAGTCGGCCTGGCGCTGTTCGCCGACGTGACGTTCGTCGACGAGACCACGCGCATCGCCTCGCCGTTCGGCGCCCTCGGTGCGATTCCTGACTGCGGTTTCCACGTGCTGCTGACCCAGCGCATGGGCGAGGCCGTGACCAAGTACCTCATTCTCAGTGGCCGGCCCATCGACGGTCCCGAGGCGTTCAGCCGGGGACTGGTGGGCCGGTGCGTCCCGCAGGACCAGCTCCTGTCCTCCGTGCGCTCCCTGGCGCAGGAGGTGGCCTCCGGGCCGACCCGGGCCTTCGCCCAGTCCATGGACCTGGTGGACGACGTCCTCGCGGGGGCCGACGTGGCGCGGTCGCTGGACCAGGAGGCCCACGGACAGGCGGTTGCCATGGCGTCGGCGGACTTTCGAGCCGGACTGAAGGCCTTCCTCGCCAAGGAGCGAGCTGTCTTCACCGGGGCGTGAATCGCTCCGTCTTTGTTCTGTCTCATGAAGACGCGTGTCCCCTCGTGACGCGAGCAAAGAACTCCGATGCTTGAGATCCACGAACTGCGGGTCAGGTACGGCGATACCGTCCTGGGCGTGGAGTCGGCAACAGTGCACGTCCCGGAGGGCGCCGTCGTCGCACTCTTGGGCGCGAACGGCGCGAGCAAGTCCTTCCTCCTGCATGCAGTCGGTGCAGCAGTGTTCCTTCGACCGAGGACAGGTCGAAGGACTGCTGCGAACCCCAGCCGAACACGAGCAGGCCTACTACGCTGCTCTCGACCGAGAGCCGCACCCCGTTTGAGAGCGGCACAGAACCCGTGACGGTTCACCGCCTGTTCGACCGAGCTATCGGCAGCGACCTCCCTCTCCTGGACTGACCAGGCAGAGTTCAGGAGGTCACGACGCGGGGGCGGGGGCGGGGACAGATGTAGTCGTTCCGACTTCGCCGATACGGTCGATCATCGGCTGAAATCGTTCGAACAATTGCTCCTGCTGCCACGCCATGAGCGAATCGAGACCGATCACCCAGACGCCGAGCAGCAGTAGCGTGCCTACCGCCGAACGGCGCAGCGGTCTACTGTCCGTCACGAAGAACACGACCTGCTGCCAGTCCACCATCTTTCCCTCCCGCTGTTGGACCGTGAAGGTCTCACCCGGGTCGGACAGTTTTCTCAAGCCGGCCGCTGGGCGGGTTGGCTAGGTCGTCGTGCTGGCCCCACCCTGTTCCTTTATCCAGCACCATTGACGGTGCTGGGGGATGGAGCCTGACCCGCTTTCGCGGACACCTGAGTTGAGGCGATGATCGTCTCGGAACGAGTCTGTGATGCCTGCAGCGAAGCCGCCGGAGTTCCGGCGTCGTGCACTGGACCTGGTCGAGCAGGGTGAACCTGTCGCCCAGGTCGCGAGAAATCTGGGGATCAGCGAGTCGTGCCTGCGTCGGTGGATGGACCAGGTTGCGGTCGACGCCGGCGCCAAGGGGGGCTGACGTCGGCGGAGAAGCGAGAACTGGTCGAGCTGCGCCGCCGGATGCGGGTGCTGGAGATGGAGAACGAGATTCTCAAGCGCGCCAGCGCCTACTTCGCCCGGGAGAACGTCCTCCCAAAATAGGGTTCCGGCTGGTCCAGGAGCTTGCCGCTGACGGGTTCCCCGTCGCGGTGGCCTGCCGGGTCCTGAAGGTCTCGACCTCGGGCTATTACGACTGGTTGGAGCGCCCGCCGTCAGCACGTGCGCAGGCGGACGCAGTGCTCGTCGAGACGATCCGGGACGTGCACTACGAGTCCCGCGGCACCTATGGTGCGCCGAGGGTTCATGCCGAGCTGCGGCTCGGCCTCGGGATGCGGTTGGGACGCAAACGGGTCGCCAGGCTGATGCGCGAGGCCGGGATCCAGGGCGTGTGCCATCGCCGCAAGCGCAGAGGTTGGCGACCTGCGCCGGCCACGCACGAGGACCTCGTGAAGCGCCAGTTCGTCGCCGACCGGCCTGACCGGGTGTGGTTCACCGACATCACTCAGCACCGTGCTGCCGATGGGTGGGTCTACTGCTGCACCGTCATCGACGCCTACTCGCGGCGGATCGTGGGCTGGTCGATCGCCGACCACATCCGTTCCGAGCTGGTCGTCGATGCCCTCGAGATGGCCCGCTGGCAACGCCGTCCTGCGCCCGGGACGATCGTTCATGCTGACAGAGGCAGCCAGTACACGTCCTGGGTCTTCGGCCATCGCCTGCGCTCAGCCGGACTGCTCGGATCGATGGGACGGGTAGCCTCCAGCGTCGACAACGCCCTTATCGAATCGTTCTGGTCGACCATGCAACGTGAGCTCCTCGACCGGCATCACTGGACGACCCGCACCGAGCTCGCCGCAGCGATCTTTGAGTGGATCGAGGGCTGGTACAACCCCCGCCGCCGACACACCTCGATCGGCGACCTCTCGCCCGTTGAGTTCGAAACCCTTCACACCACCGCCAGCCAGGCGGCATGATCAACACACATTGAGCGTCCGGGAAACCGGGTCAGGCTCCGATTGCTTCGAGACGCCCTTTGATGCGTCGGCGACGCGGAGCATGCACAGGACGAACAACCAACCAGCACGCGTGAGGCGCCCGGTTCGTGAGCGGCTCGATCGGTGCCCACATTTCGCCCACATTTCCGCGTGATCCGGCCTGATGTGGACTTGGCCGTCGTGAGGCGGAATCGCTGGAACTGCAGTCGGGAACGGGTATCGCCGCAGGTCAGCGGACTGCCAGGAACGAGTTCAAATCCCACCGCCACCGCAGCTGCGAAGCCCCCGTTCTCGCTGAAATGTCAGCGCGGAGCGGGGGCTTCGTCGTGGGTGGGCGTGTCTGCCTGCTGGGGCGTCAAGCAGCGCCTCCCGGAATCAGTGAGGCTCAGCGCGCAGCGAAGGCCGTGATGAGCCGGTCCGCTGCCTCGGTGGTCGACATCGCCGCGATGGTCGAGGCCTCCTGGTCCAGGTGCGCATCGAGGCCCTGCGTTTGGGCGTCGAGCAGGAGGCGCCGCATCTCGGTGACGATGCCGGGTGCGCCGCGCCCGAGGCGGCTGGCCAGCTCGTGGGCAGCGCGGACGGGGTCGGTGTCCACGACCTCCGTCACCATGCCCCAGGCCTTGGCGTCCGCAGCGCTGAACCGCTCAGACGTGACCAACAGCTCGAGCGCCCGGGAGTAGCCCACGATGCGGGGCAGCAGCCACGAGAGCCCGCAGTCAGGGGTGACGCCGATGGCCGCGTAGGCCGTCACGAAGCTGGCCGACTCCGCGGCGACGACGGCGTCGGCGCTGAGCGCCAGTGCGAGCCCGGCACCTGCGGACGCGCCGTGCACGGCGGCGACGATCGGCTTGCGGTTGGCGTGCATGGCACGGACGGCCTCGTGGGCCGCCCCCGCGAGCTCGCGGAGGAACGCCTCCCGGTCCTCGGTCGCGGCCATCGCCGCAACGTCCCCGCCGACGCAGAAGTGCTTGCCGTTGCCGCTCAGGACGATGGCCCTCACGTCCGGGTCGGCGTCGGCCGCGAGCAGCTCGTGCCGCAGGGCTGCGGTGAGTGGCACGTCGATGGCGTTCGCGCTCTGGGGACGGTCGAGGACGACGTGGGCGATGCCGTCCTCGACGCGGGAGACGACGGGCGGTGAGGTCATGGGGGCTCCTGGGGAAGGGTCGGTCAGACGAGGGTGGCGGGGAGGCGGTCGCGGAGGAGCTCCTCGGCCTCGGCGATGATGGTGTCGACGACGTCGGCGACGGACGAGACGTCGTGGATGAGGCCCTGGGTCTGGCCGGCCCACCACATGCCGCCCTCCATCTCGCCCTCGGCCAGCACGCGCTGACGGGCGCGGGCGCCGGAGGCGAGCTCGGCGATGTCGTCGAACGTGGCGTCGGGGCGCTCGCTGATCTCGGCGATCTGCTCGCTGATGCCGTTGCGGACGACGCGGGCGGTGTTGTGGAACTTCCGGAACACCAAGATCGTGTCGCGCTCGTCGTTGGCGACGATCTGCTCCTTGACGTTGGAGTGGATGGGCGCCTCGGTGGTGGCCATGAACCGGGTGCCCATGTTCGCCGCGCAGGCGCCGAGGGCGAGGGACGCGACGAGGCCGGCGCCGGTGGCGAGGCCGCCGGAGGCGATGACGGGGATCTTGAGCACGCGGGTGGCGGCGGGGATGAGGATCAGGCCGGGGACGTCGTCCTCGCCGGGGTGGCCGGCGCACTCGAAGCCGTCGATGCTGATGGCGTCGACGCCCTTGCGCTCGGCGGACAGGGCGTGGCGGACGCTGGTGGCCTTGTGGATGACCTTGACGCCGGCGGCCTTGAAGTCGGGGAGGTGCGGCTCGGGGCTGGAGCCGGCGGTCTCGACGACGGTGATGCCGGACTCGACGATCGCCGCGCGGTACTCGTCGTAGGGCACGGGGTTGATCGTCGGCAGGATCGTGAGGTTGACGCCGAACGGCTTGTCGGTCATCTCGCGGGTGCGGGCGATCTCGGCGACCAGCGCCTCGGGGGAGGGCTGGGTCAGGGCGGTCAGGAAGCCGAGGGCGCCGGCGTTGGCGACGGCCGAGATGAGCTCGGCGGTGCCGAGACCGGTCATGCCGCCGCAGAGGATGGGGTGCTCGACCCCGAACTGCTCGGTGAACTCGGTACGGATCATGAGGGCTTCCTTTCGTGGCCGGGGACTCCGGCGGTGATGAGGTCGGCGAGCAGTCGGTAGGCCGTGGCGTCGTTGAGCGATGTCGTGGCTTCCATCTCACCGGACTGGATCGAGGACATCACAGCGGCGGCCACGGCGCCGATGAAGGTCGCGTCCATCGTCGCCTGCGGTCCGGTCGCCTGGGTCACGAGGTCCTGCACACGACGAGCCGCGACGGCCGTGTTGTGCAGGTAGATCTCGCGGGCCGGGGCGAACTCGTTGACGTCGGCGTAGAACGCGGCCGAGGCCGGGGAGAGGGCCTCGGCGATGGCGTCGAGGTAGGTGCGGATCCGGAGCACCGGGTCGGTCTCGGCCGCGAGACGTGCTTCGACCTGCTCGGTGGAGCTGCGGAAGAACTCCCGAACGACGGCGGTGATCAGCTGTTCCTTGCTGGGCGCCACCGTGTAGAGCGTCGACTTCGAGCACTGGAGACGAGCGGCCAAGTCCTCGACGGCGAAGTCGAGGAACCCCTCCGCGAGGAAGAGGTCGACCAGGCCCTCGAGCACGGCGGCCCGACGGGGCGTCACTCTGCGCTGCGCCAGGCTCATACCCTGGACAGTACCAAAGACCTTCCTGCAGTACAGTTCTCGGTATCGACCTTGAGGAGTGCCCGTGGTAGCCGAACGCCTGATGCCCACCGATGAGTCCGCCGACCTGATCGAGCTGACCCGCACCATCGTCGACCAGGAGCTGCGCCCGAGGGTCGACGAGGACGACCGCGCCGCCCGGTTCCCGCGAGAGGTCTTCCGCACCCTGGGTCGCGCCGGTCTGCTCGGTCTGCCCTATCCCGAGGAGGTCGGTGGCGGTGGCCAGTCGTACGAGGTCTACCTGCAGGTGGTCGAGGAGATCGCCGCCGGCTGGGCCGCCGTCGGCGTCGGCACCAGCGTCCACGCGCTGAGCTGCTTCGGCTTGTTCACCGCGGGCACCGAGGAGCAGAAGGCGGCCTGGCTGCCCGAGATGCTGGCCGGTGACCAGCTGGGCGCGTACTGCCTGTCGGAGGCGCACGCGGGCTCGGACCCCGCGGCCATGCGCACCAAGGCCGTGCGCGACGGGGACGAGTACGTGCTGAGTGGCGCGAAGGCGTGGACGACGCACGGCGGACAGGCCGACTTCTACAAGGTCATGGCCCGCACGTCCGACGACGGAGCGAGAGGCATCAGCTGCTTCCTCGTGCCCGCTGACGCCGAGGGCCTGTCGGCGGACACCCCCGAGCAGAAGATGGGCCTCATGTCGTCGACGACGGCGACGATGCTGCTCGATGGCGTGCGCATCCCCGCGGAGCGGCGTCTCGGCGAGGAGGGCCAGGGCCTCGCGATCGCGCTGGCCGGGCTCGACGCCGGCCGACTCGGCATCGCCGCCGTGGCGACCGGCGTGGCGCAGGCCGCGCTCGACGTGGCCGTCGCCTACGCGAAGGAGCGCGAGGCGTTCGGCAAGGCGATCATCGACCACCAGGGGCTCGGCTTCGTGCTGGCCGACATGGCCGCCGCCGTCGAGTCCGCCCGTGCCACGTACCTGCACGCCGCACGCCTGAAGGACGCCGGCCGTCCCTACGGTCGTCAGGCGTCGATCGCGAAGCTCGTGGCCACCGACAACGCCATGAAGGTCACGACCGACGCCGTCCAGGTGCTCGGCGGCGCGGGCTACACCAAGGACTTCCCCGTCGAGCGGTACATGCGCGAGGTCAAGGTCATGCAGATCTTCGAGGGCACCAACCAGATCCAGCGCCTCGTCATCGCCCGCCACCTCGCCCGCTGACCCAACCCCCTCGAAAGGACATCACCTCATGGACATCCAGAACACCTCCGCCATCGTCACCGGAGCGGCCTCGGGCCTCGGTGCCGCCACCGCCGCTGCGCTCGCCGCCCGCGGGGCGCGCGTGATCGGCATCGACCTCTCCGTCGACAACGCCCCCGACGTCGACGGCGTGACCTACGTGGCGGCCGACGTCACCGACGAGGCGCAGGTGAGGAGCGCCGTCGAGGCGGCCGTCGCTGCCGGCCCGCTGCGGTCGGTCGTGAGCTGCGCCGGCGTCGGCCCGTCGGCCCGCATCCTCGGCCGCAAGGGCGTGCACGACCTCGGCCTCTACGCCAAGGTCATCCACGTAAACCTCGTCGGCACCTTCACCGTCCTGGCCGTGGCCGCCGAGGCGATCGCCGCCACCGAGCCGCTGGAGCACGGCCAGCGGGGCGTCGTCGTCAACACCGCCTCCATCGCCGCCTTCGACGGACAGATCGGACAGGTCGCCTACGCGTCGTCAAAGGGTGGCGTGGTCGGCATGACCCTCCCGGCCGCCCGCGACCTCGCCCAGCACGGCATCCGCGTCAACACGATCGCTCCCGGCATCGTCGACACCCCGATGCTCGCCACGGTCAGCGAGGAGATCCGCGCCGGCCTCGCCCAGGGCGTCCCGTTCCCCCAGCGCCTCTGCGGACCCGACGAGTTCGCGCAGCTGGTCACGATGATCATCGACCACGACTACCTCAACGGCGAGACCATCCGCATGGACGGCGCGCTCCGGATGGCGCCTCGCTGAGTCCGCTCTTTCGCTGTCGACGGTCCGGAGTCTTGGGGGCCTAGGGTGGGCTCGAACGTGCTGCCGCGACCGATGGGGGACTGTCATGCTGTGCGTCCGGAGTAGCTCCATCTCGGCGGGGCTGTTGGCGGTCCTGGTGCTCGCAGGGTGTAGCCCGGAGCCCGAAGCAGGCCCGACGTCCACGGACTGCGGCGACCTGGTGCGTCAGGCCCGTTACGAGTCTCAGGCCGCGGTGGCTCGTGCGGGGCTCGCGGCCGACCCCGCCAGACTCGCGGAGCTGGCGCAGGTCTCCGCCACGGGCCCCGTGGTCGAGCTCCCGGACTACGACGTCTTCTCGGGGTGGGACGACGGGCGTCGAGCGACAGTGGAGGACGCCCTGGCCTCCACCTCCACGGGCGTCGGAAGCATCATCACCGAGGGGGCCATTGCCGACTCTCTCGACGCATCCGGACCGTGCCAGGACTGGATGGACTAGCTGGTTCTATGCCGGCGGGACCGTCACCCGTCGATCGGTCGGCCGCAGCTCAGCCGGCCTCCGGCCGATCGAACCACGGCAGGGGGTCGGCGCAGAGACGCTCGGCCTCGTCGCGCTCGAGACCGAGGGCCACCAGGACGTCTGACGCGACGCCGTCGACCGTCTCGGCCTCGTCGAGCTCGGGCCGGTCGTGCAGCAGGTGACCCAGCTCGATCATCGCGCCGGTCACGACGACCATGGCGCGGTCGAGGTCGACCGTGCGGAACCGGCCGGCCTCCTGTGCGGCGCGGATGTCACGCCGCGCGCGCGGGCCCATCCCGTCGGGTGACTGGGAGAGGGCGTGCCCCTGGGTCAGGAGCACGCGGCTGAGCTGCGGCTCGAGCCGGTGCAGCCGACCGGTCAGTCGGAAGCTGCGTGCGAACAGGGCGGCCGGATCCGTCGTGCCGTCGTCGACCGCGTCGAGGGACTCCGCCCACTGGCTCAACGCCGACTCGATGGCGGCGGCGAACAGCGCGTCCTTGGAGTCGAAGTGGTTGTAGAACGTGCCGATGCCGACGTCGGCGCGCTCGGTGACCTCTTGGATCGGCACCCCGGTGCGTCCCTCGACCAGCAGGTCCTGGGCGGCGGAGATGAGGGCGGACCGGGTCTGGGCGCGGCGGCGGTCGAAGCGCGTCGTGCTCGCTGGGCCGCCGGACATGTCCCGGATCCTAGCCCAGCCCACGGTTGCTCCCGAGCACGCCGGAGCTTAGACTGAAGATATCTTCAGTTTCGGAGGAATCGTCGATGAGCGAGCATGACCACAGCCACCGCGACCTGCACAGCGAGCAGGGACCGCGTCCCGGCGAGCACCGCGACCGATCGCGCGACCCCGTGATCAAGGTCCACGACATCGCCTGGTTGGAGTTCGAGAAGCCCGACCTCGCGGCGGCGGAGGTGTTCGCCCGCGCCTTCGGCTTCACGGTGACCCACCGCTCGGCCCACGAGCTGAACCTGCGCGGGGCGCTGCCCGGCAGCCCCTGCGTCATCATCCGCAAGGGTGAGGGATCGCGGTTCGTGGGACCGGCCTTCCGTGCCGCGGTCACCACCGACCTCCTGCGGCTCGCCGAGGCCACCGGCACCAAGGCCCGCCGGCTGCCCGAGCACCTGGGCGGACTCAGCGTCGACGTCCGCGAGCCGGCGGGCGCCCTGGTCCGCGTCGTGGCCGACACGATCGAGCACCCGGCGCTCGAGACGCAGCCCGTCCACACGTTCAACTTCGGCGGCACCCGTGACCGGGCCAACCGCACGCAGCGTCCCCCGCGCGAGCCCGCAGTCGTGGAGCGCTTGGGTCATGTCGTGCTCCAGACCACGAAGTACCTGGCGTCACTGAACTGGTACCTCGACCACCTCGGCCTGATCGTCTCGGACTTCCTCTACTACCCGGGACAGCGCCACCGCGGCCCGACCATGAGCTTCATCCGCTGCGACCGCGGCGAGACCCTCGCCGACCACCACACGCTCGCGATGACCCTGGGGCCGAGCAACCGCTACGTGCACTCGGCGTACCAGGTGGCCGACCTCGACGCCCTCGCCGCGGGCGGCGAGCACCTCAAGGACCTCGGCTACCACCACTCCTGGGGCATCGGCCGCCACATCCAGGGCAGCCAGCTCTTCGACTACTGGCGCGACCCCGATGGCTTCCTGGTCGAGCACTTCAGCGACGGTGACATGTTCGACGCCTCCCTCGAGCCCGGATGGGCCGAGATGACCGCGAGCGGCCTGGCGCAGTGGGGTCCGCCCGCTACCGCCGACTTCCTCGGCATCGCCCCCGGCCGGGAGTCCCTGCGCGAGGCGCTGTCGATGACCACCGCTCTGCGTGACGACAACGAGTTCGACCTGACCCGCCTGTTCGGCCTGATGAAAGTTGCCCGCTCATGACTCTTCCCGTCCTGCGCACCCCCGACGCCTGGTGGCTGCAGCGTGCCGACGGCGCGGTCCGCATCGCGACCGACGCCACGACGACCGCCGAGCTGCTCGCCGACCGCGCCGCGGTCCTCGCCGCACGCGAGGACGGTGACCCGGTGCCGGTCGCCGACCTCGCGCTCATCTCACCCGTCAGCGCGCCGTGCCGGGTCGTCGCCCAGATGGCGAACTACGCCAGCCACGCGACCGACGCCAACATGGATCCCACGGCGGTGCCCCTCGCGTTCTTCCGCAAGGCCTCGGGCTCGATCAGCGGCCCGTACGACGACATCGTGCGCCCCGCGCACGTGACCCTGCTGGACTACGAGGTCGAGGTCGGCCTCGTCATCGGTCGCGAGGTCCCGGTGGGCACCGAGCTCGTCGAGTCCGACCTCCCGGGGACCGTGGCGGCGCTCGTCGTGACCAACGACGTCTCGGCCCGCGACCAGCAGCTGCCCAAGACCCAGTTCTACGAGTCCAAGTCGTACCCCACGTTCACCCCCGTCGGACCCGTGCTGCTGATCCTCGAGGAGGGCGAGCTCGCGCGCTTCCCGGAGCTGCGTCTGCGCCTGTGGGTCAACGGCGAGCTGCGCCAGGACGAGCTGGCCTCGGACATCATCTACGGCCCGCTCGAGGCCTTCCGGGCACTCGCTCGTTTCCAGCAGCTGGCGTCAGGCGACCTGCTCCTCACGGGCACGCCGGTCGGCACCGCCCTGAGCGCGCCGCCGAAGCCGATCGAGATGATCGGCTCGCTGCTGCCGCCCGCGACCAAGTGGCGCATCTTCTTCACGAAGCAGGCCAAGAACCCGCGCTACCTGCAGGACGGTGACCTCGTGGAGGTCTCGATCGCGACCGACGACGGCGCGCTCGATCTGGGCTCGCAGCGCACCAGCGTGCGGTGGACGTCGTGACCGGTCAGGCGGCCCCATGACCACCGCGCTGATCGTCCTCACCGTCGTCGTCGGCCTCGTGCTCACCGGTGCGGCCGGGGCCAAGATCGCCGCCGTCCCCGACATGCGGGCGCGGGCTGCGCACCTGGGGTTCTCGATGGGCAGCTACCGCGTCATCGGTGCGCTGGAGCTGGCCGGCGTCGCCGGGCTCGCCGCGGGCCTGGCCTGGCGACCGACCGGCATGGCCGCGGCCGTCGGTCTGGCCGCCATGATGGTGGGCGCCGTCGTGTGCCACCTGCGCGCGGGCGACCGAGCGGCCCAGGCCCTGCCGGCCGTGGTCGTGGGCGCTGCGGTGGTCGCCGTCCTCGTGCTCCAGGTGCAGACCGCGTGAGCGCGACGAGGACCCCGGTGCTGACCCCGGTGCTCATCATCGGGGCGGGGCCCACGGGTGCGTGTGCGGCGCTCGAGCTCGCGCGCCACGGCGTGTCCAGCACGGTGATCGATCGCTGGGAGGGCGTCTACCCGCAGCCCCGCGCCGTGCACCTCGATGACGAGGTGCTCCGCATCCTCGACCGCCTCGGCGTCGCCGAGCGCTTCGCCGCGATCTCACGGCCGGGCGGCGGGCTGCGTCTGGTCGACGCGAAGCTGCGGGTGCTGGGGGAGTTCCCCCGCGAGGGCGTCTCCCCGGTCAGTGGACACACCCGCGCGAGCATGTTCGACCAGCCCGACCTCGAGGGCCTCCTGCGCGACCGGCTCGCCGAGACGCCGGAGGTCACGCTTCTCGGTGGTCACGAGGTCACCGCGATCGAGCAGACCGGTCAGGGCGGGGTGCGGGTGCACGCGCGCGCGACCGACACGGGGCAGGAACGAGTTCTCGACGCCGAGGTCCTCCTGGGCTGCGACGGCGCCAACAGCCTGGTGCGCCGGACGATCGGCTCGACCATGCTCGACCTCGGCTTCGAGCAACGGTGGCTCGTCGTCGACATCCGGACCCGCGCCGACCTGCAGCAGTGGGAGGGCGTGCACCAGGTCTGCGACAGCACCCGGGCCGCCACCTACATGCGGATCGGACCGGAGCGCTACCGCTGGGAGTTCCAGCTCCTCGAGCACGAGTCGGCCGCCGACTTCGCATCGCTCTCGTCGCTGGCCCCCCTGATCGCACCGTGGACCGCGGGCGTCGACCCGTCGACGCTCGAGGTCATCCGGTCGGCCGAGTACACGTTCCGGGCAGCGATCGCCGACCGGTGGCGCTCGGGTCGCATCTTCCTGCTCGGTGATGCGGCCCACCTCACGCCACCGTTCATCGGCCAGGGCATGGGAGCCGGCATCCGCGACGCGAGCAACCTCGGGTGGAAGGTCGCCGGGTTCCTCACCGGGGCGCTCTCGGCGGACGTGCTCGACACCTACGAGCCCGAACGGTCACGGCACGCGCGGTCGATGATCGACACGGCGCGCCTGCTCGGCACGATCATGACGCGGGGCGGCGGTGCCGGTGACGCGATCCGCACGGTGGTCGTCCCGGTGCTGAATCGCGCACCGGTGGTGCGCCGGCGATTCATCGACAGCGACACACCACCCCTGCGGGGTTCGGCCCTCGTCGCCGCACGGCGCGGCGATCGGCTGGCCGGTCGGCTCTGTCCCAACGCCGTCGCCGGGCGCCGCATCGTCGACGACCTCAGGGGCCCGGGCTGGGCCCTGGTGACCGCGACAGCCCCGTCGCCGTCCGACCGTCGCGAGGTCGAGGTTCGGGGATGCACCGTCCTCGACGCGGCGTCCCACCCCGAGCTGGCCGACTGGCTGCGGGTGGGCCGGGCGACAGCCGCGGTCGTGCGGCCCGACGGCACCACCGTGGCCTCCGGCCGCGACGTGCCCGCGCTGGTCGCCGTGCTCGTCTCCCTCATCACTCCCACGCCTGCCGAGGTTCCCGCATGAGCAGCACGATCCCGACCTACCGCCCCGACGTGTACTCGCGCGAGGCGATCCTGGACCCGTACCCGCACTACGACCAGTTGCGTGCCCTTGGACCCGTCGTGCGCCTCGCGAAGCAACGGGCCCTCGCCGTGACGCGCTACGACGATTGCAAGCAGGTGCTGCTGGACGACGCCACGTTCGTCTCCGGCCGCGGCGTGGCTCTCAACCCGGTGGCCAACCGCCTCAGTCGCGGCACCACGCTCAACAGCGACGGCGAGGAGCACGACCGCCGCCGCAAGATCCTCGCCTCTCGCCTGACGCCGAAGTCCCTGCGGTCGATGCGCGAGGAGGTCGAGCGGCGCGCCGACGCCGTCGTGGCCGCCGCGGTGGAGAAGCAGCACGTCGACGGCGTGGCTGACATCGCCGAGGCCCTGCCCACGTCGTTCGTCCCCGACCTCATCGGCTGGCCCCAGGAGGGACGCGAGAACCTGCTGCGGTGGGCCGGAGCGACCTTCGACTCCCTGGGCCCGGTCAACGCCCAGACCCTCCGCACGGCCCCGTCGACCATCGGCATGATGCGGTTCGCGCGATCGGTCGTGCGACGGGACGCGGTGCTGCCCGGCTCGATGGGCGCCGACCTCCTCGAGAAGGCCGCCAGTGGCGAGGTGGAGCGCGGCGAGTGCCCGGCGCTGATGATCGACTACCTCGCGCCGTCGCTGGACACCACGATCAGCGCGATCGCCAGTGCGCTGATGCTGCTGGCCGAGCACCCCGACCAGTGGGCGGCGCTCAAGGCGGATCCGTCGCTCATCCCGAACACCGTCAACGAGGTGGTCCGGCTCGAGTCGCCGTTGCGAGCGTTCGCCCGCGACACCGAGGTCGGCGGCGTCGCGGTGCCGGCCGGGTCGCGGGTGGTGGTGTTCTACGCCTCGGCCAACCGTGACGAACGGGTGTGGGACGCGCCGACCTCGTTCGACATCACGCGCGACGCGGCTGCCCAGCTGGGCTTCGGCCAGGGCTCGCACGGTTGCGCGGGGCAGGGCCTCGCCCGCCTCGAGACGCAGTCGATCCTGCGGTCCGTCGTCGAACGCGTCGACCGCATCGAGGTGACGGGCCAGCTTACCTGGGGCCTGAACAACATCATCCACAAGCTCGACCACCTGCCGTTGCGGCTCGTGCCCGTCGGAGAAGGAGAGTGACCATGAGGATCATCGCTGACTACGACCGGTGCGAGGGCCACGGCCTGTGCGCCGACCAGGCCCCCGACGTCTTCGACCTCGACGACGAGGGAGACCTGATCCACCACTTCGACGGTGCCGAGCTCCCGGCCGAGCAGGAAGCTGCCGGCCAGCGGGCGATCGACGCGTGCCCCGTCGCAGCCCTGCGCGCAGGATGACCGTTCGCACCGTCGTCGTCGTGGGCGGCTCGACGGCAGGGGCAACCGTCCTCCGCGACCTGCGCGCTCGCGGGTACGAAGGTCGCCTGACCCTGGTCGATCCCGAGCGGGGCACCAATCGTCCGCCCCTGTCCAAGGCGGTGCTGGCCGATGCCGGCCACGAGGCGACGGTCCGGATGGATCACTCGTCCCTGGACGTCGAGCACGTGCAGGCCTCCGCGACACGGCTCGACCACGAGGCGCGAACCGTGATCGCCAGCGACGGCAGCGAGCACCGCTTCGACGCTCTGGTCGTGGCGACGGGATCTCGGGCCCGTCGCATCGCGGAGGCGGGGCAGACCGGGGAGATCGTCCTTCGCACGGTCGAGGATGCGCGCCACCTCCGCGAGCGGATCGCCGACGCTTCGTCGGCGATCGTCGTGGGCGGCGGATTCCTCGGGCTCGAGGTGGCGACCGCCGCAGCCAAGGCCGGCCTGGCGGTCACCGTCGTGGATGTCGATCCGCCCCTGCAGCGGTTGCTCGGCGAACACCTGGCCGCCTCGATCTGCGAGCGAGCCGCGGCGCTCGGCATCGCGTTCCGCCGGTCGGGTGCCGCGCTGGTCGGCGGCCCGGTCCGTGGCGTCCGGCTCGACGACGGCGAGGAGATCATGGCCGACGCCGTCGTCAGCTGTGTGGGCGACGAGCCGGCGACCGACTGGCTGCGCGACTCGGGCCTCGAGCTCGAGCAGGGCGTCGTGATCGACGACCACGCTCGCACGAACCTCGCGGACGTCTACGCGGCGGGGGATGCCGCCGTGGTTCGGGTCGGCGACACCGTCGTGCGAGGTCCGTTCTGGGCGAACGCCGTGACCCAGGGCCGGGTCGCGGCGGCGTCGGTCCTGGGGCTGCCGGTCGACGCGCCGGTCGTCGACCACTACTTCTGGACCGAGATTGCGGGTTTGCCGCTCAAGGTCGTCGGGCCGTTGCCGCTCGAGGGGGAGCCGCGAGTGCTGGAGGACGCCGGCGAGGGCACCGGACTGCTCGCCTGGGGTTCCTCCGCCGTCGTGGCGTACGGGATCCGCCGGTCCGTGCCACGGCTTCGCGCCGTCCTGCGCGAGCTCTCGGAGCGGGGTGCCGGCTGACGGTCTCGGACGCGACCTCGCATGGCGAGATCCGCGCCGCGATGCGAATCGCCCGGGGGCGTGTGGCGAGCCGGCCGGGTAGCGGTGGACCATGAGAGTGGGATGGACCTCGAGGGGAGCAGGCATGTTCGAGAAGGTGCTGGTGGCGAACCGTGGCGAGATCGCGGTGCGTGCGTTCCGTGCTGCACGGGAGCTGGGCTCGACGACGGTGGCGGTGTACCCGTTCGAGGACCGCGGGTCGGAGCACCGGGTGCGGGCCGACGAGGCGTACGAGATCGGCGAGCGCGGTCACCCCGTGCGGGCCTACCTGGACCCGGCCGCGATCGTGCGCGCCGCCGTGCACTGTGGTGCCGATGCGGTGTACCCGGGCTACGGGTTCCTGTCGGAGAACCCGGACCTCGCCCAGGCCTGTGCAGAGGCCGGCATCACGTTCGTGGGTCCGCCGCGCGAGGTGCTGGAGCTGACGGGCAACAAGGCGCGGGCGATCGCTGCGGCGAAGGCCGCGGGCGTGCCGGTGCTGGACTCGGTGGAGCCGTCGACGGACGCCGATGAGCTGGTCGCTGCCGCCGAGCGGTTGACGTACCCGTTGTTCGTGAAGGCCGTCGCCGGTGGTGGTGGCCGGGGCATGCGCCGCGTCGACGATCCGGCGAAGCTGCGGGACTCGGTCGAGGCAGCGATGCGCGAGGCCGACGGCGCATTCGGTGACCCGACCTGCTTCGTGGAGGAGGCGGTGGTCGACGCCCGCCACATCGAGGTGCAGATCCTCGCCGACGGCGCCGGTGGCGTGGTCCATCTGCACGAGCGCGACTGCTCGGTGCAGCGCCGTCATCAGAAGGTCGTGGAGATCGCGCCGGCCCCTGCGCTCGACCCGGAGCTGAAGGACGCGATGTGCGCCGACGCGGTGCGGTTCGCGCGCGAGATCGGGTACTCATGCGCGGGCACGGTCGAGTTCCTGCTGGGTGGCGACGGCCGGTACGTGTTCATCGAGATGAACCCGCGCATCCAGGTCGAGCACACGGTGACCGAGGAGGTCACCGGTGTCGACCTGGTGCAGGCGCAGCTGCGCATCGCCGCGGGGGAGACGCTGGCGGACCTGGGCCTGGTGCAGGACGACATCACGGTGACGGGCTTCGCGCTGCAGTGCCGCATCACGACCGAGGACCCGTCGAACGACTTCCGGCCCGACACCGGCACCATCACCTCGTACTCCTCCCCGGGCGGTCCTGGTGTGCGCCTGGATGGCGGCACGGTGCACGTGGGGGCGGCGATCAGTCCGCACTTCGACTCGATGCTGGCCAAGATGACGTGCCGCGCCGACTCCTTCGAGTCGGTCATCACCCGCGCTCGGCGTGGTCTGGCGGAGTTCCGCATCGGTGGGGTGTCGACCAACATCCCGTTCGTGCAGGCGCTGCTGCGGCACCCGGAGTTCGCACGCGGTGGCACGACGACGCAGTTCATCGATCAGCACCCCGAGCTGGTCCACGCGCCGTCGATCGAGCACCCGGCCGAGAAGCTGCTGGCCTACGTGGCCGACGTGACCGTCAACCAGCCGCACGGCGCACGGCCGGTCGACGTCGACCCGATCACCAAGCTGCCGGCGATCGATGAGGATGCGGACATGCCGCACGGCAGCCGCGACTGGCTCCGTGAGCTGGGTCCGGAGGGCTTCGCGGCCGCGCTGCGTGACGACGACCGGGTGCACGTCACCGACACGACGTTCCGCGACGCGCACCAGTCGTTGCTGGCCACGCGCATCCGCACGCGCGACCTCGTGGCGGCGGCGCCGGTGGTGGCGCGGACGATGCCGCAGCTGCTGAGCATCGAGGCGTGGGGTGGCGCCACGTATGACGTGGCGCTGCGGTTCCTGAAGGAGGATCCGTGGGGCCGGCTCGCCGAGCTGCGTGAAGCGGCCCCGAACGTGTGCTTGCAGATGCTGCTGCGCGGACGCAACACCGTCGGCTACACGCCCTACCCGACTGCGGTCACCGACGCGTTCGTCGCGGAGGCGGCCTCGACGGGCATCGACATCTTCCGGATCTTCGACGCGCTCAACGACGTCGACCAGATGCGTCCGGCGATCGATGCGGTGCGGGCGACCGGCAGCACGATCGCGGAGGTCGCGCTCTGCTACACCGGTGACCTGTCCTACCCGGCCGAGCAGCTCTACACGCTGGACTACTACCTGGCTCTGGCTGAGCGGATCGTCGACGCCGGTGCGCACGTGCTGGCGATCAAGGACATGGCCGGCCTGCTCCGCGCCCCCGCCGCCCGCACCCTCGTCACCGCCTTGCGGGACCGGTTCGACCTGCCCGTGCACCTGCACACCCACGACACCCCCGGCGGCCAGCTCGCCACGCTGACTGCGGCGATCGAGGCCGGGGTCGACGCCGTCGACGCGGCCTCTGCGGCGCTGGCCGGCACCACCAGCCAACCGGCGATGTCCGCGCTGGTCGCGGCGACCGACCGGTCGCCCCGCGAGACGGGCCTGTCCATCGCGGCAGTCAACGCGCTCGAGCCGTACTGGGAGGCCGTGCGCCGCCTTTACGCACCGTTCGAGTCCGGCCTGCCCGCCCCCACCGGCCGCGTCTACCGGCACGAGATCCCCGGCGGTCAGCTGTCGAACCTGCGCCAGCAGGCCGTTGCCCTCGGGCTGGGTGAGAAGTTCGAGCAGATCGAGGACATGTACGCCGCGGCGAACGACATCCTCGGCAACGTCGTCAAGGTGACGCCGTCGTCGAAGGTCGTCGGCGACCTCGCCCTGCACCTCGTGGCCGTCGGCGCCGACCCCGCGGACTTCGAGGCCGACCCGTCGGCGTTCGACATCCCCGACTCCGTCATCGGCTTTTTGTCCGGCGAGCTCGGCGATCCGCCCGGCGGCTGGCCGGAGCCGTTCCGCTCCAAGGCCCTCGCCGGTCGTGACGCCAAGCCGGCCGTCGCCGAGCTGACCGCCGAGCAGACCGAGCAGCTCGCCGCCGAGCCTCGCCGCACCCTCAACCAGCTCCTGTTCCCCGGACCGGCGACAGAGCACGAGGAGGCCGTCGAGCACTACGGCGACCTCTCCGCGCTGCCCACCGCCGCGTTCTTCTACGGTCTCGACCCCGACACCGAGGTGGAGGTGCACCTCGACGAGAGCCACCTCGTGCTGCTCGGCGTCGAGGCGATCGGTGAGCCCGACGCCCGTGGCATGCGCACCGTGGTCGGCACCATCAACGGCCAGCTGCGTCCCACCCAGGTCCGTGACACGTCTGCGGAGTCGACCGTCGTGGCGGCCGAGAAGGCCGACACCGCCAACCCGAACCAGGTCGCGGTGCCGTTCGCCGGTGTCGTCACGCCCCTGGTCGACGAGGGCGACAGCGTCAGCGCCGGCCAGACGGTCGCCACGATCGAGGCGATGAAGATGGAAGCCTCCATCACCGCCCCCACCGACGGGACGGTCGAGCGTCTCGTCGTCACCTCGACCCGCCAGGCCGAGGGCGGCGACCTCCTGCTCGTGCTGGGCTGAGGCGAGGCGGTGGCTCGTGGTGCGGTCAGGCCTTGCGGTCGGCCAAGATCGCGGCGACGTTGAGGCTGGCCCAGGTGACGGTGGCGCCGATGACCTTGGCCTTGCCGGTCTTGGTCGTTGCCTCGCCGGTCAGCAGGACGGTGTCTGAGAGGTCGAGCGCGACGCGGGCGATCATGGCGTTCTCACGGGCACGCGCCGACGGGGCGAGGATCGCGAGCGCGCTGATGGCGAGGTCGCGGGGTCCGAAGAGGCGCGCCACCACGTCGTACTCGGGCTGCTTGAGCGGGCTGTTGGTCAGCGCCTTGCCCAGGTGTCGCGGCTTGGCGAGTGCGAACACGGCATAGCCGGCGGTCGCTGCGGAGATGAGGGTGCTGTAGCTCGGCTTGGTCATGACCCGACGCTACGGACCTCGTGGTCGGCCCGCACGTCAACGCCTCCCATTCGGGACCGCTACGAGCTCAGCTCACCCCGGCGGGGCGGGTCGGCCCCCGGGCGGGAGACGGTGACGGCTGCGGCCGCCGCCGCGTGGCCGAGGACGGCGCGCCAGACGTCGAGGTCGAGCGACCGCAGTCGGTCCCGGGATTCCGCGCCGAGCAGGCCGCGCTCCCACAGGGCGTCGATGATCGCGGCGGAGAAGGTGTCCCCGGCGCCGATCGTGTCCACCAGGCCGCGGTCGACGGCCGCCACGTCGACGCTGCCGCGCCCCGCGAACGCGGTGGCGCCGTCGGCTCCGCGGGTCACGATGACGACCGCAGGGCCCGTAGCGAGCCATCGGGTGACGACCGCGGCCTCGGGCTCGCCTGGATAGAGGGCTGCCACGTCCTCGTCGGACGCCTTCACGACATCGGCCAGCGCGACCAGCTGCTCCACGCGGGACACGACGTGCGCGCCGGTACCGGTCAGGTCGGGCCGGACGTTGACGTCGTAGGAGATGCTCGCGCGGTCGCGCCACTCCTGCACGACGGACAGCACGCCGTCAGCGCCCGGCGGCAGCACCGCGCTGAAGGAGCAGACGTGCACCGCCGTCACAGTCACGTCGTCGGGGACGGTGAGGGTCTCGGCGAGCCGCCAGTCGACGTCGAACTCGTACGTCGCGGCACCGTCCGGCCCGATCCGTGCCTCGGCGACGGACGTCCGGTCGACCACGTGCGGATCGGTCGCCAGCTCGATCCCCGCGTCACGGAGGTGCCGGGACACCACGGCGCCCAGACGGTCGTCGGCGTAGCTGGTCGCGAACCAGACCGGCCGCTCGAGGCGGGAGAGCGCGACAGCGACGTTGGCGGCGCTGCCGCCGGGGCGCTCGGCGCTCGATCCGTCCCGGTCGTGCACGACGTCGACCAGCGACTCGCCGATGACGAGGGCGACCTGCTCCATGGGCCATGACTATCGCATTCCTCGCAGTCCCAGCGCGTCGGTCACGACGTTCCCCGTTGTCCACAGGTGGTGCGGTCGCGCGTTGGGGGTGTCGGAGGGGTCTCGAAGACTGGTCGCATGTTCGAGGACCTGGCCCCGGAGGACGTTCTCGCCGCGGTGGCGGCGACGGACTTCGCTGCCCTTGCGCCCGATGATCTCGGTGCTTCGCGGATCGACGCCGTCGCCGCGCTGGAGCGGGTCGTGCGCGTCGCCCAGGCTCGCATCGTGGAGCAGATCGACGGTCTCTACCGCGACCGTCTCCAGCACGTCCCGGTCGGCCACGGCGACCCGTCCCTTTCCGTGGCTGCCGAGGTCGCGATGGCCCGTGGCGTCTCGCCCGCGACGGGTCGCTCCCAGTTCGCCCTGATGATGGCGCTGCAGCCGATGCGCGCTGTGCGGTCGGCGTTCGGTGCCGGTGAGATCAGCGAACCGGTGGCCCGGGCGATCGCGCGCGAGATCCAGAACCTCGACGACCACACAGCCGAGGCGGTCGACGCGGCGCTCGAGCGCGACCTGACGCAGCTGACACCGGGCAAGGCCACGCAGCTGACCCGCGAGCTCGTCGTCACCCACGACGTCGAGGCCGCCCGGCAGCGCGAGATCGCCGAGCGGGCCATCCAGTACGTCCACCACTACCCGGAGCCGGGCGGCATCGCTTCCCTCGTCGTGCGTGGTCCTGCCGAGCAGCTCCTCGCCACCCATCAGGCCCTTCAGTCCCACGCCGATCGCCGGCGTGCTGCCGGTGACCCGCGCTACCGGGGCCAGCTCATGGCGGGGGCGCTCTTCGAACGCGTCACGGGCCTCACGCAGGCTGAGGGCCACGACGTCGACCTCAGCATCGTCATGCCTCTGCAGGCGCTGCAGGGTGCTCCGGTGGCTGCAGAGCTCGCTGGTCACGGATCGATCACCCCCGGTCTGGCCGCACAGATCGCCGACACCGCCGGCCAGACCTGGTACCGGCGCCTCTTCACCGACCCGGCAGGTGATCTGGCCAGGCTCGACACCCGTCGACGCTGCTTCACCGGCGCCTTGGCGCGGTGGATCCGCACCCGCGACCACCACCGCTGCCGACAACCCGGGTGCGGGTGTCGCAGCAAAGAGATCGACCACATCACGCCCCACCGCCGAGGCGGGCCGACCACCCAGACCAACGGTCAAGCAGTGTGCCGACTCTCCAACCTCATCAAGGAGCTGCCGGGCTGGAGGACCACGCGCGGCACCAACGGCGAGGTCATCTGGACCACGCCCACCGGTCACACCTACACCTCACCCGCACCACGACGATCGGGGTGAGTCCGACGCCGTTCGTGGTCGTCAGCCGCGGACGGCGTCGAAACCGGCCGCGGTCGCCACGGCCACCACGACGCACCAGAACACCGTGCCCGCACCGACCCAGAGGAAGGCGCGTCCGGGACGGACTCCGGTGGCCACGGCCACCACGGCCGAGATCTGGGTGCCGATGCCGAGCGGGCCGAGGAGGGCGAGGAGTGGGAGCCCGCCGCGGTTCATGAGGCGCTCGATCCGGGCGCGGCGCTTGTGCGTCGTGGCGGCGCGTCGCGCCTTCGCCTCGGGGTCGTCGTCGGGGACGACACGACGCCTCCGCCACGCTGTGAGCCGCAGCTTGAGCCAGTCCCCGGCGAACGCCGCGACGCCCACCGTCAGCAGGTTGCCGATCATCCCCGCGGCGACCACGGGCACCACCGGCAGTCCGGCGACGATGCCGCCCGGGATCACCACGATGGCCTCGAGCCACGGCAGCGCGCCTCCGGCGAAGACGCCGAGCAGGCCCCACCACTCCGAAGCGCTCACCCCCGGAACGTACCGAGCGCGTGGTCGCGGGCGCCGCCTCGGGCTACCGTCGCAGCATGTGCCGGAACATCAGGGTGCTCCACAACTTCGACCCGCCGACGACTGACGACGAGGTGCGCGAGGCCGCCCTCCAGTTCGTGCGGAAGGTCAGCGGGTCGACCCGCCCGTCGCAGGCCAACGCCGAGCCGTTCGAGCGGGCCATCGACGAGATCGCGCTCGCGACCCGACGTCTGCTCGACGACCTCGTGACGAAGGCGCCGCCGAAGAGTCGTGAGGCCGAGGCCCTCAAGGGGCGCGAGCGTCATGAGAAGCGGATGGAACGCGAGGTCCGCCTTCGCACCGCTGCCACGTAGCTCCGGTCGGCGGACCTACGATCGCCTGATGAGCGCGCACCTCGTCACCAAGGACCTCGCCGGTGGCCACGCGCACCGCACCCTCTTCGAGAAGCTCGACCTGACGGTCGCCCCCGGTGACGTGGTGGGGGTGGTCGGAGCGAACGGCGCCGGCAAGACCACGCTCCTGCGCATCCTCGCCGGTGACCTGGACCCGGTCGGGGGCAGCGTGACGACGGCACCCACGGACGCGTTCGTCGGCTGGTTGCCCCAGGAGCACGAGCGCGTCGCCGGGGAGACCGTCGCCCACTACGTCGCCCGACGCACGGGGGCCGCGGACGCGACCGTGGCGATGGAGCAGGCCGCCGCCGCGCTCGGGAGCGACGATGCCTCCGGGACGGAGGAGGACGCCTACGCCGTGGCTTTCGACCGGTGGATGGCCAGCGGAGCCGCAGACCTGGACGACCGACTGCCGTCGATGCTGGCCGACCTCGGGCTCGACGTCGGCCCGGACGCCGTGATGACCTCCTTGTCCGGCGGTCAGGCCGCCCGCGCGGCCCTGGCCGCGCTGCTGCTCAGCCGCTTCGACCTGGTCCTGCTCGACGAGCCCACCAACGACCTCGATCTGGCCGGCCTCGAACGGCTCGAGAGCTTCGTGCGCGGTCTCCGCTCCGGGGTGGTGCTGGTCTCGCACGACCGCGAGTTCCTCTCCCGTGTCGTGACGCGAATCGTCGAGCTCGACCTCGCCCAGCAGCAGGTGGCGGTCTACGACGGTGGCTACGACGCCTTCCTCGAGGAGCGGGCCGTCGCGCGGCGACATGCGCGCGAGGCCTACGAGGAGTTCGCCGGCGTGAAGGCCGACCTCGTCGGGCGGGCTCGCACGCAGCGGGAGTGGAGCTCCCAAGGTGTCCGCAACGCCATGAAGAAGTCCCCCGACAACGACAAGATCCGGCGCCGGGCGCAGGTCGAGTCCTCCGAGAAGCAGGCGCAGAAGGTCCGCCAGATGGAGTCGCGCATCGCCCGGCTGACCGAGGTCGAGGAGCCCCGCAAGGAATGGACCCTGCAGTTCACGGTCGGCAGCGCCCCCCG
Organism: actinobacterium LLX17; assembly: GCA_000471045.1. Classification (GTDB taxonomy): domain Bacteria; phylum Actinomycetota; class Actinomycetes; order Propionibacteriales; family Nocardioidaceae; genus Aeromicrobium. The sequence continues at coordinate 2,500,573 of KI301992.1, read as the reverse complement.
CTCGAGCTCGGTCGTCGCGACGCTCGACGGCGTGACCGCGAGACTCGGTGAGTTCACGTTCGGTCCAGCGTCGCTGCAGGTCAGCGCGGGCGACCGGATCGGCGTCACCGGTCCGAACGGCGCTGGCAAGTCCACCCTGCTGCGCCTGCTCCTCGGTCGGCTCGAGCCGGACGGTGGCCGGGTCGGCATGGGCGCCTCGGTCGCGGTCGGCGAGATCGACCAGGCCCGCACCGGACTGACCGAGGACCGCTCGCTCGGCGAGGCCTTCGAGCTGGCGATGCCACAGCTGGCCCCCGCCGACGTGCGGACGCTGCTGGCGAAGTTCGGGCTGAAGGCCGATCAGGTCACCAGCCTGGTCGGCCGGTTGTCGCCCGGCGAGCGGACCCGGGCCGCGATGGCGCTGCTCCAGGCCCGCGGGGTCAACCTCCTGGTGCTGGACGAGCCCACGAACCACCTGGACCTGCCCGCGATCGAGCAGCTGGAGGAGGCCCTCGAGTCCTACGACGGCGCCCTGCTGTTGGTCACCCATGACCGCCGGCTGCTGGACACCGTCCGGCTCGACCAGCTCTGGCAGGTGCAGGACGGCCGGGTCTCGGTGGGGCGACCTCAGGTGCCGCAGTAGGTGATGTAGCGACCGAAGTCCTGCGGGGCCGGCGTGGCGTAGCGCTCGAGACCGGGCCGCTCGTCGAAGGGGTGCAGCACGACCTCCAGCAGCCGCTGGACAGGGTCGAGGTCACCGGCCGTCGCCGCGTCGAGCGCCTCCTCGACGAGGTGGTTGCGCGGGACGTAGACGGGGTTGGTGCGGTCCAGAAGTGCGGGGTCGGGGTCGAGTGCCCGCCACCGGGAGAGCCAGTCGTCGATGCCGGGCAGGTCGAGGAACAGGCCTCGGAGCGGCTCGGCGTCACCGCGCGCGGCGGCGCCGAGAGCGCGGAAGCCCGTGGTCCAGTCGACGTGGCTGGCGTGAAGCAGCGTGAGCAGCTCCTCGCCCAGCGCGTGCGCGGCGTCGTCTGCGGGGAGGCCGAGCTTGGCTGCCAGGCCTGCGGCATAGGTGTCCGAGTAGGTCGTGCGGAACACACCGAGCGACTCCTCCGCCATCGACACCGCGCGATCGGAGTCGTCGTCGAGCAGCGGCAGCAGCGTCTCGGCGAAGCGCGCCAGGTTCCACTGCGCGACGAGCGGCTGGTTGCCGTAGGCGTACCGACCGCCAGTGTCGATCGAGCTGTAGACGGTCGCGGGGTCGTACGTCTCCATGAAGGCGCACGGGCCGTAGTCGATCGTCTCGCCGGAGATGGTCATGTTGTCGGTGTTCATGACGCCGTGCACGAAGCCGACGAGCATCCAGCGCGCCACGAGCTCGGCCTGGGCGGCCGCGACGGCATCGAGCAGCGCGCGGTACGGGTGCTCGGAGGAGGCGGCCTCCGGGTGGTGCCGCTCGATCGCGTGGTCGGCCAGGCGGCGCACGAGCTCGAGGTCGCCGGTCGACGCGGCGTACTGGAAGGTGCCGACGCGCAGGTGGCTGCTCGCCACCCGCGCCAGCACGGCACCGGGCAGCACGGTCTCGCGACGCACGGGCCGGCCGGTCGCGACGACGCCCAGCGCGCGGGTCGTCGGGATGCCCAGCGCGTGCATGGCCTCGCTGATGACGTGCTCGCGCAGCATCGGTCCCACCGCGGCGAAGCCGTCGCCGCCGCGGGAGAACGGCGTCGGCCCTGACCCCTTCAGGTGCAGGTCACGAAGCTGGCCGTCGCGATCGGTCAGCTCACCGATCAGCAGGGCGCGACCGTCACCGAGTCGCGGCGAGTACCCGCCGAACTGGTGACCGGAGTACGCCTGGGCGACGGGCGAGGCGCTGGGCGGCACCGTCGTGCCCGCGAGCAGCCCGACGCCGTCCAGGCCGCGCAGTGCCTCGGGGTCGAGGTCGAGCTCGGCGGCCAGCGCGTCGTTGAGCAGCAGCAGCTGCGGGTCCGGCGTCTCCGCGGCCTGCCACGGCAATGCCAGCTCGGGGAGGTCCGCGGCGAACTGCTGGGTGAAGGGGATCGCCAGCGGTGTCGTCGTCACCTCGTCCACGGTACTGACCGGGCGGCGGTCGTGCCGTTCGTTGATCCGCCCCTACCCCCGGAGGTCCGGCTCGAGGTGGGCCCACGGGGCCGCGGTCTCGAGCTGGGTCGCGAGCGACAGCAGCTGGGGCTCGCTGCCGAGGGCACCGACGAGCTGAACGCCGAGCGGAAGGTCGTCGGCGGTGCGGTGCAGTGGCAGCGACAAGGCGGGCCGGCCGGTGATGTTCGCCAGCTGGGTGAACGGAACCGGGGCCAGGTTGGTGACGATCGTGTCCTTCCACTGCTTGGTGCGGTGAAGCTGACCGGCCAGCCCGGACCGCAGCAGCACGGACGAGACGGCGCGCAGCGCGGGCGGGGTGTCCAGCTCACCGATGCGGACGGGCGGCCGCGCGACCGACGGGGTGAGGAGCGGGTCGGCGCCGGCGTGGAAGTCCGCGAGCGCGCGGGCATAGGTGTGCCAGCGCTGGTGGGCGGCGGTGAGGTCCGGCGCGCTCATCGCGGACCCGACCGCCGCGAGCAGCAGGGTGTCGAGCTCGAAGTCGCCCCGCTCGGCGCCCTGGGCTCGCAGGTTGCGGACCGTCACCGCCACCTCGGCGCTCCAGGTGGCCATGAAGTCCTGCGCCATCTGCTGGCCGTCGATGTCGAGCGCGGTCGGGAAGACGTCGTGACCAAGGCTCTCGAGCAGCCGGGCCGCACCCTCCACCGCAGCGACCGCCTCGGGGTCGACGGCGCTGTCGATCGGCGAAGCGGTCACGAACCCGATCCGCAACCGCCCGGGTTCGCGGCGGGCCAGGTCGGCGTACGACTCGTCCGGTCGGGCCGGGAGGAACGGGCCGCTGAGGTCGTGCGTGGCCGTCAGCACGTCGAGCATCGCGGCGGAGTCGCGGACGGTCCGCGAGACGACGCCTTCGGTGGCCGAGCCGTGGATGTACTCGGCGTAGTTCGGGCCCGACGACACGAGACCGCGACCCGGCTTGAGACCGACCAAGCCGCACCAGGCGGCCGGGATGCGGATGGAGCCGCCGCCGTCACTGGCGCCGGCCATCGGCACGACGCCCGCCGCGACGGCCGCGGCCGATCCGCCGGACGAGCCACCGGAGGTTCGGGTGACGTCCCAGGGGTTGCGGGTGGGGCCGTTGGCCTCGGGCTCGGTGACGCCCTTCGTGCCGAACTCGGGGGTGTTGGTCTTGCCGAAGATCACCAGTCCGGCGTCGATCCACTGCTGGACGACCGTGCTGTTCGTCGCGGCCCGATGATTCGTGGTCGCGCGCGATCCCGACCCGGTGCTCAGGCCGGCGACGTCCTGGAACAGGTCCTTCACGAGGAACGGCTCCCCGGCGAACGGGCCGCTCAGGTCGGCGGACGCCCGGCGCCGAGCCTGCTCGTGCATCGGCTGGACGATGGCGTTCAGGGCCGGATCGACCGCATCGGCCCGGGCGATCGCGACGTCGAGCAGCTCGGCGGCGCTGACCTCGCCGTCGGCCACCAGTCGCGCCAGTGCGGTGGCGTCGTGTCGTCGGTACTCGGCGTAGTCCATGGTCCTGCCTTCGGTCGGGCCCGGTGAGCACAGGCTGGCCGTTGGTCGTCGACCGCGCAAGGACGGGCAGGATCTCACCGACCGCTACCGCGCGGCCGCTCAGCCGACGATGATGCGCTCCTCCGGGAGCGTGTAGCGCCGGCGGCGGTGCGACAGCGCCAGAGCGGCACCGACCGTCACCACGCCGACGCGCCCGATGTACATCAGGACGATCAGCACGACCTCACCGGCGGGCGGCAGGTCAGGCGTGATGCCGGTCGACAGGCCCACCGTCGCGAACGCCGAAACAGACTCGAACAGCAACGGCTCGAACCCGTAGTCGGTCGTCTCCATCATCGCCATCGTGCCCGCCATGACCGCGGCGACGGCCAGGAGCGCGACGGTCAGGGCCTGACGCTGCACGGACGACGGCATGTCGCGTCCGAACATGCTCACGGTCTGCTCGCCGCGCAGCTCGCTCCAGACCACGACCGCCAGCAGGATGAACGTGCCCACCTTGACGCCACCGGCGGTGCCCGCGCTGCCCCCACCGATGAACATCAGCATGTTGGTGAGCATGAGGGTCTCGGACGTCGCTGACCCGTAGTCGATCGAGTTGAAACCGGCCGTACGGGGCATGACGCCACCGGTGACCGAGGCGACGATCTTGCCGCCGGCGCTCAGGTCGCCGATCGTGTCGGGGTTGGTCCACTCCGAGACCGCGAACCCCAGGATGCCGATGACGAGCAGCACGAGGGTGCCGTAGATCGTGATGCGCGAGTGCACGCTCCAGCGCCTCCGCGACGTGCGCACGACCTCGGCCACCACGGGGAAGCCCAGACCGCCGAGGATCACGGCGACGCACAGCGGCAGCGTCACCCACGGGTCGTCGACGAACCCCATGAGGTTGTCGGAGTAGAGGGCGAAGCCGGCGTTGTTGAAGGCGGAGACCGCGTGGAAGCCCGCGTGCCACAGCGCCGTCGGAAGGTCGTCGTCGTAGGCGATCCGGAAGCGAGGCACCAGGACTGCCGTGATGGTGAGCTCGACGAGCAGCACGATGACCGCGAGCCGCCGTACCAGCGACCACACGTCACCCAGGTCGACGGCGTGCGTCTCGCGCTGCGCGATGAGGCCGTTGCGCAGGCCGAGGTTGCGGCCGATGACCAGCAGCAGCAGCGAGGCGAGCGTCATGATGCCGAACCCGCCCACCTGGATCAGTGCAAGGATGACGCCCTGGCCGGTGGGGTCCAGTACGTCGCGGTGTCGACCGAGGTCAGTCCCGTGACGCACACGGCCGAGACCGAGGTGAAGAGGGCGGGGAGCAGTCCGCTCGTGCCCTCGCCCGTCGAGGAGACCGGGAGCGCGAGGAGGGCGGTGCCGATCACGATCGCCAGGAGGAACGCGAGGGGGACGACTCGAACCGGTGTCAGCCAGCTGCTCTGCATGGTGCCGGCCTCCATCTCGCTCATGGCCGAGTGCGAGCGTACGCCCGTCCAAGCAGTTGCACGAGGGGACTGTCATGTCTGGTGCGTCACGTCCGTGCCGTCCACGCTGAGTGGCACGTTCTGGCTGCAAAATCAGCGAAAATTCGACCGAATCGTGCCACTCAGCGGGGGCGGGGCCGCAGGAGCGCGGTGCCGATCAGGAGCTCGAAGGCGGTGATGGCGTAGACGGCGAGGCGTTCCCAGGTGCCGTCGGCGAGGAGGTCGATGCTGCTGGAGTTACCGTCGAGCGCGAGGGCGAGCGCGCCGAGCAGCCCGATGACGCCGAGGGCCGAGCACGTCGCCCCGAGCCCACGCCGGCCCATGCGGTGCAGCGCGACCCCCGCGACGAGCGCGGTGAGGTTGCCGCCGACGATCGCCAGCACGGCACCCACGCCGTGGAGGGGCCCGACGGGGCTGTCGGTCTGCCCCGAGTGTACGAGCCCGACGAGGACGTTCCCGACCCCCGCCAGCACCGCGATCGCGACGAACGCTCGACGGCGCGTGAGCAGACGGGCCGTGAGCAGCGCCGCCGTCGCCAGCAGCACGCCGTGGAGCACGAATCCGACGTTCATGACCAGGTGGGCCGGTGACTCGGCGGGGACGCCGAGGTCGCTGATGTAGTTCTCGGCGTAGGAGTAATCGGGGTACGCGGCCGCGGCGATCGTCTCGGCGACGAGGTAGACGAGGGCGGTCGCGATCCAGCAGATCGCGGCGATCCGGTCCCGCGTCATCCCCATGGCCCGAGACTCTTCCACGGCAACCCGCACCCCGCTGCCGAGGCTGAAGGTCCCCACGCGAGGAGATGACATGACGGACACGGTGGTCGACGTTCCCGACCGGCAGCGCTACGAGATCAGACGCGACGACGAGGTGCTGGGCTTCGCCGCCTACGACAAGTCCGACTGACGACAGCCCTGCGAGGTCTTGAAGTGCGTGCCACGCTGGAATGGTCGCGCCGACAACCGCTCGGCGCGACGATCCCTGACCGACGAGCACCCGAGGAGCCATCATTTCCGTCAACGTCGCCGTCATCTACTACTCGTCCTACGGCACCACCCACGCCATGGCCGAGCGCATCGCTGGGGCCGCCGAGCGCCAGGGCGCCGAGGTCCGTCTGCGGCATGTCCGCGAGACCGCCCCGCCGGAGGCGTACGAGTCCCAGGACGCCTGGAAGGCTCACGTGGACGAGATCGCCGACCGTCCCGTCGCCGAGCCCGAGGACCTCGAGTGGGCCGACGTCGTGATCATGGGATCGCCGACGCGCTACGGCCACGTGACCAGCCAGATGCAGGGCTTCCTCGACACGCTCGGACCGCTGTGGTCGCAGGGCAAGCTGGCCGACAAGGTCTACACCGCCTTCACGTCGAGCCAGACCGCGCACGGTGGCCAGGAGTCGACGCTGCTGGCGTTCCACACGACCTTCGCCCACCTCGGTGGCGTCATCGTGCCGCCCGGCTACACCGACCAGCTCAAGTTCAACGACGGCAACCCGTACGGCGTCGGCAAGGTCACCGGTCAGTCGAGCGAGCTGAACGACGACGACCGTGCGGCCCTCGACCACCTGGCCGAGCGGGCCATCACCATCGGTCGCAAGCTGGCCGCCTGAGCGACCGCGGACCGCGATGGTCGTAGAAATGTGGGGAACGTGGGGTTTCTGACCCGCCGGGCTGGGCACCTGACGACCACGCGGTGTTCAGCAGAGAGCCCGCACGATCGCACCCCCGAGGCGATGGCCGCCCCCTCCCGAAGAAACCGGGAGGGGGCGGCAGCACGTGAAGCCACCACGCGCCGCCGAAGATTTTTCCACAGCGCGGCTCGCGACACTGGTCAACTGCAGCGTCAGTGCCAGGCGAGGCTGAGGTACTGGGTCTCGCGGAACTCATCGAGCCCCTCGCGAGCGCCCTCACGCCCGAGACCGCTCTGCTTCATGCCGCCGAACGGTGCCGACGGGTCGGAGATCGCGCCGCGGTTGACGCCGACCATGCCGGCCTCGAACGCCTCGCCGAGGCGCAACGCCCGCTGCAGGTCGGTCGAGTAGACGTAGGCGGCCAGGCCGACGTCGGGCGCGTTGACGAGACGGACGACCTCGTCGTCGTCCTCCCACGTGACGATGGGCGCCACGGGACCGAACAGCTCCTCGTCGAGCAGGGCCGCGTCGGCCGGCACGTCGACCAGCACGGTCGGCGGGTAGAAGAAGCCGTCCGAGGACGGCGTCTCGGCGCGGTGTGCCACCCGGGCGCCACCGGCGACCGCGTCGTCGACCAGCTTCGTGAGCCCCTCGACGGCCTGGGCCGAGATGAGCGGACCGATGTCCGAGCCTTCCTTGGCCGGACCCACCGCGAGCTTCTCGACCGCGGCACCGAACCGGGCCACGAACTCCTCGGCCACGCCGACGTGCACGTAGAAGCGGTTGGCTGCAGTGCAGGCTTGCCCGCCGTTGCGGAACTTGGCCACCATCGCACCGGCGACCGCGGCGTCGAGGTCGGCGTCGTCGGTCACCACGAAGGCGGCGTTGCCGCCCAGCTCCATCGAGGAGTTCACGACGCGGTCGGCGGCCTGCTTGAGCAGCAGCGACCCGACGCGGGTCGAGCCGGTGAAGGAGATCTTGCGGACGCGAGCGTCCCCCAGCCAGGTGCTGACGACGCCGGCCGCGTCGCTGCTCGGCACCGCGTTGACGACGCCCGCCGGGACGCCGGCCCGCTCGAGGATGCGGGCGATCGCGAGCGCCGTCAACGGCGTCTCCATGGCCGGCTTCAGCACCGTGGTGCAGCCCGCGGCGAGGGCCGGAGCCAGCTTGCGGGTGGCCATGGCGGCCGGGAAGTTCCAAGGCGTGACGAGCGCCGCGACACCGACGGGCCGGCTGGTCACGATCGTGCGCGTCCCGCCGGCCGGAGACTCGGCGTAGTGACTGCCTGGCTCGCGCACGGCCTCCTCGGCGAACCACCGGAAGAACTCGGCCGCGTAGACCACCTCCGACCGGGCGTCGGCGAGCGACTTGCCGTTCTCGGCCACGATCAGCTCGGCGATGCGGTCGGCGTCGTCACGCATGAGATGGAACGCCCGCATCAGGATCTCGGACCGCTCGCGCGGCGGCGTCCGGCGCCAGCCTTCGAACGCCGCGTCGGCGGCGTCGACCGCGGCCACGGCGTCGGCGACGTCACCGTCGGACACCTGAGCCACGACCGACAGGTCGGCCGGGTCCTGCACGTCGGCCACGCCCGCGCCCCCGGCACGCCAGGTGCCACCGATCAGCACACCGTAGGTGGGATCCAGATCGTCGAGCAGGTCGGTCATCGTCGGGGACTCCTCGGGGTGGTCGTGTCGGTCGTCAGCGAACCATGTGCCCGGCGCAATCAACACTCCGGGCACCGCGGGCGCGGCTGAGGTGGGCGGTGAGTAGGGCGCCAAACCCGCGAGTGGGCGGTGAGTGAGGGGCCAAATCCGGTCGCCATTCGGCCACTACTGCACCGCCCGTGCGCGAGTTCGGCCCGTAACTCACCGCTCGCGAGGCGGGTCGACCAGAATGGGCGGGTGCCGACCCACACCTCGCCGTCCGCGCCTCGCCTCGACCGGGCCGGGGCTGACGAGGTCGGCGCCCGCTTCTCCGCGGGACTCCGAGCCCGCGGCATCGCGCCCGGCGACCGCGTCGCGTTCTGCGCACCCAACACGCCGGAGCTGCTCGGTGCGGTCTTCGGTTGCCTGCTGGAGGGATACGCGCCGGTCGTGCTCAGCGCGGGGCTGACGGTGCACGAGCGCACGTCGATGCTCGACGACGTCGATCCGGCGATCGTGGTCGACCAGGATGGGCTCGGCTCCGTGCTGGCGGCGGGCGCGGCCGGACCGGCGGAGCTCGGCGGCTGGTTCGCGTGCCGCCCGATGCACTTCACGTCGGGCACGTCCGGCCGACCGAAGGCGGTGTGGAGCGGCTGGCTCGACGAGGACGCCGCCAACGGGCTGCGTGACGACGAGGATGCGGTCTGGCAGTTCCGATCGAGCGACGAGCACTGGGTCTGCTCGCCGCTGAGCCACTCGGCCCCGCTGCGGTTCGCGCTCCACACGCTGCTCGCCGGGGGCGCCGTCCACGTGCCGGCGGCCTTCGACGAGCACGCTCTGCGGACGGGGATCGAGCAGGATCTGCACAGTGTCACGACCACGTTCATGGCCCCATCGCAGCTGCAGCGCCTCGTGGCGCTCGGCCCGCCGTCCCAGCACCGCCTGCGGTTCCTCGCGCACGCCGGGGCGCCGTGCCCCGAGCCGGTCAAACGCACGGCGATCGAGCACTTCGGCGCCGAGGTCGTGGTGGAGTTCTACGGCTCGACCGAGTGCCAGTTCACGGTCTGTGGGGCCGACACCTGGCTGCAGCACCCGGGCACCGTCGGCCGTCCGCGTCCCGGCCGCGAGCTGCGTGTGGTCGACGGGCAGCTGTGGTGCCGGCCGCCGTCGTTCGCCCGCTTCACCTACTGGGGTGACCCGGAGAAGACCGCGCAGACGTGGGACGGCGACTGGTTCACGCTCGGCGACCTGGGCCGCATCGACGATGCCGGTCTCGTGCACCTCGAGGGCCGCCGCACCGACCTGATCATCAGCGGCGGTGTGAACGTCTACCCGGCCGAGGTCGAGCGCATCCTGCGCGAGCTCGGCGGCGTCGCCGACGTCTGCGTCGTCGGCCTGGACGACGACCGCTGGGGGCAGCGGGTCGTCGCGGTCGTCGTCGGCGACGCGACGACGGACGAGATCGACGCTTTCGCGCGGGAGCACCTGGCGCCGTACAAGCGCCCGAAGGAGGTCCACCACGTCGACGCCTTCCCCCTGACGCACTCGGACAAGACCGACCGCCGGGCCGTGCGCGCCAGCCTCGAGAGCGGCTCGCCGACGCCTACGTGAAGGCGTTGATGCCGGTCTCCGCGCGACCGATCAACAGCTTCTGGATCTGGCTGGTGCCTTCGTAGAGCGTCATGACGCGGGCGTCGCGGAGGTACTTCTCGGCCGGGTTGTCGTCGACGTAGCCGGACCCGCCGTAGACCTGGATGCAGTGGTTCGCGGCACGCACCGCGGCCTCGGAGGCGAAGAGCTTGGCCTTCGACGCGGCGAGGCGGAACTCCGGGGTGTCGCCGAGGCCGCGGTCGAGCAGGTCGACCGCGCGCCAGACCAGCAGCCGCGCCGCGTCGACGTCGAGCGACATGTCGGCGATCATCTCCTGTACCAGCTGGAAGCCCGCGATGGGCCGGCCGAACTGGGTGCGCTCGGTGGCGTAGGCGACCGACGAGTCCAGGCACGCCTGCGCGAGGCCCACGCACCCGGCGGCCACCGACACGCGCCCCTTGTCGAGCGACGTCATGGCGACGGTGAAGCCCTGGCCCTCCTCGCCGAGCCGCGCGGACTCCGGCACCCGCACGTCGTCGAGGAAGATCTCGGCGGTGGCCTGGCCGCGCAGGCCGAGCTTGCCCTTGACCTCGCGGGCCTCGAAGCCGGGGGTGTCGGTGGGCACCAGGAACGCCGTGACGCCGCGCGGACCGGATCCGCCGGTGCGGGCGAAGACCAGCGCACCGTGCGCCCACGTGCCATTGGTGATGTAGATCTTCTGGCCGGTGATGACGTAGTCGGAGCCCGAGCGCTCGGCGCGGGTCGTCAGGTTGCCGGCGTCGGAGCCGGTGCCCGGCTCGGTGAGGGCGAAGCAGCCCAGCAGCGAGGCGTCGGCGATGCCGGGCAGCCACTGCTGCTTCTGCTCGTCGCTGCCGAACCGCAGCACCGACTTGCCGAACAGTCCGTTCGAGACCGAGACGATGCCGCGCAGGGCCGAGTCGGCTCGGCCCAGTTCCTCCATGCCGAGCGCGTACGTCAGGTAGTCGCCGCCGAGGCCGCCGTGCTCCTCGGGGATCGTCAGCCCGAAGAACCCTATCTGCGCCATCTTCGGCACGATCGCCAAGTTCACCGACTCGGCGCGGTCCCACTCCTGGCGGAACGGCACGGCCTCGCGCTGGAGGAAGTCGCGGGCCAGGGTGCGGAAGCTCTGCTGCTCCGTGCTGAGGCTGAGGTCCATGGGTCCTGTCTACCTTCTCCCGCCCACCGGCACTGGTTAGGCTCCGACCATGCACCGCATCTTCACCACCAGCTTTGCGTCGGTGTACCCGCTCTACGTGACGAAGGTCGAGAAGAAGGGCCGCGCCAAGGCCGAGCTCGACGCCGTCATCGAGTGGCTCACCGGATTCGACGCGGCGACCCTGCAGCACCACCTCGACGCCGGGGCGACGTTCGAGGACTTCTTCGCCGCCGCCGAGCTGAACCCGCACGTCTCGCTGATCACCGGGGTCGTGTGCGGTGTGCGCGTCGAGGAGGTCGAGGACCCCTTGATGCAGAAGATCCGCTACCTGGACAAGCTCGTCGACGAGCTGGCCCGCGGCAAGGCGCTGGAGAAGGTCCTGCGCACCCCCACCGAGAGGACGAACCCATGAGCGAGTCGATCGAGGTCGTCGCGACCTTCCAGGCCAAGCCCGGACAGGGCGACCGGCTCGCGGAGGCCGTGACCTCTGTGCTGGAGACGGTGCGCGCCGAGGACGGTTGCCTGCGCTACGACTTCTACCGCGTGCGTCGCGACGACGAAGCGTTCGTGATGCTCGAGGAGTGGGCCTCGAAGGACGCGCTGAAGGCGCACGGCGAGACCGAGACCTTCCAGTCCTTGATGAAGCAGCTGGGCGACGTCGTGGCCGAGCCGCCGGTCATCCGGTTCCTCGCGCCGCTCGACCCCGCCTAGCTCACGGGACTGTCCAGCTCACGGGACTGCGACGTTCGACCGCCACCAGTAGCGTCGAGGACGTCCCCACGTCTGTCCTCGAAGGTGGTCCCATGTCCGTTCCCCAGCGCACGATCGGTGACGTCCAGGTCTCGGCGATCGGTCTCGGCGGCATGCCGTTGTCCGTCGGTCAGCGTCCCGACGAGGACGCGGGCGTCCGCACGATCCATGCGGCGCTCGATGCCGGCGTCACGCTGATCGACACGGCCGACGCCTACCACCGCCCGGCCGACGACGTCGGGCACGACGACACCGGCCACAACGAGTCGCTGATCGCCCGCGCCCTGCGTGAGTGGGGCGGCGACGCCGACTCGGTGCTGGTGGCGACCAAGGGTGGTCACCTGCAGTCGCCCGCCGGGGAGTGGAGCGTCGACGGCCGCCCCGAGCACCTGAAGCGTGCCGTGAAGGACTCGGCGCAGCGCCTCGGTGTCGACACGATCGGGCTCTACCAGCACCACCGTCCCGACCCGGCCGTCCCGTACGAGGAGACGATCGGCGCGCTGCGCGACCTGCTCGACGACGGCGTGATCCGCCTGGCCGGCATCTCCAACGCCGACCTCGACCAGATCCGACTGGCCCACACGCTGCTCGAGGGCCGCCTGGCATCGGTGCAGAACCAGTTCTCGCCCACGTTCCGCTCGAGCCGCGCCGAGCTCGACCTGTGCGCCGAGCTGGGCGTCGCGTTCCTGCCGTGGAGCCCGCTGGGTGGCATGGGCCAGGCCGCGGGTCTGGGAGACCAGTTCGGTGCCTTCGCCGAGGTGGCCGACGCCCACGGCGTCAGCCCGCAGCAGGTGTGCCTCGCCTGGCAGCTGGCGCTGTCGCCGACCGTCGTGCCGATCCCGGGTGCCTCGCGGGCCGAGAGCATCCTCGACTCCGTGCAGGCAGCGAGCCTCGAGCTGTCCGACGACGAGCTCGCCCGCCTCGAGGCCACCGCGTGACGGACGGGTGACACCGTGACCGAACGATCCGACGACCGCCGCTGGCCGCGCGGGGTCTACGGCCACGGCACCGAGCCCGACCCGCGCTTCAGCCTCGCGAACGAGCGCACGTTCCTCGCGTGGATCCGCACGACGCTGGCGTTGCTGGCCGGCGCGGCCGCGGTGCACGTGTTCGACCTCGACGTCAGCGACGTGGTGGCGAGGATCGCCTCGATCCTGCTGGCCGCTGCGGCTCTCGGCAGCGCGCTCAATGCGTGGGTCAGCTGGGCGCGCACCGAGAGCGCCCTGCGCGACGGCCGGCCCCTGCCGTCCAACGGCATCGGGGTGCTGCTGGTCGCTGCTGTCGGCGCCGCCGCGCTCATCATGCTCGTCATCGGCGCGCGGGGGTGAGTCCTCCCGGCCTGCAGCAGGAGCGCACGACGCTGGCGTGGCGCCGCAGCTCGCTGTCCTTCGCGATCGTCGCGCTGCTCGTGGCGCGGGTCGCCCTGCTCGACGACGCTCCGGTGCTGGGGGCCGTCAGCCTCCTGGCCGGCGGCGCGTCGCTCGGGGTGGCGGTGCTGGGCGTTCGGGGTCGGTGGACGATGCCGTCTCCGGCCGAGCCCGGCTACACCGTCCTGCGCAACGGCACACTCCCGCTCGCCGTCACCGCCGTCGCGGTCGTGCTCTGCGTGGTCGTGGCACTGCTGGCGGTGCGGGCGACGACGTAGGGCTCAGACCTCGTCGTTCTCCCGGGACCGGCGCATGCGCTCGAGGTCGATGAGCCCGTCTCGCACCAGCTCGCTCATCGTCCGGGGAGCGGGCCTGCTCCCCATCTGGCTCCCGTGCACGCCCAGCACGGCGAGCCAGCCCACGGCCAGCAGCACGAGGGCGATCGAGGCGATGACTCCGTCCATGTCTCCACGGTCGACCCTCACTGCAAAGCGCGTCACCCCCTCCGGCCGGATGTGGCGGGAACGCGACGAGATCTGACGCTCGTCCGTCGCTTCCGGCCCGACCTGACCAGCGGAAGACACCCAGCGCCGAGGGCCAGCAGGCCCGCCACCGCGAAGGTCAGGGCGGCCCCGCGGGCCTCGATGAGGAGTCCGCTGAGGCTGGAGCCGCCGGCCTGGCCGAGCACCAGCACCACGAACAGGAGCGACGTGCCGGCGGCGGCTCGTTGCTCGTCGATGCGCGTGGTCCACGCGATGAGGGCACCGGTGGCGGCGACGAACCCCCACCCGAACAGCATGCACGCGAGCATGGCCAGCACGAAGTGCGACGGCACCGCCCCGAGGGCAGCGGTGGCGCCGGCGACGGTCAGCGTCGTGACGACCCAGGCCGTCGTCGGCTGCAGGCCACTCACCCAGCGCGCGGTGCTCACGACGGCGGCGCCACCGAGGCCGATCGCGATCCACGCGGCGACGGTCGTCCGGTCGGCCATTCCCGCCTCGACCAGCACGGTCCTGCCGTAGGTCCACACTGCCGCGGAGGCTGCCCCGAGCAGCAGTGTCGAGGCGATCACCAGGACGTGGTCGGTGTACCAGGACCTCGGCGGAAGCGTTGCCCGTTCGAGGGGACCGCCGGATCCGTCGCGGTCGAGCACGAGGACGGCGCCGGCCACCACGACCGTGAAGACCGCGGCGACGGCCCAGGCCACCCGCCACTGCGGAAGCAGCACGAGAGCCAGCAGCCCGGCACCCACGAGCCCGGGACCGGTGCCGGCGTTGACGATCGCCTGGGCGCGACCGTGTGCTGCTGCCGCGAGGTTGCGCCGGACGATCGCCACGAGCGCCGGTGAGGCGAAACCGGCCCCCGCCGAGCTCACGACGGCCAGGACGGCGAACGTCGCGACCCCGGGGGCAGCCGCCATCCCCAGCGCCCCACCTCCCGCGGTCACTGCGGCTGCGATGACCAGGAGGCGCGGGCGGTGGGCGGTCGCCAAGGAGATGGCTGCGGCCAGGCAGTAGGCCAGGGACGTTCCGGAGGCGATCAGTCCGGCCGTCCCGTCGCTCATGGCGAGCTCGGCCTGGACGTCGGGCAGGAACAGTCCGTACGCGAGACGCACGAGGCCGTAGGTGGCAGCGATGAGCCCGGTCCCGGTCGTCAGCAATGCGAGGGACCGAGGCGCAAACAATAACGAGCGTTTCATATTGAGGAGTCTAGGCTGAGGTCATGCCCATCCGCCCGCGCACGATGGAGAAGCTGCTCGACGCGGCCGAGGAGCTGTTCTTCGCGCAGGGCATCCGCGCCACCTCGGTCGACGCGGTGCTCGAGCGTGCGGGCGTCTCGCCGGCCACCCTCTACCGCGGTTTTCCCAGCAAGGAGTCGCTGGTCGCGGCCACGCTGGAGCGGCGCCTCCAGCAGTGGGCCGAGGTGTGGGACGCGTGCATCGACCGTGCCGAGACGCCGCGCGAGAAGCTGCTCGCCGTCTTCGTCGCGCTCGAGGAGTTCGCGGCCCGTCCCCGTGGCGCGCGGTGGTGTGCGGTGCTCGGGACGGCGGCCGAGTACGCCGACGTGCCCGACGAGATCGGCGAGGCCGTCAGCATCGACACCGCCATGCTCCGGACGCGGCTCACCGAGCTGGCGGAGCCCGTGGCGGGGGATCGTGCCGGTCAGCTGGCCGAGGACCTGCTGCTGGTCGTCACGGGACACCTGGCCATGCGCCTGCGCGACCCGGCGATGACCGTGCAGCGGGCGCGCCGTGTCGCCTCGACCCTCGTTGATAGAACGCCTCTACTCCCGCCCCGCGGCCTAGCGGTTGGGGCAGACTGGCCGGGTCCTGATCCACGACCACGGGAGCCACACGTGCAGCACGTCATCGATGCCGAGTCCGGAACGACGCTCGACGCCGAGGTGGTCGGGTCCGGTGAGCCGTTGCTGCTGATCCAGGGCATGTCGGGCCACCGGGGCATGTGGGGCGAGGACTTCGTCGCCGACCTGGCCCGCGACTTCGAGGTCGCCAGCTACGACCACCGCGGCATCGGTGGCAGCTCGCGTGTCGACGCCGAGTTCTCGATCGCCGATCTCGCCGACGACGCAGCTCGCCTGCTCGACGCCCTGGGGTGGGAGTCAGCGCACGTGCTGGGCATCTCGATGGGCGGCATGGTGGCGCAGCAGCTGTGTCTGCGGGCCCCCGGCCGCGTGCGCAGCGTGGTGCTCGGGTGCACGAGCGCCGGCGGACCCAGCGCGTTCTCGGCCCCCGGGCCCGGTCGCATCATCGAGGCCATGGGCACGCGTGACGCGGCCGTGGCCACGCGTGTCGCGTTCGAGGTCAACGTCTCCAGCGACTTCGCGCAGCGTCCCGGAGAGCTGGAGCGCTTCGCGCAGATCTCCCTCTCGCGGCGTGTGCCCGTGCCCGTGGTGCAGCTGCAGGCCATGGCGTGCATGGCGCACGACACCGCCGAGGGTCTCGGCGACCTGGCCGCCCCGACGCTCGTCGTGCACGGCGACGAGGACCAGATGATCCTGGTCGGCGAAGGTCAGCGGCTGGCCGAGCTCGTGCCGGGCGCCGAGCTGGAGGTCTGGCCGGGCGTCGGGCACCTCTTCTGGTGGGAGCGTCCGAGCGACGCCGCCGACCTCGTGCGGCGACACGCCCTGGGCTGACGGTCGTCACTGAGTAGCGTCTACCCAGCGCACCCCGCCCTCGACGGCGCGACGCTGGGCGCATGAAGACCATCACCTCGACGTCCTTCAGAGGCCACCGCGCGTGGCGGCACCTCCTCCTCGTCGCTCTCCTGACGGCCCTCGGCACGAGCCTGGGCGTACCGGCACAGGCCGCGCTGGCAGCCGGCGTGCACATCAACAACGGGTCGTCGGTCACGGTCGAGCAGGGCGACTCCGTGACGGTGCGGTGGACCACCATCGACGCGACGAGCGCCACCGGGTGGACCAACGTGAACGGCACCCCGGTCCCCTTTCCGAACTGGGACAGTCCGAAGGCCCTGGGCGTGGGCCAGAGCCAGCAGCTGACGGTGGACCTGCCTCCGGGCACGTACTACCTGGTGCTGGAGGCGGGTGACGGTACGGACTCCGTGGCGCGGAGCTCGGTGGCCGTGACCGTGCTGGCGCTCGAGGAGGAGGAACCGGAGGAGCCGGGCGAGCCCGAGGAGCCGCTCGACGTCGACCCGGTCGGCGCCACGCCGCCGAACGTGGCGCCAGCCGGGTCCCGTGGCGACGCGGTGCCGCGAGTCGCGCCCCGAGCCGGGACACCGTGACCCGCGCCCACGACGCGGTGCGCCCGCTGCCCTGAGCAGGAACTACTCACCCGCCCCGGAAGGCGCCACTGGCACGCTCTGCCCATGACGAGCCGACGCCCCGCGCCTCGGCCACCGTTCGTGACCCACGACGACCTCCGGCCAACTAGATTTCGGCCATGGAGCTGATCGGGCGCCTGGGGCCGGCCGCCGAGGTGCTGGAGGCGGTGCGCGGCGGACGGTCCGTGCTGCTCCTCGGAGCGGGTGGCTCCGGTCGCAGTCACCTGCTGGGCGAGGTCGCCGACCGGTTGGCCGAGGAGGGGCGCGACGTCGGCCTGGTCCGCGGACGCGACGGTGAGGCCGGTGTGCCCTTGGTCGCGGTCGCGGCGCTGGTGGCTGAGCACGGCCTGGCGGGCGCAGAGCCGCTGACCGTCTACACCCGGCTCCCGGCCGTGCTGGGGCGGCGCCGCACGATCCTGCTGGTCGACGACGTCGGTGCCCTCGACCGGGCCTCAGCCGTCCTGCTCGGTCAAGTGGTCCGGGCGGGCGGCACTGCTGTCATGATCGGCGAGTCGGCCGACGACCTGCCGGGATCGGTGCACGACGAGCTGGTGCGCCGGGGGGCCGCGACCGTGTGGCTGGAGCCTCTCGCACCCGACGACGTGCTCGCCATGGCGGCCGCGCTCGCGGGGGACGAGCTGGCCAGCGAGTCCGCGGCCGACCTGCTGGCGCTCGCGGAGGGCAGTCCCGCTCTCGTGGTGGACCTGGTGGCGGCCGCCGACATCACGGTCGACTCGACCGGTGCCTGCTTGTCGGTGATGCGGCCCGGACCGCGGTCCCGTCGGGTGGTGGCAGGGCGGGCCGCGCTGCCCGAGTCCGCGCTGAGGGCCTTCGTCGAGGTCGCGCTGGCTGAGCGGTTGCCGACGATTCTTCTGGACGAGGAGGGGGTGGCGCACCTGCGCCAGGCGGGCCTCGTGGCCGGCTCGGACGTCAGCACGGTGGTGCGCCGACTCGACGCGATGGTCCTTCTCGACGACGTGCCGCCGGACGAGCTCTCTGCTCGTCGACGTGCGCTGGGCGGGCGACTGCGCGCCTGGGCCGGGTGGCAGGCGCGTGCCGATCTCCTGACGCTGCGCGGCGGCGGGACGGTACCCACGCACCAGCTGGTGCAGTCGGTCGACCGGTCGTTGGCGGACGGCCGGGTGACCGACGCCGGCGAGCTGCTCCACGCGCTGCCACCGATGGACGACCCCGCCGTGCTGCTCTTGCAGGGCCGCGTCTGCTCCGAGCTCGGTCGGCTCGACGAGGCCCTGGCCCACCTCCAGGCGGTGCTGGCGACGGCTCAGGCCGACAGTGTTCTCGGCTGCGTCGGCCGCGAGCTGGGGCTGCTCCACGCCGTCCGGCGCATGGACCCCGGTGCTGCGGTCGCGTCCGTCGAGGGGGTGTTGAGCCGCATGGTCGATCCGGGGGAACGGCGCGTCCTGGCCGCTGACCTCGTGAAGTGGCGCCTGATGGCTGGACAGCCCGTCGACCGAGGAGAGCCGGACGAGGGCGACGCTCGTGCGGTGGTGATGGCGCGGACGAGACTGACCGAGTCGCTCATCGGCGCGATGCTCGCCGCGTTGGACGGCACACGGTCCGCGGTCCAGGACCACGTCGATGCCGGGTTCGCGCTCCTGGCCGACGTGCCGGACGTCGAGCCCTGGGTCGCCGAGCTGCTCACCTTGTCCCAGTACCTCGGTCTCGCGTTCGACGGTGACGTCGACACCGCGGAGGCCTTGGCGGCGCAGCACCGCGATCGGGCCGCGTCGGCCGCCGCGCCGTCCCTGGGCATGTGGGAGTACGCGGCGGCGGAGACGGCGCTCCACCGGGGTGTGACGCGCCAGGCTGCGGCCTTGGCTCGGCGGGCCGTCCGCCATCTCGCCTGGCGCGACTACACCGGACTGCGTCCCACGGCGGCCGCGCTGGTCGCGGCCGTGGACGCGCGGTGCGGGCGCCTGACCTCGGCCGAGCGCCAGGTCGACCAGATTCCGGCCGCTCAGCTGCTCGACGTCAAGGTCGAGCTGCACGTCGCGCGCGTGCGAGCCGAGCGTCGTCTCCGTGAGCGGGACGTCCCCGGAGCAGCGCAGATCCTCGACGACGTGGGACGGCGGGCAGCGGCCTCGGCCCATCGGCACCTGGGTGTCATGGCCGTGGACGAGGCGATGATGATCGACCCCCGGGAGTCACGGCGGGAGCTGCTGGTGGAGCTGATCGGTGACAGCGGCAGCGAGCTGGGTGACGCGTTGGCCGGACGAGCCGCGGCGCTGACCCGGGGTGGGCCGGGTGATCTCGTGCCCTGGGTCGACCGCTTGCTTGAGCTCGGGATGGTCGGCCGGGCCGCGCACGCCGCCTCGGTCTCGTCACGCCGGCTCGCCGCCGCGGGCGAGGCGGAGTCCGCTCGCCGGTGGCGGCGTCGTGCGATCATGCTCGGCTCGGACAGGGGCGCCGCGAGCTGGCCGGTGGTGGAGGGCGTCGGGTCGCTCACCCAGCGCGAGCTCGACATCGCCCGACTCGCGGCCGAGCGGGCGCGCAGCCGTGAGATCGCCGAACAGCTGGGTCTGTCCGTGCGGACGATCGACAACCATCTGGCGCGGGTCTACCGCAAGCTGGGCGTCTCCGGCCGCGACGAGCTGAGGGAGGCACTGGTGTGAGTGACGCTCAGATGCCGCAGTCCTCGACGGTGTCGTCGTACTCCACCTCGATGACGGCACCCTCCGGCAGCTCCAACGAGCCGGCGACCATGCGCACGATCATGCAGGCGTCGTTGCTCGGCTCGGCATCCCCGCGCGCGCGGATGCGCAGCGTCGTGCCGTCGACCTCGTAGTCCTCGATGTCGTCGCCCATGGCCGACTCGATGGCGTAGCCAAAGGTCTCGAGGTCGGCGGAGATCCCGCCCGCGCCGGGCGTGATTTCCTCGGCCACACCCTCCTCCGGCACGGCCGTCGGGACGGACGCGTCGGCACCGCGGTCGGCTGAGCTGGAGTCGTCGTCGGAGCACGCGGCCAGGGCGACCAAGGTCGTCAGGACGGCGATCGGGATGGGTGGTCGGAGCTTCATGGGCGGCCTCTCGGTCAGGGATGGCATGGCGCTGGGTGGGCTCAGGCGGAGCGTTCGAACTCGATGACGGGCGCGGACGGGTCGTCGACCGGCACGGCGGTGAGACGATCCGCGTCGCAGGTGACGCGCAAGGTGTCCGACCACGGGGAACCGTCGACGGGCAGCACGTTCGAGGGAAGGGGCTGCCCCCCGATCGAGAGGGTGTTGACGGGGGCGAGGCGACCTTCCGGGCCGGTGCTCAAGGTGAGCAGGTCGTCGGCCAGGGACAGGGTCCCGGACTCCGTGCCGTCGAACGCGAGCTCCCAGCGCAGCTCGCCGGCCCCGTCGGGGGCGCTCCCCACCGTCACAGTGGCGCTGTCCCGCGCGTCGATCGTGTACTCCGTCGCCGTCAGGTCGAGCGCCAGAACACCGCGGTCCTGCACGGTGACGTCGCCGAGTGCGTCCGACGCCAGCATCTGGATGCTGGCCACCCATGCGTCACGGGCCAACGTGAACGAGCCGACCAGGCACCCGGCCAGACGTTCTGCGGGATCGGCCAGGTCCTGCCACGTCGTCGGCGGCTCGTCAGGTGACGGCTCTGACGAGCCGGTGGCACCGACCGGCGTCGATGTGCCTGCGCAGGCCGTCAGGAGCGTCGCGAAGCACAGGACTGCGGTCAAGCTGCGCAAGCGCGCCAGGGTGAGGTGCACGGGAACCGTCCTTGTCGGTGGTGGGCTGACTCACTGAAGCGCGCGGGAGCGTCGCACGACATGAGTAGGACTTGCCCAGGCCGGCGCTGGGCGACCGTTCGGCCGGACCTTCGGCCCGGCCGAACGGCTCGAGCAGCGACGGTCGAATGACCCTTCCCCTTGTTAACCTCGGGACACGAGGAGAGATCAGGGCTCGTGTCGCTTGGGAGGGCGGCCCGGCCTCGCGCGGGGTGGACCCGCGTGTGCAGCGACTCTTCATGGGGCAAGGGAGAACCCACATGAACACCATCCACAGGCGACCCCGCGGGGCGCTGACGCACCGCGGTCGCATCGCCACCGCCCTGGCAGCAGGTCTCATCGGCGGGCTGGGTCTCGTGGCCAGTCCGGCCACGGCCGCGCCCCCAGAGCCGCCGGCCTCAGCCGTCCTGCCGAGCGTCGCGACCACGATGCAGGTGCAGTCGACCCAGACCTACACGGCCACCCAGACGGTCACGGTGCACGAGACCGCGACGGTCGGTGACTTCGTGGGGCGCGGATCGGCCACCGCCACCGCCTCGGCCACCGCCACGGCGACCGCCACGGCAGCAACGAACTGGGAGGCGTACTACTGGGCCGTCATGGACGCCGCCACCCAGGCGATCGCGGAGGCGAAGGCCACGGCTGACGCGGAGGCGCGTCCGATCGCGAAGGAGCGGGCTTTGGCCGACGCGCAGGCGCAGGCCGACGAGGCCGCGGCCGGTGTCACGCTGACGGAGTCCTACACCGCCACCGAGACCGTCACGGTCAACGAGACGCACGTGATCGGCGAGTTCGTCGGGCGTGGCTCGGCCACCGCCACGGGCACGGCCACCGCGAGCGCGACCGTCACGGCCCCCTCCCGCTGGGAGGCGTACTACTGGGCCGTCATGAACGCGGCCACTCAGGCGATCGCCGACGCAAAGGCGAAGGCCGATGCCGAGGCGCGACCCATCGCCAAGGAGCGTGCCAAGGCCGATGCCGAGCAGCAGGCGGCCGCCGGTGTCACGCTGACGGAGTCCTACACCGCCACCGAGATCGTCACGGTCAACGAGACGCACGTGATCGGCGAGTTCGTCGGGCGTGGCTCGGCCACCGCCACGGGCACGGCCACCGCGAGTGCGACCGTCACGGCCCCCTCCCGCTGGGAGGCGTACTACTGGGCCGTCATGAACGCGGCCACTCAGGCGATCGCTGACGCAAAGGCGAAGGCCGACGCCGAGGCACGCCCGATCGCGAAGGAGCGTGCCAAGGCCGATGCCGAGGCGCAGGCGGCGGCCGGTGTCACGCTGACGCAGACGTGGACCCAGGAGGAGACCGTCACGGTGCACGAGACCGCGACGATCGGTGACTTCGTGGGACATGGCTCGGCGACCGCGACGGCGACGGCGACGGCAACGGTCACCGTGACCCAGCCGACGCGGTGGGAGGCCTACTACTGGTCGGTCGTCAAGGCCCAGGCTGCGGCGAGCGCCGACGCGAAGGCTCTGGCCGACGCGGAGGCGCGCCCGATCGCGAAGGCGGCGGCCGAGGCTGACGCGCAGGCACAGGCCGACGCCGCGGCCGAGGTTCCCGTGCCCGACCCGGACGACCCGACCGACCCGACCGAGCCGGTGGCCCCGTCGTGCGGTCCGACCGTCACCAAGGCCGACGGCACACCGTGGGCGTGCACCTTCGTCGACGACTTCCGCGGCACGGAGCTCGACACCACGAAGTGGTCGCAGGTCACGACCGAGGAGTCCGGGTTCTCCTACGGCGACTGCTTCATCCGTGACGCCGGCAACGTCGCTGTCGCCGAAGGCACGCTACGCCTCGTGACGCGGCGCGATGAGCTGCCGACCACGTGTGACGGTTTCTCCGGCCTCATCACCGCGGAGTACACCTCCGGGGCCGTGACCAGTCTCGGGAAGTTCTCGCAGACCTTCGGCCGGTTCGAGATCCGCGCGGCGATGCCGGTCTCGAACGGGCCGGGCCTGCAGTCCGCTCTGTGGATGGTGCCGGACGAGCCGTGGCACTACGGCGTCTGGCCGACGTCGGGCGAGATCGACATCGTGGAGTTCTACTCGAACTACCCCGATCGCATGATCCCGGCCATCCACTACAACTCGATCCTGCCGTGGGCCGATCGCACGAACAACCACTGCGTCGTCGACGACCCGACCGCGTTCCACACCTACGTGCTGGAGTGGACGCCGGAACGGATCATCATCTCGATCGACGGCACGGAGTGCGTCAACCACGTGATCAGTCCGGCGGCGCCGCTGCTCGGCAGTGCCCCGTTCGACCGTCCGTACAACCTCAACCTCACCCAGATGCTGGGCTCGGGAGCGAACGTCTTCCCCGAGGGTGGCGGCATCGACCAGGCCGTCATGCAGGTCGACTACGTGCGCGCCTGGTCCTGATCTCGGTCCGACGGGGGTGTGGCGTCGCCACGCCCCCGTCGCCGGGTGCCGGTCGCTGCCGGTCTGACTCGTCCCCTGCGCTGAGCTGATGCGCGGGATGAGGAAGGGCCTTGGACCGTGACATCTGGCCCGGCTGGGGGTGGCCGAATGACCCTTTCCCTTGCTACGTTCGGGCCACGAGGAGAGATCAGGTTCGAGTCGCTCGGGAGCGCGGCTCGACCTCACGCGATGGGAACCGCGTGACCGGATTCTCCATGGGGACAGGGAGAGCCCAGATGAACGCCATCGTCCGGCGACGCCACAGCACTGCGTCTCGCCCACGCATCGCCACCGCCGCCGCGGCCCTGTTGATCGCAGGTCTCGGCCTGGTCGCAGGTGCGGCGCCCGCAGCGGCGGCCCCCGCCACCACCTTCCCCACCGTCGACGAACCGGTGCAGGTCTCGTCGACGCAGACGTACACGACCGAGCAGACGGTGACGGTCCACGAGACCGCGACGGTCGGCGACTTCGTGGGCCACGGCTCCGCAACCGCCACGGCCACCGCAACCGCCACGGCCACCGCCACGGCAGCGACGAACTGGGAGGCCTACTACTGGGCCGTCATGGACGCCGCTGCAGCAGCAGCGGTGGATGCTCGGGCGCAGGCCGATGCCGAGGCGCGCCCCATCGCGAAGGAGCGGGCTCTGGCCGATGCGCAGGCGCAGGCCGACGCCGCTGCTGCCGGGTTCACGACGACGGAGACGACGACGGTCGAGGAGACCGTCACGGTGCACGAGACCGCGACGGTCGGCGAGTTCGTCGGCCGTGGCTCGGCCACCGCGACCGCCACCGCGACCGCCTCCGCGACCGTCACGGCCGCGACGTCCTGGGAGGCCTACTACTGGGCCGTGATGAACTCCCACACCGCCGCGAGCACCGAGGCGAAGGCCATGGCTGATGCCGAGGCGCGCCCGATCGCGAAGGAGCGCGCCGTGGCCGATGCGCAGGCGCAGGCCGACGCGGCCGCGGCCGGATTCACGGCCACCGAGACGGTCACCCGTGAGGAGACCGTCACGGTCGACGAGACTCACGTCATCGGCGAGTTCGTCGGACACGGCTCGGCCACCGCGACGGCCAGTGCCACGGCGACCGCGACGGCCACCCAGCCGACTGCGTGGGAGGCCTACTACTGGGCCGTCATGGAGGCCGCGACGACCGCCAGCGCCGAGGCCACGGCGGCCGCCGACGCCGAGGCGCGACCCATCGCCCAGGAGCGCGCGAAGGCCGATGCTGAGGCGAAGGTCGCAGCCGGTGTCACGCTGACGCAGACGTGGACCCAGGAGGAGACCGTCACGGTGCACGAGACCGCGACGATCGGTGACTTCGTGGGACATGGCTCGGCGACCGCGACGGCGACGGCGACGGCAACGGTCACCGTGACCCAGCCGACGCGGTGGGAGGCCTACTACTGGTCGGTCGTCAAGGCCCAGGCTGCGGCGAGCGCCGACGCGAAGGCTCTGGCCGACGCGGAGGCGCGCCCCATCGCGAAGGCCGCAGCCGAGGCCGACGCGCAGGCACAGGCCGACGCCGCGGCCGAGGTTCCCGTGCCCGACCCGGACGACCCGACCGACCCGACCGAGCCCGTGGCTCCCTCGTGTGGTCCGACCGTCACCAAGGCCGACGGCACGCCGTGGAGCTGCACCTTCGTCGACGACTTCCGGGGCACGGAGCTCGACACCACCAAGTGGTCGGAGGTCACGTCCGAGGAGTCCGGGTTCTCCTACGGTGACTGCTTCGTCGGCGACTCCGACAACGTCGCGGTCGCCAACGGCACGCTCCGTCTCATGACTCGTCGTGAGGCCCTGCCGACCACCTGTCAAGGGTTCTCGGGCGTCATCACCACCGACTACACCTCCGGAGCGGTGACCAGTCTCGGCAAGTTCTCCCAGACGTTTGGGCGGTTCGAGATCCGCGCGGCGATGCCGGTCACGGACGGTCCCGGCGTGCAGTCGGCACTGTGGATGGTGCCCGAGGAGCCGTGGCACTACGGCGTCTGGCCGACATCGGGCGAGATCGACATCGCGGAGTTCTACTCGAACTACCCCGATCGCATGATCCCGGCCATCCACTACAACTCGATCCTGCCGTGGGCCGATCGCACGAACAACGAGTGCTTCGTCTACGACCCCACGGCCTTCCACACCTACGTGCTGGAGTGGACGCCGCAGCGCATCATCATCTCGATCGACGGCCAGGAGTGCGTGAACCACGTCATCAGCCCGCTCGCGCCTCTCCTCGGCAGCGCGCCGTTCGACCGTCCGTACAACCTGAACCTCACCCAGACGCTGGGCTCGGGCACCAACGTCTTCCCCGAGGGCGGGGGCATCGACCAGGCCACGATGCAGGTCGACTACGTGCGCGCCTGGTCCTGATCCCGCTCCGACAGGGGCGTGGCGTGGTCACGTCGCTGTCGCCTGACGGCTAGGTTGCTGTCACGGTCCTGTCGCCCGCGCGTCACCTCGTCCCGGAGCACGGTCCGACGAGGTGGAAGGGATCGCGCATGGAAGTCGCTCGGCGCGGTCCTCTCGTGGCGGTGCTCGTCCTGGCCGCCGCGACCGTCCTGCTGCGGCTGCCGTTCCTCGGCGCGCCGGCCGGCAACGACGAGGCCGGGTACCTCATCGTGGGGCGATCGTGGTCCGACGGCTCCTCCCTCTATGGCGACTACTGGGTCGACCGTCCGCCGCTGCTGCTGTGGATCTTCGCGGGTGCTGGTGACCTGACCACCCTGCGGGTGCTGGGGTGCCTGGCGGCGGCCGTGACGGTGCTGGCCGTTGGTGCGGCGGCCGCCGTGGTGCGTGGCCGGCGAAACCGTTGGGCAGGTCCGTGGGCCGCCGGAGCGGCCGCGATCCTGTGCGCGTCGCCGTGGCTCGGCACGGTGCGGGTGAACGGCGAGATCCTCGCCGCGCCCTTCGTCGCCCTGTCGATCCTCTGCACGCTCCTCGCGCTCCGTGCGCCGAACGAGCACGACGACAGTCCGGCATCGAGACGCTGGCCCGCAGAGACGTGGGCACTGGCCGCAGGTGCCCTCGCCGCCGCCGGATTTGCCGTCAAGCAGTCCACGGTCGACGCGTTCGTCTTCGCCCTCGTCGCGCTGTTCGTGGTGGCGATGACCGACCCCTCCCGACGGGAGCAGGCCGCGCGCATTCTGCTCAGCGGGGTGGCTGGCGCCCTCGCCGTGACGACGTTGCTCGTGGCGAGCGCCGCGCTCCGGGGCACCGGACCGGCCGAGCTCTTCGACGCGGTCGTGAGCTTCCGGTTCGACGCGGCGCGCACGATCCGCAGCTCGGCGACGGGCCACACGCTCGAACGACTTCTCACCCTCGTCGGCACGTGGACCGTCAGCGGCCTCGCGCTGATCAGCATCGGGCTGTTGTGGCTGGCGGTGCGGCGCCGCCGTGACCCGGTGGTGGTGGCGACGGCGGCGACGGTGCTCGTGGCGAGCGCCGTGGCCCTGTCGGGCGGGAGCTACTGGGCGCACTACCTGCTGCAGCTCGTGCCGTCGGTGGCGTTGGGAGCCGGGCTGCTCGCGGCCGCGGTGGTCCCCGTCGTGCGGCGGGCCGCCGGGACGATCGTCCTGGCCGGACTCGCCGTCACGCTGACCTATGCCGGGGTGACCGGCAGTCAGGACGAGTCCCGCGCCGAGCAGCTCGGGCTGGCCGTCGCCACGGCGAGCGAGCCGGGCGACACCATGGTCGTCGCGTACGGCCAGCCGAACGTGCTGCTCGCCGCCGGCATGGAGAGTCCGTACGAGCACCTGTGGAGCCTGCCGATCCGCACCCGCGACCCCGAGCTGACCGAGCTCGCCGACGTGCTGCGTGGACCTGCGGCGCCGGCCTGGGTCGTGGAGTGGACGGACTTCGCCACGTGGGGCGTCGACGCCACCGCGATCAAGGACGTCGTCGAGCAGCACTACGTCGTCGCTGCCACGAGATGTCGCCACGTGGTCTGGTTGCGCGACGACCTCGACCGTAGGCCGATCCCCGACGAGGGCTGCCGATGACGGACACGCCGCCCACCACCTCGAGCACCTCGACGCTGACCCGCGTGGTGGCGCTGAGCGCCTACGCCGTGGCGCTGCTGTCCTGGATCGTGCTGGTGGGACTGCCCACCGACCCCTTCCAGATGTTCGTCTGGCTCTGGCTCGCCGCCATGGTCTGGTACGCCGGGCAGCCGTGGTCCGTGCACACCCGGTTCGTGCGTGACTGGTGGCCGGCCTTCGTGGTGCTCGTGCTCTACCTCTACAGCCGCGGTCTGTCCGACGAGCTGATCGGCATGCCGGTGCACTGGACGATGCCGATCGACGTCGATCGGTGGATGGTCGGCGGCGGCCAGCTGCCCACGCAGCACCTGCAGGACGTCCTCTGTGGCGATCCGTGCCTGCGCAGCAACGATCCCCGCTGGTACGACGTGCTGCTGACGACCGTCTACTTCAGCCACTTCGTCATGGGCCTCGGGCTCGCGCTCGTGCTGTGGGTGCGCGACCGCGCCGCGTGGGCGGCCTGGCTGACCCGCTACCTCGTCATCAACCTCGCGGGGCTGGTGGTCTACGTCCTCTACCCGATGGCGCCGCCGTGGCTCGCTGCGCAGGAGGGCTACCTCACCGACCCGACCCCACGCCTCACTGGTCGCGGATGGGAGGTCATCGGGCTCGACGGGTTCCACGTGGTGCTGGCCTCGGTCGGCAACCCCGTCGCCGCGATGCCCTCGCTGCACGCCGGGCTCGCGATGCTGGTGGCGTTGTGGTTCGTGAGTCGGGGCCGGTCGCCCTGGCGGTGGACCGTCCTGCTCTACCCGGCCACGATGGGCTTCGCGCTCGTCTACTACGCCGAGCACTACGTCATCGACCTCGTCGCGGGATGGGCCCTCGCCTGGCTGGTCATGGTGGCGGTGGCGCGGTGGGAACGACGACGCCGGACACGCGCGATGGTGGCTGCTCCTGCGGTTCCGGTCGACGGCTGACCGGCGCGTGTCGGACGCGAAGCGGTGGGTACCCGGCTAAGGAACCCGCCGACGAGAGGAGCATCCCATGGCAACCGGAGAAACCGGCGTCGACGACGTCACCTTCGACCTGATCTCGGTCCAGTACCACGCGCTCAAGGCCGGGCACGACTACGGACAGTACGTCCGCGACGCCGAGAACGCCGGACAGGACGAGATCGCGCAGTTCTTTCGTGACGTGATGGCCGAGGACGCTGCCCGCGGTCGGCGCTGTCACGAGCTGCTGGCGCAGCTGGGCGGTCTCGACAACACGGCACCGCAGAACGGTTCCTGATCATGACAACGTCGCCCGATCTCGAGCCCCAGGATCCCGACGTCATGCCGGAGGCGCCAGTGAGTCCGAGCGCACCCCAGCCCGACGACGACGCCCCGGTGCCCGACCCGCGCCCACCACGGTGACGCGCGGGGCTCACTGAGCCTCGTGCCTGGCAGCCCCCGGAGGAACACCCCGCCGGGGGCGCCTCCGGTTGCCCGCCCGTGGGCCCCGGACTAAATTTGAGGACGCGTGGTCATGCAGCTGGCCGTGGGACTACACGTTCTCTCGGGAGACATCCATGGGCTATTCGGGCATCTTTCTCGACCGCGTCACGGCGGTCATGCGATCCATCGACGCGCACCCAGGCCTCGACGGCCGGCTGAATGCGGCGGTCGAGCAGGCGATGACCCTGGTGCCCGCGTGCGACGCGGCGGGCGGGGTGCTGCTGGGCCGCCGTCGTCGCATCGCGGACTCTGCCGCCACGTCGGCGAGCGCGGCCGCGGCCGACCAGCTGCAGGGGGACCTCGGTGAGGGTCCGCTCCTCGACGTCGCCCACGACGTGGCCCTGGCCGACTCGAACGACGTGGCCGGTGACCGCCGCTGGCCGGAGTGGGCCCCGGTGGTCGCCCGGCAGCACGGGTTCCGGGCGGTGATGAGCACGCGCCTCGACTTCAGCGACCGAACCTCCGGAGCCCTCACCTTCTACAGCGCGACGGGCACCTTCGGCGACGACGACCGTCGGGCGGCGCAGCTGCTGGCGGCCCATGTGTCGACGTCGCTCGACGCGGCCAAGGTGCGCGAGACGCTCGAGCGCGCCGTGGAGACTCGCACCACGATCGGCCAGGCGCAGGGCCTGCTCATGGAGCGGCTCGAGATCGACGCCGAGCAGGCCATCGCCCTGCTCAAGCGGGTCTCGCAGCAGACCAACGTCAAGCTGTCGCAGATCGCTGAGGAGGTCGTCTCCACCCGGGTGATGCCGGGCGAGCACGCCTCCGACCCGGCCGCCCAGAACTGAGGAGCCTTCGGGCTCGTCACCGCTGCGAGGGCGTCGTCCCGCGCTAGGCTCGCCGGACCGAGCCGAGGAGGAGCCATGGGCGTGCGGGCACTCGCCGTCGGGGTGCTGAGCGCGCCTGTCGCCGGCGCCTTGAGCTTGAGGGCCGTCGTTCGGTTCCAGCGCCACCGGCATCGTCCGCTCGTCGAACGTGTGGCACCGGAGCTGCGGACGAAGAACCTCGACCTGCCCTTCCCGGTCCGCACGCGATGGCACGCGAAGCTCCTGCGGCGCCTGCTGGCTGCACCGGGTCCCGTGGAGCCCACCGTCACCGCGACCGAGCGGCGCGTGGGTCCCGACGGCGCGGTCCGGGTGATCGTCCACCACCCGAGGCTGGCCACCGGCGCCAGCCTGCTGTGGATGCACGGCGGAGGCCTCGTCGCCGGCCGCGCCGAGACCAACAACGCCATGTGCAGCTGGCTGGCCGCCACGATGGGGATCACGGTCGTGTCCGTCGACTACCGCCTCGCTCCAGAGCACCCGTTCCCCGCGGCCCTCGACGACTGCCGCGTGGCCCTGGACTGGTTGCACGACGCCTCCGCCGAGCTGGGTCTCGACCCCGATCGCCTCGCGGTCGGCGGCGTCAGCGCAGGTGGGGGCCTGGCTGCCACGCTGGCCCAGCGGGCGATCGACGAGCTCGGCCCGTCGATCTGTGCCCAGCTCCTGGTCTCCCCGATGCTCGACGACCGCACGGTGCTGCGACGGGTGAGCCGCCGGCCCTGGCTCGTCTGGACGCCGGCCTCCAACCGTTACGGCTGGACCGCGTACCTCGGGCATCGTCCGCGCGAGTCCGACGACCGTCGGTACATCTCCGCGGCCCGCCGCGCCGACCTGACCGGCCTTCCGCCGGCCTGGGTCGGGGTGGGCGACCTCGACCTGTTCCACGACGAGGCGGTCGACTACGCCGGTCGTCTCCGGGCCGCCGGGGTCCCGGTGCTGAAGCACGTGGCGCCGGGGCTGTACCACGGGGCCGACTCGTCGTTCCCCGAAGCGACGGAGACGACCCGGGCCTTCCGCAGGAGCCTCCAGGCCTTCTTGGAGCCGTACGCCAGGGGCGCGGTCCCGTCCGACGTGTTGTGATGCACGCCGCGCGGTCGCGGGGGGCTCAGGCCACCTGCGGCGCGCCGAGCAGGTCGCCGAGCCCCGCGTCGGGATCGGCCAGCAGGTCGAGCAGGATGTCCTGCACCACGGCCAGCACGTCGGCATCCGGCGCGACGCTGGCCGCGAACCCGGCCAGGTACAGCAGGTTCTTGAAGAACAGCACGAGGTCCTTCGGCATCCGGAAGCCGTTGCGGGCCAGCACCTGCAGCAGGCGCCCGAGGGTGATGCCCAGCTGGTCGAAGGTCACCTCGCCCCGCGCGCGGTCACGCAGCAGGTCGAGCTCGGTCTGCAGCTCGGCCACCAGCACGTCGACCTCGGCGTCGGCCTCGATGGCGCCGAAGGCCTGCATCGCCGCGATCTGCCCGGCGGCGTCGTTGGCCGCCCAGGCAGCCAGGTAGCTGACGAGCCCGGCGCGCTTCGCGGCATCGAGCCGGCCGGCGATGCCGAAGTCGACCAGCGAGAACGAGCCGGTCGCCTCGTCGATCAGCACGTTCCCGGCATGCAGGTCGCCGTGGAAGACGCCGTGCTTGAGGGTCGCCTCGAGCACGCCCTGGATGCCCAGCTGCAGCAGTCGGTCACCGGCGGTCTCGCCGGTGCCGTCGAGCCGGGCGTACGAGACGCCGGGCAGCATCTCCATGACCAGCACCCGCTCGGTCACCATGTCCGGGATCGGCCGGGGCGCGATCATGTGCTCGGCGCCCATGGCCTCGAGGACGGCGCTGGAGTCGACCAAGTTGGACGCCTCCAGCCGGAAGTCGAGCTCCTCGAGCGCCAGCTGGGCGAACAGCTCGACGAAGCCGGTGAGGTTGGCCGACCGGGCGGCGCCGTGCATCTTCTCGGCCGCGGCGGTTGCGAGGGCCAGCGTCTCGATGTCGGTGCGAAACTGCCGGCGCAGGCCCGGGCGGCGGACCTTCACGACCACCTCGGTGCCGTCGCTCAGGCGGCCGCGGTGGACCTGGCCGATCGAGCCGGTGGCCAGCGGTGTCTCGTCGAGCCACGCGAGTCGGTCGCGCACGCCGGCGAGCTCGCGATCGACGACGGCCTGAGCCACGCCGGGCTCCAGGGCCGGGGCCTCGTCGCGGCAGAACGCGAAGGCCTTGACCCACTCGTCGGGCAGCAGGCCGTCGGCCGTGGCGATGAACTGGCCGAGCTTGACGTACGCCGGGCCGCCCGCGCGGACCAGCTTCTGGGCGCGGGCGAGGGTGGCGGCGTTGGCGTTCGGCGGCTCCACGCGCAGCCCCACCGACGCTGACGCAGCGGCCAGCAGCTGGAACGGTGCATCGGGCGCGGCCGTCGAGACGAGGCGCCAGCCGGTCGCGAGGAACGACGCGATGGTGTCGGGCCACAGGCGAGGGGCGGCGATCCGAGCGGCCTCGCGCGCGACGGCGGCCCGGCGGGCGTCGCCCTCGGCGTGCCAGCGCAGGGCCTGCTCGGTCAGGCCCGGGATCGCGGCGAGCCGCGTGGAGCGCCGGAGGAGGACGTCGAGACGCGGCAACGGCGGAGGCGTGGCTCGGCGGGCGGCGACGGCAGGAGCATCGAGGGTGGACATACCCTGAGTATGGAACGTGACACGCAGAATGGCACGTGCCTGTCGGTGTGAGCCCCGACTCGGTGCGAATCTCGTGGTGCGGGGCGGCCTAGCGGAGGGCGTTGACGACGCGGCTGGGGGACGGGCGGCCGAGGTGGCCCTCCATCCACGTCGACGTGGCGACGAGCGCCGCGAGGTCGACGCCGGTCTCGATGCCCAGGCCGTGCAGCATCCACACGAGGTCCTCGGTGGCGAGGTTGCCGGTGGCGCTATCGGCGTACGGGCACCCGCCCAGCCCGCCGGCGCTGGCGTCGAAGGTCGTGACGCCGTGCTGCAGCGCGACGCGTGCGTTGGCGAGGGCCTGTCCATAGGTGTCGTGGAAGTGCATCGCCAGCACGTCGTCGGGCAGGCCCGCGGCGTTGAACGCATCGAGCAGCGCGCTCACGTGACCGGCCGTGCCGACACCGATCGTGTCGCCGAGCGAGAGCTGCGAGGCGCCGAGGTCGACCAGCTGACGGCCGACGGTCACGACCTGCTCGATCGGCACGTCACCCTCCCAGGGGTCGCCGAAGCACATCGAGACGTAGGCGCGCACGTCCAGCCCGGCCTCCCGGGCGCGGGCGACGACGGGCTCGAACATCGCCATCTGGTCGTCGAGGCCGCGGTTGAGGTTCTTGCGGGCGAAGGTCTCGGTGGCCGAGCCGAAAATGGCTACGTGCTGCAGGCCCAGCTCGAGCGCACGGTCGAGGCCCCGCTCGTTCGGCACCAGCACCGGCAGACGCCGACCGGCCTCGCCCAGGGCATCCATCACCTCGGCGGCATCGGCCAGCTGCGGGACCCACTTCGGGTGCACGAACGAGGTGGCCTCGACGACGGGCAGCCCAGCGGCCAGCAGGCGCTGGACGAACTCGACCTTGACCGCCGCGGGCACGATGCTGCTCTCGTTCTGCAGTCCGTCGCGCGGGCCGACCTCGTAGATCGTGACGCGCTCCGGCAGCGACGGGTCGGGCACGACCTGCGGCGTCCTCACGCGTCCCCGCTCTCGCCCGAGTCCAGATCGGCGTCGATCTCGATGAGCACGTGCTTGAGGGCGACCTGGTCGCCGACGCCCGCGCCCAAGGTGCGAACCACGCCGTCGACCGGGCTGGTCAGGGGAAGCTCCATCTTCATGGCCTCCAGCACCCCGAGGGCCTGGCCGGCCGTGACCCGATCGCCCGCGGCCACGTCCAGCCGGGTGACGGTGCCGGGCATCGGCGCGACGATCGTGCCGTCACCGCCGGCCGCCAGCTCGTCGGCAGGGGTGCGAGTGCGGAGGAGGCGGAACCAGTGACCGTGCAGCGCCACGTCGACCACGTGGTCGCTCACGAGGACCGCCGCCGGCTGGGGACCGGGCTGGTCGTCCGGCACGACCGGCTCGCCGTCGAGGCGGACGGCCGTGGTCGCGGCAGGTCCGCCGAGCCGCCAGCCGTCGTGCGCGCCGAAGGGGCTTGCGTCCGGCACGCCGCGCAGGACGGCTCCCGCCGCGTGGGCGCGGGCCGGTGCGGGATCCGGAGCCTCGAGCTCGTGCCGGTCGAGCCAGGCGGTGTCGATCGCGGCGTCGCGCATCGCTTCGGAAGCCACCAGCGTGCGGAGGAAGCCGGTGTTGGTGGTGAGCCCGATGATCGCGGTGCGGTCGAGGGCGGCCACCAGCAGGCGGCGTGCGGTCTCGCGGTCGGGCCCGTGCGCGATGACCTTGCCGAGCATGGGGTCGTAGGCGGTGCCCACCCGCTGCCCCGACTCCAGTGCCGCGTCGACGCGCACCCCGTCCGGCCACGTCACGTGCGTCGCGACGCCGGCCTGTGGCAGGAACCCGGCCCAGGCGTCCTCGGCGTAGACGCGTGCCTCGAAGGCGTGACCGGTGATGCGCACGTCCTCCTGGGTGATGCCGAGCGGCAGCCCGGCGGCGATGCGCAGCTGCAGCTGCACGAGGTCGAGCCCGGTCACGGCCTCGGTGACGGGGTGCTCGACCTGCAGGCGAGTGTTCATCTCCAGGAAGAAGACCTCGTCGCCGGACACGAGGTACTCGACCGTGCCGGCGTTCGTGTAGCCGACCTCGCGGCACAGGTCGACCGCCGTGCGGTGCAGCACCTCGCGGGCGACGTCGGACAGGCCCGGGGCGGGAGCCTCCTCGACGACCTTCTGGTGACGCCGCTGCGCCGAGCAGTCACGTTCGGCGAGGTGGATGACCGTGCCGTGGTGGTCGGCCAGCACCTGCATCTCGACGTGGCGGCCGAGCTCGACGTACCGCTCGATCAGCAGGGTGTCGTCGCCGAAGGCCGCGCGCGCCTCGCGTCCGGCGGCCGCCACGGCGCCGGGCAGCTCGCTGGCCTCGCGCACGATGCGCATGCCCTTGCCGCCACCACCGGCCGCGGCCTTCACCAGCACGGGGTACGTGAAGGTGCCGGGGTCGTCGTCGAGGCCGTACGACGGCACGACCGGTACGCCGGCGGCCATGGCGATCTCGCGCGCGGCGTCCTTGCGGCCCATCCGGTCCATCACGTCGGCGTCGGGGCCCACGAAGACCAGGCCGGCGTCGGTCACGGCGCGGGCGAACGCCGACCGCTCGGACAGGAAGCCGTAGCCGGGGTGCACGGCGTCGGCGCCGCTGCGGCGAGCGGCGTCGAGGATCGCCTCGATGCTGAGATAGGACTCGGGGGCCGGCGTCGGTCCGATGTGCACGGCGGTGTCGGCGGCGCGCACGTGCGGGGCGTCGTGGTCGGCGTCGGAGTAGACCGCGACCGTGCGGATGCCGAGCGCACGGGCTCCGCGGATGACGCGGAGGGCGATCTCGCCGCGGTTGGCGACCAGGAGCGTGGAGAACATCGGGCTCACATCCGGAAGATGCCGTAGGAGGGGTCGGGCAGGGGGGCGTTCGCGGCGGCCGCCAGCCCGAGGCCGAGCACGCGACGCGTGTCGGCGGGGTCGATGATGCCGTCGTCCCAGAGGCGCGCGGTGGAGTAGTACGGCGAGCCCTGCGCCTCGTACTGCTCGCGGATCGGGGCCTTGAACGCCTCCACCTCCTCCTCGGTGTGCAGGTCGGAGCGCACGGTCGACAACACCGAGGCGGCCTGCTCGCCACCCATCACCGAGATGCGCGCGTTGGGCCACATCCACAGGAAGCGCGGGTCGTAGGCGCGGCCGCACATGCCGTAGTTGCCGGCGCCGAACGAGCCGCCGATGACGACGGTGAACTTCGGCACGACCGAGCAGGCCACCGCGGTGACGAGCTTGGCGCCGTCCTTGGCGATGCCCTTGTTCTCGTACTCGCGGCCGACCATGAAGCCCGAGATGTTCTGCAGGAACACCAGGGGAATGCCGCGCTGGTTGCAGAGCTCGATGAAGTGCGCGCCCTTGAGGGCGGACTCACCGAACAGCACGCCGTTGTTGGCGACGATGCCGACGGGGTAGCCCCAGACGTGCGCGAAGCCGGTCACCAGGGTCTCGCCGTAGAGCTTCTTGAACTCGTGGAAGCGCGAGCCGTCGACGACGCGGCGAATGACCTCGCGGACGTCGTACGGGGTGCGCAGGTCGGCCGGCACGACGTTGGGCAGCTCGGCGGGGTCGTCGAGCGGCTCCTCGACCGCCACGCGGCGCAGTGACGGCTCGATGGGTCGCTCGAAGGTCGACACGATCGACCGCACGATCTCGAGGGCGTGGGCGTCGTCGTCGGCGAGGTGGTCGACGACGCCGGAGGTGCGGGCGTGCACGTCGCCGCCGCCGAGCTCCTCGGCCGTCACGACCTCGCCGGTCGCGGCTTTCACCAGCGGCGGGCCGCCGAGGAAGATCGTGCCCTGGTCGCGCACGATGACCGACTCGTCGCTCATCGCCGGCACGTACGCGCCACCGGCGGTGCACGAGCCCATGACGGCGGAGACCTGCGGGATGCCGCGGGCGCTGAGGTTGGCCTGGTTGAAGAAGATGCGGCCGAAGTGCTCGCGGTCGGGGAAGACGTCGTCCTGCATCGGCAGGAACGCCCCACCGGAGTCGACGAGGTAGACGCACGGCAGCCGGTTGTCGGCGGCCACCTGCTGTGCGCGCAGGTGCTTCTTGACCGTGAGCGGGTAGTAGGTGCCGCCCTTGACGGTGGCGTCGTTGGCCACCACCACGACCTCGCGTCCGGAGACGCGGCCGATGCCGGTGATGATCGAGGCGCTCGGCACCTCGCCGCCGTACATCTCCCACGCGGCGAGCGGGGCGATCTCGAGGAACGGCGACCCGGGGTCGAGCAGGCCGTCGACGCGGTCGCGCGGCAGCAGCTTGCCGCGGCCGAGGTGACGCTGCCGCGACGACTCCGAACCGCCACGCCGCACGGTCGCCAGGCGCTCGCGCAGCTCGTCGACGAGCTCGGTCATCGAGGGGGCAGCAGGGGAAGACGCCGTCATGCCGTCACCGTACCCCATCTGGTTAATGGTTGTTAACCAGATGGGCTACCCGCAGCCGCAGGCGTCGCCCCGCCAGGCATCGAGGCCTTCCTTGGCGGCCACCGCGGCGATGACGAGCCCGGCCACCGAGTCGGCCCACGACCAGCCGAGCGTCGAGTTGAGCACCAGGCCCACGAGCAGCACGGCCGAGAGGTAGGTGCACAGCAGCGTCTGGGTGGAGTCGGCGACCACGGCGTTCGAGCCGAGGGCGCGGCCGGTGCGGCGCTGCGCCCAGGACAGGAACGGCATGATCATCAGCGAGGCGATGGCCAGCCCGATGCCGACGGGGGAGGAGCCCGGGTCGTGCCCCGTGACGAGGGCCCGCACCGACTCGACGCCGACGTAGACGGCCAGGGCGAAGAACGAGACCGCCATCAGGCGCAGGGCCTGACGCTCGCGCGACTCCGGCATCCGGTGGCGGAACTGCCACAGGATGATGAGCCCGCTGGACACCTCGACCACCGAGTCCAGGCCGAAGCCGACCAGGGCGATCGAGCTGGCGGCGAGACCGGCGGCGATGGCGATGACGGCCTCGACGCCGTTGTAGGCCACCGAGGCGGCGGCCAGCAGCTGGGCGCGCCGGCCGAGGCGTGCGCGGTCGTCGGCGGAGAGGTCGACGGCGTGGACGTGGGCGGCCATCAGGCGTCCTCGAGGGTGTCGGCCCCGACCGTGTCAGCCCCGTACGTGGAGCACAGGGTGACGGCGTCACCGGTGGCACCCAGGAGCTGCTCGGCCGCTCCCAGCAGGGCGAGGACGGCGTCGGGCTGGGTGAGGGAGTAGACCGAGGCGCGTCCGCGCGGCTCGGCGACCACGAGTCCGCAGTCGCGCAAGCAGGCGAGGTGCTTCGAGACCGTGCTCTGCGCCAGGCCGAGGTGCGCGGTGAGGTCGACGACGCGGTGCTCACCGAGCAGCAGGTGCCCCAGGATCGCGAGCCGTGAGGGGTCCGAGAACCCGTTGAAGAGGCAGGCTGCCGCTTCGCGGGAGGCCACCTCGGGCATCAGGGACGTGACGCCGCCTGTCGTTGTCATCGCCATTCGGCGATGTTAGATCGCGGTGGGTCCGTTGGTCAAGAGGAAGAGAACCGTGCTGCGGTACCGTCCGGAGGTGCCTGACTCGCATGAGACCGAAGCCCAGCAGCTGGGCGTCCGGGCCGACCTGCTCGAGGTGCTGGCGCGGCGTGCGCTCACCGAGGACGCCGCCCGCCCCGACGCCGTCGAGAAGCTGCATGCGCGCGGCGGACGCACGGCTCGTGAGCACGTGGCCGAGCTGGTCGATCCGGGCTCGTTCGTCGAGTACGGCCGCTTCGTCACCGCGGCCCAGGAGGCTCGCCGCAGCACCGACGACCTGCTCGACCGCACCGTCGCCGACGGCATCGTCGGTGGGCTCGCGACGATCGACGGCCACGCCTGCGCGGTGCTGTCGTACGACTACCTCGTGATGGCCGGCACGCAGGGCATGCGCGGCCACCACAAGACCGATCGCCTCATGGACGTCATCGAGCGTCTCGACCTGCCGACGGTGTTTTTCGCTGCCGGCGGGGGAGGGCGTCCGGGTGACACCGACATGCCGCTCATCTCGGCGCTCGACGTCACGACCTTCGCAGCGTGGGCCCGGTTGTCCGGCCGGGTGCCGCGCATCGCGGTGGTCGACGGCAACTGCTTCGCCGGCAACGCGGTCATCGCGGGGTGCGCCGACCTGATCGTTGGCACGCCGCGCACGTCGCTCGGCATGGGCGGTCCGGCGATGATCGCCGGCGGTGGACTGGGCGACGTGGTGGCCGCCGACGTCGGACCGCTCGACGTGATGGTCGACAACGGCGTCGTCGACGTCGTGGCTGACCCGGACGACGCCGCGGCCACCGCGCGCCGACTGCTCGGCTACTTCACGGGTCCGACCAGGGACTGGGCCGCGCCCGACCAGGCGCTGCTGCGCGACGCCGTGCCCGAGGGCGAGCGGGCCGCGTTCGACGTGCTGCCCGTCGTCGAGACGATGTGCGACGAGGACAGCGTCACCGTCCTGCGTCCCGGCTTCGCGCCCGAGCTGGTGACGGCGCTCGGCCGCATCGAGGGTCACGCGGTCGGCGTCGTCGCCAACGACTCGCGCCACCTCGCCGGTGCCATCACCGCCGACGCCGGCGACAAGGCCGCCCGGTTCCTGCAGCTCTGCGACGCCCACGGCCTTCCCGTCATCTCGCTGGTCGACACCCCGGGGATGATGGTCGGCCCCGAGGCCGAGCGCACCGGACTGGTGCGGCACACCTCGCGGTTGTTGGTCGCCGGGGCGAGCCTGCGGACACCGCTGATCGGCATCGTGCTGCGACGCGCCTACGGGCTCGGAGCGCAGGCGATGCTGGGCGGCAGCACGCACGAGCCGCTGATGACGCTGGCCTGGCCGTCGGCGCACCTCGGCGCCATGGGTCTCGAGGGGGCCGTGCGTCTGGCGTTGCGCCGTGAGCTGGAGGCCGTCGAGGACGAGGCCGAGCGCGAGCGGCAGGTCCGCGAGCTGACGGCTGCCGCGCGCGAGCGGGCCGCGGCGCTGAACGTGGCGCGTTACTTCGAGCTTGACGACGTCATCGACCCGGCCGAGACCCGCGGCATCGTCGCCCAGCTCCTCGCCGCCGCTCGCCGGGATCGTCCCGCCGACCGCGGCCGTCCCGTCGACACCTGGTGATCCGCGCTCGGGCCTGTCTCAGGAGCCCCGGCCGAGCCAGTCGAGCACGATCGCGTTGACGCGGTCGGGCGCCTCCAGCTGGAGGAAGTGGCCGGCGCCGTCCACCACCTCGACACGGCTGCCGGCCGGCAGCGTGTCACCGAAGGACTCGATGGTCCGGACGGTCATGCAGCCGTCGTCCGCCCCGTGCAGGTACAGGGCCGGCGCGCACGGGCGGATGCGCACCAGCGCGGGCAGGCCACCGCGCAGGTTCTGCCGGTAGTACTGCAGGGCGGCGCGGGCCCGGTCGGGATCGGCCAGCGACTCCAGCACCAGAGTGACGTCACGCTGGGAGTCGTACCCGGGCGACCAGTCGCGCCACAGCCGGGGGAGCAACCGGTCCAGCGTGCGCTCGGTCCCCGGCAGCTGCTGGTAGGCCATGTACCAGCTCATGCGCAGCTGGCGCGCGACGAGCCCGAGCGTGCGCAGACGGGTGAACGGGCCGAGCACCGTGACGGGCGGCGGCACCGCCAGGCACACGTACCGCGCGAACGTCTCGGGTGCGACGTCGGCGACAGCCCAGGTGGTGAAGGCACCCCAGTCGTGTCCCACCAGCACGGCTCGCTCGTCCCCGCCCAGGGCGGCGTGCAGCGCGAGCACGTCGTCGGCGAGGTCGGCGACCCGGTAGGCGTCGTCCGGTGCGAGGTCGGTGGGTGCGTACCCGCGACTGAACGGTGCGACGGCCCGCCAGCCCGCGGCCGCCAGCGCGGGACCGAGGTGCCGCCAGGTCCACGCGGTGTCGGGATAACCGTGCACCAGCAGGGCCAGTGGTGCGTCCGGGTCACCCCAGGCGAGAGCCGCCACCGACAAGCCGTTGGCCTCGACACGCAGCTGCTCGGGTGCGGTGCTCACGAGGCCAACCTAGGCGCCGCTGGCACAGCGCCTCTCATGCGCCGCTGGCACAGCGCTCGTCATGCGCCGCTGGCACAGCGCCTCTCATGCGCCGCTGGCACAGTGGACGACGTGGATGAACGTGGCATGCCCGGCCGAGCGGGTGACGGTGAGCTCCGCGCCTGGACCAACCGCCCCGACGGGGCCCGCCTCGCGGTGCAGCTGGACGGACCGCGCACGGCGCCGCTGCTGCTCCTGCTGCCGGGCCAACGCAACAGCCATCACTGGTGGGACCGCCTGCGCGACGACTTCGCCCGGGACTGGCTGACCGTCACGTTCGACTACCGCGGCACGGGCACCACCACTGCGCCGAAGCCGCCCCGCCGGCAGGCGTGGTCGTCCACCTCGTTCGCCGCCGACGCGGCCGCCGTCATCGAGTCGCTGGGCCGCGACAGCACCGACGTGTACGCCACGTCGATGGGTGGCCGGGTGGCGCAGGAGCTGGCCATCGCGCGACCCGAGCTGGTGCGGCGACTCGTGCTCGGGTGCACCGCTCCCGGCGGCTCGGGCGCCGTGAAGAGCGACAAGAGCGTGCGGCGTGCGCTGGCCGACCCGGATCCCGACCAGCGCTTGCGCACGACGGTCGACCTCTTCTACACCCCGGACTACGTCGAGTCGTGTGGCGGCTACGAGGCCGTTCCCCGCCACCTGTTCGGTGACCCCGGCATGAGCACCGAGGACGCCCGGCGTCACCTGCGCATCAGCCGGCGGCACGACGCGTGGGGTCGCCTCGACCAGATCGCGTCTCCCACGCTGGTCATGCACGGCACGGACGACCGCATGACGCCGTACGCCAACGCCGAGAACCTGGTCTCGAAGATCCCGGGAGCCGAGCTCGAGCTGGTCGACGGTGGGCGGCACGGCTACTTCGACGAGTCGCAGGACATCGTGAACCCGACGGTCGCGGCGTTCCTGCGCGGCTGAGACGGCCGACAGGACGGAGCGAACGTGAGCGGCAGCGGAACGAGCGTGCGGCACGTCGTCGACGACCGACCGCGCACCCTCTGGACCCGCCTCTACGTGCGGGGCATGTGGCTGCGGCGGGACAAGGATGCGTTCCGCGGTGCCGAGCACACGCTCCGCAACGCCGAGAAGCTGCAGCGCAGCAACGGTGACGCCCCGCCCACGCGGTGGACCCGTCTGCGCTGTCGGGTGACCGTCGCGGGCGAAGCGGGGATGCAGGTCTGGACCGTCCAACCGCGCCGGGCGGAGCCGCGGGTGCGGATCGTGTACTTCCACGGCGGGGGATACGTCCATCCGCTGACGCCTGACTACTGGCGGCTCGTGCGGGCGCTCACGGCCGTGCCGGCGGAGGTCGTCGTCCCGGCCTACCCTCTGGCCCC
Source organism: actinobacterium LLX17 (assembly GCA_000471045.1). Classification (GTDB taxonomy): domain Bacteria; phylum Actinomycetota; class Actinomycetes; order Propionibacteriales; family Nocardioidaceae; genus Aeromicrobium. The sequence goes on along the minus strand of KI301992.1, from coordinate 2,459,035 downwards.
GGGCGCCACGGTCGCCGAGGTGCTGCCGCGTCTCGTCGAGCTCGCAGGTGCGCCCAGCCCACTGCCGACGGTGCTGATGGGCGACTCGGCGGGTGGCGCGCTGGTGTTCGTGGTCGCGGCCCAGCTCCGGGACACCGGAGGTCCTCAGCCCGCGGGGATCGTGGCCCTGAGTCCCTGGCTCGACGCGACGCTACGAGACGAGGAGGTCCCCGAGCTGGAGGCGACCGACCCGATGCTCGACGAGACCGGTCTGCGCGCGGCCGGCCGCGCGTGGGCCGGCGACCGCGACCCGGCCGACTCCCTCGTGTCGCCGATCGACGGCACGCTGTCGGGTCTACCTCCGGTCGACATGCTGGTGGGCGATCGCGACATCCTGCGTCCTGCCGTCGACCGCCTGCTGACCAAGGCACGCGACGAGGACGTGACCGTCGACCTGCTGGAGGTCACCGAGATGTTCCACGTCTGGATGACCCGCGCAATCCCGGAGGCGCGGCGCGCTCAGCGCGAGATCGTCCGGCGCGTGCGCCGCCGTCTGCCGGGGCCTAGGCAGCGAGCCGCGAGGCGCTGAACGGACGGAACACCGCCCAGGCCAGCGCCAGGCAAGCCAGGGCGCCGACGCCGGTGAGGGCCATGCCGACACCCACGAGACTGTCGAGCACCCCCGCGGTGACGATCGCGCCGACCAGCACCGGCAGGAGGGCCAGCTCGATCCAGGAGGCCACCGAGCCACGCCCCTGACCCTGCAGGGCGGAGATCATCACCCGCCGCAGGGCCATCAGTCCGTCGGCGACGATGAGCCAACGCGCGCAGGCGACCGCGCCCAAGAACTCCTCGCCGAACGCCAGGCGGATCACCGGCTCGACGGCGACCTGCAGCACCGCCACGATCGACACGACGAGCGCCAGCGAGATGCCGAACCAGCGGCGCACCACGGCCCGCTGCCGCACGACGTCGCCCTGGCAGGCCGCGACCCGCGGCAGCACCACGACCGCCACCGCGTTGCTGACCAGGCGGCACAGGTTCGCCACCGCGATGCCCGCGGCGAACAGACCGAGCGCCGCCGTGCCGAGCATGCCGCCGACGAGAATGCGCTCCAGCCCGACGCCGTCGAGCGGCCGGACGCCGCTGACGTAGTTGTTGCGGGCCTCGGTCCACAGTGAGGCTTCCGGCACCCGGTCCTCGTCCCGCCCACGGCCGGGCTGCAGCGAGAAGTAGGCCACGACGACGCTGGTGAGGCCGCAGACGACGAACGAGAGCAGCACGTCGCGGGCCGACCAGTCCCAGTCGGCCACGGCGACCACCAGCAGCACGACCGTGAAGAGCCCCTGCGGGGTCAGGGCGACCCAGGCCATGCGCACCAGGCGACCCTCGCCCTGCAGACACCCGCCCAGCACGGCGAAGACGATGGTCTGGAAGGCGACGATCCCCGTGAGCACGGCGATCTCGGCGCGGTCCTCGCCGGAGGAGTCGAGCAGGAGCAGCAGCATGCCGCCGGCTACGAGGCACGGCAGCACCACGAGCCAGCCGCGTCGGCGCCCGACGTGCCCGACGACGTCGCGGGCGCGGCCATGCCGTTCCGCCACCAGCTTGGCGATGGCCGGCGGAACGCTGCCGGCGAACGACAGCTGGGCCGCGAACATGCTGACGGCCAGGACGAGGGCGACGACGCCTCGACCCTCGACCCCGAGCAGGCGGGCCATGATGATGCCGGTCACCAGCGTCAGGAGCTGCAGGCCGAACGTGGCGCCGAGGATCAGCAGGAACGTCAGACTGTCCCGGAGAGGTCGGGGCGGCGTCGTCGATTCGCTCGTCGGACCCGGCACGCGCCGAGCATACTGTCGCCGCCGGGCCGTGCGTGCGGAACGAGGCCAGCGGGCCGGGGCGTCAACCAGCGACGTTCTGGGTACATGCACCGCGTACCCAGGAGAGGAGGACGTCATGGCTGACCCGAACACGGACCCCCAGCACTCGCCCCAGGGCGAGGAACCGGACCGTCATGAGCAGGAGGACGGGACCGGCAACGACGGCCCCCAGCCCACCGACTCGCCCACGCCGTTCGGTGACGACCCGCAGGAGCTGCAGGGCGACGACGGCGGCAGCGGCGGCTCGTGAGCCAGGCGACCACCCACCGCGCCCTGCTGGTCTTCGCCGGCGGACGCTGGCGCGCCACGCTCGCCGCCCGCGAGCTGCGTGCCGCCGGACTCTCGGCCGACACCCGACGGTGGCGCCGCCAGACCGTGCTCACCGTCGAGGTGCCCGTGGCGTCCCCCGAGGTGCTCGAGCTGGTGCAGACCGTCACCGGCCGCGACCCCCGCATCCGCCTGCTGCACCGCAGCGACCTGCCGCCGCACGTCGACCTGCCGTCGCGCAACCGCGGCCGCGACGAGCGCCGCAGCTAGTCGCTCACGATGCCCGTCGGTAGTCACCGGCGGGTGTCCGCTCCACCAGCCCGTCCGCCTCGAAGGCGTCGAGCCAGCCCTGCATGGGCCAGGTGCCCCACCGCTCACGGAAGAGGCGACCGTTGCGCAGCACGTCGTCCAGGTGCTCGACCGGCGGATGGCTGACCGGGTGGTGCTGGTGGAACGCCAGCGCGCCGCCGACCCAGCCGATCGGCACGTCCCGGGCTGCGGCTCGCCGCCCGAAGTCGGTGTCCTCGGCGCCGTAGCCGACGTACGCCTCGTCGAAGCCGCCGATCGTCGACCACGTCGCGGCAGTGACCGCGAACGACAGCGACCAGAACAAGTCGTGCCCGGTGGGGTCGAGGACGACCTCGCCGGCCGGAGGCGCGGGCCGGGCGGGATGCGGCTGGGCCTGCGCCAGGTCCTCGGCCGTGTACCCACCGTCGGGTGCCGGCGGCAGGTAGGCGACCGGCCCACACAGCAGGGCATCCGGGTGCTGATGGATCGCCGCCTCGTACCCCGCCAGGAGCGCCGGGTCGGGCAGGCAGTCGACGTCGAGGAAGACCAGCAGGTCGTGTCCGAGGTCGAGCGCCTGCTGGGCGCCGCGGTTGCGCGCCCTGGCCAGGGGAAGTCGTCCGGCCTCACGGTCCTGCGCCAGGACGCGTGCGGGTGGCGATCCGTCGCTGACGAGGGAGGCAACGTCCTCGTCGTCGATGGCCACCACCACGTGGTCGGCCGGGCCTGGCTCGCACGCGGCCAGGGCGCGGCGCTGACTCAGCAGGTGGTCATGCCGTCCGTGCGCGACCGTGATGACCGCCGTGCTCGTCACTCCGCCGACCCTCGTCGGATCTCCGCCTCGATGACGGCTGCCGCGCGCCTCGCACCCTGCCCGTCGTTCCAGGCGCTCCACGCCTCACCGTCGAGACGCCGCGCCGCCTCCAGCGCCGCGGCCCAGTCGACGTCGCGGGGGTCGTCGGGCACCACCACGGGATAGCGCCCGGTGCGGGCGAGGGCCGCGGCGGTCGTGACCTGCTCGTCGTGCGGACGGGACTGGGGGAGCACCACGGCGGGCACGCGCGCGGCGGCCACCTCGGCGAGGGCGTTCTGCCCCGCGTGAGTGACGACGACGTCGGCCGCCAGCAGGGTGGCCCACGGGTCGTCGTCCCATCCGTCAGGTCCGCCGAGCACGGTCCAGCGCCACCTGGGGGTCACCGCGCGAGCCTGGTCGAGCTGGTCGTCCGCGAGCTCGGACCCGCCGCTGCCGTGCAGCACCACGACGTGGGGACGGTCGTCCTCGCGCGGGACGGTGGGACGTTCGGCGTCGTCGAACCGGGAGATGGCCCCCACTCGCGCGACCCGCGGGTCGTCGACATCGAGACCCTGCACCATGTCCTGCTGGTGCTCCGGCCAGGCGGCGAGCACGCGTCGGCTGAGGCGGTGCACGGTCTCGTGCGGCTCGTCCTCGCGATGGCCGGGCAGCACCGTGGTCACGACCGGCACGCCGTGCAGGCGGGCGAGGAGGGCCACCTCCACCGACACGTCGGCGACCAGCAGGCTCGGCTGCACGTCGCGGATCCAGGCCGAGACCTCGGCCATCCGCTCGCGGAGCCCGGCGTCGTGCTCGGGAACCCAGTGCAGGGTGCCCGCGGCCGTGGGATCGACGGCCTCGTCCACCGCGGCGTCGTCACGCGGCAGGTCGACCCACGCGCCGACCCAGCCGTCCGGCCGGGGAGCGGACGACAGGCCGGTGACCGGGGTCTCCAGGTGTTGGGCGATGGCCGTGGCGCGGTGCCGGTGGCCGTGCCCGTGGTGGTGCACGTAGTAGGCGATCACGCCGCCGCCTCGAGTCCGACCAGCTCGCGGTACAGGGCCTCGTACGAGTCGACCATCCGGTCGACGTCGCACCGCGTCTCGGCGCGGAGTCGAGCAGCGGTCCGGTCGCGTCCGGCGGCGATGCCGATGGCTCGCGCCAGGGCGTCGACGTCGCCGGCAGCGGCCAAGGCACCACAGGAGTCGTCGACGATCTCGGGCAGCGCGCCTCGAGCGAAGGCCGCCACCGGCGTGCCGCAGGCCAGCGCCTCCGCGGCCACCAGCCCGTACGGCTCGTCCCACACTGGGGAGACGACCGCGACGGCCGCCGACCCGATCATCCGCACCAGCTCGGCGCCAGCGAGATGGCCGTGGTGCACGACGTCGGGACCGAGGCGGGGCAGCACCTCACGGGCCACGTAGTCGTGGTCCTGCACCGGGCCCACCAGGTCAATGGCGAAGCCTGCCGAGCGAGCGGCGTCGATCGCCAGGTGCGGCGCCTTCTCGGGCACGAGGCGCCCGCTCCACACCGCCCGCTCGCCGCCGGGGCCGGGCACCCAGCTGGCGGTGTCGACGCCGTTCGGGATGACCGTGGCATCGACGACGTGGCGCCATGCCGCTCGGGTGTGCCGGCTGACCGCGACGTAGCGGACGCCCGGCGGGGCGAGCTGCGCGGCCGACTCGATCCACGGCAGCGGCGGCGTGTGCAAGGTGGTCACGAGCGGCGGCGAGATGGCCGAGGCCATCGCGATCGGCAGGTGGTGGAGGCTGTTGTTGTGCACGACGTCGTAGCGGTCGCCGTCGCGCATCAGCTCCAGCATGAGCCCGAGGTAGGCGTGGTGATCCTGCATCCAGGTCTCCGGCGGCGCGGCCACGTCGCGACGCGCGATGGCGCTGGACCGGTGGCGGGACACGGGCAGCACGCGCGCCCCGAACCGCGGGTCGGAACCGGGGGCGGCGAACAGCGTGACCTCATGACCCCGACGCATCAGCCGGTCGGCCAGGGCAGCGGTGTGCGCCTCGAGCCCGCCCTGGAACGGCTCGGCCACAGGGAAGCGGCTGGATGCGATCAGACAGATCCGCATCAGCTCACCAGCCGGCGGTAGATCTCAGCGTGGGCGGCGGCGAGCCACGTGCGCTGCTCGACGCGCTCGGCGACCGAGACCGCCGGCTCCGGGGGTCGCCAGGCGTCGTGGACGGCCCGCATCAAGGAGTCAGGATCGAAGTGGTCCTCGTCGAGCTCGTAGGTGTGCACGGGGCCCTGGTCGGCGTAGTAGCCGCAGCTGGGTGCCACCACCGCCGTGCCGACATCGCGGCATCCTTCGAGCCACCCCGAGTGAGTACCGAAGCGGTAGGGCAGCACCGAGGCGTCCAGGCCGGCGAGGTAGGTCCAGAACTCCTCGTCGGGCAGGAAGTCGTGCACGCGCAGGTCGACCGCGCCGGAGCGAAGCAACCGCAGGACGTCGGGGTCGAGCGGTGACCCCTCACCGAGCACGTCACGGTGTCCATTGACCTGCACCCGACCACCGGGAATGTCGGCGACGGCGTCGAGCAGGGTCGGCAGGACGACGACGGGATCCATGCTCGCGCGCAGGCTCTTGATGTGCAGGCCGACCGTGAAGCCGCGGTCGCGCCGGGCGGCACGACGTTCGCGCAGGTCGTCCATGACGTCGAGGGGGATGACGTGCGGATGCGGGAGCACTCGGGCCTCCCGACCCCACCGGTCGCGAATCTCCGCCGCAGCGCCGGGCGTCAGTGTGATGAGGCCCGACGCGGCGGGCACCAGGACGTCGAGCTGGGCGTCGTGCAGCGACCGGTCCGCGTGGTGGGGGTTGCGCAGGTCGTGGACGGTGTAGAGCAGCGGGATGGCGTGGCGCCGCAGGGTGTCCACCCACACCGCCAGGTCTTCCGGCGAGCGGTGGTCGAAGCCGAACTGCAGGTGGACCAGATCGATCTCGTCGGCGTGGTCGTCGATCCACTGGGGCTCGAGAACGGCCGGTGGCCACCACGGGGCGCCGGCGGGTCGTCGCGAGTCAGTGGGGTCGGGATCGGGAAGGACGGTCACGGTCTGCTCGGGGCCGAGCCACTCGGGGAGCGGGCGCAGGTGTCGGACGTAGACGTGCGAGGCCGGGACCGAGGCGACGCGCAGCGGGCGGTCCTGCTCGATCGTGGTGCCGTGGTTCGTGAGGCGGGTCTGATGACGTGTGAGCGACATGTCGGTCCTTCATTCGCAGATCGCGGGCGACGTCTCTGCACCCCTCAGGCACGTACCCACGGTTGCGGCACCCAACCGACGGCCACGGCGCGCAGCCGGTCCTGATGGGAGAGGAGCAGGAAACGCCAGACGGGTGCCCCCTCCGCGTGGTGCCATGGGGAGAGGTGCTCGAACGTTCCGGAACGCTCGCGCCCCCAGGCTCCGCGGCTTCGGCAACCAGGCCGCGGAGCCGACGCCCTCCACGTCGAGCCCCGCCACGTCGAGCCGCGCCACGCCGAGTTGCGCTCCTGGCCAGCGGGTCTACGGTCGGTACGTCCCCGACGAAAGGCGCACCCATGTACATCGGAAGCTCGCTCGTACTCCTGGCCCTTGGCGCCATCTTCGCGTTCGCCGTGCGCGACAGCGTCGAGGCCATCGACCTCATCACGGTCGGTTACATCCTCATGGCGGTCGGCGTGCTCGGCCTGATCGTCTCGCTGCTGATGGCCGCCAACAACCGTGACCGCCGCGTCGACCCGCCGCGGGACCAGTACGGCCGCTGAGCCGGATCTCCACCGACAGCTCGCGACGGGGCGGGTGAGCGCAGCAGCGCTCACCCGCCCCGTCGCCTGTCTGTCGACTCAGGCCGAGGCGTCGAGCGCGGTGAGCACGGCGTCGGCCGCCGCCGTCCCCGGTTCCGTCACCGCGAAGTGCCCACCCGTCACCTCGATCAAGCCGGCGTCAGCTCCCACGGCGATCGCACGGTCCACGTAGTCCGACGACTGCGAGAACGGCACCGCGTCGTCGTCCCGGGCGTGCACGCACCGCACGGGCACCTCGAGCGGGATGCGTGCCGTTGGGTCCGCGAGGGCCCAGCGGTCGTCCGGCGGTCCGCCCATCAGGTCCTCCGCCGCACCGTTGCCGAGGTCGGCATCGTGCGCCGCCGGCAGGTCGAGCACGCCGGCGAGGCTGATGGCCGCGCTGACCGGCATGACCGGGCTGTTCCAGTCCGTGCCCGCCAGCTGGGGACGCCCCGCCGCCCAGACCGCCAGGTGTCCGCCGGCGGAGTGCCCCAGCGTCACGACCGACGGGGTGCGCGCCCAGTCGGCCAGCGCGTCGAGCCCGGCGGCGACGTCGTCGAAGGTCTCCGGCCACCCGCCGTCCCCGCCGACCCGGCGGTACTCCAGCGAGGCGACGTCCCACCCGCGCTCGGCCGCCGCGGCCGCGAACGGCTCGAGGTAGGTCAGGTCGTACTGCTGCAACCAGAATCCGCCGTGAATGAGCGCGACCGTCCCGAGCGGCGCACCCGAGCCGGTGCGCCGGCGGACGTCGACGAACTGCGAGGGGTGGTCGCCGTAGGTCAGGCGACCGGAGCCGGTCGGCACCTCGTCGTCCGGGCGATCGTCGGAGTCGTTGCCCGGGGTGCAGGCGGCCAGGGCCAGGAGCCCGGCCGCGGTCAGCAGCTGTCGTCGATCCACCGGACCACTCCAACCCAGCCACGGGGCTTCTGCCACTTGAGTCCCAGGACGTGAGCGCATCGGGCGTGCCGGGCTGGTGGTGACCGGCACAATCGAGGACATGACCCCGTTGCGCGCCCTCGAGCTCGACGAGCTGCGACGCCGCAGCAGCATCAAGTGGTCCCACCACGATCCCGACGTGCTGCCGCTGTGGGTCGCCGAGATGGATGCGCCCCTCGCGCCGGCCGTCCGCGACGTGCTGCTGCGCATGATCGAGTCCTCCGACACGGGCTACCCCGGAGGCGCCGACGACTACGCCGCGGCGTTCGCCGAGTTCGCGCAGTGGCGCTGGGGGTGGGGCGGACCGGTCGCGTCCGCCGTCGTCGGCGACGTCATGAACGGTGTGGTCGAGGCGCTGCGAGTCATGACCAAGCCGGGCGCCCCGGTCGTCATCTGTCCGCCGGTCTACCCGCCGTTCGCCGATGCCGTGTCCGTGGCCGACCGCCGTCTCGTCACGGTGCCGCTCGGGAGCGACGACCGGCTCGACCTCGACGCCTTGGGGGCCACGTTCGCCGAGCTGGGGCCCGGCGCGGGGTTCCTGCTCTGCAGCCCGCACAACCCGACCTCCGTGGTGCACACCGCTGACGAGCTCGCTGCGGTCGCCGACCTGGCCGGGCGGCACGGCGTGCGCGTGGTGGTCGACGAGATCCACGCGCCCCTGGTGCCCACGGGATTCGTGCCGTACCTGACGGTGCCCGGCACGTCCGACGCGATGGTCGCGACGTCGGCCTCGAAGGCCTGGAACCTCGCCGGGGTCAAGGCCGGGTTGCTGCTGGCCGGCGCCGATGCCGTCGACGACCTCGATCGACTCCCGCTGCTCGCCAGTCACGGGCCCACTCACCTCGGCGTCGCGGCGCACACCGTGGCGTTCCGCGAGGGTCGCCCGTGGCTCGACGCCGTCGTGGCCGACCTCGCCGAGAACAGGGCGCTGATGGCTGGCCTGGTCGAGCGGTACCTGCCGCAGGTGCGGTGGACGCCACGCAACGGCACGTACCTGGCGTGGTGGGACTGCCGCGGCCTCGGTCTCGGCGACGACCCCGCCGCCGTGCTGCTGGAGCGCGCGCGGGTGGCGTTCTCGTCCGGGCCCACCTTCGGGGAGGGCGGTGCCGGGCACGTGCGGGTCAACCTGGCCACCACCCCCGAGGTGATGAGTCTCGCGGTCGATCGGGTGGCGTCGCTCGTGCGCGGGTCCCGTTAAGATCAGATCTCGCACCACGACGGGAGGCCGCGATGGACGTCGACGACCTCAACCGGTTCCTGCTGGTGGGTGCGGTCGTCCTCATCGTGGCCGTGCTGGCCGTCCGGTTGTCCGTCAGCGCCGGGCTCCCGTCGCTGCTGATGTACCTCGGGCTCGGGCTGGCTCTGGGGTCCTCCGGACTCGGCGTCGAGTTCGACGACGCCGATCTCGCGGTCTCGCTCGGCCTTGCCGCCTTGATGCTGATCCTCGCGGAGGGCGGCATCTCCACCCAGTGGTCGCACGTGCGGCCCTCCATCGGGTTCGGACTGCTGCTGGCAACCCTCGGCTCGGCCGTCAGCGTGATGGTCGTCGCCCTTGGGGCCCACTACCTGCTGGACCTCGAGTGGACGCTCGCGGTGCTGCTGGCCGCCGTGCTCACGCCGACCGACGCGGCCGCGGTCTTCTCAGTGTTGCGTGCGGTCCCGTTGCGGCACCGGGTCAGCGGAGCGCTCGAGGCCGAGTCGGGCCTGAACGATGCTCCGATCGTGGTCCTGGTGGTCGCCGTCAGTGCCGGCGACATCGCCGAGCGCGGCGTGCTTGCCTTTTCCGCAGTGATCGTCTTTCAGCTGGCGGTGGGCGTCATCGTCGGCCTCGGCATCGGCGTGCTCGGCGGGCTTCTCCTGCGTCGCGTGGCACTTCCCGCCTCTGGTCTCTACCCCTTGGTCGTGCTGGCGTTCACGGTGCTCGCGTACGCCGCCGCGGCCGGCCTGCAGGGCAGCGGTTTCGCGGCGGTCTACCTGGCGGCGCTGGTGCTGGGCAACACCGAGCTGCCGCACCGGGTGGCGACGCGGTCGTTCGTCGAGGGCATCGGTTGGCTGGCGCAGATCGCGCTGTTCGTCATGCTCGGCCTGCTCGCCTCGCCCGAGCAGTTCGACTGGTGGCACGTCTGGATGGGCCTGGCCGTGGGCGGACTCCTGACGTTCGTGGCCCGGCCGGTGTCGATCGCCGTGTGTGCCGTCCTCTTCCGGATCCCGTGGCGCGAGCAGCTGTTCCTGGGCTGGGCCGGCTTGCGGGGTGCGGTCCCGATCGTCCTGGCCACCATCCCGCTGGCGGCGGACGTGCCGGGCTCGCGTGACCTGTTCGACATCGTGTTCGTGGCCGTGGTCGTGTACACCCTGCTCCAGGCGGCGCCACTCGCGCGTCTGGCTGCGTGGTGTGGCGTGCTGGGCGAGGTGCGCGACGTCGAGGTGGAGGTGGCGCCGCTCGAGCGGGTCGACGCCGTGCTGCTGCAGGTGCGGGTCACGCCCGGCTCTCGGCTGGCCGGCGTCGAGGTGGGGGAGCTGCGACTGCCAGAGGGCGCCTCGGTCTCAATGGTCGTGCGCGGCGACGAGACGCTCGTGCCGTCGCCCACCACGCGCATCGTCTCGGGCGACGAGCTGCTCGTGGTCAGCTCACGGCACGTCCGCGAGAAGGTCGAGCGCCGCCTCGTCGCCGTCGCCCGCGGTGGCCGCCTCGCCGGCTGGGGCACCTAGCGGGGACCGACGATGATGCATTCGGGCAGCCCTGGCTACCGCAATGCATCATCCCGCGTCCCCTGAGGCTCGAACGGTGATGGATCTGGGTAGCCCTGGCTACCGCAATGCATCATCGTGCGTCCCCCGGAGGGCGGTGGCTCAGATGGTGGCGATCGGCACGCAGAAGCTGAGGTCGCGGTCCGACGGCACCTCGGTGGGCGCGGCGTCGTCGATGGCCCCGTACCCGGGTCCGAGGACCACGGTGACGCCCTCCTCGAGCTCGATGTCGGGCTCGAGGACTTGCGCACCCGGCAGCTGGAGCGCCACCAGCTGCACCCGGGGGTCGGTCGGATCGGTGGTCAGGATCGCAACCGCAGGCACCTCCAGCTCGCTGGTGCTGTTGGCGACCTTGCCCGCCAGGAACCCCTTGCGCTGCAGGTTGATGCTGACGCGGTTCGCCAGACCTTCGCGGCCCGAGGCATTGAGCACGTTGATCTTCACGAGGTTGGCGGTGAGCGCCTCGCCCGCCGCGACCTGTCGGTCCTCGCACGTGGGGGCCGCGGCCTGGGTGTCGGGATCGGACGTCACGAGACTGAAGCCCACCAGGAGGGCGATCACGAACACGGCCACGCTTCCGAGCACCGTCAGTGTGCTGGTCATCCGCCGACTCATCGGGTCCTTCCGATCGCGTGCACACGGGCGTGCAGCATGTGGCGTTGCTGCAGCGCGGCGCGCAGCGCACGGTGGAGTCCGTCCTCGAGGTACATCTGGCCCTCCCAGCTGACCACGTGGGCGAACAGGTCGCCGAAGTACGTGGAGTCGTCGTCGAGCAGATGGGCCAGGTCGAGCTGGCTCTTGGTGGTGGTCAGGTCGTCCAGCCGCACCTGGCTGGGAGAGATCTCGGCCCACTGCGTCTGAGTGAGACCGTGCTCGGGATACGGACGCCCGTCCCCCACCTGACGAAAGATCACCCGATCAGTCTAGGAGACCTGCCGTGGAACGCCGGGACCCGACAGCTCTGGGAGCGGCCGGCGCACAGAAACCGGCTGCCGCTGGCGCGTTCGGAGCGAATCGGCACGGTCGGCCGCGTATCGTGGAGGCATGGCACGCCCCTCCCTCTACCTGACGTTGCTGCGTCGCAACCTGGCCGAGGGCCACGCGTGGGTCGAGGCCTCCGAGCGAGCGCTCGTCGGCGTCGCCCAGGCGTACGACCTGGTGCGTGAGTCCGTCATCGGGCCGCCGGCCCTGCGCGAGGCCGGAGCCCCGAAGCACGGCGACGACGTCACCGCTGCCTGATGATCACGACGGCACTCGCCGCACTGCTCGCGCCAGTCCTCGTCTCCGGGCTGGTCACCGGCGCGCCGAGTCCCACCCCGCCTCCCACCGACTCCGCGGACACCTGGGAGTCGGTGGCCATCGTGCTGGGGTTCCTGGTGCTCGCGTCCATCGGCATCTGGTTCCTGATCCGGGCCGGCATGCGCCAGGGCGACCGCGAGCGCCTCGATTCCGACGACTGACCCGGAACATCACGGGTCAGGTGGGTGCGCCGTTAGGGTGAACGGATGCCCAGCGCCCTCGTAGCCCCTGAACGCGATCGGGTCGAGCGCCTCGTCCGGTTCCTCGACATCGCGGCGAAGGCCATCTTGGTCCTGATGCTGGTCGGCGTGGTGACCGATCCCGAGCTGGGCAACATGCAGGACAAGGCCGCGTGGTGGCGGGCCGTGACCTACCCGATGCTGGCGTTCACGCTGCCACTGCTGTGGCTGTTGTACTGGCGCGACCGCAGCCCGTTCCCGTGGCTGGCCGACCTGTGCATCACGGTGCCGTGCTTCTCCGACATCCTCGGCAACCGGCTCGACCTCTATGACCGCATCTGGTGGTTCGACGACTGGATGCACTTCTTCAACACCGGACTGCTGGCCGCGGCCGTCGTGGTGCTGACGCTCGACCGTGCGGCGTCACGCGTCGCGGTGGTGGAGCGGTCGCTGGCGGCCGGGCTGACGGCGGCCCTCGTGTGGGAGGTCGCCGAGTACTTCGCCTTCCTGCACCGCTGGGAGGTCTTGCCGAACCGGCTCTACGAGGACACCCTCGGAGACCTCGTCCTGGGGGCGACAGGGTCGGTGGTCGCCGGCCTGTTGGTCCACCGGGCGTGGCGGCGAGGCCGGCTGGAGCGGGTCCCGCTCGTCGTGCGGGTCAGCTGAGGTTGCGACACCTCAGGTCATGACGCGGGATCATGGTGCGGGATGCCGACCCAGGGTCGTGAGGGCGTCGCGCAGGAGTCGGGCGACCCGCGTGGGCGTCACCCCCAGGGTCTCCGCCGCCTGAGCGCGGCGGTGGTCGCCGAAGCCGCACAGGGCCAGCGCGGTCCGCTGGTCGGCGGGCAACCGATGCAGCATCTCCAGCGTCGGAGAGCTGGGCGCGCGTTCCCGGGACGTCCGAGCTGGGCGGTCCGCGGTACGAGACCAGGCCAGGAAGGCGTCGAGCGCCAGGTCGCGCAGGCCGCTCGACTCGGCTGCCTCCGGTTGCGTGCCCGAGCGGATGGTCTCGACGAACAACGTGTCGGCCAGAGCGGGGTCCTCGCTGAGGACACGAGCGAACGTGCGGAGTGACGCTCCGTGCAGGTCGTATGACGCGGCGGCACGGTCGGCGTGTGCATCAATGCTCATCCCCGGACCACTTTCATCGTCGTGAAGGGCTCGTCGGGGACTGGGACGAAGAGGCTGTCTGCGAGCGACGATACCGCAACGGAGGGTCGCGGACGGCGGGCGCGGCGGCGCCACCGCGCCAGACGTGTCACTCTGGAGGAGCACCCCGCCGCCAAGACCCCGCGGTTCCGCCCTGAGCCACCTGGAATGAGTCTTCGATGGCACCCCAGACCGCGCCAGCCGCCCCCGCCGACCGGTACGTCAGCCACTTCACCGAGCTGATGCACGAGGTCAAGGACGCCGGTCTGCTCGAGCGCCGTCGCGGGTACTACGCCTGGCAGATCGGCGTCCACGTCGCCGCGTTCTTCGGCATCTGGGTCGGCTTCTTCCTGCTGGGCAACTCGTGGTTCCAGCTGATCCTGGCGGCGGCGTTGGGCGTCGTCGTCACCCAGTTCGGCTTCCTCGGCCACGACGCCGCGCACCGGCAGATCTTCTCGTCGGGCTCGTGGAACTCGTGGACGTCGCGCATCCTGGCCGGCGCCTTCGCGGGGCTGAGCTTCGCGTGGTGGCGGGCGAAGCACAACATGCACCACAAGGGTCCGAACCTCGAGGGCTACGACCCCGACATCGGTGCCGGCGCGATCGCGTTCACGCCCGGCATCGTCGCGCAACGGACCACGGGGTTCAGCGGCTGGTTCGTCAAGCGACAGGGCTGGCTGTTCTTCCCCCTGCTGACGCTCGAGGGGCTCAACCTGCACGCCGAGAGCATCCGCGCCGCGCGGGACAAGACGTCGACCGAGCCGTGGCGCCGCACCGAGCTGGCGCTGGTCGTCGGCCGGCTCTCGGCCTACGTCGCGGTGCTGCTGATCTTCCTGCCGCTCGGCAAGGCGCTGGCATTCTTCGCCGTGCAGATGGCGGTGTTCGGCTTCTGCCTCGGCGCCTCCTTCGCGCCGGCGCACAAGGGCATGCCGATCGTGCCGCCGGAGATGAAGCTGGACTTCCTGCGCCGGCAGGTGATGGTCTCGCGCAACGTGCACGGCAACCCGCTGACCGACTGGGCGATGGGCGGGCTGAACTACCAGATCGAGCACCACCTGTTCCCGAGCATGCCGCGGTGCAACCTCAAGAAGGCCCAGCCGTTGGTGCGGGCCCACTGCGAGCGGGAGGGCATCGACTACATGGAGGTCGGCCTGTTCCGCTCCTACGCCATCGTCGTCGACTACCTGAACAACGTCGGGCTGCGGGCTCGCGACCCCTTCGACTGCCCGCTGGCGGCGCAGCTGCGCGGGTAGTCAGATACACATCTGCGTCACAGGTTCACTCCCTACACTCCCCAGCGTGACCAAGGATCCCTTCGCGGCCGCCAGCCCCGAGCTGCGTGCGGTGTACGACGCGGTGGACTGGCCGTCGACGGTGCTGGGACCGGTGGAGACGTGGAGCCCGACCCTGGTCTCGACGATCGACCTGATGCTGCACAGCAGGTTCCCGATGTCGTTGTTCTGGGGACCGAAGTACAAGCTGCTCTACAACGACGCCTACGTCGAGCTGATCGGCGACAAGCACCCCACCGCTCTGGGGCGCCCGACGCAGCTGGTCTTCCCGGAGGCGTGGAACCAGATCGGTCCGATGATGGCCGATGTCGCGCGGACCGGGGTGGCCTTCGTAATGGAGGATGCGCTGGTCCCGTTGGATCGCCGTGGGTTCCTCGAGGACTGCTACTTCACCTTCTGCTACTCGGCGGTGCGCGAGGCGGACGGCGAGATCGTGGCGGTGCTGAACGTGGCCGCCGAGACCACTGCCTCGGTCGAGGGCCGTCGCCGGCTCGAGGTGCTGGCGGGACTCGCGGGCATGCTCGCGGGCGCGTCGTCGCTCGAAGGGGTGCGAGAGCGAGCACTCAGCGTGCTGCGCGAGTACGACGACGACCTCCTCGCGGTCGACCTGCGGTTGCCGGAGACCGATCCCGTCGAGTACGTGCGCGACCTCCCGGTCCGCCCGCCGCGCGACCTCATGGCCGGCGAGGTGCTCGTCGAGGAGGTCACGGAGGAGGGCCGTCTGGTCTGGCTCGTGCTGGAGTCCGACGCCGACGACCGTGCGACGTCCATCCTCGTGGTCCGATTGAGCCCGCGGGTCCTGGTGGACGACGAGCTGGGGGACACCACCCGTCTGGTCGGGTCGATCATCGGGCGTGCCCTCGGCCGCACGCGGGTGGTCGCCGCGGAGCAAGCACGCCGCGACTCCGAGCGACGCCTCAGCGAGACCTTGCAGCGCAGCCTCCTGAGCCAACCGGTCCAGCGCGAAGGTCTGCGGGTGGCCGTGAGCTACGTGCCGGCCGCCGAGGAGGCCCAGGTCGGGGGCGACTGGTACGACGCGTTCATCCTGCCGAACGACGACCTCTGCCTGGTCATCGGTGACGTGACGGGCCACGACCGGGAGTCCGCCGCCGGCATGGCGCAGCTGCGCAACCTGCTGCGTGGTGTGTCGATGACGCTGGGGGAGCCGCCGGCCGCCGTGATGGGGGTCCTCGACCGTGCCGTCCAGCAGCTGGCGATCGACGTGATCGCGACGGTCATCGTCGCGCAGGTCGAGCACGATGAGGGCCCCGAGGGCGGTTGCCGGGTCACCTGGTCCAACGCGGGACACCCACCCCCAGCGCTGCTGCTTCCCGACGGCAGCGTGCGGCTGCTGGATGCACCGGCCGACCCGTTGCTGGGGGTCGACGGCTTCGCGCGCCACGACCACACCGAGGCGCTGGTGCCGGGCTCGTCCCTCGTGCTCTACACCGACGGCCTGCTGGAGCGCCGGGGCGAGTCGATGGACAGCGGCCTGACCTGGCTCGAGCGGGCCTTGACAGGGCAGCAAGACCTCGACCCGGAGGCGTTGTGCAAGCTGCTCATCGAGCGGATGCCGCCCGGCGTCGAGGACGACGTGGCGCTGCTGGTGCTGGCCGTCGACTGAGCCGGGTCGTCCGGGTCGCGGGTCTGCCGGTACCCTCGTCCACGGAGGATTCGCATAGTGGCCTAGTGCGCTCGCTTGGAAAGCGGGTTGAGTGAAAGCTCTCAGGGGTTCGAATCCCCTATCCTCCGCCGCGACCCGAGGAGCCATGCCGGCGCATGGCCCTCGGGTCTTTTGCTGGTCCAGGGTCGCCTGAGCCGGCGGAGGTTTACGTCCGCCGCCGCGCAAGGAGCCAGTGTCGGCCGTTGACTCAACGGTCGTGCTGGTTCCTTCGCTATTAGCGAAAACATCGTCTCGGCACCTCTTGGGTGCCGAGCCGATTTCGTTCGTCGTCTCAGTTTTGGTCTCACGTGATCTCGAATTGCGCCGGCCTGCCGCCGTTGGAGGGCGTGCAGAAGTCGTCGAACCTCGGAGATCGCAGCCTCAAGATCTGCGAGCTCGCTCTGTGGCTGCTGGGACCGTTGCCCGTCGGGCTAGGTAGTTGGTCCACCACCAGGTGCAGGGCGCCGCCTCTCGGCCTCGGAAACAGTCGAGTCACTGTCGGTGCGGCGACAACCGCCTAGAATTTGTCCATGGCCACGTCGCTGAGGGAGTCCTATCGCGCTCATCTGCGCGAGCGCGCGTTGGAAGCCGCGTACGCGGAGACCGTCGACAAGGGCTGGGACAAGGTGCGGGTGGGGCACATCGCGATCTTGATCGGTGCCCCGCGGGCCATGCTCTACAAGGAGTTCGGCGACAAGCAGGCCTTGGGTGAAGCGCTCGTCCTTCATGAAGCCGACCGCTTCCTGGCGGGTATCAAAAATCTTCTGGCGTCATACCCGACCGATGCCGCGGGCGGGATTGAGGCGGCGGTTCACTACACCTTGTCCGAGGCCGAGAAGAGCCCCCTGCTGCGGGCCGTGTTGGTCTCGCACCGTGATCCTGCGCTCGAGACGGGGGTGATCGACACACGCAAGGGGATGCTTCCCCTGATCACGACCTCCGGAAGGCTGCTCGACGTCGCGAGCGAGACCCTCGCAGCTTGGATGCATCAGCAGTTCCCTCAGCTGAACCTCGTCGACGTCCAGAACGCCACGGACGCCCTCGTCCGCCTCGCAGTCAGCCATCTGGCGCTTCCGGGGGCAGATGCGCAGGCCACCGGTCAGCAGATCTCCGAGGTGGCACTTCGCTACCTCGGACTCCGTAGGTCCGTGGCCGGCGCCGGACTTCGACCTGCCGAATCCGTGGTCACCGGCCGCTGATCACAGAGCTCCGGCAGGACAGACCGAGATTCATCGAACTCCGCGCGTGTGCTGGAACTGACTCGGAGACTCTCCGGTCCATCGCTTGAACGCATGCGAGAAATTGGTGAGGTCGCTGTAGCCGAGGTCCGAGGCGATCTCGCTCACCGTCGACGTTCGCCCCAGAAGCCGGAGCACCGCCCTTTCCCGCAGCGAGCTCTCCCGCAGCTCACGGAAGGTGGTGCCTTCTTGGGCAAGTCGCCGCTTGAGGGTGCTGGCCGACATCGACAGCTCGGCTGCGACCGAACGACTGCTTCTCAGGTCGTTGCTCTCGTCCAACAAGAGCCTCACCGTGCGCGAGAACGACAGGGGTCCACTTCGACGCTCGAGGGCCTTCTCGAGCTCCGCGATCGCGTGCCGGTAGGCGATCGGGTCCGAGAACCGACACACCTCGGTGAGGGTCTCGGCAGGTATCCGGAGGAATGAGATCGGAGCGTCAAAGGCCAGCTGCCCGGTCAGCACATCCGGATGACCAACCAGGTCTGCGGGGGCCGGCCATCCGAGTTGCAGCGTGACGGTCGACATGTCACCGACGAGCATCTTCAGCAACCGCACGAGTGCCGATCCGCAGTAGGTGATCACCAACCGATCCAGGTCTGCATCGCCTGTATGCCCGGTGAAGCCGACCGTCAGGCCGTGATCGGAGTGATGCAGCTGAGGACTGAGAGCAGTCGAGATCAAGGGCAGGTAGGTCAGGAGCTCGACGATGTCGGCGACTGATCCGGCACTGACCAACGGCAGGCTCAGCGGCCCGAACGTGGTCAGCTGGGCCTGCGTCGCACACGCAAGCCCGAGATGAGTCGCCTGATCGGCATCGAGTGCCGGATAGACCTCGCGGAACCACCGGAGAGGTGCCTGGACCTCTCGCTCAACCATCGTCGCCTCGTCGACCCCCTCGCCATCCATGACGCGGCGGAAATGCGCGACTGCATCCCCCTCCAGCGCCTGGCTCGCAAGCAGCTGCACAAAGGCGAGGGGCGGCACGCACGGCTCGACCACGTTCATTGCCGAACCTCCCTGTGAGCCGAAATCACAGCTTATTGACTCCGGTGACCATAGCCACCACGACCGCCCCGGGCAACACTCGAATGAAGTCATCACCCCTCGGGACAGTTCTTCAGGAGACCCACATGGCAGTTGTCACCTTCGTGTCGCATGACGGCGAGAAGTACGAGGCCCCCCTTGAGGAGGGCCAGTCGTTGATGCAGGTCGCGGTCAACGAGGCGATCCCCGGTATCGACGGGGACTGCGGGGGAGAGGCTGCCTGTGGAACCTGCCACGTGGTCGTCGACCCCCAGTGGTCTGAGCAGGTCGGTCTGTCCGGAGCTGAAGAGGAGGAGATGCTCGCGATGAACCCCGAGCGGCAGCCGACCTCCCGGCTCGCGTGCCAGATGGCGGTCTGCGCCTCGTGGGACGGCTTGACCGTCGAACTGCCCGAATTCCAGCTGTGACGACCAGAGAGACGAGACCCACGCCATGAAGATCTCAGAAGCCATCACCACCAAGGTCCAGTCGACCATCCCGGTCGACCGCCAGATCCAGGGTGCGCACCTCTACGACAAGACCCGCCGCTGGGTGACGGGCACGAACGGCCAGAAGATGTTCGTCGAGGCGCCGATCCCTCCTGTGGAGGACGTGGAGCTGACCGACATCGACGTCAGCAACCCGTTCATGTACCGCCAGGGGCGCTGGCTCTCCTACTTCGAGCGTCTGCGCAAGGAGGCTCCGGTCCACTACCAGGCGAACAGCCCGTTCGGACCGTTCTGGTCCGTCACGCGCCATGCCGACATCGTGGCTGTCGACAAGAACCACGAGGCCTTCTCCGCCGAGCCGTTCATCATCATCGGCACTCCGCCGCGTTTCCTCGATGTCGAGATGTTCATCGCGATGGACCCTCCCCGACACGACCTCCAGCGAGCAGCCGTGCAAGGCGTCGTCGCCCCGAAGAACCTGCGTGAGATGGAGGGACTCATCCGATCGCGCGTCCAGGAGGTCCTCGACGAGCTGCCCGTGGACCAACCGTTCGACTGGGTCAGCAACGTCTCGGTCGAGCTCACCGCCCGGATGCTCGCCACGCTGCTGGACTTCCCCTACGAGCAGCGCCACAAGCTGGTCGAGTGGTCAGACCTCGCGTCCTCGATGGAGCAGGCCAACGGTGGCCCCTCCGACAACGACAAGGTGTTCCACGGCATGCGGGACGCGGCGCTTGGCCTGAGTGCCCTCTGGCGCGACAAGGCGGCCAGGACTGCCGCCGGCGAAGCTCCCGGCTTCGACCTGATCACCATGCTGCAGAGCAACGAGGACACCAAGGACCTGATCGACCGGCCGATGGAGTTCCTCGGCAACCTGACGCTGCTGATCGTCGGGGGCAACGACACGACCCGAAACTCGATGAGCGGCGGTGTGCTGGCGTTCAACCGCTTCCCCGACCAGTTCGAGAAGCTGAAGGCCAACCCCGAGCTGATTCCCAACATGGTCTCGGAGATCATCCGCTGGCAGACCCCGCTCGCATACATGCGCCGTGTCGCCAAGAAGGACGTCGTGCTCAACGGCCAGTTCATCCGCAAGGGCGACAAGGTCGTCATGTGGTACGCCTCCGGCAACCGCGACGAGGCCGTGTTCGACCGGGCCGATGACCTGATCATCGACCGGACCAATGCCCGCAACCACATCTCGTTCGGCTTCGGTGTCCACCGGTGCATGGGGAACCGCCTTGCCGAGCTGCAGCTGCGCATCCTCTGGGAGGAGCTGCTGCCGCGCTTCGAGAACATCGAGGTCATCGGAGAGCCGGAGTACGTGCAGTCGAACTTCGTGCGGGGCATCAGCAAGCTGATGGTCCAGCTCACACCGAAGACCAGCGCATGACACTGCCCCGAGCGGTGATCGTCGGGGCCAGCCATGCCGGAGCACAGCTTGCGGCCAGTCTGCGCCAGGAGAAGTGGGACGGGGAGATCCTCCTCATCGGCAACGAGTCAGCCCTGCCCTACCAACGCCCCCCGCTCTCGAAGGCCTATCTCGCGGGCAAGAGCACGCTGGAGGACCTGGCGATCCGAAGCGCCGAGTTCTACGCCAAGCAGGACATCCAGCTCCTGGACGTCACGGTCGACGCGATCGATCGCTCGGCGGGACAACTTGGGTTGAGCAACGGGCAGACCTTGGCCTTCGACAAGCTCGCGCTGTGCCTCGGCGCTCGCCCCCGGCGACTTCCGGCGTCGGGGGCCGACCTGGCGGGCGTCTTCTACCTGCGCACGGCGGCCGATGTCGAGCTGATCCGAGACGCCGCCACCGCCGCCCGTCGCGCAGTCATCGTCGGGGGCGGCTACATCGGACTCGAGACGGCCGCATCGCTTCGGGCGCTCGGCTTGGACGTGACCGTCCTGGAGGCGACCGATCGGGTCCTCGAGCGGGTCACGGCCCCGGGGGTCTCGGCGTTCTTCGATCGCATCCACCGGGAGGAGGGGGTCACCATTCGGACGGGCGCCCTCGTCCAAGCTCTCACCGGTGACTCCCAGGTCCGAGAGGTGGTCCTGGCAACCGGCGAATCGATCCCTGCCGACCTGGTCATCGTCGGAATCGGTGTCGAGCCGAACGTCGAGCTTGCCGCGGCAGCAGGGCTCGCCGTGGACAACGGCGTCCTAATCGACGCGCACGCGCGCACGAGCGATCCAGACATCGTGGCCGCCGGCGACTGCGCCAGCCACGACATCGCCCGATACGGCCGTCGAGTGCGTCTGGAGTCGGTGCCGAGCGCGGGCGAACAGGCCAAGGTGGCCGCAGCGACGATGTGCGGCAAGTCCAAGGAGATCGCCGCTCTGCCGTGGTTCTGGTCGGATCAGTACGACCTCAAGCTCCAGATCGCCGGGCTCAACACCGGGTACGACGAGGTCATCCTGAGCGGCGATCCTTCTAGCGGCCGTGACTTCACCTGCTTCTACCTGCGTGACGGTGAGCTGATCGCCGCCGACTGCGTCAACCGGCCGCGTGACTTCATGTTCAGCAAACAAGTCATCACCCAGAGGAGGCCCGTGCAGCGGGAACAGCTCGTCGGCCAGTCCGTCGACTGAGGAGCTTCCCGGACGCCTCACCCTCCGGGCCTGTCCGCATGGGATTCAGACCAGACGCCGATCGTCTGCCAGGTCATGGAGCATGGTCGTCAGTGTGTGGGTCAAGCGGAGCGTGCCGACTCGCACCGCCTCCGGCCCAAATCCGCGGTTCCTGAGGTCGCCCAGCTCCACAGGCCTACCGACGTCGATCGTGACCAGGGGCCGACCCAGGAGGCGCGGTCGACGACTGTAAGCAGGGAGGATCTTCTGAGCTCCCTGCTGCACCACGGGGATGAGCGGAGCCCCAGACTGGAGAGCGAGTCGCACGGCTCCCGTCTTCAAGCCCATCAGACGGCCGTCACGGTGCTCGGTGATCGATCCTTCCGGGTACACGACGACGAGAGCGCCCCCGCGGAGCGCCTCCAGGGCCGCATCGAATCCGCCGCGACCATGGTCGCGGTCGACCTCGACGTGGCCTGCAGCACGAAACCATCGGCCCACCACGCCGCTGCCGAACAGGCTGCTCTTGGCCAGGAAAGCCGGAGTCCGCCCCGTGGCGAGCACCGCTTCAGCGACGAGCAACGGGTCGAGTTCGGAGACGTGATTGACGGCGAGCACAGCGCCTCCCTCCTGAGGGATGTTGTCGAGACCGCGCCAGTCCCGACGACGCACCATCAGCAGCGCCGGCTTACAAACCAGGAACGCGATCCACCACGCGGCGCCCCACCGGGGAGGCCGCCGTGGGCCGGGCGATCCAGTCACCACAGCACGACCGCCGTCAACCGTCTTCTCCGTCAGGCCGCTCCCGGTCTGAGGCGAAGTGTCCAGCACCGACCACCACGAAGGTCGCTGAGGCAGAACCCGCCATCCGACCAGCGTTGTCCCAGGCCTCAGCGTGCAGGAGAAGCCGCCGTCCGTTCCGCTCTCTCAACTGCGCGCGGAACGTGTATGGGTGGTGGAGGCGAAACGGGGCCTGGTACTCGACCGTGATGCTGCGGGTGACCGCTAGCGCACCAACGGTGTAGAGGACAAATCCGAAGAGGTCGTCAAAGGCGAGCGCGACAACACCCCCGTGCGCGATGCCAGGAGCACCGACGTGGGCGTCGCAGAAGCTGTGGACCGCCTCGACCCCCTCCGCCGTGCGCACCACCTGCAGGCCCAGACCGGCCGGATTGGCTGGTCCGCAGCCGACGCAGTCCTGGGAATGAGGTGGCAGCGTCTGACCGATATCAGCGGTCTCCTGACCTGCCAGGTACGACGCCCACTGCGCGAAGAACTCTGCATCCGCACGACGGACCTCGCCGGCGTCACCCTCGGGACGTTGCATCTCCGTACCGTCTGTCACGTCGCCACCTTCAGCCATTCACAGCCTCCAACGAACCGGCGGCGGCCTCCAGCGACTCGACCACCTTCGACTCAAGCTCAGGTAGGACGCTGGCTTCGACGGCCACCGCCTCCGCGCGGGCTCGGCTGTCGACGTCGCGCTGGACTCCTGCGCGTGCGGTCTGCGTCCACGCCCGCGCGCAACGACCGACGACGTCAGCCAGATCTGCGGTCGCCGCGTCCCCCGTCGAGCGAGCGATGTCGTCACAGCCGTCGGCGAGCAACCGGCGAAACAGTCCGCCACCGGTCCCGGCCTTCTCGACGAACGCGCTCAGACTGAACAGCAGCACCTCGAGCTCCTCAGCAGGGAGGTCGCCCCACGTCTGCACGTCGGAAGCCAGCTGCCTCACCCCGTCGAGCCCCTCGGCTCCGTTGGCCGCCAGCGCGAGATCGACGATCCCGGGTCCGGAAGGGTGCCTCATTCGCGTTGCGGACTGCCGGAACGCTTCAGCCGCCACCTCCGAGAGGTTCGGCAACGTTGCGGGCCAGGTGATTCGGTACGTGCAGTGGCGTGTCGGTTCCGGGAAGGAGCTCGACGACCGTGCTCGCGCCAGAGCGTCGAGCGGGACCTCCTGGACCTCGGCGCGGTCGTTGTCCACGACATAGGCCAGGTCGTGAGCTTCGTCGTAACCGATCACCACGATGTCATGACGGCTCATCTGGAGCTTGACCCGCAGATACGGGAGCTCGGCTATGTCGCCCCAGACAAGACTTGGACGCCCCGCATCGATCTCGTCACGGACCCACGACCACCCCTCGTCGGGATCGTCAGTTTTCAGGACGTCGACCTTCCCCCCGAGTCGCACCGGAAGATCCACCTCGAAGTCCGAGCCGCGACCCACGAGGTAGACCGGGGGCATGAGGTCACTCGACCACACGTACGACAAGCCCAGTGCACCGCCGAGCGCAAAAACGAGCCCCTCGCGCGGCGGACCGTCCCATCCGAGTCCGTTCCAGTCCAGCAGGTCGCGCAGAGCACCAGAGCCACAGTGTCCCCCCATCTGGTGGGGGTAGTCCTGGATGAGCGCGGTGTCTGGCATGTGACGTCCTTTGACGGGTCTCGGTAGTGAGGGGGCGGGAGCAGGCGGCTCAGGAGTCGTGCCGAGGAGGTGCCGCGCTCCTCACGTTCGGTTGAGTCGGGGATTGATCATGACCCACGCAGGCGGAGTCCATGGCGCCAAGGGAGCGGAAGCCGACCGCTTTCGTGGTCATCGGCGATCTTCGGGCGAGTCGTGCGGACGCGAATTGTCATCGGACGACGCGGCGGTTGGAGGATCGGTGAACTCGTCCGCGGCTTGCGGTGCGGGGGCGACCATCAGCGAGCCGTAGGAACGACGAAGCTCCGCCAGGATCTCGGTCAGTGGCAGGTCGCCGAAGACGCCGCGATCCCGGACGTACTCCATGTGCTGGGCTCCGTCGGCGGTGAAGGCGTGCATCAGCGCGTCGTTCTCGCCATCGAACTCGACCGGCGGAACTCCGAATCGGGCGCACAGCTCGGTGTTGAACGCCGGCGTCGCCTTGACCCACCTGCCGTCGACGAAGAGCGAGCTGTAACCGTGGTAGACGAAGAGATCCGACCCGCTCATGAGGCTGCGGAGCGAGTCAGTCTGCAGATGGTTGCGCACGTCGGCGAAGCCAAGCCGAGCCGGGATCCCGGCGGCGCGGCACACCGCAGTCAGCAGCACCGCCTTCGGGACGCAGTAGGCACGCCCCGCCTCCAGGACGAAGCTCGCTCGGTAGTGGGCAGGATCCTCGGACGCCGTGTACGGGTCGTACCAAATCTGGTCGCGGACTGCGGTGAAGAGGCGAGCCGACTTCTCACGGTCGGTTCTGGCGCCCATGATCGCCGCTGTAGTGAACTCCCGGACGGCGTCGTGCTCGATGTCAAGGAACTCCGTCCCTCCGAGGAAGTCTCCCGGTGACTGGCTCATCCGTGTTCCGGGCTGCTCATTGACCCGGCGGCCGCGCCCAACGGGTACGCATCCAAGCCGTCGTCACGTAGGTCCGGTCGGCCTCCAGAGGCAATGCGAAAGTCGCAGACCGAGGGGAGGTTCGTCACCGGATGTCCTTTCGCCGCAGTCCAGGTCGCTGAAGACTTGCCCCTCGCGAGAACAAGTCGCACCGACATGACGTGGAGTTCGAGCCGCGCGACGCCTCGTTCCCTGCACATCAGCACGCCATCGACATGCTGTGACATTTTCTGTTTTTTGTCAATTGCACGACAGAGCCGGGGTTCTGTCCCGCACCGGTAATTGCCCGCCGCCAGGACTCGACCAGCCGGCCGCCGTGCGCCACAGCCGATCCGGCCGACAGTTCTCTTCGTGGCCCATTTTTTCGGCTAGTTTCCGACTCGACGGCGCGCCTGGCGCAGCGTGCCTGCGCTGCGGGACCGAGCTGGTTCGCAAGCCCGCGGATCCGCGACGCTGCAAGCACGACCCACCGGTCGAGTTGCATCCCCAGCTCAACGGACCGACAAGCTCGGTCGTCAGGTCCCCGGTGTCGCCGGGGCAGGTCGTCCCCCCACAAGCGGCGTGACCGGGGGATCTCGCCACCGACCGCCGCTCTATGAGGGGTCCGCGTGGTTTCCTGCTTGAGTGCGTTGACGCCCTTCTGGTGAAGGAGTCAACCTCCGGCCAGAAGCACCAGGCCGAACGCGAGGAAAACCAAATCCCACGAGGTCGCGGGGGAGTCGATGGACACCGTGGCCGCCGAGTTCGATCTGAGCCGAGATGTCGTCGAAGACACATCTGCAGAGTCGCGGCCTGAGTACTTCGTCGACCGGAGCCTCGGGCGACTCACCGCCGAGCACCTGCGGGCCGACGGATGGGGACCGCGTCTCATCGCAGACCACTATCCCGATGACGCGCAGACGGTATCCGACCCGGAGTGGATCGCGGAGGTCTGCAGGCGCGGCTGGCCGCTGTTCACGAAAGACAAGGCGATTCAGCACCGCGCCGATGCTTGGCTGCGATCGCACCGGGTGCTTCGCTCTGGGACCCGGCCGCGCGGGATCACCAAGAGTAGAAGCCTCGGCCGTCCTGCTGCCCGAGACTCCGAGCGGGTCCTAGAGGATCGCTTTGAGAGGTCCGCGCCCGTCGCAAGAAAAGCTGCTAGTCGACTCGACCGCCAGAGCCGGATCGTCGGGGGCGCGACGTGGAAGCGCCGTCGCGCCGGGGGTGTTGTGCCAGACGGGGACCTAGAAGAGGAGAACGGCAATGACGTCGTCGACGATGCGGGCCGTCGTGCTCGAGGGACCGGGCGCACCTGAGGTCCTGCAGGTTCGGCGGGTCCCGGTGCCCACGCCCAGGGCCGGCGAGGTGCTGATCCGCGTCCGCGCGTTCGGCCTGAACCGGTCCGAGCTGCACTTTCGTCAGGGTCTGGGCTCCTTCGGATCCTTCCCGCGTGTGCCTGGCATCGAGGCGGCCGGCGAGGTCGTCGAGGCGCCCGGCGCCGAGCTCGCCCCCGGACAGCAGGTGGCGGCGGTGATGGGTGGCATGGGGCGCACGATCGACGGCGGCTACGCGGAGTACACCTGTGTCCCGGTCTCGTCGGTCATCCCGTTCCACAGCGACCTGCCGTGGTCGTTGCTCGGTGCGGTTCCCGAGATGCTCCAGACCGCCTACGGGTCGCTCGCGACGGGCCTCGACCTGCAGTCAGGCCAGAGCCTCCTGATCCGTGGCGGCACGTCGTCCGTGGGACTGGCTGCTGCGGTGCTCGCGCGCCGCCTGGGCGCGACGGTCGTCTCCACAACACGCTCGGCGTCGCGCGTCGAATTCTTGAGCCAGTTCGTCGACCACGTCGTCATCGACGACGGCGACATCCACGACGCGGTGCGCGACGTCGTGCCCGGCGGCGTCGACGCGGCCGTCGAGCTCGTGGGCACGACGACCTTGCGCGACACGGTCCTGTCGGTACGCAAGGCCGGGACGGTCTGCTTCACCGGGATGCTCTCGGACGAATGGGCCGTGCCGGACTTCTACCCCATCGATTTCCTTCCCAACGCCGTCCGGCTCAGCGCCTACTCCGGAGAGGCCAGCGACCTGCCGGCCGAGGTGCTGCAGGGATTCCTGGACGACGTCGCCGCGGGTACCGCAGTCGTGCCGGTCGGCCGGACCTATGCCCTCGACGAGATCGTCCGGGCCCATCACGACATGGAGGCCGGCGTCCTGCTGGGCAAGGGCGTCGTCGTCACCGCCTGACGCCGGGCAGAAGAGGCCGGGATGCGGCTGCGGGAGCATGGGCTACCTCGGCCTGTGGTTCGGGGCGCGCGGGAGTCGTGCCGATCGCTCGCGCAACTCGGCCTAGTGTCGTGGCATGACTCGCTCACACGTCACGCTCGGCGCGATCAACATGGAAGCCCGGGACCCGGAGCAGCTTGCCGGGTTCTGGTCGGCGGTCACCGGTGGCCAGTCCTCGGGCGGGAGCGACGCCGTCTACCTGGCACCAGCCGGGCCGGACGGATTCGCCATGTTCTTCCAGCGTCGAACCCAGCCGCGTCCCGATCGCCAGGACACGCACGTCGACCTGACGGTTCCGTGGGGGTCGCGCATCGACGAGGTGCGGCGGCTCACCGCGCTGGGCGCGGTACAGCGCTGGGACGTGCTCGACGAGGTCCCCCACGTGCAGTGGACCACGATGGAAGACCCAGAGGGCAACCTGTTCTGCATCGCCGAGCACCCGCCCCAGCAGATCGCTGACGTCGAACGTCGCTGACCTCGGTCAGTCCCCCGCGCCCAGCTCCGTGCTTGTCAAGGGGCGCAAGGCGCATCGGCGCGCTGAAGATTCTGGTCTGACTCAACGGTCGAGCTGGTTTGTTCGTTTCTGTACCCGGCGGAGGTTGACGTCCGCCGCGGCGCAAGGAGCCAGTATCGGCCGTCACCTGACTCGCCGACCTGCGATGCCGGCGCGACGCTGGGAGGATCGATCCGGGAGGGACCGACATGGCGTCACCGGTTGAGCACACAGGACACCAGGCACGTCACAGCGAGGCCCTGAAGCGAGGCGCACGGGTCGGGCTGGTCGCGTACGGCATCGTCCATGTGCTGATCGCATGGATCGCGTTGCAGGTGGCGTGGTCCGGCGGGGGCGAGGCCAGCAGCGGCGGAGCGCTCACCAAGCTCGCGGGGCAGCCGTTCGGCCAGGTCGTGCTGTGGGTCACCGCGGTCAGTCTCGTCACACTCGTGCTGTGGCAGGTGGCGACCGCGGTGTCGGGCTACCAGTCGGAGGACGGCTTCAAGCGCACTCGGAAAAGACTCGCCGCCGTGGGTCGCGCCGTCGTCTACGCCGTGCTGGCCTTCTCCGCGTTCAGGATCGCTGCCGGGTCCGGCGGGAGCTCGGGCCGCGACAGCAAGGAGGAGGGCTTGAGCGCCGACCTGCTCTCCGCACCAGCCGGGCGTGTGCTCGTCATCATCATCGCCATCGCCATCCTCGCGGTCGCCGTGCGGCACGTACATCGCGGCGTGACCGACTCGTTCACCCACGACCTCGAGGTCGGCGCATCGACGGGTCAGGCGCGGTCGCTCGTGCTGGTGGTCGGCCGGGCCGGCTACGTCGCCAAGGGCGTGGCGATCGGTGTCGTCGGCGTGCTCTTCGGCTGGTCTGCCATCTCGTACGACCCCGAGAAGGCCGGCGGCCTCGACGACGCGCTCAAGACGGTTCGGGAGCAAGCGTTCGGCCCCTACCTCCTGACAGTCGTGGCCCTGGGCCTGGCGGCGTTCGGCCTCTTCTGCTTCGCGTGGGCGCGCTACGCACGTACGCGCTGAGGCGTCCGCGCTGGAGCCCGGTGGGGGCCGCGCTTGTCGCCATCATGCTGCTTGGGCGCGGTCGCGCCTTGCCGCGTGGCTCGCCGCCGCCACGATTGCGGCGCCGACGATCAGGAGGACCGACCCGGCCACGAGCAGGACCGTGAGGACGTCGTCGAGCACCGGCAAGGTGGCCCCGACCGCGACCTGCGCCGTGACCTCGGGGGTGCCGTCGGCATTCAGGACGACGAGCGTCCAGTCGCTGCCTCGACCGGCCAGGTCGACCAAGCCAGCCGCGGCGCGTCAGGGCTGACCGGGTCAGTCGCCTGACCGGGTCCGTCCCAGGAAGCGCTGGACCGGCCCCGGGCCCGACCGCTCGTGGCCTGGGCACCAGCGGTCGTCCGGCACTCCGGCGCGCACGGCGGCCACGTGCTGGCCGCAGCCGGCCCACGTGATCTTGGCGCACTGCTTGCACCGAACAGGTCGGCACATCAGGACTCCTCAGTGTCGGTGTCGCCGGCGAGCCCGCGGAACACCTCGAACGCGCGGGCGCCGTGGATGGTCGCCGGTCCGCCGTGCATCAGGAAGGTGACGCCGATGGCTTCCGCGGCCTCCTGGGTCGTGGCGCCGGCACGAACGGCGGCCTGGCCGTGGGAGGCGATGCATCCGTCGCACCCTTCGACGACGCCGATCGCGAATGCGATGAGCTCCTTGGTCTTGCGGTCGAGCGCGCCGTCGGCGAAGGCGGCCTGGCTCAGCTCACCGAAGCCGCGGTAGACCTCGGGGATCGCGTGGCGCAGGTCGCGGTGGAGGGGGCGAAGGTCCTTCAGCACCTGGGTGCCGGACTCGGGCTTGGTCATGGGATGTCCCTTTCGTGGGTGGGTGGGTCGTGCGGAGGTGTGAGGTGGATCAGTCGTGGGCGAAGGAGATGTTCGGCAGGATCCGCCGCAGCCACGCTGGGCTCGCCCAGGCGGCCGGTCCGGCGAGGCGGAGCGTGACGGGCAGCAGCACCAGTCGCACCAGGAAGGCATCGAGGAGGACGGCGACGCCGAGGATCACGCCCATCTCCTTGGGCGGGAGCGGTCCGGCGAGGGCGAAGGTGAAGAACACCGCGACCATGACGCCACCTGCGGCGAAGATGATCCGCCCGGAGTGGGCGACCGCGCCGACCATCGCCTCGCGGGCGTCGCCGGTGCGCTCCCAGTGCTCCTTGGCCGAGGCCAGCAGGAAGACGGTGTAGTCCATCGCGATCGCGAAGATCATCGCGAAGAAGAAGACCGGCGCCCAGGCGTCCAGGAAGCCTTGCGACTCGAACCCGATGAGTCCCGACCCGTGACCCTCCTGGAAGATCAGGCGCGCCACGCCGAAGGCCGCGGCCGTCGACAGCAGGCTCACCACGGTGCCCATCAGCGAGATCAGGGGTGCCTGCAGGGCGACCAGGAGCAGGACGAACCCGAGCGCGAGCACGATGCCGATCACCAGTGGTGTGGAGGTGTCGAGCTGGGACTTCAGGTCGAGATTCTCGACCGCGGCCCCACCGAGAAGAACATCCTCGGGCAGGTCGGAGCGGAGTCGATCGACCGTCTCGGCGAGCGCCGGGTCGGACGGGTCGACGGTCGGCACGGCCTGCAGCATCGCGAGACCGCTGTCGTCGGGGGCCGGGACGGCGGGCATCACCGCGGCGATGCCCTCGTCGGCACCGAGCACCTCCTCGGACGTCGCGATCTCCTCCTGCGGTGCGACGACCTGGATGGTTCCTGGAGCGCCCTCACCGAAGGCCTCCTGCACGATGTCGTACCCGACGCGGGCACTCGCGTCGTCGGGCAGGACCTTGATCGAGGGCATCGCGGTCTGCAGGCCGGCGACCGGCAGGGCGAGGGCGATGAGCACCACCAGGGCGCCTGCGCCCCAGCGCAGGGGCTGGTCCCACAGTCGCTGTCCCCACCGCTCGAAGCGGGCCGATCGATGCTCGCCGGAGCGGGCCCAGGGCAGGGCGAACCGGTTGATGCGGTCGTCGAGCTTGTGCAGCACCAGGGGCAGCAGGGTCAGGGTCGCGGCGAGGACGAAGACGACCGAGAGCATGATGCCGCCAGCCATCGACCGGAAGGACGGCGAGGGCACGAGCATGACGGCCGAGAGCGAGACCAGCACCGTGATCCCCGACAGGAGCACGGCCTTGCCGGCGGTGTCCATGGTCTCGGCGATCGCGCCCGCTCGGGTGCTGCCGCGACGGGCGCGGGCGGCGCGGTAGCGCGCCACGATCAGCAGGGCGTAGTCGATGCCCAGCGCGAGCGAGAACATCATGGCGAAGTTCATGGCCCAGATGGAGACGGGCACGAGCTCGTTGATCAGCACCAGCGACCCGGCGGACGCCACCAGTCCGGCCAAGGTCAGCAGCAACGGCAGGCCGGCGGCCACCAGGGCCCCGAAGGCCAGCACGAGGATGGCGAGCGTCACGGGCCACGAGACCATCTCGGACTTCAGCATCGCCTCGAGGTTGGCCTCGTTGAAGTCCGACCACAGCAGGGAGGACCCCGTGGGGTTGACCTGCACGCCGCCGGCCGAGAGCCCTTCGAGCTCGCCCTTCAGGTCGGAGGCCACGCGGACCATCTCGTTGGTGTCGACACCCGCGCCGGCCAGGACGACCGCTGTGCGTCCGTCGGGGGAGAGGCTCGCGCCGGGGGTGGGCGGCACGATCTCGGCGAGGCGGTCGTCGGACTCCAGCACCCGCGTGACCTCGGCGACCACGTCGGGCCCGGTGCCCTCCGTCAGTGGTTGGTCCGGGTTGTGGACGACGACTTGGATCGCGTGGCTCGCGTTGCCACCGAAGTGTTCCTGGGCCAGCTCGCGGACCGCGACGGACTCCGATCCGTCGGCCTGCCAGCCCGCACCGGACAGCCGGTGCTCGACGAACGGGGCGAAGATCCCGAGTCCGACGACCAGGGCGACCCAGAGGAGGGCCACCCCTCGGGCGTGGCGCGTCACGCCGACGCCGAGTCGGCCCAGGGGGCCGGGGTGGCCGCTGCGCTCGGCGGGCGGGGTGGTCTCGACGGTCTGGGTCACGGGCTGCTCCTTGGGGTATTTATCCCCCGGGGGGGATGCTAGGATCGACCGTAACACATCCCCCCGGGGGGTTAAATGAACGATGACGAGAAGGAGCCAGCCATGACGACATTCACGATGAGCACGACGCTCGAGACCGGCTACGACGAGACCCTGCAGCGGGTGCGGGACCTGCTGCCCGAGGCGGGCTTCGGGATCCTGACCGAGATCGACCTGCAGGCGACGCTCCGCGCCAAGCTCGGCGTCGAGGTCGATCCGCAGGTCATCTTGGGTGCGTGCCGACCGCAGCTCGCGCACCGCGCGCTGGAGGCCGACCCGCGGCTCGCGGCGATGCTGCCGTGCAACGTCGTCGTGGCAGCGCAGCCCGACGGCACCACCCGGGTCGAGGCGTTCGATCCCGCTGTCATGACGTCCTTCAGTGACGCTCCCGAGCTCGCGGCCGTGGCGGCGGAAGCCCGTGACCTGCTCGCTGGCATGCTTGCCGCACTCGACGGCACCCAGGAGGACTCCCATGCGACTCGAGGCTGACGACGTCAAGACGGTCACGACGCGCCTGAAGCGCGCTCACGGACACCTCGCCTCGGTGATCCGCATGCTCGAGGACGGCGCTGAGTGCGAGGACGCCCTCACCCAGCTGGCGGCCGTGAACAAGGCCATCAGTCGGGGCGGCTACGCCCTGGTCGCCACCGGGCTGCACCAGTGCCTGGCCGAGGAAGGCCCCGACAGCGTCGACACGAAGAAGCTCGAGAAGCTGTTCCTCGCCCTGGCCTGAGCCCGAGCGCTCAGGCCAGCGGTGCCGCGGCGTGCGTGCTGCTGTCTTGGCCTCCGAGCTCCTCGGCGGCGGAGACGACGAGTCCCCCGAGGAGGAAGGCGGCGATCACCGCCACGAGCGCTCCGGTGCCGAGTGACGGGAGGTAGCGGCGGAAGCCGGTCGTGACGACGGGCTTGCCGTGGTACTCGTGGGTGAGCGCGTGCCCCTTGCCGCGCTGCAGCAGGTACCGGTTGACCGGGTAGGCCGCCAGGAAGGCAGCCGTGAGGGCGATCGTCATGCCGATCCAGAACAGGACGTTCACCAGGCCGGCGTCCATGGCGCCCGGGATGACGGCCATGACGAGGTTGTCGACGACCTCCATCGTGGCGATCGAGAGCGTGTCGGCGGCGAACACGATGCCCAGGGCGGCGAAGAATCCGAGTCCGGCCTTCACGAGGGGAAGCGTGGAGAGCAGGTAGCCGAAGAAGAAGGCGAGCGAGACCGCGAGTGCGATGGTCCACCCCGCCGACAGTCCGATCGCGGTGCCGATGATCAACCCGGTGATCTCGCCGATGGCGCAGCCGGTCAGGCAGTGGAGGGTGGCGCTGGCGGCCATCGCGTTCAGGCCGCCCCCACCGTGCTCGTGGGGCGCGTGCCCGCCGTGCGTGTCGTGGTGCGTCGAGTCAGTCACGGTTCAGCCTCCAGCTCTGCGAATGCGCGTCGACCTGGCGCGCCTGCCGCCGACCATATACCCCTAGGGGGTATACATCAACGACGTGGCGGTGGGGACGAGCGGAGCCGGTGGTGGTCTGCGGCAGAAACCGGGGGAGTCAGTTCTTGAAGGGGTTGAGGTTTCGACCCAGCACGTACTGAGCCCGGAACGGCACCGGACGCATGGCGTGCGAGGCGACCTTGTTGAACATGCCCGGGACGCACACCGGCTTGCCCCGGTTGACGGCCGTCCAGCCCTCGCGAGCCACGGCTTCAGGGCGTTGCCACATGATCGACGGCAGGTGGGAGGCGGCTTCACGGGTGCCCATGACGTCGTGGAACTCGCTGTGGGTGAACCCGGGGCACAGGGCCGTGACGTGGACGCCGTGCGGCTTGAGCTCCATGTCCAGCGCCTGCGACATGCCGAGCACGTAGGTCTTGATGCCGGTGTAGAGCAGGCTCTCGCCCGGGGGCGCGAACGCCGCGAGCGACGACAGGTTGATGATGCGGCCGTGGCCTCGGGCCAACATGTCGGGCACGACGAGGTGAGCCAGCTGCGTCACGGCGGTGATCATGAGCTGGATCTCGCCGGCGAGCTCCGACCAGGGTGTGTCGGCGAAGGCCGACGAGCCCGACATGCCGGCATTGTTGATCAGGACGTCGACCGTGAGGCCCCGCTCGCGGATCGAGGCCATCAGCTCGTCGGGCGCCCCGGGGTCGGTGAGGTCGGCCGTCAGGACCGTGCACGTCGCGCCGTGCTGCTTCGTGAGGCGCTCGGCGAGCTCGTTGAGTCGCTCGGCACGGCGGGCGACGAGGATGAGGTCGTGACCCTCCTGGGCGAGGAGCTCGGCGAACGCGGCGCCGATGCCGGCGGACGCGCCGGTGACGAGGGCGGTGGGTCGGGCAGTAGTCATGACGTGGCTCCGGATCCTTCGAGGGGGGTGAGGGGGACGGCGGCGTGCAGGAACTCGATCTGGTCGCTGATGACGCGGTCGAACAGCGGCTCGACATACGGGTCGAAGTGGCCGCCGGGGTAGGTGTGCACGGTCGAGTGAGGCATCTTCCGGGCTGCGGCTCTGGCGACGTGCTCGGGGGTGACGGTGTCGTCCTCGACGATCTGCACCAGGGCGGGGCACGCGACCTTCCTCGCCGAACGACCGGGTGAGTAGAAGCCGATCTTGAGCGTGATCCGCGCGGCGACGTGCTCGGGGTAGTCACCGGAGCTCAGTCCGGACTCCTCGATCAGCCTGGCCATTCCTGGGGCGGCGTCGGGGGTGGTCATGACGCCGGTCCGGCCGGGGGCCGCGACGCTGTCGACGTAGACCGGCGCTCGGCCGGCCCAGGCGCGGAGCTGGTCCCGCAGGCCGACCAGCCCGACGCGCAGGCCAGGGAGGAACCCCGTGGCACGCACGGCTGCGGGGCCGCTGACGTGAGGCACCTGGGCGATGATCGCCGCGAGGGGCTCACCCGCGCCGGCCAGGGTGATGACGTGGCCACCGGCGAACGACGTGCCCCACGCGACGACGCGCTGCGGGTCGACGCCCGGCAGGGTGCGGGCGAAAGCCAGAGCCGCCCGCCAGTCGGCCAGCTGCATGCCGACGTCGAGAAGCTGGCGTGGTTCACCCTCGCTGTCGCCGAACCCGCGGTAGTCGAAGGCCATCGCGACGTACCCGGCCGCGGCGAAGCGTTCGGCGTAGGCGTCGAGTCGCAGCGCGCGCACGCCGCCGAAGCCATGGGCGAGGACGACGACGGGAGCGTTGGCGCCGACGGTCGCCGGACGGTAGACGCGCGCCGCGCACACGACCCCGTCCGAGGTGAAGTGCTCCTCGGTCCAGGCTGGGTTGCTGCCTCCATCGGCCGTCATCGGCATCTCCCGGGTCGTGATCGCGTGTCTTGTATGGCCATCTAGACAGTAGGTCGCTTCTAGATGGCTGGTCAAGATAACGTGAGGTGTGCCTCGTAACCGACGACCGATCGACCGCGCGGAGAAGCGCGACGAGATCGTCGCTGCTGCCACCGGCCTGTTCACCGACGTGGGCTACGACGACAGCTCGATGGCGAAGGTCGCCGCGGCGGCGGGCGTGACCCCGACGACGATCTACTGGTACTTCGCGGACAAGGACGCCCTCCTGGTGGCCGTCGTCGACCATTTGCTCCAGGAGGCCCTGCTCGAGGCCGCCCCGCTCTTCGACGCGCCCGTGGTCGACCAGCTGCTCTGGGCGGTCGAGCGACTTGAGAGGTACAGCAAGCTCGTCACGGTCGTGCACGCCCGCTGTGCGATCTCCCCGGCGATCGACGCGTGGCACAACGAGTTTCACTCGTTGATGGACACCCTCTTGGCCAACGGCCTGTCCCAGGCCGGGGCGAGATCCGAAGACCTCGAGGCGATGACCCGCATGAGTGTCTTCGTCGTCGAGGGCCTGCTCACCCACCCGCTGGCGCTGGAGGAACGACGCCAGATCATCGAGCTCGTCGCGCGACCACGCTGAACCCGCCCGGGACCGGCGTTCGCCCCAGGGGTGGGTCGCCACACCGAGACGCTAATGGGTATCGTTCCTGTTCATAAGTCTCGTGACGAGGACGGAAGAGGCGACCACGGCCTTCGCCCGTCGTCGACGGCGAGGACGCACCGCCGGCCTGGTCACTGCTGGGTTGCTCGGCGTAGCCGTGTTGCTGAGCATCGGGACGGGGCCGGTCGGCGTGCCTCCCCTCACCGTCGCTCGCGTCGTCGCGGCCCGTCACCTCCGAGACGCACTCCCACCTGCAGTCCGACGCGCGGGCACGTTCCGGAACGACGGGAACGACCTGATCCGGTCGTCGGTCGGACCTTCCCTCGGCGGCACCGGGGCATCCTGCTCAACGAATCGGGCGGTACTCAGGCGAACCGTGGCGACGTGTCCGGATATCGCATGCAAGTTCACAGGTTTATCTCAGGTCCTGCTAGCCTGCTGGCGACCAAATCTGTCGCACGTCGCTGAACGCGCGTGCCGTCGCCGAAGGGCCTTCTCGATGGTCGTCTCACGACTCCGCATGGTGAGCGCGCTGCTGCTCGTCCTCGTCGCCGCGCTCGTCGCGGTCCTGCCCACGTCGGCACAGGCCGAGAGCAACGACAGTGCCAGCGCCCTGCACACCAGCACCACGTTCTTCGCCTACGCCGAGGAGGGGGAGTCGTTGGATCTGGCCTTCCCCCGAATCGGCAGCAGCGGTGCGATCGCGAACATCTCGGTCCTGCGGCCCGACGGCACGGTGGCCCGCTCGTGCAGCTCGGGCCCGAGCGGCGACGAGTGCGCGACCGCCGGACGTCTGGTGGTCGACCAGACCGGCGTGTGGACCGTGGAGTACGAGATCACCCCGGGTCTGGCCAACCGTCGCCACGCCTGGACCATCACGGCGTACGACGCACCTGCGGGCGGCACCGCGATCCCGGGCCGCGTCTGGACCGAGCAGTACAACCAGTACCAGGACGCCGCGTCGAACCAGACCTACTGGGTCGTCACGCGTGAAGGCTACCGATACGCCCTGGCCATGAACGGTTTCAACGGCATCGGCTCGGTCTTCCGGTCGAACGGTTTCGGACTCGTGGAGGAAGGCACCTGCACTCCCCTGTACCGCTCGGCCGAGGGCACCTCGGGCGCCGCCAACGGAGTGCCCCTCGAGGACGGCGTCGCGTACAGCGGACCCGAGTGCGGTGACGCGTACAAGATCTTCGTCGACGCGCCGGCAGCCGATCTCCCCGCGACGTCCACGTCTGCCCGCGGCACCGAGTGGATCCTCAGCGAGGTCGCTCCCGTCACGGTCGAGAACCTCACCTTCGTGCAGGACTCTGCGGCGACTCGCGCCGGGGACATCACCTTCGACCTCGGAGGTGTGAACGGCGGCTACTCCATCCAGATCGACGCCAACGGTGACGGCGACTTCGACGACGCCGTCGATCGCGTCGTCCCGTGGGGCAGCCCCCCGGGCGCGGTGAGCGTGCCGTTCGACGGCTTGAACGGGCTGGGCGAGCCGATCGGCGTCTGCCAGGACATGAACGCACGCGTCGCGGTCGACCGCGTGGGCGAGGTGCACTTCACGCTCGAGGACGTCGAGGTGCTGACGGGCGGTATTCAGCTCACCGGTGTGACCCCGGGAGTGGTCGCCGACCAGCCGCTGCTCTACTGGGACGACCGCACCCTGACCACCGCCGGACGCGGGTCGATCACGCCGCTCATCGATGGCCGTGCCGGTGTCGACGCCACGACGACGGGCGCCCATGGATGGGCGAACGCGGGTCAGCAGTGGGGCGACATCCGCGCCATCGAGAACTGGTCCTACTACGCCGCCTCGGCGGGCGAGACGGTCGCCGTCGCCGCCCCGTGCAACCCGGGCCTTGAGCTGACCAAGGACGGCGTGCTGGACGACAGCAACGACAACGGCGTGGCCGACCTCGGCGAGACGGTCGACTACACCTTCACTGCCATCAACACCGGCAACACCGCGCTGACCGGCGTCATGATCAACGATCCGCGCATTACCTCCGGCTTCACGCCGGCGACGCAGGACATCCCGGTCCTCGGGCAGCGTGAGTTCACGGCTTCGTACCTCGTCACGCAGGCCGACATCGACGCAGGCTCCCTGGTCAACGTCGCCACGGCGACAGGCACCGATCCGCTCGGGGGCACGGTGGGGTCGAACGAGGCCCGTGAGGAGATCCCCACGCTCGATCGCGATCCCGGCCTGACGATCGAGAAGAGTGGTGCGCTGGCCGATACGAACGCGAACGGCCTGGCGGACGTGGGTGAGTCGATCACCTACTCGTTCGACGTCGAGAACACCGGAAACGTCACGCTCGACGGGGTGACGGTCGACGACTCGCGAGTCAGCGGCCTCACGCCGGCACCCGTCACCCTCGCGCCGGGTGGCACGCAGACCTTCAGCGCCGACCCGTACGTGGTCACGCAGGCCGACGTGAACCTCGGGCAGGTCTACAACGTGGCGACCGCTTCGGGCACCTCCCCGCTGGGGCCGATCGAGTCGCCGCCGTCGGAAGAGCGCCTCGACACCCCCGATCCCGATCCGGGCCTCGAGATCATCAAGACCGGCTCGCTGACCACGGACCTCAACGGCAACGGCCTGGCCAACGCCGGTGACACCGTCACCTACACCTTCGAGGTCGAGAACATCGGCAACGTCGACCTGGTCGACGTCACGGTCAACGACCCGCGGGTCCCGGTCGTCGCCCCGGCGTCGCAGGACGTCGCGGCGGGCCAGACCGTCGAGTTCACCGGCACGCTCCTCGTGACGCAGGCCGACGTCGATGGCGGCGTGGTGCGCAACTCGGCCACCGCCAGCGGCACGTACCCGGGACCGGACGGGGACGTGCCCGTCGAGACACCGCCGAGCACGTTCGAGCTCGACACGGAGCCGCCCGTCCCGGGTCTGTCGATCGTGAAGAGCGGTGAGCTCACGACGGACGCGAACGGGAACGGTCTGGCCGACGTGGGCGACACGATCGTCTACGCGTTCCTGGTCGAGAACACCGGCAACACGACCCTGGTGAACGTGCAGGTGGAGGATCCGAAGCTTGCCGCGTACGGCGTGCTGCTGGGTCCGATCACGCTGGCGCCGGGTGAGGACGACTCGCTCACGGCCGCGCCGTACGTCGTGACCCAGGCCGACGTCGACGCCGGAGTGGTGGCCAACAGCGCGACGGCCCGGGGCAACGTCCCGAACGGCCCGGAGACCACGTCACCGCCGGATGACTCCGAGATCCCGACGCCGGAGGCGGCGCCCGATCTCGAGATCGAGAAGACCGCGTCGCTGCAGGACGCCAACGGCAATGGCACCGCTGACGCGGGGGAGTCGGTCGTCTACTCGTTCCAGGTCACCAACACCGGCAACGTCACGCTGACCGACGTCAGCGTGGTCGACGAGCGCATCTCCGGACTGGTCCCGGAATCGGTCGACGTGCTTCCTCCGGGCGTCACGGCCGCCTTCGTGGCTGAGCGGTACGTGGTGACGGCCGAGGACGTCGCGGCCGGTGAGCTGGTCAACGTCGCGACCGCCGTCGGCACGGTGGTCGGGGGCGGCTCGGTGGAGTCCGATCCGGACGAGGTGATCACGACCGTCACGCCCCCGCCTCCGGGTGCGGGCACACCGGAACCCGGTCGTGGGGGCCTGCTGCCGGTCGTCGGCTCGCCGTTGACCTGGCTGTCGCTGCTGGCCGGTCTGATGGTGATCGGCACGGGCTCGTTGCTCCTGCGCCGCCGCCGCACCGGCACGCACGCCGCCGCCTGACGCGTACTGACGAGGGCCCCGGACCAGCTGGTCCGGGGCCCTCGGCGTCCGGTCCTGTTGTGTTGCCCCGGAACCTGCAGTGCGCAAGACTCGAACAGCACTGCGCGACCCGCCTCACAAGGAGCCCGCCGTGGACCCGATCGAACCGGTGTACAGCGCCGCCACCCTGCTGATCATCGCGGCCGTCGCGGTCGCCGCACTGCTCTTCCTCATCATCAAGGCGCGACTGCACGCGTTCATCGCGCTGGTGCTCGTCAGCGTCATCACAGCGGTGGCGACCGGCATCCCCGTGGCCGACGTGCCCACGGCCTTGACCACCGGGTTCGCGGCAACCTTGGCGTCGGTCGCGCTGCTGGTCGGGTTCGGCGTGATGCTCGGTCGACTGCTGGAGGTGACCGGAGGCGCGCAGGTGCTGGCCGACACCCTGGTCAACCGGTTCGGGGAGAAACGAGCGCCCTTCGCGCTCGGCGTCGCGGCACTCATCTTCGGCTTCCCGATCTTCTTCGACGCGGGCCTGGTGGTCTTCCTGCCCATCATCCTGACGGTCGCCCGCCGGTTCGGTGGCTCGCTTCTCTACTACGCCCTGCCTGCCGCGGGCGCGTTCGCCGCGATGCACGCCCTCGTTCCTCCGCACCCAGGCCCGGTCGCGGCCGGCACGGCGCTGGACGGCGACATCGGCGTCATCCTGCTCGTCAACCTGCCGATCGTGATCATCTCCTGGTACGTCGGCTCGTATCTCGTCTCTCGCTTCCTCGGCGCGCGCATCGACGTGGCGGTGACCGACGCACTGTTCGGACCCGTCAACGACGGCTCCGACGACGGGGCGGACAAGCCCGGCAACGCCGGTTCCGCCACCGAAGGCCCCGGCCCCTCGGGCACGGCGACCAAGGTGGACCCGCCGTCGTTCGGCCTCGTGCTGGGCCTGCTAGCGATCCCGCTCGTGCTCATCGCCTTCAACACGGTGCTCACGACGTTGATCGAGAACGAGACGATCGAGAGCAACGGCCTCGTCGACGTCCTCGTGCTGCTCGGCAACACGCCGATCGCCCTGCTCATCACGCTGCTGGTCGCGATTGCCACGCTCGGCCGGCGCGGTCGCACCATCGACGAGACGATGGGCATGCTCGACCGGTCGCTCGGACCGATCTGCTCGATCATCCTCGTCACCGGTGCGGGTGGCATGTTCGGCGGCGTGCTGCGCATCAGCGGCATCGGCGAGGCGTTGACGTCGTCGTTGACCGACGTCGGCATCCCGCTGCTGCTGCAGGCCTTCGTCATCGCCACCGCACTGCGCGTGGCGCAGGGCTCGGCGACGGTGTCCATCACCACGACGGCCGGACTCATCGCCAGCCAGGCCGATGGCCTCAGCAGCATCCAGATCGCTTTCCTGGTGACCGCCATCGCCGCCGGCGCCACGGTGCTGTCGCACGTCAACGACTCCGGCTTCTGGCTCGTCAGCCGGTTCTTCGGCATGGACGAGAAGACGACGCTCAAGACATGGACGGTCATGGAGACGACGCTCGGGCTCTCGGCCTTCGCCGTCGCTGCCGTCCTCTACCCGCTCATCGGGTAGCCGGCGCCGGACGGTGTGACCGGTCCCGGGACGATGGTCCCGGGGTCTTCGCCGTGCCGTCCCGGGGGCCGGTAGAGTGGTGCGCAGCCCCTCGCGTGGCGACATCTCACCCAACTCCCCCAGGGCCGGAAGGCAGCAAGGGTCAGTGTGCTCTGTCGGGTGCGCGAGGGGTCCTTGCGTTCCCGGCGCCGGCCCCCGCACGTCACGCCCCGAGCGGTGAGTCAGTGGCCGAACGCCGACGCGGGCGGTGAGTAGGGAGCCGATCCAGCGTTCGAATCGGCCTCACACTCACCGCCCGCGCGTGCGTTCGGCCTCCTACTCACCGCCCCGAGCGTGAGGTCCGGGGCGGCGCGGTCAGCCGATGGGGTCGAGGACCCCGTGGTCGCCGACCGTGGCCGCCAGGGTGCGCAGCTGATCGGAACCGTCGCCGAGCCAGTGCTCGATGGCGGTCAGGCGGCTCATGTAGTGACCCACCGAGTACTCGGCGGTCATGCCGATGCCGCCGTGCAGCTGGATGGCCTCCTGGCCGATGTGCCGGCCGGCGCGGCTGACCTGCAGCTTCGCGCGTGCTGCGGCCTCACGGGCCCGCTCCGGGGCGTCGGCCAGCACGAGCGTCGACCACAGCACGGTGCTGCGCACCAGCTCCATCGACACGTACAGGTCGGCCGCCCGGAACTTGAGCGCCTGGAAGGTGTTGAGCGTGACGCCGAACTGCTTGCGGGTCTTGAGGTACTCGACCGTCGTCTTCATCGCGGTGTCCATCGCGCCGATGGCCTCGTGGCTGTACGCGATGCGCGCACGGGCGATCGTGTCCTCGAGGACGTCGGACTGGTCGCCCGAACCGAGGCGCACGGCCGGGGTGCCGTCGAACGCGACCTTGGCCGCGCGGCCGCCGTCGTGCGTGCGGTAGCCGGTGCGCTCCAGGCCCGAGGCGTCCGCCTCGACCAGGAAGATGCCCAGACCCTCATCGGTCCGTGCGGTGACGACCAGCAGGTCGGCGCGAGCACCGTGCAGAACGGGCTCCTTGACGCCGGTCAGGGTCCAGCTGTCGCCGGAGCCGCTCGCGGTGACCTCGCCACCGGCGCTGGAGTCGACGATGGCCGCAGCCAGCACGATCTCGCCGGCCGACAGCCGGCCGAGCACGTCGGCCCGCTGGGCGTCGTCGCCCGCGGCAGCCACCAGGCCGCCGGCCAGCACGACCGACTCGACGAAGGGCTCGGGTGCGAGGACCCGGCCCATCTCCTCGGCGACGACGGAGACCTCGATGGGTCCCGCGCCGGCACCGCCGTCGTCCTCGCTGAAGGGCAGGCCCAGTGCGCCGAGCTCGGCGAGCTTGCCCCACGTGTCCTCGCTGAACCCGGGCTCGTCGTTGGTGACCGCACGGCGGTCCTCCGAGGAGCCGTAGGTGCGTCCCAGCACGCCGCGCACGGCGTCGCGCAGGGCGATCGTCTCGCTGTCGAGGGTGAAGTCCATGGCCCTACCTCACAGTCCCAGAATGGTGCCGGCGATGATCTGCCGCTGCACCTCGTTGGAGCCTCCGTAGATGGAGGCCTTTCGGAAGTTCAAGTACTGCGGGGTCGCAACGCGCGACCAGTCGGGCACGTCCGAGCCGTCACCCGCGCCGGAGGCGAGGGAGTCCGGACCGGCCAGGTCGACCAGCAGCTCGGTGACCTCCTGCTGCAGCTCGGTGCCCCGCAGCTTCAGGACCGACGACGCCGGGTGCGGCTTGCCGTCGGCCGAGTGCGCCACGACGCGCAGCGCGGTGAGCTCGAGGGCCAGCAGGCCGTTCTCGAGCTCGGCCACGCGGCTGGACAGGATGGGGTCGGAGAGCCGGTCGCCGGCGATCTCCTTGGCCTGTGCGAGCAGACGCTTGGTCGAGCCCACGGGGGCGACGCCGACGCGCTCGTTGCCCAGCAGGAACTTGGCGTAGTCCCAGCCCTTGTTCTCCTCGCCGACGAGGTTGCCGACGGGGACGCGGACGTCCTCGAAGAAGACCTCGTTGACCTCGTGGCCACCGTCGATCAGCTCGATCGGACGGACCGTCAGACCGGGCGACGTCATGTCGATGAGCAGGAAGGAGATGCCGGCCTGCTTCTTCACGTCGGGGTTGGTGCGCACGAGCGTGAAGATCCAGTCGCCGTACTGGCCGAGCGTGGTCCACGTCTTCTGGCCGTTGACGACGTACTCGTCACCGTCGCGCACCGCGGTGGTGCGCAGCGAGGCGAGGTCGGAGCCGGCGTCGGGCTCGCTGAAGCCCTGCGACCACCAGATGTCGAGGTTCGCCGTCGCGGGCAGGAAGCGCTCCTTCAGCTCCTGCGAGCCGAAGGCCGCGATGACCGGGCCGACCATGCTGGCGTTGAACGCCAGCGGGATCGGCACGTGGGCGAGCTGCATCTCCTC
The DNA here is from genome assembly GCA_000471045.1 of actinobacterium LLX17. GTDB lineage: Bacteria > Actinomycetota > Actinomycetes > Propionibacteriales > Nocardioidaceae > Aeromicrobium. The sequence goes on along the minus strand of KI301992.1, from coordinate 2,415,607 downwards.
GTGCCAGATGTGGCGCTGCAGCGGGGTCCAGTCCTTGCCGCCCCACTCCACCGGCCAGTTCGGCACGGCCAGGCCGGCCTCGTTGAGGGTCTGCTGGGCACGGACGAACTGGTCCTTGCTCAGCTCGCGGCGGGCCGCGACGGTGTCGCGGATGTCCTGCGGGACCTTCGTGGTGAAGAACTCCCGCATCTCGTCGCGGAACGCGGCGTCCTCGTCGGACAGGCGAAGCTTCATGTGACCTCCAGGCCGGGGTAAGCGCTTGCTTACCCGACAGTAGTCGTCGTGCGGGCAGGTGACCAGACCCCGGGTGCGGAGAAGTGCGGACACGGCTCACCGCGGGAGCGTCATGATGGTCGCATGAGCGAAGCAGTGCGGCAGTGTGACGTCGTCGTCATCGGCACCGGGCCCGGCGGCGAGGCGCTCGCCACCCGGCTCGCCCGCGAGGGGCTGGAGGTCGTCGCCGTCGAGTCGCGCCTCGTCGGCGGCGAGTGCCCGTACTGGGGCTGCATCCCGTCGAAGATGCTGATCCGCGCGGCCAACGCGCTGGCCGAGGTCCGCCGCGTGCCGGAGCTGGCCGGCGCCGCCACGGTCGAGCCCGACTTCGCCGTGGTGGCGCGCCGCATCCGCGAGCAGGCCACCGACCACTGGGACGACACCGTCGCCGCCGACCGGCTGACCGACGCCGGCGTCACACTCGTGCGCGGCCACGGCCGCATCGTCGCCGAGCGCACCGTCGAGGTCGAGGGCGCCGACGGCACCCGCTCACGGTTCGACGCCCGCCGTGCCGTCGTGCTCAACCCCGGCACGCGCCCGTCGGTCCCGCCGATCGAGGGCCTGGCCGACACCCCGCTGTGGACCAACCGCGAGGCGCTCGAGACCGAGACGCTGCCGGCGTCGCTCGCGGTGATCGGCGGTGGTCCCATCGGGCTCGAGCTGGCGCAGGCGTTCGCTCGCTTCGGCTCCGAGGTCACGGTGCTGGAGGTGGGACCCCGCATCCTCGGGCCCGAGGATCCCGAGGCCTCGGAGGTGCTCACCGACGTGCTCCGCGCCGAGGGCGTGACCGTGCTGACCGACGTGAAGATCGAGCGCGTCGACCACGGGGTGTCGGAAGGGGGCGACGACGGCTTCACCGTCACCCTCGCCGACGGCGCCGTCACGGCCGAGCGACTGTTGGTGGCCGCCGGACGCCGACACAACATCGACGACATCGGTCTCGACAGCATTGGCGTCGAGGCGGGCCGCTCGCTCACGGTCGACGAGACCGGCCGGGTCGAGGGTGACGCGTCGGACTGGTTGCTGGCCATCGGCGACGTCGTCGGGCGGGGTGCCTTCACGCACGTCTCGATGTATCAGGCGCAGCGCGCGGGTGACGCGATCCTCGGCCGTGAGGTGCCCGACTACGACGACACCTTCCCGCGGGCCACGTTCACCGACCCCGAGGTCGGCGGCGTGGGCCTCACCGAGAAGCAGGCCCGTGACCGCGGCATCGACGTGCGCATCGGGGTCGCGCCGCTGGGCGAGAGCAGCCGCGGCTTCGTGCACGGACCGGGCCACGAGGGCGTGGTGAAGGTCGTGGTCGACGCGGCGCGCGGCGTCCTCGTCGGAGCCACCTTCGTGGGCCCGGCCGGCGGCGAGTCCGTCTCCGGCCTCGGCGTCGCCGTGCGGGCCGAGGTGCCGGTCGCCACCCTCCGCAACAGCATCTACGCCTACCCCACGTTCTGGCGCGCCGTCGAGACCGCCCTGGCCGACGCCGCGGACTAGGGCTACCCCTTCTGCTTCTTGGCCACGGCGCGGGCCCGCAGCGGGCCGACGAGTCGGGGGCCGCTCAGGCGCTGCTCGAGCTTGCGGGACTCGCGGCGCAGCGGCTGCGCGATGTACTCGCCCAGGATCGCCCCGGCCGAGAGCGACAACGCCACGGCCGCAGCGGTGATCATGGCGATCATCCCGTTGAAGTCCTCGGCAGCCAGCATCGACAGGGCACGGTAGATCGACAGACCCGGCAGCAGGGGCACGACGCAGGCCGTGATGACCACGAGCGGCGGGACCTTGAACCAGCCGGCGACCCAGTAGCTGACCAGACCGATCGCGACGGCTGCGACACCGGCGGCCGCGGCCCGCCCGACGCCGTGCGTCGTCAGCACGAAGTACAGGCCCGACGCCGCGCCCGAGAGCAGCGCGACCGGGACGACGACCCGCTTGGGGGAGTAGGCGGTGAACGCGAAGCTGCCGGCTGCGATGGCCGCTCCGAGGGCCACCGTGGGGGTGTCGCTGAACCCGGCGGCGCCCGGGGTGAGACTGACCTCGACGCCGATCGAGCGACCGATGCTCAGGCCGGCGGAGACGCCCACGATGATGCCCGCGGTGGCGATCATCACCTCGAGGATGCGGGCGTTGGCCGTGATGTAGAAGCCCGTCAGGGCATCCTGGATCGCGCCGATGAAGCCCTGTCCCGCCAACAGCATGATGATGCTGGCGGTGACGACGATCGAAGAATTGACGGGCACGTCCAGCGCGCGGAGGGCGACCGCGAACGTCGTGGCCAACAGGCCGCCGGCGACCTGCGAGTAGAAGAACGGCAGGCGGAGCCGGGCGATCTTGCGCTGCAGGATCTCGATGAGCGACCCGGCGACCGCGGCGATCAGCAGCACGATCCAGTCGCCACCCAGGAGCAGCGCCACGCCCGCACCGGTCAGCCCCGAGCCCGCGGTGATGGCCCACCGCGGACGGGGATGGCCGGACGATGCGATGCGCGCGACCTCGGACGCCGCCTCCTCGCGGCTGATCTCGTCGGCCAGCAGCTGGCTCACGACGTAGTCGACCACCGTCAGGTCGGCGAAGTCGGTCTCCCGGTGCGTCACGTGCCGGGTCATCGACAGCACCGGCTCGTCGATCGCCGTGGTGTGGCTCAGCGTCAGGGTCGTGAACGTGACGTCGACCAGCGCCTGGCGCAGGCCGAGGTGGTGGGTGATCGACGACATCGTCGCCGTCACGTCGGCGGCGCCCGCGCCGTTGGAGAGCAGCAGCTCGCCGACCCGCAGGGCCAGGTCGAGCGTGCGTTGGCGGTCGTGGATCTCAGACATCGCGTCCTATTGTGCGTGGCTATCCTTCAGGCATGTCCGACTGGCTGGCCGACGAGCTCGGCGACGGGTACGAGCAGCGCACCATCGAGCTGGGCGTCGACCCCGACGGCGAGGGTGATGTCGTCGCGACGCTGGTGCGTCGCACTCCGCCGTCGCAGCCCCGAGCAGCGTTCCTGTGGGTCCACGGGTTCAGCGACTACTTCTTCCAGACCGAGCTCGCCGACTTCTTCACCGAGCGCGGCTTCGCCTTCTACGCCCTCGACCTGCGCAAGTGCGGCCGCTCGCGACGCGAGGGCCAGACGCCGCACTACGTGTCCGACCTGCGGTTGTACGACCCCGAGCTGGATGCGTCCCTCGCCATCATCCGCGAGGAGACCGGCGGACTGCCGCTCGTCCTGGGCGCCCACTCCACCGGCGGGCTGATCCTGCCGCTGTGGCTGGACCGCATCAACGCCGGGCCCGGCGGCGCGCAGGGCGCCGGCGTCGCCGCGCTGCTGCTCGACAGTCCGTGGTTCGACCTGCAGGGCACGGCGCTGATGCGCGGCATCGGCACCCAGGTCATCCGCGTCCTGGCCCGATTCCGGCCGTTCGACCGGATGAAGCTGCCGCCCGGTGACGCGTACGGCACGAGCCTGCACGCCGACCACTTCGGCGAGTGGACCTACAACATCGGCTACAAGCCACTGGAAGGGTTCCCCGTCACGTACGGCTGGCTGAACGCCGTGCGCCGCGGCCACGCGCGTCTGCACCGCGGGCTCGACGTCGGGGTGCCGTCGCTCGTGCTGCGCTCCGACCGCACCTGGTACGCCCGCAAGCACCGGGCCGAGGTCGACAGCTCCGACTCGGTGCTCGACGTCAAGCAGATCGCCCGGTGGACCGGCTGCCTTGGCAACGCGGTCACCTCGCTGCCCATCGCCGGGGCACGGCACGACGTCTTCCTCTCCCGCAAGGAGCCGCGAGAGGCCGCCTACGCGGCGGTCGACCGCTGGCTCGAGACGCTCGAGCTGCCCACCGAGAAGCCGCTCGAGCAGCCAGTCGAGCACTCCGCCTGAGCCGTGCTCCACTCCTTCCACCTCGTCCGGGTCGCGCCGACGGCCACCCTGCGCACGTTTGGGCGAGCGTGGGCGCGCACGGCGGGTAGGAACCGGACGCCCGGCCTGCGGCACGCCGAGCCGCTCGCCGGCATGGCGCTCGGTGCGCCGGTCGTCTCGCCCGACCGCATGCAGCTGCGCACCCTGGCGCTGTTCGCCGCGTGGGACGACGCGCCCGCGCTCGACCGGTTCCTCGAGCGCGACCGGCTGGGCGCCTCGCTCGCCCAGGGCTGGCACGTGCGGCTGGAGTTCCTGCGGCGCTGGGGCCAGGTGACCGAGCTGGCCGACCTGCCCGAGGTGGCGGGACGCAGTGACCCCGACGAGCCCGTCGTGGCGTTCACGCTGGCGCGCACCCGCCTGCCGGAGACGGCCCGCTTCATCCGCTGGGGCCGGCCCGTCGAGCGACTCGTGCGCGACCACCCCGCCACGACGCTGGCGCTGGCCGGCATGCGACCGCCCCGCACCGTGGCGACGTTCTCGGTCTGGCGCAGCGCCCGTGAGATGACCGACATGGTCCACGGGCGCGGCGACGGGGTGGGTGCCCGACGGCACGCCGACGCCGAGCAGGAGCGCCGCCGTCGCGACTTTCACCACGAGTTCACGACCTTGCGGTTCCGGCCGCTGGCCGAGCACGGCACCTGGGACGGCCGCACCGGCATCGTGCCCACCTGAGTCGGTCGTGCGGGCGGGTACCGGTGTCCGGGGTGGCGGATACCCTGCTGAGGTGGATGCCCCCCTCGCCCTGTATCGCCGCTACCGGCCGGAGACGTTCGCCGAGGTCATCGGTCAGGACCACGTCACCGACCCTCTGCGGCACGCGCTCGCGGCCAACCGGGTCAATCACGCCTACCTGTTCAGCGGCCCGCGCGGCTGCGGCAAGACCACCAGTGCCCGCATCCTGGCGCGCGCGCTCAACTGCGAGCAGGGCCCCATCTCCGACCCGTGCGGCGAGTGCCAGAGCTGCCGCGACCTGGCGCGCGGCGGGCCCGGCAGTGTCGACGTCATCGAGATCGACGCCGCCAGTCACGGCGGTGTCGACGACGCCCGCGACCTGCGCGAGCGCGCGTTCTTCGCCCCGGTCAGCAGCCGCTACAAGGTCTACATCATCGACGAGGCCCACATGGTCTCGCCGCAGGGCTTCAACGCGCTGCTCAAGCTCGTCGAGGAGCCGCCGCCGCACCTGAAGTTCATCTTCGCCACCACCGAGCCCGACAAGGTCATCGGCACCATCCGCTCGCGCACGCACCACTACCCCTTCCGGCTGGTGCCGCCCAAGACGCTGGGCGACTACCTGCAGCAGCTGTGCGCCAGCGAGGGCGTCACGCTCGACGCCGCAGCCATGCCGCTCGTCGTGCGGGCCGGCGCCGGGTCGGTGCGAGACACGCTCAGCATCCTCGACCAGCTGCTCGGTGGCGCCGGGCCCGAGGGCGTCACGTATCCGCTGGCCGTGCAGCTGCTCGGCTACACGCCTGACTCCCTGCTGGATGAGGCGATCGGTGCGTTCGCGGCCGCCGACGGCGCCACGGTCTTCGGCGTCGTCGACAAGGTCATCGAGTCCGGGCAGGATCCCCGCCGCTTCGCCGAGGACCTCCTGCAGCGGCTGCGCGACCTCGTGGTGCTGCGCGCCGTCCCCGACGCGCTCGAGACCGGTCTGCTGGAGGCGCCGGGCGACCGTGCCGACCGGCTGCGGGCCCAGGCCACGGCCTTCGGGCCGGCCGAGCTGGTGCGCATCGCCGACATCACCGACACCGCCCTCACCGAGTTCCGGGGCGCCACCGCACCTCGTCTGCTGCTCGAGCTGATGTGTGCGCGCATCCTCGTGCCCGGCGGCCACGGCGGGGTCGAGCAGATGGCCGCGCGGCTCGACCGCATCGAGCGGCGCCTCGAGGCCGGCGGTGCCCCGGCCCCGGCGGTGACGGCACCCGCGCCGCTGCTGTCCCGGAGTCCGCGTCTGAGCCGGCGGTCGAACCCGCGCTGCGCCGGTG
>KI301992.1:1620059-2408915 GCA_000471045.1 actinobacterium LLX17 | reverse complement strand
CTCGGCAGCCGGAGCCGGAGCCCGAGCCGGAGCCGAACCGGAGCCGGAGCCGGAGCCGGAGCCGGAGCCGGAGCCGGAGGCCATCGCTCCGGCGCAGCCCGAGCCGGAGCCGGAGCCCCAGGCTCCCGAGCCCACGCCCGCAGCTGCCGCGCCCGAGCCGGCGACCCCCGGCCAGCTCGGCGTCGTCGACATCCGGCGCCTGTGGCCCGAGGTGCTCGAGGCCGTGCAGGGCGTGCGGCGCTTCGCCTGGATCCTGCTCAGCCAGAACGCGCAGGTCGCCGGGCTCGACGGCGACGTCCTCACGCTCGCGCTGGTCAACGCCGGTGCCCGCGACTCCTTCCACCAGAGCCGCTCCGACGAGGTGCTGGTCCAGGCGTTGCACCAGGTGCTGGGCGTCAGGTGGCGGGTCGAGACCATCGTCGACGCCTCCGTCAGCCAGCGCGCCGAGGCCGAGCCGGCGCCCCAGCGGCCGGCCGCGCCGGCCGCGCCCAAGCGCGAGCGTGTGCCGGTGCCTGACGAGGTCCGGCAGGCCATGACCCGGCCCGCCGAGTCCTCGCGCCAGGAGGTCGACCTCGACGCTGACGCCGACCTCGACGACCCCGTGGTCGACGAGAGCGGCGAGGACGCCGAGGCCCTGCTGAGCCGTGAGCTCGGCGCCGAGGTCATCGATGAGCTCGGACCCCCCAACCGCTGAGACCGGCCTCCCCGAGGTCGCCCGGCTCCGGCTCGACCTCGCGCTGCGCCCGGTCGACGTGCTGCGGGCACTGCGCCACCGACCCCGGCTCGTCGCGCTCGTGGGCGCCTGGCACCAGGGCGAGGCGCTGGTCGCGATGCAGCCCACGCTCGAGCTGGGGGTCGACGACGATCCCTTCGACCTCGGGGTGTCGATCGGTCCAGCCGACGGTCCGGTTGACGGCCCAGCAGATGGCACCGTGGGTGGGGGCTGGATCGGGCTCTGGGGCCACCGCCTCCGGCACCGGGTCGAGCGGCTCCCCGAGCCGCACCGCCGCCCCGTGCCGCAGCGCGACCACGTCGTCGGCTGGTACGACCACGTGCTGCGGCTCGTCGACGGCACCTGGTGGGCGGAGGGACTCGCCGGTCCCGAGGCGCTCCGCGACTGGCTCGACGACCTGCTGCCCGACCTGCTGCCCGGCCTCACTGGGCCCGCTGAGGTTCGACCGCACGTGCTGGGTGAGCTCACCCCCACCCCCGGTCCGAACGGTCACCGTGACGCGGTCGCGTCGGTCGTCGAGCACGTGCACGCGGGTGACATCTTCCAGGCCAATCTCTGCATGCGGCTCGACGGCGATCTGGAGGGCGACCCGCTCGACGTGTTCTGCGCCGGGGTCGAGGCGCTCGCGCCGGCGTACGCGGCCTACGTGTCGTGGGACGGCGGCGCGGTGGTTAGCTTCTCGCCCGAGCTCTTCCTGCGCCGCACCGGTCGTGAGGTGCTGACGTCGCCGATCAAGGGCACGGCTCCGCTCGACGCCGACCCCGCGGAGCTCGCCGCCTCGGCCAAGGACCGCGCCGAGAACGTCATGATCGTCGACCTCATGCGCAACGACCTCGGGCGGGTGTGCACCCCGGGCTCGGTGCGGGTGCCGGCCATGGTCCGCGTCGAGCGGCACGCCGTCTGGCACCTCGTCTCCGACGTCGTCGGGCACCTGCGGCCAGGGCTCGACGACGGTGACCTGCTGCGGGCCACCTTCCCGCCCGGATCTGTCACCGGCGCCCCCAAGGTGCGCGCGCTCGAGATCGTCACCGCGCTGGAGGCCACGGGGCGCGAGGCGTACACCGGCGCCATCGGTCACGTCGGGCCGCGCGCCGGGCTCGAGCTGAACGTCGTCATCCGCACCTTCGAGTTCGCCCGCACCGGCCCCGACCGCTGGCGCGCGTGGCTCGGTGTGGGCGGTGGTGTCGTGGCCGACTCGACGCCCGAGGGTGAGCACGCCGAGTGCGTGGTGAAGGCGCGACCCCTCGTCGAGGCGGTGGGTGGGCGACTCGGGGCCTGGGCAGCCCCTACCGAGCCCGCACCTCCCGTGCCCACACGCCCTGAGTCGACGGCGCGCGTCACGGCCCGGCGCGCACCGGCCGGCGGAGTGTTCGAGACCGTGCTGGTGCTCGACGGCCGACCGGTCGACCTCGACCAGCACCTGGCCCGGCTCGACGCCAGCGTCCGGGCCCTCTACGACACGACCGTCCGCGCCGGCCTGGAGTCGGCCGTGGCGCGCAAGGTGCGTGGGCTCAGCGGCACGCACCGGCTCCGCATCGACGCCGTGCCGCGCAGCGTTGACTTGGGGGGAGACGTCGACGTCTCGATGGTCGTGGCGCCGGTGACCCCCGAGCCGGGGCCGTGGCGGCTCGACGTCCGGGTCGTCCCGGGGGGCTGGGGTGCACACAAGTGGGTCGACCGCGAGGCGCTCGGCCCGCACCTTCCGGGACGTGACCTCCTGCTCGTCGACGACGACGGGTCGGTGCTCGAGACAGCGCGGGCCTCGGTGTTCGTGGTGCGCGACGACGGTGTGCACACGCCGCCGCTCGACGGGCGCATCCTGCCGGGCACGATGCGGGCCCGGGTCGTCGACGCGCTGGCCGCCGACGGCATCCCGGTGTACCAGCACCGGCTCACCACGGCCGACCTCACGACGGCCTCGGAGGTCTTCGTCACCAACGCCCTGCGGGGTGTCGTGCCGGTCAGCGAGGTCGCCGGTGTCGGCACCTGGCCGGCGGGCCCCTTCGCCGCCCGCTGGGCGGTGGGGCCTCCCCCTTCTGAGCACGCACACGGTGGAACGGTCACCGTCCCGGGGCAGGAGGACCGGCGCGACGGGCGACCGCGGGTGCTGTTCGTCGACAACTACGACTCGTTCGTCTACAACCTGGTGCAGTACGTGGGCGAGCTGGGCGGGCAGGCCACGGTGGTGCGCAACGACGCTGCCGACGTCGGTGAGCTGGTGGCGTTGCGTGAGTCGGGCGACATCACCCACCTCGTCATCTCGCCCGGTCCAGGCACCCCGGCCGAGGCCGGCATCAGCGCCGAGCTGGTCCGACGCCTCGGTCCCACCACCCCCACGCTCGGCGTGTGCCTCGGGCATCAGGTCATCGCCGAGGTGTACGGCGGACGGGTCGAGCGGGCCTCCGAGGTCGTGCACGGCAAGCCCTCGCTCGTCCACCACGACGGGCGCGGCGTGCTGGCAGGCCTGCCCAGTCCGCTCACCTGCGCGCGCTACCACTCGCTGGTCGCGGTCGAGGCCTCGTTGCCGCCGGTTCTCGAGGTCACGGCACGCACGGCCTCGGGCGTGGTCATGGGCCTGCGCCACCGCTCACACCCGGTCGAGGGTGTGCAGATGCATCCGGAGTCGATCCTCACGCACCGCGGCCACGACATGCTCGAGAACTTCCTCTGGACATAAAGAGCGATCACTCTCTATGTTTGTGACTCACACCACAGGAGGGTCACCATGGAGCAGCTCGACCTCGTCGTCCGCGGCGGCACCGTCTTCGACGGCACCGGCGCACCGGGCGTCCGCACCGACCTGGGGGTCCGCGCCGGGCGGGTCGTCGCCCTCGGGACCGACCTCGAGATCGGTCCCGACACCCGCGTGGTCGACGCCACGGGCCAGTGGGTCACGCCCGGCTTCGTCGACACGCACACGCACTACGACGCCGAGCTGCAGGTGGCGCCCGGACTGAGCGAGTCGGTCCGCCACGGGGTCACGACCGTGCTGGTCGGCAACTGCTCGCTCTCCACCGTGTACTCCAGTGCCCTCGACGCCGCCGACCTGTTCAGTCGGGTGGAGGCTCTGCCGCGCACCCACGTGCTGGCGGCGCTCGAGGAGGCCCGCACCTGGAGCGACCCCGCCGAGTGGGTCGAGGCGCTCGAGCGCCTGCCGCTCGGCCCCCACGTCGCGTCGTTCCTGGGGCACTCCGACGTGCGCGCCAGCGTCATGGGACTGGGCCGCTCGACCGACCCGGACCACTCCGCCTCGAAGGGCGAGATGCGCGAGATCGAGCGGCGCCTCGAGGCTGCGCTCGACGCCGGCTTCCTCGGCATCTCGACCATGACCAACCCCTGGGACAAGCTCGACGGCGACCGCTACCGTTCGCGCTCGCTGCCGTCGACCTACTCCAGCTGGAAGGAGTTCCGGCGCATCAGCCGGGTGCTGCGGCGCCGCGATCGCGTGCTGCAGGGCGTGCCGAACCTCAACAAGAAGTACGACGTCGGCTTCTACCTCGCCACGTCGACGGGCCTGTTCCGCCGCTCGCTGCGGGTCTCGCTGCTCGCCGCGGCCGACACCAAGGCCGAGCCGTGGGTGCAGCACATCTTCGCGCCGCTGGCGTTCCTGGCGAACAAGCTGGGCCGCGGCCGGTTCGTCTGGCAGCACCTGCCCACCACCTTCCGGGTCTGGGCCGACGGCATCGACCTCGTGGTGTTCGAGGAGTTCGGCTCCGGCCGCGAGGCTCTGCACCTGCGTGAGGAGATGGGGCGTAACGACCTGCTGAGCGACGAGGCCTACCGCCGCTGGTTCCGCCGCGACTTCGACAAGCGCTTCTCGCCGCGCGTGTGGCACCGCGACTTCGACGACGCCGAGATCACCGAGTGCCCCGAGGCCGAGCTGGTCGGGATGCACATCGGCGAGGTGGCCCGGCAGCGCGGCGTCCACCCGGTCGACTGCTTCCTCGACCTCGTCGTCGAGCACGGCACGAAGCTGCGCTGGAAGACCAACATCGCCAACGCCCGGCCGGAGATCCAGGACAAGCTCATCGCCCGCCACGGTGTGACGATCGGCTTCTCCGACGCCGGCGCCCACCTGCGCAACATGGCGTTCTACAACTTCGGCATCCGCCTGCTGCGCCGCGTCAAGGATGCCCAGTCGAACCCGAAGCCCTTCTTGTCGGTGGAGCAGGCGGTGCACAAGCTGACCGGCGAGCTCGGTGACTTCTACGGGATCGACGCCGGACACCTGCGCCTCGGCGACCGCGCCGACCTGGTCGTGGTCGACCCGGCGGGGCTCGGGGCCGACGTCGACGACTACCACGAGGCCGAGATGCCCGAGTTCGGCGGCATGCGGCGCATGGTCAACCGCAATGACGCGGCTGTCTCGGCCACCGTCGTCTCGGGCGAGGTCGTCTACGAGCACGGCGAGTTCGCCGATGGTTACGGACGGACGATGCGCACCGGTCGCTTCCTGCGAGCGGGCGAGCCGGCCGGCACGGTGTCGCCGGTCCAGCGTCGGGTCGGGGACCCTGCGCTCGGGACCATGGAGCTGCAGGTGGCACCGTAGGGGCCGTGACCGCCACCCGACCACGCCGCACCCAGGCGGAGCGCCGGGAGGCGACCACCCGTGCCGTGGTCGACGCCGCGGTCGAGGCGCTGGCCGAGGTCGGGTACGCCCGCACCACGACCGGCGAGATCTGCCGGCGTTCCGGCGTCTCGGCCGGTGGTGTGTTCCGGCACTTCGACACGCGGCTCGACGTCGTGGTGGCCGCCGCCGACGAGGTCCGCGCCCGGCAGTTCGTCGGCTTCCGTGCGGGCCTGGAGGCTCTCGCCGACGTCTCGGTCGCCGACTGCCTGCGGCTGCTGCGCGCCGCGTGCCGTGCGCCGGTCAACGCCGCCTGGTACGAGTTGCTGGTCGCCGCGCGCACCGACGCCGACCTGCGCGAGCGCCTGGCCCCGATGGCCGCGCGGTACCACGAGGAGATCCTCGCCCTGGGGCGCACGATCCCCATCGGCGCTGACCTGACCCCGCCGGAGCGCGACGCCCTCGTGCTGTCGATCGTGCACCTGCTGGACGGCGAGGCCATCACCGCGGTGGTGCACGCGCACCCCGAGCACGAGGACCTGCGGCTCGAGCAGCTCGTGCGCGTGCTGGCGGGTCGGCCCGTCGGCGCGATGGGACGACCATCCGACGACTAGGCTGCTCACGTGTATGACGGCGTGATCCAGGACCTCATCGACGAGCTCGGCCAGCTGCCGGGCATCGGTCCGAAGAGCGCCCAGCGCATCGCCTTCCACCTGCTCGACACCGACCCCGAGGACGTCCGCCGGTTCGCGCGGGTCCTGGTCGAGGTCAAGGAGAAGGTCCACTTCTGCGCGATCTGCGGCAACGTGACCGTCGAGGTCGAGTGCCGCATCTGCGCCGACCCCCGTCGTGACGCCACCGTGCTGTGCGTGGTGGAGGAGTCCAAGGACGTCGTCGCGATCGAGAGAACGCGGGAATTCCGGGGGCGTTACCACGTTCTGGGCGGCGCGATCAGCCCCATCGCCGGCATCGGACCCGACCAGCTGCGGGTCAAGGAGCTGCTCGGACGCCTGCAGGACGGCGTGGTCACCGAGGTCATCATCGCAACCGACCCGAACCTCGAGGGCGAGGCCACGGCCACCTACCTCATCCGCATGCTGACCCCCCTCGGTCTGCGGGTCAGCAAGCTCGCGAGCGGCCTGCCCGTCGGCGGCGACCTCGAGTACGCCGACGAGCTCACCCTCGGGCGGGCCTTCGAGGGACGCACCGCCATCGGCTGATGTCTGGACGATCGTCCCGCTTTCGGGCGGGTCCTGTGGGGTCGCTGAGTCACTGCCATGGGCCCATGGCCTACTGTCCTGCTGAGCGGCGCCGAACGACACGCGGACGGGCCGTCTGACACAGGGGGAACGATGAAGCTTCGCGCACGACTGACCGGTGCCGTCCTGGTGGGCACCCTGTCGATGGTCGGCCTGGCCGCCTGCGGCTCCGACGACAGCGACTCGAACAAGAACGACGACAAGAAGTCCAGCGAGACGGACGCACCGTCCGACGAGGGCTCCGACGACTCCTCGAGCGAGGGCGACGGCGACAAGCCCAGCAAGGACGAGGTCATCGCGGGCTACACGAAGTTCATCAGTGACTCCGCCGGCGGGCAGCTGCCCGAGGGGATGGTCAACGAGCTGATCACCTGCATCATCGATGGCATCTACGACGGCCTGGAAGACGAGTCGGCTCAGGCGCTGGCCAACTCGACCGTCGTCGGCGTCACGCCGGAGGACGCCCAGGAGCTGGCCACGGCCTCGGGCACCTGCACCCAGGAAGTCATGGGTCAGGGCTGAGCCGCGCTCCACGTGTGCGACGGCCCCGGACGATCCCGTCCGGGGCCGTCGTCGACAGGGCCACCCGCTGGTGGTGGCGCCTCGTCGGCCGCGAGGTCGACCTGGCCGGTGAGCACGCCTGGCTCGACGCCCCGATGAGCGACGACTCGTGGGTCGCCGACGGCTGGGTGGAGTCCCACGCGGCCGCGACGGGTGGCACGGTCGATCCCGGGCCGGTTCGGCGAGCCCGGCACGTACGTCGTGGTCCGCCACGGTCGCCGCACGTTCGCCGCGCGGGTGCCGCTGTACGAGGCGTTTCACGTGCACGTCGACGCCGAGGGCGTGTTGCGCACCGACCACGAGATCCGCCTCGGTCGGCTGCGTGCCGTCGCGTTGCACTACCGGCTCGACCGCCGCGGCTGAGGCCCGCCCGATCACACCGTCCGAATCCTGCTGTCCGCTGGCAGGAACGCCGGGGGTTCGGGGCGTGGCCAGCCGATACGATGGGCGACGCGCATCCGCGCACCATCCCCAGCAGATCAGCACCGAGGAACTCCCATGGGCATTGTCGTGCAGAAGTACGGCGGCTCCTCTGTGGCCGACGCCACCAGTGTCAAGAGGGTCGCTCAGCGCATCGTCGCGACCAAGAAGGCCGGTCACGACGTCGTCGTCGTCGTCTCGGCGATGGGTGACACGACGGACGAGCTGATCGACCTCGCCAACGAGGTCTCGCCGGTCCCGCCGGCGCGCGAGCTCGACATGCTGCTGACCGCTGGCGAGCGCATCAGCATGGCGGTGCTGGCCATGGCGATCGGCAACCTCGGCCAGGAGGCCCGCTCGTTCACCGGCTCACAGGCCGGTGTCATCACCGACTCCGAGCACGGGCGCGCCAAGATCATCGACGTCACCCCGGGCCGCATCGAGCAGGTCGTGGCCGAGGGAGCGATCGCGATCGTCGCCGGCTTCCAGGGCGTCTCGCAGACCACGAAGGACATCACCACGCTGGGTCGTGGCGGGTCCGACACCACGGCGGTCGCGCTGGCTGCGGCCCTGCGCGCCGACGTGTGCGAGATCTACTCCGACGTCGACGGCATCTTCACGGCCGACCCGCGCATCGTTCCCACGGCCCGGCGCATCCCCCAGATCTCCTACGAGGACACCCTGGAGATGGCCGCCAACGGCGCCAAGATCCTGCACCTGCGGTGCGTCGAGTACGCCCGCCGCAACGACATCCCCATCCACGTGCGCTCCTCGTTCTCGACCAAGGAGGGCACCTGGGTGCTGTCCGCCGACTCCGTCCGGAAGGACCCCGCCATGGAAGCCGCCATCATCACCGGCATCGCGCACGATCGCAGCGAGGCCAAGATCACCGTCGTGGGCGTGCCCGACAAGGTCGGCTACGCCGGCAACATCTTCCGCACGCTGGCCGACGCCTCGATCAACATCGACATGATCGTCCAGAACGTCTCGGCCGCCTCGACGGGCCTGACCGACATCTCGTTCACCCTGCCGCGCAGCGACGGGCAGACCGCGATGGAGGCGCTGACCCGGTTGCAGGCCGAGGTCGGCTTCGAGCGTCTGCAGTACGACGACAGCGTCGGCAAGGTCTCGGTGGTCGGTGCCGGCATGCGCACCGCGCCGGGCATCACCGCCACGTTCTTCCAGGCGCTGGCCGATGCCGGCGTCAACATCGAGATGATCTCGACCTCGGAGATCCGCATCTCGGTGGCCGTCGCCGAGAGCCAGGTCGACGACGCCGTGCGCGCGGCCCACGCGGCCTTCGGGCTGGGCGCCGACGACGTCGAGGCCGTCGTGTACGGAGGGACCGGCCGATGACGCTCTCGATTGGAATCGTCGGCGCGACCGGTCAGGTCGGCGCCGCCATGCGGCAGATCCTCGAGGAGCGCGACTTCCCGGCCGACCAGGTGCGCTTCTTCGCGTCCTCGCGCTCGGCCGGCACCACGCTCCCGTTCCGCGGCGAGCAGATCACCGTCGAGGACACCGAGACCGCCGACCCGAGCGGCCTGGACATCGCGCTGTTCTCGGCCGGTGCCACCACCAGTCGGGCGCAGGCGGCGCGGTTCGCCGAGGCCGGCGTCACGGTCATCGACAACTCCTCGGCGTTCCGCAAGGACCCCGCCATCCCGTTGGTCGTCAGCGAGGTCAACCCGCACGACATCCCCGCGGGCGACACCCCCGGTGGCCGCGGCATCATCGCCAACCCCAACTGCACCACGATGGCCGCGATGCCGGTGCTCAAGCCGCTGCACGACGAGGCCGGACTGGTCCGGCTGACGGTCAGCACCTACCAGGCGGTCTCGGGCTCGGGCATCGCCGGCGTGCGCGAGCTGCACGGTCAGGCGCTCGCGGTGGTCGACAAGGCCGACGAGCTCGCCTACGACGGCAGCGCCGCCACCTTCCCGGACCCGCAGACCTACGTCGCGCCCATCGCGTTCAACGTCCTGCCCATGGCGGGCTCGGTCGTCGACGACGGCAGCAACGAGACCGACGAGGAGCAGAAGCTCCGCAACGAGAGCCGCAAGATCCTCGGCATCCCCGACCTGCTCGTGGCGGGCACCTGCGTGCGCGTGCCGGTCTTCACCGGCCACTCGCTGTCGATCCACGCCGAGTTCGACCGCGACATCACGCCCGAGCGCGCCACCGAGATCCTCGGCGGAGCGCCCGGCGTGCAGCTCGTCGACGTGCCCACGCCGCTGCAGGCGGCCGGCGCCGACCCGAGCCTCGTGGGTCGCATCCGTGCCGACCAGAGCGCGCCGGCGGGCAAGGGCCTGGTGCTGTTCGTGAGCGGCGACAACCTGCGCAAGGGCGCCGCGCTCAACACGGTCCAGATCGCTGAACTGCTGATCGGCTGACGCCGGGGGCTCTTGCTCTGACGCCAGGCGGGCACGTGACCGTCCGGTGGGGCAGGGTGGGGACGTGCCCACGAGCCACGCGCTGTCATGGTTCCTCACCGCCGCCGAGCGCGGCAACCCCCGGACGCGCCTCGACGCGGAGCACCCGAGCGATGTGGCATGGTCCACCGGCAACCGCGTCCGCCCGCTCGTCCACGGCGCGGCGTACTTCGCCGAGCTGTACGAGCGCATCGAGGCGACCCGTGACGGCGACCTCGTCTTCTTCACCGACTGGCAGGGCGACGCCGACGAGCGTCTGACCGGGGAGCCGGGCAGCGAGGTCCTGGAGGTCCTCGGACGCGCGGACGAGCGTGGGGTGGACGTCCGGGGTCTCGTGTGGCGCTCGCACTCGGAAGCCTTCGGGTTCTCCTCGGCCGAGAATCGGCGGCTCGGCAAGGCGCTGCAAGAGCGCGGTGCCGAGGTGCTGCTCGACATGCGGGTGAGGACGGGTGGATCGCACCACCAGAAGATGGTGGTCATCCGGCACCGCGACGACCCCACGCGCGACGTCGCCTACGTCGGCGGCATCGACCTGTGCCACTCACGTCGCGACGACGCCGGCCACGGTGGCGACCCACAGGCCCTCGAGCTGGCCGACGAGTATGGCGACACACCCCCGTGGCACGACATCCAGGCCGCCATCGCCGGCCCGGCGGTCCGCGACGTCGAGACCGTCTTCCGCGAACGGTGGGAGGATCCCACCCCGCTCAGCCGCCACCCCGTCAACCTGATCACCGACCGGGTGCACCGCCTGGACCGCAGCCCCGACCCGCTCCCGGATCAGCGCCCGCCCCCGCCGGAGGTCGCCGGAGGCACCCATGCGGTCCAGCTCCTGCGGACGTACCCCGACCTGCGGCTCGGCCGCGACTACGACTTCGCGCACGGCGGGGAGCGCAGCGTGGCCCGTGGTTACAGCAAGGCCATCGCGAACGCCGAGCGTCTGGTCTACATCGAGGACCAGTACCTCTGGGGGACTCGCATCGGTGACGTCTTCACGCGAGCGCTGCGGGATCACGAGGACCTCCACGTCATCGTCGTCGTGCCGATCCACCCCGACAAGGAAGGCTTCGCGCGCACGGCCCAGCTGCTCGGTCGCAGGCGAGCGATGCTCAACATGCTGGACGCTGCGCCGGACCGTGTGGCCGTCTACGGGATCGAGAACCACGCCGGCACACCGGTGTACGTCCACGCCAAGACCTGCATCGTCGACGACACCTGGGCGACGATCGGCTCGGACAACTTCAACCGTCGTTCGTGGACGCACGACTCCGAGCTGACGGCCGCCGTCATCGACCTCGGTGACGACCCATCCTTCGCACAGGAGCTGCGGCTGACCCTCGCCGCGGAGCACCTGGACCGGGAGGACGTGCAAGACTGCGCAGACCCGTCGGTCATGTTCGACACCTTCAGGAACACCGCCGCCGAGCTCGACCGCTGGCAGGCGGACGGACGCGTGGGGACCCGGCCGCCAGGTCGGCTGCGCCGCCTCGTCCCGCCCGGGATCGGGTTCGTCAAACGCGCGATGGCAGCGCTTCCGTACCGCGTGGTGCACGACCCTGACGGCCGTCCTCGGCCGATCCGCGGGACCGACCGCTTCTGAGCGAACCGCCTCAGCCGCGGGGGACGAGCTCGACGTCGGCATCGCCGATGCCGATGACCGAGCCGGCCGGCAGGAGGAAGCCAGCAGGGTCGTCGGGCGTCACGACGCAGTCGACTGCGTTGGTGGTGCTGCCGGATCCCCAGCCTCCGCTGCCGCGGAGCGCCCGGCCGACCAGGGACTCGTCACGGTCCTCGCCGACGACACGCGACAGCGCGTCGGTGCAGGCCTCGTCGAGCTGCTCCTGCACGTCGGTGGGGAACGGGACACCGAGATCGCCCACCGACGCCGCGAGCTGCTCGGGCTCGAGCAGCCCCGTGGCGTCGAACGTGACCGTGTACTCGGCGTCGTGGTCGGCGGCGCAGGTGGCGTCGGCGGGCGCGCCATTGACGTCGAAGTTGAGGCAGAGACGCTGATCCACCGGGACCTCGTCGGTCAGCAGCTGCGGTGTCACCAGGCCGGAGACCTCGATCGCCGGGGCGGACTCGGGGGTGGGGCTGGGCTCGGTGAACCGGTTGACGCAGATCAGGAGGGGCTGCTCGGTCCATCCGTCCGGGGGCAGCACGGCGCGCGTCGACGACGTGCGGGTGATGGGCGTGGCCAACAGGTTGGCGGCGTCGGTCGCCGCCATCTCCAGGTCCGTGAGGCCGGTGGCGCGCTGGAGCCCGATGGCGCAGTAGGCCCGGGCGAAGGCCGCGAACTTCATCTGCACGGCGTCGTTGCGCGATCCGTCGAGCGCGGCCTGCAGTCGCTCGCGGTCCGCGTCGGTCGCCGTCGTGCCCTGCAGGTACTCGCCGGGCAGGTCCTGCACGGCCAGCACCTCGTACACGTGGGGATCCTCGCAGGCCACGATCGCGTCCTCGGTCACGTCGACGTCGCCGAGGAGGGAGGGCGTCCCGTTGGTCGCGATGCACGCGCCGGGCACGAGCGTCGATGCCGCCACCGTCGGCGCAGGCGCGGGCGTCTCCTCGGGCGAGTTATCGGTGCAGGCCGCCAGGGACAGGGCCAGGGTGGTCGTCGCGAGGAGGGGCAGCAGGCGTTTCACGGTCGTCCTAGTCACGAGGGGGAGGGGCGAGAGGCTCAGACCCGGGCGGAGATCCCGACGTACGGCGCGAACACCGTCAGCGCCGAGGGATCGGCCAACGCGCCGGACGATGCCGCCTCGTCGACCGGGGTGCCCTGCAGGATCTTCTTCACCGGTACTTCCAGCTTCTTCCCCGACAGGGTACGGGGCAGGGCCGGGACGTCGTGCACCTCGTCGGGCACGTGGCGCGGCGAGAGGCGCGTTCGCAGCGCCCGGGCGATGTCGGCGCGGAGGGTGTCGTCGAGCGCGGCGCCGTCGGCGAGCCGCACGAACAGCACGAGCCGCCCGGCGCCCCCCTCGGGGTCCTCGAGGTGCACGACGAGACTGTCGGCCACCCCGGGCAGGGCCTCGACGACGGAGTAGAACTCGGAGGTGCCGAGCCGGACGCCGCCGCGGTTCAAGGTGGCGTCGCTGCGCCCCGTGATGGTGCAGGAGCCACGCTCGGTGAAGCGGATCCAGTCGCCGTGGCGCCACACGCCCGGGATGTCCTCGAAGTAGGCCGCTCGATAGCGCGAGCCGTCGTCATCACCCCAGAACCCGACCGGCATCGAGGGCATGGGGCGGGTGATGACCAGCTCGCCCAGCGCGCCGACGACCGGACGGTGCTGCTCGTCGTAGGCCTCGACGGCGCTGCCGAGGGCGCGGCAGGAGATCTCGCCGGCCCAGACCGGCACGGTGGGAGCGGCGCCGACGAACGCGGCGCACGTGTCGGTGCCGCCGGAGACCGACGCGGTCTGCACGTGCTCACCCACGGCGTCGCGGACCCAGCGGAAGCCGTCAGCCGGCAGCGGGGCGCCGGTGGACCCGACGGCGCGCACGCGGGAGAGGTCGGCGATCTCCTTCGGCACGACCCCGTCCTTGCGGCAGGCCAGCAGGAACGGTGCGCTGGTGCCGAGGTAGGTGACGTCGAGCTCGTCGGCGGTGCGCCACAGGGCCCCGAGATCGGGGTGGGCAGGGTCGCCGTCCAGGAGCACGACGGTGGCGCCGACCAGCAACCCGGAGACCAGGTAGTTCCACATCATCCAGCCGGTCGTGGAGAACCAGAAGAAGCGATCGTCGGGCCCG
Source organism: actinobacterium LLX17 (assembly GCA_000471045.1). Lineage (GTDB taxonomy): Bacteria > Actinomycetota > Actinomycetes > Propionibacteriales > Nocardioidaceae > Aeromicrobium. The sequence goes on along the minus strand of KI301992.1, from coordinate 2,395,197 downwards.
AGGTCGGCCTGCAGACCGGCGGCCTTGACGTGCTCGAGGGTGATGCCGCCGTGGCCGTGGACGATCGGCTTCGGCAGGCCCGTGGTGCCCGACGAGTAGAGCACGTAGAGCGGGTGGTCGAAGGGCACGCGGTCGAACTCGAGCGGGCCCGGCGTGCCGGTGAACTCGGCCCAGGAGGTGGCGCCGTCCGGGCCGGCCTTGACGGGATGCAGGTACGGCAGCCAGACGAGCGTGCTCACGCTCGGCAGCTCGGCGCAGATGGCGGCCACCTCGGCCGCGCGGTCGATCGCGCGCGTTCCGTACCGGTAGCCGTCGACGGCCAGCACGACGGTGGGCTCGATCTGGCGCCACCGGTCGGTCACGCTCTGCGTGCCGAACTCCGGCGCGCACGACGAGAAGATGGCGCCGAGGCTGGCCGTGGCCAGCAGCAGCACGAGGGTCTCGGGGATGTTGGGGGCGTACGCCGCCACGCGGTCGCCACGGCCCACCCCCGCACGGACCAGGCCGGCGCGGGCACGGGCCACCTGGTCCCGGAGCTCGGCGGCGGTCAGGGTCACGTCGTCCCGTGTCTGCGAGCGGGCGACGACCACGACGTCGTCATCGGCCCGCCCAGCCAGGCGCAGCATGGCCTCGGCGTAGTTCAGCCGCACCCCCGGGAACCACGCGGCGCCCGGCAGGGAGTCGTCGGCCAGCGCGGGCTCGGCGTTGCCGTCGTGGGGGAGGCCGGCCCACTGCCAGACCGCGCTCCAGAACGCATCGAGGTCGGTGACCGACCACTGCCACAGGGCGTCGTAGTCGAAGGGCTCGAAACCGTGCGCCACGGCGAACCGGGCCAGCTGGCTGTGGGGGCCGTCTGGGCACCACAACACCTCAGGTGCCGGGTCGGTCGTCACCGGTCAGTCCCCCTCGGCGGGAACGGTCTGGGCGACGTTCACGAGGGCCTGGGACGCGGCGAAGCTGGCGGCGCCCAGCACCGGGACGATGACGAACGCCCAGGCGGTCTCGGCCGCGCTCGGCAGGGTGACGAGCAGGACGATCAGCCCGACCACGACGCCCAGGAACGAGATGAGGCGGGCCGACGCGTGGCCGAGACCGCTCAGCAGCACCGACCCGGTCCACCACACGGCGGCCATCACGACGATGAACGCCGGGATTCCCCAACCGCCACCGGCACGGACGCCCAGCACCCACGAGAACAGCTCGAGCGCCGCAGCACCCAGCACGGTGCCAACGAGCGCGGCGACCAGGCCGGCCACGGCCGCGCCGACCGGTCCCGGCCAGAGCGGCAGCCGGGCATCGAGCACGCGACGGCCACCGGCCTGCAGGCCCTGGCCGACGCGCGACGCACCCGACCGCACGCCACCGGCGGCCCCACGGCCTGCGGTGCCGGCGCGCTCACGCAGCGAGGGTCCGCGGTCACGGGTGGGCTTCGGGACACGGGCAGGTTTCGGGGTGCGTTCGACCGTCGACGTGGCACCGGCCGAGACGGGGGTGCGACGGGTCGGGACGGTGGCCTTGGCGGGCGACGTGCCGCGGGGCGACGGTGCTGATGTGCCGCGAGGCGACGGGGTCGCTGGGCGGACGACGGTCTTCTTGACGACGCGCCGGACCGCCTTCTTGGGTCGCTGCTCGTCCTCGGTCACGCCTCCTAGTGTGTCACAGGGCACAGGTCCGGACCCGAGACCGACCGGATGCCGAGCGCCGGGATTTGAGCGCTCGCCGGGTGTGGATCGGCTTGTCAGACTGGGCGACATGGCTCCGTCACGCTCGTCCGCCGACGCCGCCCGCGCCTTCGTCCGCCGCCACGCCGTGCCGGTCGTCCTGGCGATCGGGATCGCGGCACTCGCCCTCGTCGCGGTGGGCGTGGTGCTGACCCGGGAGCCACCCGCGCCGGCGCCTCCGCAAGCCGCCCTCGAGGTCGACGCCGCCGACAAGACCGCCGGCGACCCGGCGTGGCTCGACGCCACCAGCCAAGCCACCGGCATCCCACGGCGGGCGCTCCAGGCCTACGTGGCGGCCACGCTCGACCGTGCCGACGAGGACCCGTCGTGCGAGATCGGGTGGAACACCCTGGCCGCGATCGGCGACATCGAGTCCTTCCACGGCCGCTACGCCGGCAGTGACATCAGCGAGGACGGCGTCGTCCGGCCGACGATCCTCGGCCCGCAGCTCAATGGCGACGGCTTCGCCGCGATCCCCGACACCGACGGCGGCGAGCTCGACGGCGACACCGAGTGGGACCGCGCAGTCGGCCCGTTGCAGTTCATCCCCGAGACCTGGGAACGCTGGGGCGTCGATGCCGACGGCGACGGCGTGGCCAACCCCAGCCAAGTCGACGACGCGGCACACAGCGCCGCGCGCTACCTCTGTGACGACACCGGGATGGCGACGCACGACGACTGGCGCACCGCGATCCTGCGGTACAACCGGTCGGGCGAGTACGCGGCCGACGTCGAGTCGAAGGCCCGCGAGCTGCACGAGGAGACCTCGCCGAGCGCCGCCCCCTGACGCCAGGTTCAGTCGGTGGTGAGGACGATCTTGCCGCGGGTGTGGCCGGCCATGCTCTCGTCCCAGGCCTGGGCGACGTCGTCCAGCGGGTAGCGGGCGGCGACCTCGACCGTCAGCTGGCCGGCATCGGCCATGCGCGCCAGGGCAGCGAGATCGTTCGCGTCCGGACTTACGAAGAGGTAGCTGCCACCCAGGTCAAAAGTGACGGCGGGGTCGATGACCGAGACCAGCTGCCCGTCCGCGCCGGGCGCGAGCAGGCCGGGGCTCTGCTGCAGCGCCTCGCCGCCGACCAGGTCGACGACAGCGTCGACGCCGTCCGGGGCGAGCTCACGGACGCGGGCCTCGAGGCCCTCGCCATAGGTCACGGGCTCCGCCCCGAGCTCACGCAGGTAGTCGTGGTTCTCCTCCGAGGCGGTCCCGATGACCCGCGCCCCGTGGGCCCGAGCGATCTGCACGGCGAACGACCCGACACCACCGGAGGCGGCGTGGATCAGCACGGTCTGGCCCTCACCGACGGAGAGCCGGTGCACCACGGCCTGGTACGCCGTGAGCCCGGCCAGGGGAACGGCCGCAGCCTCGCCGAAGTCGAGGGTCGACGGCTTCGGGGCCACGGTGCGCACAGGTGCCACGACCTTCTCGGCGTAGGTCCCGCCGTGCACGGCGTCCTTGCGCACGTAGCCGTACACCTCGTCGCCCGGCGCCAGGTGCTGGACGGCGGGGCCCACCGCCGCGACGACGCCAGCGACGTCCCAGCCCGGCACGACCGGGAAGAACACATCGAGCATCGAGTCCATGCCGCCGGACGCGACCTTCCAGTCGACGGGGTTCACCGAGGCGGCACGGACGTCGACGAGGACGCCGTCCGGTCCGAGCTTCGGGTCGTCGACCTCCTCGACCCGCACGACCTCGGTGCCGCCGTACTCGCGATAGGTGACTGCTCGCATCTCGGCCCCGCTCAGCCGTCGGTTCCGGCGTCGTCGTCCGTCTCGCGATCGGCGTAGACGGGCACGTCGTCCTCGAGGGGCGTCTGGTCGTTCTCGGGGTTCGGGTCCATGGTGTCTCCTGTCGTCGGGCGGCCGGAGTGGTCGCCCACTCCGCGTACCCGCTCGCGCGCCGATCATGCAGCGGCCGCTGGACGGGTTCGAGTCCCCAGGGCGGTGCACGTCACCGGCGCGGCAGGGCATCCCCCTACGATGTGCGGCACCGGCAGACGCGGAACGGGGCACCATGACACGGCACACGGCCTGGCAGCGGCTGGTCGCGGCCTACGAGGCCTTCACGGCGGCGCCCCTGCCGCAGAAGATCCTGACGTTCGCCCTGCTCGCCCTGCCGGCCCAGGTGGTCGCGTCCTCGGTCTTCCTCCTGTCACTGCGCATCTCCGGTCTCGGCGACATGCACGTGGTGGTGCCGCTCGCGATCGCCGGCCCCGGAGTCCTGGGCACGGCCGTGCTGCTGGCCGGGGCGGGCGTGCGCCGCGGATGGGACTGCGCCTGGCTGCCCTACGTCGTGTTCGGGTTGTACGGCGTCTACATGGCGGCGCTGTCGGTGGGTCTCGGGACGTGGTCCACGGCCTACAGCCTGATGCTCCCCTCGGCGCCGATCGCGTTCGGTGTGCTGTTCGGCGTCCGGTACGGCTGGTTCGCCATCGTCACCGCGGGGGCCTCCCTCACCATTGGCGAGGGGCTGCGCCTCACCGACGTGATGCCGTACGCGCCCGCCCTCGTGGACGGACCTCCCGAGGTCACCGGCTGGTGGCTCGTCGGCAACGCGGTGCCGTTGACGATGTTCGTGGTGGCGGCCGTCGGGGCGGCCATGGTCACGATCGCGACGGTCGAGATCCAGGGTGTCCGGCTGGCCGCCCAGGCCGAGGGCCTGCGCCGGAGCCACGACATCATCAGCCGCTACGTGCCGCGGCAGGTGGCCGAGGCGGTCTCCGAGCGGGGGACCGCGGCGACGATGCATGAACGACGCAAGATCACCGTCTTCTTCTCCGACGTCGTCGGCTTCACCGAGATCACCGAGCGCCTCGCGCCCGAGGAGCTGGCGCGGGTGCTCAACGAGTACTTCACGGCCATGACTCGCATCGCGGACCGGTACGACGGCACGGTCGACGAGCTGGTCGGCGACGCGGTGCTGATCCTCTTCGGTGCGCCCACCGCGACCGACGACCACGATCACGCCCGACGGGCCGTTGCGATGGCCCTCGACATGCAGGCCGAGATCGCGGAGCTCAACCGGGGGTGGGCCACTGCGGGCATCGACGTCGAGCTCGCGGTGCGGATGGGCGTCGACACCGGCGTCGTCACGGTCGGCAACTTCGGCTCGGCCGACCGGGTCAAGTACGCCGCGCTCGGTCGCCACGTCAACCTGGCGTCGCGGCTGCAGACGCACGCGGAACCGGGCGAGGTGCTGATCTCGCACGCGACGTGGTTGCTGGTCCATGACGTCGTGGACTGTGCGGCGCGCGGCGAGGTCGAGCTCAAGGGCGTGGGTCGCCCGACGCGCATCTACGAGCTGGTGCGGCTCGACCGGTCCTGACAGACCACTGCGTTCAGGTCGTCTCCGAGGCCTGGCTGCGCCGGAGACCGATCGGCACGGCGAGCCACAGCACCACCATGAGGACACCCACTGAGCACGCGAGAACCCAGGCGACGGGCCCGCCCAGCACGATGTCGACGACCAGCCAGACCGCCCCGACGTTGGCGGCGGCGAACAGCACGAGACCGGCCCGGGCGAGATGGTTGGCGGTCTCGACCAGCCAGCGTCGCTGTCCGCGACGGAACAGCTGGCGGTGCAGTGCCACGGGGGTGAGCAGCAGGATCGCCGACGTCACCGAGCACATCAGGACGACGACGTAGACGATGCGTTGGGTCTGCGTCAGCTCGTCGAAGGCCGCCGAGAACGGGGCGGTCAGCAGGAAGGCGGTGAGGATCTGCACCGCGGTCTGCGCGACGCGAAGCTCCTGCAGCAGCTCACCCCAGTTGCGGTCGAGCGTCTGCTCCAGGCTCTCGTCGTCGCGGGACGGTCCGCTCATGGATCGAACCGTACCGGCGTGGCCGACCCACTGCGCGTCGGCTGCACCCACGCCCGAACCCTTCGAGAGCTGGAGATCGACCCAGAACGCGACTACCAACCCCGCAAATAAAGAACACCCGAACCCGCTTCCGCAGGTTCGGGTGTCTCCGATCTCTTGAGAGATCACAATGGTCGGGGTGACAGGATTTGAACCTGCGGCCTCGTCGTCCCGAACGACGCGCGCTACCAAGCTGCGCCACACCCCGGCGCGTCGTCCTAGCCGGACAACCCGGGTGAGTCTACCGCAGTCAACGTGAGCAACGTGGCCTCGGGTCGGCACGCGAACCGGACCGGTGTGAACGGCGAGGTGCCGAGTCCGGCGGACACGTGCATCCAGGACGGCTCGTGGCCCGGGAGGCGGTGGGTGTGCAGTCCCTTGGCGCGCTCGGGGTCGAGGTCGCAGTTCGTGACCAGCGCCCGACCTCCGGGCAGGCAGAGCTGGCCGCCGTGGGTGTGACCGGCCAGGATCAGCGGGTAGCCGAGCTCGTTCCACCGGTCGAGCACGCGCAGGTACGGGGCGTGCGCGACGCCGATGGCGAGGTGGGCCGCGGTGTCGGCGGGCTGGTCGTCGAGCTCGTCGAAGCCCAGGTGTGGGTCGTCGACCCCGACGAAGGCGAGTCGCCTACCGTCCAGGTCGAGCGAGCCGTGCTGGTTCGACAGGTCGACCCACCCGCGCTGGGTGAAGGCCTGGCGCATGGGCTCGAACGGCAGGTCGCGATCGCGCACGCGTGGCCCGTCGGCGTCGACGCCGGTGCCGCCCGTGAGGTAGCTGACCGGGTTCTTGAAGATCGGCGAGAAGTAGTCGTTGGAGCCGAACACGAACACGCCGGGCACGTCGAGCAACGGCCCGTAGGCGTCGAGCACCGACGGCAGGGCGTCGAGGTGGGCGAGGTTGTCACCGGTGTTGACGACGAGGTCGGGCTCGAGGTGGGCGAGACCGCGCAACCACTCCTGCTTGCGGCGCTGGTTCGGTCGCATGTGCGCATCGGACAGGTGCAGGACCTTCAACGGATCGGCGCCGGCCGGGAGCACGGGGACGGTGAAGCGGCGCAGCGTGAACGCACGCACCTCGTGGAGGCCACCCCACGCGAGCGCACCCACGCCCGCGATGATGGGCCAGGTCACGGGATGTGGTCGCACCTCTTCACCTTGCCACAGGGCCCGGCGGGGGTTCCGGGCCCTGGGCGGAAGTGGGTACGGTCATGGACCGCGCCTGCTAGATCCAGCCGTTCTCCCACGCGGCGGTGGCGGCTGCGTGGCGGGAGGTGGTGTCGGTCTTGGTCATGGCGGCGGAGAGGTAGTTGCGCACGGTGCCCTCGGCCAGGTGCAGGGCGCGGGCGATGTCGGCGACGGCGGCGTTCTGGCGAGTCAGGCGCAGCACGTCGAGCTCACGGTCGGTGAGCGGGCACGACTCGGTGGAGAGAGCTGCGGCGGCGATCTCGCCGTCGATGTAGCGCTGCCCGGCGGCGACGTCGCGAATCGCGCGGGCGAGCGTGCTGACCGGCGACGACTTCGGCACGAAGCCCTGCACGCCGGTGGCCAGGGCACGTCGCAGGATGCCGGGTCGCGCGTGCCGGGTCATCAGCACGGCGCGGCAGTCGACGCCGGCGAGGATCTCGGCCGCGGTGTCCAGCCCGTCGGTGGGTGGCATCTCGAGGTCGAGCAGCACGACGTCGGGGCGGTGGCGCCGGGCCAGGGCCACGGCGTCGGTGCCGTTGGCGGCCTCGGCGACGACCACCAACCCTTCCTCCATGCCGAGCAGCGAGACGATCGCCGAGCGGATCATCTCCTCGTCGTCGGCGACGACCACCGTGATCACTCGGCCACCTCCCGCGGGAGCGTGCCGGCGATGCTGAAGCAGTCGGCGTCCTGCTCGACGTCGATGTGACCGCCGGCAGCGGCGAAGCGCTCGCGCAGCCCGGCGATGCCCTCGCCACCGGTTGCCGACGATCCGGAGGGATGGTCGTTGGTGATGCGCAAGGTCACGCTGTCGCCGTCCGACGCCACCACCTCGACGTGCTCGGCCGAGCTGTGCCGCAGGACGTTGGTGGTCGCCTCGCGCAGCAGAGAGGCGAACAACGGGTGGTCGAGCGCCTCGGGCAGGTGAAGCTCGCACCGCGCGCCGGCGGCGGCGAGGATGGCAGCCGCGTTCGTGGCCTCCTCGCGCAGGGACACGGCCCGGTACCCGTGGGCGAGATCGCGGGTCTGGGTGAGGGCCTCGCGGGCGACGGCCTGGGCCTCGCGCAGGGTCGTGCGGGCCGCCTCGACGTCGTGGTCCAGCTGCCGCTCGGCCAGCTCGGTCTTGAGCGCGAGCACCTGCAGGTGGTGGCCCTGTACATCGTGGAGGTCGGCGGCGAACCGCAGCCGCTCGCGCACGCGCACCAGCTCGGTCTCGGCCTGGCCGGAGTCGCGGACCCGCACCATCAGGTCCCACAACCAGACCTGGAAGAGGACGAGCGAGGGGCCGAGGACGGCGAAGATCGCGATCGAGATGACGGCGCTGCGCTCCGGGCCGGCGCCGAGAGCCCGCTCCACGGGCAGGCCGGTGAGCAGGCCGGCGCCGCCGCGGACCGCGAGGATCGCCAGCCCGGACACGACGAGCCAGCGCGTCCGTTCCCGCGATTCCAACGGCACGGCCAGGAGCGACGCGGTGATCCAGGGGACCAGCACGTAGCCGATCGGACCTGCCGGGTTGACGCTCCACAGGGCGAGGAACGCGAGTCCAGGCGTCAGCATCGCGGCCCGAGCTCGGAGCGAAGGTGTCTCGCCGCGTCCGAGCCCGGGACGCGCGCGGTTGATCAGCACGCCCGCGACGGCAGTGTTCAGGGCGATCAGCACGAGCCCGGCGCCTTGCCGCGCCACGTTGTCCTGCAGCCCGACCATGTTGGCGACCGCGCCGGCCTGCAGCGCGACGACGTAGATCCAGAGGGACGCCTGGGTGTAGCGCCAGGTCAGCACGAACCCGTCGGAGCTGCTCTTCGCCACGACCACAACCTAGCCGCTACCGCCCGTGAGCCACCCGCGCCAGGATCGCCTCGGCCGCAGCCTGCGGAGCCTGCTCGGGAATCCAGTGCGTCACACCCTCCAGCACCACGTACTCGAACGGGGCATCCACGTGCTCACCGCAGGCGTCGGCACCCGCGCGACCGATCGCGAGGTCCTGGTCGCTCCACATGAACGTGGTCGGCACGGTCACGGTCGGCAGCTCGGCCAGGTCGGCCGACATGGCCCGGTACCAGTTCAGTGCCGCGGTGAGGGCGCCCGGCTCCTGCAGGGTCGACACGTACGTCTCGACGAGCCGATCGGGAATCGCGCCCTCGTACATGGCGCGCAGTCGCCGTGCGTCGTCCTCGAGCAACAGGTGCTCGGCCTTGCCCTCCGTGCGGAACAGGCGGATGTATGACGCGCGTTCCCGTGCGTCCTCGTCAGTGCGCATGGCGTGGTTGTAGGCGACGAGGTGCGGCACGGAGAAGGTCGTCAGGCTCAGCAGCCGATCCGGGTGGCGCGCGGCGACGACCCACGCGACGGACGCTCCCCAGTCATGGCCCACCAGGTGGAACGGCCCCAGGTCCAGCGCCTCGGCGATGTCCAGCACGTCCGTCGCCAGCACGTCGGTGGCGTACTGGTCCACCCCGGTGGGGCGGGCGCCGGGGGAGTACCCACGCTGGTTCGGCACCACGACCCGCAGACCTGCCTCCACCAAGACGGGCACCACCTCGCTCCACGACTCGGCGGTCGTCGGGAAGCCGTGCAGCAGGACGACCGGCGGCCCGTCCTCGGGGCCAGCGACGTGCACGTCGAACGTCAGGTCGCCAAGGGTCACGGACTGCGAGTTCTCGAAGCTCATGCCGTCATCCGACCACATGACAAACGTCATGGGCGATCGATGACGCCCGGCACTGGGACGGCGGCTCGGTGAACGGGAGGCTGGAGGCATGGACACCGCAGCACTCGACCCCCGACCTGGCCGCCCCCCGTCGGACAGTGCAGGACCCGACACCGTCATCACCGTGCGTGGGCTTCGCTGCTCCTACGGTGACTACGAGGCGGTGCGCGGGATCGACCTCGACGTTCGGCGCGGCGAGCTGTTTGCCCTGCTGGGCACCAACGGGGCCGGCAAGACGACGACGATGGAGACACTGGAGGGGCACCGCGCCCCGAGCGCCGGCACCGTCGAGGTGCTCGGTCTCGACCCCAGCCGCGATCGCCGCTCGCCGCGACCCCGGATCGGCATGATGCTGCAGGAGTCCGGCTTCGCCGGTGACCTCACCGTCGCCGAGACGGTCCGCCTGTGGTCGCGGCTCACGACCAGCCCCACCGATGCCGACATGGCACTGACCCGGGTGGCGCTGATCGATCGGCGTGACACCCGCGTCAGCCAGCTGTCGGGCGGACAGAAGCGCCGGCTCGACCTGCTGCTGGCGACCCTCGGTGGTCCGGAGGTGTTGTTCCTCGACGAGCCCACCACGGGCCTCGACCCCGAGTCGCGCGAGCGCACCTGGGCGCTCATCCGCCAGCTCCTCGCCGGTGGCTGCACCATCTTGATGACGACGCACTACCTGGAGGAGGCGCAGCAGCTCGCCGACCGGGTCGCGATCATGCACGACGGCGGCATCGCCCTGTCCGGCACCGTCGCCGAGGTGCTCGCCGCTCAGCCGTCGCGCGTGGCGTTCGGCGTGGAGGGCCATGCCCCGGCCGACGTGCTGCGGTCGCTGCAGACCGCCGCTGGCGACGCCCACATCGACGACGACGGCCGCCTCGTCCTCGAGACCAACGACCTGCAGACCACGCTCACCCGCACCATGAGCTGGGCCCAGGACCACGGCCACCGCCTCACCGGCATCAGCGCGACCGAGGCGTCGCTGGCCTCGGTCTTCTCGCACGTCGCCACCGATCACCAGGAGGACGCATGAGCATCAGCCGCACCGTCAGGCCCAAGGTCAGCCCCACCTTCAGCACCGTCACCGATCGACGCACCTGGTCGGACGCCCTGTCCATCACCTGGGCCGAGCTGCTGCTGATCCGTCGCAGCACGGCCGTGCTGTTCAGTGCGGTGCTGTTCCCGCTGGCGATGTCGGTCTACGTCGTCCTGCAACGCGAGGACACCAAGCAGGCCGGGGTCGCGATGGTGGGTGCGTTGTCGCTGTTCTTCGTGCTGTTCACGATCTACGCGACGGTGACGACGACGATCGTCACGCGCCGCCAGGAGCTGTACCTCAAGCGGCTGCGCTCCGGCGAGGCGTCCGACGCGGCGGTGATGATCGGCATGACGGCGCCGGCCGTGCTGCTCTGCGTCCTGCAGCTCGTGCTGGTGCTGGCCACGGTCTTCGCGATCGGCGTGCAGGTGCCGCCGTCGCCGCTGCCGGTGATCGCGGCTCTCCTCGGCCTCGTCGTCGTCAACGTCCTGGCCGGTGTCGCCACCGCGGCCGTCACGCCCAACGCCTCGGCCGCACAGATCTCGACGATGCCGTTCATCCTCCTGGTGCTCGGTGGGTTCATCGGCTCGGCCGTGGCGCCGTCGACCTGGTGGGACTTCACCCCCGGCGGCGCGGCGGTCACCCTGCTGCGCACGGGGTACGACCTCCCGGTCGAGGGCAGCGTCGTCTCCGCACTCGCCGGTCTGGTGATCTGGGTCGTCCTCGCCTCCGACCTCATTCGTCGCCGCTTCGCCTGGGAGCCCCGACACTGACGCGGACCTCGCCGTCGGTGTGTGGGGGACAATGGCGGCATGTCAGCCCTCAAGGACCGCCTGCGCTCCGACCTCACCACCGCCCTCAAGGCCCGGGACGCCCTCCGCGCCTCGACCATCCGGATGGTGCTGGCCGCCATCTCGACGGCCGAGGTCGCCGGCACGACCGCGCGCGAGCTCAGTGACGAGGACGTCCTCGACGTGCTGGGCAAGGAGGCGAAGAAGCGTCGCGAGGCGGCCGAGGCGTTCACCGCGGGCGACCGGCCCGAGCTGGCCCAGAAGGAGCGTGACGAGGCCGCGATCCTCGCCGACTACCTCCCGGCGGCCCTCAGCGACGCGGAGGTCGCGGCCATCGTGACCGACGCCGTGGCCCAGGCCGGCGCCGCCGGTGAGGGCATGAAGGCCATGGGCCGGGTCATGGGCATCGTCCAGCCCCAGGTCAAGGGCCGAGCCGATGGCGGCGCCGTCGCCGCGGAGGTCAAGCGGCAGCTGGGCGCCTGAGCAGGATCAGGGCGCGGGCGCCGCAGCAGGATCGGCTGCGGGTGGCGGCTGCTGCTGCTGCTGTTGCTGCGGCTGCTGCGGCCGCGGCCGGGGTGCCGGCGCTCGGCGTGGCGGCGGCTGGAAGTTGACCGGGCTCAAGGAGTCCTGGATGGCCTGCATCGCCGCCGCCCACATGGGGCCGGCCAGCGCACTACCCGCGGCCTCGCTGAAGCCGACGATGCGGCCGTTGACGCTGGTGCCCGAGAGGGGGATCGGTGCGCCCTCCTCGTCGGCGCCGGCGATCATCGCGGCGGTCGACAGCTCCGGGGTGTACCCCGTGTACCAGACGGCCTTGTTGTCGTTGGTCGTTCCGGTCTTGCCGGCCGAGGGCACCCGGAGGCCGGTGCCGTTGGAGAAGCCGAAGCCACCCGGCTCCTGCAGACCGCGCAGGATGTCGTTCAGCTGAGCAGCCACCTCGGGGGACAGGACGCGGTTGCACTGCGGCTCGTACGTCTTGATCGTCTCGCCGTTGATGTCGAGCACCTCGGTCACGGGAAGCGGCTCGCAGTACATGCCGCCGGAGGCGGGCACGGCGTACGCGGCGGCCATCTCGAGCGGACTGACGGGGAGCGGGCCGAGGGTGAAGGACGGGACGACCGCATTCTCTGGGCCGCTGTCTGGCACCTCGATGCCCATCGCCTCGGTCATCCGGACGACGTTGCACAGCCCGGCGTCGCGCTCGAGCTGGGCGAAGTAGGTGTTCACCGACTCGCGCAGCCCGCTGTACATGTTCTTGGTGCCGGAGGACGTGGAGTTCTTGACCTGCCACGCTGACGTGCCGCCGCCCTCGCAGTCGAAGTAGGTGCCGGCCGGCACGGTCATGTTCGGGGGCGAGTTGTACGTCTTGTCGACGCCGATGCCCTGCTGCAGCGCGGCTGCGGCCGTGAACATCTTGAACGTCGAACCCGCCTGGAACCCGAGCGACTGGCCGTACTCGGTCGGCACGGTGAAGTTGAGGAACGACTGGCCGGCGGCCTTGTCGCGACCCATCGGTCGCGACTGGGCGAGGCCCCTGACCTTGCCCGTGCCGGGCTCGACCAGCGCCAGGGCGCCGATGGCTCGGTCGGTGGGGAGGACGTTGGAGGCCACGGCCTGGTTGGCGGCGACCTGCATGTTGAGGTCGATGTTGGTCTTGATGGTCAGGCCGCCGCGCTCGAGCCGCTCGCGGCGCTCGTCCTCGGTGGCGCCGAGCGCGGGGTCCTCGAGCAGGTAGCGGCGGATGTAGTCGCACGCGAAGGAGGCCTGCGACGTGACGCAGCCGTTGGGGTACTCGGTGACGTTGAGGCCGAGCTCGGTGGCCTGCAGGTCCTCGGACTCCTGCTGCGAGATCTTGCCCTGCTCGGCCATGACCGACAGCACCGTGTTGCGGCGCTGGAGGGCGCGCTCGGGGTAGATGCTGGGGTCGAACTCGACGGGGTTCTTCACGAGACCGGCGAGCGTCGCGGCCTGCGGCACGGTGAGCTCCTCGGGCGTGACCGAGAAGTAGTGCGAGGCGGCCGCAGAGATGCCGTAGGCGCCGTCGCCGAAGTAGGCGATGTTGAGGTAGCGCGCGAGGATCTCGTCCTTGGTGTGGTTCTCCTCGTAGTCGACGGCCAGTCGCAGCTCACGGACCTTGCGGGCCACGGACTGCTCGGTGGCGGCCTTGCGCTGCTCCTCGGTGGCCGCCTGCTGCACGAGGATCAGCTTGACCAGCTGCTGGGTGATGGTCGAACCACCCTGCGTCTGTCCCTCGGCGGCGTTGTTCAGCAGCGCGCGGAGGGTTCCCTCGAGGTCGAGGGCTCCGTGCTCGTAGAACCGACGGTCCTCGATCGCGAGGATCGCCTCCTGCATGACCGGCGCGATCTTCTCGAGCGGCACGTCCTGCCGGTTCTCCTCGTAGAAGTACGCCAGCAGCTCACCGCCGGCCGCGTAGAGCCGGCTGGTCTGCGGGCTGGTGCCGTCGGTGAGCTCGAGTGGAAGCGACAGGACGTCGTCGGTGGCCTGGGTGGCGGTGGACGCCACGAGGGCGGTGGCCGGTGTGACGATGGCGGCCACGATGACACCGGCGAGGGCCGACAGCCGGGCGACCGAGGCGACGGCCGAGGCCTTCGACGTGGGCTCGGACTCATTGCGCGCACGTCGGCGTAGCGACGACGCCAGATCCTCCCACGACATGGACATCAGCGTACGTGACGCACCCACCCCCCACCGGCCAGCACGACGGCGAGGGCTCGGCCTGCGGACCTCGGGACATGGCTCGAAGGGACTACGTCCGTCGCTCGGGAGGACTAGTGGGAAACCACTCGGTGTCGTCTGCCGCGAAACCTGAGAGTTTCCTACGGTCGTACCAGAACGCCACCCCTCACGTGCGCGTTCTGCTAGAGGCCTATCTCGGGAGGTTTGCCATGGTGTGGAACGAGAACTGGGCGGCGGTGGCCGCTTGTCGCGGGCAGTCCGACGCGTTGTTCGTCAAGGGTGCTGAGCAGAACCGTGTCAAGGCGGTCTGCGGCGGGTGCCCGGTCACGGCCGAGTGTCTGGCCGAGGCCCTCGACAACCGCATCGAGTGGGGTGTCTGGGGCGGGATGACCGAGCGGGAGCGTCGTGCGCTGCTGCGCCGTCGTCCCAACGTGACCGCTTGGCGCCAGGTCCTGCAGGTCGCTGCGGTCTAACCCTGGTCAGCCGTGGGGCGGGCCAGCAGGGCGCCGATGCGCCGGAGCCCGGCGAGGTCGTGCACGTCGCCGGCCAGGGCCGTCACCGGCACCTGCGGCACGCCCGGGTGGGACTTGCTGAAGCGCTGGCGCTGACGGCCCTCACGAGCCGCGGTGCCTGACCGTTCGACCCGCACCGTCAGCAGGTCGGCCGTGCGACGCTCGTCGTCCGACCCCTTGCGGAGCCGGCGGATCGCCGCCGCGGCCTCCGTCGGGTCGAGGTCGCCAGGCACGTCGTCGTGCACGCGGTTGACCACCAGACCGGCCAGCGGCATGCCGTCGCCGGCCAGCCGCTCGACGAAGTACGAGGCCTCGCGCATCGCGGCGGGCTCGGGTGCCGCGATGACGAGGAAGGCGGTGCCGTCGGCCTTGAGCAGCGAGTACGTGGCCTCGGCGCGCTGACGGAAGCCGCCGAAGAGGGTGTCGAACGCGGCCACGAAGGTCTGCACGTCGCCGAGCACCTGGGCGCCCAGCACCTTCTTGATGGCACCGGTCACGACGCCGAACCCGGCCGTCAGCAGCTTGGCGGGCCCCTTCGCGGGTGCCAGCAGCAGCTTGATGAAGCGACCGTCGAGCAACGACGACAGGCGCTCGGGGGCGTCCAGGAAGTCGAGCGCCGATCGCGACGGCGGGGTGTCGACGATGATCAGGTCCCACTGGCCGGTGGCGTGCAGCTGACCGAGCTTCTCCATCGCCATGTACTCCTGCGTGCCGGCGAACGAGCTCGAGAGTGCTTGGTAGAACGGGTTCGTCAGGATCTGCGCCGCCTTGTCGGGCGTCGCGTGCGCCTCGACCACCTCGTCGAAGGTGCGCTTCATGTCGAGCATCATCGCGTCGAGCGAACCGCCGCCCGAGGCGTCGATGCCGTCGACCGCACGCGGGGTGTTGTCGAGCTCGGTCAGGCCCATCGACTGCGCCAGCCGGCGCGCCGGGTCGATCGTGAGGACGCACACCGCGCGGCCCTGCTCGGCGGCCCGCATCGCCAGCGCCGCCGACGTCGTGGTCTTGCCGACCCCGCCGGAGCCGCAGCAGACGATGATGCCGACCGAGCGGTCGGCCAACAGGCCGTCGATGTCGAGGGACCCCTCGCGGGTGCGGGGGGCGACGACGCGGGGGTGGGAACGACCCCGGCGCTCGGGCGGTGCGGTGCGGGCGCGGGCGTTCATGCCGACCCCTCCTCGATGAGTCCTTCGTCGCGCAGTCGGCCCGCGAGGTCCATCAGGGCCCCCAGGTCGATCGCGGAGTCCACCAGTGGCAGCTCGACGGTCGGTCGGCCGGCGTCGTGCAGGCGTTCGCGTTGCGCCTGCTGGAGGTGCTGGCGCTCCAGGTGGCCCTCGCCGTCGACGAGGAGTCCGGCGGCCGCGTCCTTCGGCAGCCCCACAGACTCCAGCACAGCGCCGACCGCCGGCTCCGTCAACGTGCCCGACTCCAAGGCCTCCGCGGTGTCGTCGGCGAGAAGACCGGGGCGGACCAGGTTGACGACGACGTGACCCACCGGCAGCCCGGCCTCGGCGAGGTCGCCGATGCCGTCGACCGTCTCCTGCACCGGCATCTCCTCCAGCACCGTCACGAGGTGCACACGGGTCGCGTCCGAGCGCATCAGCGCCGTGATGGAGTCCGCCTGGCGCCGGATGGGACCGACCTTCGCGAGACCGGCGACCTCGGTGCTGACGTTCAGGAAGCGCGTGATGCGACCCGTCGGCGGCGCGTCCATGACGATCGCGTCGTAGACCGGACCCGAGTCGTTCTTGCCGCCGTCACGACGCGCCACCTCGTAGACCTTGCCGGTCAGCAGCACGTCACGGACCCCCGGCGCGATCGTCGTGGCGAAGTCGATGACACCGAAGCGGTCCAGCGCCTTGCCGGCCCGGCCGAGCCGGTAGAACATGTCGAGGTACTCCAGCAGCGCCGCCTCCGCATCGATGGCGAGAGCGAAGACCTCGCCACCCCCGAGACCGGTGGCCAGCAACCGCTCCTCGTACGGCAACGGCGAGACGTCGAACAGCTGGGCGATGCCCTGTCGCCCCTCGACCTCGCACAACAGGACCTTCTGGCCCTGATCGGCGAGCGCGAGGGCCAGGGCTGCCGCCACCGTGGTCTTGCCGGTGCCGCCCTTGCCCGTGACGACGTGCAGTGCTGTGGAAGTCACCTTCGAACCCTACCGACGACGGCCGATCCCGCTCGGCGGAACGGTGCTGCCCGCCGCCCGTGGCCCGGCACCCCCGCCGGGTGACTAGAGTCGGTCCATGACTCAGTGGGAGTACCTGACCGCGCCCGTCCTCGTGCACGCCACCAAGCAGATCCTCGACAACTTCGGCCGTGACGGCTGGGAGCTCGTGCAGATCGTGCCGGGCATGAACCCCGAGAACCTCGTCGCGTACTTCAAGCGACCGGTCGCCTGACATGAGCGGGGTCGTCGACCGGCTGGCCGCAGTCGGGCTGGCCGTGCCGCCGGTCGCTGCGCCGGTCGCGTCGTACGTGCCCGCCGTCCGCAGCGGCGCCCACGTCTTCACCTCAGGCCAGCTGCCGATGGTCGACGGAGCACTCGTGGCCACGGGCACCGTGGGCGACACCGTCGACCCCGAGACGGCGGCCAGCCTGGCCCGCACCGCGGCCCTCAACGCGATCGCCGCGGTGGGCAGCGTCGTCGACCTCGACACCGTCACCCAGGTCGTGAAGGCGACCGTCTTCGTGGCCAGCGCTCCCGACTTCACCAGCCAGGCGCAGGTCGCCAACGGCGCCAGTGAGCTGTTCGCGACCGCCTTCGGCGACGCCGGCATCCACGCCCGCAGCGCCGTGGGAGTGGCGGTGCTGCCGCTCGGCTCGCCCGTCGAGGTCGAGGTCGTCGTCGAGGTGGAGGCACCCGCATGACCACGCGCCGCCTGCTGCCGGAGGCGATGTGGCCGGCCCCGGGCCAGCAGCCCGCGGCGCCGCGTGACGCCGCCACGATCCTGCTGCTGCGTGACGGCGCCGACGGCACCGAGACCTACCTCCTGCGGCGCCAGCCGTCGGTGGCCTTCGCCGCGGGCATGTACGTCTTCCCCGGCGGCACGGTGCACCCGGGCGACGGCGAGCCGCTGGGGTGGGTCGGACCGGACGCCGACTGGTGGTCCGAACGCTTCCGCTGCCCGCCCGCGCTCGCCCGCGCGCTGGTGGTCGCCGCCGTCCGCGAGACCTTCGAGGAGTCGGGCATCCTGCTGGCCGGTCCCGACGCCGACACGATCGTCGACGACGTCAGCGACCCGGCGTTCGCGCAGGCCCGCATCGACCTCGACGCCGGCAACCGAAGCATGGCGGACTTCCTCGACGAGCACGGTCTCGTCCTGCGTGCCGACCTCGTCGGTCCCTGGGCGCACTGGATCACACCGGCCACGGAGCCGCGTCGCTACGACACGCGGTTCCTCGTGGCGGCGGTGCCGTCCGGTCAGCGGGTCGGGTCGCTCCCGAACGAGGCCGACCGCGCCGGATGGGTGCCGGTGCACGCGGCCCTCGCGGCCGCCGAGCGGGGCGAGGTGGCGATGATGCCGCCCACCGTCGTCACCGCCCAGTCGGTCGCCGACATCGCGGCGAGGGACGTCGTGGCCGCTTCGGCCGATCGCACCTTCGAGACCGTCGAGCCGCGCCTCGTCGAGGTCGACGGGGTTTGGTACGTCGAGACCGACCAGGAGGACTCATGACCGTGCAGGCGACCTCGGTCCGGGCGGACAACCCCGGCATCATGACGCTCGACGGCACCAACACCTGGGTCCTACGGGCCTCCGGTGGCCGGTCGGTCGTGGTCGATCCGGGACCCGACGACGCCGACCATCTGGCTGCGGTGCTGGCCGAGGCGGGCGAGGTCGCGCTGGTGCTCTACACCCACTGGCACCCCGACCACACCGACGCGATCGACCGCTTCGCCGAGCTGACGGGCGCCCCGGCGCGGGCCGCGGACGCCACGTGGTGCCGCTCGGCCGACCCGGTGGCCGACGGCGAGCTGATCGACGTCGACGGCCTGCAGGTCGAGGTCGTGCTGACCCCTGGCCACACGGCCGACTCCCTGTGCCTGCTGGTCGCACAGGACGGCCTGTTGCTGACCGGCGACACGATCCTCGGCCGTGGCACGTCGATCATCGCTCACCCTGACGGCAGCCTCGGCGCCTACCTCGACTCGCTCGCGCGGATTCGTGAGCTGATCACCGAGGGCATCGTCACTCGGCTGCTGCCCGCCCACGGCCCCGAGCTGACCGATCCCGCTCCGGTCGTCGACTTCTACCTCGAGCACCGCGCCGAGCGGCTCGACCAGGTGCGGGCCGCGCTCGACGCCGGCGCCATCACCGCGCGCGACGTGGTCGAGCGCGTGTACGCCGACGTCGACGAGTCGCTGTGGCCCGCCGCCGAGCGCTCCGTCGAGGCCCAGCTCGAGTACCTCCGCGCCTAACTCCTGAGCGGTGAGCTAGTGGCCTATCGCTCGTGCGAGGGGTGAGTTAGTGGCCTATTGGCGCCGCTGTTCGGCCCCTAAGTTACCGCTGCCGGCAGTGTTCGGCCCCTAAGTCACCGCTCTGGGTCCGGTACCTCCGCAGGTCTTAACGCGCGCGGCGCTGGAGGCGTTCGAGGTCGAGGATGATGACCGAGCGGGGCTCGAGGCGCAGCCAGCCGCGCGAGGCGAAGTCGGCGAGCGCCTTGTTGACGGTCTCGCGGGAGGCGCCGACCAGCTGGGCGAGCTCTTCCTGCGTCAGGTCGTGGTTGACGTGGATGCCGTCGTCAGCGCGGCGGCCGAAGCGACCCGCGAGGTCGAGCAGCGCCTTGGCGACGCGACCGGGGACGTCGGAGAACACCAGGTCGCCGACGACCTCGTTGGTGCGCCGCAGGCGGCCGGCGAGCTGGTTGAGCAGCGCGTGGGCGACGTCGGGGTGCGCGGCGAGGACGGGGCTGAGCGCCTCGTGCCCGAGGCTGCGCAGGTCGACGTCGGTGACGGCGGTGGCGGTGGCCGAGCGCGGGCCGGGATCGAAGAACGACAGCTCACCGAACATCTGCCCGGGGCCGAGGATCGCCAGCAGGTTCTCGCGACCGTCGGGGGAGGTGCGGCCGAGCTTCACCTTGCCGTCGATCACGACGTACAGCTGGTCGCCGTCGTCGCCTTCGTTGAAGAGCACCTCGCCGCGGCGCAGCGAGGCCGTCGACATCGACGACTCCAGCGCCGCAGCGGCATCGTCGTCGAGTCCCGAGAACAACGGGGCCTGGCGGAGCACGTCCTCGTTCACGGGGCGCCTACTTTCATGGTGTTCGTCACAGCCGGTCTATGGAGGCAGTTTTCCACACGTCGACGTCAGTTGGCGCCATTGGCGGCGCCGTTCTCGGTGTTCCCTGTGTTTGCGGGCGATCTGGGTGGGCGCCCGTTGCGGCCTCCCCGTATTCTGGCGCGGTGGATCGTGCGTCGACGGCGGTGGTGCGACGCGCGCGGCGCATGCACCGGGTGCTCGCCGAGACGTACCCCGAGGCGGGTTGCGAGCTCGACTTCGGCACACCGTTCGAGCTGCTGGTCGCCACCGTGCTCTCGGCGCAGACCACCGACCGTCGCGTCAACGCAGTCACGCCCGGGTTGTTCGCGCTCTGGCCCGACGCCGCATCGATGGCCGGGGCCGACCGCACCGAGCTCGAGGAGGTCCTGCGACCCACGGGCTTCTACCGGGCCAAGGCCGGCCACCTGCTGGGACTGTCGGCCGCCCTGGTCGCGCGTCACGGTGGCGAGGTCCCGGCGCGACTGGCCGACCTGGTGAAGCTGCCCGGGGTGGGCCGCAAGACCGCCAACGTCGTGCTCGGCAACGCGTTCGACGTCCCCGGCCTGACGGTCGACACGCACTTCGCGCGGTTGATCCGCCGGTTCGAGTGGGTCGACGAGGCGACGGCCGCCGACCCGGTCAAGGCCGAGCACGCCGTCGGCGAGCTCTTCCCGCGCCGCGACTGGACGATGCTGAGCCACCGGCTGATCTGGCACGGCCGTCGGTGCTGCCACGCCCGCAAGCCGGCATGCGGCGCCTGCCCGGTCTCCCGCTGGTGCCCCGCGTACGGCGCAGGCCCGACCGATCCCGAGCTCGCGGCTGCCCTCGTCACGACGCAGGGGCCGGCATGAAGCGGCTGGGTGCGCTGCTGGGCGCCGCCTCGCTGACTGGCGCTCTGCTGGCCGCGTGCGCGCCGGAGCCGGCCACCCCGGACGCCCCCGGTGCCGACATCGACGCGACGGTCCAGGCCGCCGCGCGCGACGCAGGACTCGCCGACTGCCCCTCGGGCGGGAACGGCAGCCCTGGCAAGGGCGACGACCTCGCGGGCATCGACCTGCTCTGCGTCACGAGTGGCGAGGCGGTGACGCTGGCGGACTTCGACGGTCCGGTGGTCGTCAACGTCTGGGCGCACTGGTGCGAGCCGTGCCGCGAGGAGCTGCCGCTGCTCGCCCGCGCGGCGCGCGAGTACGAGGGGCGCGTGCAGTTCGTCGGCGTCCTGTTCGCCGACGACAACCCGGCCGACGCCTTGGCCCTCGCGCGTGACTCCGAGGTGACCTACCCCCAGGTGGCCGACCGGCGGAGCCTGCTGCGGGTCCCGTTGGGGCTCCGGGGCCTGCCCACCACGGTCTTCATGGACGACGGCGAGATCGTCGGCTCCCAGACCACCCCCTACCGCGACTACGGTGATCTCGTCGACGACATCGCCGAGCAGCTGGAGGTGGACCAGTGACGCCGTCCGCCCACCTGCCGGAGTGGCTCCGGCCCCTGGCCGACCTCGCCTCGAGCATCCCCGCCGAGCAGATCTCGCCGCACGCCTACAGCCCGCCCGCCGATGCTCGTCCGGCGGCGGTGCTGATGCTCTTCGCTGAGGGGCACCGCGGACCCGAGGTGTTGCTGACCCAGCGTGCGGCCACCCTTCGGCACCACGCAGGACAGGTCTCGTTCCCCGGCGGCGGCGCCGATCCGGACGACGGCACGGGCGTCGACGGCGCCGTCGTCACGGCGCTGCGCGAGGCCGAGGAGGAAGTCGGGCTCGAGCCCGAGACGGTCGACGTCTTCGGCGCACTGCCCACGCTGTGGGTGCCGCCCAGCAACTTCGCCGTCACCCCGGTGCTGGCGTACTGGCGCGAGCCGCGCACGTTGCACCCCGTCTCCGACGCCGAGGTGGCGCGCGTGCTGCACCAGCCCATCGCCGACCTGCTCGACCCCGACAACCGCTTCAGCATCGTCCACCCCAGCGGGTGGAAGGGGCCGGCGTTCGACATCGGCACCGAGGTCCCGCTCTGGGGCTTCACCGGCGGCATCGTCTCGCGGCTGTTTCACGCCATCGGGTGGGAGCTGCCCTGGGACGAGTCCGACGAGCGCGAGCTGCCGGAGATGCGATGAACTCGCTCGACCTCGTCATCATCGTCGTCGCCCTGGCCTTCGCGGTCTCGGGCGTCGTGCAGGGCTTCGTGGCCAACCTGGCGGCGACGGTCGGACTGTTCGTCTGCGGCCTGCTCGCGGTGCTGGTCGTGCCGCGCATCGTCTCGCCGGACGAACCGAGCCTGGCGTCGTCGCTCATCGCCCTGGGGCTGGTGGTGCTGGCCGCAGCGGGCGGACAGATCGCCGGCACCGTCATCGGCACCGACCTGCGACGCACGATCCGCTCGCCGGCCGGGCGCGCACTGGACGCGGTCGGCGGCGGTGCGCTGAGCGTCGTCTCGGTGCTCGTGGTGTCGTGGGCGCTCGGCTACGCCGTCAGCGGCACCTCTGTGCCCTACCTGGCGCAGGCCAGTCGCAGCTCCTCGATCATGGGCACCGTCGACGGCGTCATGCCGCCCGCCGCGTCGAACGTGCTGCGCTCGTTCAGCGGCGTCATCGACGCCAACCTCTTCCCGCGCTACCTCGACCCGTTCGACAGCGAGGACATCGTCCGGATCGGCCCGCCCGATCCCGCGACGCTGCAGCTGCCCGGCGTGCAGGCGGCCGCCGGCTCGGTCGTCAAGATCCTGGGCGACACCGAGTGCGGACGCGGCGTGGAGGGGTCCGGCTTCGTGTACGCCGCCGAGCGGGTCATGACCAACGCCCACGTCGTGGCCGGGGTCGACCGCCCGTCGGTCGTGACCGAGGACGGTCGCCGCTCGGCCACCGTCGTCCTCTTCGACCCGGCGCTCGACGTCGCGGTGCTGGCCGTCGACCTCGACCTCCCGGCCCTCGAGTTCGACGAGAACGGCGAGGACGGCCAGGACGCGGCGGTCCTCGGCTTCCCCGGCAACGGGCCGTTCGACGCGCAGTCCGCCCGCATTCGCGAGGAGATTCGCCTGAGGAGCCCCGACATCTACGACCAGGGCGAGCACCTGCGCCAGTCGTACTCGATTCGCGGTCTCGTCCGCTCGGGCAACTCCGGCGGTCCGCTGGTCTCCACCGAGGGGCAGGTGCTCGGAGTCATCTTCGCCGCCTCCGTCACCGACGACTCCACGGGCTACGCCCTCACCGCGGCCCAGGTCGCGGACTCGGCGCAGGCCGGGGTGCGGAGCTCGGCGGCCGTCGACACGGGTGAGTGCACGTGAGGTCGTTGCTGTCGCTGCTCGCCGGGCTGATCGCCGTGGTGGCCTTGGCCGTGGCGCTGCCGGCCGCCTGGGTCGACCGCAACGTCGCGGAGGAGGACGGTTACGTCGCCCTGAGCCGATCGCTGCTCGAGGACGAGGAGACCCGCGGCCAGCTGATCTCCTCCGTGGCCGACCAGCTCGATGCCTCGGCCCGCGACCTCGCCGAGCAGAACGGCATCCCGTCCTCCGCGGTGCCCGACGTGCGGTCCGAGGTCGAGGCGGCTGCCGACGAGGTGCTGAAGACCGACCAGGCCGTCGACGCCTGGGCCGAGTCGCAGCGCCTCTCGTGGCAGGCGATGTTCGCCGACCCCGAGGTCACCCCGCCGGGCTTCGTCGTCACACCCGGTCCGCTGGTCGCCGTCGTGGCCGACGCGGTGGGCGTGCGCGCCGGCGAGACCGGTGGCAGCGTCACGCTCGACGACCCAGCAGTCCAGCGCGCCGTGCAGCGCGCCGAGCAGGCGGACACGGCGTGGCGTGTCGCTGCGGCGGTCGCGGTCGTGGGCGCCGTGGTCTCGCTGCTGGCCGCGCGCCGGCGCCTGGGTGCTCTCGCCTGGCTCGGCGTTGGTGCCGTGCTGGCGGCGGCCGCGGTCTGGGTGGGTGCCGAGCTCGCGAGCGGCGCGGCAACGTTGCAGTCCGACGGGCTGGCCGCTGCCGTCGGTGGCGCCGTCGTCGATGCGGCCACGGCATCGTTGGACGACTGGCTCGTCGTCACGGCCGTCGTCGGGGCGGTCGTGGCCGTCGTGGGGATGATCGGGTCGGCCGTCGCCGGCCGCCGCGGCTAGAGCGACTCGCCCCGGCTGGCGCGCTGGCCCTTCAGGGCGCCCGGGATCTCCTTGGCGGTGGCGATGGTCTGCTCGGGAGCCTTGATCTTCTTCATCCGGCCGATGCCCAGCACCACCAGCAGCGCCGCGAGCAGCACGTAGGCGCCCGCGACGATGAGGAACGCCCACGCGGCGTGCAGGCCGGTCATGGTCAGGAAGTAGGCCGCCGCGAACGACAGCATGATGACGACCAGCAGGCCGATGAAGCCGGCGAGCGCGAACATCAGGCTGCCCAGCACGCCCGCCTTCACGCTGAAGCGGAGCTCGGCCTTCGCCAAGGCGATCTCCGACTGCACCAGCGCCGAGATGTCACGGGTGGCGTCAGCGACGAGGCGGCCGATGGTCGGGTCCTCGACAGGCGTGACCGCAGTGTTCTGGTGGGGGGCGCTCATGCTGCGAGCCTACAAGTGGTCGACCCGAGCGTGCATCCGGTGGAGCAGGACCTCAGAACAGACTGGTGAAGCGCGTCACCGCGTCGACGAGACCGATGGTCGCCAGCACGGCGACGGCCGCCACGAGGTCGCGCCGGACCGGCCGCTCAGGACGCAGGGACACGGCACGGGCACGGGGATGCTGGTCAGGTTCCATGCATCCACCGTGCCCGGCCGGTCTGAGACGGTGATGAGACAGCCTGAGAAGAACCCAGTCGTCCAGCTCAGTCGTCCAGCTCAGTCGTCGGCGGGCTTCGACATGCCGGCCGTGATGAGATCCATGACCGACGAGTCGGCGAGCGTCGTGGCGTCGCCCACCTCGCGGTGCTCGGCCACGTCGCGCAGCAGCCGCCGCATGATCTTGCCCGAGCGGGTCTTGGGCAGCTCCGGCACGACCATGACCTGGCGGGGCTTGGCGATGGGACCGATCTCCTTGGCCACGTGGTTGCGCAGCTCGGTCACGAGGTCGTCACCGCCCCCGCCCGCCGACTCGCGCAGGATGACGAACGCGCAGACCGCCTGGCCCGTGGTGTCGTCGGCCGCGCCCACGACGGCCGCCTCGGCGACCTTCGGGTGCGACACCAGGGCCGACTCGATCTCAGTGGTCGACAGCCGGTGACCCGAGATGTTCATGACGTCGTCGACGCGGCCGAGCAGCCAGATGGCGCCGTCCTCGTCCTTGCGGGCACCGTCGCCGGCGAAGTAGTAGCCCTGGCTGGCGAACCGGGACCAGTAGGTCTCCCGGTAGCGGTCGTCGTCGCCCCAGATGGTGCGGAGCATCGACGGCCACGGCTCGGTGATGACGAGGTAGCCGCCCTCGCCGTCGGCCACCGGCGTGCCGGAGTCGTCGACGACCTCGGCGCTGATGCCCGGGAACGCGGTCATGGCCGAGCCCGGCTTGGCGGCCGTGACACCGGGCAGCGGGGTGATCATGTGCGCGCCGGTCTCGGTCTGCCACCAGGTGTCGACGATCGGGGCCGTGCCACCGCCGATGTTGTCGCGGTACCAGACGTAGGCCTCGGGGTTGATCGACTCACCGACACTGCCCAGGACCCGCAGGCTGGAGAGGTCGTGCTCGGCGGGGATCTGCTCGCCCCACTTCATGAACGTCCGCACAGCCGTAGGAGCCGTGTAGAAGATCGAGACCTTGTGCTGCTCGATGATCTCCCACCAGCGGCCCTTGTGCGGGGTGTCGGGGGTGCCCTCGTAGAGCACCTGCGTGGCGCCGTTGGCAGTCGGGCCGTAGACGATGTAGGAGTGACCGGTGACCCAGCCGACGTCGGCCGTGCACCAGTAGACGTCGTCGGGCTTGTGGTCGAAGGTGGCCCAGAACGTGTAGGCCGACTGCGCCAGGTAGCCCCCGCTGGTGTGCAGGATGCCCTTGGGCTTGCCGGTGGTGCCCGACGTGTACATGACATAGAGCGGGTGCTCGCTGTCGAACAGCTCCGGCGTGTGATCGGCCGAGGCGCCGGCGACGACGTCGTGCCACCAGACGTCGCGGCCCTCGGTGACGGCGGTCTCCTGTTCCGTGCGTCGGACGACCAGGACGTGGTCCACGGGGCTGGCGTCGCCCAGCTTGTCGAGCGCCTCGTCGACGGCCGGCTTGAGCGCTGACGGGTTGCCGCGGCGGTAGCCACCGTCGGCGGTGATGACCAGCTTGGCCTCGCAGTCGTCGACCCGGCTGGCGAGCGCGTCGGAGCTGAAGCCGCCGAACACTACGGTGTGCGGGGCGCCGATGCGGGCGCAGGCCAGCATCGCGATGACGGCCTCGGGGATCATCGGCAGGTAGATCGCGACGCGGTCGCCCGCGGTCACACCGAGGTCGGTGATGGCGTTGGCCGCGCGGCTGACCTCGTCCTTCAGGTCGCTGTAGGTGATGGTGCGGGTGTCTCCGGGCTCGCCGACGAAGTGGATCGCGACCTTGTCGCCGTCGCCGTTCTCGACGTGCCGGTCGACGCAGTTGTAGGCCACGTTGAGCTTGCCGCCGACGAACCACTTCGCGAACGGCGGGTTGCTCCAGTCGAGCACCTCGTCGAAGTCCTGGCCCCAGGTGAGCCGGTGGGCGGCGTCGGCCCAGAAGGCCAGGCGGTCCTGGGCGGCCTCGTCGTAGATGCCGGCCTTCACGTTCGCCTGGGCGGCGAGGTCGGCCGGCGGCTCGAACGTCCGGTCCTCGTGGGAGAGGTTGCTGATGTTCTGCTCGGACACGATCACTCCTGTCAGGGGGTACTGCTCCATGGTGGTCCACCTCACAGCATCCTGCGAGGCCGGTTGCGTCATCGTTGCGGGGGGCACCCCGCTGGCCACGCTAGGAAGCGTGACCGGGTGTGCGCCAGTTCACAACAGCGGTCCGGCGATGAGGCCGGGGGGCGCGGCGGCGGCTGGTGAACGGCATGCGACGAGCGGTCGGATCGGCGCGACGAACGGCGACGCTCAGGTGAGGCGGGTGGGCGCCTCGGGGGTGTGCAGCCGGGCGAACGTGCGGGCGACGTCGGCCGGCCGGTGGTTCGGGGTCGCCAGGGAGACCCCGATCATCAGGGCGAAGCCCAGCGGAACGGTCCAGGCCGCTGGTTGCGAGAGGACGACGCCGAGCCACCCGGTCGGCTCGACCGTGATCGTGATGAGCGGGGCAAGGGCGCCGGCCAGTCCGCCGCCGACGAGCCCCGCGACGGCCCCGGGGGTCGTGAGCCCGCGCCACCAGATGCCCAGCACCAGCAGCGGGCAGAAGGTCGACGCGGCGAGGGCGAAGGCGAACGTCACCGACGTCGCGACGGGCAGCTCGTCCGCGGCGAGCGACATCGCCAGGGGTGGCAGGACGCACAGCACGGTGGCCAGGCGCAGCGCCGGCACTCCCGTGAGCCGGCCACCGAACCAGCCACGCCGACTGATTTCCTGCCCGACGACGCCGGCGATCGCCATCGTCAGACCCGACGACGTCGACAGGAAGGCCGCGAACGCGCCGGCGACCAGCAGCGCGCCCAACACGTCGGCGCCCGAGCCGAGCATCCGGGCCGGCAGCTCGAGCACCACGGTGTCGGCGTGCCCGGTCGCCACCAGGTCGAGCGCATAGACCCGCCCGAGCGCCCCGTAGGCGGTGGGCAGCAGGTAGAAGAACCCCAGCAGTCCCAGCACGATCAGCGTCGTCCGTCGCGCGGCTCGGCCGTCGGGGTTGGTGTAGAACCGCACCACGACGTGCGGCAGCCCCATCGTGCCGAGGCAGGTGGCGATGAGGACCGCGTAGACCGTGTAGGTGCCGGCCGCCCCGGGATCCGGCGAGGGGAGGGTCCAGTCGGCGGCGTCGATCGGGGTCGGTGACCCGTCGCCCCGCCAGGCCAGGACCAGGAACACCAGCGGCACCAGCAGCGCGGTCAGCTTGAGCCAGTACTGGAAGGCCTGCACGAAGGTGATCGAGCGCATGCCGCCCGAGGCGACCACCGCCGTCACGATGCCCGCCACCAGCACGACACCGAGCCAGCGCGGACCGTCGGTGACCGTGCGGATGGTCAGTCCCGCCCCCTGGAACTGTGGCATCAGGTAGAGCCACCCGACGGCCACCACCAGCAGGCTCGCGGCGTTGCGCACGGTGGCCGACTGCAGCCGCAGCTGCGCGAAGTCGGGGATCGTGTACGCCCCCGACCGGCGCAACGGTGCCGCCACGAGCACGAGCAGCAGGAGGTAGCCGGTGGTCCACCCGATCGGGAACCAGAGCACGCCGGACCCGGCGACCAGCACGAGGCCGGCGATGCCCAGGAAGGACGCGGCCGACAGGTACTCGCCGCCGATCGCCGAAGCGTTCAACCACGGGCTGACGGTGCGCGAGGCCACGTAGAAGTCGCTCGTCGTGCGGCTGACCCGCATGCCGATCGCGCCGATGCCCAGCGTCGCGATCGTGACGACCACGACGGCCGCGATCCCGACCTCGGTACTCATGGGTCGGCCTCCGCCTCGGTACTCATGGGTCGATGTCCGGCTCGGTCGGTGAGTCGACGAGCGCCGCGAAGCGGGCCTCGTTGCGTTCGACCCTCTGCACGAAGGAGTGGCCCAGCCACCACACCCACGGGTAGACCCCGACACCCAGGACGAGCCAGACCAGCGGCACCGGTCCCACGGTCGCCTCACGGAGCGGTGCGGCGTGCCAGAACAGCAGCGGCAGCGCCCCGATGGTCAGCGTGACCGCACCGATCACCACGAGGGCGGCCCGTAGCTGGGCACGCACGAGCGACCGCACGTAGACCTCGCCCATCGCCGTCGACTCGTCGATCTCCTCGCGGGCGCTGCGTCGTTGATGGGCCGGTGCGCCAGCCATCGGGCTGGTGATGCGCACCCGGTGGCGGGGCTGGTCCGGGTGGCTCATGCCTGCCCGGGCAGGAGGTCGCGTAGATCCCGGTGGTGCCGTCGCGACACGTCGACCTCGAGCCGGTCCTCGCCCTTGGGCAGCACGACGGTGGTGCGACCGGCGGCCTGCCGCACCTCGCGCACGTGGGCGCGATTGACGACATGGCTGCGGTGGATGCGCACGAAGCCGTGCTCGGCCCAGGCGTCGGCCACGTGGCTCAGTGTCATGCGCACCAGGTGCGACGATCCGTCGACGGTGTGCAGGCGCACGTAGTCGCCCTGCGCCTCGACGTCGGTGACGCTCGACCGGGCGACGAAGCGCGTGACACCACCCAGCTCGACCGCGATGCGGTCGTCGGCGCCGGGGGGAGGCTCGCTCTCGCACGCGCGGCGGATGCTCTCGCGCAGACGCTCCTCACGCACCGGCTTGAGCAGGTAGTCGACCGCGTTCATCTCGAACGCCTCGACGGCGTGCGCCTCGTGCGCGGTGACGAAGACGATGCGCGGCGGCTCGGCGAAGCGGGCGAGCAGGCGCGCGATCTCGAGTCCGCTGAGGCCCGGCATGGCGATGTCGAGGAACGCGACGTCGATGTCGCCGGCCTCGAGCAGGCGCAGCGCCTCGGTGCCGGACCGGGCGCTGCGGACGTCGCCGACGCGGTCGTCGCGGCCCAGCAGCCAGACCAGCTCGTCCAGCACCGGCTGCTCGTCGTCGACGACCAGCACGCGCAGGGGGGAGGGCATGGCGGGAGTCTAGGTGTCAGGACGCCGTGTGCGGCAAGAACTTCGGGACCCGCAGCGTCACCTTGGTGCCCAGGTCCGGGGCGGTCTCCACGATGATGCCGTGATGGTCGCCGTAGACGGCGCGCAGCCGCGAGTCGACGTTGGCCAGCCCGACCGACCCGCCGGCGCCGCGCCCGGCGAGGGCCTCGCGCACGACCTCGGGATCGCTGCCGACGCCGTCGTCCTCGATCTCGATGAGGCACTCGCTGCCGGCGTCGCGGGCGACGACCGTGACGTGCCCCGGTCCGTCCTTCGGCTCCACGCCGTGGCGCACCGCGTTCTCGACCAGCGGCTGCACCGCCAGGAACGGCAGGGTCACGTTCAGCACCTCCGGCGCCACCTGCGACGTGACCCGTAGCCGGTCGCCGAAGCGCGCCTTCTCCAGCACGAGGTACCGCTCGATCGAGCGCAGCTCCTCGGCCAGGGTCGTGAACTCGCCGTGCTGGCGGAAGGAGTAGCGGGTGAAGTCGGCGAACTCCAGCAGCAGGTGCCGCGCGCGCTCGGGGTCGGTGCGCACGAACGACGCGATGGCGCCGAGGGAGTTGTAGATGAAGTGCGGCGAGATCTGTGCGCGGAGGGCCCGCAGCTCGGCCTCCATGAGCGCCGCGCGTGAGCTGGCCAGCTCGCCGAGCTCGAGCTGGCTCGACATCCAGCGGGCCACCTCGGTCGTGGTGCGGGCAAGTCCGGCGGAGGGGCGGTCGGCCAGCACGACGAGGGTGCCGACCACGCGTCCCTCCACCGAGAGCGGCGCGACGATCGCGGCGTCGGAGGCCTGGCTGCGCCCGTCGGACAGAGCGGCGCTGACCAGGGCGATCGCGACGGCGGGGTCGCCAGGGCCCTCGTGCGCGAGGGCTCCGGTGGTGTCGGTGATCGCGACGGTGGGTGCCCCCAGCAGCGCCTGCACGTGGGGCAGGGCTCGGGTCGCGCTGTCCTGGTCGAGACCTGCGCGCAGCGCCGGGGCGGCGAGCGACGCCGTGTGCAGCGTGGCGTAGGTGGCGCGGTCGTCGGCGGTGCCGAGGGTCGTGTCCCGGCGCGAGCGGCGGACGACGGTCGTCAGCACGACCGCGCCCACGAGGGCGACGACCACGGCGACGATCGCGACGGCATCCACGCTCGGACGCTACCGGTGCCTGCCGATGAACTCCATGATGAACTCCGGGAGAACGCCTGAGTCCCGGTCCTCGCCGGCTCGACAGGTGCCGGGAGGGGTGCGACGGTGGGTGCGAGGCGGGGGAGCCCTCGTCGTGAGATATCTTGACGTCAAACAACTTTGGCTGAAACGGAGCGACCGTGGACGACTCGACGATCATCTACACCCACACCGACGAGGCGCCGGCGCTGGCGACGCACTCGTTCCTGCCGGTCATCCAGGCCTACGCCTCGACCGCCGGCGTCTCGGTGGAGACCCGCGACATCTCGCTCTCCGGCCGCATCCTCAGCCAGTTCCCCGAGCGCCTCGACGAGGACCAGCGGGTCCCCGACGCCCTCGCCGAGCTGGGTGAGCTGGCCACCACGCCGCAGGCCAACATCATCAAGCTGCCCAACATCTCCGCCTCGGTGCCGCAGCTGAAGGCCGCCATCACCGAGCTGCAGGAGCAGGGCTACGCGTTGCCCGACTACCCCGAGGACCCGCAGACCGACGAGGAGCGCGACGTCCGCGCACGCTACGCCAAGGTCATGGGCTCGGCCGTCAACCCCGTCCTGCGTGAGGGCAACTCCGACCGCCGCGCACCGGCCTCGGTCAAGAAGTACGCGCAGGCGCACCCGCACCGCATGGGCGCCTGGAGCGCCGACAGCAAGACGGCGGTCGCGACGATGGGCGTCGACGACTTCCGCTCGAACGAGAAGTCGGTCGTCCTGGAGTCCGACGACACGTTGCGCGTCGAGCTGGTGGGCGACGACGGCACCACCACCGTGCTGCGTGACTCGATTCCCGTGCTGGCCGGCGAGATCGTCGACGCCACCAGCATGAACGTCGCCGCGCTGCGCGAGTTCCTCACCGAGCAGGTGGCGCGCGCGAAGGCCGACGGCGTGCTGTTCAGCGTGCACCTGAAGGCCACGATGATGAAGGTCTCCGACCCGATCATCTTCGGCCACGTGGTCCGCGCGTTCTTCCCCAAGACGTTCGCCGAGCACGGTGCCGCCCTCGCCGAGGCCGGTCTGAGCCCCAACGACGGCCTCGGTGGCATCCTCAAGGGCATCTCGTCGCTGCCCGACGCCGACGCGATCAAGGCGTCGTTCGAGGCCGAGATGGCCGAGGGCCCCGAGCTGGCGATGGTCGACTCCGACAACGGCATCACGAACCTTCACGTGCCGAGCGACGTCATCGTCGACGCCTCGATGCCGGCCATGATCCGCACCTCGGGCCACATGTGGGGCCCCGACGGCGACGAGCACGACACGCTCGCGGTCATCCCCGACAGCAGCTACGCCGGCGTCTACCAAGTCGTCGTCGACGACTGCAAGGCCAACGGCGCATATGACCCGGCCACGATGGGCACCGTGCCGAACGTCGGCCTCATGGCGCAGAAGGCCGAGGAGTACGGCTCGCACGACAAGACGTTCGAGATCCCCACCACCGGCACGGTCCGCGTGCTGAACGGCGCGGGCGACGTGCTGCTCGAGCACGCGGTGGCTCAGGGTGACATCTGGCGCGCCTGCCAGACCAAGGACGTCCCGATCCGCGACTGGGTCAAGCTGGCCGCCAACCGCGCCCGCGCCACCGGCGACCCGACGGTGTTCTGGCTCGACGAGACCCGTGCGCACGACGCCAACCTGATCGCGAAGGTGAAGGAGTACCTGGCCGATCCGTCCGTCGTCGACGGCGACACCGACGGCCTCGACATCCGCATCATGTCGCCGATCGAGGCCACGAAGCTCTCGGTCGAGCGCATCCGCCGCGGCGAGAACACCATCAGCGTCACCGGCAACGTGCTGCGCGACTACAACACCGACCTCTTCCCGATCCTCGAGCTCGGCACCAGCGCCAAGATGCTGTCGGTCGTGCCGCTGATCAACGGTGGTGGCCTGTTCGAGACGGGTGCCGGCGGCTCGGCCCCGAAGCACGTGCAGCAGCTGGTCAAGGAGAACTACCTGCGCTGGGACAGCCTCGGCGAGTTCCTCGCGCTGGCGGTCAGCTTCGAGCACCTGGCCACGACCACCGACAACGCCCGCGCCCAGGTGCTGGCCGACACGCTCGACCGCGCGACGGCGACGTTCCTCGAGCAGGACCGTTCGCCCGGCCGCAAGCTCGGCACCATCGACAACCGCGGCAGCCACTTCTACCTGGCGCTGTACTGGGCGCAGGAGCTGGCCGAGCAGGACGAGGACACCGAGCTGGCCAGCGCGTTTGCCGCGCTCGCGTCGACGCTGGTCGAGCAGGAGCAGCAGATCCTCGACGAGCTGCTCGCGGTACAGGGCTCGCCGGCCGACATCGGCGGCTACTTCCGCCCCGACGCCGCGAAGGCCGAGCAGGTCATGCGCCCGTCGACCACCTTCAACGAGGCCCTCGCCACCCTCTGACCCTTCCCAGATTTGCTGACTTCGCCACCTTCTGGTGGATGCCATTTGGTGGCGAAGTCAGCAAATCTCGGAGGGAACGGTCAGTCGGCGAGGCCGCGGGCGTGCAGGGCATCGCCGGTGGCGTAGGCGTGCGCGACCGTGCGGATCGCGAACGGCACCAGCAGGGCGCGCGGGCTGCGCTCCAGGCCACGGGCCCGGGCGGCCGAACGCGTCTCGTGCGCGACCTCCAGCACGGCCGGCAGCGCCCGCATCACCAGCGCGAACGTCAGGGCGACTCGCTCGGGCCGGATGCCCACGTGCCGTAGCGGCCCGGCGCCCCGTTCGATCGTGGTCAGCAGGTCGTCGATCGCCGTCGTGGCGGTGAAGGCCAGCCCCATCAGGAACAGGGCCAGCAGGTCGCCGGTCACGGCAACCGCGACGTCCAGGCCGCGCTGCCAGGTCTGGAACGCCCCCACGATCGTGAGCATGATCAGCAGTCCACGCATCGTGCGCAACGTCCGACGCAGGGGGAGGCCCGACCAGACCGCCACGCCGATCGCCCCGGCCAGGAACCCGACGGCGGCGTACGGCCCCGGGGTCGCGACGACGAGGACGGACCACAGGGCGAGCGCGCCCAGCTTGGGCCCCACCGGCATCCGGTGCAGCGCTGTGTGACCGGGGCGGTAGACACCCAGCAGCTGGCTCACGTGGTCTCCCCGCAGAGGGCCACGTAGTGGTCGACCGCCGCGTCGGCCGGCCCGTCGTGCACGATGCGCCCGGAGTCGACCACCAGCACGCGGTCGCAGCGGCGCGCCAGGTCGAGGTCATGCGTCACCAGCACGAGCTGCTGACGCAGGGCGAAGAGCCGGTCGGCCACCTGGCGGGAGTTGCGCAGGTCCAGCAGCGTGGTGGGCTCGTCGGCCACGACGACGTCCGGATCGGTCGCCAGCACGCCGGCCAGCGCGAGCAGCTGCTTCTGACCACCCGACAGCACGTGCACCGAGACCTCGGCGCGGTCGGCGAGACCGATCGCGTCCAGCACCTCGAGCGCGCGTCGCCGGCGTTCGGCACGGCCGCGCACGGTGCGCCGCAGCGACAGCGTGACGTCCTCGACCGGCGTCGGCATCACCAGCTGGGCGTCGGGGTGCGTGAAGACGAACCCGACGCGGCGGCGGACCTCGCGCCCGTCCTCGACCACGTCGCGCCCATCGACCAGCACCTGACCGGACGACGGCTCCACCAGGCCGTTGAGCAGCCGGGCGAGCGTGGACTTGCCCGATCCGTTGGCGCCGATGATGCCGATGCGATGCTCCGGCAGGGCCAGACTCACGGGCTCGAGCAGCGTGACGGGACCGTGCGGGTCGTCGACCACGACGGCGGCGTCACGCAGCTCGATCACGAGGCGACGCTACCGGCGCAGCAGCTGCGGGAAGGCGCGGTGCACCGCGGCAGCCACGATGGCGGCGATCACGCCCTTGGCGATGTCGACCGCGAAGAACGGTGTGGCGTAGCCCCAGGCGACACTCCACGAGACGTCGAACGCCCGAGCCATGCCGAGCGTGCCGAGCGTGCCGACCACCGCGACCGTGACGACGGCGGCAGCCACGGCGACCGCGACGGTCTGGAAGGTGGTTCCGCGGCGCACGGCGGCCGAGGCGACGAGACCGACCAGCAGGGCCGCGATCGGGAACGCCAGCAGGTAGCCGCCGGTGGCGCCGGCCCAGACACCCGGGCCGGCCTGGCCCTGCGAGAAGATCGGGACCCCCGCGGTGGCGACGGCCAGGTAGAGCGCCACGGCCAGGAACCCGCGCACCCCGCCCAGCACGGCGCCGGCGAGGAACACGCCGAACATCTGCAGCGTGAAGGGCACGTTGGCCACGCCGTTGACCGCCGGAAGGATCGCGCAGACGCCGATCAGGGCGGCGAACGTCGTGACGAGCGCGAGGTCTGTCGGGCTGAGCCCACGGCGACGGGTGCGGCTGGGGCCAGAAGTGGTGGGGCTGGTGGCGGTCATGCGGCCTGCTCTCGTGATGCCTGAACGGTGTTCAGGGTGAACGGCGTTCAGGTTAACCGATAGGGTGTCGAGGTGGTGAATCGGCTGGACGACGTCGTCGACGGGGCGCTGCGTGTGCTCGACCAATACGGCCTGGAGTTCTGCTCCATGCGCCGCGTCGCGGCCGACCTGGGCGTGCAGCCGAGTGCCCTGTACCACCACGTGGCCGACAAGCAGACGCTTCTCGCGCTGATGGCCGACCGCATCGTGGCTCCCGTCGCGATCGACGACGACCTCATGGCCAGCTCGCACCGGCTGCGCGACGCGTTGCTCGCGATGCGCGACGGCGCCGAGGTCGTGGCCACGGCGTCGGCCTTCCGCCTGGGGGTCTCCGACCTCGAGGCGCAGCTGGCGAAGCACTCGACGCCCGACGTGGCGCGCACGCTGCTGATCTACGTCGTGGGGCACACCCAGGCGACGCAGCTGCACCGGCAGGCGGCCCGCGCCGGCATCGTCGAGCCCGACCCCGACCTCGACGCCTCCTTCGGCCGCGGCCTCGCCATCATCCTCGAGTGACGTCCTGGGCCCGCGTGAAGTTGACGGTGGCCTCGACGAGCTGGGCCAGGACGTCTCCGTCGAGCTGATCGAGCCGCTTGACGTAGACGCAGCCGGCACCAGCGGCGTGCGGACCGAGCTGCGCGAGGAGGACGTCACGCACGGCGGGCTCCGTCGTCAGGTGCAGCGAGAAGCGGCTGGCCTGGGGCGCGAACGCGACGAGTGGCGCGTCGCCCTCGTGGCCCGAGGCGTAGCGGTAGTGATAGCTGCCGAAGCCGATCATCGACGTGCCCCAGACGCGTGGCGGTTCACCCGTAGCGGCCTGCATGAGCTCGATCAGTCGATCAGCGTCGGCCCGTCGCGCGGCCTGGGGCAGCTTGGCGTCGAGCAGCTCGTCGACGGACCGGTCCGTGGCCTCCATACGCTGAGCCTACCCGCGCCCCGCCGCGCAGGGAGCCGCAGCGAGGCGGCCTCGCTTGAGGAGCTCAGGCGGTCCGGTCGAGTGGTTCGACGACCCTTCTGGTTTCGTCGGGCAGGACCCAGATGACGCCGTGTCCCTTCTGGGAGTGGTGACGCCGTGACATGGGACTGAGATTCTTCCCGGTGGTGGGGCCGTTGGGCCAGGGTTGTCGGTGGTCGATGTCGCACCGATCGGCCGGGGTGAGACACCCGGGTGCTTGGCAGACGCCGTCGCGGAAGATGAGCACTTTGGTGAGGATCTCGGGGGCAAAGCGTCCGTTGTATTCATGGGAGAGGACGTCGTCGGTGACGGGGTCGAGGACCATCCGGTGCCAGAACGGATTGCCCGTCTGGGCGGGCTCTGCGACCCAACCGGAGGGGACGGACCAGGAGCCGTCGGCGGCGAATCCGAACCCCTCGGTCGCGCCGGCCAACACATCAGCGCCGATCGTGACCGCGATGTCGGTCCGCAGGACCGGGTCGGTCGCGTCGGTCTCGTTGGTCGTGGTCCACGACGCCAGCAGGTCTGCCCGCCGCTGCGGGAGAGTCCGCTCGTCATCCGATCCGATGGCGCGGGCGGCGCGGTCGAGGCGCTTGTCGATCGCCGCCGCCACATGCGAGGGCAGGTAGGCGGTCAGCCACGCCATCGCGTCGTCGTCATGGGAGACGTCGACCCGCCGCGCGGCGCGCTCCTTCTCGGCGCGCACGGCGGCGCGGTCGGGCTCGACCCGGACGACGAACCGCTTCAACCAGCCACGGAGCTCGGGGACGGTGTGGGTGGCGGCGTAGGTCGCGGCCTTGGCATCGAGCCGCTCGAAGGACTCGTCACGCTCGAGTCGACCGGCAGCGCGCCCGATCTCCCGGATCCGCGCCGCGTCGATGGTGCCGTCGCGGTAGACGGTCCAGGTGTGGGGGAGCTGGTCGTGGACCCGTTCGACCGCCGCGAGCCGGTAGGTCACCTGTCCCTCGGACAGCCCCATGGCCTGGCCGAGCGTGAGCGGGATGACCGAGAGCTCGACCTGGCGCCGCATCGGCGACTCAGCCCGGCTCGCGTCAGCGCGCATCTGCCGGGCCATCGCCAGCATCGCGGCGTCCTCAGCGGCCTCGGCCCGCGCCCGAACGCGACCCAGCTCGGTGAGCTGGGCCGACGAGATGGCGAGCAACGAGGACATGACCCCACTCTCGCTACCGCCACCGACACCCCGAGAACGTCGACGAATGCCCTGTGGAAAGACGACGGACCGTAGCCGGCATCGCGACGTGACGACACGGACGCGCCCATGGCCGAGCGCCCTTCGTGGCTCGTCGCTGCGCTCCTCGCACCTCAGGGAGCGGTCACCAGGAGGTGTGCAGCGGGCGACCCTCGTCGTAGCCGGCAGAGCTCTGCAGGCCGACGACCGCTCGTTCGGCGAACTCGGCGAGGGAGCGTGCGCCGGCGTAGGTGAAGCTGGAGCGGACGCCGGCGGTGATGCCGTCGATGAGGTCCTCGACGCCGGGACGTTCGGGGTCGAGCACCATGCGGGAGGTGGAGATGCCCTCCTCGAACAGCGCCATGCGGGCCTTCTCGAACCCGGCGGCGTCGCGGGTGCGGTTGGCGACCGCGCGCGAGGACGCCATGCCGAACGACTCCTTGTAGGCGCGGCCGTCGGAACCGATCTTGAGGTCGCCGGGACTCTCGTGGGTGCCGGCGAACCAGGAGCCGATCATGACGCTGGCGGCACCGGCGGCCAGTGCGAGCGCGACGTCGCGCGGGTACCTGACGCCACCGTCGGCCCAGACGTGTGCGCCGAGGGATCGGGCGCGCTCGGCGCACTCGAGGACGGCCGAGAACTGCGGGCGTCCGACGCCGGTCATCATGCGCGTGGTGCACATGGCACCCGGACCCACGCCGACCTTGACGATGTCGGCGCCGGCGTCGACGAGGTCGGTGACGCCGTCGGCGGAGACCACGTTGCCGGCCGCGATGGGGATGCGCCGTCCGGTGCGCTCGGTGTGCGCGTCGCGAGCGGCCACGACGGCGGGCAGGGCGTCGAGCATCTTGACCTGGTGGCCGTGCGCGGTGTCGACGACCAGCACGTCGATGCCGAGCTCGAGCAGCTCGGCGGACTTGCCGCGGACGTCGCCGTTGATGCCGACGGCCGCACCCACGACCAGCTGGCCCGACGGGTCGACGGCGGGGGCGTAGATGGTGGAGCGCAGCGCCCCCTTGCGGGTGACGATGCCCGCGAGCGTGCCGCCGTCGAGGACCGGCGCGTAGTCGAGGTGCCGGGTGGCCAGCGCGTCGAAGTAGTCGCGCGGCTCGAGGCCGGAGTCGACCGTGAGGACGTCGGTGGACATGACCTCGTGCACCTGGGCGAAGCGGTCGACCTCGGCGCCGTCGCGCTCGGTGACGACGCCCAGCGGCTTGCCGTCCTCGACCACGACCGCGGCACCGTGGGCCCGCTTCGGGATGAGGCTGAGCGCCTCGCCGATCGTGGTGCTGGGCGGCACCGTGACGGGGGTGTCGTACAGGGTGTGGGCGGCCTTGACCCGGCGCACCGTGGACGCGACGACGTCGAGCGGGATGTCCTGCGGGATGATCGCGATGCCGCCACGGCGAGCCACGGTCTCGGCCATCCGGCGCCCCGAGATGGCGGTCATGTTGGCCACCACGATCGGCAGGGTGGCCCCCGTGCCGTCGCTGGTGGACAGGTCGACGTCGAACCGCGACGTGACGTCGGAGCGCCGGGGCACCATGAAGACGTCGTTGTAGGTCAGGTCGTGTGCCGGGGCCAGGCCGTTGAGGAACTCCACCCGACGAGTCTAGGTCGCGTGTCCGACTGTGCCCGTTCGCCCGAGACGGAGTGGTTCGACGTATAGGCTGCGCGCGTGAACCCGAAACTGTATGCCGTCGCCCGCGCCTCGGTCCGCACCGTGAACACCCCGGTGGCCCGTGCTCGCACGCGCCGTCTCCTCGCGCAGTCGCCCCGTCCGCTGAAGCTCGAGATCGGCGGTCTCATCCAGCGCGAGGGCTGGATCGTCACCAACGTCAACGCGGTCACCAAGTTCTACCTCGACGCCACCCGCACGTGGCCGCTCGAGCCCGGCTCGGTCTCGCACGTCTTCTCCGACAACGTCATCGAGCACCTGCCGCTCGACGCCACCCGCGCCCTGCTGCGCGAGGCGTTCCGGTGCATCCAGCCCGGTGGCGTCATCCGGCTCATCACGCCCGACGTCCGCGCTCACGTCGAGATGTACCTCTCCGGTGCCCCGGCGCTCGAGGATGCCGCGGCCAAGCACTACCGCGACCTCGGCCTGCTCGTGGAGCACCCGATCGACGTCCTGCGCATCCCGATCGGCCAGTTCGGCCACCACAGCGGCTACGTCTTCGACTACGAGACGCTGCGCCACGAGCTCGAGGCCGCCGGCTTCGTCGACATCGTGCGCACGCCCACCGGCAGCAGCGACCACGCCGAGTTCGACGGCCTGGACCGCCGCACCAGCGAGGGCGGAGCGCAGCTCGCGGTCGAGGGGACCCGCCCCGCCTAGTCCTGCTGGGTGGTCCGCAGCACGAACTCGCTGGCGTGCGCCGAGCTGTCGGCCTGGCGCCGCAGCATCACGGCGCGCAGCAGAGCGAGTCCGCCCGGGGTGCGGTCGATCGTGGTCTTGAGCGCGTTCTTGGGTCCTGACCGGCCCTTGGCGCGCAGCCACTCGCGGCTGAACATCGCGTCGGGCAGCCACTGACGGTCGTGGTGCAGCACCTCGAAGCCCACGGTGTCGGCGTAGCGCTGCATCGTGCGGTCACCGAGGAAGTGCAGGTGGTCGCCCAGGTTCCAGTGCAGCATGTCGGCCTTGGCGACCCCCGCGGTCATCTCGCCGGTCGCCATGACCACGACGCCGCCCGGGCGCAGGATGCGGCGCAGCTCGCCGAAGGTGTGCATCGGGCTGATGAGGTGGCTGAACACGTTGATGAGGCTGATGACGTCGAAGGAGGCATCGGGGTACGCGACGTCCTCGACGGGCCGCCCGTGGATCGTGGCGCCGGTGGCCTGCGCCGCGAGCGCCCGCCGGTCGGCGCTCAGCTCGATGCCCTCGACCTCGAATCCCTCGCGCTGTGCCACCTGCAGCAGCACCCCGGCCCCACAGCCGATGTCGAGCCAGCGCCCGCCGGGCACGTGCTCACGGCCCAGGCGCACGAAGTTCTCGAAGCGCGCCAGCTGCACCTGCTCGGCGCGGCTCTGCTTGCTGGCATCGACGATCGAGAGGTTGCCGGCGTAGTGGCCCTCCTCCATCTCGGTCATCCGCTTCTCGGGGACCGGGATGTCGTCGATGGAGAGCAGGTCGCACGACTCGCACTGGCGGAGCGTGATGCCGTTCTCGGCGAACCGGGGGGTCCAGGTGGTCGATCCGCAGCAGTCGCAGGTCATGAAGGGTGCCTCCGGTCGGGCGTCTGTCGAGTCGCGGGAACGCTACCTCACACTCGCCCCGCGCGGCGCCGCCCGCGGCTATCCTCTGGGCGTGACGACTCCCTCGCCGAGTGGCCGACGCCCATGGCGCTGACCCTCCTGGTCGAGCCGTTCCCCAGCGGCCACCGCTTCCAGACCGTCGCCATGATCGCCACGGTGTTGGCTTCTGGGCGCGACGTCGTGCTGCTGACCTCGCGCGGCGCCACCGAGGACCCGGCGTACGCGGAGTTCCTCGGCGACGTCGAGATCCGTGTCGAGGAGGTGTTCGACGGTCCCCACCCGTCCGCACGCGTCGTGGCCCGGGAGGTCGCGCGCTGGAGCCGGCAGCAGCCGGTCGCCGTGGCGGCCGTGCTGGACGCCGACCAGCTGCTCAAGCGCTGGTGGCTCGAGGCGCCCCGCGCGTTCGGCCTGCGCCGCCGCCCCAAGGTCGTCTTCATGCTGACGCGCTACCCGGCACGCCTGGCGCTCACCGACTGGACCGGCTGGCGCCTGCGGGTCCCGAAGGCCGTGCTGGCGCTGGCCGCGATGGCCACCGGCTGCCTCGGTCGCGTGGCCGGGTTCGCGGGGCGTGACGACTTCGCGCCCGGCTGGATCGTCAAACGTGCGCGGGACCCCGCCCTGTGCACGGCACACTCCCGCGACCGCACCGAGCTGCGACGGCGCCACGACCTGCCGTCCGACCGGCCGATCGTCGGCATCTTCGGCGGCGTCTCCGAGCGGAAGTACCCCGACCTGGTCTGGGAGGCGGTCCAGACCGCCTCCGACACGGCCGTGCTCCTGCTCGCCGGGCCGATGTCGCCCGGCACCGCGGCCTGGGTTGACGGCCTGCCGGCCGACCAGCGGGCCCGTGTCGAGGTGCGTGAAGGATTCCTGCCCGACGAGGAGCTCGACGAGCTGCTGGCCTCGGCCGACGTCGTCGCGCTCGCCATGACCAACAACGGCTCGAGCGGCATCCAGGGCAAGGCACTGGCCGCCGACGTGCCCGTCGTGACGGCCGGCTCGGAGGTCCGGGCCCGCGAGGCCGCGGCGACCGGAGGCGGGTGGTCGACCGCCTTCACGGCCGAGGCCTTCGCGACCGGCATCCGCCGCCTGCTGGCCGGCGAGCGGCCCCCGCCGGCCGCGGTTCCTCCGGCCACGCCGGAGGGCTATGTCCACGCCCTGATCGGGCCGGTGCGCCGTGGATCGTGACCGCCGCGTGGTTGATACCGTCCGTGACCAATCCCTACCGAGGAGTGTGCGGTGCGCATCGCAGTGCTGATGACGGGCCTGACGGCCTACCAGGACAGCTGCTTCCGTGAGCTGTCCGAGCTGGGCGACGAGCTGCTGCTGGTCCACCCCGACTCGATGCCGTTCGCCCCCTTCGACGCCGACAAGTTCACCGACCGGGTCCGCCGCCACGTGTGGTCGACGATGCCTGGACCGGACGAGATCGTGCCCGTCGTCGAGGAGTTCGACCCCGACGTCGTCATCATGTGGTCCTGGGACGGCAAGGGCTACCGCACCGTGATGAAGCGCTTCCGCGACCGCGCGCTGCGGGTCGTCTTCACCAGCAACTTCTGGCACGGCACCATGCGGCAGCGCCTCGGCATCGCGGTCTCGCGGTTCTACGTGCAGCCGCTGTTCGACGTGGCCTGGGTGCCCGGCGAGCGGTCCGAGCTGTTCGCCCGTCAGCTCGGGTTCCGCGACTTCATCCGGGGGGCCAACTCGGCCGACACGCCGCTGTTCGAGCGTGGCCCCCGCGACGCTGCCGAGCTGGCGAGCCGTCGCCGCTTCCTGTTCACCGGGCGGCTGATCTGGCACAAGGCGCCGCAGGAGCTGGCCGAGGCCTACCGCCGTTACCGCCAGCTGGTCGACGACCCGTGGGACCTCGACGTCGCCGGCGACGGCCCCCTGCGCACCGCGTTCGAGGGCATCGAGGGGGTGACGCTCCGCGGGTTCGTGCAGCCCGAGGAGCTCGTCGACCTGATGCACCAGTCGTCGGCGTTCCTGCTGCCTTCCCACCTGGAGTGGTACGGCGTGGTCGTCCACGAGGCGGCGGTCAGTGGTCTGCCGATCATCTGCGCCGACGGCGTCGGCGCGGTGCCGCACCTGCTGCAGGACGGTTTCAACGGCTGGACGGTCCCGGCCGGCGACCTCGACGAGCTGGCCGACGCCATGGCGCGGATGTCGAGCATGGACGCCGTGCGGCTCAAGGCGATGTCCGACGGCAGCCGGGCGCTGGGCAGCCGGCTGACGCCGAAGATCTGGGCGCAGAACCTGCACGAGCAGCTGGAGCGCCGGCACGTCCGGCGTACCCGGGCGGGAGTCAAGGCATGAGCGAGCGGAGCGAGCGAGTCAACGGCACCGTCATGCGGGCACCCTCGTACCGCTTCTTCCTCTCGGGGGTGACCGCATGAGCGAGCGGAGCGAGCGAGTCAACGGCACCGTCATGCGGGCACCCTCGTATCGTTTCTTCCTCTCGGGGGTGGCCGCATGAGCGAGCGGAGCGAGCGATTCAACGGCACTCTCAGGCGGGCACCCTCGTACCGTTTCTTCCTCTCGGGGGTGACGGCATGACCGCGAAGCAGAAGGCGATCAACGCCGTGGCGACGACGCTGGCCAAGCGGGGCCTCGAGCTGCGGCGGCACTCCGCCGGTCGCCGGCAGTCCGTGCTGACGCGGCACGGCATCGACCTCGTGCTCGACGTCGGGGCGGCCGACGGTGGCTACGGCCGGTCGCTGCGCTCGTTCGGCTACACCGGCGAGATCGTGTCGTTCGAGCCGCAGGCCAGCGCCTTCGCCGAGCTGCAGCAGGGAGTGGCCGGCGACCCGCGCTGGAGCGCGCGGCCGCTGGCGCTGGGTGCCGAGGCCGGCACCGCCGAGATCAACGTCGCCTCCAACAGCCGCAGCAGCTCGTTGCTGCCGATGCTCGACGCGCACATCGACGCGGCGCCGTCGGTGCGATACGTGGGCGCCGAGACCATCACGGTCTCGACGCTCGACGCCGAGGCGGCCGAGCTGGTCGCCGGGCGGCGTCCCTTCCTGAAGATCGACACCCAGGGCTTCGAGCGGGAGGTGCTCGCCGGGGGACCGGTCACGGTCGAGGCGTGCCTCGGCCTGCAGCTCGAGCTGTCGCTGGTGCCGCTGTACGACGGCGGGATGTTGATCGACGAGGCGATGTCCTGGGCCTACGACCAGGGATTCCGCATGGTCGGGCTCGAGCAGGGCTACGCGGCGCCGAGCGGTGAGATCCTGCAGATCGACGGCGTCTTCGTCCGGCCGGAGTCCACGGCGTGACGGTGTCGATGACGGGGCGCAGTTCTGGGCCGGTCGGCGGCTCGGCTGTAGTAGCGTGCGCCGCGTGACGAACGTGCCTGGACAGGCGAGCTTTCGCGAGCTCGTGTTCTCCGACTTCGCCCGCTACCGACCTGGCTCTCAGCCCAGCTGGCTCAAGGTGCTGGTGCGACTGCCCAGCGTCCCGGGTCTGCTGGCCTCGCTGATCGTGCGTGCCCAGCAGCGGTTGTTCGAGAAGGGGCACGGCGGGCTCGCGAACCAGCTGCGCACCCTCGGCAACGTGCTGATCGGCGCCGACTTCGGTGCGGGCATGCAGATCGGCACGGGCTTCATGCTCGTGCACCCGGTCGGCGTGACGATCGGCTTCGGCCTCGTCATCGGTGACGACGTGACCTTCGCCGGTGGCGTCACCTGCGCCGCTCGGCACTACGACCCCAAGCCCGGGGTCGAGCAGGAGTTCGCGACGATCTGCGACGGTGCCGTGATCGGCGCCAACGCGGTGCTGGTCGGTGGCGTGACGATCGGCCGCAACGCCATGGTCGGCGCCAACTCCGTGGTGCTCTCGGACGTCCCCGAGGGCGCCGTCGTCATGGGCTCGCCGGCCCGCCGC
The DNA here is from genome assembly GCA_000471045.1 of actinobacterium LLX17. GTDB lineage: Bacteria > Actinomycetota > Actinomycetes > Propionibacteriales > Nocardioidaceae > Aeromicrobium. Next base: position 2,350,927 of record KI301992.1, on the reverse strand, counting down.
GTCGGAACCCGGGAGACCGCATGAGCACCCCGTCCGGAGGACGATCATGAGCACTGAGTCCGGAGGACGACCATGAGTACTGAGTCCTACGACCCGCAGTCGCACTACGACCGGGTCACCGCCGCCTGGCAGCTGCTGCTGGGCGACGAGCTGCACTACGGCGTCTTCGACACCGGGTCCGAGCCGCTGGCCGAGGCCACCGCCGCCCTGACGCGCCGGATGATCGACGCCGCCGACCTGAGCGCGCCCGGTGCCGACGGCCGCCCCCTTCGGGTGCTCGACGTCGGCTGCGGATCGGGCACCCCGGCCCGCACGATCGCCACCGAGCTCGGTGTGGAGGTCGTGGGCATCACCACCAGTGGCGTGGGCGTCGAGACCGCGCGTCAGCGCACCGCCGAGGCGGGGGTCTCGGGCGTGACGTTCGAGCAGCGCGACGGCACCGACAACGGCTTCGCTGACGGCGAGTTCGACCGTTCGTGGGCGTTGGAGTCGGCACACCTGATGCGCGACAAGGCCGCGCTGGTGGGGGAGTGCGCGCGCGTGCTGCGGCCCGGTGGCCGGTTCGTGCTGTGCGACCTGGTCCGCTGGCGCGAGATCCCGTTTACCGAGGTACGTCAGCGCCGCGCCGACTTCGCCGTGTTGCGGGCCGCCTTCGGCGACGCCCACTTCGCGACCCTCGACGACTACGAGGAGCTCGCCACGGCGAACGGCCTGGTGGTCGACCGGCGCGAGGACCTCACCGCCGCCACGCTGCCCACGTTCGACCGCTGGTTGACGAACGCCGAGCAGAACCGCGACGCCGTCGTCGAGCTGATCGGCACCGACGGCCACGAGGCCTTCGTGCAGTCGTGCCACATCCTGGAGGCGTTCTGGCGCGACGGCACCTTCGGCTACGGGCTGGTCTCGGCCACGCGCCCCGCCTGAGCCCACTGCTCGATGTCGCCTGCTCGATACCGCCCTGGCGGAGGCGTCCGGCATGACAAGATGAACCCACTCGTCGTCCCCGTGGGTCCCGCAGCGGACCACGACACCGCAAGGAGAACCCCCGGCCCATGAGCACCGCGACCGCTGACGTCCAGAAGACCGTCACCGACTTCCTGTCGTCGATCGAGAAGCTGCCCGAGGGATTCGGCGCCGACACCCCGCTCTACGCGGACGGCGCTGGCCTGGACTCGCTCGAGACGGCCGAGCTCTCAGCCACGCTCGAGGACGTGCACGGCAGCGATCCGTACTCGGTCGGCGAGATGCCGCAGACGCTGGGCGAGATCCTCGCCTTCTACGCCGGCGCCTGATCACCCCTTGGACGAGCTGCTCCGCCGGGTCGCCGCGGTCGATCCCGACCGGGTGGCCGTGGTCACCCACGACGTCACCCGCACGTACGGGCAGCTGGCCGACGACGCCCTCCGGGTCGCGGCGGCGCTGACCGCTCGCAAGATCCGCCGGTTCGCGATCGCCGAGGTGGAGGCAGCGGCCGTGCTGCCCCTGCTGGCCGGCGCCTCACTGGTCGGGGCCGAGGCGTGCCAGTACCCGCCGGACGGGCCCGACGAGCTGCGTGCCCTGGTCGAGCGGTTCGACCACGACGTGCTGGTGACCGATCGCGACGACCTGCAGGGCATCGCGCTCGAGGTGCTGGCCGTCGGGGACCTGCTGGCCGGAGCTGGGTCCGAGGATGGCGGCGTCGAGCTGCCGGAGGTCGCGGACGATGCGGTGCGGCCGCACCTCGTGCTGACCACCGGCACGACCGGTGCACCACGCGGCGTGCGGCACGACTGGAACCGGCTGGTGCGGGGCACGGCTCGAGTGCGGCCGGCGCCCGAGGAGCGCTGGCTCCTCGCGTTCGGGCTGCACCAGTTCGCCGGGCTGCAGGTGCTGCTGCACGTCGCCGCCTCCGGTGCCGCGCTCGTGGCTCCCGCGCCGCGACGACCCATCGAGGGGTTGGACGCGATGCGGGCGCTGGGTGTCACTCACGCCAGCGCCACCCCGACGTACTGGCGCTTCCTCATCGCGCAGATGCGCTCCGACGGCGGGCCGGTCCCGGCCCTGCGCCAGGTGACGCTCGGCGGCGAGGCGATCCCCGGTCCGCTGCTGGGTGAGCTGCGCACGGCCTTCCCGGACGCCTCGGTCTCGCAGGTCTACGCGGCCTCGGAGTTCGGGTCCACCGGCTCGATGCGTGACGGCCGCCCCGGCCTCTCGGTCGACGTGCTCGAGCGGGGTGACGAGGCCGATGTCGACATGCGCATCGTCGACGGCGAGCTGTGGATCCGCTCGCGCTCCGGCATGCTCGGCTACCACGGTGAGCCCGAGATCGATGCCGACGGCTGGCGGGCCACCGGCGACCGCGTCGAGATCGAGGGCGACCGCATCCTGTTCCGCGGCCGCACCTCCGAGATCATCAACGTCGGCGGCGTGAAGGTGCACCCGCTGCCGATCGAGGAGCGTGTCGCGGCCGTCCCCGGCGTCGTCATGGCCCGCGTCTTCGGCCGCCCGAACGCCATGACCGGCGCCATCGTGGCCCTCGAGGTCGTGACGGCGCCCGGCACCGACCCGGACACGCTGAAGGCAGCCGTCAAGGCCGCCTGCGCCGACCTCGCGCCGGCGTCACGCCCCCGCAGCATCAAGATCGTCGACGACATCGCCACCACCGGCAGCAAGATCCTCAGGAGAGAACCGTGAGCGAGACACCCCAGAACCCAGCTGCCCAGAACTCCACCCAGCCCCGGGTCGTCATCGTCACCGGTGGCAGCCGGGGACTCGGTGCCGGCATCGTCGAGTCCTACCTCGCCTCCGGCGACCTCGTGGCCGCGTGCGCCCGTTCGGTGACCCCCGAGGTCGAGCGCTGGCGCACCGAGCACCCCGATCGCTTCTTCTTCGCGACCGCCGACCTCTCGAAGTCGGCCGACGCCAAGGCGTTCGTCGACGCCGTGGTCGAGCGCTGGGACCGCGTCGACGTGCTGATCAACAACGCCGGCGTCGCCCGCGACGGCATCCTCGGCATGGCGACCGACGAGGACATCGACGTCGTGGTCGACCTCAACATCAAGGGCACGCTCTACATGTCGCGTCTGGTGAGCCGCCGGATGCTGGCGCGTCGCAGCGGCTCGATCGTCAACATCTCCTCGATCGTGGGGCGCTCGGGCTACCGCGGCCTCGGCGTCTACAGCGCCACCAAGGCCGCGCTCGACGGCCTGACCCGCTCGATGGCCCGCGAGCTGGGCTCCCGCGGCATCACGGTCAACGGCATCGCCCCCGGCTACCTGCGCACCGAGATGAGCCACGGGCTCGACGAGGGCCAGATGGGGCAGATCGAGCGCCGCACCCCGGCAGGACGCCTCGGCGAGCCGGTCGACGTCGCGCGCGTCTGTCAGTTCCTGACCGATCCGGCCGGCAGCTACCTGACCGGCCAGGTCCTCGTCGTCGACGGCGGACTGACGAGCTGACGCCTCGCGCCACCGGCGCCGGACGGGAGCGGGAATTCCGCACCCGGACGGTCGCGGGTGCACCATACTTTTCCTGTCGCCAGCTCTTCCCCGAACCCCGATCGTTGGAGGCTCCGTGCCGTCGCCCCGCCCCCTGCCGCTCCGCGTGCTCGTCAAGGGTCCGTCGACCGTCAACTGGACCTCGTGGATGGGCGGACCGCGGCAGGACCTGACGTTCCCGCGGGTCATCGAGGAGCAGCTGCTGGAGTCCGGCCGACCGGTCGACGTGCAGGCGATCACGATGACCTCGGAGAAGGCGACGCGGCTGCTCGCGACCTGGCAGCGCGAGGTGCTGGGCTACTCGCCGGACGTCATCATCCTGGCGTACGGGCACTTCGAGTCGGTGCACCTCTTCCTGCCGCGGTGGCTCGAGCGGCACGGCAACAGCTTCAAGACGCGGCGGGGTCCGATCCGCAAGCTCTACCGGCGCCACGTCGTGCGACCGATCTGGCGGGGTCTCGCGCAGGTGCAGGCGAAGGTCGACGCCGTGGTGGGGCCGTACGTCGGCGTGCGTCGCGCCCGCCGGCTGGGTGCGGATCTCGAGCAGTACATCAGCCAGGTCCAGAAGGTCGGCAGCCCGATGGTGCTGCTGTTCGAGGTGCTGCCGCCCGGGCCGCGCATCGCCGGCTGGTTCCCCGGCATGGCGCGGCGGATCGCCCTGGCCAACCGCGAGATGGAGGCCGTCGTGCAGCGCGTGGGGCTCGAGCACGTGCGGATGTTCCCGATCATGCCGCTCGCCGAGAAGCACGCCGAGGGCGACATGGGTCTCGTCCAGCCGGACGGGTTCCACTACTCGCCGCAGATGCACCGGCACATCGGTGAGGCCCTCGCCGTCGAGATCGACGCCTGGGCGGCGACGCAGTCGCACCTCACGGACATGACGAGCGACCCGACCAACGACGTGACGAACGACTGGGCGAACGACGCCTGAGGGCGGCGTCGAGTCCGTACGATCATCCCCATGGCCAGCCCCACTGTGACCCCTTCCACCAGCAGCGCCGTCGCCGCGGCACCGCGGCCCTCCGCCAAGCAGCGGGTCGCGAGGATCCTCCCCGCCCCGGTGGTGCGGGGACTCGATGGCGTGGTGTTCCGGGCCCGTCGGGCTCGCATCCGTCTCGTGCAGCGCGCCTTCGGTGCCCTCGGGTTCAACGTGGTCAAGAAGGCCGACTACTACTCGACGCTGCCAGTGCTGTCGGACATCGAGAAGACGCGGGAGCGGTGGGACAAGCCGAGCGAGCTCGTCGGCATCGACGCCGACGTCCCGGCCATGGTCGAGCGGCTCTCGAAGCTCGCGGCCACCTGGGACGCCGAGTACCGCGAGGTCACCGGCGACTACCTGAGCAACACCCGCCGCGGCTTCGGTCCCGGCTACCCGCACCTGGACTCGCGCACGCTCTACTTCATGCTGCGTGAGCACAAGCCGAAGCGGTACCTCGAGGTCGGTTCGGGGCTCTCGACGTACTACGCCTCGCTCGCGGCGGCTCGCAACGCCGACGAGGGGTCACCGCTCAGCATCACCTGCATCGAGCCGTACCCCTTCGAGGCCCTGCGCGGCCTGCCGGACTTCTCGCTGGTCGAGGGCTTCGTCCAGGACGTGCCGTTCTCGACCTTCGAGCAGCTCGAGGCCGGTGACGTCCTGTTCATCGACTCCTCACACGCCCTGAAGATCGACAGCGACGTCGCGTACCTGTTCCTGGAGGTGCTGCCGCGCATCAAGCCGGGCGTGCTGGTGCACATCCACGACGTGCACTTCCCGTTCAACGGCCCCTACCCGGCCGACACGTGGCTGTTCGGCGAGCGCTGGCCCGTGTACTGGAACGAGGCGATGGTCGTGCAGACCTTCCTGACGTTCAACTCGGCGTTCGAGGTGCTGCTGTCGACGCCGATGATCCGCCACGACGACGAGACCGTGCTGGCCGGTCTGTTCGACGACTACACGCCCCTGCGCAACGACGCCAACCCGCCGTCGTCCCTCTGGATCCGCCGCAAGAACTGACTCCCGCCCACGGGGGGAGCGGCGGCTCAGTCGTCGGCGGTGAGGACGAAGACGCCGTCGACCTGCAGGAGGCGGCCGTCGGGGTTGGAGAACCCGGGGTCGATCTGCTGGATGCGGTAGCCGGCCTGCGCCATCTGCGCCACGAGGTCCTCGTAGAGCAGCTGGCCCTCGTAGAGCTCCACGAACGACAGCTCCAGCTGGATCGCCGCGAAGCGTCCCACCAGGTCGCCCGCACCGCGCAGCACCTCGTCCTCGAAGCCCTGCGTGTCGATCTTCAGCAGCGTGCGGGCCGGGTCGACCCCGTGCTCGGACGCGATCGCCTTGACGGTCGTGACGGGCACGGTCTCGGTGGCGACGTAGCCGGAGCCCGGCGCGGCGCTGAGGTGCGCGTCGGTCATCTCACGGATCGACGACGAGAACGAGTTCTCCGAGACATTGATCGTCGTGGTGCCCGGCTCGGCGCCGACGGCCGTGTTGAGCGTGATCCAGTTCCGGTCCTTGCGGGCCCGACCGGAGATCTCGCCGTACGCGCCGGCCAGCGGCTCGCAGCTGATGATGCGTCCCTCGAAGCCCGCGCTGCGCGCGAGCACGGCGTACTGGCCGACGTTGGCGCCGATGTCGAGGACCGTGTCGATGCCGCGCGAGCGCAGCGTGTTGACGAGACGGCTCGCGAACGGCCCGCGGCCGATCTCGATGTCGGCACGCTGCAGGGCGCGCCGCAGGATCAGCTTGCCCGTCTCGCGAACCTTGTTGGCCCGTGACTGGTCGGTCATCGACTCAGTAACGATCGGAGATCTGGTCGTAGATCCACGAGTACGTCTTCTCCAGCCCGTCGTGCAGGCTGATCGACGGCTCCCAGCCGTAGGTCTCGTGGAAGAAGGTGTTGTCGCTGTTGCGGCCGCGCACGCCCTGGGGGGCGGTGAGGTCGTGCTGCTTCTTGACCGTGATGCCGGCGATCTCCTCGAGAATGCCGATCATCTGGTTGATCGTCACGAGCTCGGACGAGCCGAGGTTGACCGGCTCGACGTTCTCGCCGGCCAGGATCTCCTGCGAGCCGCGGACGCAGTCGTCGATGTACATGAAGCTGCGCGACTGCTCGCCGTCGCCCCAGACGTCGATCTCGTGCTCGCCGCTGAGCTTGGCGTGCGCAATCTTGCGCGACAGTGCCGCGGGAGCCTTCTCGCGGCCACCCTCGAACGTGCCCTCGGGGCCGTAGACGTTGTGGTAGCGGGCGACGCGGGTCTCGATGCCGAAGTCCTCGCGGAAGTGGCGGGCCATGCGCTCGCTGAAGAGCTTCTCCCAGCCGTAGCCGTCCTCGGGGTCCGCCGGGTAGGCGTCGGACTCCTTCAGGGCCGTGACGTTGGGGTCGGTCTGCTTGTCACCGGCGTAGACGCACGCCGAGCTGCTGTAGAAGAAGCGGCGGGTGCCGGCGTCGCGCGCGGCGACCAGCATGTTGGTGCTGGTGAGCACCGAGAGCATGCACTCGGCCTTGTTGTTCTCGATGAACCCCATGCCGCCCATGTCGGCCGCGAGGTTGTAGATCTCCGTCGTGCCCTCGGAGATGCGGTGCGCGTCGCGCATGTCGGCACAGTCGGCGACGATGCTCTCCGCCGCGTCGTGCACCTGGTACCACTCCTCCTGCGGCTTCACGTCGACCGCGCGAACGGTCTGACCCTGCTTCAGCAGGTCGGCTACGAGGTGTCCGCCGATGAATCCACCGGCTCCGGTCACCAGAACAGTCATGTATCTCTCCGAGGGTCGTGTGCGTTCGCTTTGGCAGCACCAGCATGAACAACGATCCAGCCGGGTGAGGTTACGCGCGCTGCCGAACATTCGGGCGGTCGTCACCCATGATGTGCCACACCGGGTCCCACCTGCTAGGTGGGGCGTCTCTGTCTCGCATACACTCGCAGACGCCGTCGCGGCAGCAGCGTCGGACAGCCCCGATCAGAGGACGAACGTGGATCTGCAGCAGTTCGTGACCGCCATGCGCGTCCGCTGGAAGTTCAGCCTGGTCACCTTTCTCCTCGGCATCGCCGCAACGGCCGCGATCCTCCTGACCGCCACGCCGATGTACGGCTCGACGGTCAAGGTGTTCATCTCGACGCCGACGGGCGGACAGGCCGAGTACGCCGCGTCCTTCATCGTCACCTCGCGTGTCGCGTCGTACGCCGACCTCGCCACCGATCCCGCGCTGCTGCAGAACGTCATCGACCAGCTCGACCTCGACTCCTCCATCGAGGAGCTCGAGGGCAACATCACCGCCGCGGTCGTCACCGGCACGCAGACCATCGAGATCTCGGTCAAGGCCGAGTCGCCCGAGCTTGCCCGCGACATCGCCGATGCCGAGGCCGAGGAGGTCGTCGACCTCGTCACCCGTATCGAGGAGCCCACCGTCACCGGCCAGCAGCCGGCGATCGCCGCCCGGGTCACGGCCGACGCCAGCTTCAGCGAGTCGACCGTGTCGCCCAACCTCGTCATCAACGGAGGCGTCGGCCTCCTGCTCAGCCTGTTCCTGGCGATCGCCGGCGCCGTGCTGCGCGACCTGCTCGACCGCACCGTCAAGTCGCGCGAGGAGGTCGAGAGCATCACCGGCGGCGGTGTCCTGGCCAGCCTGCCCTTCGACCCGCAGGTCAAGAACGAGCCGCTCAGCACCGAGTTCGGCACCCCGCTGTCGGAGGCCTTCCGGGTCCTGCGCACCAACCTGCAGTACGCCAACGTCGACGCCCGCCGACAGGCCATCTTGATCTCGAGCGCCGTCCCCAACGAGGGCAAGACGCTCGTCTCGACCAACCTCGCGATCGCGATCGCGCAGTCCGGACGCTCGGTCCTGCTGATCGACGCCGACATGCGCAACCCCAACGTGGCCGAGCTGCTGGGGCTCGAGAACGCCGTGGGTGTCCTCACGGTGCTCATCGGTCGCACGACCTTGGACAACTCGATCCAGTCGCACCCCAGCGGCATCGACTTCCTGGGCACCGGGCCCATGCCGCCCAACCCGTCCGAGGTGCTGGACTCCCGCGCGATGAAGGACCTCATCGCGTCGGTGAAGGACAAGTACGACACCGTCATCATCGACGCGCCGCCGATGCTTCCCGTCGCCGACGCCTCGATCCTGGTGACCGAGGTCGACGGCGCCCTGCTGCTCGTCCGGCACGGCTCCACCACGCGCGAGCAGCTGCGTCTCGCGGTCTCGCGGGTCCAGGGCGTGGGCGGTCACCTGTTCGGCGCCGTGCTCAACCGCACGCCGCGCCGCTCGGCCGAGTCCTACGGGTACGGCTACGGGTACGGATACGGCTACGGCACGAATCCGGGCTCGGCGCCGTCGAAGCGCACCGGCGGTGGCGTCCGCGGCCGTCGCGCGGCCCGCGACTAGGGATCCCGCATGGCCACGCAGCAGGTGCCTCGAGAGCCCGGGCCCGTGCGCCGGCTGCTGCGGCGCCGGTACCACGGCGCGATCCTCGCACCCTTGCTGACGTGGGGCCTGCTGGCCGTCCTCATCCCGCTGGCGATGAAGTCGGTGGTGGTGGGGGTCCTGGGCATGGCCCTCGTCGCCGGCCTGACGTTGGTGGCGGCCGTCGGCTTCGAGAAGGCCGCGATGGTGCTGTTCTTCGTCGGCTTCGCCATGGCGCCCATGGACCGCGTGCGCCCGGTGCCGGGTCTGGACATCGTGGCGGCGTCCGACCTGCTGCTGTTCGCCGCGGTGGTCTGCCTGTTCCCGGTGTTGGTGCACCGTACGTTCGGGCTCCAGGCGCTGTTCCTCATCGCGGTCGGCGTGTTCGTGTCCGCCGCCCTCGTGGCCTCCGTGGTCAACCCCGAGCCCATCATCAGCCTGCTCAGCATCGCCCGGCTGCTGGTCGGCGCGATCATGCTGCCGGTGGTGTTCGCCTGGTGGCGCCCGCGGCCCGAGGTCGTCGTCGCGCTCGCCCTGGCCTACGTCGGGGGAGCGGGCATCAGCGTCGCCCAGGCCGTCCTGTCCGGTGACTCCCTCTACGGGCGCTACATCGGCCTGACGATGCACCCCAACATCCTCGGGCTGTGCTCGATGCTCGCGCTGGCGCTGATTCCCTTCCTGCTCTCGGCGCTGCCCCGCTCGTACGCCCCGCTGCTGGTGGCCGCGGCCGCCGTGAACGCCTACGGCGTGTGGATCAGCGGCAGCCGCGCAGCACTCGTGGTGGCGGTCCTGGCCGCCGGCGTCTACGTGCTGATCTCGCGCTCGATCAACGTGGTGATCCTGTTCTTCGGCCTGTCCATCGCGCCCATCTGGATCGTGGCCCGAGCCATCGTGAGCGGCGAGGAGGGCAACAACGCCCTGGGCCGTCTCCTGGGCAACGCCACGTCGACCCCGTCGGACCTCGATCGCGAGATGCTCCGGCAGGTGGCCGTCGACAACTTCACGGCCAACCCGTTGTTCGGGGTCGGCTTCGGCGACGTGCTGGAGGCGCACAACGTGTACCTCCAGATCGCCGCCGCGGGCGGCATCATCACGGTGGCGGCCTTCCTGCTGCTGCTCGGGGCCACGGTGCGGCAGGCGCTGATCATCGGCCCCCGCTACCTGATGCTCGCCATCCCGGCGGTCTCCTACATCGCCATCGCGCCGCTCACGTCGCTGGTGTGGGACCGGTACATCTGGACCGCCCTCGCGCTGCCGTTCCTGCTCCCGATCCTCACGTCGCGATCGGGCCCAGAGTCGGGCCCACAGTCGGGCCCAGAGACCGGCGCCCCAGAGACCGCCTCCGCGCCCGCCCCTCGTCAGGAGACCCCGTGACGCTCGCCGATCCCGTCACCCGCACCGCGCTGATCACCGGCGTGGCCGGCCAGGACGGCATGTACCTCGCCCGGCTGCTGCGCTCCCAGGGCTGGCACGTCGTCGGCACCGTGCGTCCCGGGCTGTCGTCGCTGGCCCGCATGGCCCCGTACCTGGGGGGAGTCCAGATCGTCGAGCACGACCTGCGCGACGGGCTGGGGTTCGGGGACCTGATGACGCGGTTCTCGCCCGACGCCGTCTTCAACCTCGCCGCCTTCAGCGCCGTCGGCCGCAGCTGGACCGACCCCGAGCTGGTCACCCACACCAACCTCATCGCGGTCGGGCAGATGCTCGAGACCTTGGTGCGGCACCGCGAGAAGAACGTCAAGGACGTGCGGTTCTTCCAGGCATCGACCGCCGAGGTCTTCGGCAGCGAGTTCGCCGGCGCACTCCACGAGGAGACCGCTCACCGTCCGCGCACGCCCTACGCCGTGGCCAAGAGCGCCGCCCATCAGCTCGTGATCAGCTATCGCGAGCACCACGACCTGTTCGCCTGCAACGGAATCCTGTTCAACCACGAGAGCCCCTTCCGAGGACGTCAGTTCGTGGCCAGCCGCATCGCCGCGGCCGCCGCGGCCGCCGCCTGCGGACAACGACTCCCCGTCGCGCTGGGCGACATCGACATCCACCGCGACTGGGGCGCCGCCGTCGACTACGTCGAGGCCATGCGGCGGATGCTGGCGCACGACGTCCCGGGTGACTACGTGGTCGCCACCGGCACCACCCACACGCTGCGCGACATGCTGAACGTGGCGTTCGCCTCGGTCGGTCGCGACGACCCCGAGGACCACCTCGAGATCCAGCCCCACCTGTGGAGCACCACGCAGGCCGAGTCGCTCCGCGGCGACCCGAGCAGGGCCGAGCGTGAGCTGCGGTGGTCCGCGACGACGTCCTTCGAGGACCTCGTCGCTCAGATGGTCGCAGTCGAGGTCGAGCGCATCACGAGCGGCGTGGGGGAGTCCGAGAAGTACCTCGGCTGAGGGTTCGCCCGCCGTTCCGGCAGGCACGCCCCATCCGTCGGGACGACCCTGTTGGAAGTGCCCCGAGGCACCGGCCGAGTGACGTACGATCGGACCGCTCGACGACGTGCGCACGATCGGCACCCGGCCTTGAGCACCCGAGTTCACGCCACAGGAAGGCCCCCGATGGCCCGCAGCATCACCCACTCCACGCGTCGGGTCCGACAGACGTTGAGCGGATTCGACGGCGGTTCCCGCCTGGTCCTCGACATGCTGCGACAGACCGTCTCGGGCAAGCCCGAGGAGCTGACGTTCCACACCAAGGACGGCGCCTCGATCACCGTGCCGAACCGCCGGGGCGCGCGCGTGCCGGTCTACGAGATCTTCGTCGAGGACGAGTACCGCCTGGGCTGGTTCACCGACGACCTGGGCCCGGACGCCGTGGCTCTCGACGTGGGAGCCCACATCGGCTGCTTCTCGGTCGCGTTCGCCCTACGCCACCCCGGCGCCCGCGTCGACGCGTTCGAGGCCTCGCCGTCGACGTCGGTCTACCTCGAGCGCAACATCGCCGACAACAACCTCGGTGGACGGGTGCACGGCAACAACCTCGCCGTCCAGGCGGTCGCCGGGCAGCTCGAGCTCGCCGACAACGGCGCCGCGAGCGGTCACAACGGTGTGCTCCACCTGGGCGAGGGCGGACGCACCGTCACGGTGCCCAGCGTCGCGATGTCCGACGCGCTGACCCGCAGCGGCCGCACCGCCGACCTCGTCAAGATGGACACCGAGGGCGGCGAGTACGACATGGTGCTGGGCTCGGACCCGAAGGACTGGGCCGGGGTTCGCCGCGTGGTGCTGGAGTACCACAACCTGCCGGGCCACTCCTGGCAGCAGCTCGAGACCTTCTTCGCCGAGGCCGGGCTGCAGGTCGTCCACCGCCAGCCGTTCTCGGAGGGCCTGGGCATGGCCTGGCTCTCCCGCGACCCGCTGGCTCCGCCCGCCTGATCGCGACCGATGACCCGTCTTCCGCCGCGGCTCCAGCGATTCTGGCCGATCGCCAAGCGGGCGCACCGCCTGCTGGCGTTCTGGTCGGGTCTGCTGGGTCGGCGCACCCGGTTCCTGCAGGGCGCGCGGGCCGTCCCGCGGCGCGGCACGATGTCGGTCGACGAGACCGTGGCGCTCGAGCCCGCCGCGGCGCGAGTGCATCGCGCGGGCCCGGGTGAGCAGATTCGTCGGCCGTCGGCGCAGGGCACGCCGCCGAAGCACTGGGTCTTCGAGCGGCGGCGTGAGCTGGACGTCCCCCCGCCGTTCTGCCTCGACGTCGCCGGCGGCGTCGTCGTCGGTGACCACGGTGCGCACCTGACGCCGGGCGGCATCCTCGACTACGAGACCAGCGAGTACTTCGGGCTCGCGGGCTGGCGAGAGCACCCGATCTTCCTGCGTCGTCGGCTGCCGCCCGTCACCGACGTCGCCGGAACCGTCGTGTCGCTGGCGACCCGGGGTGGCCCGGGCAACTACTACCACTTCCTGACCGACGTGCTGCCGCGCTTCGGTGTCGTCGAGCAGGTGCTGCCCGACCTGCACGTCGACGGCCTGTACGTGCCGGCCGGCTCGCGGTGGCAGCGCACCCTGCTGGAGATGACCGGCCTGACCGACATGCCGATCATCCCGGCCATGCCCGACAGCGCCGTGCGGGCTGAGCGACTGGTGGTGCCGAGCCTCACCAACCCCACCGAGATCGCCCCGGCCAGCACCGTCGAGTGGTTGCGCAAGCGGTTGCCGGCCCGGAGCGCGGGCGACACGCCACGCCGCATCTACATCACCCGCGGGCAGGTGCCGAACACGCGTCGTCTCGACCGCGAGGACGAGGTCATGGCGCAGCTCGAGCAGCGGGGGTTCGTGCGGGTCGAGCCCGCGGGCCTGTCGCCGCAGGAGCAGATCGACCTGTTCGCCGCCGCAGAGGTCGTCGTCGCCCCGCATGGCGCCGCGCTGACCAACCTGCTGTTCGTGCAGCCGGGTGCCAAGGTGCTGGAGATGTTCGCGCCGGACTACGTCAACGCCTGCTACTGGTCGATCTGCGAGGCCATCGGTGGCATCACCTACCGCTACCTCGTGGCGGACGGCCACGAGAAGTACGGGCCCGGCGACCCGATGAACTCGATCCAGGCCGACGTGGTGATCGATCCGGCCGTGGTGGTCGCGGCGGTCGACGACCTGCTCGCGAGCTGACCGTCAGCGAAATTCCAACAGCCCCTTCGCGTCAGCGAAATTCCAACAGCACCGTGTCGGTGGGGACGGTCGGTTCTGGCTCGGGCTTGAGCACCGTGGCGCGCAGGGCGAGCGTGCTGTGCCGCATCCGCAGCGTGCCGGTGCCGGAGGCCACGGTGCTGAAGAGCTCGGTCACGCGGGCCAATGTCGACTCGTCGACACCGGGGCGGGTGCGCCGCACGAACTGCAGCAGGCCGGCGAGGTCGAGCTGTTCCCACGCGGCGAACGTGCGCGACTCGGCGTCATGGAAGAGTCCGGAGGCCCGGAAGGTGTCGACACCGGCCTGGCGCGGCGGGGCCTCGCCGACGATGTCGCGGAGACGGCGGAACCACGGGATGGTCTCGTCGTGCGTGCGCTCGAGCGTCGAGACGACACCGCCGGGACGCAGGACTCGGGCGTACTCGGCGAGCTCGGTGGGTGAGGCGCGGAGTTCGGGCACCACGACGGCGTCGAACGAGTCGGCCGCGAACGGCAGGCGGGCTCCTTCGGTGCGCACGTAGTGCAGCTCGCGGTCACGCGCACCTGTCACGTCGGCACCGGCGACGACGACCTCGTGGCCCTGCCGGGACAGCCGGTAGGCGAGGGCGGAGTCGGTCAGGTGCAGCACGAAGGACAGGCGCTCGCCGACCAGCCACTTGGCCATCAGCTCCTCGGCGTCCGTCATCCTTCGAGGCTACTGGGCGGCCGAGGCCCGGGGGGTACTCTTCGGGGCGTGTCACGACCGCCGGCTGCCGACCCCTTTGCCGATGCCGCTGCCCTGGAGGGCGTGGCGTCCTCCTACGCGGGTGCCCGCGACGGCATCGACGCCGTGCTGCGTGACCGCGGCCTGCGGCGCACCACGCCCGAGGACACCGCCCGCTCGCTGCTTCTGGGGGCCGTGGCCAGCGCAGCGCTCGACGGCAGCGCCGTGACGGCCGACGAGCTCGCCGAAGGGGGCGGCGACGAGCGCGCCCGGGCCGCACTGCGCCTGTCGAGCCAGCTGCTCGGGGTGCTGCCCACGTGGGACCGCGCCCCGTTGCAGGCGCTGGCGCGCATGCACGCCCTGGCCGCCGCCGGAACGTTGCCGGACGACCAGCTCGGCCGGCCGGTCGATCCCGCCGGCGCCGCCCGGCTCGCCGCCATCGCCGAGCGGGTGCGTCGACCCACGACGGCCCCCGGACTCGTGGTGGCTGCCCTCGTGCACGCCGACATCGCGACGTCCGGTGCCTTCGGCGACCTCACCGGCACGATCGCCCGGGCGACCGAGCGCCTGGTGCTGGTCTCGAAGGGTGTCGACCCGGCGTCGGTCATGGTGCCCGAGGCGGGTCACGCCGCCGACCAGCCGGCCTACCGCGCGTCGCTGCAGGCCTACGCCGAGGGCGACCTGACCGGCACGCACCGATGGCTGCTCTACGCCGCCGAGGCGTTCACGCGCGCGATCGAGCTCTCCCCCATCCGCTGATCCCGCCCCTCCGGGGGACCGACGATGAGGCATTTGGGTAGCTCTGGCGACCCTTTTGCATCATCGTGCGTCCGCCCGGGGCTCGGCTGAACGAGGACGTGGGCGGCACGGAGACCGTCGTCTGCACAGAAAAGTGGGCGGGGCTGTCGTGGTCGACAGCCCCGCCCGGGGTCCAGCTCGCCCTGGCTACCAAGCGTGCACTTCGTCGTGCCGTCCCGGTCCGCCGAAGCGGATCGCCGGGAGCGGCTGCCCTGTGGGACGGGTGATCGCCGCGTGGGTACCGAGCTGCTGGGCCGTCTGTGGAGTTCTGCCTCCACCATGCATCACGTGACCCCCATCACACAAGGGTTCAGTGTCATCCGGCTTGGGCGATCAACCCGTGGAGGTCACCGGGAGCGGCGCCGGTCGCCCACGTACAGCACCGCAGCCGCGGCCCCCACGACGGCGCCGGTGACGATCGCGCCGGCCACGACCTTGCCGAGCCGGGTGTCGAGCCGCAGCCGGGGCCGCAGCGCCACCGGACGCGCGAACGTCAGGACGGTCCAGTCGTTCTCCTCGGCGATGCGGCGCAGTCCCTTGTCGGGATTGACCGCGAACGGGTGGCCCACCGCTGTGAGCATCGGGGCGTCGGTCACGGAGTCGGAGTAGGCGTAGCTGACCGACAGGTCGTACCCGCGCTCGGCGGCCAGCTGCTCCATCGCCTCGGCCTTGTGCGGTCCGTAGGCGTAGCGATCGATCTCGCCGGTGTAGCGACCGTCCTCGATGACGAGGGTCGTGGCGATGACCTGGTCGACGCCGAGCAGCTCCGCGATCGGCCCGACGACCTCCGCGCCCGACGCCGACACGATGATGACGTCGCGGCCGGCGGCCCGGTGCTGCGCGATGAGCTCGACGGCCTCGTCGTAGACCAGCGGATCGATGATCGTGTGCAGGGTCTCGGCCACGGCCTGGCGGACGGTCTCGACCTCCCAGCCGGCGACCATCTCGGTCAGGTACTGGCGCATCCGCTCCAGCTGGTCGTGGTCGGCGCCGCTGACCCCGAACACGAACTGGGCGTAGGCGCCGCGCAGCACGGCACGACGGGTCAGCAGGCCTTCGGCGAAGAACGGTCGACTGAACGCCAGCGTGCTCGACTTCGCGATGATGGTCTTGTCGAGGTCGAAGAAGGCTGCGGCGCGGGCGGGCGGCCTGTCGTCCATGGTCCCCAGCATAGGCACGCACACGTCCGCGGAAGGGTCGCGCGCGTCGTCCACAGCCTCCAGGCGTGTCGGTGGTCGTCCACAGGGTCCCGTCGACCTGCTGCGCGACGTCGGCGCGAGCCTTGACGCTGGGCGCATGGAACGCACGGTCCTCGTCGCCACGTCCGATCCCGTCGTCACCGACTGGGGTGCACGCTGGTGCGCCGCCGTGGGTGTCGACGCCGTGCCGGCCGACAGTGCGGTCGAGGTCGCCCAGCGGTGGCGCACCGCGGCGGCGGTGCTGCTGGGTGACGACCTCGCTCCCGCGGTCGGCCGCCTCGGTCTGCCGCGACGCGACCACGTCGTGCTGGTCGATCCGTCAGGCGGACCTGGCCGGTGGCGCACTGCCGTGGCCAGCGGGGCCGCCGCCGTCTGCACCGCACCCGACGACCCACAAGCGCTCGACGTGCTGGGCGCCGCTCTCGACGGGCGTGGAGAGGCAGTGGTCGTCAGCGTCGTCGGGGCCGTGGGCGGTGTCGGGTCCAGCACTCTGGCGGCCGGGCTCGCCGGCGAGGGTGCCCGTCGCGGTGCCAGAGCCCTCCTGCTCGACCTCGATCCCACCGCCGGAGGGGTCGACCTCCTGCTCGGCGCGGAGCGTGCTGAGGGGGTGCGGTGGGACGCCCTCGACCGTTCGGGCGGGCGATTGTCCGGCGAGGCCCTGCTGGAGGTCCTGCCGCGGCACCGCGACGTCGGTTTCCTCACGTGGGGCCGCGACGTCCCCGTGGTCGAGCCGGTCGTGCCACCGGTGCTCGAGGCGGCGTCGCGCAGCACCGATCTCGTGGTGGCAGACGTCGCGAGACATCCTGGTCCGGCCTCGGAGGTCGTGCTGGCCCGCTCGGTGCTGACCGTCGTGGTCGTTCCCGACGACCTCCGCGGCATCGCCGCTGCTGGTCACCTCGTGCCGTTGCTGACGCGGCGGTCGGGCACCGTCGTGGCCCTGGTGCGTCGAGCGGGCACGGGGTTGGGGTTCGGGTCCGGTGGTCTGGGGCTGAGTGCCACGGCCGCTCAGCTCGACGTGCCGGTGCTGGGTCAGGTCCGCCACGATCGCCGCCTCCCCGGGGCCGCGGCGCGTGGACTCGGCCCGTGGCGCAGCCGACCGGTGCGCCGAGCCGCACACACGGTCCTCGACCTCCTCGGTGTCACGGGGGACCAGGGGTGACCGTGCCGGCCGACCTGGTCGAGCGGGTGCGGCGCCGTCTCGCGGCCGACGCCACGGCGCCGACGGCCGGGCACGTCGCCGATGCCTTGCGGGCCGAGGACCGTGTGTTCGGGCACGACACCGTGCTGGCCGTCGTCGACGAGGTGCGGCGCGACACCGCGGGCGCCGGGCCGCTCGACCCCTTGCTGCGGCTCCCCGACGTCACCGACGTGCTCGTCAACGGTCCCGATGCAGTACACATCGATCGGGGGTCCGGCCTCGAGCCCAGCGACGTGACGTTCCCCGACGAGGCCTCGGTCCGGCGCCTGGCGCAGCGTCTGGCGACACTCGCCGGCCGCAGGCTCGACGACGCGAGCCCGTGGGTCGATGCCCGCCTGCCCGACGGCACCCGCCTGCACGCCGTGCTGGCGCCGGTGGCCCGGCCCGGCACCGTCATCTGTCTGCGGGTGCCGCCGCGGCGCAGCTTCACGCTCGCCGAGCTGGTCGACCTGGGGGCGACCGACACGGTCGGCGCTGCGGCGCTGACGGCCTTGATCGCGTCCCGGCGGGCGTTCCTGGTGTCCGGCGGCACCGGCACGGGCAAGACCACGCTGCTCGCCGCCCTGCTGGCCGAGGTGCCCGAGCGTGAGCGCCTGGTGATCGTCGAGGACGCCACCGAGCTGCGTCCCCGCCACCCGCACGTGGTGGGTCTCGAGGCACGGCCGGCCAACGTCGAGGGCCGCGGACTCGTGACGTTGCGCGACCTCGTCCGCCAGGCGTTGCGCATGCGGCCCGACCGACTCGTGGTGGGCGAGGTGCGGGGTGCCGAGGTGGTCGACCTCCTCGCAGCGCTCAACACGGGCCACGAGGGCGGGTGCGGCACGGTGCACGCCAACTCGGCGGCCGACGTCCCAGCCCGGTTCGAGGCGCTCGGGCTCGCGGCGGGCCTGCCGCGAGCCGCGGTGCACAGCCAGCTCGTCGCGGGCGTCGACGTCGTCGTGCACCTGCGCCGTGACCGGTCGGGCCGTCGGCGCATCGACCACCTCGGCGTCCTCGAGACGGGCCCGGACGGCCTGGCCCTGTGTCGACCGGCGCTGCTGCTGGCCGACGGGGCACGGCCCGGCCCTGCGTACCCGCGTCTGCGCCAGCTGGTGGGCGACATCCTGGGCCATCCGCTCAGCGACCCCGAGGCAGCGGGTGGGTCGTCGTGACACCCCCGTGGGCCGTGTGGGCCGCGATGGCTGTGGCCGGCACAGTCCTGCTGCTGCGTCCTGAACCGGCTTGGCTCGCGGCGCATCGTCTCGGCCGGGCGTCCGGGGCCCGGTGGCCGCGCCGACTGGTCCTGCTCGTCGCGGTGACCACCCTCCCGTCGGTCCTCACCGTCGCCAGCGGTCCTGCCACGGTCGTCCTGCTGGCCACCGCGGTCGCGCTGACGATGTTCGTGGTCGGCGAGATTCGGCGGTCGGCCGCACGGGCCCGACACGATCGGGCCCTCGCCGAGATCACGGTCGTGGTCGACCTGCTGGCCGCCGAGCTGCGCGCGGGCGTCCTGCCGCAGCAGGCACTCGTCCACCTGGCCGAGGAGGCTCCGACCGTCACGCCAGTGGCCCGGGTGGCCGCGCTCGGCGGTGACGTGCCGGCCGCGTGGCGCGAGGTCTCCGAGCAACCGGGGCGGGAGCTGCTCGCCGCCGTCGCGTCGGCGTGGCAGGTGTCGGAGTCATCGGGGGCGCCGCTCGCGTCCGTTCTCGAGCGGGTCTCCCGCACGGCCCGAGCCGACGACGACCTGCGCCAGGAGGTCCGGTCCGGGGTGGAGCCCGCCAGGGCCACCGGGCGCGTGATGGCCCTGTTGCCTCTCGCCGGGCTCGCCCTGGGCAGCGGGCTCGGCGGCAACCCCCTGGCGGTCGTCACCGGCTCGCTGGTCGGAGCGCTCAGCGTCGCCGCCGGTCTCGGACTCGCCTGCCTCGGCGTGCGGTGGGTCGACCACGTCGCGACCCGCGCGGAGCGCGCATGATCGTGGCGGCCGCGCTCGCCGTGGGAGTCACGGTCTGGGTGGCGGTGCCGGCGCCACCGCGCCGACGCCTGCGGCGGGTGTTCCCGGGCGACCAGGCCTCCCGACAGCTCGATCGCGGCTGGCTCGTCGCGGGAGTGGTGGTCGCAGCCGCGACCGTCGTCGTCGGGTGGCCGTGGGGCACCGTGGCCGCCGTGCTGGCGGCTCCGCTGGTCCGAAGCCAGGTCCTGAGGCGCTCCGACGCTGCCGAGGAACGGCGTGCCGCTGAGGTGCGCCGCCACCTCCCGGGCGCGCTCGATCTCGTCGCGGCGGCGCTGGAGGCCGGCCGCACCCCGGCGTCGGCCCTGACCCTCGTGGCCGCAGCCTGTCCGGACCCCGCAGGCGCGGAGCTGGGCGTCGTCGCGGCGCGGCTGGCGACGGCCGGCGATCCCCACGACGTGTGGCGCGACCTCGCCACCCATCGGGCGCTCGCGCCGGTCGGTCGGGCGGTCCTGCGGTCCTCGGCCTCGGGCACCGCGCCGGCAGGTGTCGTCACCGGAGTGGCCGACGACCTGCGGCGTCGCCGGCACGCCGAGCTGGCTCGCCGCAGTCGGGGTGTCGGTGTCGGAACGGCCGCACCGCTGGGTGCCTGCTTCCTGCCGGCGTTCTTCCTGGTCGGCATCGTCCCGACCCTGATCGGGCTCGTCGGCACCGTCCTGCCGTGAGCTCACCGAGAAGTTCTGCACAGGGCGGCGGTCCACCACTCGGTCATCCACAACCCGGTCGACGGATCGCAGATCGGCCGGTGCCGAACCCATCTTCTGGGCGTCACATCCCTTACGGAAGGAACGTCCGATGCACCGTCTGTTCACCTCCCGCCGTCGCGACGAGCGCGGCATGTCCACCGCCGAGTACGCGGTCGGCACCATCGGCGCCTGCAGCGTCGGCGGCATCCTGGTCGAGGTCGCCCAGAGCGACTGGTTCCAGAACGTCGTCAAGGGCATCTTCGAGGGCATCCCCTCGATCCTGCCGTTCTGACCGACGCCCCGGGGGTGGCCTGCGGGCCGCCCCCGGGGCCCGAGCGGGAGCCGCCCATGACCCACCTCGACACCACCTCACACCCTCACCCCACGACCCGCCCGACGGGTCGTCCCGAGCACGGGCAGGCCACGGCCGAGTACGCCGTGGGCACCGTCGGTGCCGTCGGCATCGCATTGCTCCTCGACCAGCTGGTGGCTGACGGCTATCTGCTGGAGCTGATCCGCATGATCCTCGAGCGGGCCTTCACGTTCCCCTGGGGCGACCTGCTCGACGGCAAGCCCTTCACCCCCTTGAAGACGACGTGACCCGGCGAGCCCGATCTGACGACGGCCTGGTGACGGCTGAGCTGGCGACGATCGCCCCTCTCGGGATCGCCTTCGCGGTGCTGCTGCTGTGGGTCGTGTCCTGGGGGCACACCCAGGTGCAGCTGACCGACGCCGCCCGCGAGACCGCACGCCTCGTGGCCCGCGGCGAGAGCATCCCCACCGCCGAGGCCGTGGCCCGCGAGCAGCTGCCCGACGACGCCGCCATCGAGGTCGTCGAGCGCGACGGGCTCGTCACGGTCACCGTCTCGGCCCACACGGGGCTGCCCGGAGCGTTCTCCGACATCGCGTCGCGTGAGGTCGAGGCCACCGCGGTCGCCGCCAGCGAGCAGTCATGACGATCGTGCGTCACCCCTCGGACCGTGGGCCGGACCGCGGGGCCGTGTCGGTCTACGCCGTCTCGGTCGGCATCGTCCTGCTCCTGGTCGCGGTGCTGCTGCTGGAGGTCGGCGCGGCCATCACGGCCCGACACCGCGCGGCCGCCGCCGCCGATCTCGCCGCGCTGGCCGCGTCTCGCGCGGCTGACCAGGGCGAGGAGGGGTGCGCGGTGGGACGCGACGTCGCCCGGCGCAACGGCGCCCAGCTGATCGAGTGCCGCATGGATGCGGCCGTCGCCACCGTCACGGTCCGTGCCGTCACCGATCGATGGTGGGGTCGGCGCTGGGCAGCCGAGGAACGAGCCCGCGCTGCGCCCGTCACCTACACCGTCAGGTGAGGTCACGCTGGACGGGGCCGGGGTCGTGCGAGCGACCACCAGCGGGCCCGAGCAGCGCATCCAGCAGCCGCACCGCGCCGGACTTGTGCAGCGGCTCGTTGCCGTTGCCGCACTTGGGTGACTGCACACAGGCGGGACAGCCGCGCTCGCAGGGGCACGCTGCGATGGTGTCGCGGGTGAAGCGCAGCCAGGTCGCTGCCACGGCGTACCCACGCTCGGCGAACCCGGCACCTCCGGGATGACCGTCGTGCACGAACACGGTCAGTCGCCCGGTGTCCGGGTGGTAGGCCGTAGACACCCCGCCCAGGTCCCAGCGGTCGCACGTCGCCAGCAGTGGCAGCAGGCCGATCGAGGCGTGCTCGGCCGCATGGGCCGCACCCGGCACCTCGGCCGGGTCGAGGGTCGCCTCCACCACCTCGGGATCGAGCGTCCACCAGACGGCCGTGGTCCGCAGGGTGCGAGCGGGCAGCTCGAGCTGCTCCTCGCCGAGGGTGCCGCGGCCATGGGTGCTGAGCCGCAGGTACGAGGTCACCCGGCTCGTCACGTCGACCGTCCCCACCGCCACCTCGGCGCTGCCCCAGGCGGTGCGGTGGTCGGTGGTCACGACGTCGATCTCGGTGTCCGACCGCGCCTGGGTGGTCCATCCCGGGTCGTCGCGCCGCACGACGGCGCAGGCCTCGTCCGGGTCGTACGACTCCACCACGTGCACGCTGCCCTGGTGCACGTAGACCGCTCCCTCGTGGACGGTCGAGTCGGCCGAACCGGCGTCGACGGTGCCCACCAGCCGCCCGGTTTCGTGGTCGACGATCTGCACCGGCGAGCCCCCGCTGCCGCGGAGGTCAGCCAGGTCGGAGGCGCGCTCGCGGCGGGTCCAGAACCAGCCGGCCGGCCGGCGTCGCAACCACCCGGCCTCCGTCAGCGCGTCGACGCCCTCCCGGGCTCGCGGCCCGAACCGCTCCAGGTCGGCCTCGGTCAGCGGACGCTCCTGGGCCGCCGCGGCCAGGTGCGGACCCAGCACGTACGGGTTGTCGGGGTCGAAGACCGTGGCCTCGAGCGGGGCGCCGAACAGCGCCTCGGGGTGATGGATGAGATAGGTGTCGATCGGGTCGGACCGGGCGATCAGGATGCCCAGCGACTCCCGGCCCGTGCGCCCGGCGCGGCCCATCTGCTGGTGCAACGACGCCCGCGTGCCGGGATACCCGACCGTCACCACGGCATCGAGCCCGGCGATGTCGATGCCGAGCTCGAGGGCCGACGTCGATGCCAGGGCCACCAGGTCTCCGCGCCGCAGCCGCTGCTCCAACGCGCGGCGTTCCTCCGGCAGGTAGCCACCACGGTACGTCGCAACCCGCCCGGCCAGCTCGGGGTCGACCTCGTCCAGCAGTCGCTGCGCCTGCGCGGCCACCTGCTCGGCGCCGTGCCGCGAGCGCACGAACACGACCGTCTGCACCCCGCCGGAGGCCAGGTCGGCCACCACGTGCGCGGCCTCGGAGGTGGCCGACCGTCGCACCTCCGGGCCGTCGCTGTCCTCACCGCCGTGCAGCACCGGCGGCTCCCACAGGGCCACGTCGCGAGCACCGCGCGGCGACGCGTCGTCGGTCACCGCCACCATCGGCAGCCCCGTCAGGCGCTGGGCGAACGTCTCCGGCTCGGCCACCGTCGCCGACGAGCAGACCACCACCGGCGTCGCGCCCACCGCCTCGCACAGCCGCAGCAGCCGGCGCAGCACGTGCGCCACGTGGGCGCCGAAGACACCGCGGTAGTGATGGCACTCGTCGACCACGATGAGCTGCAGGCCCGCCAGCAACCGGGTCCAGCGCGCGTGTCCCGGCAGGATCACGTGGTGCAGCGTGTCGGGGTTGGTCAGCACCCAGGCCGCGTGGTCGCGCGCCCACTGCCGCTCCTCGCGCGAGTTGTCGCCGTCGACCGTCGCCGCCCGCACGGTGGGGTCGAGCTCGCGGATGCGGCGCAGCTGGTCGGCCGCCAGCGCCTTCGTCGGAGCCAGGTACAGCACCGACGGCATGCGGAAGCCCTCGAGCGCGGCACCCCCGCGGCCGGTGTCGAGCGCCGTCAGCGCCGGCACCTGGAAGGTCAGCGACTTGCCCGACGCGGTGCCCGTGGTCACCACCACGTGCTGGCCGTCGTGGACCAGGTCGAGCGCCTCGCGCTGGTGCGCCCACAGATGGGTGACGCCCTGTGCGCCGAAGGCCTCGCGCACGCCGGACGGCACCCACTCCGGCCACGGCTCGACGACGGCGTCCCGGGCCGGCAGGTGCTCCACGTGGGTCACGCGCTCCGGATGGCGCGCGACGAGATCGACCGGCCGCACCGACCGAGTCTCCCAGAGGGGACCTGAACTCTGTCCTTTGCCGCCCACGGCCCGGCACCCCCGCCGTGCGGCGGGCGGGCTGAGGGCGCGCATGCCAGAATGTGGCGAACACGGGAGGGGAACGCATGGAGCTGACTGTCGGCACCCGATCGCTGCCACCGTTCGAGGTCATCGAGGTGGGCGGTGAGATCGACGTCTACACGGCACCGCGCCTGCGCGAGGCCGTCGTCGCCGCCATCGACGAGGGACACCGCCGGTTGATCGTCGACATCGAGAAGGTCGACTTCCTCGACTCCACCGGCCTCGGCGTCCTGGTCGGCGCGCTCAAGCGCGTGCGGGCCGACGACGGCTCGCTCGACATCGTCTGCACGCACGAGCGGCTGCTCAAGATCTTCCAGATCACCGGACTCGACAAGGTCTTCGGCCTGCACAGCTCCGTCGAGGCCGCCCGCGCCGCCCACGGGTGACCTCACCCCTGGCGCCCGACGCCCAGGTCATCGACCGGCTCCGCGACGCGCTGACCGCTGCGTCGTTCACCGTCGACGCCGTCTTCGCGGTGCTCGGTCCGGACGCCCATGCGGCCCTCGGGCGCAACGAGACCGTGCCCGCGCGGCGGGCCACGGCCTCCGGCGACCCGCTCGCCACCCTGGTGCGGCTGTTCCAGCTCGGTGACCCGGTCGCGCGTGTCGCGGCCGACCGCGCGCTCCCGGGCCTGGTCGATGAGCTGGCGGCCGCCGAGATCCTGACCGCCTCGGGCGACGAGGTGCGGGCGCTGGTCGACATCCGTCCGTACGGCGACGAGCAGCACGACTGGTGGGTCGTCTGCGACCTCACACCCGGCCTCGACGCCGGGCCGGTGCACGTCGACGGCACCCACGTCCTGGGCATCAGCGAGGCGTCGTCGTCGCTGGCGCGCCTGACGGTGCGGCCGCCGGTCGCGTCCGCGCTCGACCTCGGCACCGGCTGCGGCGTGCAGGCCCTGCACCTGGCCGATCACGCGAGCCGTGTCGTGGCCACCGACGTCAATCCGCGCGCCCTGGCGATGGCCCGGTTGACGGGTGCCCTGAACGGCGTCGCGATCGACGTCCGCGACGGCAGCCTCTACGAACCGGTGGCGGGGGAGCGGTTCGACCTCATCGCGACCAACCCGCCCTTCGTCGTCTCCCCGCCCGACGGCGAGCGGCTCGTCTACCGCGAGACCGGTTTCGCCGGTGACGACGTCGTGCGCCGCATCGTCGCCGGAGCGCGCGGCCACCTCACCCCCGGTGGCTGGTGCCAGGTGCTCGGCGCCTGGATCCACCCCGCCGACGGCTCGTGGCAGGACCGGCTCGCGGCGTGGATCGAGCCCACGGGCCTCGACGCCTGGGTCGTGCAGCGCGAGGAGGTCGACCTCGCCGCCTACGCCGAGATGTGGTTGGCCGACGCCGGTCACCGCGGGCGTCCGGGCTACACCGAGCGCTACGACGCGTGGCTCTCGTGGTTCGCCTCCGAGGGCATCGGCGCGATGGGCTTCGGCTGGATCAGCCTCCGCAACGCCGAGCGGTCGACGCCTGCGGTGCGCATCGAGTCGTTCGAAGGACCCGTCGCGGGCCCGGTCGGTCCCGACGCCCTGGCATGGGCCGCTGCGGTCGACGCGGGGCAGGTCCAAGCAGGGGAGCGGGACGTGCTCGACGTCCGGTGGCAGGTCGCCGACGACCTCGTGCAACACGCGTGGGGTCCCGTGGGCGCTGCCGACCCCGCCGTCGTCACGATCCGCCTGCAGGAAGGACTCCGTCGCGAGCGCCAGGTCGACACCGTCGAGGCGGGTCTGTTGTCGGTGTGCGACGGTGACCTGACGGCGGGTCAGGCCCTCGATGCGTTGGCCGTCCTGCTCGAGACCGACGGTGACGACCTGCGTGACCGATACCGTGACACGGTCGCCGAGATGGCCGCCGAGGGATTCCTCACGGTCACGACCCGGAGTTGACCGCTGGTTGACAGCACGGCGTATGTTGTGCCCGTCCGCAGGACATCCACGCACACCGTCCGGCCGGACACCCCCCGAAGTCCAGGAGCAGCATGACCACCCTCGTCATCGTCGAGTCACCGAACAAGGTCCGCAGCATCGCGGGCTACCTCGGCGACGGCTATGTCGTGGACTCCTCCGTCGGGCACATCCGTGACCTCCCGCAGGGCGCCGACCAGGTGCCGGCCAAGTACAAAGGACTGCCCTGGGCGCGGCTCGGCGTCGACATCGACAACGGCTTCGAGCCGGTCTACGTCGTCGCGGCCGACAAGAAGTCGCAGATCACCAAGCTGAAGAAGCTGCTGAAGGACGCCGACGAGCTCGTGCTCGCGACCGATGAGGACCGCGAGGGCGAGGCGATCGCCTGGCACCTGCTCGACGAGCTCAAGCCCAGCGTCCCGGTCAAGCGCATCGTCTTCAACGAGATCACCAAGGACGCCATCCAGCGCGCCATCGCCAACCCCCGTGACGTCGACATGGACCTCGTCGACGCGCAGGAGACCCGCCGCATCCTCGACCGTCTCTACGGCTACGAGGTCAGCCCCGTGCTGTGGAAGAAGGTCATGAGCGGCCTGTCCGCCGGCCGCGTGCAGTCGGTCGCGACCCGCCTGGTGGTCGAGCGCGAGCGCGAGCGCATCGCCTTCCGGTCCGCGTCGTACTGGGACCTCGACGCCACCTTCGACGCCGGTGAGGGCCACGAGCCGCAGCTGTTCCCGGCCCGGCTGGTCACGGTCGAGGGCCGGCGCATCGCCACCGGCTCGGCGTTCGGCGAGGACGGCCAGCTCAAGAACCCCGACGTCGCGCACCTCGACGAGGCCGGCGTCACCGCCCTGGCCGCCGGACTGACCGACCGCACGTTCACGGTCAACTCGGTCGAGGCCAAGCCGTACACGCGCCGTCCGTACGCGCCGTTCCGCACCACGACGATGCAGCAGGAGGCCTCGCGCAAGTTCGGCTTCGGCGCTGCGCGCACGATGCAGGTCGCCCAGCGTCTGTACGAGGGCGGCTACATCACCTACATGCGCACCGACTCCACGACGCTCTCGCAGACGGCGCTCACGGCCGCCCGCGCGCAGGTCAAGGAGCTCTACGGCGCCAGCTACCTGCCGGACTCGCCGCGCGTGTACGCCGGCAAGGTCAAGAACGCGCAGGAGGCGCACGAGGCCATCCGCCCGGCGGGCGAGTCGTTCCGCACGCCGCAGCAGACCGGCCTGTCCGGTGACGAGCGCCGCCTCTACGAGCTCATCTGGAAGCGCACCGTCGCCTCGCAGATGAAGGACGCCGTGGGCGAGCAGCTCTCGATCAAGCTGGGCGCCGACACCGCCGACGGCCGCGCGGTCGAGTTCACCGCATCGGGCCGCACCATCACCTTCCACGGCTTCCTCAAGGCCTACGTCGAGACGCATGACGACCCCACCGCCCAGGGCGACGACGCCGTCACCAAGCTGCCGTCGCTCACGAAGGGCGACTCCGTGAAGGCCCACGAGCTGCTGCCGGCCGGCCACGAGACCAAGCCGCCGGCGCGCTACACCGAGGCCAGCCTGATCAAGGAGCTCGAGGAGCGCGAGATCGGTCGCCCCTCCACGTACGCCTCGATCATCGGCACCATCCAGAACCGTGGCTACGTGTACAAGAAGGGCACCGCCCTGGTGCCGGCGTGGATCGCGTTCAGCGTCGTCCGCCTGCTCGAGCAGCACTTCCCGCGCCTGGTCGACTACTCCTTCACCGCCAAGCTCGAGGACGTCCTCGACGAGGTGGCGCACGGCCGTGAGGACCGCGGCGCCGTGCTGCAGAGCTTCTGGGCCGGCGAGAAGGACGGCGAGACCGGCCTGAAGTGGCTCGTCGAGAACCTGCCCGACATCGACGCCCGCGCGCTGGCCACGTTCGATCTGGGCGAGGGCGTCGCGGTGCGCGTCGGCCGCTACGGCCCGTACGTCGAGGGCCCGCCGATGGTGCCCGGCGACGGCGGCACCGAGGTGCCCACCCGCGCGAACGTGCCCGAGGAGCTGCCGCCGGACGAGCTGACGCTCGACGCCGCGCGTGAGCTGCTGCAGAACCCCAGCGGCCAGGAGAAGCACCTCGGCTCGCACCCCGAGACCGGGCTCGACATCGTGGCCCGCAACGGCCGCTACGGTCCCTACGTCAGCGAGCTGCTGCCCGAGGACGCGCCCAAGTCGGCCAAGCCCCGCACGGCCAGCCTGTTCAAGACGATGAGCCTGGACTCCCTCTCGCTCGACGACGCCGTGCGGCTGCTGACGCTGCCGCGGGTGGTCGGCACCGACGAGGAGGGCACCGAGATCACGGCCCAGAACGGTCGCTACGGTCCGTACCTCAAGAAGGGCTCGGACTCCCGCTCGCTCGACACCGAGGAGCAGCTGCTCACCCTCACCGAGGAGCAGGCGCGCGCCATCTACGCCCAGCCCAAGACCTACGGGCGCAAGGCGGCCGCCGCCCCGCTCAAGGAGCTGGGCGACGACCCCGTCAGCGGCAAGCCGATCGTGGCCAAGGACGGCCGCTTCGGCATGTATGTCACCGACGGCGAGTACAACGCCACGCTCCGCAAGGACGACTCGCTCGAGGAGCTGACGCCCGAGCGCGCCCAGGAGCTGCTGGCCGAGCGCCGCGCCAAGGGCCCGGCCAAGAAGGGTGCCAAGAAGTCCGCGAAGAAGGCACCCGCCAAGAAGTCGGCCAAGAAGGCTCCCGCGAAGAAGACGGCGGCCACGAAGACCGCAGCGAAGAAGACGGCAGCCAAGAAGACTCCCGCGAAGAAGGCCGCCAAGAAGTCTTCGTCCTGACGCGTCCCCTAGGCTCAGCGCATGCACAGCCACAGGGGGATCCGGGTCGCGGTGGCCGCGCTTCTGGTCGTGGTCGGTTCGGCCGGTTGCACCCTCAACAAGGGCACCGCGTTCGAGCAGCAGTTCACGCCGTTCCTGGAGGATCGAGATCGGCTGGAGTCGTTCGACGTCTCTGCCTCGAACGACCTGCCGGGCTACGGGAGTGGCACGGTCGACGTCGTCCTGGACGATGACCTGGACGACGACGAGCTGGTCGAGGAGATCTTCCAGATCGCGCACCACGAGGTCGACGACCAGGTCGGCTACGACCTGCACGCCGGGTTCGCGACCGAGAACGGGGCCGGGCAGGTCGTGTCCACCTCGGTCTTCGTGAACGTGCACGCCCCGATGCCCGACACCGAGGAGAACCGGCAGCTCATCGCCGACCGGGTCGAGCGCGGGCGCGCCATCGCCGCAGCCGATGCCGGAATGCAGGAGTTCACCGCCGGCAGCTTCCGGTCGTCGGTCAGCACCACGTCCGACCCGCTCGAGGTCGCGCTGGCGCTGCGACCGATCCTCGAGGAGGCCGACGAGCTCGAGACCGTCGTCATCTCGCACGGCGACGACCCGTCGTCGGCCGACCGGGTCGAGATGCGGGTCGACCTCGGCTTCGACGGGCTGACCGACCTCGTGGCGGTGCTGGAGCTCGTCCGGCAGTCGGCGCCGGTCACGCGCTACGTGGCCGAGACGGCCGCCCGCGGCCAGTCGGCGACCCTGACGCTCGACCTCGCGACGTTGCCGGCCGACCCGCGGCCGTTGGTCGACGCGGCGTCGGCGCGCGACGTCGCGCTGGTGCTGCCGACGCCCGCGCCGGTCACGCCGGACCCGGCGGCCTCCCCGTCGTCTCCCTGACCTGCGTCCCCAGCCGTCGTCGCACCGTTCGCGGCCGGTCGGCGACGCCGTCTAGGCTCCCTGCATGCCGACGTTCAGCGACACCGGTCTGTTCCTCGCCCTCGAGGGCGGCGAGGGTGGTGGCAAGTCCACCCAGGGCCAGCTGCTCGTCGACTGGTTGATGGCCGAGGGGCGTTCGGTGCTCGCCACGCGTGAGCCGGGTGGCACTCCGCTCGGCGCTCGGCTGCGCGAGCTCGTGCTCGACCGGGCCACGGGCGACATCGCCGCCCGCACCGAGGCACTGATCTACGCGGCCGACAAGGCCGAGCACGTCGCATCCGTCATCCTGCCCGCGTTGGCCGAGGGCCAGGTGGTGGTGTGCGACCGCTACGTCGACTCCACGCTCGCCTACCAGGGGGCGGGGCGGCAGATCGAGGTCGCCGAGCTCGAGCCGGTCGCCCGGTGGGCCACGCTCGACCTCCGCCCGCACCTCACCGTGGTGCTCGACATCGATCCCGAGGTCGGGCTGGTGCGGGCCGGGCGCGCGGGAGCGGGGCACGACCGCATCGAGTCCGAGCCGCTGGAGTTCCACCGCCGGGTCCGCGGGCACTTCCTCGACCTCGCGGCCACCGATCCCGAGCACTACGTCGTCGTGGCGGCCGACCGGCCATCCGACGTCGTGCACGCCGAGATCCGCGCCGCCGTCGCCGCTCGCCTCGAGGCCGGAGCGGATCGATGACGGTCTGGGACGAGCTGGTGGGCCAGGAGGTCGTGGTCGACGCCCTGACCGACGTCGTCGGTGACCCGCGTGGCGTTCCGCACGCCTGGTTGTTCACCGGCCCGCCCGGCTCGGGGCGTTCCACCGCTGCACTGGCTCTCGCGGCGGCGCTGCAGTGCGAGCACGACGGCTGCGGCTCGTGCGAGTCGTGTCGTCTCGCGGCGGCGGGCAGCCATCCCGACATCGGACTCATCCGCACCGACGGTCTCTCCATCGGGGTCGACGCCGCGCGCGACGCCGTGCGACGGGCGTCCTTGCACCCGGCCATCGGCCGGCGGCAGGTCCTGGTGGTCGAGGACGCCGACCGGCTCACCGACCAAGCGGCCAACGCCCTGCTCAAGTCGCTCGAGGAGCCCTCCAAGCGCACCGTCTGGATGCTGTGCGCGCCCGCGCTCGAGGACGTCATCGTCACCATCCGCTCCCGCTGCCGGTCGGTCGTGCTGCGCACGCCCTCGGCCGACGCCATTGCCCGGCTGCTGGTCCGCCGCGACGGCGTCGAGCCCGAGCTGGCCGGTCAGGTCGCGGCGGCCGCCCAGGGTCACATCGGACGCGCCCGCGGCCTGGCCCGTGACGCGGCAGCGCGTGAACGGCGCCGCCAGATCCTCGAGCTGCCCGGCGGCATCGCGCACCTCGGCGACGCCTTGGCCGCGGCGCAGAGCATCGACACCGAGGCCACCACCCGCGCCACCACACGGTGCGACGAGTCCGACGCCCGCGAGCTCGACGACCTCAAGTCGTCGTGGGGCGTCGAGGACCGGGGTCGCCGGCCGGCCGGCTACGCCGGGGCGCTGTCCACGCTCACCAAGGAGCAGGACCGCCGGCGCAAGCGCATGACCCGCGACGCGATCGACGGCGTGCTGCTCGACCTGCTGTCCTACTGCCGCGACGTCGTGGCCGTGCAAGTCGGCGCGGCTCGGGTCGACCCGGTCAGTGGCATGGCCGAGGGTCTGGTCAACGCGGATGTCGCCGATCGCATCGTCCAGCAGGCACGCCTGTGGACACCCACCTCGACGCTGCAGGCCATCGATGCCATCGTCGAGACCCGCGCCGCCCTCGAGGCGAACGCGGCCCCTCTGCTCGCCCTTGAGCGCCTCATGTCGACCTTCGTCCCCTCCAGGAGACCCGCGTGACCTCTTCCCGCCGCAAGGCCGTCCTCTGGGGCGTCCTCGTCCTCGTCCTGGTCCTCGTGTCCGTCACGGTCACCGTCCTGGTCCTCACGCGCGACGATGACGACGACGAGTCGGGCGCGTGGATCGAGCCCACCCCCACGGCCGAGGGTGTGCCCGAGGGGCTCGAGGAGTTCTACACGCAGGAGCTCCAGTGGGAGGAGTGCGGCGACGACCAGTGCACCACCGTCGAGGTGCCGATCGACTACGCCGATCCTGAAGGTGAGACCACCGAGCTCGCGGTGCTCGTGGTTCCGGCTACGGGTGACGGCGGTCGCAGCTTGTTCGTCAACCCGGGCGGTCCCGGTGGTTCGGCCATCGACTACGCCCAGCAGTTCAGCCGCACGTTGCCCGACGAGGCCCAAGACCTCTACGACGTCGTGGGGGTCGATCCGCGCGGCGTCGGCGAGAGCAGCCCGCTCGACTGCCTCGACGACGAGGAGTTCGACGCCTACGCCGCCGCCGACCCCACGCCCGACGACCCCGCCGAGATCGCGCAGCTCACCACTCTGGTCACTGAGCTCGGTGAGGGGTGCGAGGCGAAGTCCGGCGAGCTGGCCGGCCACGTCTCGACGGCCGAGGCCGCCCGCGATCTCGACGTCGTGCGGGCCCTGCTCGGCCAGAAGGAGCTCGACTGGTTCGGTGCCTCGTACGGCACGTTCCTCGGTGCCACGTACGCCAGCCTCTTCCCCGAGCGGGTGGGCCGCATGGTGCTCGACGGTGCGATCGACCCCACCCTCGGGACGGTCGAGTCCTCGCTGGGTCAGGTCACTGGCTTCGAGCGAGCCGTCCAGGCCTACGCCGCGTCGTGCGTGCAGCAGGACGACTGCCCGCTCGGCAACGACGCCGCAGCCGGTGTCGAGCGCATCGCCGGCCTGCTCGAGCAGCTCGATGCCGCGCCGATGCCCACCGACTCCGACCGCGACCTCACCGAGGGGCTCGCGTTC
This sequence comes from actinobacterium LLX17, assembly GCA_000471045.1. Taxonomy (GTDB): domain Bacteria; phylum Actinomycetota; class Actinomycetes; order Propionibacteriales; family Nocardioidaceae; genus Aeromicrobium. The sequence continues at coordinate 2,318,651 of KI301992.1, read as the reverse complement.
TTCGGCATCGCCCTCCCGCTGTACAACGAGCAGAACTGGCCCGTCCTGACGCAGGCCCTGACCGCGGCGATCGAGGACGGCGACGGCAGCGTCCTGCTCTACCTGTCCGACCAGTACTTCCAGCGGAGTGCCTCCGGTGAGTACGACTCCAACATCGGCGAGGTGATCACCGCGGTCAACTGCCTCGATGCGCTCGACCGTCCCACGGTGGCCGATGCGCAGGACCAGCTGGACACCTTCGCGGACGCCTCCCAGGTCTTCGGGCGCGCGCTCGGCTGGGGCATCGCGGCCTGCTCGGCGTGGCCGTTCGAGCCCGCCGAGGAGCCGGTCGAGATCGAGGCCGAGGGCGCGGCGCCCATCCTGGTGCTCGGCACCACGCGCGACCCGGCCACGCCGTACGAGGCGGCCGTCGCGCTGGCCGAGCAGCTCGACTCGGGTGTGCTCGTCACCCGTGACGGTGACGGCCACACGGCGTACCAGTCGGGCAACGAGTGCATCGCCGACACGGTCAACGACTTCCTGGTCGACGGAACCGTCCCCGAGGAGGACCCCCTCTGCTGAGCCAGAGGGCCGCTACCTGCGGATGGCCTCGTGGTGCCGGATGACCTCGGAGATGATGAAGGTCAGGAACTTCTCGGCGAACGTCGGATCGAGATCGGCCTCGGCCGCCAAGCTGCGCAGCCGGGCGATCTGCCGGCTCTCCCGCTCGGGGTCCGACGGCGGCAGGTCGTGGGCGGCCTTGAGCCGGCCGACCCGCTGGGTGTGCTTGAACCGTTCCGCCAGCAGGTGCACGAGGGCGGCGTCGATGTTGTCGATGCTGGAGCGGATCTCGTCGAGCTCTTGCAGGATGTCGTCGGTCACGTCGCGATTCTAGGGGCCCGCTCGCGGGCGTCGAGGGGCCGATTCGTCCGGTGGACGTGGGGCCGGTAACATCGTGCCTCGGTCCGGCGGGCGATCCCCGACGGACTCCGCCGCCTTAGCTCAGTCGGTAGAGCGTCTCACTCGTAATGAGAAGGTCGTCGGTTCGATTCCGACAGGCGGCTCCACAGCCGAAAGCCCCGGTCCAGGCGGACTGGGGCTTCGTCGTTCTCGGCGCAGACTGCGTCAGTTGCGGGTGATGAGACGCATGAGGCCGTTCATGCCGCGGCCGACGGCCGGCTGAATGGCGATGGCGATGAGAACCGCCTCGACGATCAGCAAGGTGCCGACGAGAAGCTCGATCCAAGTCGTCATGGTGATCCCCCTCCTGCGGCGATCTCCGCGACCGTCGCTATCCGGACAACGAGCCACCGCACCTCGACGTTACGTCAGCCCCTGTGTGATGCCAGCGACGCGAGACGAGCGAGCGCATCGTCCAGGACCTCGGGACGCTTGCAGAACGCCCATCTGAGGAAGGGGCGCCCGGCGTCGACGTCGTCGTGGAACACCTGGTGCGGCACCGCGACCACGCCGGCCAGACGGGGCAGGTCGAGGCAGAGCTGCAGGCCGTCGTCGAAGCCGAGCGGGCGGATGTCGGTGGTGGTGAAGTACGTGCCCTCCGGCACCGTGACGTCGAAGCCGATCTCGGCCAGACCGGCGCAGAGGTGGTCGCGCCGGACCTGCAGGTCGTCCCGCAGCGCCACCACGTCCGCGTCAGCGTGGTCGAGCGCCCAGGCCACCGCGTGCTGGAAGGGGGTTCCCGACGTGTAGCTGAGCCACTGCTTGGCCCGCATCACCGAGTCGACCAGCGGTGCCGGCCCGGTCGCCCAGCCGACCTTCCACCCGGTGAACGAGAACGTCTTGCCGGCGCTCGAGATCGTGAGCGTGCGTTCGGCCATGCCGGGCAGCGACGCGATCGGGATGTGCCGGTGGTCGTCGAAGACGAGGTGCTCGTAGACCTCGTCGCTGATGACCACGAGGTCGTGCTCGCGGGCGACGTCGGCGATGGCGGCGAGCTCGTCGTCGCGCAGCACCACACCGGTCGGGTTGTGCGGGGTGTTCAGCAGGATCGCCCGCGTCCGCGGTCCGATGGCGGCCCGCAGCTCGTCGACGGGCAGACGGAAGTCGGGGGCGCGCAGCGTGACGGTGCGCCGGACGGCCCCGGCCATCTGGATCATCGCCGGATAGGAGTCGTAGTACGGCGCGAAGACCACCACCTCGTCGCCCGGGTCGACCAGGCCGAGCACCGCCGCGGCGATCGCCTCGGTGGCGCCGGTCGCCACGACGACCTCGGTCTCGGGATCGACGACCAGACCGTGATGACGCTGCTGGTGTCGCGCGATCGCCGCACGCAGCTCGGGGATGCCGAGGCCCGGCGCGTACTGGTTGTGACCGTCCCGCATCGCGCGCATCGCCTGCTCGATCACCTCGGACGGGCCGTCGGCGTCAGGGAACCCCTGACCCAGGTTCACGGCGCCGGTACGGGCCGCGAGCGCGCTCATCTGGGCGAAGATCGACGTGTCCAGACCCTGCAGGCGGACGCTCGCGGTGCGCATCCGTCGAGACTAACGCGGGGGCAACCAAACTGGCTGGAGACATAAGTCGCCCCGCCGTTCTCGGGGGGTGAAACGGCGGGGCGACAACAGGAGCCGACGGTCAGAAACTACCGACCCTGCGTGAACAACTGTAGCGCACCCGAGGGTCACAGTTGAAACGAAAACCGTCGAGCCGGGCGGAAAAATTCGTGGGCCTCCCAGCATTGGCCCCGGGGTGAGACCATGGGGGGGTGACGACGACCCTCCAGGAGCCGCCGAAGGCTCCCCGACGCCGCGCCCCGCGCCGCCGCAGCAGCCGCGTGGTGACGCTGATCGGCGTCCTGCTGATCCTGACCGGCCTCGGCTTCCTCGGCTACGTGGGCTGGCAGTACTACGGCACGAACATCGTCGCCGAGCAGAAGCAGTCCGCGATCAAGGACAAGATCGAGGAGAGCTGGGCGAACAACATCGATGCCAACGCCGTCGGCCTGTTGCGCGTCGAGCGGTTCGGCGCCGACTACGAGGTCCCGATCGTCCCCACCTTCAGTGACGAGGCCTTGTCCTCGGGCGTCGGCTGGGACGACAAGAACGTCGGGCCCGGCCAGATCGGCAACTTCGTCATCGCCGGCCACCGCGTCACCCATGGCGAGCCGTTCCGCGACTTCCTGAACCTCGAGGTCGGCGACCGCGTCGAGATCGAGACCCGCACCCACCTGTACGTCTACGAGCTCACCACGAACGGTCGCGACATCCGCGTCGACTTCTCGACCTCCTGGCCGCTCTTCCCGGTGCCGGACCCCGACCAGCGCGGTGCCACGCCGACCGAGGAGCTGATCACGTTGTTGACCTGCTCGGAGCTCTTCCACACCGACGACCGCCAGGTTGCGCTGGGCCGGCTGGTCGAGACGACCGAGAAGCCTGCCGCGCAGGCGGCCGACGCAGCCACGGCCCCCGCCGAGTGATGCTGCGCGACTACCAGCGCGCGTTCATCGAGCTCGCGCTCGACCTGGGCGTGCTGCGCTTCGGGGCGTTCACGCTCAAGTCCGGCCGGATGTCGCCGTACTTCTTCAACGCCGGTGGTTTCGACTCCGGTGCAGCGCTGGCCGGGCTGGGTCGCTTCTACGCCGACGCGATCGTGGCGTCCGGGCGCGAGTTCGACGTGCTGATGGGACCGGCCTACAAGGGCATCCCCATCGCCGCCGCCACCGCCGTGCAGCTGGCCGAGCGCCACGACCGCGACGTCCCGTGGTGCTTCAACCGCAAGGAGGCCAAGGACCACGGCGAGGGCGGCACGATCGTCGGGTCCCCGCTCAAGGGCCGGGTGCTCGTGGTCGACGACGTCATCACCGCGGGCACCGCGATCCGGGAGGTCGTCGACATCGTCGATGCCGCCGGCGCGCAGGTCGCGGGCGTCGTCGTGGCGGTCGACCGGCAGGAACGGGGTCGCGGTGAGCTGTCGGCGATCGGCGAGGTCGAGCGCGACCTCGGCTTCGGGGTCGACGCCATCGTCACGTTCGCCGACGTCATCGCCTTCCTGGAGGAGACCGGCCGGCACGCCGAGCACCTCGACGCGGTGCGTGCGTACCGCGACGAGTTCGGGGTGTGACCGACCCGGACGGCGCCGCACCGCCCGGTGACGGTGAGGTGGGAGTCGGGCCCTGGCCCGGCGAGTGGCCCACCGACCCGCGCTACGACCCTGAGCTGCTGGCCGAGGGCGACCGCCGCAACGTCGTCGACCGCTACCGGTACTGGACGGTCGAGGCGATCGTCGCCGACCTCGACGAGCGCCGGCACGGCTTCCACGTGGCGATCGAGAACTGGCAGCACGACTTCAACATCGGCTCGATCGTGCGCACCGCCAATGCCTTCCTGGCGGCCGAGGTGCACGTGGTCGGCAAGCGGCGGTGGAACCGTCGCGGGGCGATGGTCACCGATCGCTACCAGCACGTCCGCCACCACGAGTCGGTCGACGACCTGGTCGCGTGGGCGCAGGACGCTGGGCTCCCGCTGCTCGGCATCGACAACGTCGAGGGAGCGGAGCCGATCGAGTCGGCCACGCTGCCGGAGCGCTGCGTGCTGGTCTTCGGTCAGGAGGGTCCCGGCCTCAGCGACGCGGCACGTGCGGCGAGCGACCGGCTCCTGTCGATCGCACAGTTCGGCTCGACCCGCTCCATCAATGCGGGAGCGGCCGCCGCGGTCGCGATGCACGCGTGGGTTCGCCAGCACGCCGTCTGACGACGCGATGCCGTCGACCATTACCGTCGGTGCCATGAACGACGCGGGCCCCGAGCTGGGCGACCGACGGGCGCGAGCGGCCACGGTCACGATCACCGTCGACGACCCCACCTCCCCGGACGCGAAGCGGGCTGCGTCGGCCTACCTGCGCGAGCTCGACGACCGCTTCAGCACCGGCTTCGACCCCGACCAGGCCGCGCACGACGCCGAGGACTTCGCCGGCGACCTCGGCGAGTTCTTCGTGGTCCGCTCCGAGGACGACGTGATCGGCTGCGGCGCGCTGCGCTGGCTCGCCGACGGCGCCGCCGAGATCAAGCGCATGTGGGTCGACCCCGCCTGGCGCGGCCTCGGGATCGCGGCGCGGCTGCTACGTCGCCTGGAGGAGGGTGCGGCCGAGCACGGGCACGCCGTCGTGCGTCTGGACACGAACGCCGAGCTGACCGCCGCCGTCGCGATGTACCGCTCGGCCGGTTACACCGAGGTGCCGCGATACAACGACAATCCGTACGCGCAGCACTGGTTCGAGAAGCGGCTGGACCCACCAGCCGCCCACTCGGACCTGCCCTAGGCTCGCGCCATGGCACGTGTCGTGGTGGTCGGGGGTGACGCTGCCGGCATGACTGCCGCGGCGGCACTGCGTCGTCGTCTGCCCCGCGAGCACGAGGTGGTCGTGCTCGAGCGGGGGGAGTGGACGTCGTACTCGGCGTGCGGCATCCCGTACTGGGTCGCCGGCGAGGTCGGCGACGCCGAGGACCTCGTGGCGCGCAGCCCGGCCGAGCACCTCGAGCACGGCATCGACCTGCGCATGGGCGTCGAGGCGGTGGCGCTCGACGTCGACGCGCGCACCGTCACCACCGACACCGGCGAGCACATCGCCTACGACGCCCTCGTGCTGGCCATGGGCGCGGAGCCGGTGCGTCCTCGCCTGCCGGGCGTCGACGGGGCCGGCATCCTCGGGGTCCAGACCCTCGGCGACGGCCAGCGGGTCATCGATGCGCTCGAGGACAAGCCCGAGCACGTCGTCGTCGTGGGCAGCGGCTACATCGGGCTCGAGATGGCCGAGGCCTTCGTCATCCGCGGCATCGCCACGGCCGTCGTCGAGCGGTCACCGCTGCCCCTGTCGATGCTCGAGACACCCCTGTCGCAGAAGGTCGCCACGGCCATGCGGGGGCGTGGCATCGAGCTGCGCACCGAGACCGAGGTCAGCAGCTTCGAGCTGGACGCCGAGGGTCACGTCCGTGGTGTCCGTACCAGCGGCTCGGGCGGGGAGGACGTGCTGCCGGCCGACCTCGTCGTGCTCGGGCTGGGTGTCCGGGCGCGATCGGCGCTGGCGTCCGCTGCGGGGCTCCCGACGGGCGTCAAGGGTGGCATCGTCACCGACGTGCGCCAGCGGGTGGCCGGGGTCGACGGGGTGTGGGCGGCGGGCGACTGCGTCGAGACCCGCGACCGCACCACTGGGTTGCCGGTCCACCTGCCGCTCGGCACTCACGCCAACAAGCAGGGCATGGTCGTGGCCGACGACGTCGCCGCCACGCTGCTGGGGGAGCCGCCGCGGCTGACGTTCCCGGGCGTCGTGCAGACCGCCATCACCAAGTTCTGCGCCCTCGAGATCTCCCGCACGGGGCTCGGGGAGCAGCAGGCGCGGGACGCCGGTCACGACCCGGTGGTCGTCTCCATCGAGACGAGCGACCGGGCCGGGTACATGCCCGACGCCGGTGCGCTCACGGTGCTGATGGTGGCCGACCGGGCCACGCGCCGGCTGCTCGGCGTGCAGGTGGTGGGCACCGAGAACGCGGGCCTGCGGGTCGACGCCGCAGCCACAGCCATCACTGCCGAGATGACGGTCGACGACGTCGTGATGCTCGACCTGGCCTACGCACCGCCGTTCGCGTCGGTCTGGAGCCCCATCCAGGTGGCGGCGCGGGCCGCCGTGCGGGCGCTCAACGCCTGAGCCGGTCCGCTCCCTCCGGTCATCACGTCCGGCAGTGCTGGAATACTGGCCCTCGTCGTCCCGCCCGACCCTGTCAGGAGCACCGCATGCCCGTCGCCACTCCCGAGATCTACGCCGAGATGCTGGACAAGGCCAAGCGCGAGTCCTTCGCCTACCCGGCCATCAACGTCTCGTCGTCGCAGACCCTGAACGCGGCCCTCGCCGGGTTCGCCGAGGCCGAGAGCGACGGGATCATCCAGATCTCCACCGGTGGCGCCGAGTACCTCTCCGGCCCCACGGTCAAGGACATGGTCTCGGGCTCCCTGGCCTTCGCCGCGTTCGCGCAGGAGGTGGCCAAGAAGTACCCGGTCAACGTCGCACTGCACACCGATCACTGCCCCAAGGACAAGCTCGACGGCTTCGTCCGCCCGCTCCTGGCCGCCTCCGAGGAGCGCGTGAAGAGCGGTGGCCTGCCGTACTTCCAGTCGCACATGTGGGACGGCTCGGCAGTTCCGCTGCCCGAGAACCTCGAGATCGCCCAGGAGCTGCTGGCCCAGTGCGCCGCCGCCAACATCATCCTCGAGGTCGAGATCGGCGTCGTCGGTGGTGAGGAAGACGGTGTCGAGGCCGAGATCAACGACAAGCTCTACACCTCGCCCGAGGACGCCATCGCGACCGTCGAGGCCCTCGGGCTCGGCGAGAAGGGCCGCTACCTGACGGCGCTGACCTTCGGCAACGTCCACGGCGTCTACAAGCCCGGCAACGTCAAGCTGCGCCCCGAGGTGCTGAAGTCGGCCCAGGACGTCGTCGCCGAGAAGTTCGGCACGCAGAACGCCTTCGACTTCGTCTTCCACGGTGGCTCGGGCTCGCTGCCCGAGGAGATCTCGGCGGCCGTCGACTACGGCGTCGTCAAGATGAACGTCGACACCGACACGCAGTACGCCTTCACCCGCCCGGTCGCCGCGCACATGTTCACCAACTACGACGGTGTGCTGAAGGTCGACGGTGAGGTCGGCAACAAGAAGCAGTACGACCCGCGGGCCTGGGGCAAGGCCGCCGAGGCCGGCATGGCCGCGCGCATCGTCGAGGCCTGCCAGAACCTGCGCTCGGCCGGCACCAAGCTCTGAGGTGTCGGCGCCTAGGCTCGGGGCATGACGAATCTTTTCGGCGAACCGCCCGCGACCCTGCTTCCCGAGGACCCCGGAGCCGCCGAGCTGGCGGCCGGCGACAGTGCACAGACCGTCGCCACGTTGCACCCCGACTCGGCGCTCGCCTGGGTCACCCTGGCCGAGCAGGCGTTGGCCGACGGCCGTGACCTCGAGGGCTACGCGTTCGTGCGCACCGGCTATCACCGCTCGCTCGACCTGCTGCGCCGCAATGGTTGGAAGGGCCACGGGCCCCTGCCGTGGGAGCACGAGCCGAACCGGCCCTTCCTGCGGTCGCTGGCCGCGCTGGCCGAGGCGTCCGAGCGGCTGAACGACGCTGCTGAGGCGCACCGCTGCCGTGAGTTCCTGCACGAGTCGAGCCCCGAGGCGTACGCCGCCCTCGTCTGATCAGGGGAGGAGCATGCGGAGGGCGCCGGGGGCGACCCGCCAGGTGTGCTGCGGTGCGGGGTCGGTCAGCTCGCCGTCGACGTTGCCGCGCACGGGCTGACCGAGCACCGTGACGACCGATCCGCGCAGGTACTCGACGTCGTCGCGCTGCGGGTGGCGGCCCTTGCGCAGACGCCACGCATAGCCGAGCCGCCGGAACCGGCTGTCGGCCCACGAGATGGCGACGTCGACGAGTCCGTCCGTCGGATCGGCCTCGGGCAGCAGGGGCGTGCCCCCACCGATGTAGCGCCCGTTGCCGATGGCGACCTGCACGAGGCGACCGCGCCCCGGGACGGTCTCGCCGTCGACGGTGACCGCAGCGCGGAAGCCCTTGGCCCGCACGCCCGAGACGACGGCGCCGATCGCGTAGCCGACGACGCCCAGCTTGTCCTTCCACGGCTCCGCGTCGAGGGCGGCATCAGCGCCGATACCGACGTGGGCGGCATTGACCATGACCATGCCGTCGTCGCCGTGCACGAGGTCGATCCGTCCTTCGGTGGCGCTCAGCAGGGCCGTGGCCGCAGCCACCGGATCGTCCCGGTCGGACCCGATCGTGCGCGCGAAGTCGTTGCCAGTGCCCAGCGGCACCAGCCCCACGACGACCGACTCGAGCCGATCGGCGTCCTCGAGGCAGCCCACGACGGCGTGAAGGCTTCCGTCGCCGCCGAGCACCACGATGACGCCCTCGTCGGCAACCTTCTCCACCGCCCGCGCGAGGTGGTCCAGGTCGTCGGTCTCGGCCAGCTGCACGGGCACGGACTTCTCGAGCGTCCGCACGACGCGTTCGACGACGTCGGGCGCGCTGCTGCCGGCATCGGCGTTCACGATGACGACCCAGGGGACGGGGGGAGTGGGGCTCACGCTGGAAACACTAGGCCCCGGGTGGGTAGACTGCGCCGGTAAGAGCCCCGCGTGCGGGGCTTTCCGTACGTCAACGGGGGGTCACCCGAATGCCCGCAGTCGTGATCGTCGGCGCCCAGTGGGGCGATGAGGGCAAGGGCAAGGCCACCGACCTGCTCGGCAGCCGCGTCGACTACGTCGTCAAGTTCAACGGCGGCAACAACGCCGGCCACACCGTCGTCATCCGCAACCCCGACGGCACCGCCGAGACGTACGCGCTGCACCTGCTGCCCAGCGGCATCCTCAGCCCCGGCTGCGTGCCGGTCATCGGCAACGGTGTGGTGGTCGACCTGTCGGTCTTGTTCGAGGAGATCGACGGGCTCGAGGCCCGCGGCATCGACACCTCGCGCCTGGTCGTCAGCGCCAACGCGCACGTCATCGCGGACTACAACCGCACGCTCGACAAGGTCACCGAGCGCTTCCTCGGCAGCCGCAAGATCGGCACCACGGGCCGAGGCATCGGCCCCACGTACGCCGACAAGATGAACCGGCTGGGCATCCGCATCCAGGACCTCTTCGATGAGAAGATCCTGCGCGCCAAGGTCGAGGGTGCCCTCGAGCTGAAGAACCAGATCCTCACCAAGGTCTACAACCGCCGTGCCGTCGAGGTCGACGAGATCGTCGAGGAGCTGCTGAGCTACACCGAGCGGCTGCGCCCCATGGTCGCCGACACCTCGCTGCTGCTGCACGACGCGCTGCGGGAGGACAAGACCGTGCTGCTCGAGGCGGGCCAGGCCACGCTGCTCGACGTCGACCACGGCACGTACCCGTTCGTCACGTCGTCGTCGGCCACCTCGGCCGGCGCGTGCACCGGGTCGGGCATCCCGCCGACCGAGATCACCCGCGTCATCGGCATCGTCAAGGCGTACGCCACCCGCGTCGGTGAGGGCCCGTTCCCCACCGAGCTGTTCGACGAGGACGGCGAGCGCCTGCGCGTCAACGGCCACGAGTTCGGCACCACCACGGGCCGCCCGCGCCGCTGTGGCTGGTACGACGCCCCCGTCGCCCGCTACGCCGCGCGCATCAACGGCGTCACCGACTTCGTGCTGACCAAGCTCGACGTGCTGACCGGCTGGGACCGCATCCCCGTGTGCGTCGCCTACGACGTCGACGGCGAGCGCGTCGAGGAGATGCCCACGACGCAGACCGGCTTCCACCACGCCAAGCCGATCTACGAGTACTTCGAGGGCTGGTCCGAGGACATCTCCGGTGCGCGCGAGTTCGCAGACCTGCCGAAGTCGGCGCAGACCTACGTCGAGGCGCTCGAGCAGATGAGCGGCTCGCGCATCTCGACGATCGGCGTCGGCCCCGGCCGCGAGCAGACGATCGTGGTCCACGACCTGCTCTGACTCAGGTTGGCCCAATTCAGGTCAAGAGCGTCTTCTGGACCTTGCCCATGGGGTTGCGGGGGAGCGTGTCGAGCACGACGACCTGACGCGGCCGCTTGTGCCACGACAGCTGGGTGGCGACGTGCTCGATGAGCGCGTCCTCGAGGCCCGCACGGCGGGAGCCCGTGAGCACCACGAATGCGACGATGCGCTGGCCGAGGTCGTCGTTCGGCACCCCGACGACGGCCGCTTCGACGACGGCCGGGTGGTCGAGCAGTGACGCCTCGATCTCGCCGCTGCCGATGCGGTAGCCGCCGGACTTGATGAGGTCGGTCGACTCCCGCCCGACGATGCGATGGAAGTCGTCGGCATCACGCACGGCGATGTCGCCGGTGCGGAACCAGCCGTCGTCGGTGAACGACTCGGCGGTGGCCTCGGGCCGACCGAGGTAGCCGTTGAACAGCAGCGGCCCGCGCACCTGCAGGCGGCCGATCGTCTCGCCGTCGGCCGGTACCTCGACCCCGTCCTCGGTCACGAGCCGGGTCTCGACACCGCGCACCGGCTGCCCCACCCAGCCCGGGCGACGCTCGCCGTCGGCGCGGGTGCTGAGCGTGATGAGGGTTTCGGTCATGCCGTAGCGCTCGATGGGGGACTGGCCGACCAGGCCGGCGAGCCGCGCGAAGAGGCTGACCGGCAGGGGCGCGCTGCCGGAGACGATCAGCCGTGCGCTCGCGAGCGACCGGGCCGCGGACTCGTCGGCGGCGATGCGGTTCCAGACGGTCGGCACGCCGAAGTACATCGATCCGGGCGTGGCCGCGTAGGCCGCCGGCGTGGGCTTGCCGGTGTGCGAGAAGCGCGAGCCGACGCGCAGGGAGCCGAGCACGCCAAGGATCAGGCCGTGGGTGTGGAACAGCGGCAGGCCGTGCACCACGGTGTCGTCGGGCGTCCAGGCCCACGCCTCAGCCAGGGCGTCGAGACCGGCGGCGAGCGCGGAGGTGCTCAGCTCGACGCCCTTGGGGGAACCCGTCGTGCCGGACGTGTAGAGGATCATCGCCGGACTTCCCCCGGTCCGCGGTTCTGGCCCACCGGAACCAGTACCAGCACGCACGGGCGGCAGGTCGACACCATCGACGGGAGGTCCGATCCACGCCGTCGCGCCGGAGTCGGTCAGCACGTGGCGCAGCTCGGCGGGACCCGAGTCGGGTGGCACGGGCACGACGGGCACACCGGCCCGCAGCGCGGCGACGACACCGACGATGGTCTCGAGCGACGGGCTGGCGTGGACCGCGACGGGACCGTCGTCCGGAAGCCCGGCGGCGAGGCGGGTCGTCGCCTCGAGCAGCTCGTGACGGGACATCACGGCGTCGCCGACGGCCACGGCGCGGTCGGCGTCGTCCGGCAGGTCGAGCGAGGCGAGCAGGTTCATCGGCCACATCGTCACAGGTCGCCCGTCGCACCCGGCGAACAGGGCGTCATCCGCGGCCCCGCGCGGCGGGTAGGGTCGGGTCCCGTGAAGACGCTCGTCATCGGCACCGGCGGCCGCGAGCACGCGCTCGCCCTCTCCCTCTCGCGCGACGCGGGCGTCACGGAGGTCCATGCGGCCCCCGGCAACCCCGGCATCGCCGAGGTCGCGACCCTGCACGACGTCGACCCGCTCGACGGTGCGGCCGTCGCCGCGCTCGCGACCCGGCTCGAGGCCGACCTGGTCGTCATCGGTCCGGAGGCGCCGCTCGTCGCGGGCGTCGCCGACGCGGTCCGCGCCGCGGGCATCGCCTGCTTCGGCCCCACTGCCGCCGCCGCGCAGCTCGAGGGGTCCAAGGCGTTCGCGAAGGAGATCATGGCGGCCGCGCAGGTGCCCACCGCGATGGCCCACGTGTGCGAGACCCGCGAGCAGATCGAGTCAGCACTCGACGGCTTCGGCCCGCCCTACGTGGTGAAGGACGATGCGCTCGCGGCCGGCAAGGGTGTCGTCGTGACCGACGACCGGCAGGAGGCGCTCGACCATGCGCTCTCGTGCGACCGCGTCGTGATCGAGGAGTTCCTCGACGGACCCGAGGTCTCCCTGTTCGCCGTCACCGACGGCTCGACCGTCCTGCCGCTGCAGCCGGCGCAGGACTTCAAGCGCGCGCTCGACGGCGACGAGGGCCCTAACACCGGTGGCATGGGCGCCTACACCCCGCTCGGCTGGACCCCCGACGATCTCGTCGCCGAGGTGACGCGTCGTGTGCTGGTGCCGACCGTCGAGGAGATGAGCCGCCGCGGCACGCCGTTCGCCGGTTTGCTCTACGCCGGCCTGGCGCTCACCAGTCGCGGCGTCCGGGTCGTCGAGTTCAACGCCCGCTTCGGCGACCCCGAGACCCAGGCGATCCTCGCGCTCCTGCGCACGCCGCTGTCGGCGCTGCTGCACGGCGCCGCGACCGGCACGCTCGACCAGGTGGGCATGCCGCACTGGCTCGACGCCACCGCCGTGACCGTCGTGATGTCGTCGGCCGGCTACCCCGCCACCTCCAGCAGCGGCGATGCCATCACCGGCGTCGACGCCGCCAACGGGCTCGAGGGCGTCGACGTCATCCACGCCGGCACCGCGCTCGCCGATGACGGTTCGCTCGTCACGGCCGGTGGCCGCGTCCTGTCGGTGACCGCCGTCGGCACCGACCTCGCCGACGCCCGCGCCCGGGCCTACGCCGGGGTGGGCGCCATCCGCATCGAGGGCGGCCAGCACCGCACCGACATCGCGCTGGCCGCCGAGCAGGGCCACATTCAGCTCTGACCTAATGTCGGTGCCATGCGCCACTTCCGGATGTTCATCGGCGTCGTGACGATCGTCGTGGCGGCCGCCCTGCTGATCTTCTTCCGCGACACCGAGTTCGGCTGGTTCCGCGGTCTGCCCCTGGGCATCGTGCTGGGCGTGCTGGGCGTCGTCGACCTGGTCGGTGCCGCCCGGAAGCGTGACTGATGGTGGGGCGCCGCCGGCACGATGAAAGACTGGGCCGGTGACCACGCCGAACGTCCTCGCCTCCCGCTACGCCTCCGCCGAGCTGGCCCGCATCTGGTCGCCCGAGCACAAGATCGTGCTGGAGCGCCAGCTCTGGATCGCCGTGCTCAAGGCGCAGCGTGACCTCGGCGTCGAGACACCCGACGGTGTCGTCGAGGCCTACGAGGCCGTCATCGACCAGGTCGACCTCGCCTCGATCGCGGCGCGCGAGCGGGTCACCCGCCACGACGTGAAGGCGCGCATCGAGGAGTTCTGCGCGCTGGCCGGCACCGAGCACATCCACAAGGGCATGACGTCGCGCGATCTCACCGAGAACGTCGAGCAGCTGCAGGTCAAGGCCTCGCTCGCCGTCGTCCGCCGCCGGATCGTCGCCACGCTCGCCCGCCTGGGGCGCCTGGCCGGGGAGCACGCCGAGCTGGTCATGGCCGGCCGAAGCCACAACGTCGCCGCGCAGACCACCACGCTCGGCAAGCGCTTCGCGACGATCGCCGACGAGCTGCTGGTCGCGCTCGAGCGACTCGACGACCTGGTGGCCCGCTACCCGCTGCGCGGCATCAAGGGCCCCGTCGGCACCAGCCAGGACATGCTCGACCTCCTGGGCGGGGACGCGGCGAAGATCGAGGAGCTTGAGCGTCGTGTGGCCGGGCACCTCGGGTTCGACCGCGTGCTCACGAGCGTCGGCCAGGTCTACCCGCGCTCGCTCGACTACGACGTCGTCACCGCGCTCGCGCAGGTCGTGGCCGCGCCGTCGAACCTCGCCACCACGATCCGCCTGATGGCCGGCAACGAGCTGGTCACCGAGGGCTTCCAGCCCGGCCAGGTCGGCTCCAGCGCCATGCCGCACAAGATGAACACGCGCTCTTGCGAGCGGGTCAACGGGCTCGCGGTCGTGCTGCGTGGCTACGTGTCGATGATCGGCGAGCTGGCCGGCGACCAGTGGAACGAGGGCGACGTGTCGTGCTCGGTGGTGCGGCGCATCGCGCTGCCCGACGCCTTTTACGCCACCGACGGCCTGTTCGAGACCTTCCTGACCGTGCTCGACGAGTTCGGCACGTTCCCCGCCGTGGTGCAGCGCGAGCTCGACCGCTACCTGCCGTTCCTGGCCACCACCAAGGTCCTGATGGCGGCCGTGCGTGCTGGTGTGGGTCGTGAGATCGCGCACGAGGCCGTCAAGGAGCACGCCGTGAAGGTCGCCCTCGAGATGCGTGAGCAGGGCTCGGCGCAGAACGATCTCTTCGCCCGGCTGGCCGCCGACCCGCGGCTCGGTCTCACCGAGGCCGACCTCGCGTCGCTCGTCGCCGATCCCATCGAGTTCACCGGCGCGGCCGTCTCACAGGTCGGTGCCGTGGTCGCCCGCATCGAGCAGGTGCTGGCCGGCGACCCCGAGGCCGCGGCCTACGCTCCCAGTGCCATCGTCTGAGGGTCAGGACAACCAGGCGAGGACGACCGGGTCGGGCTGCTCGGCCCAGGTGGCGGTGAGCGTGCCCGAAGCCTCCGTGGGCGCGTCGTTCTCGGAGATCACCACGGTCAGCCGCCCGCTGCCGGTGCCCGAGCCCTGCACCCGCGCGGCGGTGGGACGCGGTGGGATCGGGGTGCCGTCGGGCCGCAGCAGCTGCACCTCGCCGCGGCCCTCACGGATGACCGCCGTCGTCTCGGTGACGTAGACCGGGTCGCTCGTGCCCAGGTAGACCCAGCGGGGACCGAGCGCGGAGTGCTGCGTCTCGCCGATCAGCTCGCCGCCCTCGAGCGGAGCGCTGCGATAGGTCATGGGCACCTGCACGACGCCACCGCCCACGCGTAACAGGAAGGTCTCGATGCCGACCTCGCCCGCCGGGTCGTCGAGCCGGAAGCTCGCCTCGAGCTGCGGCACCTCCGCCCCGGGCGGCCACCACGGCTGGGTCGGCAGCCAGGTGGTGAGGAGCTCGTGCTTGGTGGGGACCATCTCGGCCCCGGGATGAACGACGCCCATGACGCCATCGTGCCCGCTCCGGCGCCCCCACCACTAGCCTGATCCCGTGATGCCTGAGATTCCCGGAGCCACCCACCTGCACTCGGGCAAGGTCCGCGACCTGTACGAGCTGGCGAGCGGCGACCTGCTGATGGTCGCCTCCGACCGCATCAGCGCCTTCGACCACGTGCTGAGCCCGGGCATCCCCGACAAGGGCGAGATCCTCACCCGCATGTCGTCGTGGTGGTTCGCCCAGCTCGAGGACATCGTGCCGAACCACGTCCTCTCCACCGACGTGCCCGACATGGTCGCCGGTCGCGCCGTGGTGTGCGAGAACCTGGCGATGTACCCCGTCGAGTGCGTGGCTCGCGGCTACCTGACCGGGTCTGGCCTGATCGACTACCGCGCCACCGGCGAGGTGTGCGGCGTGCCGCTGCCCGACGGGCTCGACGACGGCTCGCGGCTCCCCACCCCGATCTTCACCCCGGCGACGAAGGCCGACCTGGGGGAGCACGACGAGAACGTCACCTTCGAGGCCGTGGTCGAGACCGTGGGCGCCGAGACCGCCGACCGGCTCCGCGAGCTGACGCTGGCGGTCTACGAGCGCGCCGAGGGCATCGCCCGCGAGCGCGGCATCGTGCTGGCCGACACCAAGCTGGAGTTCGGCGCCCGGCCCGACGGCACGATCGTGCTGGCCGACGAGGTGCTGACGCCCGACTCCTCGCGCTTCTGGCCCGCCGACGACCTCCGTCCCGGAGGTCCCCAGCCTTCGTACGACAAGCAGATCGTGCGCAACTGGCTGCTGTCGCCGGAGTCCGGCTGGGACCGAGCCTCCGACACCCCGCCGCCGACCCTGCCGGCCGAGGTCGTCGAGCGCACCCGCGCCCGGTACATCGAGGCCTACGAGCGGCTCACCGGCGAACGCTTCTGACCCCCGGACTCGCCGCTCGCCGACGTGCGCCGGGCGTACAGCCGTCGCAGGGGTGCGCTCGTGGCGCCGTGCACCACGGTGCTCGCCGCCACGACCGCCGTGCCGATCGCCAGCACCGGCACTGCCTCGGTGTGCGGCATCCGCTCGACCAGCAGGGTCAGGTAGAACATGGCCGACACCCCGATCGGGCCGAACCAGCCGAGGAACAGGGCGTCAGCCCACGGCAGCCGGAGGGGCCGGTGCAGCAGCAGGAGCCAGGGCAGGCGTCGCAGCACGAGCACCCCCAGCACCACGAGCAGCAGACCCCAACCCTGGTCGTCCCACGCCGCCCACGGGAGCACGATCCCGAGCAGCACGAACCCCGGGAGCAGCACGAAGCGGTTCATTGCCTCGTCGAGCACCACGGCCTCCGCACGGTCGTCACCGGGGCTGGAGAGGTTGAGTGCCAGCCCGGCCACGAAGACGGCCAGCACGCCGCCGACCTGCAGCAGCTCGGCAGCGCCCAGCACGCCGAGGGCCAGCACGAGCGTGAACACGAGGACGGGCGCGGGGTCGGTGGCACCGTGATCCTCGCCGGCACGGATCGCCCGGCCGGCCACCCAGCCTGCGACGGCACCGAGCACGAGGGCGCCGAGCACCTCTCTGACGATCTCGACGCCGACGTGGGACCCGGTCACCGCGCCGAGCGGCAGGAGGGCCAGCAGCACGAGCGGCAGCGCCAGGCCGTCGTTCGCCCCCGACTCCAGGGACAGCAGTCGACGCGTGCGCTCCGGGAGGTCCCGCTCGGCCTGCTGGCCGGTCACGACGCTGGAGGCGAGCACCGGGTCGGTGGGACACATCGCGCAGCCGAGCGCGATGGCCGCCGCGAGCCCGAGGCCGAGAGGCCACGAGACCAACGCTCCGGCGGCCGCCATGAGTGGCATCACCACGACGAGCATCAGGGCGACCGGCCCGCGCAGCCGCCAGGCCTCACGTGCCGGGTAGCGCAGGGCGACGGCCATGACCGAGACGGCCAGGAGCACGCGGGACAGCTCGTGCATCTCGTGCGACCGCTCGGTGACGGGCGGCAGGTCCGCCACGCCGAGGACGGCCGGACCGACGAGCGCTCCGGCGGCCAGCGCCAGGAGCGGCTCCGAGAGCGGAAGGTCGCGCAGCCGGGTCGAGAGGGTGGCGATCCCGAGGCCCAGCACGGCGACGATCACGAGGATGACGGCGACGGTGCTCATGTCCGGGCCGTACCCCCGGTCGACCGGGCGAACCGTGAGTAGTCTGAGACGTAATCCCCCCGCATCTTGAAGGAGCCGTCGTGGCCAATCTTGCCGCCCTGTTGGAGAACTCCGCGCAGAAGTACGCCGAGCGCACAGCGATCGTCTTCGGCGACACGAAGCTGGCCTATGCGCAGGTGAACGGTGCCGCGAACCAGGTGGCGAACCTGCTGGTCTCGCGCGGCATCCAGCCCGGTGACAAGGTTGCGCTGTCGTGCCCGAACCTGCCGTACTTCTCGATCATCTACTACGGCATCCTCAAGGCCGGCGCGACCGTGGTCCCGCTCAACGTGCTGCTGAAGGGCCGCGAGGTCGCCTACCACCTGGCCGACTCCGAGGCGAAGGCGTTCTTCGCGTTCGAGGGCACCGCCGACCTGCCGATCGGCGAGGCCGCGCTCGAGGGCTTCGAGGCCACCGAGTCGTGCACCGAGTTCTTCCTGATCAAGCTCGACTCGGCCGCCCCGGCGCCGCTGGAGGGCCCCGAGTACTACGCCCCGCTGGTGGGCCAGCAGCCCCCGACGTTCGAGACCGTCGAGCGCGACGACGACGACACCGCCGTCATCCTCTACACCTCCGGCACCACCGGTCAGCCCAAGGGCGCCGAGCTGCGCCACCGCAACATGCGCGACAACGCGCTGAGCGGCAAGGACCTCTTCGGCGCCGATCCGGAGAACCCCGACACGTACCTGTGCGTGCTGCCGTTGTTCCACTCCTTCGGCCAGACCGTCATCCAGAACGGTGGTTTCGCGTTCGGCGGCACCGTCGTGATGCTGCCGCGGTTCGAGGCGGAGCCGGCCATCGGCCTGATGCTGCGCGAGAAGGTCACCTTCTTCGCGGGGGTGCCCACGATGTACTGGGGCCTGCTGGGTGCGTTGAGCGACGACGTGCCGGTCGAGACCCTCGCGGCGAACCTGCGCGTGGCCGCTGCCGGTGGCTCGGCGCTGCCGGTCGAGGTGCACAAGCAGTTCAAGGACCGCTTCGGCGTCACGATCCTCGAGGGCTACGGCCTGTCCGAGACCTCGCCGGTCGCCTCGTTCAGTGTCTGGGGCGAGGAGCCGCGCGTCGGTTCGATCGGCGTGCCGATCCCGGGCGTCGAGATGAAGCTGATCGACGCCGAGTGGAACGACGTCTCCGACGAGCCGCAGGACGACGGCAAGAGCGCGATCGGTGAGATCGCGATCAAGGGCCACAACGTCATGAAGGGCTACTACAACCGTCCGGAGGCGACGGCCGACGCGATCCAGGACGGCTGGTTCCGCTCCGGCGACCTCGGCCGCAAGGACGCCGACGGCTTCTACTACATCGTCGACCGCTCCAAGGACATGATCATCCGCGGGGGCTACAACGTGTACCCGCGCGAGCTCGAGGAGGTGCTGATGAGCCATCCCGCGGTCTCGCTGGTCGCGGTCATCGGCGTCCCCCACGACTCGCACGGCGAGGAGATCAAGGCCGTCGTCGTGCGCGAGCCCGGCGCCGAGATCACCGAGGACGAGCTGGTCGCCTGGGGCAAGGAGCAGTTCGCGGCGTACAAGTACCCGCGCATCGTGGAGTTCCGCGACGAGCTGCCGATGACCTCGACCGGCAAGATCCTCAAGCGCGAGCTCAGCTGAGCCCGTTCGCCCTCGACCCTCACCTCGACAGGAGTCACCATGAGCGCAGGTTGGCAGCCGGACCCGAACGGCAAGCACGAGTACCGCTACCACGACGGCAACGGCTGGACCGAGCACGTCAGCAACGGTGGCGTCGCCTCGACCGACCCGTACGTCGCCGGACCGCCTCCCCAGGGCGGCCAGGCGGGACCGCCACCACAGGCTCAGCAGGGGGGTGACCCGTTCGCGGGGCTCTCCGGTGACCTGGTCGACGGCACCTTCACGGAGGTCGAGGGCGTGGGTCCGCAGAAGCAGAACGAGCGCCTGCTGCGGGTCCGCATCGACCAGCCGTTCATGGCCAAGCAGGGCGCGATGGTGGCCTACCAGGGCAACGTCGACTTCGCCTACCAGGGCGGCGGCGCGGCGAAGTTCCTCAAGAAGGCCATGACCGGCGAGGGCTTGTCGCTCATGCAGGTCAGCGGTGCCGGCGACGTCTTCCTGGCCGACACCGCCAAGCACGTGCACATCCTGCGGCTCGCGAACAGCGGCATCTCGGTCAACGGTGCTGCGGTGCTGGCGTTCTCGTCGTCGCTCGACTGGAACGTCGAGCGGGTCCGGGGCGGAAGCATGGCCGCCGGCGGCCTGTTCAACACCACGCTGCGCGGCTCCGGGTGGGTGGCCGTCACCACCGACGGCAACCCGGTGGTGCTCAACCCGGCCGAGGCGCCGACCTTCGCCGACGCCAACGCACTGGTCGCCTGGTCGGTCGGTCTGCAGACCTCGATCAAGTCCAGCTTCACGGCGGGCTCGTTGATCGGCCGCGGCTCGGGCGAGGCCTTCCAGGTCGCGTTCTCCGGTGCCGGGTTCGTCATCGTGCAGCCCTCCGAGGGGCCGCAGGTCCCCACGCAGGCCGGCTGACCCAGCCGACCCGGGACGCGTTTCCGACCGCGAGGCATGCGCCGATAGACTCGGCGCATGCCTCGCGTGGTCGTTGACGTCATGCCCAAGCCCGAGATCCTCGATCCCCAGGGCAAGGCGGTCCACGGCGCACTGCCGCGGCTCGGCTTCTCCGGGGTCAGCGACGTCCGCCAAGGCAAGCGCTTCGAGCTCGAGGTCGCCGACACCGAGCCGGGCACCCTGGCCGAGATCGAGAAGATCGCCGCCACCCTGCTCTCCAACCCGGTCATCGAGGACTACACGGTCCGGGTGGAGTCATGAAGATCGGCGTCGTCACCTTCCCGGGCTCGCTCGACGACGTCGACGCGCGCCGCGCGGTGCGCCTCGCCGGTGCCGAGCCGGTCGCGCTCTGGCACGGCGACCACGACCTCGGCGACGTCGAGGCGATCGTCCTGCCGGGCGGCTTCTCGTACGGCGACTACCTGCGCTGCGGCGCCATCGCCCGCTTCGCGCCGATCATGACCGAGGTCGTCGCTGCCGCCGAGCGCGGCATGCCGGTGCTGGGCATCTGCAACGGCTTCCAGATCCTGTGCGAGTCGCACCTGCTGCCGGGCGCGCTCATCCGCAACAACCACCGCACCTTCGTGTGCCGCGACCAGGTGCTCAGCGTCGAGAACGCCGACACCGCCTGGACCCGCGACTTCGCCGAGGGCCAGCAGATCACCATCCCGCTCAAGAACGGCGAGGGTGGTTTCGTGGCCGACGCCGAGACGCTCGACCGGCTCGAGGGCGAGGGTCGCGTGGTCTTCCGGTACGTGGGCACAGACCCGAACGGGTCGCTGCGCGCGATCGCCGGCATCTCCAACGAGCGCGGCAACGTCGTGGGCCTCATGCCGCACCCCGAGCACGCGGTCGAGGACCTCTGCGGTCCCGGCACCGACGGTCTCGGACTGTTCACCTCCGCGATCCGCACTATGGTCGGAGCATGAGCGAGAACCCCACGATCGAGGTCGTCCGCAACGACGACGAGCACCGCTACGAGATCGTGGTCGACGGCGCCGTCGCCGGCCACACCGAGATCCAGTCCGGTGACGGCGCGCTCGTCATGCCGCACACCGTCGTCGACGATGCGTACTCCGGCCAGGGCCTCGGCGGCAAGCTCGTCGGCGGTGCGCTCGACGACATCCGCAGCCGGGGCGAGAAGATCGTGCCCGAGTGCTCGTACGTGCGGAAGTTCATCGAGAAGCACCCCGAGTACGGCGACCTCGTCGCCTGACCGACGTGTCTTCGGCCACGCTCGGGCCGCAGGATTCGGGGCTGAGGCGTCCGAGCCGCTAGACTGGTGGTTCGGCCCCGGGAATCGGGGCCCTTCCGTGCCCAGGATTTCGCAGCCTTCATGCGCGCACCGCGGGCCCCTGATCGTCTGAGAGTCCCGTGAGTCCCACGTCTGTTTCTGTTCCCCTGTCCACCGAGCCCGCCACCACCCCGAAGCCCACCGCCCCCGCTGCCGCGGGAGAGACCGGGTTCTCGAACCTCGGCCTGCCGAAGCCGCTGGTGCGGGCCCTCGCCCGTGAGGGCATCACTGAGCCCACCCCGGTGCAGCAGGCGGTCCTTCCGTCGGCGCTCGCCGGCAAGAACGTGCTGGGCCGTGCCCGCACCGGTTCGGGCAAGACCCTGGCCTTCGGCGTCCCCGTGCTCGACATGCTGGCCGGCGGCCGTCGCCAGGCCCGCATGCCGCGCGGCCTGATCCTCGTGCCGACCCGCGAGCTCGCCACCCAGATCGAGCGGGTGCTCACGCCGCTGGCCGACGCGCTGCAGCTGCGCGTCATGACGGTCCTCGGCGGCATGCCGATCGGTCGCCAGGCCGCCCGTCTGCGCGACGGCGTCGACCTCGTCGTCGCCACGCCGGGCCGCCTCAGCGACCTGATCGACCGTCGCGCCGTGACCCTTGACGGGCTCGAGATCATCGTGCTCGACGAGGCCGACCACCTGTGCGACCTCGGCTTCTTCAAGCCGATCGACGCCCTGCTGGCCGCCACCCCCCGCTCGGCCCAGCGCCTGCTGCTCTCGGCGACGCTCGACGGTGACGTCGACCGTCTGGTGAAGCGTCACCTGCCCGAGCACGTGCTGCACGAGATCGAGACCCCGCAGGGCGAGGTCGGCACGATGTCGCACCACGTCGTCGTGGCTGATCGCACCGAGCGCATGACGGTCGTCCGCGACCTGCTGCTCAACACGCCCCGCACCATCGTCTTCGCCCGCACCCGTCGCGGCGCCGCCCGCGTGGCCCGCCAGCTGACGCAGGGCGGCATCGAGGCCGTCGACCTCCACGGCGATCTCGACCAGCGCAAGCGCGACCGCAACCTGGCTCGCTTCTCCTCCGGCGACGCGCAGGTCATCGTGGCCACCGACATCGCGGCTCGCGGCATCCACGTCGACGACGTGCCGCTCGTGCTGCACTTCGACGCCCCGGCCGAGCACAAGGCCTACACCCACCGCTCGGGCCGCACGGCTCGCGCCGGTGAGTCCGGCACCGTCGTCACCATGACGGCGCCCGAGGACCTGCGCGACGTCGTCGCCCTGCAGCGCAAGGCCGGCGTCAGCGCCCGCCAGCACAAGGCGCGCGAGCTCGCGTCGCCGCTGACGGTCGACTCGCTCGCCACGACGGGTCGTCCCGGCGACGACTCGCCCATCACCGACGGTCGCGGTCACCGCAGCGCCGGTGGCGGCAACGGTGGCGGCCGTGGCCGCGGCGGCTCCAACGGTGGCAACGGTGGCGGCGGACCCCGCGGTCGTTCCGGTGGCGGCAACAGCCGCAACCGCAACGGCGCCGGTCGCAACCGCTCGGGCCAGCCGTCCGGTCAGCCCACCTCGCGTGGCGCCGGCGGCGGCCGCAGCGCCAGCCGCTGACCCAGTCCGGACACCGCCCCGCACCCGTCTCACCGACGGGTCCGGGGCGGTTCCGCGTGGCCCAGCCGACGCCCTAGCGGGGACGGACGATGATGCATCCGGGTAGTCGGGGCTACCGCAAAGCATCATCGTGCGCCCCTGCAGGCTCGAAGAATGATGCATCCGGGTCGCTGGGGCTACCGCAATGCATCATCGTGCGTCCCCCGCGGGCAAGGTCGCACCTGACCACCCAATCCTGGGTCAGTCCAGGGGTGCGAGATGCTAGGCGGCATGCTCGTCCGTGACCGCTTGCGCCGCGTGGCGCTCCTCGGGCCGGCCTTCATCGCCGCAGTCGCGTACGTCGACCCCGGCAACGTCGCCACCAACGTCACGGCCGGCGCCTCGTTCGGCTACACCCTCGTGTGGGTCGTGGTGCTGGCGAACGTCATGGCCGTGCTGGTGCAGTACCTCTCGGCCAAGCTGGGGCTGATCACCGGACGGTCCCTGTCGACCCACCTCGGTGAACGGTTGCCGACCCGCACCCGCATCGCCTACTGGCTGCAGGCCGAGGCCATCGCGATCGCGACCGACCTCGCCGAGGTCGTCGGCGGTGCGATCGCGCTGTACCTGCTGTTCGACCTGCCGCTCGTGGCCGGCGCGCTCGTCACCGTGGTGGTCTCCGTGCTGATCCTGATGATCGGTGACTGGCGCGGACAGAGTGCCCTCGAGCGCGTGATCATGGGTTTCCTCGCGCTGATCGCGGTCGGATTCGTCGCCGGCCTGTTCGTCGCCCCGCCGGAGGCCGGTGCCCTCGCCGGCGGCCTGGTGCCGCGGTTCGACGGCGCGGAGAGCGTGCTGCTCGCCTCGGGCATCATCGGCGCCACCGTCATGCCCCACGTCATCTACCTGCACTCCAGCCTGACCACCAGCCGGCTCGGCAGCCGCGGTCACGGCCTCTCGCTGCCGACGCTGCTGCGCGCCACCCGCGTCGACGTCGTCGCCGCACTGGTGCTCGCCGGCCTGCTGAACCTGTCGCTGCTGGTGCTGGCGGCCTCGGCGCTCTACGGCCTCGAGGGCACCGAGACGCTCACGGGGGTGCACGAGGTGGTGACGTCGGAGCTCGGCGCCGGCGTGGCGCTGCTGTTCGCCGTGGCGCTGCTCGGCTCGGGCCTGGCGTCGACGTCGGTCGGCAGCGCGGCGGGCGCCGAGGTCATGCAGGGGCTGCTGGGCATGCGCCTGCCGCGACTCCTGCGCCGGCTCATCACGGCGATCCCGGCGGTCATCGTGATCGCCATCGGCGTGGAGCCGAGCCGAGCGCTGATCGTCTCGCAGGTCGTGCTCTCGCTCGGCATCCCCTTCGCCCTGATCCCGCTGGTCGTGCTGACCGCGAGCAGCAGCGTGATGGGCGAGCACGTCAATCGACGAGCCGTGACCGCGGCCGCCTGCGTCGTCGCGACGATCGTCATTGCGCTCAACGTCTCACTGCTCTGGCTCACGTTCACCGGCTGACCCGCAGCGGCTGTGGGAAGATCCGCCCGTGGCCCTTCTCGCACTCCGCGTCCCCCGCGACCTCGGGGCAGCGCGAACGAACCTCACCGACAAGGTGCGACGTCGTCCGCTCGCGGACCTGACGCCCATGCCGCGCGAGCGCATCACCAAGCGCGAGGGCTACGAGCTGTACAAGTACGACGCCGCGCCCGGCGTGCCCAGCCGCGGCCGGCCGATCTTCCTGGTCCCGCCACTGGCAGCGCCCGCCCTGGCGTTCGACCTACGTCGCGGGTGCAGCGTCGTCGAGTACTTCGTGAACCGCGGCCGCACGGTCTACCTCGTCGACTACGGGCCGGTGAACTTCGGCCATCGTTCGCTGGGCATCGAGCACTGGGTCGACACGGTGCTGCCGGACGCGTTGGAGCGGGCCTCGGCGCACGCGGGGTACGAGGACCTGCACATGGTGGGGTGGAGCCTCGGCGGCATCTTCACGATGTTCACCGCAGCGGCCCGCCAGGACCTGCCGATCGCCTCGGTCACCGCGGTGGCGAGCCCGTTCGACCTGCGCGCGGTGCCGCTGCTCGCGCTGGCGCGTCCCGTCGACCGGGTGATCGGGGGACTCGTCGGGCCCGTCTACCGCTCGCTGGGTGGCGTGCCCGCGTCGCTGACCCGCTTCGGCTTCCAGATGTCGGCCGCCGACAAGTACCTGACCAAGCCGATCTCGATGCTCACGCACGCCGACGACCGCGACTTCCTCGCCCAGCTCGAGGCCGTCGACCGGTTCATGAGCAGCATGTACGCCTACCCGGGCCGCACGTTCGGCCAGCTGTACCACGTCGTGATGCGCTCGAACGAGTTCGCGACGGGCACGATGAAGCTCGGCGGCCGGCCGGTGCACCTGGCCGACATCGACGTGCCGGTGCTGGTGGTGGCGGGGCTGAACGACACGTTGGCTCCGCTCGCCGCCGTGAGCCACCTGATCGACCTCGTCACGGGCGCGCCGGACACGCAGCTGCTGCAGGCCCCCGGGGGCCACCTCGGCGTGCTGACCGGCCGGGCTGCCGTCCGCACCACCTGGCCGGGCATGGACGGCTTCTTCGCCGCCCACGACTGAATCACCGCCCCCATCTGGGCACGCAGCTCGGCGGGACGGGTCATGATGGACCCGTGCCTGAGATGCCCGAGGTCGACGCGCTGATCGCGGACCTCCGCGCCCGCATGGTGGGGGCGGTCGTCGCCGACGTGGAGCCCGCCTCGTTCGCGGTGCTGAAGACGTACGACCCTCCGCTCGACGCCCTGCGCGGACTCACCGTCACGGGTCTGCACCGCCACGGCAAGTTCATCGACATCGACGTCGACGGCCTGCACCTCGTCATCCACCTGGCCAAGGCGGGGTGGCTCCGCTGGTCCGACCAGCTGGCCGACAAGCGGGTCAAGGTCGGCAACGGCCCGCTCGCCCTGCGCGTGCGGCTCGACCTCGGCGACGGCCCCCACGCGGGCTTCGACCTCACCGAGGCCGGCACCCGCAAGGGCCTGGCGGTCTACCTCGTGCGCGACCCGCAGGAGGTTGCGGGCATCGCCGCCCTGGGTCCCGACCCGCTCGCCGAGGGGTTCGAGCTCGCGCCGCTGCTGGCCCGGCGCATGCAGGTCAAGCGGCTGCTGCGTGACCAGAAGATCCTCGCCGGCATCGGCAACGCCTACAGCGACGAGATCCTGCACGCGGCGAAGCTGTCGCCGTTCGCGATCGCCGAGACCCTCGACGACGACCAGGTGGCGCGGCTCTCGGCGTCCATCCACGACGTCCTCACCGAGGCGCTGGCCGAGGCGCACGGCAAGCCGCCGGCCGACCTCAAGGACGACAAGCGCACCCGGATGCGCGTGCACGGACGCACCGGCGAGGCGTGTCCGGTGTGCGGAGACACCGTCGCCGAGGTCACCTTCAGCGACTCCTCGCTGCAGTACTGCCCGACCTGCCAGACCGGCGGCACCCTGCTCAAGGATCGTTCGACGAGCAAGTTCCTCAAGTAGTGGTCCCGTCCTCGCCGGCGGGGACGTCGTGCGTCACGACGTCGATGCGGCGCCGGGGTCGTCGCCCGCCTCGGCCTCGCCCTTCAGGTCGTCGTGGGTGAGGCGCGCCGGATCCATCAGCCCGACCCGGTACGCAGCTCGGCCGACCATGTGCGACGCCACGGGTGCGGTCAACAGCTGGAACGCGATGATCACGATGATCGTGGTGACCGCCGTGACGGTCTGCAGGCGCAGCGCCAGGCCGATGAGGATGCAGATGATGCCGAGGGTCTGGGGCTTGGTGGCGGCGTGCATCCGGCTGAACACGTCGGGGAAGCGCACCAGGCCGATCGCGGCCACGAGCGCGAGGGTCGCGCCGGCAACCAGGAAGAACCCGGCGAGGACGTCGATCATGGGGTGCCCTCCTGCGTCGAGCGGTCGGGGGACGACGGAGGGTCACCCGTGCCGTCATCCGTGTGGTCGGGGGTGGTGTCGCCCGCAGTGGCGTCGCGGGCGGCGAACCGCGCGACGCTGACCGAGCCGAGGAACCCGACCAACGCGAGGGTGACGAGGATCGGCAGGGTCACGTCGTGCCGTTCCACGGCAGCCTCGATGGCGACGGCGCCGGCGGTGGCAGCGACGAAGACGTCGGCCGCGACGGTGCGGTCGAGCGTCGTCGGTCCACGGACCACGCGCACGATGCACAGCGCGCCCGTCACGGCCAGCAGGCCGAGGCACACCAGCCCCACGGTGCTCATGGGGTCGCCTCCGCTCCGGTACACATCAGGACCTCGCCTCCTTGACGCCGACCACGTGGGCCTCGTACTCCTCGCGGGTGCCGATCGCCGCGATGACTCGGCGCTCCTGCGCCAGGACCCGATCGACGACTCGCGACAGGTCCCGCTCGCCGTCGAGCTCGTGCAACCACACCGTCGACGTCGCGGCGTCGAGCTCGAGCAGCAGCGAGCCCGGCACGAGCGAGACGAGCTCACCGGTCAGCGCCATCACCAGCTCCGACTCGGTGCGGAGCTGTACCCGTACCACCGCGCTGCGTCCCAACGGCTTCGGGCGCACGGCGATCCACGACACCTGCACGCTGGAGACGACGAGGTCGACGGCGAAGCAGGCGATCAGCACGACGAAGGACCAGGGCCGGAACCGGCCGTCCCAACGCCCCTGGGGGAAGGGGAACGCCGCCACCGCGAGCAACGAGACGAGCAGGCCCCCCACCACGAGCAGCGGCGTCACGTCGCCCCACAGCAGCAGCCAGAGCACGGTCAGCCCGGGCAGCGCCGTCCAGCGGATCATCGGTCCTCCCCCAGCACGGCCTCGATGTACGGGGTGCGCTCCAGGAGGTCCGTGGCGGCACGATCGGTGATGCCCAGCAGAGGACCTGCCACGAACGTGATGCCGACGGACAGTCCCACCAGGGCCAACGTCGGCAGTGCCATGCCGCGGGGAAGCCGCAGGGAGCTGATCTCCGGTGAGCTGGACGTCTGTCCCTCGTGCATCGACCCGGGGCGCCGGTCGTGCCCCTCGGGTGCCTCGTCCTCGGCCGGCTGCCAGAAGGCCCGGTTCCACGCCTTCGCCACCGCGTACAGGGTCAGCAGGCTGCTGGCGACCGCGGCACCCACCGCCACGTAGGCCAGCGCGTCACCCGGCATCGAGCCGGCCTGGATGAGCGCCAGCTTGCCCAGGAACCCCGAGAAGGGCGGGATGCCCGCGAGGTTGAGCGCCGGCACCAGGAACAGGACCGCCAGCACGGGCGTGCCACGTGCCAGACCGCCGAGCCGGTCGAGCTGGGTGGTGCCGGTGCGGTACTCGATCAGGCCCGCCACCAGGAACAGGGCGGTCTGCGCAGTGATGTGGTGCACGACGTAGAAGATGGCGCCGGAGTAGCCCGCCTCGGTGCCGAGGGCGACCCCGAACAGCATGTAGCCGATGTGGCTGACGAGCGTGAACGAGAGCATGCGCTTGATGTCGGACTGCGCGACGGCACCCAGGATGCCGACGACCATGGTCAGGACGGCGGCGACCAGAAGAAGGGTCCGCAGGGCGTCGCCGTCGAAGACGAGCGTCTGCGTGCGGATGATGGCGTAGACGCCGACCTTCGTCAGCAGGCCGGCGAAGACGGCGGTGACGGGTGCGGGAGCCGTGGGGTAGGAGTCCGGGAGCCAGGCCGACAACGGGAAGATGGCCGCCTTGATCGCAAAGGTGACCAGCAGCATGAGCTGGAGGACCAGGCGGGTCGGCTCGGGCAGGTCGGCGAGCCGTTCCGGCAGCTCGGCGAGGTTGACCGTGCCCGCCGCGGCGTAGACGCAGGCGATGGTGATGAGGAACAGCGCCGAGGAGATCAGGCCGACGATGACGTAGATCGTGCCGGCCCGGACACGGGCCTCGGTGCCACCGAGGGTGATCAGCACGTAGCTGGCCACGAGCAGCACCTCGAAGGCCACGAACAGGTTGAACAGGTCGGCCGACAGGAAGGCCGAGGAGACGCCGGCGCTCAGCACCAGGAACGTCGGGTAGAACACCGAGAGCGGGGTGTCGCGCCCGAACTCCACGATCCCCTGCCCGAACGAGTACAGCAGCACCGTCAGCGTCACCAGGGTCGAGACCAGCAGCAGGAGGGCCGACAGGCGGTCGGCCACGAGGCTGATCCCGATCTCGACCGGCCAGCCGCCGACGTTGACGGCCTGCGGTCCCTGGGTGTCGGCGCGCCAGAGCAGCACCGCCGCGACGGCCACGACCGCCACCAGCACGGCGATGCTGATGATGCGCTGCGCCCGCGCGGACCGGCCGAACGCGAGGCAGAGGCCGGCGCCCAGCAGGGGCAGGATCACCGGCAGCAGGACCAGCTGGGTCATGGGTTCCACCTCATGAGTCCTTCACCTCGTCGGTGACGGGCTCGGTGCTGGCCTGATCGCCGCCGGTGGTGTCGACGGGATCGACGCCTTCCTCGTCCGGCATCCCGGCGTTGACGTCGTCGAAGCTCGTCGAGGTCTGGTCGTCGTGGGCCCGGCGCATGACGAGCGCGTCCTCCACGTCGTCCTGCACGTCGTCATGGCCCTCGAGCTGCCAGGCACGGTAGGCCAGCGCGAGCCCGAAGGCCGTGACGCCGAGGGTGATGACGATGGCCGTCAGGGCCATGGCCTGGGGGAGGGGATCGGACATGCGCTCGTCGGACGAGCCGATGATCGGCGCCCGGCCGGGGGCGCCCGAGGCCAGGAGGAACAGCAGGTTGATGCCGTTGCTGAGGATTACGAACCCCAGCAGGATGCGGGTCAGGCTGCGCTCCAGGATCAGGGTGACGCCACAGGCCACCAGCACGCCGATGGCGACGACGAGGGCGAGATCGACGGTCATGCCGGACTCCCCTCGGTCAGCTCTTCGGTCTCGTGCTTGTCGATGCCGCCGCCCAGGCTGCGCAGGACGTCGAGGGCCAGGCCGACCACCACGAGGTAGACGCCGACGTCGAAGAACACCGACGTGACGAGGTGCAGCTCGCCGAGCGGACCGAGCGGCACGTCGATGATGGCGCTCTGCAGCACTCCGCCACCCAGCAGCGTGGGCAGCAGCCCCGCCAGCGACGCAGTGGCGAGACCCAGTCCCAGCACGAGTCCGGCGTCCACCGGCGCGGCCGCGTCGAGCTCCTTGCGGCCGCCGACGAGGTAGCGCACCATCAGCGCCAGCCCGGCGACGAGTCCTCCGGCAAATCCTCCACCGGGGGAGTTGTGCCCGACCAGGACGAGGTAGAGGGAGAACACGATCACCGCGTGGAAGACGAGTCGCGTGACGACCTCGAAGACGACGGCACGGCGCTCGGGCTGCACGCTCGACGACCTGCCCAGCCAGCGCTGCCCGCCGTCGCCCGCCGGTGAGCGGTCGATCCGGGCGGCACGGTCGGTCAACAGGTGAATGAGGCTGGCGACACCGGTGGCGGCCACGACCAGGACCGAGAGCTCACCCAGGGTGTCCCAGGCGCGGATGTCGACCAGCGTGACGTTGACGATGTTCTTGCCGCCGCCGTAGTCGAGCGCCGGACCCGCGAAGTCGTCGCCCACAGGATCGGCCCTGCGAGCCGAGGCCATGACCAGGGCCATGACCGCGACGACGGTGCCGGTCAGGGTGCCGATGGCGACCCGCACCCAGCGGCTGGCCGTGAAGGGCCGGGTGGAGAAGAACGGCGGGAGGCGACGCAGCACCAGCACGAAGGTCACCAGCAGGAAGGTCTCGACGAGCACCTGCGTCAGAGCGAGGTCCGGAGCGCCGTGGGCGACGAACAGCAGGGCCGTGCCGTACCCGCTGAGTCCGACCAGCAGCACGGCCCGCAGCCGCCGCCGGGACCGGACCGCGGCGATGGACGCCCCCGCCACGAGGAGCGCCACGACGACCTGCAGGGGACGGTCGGCGAGCTTGACCGAGATGTCGGTGCTGTCGGAGAGCAGGGCGCGCACCAGCATCGAGCCGGGCACGATCGCCACGACGAGCAGGATGGTGGCCACGTAGAACGGCAGCGAGCCGCGCTGGGTCCGACCCGTCAGCTCGATGGCGAGGCGGTCGACCCCACGGATGACCCGGTGGTAGGCGCGCTCGGCGTCGGGCAGCCAGACGTGGTCGGTCACGAGGTGCTGGCCGGCGGCGACGGCGCGCCGGCCCACGAACAGGGCCAGACCCAGCACGACGGTGACGATCGACAGCAGGAGCGGCAGGCTGACACCGTGCCAGAGCGTCAGCTCCGGCTCGTGCGCGCCCGCTGGGTAGGCCGCGCCGGCGCCCATCAGGATCTCGGTGAGCCCGTGGCCCGCGAACCCGAGCACCAGACTGAGCGTCGCCAGCAGGGCGGGAGCCAGGCCGAACCACTGTGACTTGCGGGAGATGGCGGACGGCTCGACCCCGGGCTTCGTCGAGAAGGTGCCCCACAGGAAGCGGGCGGTGTAGGCGACGGTCAGGACCGAGCCGGCGACGACGCCCACGAGGGCCACCGCCCCCCACACCACGTCGCCGGTGTCGGTGCCCAGATCCTCGATCGAGGCCAGCACGGCCTCCTTGCCCAGGAAGCCGATGGTCGGAGGGAGTCCGGCCATCGAGGCTCCCGCGACGACGGCGGCAGCGAGCATCACCGGGAGCTCCCGGGCCAGGCCCGACAGCTCGCGCAGGTCACGGGTGCCGGTGCTGCGGTCGATGACACCCACCACGAGGAACAGCGTCGACTTGAAGAGGGCGTGTGCGACGAGCATGGCGAGGCCAGCGACGGTGGCGGATCGCGTGCCCAACCCGGCCACGAGCATCAGGAAGCCGAGCTGGCTGACGGTCCCGTAGGCCAGCAGAAGCTTGATGTCGTACTGGCGCAGCGCGCGCAGCCCGCCGATCATCATCGTCGTGAGACCCAGCACCACGAGGGTCGGCCGCCACCAGACGAGGTCGGAGAACGCGGGCGCCAGGACGGCGACGAGGAAGACGCCGGCCTTGACCATCGCCGCGGCGTGGAGGTAGGCGCTGACCGGGGTGGGTGCCGCCATGGCGCCGGGCAGCCAGAAGTGGAACGGCACGAGCGCCGACTTCGAGACCGCCCCCAGCAGGACGAGCGCGACGGCCACGTGCACCGTGAGCGAGGCGTCCGGCGGGTCGGCCACGATCTCGCTGAGGCGGGTCGAGCTGGTGGCCACGTTCAGCAGCACCAGGCCCACCAGCATGGCCAGGCCCCCGAACGTCGTGACCAGCAGCGCGTTCATGGCGGCCCGCCGGTTGGCTCGGCGCTCGGGGTTGTGGCCGACGAGCAGGAACGACAGGACGGTCGTGAGCTCCCAGAAGACGTAGAGCAGGTAGATGTTGTCGCTCAGCACCAGCCCCAGCATCGACCCGGCGAAGGCCGTGAACACCGCGGTGAAGCGCCACATCTCGGTGTCGTCGGGCTTGAAGTACCAGGTGCAGTACAGGAGCACCAGGGCGCCGATGCCCGTCACGAGCAGGGCGATCGGACCGCCGACGGGGCCCAGCACGAGGTCGATGTCGAGCCCGACGCTCCCGGCCCACCCGTAGGACTCGCTGGCGGGCTCACCCTCCGAGGCCGTCAGGACCCGAGGGAGCAACCAGGCGAAGGAGATGGCGGGGACGAGGGCCAGCACCAGGAAGGCTCGGCGACCCAGCATCCGCACGAGGGCAGGGGACCACGCTGCGGCAAGAAAGTGCGCA
This sequence comes from actinobacterium LLX17, assembly GCA_000471045.1. Lineage (GTDB taxonomy): Bacteria > Actinomycetota > Actinomycetes > Propionibacteriales > Nocardioidaceae > Aeromicrobium. The sequence goes on along the minus strand of KI301992.1, from coordinate 2,286,009 downwards.
GCGATCAGGTAGGTCATGCGTCCGAGGAGTTTATCGGATCGCTGGTGACCCGCTCACCGCAGGAGGCTGCGCACCCTGCGGTTCATGAGGCGCATCGCCGCGTCGTAGCCGAACGGCACGTAGCGCTGCGCGTACCAGCCGAGTCGGACGTCGCGGGAGGTGAACGCCATGTAGCGGCCCTTCTCGACCGCGCGGAGCATCGACTCGGCCGCCTGGTCGGGGGTGACGGCGTGCTTGACGAAGCCGTTGATGGCCTTCTGCATCTTCGGGTCGTCACGATCGACCCCCACGATGTCGACGGTGCCGACGAGCGGAGTGGCGACGGCGCCGGGGCACACGAGGGTGACCCCGATGTCGTGGGCGGCGAGGTCGAAGCGCAGCACCTCGCTGACGCCCCGCAGGCCGAACTTGGCGGCGCTGTAGGGGGCGTGGATGGGCAGGCCGAAGAGTCCTGCGGCCGAGCTGACGTTGGCGACGTGTCCGCCCTGGCCGGCTCGCACCATCGGGGGGACGAAGGCGTGCATGACGTGGATGGGGCCCATCAGGTCGATCTCGACGGTGCGCCGCCAGTGCCGCAGCTCGAGGTCCTCGATGCGGCCCCACGTCGAGATGCCGGCGACGTTCAGCACGACGTCGACGGCGTCGACCTCCTTGTGCACCCGGTCGGCGAAGTCCTGCACGGCGTCGGCGTCGGTGACGTCGAGGGCGTCGTGGTGCAGCACCGCGTCGCCGAGCTGGTCGACGGTCTGGGCCAGTCCGTCGGCCTGCACGTCGGTGAGGACGACGCGGGCGCCGCGCTGCACGGCGGCGTGGGCGGCCGAGCGTCCGATGCCGCTGCCGGCTCCGGTGATGACGGTGACCGCACCGTCGAACGAGGTCTTGCGCACAGGAGCCTCCACGGGCTGATTGGCGATGTGGTGCGATCGTACCAATTCACCGCCTCGAGCGTCACTCCAGGACGTCGCCGACGCGCAGCACCCCGGCGAGGTCGAGCTCGTGCGCGGTCTCCGGGTCGGGCGCGGTGCCGCCCCGGTCGTGCGGCAGCCACCACCGGTCATCGTCGTTGCGCGGGACGTCGGGGTAGGTCTCGATCGCGGTGTCGAGCAGCTCGGTGAGGGCCGCCCGCAGTCGTTCGGTGAGGGTGGCGATGGTGTCGTCGTCGCGGCGCTCGATCGGGGGACCGACCAGGACCGTGACGGCGATGCGGCGGCGCAGCGACCGGCGACCGTCGACCGTCAGGATGCGGTGCCCGCCCCACGTGACCACGGGGATCAGGGGAGCGTCGCAGCGCAGGGCGATGGCTGCGGCTCCGGGGCGCAACGGCTTGATCAGCCATGACCGGCTGATGGTGGCCTCGGGGAAGAGGCCCACGACCTCGCCCGCCTCGACGAGCCGCAGCGCCCGGCGGTAGGCGACCGCTCCGTGGCCGCGCTCGACGGGCAGGTGGCCCATGCGGCGCATCAGCCAGCCCAGGAGGTTCCGACCGAACAGCGAACGCTTGGCCATGAACCGCACCAGGCGTCCGCGTTCACGGGTGGCCCGTCCGACGAGGGTGAAGTCGATGAGGCTCTGGTGGTTGCTGGCCAGGACGGCGGATCCGGCGGCCGGCAGGTGCTCGACGCCGCGGACGTCGAAGCGGTAGCCCTGCAGGCAGAACAGGGCGCCGCAGGCTCGCACGACCGAGCGGTAGACCAGGTCGCCCTTCATGCGGCGAGGGGCGTGCGTGGGGAGAGGCGGGCGGCGCCGGTCGTGAGCAGGGCGATCGCGGTCAGGTAGAGCACCATGATGACGAGGTCGGCGACCACCCCGGCGCTGAGGCGGTCCGCGACGGTCAGGGCGATGACGGCGTCGGAGACCAGGAAGCACAGGCCGCCGAGCCCGGCGCGAGCGTCGACCGCGAGGGCGGTGGCCGCGGTGCCGCTCAGCAGCAGCGCGTAGAACGGGATGGCCGCGCGGACGACCGGGTCGTCGATCCCGCCCCAGACCACGACGACCAGCGCCACCGCCGCGACCGCCAGGGCCACCGGGACCCAGGGCCGCGCCCGAAGCCTCTCGAGGGCGCCGCACGAGACGAACCAGGTGATGAACGCGACGTGCCCGAGGGCGAACGAGGCCATCCCGACCACGAACAGGTCGTCGAGCTCGAGGAAGAAGTCACCGCCGAGGCAGAAGGCCAGGGCCACGGCCAGGATGCGCGGCGCCCCCGTCGACAGGACCCAGCCGATCAGCATCGGGGCGGCCAGGCACTTGGTGATGCTGTCGGCCGGACTGACCTCGAGCCCGAGCAGCACCAGGTGCACGATCGCGACCACGGCGAACAAAGGCAGCCACGGAATCCTCACCCGGCCACCCTAGGCGTCGGGTCCGGGCCTCAGGGCTCGAGGCTGCCGTGCACGTCGGCGTGCGGGACGGTCGGGATGGTGCCGAGGCGACCCTTCTGGAAGTCCTCGAACGCCTGCATGACTTCGGCCTTGGTGTTCATGACGAACGGTCCGGCCCAGGCGATCGGCTCACGGATCGGCAGGCCGCCGAGCACCACGACCTCCAGGGCGGAGTGGCGGGCCTCCTGGCGGGAGTCGGCACCGACCGTCACGGTCTCCCCGTGGCCGAGCACCGCCAGCTGACCGGTGCGGATCGGGCGGCGCTCGTGCCCGGCGTAGCCGTCACCGCTCATCACGTAGACGAGGGCGTTGAAGTCGGTGCGCCACGGCAGCACGACCTCGGCGCCCGGGCTGACGGTCGCGTGCACCATGGTCATCGGGGTGCGGGTCGAGCCGGGTCCGGTGATCCCGTCGACGTCGCCGGCGATGACGCGGATCAGCGCACCGGCGTCCGGTGACGTGCCCAGGCCGACCTCGCTGGCGCGCAGGTCCTGGTAGTGCGGCGGCAGCCACTTGTCGGCCTTGGGCAGGTTGACCCACAGCTGCAGTCCGTGGAACAGGCCGCCGCTGGAGACGAGCCACTCTGGCGGCGTCTCGATGTGCAGCAGACCGCTGCCGGCGGTCATCCACTGCGTGTCGCCGTCGGTGATGGAGCCACCGCCACCGTGGGTGTCCTGGTGGTCCATGACGCCGTCGATCATGTAGGTGACGGTCTCGAACCCGCGGTGCGGGTGCCAGGGCGTGCCCTTCGGCTCGCCGGGTGCGTACTCGACCTCGCCCATCTGGTCCAGGTGGATGAACGGGTCCAGCAGACGGGGATCGACGCCGGCGAAGGCGCGGCGGACGGGGAAGCCCTCGCCCTCGTAGCCCTGCGGTGCGGTCGTCACGCTGACGACGCCGCGGTCCTCGGTGCCGGGGCGGGGGGCGACCGTCCGGGGCAGGACGGTCCAGTCGGGTGCGGTGACGGCGGGCATGAGGGCCTCCTCGGTCGGTGAACCAACTAGTTCACATTTCAACTATAACCGGAGTCGAGATGTTCCCGCAAGGGAAGAGGGAGGCGTGCGGACCGGGATCAGAGCTGGACGGCGGCCACGACGAGCGCGAAGAACGCGCCGCACGAGGTGGCGGTGCGGGTCAGGTTCCAGCGGGTCCAGGACCGCTCGAACTCCGCGCGCAGGGCCGACGCATCCGCTGTGCTCGACAGGGGGCCGTCCTCGAGCGCCTCGTTGAGCGGCACGTTGCGCAGGCCGGTGATGGCGAGCGTGCCGACGTACAGGACGAACCCCGCCGTGGCCCACCACCGCGCCGTCGGCTCGGACCAGCTGACCGCCACGGCCGCACCCGCTGCCACCAGCGCGCCACCGAAGACGACGCCGAACACCGGGTTGATGATGGCCACGTTGATGCCCCGCATCGTCGCGACGAAGGCGTCGTCGGCGACCCGGCGCAGGCCGGGCATGACGCAGTAGTCGAACGCGGCGAAGAGGCCGGCCACCAGACCCGTCAGCACGACGGCGGCCGTCATGACCGCGGGCTCGACGTCGGACGGATTCACGGCTCGATCCTAGCGGTGGGGAACGGCGCCGGGCGCGCCTCGGTTAGCCTGTCTGACGACACGGGGTGCCCCTCACCGGGGGCTGAGATCACACCCGCGAACCTGCTCTAGCTCGCACTAGCGAAGGGATGTCCGCTCGTGACGTTTCCGTCCGACTCCGCCCAGCTCCTCGACGCCACGGTCGACGCGCTGGCGGCGGTCCGTGAGACCGGTCCGCTCGTCCACTGCATCACCAACGACGTCGTCGTGAACTTCACGGCCAACGCGTTGCTGGCCGTCGGGGCTGCCCCGGCGATGGTCGACGTGCCGGGTGAGGCCGGGATGTTCGCCGGCATCGCCGGTGGTCTGCTCGTCAACCTCGGCACACCGCACGGCGAGCAGCGCGAGGCGATCGAGGAGGCAGCACGGTCGGCCGCGGAGGCCGGGACCCCCTGGGTGCTCGACCCCGTGGCGATCGGCGCGCTGCCCATCCGGACCGAGCTGGCCGGTCGCCTGCGCGAGATCGGTCCGACGATCGTGCGGGGCAACGCCTCGGAGGTCCTGGCCCTGGCCGGGGCGGGTGCGGGTGGCCGGGGTGTCGACGCGCTCGACGACGTCGACGCCGCGGCCCAGGTCGCCGCCGAGCTCGCCGGCTCCACCGGGGGGATCGTCGCGGTCTCGGGCCCGGTCGACCTGATCACCGACGGCACGCGGGTCGTGCGGGTGGCCAACGGAGACCCCCTGCTGACGAAAATGACCGGTGGCGGGTGCGCACTGGGCGCCGTCATGGCGGCCTTCGCCGCGACCGGCGACGACCGGCTGGCCACGACCGCCGCGGCGGTGGCGGTCTACACCGTCGCGGCCGAGATCGCGGCCGAGCAGGCCTCGGGCCCCGGGTCGTTCGCCGTCGCCTTCCTCGACGCGCTCTCGTCGGTCGGGGCCGACGACCTGCGGCAGCGGGCGGCCCTGTCATGAGTCGGCCTCGCATGAGCGCGCCCGATCTCTCGCTGTACCTGGTCACCGACACGGCCATCGCAGAGGCGGCCGGGCACACCGTGCCGGGCGTCGTGGCTGCGGCCGGGGCCGGAGGGGTGACCACGGTGCAGGTGCGGGCGAAGGACGCCCCGGCCGCCGACTTCCTCGCGCTCGTGGGCGAGGTCGCGGCGGCGCTGCCCGCGCACGTGACGTTGATGGTCAACGACCGGGTCGACGTCTTCCTGGCCGCTCGCGACCTCGGCTGGCAGGTCGACGGCGTGCACGTCGGCCAGGACGACCTCCCGGTCGAGCAGGTGCGGCACCTCATCGGTGACGACGCCCTGCTGGGGCTCAGCGCCTCGACCGCCGAGCAGCTGCGCGCCGCGGCGGACAGTCCGGCGCGCGTCGACTACGTCGGCATCGGCGCACTGCACGGCACCCCCACCAAGCCGGACGCGCCGGAGCCGCTCGGTGTCGACCGGATGCTCGCGCTCGCCGCGGAGTCCGCCGTGCCGGCCGTGGCGATCGGCGGGGTCAAGGTCGAGGACGCCGAGGCGCTGCGGGGCTCGGCGCTGGCGGGGGTGGCCGTCGTGTCCGGCATCTGCGGCGCACCCGATCCCGCTGCCGCAGCCGAGGCCTACGCGACAGCGTGGGGTGCGGCATGAACGAGCGCGAGCGCAGCGTGCCCCGGGTGCTGTCGATCGCAGGCACCGACCCCACGGGCGGCGCCGGCATCCAGGCCGACCTCAAGAGCATCGCGGCCAACGGCGGCTACGGAATGGCGGTGGTGACGGCCCTCGTCGCGCAGAACACCCAGGGGGTGCGCTCGGTGCACGTGCCGCCCGTCGCCTTCCTGCGGGAACAGCTCGACGCGGTCAGCGACGACGTCGCGATCGACGCGGTCAAGATCGGCATGCTGGCCGATGCCGCGATCATCGAGGTCGTCACCGAGTGGCTCGACCGGGTGCGGCCGCCCGTGGTGGTGCTGGACCCGGTCATCGTGGCGACGAGTGGCGACCGGCTGCTGGACGACGCGGCCGAGGACGCCCTGCGTGCCCTGCTGCCCGTGGCGGGTCTGATCACGCCGAACCTCGCCGAGCTCGCGGTGCTGGCAGGCGGTCCTCAGGCCACCGACCTGGACGAGCTGATCGCCCAGGCCCGGTCGCTCTCGGCGTCGTCGGGCGCGCGGGTGCTCGCGAAGGGTGGGCACCTGCCCGGACTTGTGGCGCGGGACGCCGTGGTCGACGAGACGGCTGATGAACCGGTGCGCGTCGTGTCCGCGGCGCGCATCGACACCACGTCGACGCACGGCACGGGGTGCTCGTTGTCGTCGGCGGTCGCCACCTGGCAGCCCGTCGTCGACGACTGGTTCGAGGCGGTCGACCGGTCCAAGCGCTGGCTCACCGAGAGCCTGCGCCACGGGGAGTCGCTCGAGGTGGGGTCGGGCCACGGGCCCATCAGTCACTTCGCCGGCCTCTGGGCACGCGGCGGGCTCGACACCGTTCACCGAGTCACGGAGGACTGGTGGCTCGAGATCGCCGAGGTGCGCGACGCCGTCGACGCGTGTGACTTCGTGCAGGGGCTCGCCGACGGCACGGTCTCGTCGGACGACTTCACCTGGTATCTCGCGCAGGACGCCCTGTACCTCGACGCGTACGCCGCCGTGCTGAACCGCCTGGCCGAGCTCGCGTCCGATCCTGAGGAGCGAGCCTTCTGGGCGAAGGGCGCCGAGGAGTGCATCGAGGAGGAGGCCGCGATGCACCGGGACTGGCTGGCGGGTGCGGATCGCGCCACGCCGTCGCCCACGACCGAGGCCTACCTCCAGCACCTCTCTGCGTCGGTCGAGCGGGGGTACGACGTGGGGGTGGCGGCCGTGCTGCCGTGCTACTGGATGTACGCCGACATCGGCTCGCGGCTCTCGCGCGACGTGCCCGACGCGCACCCGTACGGGGACTGGTTGCGCACGTACGGCGACCCGGTCTTCGCGGAGGCCGCCGAGCAGGCTCGTGACGTCACCGATCGCGTCGCGCGGGCGAGCGACGCGAAGACCCGCGCCGAGATGGCACGGGCCTTCGTCCGATCGGCCGAGCTGGAGCTGGAGTTCTTCCGCGCGCCGACCGAGAGCTGAGCGTCAGCGGTCGAAGTCGTCGTCGACCTCGGACTCGGCCCGCGCGCGCAGCATGGCCTGGAAGATGGCGCTGGCGGCGCCGATCAGCCCGAGCATGAGGCCCACGTAGCCGATCGCGGCCGGCACGTCGGCGAACTGCCAGAGGCCGACCATGACGATTCCGACGATGGCGAGCAGCAGCGACAGGCCCATCATCGGGATGGGCGGCGCTCCGGGCTTGCGGTCGTTCACGGTGCCGTGGGGGAGCCGGGGCCCGACGGCGCTGTCTGCGGTTCGGGCGCACCGTCCGGCGGGCCCTCCGGGTCGGGGTCCGTGATGGGCCCGTCCGGGTCGACGACGGGGTCGTCGCTCGGCTCGGGCGGCACGATCGTGGGATCGGGTGTGACGGTCATGGACGCTCCTCGAAGACGGGGGTGTTCCGTCCGCCTCGTACCCCGTGGAGCTCCTGTGAACCCCGCCCGCCCTCCGGGGGACCGACGATGATGCATTCGAGTAGCCCTGGCTACCTCTTTGCATCATCGTCCGTCCGTCCGGGGCTGGCGTTACTCGTCGAGGCTGAAGCCACGGAGGAGCAGCAGGCTCGACCCGACGACCGCGCCGGTCGCGGCGAGCACGACCGCGGCGCCGCTCCCTCCGGCCACGAGTCCGATCCCGGCGGGCACCAGCACCTGGCCGAGCCGGTTGCCGGCGAGCCGCAATGACAACGCCTGACCGCGTCGGCCCGGGGGCGCTTGCTCGGTCAGCCACGACATCGTGAGGGGCTGGCCCACGCCGAGCCCGAGCCCCATCGCCGCGACGGCCACGAGCAGCGCCCACACCGGCACCGGCAGCGCACACGCTCCCAACGACAGGCCCGAGATGACGATGCTCAGCGCCATCAGCCGAGTGCGCCCGAGGCGCCGCGCCATCCATCCCAGGGTCAGGCGGGAGGCCATCGAGAACACGGCGCGCACCGTCAGCAGCGCGCCCACGACGCCCGCCCCGAGGTCACGATCGGCGCCGAGGGCCGGCAGGTAGACGAGGGTCAGGTCGACGGCCGCCAGGATGATCGCGCTGGTGGTGAGGGCGCGGGCGAGGCCCGAGGTGCGCAGGAGCGTCACGAATCCACCGGGCTGCCGCCCGTCCGCCCCGGAGGCGGCCGTGTGCCGGGGAAGCAGGAACGACAGGGCGAGCTGCGCGGCGCACATCCCGAGCGCGACCGTGAAGATCGCGCGCGTGTCGGGCTGCACCGAGGTCCCGCCGACGAGGCCGAGCAGCGACGGCCCCACGGCCTGGCCCGCCGAGGCCACGAACGTGTAGTACCCGAACCACGCATCGAGCCGCCCGACCCCGGCGGAATCGTCACGCCCGGGTCCGGCGATATTCGCGACCAGCGCCTGCTGGCCGATGACGCACCCCAGGTGCCCGGCGCCGAGCAGCGCGTTCGCGATCACGAGTCCGGCCACGGAGTCCGAGCCCCACAGGAAGGTGGCCGAGGAGCCGACCAGCAGGACCGTGCCCGCGAGGGTGACTCGCTTCTCGCCGACGCGGTCGACCAGCCCGCCCACCGGCACGGCCAGCGCGAGCGGCACGATCGCGAAGGTCGCACCGATGGCTCCCAGCGCCGCGGGCGGCACGTCGAGCGAGATGGCCTGATAGGTGCTGGCCGGGCGCAGCAGGAAGGTGATGGCCTGCACCAACGCCGACTGCACCAGCAAGGCCGTCAGTGCGACGCGTCCCACGGCAGCCTCCCGATCAGTACGGGTCCATTGTGCTTCGCCCACCCGCGGTGCCCGCGGCGGGCCATACTGACCGCGTGACGGACCCCGCGACGAGCCGCCCCGAGGCCGATGCTGCGCAGGCACACGTGGCCGCGGTGGCGGGGCAGGTCCTCGCTCAGCGCGACGACTTCGTCGGCCAGCTGTTCGCGATGACCCGGGCCGAGATCCGGGTGCTCGACGAGGAGCCGCGGATCCGCGCCCTGCTCGAGGCGAGCATCACCGAGAACATCGTGGCGGCGGTGCACTTCCTGCAGCACGGCACCGACGTCGAGGACCTCGAGGCCCCCACCGCCGCCCTCACCTACGCGCGCACGCTCGCCCAGCGCGACGTTCCGCTGTCAGCGCTCATCCGCGCCTACCGGTTCGGGCACTCCCGCTTCCTCGACGTCGCCCTGATGCTGCTGGACTCCGCCGACGTCGACGACCAGATGGCGGCGGTGCTGCGGCTCGTGCAGCGGTCGGCCGCCTACATCGACACCGTGTGCGAGCTCGTCGGCCGCGCCTACGAGACCGAGCGCGACCGGTGGGTGGGCAGCCGCGGGGGGCTGCGCCAGCAGGTGGTCAACGAGGTGCTGGAGGGCGCCACGGTCGACCTCGCGCGAGCCGAGACGACCCTCGGCTACGCCTTCGACCGGGTGCACGTGGCGATGGAGGTCTGGCCGGCCGTCGACGTGCCGGTCTTCGACGTGGTGCAGCTGTTCGACGAGGTGCGACGCGTGGTCGCGGCCGTGCTGCGAGTGGATGCCGATCCGTTGGTGGTGCCGGTCGACGAGCGGGAGGCGCGCATGTGGTTCGCGCTCGGCCAGTCGGGACGGGGCCGGGTCGACCCGGTGGAAGCCCCGCAGGTGGCGGCGGCGCTGGCCGACGCCGGGCTCGCGGTCCATCTCGCGGCCGGCGAGCCGGAGCGGGGAGTCGCCGGGTTCCGTGCCACGGCGCGTCAGGCCGGGCAGGTCAAGGCGATCACGTCGCTCGGAGCGGCCGGCCTGCCCCGCGTCGTCACCTACAGGGACGTCGCGCCGGTGGCCCTCATGGCCGGCGACCTGCCGGCCCTGCGGGCCTTCGTGGCGCGCACGCTCGGGGCGCTGGCCGGCGACGACGAGCGGTGCGCCACCCTGCGCGAGACGTTGCGGGTCTTCCTGGACCGGCATCGCAGCCAGGCGGCCGCGGCCGAGGTGCTGGTGCTGCACCGCAACTCGGTGCAGTACCGCGTGCAGCAGGCGCTCGACCTGTGCCAGCCAGGACCTGGACCGCCCGGGCGCCGACCTCGAGCTGCAGTCGGCGCTCGCCGCGGCTCGGTGGTGCGGCCGGGCCGTCCTGCCCGGCTGAGCCGCCGGCGCGGTTGTGCTCAGAGCACAACCGTGAGATCGAGCTTCGTGGGTCTGCCATATGGCGTGGGTCACATTCACCGCCATAGCCTGCTGGGACGGCAGGCGGATCACCGACGTTCGACCCGTCCGGCGGGGATGCCCCGTCGTGCGGAGCGACCAAGGCCCCGCGTGGATCTCGACGAACCAGGACGCATCGCATGGGACTCATCTCGCCCGACCTGCCGGATCTCGACTACCCCGAGTGGCGCCGGCGCCCACGTGGCGAGCGGTTGCAGACGCTGACCCGGCACTGGGTCGAGCACGGCTTCGGCACCCCCGGTGGCGTCTACCTGCTCTACGCGCTGAAGTGCGCCCTGTACGTGCTGGGAGCGGCCTTCGTCATCTCCCTGACCCCCGGCATCGGCGGGGTCGGTGACGTCGCCGACTGGTGGACCGAGCCGATCGTCTACCAGAAGCTCGTGGTCTACACCCTCCTGTTCGAGGTCCTCGGCCTCGGCTGTGGGTCCGGGCCGCTGACCCTGCGGTTCCTGCCGCCGGTGGGTGGGTTCCTGTTCTGGCTGCGCCCGGGCACCATCCGTCTGGCGCCGTGGCCCGGCCGTGTCCCCCTGACCGACGGCGACACGCGCACCGCCGTCGACGTCCTGCTGTACGCCGGCGTGCTGGGCTCGGCCGGCTGGCTGCTGAGCCGCCCGGCCGACGGAGTCCCGGTGGGAGGGTCCGACCTCGGGCTGCTCGACCCCGTGGCGGTCGTCCCGCTCGTGCTGCTGCTCGGTGCGCTGGGGCTGCGGGACAAGACGATCTTCCTGGCCGCCCGCGGCGAGCAGTACTGGCTGACGCTGCTGATCTTCTTCTTCCCCTACACCGACATGATGATCGGGTTCCAGCTGGTCATGCTGGCTCTCTGGTGGGGCGCGGCGACGTCCAAGCTCAACCACCACTTCCCGTACGTGGTGGCGGTCATGATGAGCAACAGCCCGTTCGTGCGCTCACGCCGGCTCAAGCGCCTGATGTATCGCGACCCCGAGCACGACCTGCGGCCGTCCTGGATCCCGCGGATGCTGGCGCACGGTGGCACGGCGGTGGAGTTCGGCGTGCCGTTCGTGCTGGTCTTCCTGGGCGACGGGGGACCGGTCACCTGGGCCGCCCTGATCTTCATGGCGGTCTTCCACGTCCACATCATGTCGACCATCCCGATGGGGGTGCCGCTGGAGTGGAACATCTTCTTCGTCTTCTCGCTGTTCTGGTTGTTCGGTGCGCACTCGGAGATCACCGTGTACGACCTGCAGTCGCCCGCGTTGCTCCTCCTGGTCGTGCCCGCCCTGGTGCTGCTGCCGGCGCTCGGCAACCTCAAGCCGCACCTGGTCTCGTTCCTGCCGTCGATGCGGTACTACGCGGGCAACTGGGCCACGAGCGCCTGGCTCATGGCCGACGGGGTCGAGCAGCGCCTCGAGGACGGCCTCACCACGACGAGCCGCATGCCGGTCAACCAGCTGACGACGATCTACGACGCGGAGGTCGCCGACCTGATGATGCAGAAGGGCCAGGCGTGGCGCTCGATGCACGCCCAGGGCCGGGCGCTGAACGGACTGATCGCCCGTGCGGTCGACGACGAGTCCGCGTACACCGTGCGCGACGGTGAGTTCGTCGCCGGTGCCGCGCTCGGCTGGAACTTCGGCGAGGGGCACCTGCACAACCACCAGCTGCTCGCCGCCGTGCAGCAGCGGTGCGGCTTCGCGCCCGGCGAGCTGCGGGTCGTGGTGCTGGAGTCGCAGCCCATCCACCGCCAGCGCCAGGCGTACCGGATCCTCGACGCCGCCACGGGCGTGGTCGAGGAGGGGCACGTGCTGGTGAGCGACATGCTGGAGCGCCAGCCGTGGCCGACCGCCGGCGAGGAGTACCCGGTGCACCCCGTCGGCGGCCCCGGACGCCGGAAGCTCGCGACCGAGGCGTCGTGACGACCGCCATCGTCGTCGGCAGCGGCCCGAACGGTCTCGCCGCCGCCGTGACCCTCGCCCTTGCGGGGGTGGAGGTGACGGTGTTGGAGGCCGAGGACCGGCTCGGCGGGGGGACGCGCTCGAGCGAGCTGACCCTCCCGGGGGTGCTGCACGACGAGTGCTCGGGCTTCCACCCGCTCTCGCTCGACACCCCGTTCTCGCGGTCGGTCGACCTCGCTGCGCACGGGCTCGTCTGGCGGTGGCCGGAGGTGCAGTTCTCGCACCCGCTCGACGGTGGGCGAGGCGCCGCCGCGTGGCGGTCGGTCGAGAAGACCGCGGGGTCGCTGGGTTCGGGCGGCACGTCGTGGCGGCAGGTCTTCGGCCCGCTGGTCGAGCGCTTCGACGGGATCGCCGGCGAGGTGACCCAGCCGGTGCTGCACGTGCCGGACCACCCGCTGCAGCTGGCTCGGTTCGGCCTGCGCGCCGGACTGCCCGCGGCGCTGCTCGCCCGCCGGTTCCGCTCCGCGGAGGCCCGAGCGCTGTTCGCGGGCGTGGCCGCCCACGCCTTCCGGCCCTTCGGCGGGTTGCTGTCGTCGTCGATCGGCGTCGCGCTGGGCACCGCGGCCCACCGGTACGGCTGGCCCGTCGCCGAGGGTGGGACCGCCGCCATCAGCGACGCGATGGTGGCAGCGGGTCGCCGGCTGGGCGTGCGGTACGAGGCCGGGGTGCGGGTCGAGTCGTGGGCCCAGCTCGCCGATGCCGACGTTGTCATGCTCGACACCTCGCCCAGCGGCGCCCTTCGCATCCTGGGCGACCGGCTGCCGGCCCGGGTCGCGTCGGCCTACCGGCGGTACCGCCACGGGCCCGGTGCGTTCAAGGTCGACTACGCGGTGGAGGGCGGAGTGCCCTGGACGCACGAGCCCTCCCGTCGGGCCGGCACCGTCCACGTGGGAGGCGGCTACGCCGAGGTGGCGTCCACTGAGCGGGCGGTCGCCGCGGGACGCATGCCCGACCGTCCGTTCGTGCTCGTCGGCCAGCAGCACCTCGCCGACCCGGGACGCTCGCACGGCGACGTGCACCCGCTCTACGCCTACGCGCACGTGCCGAGCGGGTTCACCGGCGACGCGACCGACGCGGTGACCCGACAGATCGAGCGGTTCGCCCCCGGCTTTCGCGACCGGGTCCTGGCCGTGCACGTCACCAGCACCGCCGAGTTCGCCCGCGGCAACGCCAACTATGTGGGCGGCGACATCGTCGGCGGGGCGAACGACGCCCGGCAGCTGGTGTTCCGGCCGCGCGCCACCCTGCGTCCCTACGACACCGGCGTCGACGGGGTGTACCTGTGCTCGGCCGCGACGCCGCCGGGCGCCGGCGCCCACGGGATGTGCGGGTTCAACGCCGCCCGGGCCGCCCTGGCCCGCCTCGATCCCGGTCTCGTCCCTCGCGAGCCCGTCCCGTCCGACCCAGGAGATGCTGCATGAGCCCCATCGGATTCGTCATCGTGTTCCTCTGCTTCGCCGGTCCCGTCCTGCCGCCACTGATCGGCACGGTGGTCGGGACCCTCTGGGACGCCCGCAAGCTCCGGCGCTCGCGGGTGCGTGAGCCGCGCCCGGCGCGTGGTCGGGTGGTGGCCGACGACGCGTCGCTGCGTCCCGGGCTCGCCGCGGACTGACGTCCCCGTCCGGTCAGTCCCGGTCGTCCGGTCAGTCCCGGTCGGGCGCGAACGGACCGTCGGGTTCGAACGCCGTCTCGGCGAAGCGACGGCCGATGAGACGGTGCGTCGCGGCGTCCGGATGCAGAGCATCGGGCAGCGGCAGCTCGGCGTGATCGGCCTCGCCGTAGAGCTCGCGTCCGTCGAGGTAGGTGAGGTGCGGGTCGTCGGCGGCGCGCTGCTCGACGATGCGCGCCAGCTCCTCGCGGATGACGGTGAGGGTCAGCTTGCCCTGGGCGCGCTCGGCCGGGTCGCCCAGCGCGATGAAGCGCACGGTCTCGCCGTCAAGGTCGGGCGCGCCCGGCCCCGGCGTGTCCTCGTGGATCGGGCACAGGATCGGCGACACGACCAGCAGCGGGGTGTCGGGGTGACCGTCGCGGATCGTGTCGAGGAAGCCGTGCACGGCGGGGCCGAAGGCGCGGAGCCGCATCAGGTCGAGGTTCACGAGGTTGATGCCGATCTTGACGCTGATCAGGTCGGCTGGCGTGTCGCGCATCGTCCGGGCGACGAACGGGTCGAGCAGGGCGCTGCCACCGAACCCGAGGTTGACCAGCTCGACGTCTCCGGCCGCCGCGGCCAGCGCCGCCCAGGTGGTGGACGGGCTGGCGGCGTTCGATCCGTGGCTGATGGAGCTGCCGTGGTGCAGCCAGGTGCGCCGGCCCGTCTGCGGCACGGGCTCGATCGGCGCGTCGCCGCGGAGGGCCACGAGCTCGGTGGCCTCGGTGTGCGGGAGCCAGATCTCGACGTCCTTCGTGCCCGCGGGGAGGTCGGCGAAGCGGCACGTGCCCGTGTGGCCGGGCTCGACGACGGTGGTGCCGGCCATCATGTCGATGACGCGGCGGTGACCGCCGCCGATGCTCTGCTGGTCGACCAGCCGGCCGTCGACCCGCAGGTCGTACACGCCATCGGGCCGCTCGGGTGCGCCCACGTAGACGACCTTGGTGCGCCGCGCCTCGAGCTCGAGGACGGTGGCGGCGGTGCGGAACGCCAGGCGGACGCCCGAGGGCTGCGACTCGGCCATGCGGAACTGGTCGTCGGGCAGCCGGAGCCGGACCGTGGCCGGAAGCCGGTGGGGGACCAGGCCGTCGGCGGTCGTCTCGACGTCGAGCGCCCCACGCAGCAGCCCGGCGAGGTCGGTCACGGCGATGAGGTCGGGCGAGGTCATGCTTCAGCTCCGGGTCGGATCGTCCGAGGTAGGCCCCGTGGGACTCGAACTCTAGCCAGCGTCGAACGATCTCAGCGAACTTCGCGCCTTGTTCTGCAATTCCAGCATTCTGGCATCACACAATCCTCGACGCATCAGGTCAGGTCGCGGCGAAGTGTGCCCAGAATGTGCCCACCGCCAGTTGATCGGTCGCATCCGAAAAGGCTCGATATCCGTGCAGGCATCTACGTCCGCCCAGAACCCGATGATCGGCCCTGAGGGACACCAACGGACGTGATGGGAGACCAGCCATGACAGGACAGATGATCGACCCGATGCTCTCACCAGAGGACCTTGCGGATTCTCTCGGCATCAGCCCAGGTCAACTTGCTCAGATGCGGTACCTCGGTACTGGGCCGGCGTTCGTGAAAGTCGGGGCCCGTGTGCGCTATTTCGTTACGGACGTCGAGGACTGGCTTCGGGACAGGCGGCGCACGCGAACCTGAGGTCCATCGTTCGAGCGGAGCCAGAGGTGACCGCCCAGGTTGCCTTCAGCTCGCGCCGGGAGTTCCTCGGTTGTCTTGCCCGGCCGAACACCATCGTTGACCTAGCGCCGCGCAACCACTTGCGCAGCGACTTTGGAGACGTGATCCCGAGCTTCGTCGAGATCGACTTTATCGCCGCATACTCCGACTCGCACTCAGTCCGGGACTCGATCACCATCCTGACCGGGCTCCTGCAGCTCATGCGGATACTTCGGCTAGTTCAGTGGCCGAAGCGATGCGGTGTGTTGGGTCGGCGGTTGGCGATCGTCGTTCTGCGCCGTTCCTGGGCGCAGTGCGGTCCGGGGGGTGCGGGTGCCGACGGTCAGCAGGTAGAAGAGCATCCAGATTTCCGCGATGGCTGGAACGATCGTGAAGAAGACGTGAATTTGTCCGGCGAGGTCGGGGAAGAGGAACGCGACGACGACGTCTGCCAGGTAGCTGACCGTCGCCGCGACGAGGAAGATGCCGAGAGGCTTGGGGAACAGCCGGGATCGGTAGGCGAGGTAACCAAGGGGCGTCAGCCACAAGGCGAAGAAGACCTGGGCAGCGCGGATACCGTAGTGCTCAATCTCCAGCAGGAGCAGCGCGAGTGCATCTCTCTCGGCGTCTCCGAACGCCTGCACGTACGTGTCGGTGGTTGCGACTTGCAGGGCAACGAACATGAAGACGGTGCTCATGGCCTTGATGCCGGCCGCGATCAACACTGGGAGCACCATGAGGCGCGCGGCGTGTTTGCCTACGTGCTTGAGCAGCACGTAGAGCGTGACGGCGGTCAGGATGAAGAAGACCGCGTCCGCGAGGTGAGCGACCGCCCCCAGACGGACCAATCCAGGGTTGGCTGCCAGGTTCCCTGCGGAGGCTCCTGCATCTCCTGGGACGTAGAGGGAGGGCACTAAGTAGCCCTCTGAGAACCCGCCAGTGATAGCGACCGCGAGGTAGAGGAGACCCGCAACACGAGCGAGGCGCTTGAGGTCCGTGGGAGGAACGCCGGCGGGTTGTTCAGAAAAGACGCTGCTTCGGACGCTCATGACGTCCTCCCTCTACTAGAGATGTTGGCCGGGGGTTCTGGGTTCCGGGGTCCTGCGGGGGTCAGTGACCCCGGGCCGTTCCGCACGACGGGCTCGGGGGGTCCTTGTCGTGCGGAGTTGGGTGGCGGGGTGACCGCTAAGGCGAGGATCGGCGCCGGCTCGGCCAGTAGTCGGAACGCGTTGCGTCTGGGAGTTCGCCGCGTCTCCCACCCGGCACCGGTGGTGCTCAGGTGCAGGTGCGGGTCATGTCCCGACTCTGAGCATCTTGGCTTGCCGTCGCCTGTCCGGCGGCTGTCCTGCCTGCCGACCTCGCGGCGGTCAGGCTCGGGCTGGTCGCATCCGCCGCGGCCAAGGCGCTGTAGTGGAAGTAGGAACGACCTCGCACTGCGATGTGTCCCGATCAGGCATGAACTGGTCGTCCAGGTCCTGTGCCAGGTCGGTTTCTAGGTTCCGAGCTCCGGCTTTGGCTCCTCGTCGATGAGGCGGGCGGTGAAGTTCGTGTTGCGCAGCGACCTCACTATGTCGATGTCGCTCATCGTGCCGCGGACCGTGAGTAACCCCGATCCGGCGTCGGCGGTGACGGCGTGGACGCCATCGACGTCGCGGACCAGTGCGGTGGCGCGCCGCACGCACCGACGGCAGCGCATGCCATCAACGGAAAAGGTCAAAGTGCGCATGGGGTTCCTCCAGGGACGAGGGGTGGGCGGCAGGCCACAGCCCCGTCCGCCGTTGGGGCGGACGGGGCTGACGGGGGCTAGTTGGCTCCCGCGCTCACTTCCTCGGACGCAGAAGCCGTCGGGGATGCGGCGGACCGGAGGGTGACCGCCGCGATCAACGCGCCGACACCGGCGATGGCAGCAGCGCCCCAGAGGCCGGCCGAGAAGCCGTCGGTCAGAGCATCGGGGTTGCCAATCTGGTCGGCGCCGTACGCGGCGGCGACCGCCGTCATGGCGGCAAGTCCGAGCGCGGACCCGATCTGGTAGCTGGTGTTGACGATCCCGGCGGCCAATCCACCTTCCTCAGGTGCGGCCGCTGAGAGCGCGGTGCCCAGTGAGGGGATGAATGCCATAGCCATGCCGGCGGCCGTGACCAGGGTCGCCGGCAGCACGTCGACCGAGAACGAGCCATCTGGGCTGATGAAGGACAGCCACACCAGACCGGCAGCCAGGGTGGCGAGTCCGGCTACCGTCATCGCCTTGGTGCCGTAGCGGGCGATGAGTCGCGGAGCGACCGCGATCATGCCGACCATAATCGTCAGCGTGAGAGGCAGTAGCGCCGCGCCGCTGGCGAAGGCGCCGAGACCCAACACCTGCTGCAGGTACAGGTTGATGAAGAAAAACATCGGGATCCAGGCAGCACCGAGCAGGAGCTGAGCCATGTTGGCGGCGGCGAGGTTAGGGGCACGGAAGATGCCCAATCGCATGAGGGGCTGGCGCAGGCGGGCCTGCAAGGCAACGAACACGCCCAGCAGCACGACCCCGGCAATGGCAGGAACCAGGGTGGACGAGGCCGTCCAGCCTGCCTCGGGCGCCTGCACGACGGCGTAGACCAAGGCAGCGATTCCGGCAGTCACCGTGGCAGCGCCGACGAAGTCGATGCTGCCTCGGGCCTTAGTGCCGGCCGGCATGACGGCTGAGGACATGGCCAGGACGGCGATCGCCAGCGGCACGTTGATGAAGAACACCCACGGCCAGCTGGCGTACTCGGTGAGGACGCCGCCGAGGAAGACGCCGGCTGTGCCGCCGGCGGGCGCGGCTGCGCCGTAGAGTGCCAACGCCTTGGTGAGCTCCTTGGGGTTAGCACCGAAAATCGTGAACAGCAGTGTCAGGGCCGAGGGTGCGATCAGCGCTGCGCCCGCGCCCTGCACGGCGCGGCCAACGATCTCGACGGTCGCGGTGTCAGCCAGGCCGGCGACGAGTGAGCCGGCGGCGAGGATCACCCAGCCGGTGTTGAAAATGCGGCGAGCCCCGAGCAGGTCGGACAGTCGGCCGCCGAGGAGCAGGAGACCGCCGAACGCGACGACGTAGGCATTGAAGACCCAGCTGAGGTTCTGCGGGTCGAAGCCGAGGTCCTGCTGCATCTCGGGCAGCGCCACCCCGATGATGGACGTGTCCATAATGACCATGAACTGAGCCGCGGCGATGAGCCCCAGCGCCAGCCAGCGCCGGTCGCCGGTCCTGTCCGCGGCGGGTGCGGTGGAAGACATGGGTTTCCTCTCTTTCAGTGATGAGCGGCGCGGTGATGCTGCCGATGCCCGAAGGCTGCACCGAGCGCCTGTCCGCCCTCTGTCCCATCCCTGTCGTCCCGCAGCAGGCTCACCCCGCGGTCGGCGTGCCGTCGCACCAGTGCGCAGCTCTGCCGTCATCGCGTTCATCTTGGAGGCGGTCCGCCCTTCCGATCCTCCTCCCAAAGATCCCGGAAGGTGCAACGCGGCAGGAGGCGGACAGCGCCAGGACAGTAGACGACCGCATGGTCGTCCTTGAAGCCGTCGTTGACTGGGCAAGGCGTCCTGATCGGAGCCCGTAGGTCCTGGTCAGTAGCGCGTCCGCCGCGGCGGCCGGCACGACGGGAGGTCCGAACCTCCTGCAACCCAACCATCTCGCAATGGAAGAGGAAGAACCCCCCATGACCAACAGCAACTTCACCGTAGTCGGCATGACGTGCAACAGCTGCGCGATGACGGTGACCGAGGAAGTCACTCAGGTCGCTGGTGTCCAGGACGTCGCCGTCGAGCTCGCGACGGGCCGCCTCACCGTCACCTCGGACTCCAATCTCGACCCGGCGCTGATCAAGGTCGCCGTCGAGGAGGCCGGTTATCGGCTCACCGCCAACTGAGAGGTCCAGACCGGCCTCACCGCCACCGACACAGCGACGGACCGCCCCCACCCGGCACCCACTCAAGGACTTTCGATGAACCATGCACCCCCGCCCCGCTCAGGATCCGTTGTGTCGCGCGTCAGAAGGCATGCGCTCCCTCCTGTCAACTGCGAGCGAGTCGTCTCGTGAGCACCGCATCGGTTGTCATCGTGGGCACCGGCGCAGCCGGCACAGCCGCCGCAACCCACCTGAGAGGCCTCGGGTTCACCGGCGACCTGACGCTGGTGAACGCCGAGGCACAGGTGCCGTACAACCGGACCACGGTGAACAAGACGCTGTTGCACCCGGACTCCACCCTCGACTCGGTACGCATCGCCCTGCCGGACGATCCACGCATCACACTGCTCGCCGGTCGCGCCGAACGACTGGACACACAACGCCGCACTGTCGTCCTCCACCAGGGCAACCACTTGTCCTACGACGCCGTGCTGATCGCCACTGGCGCGCGGCCTCGTCCGCTGCCGCGACGCGAACTGAACGACGGGGTTGCGGAGCTCAGCGACCGCGTCACGCCCCTGCGTACGTACGACGACGCCGAACGCATCCGGAGGGTCCTTGCCAGGGTCGGCGCCAAACTCTGCCGACCCGCCCGGGTTGGCATCGTTGGTGCGAGCCTGCTCGGCTCCGAGACAGCCAACGTTTTGACGGACATGGGGCACGAAGTGTTCCTGATCGGCGCGCCGACCAACCCCATGGCGCGCCAATTGGGCACCACCATCGCGACGTGGGTGCAGGCGCGACATGCCGAGCACCTCGCCGGCGTCGCCAACGCCCGTGTTGACTCCATGTTCACACGCTGCGATGACGTCGTTCTCGTCCTGAGCGACGGCACCGAATTGACGGTGGACCTCGTCGTGGAAGCCGTCGGGGTCGACCCTGAGGTGGGCTGGCTGAGCGACTCTGCGCTGACGATCGACGACGGCGTACTCGTCGACGATCGCCTTCGCACCTTGAACGTCGAGGGCGTTTACGCGGCAGGGGACCTGGCTCGCATCGACGGTTCTACGCGCGTCGAGCACTGGGGGTACGCCTTGGCGCAGGGTGCTCACGCGGCACGCACCATCAGTCACGACCTGCTACGCGCTGAGGACCCTGGCCCTTTCCAGTCCAGCGGGTCCTACTCGACGCGGCTTTACGGCAAGTCCATCAACGTCTTTGGTTCCCCACACCCCTATCGAGGCCGGGAGATTGCTTTGGCACCGCTCGGGCACGAGGCACACGTCACCGTCTACACCGACGCGGAAAGTCGGTTGAGTGCTGCGGTGACGCTCGGGTCGGCGAAGTTGGCCAACCGGCTACGCCCATTGGTTGCCGCCGCTGCGGACCTCAACGAAGCCGCGGAGGTGGTGACTGCAACCCTCACCCCGCCGACGACTGCAGCCAAGTAGTACCTGGTACGACATTCGTTCATGAGCTTCAGCCCAGCATCACGCGCTGCCACCTCGTCCGAGAGGTCACCTTGCGCCTGCGCGACGTGCCGGGTGTCCACGGGCCGTCTGTCCGGGTCGTTGAGCGTGGACGAGGTCCTGCCGCGGTTCGGACTCGGCTGCCCAGTCCAGCTTCTCGATGAGAGCCACGATGTCAGCAAGACGTAATCCCTACACCAATAGGCGCGAGACAGCGGGCGGACAGGCGCTATCAGGAGGTTCGTGACGTCAACCGATGACGGAGGCCCTCACCAGGTGCTGGGCGGAGCCAATCCCTCCGCCCGGGGCACCAGCGGGCGTAGAGTCGAGGGGCCACCGGGCCCTGTCTTAGCCCCGCGCTACGACGCGAAGATCCGAGGGGAGCAAGGAGAGGGTCGTGGACGTGCGTTTCCGGCTGTTGGGTCCGATGGAAATTCTTGTCGACGGGTGCCCCGTCGCGATGCCAGGCGCTGCGGAGCGCGCTGTCTTGGTCCAGCTTCTGCTTTCCCCAGGCCGGACGATCCCGGCGACCATGCTGGTGGACCGGCTCTGGTCGGAGTCCTCACTCCCGGTCGATCCGATGAACGCCTTGCAGATCCGAGTGTCTAAGCTGCGGCGCAGCCTGAGGGCCATCGGCGTGTCTGAGGTGGTCACCCGAGAAGGCGTGGGCTACCGCGCCAACGTCGACCCCGCGTCAGTCGACGCCGTCGACTTCGTTGCCCGGGTGCGCGAGGCGAGGTCACGCTCCGAGGCGGGCGCAGGACCAGCAGACGCGGCATCGCTGAACGCGTACGACGAGGCGTTGGACTTGTGGCGCGGCGATGCACTTAGTGACTTCGCGACCGAGCAGTGGGCCAGCGTGGAGGCCGCGCGCTTCTCCAAGCTCAAGCTGACCGCCCTCACGGAGCGGGCACAGATCGCGTTGGCCCTCGGTCGTGAAGCCGAGGTCATTGGTGACCTGGGACCTCTGGTCACACACGACCCGACCCTTGAGTCGCTGACCGGTCTGCTCATGGTGGCCTTGTACCGCAGTGGACGACAAGCAGAAGCGCTCGAGGCATACCGCCGCACCCGTCAAGTACTGGACGAGTCGCTCGGCCTGGAGCCTTCTCTGACGTTGCGGTCGCTGCACGAACGCGTGCTGCGTCAAGACGAGACGCTCGGCTCACAACCCGAAATCGGCGGGACGTCAGTGGCGGTGTCCGGTACGCGTCGAGCCGACAAGAAAGCCACGTCGCCTACGAACCTGCCAACGGTGGTGCGCCCGCTGATCGGCCGCGACGCCCAGCTCGACTCCTTGGTCGAACTGGTCCACGGTGCCCGCCTGCTGTCGCTGATCGGCCCCGGCGGCGCCGGCAAGACCTCCCTGGCCCTCGCCGCCGTGGTGCAGACCTCCAACGCCTTCCCCGACGGCGCCTTCGGGGTCCGTCTCGCCTCCGTCGACACCCCCGACCAGGTGCCATTGGCTGTTGCCGACGCCCTCGGGGTGCCACTGGACGGAGCGGCCGCGGTAAGCGACGTACGGGAGCGGGTGGTCGCCTACTTGGTCAGGCGCCAGCTCCTGCTGCTGGTCGACAACTGCGAACACGTCATCGACGCCGCCGCTGGCCTGATCGACGAGATTCTGGGTCGATGCCCGGACGTGACGATCCTGGCGACCAGCCGGGAAGCACTCGCGGTCCCCGACGAAGTGCAGGTGACCGTGGGGCCGCTGGACACCCCACCCGAGGGGACACCCGCCGGGCGCGTGCTGGAGTACCCGGCGGCGCAGCTGTTCGTCGAACGAGCCCGGGCGGTCCGTCCCGGGACAGTCTTTGCCGACGACGACCTCGCCGCCATCGGTCGGATCAGCCGCGCTCTCGACGGCATCCCACTCGCCCTCGAGCTTGCCGGCGTCCGGGTCGCGACGATGGCACCCGTCGAGATCGGTGGACGCCTGGACCAGCGGTTCGCATTGCTCACGGCCGGAGCGCGCACTGCCGAAGCGCGTCAGCAGACGCTGCGTGCGACGGTCGACTGGAGCTACGACCTGCTGACCGAACGCGAGCAGCGCGCCTTCAACAGGCTCGCCGTCTTCCAAGGAGGATGGAGTCTCACCGCCGCCGAGGCCGTCCTGAGCGATGCAAGCCTCGATGCCGGGGAGGTCCTCGACACGATCGGCCGTCTGGTCGAGCGGTCCATGATAGGGGTTGAGCGAGGGGCAGCAACGCGCTATCGAATGCTCGACACACTTCGCCAGTACGCCGCGGAGCAGCTGCTTGCCACCGGTGAGCACGAGGTCATGGCACAACGACATGCGCAGTACTTCCGTGACGTCGTCCGCGACGCCGAACCGCATCTGCGTGGCCACGGCCAGCGCGAGGTGTTCCACCAGCTGCGCGACGAGCAACCCAACATCAGGGCCGCGCTCGCATGGCTGGGTGGGCCTGGCGGGGATCTAGACTCGGCGCTCGAAACGGCTGGGGCGCTGGGGCTCTTCTGGCACCTGGGGCGCCACTTGGAGGGCCGCGAGCTGTTGTCGCGACTTCTCGCCTCGGGCGCTGGTAGCCCGTCCGCGCGGGCTCGCGCCCTTCAAGCGGTCTCCTTGGTGGAGCGTCCGCGTGCCTGCCTGGTGCATCCCAGTCCGCGGTGCGCCGAGACCGCGCGGGAAAGCCTAGCGATCTTCGAGGACCTCGGGGACGACTCACGCGCCGCTCTGTCGCGCGTCCTGCTGGCCGTCGAGGGGGTCGCCGGTCAGGACCTTGACCAGGCTGAGGAGTTGCTGCGCGGCGCCGAGGCACAGTTCGCGGCCGATGGCGACGCCTGGGGTGATGGTGTCGTCGGCTTCGTACGTATGGAGACCGCCCTCAAGAACGGCGACGAGACCGCCGCGGTCCCGATCGGGCGCGCGACCGCCGCGACGTTCCGGCAACTCGACGATCCGTGGGGCCTGTCGGCGATCCTCTACCACCTCGGTTGGGGGTTGCGACAGTTCGGCCGATATCAGGAAGGGTCGCGGGTGCTCGAGGAGGCGATCGACGTCGCGAGCGGTGCCGGTCTGTACAACACCGTGCAGTGGGCGCTGGCCGACCTGGGAATCGCCCAGCTGCATCTCGGCGACGAAGACGCTGCCCGGGGTCTGTTCGACCGGGCGGCCGCCGCTTCGGAGCATGTCGGCGATGGCGCCGGCGCAGTTCTCGCCTGCTATGGCCAGGGGTTGCTGGCCCAGGTCGGGCGGAAGTGGGACGTGGCCCGGGACCGCTACGACGAGGCGTACGCCGGGTTCGTGGCGCTCGGCACCCCGGTGCCCCAGGGACTTGCGCTAGCCGGGCTGGCCCGATGCGACGAAGCGGCGGGAGACGTGCCCCCCGCTCACCAGCGGTACGACGAGCTACTGATCCTCAGCCGCCGGATCGGGGAGCCAGGACTCACCAGCACCGCGCTGGAGGGACTGTGCCGGCTGGCCGCCGGGAGCGGAGACCGCGCGCTCGCGTCAAGCCTGCTTGCTGAGGCTACCCAGTTGCGCACCACCTCGTCGCGGCCGGCGCCGCCGCACGAACAGCGGGACCTCGCGGCCACCGTCGAACTAGCGACGGTCCCGGTCCCGAACATGTGACGCTTCTAGGGTGGTAGCGGAACTCGTCCTGGCGTCACTAGTTGAGAACTCTGTCCCACAGTTTGCACCCGGGGCGACCCCTCCCGAAGATGGCTGCGGTCGGGCGAGGGCAGGTCGGCCGTCGGCGCGTTGTCGCGGGGCGGTGGCATCGGCGACGGTGGCGGACGACGCCTCGATGACATCGTCGCGTGGGCCATAGCGCCCACCCCGCGTTCTTCGGCGCCGAAGGAGATCGTTCCTTGGATCCGAGAATCGGCGACGACATGCCTCAACTTTGGGTCGCCTCGGTTGCTTGCGACGACGTGACGTCGGCGACGGTCGCGGACAATGCCCGAATGACATCGACGGCGCTGACTTGTGCGCTCACACCGTGCGCCCCCGCCCCGATGGAGATCGTCCCCTCGACGCGGGCGTCGGCGATGACGGGCCATACGTGCAACGATCCAAACGGTGTGATCGTGCCTCGCACGTACCCGGTCACGTCTCGGGCGGTTTCGGCGTTGGGCATCGACAGGCGGGTAACCCCGAGAAGGGCGCGCAGCTTTGGCCAGGAGATCTGACGTTCGCCGGGAACCAGGACGAAGAGGTAGTCGTCCTTGCCTCTACGCACCACCAGCGTCTTTGCGATCTGACGAGGTTCCACACCGCGAGCCTCCGCAGCCTCAGCGAGGGACGTGACCGGGCCGTGACGAACAATCGTGTAGTCGATACCAGTTTCGTCGAGCGCCGCCGTCGCCCGTTCCTCACTCATGGCGCCTCCTTCGCATGGTCACTCTTGCGGGTGGACTGGCACGGCGCTCGACGAGGGCGGTGAGCGCACACCTCGCCAGACATGACACTGCCCAGGCAATCACCTCTCGACCGCCGGCTTCAGGCGGCCGTGGTGCAGGGGTATGCACATAGCACTCCACGTCCTTCTCCCATGTTTGGACGGATGGACAACGGCGCCGTAGGCAGCGGAACCTGCCGCACGCGCTGGCTGACCAACGCGACCGAAGTCGTCTGCGACCGCGGTCAACGCTTCAGGTGCCCCGCGAAACCACCAGTAGCTGTAGCCCAGCAGGGCAAGCCCAATGACCGCCGAGGCCAGCTGTGTCATACCGACGACCACGCCCCCCGGCAGCCACCAGGCCTCTTCAAGGGGCCACCACACGGGTGCCGGAGGCGACGCGATCCACATGATGCCTACCATGAGGATCAGGACTGCTCCCCCGATGGACATAGTGGGGCGCGGCCAGGTGGCAACACTGTCGGCGGCGCCCTCGAGGGCGCGCGACCGGACCCAATCGACGCGGCGCTCGGCCCAGGCGTACTGGCGTGAGAGCAGGAGCAGCCCGGCGAACGTGATGAGCAACCCTGGCCCGGGGAGCGGGATCGCTGCCAATCCTCCGAGCAACATCAGCCAACCGGCCGTCTCGCGCAGCACCCGCTTCGCGGCGCGGACTAGTGGCGTCATCACGCCCCATGGGCGCGGGTGGCGCTGAACGGTCAACCATTGTTGATCGCCGCCCAGGTGCTGAAACTTCGCGCGCACTTGACCTACCTCTCGGGTGGTACGTAGATCCGGTTAGACGGGTCGTACGCAGGTGCATTGGCACGCGGCGAGGGTTCCCGCAGCGCTTTGTGTCTCGTTGCCAACCAAGGTGTCGCCGAATGACGCCGTGGCAAAGACCTTGCATCGTTGGGTCTCAGCGTCCGTCTCTCGCGGCCACAGCGTCATCGCTGCCGCCGAGCTGACAGTTGCGACGGCCAGGAGAACGGACCAGGTCAAGGTGAATCCTGCGCTTGTGCCCAGCCACCCAGCAATGGGGTAAGTGATCAGCCAAGCCATGTGTGACAAGGAGAACTGGGCAGCAAAGACCTCGGGCAGGGCGTCAGGCTCGACAGAGTGACGGAGCACTCGTCCGATGGGAGTGACGGTCAGCGCCATACCGCCGCCGATCAGGACCCAGACGGCACCCGTGACGATTGAAGATGTGATGTCTGCGGCGCTGAGGGTCACTGCCAAGGCGAGGCCGACTACGAGCGCAGCTGCGCCGGTCGCCATGACCGTGCGGTCGGCGACCCTGTCAAGGACTCGGGGGAGTAGGAGCGCGACCACGAGGGTGCCCCCGCCGGAGGCAGCGAGCATCCAGGCGACGTCGGCTTGGCTGCCGTTGAGGGTGTCACGTACGTAGTTGACGGTGTTGACGACCACGATCGCGCCAGCTGACGCGATGACTAGGTTGAACGCCAAGATGCCGCGCAACCGGGGGGTGCTCGCGAACAGCTTGATGCCTGAAGCCACCCTGTCCCACGCGTTCGCGTGGGCGCTGGGGCGCGCGTTGGGGATCTGCGTTGAGAGCACCAGGTACGCGGACACGACGAATCCAACTGAGGTCCCGACGAACAGCCAGTTGAACGACATGAGCGTCAGTGCGACCGCTGCCAGCACCGGGCTAAGCAAGCTTTCCATGGTGTAGGCCACCTGAGATGCCGAAAGCGCCCGGGTGTAGTCGGACTCATCTGTGACGATGTCGGGGATTACTGCCTGGAAGGTGGGGGTGAAGGCGGCTGATGCCGATTGAAGCACCGCTATCAGAACGTAGATGTGCCACACCTCGGTGATGAATGGCAGTGCCAGTACCACCGCCGCGCGTACCGCGTCGAGCGTCGCAAGGAACATCCGTCGGGGTAGCCGGTCCACGTAGGCGGCAGCTAGTGGTGCGATGACGACATACATCACCATCTTGATCGTCAGCGCCGTGGCGAGGACCGCGCCCGCGTTGGTGCCGGCGAGGTCATATGCAAGCAGCCCGAGTGCGACGGTGGCCAGTCCCGTGCCGAACAGGGCGACGATCTGGGCGCTGAAGAGCTGGCGGTAGGCGGGAATCGCGAACACGCTCATGAGGTGTCCCTTCTCGGCGAGGAGCAGCTGCTCAGGCTGACGTGGGTGTTGTGTGCTGGTTGTGACGGCAACTAGGAGCGCATCAGACGGGCCCGCTGGCCAGGGGGGTGCTGAGCGGCCACGGGGCTGGTGTGGGTCAGGCTGCGGCGTACTCGTCCGGGTCAGCGTCAAAAGTGGGTCCGCAGGCGGCACAGCAGAACCAGTACCGCTGCCCGTTGTGGTCGCGGTAGAGCCCGGCGGCTTCGGCTT
Organism: actinobacterium LLX17; assembly: GCA_000471045.1. Taxonomy (GTDB): domain Bacteria; phylum Actinomycetota; class Actinomycetes; order Propionibacteriales; family Nocardioidaceae; genus Aeromicrobium. Next base: position 2,258,527 of record KI301992.1, on the reverse strand, counting down.
GAGCCCTGTTGACCGGGGTGCCCGTCATCACCGGGCACTCGACGACGTCGTCCGGCTCCTCCGCGGCCGCAGTGGCGTCAACGCTCCCGCCGCAACAGCTGCCCGCGGCAGTGGCCGGTACCAGCGGCTGGAGCGTGGGGGCCTCGGCCTTGGCCGTGCCGGGGTCCTGCTGATGGTTCTTGTACATGTGAAACCGTCCTTTCGATGGAGTGTGCTGGTCAGGAGCCGACCGGTTGGGCGACCGGAGCTTGCGTCTTGGCTAGGGCGGCCGGGGCCTCGGTGGCTCGGCTCTTGAAGGAGCGAAGCCGCAGGCTGTTGCCGACGACGAAGACGCTGGAGAACGCCATCGCCGCACCGGCGAGCATCGGGTTCAAAAGGCCGAGGGCGGCCAGAGGGATCGCTGCCACGTTGTATCCAAAGGCCCAGAACAGGTTCGTCTTGATCGTTCCCAGGGTCCTGCGGGACAGCCGGATCGCGTCGGCGGCGCTGCGCAGGTCCCCGCGCACCAGAGTGATGTCGGCGGCCTCAATGGCCACGTCGGTGCCGGTGCCCATGGCAAGGCCAAGGTCGGCCTTGGCCAGAGCGGCGGCGTCGTTGACACCGTCGCCGACCATGGCGACGACCTTGCCTTGGGCTTGTAGCTCGGTGATGACGTCGACCTTGTCCTGAGGCATGACTTCTGCGATCACGTCCTCGATGCCGACTTCGGCGGCGATCTGTTCGGCGACGGCGCGGTTGTCACCGGTGAGCAGGATCGGGGTCAGGCCCAGGGACCGCAGCTGTGCGATCGCCTCGTAGCTAGTCGCCTTGACCTGGTCGGCCACGACGAGGACGCCGCGGGCCTGGCCGTCCCAGCCGACGGCGACGGCGGTCTTGCCCTGTGCCTCCGCATTCGCCTTCGCGCGTGCGAGCTCGACGTCGAGGTGCTGTGACCAGTCGGCCAGCAGCGTCTCGCGGCCAACCAGGACCGCGTGGCCGTCCACAATGCCCTGGACGCCCTGGCCCTCGACGTTGGCGAAGTCCTCTGGGGTGGGCAACTGGCCGACCTCCTGGACCGCACCCTTGGCGATCGCCTGGGCAATCGGGTGCTCGGAGGCGTCCTCGAGGGCACCGGCCAGGCGGAGCAGCTCCTCACGGGAGACGCCGTCGGCGACGAGCACATCGACCAGGGTCATCTTGCCGGTGGTGACAGTGCCGGTCTTGTCCAGCACGATCGTGTCGACCTTGCGGGTCGACTCCAGCACCTCGGGGCCCTTGATGAGGACACCCATCTGGGCGCCGCGGCCGGTACCAACGAGCAGCGCCGTCGGTGTGGCCAGGCCCAAGGCGCACGGGCAGGCGATGATGAGGACCGCGACCGCTGCGGTGAAGGCGGCGCTGACCGGAAACCCTGCACCGAGCCAGGCGGCCAGGGTCGCGACAGCGATGGCGATGACGATCGGGACGAAGATGCCTGAGACCTGGTCAGCGAGACGCTGGACCTGCGCCTTGCCCGATTGGGCGTCCTCGACCAGCTTGGCCATCTGAGCCAGCTGGGTGTCGGACCCGACTCGGGTCGCGCGCACTACGATCCGGCCTCCGACGTTCACAGTGGCGCCGGTGACAGGATCACCCTCGCCGACCTCCACCGGAACCGATTCGCCGGTGAGCATGGACGCGTCGACCGCGGAGCTGCCGGAAACGATGACACCGTCGGTGGCGATCTTCTCTCCGGGACGGACCACGAACTCGTCGTCCTCGGAGAGCTCGGAGGTGGGGATACGGACCTCAACGCCGTCACGCATCACGGCGACGTCCTTGGCACCGAGTTCGAGCAGGGCCCGCAACGCGGCACCGGCCTGTCGCTTGGACCGCTTCTCGAAGTAGCGGCCGGCGAGCAGGAACATGGTGACGCCGGCAGCGACCTCGAGGTAGATGTTCGCGGCGCCGTCGGTGGGCCTGACGGTCAACTCGAAGGGGTGGGTCATGCCGGGGATGCCGGCCGTGCCCAGGAACAGTGCGTATAGCGACCACAGCAGCGCCGAGAGCGTGCCAAGCGAGACGAGGGTGTCCATGGTCGCGGCGCCGTGACGCAGGTTGGTCCACGCGGCCCGGTGGAACGGCCAGGCCGCCCAGAGCACGACCGGTGCTGCCAAGGTGAGGGACGCCCACTGCCAGTAGTCGAACTGGAACGCGGGAAACATTGACATGACGATGATGGGCACGGCGAGGGCGACTGAGCCGAGGAGTCGTTGTCGTAGGACGATGAGCTCGGTGTCGGGCTGGTCCTCCTCGGACGCCTCCCCGGAAGGGGTGGCGTCCTTGCTGCGAGGCAGTGAGGCGGTGTAGCCCGCCTTGGCCACCTCGGCGATCAGCGCCTCGGTGTCGACCCCCTCGGGCGCTCGGACCTGCGCCTTCTCGGTGGCGTAGTTGACCGTGGCCGTGACGCCGTCGAGCTTGTTGAGCTTCTTCTCGATCCGCATCGCGCAGGAGGCGCAGGTCATCCCTCCGATCTCGAGCTCGATGCTGGGGCCCAGAGCGGGGGCCGATGATGCAGTCATGGGTTCCTCCTTCGGTGTGTGAAGCGGATGAAGCGGATCAGTGGCTGTGGTTGTCACCGGACTCGGTGCCGGAGTCCGGATCGGTGTCGGTTTCAGACGTGTCGACGACGAACGGGGCGCTGTGGACCTTGCCGTCGATCTGGAAGTCCAGGTACAGGAGGTACCGCCCCGGCGTGGGCATCTCGGCGACGAACCCGACATCCGGCCCGGCGGTGTCGCCAGCGGTGGGCTCATCGCCTTCGGGATGGACGTGCAAGAAAGCCAGGTCACCGTCGCGCAGCGCGACCAAGTGCGCGAACGCGCCAAGGTAGGGCTCCAGGTTGGTGACCGGCTTTCCGTTCTTCGACACCCTGAAGGTCAACTCGGAGCTGGAACCGGCAACCGCGTCGCCGGTCAGGTCCACGGTGTACCCGTCCACGGTCGCGGTGTTGGTGGCCTTGGGGGTAGCCGGGCTGACCTGGCCGCCAACCTCGACGGTGCGGGTCAAGGTGATGGGCTCGGCTGCCCCGTCGACGTCGGGGACGAAGTCGGTGTAGACCCGGTAGGTACCCGCTGCGGCCCATTCCCAGGACAGCGACCAGGTGCCGTCGGCGTCCATGGTGGGGTGCACGTGGCGGAACCCGGTGCCGTCGGTGCGCACGACGATGAGGTGGAGGTCCTTCTCGTGCGAGGTGGCGAAGCTCGTCAGGGCTTGGCCTTCTGCGTCGAGGATGCGGAACGACAGGTCCCCGGTCCGGCCCGCCTGGGCGGGAGCGGAGACGGGGGTGAGCAGGTAGCCTCCGACGGCGCTGGTGACCCCGGGGACAGCGGCGCTGGCCTGGGTGGAGGCGCTGGCGCTGTGGCCGCCGTGGCCACCGGTGGTGTTGTTCATGTCGTGTCCTTCGGCTTCTTTGGTCCAGTTGCTGACAGTGCTCTGCGGGACGCCGGCGTCGGCGGCGACGAATGCGCCGCCGAAGACGAGGGCCAGTCCTGCGCCGTACGCGCCCAGTCGGGTTGCGGTGTTCACGAGGCGCGCACCGCCGTGTAACCGGCATCGTCGACCGCGGCGAGGACGGCGTCGTCGTCGACGGGGGTGGCGGAGGTGACGACCAACTTGCCGGTCTGGGCGCTGACCTCGATGCCCTGAACGCCGGGAACGGTGCTGACCTCCTCGCGGACCGACATCTCGCAGTGCCCGCACGTCATGCCGGTGACCTGGTACTCGGTGGTGTTCATCGCTTTCTCCTGACTAGAAGGTGGTGGTACTGACTAGCAATTGAAGATACCCCTAGGGGGTATATGCAGGTCAACCGAAATGCCTGCGGTGGGTATTCCCAGGTGTCGTTCCCTCCATGGGGGCGGGTCGTCTCGGCGTCGGAACTGAGCGTGCGCCGCTGCCCTGTCCGCTTCCTGTCCAAGTCGGGTCTGCGGCGGGGTCTTGCTGCAGCTCTGAGGACAGGCGCTCGACAGCGCCTCGAAGCCCGACGAGACCAAGGTCGAGACGAACGACTGGCCAGGTCGAGCCCAGCCTCGGGGCCTTCGTGCAGCTCTCTCAGAGTGTCGCCGGAAGTCGGATGATCGTCCCGATCGACATCACGCAGGGAACGAGGGCGGACCCGATGAACTCTTCCGCTCGCCGTGGAAAAGGGTCAGCAGCACCGCGCCTCTCCACAATTGTTGCGCCGGGCCTTGACCACAGGGCCGGGTAGGTGTGGCCTTGACCAGTCGACGGCCCACCTGTTCGGGGCGCGGTCGTCTGCCAGGCAACGAGTCCCAACGGGACTGAATCGATCCGACCGGGTCGCGTTCTGCCGGAAACAACCTCAAGGTGGGGCCCAGCAGATCGGCGACGGCCGTGAATACCGCCGATAACGTATCCGATGTCAATCAATGTTGAGTCTTGGTTCGCTTCATTGCCTGGACTGCGAGACTTCCCGAGCCATCGTATTGCTCCTCCGACTGAGCAGACGGCTTAAGAATCGTCGTCGTCGACCGAGGACCGCGACATGTCGATGAGTTGTCGTAAGCAGTGCTGTCGAAGTGGTTCGGGGAAGCCGTCGGAGAGGCGGTAGTACACGACCCGCCCTACTTTGCGTCGCGTGACGAGCCCAGCCGTGCGCAGCACCCGCAATCCGTATGAGGCTGCATCTTCGCTGATCAGGAGGGCCAGCGCCAGGTCGCCCACGCAGAGCTCCTCGACAACGTCGAGGGCGTACAGCAATCGCGCCCGCGTCGGGTCCGCCATGATCGAGAGGACGCTGGCGAGCCGGTCGCCCTCCTCGGCCGTTGGCAGTCTCTCGCGTGCTCTGGCGACGCGTTCGGGGTCGACCGGATGCTCGTGATCGGCTGATTCGGCTCCGTCTGTCATGTCCTCATCATCTCCCGCATTGAGTTCCCACACATCCGTGTGACCGCACGGGTATCGGGTACGGCCCCGTCATGACGACAGCGGCTCTCGGTCGCCACCCGGCGACCCCGCTGTGGTTGAGGAGGAAAGATGACGCAAGCGAAGATGCTCGAGGCGCACCCGAACGACCTGAGTGGCGTTGATCGAGACAAGCTGGCCGAGTGCATCGCCGCGTGTTTCGAGTGCGCGCAGGTCTGCACGGCGTGCGCTGACGCCTGCTTGAGCGAGGACATGGTCGCCGAGCTCACCGACTGCATCCGTACCAATCTGGACTGTGCCGACATCTGCGTCGCGACCGGCAAGGCTTTGTCGCGACTGTCCGGTTACGGCACGAACGTGACGCGGGTGTTCCTGGAAGCCTGCGCGGAGGCGTGCAAGGCGTGCGGCGATGAGTGCGCCCAGCACGCAGAGATGCACGAGCACTGCAAGATCTGCGCCGAGTCCTGCCGTCGTTGTGAGGAAGCCTGCCGCGCCCTGATCGCCACTCTCTGACGCAATCCTCTGGCGGTCGCATCGACCAGGAAGGACGATCCCATGCCCACCCGTGAACCTGAGCAGGCTCAGTCCGGAACAACGAAACCGGACGAGCCAAACAAGGGCGAGAACAGCCACGAGCGACGGATGTATCTGCGGTTCGGGCTCATGATCGCGACCTCGACGGCAGTGATGTTCGTCCTGACCTACACCAACGCCTTCGCCGTCGATCACGTGCGGTGGAGTGAAGAGCGCTTCTACATGGCGCTGCTGATGGGCGCGGCGATGGCCTTGGTGATGCTCGCGTTCATGCGCAGCATGATGTACAAGAACCGGGCGCTCAACCTGGTCGTCGTGGCCATGGCCGTGGTCCTCGGCGGCACCGCCCTGTACCTCTCCCGCTCCCAGGTGCTGGTCGAGGACCAGTCCTACATGAAGGCGATGATCCCCCATCACTCCATCGCCATCTTGACCAGCGAGCGGGCCGACATCGACGACGTACGGGTGCGCAAGCTCGCCGACGAGATCATCGCGGCGCAGCGCAAGGAGATCAAGGAGATGGACTGGCTGATCTCCGACATCGAGGAGAACGGGGCGGCGACCACTGAGGAGGAGGCACAGCAGCGTCCGGTGCCCGACTTCGAGGGCCAAGCGGCTGGGGCGGGCACATCCTCCACGGTCTTCACCACGGCTCTCAACCTGCTCGGGGCGACCCCACGGGATCGCGGCGAGGGGCCGGTGCTCGCGTCGCCGCGGTAGGTCCGGCTGTCAAGCCGCTTGCCCTGGGTGCGGGACTCGGCGTCCCGCACCCAAGGCCGGTGAGTTCAGCGCCGAACGGCCGATGAGGGCGCAGCTGCGTGGGAGTTGTCGTCGCTGCCATTTCCGAGCTCGTCGGCGGCGGAGACGACGAGTCCGCCCAGGAGGAACGCGGCGATGACGGCGACGAGGGCGCCGGTGCTGAAGGACGGGAGGTAGCGGCGGAAACCAGTCGTGACGGCGGGGCTGCCGTGGTACTCGTGGGTCAGTGCGTGGCCCTTGCCGCGCTGCAGCAGGTAGCGGTTGACCGGGTAGGCGGCCAGGAAGGCGGCCGTGAGGGCGATCATCATGCCGACCCAGAAGAGCACGTTCACCAAGCCGGCCTCCATGGCACCGGGGATGACGGCCATGACGAGGTTGTCGACGACCTCCATCGTGGCGATCGAGAGAGTGTCGGCGGCGAACACGATTCCCAGGGCGGCGAAGAACCCGAGCCCGGTCTTCACCAGCGGAACGGTGGAGAGCAGGTAGCCGAAGAAGAATGCCAGGCTGACCGCGAGGACGATGGTCCACCCGGTCGACAGTCCGACGGCCGTGCCGATGATCAACCCCGTGATCTCGCCGATCGCACAACCGGTCAGGCAGTGGAGCGTGGCGCTGGCGGCCATGGCGTTCAGGCTTCCGCCGCCATGATGCCCCCCATCGTGAGAGTGCTCGTGGGACGCTTGCTCGGGAGTGTATGGGGCGGCCTCGTCGTGAGTCTCGTGGCTTGGTGAGTCAGTCACTGCTCAACCTCCAATTTCTCGCTCGATGGACGCACTCGATGTGGTGCACCACTTGAATGCGCTATACCCCCTCAGGCATCTATTAGTGGTCCGGGCGCGCTCGCGATCATGGCCAGGGGTTCGCGCGACAGCCTTCCAGTCCTAGCGTCTGCTGAAGCATGACGGGAGCCAAGGCCCCTGGATGAGGGCACTGCTCATGTGGTCGGCCGAGCGCGTGTCCGACCTCGTGATTGATGACGTAGATGCGGTACGAGTCCAGATCGCCACCGTAGGCTTCAGCACCTTCGGTCCAGCGTTTAGCGTTGATGGCCACCACGTCGCCGTTGCGACAGGACACCTCGCCGCGGGTGCGTAGAGGCGCACAAAGCGTGTCAGTGGTCGCCGGTGATGCCAGCACGATCCTCAGCGGGGCGGCGGCCTGTCGGGCGAAGCTGTACCCCTTGGTGGCCCATCCCTGTCCGCTGGAGAGCGTGGCGTCGACGGCGCTCGCGAACTCGAGAGGAGCGTACGGGAGGCCGTCCTCGACCTCGACGCGGTAGGTGACGATCGGGCCGCCCGTTCCGGTGGGTGCGGTCTCGCCGCTGGCGACAGTGAATGTTCCGGGACCCGCTGGCGGTACCACCGGAGCGGGCGGCGGTGGTGGTGGAGGGACGGGCGTCAGCGCCTCGGTCGCGAGGGGGTCCGTTGCCGCAGGGGTCGGCGGGACGGTGCCCACGGCGTCGCCGTTCGGTCCGGCCTGCTGCTCGAGCGCCTGGACCCCGGCGAGGACAACTGTGCCGCCTACTAGGGCGACAGTGACAACTACGACTCGACGCAGGTGGTGACGTTTCGGCGCCCGATGCCTGTGTCGCGACGACCGACCACGTGAGCTCGACGCACGGTGGCGCCCTTGTTCTGTCACTGGAGTATCGGTTTCCAGGTCAATCCCATGTCGCTGCTGCCCAGGATGTCGTCACCCACCGCGACGTACCAAGTCTCTACTGCTGTTGAGATCGCGGAGGCAGCACCTTCAAGGGTCCCGAGCTTCTCCCAATCGTCTGCATTGGTTCGCCACACGTCACCGTTGGCATCGACGCCGACAACGGTTCCCTCGGCGGTGGCGTCGAGATAGGTGAGTCCCGGCGGGGCTGGGGCCGCTGACGAGACCCCGTCGGCGGCGACGTTCAGCGTCTGTCCGTCCGCCGTCGTGACGAGCAGAGCGAAGGGTGAAATGGGCAGGGCGACGATGTCGATCACGCCGGACTGCGTGGCGATGAGAGTCCAGGTTCTGCCCTGATCCGAAGAGCGGATGAGTTGCTCGCGGCCGGCGTCGAAAGCCACGAGGGATCCGTCGCCCGCGACGTCGATCGCGTGCAGGTCGGCCTCGCCGACGAGACTGAGCCCGGTCCAGTTCTGCCCAGCATCGCTTGACGAGATCAGGCCGAGGGGGTTCGGTTGATCCAGCTCGGCGGGGTGTCCGCTGGCGACGAACTGGTCGGGTCCGATCACCTCAAAACCCATCGTGTCCTGCCGGTTGGCACCGACCGATAGGGGAGCGCCGTCCTCGACCACGTACACCCCGTTATGGGTGGCGACGTAGAGCTGGTCGTCGGCAGGGTTGGTCCCGAGGCCGTGGACGTGGCCGAAGGGTTGTAGCGCGGGCTCAACGGTGTTGGGGGACGTGCCGCAGGATCCGAGAAGCGTGATGGCCACGAGGGACGCCGACAGTTTGCGATGGAACATGACTGCCTTCCGGTAGGAGAGTTCCCCGGCTCGACCCTCTCGGTCGAGCCGGGGAACTGCGTGGCTCAGCGGTTGAGCAGCTGCTCCATCAGGGTGATTTCATCCGCCTGTTCCTGCTCGATGGAAGTAGCGAGCTTGACCGCATCGTCGTACTTGCCGTCGCTGACCTCCGCCTGGGCCATCTCGATCGCCCCCATGTGGTGCTGAATCATCATGGTCAGAAACATCTGGTCGAACTCGGGGCCGGTTGCGCCCTCAAGTGCCGCCATGTCCTCGGCGCTCATCATTCCCGGCATGCCCGCGTGACTGGAGTGGTCCATCTCCCCGGACATCTCCTGCGGCACGTCCTCACCCCACGCCTCGAGCCAGCCAGTCATCGTCTCGATCTCCGGCTCCTGGGCAGACTCGATGCTCTCGGCGAGCTCCAAGATCTGAACGTTCACTGATCGGTCCTGCGCGAGCGCCGCCATTTCAGTCGCTTGGCGATGATGCGGGATCATGTCTTGGGCGAACTTCACGTCTGCTTCGTTGAAGTTCTTGCTGTCCCCGGAGGGTGAGTCTGAGTCGGAACAGGCGGAAAGAGTCGCGGCTGCCGCGAGGGCGACGAGGGTCGCCAAGATCTTCTTGCTGGAACGCATGTGTGTCTCCTGAAGGCTGATGAAAGGGGGCAGGTGCACGCAACGTCGACGTGCCCGTCGCCTCTCAGCAGCGGATAACGCAGGAGCGTTGTAGCGGTGTAATCACCTGAAAAGCACACTGAGGGTGTCCAAGCCGGAACAGGAACGGCCGCAGACGGGTCCACAGGATCCGCCGCCGTCCTGCCTTTCGAAGCACCAAGTAGGCGCCGAAAGCCATCAACAGGGTCAGGCAGGCGAGCATGACCCCGCCGCAAGCGGACAGGAAGGAGGAGTCACCCTCGCCACCCTCGCCCGCATCCTGTCCATGCCCAGACACCGAATGTTGACCTTCGCCGTCGAAGGAACTGACGTTCGAGTGGTGCGACGTCGCCGCCTGCGCAGCCACCCCAAGGCTGTGCATCCCAAGAATGCCGACGACGATCGCCCCGCAAAGCAAAGCCAGAATGGCCGAGCGCGCAACTGGACCCTTCGCTGAGTCGCGTCGCCATCTCACGTCACTCACTATACGGAGCCGGCACGGCGGTCGGCGCTCGATTAACTCCTAGACCCGCAACGCCCCCGTCTACCACCAGACAGACGTGCCAGACCTACGCTCGGCGCTCTGCGCCCGCCATGGGCTCGTCGAGCTGACCCCTGCCAGCAATCCCGAGGGCAAGCGCGGAGTGCGTGCGGCGGCCTGACGAACTCGACAACTAGTCAGCAATCGCTGCATAGTTCATTCCATGCTGACCATTGCTTCACGTCTCGACGCCATGAACCGGCTCGGCCGGGCCATGGCCGACCCGACGCGCTCCCGGATCCTGATGGCCCTGCTCGACGGGCCGAGCTACCCAGCGGTGATTTCGCGCGAGCTGGTGCTGACGCGCTCGAACGTGTCGAACCACCTGACCTGCCTGCGCGACTGCGGGATCGTCGTCGCCGAGCCCGAGGGCAGGCAGACCCGCTACGAGATCGCCGATCCTCACCTGACCGCGGCGCTGACGGCCCTCATCGACGTGACGCTAGCGGTCGACGAGAGCGCCCCGTGCATGGACTCGGCCTGCACCGTGCCGGGATGCTGGGGGACGGGGGCGCGCACGTGAGCGCGGCGTGCGGCTGCGAGCACGAGACCACGGTGGCCGAAGACGCCGATGAGGAGCGCGAGCGGCCGTGGTGGAGGGATCGCGGGATCATGATCCCGGTCTTCTCGGGCGTCGCCTTCGGCACAGGCCTGGTCCTTGAGTGGTCAGGGCTGGAGACCCCCGCCCTGGCGCTGTTCTGGATTGGCCTGCTGCTGGGCGCGTCGACGTTCACCCCCGACGCAGTCCGCAAGCTGTTCAAGGGCAAGCTCGGCATCGGCTTGCTGATGACGATCAGCGCGGTCGGCGCGGTGGTCCTCGGCTACGTCGAGGAGGCCGCCGCGCTGGCGTTCCTGTACTCGATCGCCGAGGCGTTAGAGGACAAGGCGATGGACCGCGCCCGCGGCGGTCTGCGGGCGCTACTCAAGCTCGTCCCGGAGACCGCGACCGTCCGTAGCGATGGTGCCTCGGTCGAAATTCCCGCGAAGGACCTCGCTGTCGGGCACCTCATGCTCGTGCGCCCCGGCGAGCGGATCGCGACCGACGGGATCGTCCGGTCCGGGCGCTCCAGCCTGGACACCTCGGCGATCACCGGCGAATCGATCCCGGTCGAGGTCGCGCCCGGCGACGAGGTGTCCGCCGGGGCAATCAACGCCGCCGGAGCCCTGGAGATCGAGACGACCGCAGCGGGCACCGACAACTCGCTGACCACGATCGTGGAGCTCGTGGAGCAGGCGCAAGCGGAGAAGGGCGACCGGGCCCGCCTCGCCGACCGGATCGCCCGCCCGCTCGTGCCCGGCGTGCTCGTCCTGGCCGCACTGGTCGCCCTGATCGGCTCGCTGCTCGGCGATCCGGAGCTGTGGTTGACCCGCGCCCTCGTCGTGCTCGTCGCGGCGTCGCCGTGCGCGCTGGCGATCTCCGTGCCGCTCACCGTCGTGGCCGCGATCGGCTCAGCCAGCCGGTTCGGCGTGATCATCAAGTCCGGGGCGGCCTTCGAAAGGTTCGGCACCATCCGTCACGTCGCCATGGACAAGACCGGCACCCTGACCCGCAACGAGCCTGCGGTAACCGCGGTCCTCACCGCGGACGGCGTGACCCAAGCGCAGGCGCTTCACTGGGCAGCGGCGCTGGAACAGCACAGCACCCACCCGCTGGCTGCCGCAATCACCGCCACAGCACCGACCGCACCCGCCGCCCAGGAGGTGACCGAGCAGGCAGGTCGCGGCATCGAGGGCCACCTCGACGGCAGGAAGATCACCGTCGGAAGCCCTCGCTGGCTCGACGCCGGGACGCTCGCGGACCAGGTCTCGGACCTGGAGGAGCAGGGCATGACCGTAGTGATCGTGCACCGCGACGGCGCGCCGGTCGCCGCAATCGGCGTCCGCGACGAGCTGCGCCCCGAGGTCCCCGAGGTCGTCCGCACCCTCGCCGCCCAGGGCGTCGGAGTAACCATGCTCACCGGCGACAACGCCCGCACCGCCAGGGCGCTGGCCGGGCAAGCCGGGATCGAGGACGTGCGCGCCGAACTGCGCCCAGAGGACAAGGCGACCGCCATCGCCGAACTGTCCGAGGTGGGATCGGTGGCGATGATCGGCGACGGGATCAACGACGCCCCGGCGCTGGCGGCCGCGGACATCGGGATCGCCATGGGAGCGACGGGCTCCGACGCCGCGATCGAGTCCGCGGACGTCGCCTTCACCGGCCACGACCTGCGTCTCATCCCGCGCGCGTTCGACCACGTCCGCCACGCACGGCACATCATCAACCAGAACATCGTCCTCTCGCTGCTGATCATCGCCGCGCTGCTGCCGTTCGCTCTCTTCGGCATCCTGGGACTCGCCGCCGTGGTTTTGGTGCACGAGATCGCCGAGGTCGTCGTCATCCTCAACGGTCTGCGAGCTGCGCGCGGAAAGCGGTAGAAGCGGAGCCAGCCGCAGCGCTCCATCGCCCACACCCCTCGCTACCCGTGACCCGAGCGTGGGTCCGTGCGCGGGCGCGTTGGATCCGACAGTGCACGACCCCAGCGGTTCATCACTTGAGGCGGGCGGCAAATAGTCAGCGCACGCTGGTCCATGCAGCGGCCGACTGAACTCAGATTTCAGCGGAACTCGGTCGTGGCGCCGACCGTTCGGAGAGAAGAAGCCATGTCGACGCTTCAGAAGTCTCCTACGTATCGTAGGAGTGGTCAGCCTCTGGTGGCCGAAAGCCCATCGACTTCCCTTAGGATCATCCGCATGTCGAGCCTCGATCGCACGGAACGGGCGTCATCGACGACCCCACGTGCCGCCGTGGGGTCTCGAGCTAAGACTCGGCTTCGTCGCCGCTTGGTCAGCGGACTGGCTGTTCTCGCACTCTCCTTCGGCCTGTCCGTCGGCGTTGGATGCGCGACCGCTTTTGGCGCGGATACTCCTGCGGTCCCGGTCACTGACGTACTGTCGGTCGTCGACGCGGGCCTCGCGGACCCTGTCGACCACGGCGCTGGCGTCACCTGCCTCGCGATCACCTGCCTCCTGCTGGTCCTCGCGATCTGCCTCACAACGTCGCGCCGCGACGTTCGTCCGATGGCGATTCGTGCACGGCCTGCACAGGTGCTGTCGTGGCCCCTGTTCGCGATCCCTTTGCTTGCCACAGCTTTCGACGCGCCGAGGAGGTGCTGAGGGCGGGCCTCCAACCCGCCCCAGCCACCCCCTCGGAGACCTCATGCCTCAGGCACCAGCCTGTCCTGCCCTTCCCGCCTGCCAGACGACCACACGTCGATCCCTGGCCGTAGTCCTCGCACTCAGCCTGATCGCAGTTCTCGGCGCCTGTTCGAGTTCGACCGCCACCGACGCGACCGAAGGCGGATACGTCTCCGGCGACGGCTCCATCACGTTCGTGCCCTCGAGCGAGCGCGACCCGGCGCCGGTCCTGGAAGGCCTCGACCTGGACGGCGCACCGTTGAGCTCCGAACAGTTCGACGGCCAAGTCCTGGTCGTGAACATCTGGGGCTCGTGGTGTCCGCCGTGTCGCAAAGAGACACCGGATCTCATCGCCCTCGCCGAGGAGTTCAGCGGCGAAGGTGTGCAGTTCTTCGGCATCGCAATCCGGGAGAACGCGACCGCCTCGCGAGCGTTCGCCAACAACTTCGGCATGAACTACCCCAGCCTGAGTGACTCCGGCGGCGAGATGCTGATCCGCTTCTCGGAGTCCCTGCCTGCGGTCGCGGTGCCGACGACCTACATCTTCGACGCCGAGGGCCGCATGGCTGTGCGGTACATGGACCAGGTCGAACCAAGCACCCTGCGCGAGCTCATCCTCGACGTCCGGGACGACCGATGAGCGACTGGTTCGCCACACAAGTGACGAGCGGCGGGCTCATTGCCGCTGCACCGATCGCCCTGCTCGCCGGGCTCGTGTCGTTCTTCTCGCCCTGCATCCTGCCCCTGCTGCCCGGCTATCTCTCCTACGTCAGCGGGCAAGCCGTGCAGGACCTCGGCCGGGAATCACGCTCGCGGGTCGTCCTGGGCGCGGCGTTGTTCGTGGCCGGATTCAGCGTCACCTTCATGTCCTACGGCCTTGCTTTCGGTGCTGTCGGCTACCGACTCATCGAGCACCAACGCACGGTCAACATCGTTCTGGGCGTCGTCACGATCCTGATGGGGCTGGCGTTCATGGGCCGGGTCCCCGTGCTCGAACGACGAGCAGCACCCCGCTTCACGCCGCGCGTCGGGCTCGCAGGCGCTCCGCTGTTGGGGCTGCTGTTCGGCGTGGGCTGGACTCCGTGTCTCGGCCCCACACTCACGGCCGTCCTTTCGCTCTCTCTGACTGAAGCCAGCGCAACCCGCGGCAGCCTCCTGACCGCCTTCTACTGCCTCGGACTCGGTGTCCCGTTCCTCACCGCCGCAATTGCCTACCGTCGCACCCTCTCCGCCGCGGCGTGGGCTCGAAGCCACCAACGGGGCCTCGCCCTGACGGCCGGCGGGTCGATGATTGTCGTCGGCGTGCTGCTCATCACCGGTGCTTGGCAGGACCTCGTGAACTCGCTGCAAGGTCTTATCGGCGGCTACGCGGTGGCGGTCTAAGTGATGATCGACGTGATCAACACGCGCACCGCGGACCCGGTGCGACAGCCGACCGGACTCAGTATCGCTCTTGCCTCGACCATCGGTTTTCTGGCGCTCGTCGGGTCGCTGCTGCTTGGTGACGCCGAGCCACGTCCGCCGGTCCCGGGCATCCCCGACCCCGGCGTGCTGGTGGGCTGGCTCGTACCCGCCGCGACCTTGACGGCGAACCTCGCGGCCATCACGACTGTGGGATTTCTGGCGCTGGCGGCACTGCTGGTCCCTTCGCCCGGGCCCGACGCACAGGGACTCGCGGTCGATGCTGTCAGGATCGCCAGACGCGCTGCCTGGACCTGGGTACTCGCGACGATTGTGCTGTTCGTGGCTACCGCGGCCGACGTGTTCGCCGTGACTCTCGGCCAACTTCGATTCGGTCTGCTCGTAGCACTCGTACGTGACAGTGAGATCGGCCGAGGGCTCGCACTGCAGGCGGCTGGAGCCCTCGTGCTCGCGCTCGCGCTGCACTGGACGATCGGTACCCGCACGCTCCTCGGATGGACAGCCTTCGCTCTGGCGGTGGTCGCACCATCGGCGCTCACCGGCCACGCCGCATCCGGCGGATCACACTCACTGGCCTCCGTGAGCCTCTATCTGCATCTCGCGGCAGTAGCGGTGTGGGTCGGGGGCCTGATCGCCCTGGGGTGGTTCGCCTCGCACGGCAGCCGCCGGCTCGACACCGCGGTGCGCCGCTACTCGGGACTTGCGGCCATCTGCTTCGCAGTCGTCGGTGTCTCTGGAGTCGTAAGCGCGATGGTGCGGACCACCGAGTTGGACCAGCTGGTCAGTTCGCCGTACGGGCGACTGGTCGGATTGAAGCTCCTCGCTTACCTCGCGCTGGGGTCGTTCGGCTGGTGGCAGCGCCGACAGATCATCAACGGTGCTGGGGGTTTCCGGCGGCTCGCAGCCTGCGAGGTGTTTGTGATGGTCGCTGCCGTGGGGGTCGCCGTGGCTCTGTCGCGGACACCTCCGCCAGCGGGGGACGTCCTGCTGACTCCGGCCGAGGACCTCCTCGGTGGTCCTATGCCCCCGGCCCCCACCGCCGCGCGTTTGCTGTTCGGGGTCTACCCCAGCGGCGCCGGCCTCGCAGTGATCGGCATCGGACTGATCGGTTACGTGCTCGCCGTCCTGGCCCTGCGTCGTCGGCTCGAGCCGTGGCCGGCGCCCCGTACGGCATCCTGGTGCGCCGGCATGACGGTGATCGCCTGGGCCACGACCGGAGGCCTCGGCACCTACTCACACGTCCTGTTCAGTGCACACCTGGCCAATCAGCTTCTGCTCGCCACGGTTGCTGCCCCGCTGCTCGTGCTCGGCGCGCCGGGGTCCTTGGCCTACCGCGTGGTGCCGACGGCACGCCTGAAGGGTGAGGTCTCGCCTCGCGACGTGCTCGGTGCCGTCGCCGCCTCCAGAATCATCACCTCGTTGACGCACCCCATCATTGCCGTCGCGATCGCCGCCGCCAGCGTCTCAGTTCTCTACTTCACTCCGCTGTTCACCAGCGTCATGAGCAGCCTGCTTGGACACCTGGGCATGGAGCTCGCCGCTTTGGGCATTGGGCTGCTGCTGTTCACGAGCTTCATCGGATCCTCGCTGGTGCACCCTCGACCTGCTCGTCTCCGTACCACCGCTGCCGTCGCCCTGACGGTCTTCACGGCGTGCTTCGCGGTGGTGCTCCATGCAACCAGTAACCCCGTCGGGCAGGACTACTGGCGAGCACTCGACCGCCCCTTTGCCACCGACCTGCTCGCCGACCAGTCCCTGGCTGCCGCACTCGTCCTCGCCATCGCGGCTCCGCCCCTGGTCATGACCGCCACCCTGCTCCTGCTGCGCAATCCACGCAACCAAACCCCCAGTCCGGGATCCCCCCGGGAACGTCACGAAAGGACACCCTCATGAAAGTCGCCATCAGCGCCCTGCTCCTTGTTGCCGGCACCGCAATCGTCGCCGCAACCGCGTTCACGGCAAGCCCCGCCGCTGCCCATGATGCGCTCGTAGAGTCGACACCGGCCGACGGCTCCACCGTGAGCTCGAACGCCGAGAACGCCGTAACCTTCCGCTTCAACAACGACGTGCTTAGCACTGCAGCATTCGTCGCCGTCATCGACCCGTCTGGCGTCGAGGTCTCCACTGCCGACCCCGTCATCGCCGGCCACAACGTGACCAGGGCCTACGTACCGTCCGATCCCGGCATCTACACCGCCTCCTACCGCGTCACTTCCTCCGACGGGCACCCGATCGAAGGCAGCATCACCTTCGAACACGAAGGGACCCCCGGCGGCGACGATCCAGCTCCTGCCGAGGAACGCGCCACGACCAGCCCCGAGGCATCCGACAACTCCGAAGGATCCAGTCAGAGCAACACGGTCGTCGTCGTGCTCGCGGTCGGCGCGGTCGCTGTGATGCTCGCTGTCGTCGTGATCCGCCGCTTCCGCGGCCGCCGAGCCTGACCCCCGCCCCGACCATCGACGGAGACCCATGCAGAACAGCGACCGCACCCGCCGCACCGTCATCACCGCCAGCCTGGTCACGCTCATCCTCGCCGTGCTTGGCGTCTTCGTGGCTCTAGAAGTCCGCGATCAGCCTGAGGTGCAGGAGTCGACCGGCAGCGAGGATCCGCGAATCGTGCGCCCCGACAGTCACGTCCTCCAGGAGGCTCCCGACGGCTCTCCCGTCCTCGTTGAGTTCCTCGACTTCGAGTGCGAGGCCTGCGGCGCCCTTTACCCGGCGATCGAGCAGTTGCGCCAGGACTTCGAGGGCCAGGTCGAGTTCGTCGTCCGCTACCTCCCTCTGCCCGGACATCTCAACTCACGCAACGCCGCCCATGCCGCCGAAGCGGCCGCCCGCCAGGGCAGCTTCGAGCCGATGTACCGCATACTCTTCGAGACCCAGACGACCTGGGGTGAGAGTCAGGATGATCAGTCCGCCCTGTTCCGCAGTTACGCCGAGCAGCTCGGGCTCGACATGGCTCAGTTTGACGAAGACGTCGCCAGCGAGGACGTCGCGGCTCGCGTCGAGGCGGACTTCCAGGATGCTCAGGCCCTCGGCCTCAGCGGCACACCGAGCTTGTTCCTCGACGGTGAGGTGATCCAGCCTCGCACCATGGGCGACTTCGAGGACGCACTCGAGCGAGCCGTCGCCGCGGGATGAGTCGCTTCCGCCGCGGGCTCGGCGAGCTGCGTTTCCTCGTGACGGCGGGACGCTGCGGATTTCCGACCAGAGGGGGCGCCCCGTGAGTGTCGAACCTGCCACGCGTTCGCAGCGCGGGATGTTGCCGTCCCGGCCGAGCGTCGTGCGGCGGGGACTTCGTACGATGCCGATCGCTCTTACCGGTGGGGTGGTCGCCGCTCTTGCCTTCGAACCAGTCGGCTACGGCTGGCTTTCACCTCTCGCGATGGGCATGCTCTGGATTGCCGTGACGAGAGCCCCCTGGTGGGCAGCCGTGCTTCAAGGCGCCTGCTTTGGTTTCACCTTCATGGGGATCCTGCTGTGGTGGCTGGTGGACTCGATCGGCGTAGTGGCGTGGGTGCTGCTCGGCGGCACGCAGACTTTGGCGATCGTCGTCGCAGTCGCGGGCGTTCGTGCCGTCAGTCGCCTTCCCGCAGGTTCGGTGTGGGCGGGCGCGGTGTGGGTGCTCGTCGAGACGACAAGAAGCGTCTGGCCTCTCGGCGGGATGCCTTGGGGGCGGTTGGGCGTCACGGTGATCGACACACCATGGGAGAACCTCCTGCCGTACGTGGGGATCTCGGGAACCGGTTTCGTCGTGGCGACGGCCGGATTCGCCCTCGGGGGACTATCGACCCGACAGGGGGTCTCGGATCTTGTAGTGATGGTCGGTGCCGTCACGGTCTCGATCACGACCATGGTGATGCCGTACTCCGCTTCACCCGAGGGCACGTTTCGAGTGGCCGTGGTGCAGGGCGGCGTGCCCGGCGATGGCCGCGACCTGGCGGGCAACCACCGACAGGTAACGGCTAACCATGGCCAGCAAACTTTGAAACTGGCGCAACGCATAGCAACGGGCACACAGCGGGCGCCCGACCTCGTGGTGTGGCCCGAGAACTCCACAGCAGTCGACCCTCTGCGGGACGGCGTGACCCGCGCGTTGATCGACGAGGCGGTCTCCGCAGTGGGCGTCCCCACACTGATCGGCGGCGTTTTCGACGGACCCGATGACACTACGGCGTACAACCGTGGCATCGTGTGGCTTCCCGACGGCAAGACCGGACCTTCGTACACGAAAGCCCACCCAGTCCCGTTCGGCGAGTACGTACCGTGGCGCTCAGTCATCGGCGGCTGGTCGTCGCGCTTCCAGCTAATCCCGCGGGACTTCCTCTCTGGATCCGGTGAAGGTCCCCTCGATGTCGGTGGCGTCGAGGCGGCCAATGCCATCTGCTTCGACGTCGCTTACGACGACGTGTTGCCCGATCAGGTCCGCCGTGGCGCCCAGCTGGTTACCGTGCAGACCAGCAACGCAACCTTCTATGGGACGGACCAGCCGGAGCAACAGTTCGAGATCACGCGAGCTCGCGCGGTGGAACTCAACCGCAGCGTCGCGGTGGCGTCGACCAACGGGATCTCTGCCATCATCGGCCCGAACGGTTGGGTGCTCGCTCGTTCCCCCGAGGGATCCGCGTCAGTCGCGATCAAGGACGTGCCGCTCGTCGATGCCATCACCCCGGCCACCCGTTTCCAGACCCGTCAGGCGAGCATACTGAGCGGCCTCGCGATCGGTGGGCTCCTGTGGTGCGCCGTAAGACGTCTGCGACGACCGATCACTGTCCACCTGCTTTCGTCCCGGCGGGGTGAGCGTTGATCAGCACCATCAACAAAAGGGGAACCCGGAAGCGACGTTGCCAGGGCACACCCAACCTAATCGCCGCTAGTCGCCGGCCTACTCAGAACGGACCGCAGGATTCCTCTCGGCAGCAGCCTCCAAAGCAGCGAACAAGTAGGGTTGCATGGTGAATCTCAAAACGCGGTGCGGGGTCGTTTCGGTGGCGCTCGCCGTGGTGGCAGTGGTCTACACAGTCGACCAGCTTCTCGCAGTCGAATGGCCCGATGACGCGGTCTGGCCAATTCGCCTCGTGCTGCTCCTCGCCGCCGTCGTGATCGCCGGCATCGCCTTCCAGGCGTGGAGTGCTGGCAAGCCGCAGGCGCTCCGTCCGCTCGTCGCCATGATCACTTCGTTGGTCGGCGGTGCCAGCCTCGCGTCAGCGGCCACCTCTGGAGGCGATGACATGATCCTTGGCAACGGAGCCCTGGGCGCAATGTCGCTCGTTGCCCTCACGTTCGGTGTCATCGTGCTGAACATCGACGGTCGGGAAAGGGGCAACCGAGCGTGATCGCTCAAGTCATGTCTTGAAGCCGACCTGCCCCACCGTTTGGGGCTGCCGGGCGTTGAGCCCGGTCGTGGCCCAGCCGACCGGCTGACAATTATCCTCGCAGTACGTCTAGGGGCGGAAGGAAGGGAGCAATAGCCGGTGGCTAAGCATCGTTCGCAGCGGCAACGATCGGTGCGGCGGGTGACGTTGGCGCACATAGCTGCCGGTGCTGCGCTCATCGCGATGCTGGAGGTTCTTTCACGCCCTGAGCTGACGGAGCCGCGCTCGGATGATGTTGCCTCCACAGCAGCACCCCAGCGAAGCAGTGAGGTCCTGCCGTCTTCCCCACCGCCAGCACCCGCGCCCGCCCCGAGCTCCCCGCAACCAGTTCCGAGCGAGGGACCCGGCACATTCAACGTCGTCCCCGATTCCGGAACCCTCACCGCTGCAGTTGGGACTGTAACGACGTACCGCGTCGAGGTCGAGGAAGGCCTCCCGATTGACCCGAACGACTTTGCCTCTTCGGTCGACGAGATCCTGGCCAGTCCGAGCGGTTGGTCATCGGCCGGCGGGTACGCGTTCCAGCGTGATGCTGCCGCACCCGTCCGCATCGTCCTAGCGACGCCCGGGACAACGGACCGATTGTGTGCGCCGCTGAAGACCAACGGAGAAGTGTCTTGCCGTAACGGCGATGACGTCGTCATCAACGCCCGGCGATGGAGTGAGGGTGCCGCGTCCTACGGAGATGACCTCAGCTCCTACCGCATCTACCTCATCAACCACGAGGTCGGCCACGCCCTCGGGAAGAACCATCAGTCCTGCCCGGGTCCCGGTGTGCCCGCCCCCGTGATGCTGCAGCAGACGATCAGACTGGAGGGTTGCCGACCGAACCCGTGGCCCTAGGTCGCTACTACCAACCGTAGTAACATGGCGGAATGCAACCCGTTCGGGTGCGACAGCTTGCCGCATCACGTCTTACAGTGCCATCTCGCGCCCATGAGCGAGCATCAGTGCTCTCACCGACCTCCCTGGACTTGCGATGAGGCCCAAGGGCAAACGCATCGCCATCACGACTGGGGTCGTGGGGATCATCCTGGCCTTCTTGGCCGTGCTGGTGGCCCTCGACGTTCGCGAGACCTCGCAAAGGACATCACCAGCGCAGGCCGACGATCCACGCATCTTTCGAGCCGATAGCCGCGTACTCCAGGAAGGGCCCGAGGACGCTCCGATCTTCGTGGAGTTTCTCGACTTCGAGTGCGAGGCGTGCGGCGCGTTGTACCCGCTCGTCGAGGAGGTGCGGCAGTCCTATGCCGGCCAGATCACCTTCGTGACGCGCTACTTCCCACTCCCTGGCCACGCCAACTCGCGGCCCGCAGCCCACGCCGCCGAAGCAGCTGCCCGCCAAGGTGCGTTCGAGGCGATGTACCAACGCCTCTTCGAGACCCAGGCGACCTGGGGTGAGAGCCAGGAGGACAAGTCCGACCTGTTCCGCTCATACGCTGTTGACCTCGGGCTCGACATGGCGCGATACGACCGAGACGTCGCGAGCGACGCCGTCGCAGCTCGAGTCGAGGCCGACTATCAGGACGCCGTCTCGCTCGGTCTGACAGGCACGCCCTCGCTGTTTCTCGACGGTGAACGTCTACAGCCGGAGTCGATAGCCGAGTTCGTCGACGCCTTTGAGGCCGCAGTCGCAGGCTGATGAACCGCAAGACCGTCCCAGCACACTCACACGTCCGCGGAAAGAAGACATCGAATGCTTCGAACGACCACCCTGGCCCTCACCCTCGTCGCCTGGACTTTCGCGACACTCGGCACCGCACAGGCGCACGAGACAGTCGCATCCACCACTCCCTCAGCCAACGAAGCCCTCCCCGAGGGCCCCGAGGAGGTCTCTATGACCTTCACGGCAGAGCCACTGGACGTCGGATCTTCCATCAGCGTGGTCGACTCCGCCGGCGAAACCTGGAGCACGGGCGAGGTACAGCGCGACGCAGCCACGCTGACCCAACCACTGCGCACCCCTATGCCGGCGGGATCCTACGAGGTGCGCTGGCGAACGGTCTCAAGTGACGGGCACCCGATCTCCGGCACGTTCTCATTCACGGTCACCGCGACCGGCACTACCGACCAGCCGGAGCCGACGAACCCCCAAGAGCCCGAGCCCACCTCGAGCGAGGCGGCCAACGAAGGAGAAAGCTCGATCTCGTTCGGGATCCTCGTGCTCGCCACCTTGGCAGTTGTGGTCGCAGGCGTCGCCGTCCGAGCGCTGATCAAGAATCGCCGGCAACGCACCTAACCAACCGGGCGGCCGCCCGGCTTGCGACCGGTTCAGTCGCGCCGACAACTACCCATCCCTTGACGCGGACCCACAACCATCCCTAACATCGACACATGGCGATGACAGCGGCAGGCGGCGTAACGACCGCCGACCTTGAAGTGCGGGCCCTCGAGGCGGCATCCTGCCTCTTCAACGGGTTCTCCGACCGGTCACGGTTGGCGATCTTGCGGCACTTGCTGCTCGGGGAGCATCGGGTGGTGGACCTGACTGAGCACATGGGACTAGCGCAGAGCACGGTGTCCAAACACCTCGCGTGCCTCAAGGGCTGTGGCCTGGTGGTCTCAGAGCCGCGAGGACGAGCATCGGTTTTCTCGGTCGCTCACCCAGAGGCCGTCCTGGAACTCCTTGCGGCCGCGGAACGGCTCCTGGGACTAACGGGGGACGCGGTCACCCTGTGCCCGTCCTACGGCACGGCCACTCTCAAGGACTCCTGATGGCCAGCCGCAGCCACCCGCCGGTCGAGTTGTCCGCAGAGGAACGGACCAAGCTCGGTCGCCGTGCCCAGCTTCTGGCTGGAGTGTCGGTGGCCTACAACGGCGTCGAGGCGGTCATCGCCGTAGCGGCGGGTCTGGCCGCCGGTTCGGTCGCGCTGGTGGGTTTCGGCCTGGACTCGACGGTTGAGGTCTCCAGCGGGCTGATCATCCTGTGGCAGTTCCGCCACCGGCTCCCGGAGTCACGCGAGCAGCAGGCACTGCGACTCATGGCCATCTCGTTCTTCGCTCTCGCCGCGTACGTCGGCTTCGAATCCGCCCGGGCATTGGTCTCAGGACACGAGCCGGAGTCGTCACCTGTCGGGATCGGGTTGGCGATCGTCTCGCTGGCGATCATGCCCTTCCTGTCCTGGGCGCAACGCCGCACCGGTCGCGCCCTCGGCTCCAACGCCGTCATCGCCGACTCGACCCAGACGCTGCTCTGCACCTACCTGTCGGCGGTGCTACTCGCAGGACTCGTCCTCAACGCCACCGTCGGCTGGTCGTGGGCCGACCCTGTCGCAGGACTGATCATCGCCGCGGTCGCCGCCAGGGAGGGCCTCGAGGCCTGGCGTGGCGAAACCTGCGGCTGTGCCCCAGAGCTGTCCCCAGACCACCTGTCCGCCGGCGGGTCCGGGTGCGAGTGCACCGACGACCCTGAGGACTGCAACGACCGCTGCGGCAGCACGAGTTCCGCACGTGACGTCGAAATCGGAAGGTCGAACTGAGATGGGCACCGGACACAGTCACACTCCGGGGCCGGCCGGGCACGCAGGCGGACGCTACCGACGCAGGTTGACGATCGCGTTCTGCCTGATCACCACCTTCTTCGTCGTCGAGCTGGTCTACGGCCTTCTGGCCAACTCGCTGGCGTTGATCTCCGACGCCGGACACATGGCCGCCGACGTCGTCGCCCTCGGTGCGGCTTTGGCCGCTACGAAGATCGCGACCCGACCCGACCGGACAGGCCGTCGCACCTTCGGCTCCTACCGGGTCGAGATCTTCGCATCCGGACTGACCGTTCTGCTGATGCTCGGGGTCTCGGCCTACATCGTCATTGAGGCCCTCGGACGCGTCGGCAGCTCAACAGAAGTCCAGAGCGGGCCAATGATAATCGTCGGCGGACTCGGCCTCGTCGTGAACATCATCGTCCTGATGATGCTCCGTGCTGGAGCAGCCGAAAGCCTCAACGTCAAAGGCGCCTACTTCGAAGTCGTCGCCGACACAGCAGGCTCAATCGGGGTTGTGGCTGCCGGGGTCCTAGTGGCCACCACCGGACAGTCGTGGTGGGACACCATCGTGGCGCTGAGCATCGGAGCTTTCGTCTCTGTCCGCGCCGTAATCCTTGGCCGCCAGGTCCTAGCGGTCCTCGGCCAACACGTGCCCGAAGGCATGTCGGTCGACGAGGTGGCGAACGACCTGGACGCCATCGACGGCGTCGACGACGTCCATGACCTGCACGTGTGGGTCCTGACCTCAGGGATGAACGTCGCCACGGCGCACCTGGTCGCTAGCCGGACCAACGAGTTCCCCCGAATCCTCACCGAGGCCCGCGAGGTTCTCAAGACGACCTACGCAATCGAACACGCCACCCTGCAGATCGAACCGGCCGCGGACGCCCGCAGCTGCCATGAAATGACCTGGTGACATGGTCCACCAGGCACCAAAAGGCGAAGGCCATCCTCGATGAACGCGCTCGCAATCAGCATCTACGCCATCTACCTCCTCAGTGCATTCGTCCTTCGGACGGTCATCCACCTCTGTCGCACAGGTGACACAGGCTTTCGCGGCCTGTCCGGCCGACCGGGTTCTGCCCCCTGGTGGGCCGGAGTCCTGTTCGTCGTAGCCCTGGCCATCGGCCTGGCGGCGCCGATCGCCGGATGGGCCGGCCTCGAACCGATAAGCCTCTTGGATCACGGGTTCGTCAACCTGGCCGGTCTCACGCTCGCCTCAGCAGGCGTGATCCTGACACTCATCGCCCAGGTCCACATGGGTAGGGCATGGCGCATCGGCGTCGACGAGGACGAACACACCGAGCTGGTTACCGGCGGCATCTTCGGGTTCGTCCGCAACCCGTTCTTCTCGGCCACCGCACTGGCGGCCCTAGGGCTCGCCCTGATGGTGCCCAACCTGGTCGCAGCAGCCGGACTCGTCGCGCTCATCGCCGCATTGGAGCTGCAAGTCCGCATCGTTGAGGAGCCCTACCTGCGAGCGACTCACGGGCAGACCTATGTCGACTATGTCGCTCGGACCGGACGCTTCGTGCCTTTCGTCCGACCCACCAACCAACCCGGCGACCCGCAGGTCACCGTGACCGACCGTCGCTAGGAACGTCGAGTGAGGGGCCGACAAGTCGCGGGACGAGTCGGACGTACACGACCATCGCGAGCAGCTCGACGAGGGTCTGGGTCATGACGACCACGGGGACCAGCGCGAATGCCTCTGGTTGCGACGGCACCAAACCGACGCCCTCTTCTACACCTAGACCGGGGGGCCGGGCGGCCAGGTTTCGGCGGGCGTGAGGTCCGGCCGAGCCCGCACGAAGGACGGGGTGCCTCCACCGCCCGTTCCCGACGGCGGTGTCGACGGAGACCTCCACGACCAGGGTGCGAAGCACAAGCCGGAAGGGCGAACGCTCGACACTCCCCCACCGACCGATCCCCCGTACGCCCGTCTCAGGCGGCCACGGGTGCGGGTCGTCCTCTGTTGGTTTTTCGAGCAGCTGGGCCACTTCGGTCCGCTGCCGTGCGTTGAGCTCGGTCGTGGTGCCTGCGAAGGCGAGTCGACCGTCGTGGTCGACCAGGGCGAGGATCAGCCGCTCCGGTCGTTCAAGGGTGCCCGTGACGCCGGCGACGATCGCTTCGACGGTGTCGCGGATTCGCAGCTTGAATCATCTGCGTTTCCCGCCGGCGTACCGGCCGGCGCGGCCCTTGATGACCAGGCCCTCGATCCCGACTGGCGCCTCGGACTACCGGGCCGTCCCCTCCTGGGCCTAGTCGACGTCGGTCGTCTGCGGAACAATCTGGATCGGTGGCCGCAGTCCTTCGAGCAGCGCTTCGAGCAGCTGGCGCTCGTCGTACGGGCGCGATCGGACGTCCTGGTGGTTGGCCTGCAGCACGTCGAACGCCACGAAGGACGCCGGCAATCTCGATCTGGTCGCTATGGCTGTCGGTCTCTTCACAGACGGTGCATCGGATGGTGCAGGAGGAAGAGATAACGTATCGGCGGTTCACCGACAGGCTGATCCGATTTGACCGGCGGGAGCTGCGGAAGTCTCTCGGCGAGGCACCGATCGCCAGGACCGAGATCGCCGCTCCCCTGGAAACCCCGACGACCTCGATCAGCCGGGTTCGCCAGGAACTGATCGACCGCGGACTCATCGAACCAGCTGGCCGGGGCAAGCTGCGCTTCACCATCCCTGGCTTCGGCACCTATCTCCGCGACGACGCCCGCTTGCAGAACGGCCCCGACCCGGTGGTTCGACCGACCGACGCGCGACGACCTGCACGCCCACACCCCGCAACGCCCTAACGCCCAGAACCGCCCGGCATCGGGCACTGAGCGTTCTCTCGCGAGCCTGGCGGGCGCGGAAGTGATCATCCTCCGCCACTCAGTCGCTGCGCCGACACCGTTGATCCAGCTCGCCGAGGAGTGAATGGGCTCGATCACACATCTTGCGGGTCTCGTGTCCACCCGCGCCGCAGTTTCGGCCTTGGGGAGGTACAGCGCCCCGAGGAGGCGAGATGACCGGCCTGACCGACGCCCGCACTCAGATCAGCCAGACCAACACGACCGCCCAGGACCTGCATCAGCGCCTTGCTTCGATGCACCAAGAGATCCTGGCTCTGGAGCGGATCCATGACCGCACCGACGACGGCCTGCTCGTCATCGATCGCGCCGACGACCTTCGCCGAAGTCTGGCTGGCCCCATGCGGGATCAGGTCCAGTCGATCCGGTCCCCGCTGGTCAATGTCGAGTCCGCCTACGTCGAGGCTGGCCACAATGGCGACGTCAGCCACGAGCACGCCCACACGATGGCGGCTCTGTCGTTGCAGACCGCCCGCTCGGCGCGGTTCCTGGAAATGGGGCTCGACCAGGCGCAGGAGTCCTTGTCGAAGATCGCATTCAACTCGATCTTCGATGAGGACATGAAGACCACGACCAGCGCGGCGCTCGACGAGGCGGTGTCGGCTATCGAGAAGGCACGGCGGTCCTCGTACCGGGTGTGTGAGGACCTGCCGATGCTGGACCGGACGCTGAGCACTGACATCGACAAGACCCAAGCTCAGGCGGAGTTGCCGGTCGAGCTGACTTTCCAACGCAACGCGCCGTCTGCAATGCCCGGCCGTGACCACGAGCGACGCCACTCATCGCAACTCACGCGCAGCCAGCCGATCGGGATCTCTCGGTGACCTGCCCTTGCCCCGCCGGTGAGCACCAGGCAGCTCTTTCCACAGGCACTCGCGGGCGGCGCTTGTCCACAGGCGACGAACTGGACCTGGCGCTCGTCCGGGGCGCAACGGGACGCTCGCGAGGACCTGTTCCAACCGAAGGGGGCCTCCCGTGAGAACCACACCCGTCGCCACCACGACCCCGGCGTTCCCCGAGCTCGCCGAGCGCCTGATCGAGATACTGACGGCCATTCACCGCGAAGCACTGCGCCGCCGCATCGAAGTGGGCCGCGGCAACGCCTTCATCGCCTCAGAGATCTCCGGTCTCGGCGTCGACGCCCTGCTCACCTGCCAGCGCCTCCAGCTGCTCACCGGACTGCCGGCTCCCTTCCCCCCTCAGCGCGAGGTCAGCCGTATGGCCGACCTCGCAGCAGCTGCGGCGGAGCTGATCGACGTCGCTGGCTATGACCTCGACCAGGACATCCAGCTCACCATCGCCGGCGTCGCGCGGGTCCAGAACGGAGTACGTCGGTATGCCGAGCTCGTTTG
This sequence comes from actinobacterium LLX17, assembly GCA_000471045.1. GTDB lineage: Bacteria > Actinomycetota > Actinomycetes > Propionibacteriales > Nocardioidaceae > Aeromicrobium. Next base: position 2,230,999 of record KI301992.1, on the reverse strand, counting down.
ACCACTTGAAGTCCGCCCATGCCCACATGCTGCACGCGCGCAGCGTTGGTGGCCTCGACGCCGCCGAAGCCGTCAGAGGGTGGATCAGCATCGCTCGAATCGCCCGCCTCGCCGTCTCGGAGCTGCCTGCCGCCGACCCGCATGGAACGGTCTCCCGGATCAATTCGATGTCCCAGGTCCTATGGGCGTCAGTGCAGAACCGCGACTGGCCCGGCGAAGGGTCACGCAGCGAAGCCCTGGCGCCCGTCCACGCTTCCCTGCAGCAGTCCTACCGATCCGACCCGCCTCAGACACCGGACGACGTCGCGACGGCCCACCGGCTCGTCGCCGCGACCCTATGGGTGGGGGCCAATACGGTGGCCGAGGCCACCCGAGATCACTCTTTCGACCTCGCCTTCCGCCGAGTGCCCGACTCGCAGGGTGCCCGGGCCTCCGCCGGCGACATCTACCAGCGACTCAAGGCTATGGAGACGCTGGCATTCACCGGTGCGTTCAGGCCGGAAGTGCCGACCGGGTCACCGTCGATCGCACTTGGGGCCGCCCTCGCTCGCTGGGACCTTAGCGCGCACCGTGCCCTGATGACCGACCGATCGACGATCACGCTGCACCAGGTCGCATTCCTCGAGACCAGGATCTTCGACGCGTTCGACGCTGCCACGACCCGTGCGCTCGAGTTGAATCTGATCGACGATCTGACCGCGGATCGCATCGCGCCAGCGATCTCAGGGGCCACCGAGGCCTGGGCCGAGGTCGCCGCCATCTCAAGCGGCTTAGCCTTCGGCCAACTGCCAAGCTCTCCCGAGATCGTCGCGGCCGCCGAAACTGTTGGGGCGCTTTTCGCCGACGTCGCAGGTCCCGCGACGAGGGCGGCGGACGTCGACGTGGTCGGTACTTTCACCTCCCACCTCGCCACGTCTATGGGATTGGCCGCAACCGTAAAAGACCTCATCGACGACCCAGAACTGCGCGCCCCAGGTCAGGCGGTCAACGTCCTGGTCCGCGACAGGTTCCCGCTGGAGACCGGCGCTGCGGTCTCGCCGATCGACGTGTACCAGCGACGTTCGATCGTGTTGCCCTCTGTCATCCGAGATTCGCTCAAAGAGCCGGTTGATCTGGCCTTCACGGCGGCCTCCGAGGCCGTCCGACGCTCGGCCGCATTCGATTCCGCACCCCAGAAGCCGTTGGCCACGGACCGGTCTGACATGGCTGCCCGGCCGCGTCCCGCGCAGCCCGGAGCGCACGTTTCGGTCGGGGTGCCGCGGTGAGGGGCTCAATCCACAGGCGAGATGACCCATCGACGTATGTCCACAGCCACCGACAACACTGGTGCGTGCTCGGGCACGCCCTGGTGGTGTGGAGGTCAGCGAGGAGGTCCCGTGGCCACAGTCGAAGCGTATGAGACGAAGAGCGGTCGCCGATACCAAGTGCGATATCGAACGCCGGAACGCAGGCAGACGAAGCGTCGAGGTTTCACCACCAAGCGGACTGCCGAGGAGTTCGCGGCGACCGTCGAGGTCAGGAAATTGCAGGGCGAGTACGTCGACGCTGCTCGGGCGCGGGTCACGGTGGGGGAGATGGGGCCGGCTTGGCTGGCACGGCAGACACACCTCAAGCCGTCCACCCTCAGAACGGTTGAGATCGCTTGGCGGCTGCAGGTCGAGCCCCGGTGGGGCCCGGTGCGAGTCGGCGACGTCGAGTTCACTGCGGTCCAGCAGTGGGTCTCTGAACTTGGTGCGCGGCGTAGTGCGACGGTGGTGAAGCGGGCGTTGGGTGTGTTGTCGGCTGTGTTGAACGACGCCTTGCGCGACCGCCGCATCAGTTCGAACCCGTGCGTGGGAGTGAAGACGGCGCGCAAGGTGCCGAAGCGTCCGGAGTACCTGTCTCACGGTCAGGTGGCTGCGCTCGCCGCTGCCGCAGGTAAGCATGAAGCGGTGGTCCTGGTGCTTGGTTACTGCGGTCTCAGATGGGGTGAGATGGCGGGGCTTCGTGTGCGAGACGTCGACCTACACCGGCGTCGGCTTCGGGTGGAACAGAACGCCGTCGAGGTAAGCGGGGGCTTCGAGGTTGGGACTCCGAAGACGCACGAACGACGCTCGGTGCCCTACCCGGCTTTTCTCCATGACTGGATCTCTGAGCTGTGTGAAGGACGCAGCCGTGAGAGCATCCTCTTCGCTGCCGAGGACGGGTCGCACATGCGGCGAAGCCGCACGAGGCGAGGGTGGTTCTGGCGAGCTGCGAGGTCCGTTGGACTCGAGGGCCTCGCACCGCACGACCTTCGGCATACCGCTGCGTCGTTGGCTGTCGCCTCTGGCGCGAACGTCAAGGCGGTCCAGCGGATGCTTGGGCACAAGTCCGCTGCGATGACGCTGGACACCTACGCGGATCTCTTCGATGACGATCTGGACGCGGTAGCGACTGCCATGCACGAGGCAGCACTTCGCTCCCGCCAGCCGCGCTGACTGGACGCGCCTTTCGGCGCCCGGCCGACTCGGTCAAGTGGCGGAAGCGTTGACTCAGAGGGAGCCTGACCCGCTTTCGCGGACACCTGAGTTGAGGCGATGATCGTCTCGGAAGGAGTCTGTGATGCCTGCTGCGAAGCCGCCGGAGTTCCGGCGTCGTGCACTGGACCTGGTCGAGGCCGGTGAGCCGGTGGCCCAGGTCGCGAGGAACTTAGGGATCAGCGAGTCGTGCCTGCGTCGATGGATGGACCAGGCCGCGGTCGATACTGGTGCCAAGGAGGGGCTGACGTCCGCGGAGAAGGGTGAGTTGGTCGAGTTGCGCCGTCGGATGCGGGTCCTGGAGATGGAGAACGAGATCCTCAAACGCGCCAGCGCCTACTTCGCCCGGGAGAACGTCCTCCCAAAATAGGGTTCCGGCTGGTCCAAGAGCTTGCCGCTGACGGGTTCCCCGTCGCGGTGGCCTGGCGGGTCCTGAAGGTCTCGACCTCGGGCTATTACGACTGGTTGGGGCGTCCGCCGTCAGCACGCGCGCAGGCGGACGCGGTGCTCGTCGAGACGATCCGGGCCGTGCACTACGAGTCCCGCGGCACCTATGGCGCGCCGAGGGTCCATGCCGAGCTGCGGCTCGGGATGGGGATGCGGCTGGGCCGCAAGCGCGTCGCCCGCCTGATGCGCGAGGCCGGGATCCAGGGCGTGTGCCATCGCCGCAAGCGCAGAGGTTGGCGGCCTTCGCCAGCTACTCACGAGGATCTCGTGAAGCGCCAGTTCGTCGCCGACCGGCCTGATCGGGTGTGGTTCACCGACATCACCCAACACCGGGCCGCCGACGGGTGGGTCTACTGCTGCGCGGTCATCGACGCCCACTCGCGGCGGATCGTGGGCTGGTCGATCGCCGACCACATCCGTTCCGAGCTGGTCGTCGACGCCCTTGAGATGGCCCGTTGGCGACGGCGCCCCGCTCCCGGGACGATCGTCCACGCCGACAGGGGCAGCCAGTACACGTCCTGGGTCTTCGGTCACCGTCTGCGCTCAGCCGGACTGCTCGGATCCATGGGGCGGGTCGCCTCCAGCGTCGACAACGCGCTGATGGAGTCGTTCTGGTCGACCATGCAACGCGAGCTCCTCGACCGTCACCACTGGACGACCCGGGCCGAGCTCGCCGCAGCGATCTTCGAGTGGATCGAGGGCTGGTACAACCCGCGCCGCCGGCACACCTCGATCGGCGATCTCTCGCCCGTGGAGTTCGAAACCCTTCACACCACCACCGGACAGGCGGCATGATCGACACACATTGAGCGTCCGGGAAACCGGGTCAGGCTCCGAGGTCTTGAAGCCCGCTGGGCCCGTGGTCCCTGGCTCCGGAGGCACCGATCCTGGTTGCGCTCATCGCGATCGACCCGTCCGATGGGAACGTAATAGCCTTCCAAGCGTCGCATCGTGGCCCCGAGCAACTGTCTCGACAGCGGCAATCGGCGGCCCGCGATCCATCCGGGTTGGCGACGCCCACACCCTGACCGAGCAATCTCGCGCCGGAGTGCGAACCAGCAGGTTCAACGTTCAAAGATCACGTGATCGTTCGGCCTGCGACTGCTTCGAGCGCGTCCAACTCACCCAGGTTCTCCTGAAAGTGTGCCCAAAAAGTGCCCATAACCGCGTTCCGACGGTTGATCCGAGCGTCCGACCGTTGCAATTGCAGCGAACCTCGCAGCTCGCATGCAGTGGGCCCCGTGGGACTCGAACCCACAACCCGCGGATTAAAAGTCCGCTGCTCTGCCAGTTGAGCTAGAGGCCCCGGTGGTGCGGCACCAGTCTCGCAGAGCGGGCGGACGGTGTGCGGAGGACCACGGAAAGCCGACTGAGGAAAACCTGCCCTCAGCCTCAGGTTCCAGCGCTAGAGTGAGAAACCGGGGGAGATTCGGGAGGGGGACGCATGATGACCGAGCCGCTGGACTCGCGCCTGCGCGACGACGACGCCCTCGCCGAGATCGAGCTGACGAGCGCGCTGATGATCGCCGCCTCCGAGCACGACGCGCCGCTGACGCAGGAACAGGTCGACCGCTTGCTGGGCCTCGGCACCGACGCCGATTGACAGCCGACTGACAACCGGGGCAGGCCTTGCGCACCCTCGGTCGTGGCCGTCTCGGGACCCGTATTGGTGACGGGACGATGAACCCCTAGCATGGTCACGGCCAACTGGGCGTTGACAGGAGCTTGGCGTGCGATTTCGCATCCGACCGGTGGAGACCTCGTTCTACGACCTCTTCACCAGAGCCGCCACCCATCTCGTCGGCGGTGCCGACCTGCTGGCGCGCATGCTCGACGAAGGGGCTGACCGCGCCGCCATCGCCGCACAGATGCGCGAGGCGGAGCACGAGGCGGACGAGACCACCCACGAGATCATCCGGCGGGTCAACAGCACCTTCATCACGCCGTTCGACCGTGAGGACATCTACTCCCTCGCCGGCAGCCTCGATGACGTCATGGACTTCATGGAGGAGACGGTCGACTCGATCGTCCTCTACGAGCTCGACGCCTTCCCGCCGGAGTTCGCCAATCAGGTCGAGGTGCTGCAGCGCGCCACGCGCCTGACGGCCGAGGCGATGCCGCGGCTGCGCTCGATGAAGAACCTCGAGGAGTACTGGATCGAGATCAACCGTCTCGAGAACGAGGGCGATCGCAACCACCGCCGCACGCTGGCCCACCTGTTCGGCGGCGACTACAAGGCGATGCAGGTGCTCAAGCTCAAGGACGTCGTCGAGTCGCTCGAGCATGCGATCGACGCCCTCGAGACCGTGGCGAACATCGTCGAGCAGATCGCCGTCAAGGAGTCCTGACCGGTGGACTCCACCCTGGCGATGGTCATCGCCGTCGTCACGATCGCCCTGGTCTTCGACTACACCAACGGCTTCCACGACGCGGCGAACGCGATCGCCACGTCCGTCTCCACGCGCGCGCTCACGCCCCGCGTGGCACTGGCGATGGCCGCCATCTTGAACTTCGTCGGCGCCCTGCTGGGCGTCGGGGTGGCCAAGACCATCCAGGGCATCATCGCCATCGATGAGCAGACGACGAGCGCCGGTTCCGCCCACGCGCTGACGATCGTGCTCGCGGCCCTCATCGGCGCCATCACCTGGAACCTCATCACTTGGTACTACGGCATCCCCTCGTCCTCGTCGCACGCCCTCATCGGCGGCATCGTGGGCGCGGGCCTGGCCTCGGCCACGTCCGTGGACTGGGACACGATGGTCGAGAAGGTCGCCATCCCGATGGTGCTCTCGCCGGCCATCGGCTTCCTCGGCGCGTTCGCGCTGATGACCGCCATCATGTGGATCTTCCGCCGCGCGCGTCCTGCGCGCGTGGGCCGCGGCTTCCGCCATGCCCAGACCGTCTCGGCGGCCGGCATGGCGCTGGGCCACGGCCTGCAGGACGCGCAGAAGACGATGGGCGTCATCGTGCTGGCCCTCGTCGCCGGCGGCTACAGCACCGGCGAGGACGTGCCCTTCTGGGTCATCGTGGCCGCGGCCAGCGCCATCGCCGCGGGCACCTACTCCGGCGGCTGGCGCATCATGCGCACCCTCGGCCGCCGCATCATCGACCTCGACCCGCCCAAGGGCTTCGCGGCCGAGGCCACCGCCGCCACCACGCTCTACGTCATGGCGATCGGCCTGCAGGCGCCCGTCTCCACGACGCACACCATCACCTCGGCGATCATGGGCTCGGGCGCCACCAAGCGCCTCAGCGCCGTCCGCTGGGGCGTGGCCAAGGGCATCATCATCGCCTGGGTCATCACCATCCCGGCCGCCGCCCTGGTCGCCGCCGGCACCTACGGCATCGCACAGTTCTTCCTGCCGTAGCCCCTGACAACGACGAAGGCCCCCGCCGATGGCGGGGGCCTTCGTCGCTCGCTCGGTTCACCCAAACCGGCCCTGGATGTAGGCCTCGGTGGCGGGGTCCTCGGGGTTGGAGAAGATCTTCTCGGTGCGGCCGACCTCGACCAGGTTGCCGGGCTGGCCGACGCCGGAGAGGTTGAAGAACGCCGTGTCGTCCGAGACGCGCGCGGCCTGCTGCATGTTGTGCGTGACGATGACGATCGTGTACTCGGTCTTGAGCTCGTGGATCAGGTCCTCGATGACGCTCGTCGAGATCGGGTCGAGGGCCGAGCACGGCTCGTCCATCAGCAGCACCTCGGGCTGGACCGAGATGGCGCGGGCGATGCACAGACGCTGCTGCTGACCACCCGACAGCCCCGAGCCGGGCCGGTCGAGCCGGTCCTTGACCTCGGCCCACAGGCCGGCCGAGCGCAGCGAGCGCTCCACGACGTCGTCGGACTCGGACTTCTTCATCCGCTTGCTGTTGAGCTTCTGCCCGGCCAGCACGTTGTCGTAGATGCTCATCGTGGGGAACGGGTTGGGGCGCTGGAAGACCATGCCGATCATCCGGCGGACGTTCACCGGGTCCATCTCGGGCGCGTAGAGGTCCTGGCCGTCGATCAGCACCTTGCCCTGCACGTAGGCGCCCTTGATGACCTCGTGCATGCGGTTCAGCGACCGCAGGAAGGTCGACTTGCCGCAGCCGGACGGACCGATGAAGGCGGTCACGGACTTGGCAGGGATGTTGATGTTGACACCCTCGACCGCGAGGAAGTCCCCGTAGTAGATGTTGAGGTCCGAGACGTCGATGCTCTTGGCCATCGGTTTTCCTTTCAGAGCCCGAGCCGCGCGGCGCGGTCGGTCAGGTCGAGCGGGAGAGTGCGGGCGCGGCGGCTCATCGCTCGCCCTTGGGGGAGAAGAAGTAGCTGACGGCGCGGGCCACCAGGTTCAGCAGCATGACGATCATGATGAGCACGAGGGCCGCGCCCCAGCCGCGGTCGATGCTCGCCTCCGGCGGGACGCCGGGGAACTTCACCGAGTAGTAGGTGAAGACCGGCAGGGTGGCCATGCGCTCACCGAACAGGTTGAAGTTCACCGAGTCGGTCAGCCCGGCGATGATCAGCAGGGGAGCCGTCTCGCCGATCACGCGGGCGATCGAGAGGGTCACACCCGTCACGATGCCCGAGATCGCCGTGGGAAGCACGATCTTCACGACAGTGCGCCACTTCGGGACGCCCAGCGCGTAGGCCGCCTCGCGCAGCTCGTTCGGCACCAGCTTGAGCATCTCCTCGCACGCGCGCACGACGATCGGCACCATCAGCACGCTCAGTGCGACCGCGCCACCGATGCCGAGCCGCACTCCCTCGCCGAAGAAGATCACGAAGAGGGCGTAGGCGAACAGGCCCGCGACGATCGAGGGGATGCCGGTCATGACGTCGACCAGGAAGGTGATCCAGCGCGACAGCCGGTTGCCCGCGCCGTACTCGACCAGGTAGATCGCCGTGAACAGGCCGATCGGGACGGAGATGATCGTCGCGGCCGCCGTGATGAGCAGCGTGCCGATCAGCGCGTGATAGATGCCACCGCCCTCACCGACCACGTTGCGCATCGAGAAGGTGAAGAAGTCCGCGCTCAGCTGGGGGGCGCCCTTGCTGATGACGAGCCCGAGGATCGAGCCCAAGGGGATCAGCGCCAGGCCGAAGGCACTGGTCACCAGGAGGGTCACGGTGCGATCCGTGGCCTTGCGGCTGCCCTCGACGATGCGTGAGGCGATCGGCAGGGCCCACATGAGGAGCCAGGCGATGATGACGGCCTGCGGGATGTTCAGCGGGGAGAGGAACGCGAGCGCCAGGCCCACCGCGACGGCGCCGAGCAAGATCGCGCGAGGCAGCCACAGCGGGAGTCGCGAGTCCCGCAGCTCGGTGGCGAAGTCGGGCCGCTCGGACGGCGGCCGCTGGAGCGTCGTGGTCATCAGTTGGCTCCTGAGAAGTCCTTGCGGCGCTCCACGATGGCGCGCGCGGCGAAGTTGGCAGCGAAGGTGATCACGAACAGGACGAGGCCGGTGGCGATCAGCACGTTCGTGTACAGGCCGAAGGCCTCGGGGAACTGGAGGGCGATGTTGGCCGCGATCGTGCTCGGGTTGGTCGAGCCGATCAGGTTGAAGGTCACGACACCGGAGGCCGACAGCACCATGGCCACGGCCATGGTCTCGCCGAGCGCGCGGCCGAGGCCGAGCATCGAGGCCGAGACGATGCCGGACCGGGCGTAGGGGAAGACGGCCATGCGGACCATCTCGAAGCGCGTGGCGCCGAGCGCCAGGGCGGCCTCCTCGTGGAGGCGCGGCGTCTGCAGGAAGATCTCGCGGCAGATGGCGGTCATGATCGGCAGGATCATGACCGCGAGCACGAGGCTGGCGGTCAGGATGCTGTTGGAGGAGACGCCGCCGTTGTCGTTGCCGGCGAACAGCGGGATGAAGCCGAGGTTCTCGGCGAGCCACTGGTAGGCGGGGCGCAGCTCGCGCGAGAGGAACAGCAGGCCCCAGAGGCCGTAGACGACCGAAGGCACCGCGGCGAGCAGGTCGACGATGTACCCGAGCGTGGAGCTCAGCCGGGGCGGCGCGTAGTGCGAGATGTAGAGGGCCACGCCGATCGAGACCGGCACGGCGATGACCAGGGCGATGAGGGCGGCCCAGATGGTGCCGAAGACGAGGGGCCAGACGTAGGCGAAGAAGCCCTTGCCGCCGGTCTTGCTGCCGAGCTCCTCGGGGGAGGCGGTGATGCCGGGGACACCCTCGATGGTCAGGAAGATGGCGACGCCGAGCAGCGTCAGCAGGATCAGGATGCCGGCAGAGGTGGACAGACCTTCGAAGATGCGGTCACCCAGGCGACGAACAGGGCGCGCGGCGCTCTTCTCTCGCTCGGTCATGCTGCTCACGTCGTGGCCTTTCGCAGGGTGGTGAGGTCGTGGTGCTGCGGACGGAGGTGCGGGCCGGCCGGTGACGTGGAGTCACCGACCGGCCCGCAAGCCGTGTCAGCCCGCCGAGATCGTCTCGACGGCGGAGGCGGCCTTGTCGGCGATGTCGCCCTCGATGGGGGCGGCGCCAGCGTCCGCGGCAGCCTTCTCCTGGCCCTCGCTGCTGACCAGGTACTCGAGCCAGCCCTTGACGAGGTCGGCCGTCTCGGCCTCCTCGTAGGTCTGGCAGGCGATGGCGTACGAGACGAGGACGACGGGGTACACGCCGGCCTCCTCGGTGGCCCGGTCGACCGCGATGGCGAGGTCGGTCTCGGCGCGGCCCTCGACCTGAGCGGACTTCTCGAGGATCGCGGCAGCGGCCTCGGGCGAGTACTCCGTGAAGCTGTCGCCGACCTTGATGGCGGCCGTGGAGAGGTCGCCGGCCTGGCTGGCGTCGGCGTAGGTGATCGAGTTGGCCGTGGCCTTGACGCGATCGATCACGCCGGCGGTGCCCTGGGCGCTCTCGCCCTCGGGGGTGGGCCAGGTCTCGACCTCACCGGCGGTCCACGATCCACCCGAGGTCTCCTCGAGGTAGGCGGTGAAGTTCTTCGTGGTGCCGGAGTCGTCCGAGCGGTGCACGGGGATGATCGGCGCGGACGGAAGGTCGGCCTCCGGGTTGTCGGCGACGAGGGCCGGGTCGTCCCAGCTGGTGATGGTGCCCTCGAAGATGGCACCGAGGTTCTGGGCCGACAGGTTCAGCTCTTCGACACCCTCGACGTTGAAGGCCACCGCGATGGGGCTGACGTAGACGGGAACCTCGATGACCTCGCCACCACAACGCTCCTCGGCCTTGACGAGCTCCTCGTCGTCCAGGTACGCGTCGGAACCGGCGAAGTCGACGCCACCGGAGAGGAACTGCTCACGGCCACCGCCGGAGCCGACCGGGTCGTAGTTGACCGTCGCGTCGGGGTTCTCGCCCTGGAACTCAGCCTTCCAGGCGTTGACGACGGCCTGCTGCGAGCTGGCGCCCGCGCCGTTCAGGGTTCCGGAGAGATCGCCGTCGCCTCCGGAGTCGCCTTCGTTGCCGGCACCACAAGCGCCGAGCACGAGGGCAAGAGACAGAGCGGCCGCGGCCGGAGCGGCGGTACGCATGGTGTTGCGCTTCACGTGATGTTCCCTTCAGGGGACGGGGACTGACTCACGGGACGCTAGGCACGGGAGGTGTATCGACGGATGGTCGTCGGTGAACGGAGGGTGAACGATCCCGGAACGGTGTCGCCGGTTCGCTGTGATCCCGGTCTCCACGGGTGACGGGGAGGTGACGCTGCGGGTTTACGGGGGCTTTGCGGGCGGTGCTCAGCCGAGACGTTCGGTGGCCACCACGCGACCTCCGCGGTGATGCACGACGACACCCTCGCCGGGTGCCAGGTCGACGGCCGAGAGGTCGAGCGCGGCGAAGGCGTCGGGCAGCACGGGCCGGTGGCTGCACACGACCGCGGGCCGGTCGAGCGCCTCGAGCACCGCTGCCGCGAGGTCGGCGGGCGGACGGTCCTCCGCGAGCCGGGGGTCCTCGGTGATCGGGAGCCCGGCGAGCTGCGCAAAGGGGGCGACGGTCGACCGGCATCGTTCGGCCGGGCTGGTGATCACCTGCTCGAGGGCGTAGACCCCCAGGACGTCGGCCAGGGCGACGGCCTGGTCCTGGCCGGTGCCGTTGAGGGGGCGTTCGGTGTCGGGCCCGGACCACTTGCTGCGGGAGACGGCCTTGCCGTGGCGCAGCACCACGAGCGGCCGCGTCCGGTGGTGGCCGGCGGCGCGTTCGCGGCGGAAGTCGGCGAGCAGCCGCCGGTCGTGCTCGTACGTCAGCAGGGCCTCGGCGTCGCGGGGACGCAGCCAACGGATCTCGTCGACCTCGCGGTTGGGCACGAAGGCGCCGGGATCGTCGCGGCGCAGCCGGGCCGCCCAGTAGCGCACCACCTTCGGCCCGGCGCCGACCCGGTAGTGCACGGGCGGGAGCGGGATGCCGAGACGCACGTGGAAGCCGGTCTCCTCCGCGATCTCGCGGACGGCCGTGGTGCGCACCGTCTCGCCGGGGTCCTGCTTGCCCTTGGGGAACGACCAGTCGTCGTACCGCGGCCGGTGCGCGACGAGGAGCTCGACCCCGTCGTCCGAGCCCGGACGGGGGCGCCAGACGACTCCGCCGGCCGCCACGATGGTCCGTTCACGTGCCATGGACGTATTGTCCCTTCCGACAGCCATGTCCCGGCCGAGGTGCCTCGTGGGACGGAGTGGGAGACGGAGGGTGACACCCGTGGGAGCTCTCCGACCGACCGCGCTGCTGGTGCTCGTGGTCACGATCGTGACGGGGGTGTGGGTCTCGGCCCGCCCGGCCGCGGACGGCGCGACGGACGGAGCCCTCACGGCGGCGCTCGCCGTGGCCCCCGCCGACCTGCAGAGCATCGACGTCACCGACTGGTCGGCCCTGCGGGAGCAGCTGGCGGGCGGGCAGCGAGGCGATGAGCTCGACGACGCCGAGCGGCAGCAGCTGGTGTCCGACGCCGCAGCGGCCGATCTCTCGACCCGGTCGGTGCTGGTCGACGGCACGACGGTGATCGGCGACCTGCTGGGCTGGAGTCCCGCGACGGTCGCCTGGGAGGCCTACGTGCAGGCGGCCAGCGAGGGCGCCCTGCTGGTGGGCCTGCCGACGGGCATCGCGGAGACCGAGGAGCGGCTCGAGGCCGGTGGCTGGGTGCGCGAGGACGACTCCGACCTCTGGACCATCGAGCCCTCGGTCCTGCGACAGGAGGGCATCGGGTCGGCCGGCCTGGGCTCGGCCGAGCTGTACCGGAACGTGCGCCTGCTCCCGAGCCGTGGCGTCGCCATCGTCTCGTCGTCGGCCGAGCACGCCGCGCGGCTGGCAGCGGTCAGTGAGGGCGAGGTGCGCGGCGCGGCGGCCGATCCCGGGCTGGTGCAGCTGGCGCGCGAGCTGGACGGCCTCGACACCGTGCTGCTGCAGAGCGGTGCCATCGGCTGCGCGTCCACCGACCCGGCGCAGGGCTCCGGCGACGTGGTCGCGCAGGCGGCTGCGGCGGTGCAGGGCGCCGGAGAGCTCCGCGAGTACCGGTGGCTCGCCCGCGGCATCGATGCCAGCACTGCCGGCGGAGGGGACAGTGCCAGCGGAGGGGGCAGGGCCGGTGGCGAGGACGACGTGTTCCGCCTCGCGCTGGCGCTCGACGGAGGGGCCCTGGCGGCCGACCAAGCCGGCGTCCGTGCCGCATTGGCCACGGGCCCGTTCATCGGCCAGAGCGGCACCGTCGAGGACACGATCGAGCTGATCGACGCCCGCGCCGACGGCTCGGTGGCGGTGCTGGACTTCACGCTGCAGCCGCGCGCCGTGGCGCTGATGGCCGCCCGCGGCCCGTTCCTGCCTGCTGCCTGCTGACACTGGGCTTGCTGACACGGGGCCTGCTGACACGAGGTCTACCGGTCAGGACGCGGCGCGGGAGCGGCGACGACGGGCCCGGTCGATGAGCCAGCCCTGCAGGTCGCAGGTGCCGACGTGCCGGTGCCACTCGCCGTTGGCGTCGAGCCGCCACGACGAGGTGTCGGGGTCGGACGCCGTGGCCAGGATCTCGCCCAGGTGCTCGACGTGCTCGGCCGACGGGACGTCGACCAGCACCTCGACGCGGCGGTCGAGGTTGCGGTGCATGAGGTCGGCCGAGCCGATCCAGGCCTCCGGGGTGCCTCCACCGGCGAACCAGTAGACGCGGCTGTGCTCGAGGAAACGGCCGAGCACGCTGACGGCGCGCACGTTCTCGCTGAGCCCGGGCACCCCCGGACGGATGGCGCAGATGCCGCGCACCACGACGTCGACCGGCACCCCGGCCATCGAGGCCTCGTAGAGCGCGTCGATGATGCGCTCGTCGACCAGCGAGTTCACCTTGATGCGGATGTGGGCGTCGCGGCCGGCACGGTGGTGCGCGATCTCGCCCCGGATGCGCTCGACCAGGCCGTCGCGCAGACGTGCCGGCGCCACCAGCAGCTTGCGGTAGTCGGTCTGCTGGGAGAAGCCCGAGAGGTTGTTGAACAGCTCGGTCAGGTCGTGCGTGATCTCGGGGTTGGCCGTCAGCAGCCCGATGTCCTCGTACATGCGCGCGGTCTTGGGGTTGTAGTTGCCGGTGCCGATGTGGGCGTAGCGGCGCAGGCCGTCGGGCTCGTCGCGCAGCACCAGCGCGAGCTTGCAGTGCGTCTTCAGGCCGACGATGCCGTAGACCACGTGGCAGCCCGCACGCTCGAGCTTGCGGGCCCACCGGATGTTGGCCTGCTCGTCGAAGCGCGCCTTGATCTCGACCAGCACCAGCACCTGCTTGCCGGCCCGGGCCGCGTCGATCAGCGAGTCGATGATGGGGGAGTCGCCCGACGTGCGGTACAGCGTCTGCTTGATCGCCAGCACCTTGGGATCGGCGGCCGCCTGCTCGATGAAGCGCTGCACGCTCGTGGCGAACGAGTCGTACGGGTGATGCACCAAGACGTCACGCTTGCGCAGCGCGCTGAAGAGGTCGGCCGGGCTGGAGGTCTCGACCTCGGCCAGGTGGCTGTGCGTGCCGCCCACGAAGGGGTCGAACTGCAGCTCGGGCCGGTCGATGTCGGCGATCTCGTTGAGCGATCGCAGGTCGAGCGGACCGTCGAGGTGCACGACCTCCTGCGCGTGCACGCCGAGCTCGTCCATCAGCAGCTCCAGCACGTCGGGGGCGATCGAGTGCTCGACCTCCAGGCGCACGGGCGGGCCGAACTTGCGGCGCAGCAGCTCCTGCTCGAGGGCCTTCAGCAGGTTCTCGGCGTCATCCTCCTCGACCTCGAGGTCCTCGTTGCGCGTCACCCGGAAGGTGTGGTGGGCGAGGATCTCCATGCCGGGGAACAGCAGGGGCAGGTGCGCGGCCATGACGTCCTCGAGCGGCACGAAGCGCTGCGGACCGACCTGCATCCAGCGGTTGATGATGGGCGGCACCTTGACGCGGGCGAAGTGCTCCTTGCCGGTGCCCGGGTTGCGCAGCACGACCGCAAGGTTGAGCGACAGGCCCGAGATGTAGGGGAACGGGTGGGCCGGGTCGACCGCCAGCGGCGTGAGCACGGGAAAAACCCGCTCGCGGTAGGTGGTGGAGACGCCCTCGCGCTCGTCCTCGGTGAGGTCGTCCCAACGCAGCAGCTCGATGCCCTCGGCTCGCAGGTCGTCGACGAGGTGCTCGTGCAGCTCGGTGGCGTGCTCGACCATCAGGGCGTGGCTGGCCTCGAAGCTGCGGCCCAGCACCTCCTTGGGGCTGAGACCGCTGGTGGACGGCACGGCGACGCCGGCGGCGATGCGGCGCTTGAGGCCGGCGACGCGCACCATGAAGAACTCGTCGAGGTTGCTGGCGAAGATCGCCATGAAACGGACGCGCTCGAGCAGCGGGAGGTCGCGGTCGCGGGCCAGCTCGAGCACGCGGGCGTTGAACGCGATCCAGGACAGCTCGCGGTCGAGGAAGCGGTCAGGCGGAAGGACGTCCGACGTCGTGTCGAAGGGCGGATCGACGTCGAACTCGTCGCTGGAGGAGAGGTCGGGCACGTCCAGATCGGCGTCGAGGTCGGCACTGTCCATTCGGTCATCGTGACACGAGCAGGTGGACGCCCGGTGAACTCGGCGCGCTGCGATACCTTTCCGTCATGACAGCAGCCGCGCGCCTGGTGGCCGATCTCCGCGGGTCCGTCGCGCGGGGCGCCATGCAGCTCAAGCCCTTCGTCTCGGCCGTGGCGGGCAAGCCCGTCGTGGTCGACGGCAAGCGCCTCGATCCCGAGATGCAGGTGCTGCTGCGCCTGCAGAAGCTCGAGGGCCCCTCGGTCGAGGACGTGCCCATCTCGCGCGGCCGCCGCATCTTGCGCTCGCAGGCCCAGGTGGCTGGAGGAACGCCGCCGATCGGCGCGGTGACCGACCGCACCATCGACGGCCCGGCCGGTCCGCTGGGCCTGCGCTTCTACACCCCGCGGGGCATGTCCGGGTCGTCGGCGGCGCTGGTGTTCTACCACGGGGGCGGCTGGATCTACGGCGACCTCGAGAGCCACGACGCCCTGTGCCGCGCGTTGGCCGAGCAGGCCCAGGTGCGGGTCGTCGCGGTCGACTACCGGCTCGCGCCCGAGGCCCCATTCCCGGCGGCCACCGACGACGCCTGGGCCGCCTGGACCTGGGTGCGCGACCACGCCGCGGCGCTGGCCATCCAGCCCGACCGCATCGCCGTGGGCGGCGACAGCGCGGGTGGCAACCTGGCGGCCGGAGTGGCCCAGCGGGCAGCCCGCGAGGACGGCGTGCCGCCGGCGTTCCAGCTGCTCATCTACCCCGCCACCGACTTCGCCGAGCGGGCGCCGAGCCGCCATCGCTACGGCACGGGCTTCTACCTGACGTCGGGCTTCATGGACAAGGCCGAGGACAACTACCTGGTCGGCGACGAGGACCGTGCCGACCCGCGGCTGTCACCCTTGCGGGGCGACGTCTCCGGTGTCGCTCCGGCGTACGTCGTGACGGCGGGGTTCGACCCCCTGCTCGACGAGGGCGACGCCTACGCCGAGCTCATGCGCGAGGCGGGGGTGCAGGTCGAGCACCACTGCGAGGAGGGGCTGATCCACGGCTTCGCGTCGATGGTCTCGTTCGGCCGCTCGGCGCCCGCCGCCATCGCCCGCCTCAGCGCAGCCCTGCAGCGCGGCCTCAGCTGACCTCGCCGCCCCGCGGTCAGCGGGTGTAGAGAACGTCGCGGGCGTGCTCGGTGAAGCCGAGGCGGCGGTAGACCGCGAGCGCAGGAGCGTTGTCGCCCTCGACGTAGAGGTCGACGACCGGGACGAGCTCGTCGAGGTGCTGCAGGCCGCGCGCGGTGAGCGCCGTACCGAGACCGGTGCCCTGCTCGGCGGGATCGACGCCGACGACGTAGACCTCGCCCACCCCGTTCTCGACCTTGGTCCAGTGGAAGCCGACGACCTCGCCGTCACGCTCGGCGACGAAGATCCCGTCGGGGTCGAACCACGCTGAGGACGCTCGCCGCACGAAGTCGGCGCGGTCCATCGCACCCTGCTCGGGGTGCTGCGCGAAGGCGCGTCCGTTGACGGCCACCACGGCGTCGACGTCGGACTCGGTGAAGGTCCTGATCGTCACGCCCTCGGGCACGCGCAGCTCCACCGGCCCGCCGGCCTCGCGTCGCAGCACGAGCAGCGTGCGTTCGGCCCGCAGCCCGAGGCGACGTGCGAGGGCCTGGGCGGGGGGCAGGTCGCCGTGGGCCCAGAAGCGCGTGTCGCCGTCATCGAGCAGGGAGGTGGCGAGTCGGTGACCGAGACCACCGCGCCGGAAGCGGGGGTCGACCACCAGCTCGACCGGGGCGTCACCGGCCGCGTAGCCCACGGCGACGACCTCGGTCCCGGCCGTCACCTGCAGGTCGACCCGCGGGGTCTCGCCCGCGGCGATCGCGAGCAGGCTCGACTCGTTCAGCGGCGCGACGTGGTCGAACTCGCTCGCGCGCTGCGCCACCTCGGTGATGCTCATCGGGTGCGCAGCGTCTCGAGCTGGGCGGCGACCTCGGCGACGACGGCGCGCGCCAAGCTCTCGGGATCGTCGTCGGCGTACTCGCGCACGAGGTGATGGACGACGCCCTGCTGGTGCAGCTCGATCGCACCGACCTGCTGGGCCACGGCCATCTCGGCGGCGTGCTCGACGTCGCCGTGCACGATCGCGCTGGCGCCCTCGGGCGGCAGCGGTGACAGCCAGGCGTTCTCGGTGGCCACCACGACGTCGGCCGGCAGCAGCGCCAGCGCCCCGCCACCGCAGCCCTGTCCCAGCAGGACCGAGACGGTGGGCACCTTCAGCGTCGACATCCGGCTGATGCAGCGGGCGATCTCGCCGGCGATGGCGCCCTGCTCGGCCGAGGCCGACAGCTCCGCGCCGGGGGTGTCGATGAACGACACCAGCGGGAGTCCGAGCTCGTCGGCGAGCTCCATGCCGCGCCGGGCCTCGCGGAGGGCGCCCGGACCCATGGGGTGCTCGGGCGTCTGGGTCGAACGGTCCTGTCCGATCACGACGCACGGCTGGCCGTCGAGCCGCGCGAACGCCACGAGCATCGTCGCGTCGCGCTCACCCTCGCCGGTGCCCTGCAGTCGGACGGTCGCGTCGCTGCCGTAGCGCAGCACCTCGCGGACGCCGGCCCGGTGCGCGGTGCGGGTGAGCTGGATCGACTCCCAGGTGTCGAGCCGTCGCTCGACGGTGCCGTGCCGGGGCTCGAGCGATCGCGGCTGGGGGCCGTCGACCAGGAGCGCGAGGGTGCGGTCGACCATGGTCGGCAGCTCCTCGGGCAGCACGACGGCGTCGACGATGCCGTGCCGCACGAGGTTGTCGGAGGTCTGCACGCCGGCGGGGAACGGGGTGCCGTTCAGCAGCTCGTAGACCTTCGGGCCGAGGAAGCCGACGAGGGCGCCGGGCTCGGCGATGCGGATGTGCCCGAGCGAGCCCCACGAGGCGAAGACGCCACCGGTGGTGGGGTGCCGCAGGTAGACGAGGTACGGGAGGCCGGCGGCGCGGTGGTCCATGATGGCGCGGCTGATGTCGATCATCCGGACGAAGGCGGGGGTGCCCTCCTGCATGCGTGTGCCGCCCGAGGCGGTGGCGGCCAGGATCGGCAGTCCCTCGGCGGTCGCGCGTCGCACCGCGGCCACGATGCGGTCGCCGGCTGCGCGGCCGATCGAGCCCGCCAGGAAGCGGAACTCGTTCACGACGAAGGCGACGGGGCGTCCGTGCATGGTGGCGCGTCCGGTCACGACCGACTCGTCGGTGCCGGCGCGCTCGGCGGCGGACTCGAGCTCGCGCCGGTAGGTCTCGGGATGACCGCTGATGTCGATCGGCTCGTCCCAGGACTGGACCGACCCCGCGTCGAGGACGAGCTCGATGAGGTCGTGCGACGTCAGGTGCCCCATCAGGCCGTGCTGGCGGGGGTTGACGAGTCCTTCGGGGCTTCGGTCTTGGTGGACACGAAGCGGTAGCCGACGTTGCGGACCGTGCCGATGAGGGTCTCGTGGTCGGTGCCCAGCTTGGCGCGGAGGCGCCGCACGTGGACGTCGACGGTGCGGGTGCCACCGAAGTAGTCGTAGCCCCAGACCTCCTGCAGCAGCTGCTGGCGGGTGAACACCCGTCCGGGGTGCTGGGCCAGGAACTTCAGGAGCTCGAACTCCTTGAACGTCAGGTCGAGCGAGCGGCCCTCGAGCTTGGCCGTGTAGGTGGCGTCGTCGACGACCAGACCGCTGGTGGAGATGACGTGACTGTCGCCGGCGGAGTCGCTGGCGGCGGCGACGCGGCCGATGCCGAGCCGCAGACGTGCCTCGAGCTCGGCGGGGCCGGCGGTCGTGAGGATGACGTCGTCCATGCCCCAGTCGGCGGCGGCCACGGCCAGCCCGCCTTCGGTCAGGATGACGATCAGGGGGCACTCGACGCCGGTGGTGCGGATGACCCGCGTGAGGCTGCGGACCTGGGCGAGGTCGTGCCGGCCGTCGACCAGCACCGCGTCGCAGGCGGGGGCGTCGATCAGGGCGCTGGCCTCGGCCGGAAGGATCCGGACGTGGTGCGGCAGCAACGCCAGCGCGGGCAGGACCTCCACGGACGACTGCGTGCTCTTCGTGAGCAGGAGCAGGTGCGACATCGTGCCTCCAGGTCATCCGGTCTCGGCCGGTCCCGGCAGGGGTGCCGGGCCCTGAGCGGCCGATGGGCCGGATACAGGTCGAGGCCTGGTGGACGTCCACCGAGGCCTCAATGCATGCGTCACTTTAACGCAGGTGTCGGATCAGTCTCCAGCCGATGACGAACAGGTGACGGTTGTCACGTCGGGCCCTCGCGTTGGTTCCGGCGCTGTGTCGGGCCCGTCAGGCACGGGCAACCGGGTGCCGGATGGAATCATCGGGGCGTGTCCCGTCTCGCCCCGACTGCGTGGTCGATCGCCCTGGTCGCCGTGCTGGTCCTCGCCGCGCACGTCGACGTCGTGCTGGTCGCCGCGGTCGTGCTGGTCGTGCAGGCCCAGATCGCGGCCGCGCCGCCGCCGGCCGATGCCCGCGGCCGGTCGGTGCCGACGCCGAAGGCCGTGGCGACCGTCGTGGCCGGCCTGGTCGCGACAATCTTTGCGGTGCGCCCCGCGTGGTTGATGGGCGCCGAGGGCACCCGCGCCGGCGAGATCGGGGTGCTCGCCTCGGGCACGATGTCGGGCCTGCTGCTGGCCGTCGCCGCCGGTGTCTTCCTCTCCCTGATCGCCCAGATGCTGCGCCGCGACGGGCGCCGGGACCTGGTGGTCTCGACCGGGTACGCGGTCACGGTCACGGCGTTCGCGGCGCTGACCATCGGCTGGATCAGCGCGGTGAACGCCGTCGGAGGCCCTGGCGTGGTGACGGTCTGCGCCGGGGCGACGGCAGCGGCCCTGCTGGTGTGGTGCTTGCCGATCGATCGCTGGATCTGTGGATGCCTGGCCGTCACGGCCGGTGCCGCGGGGGGAGCGGTGGCGACCCTCGTGCTCGACGGGTACCTGCTGCCGCTGTTCGGCATCATCGTGGGGTTCGCGGTGGGGTTGTTCGCGGTGCTCGGGCAGGTGCTCGGGCGGGCGTGGGGCGAGGGACGGCGGCACGCGGCGGCCGGCTGGGGCTTTCCGGGCGCGCTGTCCGTCGCGCTGGCCGCTCCGGTCGTGCACCTCGGCGGTCAGCTGGCGACGGCCTTCTGACGCTGGTGCTGCCTCGTACTCTGGACCGATGACCGGAGTCTGGGCCCTCGCCGCCGTCCTGCTGGTGACGGCGGTCATCGCACTCGTGAAGGCACGGGTCGACGGACGTTTCCGTCCGCGCCGCCCGTCGCAGGCAGCGGACCCGCAGTCGCGCGACGACGTCCTGACGGCCGAGGAGATCGGCGGCCCCTTGGGTCAGCGGATGACGTTCGTCCAGTTCTCCAGCTCCTTCTGCAGCCCGTGCCGGGCGACGCGGGTGCTGCTGGCCGACGTGGTGCGCTCGCGCGAAGGCATCGCCCACGTCGAGGTCGACGCCGAGTCGAACCTCGACCTGGTGCGACGCCTCAACATCCTCCGCACGCCCACCGTGGTGGTGCTCGACGCCGAGGGGGGCATCATCGGCCGCGCCTCGGGACTCCCGCGCCGCGAGCAGGTGGAGGCCACCATCCGCGCGACGGTCGGAGCCTAGGCGGGCTCGAGGGCGAGGCTGGCGGCCTCGACGGCCTCGGGGGAGAGGACGTGGTCGATCGCCAGGGCGACGGCGCCGAGCACGCCGGCCTCGGTGCCGGCCCGGGATGCCTCGATGCGCAGCTGGGCCGTGGCCAACGGCAGTGACCGTTGGTAGACGACCTCGCGGATGCCGGCCAGCAGGTGCTCGCCGGCGCTCGCGAGCTGGCCACCGATGACGACGACCGAGGGATTGACCAGGTTGACCATGGTGGCGACGACTTCACCGATGTCGCGGCCCGCGTCGCGGACCACGCCGATGGCGCTGACGTCGCCGGCACGCACGAGGTCGACGACGTCCTGGCCCGACCGGGCGCTCACGCCCTGGGCCTGCAGCGCGGCGGCGAGCGCGGGGCCGGCCGCGACCGCCTCGAGGCAGCCGGTGTTGCCGCAGCGGCACTCGACGTCGCCGGCGCTGGGCACCCGCACGTGCCCGAGGTCGCCCGCGGTGCCCTGGGCGCCGCGCTGCAGGCGTCCGCCCGAGATGATGCCGGCGCCGATGCCGGTGGCGACCTTGATGAGCACGACGTCGTCGACGTCCGCCAGGTGCGTGCGGCGCTCGCCGAGCGCCATGATGTTGACGTCGTTGTCGATCAGCACCGGCACGCGGGCCGTGCGCTGCACGTGCCCGGCCACGTCGTAGCGGTCCCAGCCGGGCATGATCGGTGGGCTGATGGGCCGGCCGGTCGAGTGCTCGACGGGGCCCGGCAGACCGATGCCGATGGCTGCGAGGTCGGCGTCGGGTGCCGCGGCGGTCAGGCGCTCGACCGCGGCGACGACCCAGCCGAGCACGGCCTCGGGCCCGTCGACGACCGGCAGGTCGACGGCCTCCTCGCCGAGGATGCGTCCGGACAGGTCGGCGAGCACCGCGCGCACGTGCGTGGCGCCCACGTCGACTCCCACGACGACCTTCGCCGCCGGGTTGAGCGCGAAGAGGGCCGGCGGACGTCCACCCGTGGACCGGGCGCCACCGAAGGGGGCGATCAGGCCCAGGCGCATCAGCAGGTCGATGCGCGTGGCGACGGTCGAGCGGGCCAGTCCGGTGGTCTCGGCCAGCTCGGCTCGCGTCCAGGGCCGGCCGTCCTTGAGCAGCTCGAAGAGGTCGCCGGTTCGCACCCTTCGAGTGAACCACGTCCGGCTTTGTCCCGTCCAGCAACCATCTTTTGTCGGGCACTCGACAAAAGTCAGTGAGGCGTGTCACAGTGTGGCCGTGGCTGAGACTTCCGCACCCTCCGTCCTCGTCGCGACGGGTCTGACCAAGAGCTTCCTGGGCAACACGGTCCTGTCCGATGCCGGCCTCACGCTCGTCGCCGGCCGGGTGCACGGCCTGGTGGGCGAGAACGGTGCCGGCAAGTCGACGCTCATGAAGCTGCTCGCCGGGGTGCACCAGCCTGATGCCGGCACGATCACCCTGGACGGTGACGAGGTGCGGTTCAGCCACCCCGTGCAGGCCCAGCGCTCCGGCATCTCGACGGTGTTCCAGGAGTTCAACCTGCTGCCCGACCGCAGCATCGCCGAGAACGTGTTCCTCGGACGCGAGCCGCTCAGCTCCCGCCTCGTCGACACCGCCCGC
Source organism: actinobacterium LLX17 (assembly GCA_000471045.1). GTDB lineage: Bacteria > Actinomycetota > Actinomycetes > Propionibacteriales > Nocardioidaceae > Aeromicrobium. Next base: position 2,208,882 of record KI301992.1, on the reverse strand, counting down.
ATGCGGCGCGAGACGCAGGAGCTGCTCGACGGCCTCGGGGTGCCACACCTCGACGCCGCCCGGCCGGTCCGCACCCTGTCGGTCGCCGAGCAGCAGGTCGTCGAGATCGTCAAGGCCGTCAGCCAGGACGCGCGCATCATCTCGATGGACGAGCCCACCGCTGCGCTGGCCGACCACGAGGTCGAGCTGCTCTACGCGATCATCGGACGGCTCACCTCCCGGGGCGTCGCGATCCTCTACGTCTCGCACCGCCTCAAGGAGGTCTTCGACCTCTGCGAGACCATCACGGTGCTGAAGGACGGCCAGCACGTGGCCACGCGTCCGGCCGCCGACCTCGACGAGTCCGAGCTGGTCCGCCTCATGGTCGGTCGCTCGCTCACCACGTTCTTCCCCGAGAAGCTGCCCGGCACCACCGTCGGGGAGCCCCGCCTGGAGCTCGAGGGCGTCGGCAACGGCGATGTCGACGGTGTCGACCTCACGGTCCGCGCCGGTGAGGTCGTGGCGGTCGCCGGCCTGCAGGGGTCGGGCCGCACCGAGCTGCTCGAAGGCGTCTTCGGCGTCCGCCCGTTCACCCGCGGCACGGTCCGCCTCGACGGACGCGAGGTGCGCCTGCGCTCGCCACGTCAGGCCGTGCGCGCCGGGCTCGCCCTGGTCACCGAGGACCGCAAGGCCACCGGTCTGGCGCTGCGCCAGTCCATCATCGACAACGCGCTGTCCGTGGTCCGCGGCGTCGTGCCGGGCCGTACGGCCGAGGCCCGCCGCGCGGTGCCGGGCATCCTGTCCTCCCTCCGCATCAGCGCACGCGGCCTCGACCAGGAGGTCCAGTACCTGTCGGGAGGCAACCAGCAGAAGGTCGTGCTGGCCCGCTGGCTGGCCACCGAGCCGCGCGTGGTGCTGCTCGACGAGCCCACCCGCGGCATCGACGTCGGCGCCAAGCACGCGATCTACGAGCTCGTCCGCCAGCTGGCGGCCGACGGGTTCGCCGTGCTGATGGTCAGCAGCGAGCTGCCCGAGGTGCTCGGCATGGCCGATCGCATCGTGGTGCTGCACGACGGCCGCGTGGCCGGCGAGCTGGCGGCCGGTGCGTCCGAGGAGGACGTGCTGCAGCTTGCCACGCGCGAGGGCTCGGAGGCGGCCGCATGAGCGCCACCGTCACGTCACCCCGCGGGCTGCGTGCCCGGGGAGCCGGCCTGTCCTCGACGGCGATCGTCTACCTCGTCCTGCTCGGTGCGATCGTCATCGGCGCGATCCTCACGGCCACGGCCGGCCGGAACTTCTTCAGCAGCGGCAACATCTCGGCGATCCTGACCGCGACCAGCATCCTCGGCCTCGTGGCGATCGGCCAGACGCTCGTGATCCTGGTCGGCAGCCTCGACCTGTCGGTCCCGTACGTGGTGAGCCTGTCCAGCCTCGTCGGCGGCACGATGATGGCCGGCCAGACGGGCAACATCGTCCCCGCGGTGCTGGTGACGGTCGGGGTCGCCGCCGCGATCGGCCTGGCCAACGGCCTGATCGTCAGCCAGCTGCACGTCCACGGGTTCATCGCCACGCTCGGCGTCGGCCTGATCGTCAGCGGCTACCTCGGCACGAACTACAAGGGGTCGGCCGGCTCCGCGCCGGGCGCCTTCCGCGCCATCGACGAGACGAAGATCGGCCCGGTCCCGGTCAGCGTCCTGATCATGGTGGCCTTCGCCGCCCTCGCGATCCTGCTGCTGCAGCGCACCCGGATCGGCCATCACATGTACGCCGTCGGCGGCAGCCCCGAGGTCGCCCGGCTCTCGGGCCTGCGGACGTCGCCACCGGTGGTCGTCGCCCACGTGCTCTGCTCGGTGATGTCCGCGCTCGCGGGCCTCCTGCTGCTGTCACGACTCAGCGTCGGCAGCCCGACCATCGGGTCACAGGGCGGCTACGACCTCCTGTCGATCGCCGCCGTCGTGCTGGGCGGCACGCTGCTCGCCGGCGGACGGGGCGGCATCCTCGGCACCCTCGGCGGTGTCGCGATCTTCGCGGTCATGGACAGCACGATGGGCGCCCTCCAGGTCAACCCGTTCCTCAAGGACGTCGTGCGCGGGGTCATCATCATCGCCGCGGTCGCCGTGTACGCCCGCCGCAACCTCCAGGTCCGACCTGCCCGGTTCTCGGCCCAGGAGGCCCGATGACGACCACCACGCCCGATCGCCCTGATCCCGCCGGTCGAGAGCTGCCGGCCCACGCCCGCCCGCTCGGTGCTCGCCTCGCGGCCGGAGCAGCCACCCCCGGTGGCGCGGTCTACGTGCTCGTCGCGGTCCTGCTGGTCTCGATCATCATCAGCAACCCGAACTTCGGCGACCCCTCGTCACTCATCCGCTTCGCGGGGCGCACGGCGCCGATCGCCATCGCGGCGATGGGGCAGTACTACGTCATCGTCTCGGGCGAGTTCGACCTCTCGATGGGTGCCGTCGTCACGACGCAGGTCATCATCGCGGGCAACATGGCCGGCGAGAGTGCCGGCCAGGTCGTGCCGGTCCTCGTCCTGATGTTGCTGGTCGGCGTGCTGGTCGGACTCGTGAACGGGCTCGCGACGACGCTGTTGCGGGTGCCGAGCTTCATCGTGACGCTCGGCACGATGCTCGCCCTGTTCGGCATCGTCCGGTACGTGGCGGGCGTGGCGCCGGCCGGCAACCCGGTCGACGAGTTCCGTCAGATCGGCCGGGGCGGCATCGAGGGCGTGCCGGTCGTCGAGGTGGTGCCCTACCCGCTGATCATCGTCGTGGTGCTCGCCGCGCTGGCCGCCTACTCGATGCGACGTCCCTTCGGTCGCGCCCTGGTCGCCGCGGGCGACAACTCCGAGGCGGCGCGGCTCGGCGGCACCTCGGTCTGGTGGATCAAGACCAGGGCGTTCATCATCTCCTCGCTCTCGGCCTCCGTCGCCGGCATCATCCTCGTCGGCTACGCGGGCGGACGAGCCGTCGGTGAGGGCTACGAGTTCTCGGCGATCACCGCGGTCGTGGTCGGGGGCGTGGTCCTCGGGGGCGGACGCGGCTGGGTCCTGTCGGCCGCCGCCGGCGCCTACGCGCTCGAGCTGCTGTTCGTCCTGCTCACCGTGCTGGAGGTGCCCTCGACGTGGCGCCCCTCGGTGCAGGGCCTGATCATCATCCTCGCCGTCGCGGCCTCGGCCCGCGTCTGGCAGGTCGGCCGCCGCGCGGCCACCGTTCCCGACCCCGACCGCTCAGGTCCTGGTCATCCCACCCAGCCCATCCCGGGCACCCATGAAGGAGAGAAGCGATGAACCGACACGCGTCCAGGAGGGTCCTCGCTGCAGCTGCGGCGCTGACGGTCCTCGCAGCCTGCAGCAACGGCGGGTCCGACGACTCCGAGGGCTCCGGTGAGGAGTGGTTCGTCCAGGCCGACTTCGACGAGCAGATGGAGCAGCGCGACGCCACGTTCGAGGGCGATCCCGCGACCCCGTGGCTGCAGTACATCGACGGCGAGATGACCGACACCTCGCAGTACGCGGCCGAGGGACCCAAGAAGGTCTGCTTCGCGAACGCCTCGGTCAGCAACCCGTGGCGCCAGACCGGCTACCTGACGATGCAGCAGCAGCTGGAGGTGCTGAAGGGCTCGGGCGCCATCTCCGAGATGGAGACGCGTGACGCGCAGGACGACGACAACACGCAGATCGCCGACATCGACTACTTCATCTCCGAGGGCAACTGCGACGCCTTCATCATCTCGCCGAACTCGACGGCGGCCATCACCCCGGCCGTCGAGCGGGCGTGCGACACCGGCAAGCCGGTCGTCGTGTTCGACCGCGGCGTCGAGACCGACTGCGCCACGACGTTCATCCACCCCATCGGTGGCTACGCCTGGGGCATCGACACGGCCAACTTCCTGGTCGAGAACCTCGAGGAGGGCGACCGCGTCATCGCGCTGCGCATCCTGCCCGGCGTCGACGTGCTGGAGACCCGGTGGGCCGCCGCCGAGAAGATCCTCGAGGAGGAGGGCATCGAGGTGGAGGACCACTTCACCGGCGCCGACCCGAGCGAGATCAAGAAGATCATCTCCGACGCGCTCGTCCAGGGCGACGTCCAGGGCGTCTGGATGGACGCCGGTGACGGTGCTGTCGCGGCCATCGAGGCCTTCGAGGACGCCGGGGCCGACTACCCGGTCATGACCGGTGAGGACGAGATGAGCTTCCTGCGCAAGTGGGAGGAGACGGGCCTGACCGGCCTGGCCCCGGTGTACTCCAACTTCCAGTGGCGCACCCCGCTGCTGGCGGTGCAGAAGATCTTCGCCGGCGAGGAGGTCCCGAAGGAGTGGGTCCTGCCGCAAAAGCCGATCACCGAGGACGAGCGCGGTCAGTTCCTCGCCGACAACGAGGGCCTGCCGGACGGTCACTACGCCAAGTTCGGTGGCGAGGACCTGCCCGGCTTCCCGCAGGTCTGGATCGACCGCAAGGTCGGCTGACCCGTGACGACCTCCGCCCGGGCGCGCCAGATCGGGGCCAACACCTGGATCTGGACATCGCCCCTGACCGACGAGACCGTCGGCCCGCTCCTGCAGCGGGTCGCCGGGCTCGGCTTCGACGCCGTCGAGCTGCCCCTGGAGACACCCGGGGACCTCACGTCGGACGTCGTGGCGCAGGCGTTGGCCGACACCGGCCTGACGCCCTGCGTGGTCGGGGCGATGGCGCCCGGGCGGGACCTCGTCGCCACCGACGCGGCGACGATCGACGCGACCCGCGACTACCTGCGGGCCTGCGTCGACCTCGCCGCCGAGGTCGGCGCGGCCGCGGTCTGCGGACCGTTCTACGCCTCGACCGGGCGGGTGTGGCGGATGACCGCCGACGACCGTCGCGCGGCCTCCACCCAGCTGCGGGAGTCGCTCAAGCCGGTCGTCGACCACGCCGGCCAGCGGGGCGTGGCGATCGGCATCGAGCCGCTCAACCGCTACGAGACGTCCGTCATCAACACGGTCGACCAGGCCCTCGACGCGCTGGGCGACCTGCTCGGCCCGTCGCTGGGCCTTGCGCTCGACACCTACCACCTCAACATCGAGGAACGCTCGAGCGCCGACGCCGTCCGTCGCGCCGGCGAGCACCTCGTGCACGTGCAGGTCTGCGGCAACGACCGCGGCGCGCCCGGCGGCGACCAGACCGACTGGCCGGCGTTGGTGCAGGCGCTGGACGACGTCGCCTACGCCGGTCCGCTGGTCATCGAGAGCTTCACTGCCGACAACGCCTCGATCGCGACGGCCGCGTCCATCTGGCGGCCGCTGGCGGCGACGCAGGACGACCTGGCCCGCGACGGGCTCACCTTCCTCCGGTCGCTCGACGACCGCGTCCCCCTCACCTCAGGAGCCGCCACGTGACCCCCGAACCGACCGGTCCCTCAGGCTCGCTGGGCGTCGCCGTCATCGGCTACGCCTTCATGGGCCGGGCCCACTCCGACGCCTGGCGCACCGTAGGTGCCTTCCGGCCCGACCTGCCGTCGATCCGCCAGCAGGTGCTCGTCGGCCGCGACGCCATCGAGGTCGGCCGCGCCGCCCATCGGCTCGGCTGGTCCGAGAGCTCCACCGACTGGCGCTCGGTGCTCGAGCGCGACGACGTCGACGTCGTCGACGTGTGCGTGCCCGGTCACCTGCATGCCGAGATCGCCGTCGCGGCGCTCGAGGCCGGCAAGCACGTCATCGTCGAGAAGCCGCTCGCCAACACGCTGGTGGAGGCCGAGAAGATGGTCGAGGCCGCGCGTGCGGCGCGCGGTCGCGGTGTGCGGTCGATGGTCGGCTTCAACTACCGGCGAGTTCCCGCCCTGGCCCTGGCTCGCCAATACGTGGCCGAGGGCCGCATCGGCACGGTGCGCCAGCTGCGCGTCAGCTACCTGCAGGACTGGTTGGTCGACGAGCGCGCGCCGATGTCGTGGCGCCTGCGCCGGGAGTCCGCGGGGTCCGGGGTCCTGGGCGACCTCGGCTCCCACGCGGTCGACCAGGTGCGGTACCTCCTGGGTCAGGAGATCGAGACCGTCAGCGGTCGGATCGAGACGTTCGTCCCGCGCCGTCCGGGCGAGCGTGGGCCCGAGGAGGTGACCGTCGACGACGCCGCCTGGGCCACCTTGCGCACCAGTGGGGGAGCCGTCGTGAGCCTGGAGGTCAGCCGGATGGCCTCCGGCCGCAAGAACGCCCTGCAGATCGAGGTCTACGGCAGCCGAGGGTCGCTGCGCTTCGACCTCGAGTCGCTCAACGAGCTCTGGGCCTGCCTCGACGGCGCGGAGTTCCCCACCAAGCTGCTCGTCACCGAGCCCCACCAGCCCTACCTCGACGGCTGGTGGCCGCCGGGCCACGTGCTGGGCTGGGACCACACCTTCACCCACCAGGCCGCCGACTTCCTGCGCGCCGTCAGCGAGGGTGACGACCCCGTACCGTCGTTCGAGGACGGGCTCGCCGTGCAGCGCGTCCTGGCGGCCGTCGAGTCCAGCGCGGCACAGTCGTCCGTCGAGATCCAGCCGGAGGCCACCCGATGAGCGAGCGCAAGCGTCCCTTCACCCTGTTCACGGGCCAGTGGATCGACCTCGACCTGGAGGAGGTCGCGCGGCTCGCCGCGGGCTGGGGCTACGACGGCCTCGAGATCGCCGTCTCGGGTGAGCACCTCGACGCCTGGCGCTGGGACGACGACGACTACATCGCCGAGCGCCTCGCGATCCTCGAGCGTCACGGGCTCGGCCTCTGGGCCATCTCGAACCACCTGACCGGGCAGGCCGTCTGCGACGACCCGATCGACGAACGCCACCGCGCGATCGTCCGCGACCGCGTGTGGGGCGACGGGGAGCCCGAGGGAGTGCGCCAGCGGGCCGCCGAGGAGCTCAAGAACACGGCCCGCCTCGCGAAGCGCCTCGGCGTCTCGACGGTCGTCGGGTTCACCGGCTCGTCGATCTGGCCGTACGTGGCGATGTTCCCGCCGGTCTCGGCCGAGCGCATCGAGGCGGGGTTCACCGACTTCGCGGACCGCTGGAACCCGATCCTCGACGTCTTCGACGAGTGCGGCGTGCGCTTCGCGCTCGAGGTGCACCCGTCCGAGATCGCCTACGACTACTGGACCACCGCGAAGGCGCTCGACGCCGTGGGGCACCGCGAGGCCTTCGGGCTCAACTGGGACCCGAGCCACATGCTGTGGCAGGGCATCGATCCCGTGGCGTTCATCTCCGACTTCGCCGACCGGATCTACCACGTCGACTGCAAGGACACCCGCATGCGGATGGGTGGCGGCCGCAACGGCATCCTCTCGTCGCACCTGCCGTGGGGCGACCCGCACCGGGGCTGGGACTTCGTGTCGGCCGGGCACGGCGACGTGCCGTGGGAGGACTGCTTCCGGACGCTGCGTCGCATCGGCTACGACGGCCCCATCTCGATCGAGTGGGAGGACGCCGGCATGGACCGGCTCGAGGGGGCACCCGAGGCCCTGGCGCGACTGCATCCCCTGGACTTCGAGCCGCCGACTGTCGGATTCGACGCAGCTTTCAGCAAGCAGTCGGAGGGCTGACGGGCCGGGGAGGGCAAGGGTTCTCGGGCCGGACCCGCGTCTCGGGGAGTGAGACGCGGGTCCGACATGTGGGACGCGAGGGAGACCGGCTCCGGCGACTCCCCTACATTGGTCACATGATCGGACACACGCACCTCACGCGTCGCCGGGCAGTGGACAACTGCCGCACGCGTTCCGCGCTGTGTCGCGCCTGCTGACGACCTGCTGACCCCTGTCGCTCGTCGTCCTCGCCCGCGGCCTGCCGGCCGCCGGGATCTGCCTGCCCAATCGAGATCAGCCGTGCCCAGATCTGCGTCCCCGCCCTCCGGCTCGGACGCGAGGAGCCTCCATGTCCACCACCTCGACCGCCGTGTCGCCCGCGCCCGTTGCGAGCGTCGACCCTCGGGGCCTGCGGTTCGCCGCAGCCGTCACGGCCGTGCTGCTGACGGCGGCACTGCTGACGGTGCCCACGGTCCCCGTGGCGGCCACCGTGCTGCTCGCGGTGCAGGCCCTGGTCTTCGCGGTGGGCGCCCTTCTGGGTGTGCGGTTCTCGCCGTACGGGCAGGTCTTCGCGAGGGTCGTCCGGCCCCGGCTGGCCCCGCCGGAGGCGCTCGAGGACGCACGTCCCCCGCAGTTCGCCCAGGCCGTCGGCCTGGTGTTCGCCCTGGTGGCCCTGGCCGCCCTGGGACTCGACGCCACCACCGTGGCTCTCGTGGCCACCGGCTTCGCGCTGGTCGCCGCCCTGCTCAACGCCGTCGTGGGCTTCTGCCTCGGCTGCGAGATCTACCTGCTGGTGCGCCGCCTGGCGCCCTCGCAGGCCTGACCAACCCGCCCTGACCATCCATCACACAGCATCCACCCACACAGAGGAGAAAACATGAGCCGCGACACCGCGCTCGTCACCGCCGACTGGGTCGAGGAGCACCTCGACGACCCGAACGTCGTCCTCATCGAGGTCGACGAGGACGCCTCGGCGTACGACAAGGGCCACATCCGTGGCGCCGTGAAGCTCGACTGGCGCCAGGACCTGCAGGACGGCGTCCGTCACGACTTCATCGGCAAGGACAAGCTCGAGAAGCTTCTGTCCGAGAAGGGCATCGGCAACGACGACACCGTCGTCTTCTACGGCGGCAACAACAACTGGTTCGCCGCCTACGCGTACTGGTACCTCAAGTACTACGGCCACACCGACCTGCGTCTGCTCGACGGTGGCCGCAAGAAGTGGGAGCTCGACTCGCGCGAGCTGACCGACGCCCCCACCGAGCGTCCGACCACCTCGTACACGGCCTCGGAGCCGAACACCGACATCCGTGCGTTCCGTGACGAGGTCATCGATGCCATCGGCGCCAAGAACCTCATCGACGTCCGCAGCCCCGACGAGTACGCGGGCCGCCTGCTGGCGCCGGCGCACCTCCCGCAGGAGGCCGCCCAGATCGGTGGCCACATCCCGACCGCGGGCAACGTGCCGTGGAGCAAGGCCGCCAACGACGACGGCACCTTCAAGTCCGACGAGGACCTCAAGGCGCTCTACTCCGAGGTCGGCTTCGACGAGGGCAAGGACACCATCGCGTACTGCCGCATCGGTGAGCGCAGCTCGCACACCTGGTTCGTCCTGCACGAGATCCTCGGCTACCCGAACGTCAAGAACTACGACGGCTCGTGGAGCGAGTACGGCTCGCTGCGCGGTGTGCCGGTCGCCCTCGGCGACGAGCGCGGGGAGGCCTGACATGTGCGGAGCCATCCAGGGCGGACCCAGCCTCGACGGGGTCGACGTCGCTTCCCAGGCCGTGATCCAGGGCATCGTCACGCGTGACGGGCAGCCGGTCGGCAACGCCTACGTGCGCCTGCTCGATCGCACCGGCGAGTTCACGGCCGAGGTGCCCACCTCGGCCACCGGCCAGTTCCGCTTCTTCGCGGCGCCGGGCGAGTGGACCCTGCGCACGCTGGCGCCCCGGGCGGCCTCGGTCGACCGTCCGGTCACCGCTGCCACGGGCAGCGTCGCCGAGGTTGCCGTCGCCGTCTGACCGCATCCCGACGCTTCCATCGAAGCACCGTCACGACCCCCATGTCCCGCTGCGGACATGGGGGTCGCGTCGTCTCCGAGAAGTCCGGGACGAAAGTTCTTCGTGGGGGCGTCACCTCCACCCCACTCGCTCGTTGGTCTCGACGTCCGGACCATGTCCGGACGGCCATCACGTTCGACCCGCCGGCACCGGCCGGGACCGACTTTGCACCAGGAGCATCATGCGCAAGATCTTCGGCACTCTCGCGGCGCTGTCGTCGCTGGCCCTGGTGGGTCTGTCCGCCGCCCCCGTCGCCGCGGACGTCCAGTCGGGCTACGTCGGCGACGACCAACAGGTCTTCATCAGCGAGTCCACCGTGGTGGGCGGCAACACCGTCTCGCTCGACGTCCGCACGGTCCCTGACCGCGTCTGCGACTCCTGGACCGTCAGCATCGACTACTCCACGAGCGACCGCGACATCGAGGCCCCGATCCCGCCGTCGACCGAGACCGGTGGCGGCGAGTCGGCCTTCAGCGTCACGTTCGACACCCCGCCCGTCGAGCAGGTCACCACGCAGACCAACGTCGTCGTGTGCAACTACACCCCGGCCGCTGCTGCCCCCTCGGTCAGCGAGTCCGCCTCGGGCGTCGCGTCCGTGACGCCCGCGTCGTACAGCGCGCTCCCCGCCGTCTCGCAGTCCTGCGGCGTTGGCTGCGTCACCAACACCAACACGGTCACGCTGCTGCCGCTGGACGCGGCGGGTGCTGATCGCAACGGCATCCTGCCCGGCACCGGTGGCGCCCCGATGTGGCTGCTGGTCCTGGGTGGGGCCCTCGTCATCGCCGGAGTCGCCGCCGCGGTGATGGCGCGCCGTCGCTCGTCCTGACCACCGCCTCGACGCAGCACGCCTGCGGTTCACCTGACCCTGCGACACCCGGGAGACCTAGGGTGAACCGGTGACGTCCCGACATGCCGTGCGCCGACCGCGAATCGACCTGTCGCGGGTGCGGGAGATGTCGCGCCGGCAGTGGGTGCTGCTCGCAGCCGTGGTCGTGGGCCTGTGCCTGCTCTGGCTGGCCTTCCAGGCCGTTCACGCGGCCATCGCGCTCTCGAAGGCGTCCGACCAGGCCGTCGTGGTGCGTGCGGCCCTGGCCAGTGGCGACCAGGAGCTGGCGGACCGCTCGATCGAGCGGCTGACCGAGCTGGCCGATGACGCCCGTGACTCCAGCGACGGTCCGCTGTGGTGGGTCGCGGGTCAGGTCCCGCTCCTCGGGCGCAACGCCGAGGCCCTGACGACGGTCTCGGGCGCCCTGGACGCTGCCGTCTCGGAGGCCCTGCCGCCCATCGCCGAGATCTCCGACCAGCTAGAGGCCGACGCGTTCACGATCCGTGACGGGCGGATCGACCTGTCGGTGATCGAGGACCTCGCGCCGGCGCTGCAGCGCAGCAACGCGGCCTACGCCGACGCCGTCGAGGACGTGGAGGCGCTCGACACGTCCCGGCTCACGGGACGGCTCAGCGGTCCCGCCAGCGAGCTGCAGCGCCGGCTGCTCGAGCTCGGCACGGTGCTCGACGCCGCCGACCGCGCGGCCCAGGTGCTGCCGGAGGTCCTGGGCGCCGACGGGCCGCGCACGTACCTTGTGGCGGTGCAGAGCAACGCCGAGACCCGCCCACTCGGCGGCGTGCCCGGCAACTGGCTGGTCGTCCGTGCCGACCAAGGGGCCATCTCGATCGACAGCCAGGGCTCGTCCAGCGACCTGCCAGCGCTCCCGGCACCGGCTACCGAGCTGACCACCGAGGAGCTCAACCTCTACGGGCCGACCCTGGGCCAGGACTTCCGCAACTCGATGCTGTCGCCCCACTTTCCCCGCAGCGCGGAGATCGCCCGCGCCGTCTTCGCCGCCCGCCAGGGCGTCTCGGTCGACGGCGTGCTCGCGATCGACCCGGTCGCGCTGTCCTACCTGCTGGTCGGCACCGGACCCATCGTCCTCGCGGACGACATCGTGCTCACCGCCGAGAACGCCGTCGGCGCGCTGCTGAACCGTGCGTACGCGGCGTTCCCGGGCGGCGCCGAGCAGAACGCCTTCTTCGAGTCGGCGGCCCGCGCCATCTTCGACGTCTTCGTGTCCGGGCAGGGTGATCCGTCCACGACCCTGCGCTCGCTGGCCTCGGCAGCGTCCGAGCGGCGGGTGCTCTTCTGGGCGGCCGACGAGTCGGTGCAGGACCGCATCGAGGGCTCCTCGCTGGCCGGGGAGTTCTTCGGCGACGACGGTGAGGAGCCGACGATCGGCGTCTTCCTGTCCGACCGCACCGAGGCGAAGCTCGAGTACTACCTCGAGACCACCACGTCGATCGAGTCGACCAGCTGCGAGGACGATCGGGCCGCCCTCACCGCGCGCACGCGGCTCGTGTCGGCCGTGCCCGATCCCGCCGGGCTGCCGCTCTCGATCCTCGGCACGGCTCCCTACGCACCCCCGGGAACGATGGTCCTGCGCCTCAGGGTCTACTCGCCCACCGACGGGATCGTGGAGCGCGTCGTGGTCGACGGCGACGAGGTGCCGTTGCAGCTGGCCCGCGAGGACAACCGCACCGTCGCCCTTGTGGAGGTCACGCTGGACCCGGGCCAGGCGGTCACCGTGTCGACCGAGATGACCGGGCGCGAGGGCCAGGACGGTGACGGCGTGCTGCTGACCACCCCCGGCATCGGCACCACCCCGAACGCGACGACCTTCCGCAGTGCGTGCTGACGCGCCCGTCCCCGCTGACTGGCACGTTCTGGCGGCCGAACCGGGCATTTCACGACCGATCGGTGACACTCAGCGTGGACCGGGTTAGCCGACCTCGCGCTCGGACGGCAGCTGCTCCTCGGGGTACTTCGCGATGTAGTCGGCGACGGAGTCGTTGGTGACGGCCGTCCACAGCTCCTCGCTCTGCGCCTCGTTGAGCCGCACGATGTCGCCGACGCCCTCGAGCTCCTCGGTGGTGGCCACCGGTGCCGTCAGGAACGAGACGTCGTCGCTGCTCACGCCCCGCAGCGACAGGGCCAGCGAGCGCAGGCTGCCCGACGACCACCCGGTGTCGAGGGTCATGTTGTTCGACAACGCCTCGAGCGTGTTGGCCAGCCGCACCGGATTGGTGAGGGTGCCACGGGAGAGCATCTTGTTCATGACGCTGCGCAGGAAGTTCTGCTGACGGGCGATGCGGTCGAAGTCACCGCGGAGCAGGCCGTACCGGGTGCGCACGTACTGCAGCGCCCGCTCGCCCTCGAGGGTCTGCTCGCCGGCCTCCCACTGGATCTTCTGGCTCGGGTCGTAGAACGACTCCGGGATGAAGACCTCGACGCCACCGACGGCGCTGGTGAGGTCCTTGAAGCCCTCCCAGTCGATGATCGCCAGGTGGTCGATCGACAGGCCGGTGAGGTTCTGGACGGTGGCCACGGCGCCCGCGGGACCGTACTCGGAGAAGGCCGCGTTGATCTTCTGCTTGCCCTGCTCCTCGCCCTCCTCGTCGTAGATCTCGGTGTAGGTGTCGCGGGGGATCGAGATCAGCTGCACGGCCGAGCGGTCCTGGGGGATGTGCACGATCATCAGCGTGTCGCTGCGGTACTTGCCGGACGGCCACTTCGCGGCGACGGCGTCCTGCTCGACCGAGGAGCCCCCGGCGCTGCCCTCACCGGCGTCGGAACCGAGCAGCAGGATGTTGAGCGCTCGCCCCTCGTCGACATCGGGCTCGCCGTCGTTGACCGACGTGATGTCGACCCGGCCGAAGTTGTTGAGCTGCGAGTTGAGGTGGTACGCGTAACCCCCCAGGACCCCCAGCACCAGGGCCAGGGCGGTGCCCAGGGAGATGAGCAGACGCCGATGGCGGCGGTGGAACGGCAGACCGCCGAGGCGGCGCTTGCCGGCCTCGCGATACTTCCGCGTCAGCGCGTCCCGACGTGCCATGCTGCTCCGATCCACATGGTGCCCGATGGCACACCCGTCCCATTGTGACGGGTCGGGACCAGCAGCGGTCGGGAGAACCGCCGATCAGGTCTCGAGCGTCACCGTCATCGGCCCGTCACCGATGATCTCGACCGCCATCTCGGCCCCGAACCGACCGGTCGCGACCGGCACGCCCGTCTCGTGCAGCGCGGCGCAGAAGCGTTCGTAGAGCGGCTCGGCCGCGGGTCCCGGGGCGGCCGCGCCCCAGGAAGGACGGCGACCCTTGCGGGTGTCGGCGTACAGGGTGAACTGGCTGACGACCAGGGCCTCACCCCCGTCGGCGAGAGAGGTCTCGTCGCGCAGGATCCGCAGACCGCGCACGCGGTGAGCCAGCCGCTCGGCCTCCGCGCTCGTGTCGTCGTGCGTCACGCCGAGCAGCACCACCAGACCGGCACCGATGGAACCCACGGTCTCGTCGTCGACCCGGACCGCGGCTCGGGAGACCCGCTGCAGCACTGCACGCACCGGTCGAGCGTAGGGGGGCCGCCGGTACAGTCGAGACATGGCCTTCGAGATCCCGGCGGACCTGCACCCCGACCTCGTCCCGGTCGCTTGGCTGCTGGGCACGTGGCACGGCAACGGCCGCGGTGAGTATCCGTCGATCGAACCGTTCGCGTTCGAGCAGGACGTCGTGTTCGCGCACGACACCCGCCCCTTCCTGCACTACTTCAGCCGCACCTGGATCACCGACGACGCCGGCGAGCGGCTCCGCCCCGGCGCGCTCGAGACCGGCTTCCTGCGGCCGACGGCCGAGGGGCTCGAGCTCGTGCTGGCGCACCCCACGGGCTACGCCGAGGTCTGGTACGGAGACATCGACGGCCCGCGGCTGCGTCTGGCCACCGATCTCGTGGCTCGCACCGCCACCGCCAAGGAGTACACCGCCGGCCAGCGGATGTACGGCCTCGTCGAGGGGTCCCTCATGTACGCCTACGACATGGCGGCCGAGGGACACGAGATGCAGTCGCACCTGTGGGGGAAGCTCGAGCGTGTCTGAGCCCGCGCCCACCTGGTGCTCGCCGCTGCTGGACCTCGCCGGCGCCGTGTCAGCCAACTCGCCCGACGCGGCCGTCGCGGGCCACTACGGCTCGATCGCCGCGGAGCAGCGTCGCCTGCTCGACGGCGGCACGTTCGTCGACCTCTCCCACCGCGACGTCGTCACGATCGCCGGGCCCGACCGCCTGACGTGGCTGCACGCCCTCACGACCCAGCACCTCGAGTCCCTCGCGCCGGGCACGCCCACCGAGGCGCTCGTCCTGTCGCCCCAGGGACGCATCGAGCACGGCATGGAGCTCGTCGACGACGGCGAGGTCGTGCGCGCGCACACCGAGCCCGGTGCCGGGCAGGCGCTCGTCGACTTCCTCGACCGCATGCGCTTCATGTCCCGGGTCGAGGTCACCCTGGCCACCGCCGAGCTCGCCGTCATCGGGATGCCGGGCGGCGCCTGGACGCTCAGGCCCCGTGCCGACCTGCCCGGGCTGCCTGCCGAGCTGGGCGACCCCGTCGGCCTGTGGGCCTGGGAGGCGCTGCGCATCGAGGCCGGCCGTCCCCGGATCGGCCCCGACACCGACGAGCGCACCATCCCCAACGAGGTCGGCCTGCTCGGTCCCGCGGTCCACCTCGAGAAGGGGTGCTACCGGGGGCAGGAGACCGTCGCCCGGGTGCACACCCTCGGCCGGCCGCCGCGCCGGCTCACGCTGCTGCACCTCGACGGCTCGGTCGACCACCTGCCGACGCCGGGATCCGACGTGCTGCTCGACGACGTGCGGATCGGCAGCGTCGGCACCTCGGCCCGGCACCACGAGCTCGGACCCATCGCCCTCGCGCTGCTCAAGCGGTCCGTCGACGCCACCGCGCCCCTGGTGGTCGACGGCGTCGCCGCCGCGCAGGAGGTGCTCGTCGAGCCCGACGTGGGCCTGCACGTGCGTCCCCGGCTCGGTACCTGACATGTCAGGACGCTTCGCCGTGCTCGCGGTCTGCACGGCCAACATCTGCCGCTCACCGCTCATGGAGGCGCTGCTGCGGGAGCGCCTGGACCAGGACGTCTTCGAGATCGCCAGCGCCGGCACCCGTGGCTGGGACCGCAAGCCGATGGACACGATGGCCGCGATGGAGCTGATGCGCCTCGGGATGCGCCCGGGCAGCTTCCGCTCGCACCCGATCGACAGCTACCTCGTCGAGTCGGCGGGCCTGATCCTGACCGCCGCGCGCGTGCACCGCTCCGACATCCTCTCGACGTCGCCGCAGGCCCTGCGCCGCACCTTCACGCTCCGGGAGTTCGCCCTCCTGGCGCCGACCGTCGACGCCCCCGACCTCGAGTCCTTCGTGGCCGAGGCCGCCCGAGCCCGTGGCACCGTCCGCGGCGACCTCGACGTCGACGACCCCTACCGCCGCAGCCCGGAGGTCCACCGGGCGGTGGCTGACCAGATCGACGACGCCTGCCGGGTGGTCGCCGACCGGCTCAACGTGGTGGCGGCGCGGTCAACGACGGCGTGAGCCGCGGCGCCCGGACCGGTTGGACCGGGAGCCGGTCTGCCGCGCGAAGAACTCCGGGCCGTAGCCGCTGCCGTAGCCGTAGCGCGACGTGCCTCGGCGTGGCGTCATCGAGATGACGGTGCCGAGCACGGAGGCTCCGACGGCCTGGAGACGGTCGGCCGCGGCGCGCAGCTCGTGCTGGCGCGTCCGTCCGTGCCGAACCACCACGAGGGCGCCGTCGGACAGCGCGGCCAGCAGGGCGCCGTCGGTGATGGCGAGCAGCGGCGGCGCATCGATCAGCACGAGGTCGTAGGTCTCGGAGAGCCGGCTGACGAGGTCGATCATCGCCTCGGTCTGCAGCAGCTCGGAGGGATTCGGCGGCAGCGTGCCGCTCGTCAGGATGTCGAGACCGGGTGTGCGGGTGGCCTGCACGGCCTGGTCCAGCGGAACGCGGCCGACGAGCGCCGTCGTGAGCCCCACGGTGCGCTCGAGTCCGAAGAGCTCGTCGAGCCGGGGCTTGCGCAGGTCACCGTCGACCAGCACGACGCGGCGCCCGGTCTCGGCCGTCGCGATCGCGAGGTTCGCCGCCGTGGTGGTCTTGCCCTCCGCCGGCAGCGCGCTGGTGACCGTGATGACCTGCTGGGGGGCGTCGACGTCGAGGAACTGCAGGTTCGTGCGCAGGATCCGGACGGCCTCGCGGCGGGGGTGGTTGGACTCCACCTGGGTCAGCAGGGGCCGGTTGCGGACGTCGGGATCGATCGCGACGGTGCCCAGCACCGGTGCGGACATCAAGGTGGTCGCGTCGTCGGCGGAGCCGATCACGCCGGGGGCCGTCGATCGCACCGCAGCCACGAGGAGTCCCAGCAGTGCCCCGGCCAGCGCGCCGATCGCGATCCACACCAGGGCGTCGGGGCTGGTGGCCGACGACGACGCCGCGGCGGGGGAGACGACGGTGGCCGTGGTGGCTCCTTCGCCGGGCTGCTCGGCCAGCCACGCCTGGAAGCCCTCGAGGAGGGCGTCGGCGGCGGACCGCGCGGTGTCGGCGCCCGGGGCCTCGACGCTGACGCGGATGACGTCGGAGTCGCCGCGCACCGTCGCGTCGACGCGGTCGTCGAGTCCGTCGCGCACGTCGGCGGCCTCGGCAGCCGGACCGGTCAGGGTGCGACCCTCCAGCACGGCCGCGTAGGAGGCGACGACGCGCTCACCGGGGGAGGCTGTTGCGCCCTCGGGCCCGGCCTGCTGCACGAGCACGTCGGCGGTGGCCGTGTGCAGCGGGGTCTGGAAGGTCACCGCGAGGGCTCCGACGCCGATGCCCAGCAACGTGAGGAGCAGGACGGTCGGCCAACGACGACCGATCGCCGTGACGGTCTGGCGCACGTGTTCCTCCCGGTGACGTCGGCTCCGTCCGGAAACACTACGGTATGAGGGACGGTCCGGGGCGTCGTGGCGACGTGGCCGCGGCCCTGAGGTTCCGTCGGAACCCGCGGGAGCACCCATGAACGACACGCCTGACAGCACCACCGACACCGAGCCCGATCCCACGGCTGGCACCGCCCCTCCGGTCGGCTTCGCCGACCTCGGTCTCGGCGACGAGCTGGTCGCCGTGCTGGCCGAGCTGGGCTACGAGACGCCCAGCCCCATCCAGGCCCAGGCGATCGGCCCGCTCCTCGAGGGCCGCGACGTCGTCGGGCTTGCGCAGACCGGCACCGGCAAGACGGCGGCGTTCGCGCTGCCGCTGCTCGACCAGCTCGACCCTGATCGCTCCGAGACGCAGGCCCTCGTGCTGGCCCCCACCCGCGAGCTCGCGCTGCAGGTCGCCGACGCCATGACCCGGTACGCCTCGAAGCTCCCGGGCATCCGCGTGCTGCCCGTCTACGGCGGCCAGGGCTACGCCGCCCAGCTGCGCGGCCTCGAGCGCGGCGCGCACGTCGTGGTCGGCACCCCGGGCCGCGTCATCGACCACCTCGAGCGCGGCAGCCTCGAGCTGTCGGGGCTGGCGCACCTGGTGCTCGACGAGGCCGACGAGATGCTCAACATGGGCTTCGCCGACGACGTCGAGCGCATCCTGTCCGGCACCCCGGACACCAAGCAGGTCGCGCTCTTCTCGGCCACGATGCCGCCCGGCATCCGCCGGCTCGCCAAGCGCTACCTGGACAACCCCGTCGACGTCAGCGTCGCCTCGGCCAGTCGGTCGACGACGACGGTGCGTCAACGCTGGATGGCCGTGCCGCACCACGGCAAGTTCGACGCGCTGACCCGCCTGCTCGAGGTCGAGTCCGGCGACGCGATGCTGATCTTCGTCCGCACCAAGCAGGCCACCGAGGAGCTCGCCGAACGGCTGCGCAACCGCGGGTTCGACGCCGCGGCCATCAACGGTGACCTCGTCCAGACCCAGCGCGAGCGCCTCGTCGCGGCCCTGAAGAGCGGATCGCTCGACATCCTGGTGGCCACCGACGTGGCGGCCCGCGGACTCGACGTCGACCGCATCACCCACGTCATCAACCACGACGTGCCGCACGACACCGAGGCCTACATCCACCGCATCGGCCGCACGGGCCGTGCGGGGCGCACCGGCGACGCCGTCGTGTTCGTGACGCCGCGCGAGCGGCGCATGTTGTCGGCGCTCGAGAAGGTGTCCGGCGGACGCATCGAGGAGATGGCGGTGCCGACGCCCGACGTCGTGAACCAGCACCGGGCGGAGCGTTTCGCGAAGTCCGTCACCGACAACCTCGAGTCGCCGCAGTTCCCGGAGTTCCGGCAGCTGATCGAGGAGTACGCGCGCGAGAACGACGCCGATCCGCTCGACATCGCCGCGGCGCTGGCCGTCGTGGGTGTCAACGACGCCCAGTTCTTCCTGCGCCCCGACCCGCCGCGGTCGGCCAAGCCGGACAAGCGCGAGCGCCCGACGCGAGATCGCGACGCGGTCGACGGTGGCTGGCAGGAGCAGCGTCGACGCGACGACCGTGGTCCACGCCGCGACACCCCCACTCCCGACGGCTGGCAGCGCTACCGCCTGGCCGTCGGCAAGCGCCACAAGATCGGTCCCTCGGCGATCGTGGGGGCGCTCGCCAACGAGGGCGGGCTCAAGAAGTCCGACTTCGGCAAGATCACGATCGGCGTGGAGCACGCCACTGTCGAGCTGACGGCCGACCTGCCCGACGAGGTCTTCCAGGCGCTGGAGAACACCCGCATCTCGGGCAAGAAGATCGACCTGCGACTCGACGACGGCCCGCCGATGGAGCGTCCGGCCCCGCACCGCAAGGGCGGCAAGGGCGGTGCCAAGGGTGGGGGCTACCAGGGTGGTCCGGGCAAGCGCGGCGGCGGCCAGACGTCGTACCGCAAGGACGGCGAGGGCGATCGCCCCGAGCGCGGCGGCGGCAAGTCCGACTGGACCCCCGAGCACAAGGCCGGTCGAGGACAGGACGGTCGGGGAACCGATCGCGACGACCGCTCGGGCCGCAAGCCCCGGCACAAGTAGGCGGGGTGCCCCCACGCCTCACATCGGTCACCTAGGATGTGCGGATGCATCGACTGCTGAACGCCTCCCGTGCGTACGACTGGGGCTCGGCAGAGGCGATCCCGCACTTCCTCGGCGCGGCACCGAACGGCAAGCCGTTCGCCGAGGTGTGGATGGGCACGCACGAGCTCAGCCCCTCCTCGATCGAGGTCGAGGGACGGTCCCGGCCGCTCTCGGACGAGTCCGGGCAGCTGCCGTTCATGATGAAGATCCTGGCGGCCGACCGCCCGCTGTCGCTGCAGGTGCATCCCAACGCCCAGCTGGCCCGCGCCGGCTTCGCGGCCGAGGAGTCGGCGGGCGTGCCGCTCGACGCGCCCGGCCGCACCTACAAGGACCCGCGCCACAAGCCCGAGATGGCGTACGCGCTCACGACCTTCGACACGCTGGTGGGCTTCCGGCCGACGGCCGAGATCCTCCGGGTGCTCGACGGCCTGGAGGTCGCGCTGACGAGCACCCTGGCCGAGGAGCTGCGCGCCAAGCCGGGCTTCGACGGCATCGTCCGCATCGTCGAGCGGCTGCTGGCCGACCCGGTGCCGGTCGAGCAGGTGCACGAGGTCGTGGCTGGGTGCCGTCGCCTCGTCACCGCCCACGTCGACGTCAAGCGTGCGTACGCGACCGTGCTGGAGATCGCGGAGTTCTTCCCTGACGACGTCGGCCTCGTCATCGCTCTGCTGCTGAACCGGCTCACCCTGCAGCCGGGCGAGGCGGCGTTCCTGGGCGCCGGCATCATCCATGCCCACCTCAAGGGCATGTGCATCGAGGTCATGACGTCCTCGGACAACGTGCTGCGTGCCGGGCTGACCAGCAAGCACGTCGACACCGACGGACTCATCACCTGTCTGGAGCGCGGCATGTCACGGCTGGCGCGCATCACGCCCGAGGTCGTCGGCACCGAGACCGAGGTGTTCGCGCCCGACGTCGACGAGTTCGCGCTGGCGGTCACCCAGGTCTCGCGCGCCGACGTGGAGGGCAGCCCGTTGTACGGCTCGGGGCAGCGACTCGTCCTGTGCACGGGTGGCGAGGTCGATCTGGTGGCCGCGACGGGCCAGGTGCTGCGCCTCGGCCGAGGACAGTCGGTGCACGTGGCGCCTGACGACGGACTGGTGCGCGTGGTGGGCACCGGTGAGGTCGCCACGGCCTTCACGCCGTCCGACGGCGTCGGCGGCCGGCTCATCGACCTCGTCTGACGCCTACTGCAGATCAGCCCTGCCCTGTGCGAGCAGGGCGGCCGGAACCTCCTTGACGCGCTGCGCGTGGGCCCGGGTGGTCACCAGCAACGCGTCGGCGGTGCGCGCGACGACGACGTCACGCAGTCCCACGACCGCGACCTGGGTGTCGTCACCGGCGATCACGAGTCCGTCGGCATCGATGAAGACGGTGCCGGGCGTCGACGTGGCGCCGACCTGCGTGAGCGCGGCGAAGTCGCCGATGTCGTCCCAGCCGAAGGTGCCGGGCACCACGGCCATCCCGCCCTCGAGCGAGACCGGCTCGGCCACGGCGTGGTCGATCGCGATCTTGGTCAGGGTCGGCCACACCGCGGCCATGGTCTGGTCGCGCTCGGAGGAGTACCAGTCCGCGGCGATGGCCCGGACGCCGTCGTGCAGCGTGGGCTGCAGACGGGCCAGGTGGTCCAGCAGCACACCGGCGCGGACGACGAACATGCCGGCGTTCCAGCTGAACGCACCGGAGGCGAGGTACTCCTCGGCCGTCGCGAGGTCGGGCTTCTCGACGAACCGGCGCACGGCCCGGGCGGTCGGCGCGCCCTCGAGTCCGGTGGCCTCGCCGGCCTCGATGTAGCCGAACGCCGTCGACGGGGCGGTCGGGGAGATGCCGATCGTGGCCACCAGGCCGGAGCGCGCCGCGACCACGGCCTCGTGGACTGCGGCGACGAACTCGCCGTCGCCCCGGACGACGTGGTCGGCGGCGAACGACCCGACGATCGCGTCGGGATCGCGCTGGGCGACGATCGCCGCAGCCAAGCCGATCGCGGGCATCGAGTCCCGGGGCGACGGCTCGACGACGAGGCGTGTCAGGGCGGGCAGCTGCTCGCGCACGCCGCTCGCGTGGGCCACGCCGGTCACGACGTGCACGCGATCGGGTCCGACGAGCGGCTCCAGCCGGTCCCAGGTCTGCTGCAGCAGGGAGCGCCCGTCGCCGAGCAGGTCGAGCAGGAACTTGGGTCGGGACTGCCGCGACAGGGGCCACAGGCGGGTGCCGGAGCCTCCCGCGGGCACGATGACGTGGAGATCGCTCAGGTCGGTCACGCCGGTCAGCCTAACCGCGCGGAGACGTCCGCAGGTGCGGCTTCGGCAGCCGTAGGGTGAACGCCATGGACGTGGTGGCGGAGGTCGTGCGGTCCGGGCTGGTCGAGAGCCGGCACCGAGGTGTCGTGGTGCACGTGGATCCCGAGGGCCGGGTCGACTGGGCGATCGGCGACCCGCAGTCCGTCATCTACCCCCGGTCGTCGAACAAGCCGTTCCAGGCCATGGGGATGCTCGCCGCCGGCCTGGACCTCGACGGACCGGAGCTGGCCATCGCCACCTCGAGCCACTCCGGCGAGCCGAGGCACGTCGAGCTCGTCCGGCAGGTGCTCGGGCTGGCGGGTCTCGACGAGACGGCGCTGCAGACGCCACCGTCCTACCCCCTCGACCCGCACGAGCACGCCCGTGTGCTGCGAGAGGGCGGCGGCCGCGCGCCGATCCTGATGGACTGCTCGGGCAAGCACGCGGCCATGTTGCTGACGTGCGTCACCCGCGGATGGTCCGTCGACGACTACCTCGATCCGCAGCACCCGCTGCAGCGGCAGATCACCGCCACGTTCTCCGAGCTGACCGGAGCGGCACCGAGCGTCGTCAGCGTCGACGGGTGCGGAGCACCGCTCCTGGCCACGACCATGGAGCGGCTCGCGGTGGCCACCGGTCGCGTCGCCCGGGCCGAGACGCCCCACGCGGCGCGACTCGCCACGGCGATCGCTGCACACCCGGAGGTGGTCAGCGGTGCGCGGCGCGACGAGCGGCACTTCGTCACCCGCATTCCCGGCGCCATCGCCAAGTCGGGTGCCGAGAGCGTCCTCGTCGTCGGCCTGCCGGACGGCTCGGCGTTCGCGGCCAAGATCGAGGACGGGGCGGAACGGCCGCTCTACGTGGTCATGTCGCGGGCCGTCGAGGTGCTCGGCGTCGAGGTGACGGGGGAGGGCCCCGTGCTGCCCGAGCCACGACCTGCGGTGCTCGGCGGAGGCAGCCCGGTGGGCGAGATGCGGCCTGCCTTCTGAGGCGTCTCGCGCGCCTCCACCCGGCGTGACCAGCCACGCATGCCGCCGGGCTTGCATTTGCTAACTTTTGCAAGCACACTGGGAGGTATGGCGAAGCTACCCACGACGGACTCGATGTCCGGCGCCGTCACCGGCGCCAAGGACACCGTCAAGGACACGGTCGGAGGACTCGGTGAGTACCTCCGTGACCAGCGACGCCAGGCCCAGCTCTCGCTGCGCCAGCTGGCCGAGGCGGCGGGTGTCTCCAACCCGTACCTCAGCCAGATCGAGCGAGGACTGCGCCGACCGTCGGCAGAGGTGTTGCAGCAGATCGCCATGGCACTGCGCATCTCGGCCGAGTCGCTGTACGTCCGCGCGGGAATCCTCGACGCGGACCACGGCGGAGCCCGGATGGTCGAGGACGCCATCGCCCTCGACCCGCGACTCAGCGAACGCCAGAAGTCGGCTCTGATCGACATCTACCGGTCGTTCGCTGGACCAGCCCCGAGCGTCGCCACCGACGCGACGGTGCTGACCGTCTCGTCCGGGCAGACCGAGAACACCGACGTCCAGGAGGACACTGCATGAGCATCACCGACACCATCAACGCCCGCATCAAGACCATCGTCGACGAGCTGAAGTCGTTGAGCGACGACCTGCAGAAGGTCGACGTCAACGAGCTGCAGGGCAAGGCCCGCACCACCGCCGTCGGCGCCTACTCCGATCTCGCGAAGCGTGGCGAGGAGTTCGTCGCCATTGCGCGCAGCCTCAAGCTCGACGACGTGCGTGGTGCCGCCAAGACGTACCGCGGCCGCGCCGAGGACGTCGTCGAGGGCGCGCAGGCCGTCGCCACGTCCACGGTCAAGGAGACCGTCGCCAAGGTGACCCGCAAGTCCCCCGCCAAGAAGTCCGCGAAGACGTCCTCGCCCAAGCCCGCCAGCAGCGCGTCGGCCCGCAGCACCGCCACCAAGAAGTCGGCCTCTGCGAAGACCGCTGCCGCGAAGTCGAGCTCGACCAAGAAGGCCGCCACGACCAAGTCGGCTGCGGCCAAGAAGACCTCGACCGCCAAGAAGTCGACCGCCAAGAAGTCGACGCCGGCGAAGAAGACCGGTGCCGCCACGACCTCGACGGCCAAGAAGTCGAGCCCGGCCAAGAAGTCCAGCCCGGCCAAGAAGTCCAGCACCGCGAAGAAGTCGAGCCCGGCCAAGAAGACCTCGACGACCAAGAAGGCCGCTCCGGCGAAGGCCGGCACGACCAGCAGCACCGCGTCGACGAAGCCGCAGAACCCCAGCTCCTGACGCATCAGCACGTCTGACGGGCGGGTCTCCTTCGGGAGGCTCGCCCGTCGGCGCGTCCGGGCCCGGAGCGCCCCGGTAGGGTTCCCTCGTGGACATCGGGTCGCTGCAGGGTGGCATCGCGCTGATCCTGAGCGTCGGGCTCTTCGCGATCAAGGCCTTCGCGCTGGTCGACTGCATCGGACGCTCGGCGTCGGACTTCGACTTCTCCAGCAACCTGCGCAAGCCCGCCTGGCTCGTGATCCTCGGCCTCACCGTGGCCTATCACGCCCTGGACTGGAGTCCGCTCGCGCTGCTGAACCTCGTGGGCATCGTCGCCGCGCTGGTCTACCTGGCCCAGGTGCGCGGCTCGACCCACTGACTCCCGTCCCGTGCTGCGGCGGTCAGATCGGGTCGCCGAAGGTGTGACGCGCGGCGACCCGCGGGGGATGGAGCCACCGGGTCACGACCATGCGGGCCGTGGCGATGTCGGTGTCGTCCGGGTGCACCGCCCGCGTGCCGACCAGCAGCGCGGCCAGCAGGCGGGCGGTGCGGTGCGGGTCGAGCTCGCGGTCGGCCGTGCCGTCGTCCATCGCGGCCTGCAGCACCGGCAGCAGCTGGCTCGCCAAGGCGTCGGGGTCGCGCGGCTCGCCGACCAGGGCGTGGTCGACGGCGTCGGTCAGCTGGTCCCAGGCAGGTGTCACGTCACGCAGTCTAGTGCGACACGGCGTGGGCCCCTAGAACGCCTGTTCGATTCCTCGTATGCTGGCGGCGTGTACTTCCAGGGCTCCCTCCTCGACACCGGCGACACCGCGTCGCTGGGCGCTCTGGGCGACCGGGTCCAGCGCCGCGAGCTGGCCCGCGGTGCGTGGGTCGACGTGCGGCCCGGGTGGGTCACCGGCGCCGACCCGCTCTTCCTCACGTTGCAGACCGAGGTGCGGTGGCGGGCCGAGAAGCGCGAGATGTACGACTCCGTGGTCGAGGTGCCGCGCCTGCTCGCGCACTTCGGCGCTGACGCCACGTGGCCGCACCCGGTGCTCGAGCAGATGCGCGACGCGCTCAGCACCCACTACGGCGCCGAGCTCGGCGAGCCGTTCTCGTCGGCGGGGCTCTGCTACTACCGCGACGGTCGTGACAGCGTCGCGTGGCACGGCGATCGCATCGGCCGTGGGCGCTCGGAGGACACCATGGTCGCCATCGTCTCGCTCGGCACGCCGCGGCGTCTGAGTCTGCGGTCCCGGCCCGACCTGCCGAAGAGCGAGGGTGGCGGCCCGGGCGGCGAGACGATCGGCTTCGTGGTGGGTCACGGCGACCTGCTCGTCATGGGCGGCTCGTGCCAGCGCACGTGGGACCACGCGGTCCTGAAGACCGCTCGCCCCGTCGGCCCCCGCATCAGCATCCAGTTCCGCCCCCGCGGCGTCCTCTGACCCAGTTGGCCAGCCGGGTGGGCGCGACACCGCGAGGATGAACGAGTGACCACCCTGAGTCCGCACCCGCCGGACCTCCGCGGCCCCCGACTCATGCGTCAGACGTGGTCCGACCTCGTCTACCTGCACTGGGCCGTCGACCCTGAGCGGGTGGCCCCCCTCCTGCCTGCGGGCACCCGCCCCGACGTGCTCGGGGGAGTGACGTACGTCGGGCTCATCCCGTTCGTGATGCGGGGCGCCGGTCTGGGGCGCGGCCCGGCCGTCCCGTGGCTCGGCGACTTCCTCGAGACCAACGTGCGGCTCTACTCGGTCGACGACGAGGGTCGGCACGGTGTCGTGTTCCGGTCGCTCGAGGCCAACCGGCTGCTCGTGAGCCTCGGGGCCCGCCTGGCCTTCGCCACGCCCTACACGTGGGCGCAGATGAGCCTGCGCCGCGACGGCGACGTGCTCGACTACCGCACGCGGCGCCGGTGGCCCTCCCCGCGGGGCGCCGGCGGCAGGATCGTCGTGCGCCGCGGTGCGGTGATGGCCGAGCCCGATGACCTGGCGGTGTTCCTCAGCGCGCGGTTCGGGCTGCACACCCGTCACCTGGGCCGCACGTGGTGGGTCCCCAACGCCCACGCGCCGTGGGTGCTGCGGACCGGCGAGCTGCTCGAGCTCCACGACGACCTCGTGGCGGCCGCCGGGCTGCCGGGTGTGGTGCACGAGCCGCCGGCGTCAGTGGTGCTGGCCGACCCGGTGCACACCTCGTTCGGGCTGCCCCGCCTCGTGCGCACCCGCGGCTGAGCCGCGCCCGGTGGGTCAGCTGCGACCGGAGCGGCGGGCCTTCGCGGAGCGGGCGCGCTCGGTCTGGTTCAGCACGACCTTGCGGATGCGGACGTGCGTGGGCGTGAGTTCGACGCACTCGTCCTCGCGGCAGAACTCCAGCGACTGCTCGAGCGACAGCTTCTTCGGCGGGATGACCTTCTCGAAGTTGTCCGACGTCGCGGACCGGATGTTGGTCTGCGCCTTCTCCTTCGTGATGTTGACGTCCATGTCGTCCTCGCGCGAGTTCTCGCCGATGATCATGCCCTCGTAGACCTCGGTGGTGGGCTCGACGAACAGCGTGCCGCGCTCCTGCAGGTTGGTCATCGCGAACGACGTGACGGCGCCGGCGCGGTCGGCGACGAGCGAGCCGCTGGGGCGCGTCGAGATGTCGCCGGCCCACGGCTCGTAGCCCTCGAACACGTGGTGGGCGATGCCCGTGCCGCGGGTGTCGGTGAGGAACTCGGTGCGGAAGCCGATCAGGCCACGGGCCGGGACCAGGAACTCCATGCGGACCCAGCCGGTGCCGTGGTTGACCATCTGCTCCATGCGGCCACGCCGGACGGCGAGCAGCTGCGTGATGGTGCCGAGGTACTCCTCGGGGCAGTCGATCGTGAGGCGCTCGACGGGCTCGTGGATCTTGCCGTCGATCTCGCGCGTGACGACCTGCGGCTTGCCCACGGTGAGCTCGTAGCCCTCGCGGCGCATCTGCTCGACGAGGATCGCCAGCGCGAGCTCGCCACGGCCGTGGACCTCCCAGGCGTCGGGACGCTCGGTGGGCAGGACCTTGATCGAGACGTTGCCGATCAGCTCGGCGTCGAGGCGGTCCTTGACGAGGCGGGCGGTGACCTTGGTGCCCTTCTCGCGGCCGGCGAGCGGCGAGGTGTTGGTGCCGATCGTCATCGAGATGGCCGGCTCGTCGACGTGGATGAGCGGCAGCGCGACCGGGTTCTCGGGGTCGGCGAGCGTCTCACCGATCGTGATGGTCGACATGCCGGCGATGGCCACGATGTCGCCAGGGCCGGCCTTCTCGCCGGGCTTGCGCTCGAGCGCCTCGGTGATGAGGAGCTCGGTGATCTTGGTGCGCTCGATCGAGCCGTCACGCTTCATCCACGCGACCTGCTGACCCTTCTTGAGCTCGCCCTCCTTGACCCGTACGAGGGCGAGGCGCCCGAGGAACGGCGAGGAGTCGAGGTTGGTGACGTGCGCCTGCAGCGGCGCGCCCGGGGTGTACTCGGGGGCCGGGACGGCGTCCATGATCGTCTGGAACAGCGGGATCAGGTTCTCGTCCTCGGGCAGTCCGCCGTCGGCCGGCTTCGTGGTGGAGGCGCGGCCGGCCTTGGCCGAGGCGTAGACGACCGGGAAGTCGAGGGCGTCGTCGCCGGCGTCCTCGGGCAGCAGGTCGAGGAACAGCTCGTAGGTCTCGTCGACGACCTCGGCGATGCGCGAGTCGGGACGGTCGACCTTGTTGACGACCAGGATGACCGGCATCTTGGCCGCGAGGGCCTTGCGGAGCACGAAGCGCGTCTGGGGGAGCGGGCCCTCGGAGGCGTCGACCAGGAGCACGACGGCGTCGACCATCGACAGGCCGCGCTCGACCTCGCCACCGAAGTCGGCGTGACCGGGGGTGTCGATGATGTTGATCGTGACGCCGCCCTCGGGAGCACCGGGGCCGTTGTAGCGGACCGCGGTGTTCTTCGCGAGGATCGTGATGCCCTTCTCGCGCTCGAGGTCGCCGGAGTCCATGGCGCGCTCGGTCAGCTGGTGGTGCTCGTCGAAGTCGCCCTGCTGCTGCAGCATGGCGTCGACGAGGGTGGTCTTGCCGTGGTCGACGTGGGCGACGATCGCGACGTTGCGCAGGTCGTGGCGCTTCGCGGTGGGGCTGGCGGACATGGAAGATCCACTTCGTTCGAGGAGGTGAGCGGGCGCGTGCGCGCCGGCAGCTTGGGACGGCGCAGGAGCGCCGGAGATGAGTCTACGCGCCGCCGAGCTGTGACCCCGCACACGTAACCCTTCGGCCGATGTTTTCCGTCGGCGCGCGGCGGCACGATCACAGCATGTTGCGAGGCACGTCACATCGGTTGTGTGGACGCAATGGTTGCGCCTGCATTAGTATCTCTCCTCGTGACGACGACGACCGACGTGTGCTTCGAGCGACTCGAGGAGTTCCTGCAGCGGGTCATGGGCCTGGTGCAGACGCAGTCGATGGACCTCACGGTCGAGCTCGACCTCACGCTGGGACAGGCGCGCACCGTGTTCGCGCTCGCCTGCGCCGAACGCCCGATGGCCATCTCCGAGCTCGCCGAGCGACTCGGTCTCTCGGTGGCGGCCCAGGGGCGCACGGTCGACCGACTGGTGAGCCTCGGTGTCGTCGAACGACGCGAGGCCGAGTCCGACCGCCGGGTCAAGCTCGTCTCGCTCACCGACCGTGGCCTCGAGCTCTCGGACGCCCACGGGGCGCGCAAGCGTCAAGCCTTGCGCGACGTGGTCGACCAGCTGCCTGAGTCCTTGCGCACGGGTCTCTCCGAGGCCCTCGCACCCATTCTCGCGGGTGACCACCTGCGACCGAACGACAAGGAAGTCCCTGCATGAGTGCCCCAACTGCACCGGCAGTCCCCGACAAGCTCGACGGCGCCGTCCTCAAGGTGGCCGGCGTGGTGGTGCTGGGCGCCATCATGTCGATCCTCGACATCACGGTCGTCAGCGTCGCGCTGCCGACCTTCGCCAGCGTCTTCGACACGACGCTCGCCACGGTGGCCTGGACCATGACCGGCTACACGCTGGCGCTGGCCACGGTCATCCCGCTCACGGGCTGGGCGGCTGACCGCTTCGGCACCAAGCGCCTCTACATCGCGGCCCTGGTGCTGTTCACGGCCGGTTCCGTGCTGTGCGCGGCCGCCGACACGATCGAGATGCTGATCGCCTTCCGCGTCCTGCAGGGACTCGGCGGCGGCATGCTGATGCCGCTCGGCATGACGATCATGACCCGTGCCGCGGGCCCCGAGCGCATCGGTCGCCTGATGGCCGTGCTCGGCATCCCGATGCTGCTCGGCCCCATCAGCGGGCCCATCCTCGGCGGCTGGTTGATCGACCAGTTCAGCTGGCACTGGATCTTCCTGATCAACCTGCCGATCGGCATCGCCGCGATCATCTACTCCTGGATCGTCCTGCCCAAGGACACCGAGACCGTCTCGGAGTCGTTCGACCTGGTCGGCATGCTGCTGCTGTCGCCCGGTCTCGCCGCGTTCCTGTTCGGCGTCTCGTCGATCGCCGAGGGCGGCGACGGCGTGCACCTCGGTCCGCGCGTCTGGGTCTCGGCCACGATCGGCCTGCTGCTCATCACGGCCTTCGTGTTCCACGCGTTCCGTCCGGCGCACCCGCTGATCGATCTGCGGCTGTTCAAGAACCGTCGCCTGACGGTTGCCGTCATCGCGATGTTCGTCTTCATCGTGGCCTTCATGGGGTCGGGGCTGCTGTTCCCCAGCTACTTCCTGCAGGTGCGCGGTGAGACCACGCTGATGGCCGGTCTGCTGATCGCGCCCCAGGGCATCGGCGCGATGATCATGATGCCGATCGCCGGCACGATGGCCGACAAGGTTCCCGTCGGCCGCACGGTCCCGTTCTTCATGCTGCTCATCGCCGCTGGATTCGTCCCGTTCACGATGCTCAGCGCCGACACGTCGTACTGGCTCCTCGGTGGCGCGCTGTTCGTCATGGGGCTCGGTATGGGTGGCACGATGATGCCGATCATGACGTCGGCGCTGAAGACGCTGTCGCACCAAGAGGTCGCCCGCGGCTCGACGCTACTCAACATCGTGCAGCAGGTGGGCGCGTCGGTCGGTGCGGCCGTGCTGTCGGTCATCCTGACCAACAGCATCCAGGCCTCGAGCGCCATCGAGGGTGCGGTCGACCCGGAGTCGGGCGAGCCGCTCACGGAGGCCGAGGTCGCCATCGCGTCGCAGATGAAGCCCGAGCTGATCGACTCCCTGGGCCTGCCGGGCGAGCTGATCCAGCGCGGCCTGGCGTTCGCGGCCGACGCCTTCGCCTCGACCTTCGTGGTGGCGCTGGCCCTCGTGCTCGCGGCGATCGTCCCGGCACTCTTCCTGCCGCGCAAGAAGGAGGAGTCCCACCTGCTCGACGACGTCGACGGTGACGCGACGCCGATCCTGCTGCACTAGAAGCACGGACCGACTCGGTCCCGACGGGCCCCTCACCGCACCGCGGTGAGGGGCCCGTCGGCGTCGCTGGACCATGGTGCGACGTATCCGCTACTATGCAACTCCATGCATATTCACGGCATGTCCGTGGATGTGCCCCCCGACGCCGAGGAGTCAGCCGTGCTGCCGCCGATCCTGCAGAACCTGCGTGTCCCCGTGGTGGGTTCGCCCCTGTTCATCCTGTCCAACCCGGCGCTGGTCGCGGCCCAGGTGACGTCCGGCGTCGTCGGGTCGTTCCCGGCCCTGAACGCCCGCCCGCAGGCGCTGCTGGGGGAGTGGCTCGACGAGCTCGGCGAGGTCGTCGCCAAGCACGACGCCAACCACCCGGAGCGGCCCGCCGCCCCGTTCGCGGTGAACCACATCGTGCACCGCTCCAACACCCGGCTCGATGCCGATCTGCAGACGACGGTCGAGCACGAGGTGCCGATCATCATCACGTCGCTCGGCGCCCGCGAGGACGTCAACGAGGCGGTGCACTCCTACGGCGGCATCGTCCTGCACGACGTGATCAACGACCGGTTCGCCCGCAAGGCGATCGAGAAGGGCGCTGACGGCCTCATCGCCGTCGCGGCCGGTGCCGGCGGACACGCGGGCACGCAGTCACCGTTCGCACTGGTCCGCGAGATCCGTGAGTGGTTCGACGGCCCGCTGCTGCTCTCGGGCGCCATCGGCCACGGCGCTTCGGTGCTGGCCGCGCAGGCCGCGGGCGCCGACCTCGCCTACGTGGGCTCGGCGTTCATCGCCACGGCGGAGGCCAACGCCTCGGCCGGCTACAAGGAGATGGTCGCGAGCTCCACGGCCGCCGACATCGTCTACTCCAACCTCTTCACGGGCGTGCACGGCAACTACCTGCGTGGCAGCATCGAGGCCGCCGGGCTGGACCCGACGGCCCTGCCCGAGTCGGACCCGTCGGCGATGAACTTCGGCGAGGGCTCGGCCAAGGCCTGGCGCGACATCTGGGGCGCCGGTCAGGGCGTGGGCTCGGTCAGCGAGGTCGTCCCGGCGGCGCAGGTCGTCGACCGCCTCGAGCGGGAGTACCTCGCCGCCAAGGAGCGCCTCAGCAGGCTCTGAGCTCTCAGGTGGCTTCGGGGCGCGTGCCGGTGAAGCGGTACGCGCCACCGAGCCCGATCGGCGCGACGACCACGTCGGTCAGACCGCAGGCCGCAAGGTGCTCGGCGAGGTCCGCTGCGTCGATCATGAGCACCCGCGATCGGGTCAGTCGGTGCACGGCTCGGCTGGCGACGGTGTCGGGGAGGTCGTACCCCACGAACCTGCCGCCTGGACGGAGCACCCGGACCGCATCCGCGACGACCGCCTGCCAGCCGATGGTGTGGTGCAGCATCAGCCAGCTGCACACCGTGTCGAAGGATTGGTCGCCGAACGGGAGGCGCGAAGCGTCGACCAGGCGCGCCTCGGCTCGATCGCCGAAAGGGGCGAGCTGCTCTCGAGCGAGCGCCACCATCGCCGGATCAACGTCGGTCGCGGTGAAGTGCGTGATGTCGCCGCCGCGGAGACGGAGAACTTCCGCGGCCATGGCCCCGCTGCCGCAACCGATCTCGAGGACCTCCGGGCCGATCGCTCGGTCGAGCACGCGAGGGACCACGATGCGTCGCGCCAGCCAGCGCCACGCCGCCGTGCGGCAGAACACCGACTCCAGGTCGGACATGCGTGCCATCGAGGGCGCCTCCAGCGGCGTGGTCTCAGCGGTAGTTGGTGAACTGCACCGGGAAGTCGAGGTCGGCGCCCTTCACGAGGGTGATGACCTCCTGCAGGTCGTCGCGCTTCTTGCCGGTGACCCGCAGCTCGTCGCCCTGGATCTGCACCTTGACGCCCTTGGGGCCCTCGTCGCGGATCAGCTTGGAGACCTTCTTGGCCTGCTCGCTGCTGATGCCGTCGCTGAAGGTGCCGTTGAGCTTGACGTCCTTGCCGCTCTGGCGCGGCTCGTCGGTCTCGAGCGCCTTGAGGCTGATGCCGCGCTTGATGAGCTTCTCCTTGAACACCTCGAGCACGGCGAGCGCACGCTCGTCGGCGTTCGCGGTGATCTCGATGCCCTGCTCGCCCTTCCACTCGATCGCGGCGCCGGTGTTCTTGAAGTCGTAGCGCTGACCGATCTCCTTGACCGTCTGGTTGAGGGCGTTGTCGGCCTCCTGGCGGTCGAACTTGCTGACGATGTCGAACGACGAGTCGGCCACGGTGCCTCCTGAGCTGCTGCGGGTGGATCACCGTCCACCCTAGAGGGCCGGTGACGCGTCCGCGCCACACGTGATCTGGCCGGGTTCGATCTGAGCGGGCGCCTGGGATAGGCTCTCTCTCCGTCGCCCGCTCTGTGGGCGACGCGCGAGGCAGGTTGCCCGAGTGGCCAAAGGGATCTGACTGTAAATCAGACGGCAACGCCTTCAGAGGTTCGAATCCTCTACCTGCCACGTACGAATCAATGCCCCCCAGCGCTCTTTGCTGGGGGGCATTGATGCGTTGTTGGGCGCTGTGGATTCGGGGAGGAGCGCGCTGCGCTCACGGGCCCTCGCGAGATGGTGTGAGGGGGAAGCGGTTAGCGTCGGACCCGACCGACCACGAGGAGAACCAGTGCCCGAGCTACACGCCCAGCTGCAGACCGCCTACGACCAGGTGCTCGCCCGCAACCCCGGGGAGGGTGAGTTCCACCAGGCGGTGCACGAGGTGCTCGAGAGCCTCGGCCCGGTCGTCACCAAGCATCCGCACTACGTCGACGCGGCGATCATCCAGCGGCTCTGTGAGCCGGAGCGGCAGATCATCTTCCGGGTGCCGTGGGTCGACGACGCCGGTCAGGTGCAGGTGAACCGCGGTTTCCGGGTCGAGTTCAACTCGGCACTCGGCCCGTACAAGGGCGGCTTGCGGTTCCACCCGAGCGTCTACCTCGGCATCGTGAAGTTCCTTGGCTTCGAGCAGATCTTCAAGAACGCGCTCACCGGCCTGCCGATCGGTGGCGGCAAGGGTGGCTCGGACTTCGACCCCAAGGGCCGGTCCGAGGGCGAGGTCATGCGGTTCTGCCAGTCGTTCATGACCGAGCTGTCCCGGCACATCGGCGAGCACACCGACGTGCCGGCCGGCGACATCGGCGTGGGTGGCCGCGAGATCGGCTACCTCTTCGGCCAGTACAAGCGCATCACCAACCGCTACGAGTCCGGCGTGCTGACCGGCAAGGGCCTGTCCTGGGGCGGCTCGCAGGTGCGCACCGAGGCCACCGGCTACGGCACGGTCTTCTTCGTGCGCGAGATGCTCGAGGCCTCGGGGGAGTCCTTCGAGGGCAAGCGCGTCGTGGTCTCCGGCTCGGGCAACGTGGCCCTGTACGCGATCGAGAAGGTCCACCAGCTGGGCGGCACCGTCGTGGCTGCCTCGGACTCCAGCGGCTACGTCGTCGACGAGCACGGCATCGACCTCGCCCTGCTGAAGGAGGTCAAGGAGGTCAAGCGCGGACGCATCGCCGACTACGCCGAGGCACGTGGCAACGGCGTCTCCGTCGGCGCGGGCTCCATCTGGGACGTGCCGTGCGACATCGCTCTGCCGTGCGCCACCCAGAACGAGCTGGACGCCGACGAGGCCAGGACCTTGGTGCGCAACGGCTGCACGATCGTGGCCGAGGGTGCCAACATGCCCACCACGCCCGAGGCCGTCGACGTCTTCGCCGCAGCGGGAGTCCGGTTCGCGCCGGGCAAGGCCGCCAACGCCGGCGGCGTCGCCACGAGCGCGCTGGAGATGCAGCAGAACGCCTCGCGCGACTCCTGGAGCTTCGACTACACCGAGGAGCGGCTGTCGGAGATCATGCGCAACATCCACGCCAGCTGCCTGGAGACGGCCGACGAGTACGGCGTGCCGGGTGACTACGCGGCCGGGGCCAACATCGCTGCCTTCGTGCACGTGGCCGACGCCACCCTCGCCCTCGGCGTCATCTGACGGCCGAGGGCGTGGACGTAGCGGGGTTCGGCCTCACGCTCACGCCGGTCGAGCCGGCCTTGCGCGGCAACGTCGTCGATCGGTTCCGGCGGGTCGGGCTCGACGGCGTGCTGGCCGACCTCGATCGGGTCGGCTCCTGGGTCGACCTCCCGGAGCCGGACTGTGATCGAGCCATCCGATGGGACGACCGCGACGTCGACACGCCCCGCTGGTACCCGCAGGGGGTCGAGGTCGACGTGCACGCCGACGTGGCAGGGACGGAGCGTCCGGTCGTGCTCACGAGCTGGTACGGCCACGGCGCCCTCGGGCACGCGCTGCTGGGGTCGCGCCTGTCGGTCATCGATCCCGACCCCGACGCGCCGCGCTACGGGCACGTGCTGCTCGCGCAGGTGGTGCGCCTCCTCGGGCTGACCTTCCTGCAGCCCGTCCGGGTGCACGCCGGCGGCATCGTCCGCTACGGCGACCACCTCTACGTGGCCGCCAGCTCCGGCGGGCTCCGCGTCTTCCGGCTCTCCGACATCGCCCGCCCCGTCGGCGCGTGGCGGGCCCGCGGCCACCGGCACGTGCTTCCGCAGCACACCGCCTACCGCGCCGTCACGGCCGAGACGGTCCGGCCGATGGTCTACTCGTTCGTCTCGCTGCAGCGAGGTGCCGACGGTGACCACCTGGTGGCGGGCGAGTACGGCCGCACGGGCACCGGCAAGCACCGGCTCGTCCGGTACGCCCTGGACCGGTCGACGGGTCTGCTGGCCACGCGGCCGGACGGGCAGGCCGATCCCGTGCAGGTCATCGACTCCGGCATCCCACGCATGCAGGGCGTCGCGGTCGACGGTGAGCACTGGACCATCTCCGCCAGTGCGGGGGAGGGCAACGCCGGAGACCTCTGGACGGGCCGCCCCGGAGCCTTCGTGCGTCGTCGCGGCGTCCTGCCGACGGGCCCCGAGGACCTCGCCCTCGAGGCCGGTGGGCGCCGCGTCTGGACCCTGACCGAGTGGCCCAGCCGCCGGTGGGTCGTGCCGGTCCGCCCGCAGCGGTGAACAGGCAACCTCATCGGCGCGCACGAGGTTGCCAGCTCACCGCCCCGGCGCGGCGACAGTAGGGTGGCGCCCGTGGTCTACGACGCGCTGTTCCGCACGGTCTTCGCCCGGATGGACCCGGAGGTGGCCCACGAGCAGGCCTTCGCCGCGATCCGCGCCGGGGGCCGGGCCGGACGGATCGCCTTCCCCGCTCCCAGGGCCCCGCGCACCGTCATGGGCGTCGAGTTCCCGCACGCCTTCGGGCTCGCCGCCGGCTTCGACAAGAACGCCAAGGCGGTGCCCGGTCTGCTGGGACTCGGCTTCGGGCACGTCGAGATCGGCACCGTGACGGCCCAGCCGCAGCCCGGCAACCCGCGCCCCCGGCTGATGCGTCTCGTCGACGACCAGGCCGTCGTCAACCGCATGGGCTTCAACAACGACGGCGCCGCGGTGGTGGCCTCGCGGCTGCACCGGCTGCGCCGCACCCGGGCCGGCCGCAACGCAGTCATCGGCGTCAACATCGGCAAGACCAAGGTCGTCGAGCCCGACGACGCGGTGGCCGACTACGCCGAGAGCGCGCGGCTGCTGGCGCCGTTCGCCGACTACCTCGTCGTCAACGTCTCCAGCCCGAACACGCCCGGCCTGCGCGACCTGCAGGCCGTGGAGCAGCTCGGGCCGATCCTGGCGGCGGTCCGCGAGGTGACCGAGTCCGTCCCCGGGGGGCGCGTGCCGCTCGCGGTCAAGATCGCGCCCGACCTCGCCGACGGCGACGTCGACGCCGTGGCCGACCTGGCGCTCGAGCTGAGGCTGGACGCCATCAGCGCCACCAACACGACGATCGCCCGCCCCGAGTCGCTCCGCACCGACCGCGCCACGGTCGAGGCCGCCGGAGCCGGTGGGCTGTCCGGTCCCGTGCTGGCCGGGCGCGCGACCGAGGTGCTCTCCCGACTGCGCGATCGGGTGGGCGACCGGGCCGCGCTGATCGGTGTCGGCGGGGTCACCACACCCCAGGACGTCCGCGACCGGATGGCCGCCGGGGCCGACCTCGTGCAGGCCTACACGGGCTTCATCTACGGCGGCCCGGCCTGGCCCGCACGGCTCGCGCGGGCCGCCGCAGAGGGGCGCTGAGCACCCGCATGACGACCGCGGGGGACCCGATTTCGGATCGGCGCTCGGACCTTGTATGGTGGGTCGTCGGCTTGCCCCTTTAGCTCAGTCGGCAGAGCGTTTCCATGGTAAGGAAAAGGTCTACGGTTCGATTCCGTAAAGGGGCTCTGGGACACCTCCCGAAGGTGTCCTGCAGGACGCGGGGCAACTCGTGACCACCCGGCGGGGTAGCTCAGTCGGTCAGAGCGCACGACTCATAATCGTGAGGTCGCGGGTTCGAGCCCCGCTCCCGCTACAGAAACCCACCGCTTCACCCCCAGATTCCAGAAGAGGCACACCGTGGCCAGCAAGAGCTCCGACGTCCGCCCCAAGATCACCTTGGCCTGCACCGAGTGCAAGGAGCGGAACTACATCACCAAGAAGAACCGTCGCAACGACCCTGATCGTCTCGACATCAAGAAGTTCTGCCCGCGCTGCAAGACGCACCAGGTCCACCGCGAGACCCGCTGATCCAGCGCGCGCCCGACGGCCCCTGACCCCATTGCGGGTCAGGGGCCGTCGGCATCTTGCTGCGCTGTCTGCCGCCCACGGCCCGGCACCCCCGCCGGGCGCCCAGCAGGTTGGTAGCGTCGCGGGCGTGCCGCACCCAGACACCCGCCTGAGCGACCTCACCACGCTGCGCCTCGGGGGGCCCGCCGGCGAGCTGGTGGAGGCCCGTACCGACGACCAGCTGGTCGACGCCGTCGCGTCGGCCGACGCCGCCGGCATCCCGGTGCTGCTCGTGGCCGGCGGCAGCAACCTGGTCGTGGCCGACGACGGCTTCGAGGGACGCGTCGTGCTGGTGCGCACCCGCGGCATCACCGTCGCCGACGACGCCAGCGCCTGCGCCGGCGCCACGGTCACCGTCGCCGCGGGGGAGCCCTGGGACGACCTCGTCGCCCACGCCGTCGCCTCGGGCTGGATCGGGGTCGAGGCGCTCTCGGGCATCCCCGGGTCCACCGGCGCCACCCCCGTGCAGAACGTCGGCGCCTACGGCCAGGACGTCGCGCAGACGATCGCCAGCGTGCGCACCTGGGACCGCGAGGCGCGCACCATCCGCACCCTCGCGGCAGCCGACTGTGGTTTCGGCTACCGGCACAGCCGGTTCAAGGCCGAGCCGCACCGCTTCGTGGTGCTGTCGGTGACCTTCCAGCTGCTGCTGGGCGACCTGGGTGCTCCCGTCGCGTACGGCGAGCTCGCCCGGCGCCTGGGTGTCGAGGTGGGCCAGCGTGCGCCGACGGCCGCCGTGCGCGACGCGGTGCTGGCACTGCGCCGCGGCAAGGGCATGGTGCTCGACGCCGACGACCCCGACACGTGGAGCGCCGGATCGTTCTTCACCAACCCCGTGCTCGATGCCGCGCAGGCCGACGCGCTGCCGGACGGTGCGCCGCGGTTCGCGCAGCCGGACGG
The DNA here is from genome assembly GCA_000471045.1 of actinobacterium LLX17. GTDB lineage: Bacteria > Actinomycetota > Actinomycetes > Propionibacteriales > Nocardioidaceae > Aeromicrobium. The sequence goes on along the minus strand of KI301992.1, from coordinate 2,170,941 downwards.
GTCGGTCAAGACCAGTGCCGCGTGGCTCATCGATCACGCCGGGTTCGAGCGGGGCCACGGCACCTCGGCGGTGAGCCTGTCGACCAAGCACGTGCTGGCGATGACCAACCGCGGCAGTGCCACGACGGTCGAGCTGCTCGACCTGGCGCGCGAGGTGCGCGACGGTGTCGAGGCCGCGTTCGGCGTCCGCCTGGTGCCCGAGCCCAGCCTGATCAACTGCGAGCTCTGACGCCGCTCTCTGGGCAGCAGGGTTGGTCGGTCAGGCCGAACGGTCGAGTGGTTCGACGACTCGTCGGGTGCCGTCGGGCAGGACCCAGATGACGCCGTGTCCCTTCTGGGAGTGGTGGCGTCGTGACATCGGGTTGAGGTTCTTCCCGGTGGTGGGTCCGTCGGGCCAGGGTTGTCGGTGGTCGATGTCGCACCGGTCCGCTGGGGTGAGGCACCCGGGTGCCTGGCAGACGCCGTCGCGGAAGATGAGGGCTTTGGTGAGGATCTCGGGTGCGAACCTTCCGGTGTATTCGTGGGAGAGGACGTCGTCGGTGACGGGGTCGAGGACCATCCGGTGCCAGAACGGATTACCGGTCTGAGCCAGCTCGGCCACCCAACCACTGGGAACCGACCAGGAGCCGTCGGCAGCGAATCCGAACCCCTCCGTCGCCCCGGCGAGGACATCGGCGCCGATGGTGACGGCGATGTCGGTCCGCAGGACCGGGTCGGTGGCGTCGGTCTCGTTCATGGTCGTCCACGACGCGAGGAGGTCGGCCCGCCGCTGCGGGAGGGTCCGCTCGTCGTCCGAGCCCATGGCGCGGGCGGCGCGGTCGAGGCGCTTGTCGATCGCCGCCGCCACGTGCGACGGCAGGTACGCGGTCAGCCAGGCCATCGCGTCGTCGTCATGGGAGACGTCGACCCGCCGCGCGGCCCGTTCCTTCTCGGCGCGCACGGCGGCGCGGTCGGGCTCGACCCGGACGACGAACCGCTTCAACCACGCCCGCAGCTCAGGAACGGTGTGGGTCGAGGCGTAGGTCGCGGCCTTGGTGTCGAGCCGCTCGAAGGACTCGTCGCGCTCCAGCCGACTGGAGATGCGGCCGATCTCACGAACCCGCGCAGCATCAATCGAACCCTGGGTATAGGCCTGCCAGGTGGCGGGGAGCTGGTCATGGACCCGCTCCACAGCCGCGAGCCGATTCATCAGCTGCGTCTCGGACACCCCCATGGCCTGACCCAGCGTCAGAGGGATGACCGACAGCTCGACCTGCCTGCGCAACGGCGACTCGGCACGCGATGCGTCAGCGCGCATCTGCCGGGCCATCGCCAGCATCTGGGCGTCCTCGGCAGCCTCCGCCCGCGCACGAACCCGCCCCAGCTCAGTGAGCCGGGCCGACGAACCAGCGAGCAACGAGGACATGACCCCACTCTCGCCACGCCTGCCGACACCCCCGTCGAGGCGACGAGGGCCTGTGGACAAGCGCGTCAGGCTAGCGGATCGCGCCGAGGATCGAGTAGCTCTCGAAGTCCGACCCGCCGGACGACGAGTCGGTGGCGATGATGATGGTGACCACGGCGATGATGGCCAGCACGCCGAGGATCAGCAGGACCGTCGCGACGATGCCCATGATCTTGCCCGCGTTCGCCTCGCTGCGTCCGCCCAGGGAGCCACCGGACTGGTCGATCTCGCGCACCGCACCGGCGCCCATGACCCAGGCGACGGGGCCGAGCAGGATGGGCAGGTAGCAGACGAGGCCGCCCGCGAGCGCGACGATGCCCAGCACCATCGACGTCGTGGCCCGGGGGTGCTTGGGGGGCAGCTGGCTCATGTACGGCTGGGCGTACCCGGGCTGGGCGTACCCGGGCTGGGCGTACCCGGGCTGGCCGTACGGGGGCTGGCCGTGCGGGGGCTGCTGCGGCGGACCAGCAGGCGGCTGCGGAGGCTGCTGTCCAGCCGGCGGCTGTCCCACCGGCGGCTGGGGCTGGTACGGATCCTGCGGCCGGTAGGGGTCGGACGGCGGCTGCTGGGACGGGTCACTCATGGACCGAGCATCGCACGTCCGCGCGAATGCTCAGCAGACCACCGCCCGCCTCTTTCGTCAGTAGGGCGACGGGATGGACGAGGCCACCGTGGCGAGGGCAGCGAGGGCGACGACACCGATCGTCGCGACCGCCAGCAGAGCGCTGCCGACCGCGCCGAGCACCTGTCCCGCACGTGCCGCACCGTGTCCGACCCACCGACCCGGTTCCCGCTCGATGTCGCGCAGTGCGACCGTGCCGAAGTACCACGCGAGCGGAGCGACCAGCGCCGTCACGAACACGATGAAGAAGCCGGCCACCGCGACGATGCCGAGCACCATCGCCAGCGTCGCCCGGGGGTGAGTGGGTGGTCCGAGCTGCACCGGAGGCGCCCAGGGGTAAGCGGTCGGGGCACCTGGACGAGGGGCACCAGGACGTGGGGCACCAGGACGTTGGGCACCAGGACGTGGGGGGGCCGGAGGCGGAGGCGGGACCTGGCTGCTCATCGCCACCAGCCTGTCACAGCTCGTCCCTCGCGGGGGCCGGTTCGTTCCGCCAGCTCTCCACTCCGGCCACCGCCGAGTCGACCAGCTCCCGCGGCGCCCGCGAGGCGCGCAGCGACATCACAGCGAGGTCGGCCAGCTCGTCGTCGGTGAAGCCCTGAGCGGCTCGCAGCAGTGCGTACTGACCGGCCAGGCGGGTGCCGAACAGCAACGGATCGTCGGCACCCAGTGCGACCGTCGCGCCGGCCGCGACGAGCTGGCGGACCGGCACCTCCTCGACCGTCGCGTACACGCCCAGCGAGATGTTCGACGCTGGACACACCTCGAGCGCGACCCCACCGTCGACCACCCGCTCCAGCACGCGGGGGTCCTCGATCGACCGCACCCCGTGGCCGAGCCGGTCGGGGTGCAGCTGGTCGAGACACAGCCCGACGTGCTCGGGGCCCCGCAGCTCACCGCCGTGCGGCACCAGCGCCAGACCGGCGCGGTCCGCGATCTCGAAGGCGGGGGCGAACGACGCGGTGTCGCCGCGCCGCTCGTCGTTGGAGAGTCCGAAGCCGATCACGCCGCGGCCGGCGTACTGGGCGGCGAGTCGCGCGAGCGTGCGGGCATCGAGCGGGTGCCGGGTGCGGTTGGCGGCGATGACGACGCCGATGCCGAGGCCGGTCGCGCTCGACGCGTCGCGCACCGCGTCGAGCACCAGGTCGGTGAACGCCGTGATGCCGCCGAAGCGGGCGGCGTAGCCGGACGGGTCGACCTGGATCTCGGTCCACACGGCTCCGTCGACGACGTCGTCCTCGGCGGCCTCCCGCACCAGGCGTCGGACGTCCGCCTCGGTGCGCAGCACGGACCGGGCGACGTCGTAGAGGCGCTGGAAGCGGAACCAGCCCTTCTCATCGGTGCCGACGAGCTGCGGCGGCCAGTCCTCCACGAGTGATGCCGGGAGCCGGATCCCATCGCGATCGGCGAGCTCGAGCAGCGTCGCGTGGCGCATCGACCCGGTGAAGTGGAGATGAAGATGCGCCTTCGGCAGCGCGGTGATCTCCCTCATGGGCCCATCGTGTCACTCCACATCCGAGCGCCCGACGTAGCGCCCGGGAACATCTGGACCGTCCGGGACGTCGGACCGCCGGCGGGTCGCGATCACACCTCGTGCACAGCACCTACCGTGTTCTTCGTCGTGCCGCCGGTCACCTGACCTAGAGTGCTACCCGATCACCCACCCCCGATCACCCCCATTCACATCAGCATTGCCATCCGAGGAGTCCTTGTGACCAGCGAGACCGGGCCCACGCCCACCCAGTACTTCACCCACGTCAACGGCACCGACTACGGGCCGTACACCGTCGAGCAGCTGCGCGAGTTCGCCGGCAGCGGCAACATCACCGCCGAGAGCTACATCCGCGCCGAGGGCGGCGAGTGGGTGCTGGCCTCCGCGATGCCCGAGCTCGAGGGCGTGTTCACGTCGTCGCAGGCCCAGCCGGCATACGCGGGCGGTCAGTCCTACGGCGTCGGCCAGTCGTACGGCGCCAACCAGTACGCGGGCCAGTCCTATGCCGGTGGCGGCTCGGCCGACGGCATCAGCGACAAGACCTACACCGTCGCGCTGCTGCTGTCCTGGCTCGTGGGCACGTTCGGCATCGACCGCTTCTACCTCGGGTACACGGGCCTGGGCATCGCGAAGCTCCTGACCTGTGGCGGATGCGGCATCTGGGCCATCGTCGACGTGGTCCTGCTGATGCTCGGCAAGATCCCCGACGCCCAGGGCCGGCCGCTGCGCCTCAGCCCCGAGCAGTCGCGCGGCGCCGTGCAGCACTGACGCACCGACGTCGGAACCTCCCGTACCGGGGTGGTCCCGTCCCTCCCGAACCGCCCGGCACCCCGTCCGGCCTGGTTCGACGTGGGACCGGGCCACCCCGTACACTTGCGGGACCGGTGGAAACTCACTCTGATTCGTCATGCCCGCGTGCAGACGGCGCGGGGTGGGCGAACGCCGAACGGCACTAGCTCAACTGGCAGAGCATCGGTCTCCAAAACCGAAGGTTGGGGGTTCAAGTCCCTCGTGCCGTGCGGAGCACGAACGACGGGGACTGCACCCGCAGCACCCGGTACGGCATGCGCATCCTTGCGCGGTGCCCAGCATCCCGACGACGAAGGAGCATCGTGAGCGATCGCGACTCTGCGGCCCATGGCGGCCGCACCTCGCCGGCCACCTTCATCCGACAGGTGGTCGCCGAGCTGCGCAAGGTGGTCTGGCCGACCCGTCCGATGGTGGCCAACTACTTCGTCGTGGTCATGGTGTTCGTGCTGGTCATGATGGCCATCGTCGCCGGACTCGACTACGGGTTCGGCAAGGCCATGTTCAAGATCTTCGGTTAGGACGAAATCCCTGTGAGTCAGAGCTATGAAGAGTCCGCTGTCGACGTCGAGGAGACGTCGACCGTCGACGACGCCACCCCCGAGACCGAGCCTGGCTCGGAGACGGGGGAGGGTTCCGCGACGGCAGAGGTCTCTGGCGACGACGTGACCGCCGACGAGGCGGACGACGCAGGCGAGACCCCCGACGCCGATGACACCGACGAGGCCCCCGAAGACGACACCGAGGCCGAGGCTGCGCCGTCCGACCCGATGGCCGAGTTCCGCGAGCGGCTCTACAGCCAGTTCGGTGACTGGTACGTCGTGCACACGTACTCCGGCATGGAGAAGCGGGTCAAGGCGAACCTCGAGAACCGCATCACCTCGCTGAACGCCGAGGACTACATCTTCGAGGTCGTCGTGCCGACCGAGGAGGTCGCCGAGATCAAGAACGGTCAGCGCAAGCTCGTCAAGCGCACCGTGCTCCCCGGCTACGTCCTGGTCCGCATGGACCTCACCGACGAGTCGTGGGGCGTCGTCCGCCACACGCCGTCGGTCACCGGGTTCGTGGGCAACGCCCACCAGCCCGTCCCCCTGAGCCTCGCCGAGGTCGAGCAGATGCTCGCCCCGGCGGTGGAGGCCGAGGTGGTCGCGACGGCCGCCGAGGAGTCCTCCGACAGCAGCCAGCCCACGAAGGCCCCCAAGGTCGAGTTCGCCGACTTCACGACGGGCGACTCCGTCATGGTCGTCGACGGACCGTTCGCGACGCTGCACGCCACCATCACCGAGATCAACGTCGACGCCCAGAGGGTCAAGGCCCTCGTCGAGATCTTCGGTCGCGAGACCCCGGTCGAGCTCAGCTTCACCCAGATCCAGAAGGTCTGATCGCGCCAGCGATCGAGACCGTCAACTACGAAGGACCCGAGAAATGCCCCCCAAGAAGAAGGTCGCTGCCCTCGTCAAGGTGCAGCTGCAGGCCGGTGCAGCCAACCCGGCGCCGCCCGTCGGCACCGCGCTCGGCCCGCACGGCGTCAACATCATGGAGTTCTGCAAGGCGTACAACGCCGCCACGGAGTCCATGCGCGGCAACGTCATCCCCGTCGAGATCACCATCTACGAGGACCGTTCGTTCACGTTCGTCACCAAGACGCCGCCCGCGGCCGAGCTCATCAAGAAGGCCGCCGGCCTGAGCAAGGGCTCGTCGGTCCCGCACAAGGACAAGGTCGGCAAGATCACCGCCGAGCAGGTCCGCGAGATCGCCACCACCAAGCTCCCCGACCTGAACGCCAACGACGTCGACGCTGCGGCGAAGATCGTCGCCGGCACCGCCCGTTCCATGGGCGTCACGGTCGAGGGCTGACCAGCCACACCACCACCACCCAACCAAGCACGTGTGGGAGGGCCCGCTGGGCCCGCGACCACATCTGGAGAAGGAAGCCAGACACATGACACAGCGCAGCAAGGCGTACCGCCAGGTCGCCGAGAAGTTCGACAAGGACACGCTCCACACCCCCCTGCAGGCCACCACGCTCGCCAAGGAGTCCGGCAGCGCGAAGTACGACTCGACCGTGGACGTCGCCGTCCGCCTCGGCGTCGACCCGCGCAAGGCCGACCAGATGGTGCGCGGCACGGTCAACCTGCCGCACGGCACCGGCAAGACCTCCCGGGTCCTGGTCTTCGCCACGGGTGCCAACGCCGACGCCGCCCGTGAGGCCGGCGCCGACTTCGTGGGTGGCGACGAGCTCGTCCAGAAGATCACCGACGGCTGGCTCGACTTCGACGCCGTCGTCGCGACGCCCGACATGATGGGCAAGGTCGGTCGTCTCGGTCGTGTCCTCGGACCGCGCAACCTGATGCCGAACCCGAAGACCGGCACCGTCACCACCGACGTCGCCAAGGCTGTCGGTGACATCAAGGGCGGCAAGATCGAGTTCCGCGTCGATCGTCACGCCAACCTGCACTTCATCATCGGCAAGGCCTCCTTCTCGGCCGAGCAGCTCGCCGAGAACTACGGCGCCGCGCTGGAGGAGATCTTGCGTCTCAAGCCGTCCAGCTCGAAGGGCCGCTACGTCAAGAAGGTCACCATCTCGACCACGCAGGGACCGGGCGTCGGCGTCGACCCGTCGCGCACGCGCAACTTCGCGAGCGACGACGAGGCCTGAGCCTCCCACCCCGCACGCCGCAGGGCCCCGCACCGGTTGGTGCGGGGCCCTCGTGCGTCGGAGCGTCGACCTATGCTGAGGTCATGACGATGCGACTCACGAGGATGGCCGCCACGACGGCGCTGGTGCTCACGGCCGGACTCGGCCTCGCCGCCTGCAGTGACGACGACACCGCCCCCTCGCCGGAGACCACGAGCGACTCGCCACAGGAGTCCTCCGACGACTCCTCGGACGCCCTCAGCCAGGAGGAGTTCCTCCAGCGGGTGCCGGCGGCGATGCTCGAGGCCGGCACGGTCCACGCCGTGCTGGAGGGCGGCGGCGCGGGTTCCGGCGAGGGCGACATCAGCTTCGGGGAGGATCCCGGCTCGACGATGGTGGCGATGGCCGTTGGCGACGTCGAGGTCCGCGTGCTCGACGGCGTGTACTACCTCAACCTGGGTCAGACGTCAGGCGGCCAGTTCGTCAAGGTCGACCCCACGGCCGGGGGGCCCTTCGCGGCCTTCAGCGGTCTGCTCGACCAGACGAACCCCACGACCCAGTTCCAGACCGTCACGGACGCGCTCGTGGGCTTCGAGCCCTCCGACGAGACCGAGGAGATCGACGGTCAGGAGACGCGCGCGTACGTGCTCACCGTCGACCCGGCCAAGGTGCTCACCCCCGACCAGCAGCAGCTGGCCGGTGGCGAGCTGCCGGCCACGATCGAGGTCACCATGCACGTCGGCGGAGACAACCTTCCGCGGCGCGTGGTCACGGAGGTCGGAGGTCAGATCGTCACCATCGAGTACAGCCAGTGGGGCGACGAGGTCGACATCCAGGCGCCGCCTGCCGACCAGGTCGTCGAGGGCGGCGCGTTCGGTCTCTGAGGTTCCGGACTGGGCGGATTTGGTGGCACGTCCCCCCCTCCCGTAGAGTGACGTCTGCCGAAGACCGTCGGTCGGTGACCCACCCGGGTCACCCGAAGAGCCCAGGACGCACGTCCGCCGGGCGACCCACGTAGGTACAGGATCACTCCAGCGGTTCTCCCCAGAACCCCACGGCGTCCCAGTGCCTCGCGCGGGACGCTTTTTTGATGGGTTGTTCGCCTGGTCCTCGGCACTGAACAAGTGCTGGAAGGAGACCCATGGCACGCGCGGACAAGGCAGCGGCCGTCGCTGACCTCGCGGAGAACTTCCGTGAGGCGAACGGCGCCGTCCTCACCGACTACCGCGGTCTCACCGTCAAGCAGCTGCAGGAACTGCGGCGCTCGCTCGGTGACACCGTGAGCTATGCCGTCGCCAAGAACACGCTCACCAAGATCGCGGCCAAGGAAGCGGGCGTCGACCTCGACGAGTCGCTTCTGACCGGTCCGACCGCCATCGCCTTCATCAATGGCGATCCGGTCGATGCGGCGAAGAGTCTGCGTGACTTTGCGAAGGCGAACGCCCCGCTCATCATCAAGGGAGGCTTCCTCGACGGGAAGTCGCTCGGCGCTGATGAGATCAACAAGCTGGCCGATCTCGAGTCGCGCGAGGTCCTCCTCGCCAAGCTCGCCGGCGCCATGAAGGGAAGCCTTCAGAACGCCGTGTCGCTCTTCAACGCCCCCCTCGCCCAGACGGCCCGCCTCGTGGCGGCCCTCGAGGCGAAGAAGGCCGAGGAGAGCCCGGCAGAGGCCAGCTCCGACGTCACCGACGAGGCCCCGGCCGCGTCGGACGACACCCCCGCTGCGGACGACGCCCCGTCGGCCGACGCGACCCCCGAAGAGACAAGCACCGAGGGCTGAAAGCCCGATCACCCATCGGGACCCCCTCGGGGTCTCACCTGAAGGAAGGACGCCACCATGGCGAAGCTCAGCACTGACGAGCTGTTGGATGCATTCAAGGAACTGACCCTCATCGAGCTCAGCGAGTTCGTGAAGGCCTTCGAGGAGACCTTCGAGGTCACCGCGGCCGCTCCGGTCGCCGTCGCCGCCGCCCCCGCGGCCGGTGGCGCTGCCGGCGGCGCCGACGATGCTGCCGAGCAGGACGAGTTCGACGTCGTCCTCGAGTCGGCCGGTGACAAGAAGATCCAGGTCATCAAGGAGGTGCGCGCACTCACGAGCCTCGGCCTGAAGGAGGCCAAGGACCTCGTCGAGGGCGCCCCGAAGCCCGTCCTGGAGAAGGTTGCCAAGGACGCTGCGGAGAAGGCCAAGGAGTCCCTCGAGGGCGCCGGCGCCACCGTCACCCTCAAGTGACCTCTCGCTGAACCTGGTTCCACCTCGCAACGCCCGTCCCCGTCAGGGGGCGGGCGTTGCGTCGTTGAGGGGCGCTCTCTTCGCCGTCGGCGGGGGTGCCGGGCCGTGGGCGGCAGGTCCAACCCTGTGTGGTTTGTCACGGCGGTTTACCTGGGTTAGAGTCGCGTCGCCAGGGAGTGGTTACTCGCCAGTCATTTCGGTGACCGGTTCGTAACTTACGCGCGCGGCAATCGTTGACTTCTGTGCCCGGGGTCACAGTCATCTACGATGCTGGGACAGAAGGCAGCCGCCGCGAATATTGCGCCGAACGAGGAGGGCCCAGTGGGCACAGAGGTCAAGGTCGAGGGTCTGACCAAGAAGTTCGGTTCGCAGGTCATCTGGAAGGACGTCTCGCTCACGCTGCCCGCCGGCGAGATCTCCGTGATGCTCGGCCCGTCGGGTACCGGCAAGTCCGTCTTCCTCAAGACCCTCATCGGTCTGCTCAAGCCCGACACCGGCAACGTCTGGATCGAGGGCACCGACATCGCCAACTGCTCCGAGAAGGAGCTGTACGAGGTGCGCAAGCTGTTCGGCGTGCTGTTCCAGGACGGCGCGATGTTCGGCTCGATGGACCTCTACGACAACGTCGCGTTCCCGCTGCGCGAGCACACCCGCAAGTCCGAGTCCGAGATCCGCCAGGTCGTCATGGACAAGATGGAGCTCGTCGGCCTCACCGGCGCCGAGAACAAGCTCCCCGGCGAGATCTCCGGCGGCATGCGCAAGCGCGCCGGCCTCGCCCGCGCCCTGGTCCTCGATCCCGAGATCCTGCTGATCGATGAGCCCGACTCCGGCCTCGACCCCGTGCGCACCGCGTACATCAACCAGCTCTTCATCGACCTGAACGCGCAGATCGACGCGACGTTCCTGATCGTCACCCACGACATCAACACCGCTCGCACGGTGCCCGACAACATCGGCCTGCTCTACCACAAGCACCTGGCGATGTTCGGTCCGCGCGAGATGCTGCTGACCTCGACCGAGCCGGTCGTGGCGCAGTTCCTCAACGCCCAGCGCGTCGGCCCCATCGGCATGTCCGAGGAGAAGGACGCCGACGAGCTCGCCGCTGAGACCGGCATCGACATGCCGCCGCTGCCGCCCATCCCGGTCCAGCTCGAGCCCAGCGACGGCCGCCCCCGCCGGGCTCAGCGTGAGTCCGGCGAGTGGTGCCGCCAGAACGGCGTCACCCCGCCCGAGGGCTCGTTCGAGCCCACCATGGCCCTGTCCGGCGGAGCCGCGTGAGCGTCACCAAGGTCGCCGCGCCGGCGAGGATCGCTGGAGGTCTCTTCGCGTTCATGCTGGACGTCGGGGTGGCACTCTTCCGCCGCCCGTTCCAGCTCCGCGAGTTCCTCCTCCAGGCCTGGTTCATCATCCGCGTGACGATCGTCCCCACGGCGCTCGTCGCGATCCCGTTCGGCGCGGTCATCGCGCTGCAGGTCGGCGGCCTGATCAAGCAGTTCGGCGCGCAGTCGTTCACCGGCTCGGCGGCGGTCCTGGCCGTCATCCGTGAGGCCGGACCCATCGCCACCGCGCTGCTGATCGCCGGTGCTGCCGGCTCGGCCATCGCGGCCGACTTCGGCGCGCGCAAGATCCGCGAAGAGCTCGACGCCATGATGGTGCTGGGCATCGACCCGATCCAGCGCCTCGTCGTCCCGCGCGTCCTCGCCTGCATGCTGATCGCGGTCTTCCTCAACAGCCTCGTCAGCATCGTCGGTGTCGCCGGTGGCTACGTGTTCAACGTGATCCTGCAGGACGGCACGCCGGGTGCGTACATCGCATCGTTCACGGCCCTGGCGCAGCTGCCTGACATCTACCAAGGCATGGTCAAGGCCCTCGTGTTCGGCTTCCTCGCCGCCATCGTGGCGTCGTACAAGGGCATGAACGCCAAGGGCGGACCCAAGGGCGTCGGTGACGCCGTGAACGAGGCGGTCGTCATCACCTTCACCCTGCTGTTCGTCGTCAACTTCGTCATCTCTGCGATCTACCTGCAGATCGTCCCGCCGAAGGGGATGTGATGGCCGACCACAAGCTCTCCGCCCGCCGTCTTTCGGCGGTCTACGAGAAGCCCGCCAGGGGACTGGACGACCTCGGTCGCCAGATGCTGTTCTACATCCGCGTCATCGCCAGCGTGCCGCGCGCCATCAAGAACTACGGCAAGGAGATCATCCGTCTGCTCGCGGAGGTCACCTTCGGTTCCGGCTCGCTGGCGGTGGTCGGCGGCACGGTCGGCGTCATCACCGCCATGTGCTTCTTCACCGGCACCGAGGTCGGCATCCAGGGCTACGCCGCCCTCGACCAGCTGGGCACCTCGGCCCTGTCGGGCTTCATCTCGGCGTACTTCAACACGCGGGAGATCGCGCCGATCGTCGCGGGCATCGCCCTCGCGGCCACGGTCGGCTGCGGCTTCACGGCGCAGCTCGGCGCCATGCGCATCAGCGAGGAGGTCGACGCCCTCGAGGTCATGGCCATCCCGTCGCTGACCTACCTCGTCACCACCCGCGTCATCGCCGGCCTCATCGCCGTCGTGCCGCTCTACATCGTCGGCCTGCTGTCGTCCTACTTCGCGACACGACTCACCGTCACCCAGATCTATGGGCAGAGCACGGGCACGTACGACCACTACTTCAACACCTTCCTGCCACCGGGTGACGTCCTGTGGTCGTTCGCCAAGGTGCTGATCTTCGCCGTGGTCGTCATCCTCATCCACTGCTACTACGGTTACTACGCGTCCGGCGGTCCCGCCGGCGTGGGTGTGGCCGTAGGCTTGGCCGTGCGCACCTCGATCGTGGCCATCAACGTGGTCGACCTGCTGGCCTCCATGGCCATCTGGGGCACGTCCGTCACCGTCAGATTGGCAGGGTGAGGTAGATGCCACGCACACCCGCCCTCGAGCGGCCCGCAGCGCTGAAGGTCCTCGGCATCGGCTTCCTCGCCATGCTGCTGTTCTTCATCTGGCTCACCGCGGCCTTCTTCAACAAGTCGTTCGTCGACTCCGTCGACGTCACCCTCGAGACGTCGCGCGCCGGCTCCCAGCTGCCGAAGGCCGCTGACGTCAAGCTGCGCGGCATGATCGTCGGCGAGGTCAGCGAGGTCGAGGTCGTCGACGACGGCGTCCGCATGACGCTGGCCATGAAGCCCGAGATGATCGACGACGTGCCGGCCGGCGTGAGCGCGCTGATTGTGCCCAAGACGCTGTTCGGCGAGAAGTACGTCTCGCTGATCCCGCCGGAGAACCGCGGCAGCGAGTCCCTGGAGGCGGGCGACGTCATCCAGAAGGCCGAGGTGCCGATCGAGCTCGAGACGGTCCTCAACAACCTCTACCCGCTGCTCGAGGCCGTCGAGCCCGCCGAGCTGTCCAAGACCCTCACCGCGGTCTCCACCGCGCTGTCCGGTCGCGGCGAGCAGCTGGGCGACACGCTCGTGAGCTTCAACGACTACCTGACGCAGATCAACCCCGACATCCCGCTGCTGGTCGACGACCTCGTCGCGCTGGGTGAGGTGTCCGACGTCTACGCCGACGCGCTGCCCGACCTGGCCCGGGTCCTCGAGAACTCGGTCACCACGGGCAACACGATCGTCGAGAAGCAGGCGCAGCTGACGGCGTTCCTGGCCAACACCGCGACGTTGGGCGACACGCTCACGACCTTCTTCGCCACGAGCGGTGAGGACCTCATCGCCCTGAACGCCGCCGGCCGGCGCCCCCTGTCCGTCACGGCCCAGTACTCGGGCACGTTCCCGTGCTTCCTCGACGCGATGAGCAACGTCGTCCCACGCTTGACCAGCCTCATGCGTGACAGCACGTTGCACATCGACCTGCGGTTCATCCCGCCGGCCCCGGCCGACCAGTTCGGCGGCATGCCCGATGTGTACGACGACCGCTCGGAGCGGGCCACCGTCAGCTACGAGGAGCTCAACGCCGATCCGTCGCTGGTGGCGCCGTCGTGCCTCATGCTCGAGGAGCTCGCCGACCTGCCGGCCGGTCAGGGGCCTGACGGGTTCTACCCGGAGTCGCCCAGCGGTGTCGACCGCGTCTACCCCGGCCCTGCCCGTGCGGGCGAGCTCTACGAGCTCGTCGGCGTCACCTCGCCGCACGGCAAGTTCTTCAGCGCCGACGGCTACCCCGCGGGCGGGCTCGAGCGTGCGCCGGTCGGCTCGACCGACCGGCTCGCTCTCGACCGGCTGATCGCCGCCACGATGGGCAAGGATCCCGCCACCATGTCCGACCTCGGCACGCTGCTGATCGCGCCGGTCTACGAAGGATCGGAGGTGGCGGTCAGTGAGGCTCGATAGAGAAGCGTTCTCCGCCCTGATCAAGCTGGGCTTGTTCCTGGCGTTCACCGGGTTCGTCACCGTGCTGCTCATGTCGGTGCTGGCCAACGGCCTCTTCCGCAGCGACGAGACCTACAAGGCGGTCTTCACCGACGTCACGGGCGTCGCCGAGGGCGACGACGTGCGCATCGCCGGTGTGTCGGTGGGTCGCATCGAGAGCGTCGAGGTCATCGACAAGGACAAGGCGCTCGTCACCTTCGGCGTCGACGCCGACCGCCCGCTGACCCAGAACACCGAGGCGACGCTGAAGTTCCGCAACCTGGTCGGGCAGCGCTACATGGCCCTCACGCAGGGCGCCGAGGGCAGCTCTGAGGTGATGAAGCCGGGCTCGACCATCCCCGACGAGCGCACCACCGACGCGCTCGACCTCAACGTGCTGCTCAACGGGTTCAAGCCGGTCTTCGAGGCGCTGTCGCCCGACGACACCAACCAGTTCGCGTTCGAGATCATCCAGGTCCTGCAGGGCGAGGCCGGCAACATCCAGAGCCTGCTCGCCACCACGGCGTCGCTCACCTCGACGCTGGCCGACCGCGACCAGCTGATCGGCGACGTCATCACCAACCTCAGCACGACGCTCGACATCGTCTCCAGTCGCGACGTCGAGCTGGGGCAGACCATCGACACGCTCCAGCAGTTCGTCAGCGGCCTGAACTCCGACCGCGACGCGATCCTCAACTCGCTCGACTCCATCTCGGGCCTGTCGCAGGAGACTGCTGGTCTGCTGGAGGAAGGCACGCCGGCCCTGGCGGCCGACGTCACCGCCCTGCGGCAGCTCACCACGACCTTGACCAACGGCGAGAACCTGTCCGTCCTCGAGAGGAACCTGCAGATCATCCCGCCCAAGATGCAGAAGCTGACCAACATGGCGTCCTCGGGCAGCCGGTTCAACTTCTACGTGTGCGGTCTGAGCCTCACGCTCAGCGATCCCACCGGCGCGACGCCCGGACTGCAGCTCCCGCCCAGTGCGTTCCCGGCGCTCGGTGGCGACCGCTGTGACCGCGGCCCCGGCCCGAACGGAGGGGCACAGTGAAGCCGTTCCGCGAACGCAACCACACCATCATCGGCCTCCTGGGCTTCGCCCTGATCGCGGCCCTACTGGTCGGTGCCTTCCGGGCCGACCGCCTCCCGATCATCGGTGGCGGCGACATCTACAGCGCCGACTTCACCGAGGTCGGCAGCCTGCGCGGTGGCGACGAGGTCCGCGTCGCCGGTGTCACGGTCGGCAAGGTCGACGACGTCGAGCTGCGCGACGACACGGTGCGGGTGACCTTCCGCATCACCGGTGGTGACGGCTTCGGCGACGAGACCGGCGCCGCGGTCCGCATCCGCACGCTGCTGGGCGCCACCTTCCTGGCGCTCACCCCGGACGGCGAGGGTCAGATGGCCGAGGGCTCGACCATCCCGATCTCCCGCACGGTCCCGCCCTACGACGTCGTCGAGGCGTTCTCCGACCTCTCCGAGACGACCGACGCCCTCGACGTCGACCAGCTCGCCACGGCGCTCGAGACGTTGGGCGAGGTCTCCGCCACCTCGCCGGTCGAGTTCCAGGCGGCCATCACCGGACTCTCCGACGTCTCGGCCAACCTGGCCGCTCGCGACCAGCAGATCAACGGTCTGCTCACCGGGCTCGAGAGCGTCGCCGGCACCCTGGCCTCGCGCAACGCCCAGCTGGAGACGCTCTTCACCGACTCCAGCACGCTCTTCGCGGCCATCACGGCGCGACGCGACGCCATCCACACCCTGCTGGTCTCGACCCAGACCATCTCGAACGAGCTGGTCAGTCTCGTCGACGAGACTGAGGCGGACCTCGGTCCGGCCCTGACCCAGCTGCAGGCCGTCACCGATGTGCTGGCCCGCAACCAGGCCACGCTCGACGAGATCCTGCGCATCGGTCCGACGTTCCTGCGGGTCTTCTCGCAGGCGCTCGGCACGGGCCCCTGGTTCGACAACCTGCTGGGTCTCGGCACCGGCCTCACCGAGGACCTGCTCGGCGGACTCAGCACGGGAGGCACGCCATGAGTCAGGTCTCGTTCGCCCAGCGTCTCGCCGGCGCGTCGAAGGTGCTCGCCATCTTCGTGGTGCTGGCGCTCTTCGCGGCCGCCGTCCTGGTCTTCGACCGGGGCTCCGAGGACCGCACGGTCACGGTCGACTTCCCGCAGACCATCGCGCTCTACGAGGGCTCGGAGGTCCGCGTCCTCGGCGTGCCGGTCGGCACGGTCGACAAGCTGCAGCCTCGTGGCGACGTCGTCCGCGCCACCATCACGTACGACGCCGACGTCAAGCTGCCCGACGACGTGCGGGCCGTCATCGTCTCGCCGGCCATCGTGGGCGATCGCTTCGTGCAGTTCAGCCCCGCGTACGACGGCGGTGAGGTGCTGGCCGACAACGCGCGCCTCGGCCAGGACCGCACCGCCGTGCCGGTCGAGCTCGACGAGGTCTACCAGTCGCTCGATGACCTCGCGGTGGCCCTCGGCCCCGACGGCGCGAACAAGGACGGTGCGCTCGACGACCTCGTCGCCGGTGCTGCCGACCAGCTCGACGGTCAGGGTGCGCAGCTCAACGAGACACTGCGCAACTTCGGCGGCCTCAGCAACACGTTGGCCGACAACTCCGACGAGCTGTTCGGTGGCGTGCGTCAGATCTCCGACTTCGTCGCGATGCTCGAGCGCAACGACGCCGCGGTTCGCGCCTTCAACGACAACACCGCCGACGTCGCCGAGGTGCTCGAGGCCGAGCGCGAGGACCTGGCGGCGACGCTGGGCACGCTGGCCACGGCCCTGACCTCGGTCGAGGGCCTGGTGCGCGACAACCGCACCACCTTGCGCACCAACATCGCCAACCTGCGCACCGTCGCCGAGACGCTGGCGGCGCGCCAGGGGGAGTTCGGCGAGATCACCGTCGGCGCCCCGGTCGCCCTGTCCAACCTGGCGCTCGCCTACAACGGGTTCTACGGCACGCTCGACACCCTTGCCGATCTCCCGGGTACCATCACGCAGTACCTCAGCGATCCGCAGCTGCTGATCTGCTCCCTGGTCGGGGGCGTCCCGGGTGACGGGGGACTGTGCGACACGCTGGGTGGACTGCTCGGCAACCTGGGCCTGGGCAACCTCATTCCGTCCACTGAGCCGGGCGCGGCGCCGGGGGCGGCCACCGACCCCACGTCGGCCCTGTCAGGCCTGACCGGAGCCCTGCCCCGAGCCACGGTGGCCTCCAGTGACTCCGACCTCGCCGCTCTGTTGGGAGTGACCCCGTGATGCGCACCCGACGCCCGCTCGCGACGCTGGCCGCCACCGCCGCCCTCGTGCTCTCGGGCTGCACCCTCGACCCGACCAGCGTGCCGCTGCCCGGTGGCGCCGACGTCGGCGACGAGCCATTCGAGGTCACCGTCGAGTTCCGCGACGTGCTCGACCTCGTGCCGCAGAGCGCGGTGCGGGTCGACGACATCGCCGTGGGCCGCGTCATCGACATCAAGCTCAAGGGCTGGACCGCCCAGGTGACGGTGCTCGTCAACGGTGACGTCGAGCTGCCCGACAACGCCGAGGCGACCATCCGCCAGTCGAGCCTGTTGGGCGAGAAGTTCGTCTCGCTTGACGCCCCCGCGAGCGGCGCCGCCACCGGCGAGCTGTCCGACGGCGACTCCATCCCGCTCGAGCGCTCGGGTCGCAATCCCGAGGTCGAGGAGGTGCTGGGCGCCGCCTCGCTGCTGTTCAACGGTGGTGGGCTCGAGAAGACCAACATCATCGTCACCGAGCTCAACAAGGCCGTCACCGGCAACGAGACCGAGATCAAGCAGCTGTTGCAGAGCAGCACCCAGTTCCTGGGGCAGATCGACACCAACAAGGACGCGCTGCTCGGCGCCCTCGAGAAGGTCGACAACCTCGCGGTCACCGCCAACGCCCAGGAGGCGGCGCTCACCTCGGCGCTCGACAACCTGCCCGAGGC
This sequence comes from actinobacterium LLX17, assembly GCA_000471045.1. Taxonomy (GTDB): domain Bacteria; phylum Actinomycetota; class Actinomycetes; order Propionibacteriales; family Nocardioidaceae; genus Aeromicrobium. The sequence continues at coordinate 2,153,401 of KI301992.1, read as the reverse complement.
GCTCACGGTGCTCGACCAGCAGCGCGACGACCTCGTGCGCCTGACCACGGCGCTGCAGGAGCTGGGTGACACCGCCACCGGCGTCATCGCGGCGTCCCGTGAGGACACCATCGCCAACCTGCAGGCGCTCCAGCCGATCCTGGCCAACCTGGCGCTGGCCGGCGACGACCTCGTGGCGAACCTCAGCACCATCGCCACCTTCCCGTTCCCCGACGAGGCGGTGGGCGGTTCGCTCACCGCAGCGCAGACCTCGCTGGCGGAGTGCCCGGTGTTCCGTCCCGGTTCCGGCCTGGACTACTCCGAGGTGGCATACTCCGACATCGACTCCAGCCCGAAGGGCTGCAGCGGCGACTCCCTGAACCTCAAGATCAACATCAACCTCGCTCCCGAGGAGCTGCAGTTCCTGCTCGCCGGGCTGCTGGGCCTCGACCTGGGGACGGCGCTTCCGTCCGCGGCCGAGGCGCCGGTGCCCGACGCCGAGGGCACCGAGGGTGCCGCCGGCTCCGGTCAGCTGGTCGACCTGATCGAGGGCCTCACCGGCGACGTCGGCGGTGGTGGTGAGGTTCCTGGCGCCCCGGCGGCACCGGGCACCAGCCCCAGCCCCGCGCCCAGCCCCACCCCCGGGGCGTCGGGCGCCGGCGGGGGAGGCCTGCTCTGCGGGCTGCTCGGCTCGTGCCGGGCGCCCGCCGCCTCCGCCTCGTCGTCCGACCTGGCCGGCCTCCTGCTCCCGACGGAGGTCTTGTCATGATCTCGCGCATCACCCGTGTCCAGCTCATCCTGTTCGTCATCATCACGCTGATCGGCGCGTCGTACGTGGGCGGCAAGTACGCCCAGCTGGACCGCCTGTTCATCGACCGCACCTACAGCGTCACGGCCGACCTCGAGGAGTCCGGCGGCATCTTCGCCGGCGCGGAGGTCACGTACCGCGGCATCGCGGTGGGCAAGGTCGGCAAGCTGACCTTCACCGAGGACGGCGTGCGGGCTCGTCTCGACATCGAGAAGAGTGCGCCGAACATCTCGGCCGATCTCGAGGCCGTCGTGGCCAACAAGTCGGCGATCGGTGAGCAGTACATCGACCTCCAGCCGCGCACGTCGGCCGGTCCGTACCTCAAGTCGGGCACGTCGATCGGTGTCGAGGACACCCGCGTCCCGATCGACACCACGACGCTGCTGACTGACGTCAACGCGTTCGTCGCCTCGGTCGGCACCGAGGACCTCCGCACCGTCGTCACCGAGCTGGGCATCGCCTTCGAGGACGCCGGCCCCGAGATCGCCACGATCCTCGACTCCTCGGCCGTCTTCATCGGCGCCGCGCAGGACAACCTCGAGGTCACCCGCCAGCTGATCCGTGACTCCAGCACCGTGCTGCAGACGCAGATCGACAAGGGCAGCCAGATCCAGTCGTTCTCGCGCGACCTCGCGCTGTTCTCCGACACGCTCGTGGGCGCCGATCCCGACCTGCGTCGTCTGATCGACACCGGCACGGGTGCAGCCGCCGTGATCAACGCCGTCGTCAGCGAGAACTCCGCCGACCTCAGCGCGGTCCTCGCCGGGCTGCGTGGTCCGACCGAGATCGCCGACCAGAACGTGGCCGGCCTGCAGGCGCTGCTCCTGCTGTACCCCTACGTCGTCCAGGGCGCCTATACCGTGGCGACGCCGACCGGCGACGGCGAGTACAACGCGTCGTTCGGCAACATCCTCGCGCTCGACGCGACGCTGTGTGGTCCTCCGGGCTCGCTCCCCCGGCGGTGGCGAACCCCGGGTACCGCGACATCCGGCCGCCGCACGACATCTCCGACGTCACCAGCAACGGCCCGGTGTTCGACCCGACCGTCGGGTGCGACACCACCGTGCCGGGCGCCGAGGCCCTGGTGCCCCGCAGCTCCACCAAGGCGGAGCTCAACCGCTCGACCGTCGGGAGCCCCGCGGGCCAGAGCGACCTGCAGTGGCTGCTGCTCGGAACGACGCAGTGACGCGGCTGTCCAAGGACCGCCTGCTGATCGTCGTGCCGGTGGTCATCGGCGTGCTCGGTCTCGTCACGGGCCTGGTGCTGGCCTTCGTCGTGCCCCGCGTGGTCAGCGACGACTGGTCGCAGGACGCCAAGGCCGCCAGCGCGGCGGCGGAGGACTTCGTCGTCACCTTCAACACCTACGACGCCGCCGAGCTCGACGACTACCGCGAGCGGGTCGACGGTCTGGTGACCGACTCCCTGCAGAAGGTCATCGAGACGAACCTCGACGAGGCCGAGCCCACGATGGTGCAGAGCCAGCAGACGTCCCGCGGTGTCTCGGTCCGGTCGATCGGGGTCACCGAGCTCGACGCCGACTCCGCCACGGCCGTCGTGGTGTTCACCTTCACGCTGGGCAGCGAAGGCGGCCAGCCGACCGCGGTCGGCGCGCGCACCTTCGTCGAGCTGGCCAAGGACGGCTCGGGCTGGAAGGTCAACGACTATACCGAGATCCCGATCGCCTCGGCCGACGTGTCAGCTCCCGAGGCCACGACCCCGGGCCCCGCGACCACGCCGGAGGCCCCGCAGTGAGCACCCCGCAGCAGCCGCGTCGTCGCCGCATCGCCGGTGAGTCCAAGCCGGCCGTCACGCCGAGCCGCCCCACGCCTCCGGCCGGACGCACGCCCCGCGTGCCGGTGCGCCGACCGACGCCTGCCGGCGGCTCCGACAAGACGCCGAAGTCGCCGCGGTCGACGCCGCAGCCGAAGACTCCGCCACCGACCACCCCTCCCGAGGGGACGGCGAAACCGACCAGCGGCGACCGCCCCGGCGTCGTGTCTCGCCTCAGCGGTCTCGGCCGCCGGCTGAACCTGCGGCTCGCGGTCGCGATCGTCGTGCTGCTCGTCGGCCTGGCCGCGGCCGGCTTCGGCTACCAGCACATGCAGCGCTCCACGCCGTTGTCGTACGCCCAAGCGCAGGACGCCGCTGATGCTGCCGCCACGGCCGTGCAGACGATCTTCACCTACGACTACCGCGACCTCGACAGCTACGCCGACGCCACGGCGGGCCTCGTGTCGCCGCGGTACGCCGAGGCCGAGTACGACGACCTGGTCGAGGAGCTGCGCCAGCAGGCCGTCGCGGCCCAGGCGCAGATGAGCACCACCGTCTACGCCGCGGCGACCCAGCCCTGCGACGACGACTGCGACCAGGACGAGGCGCGCGTGCTGGTCATCGCCGACCGCATCACGCTCAACGCCGCGACGCCCGAGCCCGTCGTGCTGACCCAGCGACTGCAGGTCGACCTCGTGCGCGAGGACTCGCAGTGGCTGGTCGACGAGGTCACCTACCTCGGCGAGTAGCTCGATCCCGCCTCGGTTCCTGCCTCTGTTCCTGAGACCGACCTGACAGACTGAGGCATCGTCGCCGTGATGTCAAGCACCCGGTTGCATCTGGCGTGGAAATCGCGTTACACTGATCTTTCGCGCTCGCCTTGCCATGCCCTCTGCCCTTGACGGGGATGGTTTGTCGTGCGCGGACACCGAGCCGAACCGGAGCGACGACCCAGCGGGCACCCGCCCGCCGAGCCGCCCCGGATCACCCGCCCGCGAGCCTGTGGAAGGACCTCTCTTGGCCGCCTCGCGTACTGCCGCATCGTCCGCCAGCAAGACCTCCAGCAAGACCCCGAGCAAGAGCGTCGGGCATCCGCGCCGCATCTCTTTCGCCAAGATCGCCGAGCCCCTCGAGGTTCCTGAGCTCTTGGCCCTGCAGACCGACAGCTTCTCGTGGCTGATCGGCGACGAGACCTGGCAGGCCGGCGTCGACGCCGCCCTCGCCGCGGGACGCACCGACGTCTCGGTCAAGAGCGGTCTCGAGGAGATCTTCGAGGAGATCAGTCCCATCGAGGACTTCTCCGAGACGATGAGCCTGTCGTTCCGCGACCACCGCTTCGAGCCCCCGAAGTACTCGGTCGACGACTGCAAGGAGCGCGACGTCACGTACGCCGCCCCGCTGTTCGTCACCGCCGAGTTCATGAACAACGAGACCGGCGAGATCAAGAGCCAGACCGTGTTCATGGGCGAGTTCCCGCTCATGACCGACAAGGGCACCTTCGTCATCAACGGCACCGAGCGTGTCGTCGTCAGCCAGCTGGTCCGCTCGCCGGGCGTCTACTTCGAGCGCAACGCCGACAAGACGTCCGACAAGGACATCTACACCGCGCGCGTCATCCCGTCGCGTGGTGCGTGGCTCGAGTTCGAGATCGACAAGCGCGACGCCGTCGGTGTCCGCCTCGACCGCAAGCGCAAGCAGAGCGTCACGATCCTGCTCAAGGCCCTCGGCTGGACCGAGGCGCAGATCCTGGAGGAGTTCGGCCAGTACGAGTCGATCCGCCAGACCCTCGAGAAGGACAACGCGCAGACCCAGGACGAGGCCCTCCTCGACCTGTACCGCAAGCTGCGTCCGGGCGAGCCGCCGTCGCGCGAGGCCGCCCAGACCCTGATCGAGAACTACTACTTCAACCCGAAGCGGTACGACACGGCCAAGGTCGGTCGCTACAAGATCAACAAGAAGCTCGGCACCACCGAGGCCTTCGACCAGCAGACGCTGACGATCGACGACATCGTCGCGACGATCAAGTACGTCGTGGCGCTGCACGCCGGCGAGACCGAGATCGAGATGCCCGCGGGCGCCACGATCGTCGAGCCCGACGACATCGACCACTTCGGCAACCGCCGCATGCGCAGCGTCGGCGAGCTGATCCAGAACCAGCTCCGCACCGGCCTGGCCCGCATGGAGCGTGTCGTCCGCGAGCGCATGACGACCCAGGACGTCGAGGCCATCACGCCGCAGACCCTGATCAACATCCGCCCGGTCGTCGCGGCGCTGAAGGAGTTCTTCGGCACCAGCCAGCTCTCGCAGTTCATGGACCAGAACAACCCGCTCGCGGGCCTGACGCACAAGCGGCGTCTGTCGGCCCTCGGACCGGGTGGTCTGTCGCGTGAGCGCGCCGGCTACGAGGTCCGCGACGTCCACCCGTCGCACTACGGCCGCATGTGCCCGATCGAGACCCCCGAGGGCCCGAACATCGGCCTGATCGGCTCGCTCGCCTCCTACGGCCGCATCAACGCGTTCGGCTTCGTCGAGACGCCGTACCGCAAGGTCGTCGACGGCGTCGTCACCGAGCAGATCGACTACCTCACCGCCACCGAGGAGGATCGCTACATCGTCGCTCAGGCGAACTCGATCCTCACCGACGAGGCCACGTTCGCCGAGGACATGGTCCTCGTGCGCCAGCGTGGTGGCGAGGCCGAGCTCCGCCCGGCCGCCGAGGTCGACTACATGGACGTCTCGCCGCGCCAGATGGTGTCGGTGGCCACGGCCCTGATCCCGTTCCTCGAGCATGACGACGCGAACCGCGCCCTCATGGGCTCGAACATGCAGCGTCAGGCCGTCCCGCTGATCCGCAGCGACGCCCCCCTGGTCGGCACCGGCATGGAGTTCCGTGCCGCCGTCGACGCCGGCGACGTCACCGTCGCCAAGAAGGCCGGCGTCGTCAAGGAGGTCTCGGCCGACATGGTCGAGATCGCCGAGGACGAGGGCACCTACACCACGTACCGCCTGTCGAAGTTCCACCGCTCCAACCAGGGCACCTGCACCAACCAGCGCCCCCTGGTCGCGGAGGGACAGCGCGTCGAGGTCGGCACCCCGCTGGCCGACGGCCCGTGCACCGACGAGGGCGAGATGGCGCTCGGCACCAACCTGCTGGTCGCGTTCATGCCGTGGCAGGGCCACAACTACGAGGACGCCATCATCCTGTCGCAGCGCGTCGTGCAGGACGACGTCCTCACCTCGATCCACATCGAGGAGCACGAGGTCGACGCCCGCGACACCAAGCTGGGCCCCGAGGAGATCACGCGGGACATCCCCAACGTCTCCGAGGAGATGCTGGCCGATCTCGACGAGCGCGGCATCATCCGCATCGGCGCCGAGGTCGGCAACGGTGACATCCTGGTCGGCAAGGTCACCCCCAAGGGCGAGACCGAGCTGACCCCCGAGGAGCGCCTGCTGCGCGCCATCTTCGGTGAGAAGGCCCGCGAGGTCCGCGACACGTCGCTGAAGGTGCCCCACGGTGAGTCCGGCACGGTCATCGGTGTGCGCGTCTTCGAGTCCGAGAACGGCGACGAGCTCAGCCCCGGCGTCAACCAGCTCGTCCGCGTCTACGTCGCGCAGAAGCGCAAGATCAGCGACGGCGACAAGCTGGCCGGCCGCCACGGCAACAAGGGCGTCATCTCCAAGATCCTGCCCGTCGAGGACATGCCGTTCCTCGAGGACGGCACGCCCGTCGACATCGTGCTCAACCCGCTCGGTGTGCCCGGCCGCATGAACGTCGGACAGGTGCTCGAGATGCACCTGGGCTGGATCGCCAAGCGTGGCTGGAAGGTCGACGAGAAGACCGCGGCGTGGGCCAAGAGCCTCGCGTCGATCGGTGCCTCCGAGGCCCCGCCGAACAGCAAGGTCGCCACCCCGGTGTTCGACGGTGCGAGCGAGGACGAGATCTCGGGCCTGCTGGGCTCGACCCTCCCGAACCGCGATGGCAGCCGGATGGTCAACCCGACCGGCAAGGCCGTGCTGTTCGACGGTCGCTCCGGCGAGCCGTTCCCGGACCCCATCAGCGTGGGCTACATGTACATGCTGAAGCTCCACCACCTGGTCGACGACAAGATCCACGCACGCTCGACCGGCCCGTACTCCATGATCACCCAGCAGCCGCTCGGCGGTAAGGCCCAGTTCGGTGGCCAGCGCTTCGGTGAGATGGAGGTCTGGGCCCTCGAGGCCTATGGCGCCGCGTACGCGCTGCAGGAGCTGCTGACGATCAAGTCCGACGACATCCTGGGCCGCGTCAAGGTGTACGAGGCCATCGTCAAGGGCGAGAACGTGCCGGAGCCGGGCATCCCGGAGTCCTTCAAGGTCCTCGTCAAGGAGATGCAGTCGCTGTGTCTCAATGTGGAGGTGCTCTCCAGCGACGGCACGGCCGTCGAGATGCGCGACGCCGAAGAGGATCTCTTCCGCGCCGCCGAGGAGCTCGGCATCGACCTCTCGCGTCGCGAGCCGTCCTCGGTCGACGACCTCTGAGACGGTCGGGCCGGCACCGCTCACTGCGCGTCCGGCCCGACCCCTCCACCCACTGAATCTTCGAAAACGTAAGGGAAAGAAGACAACGTGCTCGACGTGAACTTCTTCGACCAGCTCAAGATCGGTCTCGCCACCGCCGACGACATCCGTCGTTGGTCGCATGGCGAGGTCAAGAAGCCTGAGACGATCAACTACCGCACGCTCAAGCCCGAGCGTGACGGACTCTTCTGCGAGAAGATCTTCGGTCCCACCCGGGACTGGGAGTGCTACTGCGGCAAGTACAAGCGCGTGCGCTTCAAGGGCATCGTCTGCGAGCGCTGCGGCGTCGAGGTGACCCGCTCGAAGGTCCGCCGTGAGCGGATGGGCCACATCGAGCTCGCCGCCCCGGTCACGCACATCTGGTACTTCAAGGGTGTGCCCAGCCGTCTGGGCTACCTGCTCGACCTCGCGCCGAAGGACCTCGAGAAGGTCATCTACTTCGCCGCGTACATGATCACGCGCGTCGACGAGGATGCTCGCCACCGCGACCTGTCCTCGCTCGAGGCCAAGATCTCCATGGAGCGCGAGCAGCTCGAGACCCGTCGCGACAACGAGGTCAACGAGCGCATGGCGAAGCTCGAGGAGGACCTCAAGACCCTCGAGGACGAGGGCGCGAAGGCCGACGCCAAGCGCAAGGTCAAGGACGCCGCCGAGCGTGAGGCCAAGCAGCGTCGCGACCGCACGCAGCGCGAGATCGACCGCCTCAACGAGGTCTGGGACCGGTTCAAGGGCCTCAAGGTCCAGGACCTCGAGGGCGACGAGCTCCTCTACCGCGACATGGTCTACCGCTTCGGCCAGTACTTCGAGGGCTACATGGGCGCCGCGGCGATCCAGAAGCGCCTGCAGGACTTCGACCTCGACCTCGAGGCCGAGTCGCTGAAAGAGATCATCGCCACGGGCAAGGGGCAGCGCAAGACCCGCGCGCTCAAGCGCCTCAAGGTGGTCGAGGCCTTCCGTGCCTCGAACAATCACCCGGCCGGCATGGTCCTCGACGCCGTCCCGGTCATCCCGCCGGAGCTGCGCCCGATGGTGCAGCTCGACGGTGGCCGGTTCGCGACCAGCGACCTCAACGACCTGTACCGCCGCGTCATCAACCGCAACAACCGCCTCAAGCGACTTCTCGACCTCGGCGCGCCCGAGATCATCGTCAACAACGAGAAGCGGATGCTGCAGGAGGCCGTCGACTCGCTGTTCGACAACGGCCGTCGTGGCCGTCCCGTCACGGGTCCGGGCAACCGCCCGCTGAAGTCGATCTCCGACATGCTCAAGGGCAAGCAGGGCCGGTTCCGTCAGAACCTGCTCGGCAAGCGCGTCGACTACTCGGGCCGTTCGGTCATCGTCGTCGGCCCGCAGCTCAAGCTGCACCAGTGCGGTCTGCCCAAGCAGATGGCGCTCGAGCTGTTCAAGCCGTTCGTCATGAAGCGCCTGGTCGACCTCGCTCACGCGCAGAACATCAAGAGCGCCAAGCGCATGGTCGAGCGTGCGCGCCCGGTCGTGTGGGACGTGCTCGAAGAGGTCATCACCGAGCACCCCGTGCTGCTCAACCGTGCACCCACCCTGCACCGTCTGGGCATCCAGGCGTTCGAGCCGCAGCTCATCGAGGGCAAGGCCATCCAGATCCACCCACTCGTCTGCTCGGCCTTCAACGCCGACTTCGACGGTGACCAGATGGCCGTGCACCTGCCGCTGAGCGCTGAGGCGCAGGCCGAGGCCCGCATCCTGATGCTCAGCACGAACAACATCCTGAAGCCGTCCGACGGCCGGCCGGTCACCATGCCGACCCAGGACATGATCATCGGCCTGTACTTCCTGACGCTGGACCGGTCGGGACACCCGGGCGAGGGTCGTTCCTTCAGCTCGGTCGCCGAGGCGATCATGGCCTTCGACCGCCGCGAGATCACGCTGCAGAGCAAGGTCACGATCATCGTCGACGGCGTCAAGCGCGACACGACGCTGGGCCGCGCGCTCTTCAACGAGACGCTTCCCGAGGACTACGAGTACGTCAACTTCCAGGTGGGCAAGAAGGAGCTCGGCGTCATCGTCAACGCGTTGGCCGAGCGGTACAGCAAGGTCGACGTGGCCAACGCACTGGACAACCTCAAGGACACCGGCTTCCACTGGGCGACGCGTTCCGGCGTGACGATCAGCATGGACGACGTCGTCAGCCCGGCCGAGAAGCCGCAGATCCTCGCCAACTACGAGGATCAGGCCGCCAAGGTCCAGAAGCAGTTCGACCGCGGTCTGATCACCGAGGACGAGCGTCGCCAGGAGCTCATCGAGATCTGGACCCAGGCCACGGCCGAGGTCGCGGAGAAGATGGCCGGCAACTTCCACGAGGACAACCCCATCTTCATGATGGTCAACTCCGGTGCTCGCGGAAACATGATGCAGCTGCGGCAGATCGCGGCCATGCGTGGTCTGGTGGCCAACCCCAAGGGCGAGATCATCCCGCGTCCGATCAAGGCCAACTACCGCGAGGGCCTCAGCGTCGTCGAGTACTTCATCGCGACGCACGGTGCTCGTAAGGGTCTGGCCGACACCGCTCTGCGTACCGCCGACTCGGGCTACCTGACGCGTCGACTCGTCGACGTCAGCCAGGACGTCATCATCCGTGAGCCCGACTGCGGTACCGAGCGTGGTCTGCCCAAGAAGATCGCCGACCGTCTGGACGACGGTTCGGTCGTCGCGCACGAGCACGTCGAGACCTCGGCGTACTCGCGCACCTCGGCCACCGAGGTCACCCACCCCGAGACCGGCGACGTGCTGGTCGAGGCGGGCGGTGACCTGGGCGACCTCGAGATCGAGCGACTCATCGCCGCCGGTGTCACCGACGTCCGCGTCCGCACCGTCCTCACCTGTGAGGCGGCTGCCGGTACGTGCGCCAAGTGCTACGGCCGCTCGCTGGCCACCGGCAAGCTCGTCGACATCGGCGAGGCCGTCGGCACCATCGCGGCCCAGTCGATCGGTGAGCCCGGCACGCAGCTCACGATGCGTACCTTCCACACCGGTGGTGTGGCTGGTGACGACATCACGCACGGTCTGCCGCGCGTCGTCGAGCTGTTCGAGGCCCGCCAGCCCAAGGGCAAGGCCCCCATCACGGAGGCCGCTGGTCGCGTCACGATCGACGACAGCGACAAGACTCGCAAGCTGGTCGTCACCCCCGACGACGGCTCGGAGCCGCTGGAGTTCCCGGTCACCAAGCGTGCGCGCCTGCTCATCCAGGACGGTCAGCACGTCGAGGTGGGCGAGCAGCTCACGCACGGCACCCCGGATCCGCAGGAAGTCCTGCGCATCCTCGGTGTTCGAAAGGCGCAGGAGCACCTCGTGGACGAGGTCCAGGAGGTCTACCGCAGCCAGGGCGTGGCGATTCACGACAAGCACATCGAGATCATCGTGCGGCAGATGCTGCGTCGCGTGACGGTCATCGAGCAGGGCGAGGCCAAGCTGATCCCGGGCGACCTGGTCGACCGGGCGAAGTTCGAGGCCGAGAACCGTCGTGTCGTGGCCGAGGGCGGCACCCCCGCCTCCGGTCGTCCCGTGCTGATGGGCATCACGAAGGCCTCGCTCGCGGTCGAGTCGTGGCTCTCGGCGGCCTCCTTCCAGGAGACCACCCGGGTGCTCACCGACGCTGCCATCCATGGCAAGTCGGACTCGCTGCGCGGCCTGAAGGAGAACATCATCATCGGCAAGCTGATCCCGGCCGGCACCGGTCTGGATCGTTACAAGAACATCCGGGTCGAGCCCACCGAGGAGGCCCGCGAGAACGCGTTCTCCGTGGCCGGCTACGGCGAGGGCTACGACTACGGCTTCGGCGGTGCCGAGGCCGGCGCGCCGGTGCTCGAGGACTTCGACTTCACCTCCTACGAGGGCTGACCCGAAGCCTCACCCTGACGATCGGCCCCGGACCTCACGGTCCGGGGCCGATCGTCGTGGTGGAGCAGCTGAGCTCGTGCGGCCGTCCGGGCACAGCGACTCCGGAAGACCGCCAGCGATCTCGTTCGGACGATCTGTGTTCGTCTGCCCGGACTTATGCTAATTTCAGGTGGCGTCGAGGCAGTACCCGTGTCGATGACGCTCGTCAACACCACGTTCGCCTGAGAGGCACCCATGAACCTGACTGCCACGCGCGCCCGCAAGGGCGCCGCCATCACTCTCGGCGCCGTCGCTGCGTCGGCCGCGCTCGTCCTGAGTGGCATGACGTCCGCGTCTGCCGCCAACGTCCAGCTCGGTCCGGACGACATCATCGGCTTCGAGAACGGCGCCGAAGGCACGGACGGCTACAACTACGACCAGTGGCACATCGGCAGCGCCACGGACCCCGACACCGCGGTCGACGAGAGCTTGACCTTCAACGAGTGCTCGGTGACCTTCCTGGCGCCGCCGGCGGGTGCCGTCGCCTCAGTCACCCAGGTGCTCAAGGGCTTCCCGATCGACGGGCGCCCCGACACCGTCGAGGAGATCCGGGCCGTCTTCGAGTCCCTCGCCGTCACGATGGAGAGCGGCTCAGTGACTCTGCAGGTCCCGTTCTTCCTGTACGAGGACGACCAGGACGAGACGCCGGAGTTCACCACCGTGCGTAACGAGACCGCGTTCACCGGTGCCGGCACCTTCACGCTCGACGGGCAGGCGCTGACCGACTCGGGCGGCGTCGGAGACACCGCCGACTACGAGGAGCTCCTCGCGCAGATCGAGGCCGGGTTCGACCAGGGCCTGCGGTACGAGGTCCTCGGCTTCGGCATCACCGGCGCCGAGGACTCGGTCGTCAACTCGCTCAGCGCACTGGGCGACACGTTCTTCTTCGGCACCGGTGACTGCCTCCCGGCTACGCCGCCGCCGGCTCCGGGCACCGGCGGTCCCGTCGTGCAGCAGCCCACGGTCCCGGTCGCGGTCGACACCGGCCACTGATCGAATCAGCTCGGCGAACGAGCGGTGATCCCCGGAGCCTCGGGGATCACCGCTCGTTCTGGGTCCAGGAGAGGTGAAGCAGGCATGCAGGGACGACACGCCCAGAAGGACGACGCCCAGAAGAGCCGCCGCCGGTGGTACGTCGGCGGGGCGGTCCTCGCCGCTGCCGGCGTGATCCTGGCGCTGGTCCTGACCGGTGTGCTCGGTCCGGCGAGCGAGCAGACCGCGAGCCCGAAGCCGACACCCTCGGCGACACCGTCGCCGGCCGCGAGTCCGACAGCGACCCCCGAGCTCGCGGTCAGCATCGAGTCGACCCGCACCATGCCTTACACGCCCGTCTGGAATCCTCCCGACGCGGGTGAGGCCTTCTGGCAGGTCGTCGACCCCGGCCACGGCTATCCCGAGGACGGCGGGACCGACTACCTCCTGGCTCATGCGTGCCGAGACCAGGGGTGCGTGGGTGACCAGATCCGCGGCCTTCAGGTGGGTGACCAGCTCGCGTACCGCGGCGAGCAGTTCCTGGTCGAGCAGAAGCTCGAGATCCTGAAGACCGAGATCGGCGCTCAGGACATCTGGACCCACGACGCGAACCGCCTTGTCGTGATCACCTGCATTCTCGACCCCGCGACGGGGCAGTACGACGAGAACGACATCATCGTCGCCACCCGCGCTGCCTGACCCGCGCTGCCTGACCTTTGGGGGCGGTCAGGTGGGGATGCGGACGCGGGGGGACTCGTCGGCGCTGCGGAAGAGCCACGTCAGCTTGGGCTCGAACAGCGGGTGGAAGACGCGCTTGACGGGCGGGGTCATCAGCAGCGTGGCCAGCACGATCGACGCGACGATGCAGCCCAGCACGGCCGGCGCGCCGTAGGGCTCGATGCGGGCCCACAGGTCGTAGTGCCGGTCGAGCCAGATGATGACGAAGCCGTGCAGCAGGTAGCAGTAGAACGTGCGCTCGCCCTGTGCGGTGGTCCACGACCGCCGGCGAGGCACCAACGAGAGGGCGGCTGCGGTCATCGCGAGACCCAGCAGCAGGAGCCCGGCGCGGATGGCCAGGCCCTCGCCCGGATCGACCTCCATCTCGGCGTAGCTGTTCTTCCACAGCAGCCACTGGCTGGAGCTCGGGAAGCGCACGAACTGACAGATGACGAAGGTCAGGCCCAGGAAGGCGGCCGAGGCGACCCGCAGGTTCCAGGCGCCGAGCCGCAGGAAGCGCTCGCGGCTCATGTGCAGCCCGATGACGTAGAACGGCAGGAACGCGATGGTCTTGTGCAGGGCCAGGGCGTTGGGGATCTCGATCAGTCCCGACGCCAGCGAGATCACGATGGACGTCGTGATCGGGTACTTCAGGGCCCGCCAGATGGGGGTGGTCAGCCGCCAGATGATGAGAGCGGCCATGAACCAGCCCACCCACTGGGGCGAGAGCACCATGAGCCGGTCGGGATGGCCGTCGTAGTGCCGGGTGATCAGCTGCAGGCTCAGCTCGACCAGCAGGTAGGGCACGACGAGGGTGCCGATGAGGCGCCGGATCTGGTGCAGGTCGCCCACGTAGTGCCGGGCGGTGTAGCCCGAGATGAGGATGAACAGCGGCATGTGGAAGGCGTAGATCCACGTGTAGACGCCGCGCGCGGAGTCCATGACGACGAGCTCGGTCAGGGAGTGGCCGATCACCACGAGCAACATGACCCAGTAGCGGGCGTTGTCGAGGTAGGCGATGCGCTGCTTCGGTCCGGACGGGGGAGTGACCGGCAGCGGGGCGAGCGCACTCATCTGGTTGACTTTAGCGGCCGCATCCTCGACCGACATCTGGAGCGAGCGTGGAGCAGAATCCGCAGGCACGACGCACGCAGCGTCTCGGCGCGTACGGGGTCGTGCTGCGCGCCGGCACCGAGCCCGAGCTGCTGATCACCCGCATCTCGCCGATCGGCTTCCCGGCCGGAGGCTGGGCGCTGCCCGGGGGAGGAGTCGACCACGGGGAGTCGCCGCACGACGCGGTGCGACGCGAGGTGTGGGAGGAGACGGGCCTGCGGGTGACGGTGGCCCGCCTCGTCGACGTGCACAGCCACCACGCGGTGGCCGCCGGCCGTGGCGACGTCTACGAGGACTACCACGGGGTCCACCTGATCTACGCCTGCGAGGTCGACGACATCGAGGATCCGCACGTGGTCGAGCAGGACAGCACGACCGACCTGGCCGTCTGGCTGCCGCTGTCGGAGGTCACCGACGGCCGCCCTCTGCTGCCCGTGGTGCAGCACGTCCTGGCCACGCTCGACCGCTACCGCTGAGGTTCAGCCCTGGGCGGCTCAGCCCTGGGCGGGGGAGTGGAACAGCATCACGTAGTTGCCGCGCGCGGTGATGACGTGCGTGCCGACGGCTCGCGAGCCGTCGGGAGCGGTGGCCGAGAAGGTCACGTCGACCTCGTTGAGGCCCTCGTAGGAGTCCTTCGTGACGGCGACGCCCGGCGCGAGTCCCTCGACGTAGGTGCGGGCGATCTCCCGGGCGTCCGCCGCGTTGGGCACGTACAGCGACACGAACCCGGGGCGGAACGAGCTGAGCAGCATCGTGGCCCCCTCCGGACGCACCCAGCCGTACAGCAGCGGGGTGTCCTGCGGTGCCTCGAGGTCCATGGCCGGCCACACGACCCGTGCCGTCGTGTCGCCCCCGCTCTCGGGGACGTCTGCGCCCCGGAGCGCGCTGGCCCGCGTCACGCGGGGATCGCTGAGATCCTGGATGCGGACCTCCATGACCGGCTGCGTCTGGCTCGACGGGGGAGCGGTGCGCGTGGCGACGTCGCCCGGATCGACGTACATCGAGATGGCGAGCTCGCGGTCGTCCTCGGTGGCGCCCTGCACCTCGAGCTTGCAGGCGGCGACCCGCTCGTCCTCGATGGTGCAGTAGGAGGCGATGTCGTCAGGATCGATGTCGGCCTCGGGCAGCACCTCGGCGATCTGGCGGACCATCGACTCGACGGCGTCCGAGGGCTCGTCGCCGAGCCGGATGACCGCCGCCGTGATGTCGGCCGGCGGGGGCTCCTCCAGCAAGGCGAACGAGTCGTCGTCCGGACGGCCGTTCTTGGTGATCGGCGGCGCCTCGGGCTGCGCGACACCCTCGGGGTTGCCGTTCGCGGCCCGCACGGCCTCGCGGACCCCTTGTGCGGCGAGGGCGGTGGCCAGCTCGCTCTGGTAGGCCTCGATCATCCGGTCGCTGCGGTACCGCGCGAGCGGACCGAGCTGGGTGGCGCCCTCCGGGACGGTCAGTCCGTAGGCCAAGGGGCTCTCGGGGCCGGCCTCGTGCTCGGCGATCGCGGCCACGGGCGTGGTCGTCGTGGTGGGCGCGCCCGCGCCAGCGTCGCCGGTCTGGCAGGAAGCGAGCGCCAGGACCAGCAGGGCGGACCCCACCGCGTGCCCCGCCTGTGCGGGCCGTCGTGAACGCATCGAGCCTCCTGTTCGTCCGCACCACCCTAGCCAACGCCTCGTGAGGCGATGACGATGTCGTTCACCCCGGGACGCGGAGGTCGTATGGTCGGCGGAGACCCGAAGGAGCCGCCGTGCCGTCACCGTTCACCCCGACCGTCCCCGAGACCGTCTTCACCTACGCCTCGCCTGCCCTGAAGTTCGGTTCGGGCGCCCGGCACGAGCTGGCTCATGAGCTCGTCGCGCTCGGTGCGAAGCGGGTGCTGATGGTCACCGACGCCGGCGTGCGGGCCACGGGCGTCGTCGACGACCTCGCGGAGCAGGCGCAGGCCGCCGGCGTCACTGCGGTCGTGTTCGGTGAGTCGCGCGTCGAGCCGACCGACGAGAGCCTGCGGACCGCGATCGACTTCGCGCGCGACGCAGGCCCGTTCGACGTCGTCGTCGCGGTGGGCGGTGGCAGCAGCATCGACACCGCCAAGGCCGTCGACCTGCTGCTGACGAACGAGGGCGAGCTGATGGACTACATCAACGCTCCGGTCGGTCGTGCCCTCGCGCCGGCCAACCCGTTGCTCCCGCTCATCGCGCTGCCCACGACCACCGGCACGGGCAGCGAGAGCACGACGATCTGCGTGCTCGACGTCATCGCCCAGAAGGTCAAGACCGGCATCTCGCACCCGCGGCTGCGTCCCACCATGGCGATCGTCGACCCCGAGCTGACGATGACGCAGCCGTCCGGCGTCACGGCGGCGGCCGGCATGGACATCCTCTGCCACGCACTGGAGAGCTACACGGCACGGCCCTACACCTCGTACGAGCACAAGGCGGCGAACGAGCGAGTGCCGTACTGCGGTGCCAACCCGATCGCCGACGTGTGGTCCGAGCGTGCCCTGGCGCTGCTCGCGGGGGCGTTCCGGACGGCGGTGCGAAATGGTGACGACCTCGAGGCGCGCGAGCAGATGTCGCTGGCGGCGACCTTCGCGGGGCTCGGGTTCGGCAACGCCGGCGTGCACATCCCGCACGCCAACGCCTACCCCATCGCGGGCCAGGTCGGGCCCTTCGCCCCGGAGGGCTACCCGGAGCAAGACCTGCACGCCGACCACGGTCTCGTGCCGCACGGCATGGCGGTCTCGCTGACCGCGCCGGCGGCCTTCCGGTTCACGTTCGAGGCCGAGCCGGAGCGGCACCTGCGGGCTGCCCGCCTACTGGCGCCGCAGACTCCCGACGTCGACGACCCGCGGGAGCTGCTGCCACGCGTGCTGACCGACCTGATGGCCGACATCGGCATCCCGCCGGGCATCGGAGCCGTCGGCTTCGGACACGACGACGTCGACAACCTGGTCGAGGGCAGTCTGAAGCAGCAGCGACTGCTGGCCACGGCCCCCCGCGAGGTGGGCGCCGACGACCTCGCCACGATCCTCACGGAGTCCGTCGAGCTCTGGTAGTGCCGACGGGGGAGCGGCGTGGCACCGTGACCACAACGGGGTCGCCTCGTTGACGCAGGCAAGCCCGCGAACGATCTCTCGGTCGCGGGGAGGGAGCTCACATGGATCACGTCGTCCCACTGGGAGCGGCGATGAGCCGCTTCACCGAGCTCACCGACGCCGCCTACGGCGAGGAGCCTGTGCCGTCCTGCCCGGGCTGGACGATCCGCGACCTCGTCGAGCACCTCGGCACGGTCCACCGGTGGGCCGGGGCGATCCTGCTCAGCGGACAGCGCCTGCCGAAGCCGGCCGTCGTGCGCATGACCGAGCCGCTGTCGGAGTGGTACGCCGCCACGGCCTCGGCACTGCTGTCGGTCATGCAGGCGGTCGGTCCCGACGAGCCCACGCCCAACTTCTCCCTGGCGCACGAGACCGCGGCGTTCTGGGCGCGCCGGCAGATGCACGAGACCACCGTCCACACGGTCGACGCCGCCCTGGCCCTCGGTCTCGGCGTGGAGGGGTGGCCCGTCGACCCCGCCTTGGCCGCCGACGGCGTCGACGAGGTGCTGTCGGTGTTCTTCCCGCGGCTGACGGCCCGGGGCGAGCGCCCCGACGTCAACGGCCGGGTGCGGCTGCGCGCCACCGACACCGATGACACCTGGATCATCGCCGAGGCGGGCGACGCGATGCGCACGCCCGTGCAGGCGTTCGCCGGTGACACGGCCAACGCCGACGCCGAGATCTCGGGCACCGCGGTCCAGCTCTACCTCGCGCTGTGGAAGCGGATCGACGCCGACGAGCTGACCGTCGACGGCGACGCCGGCCACGCCCTCCTCGCCGGCCCGACGTCCACATGAGCAGTACTGTTTGCCGCCCAGGGCCCGGCACCCCTGCCGTCGGTCCCTGAGGTGTCCTTCGAGGCTCGCAAGCTCGCACCTCAGGAACCGTTCAGCACCGCGTTTTGACCGGGTCCGACCGGGCCGGTAGTCTTGACCGCTGTGCCTCGACTGATGTCGAGAGCCATGGTGCGGATCGCCTCAGAGCGGCCCCGCAGCACCTGTTCCTCCCGCGGTCCCCGGACGTTTCTGGGGGCGGCGCAGCACCACGCCAACCGCATCGCTCAGCAGAAGGAAGCCTGTAGTGCCCACGATCAACCAGTTGGTCCGCAAGGGACGTCAGTCCAAGGTGGTCAAGACCAACACGCCCGCGCTCAAGGGTTCGCCCCAGCGTCGTGGCGTGTGCACGCGCGTGTACACCACGACGCCGAAGAAGCCGAACTCCGCGCTGCGCAAGGTTGCTCGTGTGAAGCTCTCCTCCGGCACCGAGGTCACGGCCTACATCCCCGGTGAGGGGCACAACCTGCAGGAGCACTCCATCGTGCTCGTGCGTGGTGGTCGCGTGAAGGACCTCCCCGGCGTGCGGTACAAGATCGTTCGCGGCTCGCTCGACACCCAGGGTGTCAAGGGCCGCAAGCAGGCTCGTAGCCGTTACGGCGCGAAGAAGGAGAAGAGCTAATGCCTCGTAAGGGTCCCGCTACGAAGCGCATCCCTGAGACCGATCCGGTCTACAGCAACCAGCTCGTCACCATGCTGATCAACAAGATCCTGGTCGACGGCAAGAAGCAGACCGCTCAGCGCATCGTGTACTCGGCGCTCGAGGGCAGCCGCGAGAAGAGCGGCACCGATCCGGTCATCACGCTCAAGCGCGCGCTCGACAACGTCAAGCCCAGCCTCGAGGTCAAGAGCCGCCGTGTCGGTGGCGCGACCTACCAGGTCCCGATCGAGGTCCGTCCGGCCCGCCAGACGACCCTCGCGCTGCGTTGGCTCGTCAAGTACTCCGGCGAGCGTCGTGAGAAGACCATGGCCGAGCGCCTCCAGAACGAGCTCCTCGACGCCAGCAACGGCCTCGGCGGCGCCGTCAAGAAGCGCGAGGACACGCACAAGATGGCCGAGGCCAACCGCGCCTTCGCCCACTACCGCTGGTGATCCGGCGGATTCCCACCTTCGACGTAAGGAACTGGTAGCTCACCGTGGCAACCGACATCACCACCGACCTGACCCGGGTCCGCAACATCGGCATCATGGCGCACATCGATGCAGGCAAGACCACCACCACCGAGCGCATCCTCTTCTACACCGGCATCACGTACAAGATCGGTGAGGTCCACGAGGGTGGCGCCACGATGGACTGGATGGAGCAGGAGCAGGAGCGCGGCATCACCATCACGTCCGCCGCCACCACCTGCTGGTGGAAGGACCGCCAGATCAACATCATCGACACCCCCGGGCACGTCGACTTCACCGTCGAGGTCGAGCGCTCGTTGCGCGTCCTCGACGGCGCGGTCGCGGTGTTCGACGGTGTCGCCGGTGTCGAGCCGCAGTCCGAGACCGTCTGGCGTCAGGCCGACAAGTACGGCGTCCCGCGCATGTGCTTCGTCAACAAGCTCGACCGCACCGGTGCGTCGTTCGACTTCTGCGTCAAGACCATCCGCGAGCGCCTCGGCGCCACGCCGCTGGTGCTGCAGATCCCGATCGGCTCCGAGGGTGACTTCATCGGCGTCGTCGACCTCATCGGCATGCGCGCCCTCGTGTGGCGCGGCGAGACCGCGATCGGCGAGGACTACGCCGTCGAGGAGATCCCCGCCGACCTGGCCGACGCCGCCGAGGAGGGTCGCGAGACCCTGCTGGAGACGCTGGCCGACGCCGACGACGACTTCGCCGAGCTCTTCCTCGAGGGCGAGGACATCTCGGTCGACGTGCTGAAGGCTGCCATCCGTCGCGTCACGCTGGCTGCGAAGCTCAACCCGGTCCTGTGCGGCACCGCGTTCAAGAACAAGGGCGTCCAGCCCCTGCTCGACGCCGTGGTCGACTACCTGCCCAGCCCGATCGACGTCGGTGACATCACCGGCCTCGACCCGAAGGACGAGACCAAGACCGACACGCGCCCGCCGTCCGACGACGCGCCGTTCGCCGGTCTGGCGTTCAAGATCGCCACCGACCCGCACCTCGGCAAGCTGACGTTCGTGCGCGTCTACTCCGGCCGCCTCGAGGCGGGCACCCAGGTCCTCAACGTGACCAAGGGCCGCAAGGAGCGAATCGGCAAGGTCTACCAGATGCACGCCAACAAGCGTGAGGAGATCGCCTCGGTCGGCGCCGGCCAGATCGTCGCCGTCATGGGCCTGAAGGACACCACCACGGGTGAGACGCTGGCCGACTCGGCCAAGCCGATCGTCCTGGAGTCGATGACCTTCCCCGACCCGGTCATCCAGGTCGCGATCGAGCCCAAGACGAAGAGCGACCAGGAGAAGCTGGGCGTCGCGATCCAGAAGCTCGCCGAGGAGGACCCGACGTTCCAGGTCCACACCGACGAGGAGACGGGTCAGACCATCATCGCCGGCATGGGCGAGCTGCACCTCGACATCCTCGTCGATCGCATGAAGCGCGAGTTCCGCGTCGAGGCGAACGTCGGCAAGCCGCAGGTCGCGTACCGCGAGACCATCCGCAAGACGGTCACCGGTCACAGCTACACCCACAAGAAGCAGACCGGTGGTTCGGGTCAGTTCGCCAAGGTCGTCATCGGCCTGGCGCCCAACGGCCCCGACGCCGGTGGCGAGGGTGGCTACGAGTTCGCCAACGAGGTCACGGGTGGTCGCGTCCCGCGCGAGTACATCCCCTCGGTCGACGCCGGTGGACAGAACGCCATGGAGTTCGGCGTGCTCGCCGGCTACCCGATGGTCGACGTCAAGTTCACCCTCGAGGACGGCGCCTACCACGACGTCGACTCCAGCGAGCTCGCCTTCAAGCTGGCCGGCAACATGGCCTTCAAGGAGGCTGCGCGCAAGGCCAGCCCGGTCTTGCTCGAGCCGATGTTCGCCGTCGAGGTCACCACGCCCGAGGACTACATGGGCGACGTGATCGGCGACATCAACTCCCGCCGTGGCCAGGTCCAGTCGATGGACGAGGGCTACGGAGGCGCGAAGGTCATCAAGGCCCTCGTGCCGCTCTCGGAGATGTTCGGATACGTGGGCGACCTGAGGTCCAAGACCTCCGGCCGCGCGTCGTACTCGATGCAGTTCGACTCTTACGCCGAGGTTCCCAAGGCCGTCGCGGAAGAGATCATCAAGAAGGTCCGCGGCGAGTAGGCAACAGGCCATCCCCTAAGGTGGCCTGAGGCTTCCCCACGCGGGGCCGACGGTTTTTTTCCAGACACAGCAGCAACAACTCAGGAGGAGCCCCAGTGGCTAAGGCGAAGTTTGAGCGGACCAAGCCGCACATGAACATCGGCACCATCGGTCACATCGACCACGGAAAGACGACTCTGACCGCGGCGATCACCAAGGTGCTGCACGACAAGTACCCCGACCTGAACGAGGCCTCGGCCTTCGATCAGATCGACAAGGCTCCCGAGGAGCGTCAGCGCGGCATCACGATCTCGATCGCGCACGTCGAGTACCAGACCGAGAACCGCCACTACGCGCACGTCGACTGCCCCGGGCACGCCGACTACGTGAAGAACATGATCACCGGTGCGGCTCAGATGGACGGCGCGATCCTCGTGGTCGCCGCCACCGACGGCCCGATGCCCCAGACGCGTGAGCACGTGCTGCTGGCCAAGCAGGTCGGCGTGCCGGCCATGGTCGTGGCGCTGAACAAGTGCGACATGGTCGACGACGACGAGATCCTCGAGCTCGTCGAGATGGAGGTCCGGGAGCTGCTCAGCGACCAGGACTTCGACGGCGACAACGTCCCCGTCGTGCAGGTCGCCGCTCACCCCGCGCTGCAGGGTGACGCCAAGTGGGCCGAGTCGATCCTCGAGCTCATGCAGGCCGTCGACGACTACATCCCGATGCCCCCCCGGGAGACCGAGAAGCCGTTCCTCATGCCCGTCGAGGACGTCTTCACGATCACCGGTCGTGGCACCGTCATCACCGGTCGTATCGAGCGCGGCGTCGTCAAGGTCAACGAGACCGTCGACATCGTGGGCATCCGCGAGGCCAAGCAGACCACCACGGTCACCGGCATCGAGATGTTCCGCAAGCTCCTCGACGAGGGCCAGGCCGGCGAGAACGTCGGACTGCTCCTCCGCGGCACCAAGCGCGAGGACGTCGAGCGCGGCATGGTCGTGATCGCTCCCGGTTCCACGACTCCCCACACGGAGTTCGAGGGCCAGGCGTACATCCTGTCCAAGGAGGAGGGTGGCCGTCACACGCCGTTCTTCAACAACTACCGCCCGCAGTTCTACTTCCGCACCACGGACGTCACCGGCGTCGTCACGCTGCCCGAGGGCACCGAGATGGTCATGCCCGGCGACAACACCGAGATGAGCGTCGAGCTGATCCAGCCGATCGCCATGGAGGAGGGCCTGCGCTTCGCCATCCGCGAGGGCGGCCGTACCGTCGGCGCCGGCCGTGTCACCAAGATCAACAAGTGATCTGACACCGCCTCAGCAGTAGTCGAAGCCCCCGGACCTCACGGTCCGGGGGCTTCGTCGTTCCCGGACGCGCCCGCCCTGCGGGGGACGCACGATGATGCTTTGCGGTAGCCAGGGCTACCCAAATGCATCATCGTTCGTCCCCGCGGGACGCGCGAAGGGCCGGCACCCCGGGTGGGGGGCCGGCCCTTCGGCGGTAGCGACGTGGATCAGGCGGTGGGCAGCGGCTCGGTCCAGATCTTCTCGGGGATCTCGGTGTCCTGGCCGATGACCTTGGCGGCCAGGCGCTTGTACTCGAACTGGTAGGCGTCTTCGCGAGTGTTGATCTGGAACGCGACCCACCCCTTGGCGGTCTCGCCCGAGGACGGCTCCTCGAGCGGCGTGAAGCCGGCGGCCTCCATGTCGGCGTCGACGATCGAGGTCGACGAGCCGGCGAGCTCGCCGTCGGTGCCGACGAGCTTCCAGCCACCCTGGATGCCGCCGGAGAACTGGTCGCCCGCGGCCAGGTCGAGCTCGAGCAGCACGAACTCGCCGCCGTCCTCGACGATCGAGCCGCCGCCCTCGGTGGGCTGGAAGTCGCGCACCATCTGCGTCACGCGAATCGTGTCGCCGAGGACGTCATCGGTGATCGTGAGGTCGACGGGAAGGGTCTGGCTCTCGGGCGCCTCCTCGGCGTCCTCGGTCTCCTCGACGCTGGGGGAGGGGGTGGTGTCGGCGGAGGTGTCGGAGTCGTCGGACCCACAGGCGGCCAGGCCCAGGGTCAGGGTGACGGCTGCGGCGACGGCGGTACGGCGGAGCTTCATGGAACGATCCTCGGTTCGGGGACGATGTCGGGACACATCCTTCCAGCCGTGGCACAGATGCAGGACAGCAGTGCCACGGGGGAGGACGTCTCTCAGACGCACCGGCCGCCGCCGATGTTCCCGACCCTGCCGAGGGACCCGCATCGATTTGGTGTTCACCGCCGACCTCTGTCAGACTAGTGCGGTTGCTCCGGCCGGACCGCTGGGGTGTGCTCGTCCGGAACTCACGCCGGAATCCACGAACACGCCGAACCTGAGGTCCGACCCGGTTCGCCGAAAGCCCGCGAGAGTTCCGATTCTCGGTGCGGCACAGCGGACCCAACCACCCAATTCGAGATCTGAGCCGTGCCGTCGTGCAAGTTGCGCGTGCGACACGCCCGACCTCGGGGAGCGTGGGACCGGAGCAGCCGGACCACTCCGACCGGGAGCGGGACGCACAGCGGTACAACGACGTAAAGGACAACAAGAGCATGGCGGGACAGAAGATCCGTATCCGGCTCAAGGCCTACGACCACGAGGTCATTGACACCTCGGCGCGCAAGATCGTGGACACGGTCACCCGTACGGGTGCGAAGGTCGCCGGCCCGGTGCCCCTCCCGACGGAGAAGAACGTGTTCTGTGTGATCCGTTCGCCGCACAAGTACAAGGACAGCCGCGAGCACTTCGAGATGCGCACCCACAAGCGGCTCATCGACATCATCGACCCCACGCCGAAGACCGTCGACTCGCTCATGCGACTCGACCTGCCGGCTGGTGTCGACATCGAGATCAAGCTCTGAGGGGACAGCCAGTCATGAGCACATCCACTGCCACCGCGCGCGGCCTCCTCGGCCGCAAGCTCGGCATGACCCAGGTCTGGGACGCCGACAACCGCGTCGTCCCCGTCACGGTCATCGCCGCCGACACGAACGTCGTCACGCAGATCCGCACGCGCGAGACCGACGGCTACAGCGCCGTCCAGATCGGCTTCGGCGAGATCCCCGGGCGCAAGGTCAACAAGCCGCAGGCCGGCCACTTCGCGAAGGCCGGCGTCACGCCGCGCCGCCACGTGGTCGAGATCCGCACCGAGGCCGTCGCCGACTTCACCCTGGGCCAGGAGATCTCCCCGGAGATCTTCGCCGCGGGCGAGCTGGTCGACGTCACCGGCACCAGCAAGGGCAAGGGCTTCGCCGGCGTCATGAAGCGTCACGGCTTCGCCGGCGTCGGTGCCTCGCACGGCGCCCACCGCAACCACCGCAAGCCGGGCTCGATCGGTGGCTGCGCCACCCCGGGTCGCGTCTTCAAGGGTCTGCGCATGGCCGGCCACATGGGCACCGACACGGTGACCACCCAGAACCTGACCGTCCACGCGGTCGACACCGAGAAGGGCCTCATCCTCATCAAGGGTGCGGTCCCCGGGCCCAAGGGCCAGCTCGTCG
Source organism: actinobacterium LLX17 (assembly GCA_000471045.1). Taxonomy (GTDB): domain Bacteria; phylum Actinomycetota; class Actinomycetes; order Propionibacteriales; family Nocardioidaceae; genus Aeromicrobium. The sequence continues at coordinate 2,128,894 of KI301992.1, read as the reverse complement.
TCGTCCGTAGTGCTGCCAAGGGCGCCGGTGCCGGCGCCCCGAAGGGGGCCTGACCCATGGCGAAGACCACGGCGAACACCGCCAAGACGATCGACGTCGACCTTCCGCTCGACGTCTTCGGCACGCAGGTCAACATCCCGCTGATCCACCAGGTCGTCGTCGCGCAGCTCGCGGCGGCACGCCAGGGCACGCACGACACCAAGTCGCGCGGCGAGGTCGCCGGCGGTGGCCGCAAGCCGTACCGCCAGAAGGGAACCGGTCGCGCTCGTCAGGGCTCGATCCGCGCACCCCAGTACGCCGGCGGTGGCATCGTGCACGGCCCCACCCCGCGCAACTACGACCAGCGCACGCCCAAGAAGATGAAGGCTGCCGCCCTGCGCGGTGCCCTCTCGGACCGGGCCCGCTCGGGTCGCATCCAGGTCGTCGAGTCCTTCGTGACCGAGGCGGCCCCGTCGACCAAGGCCGCCGTCGCCACGCTCCGCGCGCTCACCGAGCGTCCGCGCGTGCTGATCGTCATCGATCGCGACGACAACGTCACCGTCAAGAGCCTGCGCAACGTCTCGGGTCTCGTGATCCTGCCGTTCGACCAGCTCAACACGTACGACGTGCTCAAGAGCGACGACGTCATCTTCACCAAGTCGGCGTACGACGCCTTCGTGGCCGCTCGCTCGGCCGAAGGCGCCGAGACGATCAAGCTCAGCAAGGCCGTCGAGGCCGGGAAGGACGCCCAGTGAGCAGCCTGCCCAAGGACCCGCGCGACGTGCTGATCGCGCCCGTGGTCAGCGAGAAGTCCTACGGACTCATCGACGACAACAAGTACACCTTCGTGGTGCACCCGGATGCCAACAAGACGGAGATCAAGATCGCCGTCGAGCGCATCTTCGGTGTCCAGGTCACCGCGGTGAACACGCTCAACCGCAAGGGCAAGGCGCGCCGGACCAAGAACGGTCTCGGCCAGCGCAAGGACACCAAGCGGGCGATCGTCAGCGTCGCTGCCGGTCAGAGCATCGACATCTTCTCGAGCCCGAGCTGAGGACTGAGCAGACATGGCAATCCGTAAGTACAAGCCGACCACCCCGGGCCGTCGCGGCTCGAGCGTGGCCGACTTCGCCGAGATCACCCGCACGACGCCGGAGAAGTCCCTGTTGCAGCCGCTGCCCAAGAAGGGCGGCCGCAACAACCAGGGTCGAATCACCACGCGTCACCAGGGCGGAGGGCACAAGCGTGCCTACCGCATCATCGACTTCAAGCGTTACGACAAGGACGGCGTGCCGGCCAAGGTCGCTCACATCGAGTACGACCCCAACCGCACCGCACGCATCGCCCTCCTGCACTACGCCGACGGCGAGAAGCGCTACATCGTCGCGCCTGACGGCCTGCGCCAGGGCATGACGGTCGAGGCCGGCATCGGCGCCGACATCAAGGTGGGCAACAACCTGCCGCTGCGCAACATCCCGGTCGGCTCCACCATCCACAACGTGGAGCTGCGTCCGGGCGGCGGCGCCAAGATGGGCCGTTCGGCCGGTGTCCGCGTGCAGCTCGTCGCCAAGGAGGGCACGCGTGCCCAGCTGCGTCTGCCCTCGGGCGAGATGCGCTACGTCGACGTGCGCTGCCGCGCCACGTTGGGCGAGGTCGGCAACGCCGAGCAGTCCAACATCAACTGGGGCAAGGCCGGCCGCAACCGGTGGAAGGGCAAGCGCCCGACCGTCCGCGGTGTCGCCATGAACCCGATCGACCACCCGCACGGCGGTGGCGAGGGCAAGACCTCCGGAGGCCGTCACCCGGTCAGCCCGTGGGGCAAGCCCGAAGGCCGGACGCGCAAGCGCAAGGCCAGTGACCAGATGATCGTCCGCCGCCGCAAGTCCGGCCGCTGAGAGGACTTGAGGAATGCCCCGCAGCCTGAAGAAGGGCCCGTTCGTCGACGACCACCTTGCCAAGAAGGTGGACGCTCAGAACGAGGCCGGAACCCACACCGTCATCAAGACGTGGTCCCGTCGCTCCATGATCCTGCCGTCCTTCATCGGACACACGGTCGCGGTGCACGACGGACGCAAGCACGTCCCGGTGTTCATCACCGACTCGATGGTCGGCCACAAGCTGGGTGAGTTCGCTCCCACCCGCACCTTCCGTGGCCACGAGAAGGACGACCGAAAGGCGAAGCGTCGATGAGTGCAGCCACCCGTGTCAGCGAGAGCGCGCGTCGTCAGCGCCTGCTGGGCGACCAGCCCGGCGCGTTCGCCGTCGCTCGCTTCGTCCGCGTCACCCCGCAGAAGGCCCGCCGCATCGCGGACCTGATCCGCGGCGAGAACGCGGTCGACGCCGCCCAGACCCTGAAGTTCGCGCCGCAGGCCGTGGCCGAGAACTTCCGCAAGCTGGTCGAGTCGGCCGTCGCGAACGCCGAGTCCACCGAGGGCCTCGACGCCAACAACCTGGTCATCAGCCAGGTGATGGTCGACGAGGGACCCACCATGAAGCGTTGGCGCCCCCGCGCCAAGGGTGCGGCCAACCGCATCCTCAAGCGCACGAGCCACCTGACCGTCGTCGTGACGCCGGTCGACACCCAGAAGGGAGGGACTCGCTGATGGGCCAGAAGATCAACCCGCACGGGTTCCGACTCGGTATCTCCACGGACCACAAGAGCCGTTGGTACGCCGACAAGCTGTACAGCAGCTACGTCGGTGAGGACGTCAAGATCCGCCGACTGCTGACCAAGGGCATGGACCGCGCCGGCATCAGCCGCGTGGAGATCGAGCGCACGCGTGACCGCGTCCGTGTCGACATCCACACCGCGCGTCCGGGCATCGTCATCGGCCGCCGTGGCGCCGAGGCCGACCGCATCCGCGGCGACCTCGAGAAGCTCACCGGCAAGCAGGTGCAGCTCAACATCCTCGAGGTCAAGCAGCCCGAGATGGATGCGCAGCTGGTCGCCCAGGGCGTCGCTGAGCAGCTCAGTGGTCGTGTGCAGTTCCGTCGCGCCATGCGCAAGGCGATGCAGACCACGATGCGTTCGGGTGCCAAGGGCATCCGGATCCAGTGCTCGGGTCGTCTCGGCGGCGCCGAGATGAGCCGCTCGGAGTTCTACCGCGAGGGCCGCGTGCCCCTGCACACGCTCCGTGCCGACGTCGACTACGGCTTCTACGAGGCCAAGACCACCTTCGGTCGCATCGGCGTCAAGGTCTGGATCTACAAGGGCGAGGTCGCGGCCACCCGCGCCGAGCGCGAGGCGGAGGCCGCCAAGCGCGCCGCCGCTCCCGGCAGCCGTCGTCCCGGCCGTGGTGGCCGCGATGGCGCCCAGCGCCCCGCGCGCCCGGCTCGCGACGGTGCCCCCGCCGCCGCCGAGGCCGCTCCCGCCACCGACACCCCGGCGGAGGCCCCCGTGGCCGCCGCCGCTGCACCCGCTGAGGGAGGCGAGTCCTGATGTTGATGCCCCGACGGGTCAAGTACCGCAAGCAGCACCACCCCAAGCGCCGCGGCATGGCCAAGGGCGGCACGACGCTGGCCTTCGGCGAGTACGGCATCCAGGCTGTCGAGGGTCACTACGTGACCAACCGGCAGATCGAGTCGGCTCGTATCGCCATGACGCGTCACATCAAGCGTGGCGGCAAGGTCTGGATCAACATCTACCCGGACCGCCCCCTCACCAAGAAGCCCGCCGAGACCCGCATGGGTTCCGGCAAGGGTTCGCCGGAGTGGTGGGTCGCCAACGTCAAGCCGGGCCGCGTCATGTTCGAGCTCTCGGGCGTCGACGAGACCACGGCCCGCGAGGCCATGCGCCGCGCGATCCACAAGCTGCCGATGAAGGCACGCTTCATCTCCCGCGAGACCGAGGGGAGCAACTGATGTCGCAGATCACCGCCACCGACCTCCGTGCGCTGGACGCCGAGGCCCTGGCCGAGAAGCTGAAGGACGCCAAGGAGGAGCTGTTCAACCTCCGGTTCCAGAACGCGACCGGTCAGCTGGACAACACCGCGCGCCTGCGCACCGTTCGCAAGGACATCGCCCGCATCTACACGGTGCTGCGTGAGCGTGAGCTCGGCATCATCGAGACGACTGACGAGGTGGATGCATGAGCACCAAGAAGGACGAGACTGTGTCTGACAAGGCGGGTACCACCGACCGCACCGCGCGCAAGGTGCGTGAGGGCCTGGTCGTCAGCGACAAGATGGACAAGACCATCGTCGTCGACGTCGAGGACCGCATCAAGCACCCGCTGTACGGCAAGGTGCAGCGTCGCAACACCAAGCTCAAGGCCCACGACGAGACCAACGCAGCGGGAGCGGGTGACCGCGTCCGCATCATGGAGACGCGTCCACTGTCGGCCACCAAGCGTTGGCGCCTCATCGAGGTCCTCGAGAAGGCGAAGTAGGAGACAACCGATGATTCAGCAGGAGTCGCGACTCAAGGTCGCCGACAACACCGGTGCGAAGGAAATCCTCTGCATCCGTGTCCTCGGTGGCTCGGGTCGGCGTTACGCCGGCATCGGTGACACCATCGTCGCCACCGTCAAGGACGCCATCCCCGGCGGAAACGTCAAGAAGGGTGATGTCGTCAAGGCCGTCGTCGTTCGCACGGTGAAGGAGCGCCGTCGTCCGGACGGTTCCTACATCAAGTTCGACGAGAACGCGGCCGTGATCCTCAAGCCCGACGGCGATCCGCGCGGCACGCGCATCTTCGGTCCCGTCGGCCGTGAGCTCCGTGACAAGAAGTTCATGCGGATCATCTCGCTCGCACCGGAGGTGCTGTGATGGCAAGCATCAAGAAGGGTGACCAGGTCAAGGTCATCGCTGGCAACGACAAGGGCGTCGAGGGCAAGGTCATCGACGTCAACCGCGAGAACGATCGCGTCATCGTCGAGGGCGTCAACCGGGTCAAGAAGCACACCCGCGCGGCGCAGGCCGGCGGCGCTTCGACCGGCGGCATCATCACGGTCGAGGCCGCGATCCACATCTCGAACGTCATGCTCGTCGTCGACGCCGACGGCAGCAAGACCACGACCCGCGTCGGCCACCGCCGCGACGAGGTCACCAAGGCCCGTCCCGACGGGTCCACGTACACGGCACAGCGCAGCGTGCGCGTCGCCCGCAAGACCGGAGAGGAGATCTGAGCATGGCTACTGAGACCCAGAGCGCCACGGCGCCGCGGCTGAAGCTCAAGTACCGCGAGGAGATCGTCCCGGCCCTGCGCGAGCAGTTCGAGCACGCCAACGTCATGCAGGTGCCCGGCCTGACCAAGATCGTGGTCAACATGGGCGTCGGCGAGGCGGCTCGTGACGGCAAGCTGATCGAGGGCGCCATCCGCGACCTCACCGCCATCACCGGCCAGAAGCCGCAGGTCACGAAGGCCCGCAAGTCCATCGCGCAGTTCAAGCTGCGTGAGGGCATGCCGATCGGTGCGCACGTCACGCTGCGCGGCGACCGCATGTGGGAGTTCCTCGACCGTCTGCTGACGCTCGCGCTGCCCCGCATCCGTGACTTCCGCGGCCTGAGCCCCAAGCAGTTCGACGGCCGTGGCAACTACACGTTCGGTCTGACCGAGCAGGTCATGTTCCACGAGATCGATCAGGACAAGATCGATCGCTCGCGCGGCATGGACATCACGGTCGTCACGACCGCCACGAACGACGACGAGGGACGGGCGCTGCTGAAGCTGCTCGGCTTCCCGTACAAGGAGAACTGACATGGCGAAGACTGGTCTCAAGGTCAAGGCCGCCCGCAAGCCCAAGTTCGCGGTGCGCGGTTACACGCGTTGCCAGCGGTGCGGTCGCTCGCAGTCGGTCTACAAGAAGTTCGGCCTGTGCCGTATCTGCCTGCGGGAGATGGCCCACCGCGGCGAGCTCCCCGGCATCACCAAGAGCTCCTGGTAACCCAGAACCCCTACGCGTTGGAGGTCCCCTCCCACTCGGCCTTGGCCGAGGACGAGACGGAAACCGCAGCGAGAAACGGAAACACCACTCATGACGATGACTGACCCGATCGCGGATCTGCTGACGCGGATCCGCAACGGCAACCAGGCGTACCACGACTCGATCGACGCGCCCTACAGCAAGCTGAAGGAGGGTGTGGTCACCCTGCTGAAGCAGGAGGGCTACATCACCGACTTCTCGGTGGCCGAGCCCGCCGAGGGCGAGGTCGGCAAGACGCTGACCGTCACCCTGAAGTACGGCCCGCACCGTGAGCGCTCGATCGCCGGCATCCGCCGCATCAGCAAGCCCGGTCTGCGTGTCTACGCCAAGAGCAGCAACCTGCCCAAGGTCCTCGGTGGCCTCGGCGTGGCGATCATCTCCACGAGCCAGGGTCTGCTGACCGACCGTCAGGCCAACAGCAAGGGCGTAGGTGGGGAAGTCCTCGCCTACGTCTGGTGAGGGGAGCAGGACCATGTCACGCATTGGCAAGATTCCCGTCGCCGTCCCGAGCGGTGTCGAGGTGTCCATCGACGGCCAGGACGTTCGCGTCAAGGGCCCCAAGGGCGAGCTCAGCCACACGGTGGCCGAGCCCATCACCATCAGCAAGTCTGATGACGGCACCCTCTCCATCGAGCGTCCTGACGACGAGCGTCGCAGCAAGGCCCTGCACGGCCTGAGCCGCACGCTGGTCAACAACATGGTCGTCGGTGTCACCGAGGGCTACGAGAAGAAGCTCGAGATCGTCGGCGTCGGCTACCGCGTCATCTCCAAGGGCCCCACCGAGCTCGAGTTCGCGCTCGGCTTCAGCCACCCCGTGGTCGTCAAGGCTCCCGAGGGCATCACCTTCGCCGTCGAGAAGCCGACCGCGTTCAGCGTCATCGGCATCGACAAGCAGGCCGTCGGTGAGGTCGCCGCGAACATCCGCAAGATCCGCAAGCCTGAGCCGTACAAGGGCAAGGGCGTCCGCTACGCCGGCGAGCGCGTGCTGCGCAAGGCCGGAAAGGCTGGTAAGTAATGGCCATCTCGATCAGGCACAACAAGAACGCGGCCGGCCGGCTCGCGTCGCGCGCGCGACGTCAGATCCGTGGTCGCAAGAAGATCGCCGGATCGGCCGAGCGGCCGCGCCTGGTGGTCACGCGCTCGAGCAAGCACATCGTCGCCCAGGTCGTCAACGACCTGGAGGGACGCACGCTTGCCTCGGCGTCGACCATGGAGGCCGACCTGCGCGCCGACAGCGGCGACAAGACCGCCAAGGCCAAGAAGGTCGGCGAGCTCGTGGCCGGTCGCGCCAAGGACGCCGGCATCGAGTCGGTCGTCTTCGACCGCGCGGGCAACAAGTACGCCGGTCGCGTCGCGGCCCTGGCGGACGGCGCCCGCGAGGGCGGACTGGAGTTCTGATGACCCACACCAACCACGTTCACACCAACCACGGGAGTGCTGCAGTGCGCGAGCGCAGCGAGCGAACCAACGAGCACGTCATGCCGGCACCGGCTACCGTGCACTTTTTGAAGGCGGTGACGGCATGAGCCAGCGTCGAGGCGGCGGAGGCGGTCGCGGTCGCGGTGGCGATCGCGGCGGTGACCGCTCCAACTACATCGAGAAGGTCGTCACGATCAACCGTGTCGCCAAGGTCGTCAAGGGTGGTCGGCGCTTCAGCTTCACCGCCCTGGTGATCGTCGGCGACGGCGACGGACAGGTCGGAGTCGGCTACGGCAAGGCCAAGGAGGTCCCAACGGCGATCTCCAAGGGTGTCGAGGAGGCGAAGAAGAGCTTCTTCCGCGTCCCCCGCATCCAGGGCACCATCCCGCACCCGGTGCAGGGCGAGGCCGCCGCTGGCGTCGTCTTCCTGCGTCCGGCGTCGCCCGGTACCGGCGTCATCGCCGGTGGTCCGGTGCGCGCGGTGCTCGAGGCTGCCGGCGTCCACGACGTGCTGAGCAAGTCGCTCGGTTCGTCCAACGCCATCAACATCGTCCACGCGACGGTCGAGGCCCTCCGCATGCTGGAGTCGCCCGAGCAGGTCGCGGCCCGTCGCGGTCTGCGCGTCGAGGACGTCGCTCCTGCCGCCCTGCTGCGTGCCGGCAAGGAAGGCATCGCCGACGCCGAGAAGGCCGCTGCGGCCGCCGGGGCAGGTGCCTGATGGCTCAGCTCAAGGTCGTCCAGACCAAGTCGGCGATCGGTCGCCCCCAGAACCAGCGCAACACTCTGCGTTCGCTGGGTCTGAAGCGCATCGGTGACGTCGTCGTGAAGGAAGATCGTCCGGAGATCCGCGGCATGGTCGAGACCATCCCGCACCTCGTGGACGTCGAGACTCTCTCTGACGAGAAGGGGAGCTGACATGACGCTCAAGCTGCATCACCTGCGTCCGGCACCCGGCGCCAAGACCGCCAAGACCCGTGTGGGTCGTGGTGAGGCGTCCAAGGGCAAGACCGCCGGACGAGGCACCAAGGGCACCAAGGCCCGTTACCAGGTCTCGCAGGGCTTCGAGGGTGGACAGGTTCCGCTCCACATGCGTCTGCCGAAGCTCAAGGGCTTCAAGAACCCGTTCCGCGAGGAGTTCCAGGTCGTGAACCTGGACCGCCTCGAGGCGCTCTTCCCCGAGGGCGGTGCCGTCGACATCGACGCGCTCGTCGCCAAGGGTGCGGTGCGCAAGGGTCAGCCCGTCAAGGTGCTCGGTGGCGGAGACATCGGTGTGGCCGTCCAGGTCACCGCCGACAAGTTCTCGGCCAGCGCCCGTACCAAGATCGAGGCGGCCGGCGGCAGCGTCAGCGAGCGCTGATCCGCACGACCGTCTGCCGGCGGCGGGGTCCTCACGGACCCCGCCGCCGTCGCGCTCCCTGGGGCCTGCGAGACCGTTCGTGGGCGACGCCGGGAGAATGAGAACCGACTGTTAGAGTCGCCGGGGCATCTGTGGCCCGTCACGGCGCCCGTCATCGAGAAGGAGCGGTAGTGCTCAGCGCATTCGTCAACGCTTTCCGCACCCCGGACCTGCGTCGCAAGCTCCTGTTCGTCCTCGGCATCATCGTGCTCTTCCGTCTGGGGTCCATGACCCCGGCGCCCGGCATCGACGTCGGCAACGTGCAGGAGTGCATCGACATCGCCACGGCGTCGGGCAGTGAGAACGGCAACCTGTTCGCGCTGATCAACGTCTTCTCCGGCGGCGCGCTGCTCCAGCTCACGGTGTTCGCGCTCGGCATCATGCCGTACATCACCGCCAGCATCATCCTGCAGCTGCTGGTGGTCGTGATTCCTCGGTTGGAGGCCCTCAAGAAGGAGGGCCAGTCCGGCCAGGCGAAGATCACCCAGTACACCCGGTACCTGACGCTGGGCCTCGCGGTCCTCCAGGCCACCGGCATCGTGGCCCTCGCCCGCAGCGGCCGGCTCTTCGGCGGCGCGTGCACCCAGGACCTGCTGTACCACCCCGACAGCATCCCGGCGTTCCTGCTGATCGTCCTCGTGATGGTCGCCGGCACCGCCATCATCATGTGGTTCGGCGAGCTCATCACCGACCGCGGCGTCGGCAACGGGATGTCGATCATGATCTTCACGCAGGTCATCGCGACCTTCCCGGGCGCCCTGTGGCAGATCAAGGCCCAGGCCGGCTCCGAGCGTGAGGGCTGGACGACGTTCATCCTGGTGATCCTCGTGGGACTCGTCGTGGTCGCGGCCGTCATCTTCATCGAGCAGGCGCAGCGCCGCATCCCGGTGCAGTACGCCAAGCGCATGGTCGGGCGCCGCATGTTCGGCGGCTCGTCCACGTACATTCCGCTCAAGGTCAACCAGGCCGGCATCATCCCGGTCATCTTCGCCTCGAGCCTCATGTACCTGCCGGCGCTCATGGCCCAGTTCAACGAGGGCGCGTCGTGGGCCGGGTGGGTCAACGACCACCTCGTGCGCGGCGACCACCCGTACTACATGGTCACGTTCTTCGCGCTGATCGTGTTCTTCACGTACTTCTACGTGGCGATCACGTTCAACCCTGAAGAGGTCGCCGACAACATGAAGAAGTACGGCGGCTTCATCCCGGGCATCCGGGCCGGCCGGCCGACGCAGGACTACCTGCAGTACGTGCTCTCGCGCATCACCGCGCCGGGTGCCCTGTACCTGGGCTTGATCGCGCTCATCCCGATGTTCGCCATCGCCCTGCTGAACGCCAGTCAGAACTTCCCGTTCGGTGGCACCACGATCTTGATCATCGTCGGCGTCGGACTCGACACCGTCAAGCAGATCGAGAGCCAGCTCCAGCAGCGCAACTACGAAGGATTCCTCCGGTCATGAGACTGCTCATCATGGGTCCGCCGGGGGCGGGCAAGGGAACGCAGGCCGTCGGCCTGGCCGAGCGCATCGGTGGCGCCCACGTGTCCACCGGTGACATCTTCCGGGCCAACGTCTCGGAGCAGACCGAGCTGGGACGTACGGCACAGCGCTACATGGACGCCGGCGAGTACGTGCCCGACGAGGTCACCAACGCGATGGTGCGCGACCGCCTGGCGCAGGACGACGCCCTCAAGGGCTTCGTGCTCGACGGCTACCCGCGTACGGTCGACCAGGTCGAGACCCTCGACGGCATCCTCGGCGAGCTCGACGGGGAGCAGGAGGCGGGGCTCGATGCGGTCGTCGCGCTCGTGGTCGACCCCGAGGAGCTCATCGCGCGTCTGCTGAAGCGCGCCGAGACCAGCGGCCGTGCCGACGACACCGAAGAGGTCATCCGGCACCGCCAGGAGGTCTACACCGCCGAGACCGCGCCCCTGCTGCAGGTGTACGGCGAGCGTGGCCTGCTGCGCGAGATCGACGGCGTCGGCTCGGTCGACGAGGTCGCGGCCCGCATCGCAGCCGCCCTCGACCTGTGACGCTGCCGGTCCCTGAGGTGCGAGGGCGCTTCGCGCCCGAGCCACGAAGGGCCCGGTCCTGATGTTCGGTCGCGAGATCGAGCTCAAGACGCCCGCGCAGGTCGACGCCATGCGCGTGGCCGGTCTGGTGGTGGCCGACATGCTGGCCACCGTGCGTGAGGCTGTCGCGCCCGGCGTGACGACGGGCGACCTCGACGAGGTGGCTCGCGAGGTGCTCACCCGCCACGGTGCCACGTCGAACTTCCTCAACTACGGCGCCCACGGGTCCGCGGGCGAGGGTGGCTTCGCCGGGGTCATCTGCACCTCGGTCAACGACGAGGTCGTGCACGGGGTCCCGGGCTCGCGTCGCCTGGTCGACGGCGACATCATCTCGGTCGACGCCGGGGCCATCGTCGACGGCTGGCACGGCGACGCCGCCATGACCGTCGGCGTCGGGCAGGTCGACCCCGCCGACACCGCCCTCTCACGCGTCACCGAGCACGCTCTGTGGGCCGGCATCGCCGCCGCCCGCGCCGGGGCCCGTCTGGGCGACATCGGTCATGCGATCGAGAGCTCGATCAGTGCGGCCGGCGACTACGGCATCGTCGACGAGTTCACGGGGCACGGCATCGGCACCGCGATGCACATGGATCCCGACGTGCCCAACGTGGGCCGGCCCGGGCGCGGCATGCGCCTCAAGGTGGGGCTCGTGATCGCCATCGAGCCGATGGTCACGCGGGGCTCGGCGCGCACGCGGGTACTGGCTGACGACTGGACCATGGTCACGACCGACGGCAGCCGGGCGGCGCACTGGGAGCACACCGTGGCCATCACCGAGGATGGCCCCCGCGTGCTCACCTCACCCGACGAGGGCGCGACCCGTCTCGGCCGCTAGCCGAGCCCGCCGCCCGTAGCTACTCGAACAGCCCGGGGACGTCCCCGGCAGCGGTGAACCCGCCGTCGGTCGAGCGCACCTGGCTCTCGCGGTGGATGCGGCCCTCGGCCGCGAAGGCACGCAGCCGGTCGATCGAGTACGGCCCGTACTCGGCCCCCTCGATCTTCAGCACGTACATGACCGGCACGGGCGTGGGGTCGTGCGGCGGCAGGTTGCCGTCCGGCGCGGGGGCCGGGGGAGCGTCGTCAGCGACCGTGTCGGCCTCGGCGTGCTCGGCCGACCCGCGCACCATCGCGAGCAGGGCGATGAGCAGGAACGCCGGGCCCATCAGCAGGCGGCTGCCGTCGTCGTACGGCCAGTTGAGGCCGGAAGCCTGAGCGACGTCGCTCGTGGGCAGGCGGAACACGAAGTCGGTCAGGATGCTGCCGATTCCGATGTTCTGGTCCAGGAGCACCACCACCAGCAGCACGTGGTGAGCGAGCCAGAGAAGCAACCCGAGAGCAGCGACCACGGCAAGCGCCATGGCCAGGCGGCACGACCGGGTGAGCAGGGCCAGGGCGGCCACGAGGAGCAGCAGGAGACCGATGGCGAAGGTCGCCAGCAGCAGGAGGTTGAGCCAGACGGTGTCGGCGGCGACGGAGCCGAACGGGTTGATGAACCGGAAGCCGTCATACCGGGCCATGTCGATGATGCGGGCCGCCGCAACAGCGGTGGCGTAGCCGCCGACGAGCAGGCCGAGGACGGCCGCGACCTTCCGCGCGGCGCCGAAGCGGGCACTCCCGGATCGTGGGGCGGTGGTCTCCGTGCTCGACGCGTGGCCGCTGCGACTGGTCTCGGGGGAAGGTGACTCGGTCATGCGGGGGAGTCTAGGGGCGCGGGACGGTCACGGCAGGAGGTGGCAAGCCCCTGGACGCACTTCGTCCACACCGTGGCCACCCTGACCCAGCACGGTCATGTGGCGGGGCGCCCCGCCCGCGATCGCACGGATTTGAACCCGGGGCCCCCGCAGGCGTAGACTTCCCTGTCGGCCTGTTCAGGCTCGCTTCCCCATGCCCACCGGGCCCATGCCCACCGGACGCAGCACCACGGGGACGCGCACGTGCCGGGCCGATCAGACGAAGCGATTCGAGAAGCTGAGGTTATGGCGAAAAAAGAAGGCGTCATCGAGATGGAAGGCGCGGTGGTGGAGGCTCTCCCCAACGCGATGTTCCGAGTCGAGCTGACCAACGGGCACAAGGTGCTCGCGCACATCAGCGGGAAGATGCGCCAGCACTACATCCGGATCCTCCCCGAGGACCGGGTCGTGGTGGAGCTCTCGCCGTACGACCTCAGCCGCGGTCGCATCGTCTACCGCTACAAGTGAATATCCCCACGTTCAGTCGACTGAAGAAGAAGAGAGCTTCTCGATGAAGGTCAACCCGAGCGTGAAGAAGATCTGTGACAAGTGCAAGGTGATTCGTCGCCACGGCCGCGTCATGGTGATCTGCGAGAACCCCCGGCACAAGCAGCGCCAGGGCTGACCGCAGGTCCCCCTTCTTCACACGCACCACTGAACATCTGACGGCTCGTCCGGCCCCGTTCCCACGGATCCGGACGTCACCCCCGGCGCAGAGGCCGGGGCCCGGTTCGGACCCCCTGCGGTCCGGAGGCAACCGGGGCGCCCCAGGTGACGAAACCTCTGCCGTATCGAAAGGAACTGCCTTCATGGCACGCCTCATGGGAGTGGATCTCCCGCGCGAGAAGCGCATCGAGATCGCACTCACGTACATCTTCGGCGTCGGACGCACCCGCGCCGCCGAGACCCTCGCCGCCACCGGCATCAGCCCCGACGTCCGCGTCCACGAGCTCAACGACGACCAGCTCGTCGCGCTGCGTGACCACATCGACGGCAACTACCAGACCGAGGGTGACCTCCGACGCGAGGTCACCGCCGACATCCGTCGCAAGATGGAGATCGGCAGCTACCAGGGTCGCCGCCACCGTGCGCACCTGCCGGTCCGCGGCCAGCGCACCAAGACCAACGCGCGCACCCGCAAGGGTCCGAAGCGCACCGTCGCCGGAAAGAAGAAGTGATCGCCTGATGCCTCCCAAGAATGCTGGCGCCAAGAAGGTCCGCCGCAAGGAGAAGAAGAACGTCGTCCAGGGCGCGGCTCACATCAAGAGCACGTTCAACAACACGCACGTGACCATCACCGATCCGGCTGGCGCCGTCATCGCGTGGGCGTCCGGCGGCACCGTGGGCTTCAAGGGCTCGCGCAAGTCCACGCCGTTCGCGGCTGGCATGGCCGCCGAGGCTGCGGGCCGTCAGGCCCAGGAGCACGGCATGAAGAAGGTCGACGTCTTCGTCAAGGGCCCGGGCTCGGGTCGCGAGACCGCGATCCGCTCGCTCAGCGCCGTCGGTCTCGAGGTCGGAACGATCTCGGACGTGACCCCCAGCCCGCACAACGGCTGCCGCCCGCCCAAGCACCGTCGTCTCTGACGACCGTCCTTCCTTCTTTCTTTTCAGGAGTACACAACCATGGCCCGTTACACCGGTCCGCTCACCAAGAAGTCGCGCCGCCTCGGCGTCGACCTCGTCGGTGGTGACGCCGCCTTCGAGCGTCGCCCCTACCCGCCCGGCCAGCACGGCCGCGCGCGCATCAAGGAGTCCGAGTACCGCACCCAGCTGCAGGAGAAGCAGAAGGCGCGCTACACCTACGGAGTCCTCGAGAAGCAGTTCGCCAACTACTACGAGCTCGCCTCGCGTCGTCCCGGCAAGACCGGTGACAACCTGTTGACGCTGCTCGAGAGCCGTCTCGACAACGTCGTGTACCGCGCCGGGCTCGCCCGCACGCGTCGCCACGCCCGTCAGCTCGTCAACCACGGTCACTTCCTGGTCAACGGCGTCAAGACGAACATCCCGTCGTTCCAGGTCAGCAAGCACGACATCATCGATGTCAAGCCCAAGAGCCTCGACACGACGCCGTTCATCGTGGCCCGCGAGACCCATGACTCCGACACCGTCCCGGGCTGGCTCGACGTCGCGCCCGAGCGTGGCCGGATCCTGGTCCACCAGCAGCCCGTGCGCGAGCAGATCACCGTTCCGATCCAGGAGCAGCTGATCGTCGAGTTCTACTCGAAGAAGTAATCACCACCTCCAGAACCTCACACCGACCCGGGTCCTCAGATAACGGTGGGCCCGGAAAGGAACAACCATGCTGATCGCCCAGCGCCCCACCCTGTCCGAAGAGGTCGTCGACGAGTTCCGCTCGCGGTTCGTCATCGAGCCCCTCGAGCCGGGATTCGGCTACACCCTCGGCAACTCGCTGCGTCGCACCCTCCTGAGCTCCATCCCGGGTGCCGCCATCACGTCGATCAAGATCGACGGCGTCCTGCACGAGTTCTCGACCGTCCCCGGAGTCACCGAGGACGTCACCGAGATCATCCTCAACCTGAAGAACCTGGTCGTCTCCTCGACGATCGACGAGCCCGTCGTCATGTACCTGCGCGCTGCCGGTTCCGGTGCCGCCACGGGTGCGAACGTCGAGGTGCCCGCGGGCATCGAGGTGCACAACCCCGACCTGCACATCGCGACGCTGAACGACAAGGCCCGCCTCGACATCGAGCTCGTCGTCGAGCGCGGCCGCGGCTACGTCTCGGCCGTCCAGAACAAGACCGGCGACGAAGAGATCGGCCGCATGCCGATCGACTCGATCTACAGCCCGGTCCTGAAGGTCACCTACAAGGTCGAGGCCACGCGAGTCGAGCAGCGCACCGACTTCGACCGTCTCGTCATCGACGTCGAGACCAAGGGCTCGATCCTGCCGCGCGACGCCATCGCGTCGGCCGGCTCCACGCTGGTCGAGCTGTTCGGTCTCGCGCGTGAGCTGAACGTCGAGGCCGAGGGCATCGACGTCGGTCCGTCGCCGGTCGACGAGCAGCTCGCTGCCGACCTGGCGCTGCCGATCGAGGACCTCGACTTCACGGTCCGTTCCTACAACTGCCTCAAGCGTGAGGGTGTGCACACCGTCGGTGAGCTCATCGGCCGCTCCGAGCAGGACCTGCTCGACATCCGCAACTTCGGGCAGAAGTCGATCGACGAGGTCAAGGCCAAGCTGGCCGAGATGGGTCTGGCCCTCAAGGACAGCCCGGCCGGGTTCGACCCGTCGGCCGTCGCCTTCGAGGACGACGACCGCAGCTTCGCCGAGGACGAGCAGTACTGACCCGCGCTGTCGCCCCGGTTCGTACGTGACCGGGAATCGACCCCACTGAAACCGGAGACACCATGCCCACGCCCACCAAGGGACCCCGCCTCGGCGGCAGTCCTGCCCACCAGCGGCTGATCCTCGCCAACCTCGCGCAGAGCCTGTTCGAGCACGGCAAGATCACGACCACCGAGGCCAAGGCTCGCCGCCTGCGCCCGTACGCCGAGCAGCTGATCACCAAGGCCAAGACCGACACGGTGGCCAACCGCCGCCTCGTCGTGAAGGTCATCCGTGACAAGAGCGTCCTCCACACGCTCTTCACGGAGATCGGTCCGGCCATGGCCACCCGCCCGGGCGGCTACACGCGCATCACGAAGATCGGTCCGCGCAAGGGCGACAACGCCCCCATGGCCGTCATCGAGATCGTCGAGGCCAAGGAGTTCGGCGCGCAGAGCGAGCCGAAGGCCAAGAAAAAGGCCGCTGCCGAGCCGGCGCCCACCGAGGACGTCGTCGAGGAGACGCCGGCCGACGAGGCTCCGGTCGAGGAGACCGCCGCCCCCGACGAGGTGGCTGCCGACGAGACTCCCGCCGAGGCCGAGGTCGAGGCCACCGAGGAGGAGCCGGTCGGCGACGCCGCCGACGAGGCTGCCTCCGACGACAAGGCCTGATCACTCAGCGCCACGTCCCACCCACGAGCCCCACATCGCCCTGCGGTGTGGGGCTTCGTGCGTCTCGCACCGAGTCTCAGGCGCGGGTGGTGCGCAGGACGCGGAAGCCCTTCGCGCTGGCGAGGCGCTCGGTGGGCCAGCCCTGCTCCTGGAGCCAGCGGTGCAACGAGTCGGCGCCGAGGTTGCGTCCCACCACCATCGTCATGGCGCCGTCCGGCGTCAGGCGGTCGAGCCAGGTGAGCAGCAGCTCGTGGAGGGCCGCCTTGCCGATGCGGACCGGCGGGTTCGACCAGATGGCGTCGAACATCAGGTCGTCCGGCACGTCCTCGGGACGCTCGACCTTCATCGTGAGGTCGTGGCGCTCGGCGTTGCGGGCCGTCAGGGCGAGGGCGCGGTCGTTGACGTCGACCGCCCACACCTCCGACTCCGGCCACCGCAGCGCGAGCGCCATCGCGACGGGCCCCCAGCCGCAGCCGAGGTCGAGCACGCGTGCGGGCTGCTCCTCGCTCTCCTCGAGCCGGCGCAGCAGCTGCAGGGTCGCGTGGTCGAGGTGCTCACCGGAGAAGACCCCCGGCGCGGTGCGGACCGCCAGGCGGTGCCCCACCAGCTCCACCTCGAAGTCGCGCTGCTGCCCACCCGAGCCGGGGCGGGCAGTGAAGTAGTGATCGGCCACGGATCCAGTCTCGGCTCAGCAGTGCTCGAAGACGTACGCGGGGTCGTGGTCGGTGACCACGTCACGATCCCGCAACAGGATCGAGCGCTCGCCCGCGGCATCCGCGCAGGACTGCTCGAACGCCTCGCGGCCGTTGTCGGTGTACTCGATCTGGATCACGTGGCCGCCGTACAGGGCGGTGTACGCGTCGCACTCGTCGTACACCGCGCACTCCTCGGCCACGGCGAAGTCGAAGCCCAGGGCAGCTCCGTCCAGCTCGGCACTGTTCTTCTGCCCGATCGCGAGGTCCGTCTCGTGCGCGGTCTCGACCAGCAGGCGAGCGAACGCCACTGCGTCGTCCGCCGTCAGCAGGTCCTGCGAGCGGGTCCAGCTGTCGAGGTTGTCGATCTCGACGGCGTCGAAGCCGTCGCTCGCGCAGGCACGGATCCAGTCGCCCACCACGGCACCGAGCCGGTCGCGACGGTCCGGTGTCGAGATGTCGAAGAGGGTCTCGTCGGGCCAGTCGGGGTCGATGACGTCCGGGCCGTCTCGCTGCAGGAGCAGGTCGGCTCCATGCTGGTTCGCGAGGTCGTCGCGCATCCCGGGCTGGGTCTGGAAGCCGTTGACGTAGCAGATCGAGTACCGCTCCGGGTCGGGCTCGTCGGTACGATCGCGGGTCACCACGTCGACCTCGGCGGCGGGCTCGTAAGCACCGCCGAGCTGGTAGTCGACGACCGCGCCCACTGGCGGAGGCGCGGGGCTCTCGGAGGTGGGGGAGCTCCCGCAGGACGCGAGCAGCGCGGCGGCCGCGACGGTGGCGGCGACGAGCCTCACGTCGGGTCTGCGAAGTCCTGCTCGTTCAGGTACGCGTCGCGGAGCCGGCGCGGCGCGGCCAGCAACCAGGCGTCGGTCACCAGCTCACGGAGCTCGGAGCTCTCGACATGGTCGAGGTCGACGAGCAGGTAGTCGTAGCCGTCGTAGTGCGGGATCGTGAAGAACGCCGGGTTGTCGCCCGAGACGAGGGCCTCCTTGTCGGAGGCCGTGCACTTGACGGCGATCGCACCATGCGCGTCGAGCTCGATGCGCAGGCGGGCGAAGAGCTTGCCCTTGACCTTCAGTGACGGAGCGCCCCACGACATCGACTCCTCGGTGTCGGGAAAGGTCGAGGTGGCGAAGTCCACGATGTCTGCCCAGGAGCTCATTCACTCAGTCTGGCATCTCGACGAGTCGCTCGAGAAAGACCCTCTGGGCGGTGATCACGACCTCGGCGGCAGCCGAGAGGTCGAACCACGCGACGCGGTCGAGCTCGGGGAACGACGCCATCGTGCCGGAGCGCGGCGGCCACTCCATCTCGAACTCGCCCGGCGCGATCGTGACCGGGTCGAGGTCGGCGGCCAGGGCCCAGACGTGCACGACCTTCTTCGACTGCCGCACCGAGCCGAGCGGCACCAGGTCGCCGACCGGGACGGCCACTCCAAGCTCCTCGGCGAACTCGCGCCGGGCGGCCTCGAGCAGGCTCTCACCGGGCTCGACCACGCCCTTGGGGATCGACCAGGCCCCCTCGTGCCGCTTCGTCCAGAACGGTCCGCCCAGGTGGCCCAGCAGCACCTCGCGTGCGGCGGGGCCGCCACGGTGCAGGAGGATGCCGGCGCTGTCGACCATGCGACCAGTGTGGGCTACTCGTCGCGCCGGCGCCGCGACTCGACGACCCGGGCCGCGAGGTCGGCGTCGGGCGGGTAGACGACCTCCTCGAGCACGAGCCCGTGCGGCGGCATGACCTTGATGCGGCCGTCGCGCGCGCGGGACGCCAGCACCTCGGCGGCGAGCTCTGGCGGGAAGCGGCGCTCGCCCACCGCCACGAGGCACCCCATCAGCGCGCGCACCATGGAGTGGCAGAAGGCGTCGGCGCGCACGGTGGTGGCGATGGTCTCGCCACCGCGGATCGTGCGGAGCGCCTTGAGCGTGCGGATGGTGGTGGCGCCCTCGCGCTGCTTGCAGAACGCCGCGAAGTCGTGCTCGCCCAGCAGGTGCTCGGCGGCCTCGTTCATGAGGTCGACGGTGAGGGGCTTGGGGTGCGCGACGATCATCCGCCGCGCGAGGGGATCGGGGCCCGCGGGGTGGTCGGTCATCCGGTAGACGTAGCGGCGCTCGGTGGCCGCGAACCGGGCGTCGAAGCCCTCGGGCGCCACGGTGACGCTCTTGATGCGGATGTCGTCGGGCAGGTAGCGACGCAGTCGGCGCTCCAGCACGCCGGGATGGGTGTCGAGGTCGACGTGCACCGTCTGGGCCCGCGCGTGCACGCCCGCGTCGGTGCGGCCGGCGCAGACGAGCTGGGGCGGGGGATCCAGGCGGAGGATCGTGCCGAGTGCCCCCTCGAGCACGCCCTGCACGGTGCGGAGGCCGGGCTGGATCGCCCATCCACGGAACTCGGTGCCGTCGTACGCCAGGTCGATCCGCAGTCTCACCAGGCCACGATATCGAGCGCCCTCCGCCCGGCTCCTGGGCGGTGGATTCGCAACCCCTCCCATCGTCGAGCGGTCAGTCCGCAACCTCTCACGCGCCGATGAGGTTGCTGGCTGACCGCCCCGGGGACGCGGGGGAGGGGTGGGGTTGCTGGCTCACCGCCCACCGGACGCGACGACGCCCCGAGGTGAACCTCGGGGCGTCGGTCGGTGTCTCGGTGCAACTGTGAGCGTCAGGCCCAGCGCTGCTCGGCGGGCACGAAGTCGAGCGTGCGGTCGCCGGTGTAGATCTGCTTGGGGCGAGCGATCTTCTGCTCCTTGTCGTCGACGAGCTCGACCCACTGCGCGAGCCAGCCCGCGGTGCGGGGGATCGCGAACAGGACCGTGAACATCTCCGGCGGGAACTGCAGCGCCTCGTAGATGAGGCCCGAGTAGAAGTCGACGTTGGGGTAGAGCTTGCGCTGGACGAAGTACTCGTCCTCGAGCGCGATCCGCTCCAGCTCCTGGGCGACCTCGAGGAGCGGGTTGACGCCCGTGACCTCGAAGACGTCGTCGACGGCCTTCTTGATGATCTTGGCGCGCGGGTCGTAGTTCTTGTAGACGCGGTGACCGAAGCCCATGAGCTTCTCGTCGCCGTTCTTCACGCCCTCGATGAACGCCGGGATCTTGTCCTTCGTGCCGATGCGCTTGAGCATCTTCAGGACGGCCTCGTTGGCGCCACCGTGCAGCGGGCCGTAGAGGGCGGCGATGCCGGCGCTGACCGCGGAGTACGGGTCGACCTGGCTGGAGCCCACCGAGCGCACCGCGTTGGTCGAGCAGTTCTGCTCGTGGTCGGCGTGCAGGATGAACAGGACCTCGAGGGCCTTCGACAGACGCGGGTCGGGGTCGTACTCCTGCTCGCTCATCTTGAAGAGCATCGAGAGGAAGTTCTCGGTGTAGGTCAGCTCGTTGTCGGGGTAGACGTACGGCTTGCCCTGCGCGTGACGGAACGCCCAGGCGCCCAGCGTCGGCATCTTGGCGATCATGCGGACGATCTGCTCGTGCCGCACCTGCTCGTCGGTGATGTTGCGGGCCTCGGGGTAGAACGTCGACAGCGCGCCGACGCTCGACAGCAGCATGCCCATGGGATGCGCGTCGTACCGGAAGCCCTGCATCAGGGACTTGAGGTTCTCGTGCACGAAGGTGTGGAAGGTGATCTCGTGCACCCACTGGTCGTGCTGCTCCTTGGTGGGCAGCTCGCCGTGGATCAGCAGGTAGGCCACCTCGAGGAAGGTCGAGTGCTCCGCGAGCTGCTCGATCGGGTAGCCCCGGTACTCGAGGATGCCCTTCTCGCCGTCGATGTAGGTGACGGCGCTGCGGGTCGAGGCGGTGTTGGTGAAGCCGGGGTCGTAGACGGCCAGGCCGGGATCGTCCTCGGTCTTGCCGATCTTGCCCAGATCGCCGGCGCGAATCGCACCGTCGGCGATCGGGATCTCGTACTCCTCACCGGTGCGGTTGTCCCGGACGGTCAAGGTCTGGTTCTCGGTCACGATGGGTCTCCTGTGACGTGCGACTTGGAGGACGCAGTGGTGTGGCGTCCGCCACCCCAACCTAGCCCGGCGGCGGTCTTGACGTCGCTGGGGGTCCGTCCCGCTGCCCCCGTTTTGACCTGGGCGGCGCGCGCCGGTTAGTCTGGTGCGTCGTTGTTCCCTGCGTTTTCCTGCGTGGGAGCACCCCCCATGAGACAGCCAATCGGCCCGCCGATCGACTCTGTCCCGTGGGACACCCGAACCCGAGCTCCAGAACGAGAAGGTCACGCCGTGCGCACGTACAGCCCCAAGCCTGGTGACATCAGCCGTCAGTGGCACGTCATCGATGCCGAGGACGTCGTCCTGGGCCGTCTCGCCGTCCAGGCAGCGACCCTGCTCCGGGGCAAGCACAAGGCCACCTTTGCCCCGCACATGGACGGTGGCGACTTCGTCATCATCGTCAACGCCGAGAAGGTCGCCCTGTCGGGCAACAAGCGCACCGACAAGCTGGCCTACCGCCACAGCGGCTACCCGGGCGGCCTCAAGAGCATCGCCTACGGCGACCTGCTCGACAAGGACGCCCGCAAGGCCATCGAGAAGTCGGTCCGCGGCATGCTGCCGAAGAACCGCCTCGGCGACCAGCAGATCACCAAGCTGAAGGTGTACTCCGGTCCGGAGCACCCGCATGCGGCGCAGAAGCCGCAGCCGTTCGAGATCACGCAGATCTCCCAGTGAGCGACACGAGAGAGAAGCAGAGCACCGTGCCTGAGACGACCACCGAGGACACCGAGTTCGCCGCGAACGCCGAGGGCGTCGCGTACACCTCCGAGTCCAACCCCTCCGCAGCTGCCGCCGAGATCGTCGCGACGATCGCCCCCGGCGCAGCCACCGGCCGCCGCAAGGAGGCCATCGCCCGCGTGCGCATCGTGCCCGGCACCGGCGTGTGGACCGTCAACGGCAAGCCGCTCGAGGAGTACCTTCCGAACAAGCTGCACCAGCAGATCGCGAAGGAGGCGTTCGCCGAGACCGGTCTCGACGGCCGCTTCGACGTGATCGCCCGTGTCACCGGTGGCGGCATGACCGGTCAGGCCGGCGCTCTGCGTCTCGGCGTGGCCCGTGCCCTCAACGGCATCGATGAGGAGGCGAACCGTCCTCTGCTGAAGAAGGCCGGTCTGCTGACGCGCGACTCGCGCATCAAGGAGCGCAAGAAGGCCGGTCTCAAGAAGGCCCGCAAGGCGCCTCAGTACAGCAAGCGCTGACACCGGCGTGGGTCGGATCTTCGGGACCGACGGAGTCCGGGGGCTGGCGAACCGCGACCTGACCGCGGAGCTGGCCGTCGACCTCGCGGTCGCCGCCGCCCACGTCCTCGGCGAACGCGGTGCGTTCGCCGACACCCGGCCCACGGCCGTCGTCGCCCGCGACACCCGAGCCTCGGGGGAGTTCCTCGAGGCCGCGGTGGTCGCGGGTTTGGCGTCTGCTGGCGTCGACGTGCACCGGCTGGGCGTCGTGCCCACCCCCGGCTGCGCCTACCTGACGTCGTTCCTCGAGGCCGACATGGGCGTCATGATCTCGGCCAGCCACAACCCGATGCCCGACAACGGCATCAAGTTCCTGGCCCACGGCGGGCACAAGCTCGACGACGCCATCGAGCGGCAGATCGAGAGCCGGCTCCAGGAGCCCTGGGAGCGGCCCACCGGCGGTGACGTCGGTCGTGTCGGCGACAGCCACTCGGGGCTCGCCGCCTACGTGCGTCACCTCGTCGAGACCGCCCCCGCACGCCTCGAGGGCCTGCGGGTCGTCCTGGACTGTGCCCACGGCGCGGCCTACGAGACCGCGCCGCAGACGTTCGAGCAGCTGGGTGCCGACGTCGTCACGATCCACGCCACTCCCGACGGCCTGAACATCAACGACAACTGCGGCTCCACCCACCTCGAGGGCCTGCAGAAGGCCGTGCTGCAGCACGGTGCCGACGTCGGCTTCGCGTTCGACGGCGACGCCGACCGCTGCCTGGCCGTCGACGCCGCGGGCGAGATCGTCGACGGCGACCAGATCCTCGCGGTGCTGGCCCTGGCCGCCCGCGATGCCGGAGCCCTGCGCAACGACACCGTCGTGGCCACCGTCATGAGCAACCTCGGCTTCGTGCAGGCCATGGAGCGCGAGGGCATCACGACGGTGCAGACCGCGGTGGGCGACCGCTACGTACTGGAGGCCATGCGCGCCGGAAAGTTCTCGCTCGGCGGCGAGCAGTCGGGCCACGTCATCATCGCCGAGCACGCCACCACCGGCGACGGCGTGCTGGCGGCCGTGCAGCTCGCGGCCCGCATGAAGCAGGCGGGTCGCCCGATGGCCGAGCTGGCCGGCGTCATGACCCGCCTGCCCCAGGTGCTCGTCAACGTCGCCGGCGTCGATCGTTCGCGCTCCGACAGCGACCCCGTGCTGCAGGGCCAGGTCACCGCGGCGGCAGCCCGGCTGGACGGCCGCGGCCGCGTGCTGCTGCGGCCCTCGGGCACCGAGCCCGTCGTGCGCGTCATGGTCGAGGCGCCCACCGAGGACGAGGCCGCCGACGTCGCCGAGCAGCTGGCCGGCGTGGTCCGCGAGCAGCTCGCGCTCTGACGCATCAGAGCTTGCGGAGACGGACCCACTTGACGGCGTGATTGGCGTCCTTGCGCAGCACGAGGTCGGCCCGGCCCCGCGTGGTCATGATGTTCTCGCGCAGGTTCGGCCAGTTGATCGTGTTCCACAGGTGCTGGGCGCGCTCGACGGCCTCGTCGTCGGTGTAGGTGCTGTAGCGGTGGAAGTACGACTCGGGGTCGCTGAAGGCCGTGCGACGCAGGGCGAGGAACCGCTCGACGTACCAGCGCTGGATGTCACGGTTGCCGGCATCGACGTAGACCGAGAAGTCGAAGAAGTCGCTGATGGCGAGCCCGGGGCTGCCGTCACCGCGACGGCGTGCGGGGGCGAGGACGTTGAGTCCCTCGACGATGACGATGTCCGGGCGGTGGATCTTCACGACGTCGTCGGTCACGTCGTACGTCAGGTGTGAGTAGACCGGCGCCTCGACGACCTCGGCGCCGGACTTCACGTTCATGATGAAGCGCAGCAGGCCCTTGCGGTCGTAGGACTCGGGGAACCCCTTGCGCTCCAGCAGTCCGCGCCGCTCGAGCTCGGCGTTCGGCAGCAGGAAGCCGTCGGTCGTCACCAGCTCGACCTTCGGGTTCTCCGGCGCGCGCGCGAGCAGCTCCCGGATCAGTCGCGCGGTCGTGGACTTGCCGACCGCGACCGACCCGGCCAGCCCGATGACGTACGGCGTGCGCTGCGGCTGCGGGTTGCCGAGGAACTTCTCGGTGGCGCGGTGCAGCCCGGCGGCGGCGCGGATGCGCATCGTCATGAGCTCGGTCAGCGGGAGGTAGACCTGCCGGACCTCCTCGAGGTCGAGCTCCTCACCCAGACCACGGACCCGGTCGAGCTCGTCGGTTCCCAGGGGTTGCGGGGCGTCGCCGGCGAGCGCGGCCCAGGCCTCGCGCTCGAGCTCGACATAGGGCGACAGCTCCCGTGACATACCGACCATTGTCGCGGCTCGTCGGTCGACGCCAGCAGTCGGTACCCTGAACGGCATGTGTGGAATCGTCGGGTACGTGGGTCAACGGTCCGCGCTGGACGTCGTCGTGGGGGGCCTGCGCCGGCTCGAGTACCGCGGCTACGACTCCGGTGGAGTGGCCCTGGTGACCGCGGACGGGCTGGCCACGGCCAAGAAGGCCGGCAAGCTCGTCAACCTCGATGCTGAGCTCGAAGCTCGCCCGCTGCCGCACGCCACGACCGGCATCGGGCACACGCGGTGGGCCACGCACGGCGCCCCGAACGACGTCAACGCGCACCCGCACGTCGACGACACCGGCCGCGTCGCGGTGGTGCACAACGGCATCATCGAGAACTTCGCCGAGCTGCGCGCCGAGCTCGAGGCTGACGGCCATGAGCTCGTCTCCGAGACCGACACCGAGGTCGTCTCGCACCTGGTGGCCGACCGCTTGGCTGCGGGCGAGCCGCTGCCCCAGGCCGTGCACACCGTGTGCCGCCGGCTCGAGGGCGCCTTCACGCTCGTGATCTGCGACGCCCAGACGCCCGGCGTCGTCGTCGGTGCGCGCCGCAACTCGCCCCTCGTGGTCGGTCGCGGTGACGGCGAGAACTTCCTCGGCTCCGACGTGGCCGCCTTCATCGAGTTCACGCGCGACGCGATCGAGCTGGGCCAGGACCAGGTCGTGGTCATCACGGCCGACGACATCGTCGTCACCGACTTCGACGGCGCCCCGTCGCCCACCCGCGACTACCACGTCGACTGGGACCTCTCGGCCGCCGAGAAGGGTGGCTACGACTGGTTCATGCTCAAGGAGATCGCCGAGCAGCCCCAGGCCGTCGCCGACACCCTGCTGGGCCGCCACTCCTCCGACGGTCTGCTCCAGCTCGACGAGATGCGGCTGTCCGACGACGAGCTGCGCAACGTCGACAAGATCATCGCCATCGCGTGCGGCACGTCGTACTACGCCGCCATGGTCGCGAAGTACGCCATCGAGCACTGGACCCGCATCCCGGTCGAGGTCGAGCTGGCCAGCGAGTTCCGCTACCGCGACCCGATCCTCGACCGCTCGACGCTGGTGGTCACCATCAGCCAGTCCGGCGAGACGATGGACACCCTGATGGCCATCCGGTACGCCCGGCAGCAGCGCGCCCGCGTGCTCAGCATCTGCAACACCAACGGCTCCACGATCCCGCGCGAGTCCGACGCCGTGCTCTACACGCACGCGGGACCCGAGGTCGCGGTCGCGTCGACGAAGGGCTTCCTGGCGCAGGTCGTCGCCTGCTACCTGCTCGGCCTCTACCTCGCCCAGGTCAAGGGCGTGAAGTACGGCGATGAGATCAGGCGGATCGTCGACGACCTCGAGGCCACCCCAGCGGCCATCCAGCGGGTTCTCGACGACGCCGAAGAGGTCCGCAAGATCGCCAGTGCGCTGGCGGGCTCGCGCTCGATCCTCTTCCTCGGTCGCCACGTCGGCTACCCCGTGGCGCTCGAGGGAGCGCTGAAGCTCAAGGAGCTCGCCTACCTGCACGCCGAGGGCTTCGCGGCCGGCGAGCTCAAGCACGGCCCCATCGCCGTGATCGAGGAGGGGGTGCCGGTCTTCGTGGTCGTGCCGCCCAAGGGCCGCGACCAGCTGCAGGAGAAGATCATCAGCAACATCCAGGAGATCCGGGCGCGCGGCGCGCGCACGATCGTCCTGGTCGACGAGAACGAGGTCGACGCCGTCTCGGCGTTCGCCGACCACATCATCCGGCTGCCGCGGGTCCCCACGCTGTTCCAGCCCCTCGTCGCCACGGTGCCGCTGCAGATCTTCGCCTGCGAGTTCGCCGCCCAGCTCGGCCACGACGTCGACCAGCCGCGCAACCTCGCCAAGTCCGTCACGGTGGAATGAGCCGAGCATGATCAGCGGCGTGGGTGTCGATGTGGTTCATCTCCCTCGCTTCGGTGCGTCGTTGGAGCGGACGCCGTCGTTGCGGCAGCGGCTGTTCACGACGGCTGAGCTCGAGGGCGGCTACTCCGTCGAGTCGCTCGCCGGACGGTTCGCGGCCAAGGAAGCCTTCGTCAAGGCGATGCGCGCGCCGGCGGGCATGTCCTGGACCGACATCGAGGTCGTCGTGAACGACCGTGGCGCGCCCTCGTTCCGACTCTCCGGCACGGCCGAGGGCCGGGCCACCGAGCTCGGCATCACCGGCCTGCACCTCTCGATCGCCCACGATGGCGACGTGGCGACGGCGTTCGTCGTGGCCGAGGAAGGCTGACCCGTGCTGCGGGCGCACCGCGTCGTCGACGTCCGTGCTGCCGAGAAGGGGGCTGCCGAAAAGCGAGCCGCGGTCGGCACGGGCTGGGACGCGCTGATGCAGGACGCCGCGGCGGCCCTCGCTGAGCAGCTGGAGCGCCTGCTGCCGGCCGGCGTGACGCCCGTGGTGCTGGTGGGCCCGGGCAACAACGGCGGTGACGCGCTCTTCGCCGCCGCGCGTCTGCGGGAACGTGGGCGACGGGTCAACATCTGCCTGCTCGACCCCCAGCACGTCCACGAGGCCGGACTGGCCGCCGCGCGAGCCGCCGGTGTCGCCGAGGTCGCGACGCCGGAAGGACACCGGCACGTCGTCGACGGCCTGCTGGGCATCGGTGCGCGACCCGGGCTGACCGGTCGCGCTGCCCAGTGGGCGGCGTGGCAGGCCGAGACCGATCCGTTCACCGTGGCGGTCGACGTCCCCTCCGGCATCGGGGTCGACGACGGCACGCTCGACGGCCCCGCGATGCGCGCCCACCACACGGTCACCTTCGGCACGTACAAGCCGGGCCTGCTGCTGGGGCCGGCGTCAGAGCTGGCCGGCGAGGTCGTGCTGGCCGACATCGGCCTGGGTCCGCACCTGGGCGCCCCGGCCCTGGAGGCGCTCGAGGCCGGCGACGGCGACGTGCTGGCCGCGGCCGTCGCCGCCCCCACCGCCCACAAGTACGGCCGCGGGGTCGTGGGCGTCCGCGCCGGATCGGTCGAGTACGCCGGCGCGGCTCACCTCGCCGTGGCGGGCGCGCAGTCCGGGCTCGCCGGCATGGTGCGCTTCGTGGGCGCCGACGACCTCGCGCACCGCGTGGTCGACCGCGCGCCTGAGGTCGTCGCCGGCGTCGGACGCGTGCAGGCCTGGGTCGTCGGACCCGGGGGAGGGGACGACGCCGGCGAGCACCTGACGCAGGCACTGGACGACGACGTGCCGGTCGTGGTCGACGCGACCGCCCTCACCCACCTGCCGGCCCACCGCCCGCTTCGTGGTCGGGCTCACGTGCTGCTCACCCCGCACGCCGGCGAGCTGGCGTCGCTGCTCGACACCGAGCGCGACGCCGTCGAGGCCGATCCCTGGGGCCATGCTCGAATGGCAGTGGAGCGGCACGGTGCCACCGTGCTGCTGAAGGGTCGCCGCACCGTGGTGGTGCCGCCCGACGGCCCGGCCCGCGTGAATCTCTCCGGCACGCCCTGGCTCGGCACGGCCGGCTCGGGCGACGTGCTCGCCGGGTTCGCCGGGTCCCTGCTGGCCGGGGGCCTCGACGCCCGCGACGCCGGGTCGGTGGCGGCCTTCCTGCACGGCGCCGCCGCGGTGCGGGCGAACCCCGACGGTCCGGTCACCGCGTCCGGCGTCGCCCGCGCTCTGCCAGAGGTGGTGGCCGACTTCCTCACCGGCCGACTCGGGCGGGTGACCGACCGGTGACGCCCGCGACCCAGGCGGTGCCCGCGGCGCTTCCGATGGCGGAGGCCGTCATCGACCTCGACGCCTACCGGCACAACGTCGCCGCCCTCGGCGCCCTCGCGCCCGACTCGCAGCTGATGTGCGTCGTGAAGGCGAACGGCTACGGGCACGGGGCGGTCGAGGTCGCCCGCGCGGCGCGCGAGGCCGGGGCCGACTGGCTGGGCGTGGCCACGCTCGGGGAGGCGCTCGAGCTGCGGACCGCCGGTGACGTGGGTCCGCTGCTGTGCTGGCTCGCGACGCCGGGCGAGGACTTCGCCGCAGCCGCCGCGCACGACATCGAGGTCACGGCGTCGTCGGCCGAGCAGCTCGCCGAGATCGGCGCCGCGGCGCAGGTCCCGCGCGTCCAGCTGAAGGTCGACACCGGCCTGGCGCGCAACGGCGCCTTCGGCCAGGACTGGACCCAGCTCGTGACGGCAGCGGCAGCCGCCACGGACCTCCAGCTCACAGGCGTCTGGTCGCACTTCGCCTGTGCCGACGAGCCAGGCCACCCCGCCAACGACGCCCAGCAGGCCCGCTTCGAGGAGGCCGTCGCCGAGCTGGTGGCGGCAGGCGTCCGGCCCGGCCTGCAGCACCTCGCCAACTCCGCAGCGCTGCTGAGCCGCCCGCAGGCCCACCTCGACCTCGTGCGCGCGGGCATCGCGACCTACGGGTTGCCGCCCGATCGGTCGATGCGCATCGACGTCGACCTCCGTCCGGCGCTGACCCTGCGAGCCCGCCTGGCCGCGGTCAAGCGCGTGCCTGCCGGAACCTCGGTGTCGTACGGCCATCGCTACACGACGCAGCGCGAGACCACCCTCGGCCTCGTGCCGATCGGCTACGGCGAAGGCGTGCACCGCGCCGCCACGGGTCGCGCCGAGGCCGGCTTCCGCGGGCACCGCGTCCCGGTGGCCGGCACCATCTGCATGGACCAGCTCGTGGTCGACCTCGGCGACCTGCCCGCCGAGCGGGGCGACGTCGTCACCCTGTTCGGTCCGGGTGACGACGGCGAGCCCACCGCGGTCGACTGGGCCGGGGCCGCCGGAACCATCGCCTACGAGGTCGTGACAGGGTTGGGCGGCCGGATTTCCCGCAGCCACGTCGGCACCCAGGAGAGAATTTCTCGATGAAGCGACTCACCCCCGCCGTCCTGACAGCCGGTGCGCTGGCGGTCGCCTCCGCGGCGGTCGTGCGCCAGCGCCAGCTGAAGCGTCGGCACCGGCACCTGGTGGGTGACCAGCCCTTCGGCAGCGTGCACGGCGAGCTGCACACCGTGCACGCCGACGACGGCACCGCAATCACCGTCGAGGTCGACCCGGCCGACCCCGACTCGCCGCACGCCGACCTGACGCTCGTCCTGGTGCACGGGTGGATGTGCGATCTCGACACGTGGCACTTCCAGCGGCTCGCGCTGCGGGGCCGCGTGCGCATCGTGGTGCTCGACCAGCGCGGTCACGGCCGTTCCGGTGCGTCCACCGCGGAGTCGTCGACCCTGGACCTGATGGCCCACGACCTCGCCCGGGTCATCGAGGAGCACGGCACCGACCGCGTCGTGGTGGCCGGGCACTCGATGGGCGGGATGGTCACGATGCAGCTCGCCGCCGACCACCCCGACCTGTTCGGCTCGAAGGTCGTCGGCGTCATGCTGCTGGGCACCAGCGCCGGACGCCTCGTGCGTGGGACGCCGGCGCTCGAGCGCTTCGCCTGGCTGTTCCGGCACGCCGGCCCGGTCATCGACTGGGGGAGGGGCCTGAACAGCCACATGGTCACTCGCCGGTGGGCCGTCGGCCCCGACGCCGACGACCGCATCGTGGCCATGACCGACGAGATGCTCTCGCGCGCGCCCTCGCGGGTCATCGTCGACTTCTACGGCAACTTCACCGCGCTCGACCTCTTCCACGCCCTGCCGACGCTGGCGGCCGTGCCGGTCACCGTCCTGTGCGGCACCGAGGACCTGCTCACGCCGCTCAAGCACAGCCGCCGGCTCGCCGAGGCGATCGACGGCGCGCGGCTGGTGCTGGTCGAGGGCGCCGGACACATGGTCATGCTGGAGGACGCCGAGGCCGTCGACGACGCCCTCGAGGAGCTGCTGGAGCAGGTCTCGTGACCGGATTGCGCGCGCTCGACGTCATCGACGCGGAGCCGGAACACGCCGAGGTCGTCGCCGACATCATCCGGCGCTCGTTCGCGGCCCGCCCGGCGGTCGACCCGCCGTCCAGCGCCCCGCACGAGACCGCCGAGGCGGTCCGCGAGGTGCTGGCCACCTCCGGCGGCCTGCTGGTGGAGCGCCGTGGCCGTCCCATGGGCGCGCTGCTGTTCGACGAGTCACGCCCGGGACTGCTGGGCCTGCGGCGCGTGGCCGTCGATCCCGAGATCCAGTCCCGCGGCGTCGCGTCCGCCATGGTGGGCGTCGCCGAGGACACCGCCGAGGAGCGCGGCAAGGACGGCATCTGGCTCAACGTGCGAGCCGAGCTGCCCGACACCGTCAGGTTCTGGGAGCGCCGTCGGTACCTCCAGGTCGGTGCCCAGGGCACCATGCTGGAGTTCGGCAAGACGCTGTGGCTGGCGCGCGAGACGCACAGCCCGGACGACACGCAGGCCCTGGCGATGCGGCTCGCGACGCTGCTGCGGGCCGGCGACCTCGTGGTGCTCTCGGGCGACCTCGGGGCCGGCAAGACCACCTTCACCCAGGGCCTCGCCGAGGGGCTCCGGGTGCGCGGCCCCATCACGTCGCCGACGTTCGTCATCGCCCGCAGCCACCCGTCGCTCGAGCGGGGGCCCGGCCTGGTGCACGTCGACGCCTACCGCCTCGGCTCGGCGGCCGAGCTCGACGACATCGACCTCGACGCGTCGCTCGAGGACGCCGTCACGGTCGTCGAGTGGGGCGAGGGACTGGCCGAGCAGCTGACCGACAGCCGGTTGCACATCCGCATCGAGCGCCGCCACGCCCGACCCGGCGACCCGCTCGGCACCCGTGACCCGTTGGGTGTCGCGGCGGCCGCGCGCGCCGACGACGACGAGGCCGAGACCCGCGTCGTCACGATCAAGTCGTACGGCGCCCGCTGGGTCGGCGTCCCGCTGCGCTCGACGCTCCTCGGCTGAGGCTCCCCTCACCGGGACCGGATAGGCTCGCGGGGTGCTGCTGCTCGCCCTCGACACCGCCACGCCCGTCGTGACGGTCGCGCTCCACGACGGGCGCCACGTGGTCGCGCGGGCCGACGCCGAGGGCGCCACGGCGCACGGTGAGCAGCTGGCGCCGGCCATCCGGGCCGCCCTGGCCGATGCGGGGGCCGAGCCACGCGACCTGACCGACGTCGCCGTGGGCGTGGGCCCCGGCCCGTTCACCGGCCTGCGCGTCGGCATCGTCACGGCGCTCACGCTCGCGAGCACCCTGGGCCTGCGGGCCCACGGGGTGTGCACGCTCGACGTGATCGCCGGGGAGGTCGCCCCACCTGGAGAGACCCAGTCCGAGCGAGCGCTGCCGGGGCAGACCCCGCCCGCGTTCCTTGTTGCCACCGACGCCCGTCGCCGTGAGGTGTACTGGGCGCGGTACGCCGACGGCCGCCGCCTCGACGGGCCCGACGTCGCGAAGCCGGCCGACCTCGCCGAGCGGTTCCCCGAGCTCGTGGTGCACGGTCGGGGCGCCCACCTGCACGCCGACCACTTCGGGGGGCGGGTCGGCGATGGTCCGGCCGACCCGGCGGCGGCCACCCTCGCGAACCTCGTGGTGGCGGGGGCGGTCCCCGAGCTGCCGCTCGAGCCGCTCTACCTGCGCCGGCCCGACGCCGTCCCTCTCGACCGACGGTGAGTGTCCGGCCCGCGGCCGACCCGGACGTCGCCGGGATCGTCCTCGTGGAGCACGCCTGCTTCCCCGATCCGTGGGGCGTCGACTCGATCCGCGGTGAGCTGGCCGAGCCGACCCGCGTGCCGCTGGTCGCCGAGCGCGACGGCCAAGTGGTGGCCTGGGCGGTGGCCCTCGTGAGCGGTGACGTCGCCGACCTCCTGCGCATCGGCGTGCTGCCGGCCGCTCGCCGGACCGGGGTCGCGGGGGAGCTGCTGACGGCCGTGACGATCGCATCCGCCACCCGGGGCGCCGAGCGGATGCTGCTGGAGGTCGCCGAGGACAACGCGGCGGCCCGGGCCTTCTACGCCGGCGCCGGCTTCGCCGAGATCCATCGCCGGCGCGACTACTACTCGGGGGGCAGCGACGCGCTCGTCCTCGCCCGGGATCTGGCGTGAACGGCGTCCTCGACACCATCCGGGCGTGGCCGTGGGGCTGGGCCTGGCTGACGTTCTTCGTGATCGTGCTCCTGAGGGCCGGCGCGACCTACGGCATCGGCCGGGCGATGGCCGCCGGTGCTGCCCGCGGGCGGGAGCCCGGCGCGCGCACGCTCGCGGCGATGGACCGCGTCGACCGCTGGGGGCCGCCCGCCGTGACCCTGAGCTTCCTGACGGTCGGGGCGCAGACCGTCATCAACCTCGGCGCGGGCCTGGCCCGCATGACGGTGCCCCGCTACCTGCTCGGGCTGCTGCCGGGGGCTGCGCTGTGGGCCACGCTCTGGACCTCGGTCGGCATCGGCGTGGTGACCCTGTTGCGTCGCTCGGGCGAGGACCGGACCTGGCTCTTGGTCGCGGCCCTTCTCGTCATGGCTCTCGTCGTCGTCCTCACGGTCCTGACGGGGCGCCGCCGGCGCTGAGCCCTCGCCCGTTCGCCGGACGTTCGGGGGACAGTGGCCCGGACGTGCCGCATACTGTGCCTCATGCGTCACAAGGACCACACGCGCCACAGGCGCACTCCGGGCTACCGGAGTGCGCGGTTGATCCTGTCCGGGGTCGCCGCGCTCGGGCTCGTCCTCAGCGCCCTGACCGTGACCCAGTCGTCACGCACCGAGGCGGCGGACCTGACGCAGTTCCGGCCCGGCAACATCATCAGCGACGCGGTCTTCTACGACACCGGCACGATGGGTCCCGCCCAGATCCAGGCCTTTCTCGACCGTCAGCTCGCCAGCTGCGCCAGCGGGCACACGTGCCTGAAGAGCTACCGCGAGTCGACCACGACGCGTCCGGCGGACGCATACTGCCGCGGGTACCAGGGCCAGGCCAACGAGTCGTCGGCCGACATCATCTACAAGACTGCTCAGTCGTGCGGGGTGAACCCGCAGGTCATCCTCGTGATGCTCCAGAAGGAGCAGGGACTGGTCACGAAGAGCAACCCCACGGCCACGACGTATCAGAAGGCGATGGGCATGGGGTGTCCCGACACCGCTGCCTGTGACTCCAAGTACTACGGCTTCGCGAACCAGGTCTACTCCGGCATCCGCCAGCTGCGGGTCTACGAGGTCAACGCCGGCTCGTACCGGCACCGCGCCCGCACGACGGTCAACGTCCTCTTTCACCCGAACAGCGCCTGCGGCTCATCGCCGGTCTACCTCGAGAACCAGGCCACCGCGGGTCTGTACAACTACACGCCCTACCAGCCCAACGCCGCGTCGCTGGCCGCCGGGCGAGGCACCGGCGACGGCTGCTCGTCCTACGGCAACCGCAACTTCTACACCTACTTCACGGACTGGTTCGGGTCGACGCAGGGCGGAGCGATCCGCCTCGTGCGCGGCAGCTCGGCCAGCGTCTACCTCATCGACGGCATCCGCCGGTGGTACGTGCCGAGCTACGCCGACTACGAGGAGCTGCTGAAGGCCTTCGGCCCGCTCTACTCGGTCGGCGACGTCTTCGTGAACAAGCTGCAGGACGCCGGACCCACGTCGGTCTTCGTGCGGAACAACACCTCCGGCGCGGTCAGCATGGTGCAGGACGGCCAGCTGCACCGGTTCACCTCGTGCGAGGTGCTCGCCCAGTGGGGCGGCTCGTGCAGCGTCATCACCAACGCTGACCCGGCGATGTTCGCCGGGGTCCCCACGGGCGGCGAGATGTCGCCGCACTTCCGGGTCGCCGGCACGACCACGTGGGGCACCTTCACCGGCCCCTCGCAGGTCCAGCCGTACTGGAACGAGGTCGCTCTCCGCGCCCTGCAGACGGTGCCCGCGTGGGTGGGCCGGCTGCCCGCGGCTCGTTACCAGTCGATGTCGAGGCTCCCGCAGCAGTTCGCGCCGGCGACCCTCATCAAGGACCGGGCCGCGGCGCAGGTGTACCTGACCGACGGCACGTCGACGCTGCTCCCGGTCACGGACTTCGGGCTGTCGGCAGACCTCGGGCGCCCGTCGTCCGGTCTGCTGTCGGTCGCTGCTGCCGACCTCGCCGGCTACCAGCCGGCCACCACCGCGCTCGGTCCCGCGCTCCGGTGCGGCACCGCGACGTACGTGGCCGCAGGAGGCACGCTGCACCGTCTGGCGGATCCCGCCCGGGCCGGCCTGACGCCGCTCGCGCTGAACGAGGCCACCTGCCGCCAGCTGAACCTGAACGGCACGACGGTCGCCGAGGCGCTGCTGGTCAAGTCGTCCTCCAGCCCCACCGTGTACGTCGTCGAGGCCGGAACCCGACGCACCGTGGCGTCCTGGGCCGACGCGCAGCGTCTCGGCGGGTCGTCCTCGCCGCTGGTGCTGGTGCTGTCCACCGCCGGCATCGCCGCGATCCCCGAGGGCGGGCCGACGCTCGTCGACGGCACGCTCGTGAAGGCGCCGGGGGCCCCGGAGGTGTACGTCGTCTCCGGACGTGATCTCGCGCGGATCCCCAGCTTCGAGCTGGCCGCCGAGTGGGGCATCCCGCGACAGCTGACCGAGGTGCCCGCGGCGGAGGTGACGAGCCGGAACCGGGTCGCCGACCTCGGTCTCTGGGGCCGTTGTGGTGCCGAGACGGTCTTCGCGGCCTCCGGCCGGGTCGTCGCCGTGACGACGCCGGCAGGGGTCGCGGGCTTCCCGACGACCACCTGGAGCTCGGCGGCTTGCGCGGGTTGGACCCGCGGGCAGCCGGTCTCCCGGGTGTTCGTGAAGTCCGCCAGCGATCCCACCGTCTATGCCGCCGACAACAACACCTACCGGCCGGTCGCCTCGTGGGACGCGCTCGTGCGTTTCGCCGGAGGGCAGGCGCCCGCCATCCAGACGATCTCGCCGGTCGTCCTGGCGACGCTGCCCCGGGGGCCCGCGGTCAGCTGACCGACTCGGCCGCTCGGGCGCGCCGGGGTCGAGCGCTGTGCGCGGCCCCGTACCATCGGCGGATGTGACCAGCCTCGACGACAGGACCGCCGCGAGCCCTCGTGATGCCCGGGCGCGCCGTCGCGCACTCCTGCCCGGCGGGATCTGGGCGACCGCCACGGGCCTGGCGGCACTCGGGGCGGCGCTCATCCCCCTGCTGTTCAACCGCCGGTTCTACTACGCCGACGACACGGTCAACGGCGCCCTTGGCCAGTGGTACCACCTCGGCACCTCCCTGCGGTCCGGCACGATGCCGATGCTCGAGCCGTCGGCATGGTCGAGCGGCAACCTCCACGCCGAGGGGCAGTGGGGGTTCTTCAACCCCGTCGTCTGGCTCATCTCGCTGGGCGCGACCGTGCAGGACGACGCAGCGCTGTTCGTCACCGTCGTGAAGCTCGTGTTTGTGGTCGTCGGTGCCGTGGGCGTGCACCTGCTGGCGCGTGACATGGGCGCCCGGCCGCCACTGGCCCTGCTGGCCGGTGTGACCGCGCCGCTGACCGGCGTCACCGCCTACTTCGACGGACCGTCCTGGGCGACCGGGCTGTTCGTCTGGGCCCTCGTGCCCTGGTTCTGGTACCAGCTCCGCCGGTTCGCCCGCGGTGAAGGGGGGCCGGTCCGAACGTTCGTGGCGGCCTACCTCGTCATCACGATCGCCTACGTCCACGGCACCATCGCGCTCATCTTCGTGTTCGCGGCCGTGCTGGTGGACGCCGCGCGCCGCCGCGACCGGCGGGGCGTGCTGAACGTCCTCGGCATGGGAGTCCTGGCCGCCTTGGTGTGCGTCACGGTGCACCTGGCGAGCCTGCTCACCGGGCCGGCGACGCTGCGTGCCGACCGTGGCATCTTCATGGACCAGTACATGTCGGTCGACCTGAGTGGCCTGGCGATGTCGTGGATCCCGACGGCCTTCCCGCAGGTCACCTCCTGGTGGTGGGTCGGGATGACCGCCGCGGTGCCGATGGCCTACCTCACCTGGGCACTTCCGGCCGTGGCCTTCGTCCGCCGTGAGGTGTGGCGCGAGATCCTCGCCGAGCGTCTGGACGCGGTCGTCGCCGGGGTCCTCTTCTTCGGGTTCTCGATGCTGCCCACGGTCGTGGGCCCCTTGCGATACCCCGCGCGGATGCTGCCGTACGTGGGCCTGGTCGTCATCCTGTTGCTGGCCGTGGCCCTGAGCCGGTCCGCTGACCGGGGCGGGGTGGGTCCCCGCCGTCTCCTCGGGGCGGGCGGCATCATCCTGCTCGGGGCGGGCCTCGCGTGGGCCCAGACCCCCCAGTTCTTCGGCCGGCACGCCGTCTCGGTCGTGCTGGTCGGGCTCGCCGTCCTGGCGGTCTGGGCGTTCGGGCAGCGCGCCGGCGCGGCACGTCGCTCCTCGACGGTGCTGCTGGGCGTCGCGGTCGTGGCGGCCACGTGGTCCGTCACGGCCGTCCAGCACGTGTGGTCGCCCAGCCCCCCGTGGCCGAGCCAGGAGGTGCCGTCGAGCATCGAGGAGCTGGAGCAGCCACTCCGCGGCGTCGAGGGGGACGCGGTGGTGGTCGGCAACCCGTTGGTCGACGGCCCGTCCGCGGACCTGTGGGCCGAGACACTGCAGGCCAACCTCTGGTACATCGGTGACCGGCACGTGCTCAACCGCTACCAGCTCCTGGGCTTCGACGGGTTCAACCAGACCCTGTGCCTGGGGTATCTGGGCGAGACCTGCCCCGACCTGTTGCCGGCGCTGTTCGAGGAGCGTGAGGCCACGGGTCTGCCGCTGGTCGACGAGCTGAGCCTCGACGCCGTGCTGATCATCACGACCGACGTGCCCGAGGAGCTCTGGCGCGAGACGCCCGAGGGCTGGCGGATCGCCGAGACCGGTGACCGCACCGTGCTGTGGGTCCGTGAGGACCCGCTGGGCCCGGCCGGCGGCGTGGTCTCGACCTCGGAGGGGGTCGAGGTCGAGGAGGTCGAGCGCTCCAAGACCTCGGTCACGCTCCGGGTCGAGGACGTGCCTACCGACGGCGGACGGGTCGTCCTCAGCCGTCTGCCGTGGCCCGGCTACACGACCTCCGCCGGCGAGATCGGTCCGAAGGTCGACGGCTTCCTGCTGTCGGTCGACCTGCCGGCCGACGCCGTGGGTGACGAGGTCACCATCAGCTTCCGGCCCGCCGGGTGGACGGCGACGATCGCCGCCCTCGCACTGGCGGTGACCGGCGCGGTGGCGTGGGGCATCGCCGTGCTGGTGGTGCGGCGGCGACGCGCTCGTCAGTCCTGAGGGGCGCGCCGGAACGAGAACCGGCTGTGTCCCACGTAGCTCAGGATCGTCGTGACGAAGACGATGAGCGCCTGGCCGATGATGGGCTCGACCCCACCGATCTCGACCAGCAGGGGGAGCAGGACGGCGTTGACGGCCAGCGCGACCAGGTAGACCGACTCGAAGCGGGCAAGGTCGACCAGCACGTTGCCCTGGACGCGGAAGACGAAGCGCCGGTACAGCACGAACGCGCAGAGCACGGCGGCCACGTGCGCGAAGCACAGCGTGACCATGTACCCCCACCACTGCCCGACGGTCAGCTGGAAGAAGACGAACCAGCCGAAGCCGACCACCGTGTTGATGCTGCCGACGATCAGGAAGGCGACGCGACGGTCCGAGACGAGGCGTAGCAACGGGCCCGCGGGGCCCGGGTCCTCAGTCTCCTGCTCGTCTGCCATGGGTGTCCTTCGTGTCGTGGCACGAGGCCCTCCCGGGCCTCGCGTGCCGATCCTAGCGGCGGGCACCACGGCCTCTCCGCCGTGCTCGTACGGGGACTGCAGTGCTAGCGTGATCGGCGGTTCCGCCCCCGGCCAACGTGAGGCAACGATCATCTCTCCCCTGCGCGACTACCTGGACCAGCCGGCCGTCTTCGAGGTCGTCGCCGACGATGTCGCCGCCCACGCGCTGAGCGAGCGAGAGCGGCGGATCCTCGTCGGTGCGATCAATGCCCACGTCCTGACGACCCCGGACCGTGAACTCACGGTGCACGTCTACGAGCCGTATGGCGACTACACGCCGCGCACCTCCGACGACCGCACGTTCGACGGGCGCAGCCGTCTGTACCGCCACCGCCGGTTCACCCTCACCGTCCGTGGCACCGTCACGGCCACCCCGGCGCTGGTCAGCGACGCCCGGCAGATCCCGCTGCTGGCGTCAGACACCCGACACCTGATGCTGTCGACCGACGAGACGGCCCGGCGCAAGCCCGAGTTCGTCCGTCCGGGCGACCTCCGCGGCAAGGTGCTCCGGCGGGCGCGCAACGCAGCCCCCTTGCTGTACGACGAGCTGCGGGACGTCGAGCTGCTCCGGCACCGCTGGCGGATCACCCGCCCGCTGAAGCGGCGCGACTACGTGGAGGACTTCCGTCCGGGTGGCGACTATGAGCACGACCGCCTCGAGGTCGCCGGGCCCCTGCGCCCCGGCGCGCCGCGGGCCGTCATGGTCGGCATGCACTGGTTCGAGCTGGGCGGGGCCGAGAGGTGGGCGTTCGAGACCGTCCGGCTCGTCCGCGAGGCCGGCTTCCTGCCGATCGTCCTGACGAATCGTGACTCGCACCACGAGTGGATCACCCGCGACGAGCTCGACGGCTGCCTGCTGCTGCCCCTCTCGGAGCCCACCGCGATGTCGCAGACCCCGGGCAGCGAGCAGCTGATGCGCACGGTGCTCGAGAACTTCGACGTCCGCGGCGTCGTCGTGCACCACAGCCAGTGGCTCTACGACCGCCTGCCGTTCATCAAGGCGAGCCGTCCGGAGGTGCCGACGGTCGACTCCACGCACATCGTCGAGCACCGCCGCGGGGGGTTCCCGGCCAGCTCGGTCCGGTCGGCCCGCTACCTCGACGTGCACCACGTCATCTCGCCCGCGTTGTCGCGGTGGATGACGGGGGTCCAGCGGATCGCGCCCGAGCGTGTCGTCATGGCTCCGCTCGGCGGCCTGACGGTCGAGGACACCGGCGTCGACACCGTGCGCCCCCGTGACACCGACCGCCCGTTCACCGTGGCCTTCGTCGGCCGGCTCGCGCGCCAGAAGGCTCCCGAGGTCTTCGTCGAGGCCGCCGCCCGTGCGCGGGCCCAGCACCCCGACATCCGGTTCGTCCTGCACGGCCACGGCGAGCTGGCGCCGTGGGTGCACGACCTCGTGGCTGGTGCCGGGCTCGAGGACGTGCTGGAGCGGCGTGACGACACCGTGCCGGTGGTCGAGACCCTGCGTGCCGCGGACCTCCTCGCCATCACGTCCCACAACGAGGGACTCACGCTGACGACGTTGGAGGCTGTGGCCCACGGCATCCCCGTCGTCTCGACCGACGTCGGGGCGCAGGCCGACCTGATCCCCGCCGAGGCGCTGGCGCCGCGCAACGTCCACCTGGCCGTGCGGCGACTCGCCGACCTGATGGTGCGGTACGCCCGCGACGAGGGCGCCCGAGCCCGGTTGTGGGAGTCCGAGCGTGCGGCCGAACGCCGGTTGCTCGCGCATCCGTCCGCCAACGAGTGGTTCGAGGAGATGGTGTCGTCATGGTGAAGGTCGCCGCAGTCGTGGTCACGTTCAACCGGCTGGAGAAGCTGCGCAACGTGATCGCCTCCCTCGAGGCGCAGTCGCTGCCGCCCGCCTGGCTCGTCATCGTCGACAACGCCTCGACCGACGGCACCGACGCGTACCTCGCCGGCCTCCAGTCCTCGGTCCCCCTGCACGTCGTCTCGATGGCCGAGAACGCCGGCGGCGCCGGAGGATTCGCCCGCGGCATGTCCGAGGGCTACGTGCTGGGTGCCGACCACGTCTGGATCATGGACGACGACTGCTACCCCGAGCCCGACGCCCTCGAGCGTCTGGTGGCCGGGTTCGACGGCGCCGTCACAGAGCTGGGCCCGGAGGTCCCGTTCGCCTGCTCGGTCGTGAAGTTCACCGACGGCTCGATCTGCGAGATGAACAACCCCGTCACCACCTGGGACTGGGGGCGCCTCCTGGTCAAGGGGCAGAAGAACGTCATGGTGACCGCCTGCTCGTTCGTCTCGGTGCTCGTGCCGCGCTGGGCCATCGCCGAGCACGGCCTGCCGTACGCGGAGTACTTCATCTGGTTCGACGACCGTGAGTACACCTTGCGGCTCACGCGTCGCTGCCCCGGCGTGCAGGTGCTCGACAGCGAGGTCGTGCACGACATGGGTGACAACAAGGGTGTCAACTTCTCGATGGTCAATGCCGACAACGCGTGGAAGTTCGCGCACGGCATCCGCAACGAGTCGTCGTGGCTCCTGCACCACAACGGCCTCATCCGCTGGATCGAGTTCGGCTTCCGCCTTCTGGTGAACTTTCGTGGCGGTCGGGTCTCGCCCCGCCTGCAGCTGAAGATGTACCGCCAGTACCTGCGCGGCATCGGCTTCAACCCGCCGCTGCGGTTCCCCGAGCCCGACCGGTCCGAGCTGACGGCCGGCCGCCGCGCGCTGTGAGCCGCGGTCCGGCTGCGCTCCCGTAGGCTGTCCCGGTGTCCTCGCCGCGCCTGACCTCCGAGCCGAACACCGAGGTGGATGAGCCGGTGTCGCGCCGCTCGGTGCTCGGCTGGTGGGCCGGCTCCGTCCTCGCCCTCCTGGCCGTCGTCGGCGGACGCGTCGCCACCACACCGCGGTACTTCTACTGGGACGACACCCAGCTGGGTGCCTTCGGTCAGTGGTACGACCTCGGTCGGCGGCTCCTGGAGGGGCGCTGGACGATGCTCGACCCCGGGGCCTGGCAGGGCGGCAACTTCCTGGCCGAGCAGCAGTGGGGGCTCTGGAACCCCGTCATCTGGCTCGTGGCGCTCGGCAGCCACGTGCAGGACGACGCCGCTCTGTACGCGACCTTCGTCAAGATCGCCTTCCTCGTCCTGCTGCTGACTGTCACCTTCGGGCTGGCGCGGTCCTACGGCGCGTCGGTGCCCTGGTCGGCGTTCGCCGGGCTGAGTGCGGGCCTCGGCGGCCAGACGATGTACCTCGACGCCCCCTCGTGGGTCACCGGTCTGCAGGGCCTGAGCCTGTTCGTGCTGACCTGGTGGATGCTGCGCCGACATCTCACTGAGGGCCGCAGCCCGGTGCCGTTCTTCATCGCGGCGTTCCTGCTCGTGACGCAGGGCTACATCTTCGCCGTCATCGAGCTGGTCTTCCTGTTCGTGGCGGTGCTGGTGGAGGCTGCGGTCGACCGCAGCGACCGACGCCGCTTCGCGCAGATCCTCGGCCTCGGCGTCTACAGCGGGCTGCTCACGATCTTCACCTACCTGCCGGGCATCCTGACGGCCCCGGTGACGGTGCGGTCCGGGGGCGGCATCGCCAACGACCAGTTCCTGAACCTCGACCTCGGTGACCTCGCGACCTCACCGGTCGTGACCGGGCTGAGCTCGGTCCAGGGCTACTGGGGACCGATCGCGCCCGCCCCGATCCAGTACCTGGGATGGTTCCTGCCGTTGCTCGTGGTGCTCGTGCCCCGGATGCGGCCGCACTGGCGGGGCCTGCTTCCGCTGCTCGTGCTGGGCGGCCTGACCCTGGCGATGATCACCGGCCCCAGCGTGGTCGGTCCGCTGCGGTATCCGGCGCGCATGCTGCCGTACCTCGTCGTCTGCCTGGCGGTGCTGTTCGCCGTGGCCGCCACGAAGGCGTGGCCACGCACCGTGGGGCGCCGCGAGGTGGTGCTGGTGCTCGGCACCACCGGCCTGGCGATCTGGCTGGCCTGGGTCGCCCAACCCGACAACATGCGGTACCTCGCCCTCGGCGCCGCCCTCCAGCTGGCGGCCCTGGCGCTCGTCCTGCTCGTGGGGCGCCGGGTCGCGTCCCGCCGAGCCGTCGCGTGGGCGGCGGCCGTCGCGATCGTCGCCACCCCCGTCCTGCTGCAGACGCAGGTCAAGCTTCTCGGCAACGCCCCGCTCAGCGACTTCGGGGTGCCCAGCTCGGTCGACCGGATCCAGCAGGTCGAGGCCGGCTCACCACACGGCATCTTCACCGTCGGGGACGTCTACTCGATCGCCGGCGACCCGGACGGTTGGGACGAGACGTTGTTCGCCAACTTGTGGCACGTCACCGACCGCGACGTAGCCAGCGTCTACACGGTTCTCCCGCTCGAGGGGCTCGTCGAGCGGTTGTGCGTCGACCTGCGCGGAGCCACCTGTCCCGAGGCGCTCGATGAGCTCTTCGAGCGGTCGCCGGACGGCAGCAGGCTGGTCGACGACATGCACCTGAACACCGTGATCGTCGTCCGCGAGAGCGCGGACGGTCTGCCCCGGGTGCCGGAGGGCTGGACGCTCGACACCTCGGGGGAGGCCACCTGGGTGCTCCGCCGCGACGACCCCGTGCCCCCGGCGGGCGGGGTCACCCGCACCGAGGGTGCCGAGGTGACGGTGCTCGACCAGTCCGACACCGAGGTGAGCTTCCGGGTCGACGAGGTGCAGACCGATGACGCCACGGTGGTCCTGAGTCGCATGGCCTGGCCCGGCTACCGGATCGACGGTGCCACCGAGGCCGACCCGGCGCAGGACTTCCTGCTGACCGTCGCCGTCGGCCCCGAGACCGAGGGGGAGGTCGTCACGGTGCAGTTCCGCCCGCCGGGCTGGACGATCGAGCTCGTCGCAGGCGTGGGCGCGCTCGTCCTGGCGCTGGTCTGGAGCGTGGCCGACGTCGTGCGTCGCCGGCGGGCCCGCGTCACGACCTGACGGGCGTCAGCACCTCAGGCGTCATGGCGTCATGATGCTGCGCAGCTGCGCCCGGTAGAGCGCGCTCAGCCCCTCGGGCAGCGTGGTGCGGGCGAGCCCGTCGAGGTGCGGCCACACGACGGAACGGACTCGCAGGTCCAGTGCCTGCGCGCCACCGGCGCCCTGTCCCGAGACGATCGGCGCACGGACACGACGGATGCGTGCCGTCTCGCCCAGGATCGCGCCGATCGACCACGGACTCATGGATCCGAAGATCTTGGTGACGCAGGTGCCCGGTGGCTCCTCGGCGAGCCGGCGCATGGCGGCGGCGACCATCTGGCCGCAGTCGTCGGCGTACAGGTAGTCGCGCAGGGTGTCGAGGGGAACGTAGATCGACGTCGGCCGGCCCGTCACGTAGCTGGCGACGATGACCGAGATGAGCCCCTGGCCCTTGGAGAGGTCCTGGGCCGGTCCGTAGAGGTTGGTGATGCGGCCGACGAGGGTGCGCAGGGGCGACGCCGCGGACGCCCGGGCGACAAGTCCCTCCATCTCGAGCTTGGCCTCGCCGTAGGCGGTCAACGGCGCGGGCTCGGTGCGCTCGGTGAACGGGGGACTGGGTGACCCGGCGTAAACGCCGCCGACCGACGAGGCGAGGAACAGTCGTCCCGCCGCGAGGTCGAGGCCGTGCTGGTCCAGCAGCAGGTCGAGGAAGCGCTCGAACACCTCGACCTCCTGGCGGAGCGCCTCTGCCGGCGTCGAGGTGACTCCCTTGCCCGCGCACCAGTGGATCTCCCAGTCCGAGCCGGCCTGCTCGGCGAACGTGGCGAGCGCCGACGCCAGGTCGTCGACCGCCACCTCGGGGTCGTCCCATCCCACCGACGCGCGGAACGGCGCGTCGGGGAGGGCGTCGTCGACGGACCGACCCAGCAGGCCGCGTCCGACGATCCACCTACGAGGTGCGGGCATCGGGCTCCGGAGCGCCGAGCGGCCCGGCCGCCGGGTCACGCACGATCAGGTACGCCGGCTTGCCGAGAGCCATGTTGACGGCGACTCCGAGATACTCCGCCACGATGCCGAGCGAGACGAGGATGGCGCCGGTCGTGAGCGAGAGCATGACCATGATCGAGGTCCACCCCTCCTCGATCGCTCCGCCGGCGAGGCGATTGACCGTCAGGTAGATCGCGAACCCGAGCCCGAGCAGCGCGAACAGGACGCCGATGGCGGTGACGAGGCGCAGGCCACGGGTGCCCGAGGTGAGCACCATGCGCCAGAAGTGCGCGAGCAGGCTGCGGTAGGAGTAGCCGCTCCGTCGTCCGCCCTCCTCACGCAGCATGACCGGCGACGTCACGATCGAGTTGGCGATCCAGCTCAGGGCGACGTCGAGGTAGACGCCGGTGCCGGAGTAGGCCGCGACGCTGCGGGCCACCTCGCCGAGGATGAGTCGGTAGCTGTTGAACGCCGAGGCGTTGCCGCCGCCGAAGACCGACTCGAGCGCGCGCTTGGCGCCCTTCGAGGCCGTGTTGCGCACGAAGCCGTGGGGCGGCACGTTGTCGGGTCGGGCGTAGACGACCTGCGCGCGCTGCTGCAGGGCCGTGTCGAGAAGGCCGCCGATGAACCGGGGGTCGTGCTGGCCGTCCTCGTCGAGGGTGACGACCCAGTCACCGCCGGACGACGCGATGCCCGCGAGGGTGGCGGCGTG
Source organism: actinobacterium LLX17 (assembly GCA_000471045.1). Lineage (GTDB taxonomy): Bacteria > Actinomycetota > Actinomycetes > Propionibacteriales > Nocardioidaceae > Aeromicrobium. The sequence goes on along the minus strand of KI301992.1, from coordinate 2,084,011 downwards.
CTGACCGAAGTTGCGGCTCAGCCAGACAGGCTTGAGGAAGTCGTGCTGCGCGGCGAGCTCGCGGATGATCCGGTCGGACGCGTCGGGTCCGTTGTCGTGGCAGAGGATGACCTCCGAGACCACGGCACGGTGGCCGGCCGCGGTGGTGAACTCCTCGACCAGACCGGTCAGCTCCTGCACGAGACCCGGCAGGGTCCGCTCGCCCTGGTAGACCGGGACGACGACCGACACGCGGTGCAGGTAGGCCGGCTCGAGCTGGGCCTGCGTCATCGCATCCTCCTCTTCAGCACGGCGTAGGCGGCGCGCCGCATGCGGGCCGCGAGGGCCGCGCGGGCGTTGCCGATGCGGAGGTCGGCGCGCGAGACGACGTCGGGGTGGTGGTCGTGCAGCCACTGGTGGAGGCCGGCAGCCTGTCGCGACTGCTCGCGGGTCAGGGCGACGCTCCACTGCTCGGTGCTCATGCGGAAGGTGGCGCCCACCTCGGGGTCGGGCACGAACCCACCGGTCAGCAGGACGCGCGAGTACGTGCCCTGGTCGATCAGGTAGGGGAAGTCAGGGAACCAGCCGCCAACCTCCTCCAGGGCGTCGCGGCGCATCGTGACCGAGGCCGGCTCGCCGAAGGGATTGACGCCGGCGCGCACCGAGCGGCGGACCGCTTCCGAGCCCTCCATCGGTCGGTCGATGCCCTGCAGGCCGCGACCGGCCAGCAGGGTGCGGCCGGAGGCGTCGATGACGTCGCGACGGCAGGCCGTCAGGACCGCGCCGGGGTTCGCGGCGAGCAGCTCGACCTGACGGGCGAGCACGCCGGGACGCAGGACGTCATCGCCGCAGACGAGCTTGACGTACTCGCCCGTGGCCTCGGCCGTGACGCGCTGCCAGTTGGCCGGGGCGCCGCCACCGGCTGGGGTGTCGAGGAGCGTCAGCCGGTCGTCGTCGAGGTACGTCTCGATCACGGCCCGGGTGTCGTCGGGCGAGGTGTGATCGGCCACGATCAGCTCGAGGTCGACGCCCGTCTGGGACAGGATGCTCTCGATCGTCGCCCCGACGAATCGTCCGTTGTTGTACGCGGGCACCACGACGGAGAGTGTGGGGTGGGACATGTCTGTGATCCTTCGGTCGCGGGGACTTGGAAGTCTGCGAGCGCGCGGCGGGCATCGTCGGGACGTGCCGCACGAGGGTATCTCACCATCTCGTGCTGTTGCCGGGACCGGGGCGCCCGGAGTTCAGCCCGTCCCGGCGAGGGCCGCGTCGAGCCGCTCGCCCAGGATCTCGTGCAGGCTCCAGGCGTAGGACCGGCTCAGGTGGTTGTCGTCGGAGTAGACGACGAGCCCACCGATGCGCGAGTAGCACCGGTCGGGACCACAGAAGAGGTCGTCGACGTCGAGGACGGGCACACCAGCGGCGGAGGCGCCCTCCTGCATGGGGTCGGCGAACTCGGCCTCCGAGCGCGGCAGGGAGCAGTCGGAGGGGTCGGACGCCCGCAGAAGGCAGTCGGCCGCGCTGCCACCACTGCGCGGGGGCACCGCGCTCATCTCGGGCGGGTCGGCCAGCACCACCACGGTGCGGCCGGCGTCGACCAGGCGGCGCAGCGTCGACTCGACTCGCTCCGGCGTGAGGAGGTCGGGCGCCGAGTACAGGCGCGTGCGGTTGGTCAGCACCACGGTGTCGATCGTCGGGTCGGCCAGCACCTGGTCGATGACCGTGCCGGTGGCCTGTGAGCAGTTCTCGGCCTGGGTGCGGTCGAAACCCCAGATGCTGCCGATCAGGTCCGTCGTGAGCATCGAGCACCCGGTCACCGTGTACGTCGAGAGCCGCCAGTCGCGGGCGTCGGCGACGGCGTCCAGCGGCTCGACCCACCGGGCCGCGTGCGAGTCGCCGATGAGGACCACGTGGTCGTCGCCGTCGGCGGCACCGTATTCGCAGCGCCGCACCTCGGCCGTGGCCGTGGACGTCGAGCAGCCGGTGATCTCGGCCGGCGGGAGGTCCTCACCGAACGAGACCAGGTCGGCCGCCAGCTCGATCGCCTCCGGGTCGCCGCAGCCCTCGTCGACCATCGCCCGCGCGCCCACGCAGGCCTCGACCTCGCCGCCGACCGAGGGGGGTGGCGGCGCCTCCCACCGCACGAGCGCCAGCGATCCGACCGCGACGACGGCCGAGGCGGCGGCAACCGTCACGAAGGTGCGGAGCGGACGGCCCTCACCCCGCGACCGCGGGGCACGGATCGGGTCCTCCACGAACGTCTTCGACATCCAGCCCAGGGCGATGCAGGCGATGAGGATGGCGAGCTTCTCGGTGCGGGTGAGGTCGTGCGCCGTGGCGTACGGCACCAGGATGATGAGCGGCCAGTGCCACAGGTAGACGCCGTACGAGACGTCGCCCACGAACTGCACCGGACGCCAGCGCATGAACGGGACCGGGGAGGCGGGTCCGGTCGGTGCCCCGGCCGCGATGACGGCGACGGTGCCGAGCACCGGCAGCGCAGCGGTCCAGCCGGGGAACGGGGTCTGCGGTCCGAAGGTGACCATGGCCGCCGTCACCGCGACCAGGCCGCCCCACGACAGGAGGGTGCGGGCGGGGACCGACCGGGTGAGGGGGCCGAGGACCGAGGCGCGCCCGCTGCGGCCCAACCAGGCGAGCAGGCCGCCGGCGGCGAACTCCCAGGCACGCGTCGTGGTGACGAAGTAGGCGCGTCCGGGATCGTCGGCGGTCAGCTGGATGGAGTGGACGAGGCTGACCACCAGCACGAGACCGAGCAGGACTCCCACGGCGGTGACGGCCCGCCGGCGCAGCCGCGCGGCGACGAGGGCCGCGAGGAGGATCAGGACGGGCCAGACGACGTAGAACTGCTCCTCGACCCCGAGCGACCAGAAGTGCTGGGTCGGCGACTTGACGTTCGACAGCGCCATGTAGTCGACGGCCTGTCGGGCGAGCTCCCAGTTCTGCACGTAGAACGTGGAGGTCAGCAGCTCTCGGCCGAACTGTGGCCACCGGTTGCCCGGCACCAGCAGGTAGACCGCGGCCGCCGTGGCGGCGATGGCCAGGAACGAGGCGGGCAGCAGCCGTTTCGCGCGCCGCGCCCAGAACCGGGGCAGGTCGATGCGGCCGTGCCGGTCGACCTCCCGCAGGAGGTGGTCGGTGATGAGGAAGCCTGAGACGACGAAGAACACGTCGACGCCGACGAATCCACCGGTCAGCCGGGTCGGCCACAGGTGGTAGATGACGACGCCGAGCACCGCCAGGGCGCGCAGCGCTTGGATCTCGGGCCGGACACCACCGGAGCGCACCGGCTCGGTCCGGGGGACGTCGGTGGCGACGACGTGCCGAGGCGTGGGGTCGGCGGACCGGCCGGCCCGCCTCTTGCCTTGTGTGCCCACGGCGGGCCAGCCTACTGGTGCCGTGGTCGCGCGATGAGTGCACACGTGTCCACTAGGCTCGGCCCATGCGCGACATCACGTACCCGCCGGTCATCGTGACGGCCAAGACCCTGTTCAAGGTGCTGGGCATGCGCTTCCAGATGTCGGGGACCGAGCACGTCCCTCGCACCGGGGGAGCGGTCCTCGCCGCGAACCACATCAGCTACGTCGACTTCATCTTTGACGGCCTGGCCGCCCAGCCCAGCAAGCGCCTGGTGCGGTTCATGGCCAAGAAGGAGGCGTTCGAGGGCCCGACGGGCGCCCTCATGCGATCGTTCCACCACATCAGCGTCGACCGCGAGCGCGGCGAGGAGTCCTACCGTCGGGGCGTCGAGTACGCCCGGGCCGGCGAGGTCGTCGGTGTCTTCCCCGAGGCCACGATCAGCCGATCGATGGAGATCAAGGAGCTCAAGACCGGCGCAGTGCGCATGGCCGCCGAGGCCGGCGTGCCGCTCATCCCCATGGTCACGTGGGGCACGCAGCTCCTCAAGACCAAGGACCACCCGTCCGATCTCTACGGGCGCGGCAAGACCATCGGGCTGCACGTGGGCGAGCCGCTCGACGTCACCGGTGACGACCCGGTCGCCGAGACGGCGCGGCTGCACGAGGCGATGACGGCGCTGCTCGACCAGGCCATCCGTGAGTACCCCATCGCTCCCGAGGGCCAGTGGTGGGCGCCTGCCCGCCACGGCGGCCTCGCGCCGACGCCCGAGGAGGCCGCCCGTCTCGACGCCGAGGAGAAGGCCCAGCGCGCCGCCCGCCGCGCCGAGCGCGACTCCTGATTCTCCGGCGCGTCCGGGGTGATCGGGAGAGACTGGAGACCGACCCCGAGGAGGCACCATGAAGGCCGTCTACGGCAGCACCGTCCTGGCCGAGGCTCCCGCCGAGGAGCTCGTCAAGATCGAGGGCAACTGGTACTTCCCGCCGGCGAGCCTCGTCGACGGGACCTTCGAGCGCAGCGACACCGCCTACCACTGCCCGTGGAAGGGCGACGCGCAGTACTGGGACGTCGGCAACGATGACGACCGCCTGCCGGACGGCGCGTGGTCCTATCCCGACCTCCTGCCGGGCGCGGTCGAGAAGGTCGGCACCGAGTTCGCCGGTTACGTCGCCTTCGACCGCCGCGTCACCCTCTCCGACTGATCGCCACCCCTGGGCGGTGAGATAGGGGCCAAATACCGCCGCGGGCGGTGAGCCAGGGGCCGAATGAGCGCATCATTCGGCCCCTAGCTCACCGCTCGGCTGGCGGTTTGGCCACTCACTCACCGCCCGGGAAGGTGCTGCGAGAATGGCGGCATGAGTGAACCGGTCGTCCTCGGCATCGAGTCGTCGTGCGACGAGACGGGCGTCGGCATCGTCCGCGGCACCGAGCTGCTGGCGCACGCCCTGTCGTCGAGCATGGACGAGCACGTCCGGTTCGGCGGCATCGTGCCCGAGGTCGCCAGCCGCGCCCACCTCGAGGCCTTCGTGCCGACGCTCGAGCAGGCGCTCGACGAGGCCGGCCTGGGCGTCGCCGACGTCGACGCCATCGCGGTCACCAGCGGCCCCGGTCTGACCGGCGCCCTGCTGGTCGGCGTGGCCGCGGCCAAGGCACTGGCCCTCGCGCACGACCGGCCGCTGTTCGGCGTCAACCACCTCGCCGCCCACGTGGCCGTCGACCAGCTGGAGCACGGGCGGTTCGACCGCCGCGTCGTCGCGCTGCTCGCGAGCGGCGGACACTCCGAGATCCTGCTCGTCGACGACATCGCCACCGACATCACCCTGCTCGGGCAGACGATCGACGACGCGGCCGGCGAGGCCTTCGACAAGGTCGCCCGGCTGCTGGGACTGCCCTACCCGGGGGGCCCGCACATCGACCGGGTGGCACGCGACGGCGACCCGAAGGCCGTGCCCTTCCCCCGCGGGCTCAGTGCGGCTCGCGACCAGGAGAAGCACCGCTGGAACTTCTCGTTCTCGGGCCTGAAGAGCGCCGTCGCCCGGCACGTCGACCGTGAGCGGCTGGCGGGCCGCGAGCTGGCTGTCGCCGACGTCGCGGCCTCGTTCCAGGACGCCGTGTGCGACGTGCTCACCGCGAAGGCCGTCGCCGCCTGCATCGAGCACGACGTCGCCACGTTGGTCGTCGGGGGCGGCGTGGCCGCCAACTCCCGGCTGCGGGCGTACGCCGAGCAGCGCGCGGCCGAGGCGGGCATCGAGCTGCGGGTGCCGCGGCTCGGCCTGTGCACCGACAACGGCGCCATGGTCGCCGCGCTCGGTGCCGAGGTGGTTCGTCGCGGACTCGCCCCGTCGGCGCTCGATCTGCCGGCCGACTCGGGCCTGCCGGTCACCTCGATCGTGGCCTGAGACCCGTCAGACCGGGCGCTCCAGTGCGTCCAGGGCGTCGGTGACGATGCGGTCGGGGTGCACGCCGCGACGGTGCGCGACGTCAGTCAGCCGCGCCTGGACAGGTGCGGACAGGGGGCTCGGTGCAGCTGCGGGGGGCGGCGGCCCGGCCGCGGGACTCGCGACGGACTCCTTCCGGCCGAAGGCACCCAGCGCCCCGAGCACGAGCGTTCCCAGCACGTCGAGGATCGCGATCACGCCGAACATCCGCCAGAACGTGCCGTCGAGCTCGGCCCCGTCGACGATCACCGCGATGATCATGCCGGCGACGATCGTGACCGCGACGAGCGTCGCCACGACCCACGGCCGGAGCCGCGGCCGGTCGGCGATCACCAGCAACAGACAGGCCTGCGCGATCGACGCGGCGATCGTGACCGTGATGCCGAAGGTGCGCCATGCCTCGTCCGGCTCCGAGCCGCCCCAGGTGAGCCACAGAGCCAGCCCGAACGGCACCAGCGAGACCAGAGCGCCCAGCGCGCCGACGAACGCGGTGGGTCGTCCCGCCACCGCGAGGTAGCAAAGCACCGCGACCGACTCGACGCCCACGACGACCGTGGTGAGCAGGACGCGCCCCTCCGTCTCACCGAATGCCGCACCGGCCAGCAGGACGGCGATGCCCATCAGTGCGGCGAGCGAGAACGAGCCGATGACGAGGGCGAGCACGATGCGTCGGAACTGGGTCACCGCCGCATCATGCACCGCGCGCGGGTCCAGCGCGACGGAATCGGACCATCCTCCCCGGGGCCACGTGCGCGAGGAGGTCGACGTCGGCGTCGCGCACCACGGCGATGACGGGGTAGCCACCGGTGACGGGGTGGTCGGGTCCGAGCACGACCGGCAGCCCGGAGCTGGTGACCTGGATGCTGCCGCGCACGACGGGCTCGGACGGGAGCTCGTCGGTGCGGCGACGCTCGAGCGGGGGGCCGTCGAGCCTGACACCGATGCGGTCGGACCGGTCCGAGACGCGCCATCCGGTGCGACACAGGAGCGCCAGCGCCCCGGGGGTGAACCAGTCGTCACGCGGCCCGGGCACGAGCCGCACCTCGAGGTCGCCCGACCGAGGTGTCGGCTCGACATCGGCGTGCGGGGGCACCCGGCCGGCCGGTCCGACGGGCAGCTGGTCACCGGCCGCCAGCGGATCGGGGCCCAGGCCGGCCAGGGTGTCGCGCGAGCGCGATCCGAGCACCTCGGGCACGGCGATCCCGCCGGCCACGGCGACGGTGCGCCGCAGGCCGTGCGCGGGTGCTGCGACCTCGAGCGTCGAGCCCTCCCGCAGGACGATCGCGCGACCGGACGACATGGGCGAACCGTCGACCAGCACGGCTCCGGCCGAGCCCGCCAGCGCCACCACGTGCCGGCCCTCGGCGACGAGCGTCAGGCCACCGAAGGTCTCGAGCACCGCGGCGTCCTCGGGGTTGCCGAGGAGGCGGTTGGCCTGCCGCAGGGCGGCCCGGTCGAACGCGCCGGACGGCCCGACGCCGAGGTGGGCGAGGCCGGGGCGGCCGGCGTCCTGCACGAGGGTCGACGGCCCGGGCGTCACGACGCGGAGGCTCATCGTGCCTCCCCTGACTGCACGGGCTCGAACCACACCGTGGCCCCGGGCGTCAGCAGGGCGGGGGGCTCCCGGTCGAGGTCCCACAGGGGCACGGCGGTGCGGCCGATCAGCTGCCACCCGCCGGGAGAGGCGCGCGGGTAGACGCCCGAGAACTCACCGGCCAGCCCGACCGCGCCGGGCTCCACCCGCGATCGCGGCGAGTCGCGCCGCGGCACGTGCAGGCGGGGGTCGCCACCGGTGAGGTACGCGAAGCCGGGGGCGAACCCGGCGAAGGCGACGGTCCAAGGACGTCCGGTGTGGGCTGCGACGACCTCGGCGGTCGTCAGCCCGGTCAGCGTGGCCACCTCGGCGATGTCGGGCCCGTCGTAGGTCACCGGGATGCGAACCGCGTCGGACGGCTGGGCTTGATCGGACGGCCGGGCAGTATCGGACGCTGCGGGCCGGGTCTCGACGAGCAGGCTGCGCAGCGCGGCCGGCTCTCCGCGCAGCAGCACCGTGCGGGCGCCCAGCACGGCCTCCACCCGAGGTGACAGCGCGGCGTGCCAGGCGAGGGCCTCGTCGAGGTCAGCGCAGTCGAGCAGGATCGCCCGGTCACCGCAGGCCTTCAGCTCCACGGGGCGGGCTCCTACGCGGGAACGGCGACGTCGATGCCGGCGGACTCCAGGGCCGCTCGGACCGATCGGGCGATCTCGAGGGCGCCGGGGGAGTCGCCGTGCACGCAGAGCGAGTCCGGCGGAGTGACGCTGCTCGCGAGCGACACGGCCTGCGCGGCGGCAGAGGCCGGGTCGTCGAGGACCGCGCCCGGCTCCGAGCGGGGCACCAGCGTGCCATCGGTGCGGTACGCGCGGTCGGCGAACCCCTCGAGCAGCACCGGCAGGCCCTCCTCCCCGGCGATGCGGACCGAGGTCGCGTCCGGCAGCCCCATCAGCGCCAGGCCGTAGGGCGCCACCGCCTCGACGACGGCCCGCGCCTGGCGCTCGTCGTCGACGATGGTGTTGTAGAGCGCGCCGTGTGGCTTGACGTAGGCGACCGCGAGGCCGACCGAGTCGGCGATCTCGGCCAGCAGGTCGATCTGCGCGCGCAGCCCCTCGACGAGCTCGTCGGTCTCGGGCTCCATCGGTCGGCGGCCGAATCCCTCGGGATCGGCGTACCCGACCTGGGCGCCGATGCGCACGCCCTTCGCCGCCGCGGCCTCGCACCCGGCCAGCATGAGGGCCTCGTCGCCGGCGTACGCGCCACAGCACACGTTGGCGCTGGTGACGACGTCGAGCAGCGCCAGGTCGTCAGGAGTCTCGGCGACATCGGCGTTCAGGTCGATCCGCATGCCGCCAGCCTAGGGCTCACTCCTTCGGCAACGCTGGCAGGAGCGCGATGACCTCGGGGGCTGTACCGCCGGTCCCGAGCAAGCCGCCTGCCTCGCCGCGATCTACACACGTCTCCGGGCGATCCGCTCTGGGATCGAGTTGCCGTGGCATGGAGACCTCAGTTGCCATGTCGGGCCACGACTTCTGCAAACATCCGCCTGCTCGTCCTGTAATCGTCGACTTAGGCGTCCTGCAATCGTCGGCATGGACGTCCTGCAATCGTCGGCATAGAGATGGGCGGGGCGGTACGCTGTCGCCATGGACACGGTGACTGTTCTCGGGCGCGAGTATCGGGCACGCGTGATCGACAGCGCGGTACAACGTGCCCTAGCGGCCTCGGGTGCCCTGGTGATTGAGGGAGCGCGCGCGAGCGGCAAGACCATGACGGCTTTGCACGCTGCCGCTTCCTACGTCTTCATCGACGACCCCAACGTGCAGCGCCTACTGGAAGTAGCGCCGCGCTCACTGCTCGAAGGCGAGGCGCCCAGACTGCTCGACGAATGGCAGGTCGCCCCGGACCTATGGAACCTCGTGCGTCGTGCCGTCGACTCCGCGGCAGGACCTGGGCGCTTCATTCTGACCGGCTCCTCGGTCCCTCCGGACGACGTCACCCGACACACCGGTGCCGGACGGTTCCTGCGTTTGCGTGAGCGGACCATGTCGTGGTGGGAGAAGCTCGACGCACCGACGGGCGCAGTGAGTCTCTCGGACCTGTTCGGAGGGAACCTGCCGACAACCGATCTTGGGGCAGCCCCAGACCTCGACACCGTCATTGACAACCTGCTGCGGCCCGGCTTCCCCGCGATGACTGCGCTTTCACCCGCACAGGCTTCCGATCGACTGCGCGGCTACATCGATGACGTCGCACGCAGCGACATCCACCGCATCGCCGACATCCGGCATGAGCCCGTCGTGGTCAAGCAACTCATCGCCGCAATCGCTCGAGCGGTGGCCTCCGAAACCACCTACAGAACACTCGCGTCGGACGTCCGTGCAGTCGCTCCCACGATTGACGTGGAGACTGTCAGCAACTACGTCGGCCTGCTCCAGCGGCTGTTCATCGTAGAGCCCCAGCGCCCGTGGACCCCTGCGCTGCGATCGCGCGCGAGGGTGCGCACCTCACCGAAGCTCCACCTGGTCGACCCAGCCCTTGCCGCGGCGGCCCTGGGCGCCGGCCCTCAACAACTCAGGGGTGACCTCAATACGCTCGGCACACTCTTCGAAAGCGCCGTCGTTCACGACTTGACCGTGTTCGCCTCGAGCATCGGCGGCGAGGTCAGCCACTACCGTGACTCCAACAACAAGGAGATCGACGCGATCATCACCCTCCCGGACGGTCGCTGGGGCGCCGTCGAGGTCAAGCTCGGCGGCCAGCAACTCAGTGCCGGAGCCGCCTCGCTGCGAACGGTGATCGCACAAGTCGATGTCGCCGCGATTGGAGAGCCGGCGTTCCGGCTCGTGGTCACCGGAACCGGGCCGATCCTCGTCACCGACGACGGGACAGTCACAGCCCCGCTCACAGCTCTGGCTCCCTGACGAAGACCAGACACTTCAGTTCCGGATGCACCCGGACTGACCCGATGCTCCTGGCGTGTCGGTGGCACTCGATAGCCTCACCGCCAGGGCGGCAGTGAGCACAGAGGACGTGAGCGTGGGAAAGAACAACAGGGCTCGTCGGGCCGCCAAAGCGAAGGCGCGGGCGAAGCGTCCTGGCGGGCGAGAGGACTCGCGTCAGAACGGTCCACACGGCGGGAGGCCCGGCGACAACCCGCGGGAGAGCTCCTCCTTCGGATCGCCGTTCCCGGGCCCACCACCGCCGAGCGGCCCCGAGGCCGAGTGGGCGCTTCTGGAGCAGGCGGCCCACGCGAACGCCCCCGATCTGCCCAACCTCGCCCACCGCGTGGTGCGAGACCACCCAGTCCGTGGAGACCGCGCCGCCGAGCGAATCCTGCTCGCGTACGTGGACGGTCTCTGGCGTGCCGGATGGCAGCCCCGGGAGCTCGTACGGCAGGCGCGGCGCAAGGCAACGGTGGCGTCGGCGCAGGTCGTTGAGCTGGCGATCATCGTCGACCACGAAGGACGCCCCGGACAGGCGCTCGACCCGCGGTGGGTCGCCCAGCTCGACGAGCTCGCGAGCCGCGGGATCTCGACCCGGGGCGGGTGGTTGCGAAACTGGCGTGGTGCACACGGTCACGACGAGGTGTGGGCGACGATCCAGGTCGCGAAGGCGATGGCAGCCATCGGGTACCTGCCAACCATGGACGTGCTGATTCCGCCGCCGGGGGCCTCTGCGAAGGACGTGACGCACGGCATCGCGGTGGAGGCTGCTGCCGACGACCCGGTCCTGCGGCGCATCCGCAAGCTGCTGTCGAAGGCGGAGTCGACCCAGTTCGATGACGAGGCCGACGCGCTCACCGCCAAGGCGCACGAGCTGATGACCAAGCATGCGATCGACCACGCGTTGCTCCATCAGCACGAGTCCACCGACGTGCCTCGGACGATGCGGGTGCCGATCGATGCCCCGTACGCTGACGCCAAGTCGTTCCTGCTCCAGGTGGTCTCGACCTCTCAGCGGTGCCGCTCGATCTTCCACGACGGACTCGACCTCAGCTCGGTCATCGGTCACACCGGTGACCTGCAGGCCGTCGAGCTGCTCTTCACCTCCTTGCTGGTCCAGGCGCAGCACGAGCTCAAGGCGGCCGCATCCGGCGCCGGCGCCAGAGCGCGCGGGCAGTCCTACCGGTCCGCGTTCTACCTCGCCTACGCTCAACGGATATCTGAGCGATTGCGGGCTGTCACCGAGGAGGTTCTCGCCGAGACACACGACCGGACCGCACTACCGGTCCTCGTGGCACGGGAGGACGCCACTGCCGCGGCCTTTGATGAGAGATTCGCAGGCAGCCTCGTCAAGAGCCAGGTGCGAGGTGGATGGGACCCGCTCGGGTCCGCGCACGGCCGCTCGGCCGCCGACGCCGCTCGCCTGGATTCCGGCGCGATCACCGGGCCGTAGCGGACGCCTCCACCAGGAAGGCCCGACCGTCACCGGCCACGCGGGTGAGCACGACCGTCGCGGTGTTCGGGCCGTCGAGCTTGAGCCGCTTGATGAGCTCCTCCGGGACGACCTGCACGCCGCGCTTCTTGACCGTCAGGGTGCCGATGCGGCGCGCCCGCAGGGCGGCCTTGAGCTGCTTCTCGCGGAACGGCAGCTCGTCGACGACCCGGAAGCGACGGGCGAGCGGGGTGACCTCGCCGTGGTCGGCGCTGACCCACGCGATGTGCGGGTCCGGCAGCCAGCCGCCGAGGAGCCCGGCCAGCTCGGCGACCACCCCGGCACGGATGACGGCGTCGTCCGGCTCGTAGAGCCACGCACCGACCGCGCCGATCACGGGCGGCTCGTCAGCGTGTGCGAGGGACGCACCGGAGGGCAGCAGCGTGGCGCGGCGGCGGGTGCGGGCGAACGCCCGGCCCCACAGGCAGCACTCGACGAGGTCGCCGCCGTCGCTGACCCACTCGGCCTCGACGCCACCCGGCACGTCGGTGTGAGCCAGACCCGGCATCACCTTCGCGACCGCGCGCCCCTGCAGCAGCTCGACGACCCACGGCCAGGGTGGCTGCAGTCCGTCGGTGCCGAAGACCCGGCCGCGGCCGGTGCGGCGGGCGGGGTCGACGAAGGCCGTCTCTTCGGAGTCGATCGTGACGGCGGTGGCGTCGGCGCACTCGACCGTGCCGGGCAGCCCAAGGGCCGCGAGGTTGGCACGGGCGATGGCGGCGCGGACCGGATCCTGCTCGATGCCGCGGACGCGGAGACCGGCGCGGGCCATCGCGACGAGATCGGCCCCGATGCCACACCCGAGGTCGACGACGGCGGTGGCGCCGGCCTCGGCGAGCCGGGTCGCGCGATGGGCGGCGACACGGGAGCGGGTGGCCTGCTCGAGGGCGTCGTGGGTGAAGTACAGGTGGGCGGCGTCGGCGCCGAGCTTGGTGGCGGCCTGGCCGCGCAGGTGGTTCTGGGTGACGGCGGCGGCCACGAGGTCATTGTCGTGGGTGCGACGCAGGCGGGTGCCGAGGGCGAGGTCGGACTCGATGCCGGCGCGCTCGGCGACCTCGGCGAGGAGCTCCTGCCCCTCGGGCCCCAGCAACCGCTCGAACGTCCCCAGGTCCACCCGAGCAGCGTAGCGAGGTCCGCGCGGGCACACCGCTGAATGCTGAGGTGCGAGGAGAGAAACGACGAGCCACGAAGCCCGGGTCGTCTCCTTTCGTGGCTCGGGCGCTGAGCGCCCTCGCACCTCAAGGAGCGGTAGCCAACGAGCTCGCAGGACCAAGGCCTAGATGCAACGAGGAGCGAAGGGACGAGAAAGCGCCAGGGGGAGGGCTTCCGCAGCCAACAAGCTCGCCGGATCAAGGCCTAGATGTAGCGAGGAGCGAAGCGACGAGAAAGCGCCAGGGGGAGGGCGCTCAGCGCCCGACCCCGAGTGAGCCCGAGGCGAAGCGAGGGCGCGCGCTTAGCACTCCGATGCGCCGAGTGCCAGCCACGTGCTACATTCCGAATTGGCACTCTCCACGCGAGATTGCCAATCGTGCGCGGCCCCGCGACGGCGCGCACAGCCCACCTTCATGTACACCCGCGAAAGGGAGGTCGACCAGTGTCGGTCACCATCAAGCCGCTCGAGGACCGTCTCGTCATCAAGGCGAGCGAAGCCGAGCAGACCACCGCGTCCGGACTTGTCATCCCGGACACCGCCAAGGAGAAGCCGCAGGAGGGCGAGGTCGTCGCCGTGGGCCCCGGTCGGGTCGACGACAACGGCAACCGTGTCCCCCTCGACGTCGCCGTGGGCGACAAGATCATCTTCAGCAAGTACGGCGGCACCGAGGTCAAGTACGCCGGCGAGGAGTACCTCATCCTCTCGGCGCGCGACGTCCTCGCCGTCGTCAACTGAACCCCTGACGCCCCGGCGCCGGCCACAGCGCCGGGCCGGGGCGTCGCCCATTCCACCTCGTTCTCCCGAAAGGCACATGCATGCCCAAGATCCTGGAGTTCGACGAGAACGCCCGCCGCGCCCTCGAGCGCGGCGTCGACAAGCTCGCCGACACCGTCAAGGTCACCCTCGGCCCGAAGGGCCGTTACGTCGTGCTCGACAAGAAGTGGGGCGCTCCCACCATCACGAACGACGGTGTGACCGTCGCCCGTGACATCGAGCTCGACGACCCGTTCGAGAACCTCGGCGCCCAGCTCGCCAAGGAGGTCGCCACCAAGACGAACGACGTCGCGGGTGACGGCACCACCACCGCCACCGTGCTGGCTCAGGCCATGGTCCACGAGGGCCTGCGCGCCGTCGCCGCCGGCGCCAACCCGGTCGGCCTGAAGAAGGGCATCGAGGCCGCCGTGGCCGCCGTGTCCGACAAGCTCCGCGAGACCGCTCGCGAGGTCGACGACATCGCCGACATGACCGCGGTCGCCACCGTGTCGTCCCGCGACGCCCACATCGGCGAGCTCATCGCCGAGGCGTTCGACAAGGTCGGTAAGGACGGCGTCATCACGGTCGAGGAGTCCAACTCGCTCGGCACGCAGCTCGACTTCACCGAGGGCATGCAGTTCGACAAGGGCTACCTGAGCCCCTACATGGTGACGGACACCGAGCGCATGGAGGCCGTGCTCGACGACCCGTACATCCTCGTCAACCAGGGCAAGATCTCGGCCGTCGCCGACCTCCTGCCGCTGCTGGAGAAGGTCGTCCAGGCCGGCAAGCCGCTGTTCATCATCGCCGAGGACATCGAGGGCGAGGCGCTCTCGACGCTCGTCGTCAACAAGATCCGTGGCACGTTCACGTCGGTCGCGGTCAAGGCTCCGGCCTTTGGCGACCGTCGCAAGGCGATGCTGCAGGACATCGCGACGCTCACCGGCGCCACGGTCGTGACGCCTGACGTCGGCCTGAAGCTCGACACCGTCGGCCTCGAGGTGCTGGGCACCGCCCGTCGCGTCGTCATCACCAAGGACGACACGACGATCATCGACGGCGGCGGCGAGACCGCCGAGGTCGAGGGCCGGGTCAACCAGATCAAGGCCGAGATCGAGCTGAGCGACTCCGACTGGGACCGCGAGAAGCTGCAGGAGCGCCTGGCCAAGCTGGCCGGTGGCGTCTGCGTCATCCAGGTCGGCGCGGCCACCGAGGTCGAGCTCAAGGAGAAGAAGCACCGCATCGAGGACGCCGTCTCGGCGACCCGCGCGGCCATCGAGGAGGGCATCGTCGCCGGCGGCGGCAGCGCCCTCGTCCACGCGGTCGCGGTCCTCGACGACGACCTCGGCCTCACGGGCGACGAGGGCGTCGGCGTGCGGATCGTGCGTCGTGGCGCGGACGCTCCGCTGGAGTGGATCGCCCGCAACGGCGGCGTCTCCGGCGAGGTCGTCGTGGCCAAGGTCCGCGAGAGCGGCCAGGGCTACAACGCGGCCACCGACGAGTACGGCGACCTCATCGCGCAGGGCATCCTCGATCCGGTCAAGGTCACGCGCTCCGCGCTGGCCAACGCCGCGTCGATCACCGCGATGCTGCTGACGACCGAGACGCTGGTCGCCGAGAAGCCGGCCGAGGACGAGGACTCGCACGCGGGTCACAACCACTGACGTCCGGCTGATCGCCACGCTGCTTCACGCTGCGGCCCGCTCCCTTCGGGGGGCGGGCCGCGGTCGTTCCCGTGGTTTCTCGACCGTGACGGACCTCGCGTACTCCCGGTATGGACATGCGCCACTGCCGATGTAACATCGGATGTGTCCGATTGAGTCGCCGCAGTGAGGGAGAGCAGGCCATGACGGTCACCGCTGAGCAGTTCCGGTCCGAGGTCGAGCGCGACGGCGTGCTGGAGCGTCTGCTGTCATCGTCGCAGCAGCTGTCCTACGACCCCACCACCGAGGTCGACTGGGACGCCCCGATCGCCCCCGACAAGCACGGCGTCAACCCCGAGTGGTGCACGCTCTACGGCACCGAGCTCTGGGACCGGATGACCGAGGAGCAGCGCGTCACGCTCACGCGGCACGAGGCCGCCAGCATCGCCAGCATCGGCATCTGGTTCGAGATGCTGCTGCAGCAGATGGTCCTCGAGGACATCTACGCCGAGGACCCCGCGTCGCCCAAGGTGCAGTTCGCGCTGACCGAGATCGCCGATGAGTGCCGGCACTCGATCATGTTCGCCCGCGGCTCCCAGCTCCTGGCCGGCCGCACGTACTCGCCGCCGAAGCAGCTGCACCGCGCCGCGCGTCTGCTGAAGCTCATCGCCCACGGCGAGGTGGCCTACACTTCGATCCTGGTGGCCGAGGAGGTCCTCGACGTCATGCAGCGCGACTGGATGCGCGGCGAGGACGTCGTGCCCCAGCTGCGCACCATCAGCAAGATCCACGTGGTCGAGGAGTCGCGGCACATGAAGTTCGCGCGCCACGA
This sequence comes from actinobacterium LLX17, assembly GCA_000471045.1. Taxonomy (GTDB): domain Bacteria; phylum Actinomycetota; class Actinomycetes; order Propionibacteriales; family Nocardioidaceae; genus Aeromicrobium. The sequence continues at coordinate 2,067,870 of KI301992.1, read as the reverse complement.
GACCATCGAGGCCATGCGGGGCATCGGCTGGATCCGCCGCCAGGTCAGTGCCGCGCTCATCGCGATGGTCGGCTACTACATCGTGGCCAGCCTCGTCCGTCCGGGCGTCTACGAGGCCGCGGGGCTCGACGTCGCCGTGGCGCGCCGCGCTGCTCGCACCAACACGCACCACTCCAACCTCATGCGGCTCAGCTGCCAGCACCTCATGGACTTCCTCAGTGAAGCCCGGCTGCTGACCCCGTTGGCGCGTCGCCTGTACCGCCGCGTCCACCTGCTCTGAGGGACGCGCCATGCCCTTCGCGATCACCGCCAGCTGCTGCGCCGACGCCACCTGCGTGTCGGTGTGCCCCGTCGACTGCATCCATCCCACGCCGGCCGAGCCCGACTTCGGCACGACCGACATCCTCTACGTCGACCCGAAGGTCTGCATCGACTGCGGCGCCTGTGCCGACGCGTGCCCGGTCGACGCGGTCAAGCCGATCGACCTGCTGCGCGGTGGCGAGGAGGTGTTCGCCCGGCTGAACGCGGAGTTCTACGAGCAACGCCAGGTGCCCGAGCGGGTCGAGCCCGTGGCGGGGGCACCCGTCGAGCGGGTGCTGGCCAACCCGGTGTTCGCCGACGTCGGACACGTCACCGACGAGCCGCTGCGCATCGCGATCGTCGGCACCGGACCGGCCGCGTCGTACGCGGCCCGGCACCTGCTCACCACGACCGACGCCACCGTCACGATGATCGATCGGCTGCCCGTCCCCGGCGGTCTGGTGCGCGCCGGCGTGGCGCCCGACCACCCCTCCACGAAGCGGTTCGGTGGCCAGTTCGAGTGGGTGCACACCCACCCGCGGGCCGAGATGTTCATGAACGTCGAGGTCGGCCGCGACGTCTCGCACGACGAGCTGCTGCAGCACCACCACGCGGTCGTCTACGGCGTCGGCGCCCGAGCCGATCGCGAGCTGGGCGTGCCGGGGGAGGACCTCGCCGGCGTGCACGGCGCGCCGGAGGTCGTCGGCTGGTACAACGGCGACCCCGACGTGGCGGCGAGCGCCGTCGACCCGGTCTCGGCCGGACGACGCGCCGTGCTGGTGGGCAACGGCAACGTCGCCCTCGACGTCGCGCGGCTCCTGCTCTCGGACCCCGACCGGCTGGCCGGCACCGACATGGCCGACCACGCGCTCGCTGCTCTGCGTGATTCCGGGCTGCGTGAAGTCGTGCTGCTGGGTCGTCGCGGTCCGGAGCACGCGGCCTTCACCCGCCCCGAGCTGCTGACCATGCCCGACGGCATCGAGCTCGTGGTGGTCGACGACCCGGCCACCACGACCGCCCTCGACGCCGCAGCGCCGGGCAGCACGGCCGCCCTGCTCGCCGAGCTGCCCCGGGTGGGACCGGACTGGCATCAGGAACCCTCGGACGCCCCGCGCATCGTGCTGGCCTTCGACCGCCGGGTGACGCGGGTCGTGGGGGAGGACCGCGTGTCCGCCGTCGAGCTGACCGGACCCGGCGGCAACCCGCAGACGCTCGAGACCGGGCTGCTCGTGCGCTCGACGGGCTTCCGTGGCCGGGCATTGCCCGACCTGCCGTTCGATCCCGTGACGTCGACCGTCCCGAACGACGGTGGACGGGTGATGGGGCCGGATGGTCCCGTGCCCGGCGCGTACGTGGTGGGCTGGATCAAGCGGGGCGCCACCGGCGGCATCGGCACCAACCGGGCCTGTGCCCAGGAGACGGTGCGCGGCATCCTCGACGACGCCACGTCCGGGCGCCTCGCCTCGCCGGCCCGGGGTCCACGTGAGCTCGCCAGCCTGCTGCGGCGTCGCAGCCCGCGGCTCGTCAGCCGCCGTCGGATGCTGGCGATCGACCGGGCCGAGCGGCGACGCGGTGAGGCGGCGGGCCGCCCGCGGGTCAAGTTCACGACGGTCGACGAGCTGGTGGGTGCCGGCTCGCTCGCGGGCCGCTGGAGGCGGCGGTCGGACCAGGCGTGAGCGGAGTCACGTGGCCCCTCGTCCACGGCAAGGTCAGGGCAGGCTAACCTTTGCTGCATGAAGACTCGCTTGCTCGCCGGGATCGCCGGCGCCCTCATCCTCCCCTTGGCCGCGTGCGGCTCCTCCGACGACTCCGGTGACGGCTGGACGTTCACCGACGACCTCGGCACGGAGATCTCCCTCGACGCCGAGCCCGAGCGCCTGGTCGTCCAGAGCTCGATGGCCGCCGCCTTGACCGACCTCGGTCTCGGCGACAAGATCGTCGGCACCTTCGGCCCGCTCACCAACGCCGCGGGAGAGCCCGACTCGCAGGTCGCCGGTCTCGACATCGACTCCGTCGAGGACGTCACGGGCGAGGGTGACTACGGCGACATCGACGAGGAGGCCGTCGGCACCCTCGACCCCGACCTCATCATCACGAGCGCCTACCTCGAGCCGCAGCTCTGGTACATGTCCGACGAGTCGGCCGAGACCCTCCGCAAGAAGTTCGACATCGCGGTCGTCAGCTTCGACGGCACGAACCAGACCGAGATGCTCGACGCCACCGAGCGCCTGGCCGAGGCCCTCGGCGCCGACCTCGACTCACCCGAGGTGACGCAGGCGCACGAGGACTTCGAGGCCGCCTCGCAGGCCGTCTCCGACCTCGGCTCGCAGCTGACCGAGTCGGGCAAGACGATCCTCGGTGCGTCCGCCGACACCGACTCGCTCTACATCTCGAACCCGGCCGTGAGCCAGGACCTGAACTACTGGGTCGAGGAGCTGGGCCTGCCCATCGTGGTGCCGGAGCTCGAGAAGGAGACCGACTACTTCGAGACCCTCAGCTGGGAGAACGCCGACAAGTACAGCGGCGACATCATCCTGTACGACGACCGCATCGGCGAGGCCGGCTTGGCCATCTTCGAGCAGCAGCCCGTCTTCCAGCTCATCCCCGGGGCCGCGGCCGACGCGTACGTGCCGTGGACCTCGGTCTACCCGCCGAGCTACCGCGCCGTGGCGGACACGCTGGAGCGGCTCGCGGCCGACCTCCAGCCGTACGTCTGACCTGACGGGTCCGACCATGGCCAAGACGCCCGGGTTCCTCGCCGACCGCGTGATGGCGGCGGCGCACCCGGCGCGGCTCGTCCGACGTGACGCATCCGGGCACGGGCTCCTCGAGCTCGTGCTCGGGTGCGACGACTTCCGCACCGCGACCTTCCTGCCCGGGGACTCGACGGCCTTCCGGGTCTCGCGCACCGAGTTCCGGCACTACACGCCGGCCCGGCTCGACACCGACCGCGGCGAGCTGACGATCGTGGTGCACCGGCACGGCAGCGGGCCGGGGGAGGAGCTGATCCTCGGCTGGGAGCCCGGCGACGAGGTGCCGGTGTGCCAGTGGGGCCACAAGAAGAGCTTCATCTGGGGTGACGACGGCTCCCCAGTGGTCATCACCGGCGACGCCACCGTCATCAGTCTCGTCATGGCCTTCGCCGACCGGTGCGCGGCGGCGGGTCGGGACCTCCTCGCCGTGCTGGAGGTGCACCCCGGCGACGTCGATGCCACCCGCGCCTTCGTGCCGGACGCGCGAGTCCTCGCCGCCGGACCAGACCCGGGAGTGGCCCTCGACAACTGGCTCGGACTGCACGCCGACCAGATCGATCCGGCCTCCACCGTCTACCTGGCCGGCCACGGCCAGTCGATCCAGCGGCAGCGCCGAACGCTGCTGGAACGCACGAACCTGGACCGCAAGCAGGTCAAGACGCAGCCCTACTGGGCGACGGGCAAGGCCGGTCTCTAGCCGGTCCTGGGGCCGGTTGCGTGCGGCGTAGCATTGACTCATGGAGCAGACGGGCATCCCTGACAAGTTCGCCGCATTGGGCCTCACCTACGACGACGTGCTCCTGCTTCCGGGCGAGACCGACGTCATTCCCAGCGAGGTCGACACCACGGCACGCCTGACCCGCGAGCTCTCGCTGCGCATCCCGCTGTTGTCCAGCGCGATGGACACCGTCACCGAGTCGCGCATGGCGATCGCCATGGCCCGCGAGGGTGGCATCGGCATCCTGCACCGCAATCTCTCGATCGACGACCAGGCGTACCAGGTCGACCTCGTCAAGCGCACCCAGACCGGGATGATCCCCAACCCCGTCACGATCGGGCCCAAGGCCACGCTCGAGGAGCTGGACGAGATCTGCGGCGAGTACCGCGTCTCGGGCCTGCCGGTCGTCGACTCCGACGACACCCTGCTCGGCATCATCACCAACCGCGACCTGCGCTTCACCCCGGTAGCGGAGTGGAGCACCCTGCTCGTCGGCGACGTCATGACGCCCACGCCACTCATCACCGGACCGGTCGGCATCAGCCGCGACGACGCCTCCGCGCTGCTGCGTCAGCACAAGCGCGAGCGGCTCCCGATCATCGATGACCAGGGCAAGCTCCGCGGGCTCATCACGGTCAAGGACTTCGTGAAGTCCGAGCAGTTCCCCCTGGCCAGCAAGGACTCCGAGGGGCGTCTGCTGGTCGGTGCCGCCGTCGGCTTCTTCGGCGACTCCTGGGAGCGCGCCAACGCGCTGCGTGAGGCCGGCGTCGACGTGCTGGTGGTCGACACCGCGCACGGCCACGCCCGCCTCCTGCTCGACATGGTGCGGCGCATCAAGGCCGACAAGAACTTCGACGGCGTGCAGGTCATCGGCGGCAACATCGCCACCCGCGAGGGCGCCCAGGCGCTCGTCGACGCCGGCGTCGACGCCGTCAAGGTCGGCGTGGGCCCCGGCTCCATCTGCACCACGCGCGTCGTCGCCGGTGTGGGCGTCCCGCAGGTCTCGGCGGTCTACGAGGCGTCACTCGCGGCCGGTCCCGCCGGCGTGCCGGTCATCGCCGACGGCGGCCTGCAGTACTCCGGCGACATCGCCAAGGCCCTCGTGGCCGGCGCCGACACCGTCATGGTCGGCTCGCTGCTCGCCGGGTGCGAGGAGAGCCCCGGCGAGCTCATCTTCATGGCCGGCAAGCAGTACAAGAGCTACCGCGGCATGGGCTCGATCGGCGCCATGGCCTCGCGCGGCAAGAAGTCCTACTCCAAGGACCGCTACTTCCAGGCCGACGTCACGAGCGACGACAAGATCGTGCCCGAGGGCATCGAGGGTCAGGTCGCCTACCGCGGTCCGCTGTCGGCGGTGGCCCACCAGCTCGTCGGCGGCCTGCACCAGTCGATGTTCTACGTCGGTGCGCACACGATCGGCGACCTGCAGACCAAGGGCCGTTTCGTCCGCATCACGACGGCCGGGCTCAAGGAGAGCCACCCGCACGACATCCAGATGACCGTCGAGGCCCCCAACTACGCCAGCCGCTAGGCCGGAATCGCGCTCGGTCCGCGCTGAGTGTCACGTTTGGGTCGCCGAATCGCGGTTTTCGCGACCAGAACGTGACACTCACCGGGGTCGCGGGCCCTGCGCACGGGCGTCGATAGGGTGAGCCCATGAGCATCGACATCGGGACCGCCAAGCGGGGACGCCGGGCGTACTCCTTCGACGACATCGCGATCGTGCCCAGCCGGCGCACGCGCGACCCGGAGGAGGTCTCGACGCACTGGCAGATCGACGCCTACCGCTTCGACCTGCCCGTGATCGCCGCGCCGATGGACTCGGTCATGAGCCCGGCCACCGCCATCGCGCTGGGTCGCTTCGGCGGCCTGGGCGTGCTGGACCTCGAGGGCCTCTGGACGCGCTACGAGGACCCCGAGTCCCTGCTGGCCGAGATCGCCTCGCTCGACACCGTCGCCGCCAACGCGCGCATGCAGGAGATCTACGCCGCGCCGATCCAGCCCGAGCTGATCACGCGCCGCCTCAACGAGGTGCGCGACGCGGGCGTGACGGTCGCCGGGGCCCTGTCGCCGCAGCGCACCAAGCAGTTCGCCGACGTCGTCGTCGAGGCGGGCGTCGACCTCTTCGTCATCCGCGGCACCACGGTCTCGGCCGAGCACGTGTCGGGGCAGTCCGAGCCGCTGAACCTCAAGGAGTTCATCTACGAGCTCGACGTCCCGGTCATCGTCGGCGGCTGCGCGACGTACCAGGCCGCTCTGCACCTGATGCGCACCGGCGCGGCCGGCGTGCTGGTGGGCTTCGGCGGCGGCGCCGCCCACACCACCCGCTCGGTTCTCGGCATCGCCGTGCCCATGGCCACCGCCGTCGCCGACGTCTCCGCCGCACGGCGCGACTACCTCGACGAGTCCGGCGGCCGCTACGTCCACGTCATCGCCGACGGCTCGATCGGCCGCAGCGGCGACATCGCGAAGGCCGTCGCGTGCGGTGCCGACGCCGTGATGATCGGCTCGCCCTTCGCCCGGGCCCACGAGGCGCCCGGCCGCGGCTTCCACTGGGGCGCCGAGGCGTGGCACCCCGAGCTGCCGCGTGGCCAGCGCGTCGAGTTCGGCACCATCGGCACCCTCGAGTCGGTGCTGTTCGGCCCCTCGACCGTCCCCGACGGCACCATGAACCTCATCGGCGCCCTGCGCCGCGCGATGGCCACCACCGGCTACACCGAGCTCAAGGAGTTCCAGCGGGTCGAGGTCGTCGTCGCGTGACCGACGGGCGCCGGAAGCCACTGCGGGTGGCGTCGGCGCAGTGCGCGTCGCGTGAGGATGTCGCAGCGGACGTGGCCACCGCGGTCGAGCTCGTGCGGGCGGCCGAGGGGGCGCGCCTCCTGCTGCTGCCCGAGCTGTTCCTGGGTGGCTACGGCGCGCCGGCCGAGGTGATCGACGCCGGCGACGCCCGGCTCGAGCCCCTGCACGCCGCCGCCACCGACACCGGCACGACCGTCCTGGTGAGCGCCCCGCTGCCCGGCCGGGAGCGCCCCCGCATCGGCCTGCTGTCGATCGGCCCCGCCGGCCGCCGCCGCATCTATGACAAGCAGCACCTCAGCGGTGACGAGCAGCAGCAGTACGAACCGGGGGAGTCGGGCACGCTCCTGGAGGTCGACGGCTGGTTGATCGGGACGGCCATCTGCTACGACGCCAGCTTTCCCGAGCACGCCAGGGTCGCGGCCGACGCCGGCGCCCACGTCTACCTGGCGTCCGTGGCCTTCTTCAGCGGCGGCGCGCAGCGACGCGACCTGTACGTGCGGGCCCGGGCGCTCGACAACGGGATGCACGCGGTCCTCTCGGGTCTGTCCGGCAGAGGCCGGGCCGGGACGTACGTCGGCGGTGCGGGCGTCTACGACCCCGAAGGCCGCCCGATCACCGAGACGGGCGACGACGGCGTCGTCGTCGCCGACCTCGACCCCGGCCTCGTCGCGGCGACCCGCCGGAAGCACCCCATGCTCGCCGAGCGACGTCGGCTCGGTCAGCTCGTCCGCGTCCGGCTCGCCTGAGACGTCGACACGCCGCACGCACCGATGAGTGCACTGTGGCCCGACCAGCAACAGCGTGCGCACCGGATCTCGTCGGCCACACATCCGCTCGACGTGATCGAGAAGACGAGTCCCGTCGCTGAGTCAGACCCGGCTCGGCATTCCTGCCAGTTGTCAGACGGTCGCGTTCGCATAGCTGGCCGAGCCGACCGCGAAGGGTGACTGCCCCACTGCCCCGGTGGCGCGCAGGAGCAGGGCGTCATGCTGGTTTGCCGTCTCCACATGGATCGTGTCGCCGGGGAAGGCTGGCGACACGAAACGACCTTCGAGCGTGCCGCCGTACATCCAGCGAGGGCCGAAGGTCAGGAGCGCGACGTCGGCGAACCAGCAGTAGTAGTGGCTGGCATGCACGACTGCATCCGGCAGCCCGGAAGCTTGAGCAATCTCGGGGCTGGTGTGGGCGTTGGGTGCGTTGCGGAACGCCTCACCGAAGCGCAACCAGTATTGGTCGTCGTAGTCGACGATCATCGGCAGGGTCATCGTGTGGCTGCGGCTGCGGGTCCATTCCACTGCTTCTGCCGCAGTGGCCCGCGGGGGTGTGGTGACCGATGCGTCCGCCGGCCGGGTTGAGGTGTCAAGTCCGTCCGGCCTGTCGACGGTCGCGGTCATCTGGTGCCGCACCAGCACCCCCGACTCGTCGGAGACCGTGTAGTCCGCGACCCAGTAATCGCGGCCGCGTTTGACATAGGTCTCGGTCACCGAGCCCTGCGCGACCAATGGCGTCTCGAGCGGGATCGGTCGCACCATCCCGGTCCGGTGCCGGGTGTGCAGCCCCGTGCCCATGGGTGCGTAACGGTCCTGGATCAGGGCGAGGTAATCGGTCAGCGTCTGCAAGGGATGAGCCACCGGGCGACCCTCGTCGTCGACCAAGGATCCTGCCACGGTGGCGGGGCTGTTGATGCCTGCCAGAAAGGCTTCGTGCAGGGACGGAGTGATCTCGTACTCGATCGGGCCGAGCTGGTCGCCCGCCGTCATCTCGTCCCACGCGAGGGTGGTGTCGACCGCCATGGCTGGTTCTCATTCCGTCGCTGATCCGGCTGCATACCGGCTGGTCGGTAGTGATCGTAGGTACCGGCGAGGCCGGGGGTCAAGGGTGTACGGTGAACATTCCAACCGGTCGGAATGTGAGGTAGGTCATGTCAGGGTCGGCAATCGTCCGAGTGGACGACATCATTCGCGTCCATGCTCGAAATCTCGCGTCGGAGCCAGCACTCACCTGCGGCGAGGTGAGGCTGACGTATCGCGAGCTCGACGAGTACGTCTCGCAGATCTCGGCGGCTCTCCATGCGGCGGGCGTCGGGCACGGCGACCGGATCGCCGTGCTGGGGAAGAACTCCCTGCCGTACTTCGGCTTGTACTTCGCGACCGCGAGGATCGGCGCGATCATGGTGCCGCTCAACTACTGGAACCGAGTCGCCCAGCATGTCGACGTCCTGGCCGACGTGACGCCGCACCTGTTCTTCCACGACCCGGAGTACGCCGAGGCGGCTCAGGCCGCGATCACCGATGCCGCGGTCGATGCCGCGGTGGTCGAGCTCGAGCCGTGGGGTGTGGGCCCTGTCGAGGGCAGCGAATGGCAGCAGTTCCTCTCCGCTGCAAGCTCCACGCCGCCGGAGTCGGCGTGGCCCGACGTCTCGCCCGACGATCCGCACATGATCCTGTTCACCTCAGGGACAACCGGTCGATCGAAGGGCGCAATCCTGACCCACGAGAGGACTGTCAGCGACGCCTTCTCCATGGCAGCTGTATTGGGGGTGCGGCAGAGCGACGTCTACGGAAATTGGTTCACGCCCTTCCACGTAGGCAATTGGGATCACCAGAAGTTCTTCCTGATCATGGGCGCGCACGTGGTGCTGTATCCGCAGTTCGATCCCAAAGTGGTCCTCGACGCGATTCAGCGCCATCGAGTGACTGTCATGCTGACGGTGCCGATCATGATCCAGCAGGTCATGGATCACCCGGACTTCGGGCGAACTGACACCTCGAGCCTGCGACTGATCTACTTCGGGGCGTACGACCCGTCGGGGATCATGGACCGCGCCGCCGACACCTTCGGTGCTCGGCGAGGTGAGGTGGAAATGCTCCACACGTACGGGCTGACCGAAGGCGGTTGCATCGTCACGGCCTGTCCCGCTGACCGCATGTTCGAGAAGTGGGGCTCGGTCGGTCGTCCGATCCCCGGGGTGGAGGTGCGCCTCGTTGACGAGGGGCGCGACGTCGCCGTCGGAGAGCCGGGGGAGATCCTGGTTCGTGGCCCTCGGATGGCCGGGTACTGGAACCGGGCGGCGGAGTCGGCCCAAGCTCTGGCCGACGGCTGGCTGCACACGGGGGACGTCGCCGTGAGCGATGCCCAGGGGTTCCTGAGGATCGTCGACCGCAAGAAGGACATGATCCGCAGCGGCGGACAGAACGTCTACTCCAAGGAGGTCGAGGACTGCCTTGCCACGCACCCGCAGGTGCGCGAGGTGGCTGTGATCGGCCTGCCGGACCCCGTCTACGAGGAGGCGGTCTGCGCCGTCGTGGTTCGTCGGGATCCAGGAGGCGCGGACGATCTGGCCACCCAGCTCGCCGAGTACGTCCGTGCACGACTGGCGGGCTACAACACGCCGCGCAAGGTGTTCCTGGTGGACGAGCTGCCCAAGAATAGTCTGGGCAAGATCCTGAAGCCCGAGCTGCGTCGCAGCTATGGCTCCATGTTCGACGTCCAGTCGTAGGAGACCGAAGACGAAGGCGCCCGCAAAACGGTCACTGCTGGGCGGGGAGCCTTGGCGAAGGGCTGGTCAGCGTCGACAGGAACAGCTCCGCGTAGAAGTCCCCGACCTGCTCGACGGTGATCGGGCCTTCGGGGTGATACCAGGCGTCGAGCTGATGCACGGCGCCGTAGAAGAAGTTGATGAGCATGTCGGCGGTGAGGTCGGTGCGGATCACCCCCTCGGCCTGGCCCTGCTCAATCAGCTCGCGCAGCCTGAGATGGTACTTGCGGCGCTCGGCGCGGATATCGTGCTGCGTCTCCTCGGAAAGGCTCGGCAGGGATCGCCAGAACACGATGGCCTCGTCGAGTCGCGCGATGCTCGAGGTCACGACGCCCTTCCCGATGGCCCGCAGCCGCTCCAGGACGCCGGCGTCGGAGCTGGCGATCTCCTCCAGCTGAGCCTGCTGCAGGCGGAACATCCGACGGTAGATCTCGGCCACCACAGCCTCCTTCGACTCGAAGTAGTAGTAGAAGGCGCCCTTGGTGACCCCCGCGGCCTCGCACAGGTTCTGCACGCTCGTGTTGTCATACGAGTGGCGGGCGAACAACTGGATCGCGACATCGACGAGTTGAGTGCGGACCTCGCTGACTGGCCCGTCGTCCTCGCGTCGAATCCGTCTACGGGCGACCATGGTCATTCTCCTCTGAAGTGGCTATGCGGGATGCTACGCGCTGGTCAAGCCTTGTCTGCCAGTCGCGCCATGTGCGGTTGTCAGATTCCGAGATAGTTCGGTGTACGCCCCTGCAAGAACGCCTCGATGCCCTCACGACGGTCGGCGGAGACGAAGGTTTGGACGGCCGCGTCGATCTCACGGGCGTCGCTACGAGTGCCGCCCGGTGCCTCGTCGAGCAGGTTCCGCTTGGTGAGCGCGACGGCGAGCGGAGCCAAGGTCGCGGCCTCCTGGGCACGCTCCAACGCGAGGGGAAAGGAATCGCCCTCGGCGATGTCATCGACGAGATTCATTGCCAGGGCCTCCTGCGCACTGAGCAGTGCACTACTCAGCAGCAGGTTGCGCGCCTGATGGACGTTGACGTAGCGCAGCAGGCGCTGCGTCGGCCCCATGAACCCGACCGCGACTTCGGGGAGGCCGAACCGCAGCGTCGGGGACGTGACGCGCTGGTCGCAGGCGAGCACGAGCTCGGCGCCGTTGCCGATGCACGGGCCGGAGATCGCCGCCACCGTAACGAAGGGCAGCTCCTCCACCCGGCGAATGCACCGATACTCCAGCTCGACGAAGGCGCGGAACTCGGCTGCGCTCATGTCGGTCACGTCGCTCAGCGCCAGTCCGGCGGTGAAGCAGTCGGTCCTGCCGACGAAGACGGCCGCGCGGGGAGGGTCGCGATGGAGTCCTTCGACCACGTGCTCCAGCTCGTCCCACGTCCGCACAGGGATCTCGTTCAGCCGCTGGCCCGTGTCGATCCGAATCACTGCGACGTCGCCGTGGGTGCTCAGCATGACGCTCTCGGTGCTCATCTTCTGTCCTGTCCTCGATAGGTCCCATCGATTCTTGCATACCAACCAGTTGGAATGTAGTGTGCGTCACAGCTTGCTACGTCGTCGACCCGGGAAGGACCGGAGATGCTCGGTGTGACCACCACGTATCCACGTCTTGTCGCCACGCTGGCCGACGAGTTCCCAGGCCGGCCGTTCCTGCAGGACGTTCACGACCGGTCGGTCACCTATGGCGCGGCGCGTCAGCTGGCTCGTCGCTGGGCCGTGCTGCTCGACTCGGTCGCACAGGGTCGCGGGACGGTGGCGACGATGATGCCGACCGGCATTGACTACGCGACATTGACGCTGGGCTTCGCGTGGTCGGCGGCACTGGAGGTTCCCGTCAACACCGCTTTGCGGGGTCGCACCTTCGAGCACGTGCTGCGGGACTCGCAGGCCGCAGGTCTGGTGATCGGCGTCCGCTACGTCGAGGCGCTGGCATCGATCGATCGCTCCCAGTGGCCGGACCAGGTGATCGTGGTGCCCGAGGACGGGATCGAGCCGCCCGCGCTGCCCGACGGCGCACGCTGGCTGAGCGAGCTCCCCGAGGAGCCGTCGGAGGTCTCCGATCCCGAAGCGGCCCCCCACGACCTCGCCTGGGTGCTGTACACCTCCGGCACGACAGGCCCGGCCAAGGGCGTGATGTGCACGTGGGCTCAGACAGCGCTCACCGCCACGGGGGTGTTCCCCGAGGGTGCGCTCACCGGGGACGACGTGTACTACACCGCCCTTCCGATGTTCCACGTAGCCGGCCGGATGGGTCCGTACATCGCGGCCCTGCTGGGCAGCCGGTGCGTGATTCGCGAGTCATTCAGCACGAAGGACTTCTGGGACGACATCAGGACCTTCGGTTGCACCACGACACAGCTGTTCCCGGCGATGGCGCAGTTCTTGTTGTCGCAGCCGGCCGGTCCCGAGGACACCGATCATCAGTTGCGTAACGTGCTGCTCGCCCCGGTGATCGCCGATCACGCCGAGTTGAGCCGCCGTTTCGGTGTCCGCCTGTGCACGACATGGAACATGACCGAGACGTCCGCTCCGATCGTCTCGGGTGGGTTCGACGTGACGAACCACGCGAGCTGCGGTCGCCAGCGGCCCGGGTACGAGCTGCGGATCGTGGACGACCGCGATCGGCCCGTGCGGATCGGCGAGGTCGGTGAGCTCGTCGTTCGTTCGAGCGAGCCGCACGCACTGATGGCCGGCTACCTCAGACGTCCCGAGGCCACGGTCGAGGCGTGGCGAGACCTCTGGTTCCACACGGGCGATGCGTTCCGCATCGACGAGGACGGCAACTACTACTACGTCGATCGGCGCAAGGATGCTCTGCGGCGACGCGGCGAGAACATCTCCTCCTTCGAGGTCGAGAGCGACGTCGCGAGCCATCCCGAGGTCGCGCAGGCGGCGGCAATCGGCGTTCCGGCGCCTGACGGCGAGCAGGAGGTCATGGTCTTCGTGGTGCTCACGGAGGGCGCAGAGCTCGACGAGGCGGGGTTGATCGAGTACCTGCGTGGCGTGATGCCGGCATTCATGGTGCCGCGCTACGTGGAATTCGTCGACGCCTTGCCGCAGACGGCGACCTTCCGTGTGCAGAAACACCTGCTCCGCGAACGCGGGGTCGGGTCGAGGACCTGGGACCGCTACGCGCACGTTCCGCGCGATGGCGCAGCAGGACGAAGTGGGAAGGAGGAGGTGTCGACATGTTGAGCTTCCAGGACGTGAGCCTGCACTTCGGCGGCATCAAGGCGTTGGACGGAGTGACGTTCGACGTGCCTGACGGCAGCATCTGCGGTCTCATCGGCCCGAACGGCGCCGGAAAGACAAGCTTGTTCAACTGCGCGACGCGGGTGTACCAGCCGTCGGCAGGACGCATCCTGCTGGACGACGAGGACCTGCTCACGGTGCCCGCGCATCGCATCGCGGGGCGTGGTGTCAGCAGGACCTACCAGAACGTCGCCCTGTTCTCCTCGATGACCGTGCTGGAGAACGCGATGATGGGCGCCCACCACCGCAAGCCCCCCGGACACGTGCGGTCGTTGACGGGGCTGTTCGGAGTACGCAGCGACCGAGAGAGCGTGCGCCGCGAGGCCCTCGAGGTCCTGGAGTGGTTGGAGCTCGACTCGTTGCGCGATGCGCCGGCCAACGGACTGCCGTTCGGGACGTTGAAGCGGATCGAGCTGGCTCGCGCGCTCCTCGCACAGCCGCGGGTTCTGCTGCTCGACGAGCCCGCCGGCGGACTGACGCGCGAGGAGGTCTCGACCCTCGGGGAGCTGGTGCTGGCGATTCGTGACCGATTCGGTCTATCGGTCCTGATGGTGGAGCACCATCTGGGCCTCGTCGGCCAGATCTGCGACCACCTGGTCGCCCTGAACTTCGGACGCATTCTCGTGACGGGTTCGCCAGAAGCGGTCACGAGTCACCCGGATGTTGTCCGGGCGTACGTCGGAGCAGACGCATGAGCACCCTCGAAGTCCACGGAATGTCGGCGGGCTACGGTCGCGCGGCCGTGATCCACGACATCGACCTGCGTGTCGATCCGGGCCAGGTCGTCGTGATCCTCGGTGCGAACGGCGCCGGCAAGACCACCACGATGCGGGCGTTGTCGGGGGAGGTCCCGGTGTCCGGGTCCATCACCTTCGGCGGCCGGTCGATCGCCAACCTACGTCCCGATCAGATCGCGCGCCTCGGCATTCGCGCGGTTCCCCAAGGGCGCGGGACGCTGACCTCGCTGACCGTGCGTGAGAATCTGCTCGTCGGTGCCTCCTGCCGCGCCGACTCGGAGGTCGAGGCTGACATCGCCCGCTGGATGGATGCGTTTCCGGCGCTCGCTCGCCGCGCCGATCAACCGGCGGGGACGCTTTCGGGAGGCGAGCAGCAGATGCTCGCTCTGGCCCGGGCGCTGCTCGGCCGTCCTCAGCTGTTGCTGTGCGACGAACCGAGCCTGGGCCTCGCGCCGGTCATCGTGCGTGACCTGTTCTCCTTCCTTTCCACCGTCAACGCAGAGACCGGCACGTCGTTGTTGCTCGTCGAGCAGAACGCGAACCTGGCGCTGAACCTGGCGTCGTTCGTCTATCTGCTCGAGGTGGGGTACATCGTCGAGTCGGGGCCCACGAGCGACTTCGTCAACAGCGACGCCATCCGTCGCGCCTACCTGGGAATGTGAGGCAGACCCGATGACACTGCTGGTGGAACGGTTGGCGGACGGGCTGACCAATGGATTCGTCTACGCGTTGATGGCTCTGGCGCTGGTGGTCGTGTTCCGCGCCTCGTCCACCGTCAACTTCGCCCAGGCCGAGATGGCTCTCTTCACGACCTATCTCGCGTGGTGGATGACGACCAAGGGCGCATCGATCTGGCTCGCTCTGATCGCGGCGTGCATCGTCGGATTCATCATCGGTGCCGTCACCGAGCGAACCTTGATCCGGCCGATGGAGAAGCGCGGCGAGATGCCCACACTTCTCATGCTGGTGGCGCTCTTCACCGCCTTGAACTCGATCGATGGGCTGATCTGGGGCCTGGACTACCACTCGATGGATGGACTGTTCCCAGGCGGCATCGACGACTACATCAGCGTGGCGGGTGCTCGCCTCTACTTCGAGGCGATCGGTGTGTGGGTCGCCGCGATCGTGCTGCTGGCCGTCGTCTTCGCTGCCATCAATAAGACCCGGTTGGGACTGCGCATGCGCGCAGCGGCTGACAACCCCACGTCTGCCGCGCTGTCCGGGATCAACGTCGGCAGGATCTACACGATCGGCTGGGGAGGCGCGGCAGTCCTGGGAAGCATCGCCGGCATCCTGATCGCACCGATCTCGGCGCAGCAACTCAGTCTGGCGACGATGTTCCCGGTCCTGATCTACGGATCTGCGGCGGCCATCATCGGCGGCCTCAACAGCTTGGGGGGCGCCGTGATCGGTGGACTGTCGCTCGGTCTCGCCGAAAGCCTGCTCACCGGATACGTGGACCTGATCGGCCCGCAGATGCATCAGACAACGGCACTGGCGGTGATGGTCATCGTGCTGCTGTTCCGGCCGACCGGACTGTTCGGATCTCGACTCGAGGAGCGTGTGTGATGCCGGCATCGTCGATGACAGATGGCGCCCCACGGACGAGGATTCCCGGCGTGCCCAGCGGCCAGAGGCGGCACGTCGCCGTGATGGTGCTGGTCATCGCGTTGCTCCTCTTGGGCAGTCAGGCACCTGTCTACCGCGTCTCGCAGCTGACGGCTGTGTTCATCTTCGCGCTGGCGATCATGGGGTTGAACCTCGTGGCCGGGTACGGCGGGATGCTGTCGTTGGGACACTCAGCCATCCTTGGCGTCGGCGGCTACACGACGGCGATCCTCATCAATGACGCCCGGCTCACGCCGCTGTCGACGATCCCGGTGGCCGTCGTGCTGGGTGTCCTCGCCGGCGCGCTGATCGGGCTTCCCGCCTCGCGCGTGAAGGGCATCTACCTCGCACTGGTCACCCTCGCCTTCGCGGTGTCGTTCCCGGAGTTCCTCAAGCGGTTCGACGGCCTGACCGGCGGAGCGGGGGGCCTCATCGTGCGATCCCGCGACCTGGTGCCGCCCCCGTGGAGCGGCTTCACGCGGGCCGAGCGGGGTGAGTGGATGTACTGGTTGGCCGCGGCCGCCCTTCTCCTCGGATTTGCCCTGGTGCGAAGCCTGACGTCCAGCCGGCGCGGGCTGGCCATACGTGCCCTGCGCGATCATGAGGTCGCGGCGGTGGCGTGCGGCGTCTCGGCGGCGCGTGACCGCGTCACTCTCTTTGCGATCTCCGGCGGCATCACTGCGGGAGCGGGTGCGCTCTATGCGATGTACCTCGGTGCGCTCTCGCCGGAGTCCTCGTTCACGGTGTTCACCTCGATCCAGCTGATCACCGGACTCATCATCGGCGGGGTGGCCACCTCACTCGGTCCGGTCATCGGCGGCTTTGCCGTGGTGTTCATTCCGGCCGTGACGACCGAGCTGACGAACGGTCAGGCCTACGGCCTGGTCTTCGGCGTGATCCTGGCGGCTGTGGTCTTCCTGATGCCGTCGGGGATCGCTGGCTGGCTGAACGGTCTTCCGAAGGCCTTGTCGGTCCATCGACATCGGGGAACGAAACACGACCCAGAAAGGCATGACGGCGGATGACTCCACAACTTGCTGCCCCCTCCCACCTCCCGAGAAGAAAGAAGCCCATCATGAAGAAGCTGAGGTTGCTCGTGCCGGCGGCTCTGGTGCCACTGGTGCTGGCGTCGGCGTGCGGCATCGACGATTCCGGTGACGTCGCTGGTTCCGTCAACGCCGACGGATCCTTCACGGTCGACACCGCCAACTGTCTGGACCCGGCAGCGGCCACGAAGGAGATCGGAGACACCATCAAGTTCGGGTGGTCCGTCGCGCTCTCCGGACCGGTCGCCGCGACACAGGTGCGCGTGAACAACGGCTTGCAGGCCCGCATCGACCACTACAACGAGGCCGAGTCGGACATCGGTGGGCGCGCGATCGACTTCACGATGAAGGACGATGCGTACGACCCGCAGAAGGCGAAGCAGAACGTCACCGAGTTCATCGAGCGCGACAACGTCGACGTGCTCGGTGCGGCCGGCACCGGTCAGCTGGCGGCCGTGGCGGACGACCAGAACGACTCCTGCGTCCCGCTCCTGGCCGGTCAGGTGGCGGCCCCGCAGTTCCGGGACGCGCAGACATACCCGTGGACCACGACGTACCTGCCGTCGAACACCCTCGAGATGGAGCTCATCACTCAGCTGGTCACCTCTGAGGCGCCCGACGCGAAGGTCGGACTGGTGTACGCGCAGTCCGAGTCCGGTGAGTCTTATCGCACGGCATTCAAGGAGGCGGCCGAGAAGGCCGGCATCGAGATCGTCGTGGAAGCCCCGGTGACGACGCCCGAGGAGGCCGCCTCGCAGGTCCGGGAAGCCGGAGCGGATGTGGTGTTCAACGGCTCCGTCGGCCCTGATTGCCTGGGTGTGCCGGAGGCCATCGCTCGCGCGGGTATCGAGCCCGAGATGTTGATCCAGGTCTCCGCCTGCGCCGATGCCAAGAGCATCTACCAGGCCGGTGGCGCGGCAACGGATGGCGCGGTCCTCATGTCCTGGGCGAAGCAGCCCGGCTCGGCCGACCTGGAGTCCGACGAGGCGTGGCAGGAGTACGCCGCTGCGGTCACCGCCGTCGGCGGAGACCCGAACGACAACTACACGATCATGGGCTGGACGATGATGGACATCGTCATCGACTCGTTGCGGACGGCCGACAAGGATGGGCTGACCCGCGAGAACATCATCAATGCCGCTCGGACCCAGACGTTCCATCCGGAGCTGTTCCTTGACGGTATCGACTGGTCAATGGAGCCCGAGACGTCGCTCGGCATCGCCGAGATGCAGCCGTTGCGCTGGAATGCCGCCGAAGGCCGGTTCGATCCGCTCG
Organism: actinobacterium LLX17; assembly: GCA_000471045.1. Taxonomy (GTDB): domain Bacteria; phylum Actinomycetota; class Actinomycetes; order Propionibacteriales; family Nocardioidaceae; genus Aeromicrobium. The sequence continues at coordinate 2,049,844 of KI301992.1, read as the reverse complement.
GCGACGTGCTGACCGTATCGAAGTGAGCGACGTCGCGGTGAGGGGCGCTCGTGTGGCGCCCCTCACCGCGACCACCCGCCGAGGGAGCGTGTCGGACCCGACTGAGAAGGCCGTGCGAGCGGTGAGAGCAACAGAGCTGGGCGAGCCCAGGTACGAACGAGGAGGAACACCATGAGTGATCGACCCCGGAGTCCCGCCGTGGCGATCGTGACCGGCGGGGCGCGAGGGATCGGTGCCGGTATCGCCCGGCGTCTCAGCGACGACGGATTCGAAGTGGCGATCCTCGACCTCGACGGAGAAGTGGCCAGCGTCCTGGCGGCCGAGCTCGAGGCGCGTGGCGGACGAAGCGTCGCGGTCACCGGTGACGTCGCGGACGAACAGTCCGTGAACCAGATGGTGGCCGACGTGCGTGAACGTCTCGGCGAGCCGACCGTGCTGGTCAACAACGCCGGTGTCATCCGCGACAACCTGCTGTTCAAGATGACCGTCGATGACTGGGACATGGTCATGGACATCCACCTGCGTGGTGCCTTCCTGATGGCGCGTGCCGTCCAGTCGTCCATGGTCCAGGCCGGCTGGGGCAGGATCGTGAACCTGTCGAGCGTTTCGGCCCTCGGCAGCCGCGGTCAGGCGAACTACTCGGCGGCGAAGGCCGGCTTGCAGGGATTCACCAAGACGTTGGCGATCGAACTCGGCCCCTTCGGCGTGACAGTGAACGCCGTCGCGCCCGGCTTCATCGAGACTGACATGACGGCGGCAACGGCGCGACGGATCGGTATCGATTTCGAGCAGTTCAAGCGCGACACGGCGGCGATCACCCCGGTTCGACGGACCGGCGTGCCCGACGACATCGCGCACGCGGTGTCCTTCTTCGCGAGCGAGGCCGCCGGCTTCGTGTCCGGGCAGGCCCTCTATGTCGCAGGGGGACCGTTCTCGTGACGGGGCTGCGACGGAATCGCGTGAGTGGTGCCGTGATGGATGAGACCCTCGCGCAGGCGCCCGCTTCTTCACCGGGGCTTGATCTCGAGCGGCTCACCCCGTGGATTCGGACCCATGTCTGCCCCGATGTCACCTCGCTGAGCGCAGAGCTCATCGAAGGCGGCAAGTCCAATCTGACCTACGTCGTCAGCACAGGAGTTTCTTCGTGGATCCTGCGCCGGCCACCGCTGGGACATGTTCTGGCGACGGCTCACGACATGGCGCGGGAGTTCCGGGTCATGTCTGCCCTTGGCGGGACCGACGTCCCGGTGCCGGGAACTACCGCGTACTGCGCCGACACCGAGCTGCTCGGCGCGCCCTTCTACCTGATGGAGCTCGTGGTCGGGACCCCGTACCGGCATGCCGCGGAGCTCGAAGGCCTTGGCTCGCAGCGGGTCTGCACCATCTCGACCGGCCTGGTCGAGACCCTGGCCGCCTTGCATCGCATCGAGCCGGGCGCGGTCGGCCTGGAGGACTTCGGGCGGCCCGAAGGATTCGTGGAGCGGCAGGTCTCCCGATGGCACCAGCAGTTTCAGGCCTCGATGTCTCGCGAGCTTCCGGCAGTCGACCGTCTGCACGAGGCCCTCGCCCGCCGAGTGCCGCTGGTGAGCCCGGCCGGCATCGTGCACGGTGACTACCGGTTGGACAACGTGCTGTTCGGTGCGGACGACCGGCCGACCGCCGTCATCGACTGGGAGATGGCCACGCTCGGCGATCCCCTCACCGACCTGGCGCTGCTCCTGCTGTATCGGCAGATGCCGGAGGTGGTGGGGAAAGCGGCCGCCTCCGATGCGTCGTCGGCCGAAGGGTTCCTGGGCGAGGACGAGATCCTTCAGGTATATGCGGCCGGCAGTGACCGCGATCTGTCCCATCTCGACTTCTACGTCGCGCTCGCCGCGTTCAAACTTGCCGGCATCAGCGAGGGCATTCACTACCGCCATCTGCAGGGCCAGACCGTGGGCGATGGATTCGACACCATCGGCGAGGTTGTCGCGCCGCTGCTCGAGCTCGGACTCACCAAACTCCAGGAGTGATCGCCGATGGACGTCGCATTCGATGCCACGACCGAAGAACTGCGCGCCAGCGAGTCAGTTGAGCTGCGTCGCCAAGCCAACCGTCGAGAGAAGGGAAAGACCCATGCGTGAGGCCGTCATCGTGTCGACCGCCAGGACACCGCTGGGCAAGTCCTACAAGGGAGGCCTGCGCGACGTGCAGCCTCAAGCCCTCGCGGCCCATGCGATCAGCAACGCCCTCGCGCGCGCCGACATCGTTCCCGACGAGGTCGAGGACGTCGTCCTCGGTTGCGCCCTGCCCGAAGGGGCATCCGGTCTCAACGTCGCACGACAGGGCGCCCTGCGCGCGGGCCTGCCGGTGTCGGTGCCGGGGATGACGGTGGACCGCGCCTGTTCGTCGGGCTTGATGGCCATCGGCGCCGCGGCCCGACAAATCATGACCGGCGAGAGTACGATCGTGGTCGGCGGAGGGGTGGACTCGATCTCGCTCGTGCAGACCGAGCATCAGAACCGTCATCGCTTCCAGGACCCCTGGCTAGCGGAGCATCGGCCGGCGATCTACATGCCGATGCTGCACACGGCCGAGATCGTCGCCGAACGCTACGGCGTCGACCGGGCTCGCCAGGATGCTTTCGCCGCAGAGTCACAGGCCAGGGCGGCCGAGGCGCGCGACGCGGGCCGGTTCGACGAGGAGATCGTGCCGATGGTCACCGCCGATGGCAGCACGGTGTCCCACGACGAAGGTATCCGGGCGACGACTACGGAGCGGTTGGCCGAGCTGCCCACCGTGCTGACCGACGGCGACGTGACGCCCACCGCCACGATCACGGCCGGCAATGCGTCACAGTTCTGCGACGGCGCGTCAGCGGTCGTCATCATGGATGCGCAAAGTTGCCGCGACCGGTCGATCGAGCCGTTGGGAGTGTTTCGCGGGCTGGCGGTCTCCGGTTGCGAGCCGGACGAGATGGGGATCGGCCCGGTGCTGGCGATTCCTGCGCTGTTGAAGCGTGCCGGTCTGAGCGTCGACGACATCGGCCTTTGGGAGCTGAACGAAGCCTTCGCTTCGCAGGCGGTCTACTGCCGTGACGAGCTCGCGATCGACCCGGCGCGATTCAACGTCAACGGTGGCGCGATCGCGATGGGGCATCCCTACGGGATGACAGGCGCACGCCTGGTCGGCACTGCGCTGCTCGAGGGGCGGCGCCGCGGTGTGCGGCACGTCGTGGTGTCGATGTGCGTGGGCGGCGGCATGGGAGCCGCCGGACTGTTCGAGGTATCCGGAGAAGGGAAGATCGCATGAGCTCAGTGTGTGTCGGTGACATCGTGCGAAACAGCGCGCGAGCCTACCCCCATCACGAGGCATTGATCGCCGGGGACCTCCGTCTCACGTACGCCGAGCTGGATCGGCGGATCGATGCCGTGGCGGATGCACTCCGCGCGGCCGGCGTCGAGCACGGGACGAGGGTCGCCTGCCTGGCTAAGAACTCGACGGCAGTGATGACCTTGTACTTCGCCTCGGCGAACCTCGGCGCCATCTTGGTGCCGATGAACTACTGGCAGCGTCCCCAGGAGCTCGCCGCCGTGCTGGACGACATCGAGCCGGTCATCTTCTTCCACGACGGCGAGCTCGCGGACCTCGCGCGCGCGTCGGCCGACGAGGCAGCGGCCAGGCCGCCCACGGTGCGCACGCCGGCGTGGGGCACCCCGGACGACTCCGAGCCGGAATGGATGGAGTTCCTGGCGAGCGGCGCGTCGGCCGACGAAGGGGGCATTGACTACCAACCGCGCCCAGATGACACGCATCTCATCTTGTACACGTCAGGGACGACGGGCCGGCCCAAGGGGGCCATGCTCACCCATGAGGGCACGGTGATGAGTGCGTTCTCTGTCTCCCTCGGGTATCGGCTGCGGCAGGCCGACTCGTTCGTCGCACTGCTGACGCCTTTCCACATCGCCGCCTGGGGGCACATCAACCCGTTCCTGCTGGTGGGCGCGGCGGTGTCGATCCTCCCGGAGTTCAACGCCGAGCGGGCCTACGCGACGATGGTGGCCGAGCGGTCGACGATCATCATCACAGCCCCGATCATGTGTCAGCAGATCCTGGCCCTCCCAGAGTTCGACCGTGACGCACTGGGCGACATCCGTCTCATCGTCTTCGGTGCTTTCGACCCATCCGGCGTGATGCGGCGCGTCGGCGAGACCTTCGGCGCGACCGCGGACGGGCCCGTGCAGATGCTGCACGGCTACGGAATCACCGAGGGTGGGGTGATCACGATCAGCTGCCGTCCCGAGGACGTCTTCGAGCGGTGGGGCTTCATCGGTCAGGCCTCCACCGGCTACGCGGTCAGACTGGTGCAGGACGGCCGTGACGTGCCGCAGGGCGAGCCCGGCGAGATCTGGATCAAGGGGCCGGTCATGAAGGGCTACTGGCGGCGTGACGAAGCGAACGCGGAGACCCTCGTGGACGGCTGGCTGCGTACCGGAGACGTCGCGGTGGCCGATGAGTCGGGCTACCTGAAAATCGTCGATCGGATGAAGGACATGATCCGCAGCGGCGCGCAGAACATCTTCTGCAAGGAGATCGAGGACTGCCTCGTCGGACACCCCGATGTCGCCGAGGTGGCGATCATCGGCATGCCCGATCCGGTCTACGAGGAGGCGGTCTGCGCCGTCGTCGTGCCCATGTCGTTCCCGTCCGATCCCGACGAACTAGCCGAGTCGATCAGGACCTTCGTGCGCGAGCGAATCGCGGGATACAACGTCCCGAAGCACGTGCGTTTCGTCGATTCGCTGCCGAAGAACACGCTGGGCAAGATCCTCAAGCGAGAGCTGCGTGCCACGGTGTTGCCGCCCAGCGACTCCTAGGCATCACCCCGGTGCGCACACGCGACAGGGCTCACGGGCCATTGACAGTGGCTAGGTCCGCATACCGGGAGTATGCTAACGCTCCATGACCACCGTCGGAACGTTCTCCACCGTGCTGCGCCCTGAGCGCGTCGCCGAGCTCACGCGCCTGGTGCGCTCCACGACGGGTCAGACCCGCACCGTCTCCACGCCACTCTCGGGCGAGCCGCTCGCCGAGATCCCGTCCTCGAGCCTCGACGACGTCGACGCCGCCTTCGACGCCGCCCGTGGCGCGCAGCGCACCTGGTCGCAGACCTCGCTGCGGGAGCGCTCGCAGATGATGCTGCGCCTGCACGACCTGGTGCTGTCGCACCGCGACGAGCTGCTGGACCTCATCCAGCTGGAGTCGGGCAAGAGCCGTCAGCACGCCTTCGACGAGGTCGCGCACCTGGCGCTGACGGCCCGGTACTACGCCCGTCGGCTGCGCCGCCAGCTGAGCCCCGACCGGCGATCCGGCGTCCTGCCCGGGCTGACCCGCATCACGGTCAACCGGGTGCCCAAGGGTGTTGTCGGCATCATCAGCCCCTGGAACTACCCGCTCACGATGGCGATCGCCGACGGCCTGCCGGCCCTGGTCGCCGGCAACACCGTGGTGCACAAGCCCGACAGCCAGAGCCCGCTCACGGCGCTGGCGGGTGCCGAGCTGCTGCGTGCCGCCGGGTTCCCGGCCGACGTGTGGCAGGTCGTCAGCGGCCCCGGCAACGTCGTGGGCACCGCGATCGTCGAGCAGGCCGACTACATCTGCTTCACCGGGTCGACGGCCACGGGCACCGGCATCGCCAAGATCGCCGCCGAGCGACTCGTCGGCTACTCCCTCGAGCTGGGTGGCAAGAACCCGATGATCGTGCTGCCCGGGGCCGACGTCGAGAAGGCCGCCGCCGGTGCCGTCACCGCGTGCTTCTCCTCCGCCGGCCAGCTGTGCGTCTCGATCGAGCGTCTCTACGTGCACGACTCGCTGTACGACGCGTTCCGCTCCGCCTTCGTCCGCCGGGTCTCGTCGCTCGCGCTGGGCGCGTCGCTCGACTGGGACGTCGAGATCGGCTCGCTGATCTCGGCCGGCCAGCTCGAGACGGTCACCAAGCACGTCGACGACGCCGTCGCCTCCGGCGCCACGGTGCTGGTCGGCGGCCGGGCGCGGCCGGACCTCGGCCCGTACTTCTACGAGCCCACGGTGCTGGAGGGCGTCACCCCGGCAGCCCAGTGCTTCGAGGACGAGACCTTCGGCCCGCTCGTGTCGCTGTACCGCTACGACTCGGTCGAGGACGTCGTCGAGCTGGCCAACGCCGGCGAGTACGGCCTGAACGCCAGCATCTTCGGCCCCGTGAGCCTCGCCCGCGAGATCGCGCCCCGCATCAAGGCCGGCACCGTCAACATCAACGAGGGCTTCGCCGCCACCTTCGGCAGCGTCGACGCCCCCATGGGTGGCATGCGCACGTCCGGCACAGGCCGGCGGCAGGGCGACGAGGGCATCCACCGCTACACCGAGACGCAGTCGGTCGGCGTGCAACGCCTGCTGCCGGTGGCCGGTCCGGCGTTCGTGAAGCCCCAGATCTACGCCCGGTTCCTGACCTTTGCGCTGCGACTCCTGCGCCGAACCCCCCGAGCCTGAGAGAATCACGTATGAGCGACAACACCTCGGTCGACCACGACGGCTTCGACCACGACGTCATCGTCATCGGCTCGGGCTTCGGCGGCAGCGTCGCGGCCCTCCGCCTGACCGAGAAGGGCTACAAGGTCGCAGTGCTCGAGGCCGGCAAGCGCTTCGAGGACAAGGACTTCGCCAAGACGTCCTGGAACCTGCGCAAGTTCCTCTGGCTGCCGCAGCTCGGCTGCTACGGCATCCAGCGCATCGACAAGCTCAAGGACGTCCTGATCCTCTCGGGCGCCGGTGTCGGTGGCGGGTCGCTGGTCTACGCCAACACGCTCTACGAGCCCCTCGACCCGTTCTACGAGGATCCCGCCTGGGGCCACATCACCGACTGGCGCACCGAGCTGGCGCCGTACTACGACCAGGCCAAGCGGATGCTGGGCGTCGCCATCTACCCGATCGAGACCGCGGCCGACCGCATCATCAAGAAGGTCGCCGAGGAGATGGGCGTCGAGGGCACGTTCCACCACACCCCGGTCGGTGTGCTGTTCGGTGACGAGCCCGGCGCCCCCGTGCCCGACCCGTACTTCGGCGGCGCCGGGCCCGAGCGCAACGCCTGCCTGAACTGCGGTGAGTGCATGGTGGGGTGCCGGCACAACGCCAAGAACACGCTCGTCAAGAACTACCTCCACCTCGCCGAGAGCAACGGCGCCGAGATCCGCCCGCTCACGACAGTGACGGCGGTCCGGCCCCTGCCCGGTGGTGGCTACGAGGTCGAGACCCGGACCACCAACAAGCGGTTCCGGCCGCGCCAGAAGCTGCGGGCCCGCCAGGTCGTCTTCGCCGCCAGCACGATGGGCACCCAGAAGCTCCTGCACCGCATGCGCGACCAGGGAGCGCTGCCGAACGTCTCGCAGCGCCTCGGCCTGCTGACCCGCACCAACTCCGAGGCGCTGCTCGGGGCCATCGCGAACGACAAGGACGTCGACTACAGCCACGGCGTCGCCATCACGTCGTCGTTCCACCCGAACGAGCACACGCACGTCGAGCCGGTGCGCTACGGCAAGGGCTCGAACGCGATGTCGCTCATGCAGACGGTGCTGACCGACGGCAGCCTGCCCGGCCCGCGCTGGCGCACGTGGCTTCTCGAGCTGTGGCGGCAGAAGCGCAACCTGTTCAAGCTGTACGACCTACGGCACTGGTCGGAGCGCACCATCATCGCGCTGGTCATGCAGACGCACGACAACTCCATCACCACCTACACCAAGCGCGGCATCCTCGGCCGCCGCCGGCTGACCTCGCGCCAGGGGCACGGCGCGCCCAACCCGGCCTTCATCCCCGAGGGTCACGAGGCCGTGCAGCGGATGGCCCACCACATGGACGGCACGCCCGGCGGCACGATCGGCGAGCCGTTCAACGTGCCGCTGACCGCGCACTTCATGGGTGGCGCCAGCATCGGTGACAGCCCCGAGACCGGCGTCATCGATCCGTACCACCGCCTCTACGGCCACGAGGGCCTGCACGTCGTCGACGGCTCGGCCATCACGGCCAACCTCGGTGTCAACCCGTCGCTGACCATCACGGCCCAGGCCGAGCGGGCGATGTCGCTGTGGCCGAACCGCGGCGAGCCCGACCTGCGTCCCGCGATGCACGAGGAGTACCGCCGCGTCGAGCCGATCGCGCCGAAGAACCCCGTGGTGCCCGACGACGCCCCCGGCGCGCTGCGGCTGCCGATCGTCGACGTGAACTGAGCCTTCGCCCGGAAACGCCTGAAGCCCCGCTCCGCCGAGTCACGATGACTCGGAGGAGCGGGGCTTCAGTCCTGGGCGGGTGGGAGGGAGGGAGGTTGCCGACCAGGGGAAATGCACAGGGCCCGGTCGGGAGGGAGATCTGGACCGGGCCCTGTCGTGCCACGAGGAGCGGGCACTTGGGATCCAGCGGGAGGGAGTGTTGCTGGATCCATACGTATCAACGAGGCCCCTTCATGGGGGTTACGTGGTCCGGCAAAAAACTTCTGGCGGCTACGATCGGGGGGTGACGGACGCCCTGAACTCCCCGCCCGATGACGTTCTGCCCGAGCAGGTGGCCGAGGACCGCCACGACACCGTCCTGGTGGTCGACTTCGGTGCCCAGTACGCGCAGCTCATCGCCCGCCGCGTGCGCGAGGCACGGGTGTACTCCGAGATCGTGCCCAGCACGATGAGCGCCGAGGAGATCCTGGCCCGCAAGCCGGCGGCCATCATCCTGTCCGGCGGTCCGTCGTCGGTGTACGCGCCCGGCGCCCCCCAGCTCGACGCCGGCGTGCTCGACGGCTCGGTGCCGGTGTTCGGCATCTGCTACGGCTTCCAGGCCATGGCCGCGGCGCTCGGCGGCACCGTCGCGCGCACCGGGCTGTCGGAGTTCGGCCGCACCGACCTCTCCGTGCAGTCGCCCGGCACGCTGCTGGCCGACGTGCCCGCCCGCCACCGCGTCTGGATGAGCCACGGCGACGCCGTCTCGGAGGTGCCCGAGGGCTTCACCGCCCTGGCGTCCAGCAGCGGCGCCCCCGTCGCGGCCTTCGAGCACACGTCGCGGGGCTTCGCCGGCGTGCAGTGGCACCCCGAGGTGCTGCACTCCGAGCACGGTCAGCGGGTCCTCGAACGCTTCCTCATCGACATCGCCGGCTGCCGGCCCACCTGGACCAGCGCCAACATCGTCGAGGAGCAGGTCGAGCTGATTCGCCAGCAGGTCGGCGACGCCCGCGTCATCTCAGCACTGTCCGGCGGCGTCGACTCGGCCGTCTCCACGGCGCTCGTGCAGCGCGCCGTGGGCGACCGGCTCACGGCGGTCTTCGTCGACCACGGCCTGCTGCGCCAGGGCGAGGCCGAGCAGGTCGAGACCGACTACGTCGCGGCCACGGGCGTCGACCTCAAGGTCGTCGACGCGTGCGAGCAGTTCCTGGGGCACCTCGAGGGCGTGACCGACCCCGAGACCAAGCGCAAGATCATCGGCCGCGAGTTCATCCGCGTCTTCGAGCAGGCCGAGCGCGAGGTGCTGGCCACCCCTGGCCCGCCGGTCAAGTTCCTGGTGCAGGGCACGCTCTACCCCGACGTCGTCGAGTCCGGCGGCGGCGAGGGTGCGGCCAACATCAAGAGCCACCACAACGTCGGCGGCCTGCCCGACGACCTGCAGTTCTCGCTGATCGAGCCGCTGCGCACCCTGTTCAAGGACGAGGTGCGCGAGGTCGGCCGCCAGCTCGGTATCCCCGAGGCGATCGTCGGGCGCCACCCGTTCCCGGGCCCCGGTCTGGCCATCCGCATCATCGGCGCCGTCGACGCCGAGCGGCTCGCCATCCTGCGCGCGGCCGACGCGATCGTCCGCGAGGAGACCACCGCGGCCGGGCTCGACGCCGAGATCTGGCAGTTCCCGGTCGTGCTGCTGGCCGACGTCCGCTCGGTCGGCGTGCAGGGCGACGGCCGCACCTACGGCCACCCGGTCGTGCTGCGCCCCGTCTCGAGCGAGGACGCCATGACGGCCGACTGGAGCCGCCTGCCGTACGAGGTGCTGGAGAAGATCTCGACCCGCATCACCAACGAAGTGCGCGAGGTCAACCGGGTCGTGCTCGACGTCACGAGCAAGCCGCCGGGCACCATCGAGTGGGAGTGAGTCCCCGCCCATGAGTCCCGCCGTCGCGGTCGCGGCGCCGAGCGAGGCGGCCGCCGACGCCGGTGAGCAGGTGGCCCGGGCCGGGGGCAACGCGGTCGACGCCGCCATCGCCGCCGGGTTGGTCACGATGGTCAACGAGGTCGGCATCGTCTCGCCCAGCTCGGGCGGGTTCCTGACGGTGCAGCCCGCCGACGGGTCCGCCCCGCAGACGGTCGACGGCTGGATGGACATGCCGGGCCGTGGTCTGCGAGGAGACGATCGCCGGGGCACCGGCACGTGGGACGTCCGCACGGTCTACGGCGGTGGTGTCACGGTCACGATCGGACCGGGCTCGGTCGCCACGCACGGCGCCATCGCCGCGATGGGGGAGGCCCATGCGCGCTGGGGCCGGGCGCCGTGGCGTGAGCTGGTCGCCCCGGCGATCGACGTCGCGCGCGGTGGCTTCCGGCTCAGCTCGGCCTCGCGGTACTACCTGGGCCACGTGCACGACTCGATCTTCGGGTGGGACCCCGCGAGCCGCGCCGCCGTGCACGACCTCGACGGCCGCATCACGACCGACCCGGTCATCGTGCCCGACCTGGCGGCGACGCTGGAGGTCGTGGCCGGCGTGGGACCGCGCGCGTTGCACGAGGGCGACCTCGCGCGCGCCATCAGCGACGACGTGCTGGGGCGCGGCGGACTTCTGACACCGGAAGACCTCGCGGCCTACCTGCCCGTGGTGCGCCCGGCGCTGGTCGCGCGACTCGGACCGTGGACCCTCGGCACCAACCCGCCGCCCGCGGTCGGTGGCGTGTGCGTCGCGGCGATGCTGCGGCTGCTCGACGGACACCCACGGCCACCGTTGGTGGACGGCACCTGGTCGGCCGACGACGTCGCGCACCTCGTGCGCGTGCAGCGAGCCGTGCTCGGCGCGCGACTCGACCGGCTCGACGTCACCGACGACCTCGTGGCCGAGGCGGCCGCGCTGCTCGACACGATCGACACCGGAGGCATCGCGGCACTCGAGTCCGGGTCGACGGCCCACGTCTCGGCGGCCGACGCCGATGGCGCCACCTGCGCGCTGACCGTCTCGTCCGGCTACGGGTCTGGCATGGTGGCCGCCGGCACCGGCATCTGGCTCAACAACTGCCTGGGGGAGCAGGAGCTCAACCCGCGGGGCCTGCACGGCCTGCCGCCCGGCACGCGCCTGCTGTCGAACATGGCACCGACCGTGGGCCACCACGTCGACGGCTCGGCCCTCGCCATCGGTTCACCCGGCGCCGACCGCATCACCACCGCGATCGTCCAGGCCGTGGCCGGCCTCGTCAACGGCGGCCTCGAGCTGCAGGAGGCCATCAACCACCCCCGGGTCCACGTGCACCGTGCGGGTCGCGCCGAGGAGGAGGTGAAGGTCGAAAGCGAGCCGTCGATGTACTTCGGCGGCGTCGCGGCCACCTTCCGTGGTGCCGACGGCCGCCTGGAGGCCGCCGCCGACCCCCGCCGCGACGGCGCGGTGCGTCTCGTGCGCGGCTGAGCTGCGCCTGGTGCGCCTTCGGCACAGCACTGCAACGATGGGCAGCGTGCGCAAGCCGATCGTCATCGCCCACCGCGGCGTGCCCGGTTCCCGGCTGGAGCACACCCGCGCGGGCTACGAGCTGGCGATCGAGCTGGGGGCCGACTACCTCGAGCCCGACGTCGTCTGCTCGGCCGACGGGCACCTGGTGGTGCGGCACGAGAACGAGATCGGCCACACGACCGACGTCGCCGACCACCCCGAGTTCGCGGAACGGCACACGACGAAGTTCGTCGACGGCATCCCGCGCACCGGTTGGTTCACCGAGGACTTCACGCTGGCTGAGCTGCGCACGCTCCGCGTCATCGAACGGCTGCCGCAGCTGCGACCGCAGAACATCGCGCTCGGTGGTCGTGAGCCGGTCATGACGCTGGACGAGGTCATCGACATCGCCGAGGCAGCCACCCGGGCCGGACGGCCGGTGGGCCTCTACGTCGAGGTCAAGCACCGCACGTACTTCCGCGAGCTGGGCCTGGACCTCGGCGACCGGCTCGTCGACGTGCTGCGACGCCGCGGCCTGGCCGCAGCCGACTCCGAGGTGCCCGTCGTCGTCCAGTGCTTCGAGACCGGCCTGCTGCGAGAGCTGCGCGAGCGCGTACCGCTGCCGCTCATCCAGCTGCTGGACCGCAAGGGCGCCCCGTGGGACCTGGTGGCGGCCCGCGACCCCCGCGACTACGCAGCGCTGGTCCGGCCCGAGGAGGTGGCCCGCATCGCCGAGTACGCCGACGGCATCGGCCCGAACAAGAGCCTCGTGATCGGCCGCGACAGCCTGCGCCGCCTCACCACCCCGACCGGCCTGGTCGGCACCGCCCACGCCGTGGGCCTGGAGGTGCACGTCTGGACCATGCGCGACGAGAACAACTTCCTGCCCGCCGACCACCGCGTCGGCGACGACGTCGCGGCCCTCGGGGACGCGGCGGCGGAGTACCGCCGGTTCCTCGACGCCGGGGTGGACGGCTTCCACACCGACCACACCGGCACCGCCGTGCCCACCATCGACGCGTGGTGCGCAGCGAGGGTCTGAGCCGCGTCGGGTTGGCTCAGCTGGTGCGGCGCAGGGTCAGGGCGATGCCACCGACGCCGAGCAGGATGAGCGTGACGGGCACCGCCACCGCGAGCTGGTCGGTCGAGACGAGGTCGTGACGCTGGGCGAGGTAGCCGGCGCCGGCCGCCCACAGGATGAGTCCGGCGACGAGGCTCCACGGGCTGAAGGGATGGCGGGTCATGAGCGCTCCACTCTGATCTGTCCGAGGGTGTGGTCGATGTCGAGGACCAGGGCCGGGCGCTCCTCGGCCGCGACGAGCACCTCGGCGCCCCGGCCGGCCTCCCGCTCGTCGAAGACGATGATCTCGCCGTTCACGCGGGCGTCGACGCGCACCGGCACGTCGCGGGGGACGAGCACGATGACCTCGCCCACCCCGCCCTCGATGCGGACCGTGCGGCCGGTGAGGTCGTCGGCCGTCAGGGCCCCCAGGTCGAGCTGGAAGGAGCCCACGCCGAAGACGTACTCGGCGCGGAGCGCGTCGGCGGTCGCCGGGCTCGGCCGGAACTCCCCGGCCCGGGCGCTCGGCAGCGCCGAGCCCACGGCGAGCACCGCGCACAGCGCCAGTCCCACCGGCAGCAGCGTGTAGCTGCGTCCCCACCGGGCGCCGACCAGCAGCCCGGTGCCGATCACCAGCACCGCGGCGACGACGTAGGTCGTCCAGTCAAGGTCACGGTCGGTGACCTGCCCCCAGAGGGCGAGGGCGCCGAGGACCACGGCGGTGGCGCCGGCCGTGACGGCCAGCAGCACCGGCGGCTCGGGGCGGGGGCGCGGGGCGGGGGTGAAAGCTGGCGCCGGGGGCGCGGACACGTCGGCGGGCGGCACGTGGGGCGCCGGCCCACCCACGGGCGGGGCCGGCGGACGGGCGCCGCGGGGCAGCACGACCACGAGCCAGTAGATGAACAGGGCCGGCACGGCCAGCCAGAGCAGTGGCAGGGGTCCGGGTAGGCCCCAGAAGAACCAGCCCGAGTCGCCGACGATCGAGAGCAGCGCGAGGACGCCGCCGATCACGAGCCCGGTGGTGCGGACCTGCGGCTCGTTGCGGTCGAGGTTGAACCAGTCGGCGGCCACGCTCGGCCGGCCGTCGTCGGGAGGCAGCAGGAACCAGCACGCGGCGTAGAGCACGACGCCCGCCAGACCGGCGAAGGTCAGCGCCACGAAGATGATGCGGACGACCACGGGGTCGATGCCCAGGTGGCGACCGAGACCGCCGCCGACGCCGGCGACGAGCCGGTCACCCGTGGCGCGTCGGGTGTCGGCGAGGCTCCGGAAGCGGGTGCGGTCGGGGCCGGGTGGGGGAGGTGGCGTGGTGGTCGTGTGGTCCATGGCTCCATCGTCCAGTCACGAGGACGACCAGACCATCGGGTTCGACCCTGAGCGACCCCTCAGACGGGTCCGGGGTGCTGCCGGTCGTTCCCTCATGGTCCTGCGGGCACTGCGCGTGTGACGATCAGGGAGTGAACCCGCCTCCCGTGCCGACCGACCCGCGGCGTGCCTCGCGACCGGCCGACCGACGGATCGTCTCCGGCGTCAGCGCCGGCCTGGCCGACCACCTGGGGGTCGACGCCCTGTGGGTGCGGCTGGCGTTCACGATCGGAGCGGTCCTCAACGGCGCCGGCATCGTCGCCTACCTGCTGATGTGGCGCTTCCTGCCCCTGGCCGAGCCCCAACGGTCACCCGGGCTGGAGGCCGCGACGCGTCGCGGGATGCGCACCAGCGGTCCCGCGTCGGTCGTCGAGGTCGTCCGTGCCGTCGCGGTCCTGGCCCTGGGCGCCGGTCTCGGGCTCGCAGTGCAGGTGAGCGGACGTGGCATCGGGTGGGGACTGTTCGTGCCGCTCGTCGTCGGCGGTGTGGGCCTGGGCGTGATCTGGCGGGGGCTCGACGACTCCCGGTCGGGCGGCGTGAGCCGGCGGGGTCGGCTGCGCACGATCGCGCGGGTCGTCGTGGGCGTCGCCCTGATCGTCGCGGCCGCTGTCTACCTCGTGACCGCCGAGCGGGGGTGGGCGGCGCTCGCCGACATCGGCGCCTTCCTGGTCGTGGCCCTGGTGGGCGTCGCGCTGATCCTCGGCCCCTGGATCGCGTCGCTCGTCGGTGACCTCTCGGCCGAGCGGCGCGAGCGGGTGCGCTCGCAGGAGCGCGCCGACGTGGCCGCGCACCTGCACGACTCGGTGCTGCAGACCCTGGCGCTGCTGCAGAAGAACGCCGCCGACCCCGCTCTCGTCGCCACGCTGGCCCGGCGCCAGGAGCGCGACCTGCGCTCGTGGCTGTACGGCGACGAGCAGGCCACGGGCGACACCGTCGCGGCGGCCGTGCGCGCCGTGGCCGCCGAGGTCGAGACCGACCACCGGGTGGCGGTCGAGGTCATCGCCGTGGGCGACGCGCCCCTCGACGACGACCGCGCCGCCGTGGTGCGAGCGGCCCGCGAGGCGATGGTCAACGCGGCCAAGCACGCCCACGTCGACCGGATCGACGTCTACGCGGAGTCCGCCGACGGCGGGCTGGAGATCTTCGTCCGCGACCGCGGCGTGGGCTTCGACCCCGCCTCGGTCGCCGAGGACCGGATGGGCCTGCGCGGGTCCATCGTGGGCCGCGTCGAGCGCCACGGCGGTACGGTCGACGTCCGCAGCGCGCCCGGCGAGGGCACCGAGATCCGTCTGGCGCTCGCTCCCCACCGCGCTGCCACCCCTCAGGAGGACCCCCGATGACCGAAGCCACCAGCTCGCCGCGCGGACCGCAGCCCCTGCGGGTCGTGATCGTCGACGACCACGCCATGTTCCGCACCGGCGTGCGCGCCGAGATCGAGCCGGTCGTCACGGTGGTGGCCGAGGCGGAGGACGTCGACTCCGCCGTCGCCCGCATCGCCGAGACCTCGCCCGACGTCGTGCTGCTGGACGTGCACATGCCGGGAGGAGGCGGCCCCGAGGTGCTGCGCCGCACGACGACCCGTCACCCGGAGGTCCGCTTCCTGGCGCTGTCGGTCAGTGACGCCGCCGAGGACGTCATCGGGGTGATTCGGGCCGGCGCGCGGGGCTACGTCACCAAGAACATCTCCGGCACCGAGCTGCTGGACGCGATCGACCGCGTGGCCGCCGGAGATGCCGTCTTCAGCCCGCGACTCGCCGGCTTCGTGCTCGACGCGTTCGCCGGCCACATCGAGGTGGCCCAGGTCGATTCCGACCTCGACCGGTTGACCGAGCGGGAGCGCGAGGTCATGCGACTGATCGCTCGCGGCTACGCGTACAAGGAGGTCGCCAAGGAGCTGTTCATCTCGATCAAGACCGTCGAGACCCACGTCTCGAGCGTCCTGCGCAAGCTGCAGCTGTCGAGCCGTCACGAGCTGACCCGCTGGGCCAACGACCGCCGGTTGATCTAGCCGCAGGACGAACCGGCGTCCCGGGCGTGGATACGATGACCGCATGCTTCTGCGTCGTCCGGTCGCCGTCCTGGCCGCACTGGCCGTCCTGGGGCCGCTCGCTGGCTGTGGTGGCGACGACGAGCCGGGACCCGAGCCGTCGCCGGAGCCCACGGCCGCCTTCGATCCTGCCGAGCTCGATCTCGGTCGCATCGACCCCACCCGCACCGACCTCAGCGCCGCGGCGAGCCCGGAGCTCGCCCGCCGCGCGGCCAGCTACGAGCTCGGCGAGCTGCTGGTGCAGCCGCAGGAGGTCGACCCCGAGCTGATCATGGCCAACGTCGACTCCGGCTCGGTCGTCAGCCCCGAGGACTTCGGGTTCGTCTTCGAGGGCGAGACCGCGCCGCTGGAGTCGGGCACGGCGGCCATCGTCGCGCGCAAGTCCGACCCCGACTTCGAGAACTGGATCGCGACCGGCGTGGTGGCGTTCCCCGACGAGGCTGCCGCCCAGGCGGCTGCCGCGGCGATGCACCAGCTGGCGCTCGCCCCGGCGCCCGAGGAGTTCACGCCGGAGCCGTACGCCGCCAGCGAGGTACCGGGCCGACCCGAGGCGCTCGCCGGCACCCGGCTGGTGGCGGACTGGGTCACGGCCAAGGCGTTCGAGGCCTCCGGGCCGTTCGTGATGTACGCCTGGATCTCCGAGGACGTCGAGCAGGAGGCCGCCCTCGGCCTGGCCGCCGACTTCCTCGACGAGCAGGCCGAGCGGCTCGCGGACCTCGAGCCCGTCGTGGTCAGCGACAGCCCGACGAAGCGAGAGCTCGACCCCACCGGCCTCTGGAGCCTGACGCTGGCCACCGACGTCAACGGTGGGCTTGCCGGCACCGCGCACCTCAGCGGTCCGAACGCCTCGCTCATCCACCAGATCGACCTCGAGGGCCTCGACGACGCCTATGAGGACTCGGGCCTCGAGCGGGTCGCGACCAATGCCGCCGTGCTGTACCGCACCAGCGAGGACGGCGGACCCCAGATCCTCCTCGACGCGTTTCGCATCCAGGCCGAGAAGGCCAATCTCGAGGTCACCGACCCGCCACCGGGTCTCGAGGACGACGAAGCCACCTGCATGATGGGTGAGCTGGAGGACATCGAGGGTGTCTGGCCCACCCACATCTGCTGGATCGTGTACGAGGACACCCTCATCGAGGCGGCCGGGAGCACGATCGAGGAGGCGCGCCAGACGGCCAGTGCGCAGCTGATGCTGGTGTTCCAGGCCGGCGACAACCGCAAGCGCACCACGGGCTGATCGGTCCCCGTGATCAGGTCCCGCTGTTCACGCGCAGGCAACGCGACCGGGCTAGCCTGACAGCATGAAGCAGCCGCACCTGCTCGTCCTGTTCGGCGCCACGGGCGACCTCGCCCGCCGCAAGCTCCTGCCCGGCATCATGCACCTGGTCCAGTCCAACCTCGTCGGCGACGCCCGCATCATCGGGGTCTCGATGGACGACCTCGACGACGAGGGCTTCCGAGCCTTCACCCAGGACGCGGTCCGTGAGTTCGGCACCCGCCAGCCGCGCGACGAGGACTGGTCCGACTTCGCGGGCAAGCTCTCGTACCTCAACGTCTCTGCCGGACCCGAGGCGTTGGCCGAGAAGGCTGCGACCCTGGAGGCCGAGCTCGGCGACGAGGTGCGCCGCCTGCACTACCTGAGCGTGCCGCCGAAGGCCGCGCTCGACGTCGTGCACACCCTCGCCGACGCCGACCTGGTCGATCGTGCCCGCATCATCATGGAGAAGCCGTTCGGGACCGACCTCGCCAGCGCTCGCTCGTTGAACGCGGCGCTCCACGAGGTCTTCGCCGAGGATCAGATCTTCCGCATCGACCACTTCCTCGGCAAGGAGGCAGCGCTCAACATCTTGGCGTTCCGGTTCGCGAACGGCCTGTTCGAGCCCATCTGGAACCGCAACTTCATCGACCACGTGCAGATCGACGTCCCCGAGACGCTGTCGGCCGAGGGGCGTGCCGCCTTCTACGAGGGCACCGGCGCGTTCAAGGACATGGTCGTCACGCACCTGTTCCAGATCTTGGCGTTCATGGCGATGGAGCCGCCCACCGCGCTGGACTCCGCTGCGATCAGCGAGGAGAAGAACAAGGTCTTCCGCTCGATGCGGCCGCTCGTGCCGGCCGAGGTCGTGCGGGGGCAGTACGCCGGCTACCGCGACGAGCCCGGGGTCTCGCCGGAGTCCGAGACCGAGACCTACGTCGCGCTGCGGGCCGAGATCGACAACTGGCGGTGGGCCGGGGTGCCGTTCTACCTGCGCACCGGCAAGAAGCTGGCCGAGGGCGCCCGCATCATCTCGATCGCCTTCCGGGAGCCGCCGAAGTCGATGTTCCCCACCGGCTCGGGCGTCGGGAAGTCCGGACCCGACCACCTGACGTTCGACCTCGCCGACTCCTCCCGGATGTCGTTGTCGTTCTACGGCAAGCGCCCCGGCCCCGGGCTGCGGCTCGACAAGCTCTCGATGCAGTTCGCGATGCAGGACACCGCGCGCGCCGGCGACGTGCTCGAGGCCTACGAGCGGCTCATCCACGACGCGATGATGGGGGAGCGCACCCTGTTCACGACGGCAGAGGGCATCGAGCGGCTCTGGGAGATCTCTCAGCCCCTGCTCGATGACCCGCCGCCGGTGCGCCCGTACCAGCCTGGCACCTGGGGCCCGAACTCCGTGCACCAGCTCATCGCGCCCCGCGCCTGGCGGCTGCCGTTCGAGCGCCAGTGGCGCAAGCCCAACGAGACCGGCGGCTGAGCTGAATCTGGGGCTAGCCCCAGTGGTCGTCGACGAGACGGAGGGCCTCGGGGCGTGACAGGCCCGCGCGGCGCACGGCCTCGACGTAGGTGACGGCTGCGGCGACCGCCTCGGGCTCGGCCATCCGTCGCGCGGCGACGAACGTGCCGCGCCGCCCGTGCGTCTCGATGACGCCGTCGGACTCCAGCTCACGGTAGGCGCGGGCGACGGTGTTGACGGCGATGCCGAGGTCGGCGGCCAGCTGACGCACCGTGGGCAGCTTGTGCCCGGGCGCGAGCGTGCCGTCCGCGGCGCCGGCCGCGACCTGGCGGCGCACCTGCTCGAACGGTGGCTCGGCCGACGCGGGATCGACGGCGATCGTGCTCACGCGTGCACCTGCTCCCGACGGGCGCGGCGCAGCAACACCAGCCCGGTCATCACCACCACGGTGACGAACCCGAGCACGACGGCCGTCGTCCGTGCGGCACCCGGCCAGCTGACGGCAGGCACGAGCAGCGCCGCGAGCGTCAGGACACCGCCGCTCGCCACGAGGTTCTCGCTGAACCGCTCGACGGTCGCCCGGCCGGCAGCTGCGTCGACGGCGAGATCGTCGACGTCGCGGGCCAGGACCGGTCGTCGGACGAAGCGCGCCCGCACGAGGGTGCACGCCGCGATCACCACGAGCGCGCCGACGCCACAGCCCACAGCCCCGGCCGCACCGTCGACCCCGTTGGCGACCGCACCGACGCCGAGCGCCAGCGCCGCGGTAGCGAGCAGCCAGAGGACGAGCTCCGCCACGCGCTCACCGGTGCCGGTGTGGCTCTCCCGCGGTTTGAGCGTCGCGGCCCGCACACCCCCGGCAGCGCGTGGCGTGCGCCGCAGCACGCTGGCCGCCTCAGTCGCCACGGCAACGACGACGGTCGACGTCAGCAGTGTCGCCACCATCGTCAGGCCGGCCGGGCCCTGGGTGTCGACCTCCTGGGCGACGAGCGGGACGCCGACCATCGTGGTGCCGAGGGCGCTGCCCACGGCGGTCAATCGCAGGCGCGACGTGAGCTCACGGTGGAGCGCGCTTCGCCCGCGCTCGGTGGGTGGGCTCAAGTGCTGCGGCGTGCGCGCAGCGAGCGCACGGGCTTGGCGGGGGGCGTCGACGTGCAGCACGACGGCAATCAGCAGCAGCAGGACGACGAGGATCAGGGTCAAGGTCATGGGTCCTCCTTCGGTTCGTACCAATGACTGTACCAATTGTGTTGCTACAATCAAGGTGGACGGCGGGATGCCGGGTTCGTGGGTGGCGGGAACTAGGCTGGTCCGGCGATGACCCTGCCTTTCCCCGTGCCCGCCGGTGGCCGCCCCCAGCGCTCCCCCTCCAGCGACGACCCCGCGTCGCGCGAGCCGCGTCAGTCCCGCTCCGACGCCCTGCTCGAGGGCCTCAACGATCCCCAGCGCGAGGCCGTCTCGCACCCCGGTGGTCCGCTGCTCGTCGTCGCCGGTGCCGGATCGGGCAAGACCCGCGTGCTCACCCGCCGCATCGGTTGGCTGCTGTCGGCCCGCGGCGCCCACCCCGGGTCCATCCTGGCCATCACGTTCACCAACAAGGCCGCGGCCGAGATGCGCGAGCGCGTGGCCGACCTCGTCGGCGGGGCGTCGCGCGCCATGTGGGTCAGCACCTTCCACTCCGCGTGCGTGCGCATCCTGCGCCGCGAGGCGAGCACGCTGGGCTACACGTCGTCGTTCACCGTCTACGACGCCGCCGACTCGCGCCGTCTCATGACGCTGGTGTGCCGCGACCTGCAGCTCGACCCCAAGCGGGTCAACCCGCGGGCCGTCCTCAACTGGGTCTCCAACCACAAGAACGAGCTGGTCGACCACGAGGCGGCCGCGCGACGGGCCGAGACGCCCACCGACTCGCAGTACGCCGAGGTCTACGCGGCCTACCAGCAGCGCCTGGCGGCGGCCAACGCCATGGACTTCGACGACCTCATCATGAACACGGTCCATCTGTTCCAGGCGTTCCCGGCCATCGCCGAGGTCTACCGGCGGCGGTTCCGCCACGTGCTGGTCGACGAGTACCAAGACACCAACCACGCGCAGTACGCCCTGATCCGCGAGCTGTGCGACGCCGAGTCCGACCTCATGGTGGTGGGTGACTCCGACCAGTCGATCTACGCCTTCCGCGGCGCCACGATCCGCAACATCCTCGAGTTCGAGGACGACTTCCCGAACGCCCGCACCATCGTGCTCGAGCAGAACTACCGCTCCACGCAGACGATCCTCTCGGCCGCCAACGCGGTCATCAGCCGCAACGAGGGCCGGCTCGAGAAGAACCTGTGGTCGGCGGCGGGCGAGGGCGAGAAGATCGTCGGCTACGTCGCCGACGACGAGCGCGACGAGGCGCAGTTCATCGCCGACGAGATCGACACGCTGGCCGACGACGGCGCGGCGGGGCACGCCGACGTCGCGGTGTTCTACCGCACCAATGCGCAGAGCCGTGTGTTCGAGGAAGTCTTCATCCGGGTGGGCCTGCCGTACCGGGTCGTCGGGGGCGTGCGCTTCTACGAGCGCAAGGAGGTCCGCGACGCGCTGGCCTACCTGCGCGCCATCGCCAACCCGCGCGACACCGTCTCGTTGCGCCGCATCGTCAACGAGCCCAAGCGCGGCATCGGCGAGCGCGCCGAGTCGGCCATCGAGGCGTTCGCCGGCCGCGAGCGCATCTCGTTCGGCGAGGCCATGCAGCGGGTCGACGAGGTCAACGAGCTCGCCACCCGCTCGGCCAACGCCGTGCGGGAGTTCGCCGCCGTCATGGCCGGGCTCAGCGAGCTGGCCGCCACGGGCGCGCCGGCCGACCAGGTGCTCGAGGCGGCCCTGACCCGCAGCGGCTACCTCGCAGCGCTCGAGGCCAGCACCGATCCGCAGGACGAGACCCGCGTCGAGAACCTCGCCGAGCTCGTGGCCGTGGCCCGCGAGTTCGTCACCGCCGCCGCCACGGTCGACGACGCTGCCGACCCGGCTGAGACCGACCCCGACGACGTCATCCTGACCCCCGGCTCGCTCGATGCCTTCCTCGAGCGCGTCTCGCTGGTGGCCGACGCCGACTCCATCCCCGACTCCGGCGAGGGCGTCGTCACGCTGATGACGCTGCACACGGCCAAGGGACTCGAGTTCCCGGTGGTCTTCCTCACCGGGCTCGAGGACGGCATCTTCCCGCACATGCGCTCGATCGGTGACCCCACCGAGCTCGCCGAGGAGCGACGCCTCGCCTACGTGGGCATCACCCGGGCCCGTGAGCGCCTCTACCTGACGCGCGCCACGAGCCGCTCGGCCTGGGGTGCCCCGTCGTACAACCCGGCGTCGCGGTTCCTCGAGGAGGTGCCCGACCACCTCGTCGACCAGCGCCGCGAGGCCACCAGTCCCACGCAGTGGATGCCGTCGCGGCCCTCGGCCACGGCACGACGTGAGTCCTTCGACTCGCGGTCGGTCGGCAAGCGGTCCACCGACACCACGGGCATCCCGTCACTGTCACCCGGCGACAAGGTCACGCACGACACGTTCGGGCTCGGCACGGTGGTGGCGCTCGACGGCGGGGGACAGAACACCCAGGCGTCGGTCGACTTCGGCTCGGCCGGCGTCAAGCGCCTGATCCTGCGCTACGCGCGGCTGGAGAAGCTCTAGCCGGTCGGAAGACTGGTGAGCGTGAGCGTCAGGGGTTGACGTTGTGCGCCCGCAGCGCGGCCGCGGGATCGGTCGGCTCGCCGCCGCCGGGGCGCACCTCGAGGTGCAGGTGCGGGCCGGTGACGTTGCCGGTGGAACCGGTGTAACCGATCGGCTGGCCGGGTGCGACGCGCTCGCCGGGGGTGACGGTCATGCGGCTCTGGTGGCAGTACCAGATCTCGGTGCCGTCATCCAGCACGATGACGGTGCGGTTGCCGTAGGCGCCCTCGTAGGAGGCGGACTTCACGGTGCCGGCCGCGACCGACACGATCGTGGAGCCGGACGGGCCAGCGAAGTCGAGGCCCGTGTGCACGCCGCTGCTCCAGAGGCCGGAGCGCTGGCCGAAGCGGGCCGAGAGGTTGTAGCCGGCCACCGGGAGGACCCACTGGTTGGCCTTGAGCTGGTCGGCGCGGGCCTGCGTGGCCAGCTGCAGGTCCTGCGTGGCCTGGACCATCTGCTCGGCCTGCGCGTTGGTCTGCTGCTCGAGGACCTCACGGTCGAAGCTGCGGCTGACGTCGACCTGGCTGCTGCTGCCGCCGGAGTAGGCCGCCGAGATGGCCTGGTACTCCGTGGTGAGCGAGCCGCCGTCACTGCGGGTGCTGATGGCGGCGGAACCGACACCGGCGACCACGAGCGCGAGTGAACCGAGCATCGCGAGCGACGGCCGGTACTGGCGACGGGCCCGACGCGGGGCGGCGGCGCGACGACCGCTGGCACGTTCGGTGCTCTGGTGGCGGACGTCGAGGCGTCGCTTGGGCGCGGACGAGCTCACGCACACCTCCGACTTTGGACGACAAGACTCCGGCGATCCTAACCGAAAGGATGACCACCCCCAACCAGGATCTCCAGATTGTTGCACTTTCACCAAGTGCGCAGGCGTGACGGGAGGGTCTGGTTGTGCGGGAGTTCACATGCGTGAGACTGGATCGGTGACCTCGCCCCGACGTGTCGTGATCGGCACCGCAGCCAGCGCGGACGACGCCGTCGAGGCCCTGGCCCGGGCTGCTCGCCGCTCGCGCGACGCGGGCGCCGAGGTCATCTGGCTCGGTGGCGGCGTCGACGCGCCGACGATGGCCGCGGTGGCCGTCGCCGAGGACGCCGACGAGGTCGCCATCGACCCGTCCGACGACGTCGCTGCGCTGCGATCCGCACTGGACGCCGCCGGTGCCCGCGAGGTGCTCGTCGAGGCGGTCGAGCCCGGCTCCTGAGCCGTGGAGGCCCGTGGACGCTACTGGCCAGTCACCGACCCCACGATGCCGCCCTGCCGCTGCGGGACTAGAGTCGCCCACGGCTCTCGGCGGTCTCGGCCGTCGTTCCCGCACCCGGACGCGTCGCCGTCATGGCGGCGTCAAACAAGGACGGACACCACCGTGGATCTGATGGAGTACCAGGCGAAGGAGCTCTTCGCCAAGCATGGAGTCACGACGACGCTCGGCGTCGTCGCGCAGACCGCCGACGAGGCGAAGGCCGCTGCCGAGCAGATGGGTGGCGTCACCGTCATCAAGGCTCAGGTCAAGGCTGGAGGCCGCGGCAAGGCCGGCGGCGTCAAGATCGCCAAGACCGCCGACGAGGCCTACGAGCACGCGTCGAACATCCTCGGCATGGAGATCAAGGACCTCACGGTCAACCGCGTGCTGGTCGTTCCCGCGACCCCGCCGGTCGAGGAGTACTACTTCTCCTTCCTGCTGGACCGCTCGAACCGCAGCTACCTGTGCATCGCGAGCATCGAGGGCGGTGTGGAGATCGAGGAGGTCGCCAAGACCAACCCCGACGCCGTCAAGAAGATCGCCATCGACCCCGGCACCGGGGTCGACGAGGCCAAGGCCCGCTCGATCGTCGAGGAGGTCGGTTTTCCGGCCGAGCTCGCCGAGCAGGCCGTCGAGATGGTCCAGGCCCTCTGGAAGGTCTTCGTCGAGGAGGACGCGACGCTGGTCGAGGTCAACCCCCTCGCCCGCCTCGAGGGCGACAAGCTCGACGCCCTCGACGGCAAGGTCTCGCTCGACGACAACGCCTCCGAGGTGCGTCACCCCGAGCACGAGGACTTCGTCATCCACGAGGAGGACGACCCGCTCGAGGCGAAGGCCAAGGCCAAGGGCCTCAACTACGTCAAGCTCGACGGCGAGGTCGGCATCATCGGCAACGGCGCGGGACTCGTCATGAGCACCCTCGACGTCGTCGCGTACGCCGGTGAGAAGCACGGCAACGTCAAGCCGGCCAACTTCCTCGACATCGGCGGCGGCGCCTCGGCGGAGGTCATGGCCAACGGCCTCGACGTCATCCTGGGCGACGAGCAGGTCAAGAGCGTGTTCGTCAACGTCTTCGGCGGCATCACGTCGTGCGACGCGGTCGCGAACGGCATCAAGGGTGCCCTCGAGCTGCTCGGCGACGACGCCAGCAAGCCGCTCGTGGTGCGCCTCGACGGCAACAACGTCGACGAGGGGCGCGCGATCCTGGACGAGCTGAACCACCCGCTCGTGACCCAGGTGGACACCATGGACGGAGCGGCCGACAAGGCCGCCGAGCTGGCGAACGGCTGAAGGGGCTTCACATGTCGATCTTCCTGACCAAGGACTCCAAGGTCATCGTCCAGGGCATCACCGGCGGTGAGGGCTCCAAGCACACCGCCCGCATGCTGGCGGCCGGCACCAACATCGTGGGCGGCGTCAACGCCCGCAAGGCCGGCACGACCGTCACCCACTCCGACGCCTCCGGCGCCGAGGTCGAGCTGCCGGTCTTCGCATCGGTCGCCGAGGCCATCGAGAAGACGGGCGCCGACGTCTCCGTCGCGTTCGTCCCGCCGGCGTTCACCAAGGACGCCGTGATCGAGGCCATCGACGCCGAGATCGGTCTGCTCGTCATCATCACCGAGGGCGTGCCGGTGCAGGACTCCGCGGAGTTCTGGGCCTACGCCCAGAGCAAGGCAGCAGAGGGCAAGAAGACGCGCATCATCGGCCCGAACTGCCCCGGCATCATCACGCCGGGCGAGGCGCTCGCGGGCATCACGCCGGCGAACATCGCCGGCAAGGGGCCGATCGGTCTGGTGTCGAAGTCGGGCACCCTGACCTACCAGATGATGTTCGAGCTGCGTGACTTCGGCTTCTCGACGGCCATCGGCATCGGTGGTGACCCGATCATCGGCACCACCCACATCGACGCCCTCGAGGCGTTCGAGGCCGATCCGGAGACGAAGGCCATCGTCATGATCGGCGAGATCGGTGGCGACGCCGAGGAGAAGGCTGCGGCCTACATCCAGGCCAACGTCACCAAGCCGGTCGTGGGCTACGTGGCCGGCTTCACCGCTCCCGAGGGCAAGACGATGGGCCACGCCGGCGCCATCGTCTCCGACGGCGCGGGCACCGCGCAGGGCAAGAAGGAGGCCCTCGAGGCCGCCGGGGTCAAGGTCGGCAAGACGCCGTCCGAGACCGCCGAGCTCATGCGCGAGATCTTGAAGACGCTCTGATCTGAGCACCCCCGAAGGGCCCGTCCACACCTCGCGGTGGGGGCGGGCCCTTCGGCATGGTCAGGCGACCGGCGCTCCGGCGTAGACGAGGCGCTGCGCGGCCCGCTGGGCCAGCGCGGTGAACTGCTGCGGCGAGATGTCGGCCTCGCCGCTGGGCGTGAACAGCACCTGGGCGACGGCCGCGCCGCGCTGGACGATGGCGGTGCGGAACGTCACCGGGGCGCCGCCCTCGACCTCGAGGGTGATCTGCCACGTCGAGCCACGGAAGTCGGGTCCGGCGCCGAACCCGTCGCCGGGTGTCGCCGTGGCGGCGAGGTTGTCGGCACTGCACGCGTTGATCGTGGCCTGCACGCCGTCGACGAACCCGGTGGCGGCCTCGACGGTCGGGAACGTGCCGACCGTCTCGACGACACCGAAGGTGACCGGCAGGGTCTCGGCCTCCGGGATCAGGTAGATGCGCGACGAGGACGACACCCCCTCGATCGCGAACGAGGCGCGATCGCAGACCGTGGAGGCGGGGTTGGCCGACGAGTCGGTCGACGGCGTCGTGCCGGCCCAGACCTGGTCGACCGCGGCGATGGGCGGCAGGTCGACGATGCCGAGGAAGGACGGCGCCTCGGACGTGGCCGGCGGATCGGTCGGGATGACGGTGATGTCCTCGCGGCAGTTGCCGCCACTGTCGGCGCACACCCGCTCGACGGAGTCGTTGAGGGTCTGGGCGAACTCCTCGATCGGCGGACCGGTGAGACCGTCGACCTCGTGCACGAGGGCGCTCGCCACGGTGCCGGAGTAGCTGAAGCCGACCGTGAACGTGCGCTCGGGGGAGCGGTGCGACACGAGGCGCAGGATCAGGAAGTCGCCGAAGGGGCGCTCGACCCGGTAGGTCTCGGTCAGCTGGACGCGGGGGTGAGCGCAGTCGGCGTACCAGCTCACGAGCCGCTGGTAGGCGGCCTCGGCCTCGGCGGGGCTGCCGGCCACCTCGATCGCCTGGGCCACGCGGTCGCTGCCCGCGGACTCGAAGGTGCGGACGAAGACCTTGACGGGGTTCTCGGTGGCGAAGCGCTGGGTCGGGCACGTCGCGTACGGCGTGTCGTCGGCGATGTTCTCGTCGGTGTCGCCGACGGCCCAGTCGCCGTCGGGAGCGAGACGCGACACCTGGGAGGTCGTGAGCAGGTTGTCGGTGTCGATCTGGCGCGAGTCCAGCACGAGGTCGGGACTCTCGGCGCCGAGACGCTCGCGATAGGGGACTCCGGCCACGGCCGCGAGCGGATCGCCCTCCGTGACCACGAGGCCGCCGGCCACGATCGCGACCAGCGCGGCGAGCACCAGCCCGACCGTGTTGCGACGCTGTCCGCGGACGGCCTTCTGCCGGATGTCGGCCGACGGGGGCATCGTGAGGCGGCTGGTGACCGCCCCGAGGGCGTTCATCCGGCGCTCGAGCTCGTCGATCGACTGGCCCGTGGAGGCCTCGAGCGCCGTGATGGCCGTGGTGACGAGCTCGATGCCCTCCTCGTCACTGACCCCGACCTCGGCGGCGGCCTCGTCGAGGTCGGTGCTGCCGAGCGTCATGAGCACGACGAGGCGCCGGTCGTCCGAGGGGAGCGACGCGAGCGCGTCGAGCAGCTCGGTGTCGGAGTCCTCCTCGTGGCGGCGGCGCAGCGGGTGCGTGCCGCGGCTGAGCACGGCGAGCTTCCAGGCCTCGGACCGCACGTAGCGGACGGGATCGTGGTCGCGAATCTTGGACCAGTCGCGCCAGGCGCGCCGGTAGGCGTCGACCGTCACGTCGTGGGCCACCGTGCGGTCGCCTGTGACGGCGTACACCACCCGCAGGGCGGACTCGGAGGTCGACCGGTAGAAGCTGTCGAACTCGTCGACTCGCGTCATCGTGTGCCTCCTGACCGAGTCGGCGTGGCTCTGAGCGACGCCGCAACCTTACAAGGGAGGATGGAGGCGTGCCCGCTGCTCCTCGGTTCCCCGCTTCCAGTGCCGTCTCCAGTGCCTCCGGTTCGTCCGTCTGGCCCGGTTTCCTGGTCGCCGCTTCCGCCGCCGTCGCGGGGTGGGTCCTCGCGGTGCTGGCCGTGTGGGCCGGAGGCGGTGGCGGGCCCTCGCCGTCCACCGCACGGGCCGCGTCGCAGGTCTGGCTCGTCGCCCACGGCACCGGCCTGGAGGCCGAGGGCGTCGCGATCACCGTCGTCCCGTGGGGCACCGTCGCCCTGGTGATCGGCCTCGTCGTCCTCGCGACCCGGCGGGTGGTGCGCGACCCGGTGGCCGAGCCCGCCGCGTTCGCCGCGACCGCTGCGGGGACCTACGGGGTCCTGGCGGCTGTCGTCGCCGCCGTCACCAGCACGGGCGACGCGTCGGTCCCGTTCGTCCGCGCCGCGTTCATGGCCTTCGTCGTCGTGGGGGTGGCTGCGGCCCTGGGGTACGTCGTGGCTCAGGGGGTCCCCGATGCCTGGTGGCCGCAGGACCAGCCGGAGCTGCGGGCGGTCGTCCGTGGCGCCGGCACGGCGGTGGTGGCGGTGCTGGTCACGTCGCTGGCGCTGGTCGTCGTGCTGCTCGCGCTGCACGTCGAGCGCGCCGGCCGACTCTGGGCGCTGCTCGATCCCGGGTTCGGCGGGGGCATCGTCCTGGCGGCGGCCTGCGTGCTGCTCGTGCCGACCCTGGCGCTCTGGGCGGCGTCAGCGCTGATGGGGCCCGGCTTCCGTGTCGGCAGCGACACCTCGGTCGACCTCACGGCCGCCAACCTCGGGGAGGTCCCGGGACTCCCGGTGCTGGCGGCCCTGCCGTCCCCGGGGGACCTGCCGGCCTGGACGTTCCTGCTGGGGCTCGTGCCCGCGATCGCGGCCTTGGTCGCCGGGTGGCGCCTCGTCCGCCGCGGCCACGTCGACACCGGCACCGACTTCTGGCGAGGCGTCGGTGTGGCGGCCGTCGCCGGCGGCGTCGGTGCCCTGGCGCTGACGGTGCTGGTCTGGCTCTCCGGCGGATCGGTCGGGCCGGGGCGCATGAGCGAGGTCGGACCCGACGGTCTGCTCCCCCTGCTGCGGGTGGTGCCCGTCATGGCCGTGGCCGCCGCGATCGGCGCCGTGCTGGCCCACTATCGTGGGGGCCGTGCCACCGGATCCTGACGCGACGCCGATCGTCGTCCTCGTCTCCGGCAGCGGCACCAACCTGCAGGCCCTGATCGACGCGGCCGACGACCCCGCCTACGGGGTCCGCATCGCCGCCGTCGGGGCCGACCGGCACGACATCGAGGCCCTCGCGCGGGCCGAGCGGCACGGCATCGAGACCTTCGTGCTGCGCACCGCTGACTTCGCCGATCGGTCCGCCTGGGACGCCGCGCTGGCCGACGAGGTGGCGCGGCACGGGCCCGCCCTCGTGGTGCTGGCCGGCTTCATGAAGCTGGCCGGTGCGCAGTTCCTCGAGCGGTTCGGTGGACGCACGGTCAACACGCATCCGGCGTTGTCGCCCGCGTTCCCCGGCATGCACGCGCCGGCCGACGCCCTGGCGCACGGCGTCAAGGTCACAGGTGCCACGTTGTTCGTCGTCGACGCCGGCGTCGACACGGGCCCGATCGTGGCGCAGGTCGCTGTCCCGGTGCTGCCCGACGACGACGTCGAGTCCCTGCACGAACGCATCAAGTCCAGCGAGCGCGGCATGCTCGTCGAGTGGGTCGGCCGACTCGCCCGCGACGGCTTCACGGTCGACGGCCGCCACGTCATCAGTCCCCGGAAGGACCCCGCATGAGCCAGCGCCCCATCAAGCGTGCCCTCGTCTCCGTCTACGACAAGAGCGGGCTCGACCAGCTCGCGCTCGACCTGCACGCGGCTGGTGTCGCGATCGTGTCGACGGGCTCGACGGCCAAGACGATCCAGGCGGCTGGCGTGCCGGTCACGCCTGTCGAGGAGGTCACCGGGTTCCCCGAGTGCCTCGACGGCCGCGTCAAGACGCTGCACCCGCGCGTGCACGCCGGCATCCTCGCCGACCTGCGGCTCGACGACCACCGCGCGCAGCTGGCCGACCTCGAGGTCGAGCCCTTCGACCTCGTGATCGTCAATCTCTACCCCTTCACGCAGACCGTGGCGTCCGGAGCGACGCCCGACGAGTGTGTCGAGCAGATCGACATCGGCGGGCCGTCGATGGTGCGCGCCGCCGCGAAGAACCACCCCAGCGTCGCCGTGGTCGTCTCGCCCGACAGCTACGGCGACGTCCGTGAGGCGCTGGGCTCGGGCGGCTTCACGCTGGAGGAGCGCAAGCGCCTGGCCGCCCAGGCCTTCGCGCACACGGCCGCCTACGACGTCGCGGTCGCCGAGTGGTTCGCGGGCGACTACACGGCCGACAGCTCCGACGGCGAGGCTGCCGGCTGGCCGGACTTCGCGGGCACCGCGCTGACCCGCCAGGCCGTGCTGCGCTACGGCGAGAACCCGCACCAGCGGGCCGCGCTGTACAGCGACGGCACGGGTGGCCTGGCCGCCGCCGAGCAGCTGCACGGCAAGGAGATGAGCTACAACAACTACGTCGACACCGACGCGGCCCGCCGCGCCGCGTACGACCACGAGCGTCCGGCCGTCGCCATCATCAAGCACGCCAACCCGTGCGGCATCGCCGTCGGCGCCGACGTCGCCGAGGCCCACCGCCGGGCCCACGCCTGCGACCCGGTCTCGGCGTTCGGCGGCGTCATCGCCGTCAACCGCCCGGTCTCGGTCGCGATGGCCGAGCAGGTGGCCGAGGTCTTCACCGAGGTCATCGTGGCGCCCGACTTCGAGCCCGGGGCCGTCGAGGTGCTGCAGGGCAAGAAGAACATCCGCATCCTGCGCTGTGCCGCCCCCGGCGAGTCGACGGCCCTGGAGCGCCGGCCGATCTCCGGCGGCGCGCTCGTGCAGCAGGTCGACCGCGTGGACGCGGTTCTCGAGGACGGCAAGGGCGGCGACGACCCGTCCACCTGGACCCTGGCCGCGGGTGAGCCCGCCGACGAGGCGACGCTGGCCGACCTCGCCTTCGCTTGGACCTCGGTGCGGGCCGTGAAGTCGAACGCCATCCTGCTCGCCGCCGACGGCGCCTCGGTCGGCATCGGCATGGGTCAGGTCAACCGGGTCGACTCCTGCCGCCTCGCGATCGAGCGCGCCGGCGAGGAGCGGGCTCGCGGCGCGGTCGCGGCCTCCGACGCCTTCTTCCCCTTCGCTGACGGGCCGCAGATCCTGCTGGACGCCGGGGTGCGGGCCATCGTGCAGCCCGGTGGTTCAGTGCGCGACGACGAGACGATCGCCGCCGCGCAGGCTGCCGGCGTCACGATGTACTTCACCGGCACCCGCCACTTCTTCCACTAGCCGCCGGAAGGGGTCAGGAGCGACGGCGCAGGAGGCGCAGCACCGAGCGCTCCAGCACGCGGGGCACCATCGCGCCGGGTGCGATGCGGCGTCGTGAGCCGAGCGCGGTGTCACCCAGCGTGATGCCCTGCTCGTAGAGCTCGACGACCCGCGGGTCGACGTACGAGGCGCGGGCCACGGCGGGAGTGTTGCCGAGGTGCTCGGAGACCTCGCGCATCGCCGCCGACACGGCCGACCGGCGCGCCCGCACGGTGCTGTCGTCGGCGAGGGCCAGTGACCGCGCGGCGATGACGGTGGCGCGCCACGTGCGGAAGTCCTTGGCGGTGTAGCCCTGGCCGAGGACCTGGGCCACGTAGTCGTTGACGTGGGCCGAGGTGAGGTCGTGCCACCCGCGTTCGTCGCGGTAGACGAAGGCCCGGTCGCCACCGCCCTCCCGCTCGAGCATGACGCCGACGGCGTGGGCCAGGCGCTGGTCGCGGACCGCGCCGTCGACGACCTGGCCGGACTTGCCGGGGTAGTGCAGCTCGACCCGCTGACCCGTTACCTGGACGTGGTCGCGGTCGAGCGTGGTCAGACCGTGGCTGCCGTTGGCGGCGCGGTACTGCTCGTTGCCGATGCGGAACAGGCCGAGGTCGAGCAGGCCGAACGCCACCGCGCACGCCCGGGTGAGGTCGGGCTCCTCGCGACCGAGGTCCTGACGGGCGCCCCGCCGGTTGCGCAGCAGCGACCGCGCGAACGACTCCATCGCGATGAACTTCTCCTCGTCGCGGCGGCGTCGCCATTCCTCGTGGTACAGGTACTGGCGCCGGCCGGCGTCGTCGGTGCCCACGACCTGCAGGTGGCCGTTGTCGGCCGGGCATATCCACACATCGGTCCAGGCCGGCGGGATGACGAGGCGTCGACAGCGCTCGACGTCGGCCTCGGCCAGCGACTGGCCGTCGAGCCCGAGATAGCGGAACCCGCGTCCGTGCCGCTTGCGGGTCCACCCCGGCTGGTCGGCGGAGACACGTCGCAGCCGAACCATGCGCCGAGCCTAGGTGCGGTTCAGACCGGCCGCACGAGGGCTTCGTCGACGGCGGTCTCGCCGAGCAGGTGGGCGGCGACGAGGTTGCGCACGCCGACGGTGATCAGGCGTGCCTCCACGGGCTCGTCGTACTGACCGGACTGGCGGCGCAGCGCGACGCCCGCGATCAGCGCGACGACCTGGGCGGCCAGGTCCTCGGGGGCGTCGAGCCCGGCGCGCCCGAGCACCGAGACGGTGAGGTCCTGCAAGGCCTGCAAGGCCGCAGCCGCGGAGTCCCGCAGCTCGGGATCGCGAGCGGCGGCCAGGTAGATGGCCAGCTCGGTGCCGGCCTTCTCGGGACTGCGCGTGGCGAAGATCTCGGTCACCAGGCTGCTGGCGGTGGTGACGTCGACCCGCGGGTCGATCTCGATCGACGCCAGCGACTCCAGGGTCGCGATCCAGCCGCTGATGTGGGACTGGAGGGCCTCGCGCACCAGCTCCTCGATCGAGGCGAAGTAGTAGGTCGTGGTGGCCGGGGGGAGGCCGGCGCGGGCGGCGACGGCGCGGTGGGTCACCGAGCGCGAACCCCCTTCGGCGAACAGCTCGATGGCGGCAGCCAGCAACGCCTCCCGACGGGCTCGACTGCGCTCCTGGGTGAGCTGGGCACGCGACACCGTTGACCTCTTTCCGCAGAGTGTTGTCCGTCCGGCTGAGGAGAGTGTAGGGGTGGTGGACCTTCGCCACCGGCCATGGTCCGGAGATGGTCCGTGGCCTCGCGGCTGCTACAGGGGCCGTGCGTGGGAGACTCGGAGCGTGACTGCTCAGATCCTCGACGGCAAGGCGGCCGCGGCCGCGATCAAGTCCGAGCTGGCCGTCCGGGTCGCGGCTCTCGCCGAGCGTGGCGTCGTGCCCGGACTCGGCACGATCCTCGTCGGGGACGACCCCGGCAGCCAGTGGTACGTCGGCGCCAAGCACAAGGACTGCGCCCAGATCGGCATCAACTCGATCCGCATCGACCTGCCGGCCACCGCCAGCCAGACCGACGTCGAGGCGGCGGTCGACCAGCTGAACGCCGACCCTGAGTGCACCCTCTACATCGTGCAGCTGCCCCTGCCGCGTGGTCTCGACGAGAACGCCGTCATCGGTCGCATCGACCCGGCCAAGGACGCCGACGGCCTGCACCCGACGAACCTCGGCTGGCTGGTGCTCAACGAGCCCGCCCCGTTGCCCTGCACCCCACGCGGCATCATCGAGCTGCTGCGGCGCCACGAGGTCGAGATCGCCGGGCAGCACGTGGTGGTCGTGGGGCGCGGCGTGACGGTGGGCCGGCCGATGGGGCTGATGCTGACCCGGCGCAGCGAGAACGCCACGGTCACGCTCTGCCACACCGGCACGCGCGACCTCGCGGCCGAGGTGAGCCGCGCCGACATCGTCATCGCGGCCGCGGGAGTGCCCGGCATCATCACGGCCGACATGGTCAAGCCGGGTGCGGCGCTGCTCGACGTCGGCGTGAGTCGTGACGAGGCCGGCAAGATCGTGGGTGACCTGCACCCCGACGTCTACGGCGTGGCGGGGTGGGTCGCTCCCAATCCGGGCGGCGTCGGACCGATGACCCGGGCCATGCTGCTCGCCAACGTCGTCGACGCCACCGAGAAGCTGGTGGGGGCGGCCGCGTCGTGAGTGTCGTGCCGCGCAGCCGCGGCTCGCAGTTCTGGGTGCTGATGACGGTGGCGATCGCCGTCGGCCTGGTGCTGGTGGGTGTCGGCTACTGGCGCAAGGGACTGGCGGTCATCGGAGCCACGTTCGGTGCCGGTGCCGTGGCGCGGTTGGTCATCCCCGAGGAGCACTCGGGCATGCTCCACGTGCGCGGTCGCACGTTCGACGTCGTGTGGACCGCGTTCCTCGGCGTCTCCCTGACCGTGCTGGCCGTGGTGGTGCCACCGGGCCCGGAGGGCTAGTCTCCTTCGCTGGCTGAGGTGTGACGGCGCTCGGCGCCGGAGCCACGAAGCCTCCGGCCGCACGTTTCGTGGCTCGTCGCAGGGCTCCTCGCGCCTCAACGAGCGGAGTGGTCAGATCAGGCCGAGGCCCTGCACGGCGTCGCGCTCCTCGACGAGCTCGGCGGCCGTGGCGTCCATCTTGCCGCGGCTGAACTCGTTGATCTCGAGTCCTTGGACGATCGACCAGTCGCCGCCCGACGTGGTGACGGGGAACGAGTAGACGAGGCCCTCGGGGATGTCGTAGGAGCCGTCGGAGGCGACGGCCATCGAGACCCAGTCGTCGCTGGGGGAGCCGAGCAGCCAGTCGTGGGCCGCGTCGATCGTGGCGGACGCGGCGGAGGCCGCTGACGACGCACCGCGGGCCTCGATGATGGCCGAGCCGCGCTTGGCGACCGTGGGGATGAAGTCGTTCTCGATCCAGCTCTGGTCGTCGATGACGTCGACCGCGGGCCGGCCGTCGATCTCGGCGTGGAAGACGTCGGGGTACTGCGTGGCCGAGTGGTTGCCCCAGATGCTGACCTTGCGGATGTCGGCCACGGGCACACCGGTCTTGCTGTGCAGCTGGCTGAGTGCGCGGTTGTGGTCGAGGCGCGTGAGGGCGCTGAACCGCTCGCGCGGGATGTCGGGGGCGTTGCTCATGGCGATCAGGGCGTTGGTGTTGGCCGGGTTGCCGGTGACGCCGATGCGTACGTCGTCGGCCGCGACCTCGTTCAGGGCCTTGCCCTGCTCGGTGAAGATGGCGCCGTTGGCCTCGAGGAGGTCACCGCGCTCCATGCCCTTCGACCGCGGGCGCGCGCCGACCAGCAGCGCCAGGTTGACGCCGTCGAAGACCTTGCGCGCATCGGCGCCGATCTCGACGGAGTCCAGCAGCGGGAACGCGCAGTCGTCGAGCTCCATGACGACACCCTCGAGCGACGCCAGAGCCGGCTCGATCTCGAGGAGCCGCAGCTGCACCGGGGTGTCGGGACCGAACAGCGAGCCTCCGGCGATGCGGAACAGCAGGCTGTAGCCGATCTGACCGGCGGCTCCGGTGACGGCGACCTTGACGGGGGTGGGGCTCACGGGTCCTCCTGGATGCGACGTGTGACCTGGGCGACACGATCAACGTAGCGCAGGGAGACCGGGCGCGGCGGGCGAGGTCAGGAGCGAAGACGGGCCTCGATCGGGGAGTAGCGGCGGCCGCGCGCGGAGAGGCGGACGTCGCCGAGCAGGTCGGTGAGGGCGGCCGCCCGGGCGAGCGCGGCGTCGTGCACCTCGGCGCCGACGTCCTCGAGCAGCTCGACCACGACCTCGCCGTCGGGTCGCTGCACCCACCCGCCGACGACGCGTCCGTCGGACCAGACGGTGGGCCCGGCGTTGCCGGTGGTGTCGAAGAGCTGGCCGGCGTGGGGGCCGAGCAGGAACTCGCGCTGCTTCCAGCCCATGACCGACGGGTCGAGCGCCGGGAGCAGTGCGACCCACGGGTCGGGGGCGGGCACGGGCTCGAGGTCGTCGGCCAGCGCGATGCCGGGGACGCCCGACAGGTCGACCTCGACGACGTCGAGCCTGGCGAGGGCCGCGCGCGTGCGGGTGACGCCCCAGCCGGTCCACCAGCGCAGGTCGTCGATCGTGGCGGGGCCGTGGGTGGCCAGCCACAGCCGTGCGAGCCCCGTGGCGGCGTCGTCGGCGGTGGGCTCGGTCTCGGTCGGTGGCGCAGACCCCAGCCAGCGGGCGTGGGTGGCCCACCGGAACTGGGTGCTGGTCCAACCGCCGCGCGGACGGGTGCGGACGACGCGCCCCTCCGCGCCGAGCACCGTGAGCAGCCGGCTCGCCACCGTGGGGGTCGCGCTGCCGTCGCCCCCCACGTCGACCCGGAGTGCCAGGAGGGGGTCGGCGGCCGCGATCTCGGTGCTGGTGGCCTCACCGAGGTGGGCCACGGCCTCGACGAGACGATCGGCCGCCGCGGCGACCCAAGCCGACGCGTCGTCGGTGTGTCCTTCCTGCGTGACGAGCTTCTCGAGCAGGCGTCGCTGGGTGCGGGCGACGTCGTCACCCGCCCCCGCGAGCAGCAGGGTGGCGTGCTCGCGGGCGGCCACGAAGACGGTGCGCCGCATGGCCATGACCCGCACGAGCTCGCGTGACTCGTACAGCGCGTGCTCGACGTCGGCCGGCGCGAGGCCCGACGTGCGGGCCAGGACCGACAGCACGACCGTGGACGGGTCGGTGCTGTGCAGGGCCGCGACGGTGCGGGCGGCGTCGGCGGGCGTGGTCACGTGGTGGGCCGGCGCGAGGGCGTGCCGCACGCCGATCCGGGCGCGTCGCTCGGCGACGTCGATGGTGCGCACGCGGTCACCCTGCCAGAGGCCTCGGACACGGTGGGTCTGGTGAGATGGCCCACGCCGGGAATGCCCGGCAGCACGCGCGACTTGAGGTAGCGGTGAGCGCTCCCACGACCGACCTGACCGCACCGTCGGCAGACGTGCCCCTCGTGCGACCACGGCACCTCGGTCTGGCCCTGCTGGCGCTGGCCACGGGCGGGTTCGCGATCGGCACCACGGAGTTCATGACGATGGGCCTGCTGCCGCGCATCGCCGACGGCATCGGGGAGTCCATCCCCACGACCGGCCACGTCATCACCGCCTACGCCTTCGGCGTCGTGGTGGGCGCGCCGCTGCTCGTCTCGCTCGGCGCCCACCTGCCGCGCCGCGAGCTGGCCATGGGCTTGGTGCTGGCGCTCGGGCTCGGCAACGCCGCGACCGCGCTGGCCGACGGCTACCTGCCGGTGATGGCAGCGCGATTCGTCGCTGGGCTCCCGCACGGGGCGTACTTCGGCGTCGCCTCGCTCATCGCCGCGTCGATGGTGCCGCCGCAGCATCGCGGCCGGGCGATCAGCTCGGTCATGCTCGGTCTTTCCGTGGCCACCGTCGCCGGCGTGCCCGCCAGCACCTGGCTCGGACAGGGCCTGGGCTGGCGCAGCGCCTACTGGGTCGTGCTGGCCATCGCCGTGCTGGCCGCGGTGCTGATCTGGACCTTCGTGCCGCACACGCCCGGTGACCACACCGCCACGGTCCGGCGCGAGCTGGTGGCGCTGAAGGAGCCCCGCGTCCTGGTCGCTCTCGCGGCCGGGATGATCGGCTTCGGCGGCATCTTCGCGATGTACAGCTACATCGCCCCGCTCGTCACGGACGAGGCCGAGCTGGCCGAGGCCTCCGTCCCGCTGTTCCTGTTGGCCTTCGGTGTGGGGTCGGTGCTCGGCACGTGGGCGGCCGGCCGCCTCGCCGACTGGGACGTCACGCGGTCGGTCGTCGCCGGATTCGCCGCCTGCGTGGGGGTGCTGCTGCTCGTCCTGCCGCTGGCCGCCGTGCCGGTGGCCCTCGCTGCACTGGTGTTCGTCATGGGTGCCCTGGGCTCGGTGCTCGCCATCACGCTCCAGGTGCGACTGATGCAGGCGGCCGGCGACGCCGAGATGCTGGGCGCGGCCCTGAACCACTCGGCGCTCAACGTCGCCAACGGACTGGGCGCCTGGTTCGGGGGCATCGCCATCGCCGCCGGCTACGGGTACCGCTCGCCGAGCCTCGTGGGCGCCGGTCTCGCCGCCGCCGGACTCGTGGTCTTCGTCGTCGGCGGCCTGCTCGTCCGCCGCCGCGCCGCGGCCTGACTCAGCTCGACACGGTCTGGGCGCCGACCTGCGGGCGCAACCAGACCTGGTCGCCGGGGTGCAGGCCCAGCGCGGTCGCCTCGGCCCGCGTCACCACGACCTGCACCGGCTCGGGGTGCAGCACGTCGTCGGGGGTGACCTCCAGGCGCACCTCGAAGCCGACGCGCGTCCACCGGGTGATGGGGCCGGTGGCGGTGGCGGCCTGCTCGTAGCGCGAGATCTCGATGTCGTGGGGGCGGATCAGCTGCCCACCCAGGCGCGTCACCGGACCGAGGAAGCTCAGCACGAACTCGCTGGCCGGCTTGTCGTAGAGGTCGTCGGGGGTGCCGACCTGCTCGATGCGGCCGTCGTTGATGACCACGATCGTGTCGGCGACCTCGAGGGCCTCCTCCTGGTCGTGGGTCACGAAGACGGTGGTCACGTGCACCTCGTCGTGCAGGCGGCGCAGCCAGTCGCGCAGCTCCTTGCGGACCTTGGCGTCCAGCGCGCCGAACGGCTCGTCGAGCAGCAGGACGCTCGGCTCGATCGCCAGGGCGCGGGCCAGGGCCATGCGCTGGCGCTGGCCGCCCGACAGCTGCGACGGCTTGCGCTCGGCGAACTGCGTGAGGTGCACCAGCTCGAGCAGCTCCTCGACCTTGGCGGTGATCTCGGCCTTGGGCCGCTTGCGGATCTCGAGGCCGAACGCGATGTTCTTGCGCACCGTCATGTGCTTGAACGCGGCGTAGTGCTGGAACACGAATCCGACGTTGCGCTTCTGCGCGGGCAGGCTCGTGGCGTCGACGCCCTCGATCTCGACCGAACCGCTGTCGGCGTCCTCGAGCCCGGCGATGACCCGCAGCAACGTGGACTTGCCGCCACCGCTGGGGCCGAGCAGTGCGGTCAGCTGGCCGGCCGGAACGGTCAGGTTGATGTCGGTCAGCGCCGCGAAGTCGCCGAACGACTTGTGCACCCCCACGACCTCGATACTCATGACAGCTCCCTCATGACTCAGAACCCTCCTGGGGGCGGACGACGGTGACGACGACGAGGGCGAGGAGCGCCGCCATGACCAGCACGAAGGCCGCGGCGTAGGCGGCTGCCTCGTCGAAGGCCTGGTACTCGTTCTGGATCAGCAGGGTCGCGGTCTCGCCGTTGAACTCCGCGCCGCGGCTGACGATGCGCACGGCGCCGTACTCGCCGATCGCGCGGGCCGCGCTGAGCACGACGCCGTAGACGACGGCCCACTTGATCGTCGGCAGCGTGATGCGCCAGAACGTCTGCCGCGCGTTGGCGCCGAGGCTGCGGGCGGCGACCTCGGCGTCGGTGCCCACCTCCTCCAGCACGGGCACGACCTCGCGGATGACCAGCGGCAGCGACACGAACGCCGTGGCCATGATGAGCCCGGGCGTCGAGCCGATGATGCGGACGCCGGTCTCGGAGAGGATCGATCCGAACCAGCCCAGGCCCGTGCTGTAGGTGAGCACGAGGGCGAGGCCGACGACGACGGGGGAGACGCTCATCGGCAGGTCGACGAGCACCGACAGCGCCCGGCGACCGCGGAAGCGCTGCCGCACGAGGAGCAGGGAGATGCCGACGCCGAAGATCGTGTTGACGACGACGGCCCAGAACGCGACGGTCAGCGTCAGGTAGAAGGCGTAGACGGCGTCCGGTGCCGACAGGCGCTCCCAGAGGGCACCGACACCGCCGGGCTGGCCCACGGGGTCGAAGGCGCGCTGGACGACGACCGAGACGGGCCAGGCCACCAGCAGGAACAGGTAGACCACCACCACGAGGCGGGCGGTCAGCCCGGCGGGACCGGTCCGCTGACGCGTGCGGCTAGCCACGCTCGGCCGCCCGCCGGGAGATGAGATCGAGCACCACGATCGCGGCCACGGCCACGAGCAGCAGCAGCACGGCCACCGTCGCGGCAGCCGCCGGGTTGCCGGTCTCGACGTACTTGAGGATCTTGAGGGAGGCGACCTCGGTGCGTCCGGGCTGGTTGCCGGCGATCAGCACCAGCGAGCCGAACTCGCTGATGGCGCGGGCGAAGGCCAGCGAGGCGCCGGCGGCGATGGCCGGCGCGAGGCTCGGCAGGATGATGCGGCGCAGGGTCGTGAGGCGGGTCGCGCCGAGGGAGGCGGCGGCCTCCTCGACGTCGGCGTCGAGCTCGATCAGCACCGGCTGCACGGTGCGCACGACGAACGGCAGGGTCACGAACAACAGGGCCAGGAAGATGCCCTGGCGGGTGTTGACGACGTTCACACCGACGGGGCTGTCAGGCCCGTACAGGCTCAGCAGTACGAGGCCGGCGACGATCGTGGGCAGCGCGAACGGCAGGTCGATGACGACCTCGAGCGCCCGCTTGCCCCAGAACCGGTCGCGCACCAGGACCCAGGCGATGACGGTGCCCATCACCACGTTCACGACCGTGACCAGCAGTGCCTCGACGACCGTCAACCGGATGGCCGACGCCGTGTCGGGGTCGCTCAACGTGTCCCAGAACGTGCTCCAGCCGCCCTCGGTGGCGGTGACCACGACGGCGGCGAGCGGGATCAGCACCAGCAGGCTGAACCACACCAGCGCGATGCCCAGGCCGATGCGGCTGCCCGCGGTGAGCGTGGAGCGAGAGGTGGCCGTGCCAGTGATCGCGCCAGCGCTCGTGCCGGTGCTCATGATCGGGCCCGCTGGCGCAGCTCGGCGACCAGGCCACCGTCGTCGAAGAACCTCGCGTCGACCTCGTCCCAGCCGCCGAAGTCGTCGGCGATCGTCAGCAGGCGCTCGGGTTCCGGGAAAGGGTCGCTCGGGTCGTTGGCCCCCTCCACCTCGACGTCGACACCGTCGATGACGGGACGGAAGCCGGTGCGCGCCATCTCGGTCTGGCCGGTCTCGCTGAGCACGAAGTCCATCCAGCGGGTGGCGAGGTCGGAGGCGCCCGTCAGCACGGCGCCGGGGTTCTCGATCAGCAGGGTGTCGTCGGGGACGACGTAGTCGTGGTCCTTGCCGCTCTGCCGGGCGAGGATGGCCTCGTTCTCGTAGCTGATCAGCACGTCGTACTCGCCGGTGTCGAACGCCGTCGTGGCCTCCCGGCCGCTGGCAGCCCACTGCCCGACGTTGGCGAAGACGTCGACGAGGAACTGCTCGGCCTCGTCGTCGCTCTTGCCGGCGGCGATCGCGTGGCCGTAGGCACCCAGGATGTTCCAGCGGGCCGCGCCCGACGAGTCGGGATCGGGCGTCACGATCGAGACGTCGTCGCGGGTGAGGTCGTCCCAGCCGGTGATGTTCTTCGGGTTGCCCTCGGGCACCACCAGCACGACGACGGAGCGGGAGACGATGCCTTCGGTGGGGCCCTCGTCCCAGCCCGGGTCCACGAGGCCCGCCTCGACGAGCCGGGTGACGTCTCCCTCGAGGGAGAGGTGCACGTAGTCGGCGATCTCGGGATCGGCCTCGACCTTGCGGCTCTGCTCGCCCGACGGGCCGTAGGCCCCGCGCACGTCGACGCCTTCGCCAGCGGCGGTGCGGACGAACTCCTCCTCGATGGCGACGTTCGCGCCCTCGCCCACCGCGAAGCCGACGAGGTCCAGCACGTTCTCGTCCGATCCGCCGGCCGCGCTCGCGCACCCGCCGAGCAGCAGCGCTGCGGCGGTCAGGCCGGCCGTGAGGCGGCGCGGTAGGCGGGACGTGGCGGACACGTCGATGAATCTAGGTCGGTCCCCGGGGGCGCCTGACATTTCTCACGATGTGGGACCCGGCGCCACATGTCGGACAGGCGTCTGGGCTACGACTCCTCGTGTCCCTGCTCCTCGACGGCAGCGTCCAGCTCGGCCTCGACGTCCACGGGCGGTCGACGGCCCTGCAGGAAGCGGTCGATCAGGAAGCCGACGATCGACGCTGCGACGACGGCGGCGGCAGCGCCCAGCAGTGGATTCTCCTCCATCCAAGCCCCCGCCAGCATGCCGATGAGCACCGAGTAGGCCGCCCAGGAGATGGCGGCGACTGCCGAGAGCGGCACGAAGCGGCGGTAGGAGAAGCCGGTGGCGCCGGCCGTCATGTTGACGGCGACGCGGCCCACCGGGATGTAGCGCGCGGTGAGGATCAGCAGGGCGGCGCGACGGTCCAGCTCCAGCCGAGCCCGCGCGATGGTGCGCGCCAGCCGCGGACGGTCCTCGGGCCTGAACCGCTCGACGCCGATGGCCCGGCCGAGGTGGAAGGCCGCGTTGTCGCCGATGAACGCGCCGAGGGCCGCAGCGAGCCCGAGCAGGATCAGCGCCGGCTCGCCGGTGCTGGCGCCGATGGCGGCGAGCGCCACCACGACCGACTCGCTCGGCAGGGGCGGGAAGACCGCATCGATCGCCGACAGCGCGAACGTCAGCCCGTAGACCCAGTCGGAGCCTCCGAGGTCGACGGCGTACTGGTTGAGCTGTTCCAGGATGTCGCCCACGGCGGGAAGCCTAAATGACGCACACCGACGGCCTTCAGTCGAAGACGACCGTTCGCGGGCCGTTCATCAGCACGCGCGACTCCGCGTGCAGTCGCACCGCGCGCGACAGCGTGCGGGCCTCGACGTCGCGACCGACGCGTGCGAGGTCGACCGGCCGCAGCCGGTGGTCGACGCGCTGGACGTCCTGGTCGATGATCGGGCCCTCGTCGAGGTCGGCCGTCACGTAGTGCGCCGTGGCGCCGATCAGCTTGACGCCGCGGTCGTGGGCCTGGTGGTACGGACGGGCGCCCTTGAAGCTGGGCAGGAAGCTGTGGTGGATGTTGATGGCGCGGCCGGCCAGGGCGCGGCAGGCGTCGTCGGACAGGATCTGCATGTAGCGAGCCAGCACGACGAGGTCGACCTGCAGGTCGTCGACCAGCCGCAGCATCTTGGCCTCCGCGGCCGGCTTGTCAGTGGCTGGCACGTGGTGGAACGGCACGCCGTAGCCCGTGGTGAGCCGCTCGAGGTCGGGGTGGTTCGACACCACGGCCGCCACCTCGATCGGCAGCGCGCCCGTGGAGGTGCGGAACAGCAGGTCGTTGAGGCAGTGCGCCTCGCGCGAGACCATGACCAGCGTGCGTGTCGGCCGGTCGGCCGCCACCAGGCGGAACGCCATGCCGAGCTCCTCGGCGACGCTGTGGAAGCCCTGTGCCAGCACCTCGGGGTCGTGCGGCTCGGGGTGGTCGAAGTGCACCCGCAGGAAGAACTCGCCGGACGCGTGCACATCGGTGCTGGTGTCGGTGAACTGCTGGCTGTCGAGGATGTTGCCGCCCGACTCGGCGACCCACCGCGTGACGGCGTAGACCAGCCCGGGGCGGTCGGGGCAGGTCAGGGTCAGGACGAAGCTGGTGGTCGGGGCGCTCACCCGCCGATCCTAGGCCTTG
Source organism: actinobacterium LLX17 (assembly GCA_000471045.1). GTDB lineage: Bacteria > Actinomycetota > Actinomycetes > Propionibacteriales > Nocardioidaceae > Aeromicrobium. Next base: position 2,006,518 of record KI301992.1, on the reverse strand, counting down.
ACCCGCCGGACCCCGTGACCCTCGTGGGTGGGCCGCTCGAAGAACAGCACCAGCACCACACCGATCACGAAGGCCGCGACCGGCAACCACAGCGACTCCGACATGGCCCGCGAGAACGGTTCCTGGACGACCGCGGGCAGGGCGCCCGAGCCCTCCTGGAAGGAGTCGGCGTCGCCGGTGAGGCCGTTCGCGGCCAGGCGGGCGCCGATGAGCGCCGCGATCGCAGCACTGCCGATGGCTGCCGCGACCTGGCGGGTCGTGTTGTAGACGCCCGCACCGGCGCCGGCCGACGCCATCGGCAGGTTGCGGGTGGCCGTGGCGCTGAGCGGCGCCCAGAGGCACGCGTTGGACACACCGAACATCGCCATGGGCAGCGCCAGCTGCCAGACGGGCGTGCCGGGCTCGATGCCGGACAGCAACCACCACATCGCCACCGCGGCCGTGCTGAAGCCGACCACCGTGATGTTGCGAGGGTGGGTGCGGTCGACGAGCTGGCCCACGAAGGGCGAGAGGACGAGCATCACGACGGCCATGGGCGCGAGCAGCAGCGCGGCCTCGGTGGGCGTCCAGCCGCGAGCGCCCTGCGCGTAGAACATGAACGGCAGCGACATCGAGGTGATGGACATCGAGACGAGGGCGATGCCGACGTTGCCGATCGAGAAGTTGCGGTCGCGGAACAGACCAAGCGGCACGAGCGGTTCGCGCTTGATGCGGGCCTGCCACGCCACGAACAGCGCCAGCACGAGCAGTCCGCCGCCGATCAGCAGCGGCACAGAGATGGGGCCGGCGATGGTGCCCCAGTCGTAGCGCTCGCCCTCCTGCAGGCCGAAGACCAGGCAGAACATGCCGAGCGCGCTGAGCGCGACACCGACGAGGTCGAACGAGTGGGTGTGCGTGGGGAGGGTCGGCACGAGACGCCACGCCAGCACGAAGGCGACCACGCCGATCGGCACGTTGACGATGAAGATCCACTCCCAGCCGGCGGTGTCGACCAGCACGCCGCCGAGGATCGGTCCGACGAGCGTCGCGACGCCCGCCGTGGCGCCCCACAGCGCCATGGCGCTGCCGCGCTTGGCCGCCGGGAACGTGCGCGTGATGACCGCCATCGTCTGCGGGGTCATCAGGGCGGCGCCCAGGCCCTGCACGACGCGGGCGGTGATGAGTCCGCCGATCGAGTCGGTCAGCCCGCACCACAGGGACGCGAGCGTGAAGATGACGAGACCCACGAGGTACACGTTCTTCGGGCCGGAGCGGTCGCCGAGCCGCCCGGTGATCAGCAGCGGCACGGCGTAGGCGAGCAGGTAGGCGCTGGTGACCCAGATGCCGGTCGTGAAGTCGGTGCCGAGGTCGGCGATGATCGCGGGCGTCGCGACCGAGACGATCGTGTTGTCGACCAGGATCATGAAGAACCCGATGACCATGGCGAGCAGCGCCGGCCACGGCTTGTAGTCGGCCGGCAGGTCGGTGCCCTCAGGAGTGGGGCGCAGGGGGGCGGGAGCGCTCATGGTGTTCCTGATTCTGCTGGCAACGGCGGGAGCGGGGGAATCATCGTCCCACCGCGCAACCATCCTCAACACCGCCAGTGACGAAAATCGTCCCGCCTCAGTCGCGGAGCAGCTCGAACTCCAGCAGGTCGGCGTAGGTGCCGTCGCCCAGCGGCTCCGCGGCGGTCTGCCGGCCGGTCCGGACGAAGCCGTTCTGCTCGATCAGTCGCAGGCTCGCGGTGTTGCCTGCGGCCGCCGCGACCGTCAGTCGGCGCAGCCCCAGACCGTCGGGCGAGAAGGCCGTCTCGATCGCCAGCGGCAGTGCCTCGCGCAGCACGCCGCGATCGCGGGCGTCGGGGTGCGTCCAGTAGGCGACCTCACCCGCGGTCGGGTCGACTCCCGCGAGGTCGAGCACCGAGACGTTGCCCAGCAGCTGGTCTGTCGCCCGGTCGGCCACCGTCCAGGTGGCGCGCTCGCCCCGGGCGGCGTGCCAGGCCGTCGCCGCCACGACGCCGCGCGCCAGGTCCGGGGTCATGGGACCCGGGATGCCCACGATCCAGTGCAGCAGCTCGGGGTCGCGATAGGCCTCGGCGACACGGGGGGCGTCGTCCTCGCGCATGGGGCGCAGGCTCACCGACCGGCCGTCGACGGCGCCGGTCTCGGTCCACGGCCCGCGCGGGTAGGGGACCTCGCCGAAGCGCAGGACGCCGGTCCAGGCGTCGAGCACGCGGCCGCGCTCGTGCAGCAGCGACGGCACGACCGCAGTGAGCAGAAAGCCGCACGCGTGGGCCACCCGGAGCGAGGCGACGTTGCCCACGTGGGCGCGCCAGTGGATCGCCTGCACGCCGCCCTCGGTGAAGCACCAGTCGGTGGCCAGTCGCACGGCGCGCGTCATGATGCCGCGGCCGCGCGCGACGGGGTGCAGGGCGTAGCCGAGGTCGGCGACGACCGGACCGCGCAGGTCGATGTTGCCCGCGAACCGGCTGGGGCCCGCGCCACCCTCGGCCTCGATCGCCCACCCGCGAGCGGTGCCCGTGTCCCAGCCCTCCGGCACGTGGCGCAGGGCGAAGTCGGTGCTCATCTCGCGCGTGTGCGGGGTGGGTACCTGGGTGAAGCGCACCATGTCGGGGTCGTGGGCCATCTCGAGCATCGGGTCCACGTCGCCCGGCACGTGGGCCCGCAGCGTCACGACCCCGTCGGACAGCACCGGCACCGACAGGGGCCAGGGCAGTCCCGCGCTCATGCCGATGAGGACCGGTGCTGGGAAGCCTCGTACACCCCGATGATCGTGACCTCGGTGGTGAAGAACCTCAGCTCCTCCAGGGCCCGCGCGAGGCCCGGGTCGTCCGGGTGCCCGTCGACCTCGGCCAGGAACTGCGTGGCGGTGAACTCGCCGCCGACCATGTACGACTCCAGCTTGGTCATGTTGACGCCGTTGGTCGCGAACCCGCCGAGCGCCTTGTACAGGGCGGCCGGGATGTTGCGGACGTTGAACACGAAGGTCGTCACGACGTGCCCGGCATCGGCGGCGGCCTGGGTGAAGTCGCGCGACAGCACCACGAAGCGGGTCGTGTTGTGGTCCTCGTCCTCGACGTCGGTGGCCAGCACGTCGAGCCCGTAGATCTCGGCGGCCAGCGGGGGCGAGATGGCGGCCTGCGTGGGGTCCTGCGCCTCGGCGATCTCGCGGGCGGCGCCGGCGGTGTCACCGGAGATGACGGTCGTGAAGCCGTGCTCGCGGATGATGGCGCGGCACTGGCCCAGCGCGTGCACGTGGCTGTGCACCGTCTTGATCGTGTCCATCGTGGCCCCTGGCGCGGCCAACAGGTGGAACTGGATGCGCAGGAACTGCTCGGCCACGATGTGCAGCCCGGACGTCGGCAGCAGGTGGTGGATGTCGGCGACCCGGCCGGCCAGCGTGTTGTCGATCGGGATCATCGCCAGCTCGGCCTGACCGGTGCGCACGGCGGCGAAGGCGTCCTCGAACGACGCGCACGCGACCGCCTCGTGGTCGGGATAGGCCTGACGGCAGATGATGTGGGAGTTCGATCCCGGTTCGCCCTGGTAGGCGATGCGCTGGCTGCTCACGCGGCCAGTGTGGCACCCGCTCAGGGGACGCGGCGGGCGCCGCCCGAAGGACGGACCGGAGCGATGGCCGGCTCGGCCCAGGTGCGGGCAGCGAAGGCCTCCGTGACGGCGGCGGCCATGCCGGCCGCTCGGTCGGTGGGCACGAGGGCGAGGACGCTGCCGCCGAACCCACCGCCCGTCAGTCGTGCGCCGAGGGCGCCGTGCTCCAGAGCCACCTCGACGGCGAGGTCGAGCTCGGGACAGCTGACCTCGAAGTCGTCGCGCAGCGACTCGTGCGACGAGGTGAGGATCGTGCCGAGCTGGGCCCAGCTGCCGGACCGCAGAGCCTTGACCGCACCGCGGACACGGGTCGTCTCGGTGATGACGTGGCGGGTGCGCTTGAGCAGGGTCGGGTCGTCGAGGCGGAAGATCGCGTCGACGGGGGCGGCGCTGAGGTGCTCGAGGCCGAGCTCGGCGCAGGCAGCGGCGCACTCGTCACGCCGTGCGGCGTACTCGCCGGCGGCCAGCTCGTGCTTCACCCGGGTGTCGATGAGCGCGAGCGCGAGTCCCGCCGACGCCGGATCGAGCTCGACGTCGCTCGTGGCGGGCGGGTCGGTGCGGTGGTCGATCAACAGGGCGTGGCCGGGCTGCGACAGCAGGACGGCCAGCTGGTCCATGCGTCCGACGGGCACCCCGACGAACTCGGACTCGGCCTGCTGCGCGATGACCGCGACCGCATGAGGATCCAGCTCGATGCCGGCGACATCGGCCAGGGCGAGCGTCACCCCACACGTCAGCGCAGCCGACGAGGAGAGCCCCGCGCCCTGCGGGAGGGCCGACTCGACCACGACGTCGGCACCCACGACCCGGTGCCCGGCGCGGCCCAGCGCCCAGACCACCCCGGCGACGTACGCGGCCCACCCGTCCGCGTCGCCGGGGGCGACGGCGGTGCTGAGGTCGGCGCGCTCGCCGCCGCTCCAGACCGCGACGCGGTCGTCGTCGCGGCGCCGGGCCTTGACGGTCAGTCCGGACCCGATCGCGAAGGGGAGGGTGGGGCCGCCGTTGTGGTCGAGGTGCTCACCGATCAGGTTGACCCGACCCGGCACGTGCCACTGCTTGATCTCGACCACCCGGCGAGCCTAGGGGAGGGGGCAGCCGCCGCCGGAAGGCTCGTCCACAGGCGTACGGTTGACCTCGTCGAGAGAGGTGGCCCACATGGCCGAGCGCGAGGAGCCGCGCGAGAACCTGTCCGTGACGTCGCCCAAGACGTACGCGGCCGGACTTCCTGCTGTCGCCCACGCCCTGGGGTACTCGCTCGGCCAGACCAGCCCGCGCCGCACGGCGCTCAACCTGCTGAACATCAACCAGGTCGGCGGGGTCGACTGCCCGGGCTGCGCCTGGCCCGACCCGAAGCACCGGCACCGCAACGAGTACTGCGAGAACGGCGCCAAGCACATCAACGACGAGGCCACCTCCAGCCGTGTCACGCGCGAGTTCTTCGCCGAGCACTCGGTGGCCGACCTCGACGCCGCGTCCGATCTCTGGCTCAACCAGCAGGGCCGGCTGACCGAGCCCATGGTCAAGCGGCCCGGCGCCACGCACTACGAGCCCATCGGCTGGGACGACGCCCTGGGCCTGGTCGCCGACGAGCTGCGCGGACTCGACTCGCCCGACGAGGCGATGTTCTACACCTCCGGTCGCGTCAGCAACGAGGCCGCGTTCCTGCTGCAGCTGTTCGTCCGGGCGTACGGCACCAACAACCTGCCGGACTGCTCGAACATGTGTCACGAGTCCAGCGGGTCGGGGCTCGGCGAGACGCTGGGCATCGGCAAGGGCACCGTGTCGCTCGACGACATCCACGAGGCCGACCTCGTGCTGGTGGCAGGGCAGAACCCCGGCACGAACCACCCCCGCATGCTCTCGGCGCTCGAGGAGACCAAGCGCAACGGCGGGCAGGTCATTGCCATCAACCCGTTGCCCGAGGCGGGCCTGATCCGGTTCAAGAACCCGCAGAAGGCGCGCGGCCTCGTCGGGCGCGGCACCGTCATCGCCGACCAGTACCTGCAGATCCGCCCCGGGGGAGACCTGGCGCTGTTCCAGATGCTCAACCGGCTCCTGCTGGAGGCCGAGGCGGAGGCGCCCGGCACGGTGCTCGACCACGACTACATCGGCGCCCACACCATCGGCTTCGACGAGTTCGCGAAGCACGTCTCCGCCATCTCGTGGGACGAGGCGCTGCTCGCGACCGGGCTGACCCGCGAGGAGATCGAGGAGACGCTGCGCCGGGTGCTCGCCAGCAAGAAGGTCATCGTCTGCTGGGCGATGGGCCTGACCCAGCACAAGCACGGCGTGCCGACGATCCGCGAGATCGTCAGCTTCCTGCTGCTGCGCGGCAACCTGGGTCGCCCCGGCGCGGGTGTCTGCCCGGTGCGCGGGCACAGCAACGTGCAGGGCGACCGCACGATGGGGATCTGGGAGAAGATGCCGCCGGCCTTCCGGCAGGCCCTCGGCGCGGAGTTCGACTTCGAGCCCCCGGCCCATGACGGGTACGACTCCGTCGAGGGCGTGCGGGCCATGCGCGACGGCAAGGCCAGCGTGTTCCTCGGCCTGGCGGGCAACTTCGTCCGGGCGATGTCCGACAGCGACGTCACCGAGGCCGCGCTGCGCCGCTGCCGGCTGACGGTGCAGGTCTCGACCAAGCTGAACCGCTCCCACACCGTGTGCGGCGAGACGGCGTTGATCCTGCCCACGCTGGGACGCACCGACCGCGACGTCCAGGCCAGCGGCGAGCAGTACATCACGGTCGAGAACTCGATGAGCGAGGTCAGCGCGTCCCGGGGGAAGCTGGAACCCGCCTCTCCCGACCTGCTGAGCGAGGTCGCGATCATCTCCCGGCTCGCGCGCCGCACGCTGGGCGAGGGCGGCTCGATCCCCTGGGAGGCGTTCGAGGGCAACTACGACTTGATCCGCGACCGTATCGCCCGGGTCGTGCCCGGCTTCGAGGACTTCAACGCCCGCGTCGGCGAGCCCGGCGGCTTCCGGCTGCCGAACCCGGTCAACGCGGGGGTCTTCCCGACGCCGAGCGGGAAGGCGGTGTTCACCTGCAACGAGCTGACGATGCTGGTCGCCCCGCCGGGGCACCTCGTGCTGCAGTCACTGCGCTCGCACGACCAGTGGAACACCATCCCGTACGCGATGGACGACCGCTACCGCGGCATCCACGACGCCCGACGGGTCGTCATGGTCAACCCGGACGACGTCGCCGAGCTCGGCCTCGCCGACCGTCAGCTCGTCGACATCGTCAGCGTCTGGCACGACGGCATCGAGCGCCGGGCCCCGGGGTTCCGCGTCGTGGCGTACCCGGCGGCCCGCGGCTCGGCTGCCGCCTACTACCCCGAGACCAACGTGCTGGTGCCGCTCGACAGCGTGGCCGAGGGCAGCAACACCCCCACGTCGAAGGGCGTCATCGTCCGGCTGGAGCCCGTCCCCGACCCGTGATCCTGCGAGGGGGCTCGTAGGCTCGAGCGCATGGGACGCATCACGGCTCGTCGAGCGGTCACGACGATCTCGCTCGACGACGGCGTCCGCCGTCGGACCGACACCCTCGCCGTCGAGGAGCCGCTGGAGATCCGCATCGGCGGCGTGCCGTTGGCCGTCACGATGCGCACGCCGGGCCACGACGTCGAGCTCGCCGCTGGGTTCCTGCTCTCCGAGGGCGTGATCGCGCGGGGACCCGACTTCCGGGCGGCGATCCACTGCGGCGGGCCGGGCACCGGGGGCGTCGAGAACACCTACAACGTCCTCGACGTCACCCTCGGGCCGGACGTGGAACCACCGTCGCCGGACCTGGCCCGCAGCTTCTACACGACGAGCTCGTGCGGAGTGTGTGGCAAGGCGAGCATCGACGCCGTCACGACCGTCTCCACCTACGACGTCGCCGAGGACCCCGCCACCGTCGACGCCGAGGACCTCGTGACGTTCCCCGACCGGCTGCGGGAGGTGCAGGCCGTCTTCGACAAGACCGGAGGACTGCACGCCGCCGCGCTGTTCGACACCGCCACCGGCGAGCTGCTCGTGGCCCGCGAGGACGTGGGCCGGCACAACGCCGTCGACAAGGTCCTGGGCTGGGCCGTTCTCAACGACCGGCTCCCGCTCCGCGGCGTGCTGCTGCAGGTGTCCGGTCGGGCCAGCTTCGAGCTGGTGCAGAAGGCGACGATGGCGGGCGTCCCGATGCTCGCGGCCGTGTCCGCGCCGTCGTCGCTCGCGGTCGAGCTGGCGGAGTCGTCGGGCATGACGCTCGTGGGATTCCTGCGCGGCCGGTCGATGAACGTGTACGCCCGGGCCGATCGGATCCGCCGACTGGCATGATGCAGGCCATGTCCGACGCTTCCCCCCATCCGTCGAGCACCGGTCGGCGCGAGCGTGTCCTCTCCGGCGCGCAGCCGACCGCGGACTCCTACCACCTCGGCAACTACTTCGGCGCGTTCCGGCAGTGGGTCGCCCTGCAGGACGACTTCGAGGCGTTCTACTTCATCCCCGACCTGCATGCCATCACGGTCGAGTACGACCCGGCGCAGCTGCGGGAGCGCACCTACATCGCGGCTGCGCAGCTGCTGGCAGCGGGCGTCGACCCTGCGCGCAGCGCCCTGTTCGTGCAGAGCCACGTGCCCGAGCACGCCCAGCTGGCGTGGGTGCTGGGCGGCATCACCGGCTTCGGTGAGGCGTCGCGCATGACGCAGTTCAAGGACAAGAGCGCCAAGGGCGGTCAGGACGCCTCGAGCGTGGGCCTGTTCACCTACCCGATCCTCATGGCGGCCGACATCCTCGTCTACCAGGCCGACAAGGTGCCGGTCGGCGAGGACCAGCGCCAGCACGTCGAGCTCACCCGCAATCTCGCGCAACGGTTCAACCACCGCTTCGGTGAGACGTTCACGGTGCCCCAGGCGCACATCGTCAAGGCGACCGCCAAGATCTACGACCTGCAGGACCCCACGGCCAAGATGAGCGGGTCGAACCCGTCGCACGCCGGAGTGGTCGATCTCGACGACACCGCGAAGCAGGCGGCGAAGAAGATCCGCTCGGCGATGACCGACTCTGGCACCGAGATCCGCTTCGACCGCGAGTCCAAGCCCGGCATCTCCAACCTGCTGTCGATCTACGCCGCGCTGACCGATCGCACGATCGAGTCGCTCGAGACCGAGTACGCCGACAAGCAGTACGGCCACCTCAAGGTCGACCTCGGCGAGCTGGTGGGCGACTTCGTGCAGTCGTTCGGTGACCGCACCCGGGCCCTGCTCGACGACCGCGCCGAGCTCGACCGCGTGCTCGCGGCCGGCGCCGAGCGGGCCCGCGAGGTCGCCGCCGAGACCCTGGCGGCCGTCTACGACCGCTCCGGCTTCGTCGCTCCCCGATGACGTTGGAGGGTGAGGGTGGGCCGATGACGTTGACGTACGGGGTCGCCATCGCGGTGCCCGAGCCGCACGGCAGCCACCTGCGGGGGTGCCGTGCCGGGTTCGGTGACCCCCAGGCCGCCTCGGTGCCGACCCACGTGACACTCGTGCCGCCCACCGAGACCGACGAGGCCGGGCTGGCCGGCGTGTGCGAGGCACTGACGGACGCCGTCTGCGGCACGTCGTCCTTCGACATGGCGCTGAAGGGCACCGGCACGTTCCGGCCCGTCTCGCCCGTCGTCTTCGTGGCGGTCAGCAAGGGCATCGCCGAGACCGAGCGGCTGGCCGAGGCCGTCCGTGAGCGGCTCCAGGTCGAGCAGCCACGCTTTCCGTTCCACCCGCACGTGACGGTGGCGCAGGAGGTGGCCGAGCCCGCGCTCGACCGCGCCTACGACGAGCTGGCCGACTTCCGGTGCGAGTTCACCGTCGACGCGGTCTGCCTCTACGTGCACGAGGACGGCGCGGGCTGGACCCCGCGCCACAGCTTCCCGCTCAGCTAGCGCCCCCCACCTAGCGCAGGTGGTCGAGCAGGTCGTCGCGGAACGCGCGGGCGGCCAGGGGGAGGGTCGCCTCGGTCCGGTGCGAGATGCCGATGGTGCGGCGCAGCACGGGGTCCTCGAGACGTGACGCCTGCAGGTTGGGGCGGGTGGCCATGACCATCTCGGGCACCACGGCGTGTCCCAGACCGGCCTCGACGAAGCGCAGCACCGCGCTCATCTCGCCGCCCTCGATCGCGAGCCGCGGCTCGAACCCGGCCTCGTGGCACGCCGCCAGCGTCACCTCGCGCAGGTCGTAGCCGTCGCGGAACATCACGAGCGGCAGGTCGCACAGCTCGGCCAGCCGGATCTGGTCGGGCAGGGTCGAGTCCGGTGGACTGGCCAGCACCAGCTCCTCGTCGAGCAGCTCGGTGGTCACGATGTCGCGGGGGTCGCCGTGCAGGGGCACGATGTGCAGTGCGATGTCGAGCCGGCCTTGCTCCAGCTCGCGGGTCAGCAGCTGCGACCCGGCCTCCTGGATCTCGAGGTCGATGTCGGGGTGCCGCCGGTGGAAGGTCGTCAGCACGTCGGGCAGCAGGCCGTCGCACAACGACGGCGTGGCCCCCAGGCGCACGCGTCCGCGGCGCAGACCGGCCACCTCGTGGACGGCCTTCTGTGCGCCCTCGACGTCGATGAGGATGCGCTGCGCGTGGGGGAGCAGGGCCTCGCCGGCGCTGGTCAGCTCGATGGCCCCGCGGTTGCGCACGAACAGGGGTGTGCCGAGCGAGTTCTCCAGCACCCGGATCTGCTTGGAGAGGCTGGGCTGCGACACACCGGTGAGCTCCGCGGCGCGGGTGAAGTGCCGCGTGCGGGCCACCGCGACGAAGTAGCCGAGCTGCTGGATCTGCACGCCTCCATCCTCCCATGCCCGTTGGCTATGAAAGCAAGCCTCATGCGGACTTAGCGTGAATCGTCAAAAGGTCCTACGGTGGCCCCGTGGTGACTTCATCTCCGACGAAGAAGCGAGTCCCGGCCTCTCGGTCGACGGTCGCGCTCAAGTACGCGATGGCGGTCTCCGGTCTGATCATGATCGGCTACCTCCTGTTGCACATGTACGGCAACCTCAAGGTCTTCGCGGGCAAGGAGGCGTTCGACGAGTACGCCCACCACCTGCGCACCTTCGGCGAGCCGATGCTGCCCTACGAGGGCCTGCTCTGGATCGTGCGCGTCGTGCTGCTCGCGGCGATCATCGTGCACGTCTACGCCGTGGTGGTGCTGTGGCGCCGCAACCGCAAGGCCGGTGCGGTCCGCGGTGCGCGCCGGTACTACTCCAAGAAGAACCGCACGGGCATCCAGCGCAGCTACGCCTCTTTCACGATGCGGTGGGGCGGCCTCGTCGTCCTGGCGTTCATCGTCTACCACCTGCTGCACCTGACCACGAACGACATCGCTCCGGGCGGCGCCTCCGACAGCCCGTACGAGCGCGTCGTCAACGGGTTCGAGATCTGGTACGTCGTGGTGGCCTACACGATCGCGATGCTCGCCGTCGGCTTCCACCTGTGGCACGGCATCTGGAGCGCGCTCACCACGCTCGGCCAGAACCGCTCGTCCAACCGCATCGACTCGCGACTCACCGGCCTGGCCGTCGTCGTCACCCTGGTCATCACGCTCGGCTTCCTGATGCCGCCGTGGGCCATCTTCCTCGGACTGGAGGCCTGATCCCGTGACCAGCACCCCCAACGCCACCGGCGACGTCACCCCTGACGCCCCCACCGGCGCCAGCAGCGAGACCGAGACCGAGTACCACCGCCTCGGCGAGGACATCCGCGACACCGCGGCCCCGAGCGGCCCGATCGAGCGCCGCTGGGACGACCGCATGTTCGGCGCCCGCCTGGTCAACCCGGCCAACCGCCGCAAGATCAAGGTGCTCGTCGTCGGCACCGGCCTGGCCGGCGCCTCGGCGGCCGCCACGCTCGGCGAGGCCGGCTACCAGGTCGAGACGTTCTGCTACCAGGACAGCCCGCGCCGGGCCCACTCGATCGCCGCCCAGGGCGGCATCAACGCGGCCAAGAACTACCGCAACGACGGCGACAGCATCTACCGCCTGTTCTACGACACGGTCAAGGGTGGCGACTTCCGAGCCCGCGAGTCGAACGTCTACCGCCTCGCCCAGGTCTCGGTGAACATCATCGACCAGTGCGTCGCGCAGGGTGTGCCCTTCGCCCGTGAGTACGGCGGACTGCTCGACAACCGCTCCTTCGGCGGCGTGCAGGTCTCCCGCACCTTCTACGCCCGCGGCCAGACCGGCCAGCAGCTGCTGATCGGCGCCTACCAGGCGCTCGAGCGGCAGATCGCGGCCGGCACGGTCACGATGAACACCCGCCACGAGATGCTCGAGCTGATCCTGGTGCCCGACGCCGAGGGTGTCGAGCGGGCCCGCGGCATCGTCGTGCGCGACATGGTCACCGGCGAGATCGAGTCGCACACCGCCGATGCGGTCGTGCTCGCCACCGGCGGCTACGGCAACGTCTTCTTCCTGTCGACCAACGCCATGGGGTCCAACACCACGGCCACGTGGCGCGCGCACAAGAAGGGCGCGTACTTCGCCAACCCCTGCTACACGCAGATCCACCCGACCTGCATCCCGGTCTCCGGCGACTACCAGTCGAAGCTGACCCTGATGAGCGAGTCGTTGCGCAACGACGGCCGCATCTGGGTGCCGAAGAACAAGGAAGACGCCGAGAAGGACCCCCGCGACATCGCCGAGGACGACCGCGACTACTACCTGGAGCGGATCTACCCCTCGTTCGGCAACCTGGTGCCCCGCGACATCGCCTCGCGCGCCGCGAAGTACCAGTGCGACGACGGCAAGGGCGTCGGTCCCGGCGGCCTGGGTGTCTACCTCGACTTCGCCGACGCGATCGAGCGGCTCGGCCGCCCGGCCGTCGAAGCCAAGTACGGCAACCTCTTCGACATGTACGCCCGCATCACCGGCGAGGACCCGTACGAGCGCCCGATGCGCATCTACCCCGCAGTGCACTACGTCATGGGTGGCCTCTGGGTCGACTACGACCTGCAGACCAACATCACCGGCCTGTTCTGCGCCGGTGAGGCGAACTTCTCCGACCACGGCGCCAACCGCCTCGGCGCCTCGGCGCTGATGCAGGGCCTGGCCGACGGCTACTTCGTCCTGCCGAACACGCTGGCCGACTACCTGGCCGGGAGCCCGTTCGAGAAGATCGCCGACGACCACCCCGCGGTCCTCGAGGCCCGCCAGGCCGTCGAAGAGCGACTGCAGAAGATGCTGGCGATCAACGGCACCCGCACGGTCGACTCCATCCACAAGGAGCTCGGCCAGATCATGTGGGAGTACTGCGGCATGGAGCGCAGCGAGGAGGGCCTGACGAAGGCCATCGGCCTGATCCGCGAGCTGCAGAACGAGTTCTGGACCAACGTCAAGGTCACGGGCACCAACGAGGAGCTCAACCAGACGCTCGAGCGGGCCGGCCGCGTGGCCGACTTCCTCGAGCTGGGCGAGCTCATGTGCATCGACGCCCTGAACCGCCGCGAGTCCTGCGGCGGTCACTTCCGGGCCGAGAGCCAGACCGAGGACGGCGAGGCGCTGCGTCACGACGACGAGTTCGCCTACGTCTCGGCCTGGGAGCACCCCGCGGAGGTCGGCGGCAAGCCGATCCTGCACAAGGAGCCGCTCGAGTACGAGTACGTCGAGATGAAGGCCCGGTCCTACAAGTGATGGAGAGCCACCAGTGAAGATCACCGTCAACGTCTGGCGCCAGCAGGACGCGGAGTCCAAGGGCTCGATGGTCCCGTACGTGCTCGACGAGGTCAGCGAGCACATGTCCTTCCTGGAGATGCTCGACGTCCTGAACGAGCAGCTCACGCTCGAGGGCAACGACCCCGTGGCGTTCGACTCCGACTGCCGCGAGGGCATCTGCGGCACGTGTGGCGTCGTCATCAACGGCATCCCGCACGGTCCCGAGGTCACCACGACGTGCCAGCTGCACATGCGCACGTTCAAGGACGGCGACGTCATCGACATCGAGCCGTGGCGGGCGGGCTCGTTCCCGGTCATCAAGGACCTCGTCGTCGACCGCGGCGCGTTCGACCGCATCATCCAGGCCGGCGGCTACATCAGCGCGCCGACCGGCTCGGCGGTCGAGGCCAACAACATCCCCGTGCCGAAGGCCGACGCCGACCACGCGTTCGAGGCGGCCACGTGCATCTCGTGCGGCGCCTGCGTCGCGGCGTGCCCCAACGGCTCGGCGATGCTGTTCACCGCTGCCAAGATCACGCACCTGGGCCTGCTGCCGCAGGGCCAGCCGGAGCGCGACTCCCGCGTGCTGGGCATGGTCGAGCAGCACGACGCCGAGGGCTTCGGTGGCTGCACCAACATCGGTGAGTGCACGGCGGCCTGTCCCAAAGGCATCCCGCTCGACACGATCTCCCGCCTCAACCGCGATCTGCTCGGCGCGCTGTCGCGTCAGACCATCGGCTGACTCGGCACCGGCGCGGGGCGCGGTTCTCCGAGCTTGACCAGCACCACGCCGGCCAGCACGGCCACGGCGCCGACCAGCTGCACGGCGGTCGGCACCTGGTCGAGCAGCAGGGCGGCGAAGATCATCGCCGCGAGCACCTCCGACAGGGCGATGAACGACGCGAGGCGTGAGCCGAGGCGGCGTGCCGCGGCGACGCCCGTGAGGTACGAGACGGCCCCGGCCAGCACGCCCAGCGCCAGCACCGGCAGCCACCACGGGACGGTGCCCACGGCGTAGGTGACGTCGGCCGTCGACGCCGCCCACGGCAGCACCCCGACGAGGCAGGCCAGGCCGAGTCCGACGCCGGCGACGACGAGCCCGCCGCCCACCAGCGCCAGCGGCGGCAGACCGGTGGTCTCGTCGGCCGAGAGCAGGAAGTACGACGCGACGCCGACCATGGCGCCCAGTGCCCACAGCACGCCGACCGGGTCGATCGATCCGCCGGAGATCAGGTCGAGCACGAGCACCAGGCCGACCGCGGCGACGGCGGCGCCCACCAGGGTCAGTCGCCCGGGACGCTCACCGCGCCGGAGCCAGAGCCAGAGCACGATGGCGACGGGCGCGGTGTACTCGATGAGCAGGGCCAGGCCGACGTCCATGCGGGCGATGGCTTGGAAGTAGCAGAGCTGGGCGCCCGCCACGGCGCCGACGCCGTAAGCCGTGACCAGGCGGGCGTTGCGGACCAGGAGCGTCCACCGACCGCGCAGCGACATCAGGGCGGGCACGACGAGGACCGCGGCCGCGACGAGGATGCGCATCGTCACGGCAGCGCCGGGGGACCAGCCCGCGTCGATCAGGCCCCGCGCGAGGGTGCCCGAGCTGCCGAAGGCGACGGCGCTCGCGACGGCCAGCAGCAGGCCGGCGCCGACCCGTGCGTCAGGGGTCACGACTGTCATGGGTCCTGACGCTAGGCGGTACCAGCGTAAGGTGTCAACATGGTCTTCGCTCATGACGTCGAGCTCGCGCTGGCCGCCGCGGTCTGGCTCGCGAACAGCGCCGAGCCGCCCGACACCCTGACGACGGTCGACCAGCTCGACGAGTTCGCCCGCGAACACCACTACACGGGGTCTCGTCGGCACGACCGCAGCGAGCTGCAGGAGGTGCGGGAACTGCGGCCACGGCTGCGGAGCGTCCTCGTCGCCTCCCGCGACGAGGCGGTCCCCCTGGTCAACGCGATGCTGCGTGACGGTCGCGCGCTGCCCCAGCTGCAGCGTCACGGTGACACCGACTGGCACCTGCACGCCGTGGAGGACGAGCGGCCCTTCGCGGAGCGGATCATGGTCGAGACGGCGATGGCCATGGTCGACGTCATTCGCGCCGACGAGATGTCGCGGCTGGCCCGCTGCCACGACCCGCACTGCGACGGGGTGGTGCTGGACCTCTCCCGCAACCGCTCGCGGCGGTTCTGCAGCACGTCCTGCGGCAACCGAGTGGCGGCCGTGGCCTACCGGGCCCGGCAGCGCAGCAGCTCGGGAGATCATTCAGCCGGCTAATTTGTTTGGGTAATTTGTTAGGCTAACGACATGCCGACCGACTCCGAACGTCTCTCCCTGGCCGTGGCCCGTCTGAACCGCCGTCTCCGCCAGGAGCGCGACTCCGACCTCACCCCCTCGCAGCTCTCGGTGCTCGGCACGCTCAGCCAGCTCGGCCCCACCACGCCGGGCGCCGTCGCCTCGCGTGAGAAGGTGCAGCCGCCGTCGATCACGCGCATGCTGACGTGCTTGAGCGAGGACGGACTGGTCACCCGCGAGCCGCACCCGACCGACGGGCGCCAGGTGCTGGTCAGCGTCTCCAAGCTCGGCCACAAGGTCCTGACCGAGGAGCGCGCCCGGCGTGATGCGTGGCTGCACAAGCAGCTGCGCGGCCTCGACCAGCGTGAGCGGGCCGTCCTGAGGGAGGCGTCGGCAATCCTCGAACGGCTGGCCGAGTCGTGACAGCAGCCCCCACTGCGCCGTCGCGTCGCGGCATGTTCTCGTCGCTGACGATCCGCAACTACCGGATCTACGCGACCGGCGCGATCTTCTCGAACGTCGGCACGTGGCTGCAGATCACGGCGCAGGCGTGGCTGGTGCTCGAGCTGACCGGCAGCGGTGCCGCTCTCGGGCTGACGATCGCCCTCCAGCTCCTGCCGTCGCTGTTCCTCTCGCCGTTCGGTGGGGTCCTGGCCGACCGCGTGCCCAAGCGGGCGCTGCTGGGGTGGCTGCAGGTCGCCATGGCTCTGCCAACCGCCGTGCTCGGCCTGGTGGCCGTGACCGGAGTGGTGCAGCTGTGGCACGTGCTGGTCATCGCCGTCGTCTTCGGATCGGCCCGCGCGCTCGAGGCGCCCGCCCGTCAGTCGTTCGTCGCCGAGATGGTGGGGCCCGAGCACCTCAGCAACGCGGTCTCGCTCAACTCGGCCTCCTTCAACGCCGGCCGGCTCGTCGGACCGGCCGTCGCCGGCGTGATGATCGCGGCCCTCGGCTCGGGCGTCGCGGCCACGGGGTGGGTCATCCTGCTCAACGCCCTCAGCAACGGGTTCGTCCTGCTGGCGCTGCGGCTCATGGACCCTGATCGTCTGCTTCCCGCGCCGCTCACGGGCGACCGGCGGGGCGCCGTGCGAGCGGGCGTGCGCTACGTGCGCTCGCGTCCCGACCTCGTGCTGATGTTCTCGGTCGTGTTCTTCCTCGGCTCGTTCGGCATGAACTTCCCCGTCACGAGCGCCCTCATGGCCACCGACGAGTTCGGCCGCGGGGCCAGCGAGTTCGGGCTGCTCGGCTCGATCGTCGCGATCGGCTCGCTCGTCGGCGCCCTCCTCGCGGCCCGCCGGGAGTCGCCACGGCTGCGGTTCATCGTCGGGGCGGCCCTCGTCTTCGCCGCCGTGCAGGTGCTGTCGGCCGTGATGCCCACCTACGTCACCTACGCCGCGGTGCTGCCACTGGTCGGCCTGACGGTGCTGACCGCGATCACGACGGCCAACGCGCTGATCCAGATGTCGACCACCCCGGCGATGCGGGGCCGCGTCGCCTCGCTCTACCTCATGGTCTTCCTCGGGAGCGTGCCCCTGGGAGCCCCGGTCATCGGCTGGCTCGCCGAGGCGTTCGGTGCGCGGTGGGCCCTCGTCGCCAGCGGTGTCGTCGTCGGCCTGGGGGTCTCGGCGTCCGCGCTGTGGTTCCTGCGCCAGGACCCCGCCCTGCGGTTGTCGCTGTCGCGCCGGCGCCGCAGCCTGCGCGGCTCGGCCGGCACCGACCAGCGCATCGACGTCGCCTGACCTACCGTGAGGGCATGGAGGTCGAGCGCACGTTCACGGTGGACCGTCCGATCGAGGAGGTCTTCGACTACCTCGCCGACTTCGAGCACACCGAGGAGTGGGACCCGGGCACGCTCCAGACCACCCGGACCGCCGGTGACGGTGGCGTCGGCACCACGTACCGCAACCGCTCGCGATTCATGAAGCGCGAGGTCGAGCTGGAGTACGAGACGATCGCCCATGACCGGCCCACGCACTTCGTCTGCCGCGGCCGCAACGGCAGCACCACGGCCACCGACCACCTCACCTTCACCGCGGACGGTGCGCGCACGATCATCCACTACCGCGCGGTGTTCGACTTCCCGTTCCCGCTGAGCGCCCTCGCGCCCCTGCTGCTGCGCCGGTCGGTCGAGAAGCTCGCCGACGAGACGATCGCGTCCATCACCTCCGTCCTCCAGCCGATATCCTGATCGGATGCCCCTGCTGGAGTCACTGACGCGCACGATCGACACGATCACGCCCGACCTGATCGAGCTGCGCCGCGACGTCCACTCCAGCCCCGAGCTGTCCTGGAACGAGGACCGCACGACCGACACGGTCGCCCGGTGGATGGACAAGTACGGCATCGAGCACCACCGCCTGCCCGGCACCGGCCTGGTGGCCGAGGTCGGCCGGGAGGACGGACCGATCGTCGCGCTGCGCGCCGACCTCGACGCCCTGCCGATCCCCGACACCACCCAGGACCCCTGGCGTTCCACCGTGCCCAACGTGGCGCACGCCTGTGGGCACGACGTGCACGTGGCTGCGCTCGTCGGTGCCGGCGCGGCGCTCGCCGAGGCGCACGCCGCCCACCGGCTGCCCGTCCGGGTACGGCTGATCTTCCAGCCCGCCGAGGAGGTCATGCCCGGGGGAGCGCTCAAGCTCCTCTCGCTCGGCGTGCTCAAGGGCGTCTCGCGCATCTTCGCGCTGCACTGCGACCCCTCGCTCGACGTCGGCCAGGTCGGCCTGCGCGAGGGCCCCATCACCGGGGCGTCGGACCGCATCCACGTGACCCTGAGCGGTCGGGGCGGACACACCTCCCGGCCCCACCTCACCGAGGACCTCACCTACGCCCTGGCCAGCCTCGTCACGCAGCTGCCGGCGGTGCTGTCACGCCGCTTCGACCCCCGCGCGGGCGCCTCGATGGTCTGGGGCCAGCTCAGTGCCGGGCACGCGGCCAACGTCATCCCCGCCACCGGCGAGCTCACCGGCACCCTGCGCATGCTCGACGCCGCCGCCTGGCACGAGGCCGAGCACCTCGTGCGGGGCCTGATCGCCGACATCATCGAACCGTGGGGCGTCAGCGCCGACGTGCTCTACGTGCGCGGCGTGCCGCCCGTGGTCAACGACTTCGCCGCCACCGAGACGATGCGCCGCGCGGTCACCGAGGTCATCGGGCCCAGCGGTGTCGCCAGCACGTCCCAGAGTCTCGGCGGCGAGGACTTCGCTTGGTACGTCGAGGCGGTGCCCGGTGCGATGGGCCGGCTCGGCACCCGCACGCCGGACGGCCCCACGTACGACCTGCACCAGGGCAACCTCCGCGTCGACGAGCGCGCCGTCGCCATCGGCGCCCGCGTGCTCGCTGCCGCCGCCGTCTCCTGAGGCGCTCACCGCCCCCCTCGGGTGACAAGTTGGTTACGGTGCGGGGCTTTCGGTCCAAGTGACTTCCGGGTGAACGAGAGCGTGACTAGGGTCGGCCGCAGGTCGTCACCAGAACGACCGGGAACTCGAGGAGGAAAAGTGCGTCGACTGGCCAAGTACGGCGTCGCTGTCGCGACGTGTGGTCTGATCCTGTCCGCGTGTGGCACCGCGGCCGACGACGAGGACAACGCCAACGACGAGGTCGAGGCGAAGTGCGACCCGGTCCAGATCGAGGGTGACGTCAAGGTCGGCCTCGCGTACGACGTGGGTGGCCGTGGCGACCAGTCGTTCAACGACTCCGCCTACGCGGGTCTCGAGCGCGCGCAGACCGAGCTCGGCATTGCCGAGGTCACCGAGGGCGAGGCCGCCCAGGACGAGCCGGAGGAGGTCCGCGAGGAGCGCCTGCGCACCTTCGCCGACGCCGGCCACAACGTCATCGTGGGCGTCGGCTTCGCCTACAGCACCGCGATCGACACCGTGGCCCCCGAGTACCCCAACGTCTCGTTCGGCGTCATCGACGGCTTCGACCCGACCGAGGACGACGTCAACTGCAACGTCGCCTACCTCGGCTTCGCCGAGCACGAGGGCTCCTACCTCGTCGGTGCTGCGGCTGCGCTGCAGTCCGAGACCGGTCAGCTGGGCTTCGTCGGTGGCGTCAACAACCCGCTGATCCAGAAGTTCGAGGCGGGCTTCGAGGCCGGCGCCAAGGCGGCCGACCCCGACGTCGAGGTCACCTCCACGTACATCGAGGAGAAGGACACCAAGGGCTTCCAGGACCCCGCGGGTGGCAAGGCTGCCGCCCAGGGTCTCTACAGCGAGGGCGCGGACATCGTGTTCCACGCTGCCGGAGCCTCGGGCTCGGGTGTCTTCGACGCCGCCGTCGAGGCCGACATGCTGGCCATCGGCGTCGACTCCGACCAGTTCCTGACCGCCAGCGAGGCGCAGAAGCCCCGCATCCTCACCTCGATGCTCAAGCGCGTCGACACCGCGACGTTCGGCTTCATCGAGTCGGCCGTCAACGGCGAGCCGGACCAGGGCTTCACGACCTTCACCCTGGCCGACGAGGGCGTGGGCTACAGCGAGTCCGGTGGGTTCCTGACCCCCGAGACGATCGCCGAGCTGGAGAAGTACAAGGCCGACATCATCTCCGGTGACGTCGAGGTCCCGACCGAGCCGTAGGTCATTCGCCCGACCGGCCGTCTCGCACCCGAGGCGGCCGGTCGCGCGTGTCCGCGGACCCATCGTGCGAGAGGATGACCCGGTGACGAGCATCGACCTCGAGGCCCGGGGGATCGGCAAGCGCTTCCCCGGTGTCGTCGCCAACCATGACGTCTCGCTGCACATCCGTCCCGGCCGGGTGCATGCGCTGATCGGTGAGAACGGCGCCGGCAAGTCGACGCTGATGAAGATCCTCTACGGCGTGCAGGCGCCGGACGACGGCACGATCGTCGTCGACGGCGACCCCGTCACCTTCGCGACGCCCACCGACGCGATCGCGGCCGGCATCGGCATGGTCTTCCAGCACTTCATGCTGGCCGACAACCTGACGGTGCTCGAGAACATCGTGCTCGGGGCCGAGAAGCGGCACGGCATCGGTGGCGCCGCCCGCCAGCGCATCACCGAGATCTCGGGGCGCTTCGGCTTCGGGCTCGACCCCGACGACCTCGTCGAGACCCTCGGCGTGGCCGACCGGCAGCGCGTCGAGATCCTCAAGGTCCTCTACCGAGGCGCCCGCCTCATCATCCTCGACGAGCCGACCGCGGTGCTCGTGCCGCAGGAGGTCGACGCGCTCTTCGCGAACCTGCGCGAGCTGGTCGCCGACGGGTGCTCGGTGCTGTTCATCTCGCACAAGCTCGACGAGGTGCTGGCCATCGCCGACGACATCACGGTCATGCGCCAGGGCACGACGGTGGGCACCGCCGACCCGGCCACCGCCACCAAGCACCAGCTGGCCGAGCTGATGGTCGGCAGCGAGCTGCCGTCGCCCCAGACGTCGGAGTCGACCGTCACCGACGACGTGGTGCTCGAGCTCCGCGACGTCGTGGTGACCGACGACGCCGGACGCGACCGCCTGAGCGACATCTCCCTGACCGTGCACCGCGGCGAGGTCGTCGGCATCGCCGGGGTCGAGGGCAACGGCCAGTCCGAGCTGGTCGAGGTCGTCATGGGCATGCGTCGCTGCCGCAGCGGCTCGATCCACCTCGACGCCGAGGACACCACCCGGCTCCGCACCCGTGGGGTGCGCGAGCGGGGCGTGGGCTTCATCCCCGAGGACCGCCACCGCCACGGCCTGGTGCTCGACTACCCGCTGTGGGAGAACCGCATCCTGGGCCACCAGACGCGCCGGCCCAGCGTCCGGCGAGGACTCATCAACCGTGCGGGTGCTCGCGCCGACGCGCAGCGCATCGTCGAGGAGTTCGACGTCCGCACGCCCGGCATCGACACCACCGCCCGCGCGCTGTCGGGCGGCAACCAGCAGAAGTTCATCGTCGGCCGCGAGATGAGCGGTGAGCCCCGCCTGCTCATCGCCTCGCATCCCACCCGTGGGGTCGACGTCGGCGCCCAGGCCGCCATCTGGGAGCACATCCGGGCCGCTCGTCGCCAGGGGCTGGGCGTGCTGCTCATCTCGGCCGACCTCGACGAGCTGATCGGCCTGTCCGACCGGCTCGAGGTCATCCTGCGGGGCCGCCTGACGGCCCGGTTCGACCCCGCCCAGGTGACGGCCTCGGACCTGGGCCAGGCCATGACCGGAGGACGTGACGCGTGAAGCGCTCCAGCATCGTCGGGGCGATCGTGCCCCCGCTCGTCGCCGTGCTCGGCGCGATGGCGGCGACCAGCCTCGTCATCGCCGTCTCGGGCGGCTCGGCCGTCGACTTCGTCGCCACGATCTTCTCGGTGCCCAACGAGCGCGTGCTCATCACGATCATCAACCAGAGCGCGATGCTCTCGCTCTCGGCGTTCGCCGCAGCGATCTGCTTCCGCATGGGCCTGTTCAACATCGGCGTCGAGGGCCAGTACACCGTGGGCGCCTGTGCCGGGGCGTTCTTCGCCGGCAGCGGCCTGGTGCCCGGACCGCTGAACATCCTCGTGACGCTCGTCGTCGCGATGCTGGCCGGTGCCGGCTACGCCCTGATCGCCGCGCTGCTGAAGGTTGGGCGCGGTGTCAGCGAGGTCATCAGCGCGATCATGCTCAACTACATCGCGTTGACGATGGCCGGCTACCTGGTCGCCCGGTACGGCGAGACCAGCGGCTACACGTACGTCACCGCCGAGATCCCGCCCAGCAGCCAGCCGCTCGGCTTCAACCTCTTCCCCAACGCACCCGGCGACGTCTGGGCGCTGTCGACCCTCGCGGTCATCGTGGGTGTCGGGTACTGGTTCCTGATGAGCCGCACCCGCTTCGGCTTCGACCTGCGCGCGACGGGCGAGTCCACCTCGGCAGCCCTGGCGAGCGGTGTCAGTGTTGGTCGCATGGTGCTGATCGTGATGGCGCTCTCGGGAGCCGTCGCGGGCCTGGTGTGGATGCCGGCCTTCTTCGGCTCGGTGCACAGCTTCGGCCCCCCGGAGAACTTCCAGGCGGGCCTGGGCTTCACCGGACTCGCGGTCGCACTGCTGGGTCGCAACCGGACGATCGGCATCTTCGTGGGTGCCGTGCTGTTCGCCTTCCTGGCCGGGCAGTCCAACGCCCTGCAGCAGGAGGGCATCGCCAAGGAGGTCGTCGACATCACGCAGGGCATCGTCGTGCTGGCGGTCGTCGTCGCCTACGCCGTCGTCGGCCGGCGCCGCGCCCAGGCCGAGCAGGAGCGGGTCGCCCGACAGCTCGACGCCGAGCGGGAGGGGGTCTCAGCATGAGCGCAGAAGTCATGCGGGCCCGGACGTACCGGTACACGATGTGGTTGATCGTGCTGGGCGTCATCGTGACCGTGTCGGTCGTCCGCATCGTCACCGGTGCGGAGCGGATGACCGCGCCGGGCACGCTGCGGGCGGCGCTGATCGGTGCCAGCCCCATCCTGCTGGCCGGCATCGGTGGTCTGTGGGCCGAGCGCGCCGGCATCGTCAACATCGGTCTCGAGGGGCAGATGCTGCTGGGCACGTGGGGGGCGGCGTTCTTCGCCTACCACTACGGCCCGTACATGGGCCTGGTCGGCGCCGCCTTCATGGGGCTGCTCGGCGGCCTGCTGCACGCCGTGGCCACGGTGACGTTCGGCGTCGACCACATCATCTCGGGTGTCGCGGTCAACATCATCGGTCTCGGCGCGGTCGGCTACCTGGCCAAGACGTTCTTCGACGACCTCGAGGGCGGCGGTCCGCGCAACCTGTCGGGCTACGACACGTTGCCGAACATCACGGTGCCCGGGGTCTCCGACGGGGCGTTGAAGCTGGCCGAGCAGGAGTGGTTCGTCATCTCCGACGTCGCCGGCGCAGTTGCCGCGCTGACGACACGCATCTCGTTGCTGACGGTGCTGACGGCCGCGCTCGTGGCGCTGACCGCCTACGTCCTGTGGCGCACCGCCTTCGGGCTGCGGCTGCGGTCGTGCGGCGAGAACCCCCAGGCCGCCGAGACTCTGGGCGTCAACGTCTATCGCTACAAGTACGTGGCGGTGCTGATCTCCGGCGCGTTCGCCGGACTCGGTGGCGCCTACCTGACCATGGTGGCGTCGTCGTCGTTCTCGGTCGGCCAGACCGGCGGCCGTGGCTACATCGGCCTGGCGGCGATGATCTTTGGCAACTGGCGCCCCAGCGGCGTGCTGGCCGGCTCGTTGATGTTCGGCTACACCGACGGCATCACCCTGCTGCCCAACAGTGGTCCGCTGGTGCACGCGCTGCTGCTGCTCATCGCCGTGCTGCTGGTGGTCTTCGCCGTGATCAAGGTCCGCAAGGGCGAGCGCACGACCGGCATCGTCCTGGCGCTCATCGCCGTCGCGACCCTGGCCTGGTACCTCTCGACCGACGAGGTCAACGGATCCTTCACCGGCATGACGCCGTACGTCATCACGCTCTTCGTCATCGCGGTGTTCGCGCAGAACCTGCGAATGCCCGCGGCCGACGGAAAATCCTATCGACGAGGGGAGGCGGGCTAGTGGCCGTCGACATCAAGGGCCTGGGCATCACGGGCGCCGAGGACCCCATCGACTGGACCGCGCTGACCCGGTACGCCACCGAGGTCATGCAGCGGGCCTACGCGCCGTACTCGCAGTACAAGGTGGGCGCGGCCGGACTCGTCGACGACGGCCGGGTCGTGCTGGGCTGCAACGTCGAGAACGCGGCCTACGGCGTCGCGCTGTGCGCCGAGTGCGGCATGGTCTCGGCCCTGCACGCCACCGGCGGCGGACGCCTGATCGCCGTCGTCTGCGTCAACGCCGAGGGCGCGCTCATCACACCGTGCGGTCGGTGCCGCCAGCTCCTGTGGGAGAACGGCGGTCCCACGATGCAGCTGCAGACGACGTCGGGCGTCCGCACCATGGCCGAGCTGCTGCCCGAGCAGTTCGACGCCGACGACCTGGGGCGCGTGTGACGGTCGCGACCCTCGACCTCACCGATCCCGACTTCGCCGCCGACCCGTACCCGGCGCTCGCCGAGCTGCGGCGCCAGGGCCCGTTGCTGTGGCACGAGCCCAGCGAGCGGTGGCTCGCCACGACCCATGCCGCGGTCGGCGCCGTGCTGCGCAACCGTGCGCTCGGCCGGCTCTGGACCGATCTCGAGCCGGCCGGCGAGATGGAGCCCTTCAACACGCTGCACCGCAACCAGCTGATGGAGAACGAGCCGCCGGCGCACACCCGCATGCGGCGCCTGCTCGCCGGGGCGTTCGGCCGGGGCCACGTCGAGCGGCTGCGCCCGCGGATCGAGGACCTCGCCGCGTCGATGGCCGACCGGCTGAGCGATGGCGCCGACGGGCGGGTCGACCTCCTGGCCGAGTACGCCGAGCCGCTGCCGGTCTTCGTCATCGCCGACCTGCTGGGCGTGCCGCGCGACGACCACGAGTCACTGCGCGACTGGTCGCAGGCCATCGTGCACATGTACGAGCCGTCGGTCGACGAGGCCACCCGCGCTGCGGCGGTCGAGGCCAGCGAGCAGTTCGCCGCCTACGTGCGCGACGTGGTGGAGCACCGCCGCCATCATCCCGGCGACGACTTGGTCACCGACCTCATCGCCGCCCGCGACTCGGGACAGAAGCTCAGTGACGACGAGCTCGTCGCCACCGTCGTCCTGCTGCTCAATGCCGGTCACGAGGCCTCGGTCAACACCTTCGGCAACGGCATGGCCGCCCTGCTCGACCATCCCGACCAGCTGGCCCGCGTGATCTCGGGCGAGGTGGGCGCCGACGTCGCGCTGGAGGAGCTGATCCGCTTCGACGCGCCCCTGCAGCTGTTCGAGCGCACCGCCACGGCCGACGTCGAGATCGCCGGCACCGTCGTCGAGGCGGGACAGGTCGTCGCCTGCCTGATGGGCTCCGCCAACCGCGATGCCGACGTCTTCGAGCGGGCCGACACGTTCGACGTCGCCCGCGACCCCAATCCGCACGTCGGGTTCGGCATGGGACTGCACTTCTGCCTCGGAGCGCCACTCGCGCGGCTCGAGCTGCAGATCAGCCTGCGGGCCCTGCTGGAACGGCACCCGCACCTGGGCCCCGTGCTCGAGGCGCCCCGCCGGCCCACCTGGGTGCTGCGCGGCTACGAGAAGCTGATCGTCGACCTGGACGGAACCTCATGACTGACACCCCAGAAGCCTTCGACGCTGTCGAGGTCATCGCGACCAAGCGCGACGGTGGTCGACTGAGCGACCCGCAGATCGACTGGGTCGTCGACGCCTACACCCGTGGCGTCGTGGCCGACGAGCAGATGTCGGCCCTGGCGATGGCGATCCTGCTCAACGGCATGGAGCGCCCCGAGATCGCCCGGTGGACCGCCGCCATGATCGCCTCGGGCGAGCGGATGGACTTCTCGAGCCTCTCGCGTCCCACGGCCGACAAGCACTCCACCGGTGGTGTGGGCGACAAGATCACCCTGCCGCTGGCGCCGCTCGTCGCCGCGTGCGGCGTCGCCGTGCCGCAGCTGTCGGGCCGCGGCCTCGGGCACACCGGTGGCACGCTCGACAAGCTGGAGGCCATCCCGGGCTGGCGCGCCGAGCTGTCGAACGCCGAGATCCTGGCGCAGCTCGAGGACGTCGGCGCAGTCATCTGCGCGGCTGGCAAGGGACTCGCCCCGGCCGACAAGAAGCTGTACGCCTTGCGCGACGTGACCGGCACGGTCGAGGCGATCCCGTTGATCGCCAGCTCGATCATGAGCAAGAAGATCGCCGAGGGCACCGGCACGTTGGTGCTGGACGTCAAGGTCGGGTCCGGCGCCTTCATGAAGGATCTCGAGCAAGCCACCGAGCTGGCCGAGACGATGGTGGCCCTCGGCACCGATGCGGGTGTCCGCACGGTCGCCCTCCTCACCGACATGTCGGTGCCGCTGGGCCTGACCGCCGGCAACGCCGTCGAGGTCGCCGAGTCGGTGGAGGTGCTGGCCGGCGGGGGACCGCGCGACGTCGTGGAGCTGACGATCGCGCTCGCGCGCGAGATGGTGGCCGCGGCGGGGCGCGACGACGTCGATCCGGCCGATGCGTTGGCCGACGGTCGCGCCATGGACTTCTGGCGTCGCATGATCAGTGCCCAGGGTGGCGACCCCGACGCGCCGTTGCCGACCCCGCGCGAGACCCAGGTCGTCACCGCGCCCACCACGGGCGTGCTGACCGGTCTCGACGCCTTGGGGGTCGGGGTGGCGGCGTGGCGGCTGGGCGCCGGACGCTCGCGCCCGGGCGAGCAGGTCCAGGCCGCGGCCGGTGTCGTCCTGCACGCCACAGTCGGCGACCGTGTGGTGGAGGGACAGCCGCTCCTGACGCTGCAGACAGACACGCCCGAGCGGTTCGCCCGCGCGGAGCAGGCGCTCGAGGGCGCGATCACCGTCGGTCCTGACGGTCAGGAGCCGAGCGCGCGCCAGGTCGTCCTGCAGCGGATCGACCGATGAGCGGCAGGGAACCGCGACGCGTCCGGGTTAGGGTCGAGACATGCAGGTCCTGAACGACGCCCGAGAGATTGCCGCCGCCGCCGGAACGGAGCTGGGGGTCAGCGAGTGGCTCCAGATCAGCCAGGAGCGCATCGATCTGTTCGCGGACGCCACCGGTGATCGGCAGTGGATCCACGTCGATCCCGAGCGCGCGGCCGAGGGGCCGTTCGGCGCCACGATCGCCCACGGGTACCTGACGCTCTCGCTGCTGCCGTTCCTCGGGGCGCAGGTCTACGCGTTTGCCGGCGACCTCGCCCGCGTCAACTACGGGCTCAACAAGGTGCGGTTCATGACGCCGGTGCTGGTCGACGCCCGGGTGCGCAACCGCGTCACGATGACCGAGGTGCGCGACATCGACAAGGGCCAGCAGGTCACGCTGAAGCACCAGATCGAGATCAAGGGCGTCGAGAAGCCCGCCTGCATCGCCGAGACCGTCACCCTGCTGATGGAGCAGGGCGCGTGAGCCCCACCACGGGGCTTGTCGGCGGGGCTCCCAAGGTCGCCCCGGGGCAGATCGCCGCTGCGCCGAAGGTCGCCCTGCACGAGCACCTCGACGGTGGGGTGCGGCCGGCCACGGTCGCCGAGATCGCCGATCAGATCGGTCACGAGCTGCCGGTCGCCGACCAGGCCGGACTCGGGCAGTGGTTCGCCGAGGCGGCCAGCTCCGGCTCGCTGCCGCGCTACCTCGAGACCTTCGTGCACACCGTGGCCGTCATGCAGCGGCCCGAGGACCTCGCCCGTGTCGCGCGGGAGGCCGTGCTCGACCTCGCGGCCGACGGTGTCGTCTATGCCGAGCTGCGGTGGGCGCCCGAGCAGCACACCGGCGCGGGGCTGAGCCTGCGCGACGCGGTGGAGGCCGTGCAGTCGGGCATCGACGAGGGTCGCGCCCAGGCTGCCGCGGGTGGGCGCACGATCGTCGTCGGTCAGCTGCTCACCGCGATGCGGCACGCGATGCGCGGTCGTGAGGTGGCCGAGATCGTCGTCGAGTACCGCGACCGCGGGGTCTTCGGCTTCGACATCGCCGGGGCCGAGGACGGCTTCCCGCCGATCCTGCACCTGGAGGCGTTCGAGTACCTGAGGCAGGAGAACGCGCACTTCACGATTCACGCCGGGGAGGCGTTCGGGCTGCCCTCGATCTGGCAGGCGGTGCAGCGCTGCGGCGCCGACCGCCTCGGCCATGGTGTGCGCATCGTCGACGACATCGACTTCGACGCCCCGGGAGGCCCGCGTCTGGGACGGCTCGCGGCGTATGTGCGCGACACCCGCATCCCTTTGGAGATGTGCCCCTCGTCGAACCTGCAGACCAATGCGGTGCACGGCATGACGTCGATCGCCGACCACCCGATCGGTCCGTTGGCCGAGCTGGGGTTCCGCGTCACCGTCAACTGCGACAACCGGTTGATGAGCGGCACGTCGATGAGCCGGGAGATGTCCTTGCTGGTCGATGCGTTCGACTACGGTCTCGACGACCTGCGGTGGTTCACGGTCAACGCCATGAAGAGCGCGTTCCTGCCGTTCGACGAGCGCCTCAGCTTGATCAACGAGGTCATCAAGCCGGCCTACGCGTCGCTCGCCGACGGGACGCCCTAGTTCTCAGGCGGTTCGGTCGAGTGGTTCGACGACTCGTCGGCTGTCGTCGGGCAGGACCCAGATGACGCCGTGGCCCTTCTGGGAGTGGTGACGCCGTGACATGGGACTGAGATTCTTCCCGGTGGTGGGGCCGTTGGGCCAGGGTTGTCGGTGGTCGATGTCGCACCGATCGGCCGGCGTGAGACAGCCGGGTGCCTGGCAGACGCCGTCGCGGAAGATCAACGCCTTGGTGAGGATCTCGGGTGCGAACCTGCCCGCGTATTCGTGGGAGAGGACGTCATCGGTGACGGGGTCGAGGACCATCCGGTGCCAGAACGGGCTGCCCGTCTGCGCGAGCTCGGCAATCCAACCGCTGGGCACTGCCCAGGAGCCGTCGGCGGCGAATCCGAACCCCTCGGTGGCGCCGGCCAACACGTCGGCACCGATGGTGACGGCGATGTCGGTCCGCAGGACCGGGTCGGTGGCGTCGGTCTCGTTCGTCGTGGTCCACGAGGCGAGCAGGTCGGCCCGCCGCTGCGGCAGGGTCCGCTCGTCGTCCGATCCGATGGCGCGGGCGGCGCGGTCGAGGCGCTTGTCGATCGCCGCAGCCACGTGCGACGGCAGGTAGGCGGTCAGCCAGGCCATCGCGTCGTCGTCATGGGAGACGTCGACCCGCCGAGCGGCGCGCTCCTTCTCAGCACGCACCGCAGCCCGGTCAGGCTCGACGCGCACGACGAACCGCTTCAACCATGCGCGCAGCTCGGGGACGGTGTGAGTGGAGGCATAGCGGGCGGCCTTGGTGTCGAGCCGCTCGAACGACTCATCGCGCTCGAGTCGACCGGCAGCACGCCCAATCTCACGAACCCGGGCGGCGTCGATGGTGCCGTCGCGGTAGGCGGCCCACGTGGCGGGGAGCTGGTCGTGGACCCGCTCGACCGCGGCCAACCGGTGGGTCACCTGTCCCTCGGACAACCCCATCGCCTGCCCGAGCGTGAGCGGAATGACGGACAGCTCGACCTGCCTGCGCCTCGACGACTCCGCCCGGGAGGCATCGGCCCGCATCTGCCGGGCCATCGCCAGCATCGCGGCATCTCGAGCAGCCTCGGCCCGCGCAACGACCCGACCCAGCTCAGTGAGCTGGGCCGACGAGACGGCGAGCAACGAGGACATGACCCCACTCTCACCACCCCCACCGACACCCGGTTCACCCCGGGCAACAGCCTGTGGACTACCGCCGCGCGAGCTCCCGGCGCGTCCGGCGCGGGCCGACCGGACGGCACCCGGCGGCCACGGCGGCCTCGACCACGGCGGGGTCGGCCTGCAGGAGCCGCCAGCCGCGGCGCACCAGGACCCAGGGCGCCTTGCGGCCCTCGCGCAGGTCGCGCACGAGCCGCAGCACGAACGTGACGAGGCGGGGCCGGTGCAGGCAGATCGCGTCGTCGAGCACTCCGGCCACGCGGCACGCAGCCACGATGTCCGGAGCGAAGAGACCTTCGGCCAGGAACGGCCCGTGCGCCGTGACCCGGTGCCACCCGATGCGCCGGCTGGCGGCGATGTCGTAGACCGGCACCTCGGTGGTGCCCGTGATGGTCAGCTCGACGACGGCCGCCACGGCGGCGTCGAGGTCCCAGGAGGCGACGTCGTCCCAGTCGACGATGCCGAGGTCGGAACGGGGCAGTCCGGGGTCGTCACCCTCGCGGTAGAAGTCGTCGAGGCGCAGCACCGGCCAGCCCAGGCGGGCGGCGAGGTGCGACTTCCCGGAGCCCGACGGCCCGGCCACGATCACGACACCCACGGGGCGTCAGCCTAGTCGCGCCGTCCCGCTGTCGGGGACGCAGGATGATGCCTTGCGGTAGCCCTGGCTGCCCGAGTGCATCATCGTCCGGCCCCTCGGTGCCCGAGGGTGATGCCTTGCGGTAGCCCTGGCTACCCGAATGCATCATCGTGCGTCCCGCGGAGCGTGGGGCCGCACGTAGGGTGGACGGCATGCCTGAGACCGTCACCGCTGCCGAGATCGCCGGCGCGATCGATCACGCCATCCTCAAGCCCGAGCTGACGCGCACCGAGGTCGACGCCGACCTCGACATGGCCGCGCGGTACGGCATCTTCAGCGTGTGCGTGCGGCCCAGCGACGTCGCTCACGCGGTCGAGCGGCTGGCCGGATCTGGCGTCGCCGTCGGCACCGTCATCGGCTTCCCCCACGGCGTCACCACCACGACGACGAAGGTGGCCGAGTCCCAGCAGGCGCTCGCCGACGGCGCCGTCGAGCTCGACATGGTGCTGAACATCGGTCGCCTGCGCAGCGGTCTGCTCGACGACGTCGAGGCCGACATCGCGGCCGTCGTCGAGGCGGCCGGCGATCGCGTCGTCAAGGTCATTCTCGAGACGGCCTACCTGACGCACGACGAGATCGAGTCCGGGTGCCGCGCCGCCGAGCGCGCCGGTGCCGCGTTCGTCAAGACGTCCACGGGGTTCGCCGGGGGAGGGGCCACGGTCGAGCACCTGCGCCTGATGCGCGCCGCCGTGAGCGACGCCGTGCAGGTCAAGGCCTCGGGCGGCGTGCGCGACCTCGACACCCTGTTGGAGATGCGGGACCTCGGCGTCTCCCGCTTCGGTACCAGCGCCACGGCGACGATCCTCGACGACGCCGCGGCCCGGGAGTCCGGAGGCGTCGGCACCGGCGCGCGGGACGACTCCAGCTACTGACACCGACCTGGCACCGGTGACGCCGGACTCGTCAGAGTCCCAAGACACCAGCGAGGTCGGCGCGGATCGCCTCGAGCCGGTCGTGCGCCGCGGTCCGTGCCGTTTCGAGGTCACCCTCGACCGGCTGCACCACCTCGACGTAGCACTTGAGCTTGGGCTCGGTGCCCGACGGACGGCAGATGACCCGGGCGCTCCCGCCGGTGGCGGCGAGACCGAGCCGGATGCCGTCGGTGGGCGGGAGGTCGCGGTAGCCGAGCGCGAGGTCGTCGACGGACTCGACGGCCAGCCCACCCAGCTCGGTGGGCGGCGCGGAACGCAGGCGCTCCATCGCGGCGGCGATCAGGCCGAGGTCCTCGACACGCACCGAGACCTGGCCGGTGCGGTGAACACCGTGCTCGTGCGCCAGCTCGTCCAGGCGGTCGAGCACCGTGTGTCCCTCGGCCCGCAGGGTGGCCGCCAGCTCCAGCACGGCGAGCGCCGCGGTGATGCCGTCCTTGTCGCGGGCGACGTGCGGGGCGACGCTGTAGCCGAGCGCCTCCTCGTAGCCGAAGGCGAGGTCGGGGATCTTGCCGATCCACTTGAACCCGGTGAGGGTCTGCTGCCACGGCTGGCCGTGCGCAGCGGCCTGCCGCCCGAGCAGGTCGGACGACACGATCGACGACGCGTAGGTGCCGGCGACGCCGCGCCGGAGCATCAGGTCGGCCAGCAGGGCGCCCACCTCGTCGCCGGTCAGCATCCGCCAGTCGGCGTCGCCGGACCCGTCCTGACGGGGGAGCGGCGCCGCGACGGCGCACCGGTCGGCATCGGGGTCGTTCGCGATGACGAGATGGGCGTCGACCTCGCGAGCGAGCGCCAGGGCGAGGTCCATCGCGCCGGGTTCCTCGGGGTTGGGGAACGCCACGGTGGGGAAGTCAGGGTCAGGATCGGCCTGCTCGGGCACGGTGTGCAGGGCCG
The DNA here is from genome assembly GCA_000471045.1 of actinobacterium LLX17. Lineage (GTDB taxonomy): Bacteria > Actinomycetota > Actinomycetes > Propionibacteriales > Nocardioidaceae > Aeromicrobium. Next base: position 1,974,305 of record KI301992.1, on the reverse strand, counting down.
GGTAGCCAGCTCCCGCGACCACGCGGTCGAGCGTGTCGCGACCGACGCCGTGGATCGGCGTGTAGACCGCCGTGACGTCGCGCGGGCCGTCCGTCGCCAGCGCCACCGCCGCAGCGACGTAGGCATCAGCCACCTCAGGTCCGCCGACCGTGTAGTCGTCGGACCGGGGCAGCTCGTCGACGCGCCCCACGCGGTCGATCGCGTCGGAGATCTCGGCGTCCGCCGGCGGCACGATCTGGCTCGAGTCGGCGAGGTAGACCTTGTAGCCGTTGTCGCGGGGCGGGTTGTGCGAGGCGGTGACCATGACGCCGGCGCTGACGCCCAGGTGCCGGATGGCGAACGCCAGCACGGGCGTGGGCAGGGGCTCGGGCAGCAGGACCGCGCGAACCCCGGCGCCGGCCATGACCTCGGCGGTGTCACGGGCGAACACGTCGGACAGGTGGCGGGCGTCGTACCCGATGACGACGGAGGGGGAGGCCTCGCCCTGGGCGTGCAGGTAGGCCGCGAGACCCGCGGCGGCCTGGGCCACGATCACCCGGTTCATCCGCTGCGGACCGGCGCCGAGCTCACCGCGCAGACCGGCGGTGCCGAACTGGAGCCGCCCCGAGAACCGCTCGGCGAGAGGCGCCTCGTCGCCGGCGGAGGCGCGCTCGATCAGGTCCTGCAGCTCGCCGCGGGTCTGGGGATCGGGGTCCTGGTCGTGCCAGGTCCGGGCGCGATCGATCAGGTTCATGGTTGCTCCAGTCGACGGGTGGTCAGACGCGCGGCAGGACCTCGGCCAGGAGTGCTCCCATGCGGGTGGCGGACTGCCGCCCGGCCTCCAGGACCTCCTCGTGGTTGAGGGGCTCCCCGGTCGTGCCGGCGGCGTGATTGGTGACGAGCGAGATGCCCAGCACCTCGAGGCCCGCCTCGCGGGCGGCGATCGCCTCGAGCGCCGTGGACATGCCGACGAGATGACCGCCGATGGCGCGGATCATGCCGATCTCGGCCGGTGTCTCGTAGTGGGGACCGGTGACCTGCACGTACACGCCCTCGGCGAGCCCGGGGTCGACGGTGCGGACGAGGTCGCGCAGGCGACGCGAGTACACCTCGGTCAGGTCGACGAAGGTCGCGCCGACCAAGGGCGAGGTGGCGGTCAGGTTGATGTGATCGCTGATGAGCACGGGGGTGCCGGGGGTCCACGACGGGTCGAGCCCGCCGCAGCCGTTGGTCAGCACCAGCGTGCGGACGCCGGCGGCGGCCGCGGTGCGGACCCCGTGCACGACGGCGTCGACGCCCTTGCCCTCGTAGAAGTGCGTGCGGCCCAGGAACACCAGGACGCGCCGGTCGCCGAGGCGCAGCGAGCGCACGGTGCCACCGTGGCCCGCGACGGCCGGGGCGGAGAAGCCCGGCAGCTCCTCGAGCGGCACCTCGTGCTCGGGCGTGCCCAGGGCGTCGGCGGCCGGCATCCAGCCTGACCCCATGACCAGGGCGACATCGTGGTCGCCGCCTCCGGTGCGTTCACGGAGGGCTTCGGCGGCCCGCTGGGCGGTCTCGGAGGGGCTCACCGTCGTACCCTACGACAGTGCCGAAGATCCTGGGTGACTCGCTGGAGGAGCACCGTGCCACCACTCGCCAGCGGGTCTTCGAGGCGCTCAGCACCCTGATGGGCCGTCGGTCGTTCGATGCCATCTCGATGGCCGAACTGGCTGCCGAGGCCGGCATCGGGCGCACCGCCATCTACAACCACTTCCGCGACAAGGAAGCCGTGGTGGTGGCGTTCGCCAGCGACGAGACCAGTCGCTACGTCTCGCGGCTCCTGACCGCGCTCGAGGGGACCGAGACCCCGGGCGACCGGCTGCGCACCTACGTTCGCCACCACCTCGACACGGCCGAGCAGTTCCACTTCGGGCTCGGCCCAGAGCTGTACGCGATGCTGTCGCGCGACGCGCTCGTCGAGATCCGTGAGCACGTGCTGGCGGTCGAGACGGTGTTGCGCGACATCCTCGAGTCCGGTCACTCCGACGGAACGTTCGCCTTCGAGGACCTCGGCGCCACGATCGCTCTCGTGCACGCCTGCCTGCAGCCGCGAGGACTGCCCAGCGCCACCGTCGCGTCCTTCGTGGTGCGCGCCGTCTCCGCCTGACGCCCGCTCGAGAGGCGTCCTCCCCGGCGCGGTCCGCCTGGTGGACCCCGACTATGGGGAACCTGTGGCTACGCGCTACGGTGCTTAGGCAAGCCTCACTTAGGACAGGCTTGCCTCGTTGGTTCTCCGAAAGGCACCTGCATGTCCGCCGCCTCCACCCTGCGTCATGGGTTCTCCGTCATCCTCGCCTCGGTGCTCGTCCTGGCCGGCGTGCTCGGCCTCGGCCTGCCGTCCGCCACCGCCGCTGGCACCCCCGCGACGGCATCGACGATCACGGCGCAGTCGCCCGAGGGCTTGGCGATCAACGTCGCCGGATCGGGCTTCAGCGGCGAGAACCCGGGTGTCTACGTCTCGTTGGCGGTCGAGGGATCGAGCTCGACCTCCGATGCCTCTCAGTACCTCGGGACCTCGTGGGTGCAGGCGGGGCAGATCGTCGACGGGTCATTCGCGGCGACGGTCTCTCTCGACGCCGCTGCCGTCGCGAGCCTGGACCCGACCCAGCAGTACGTGGTGCACACCATGAAGGCACACGGTCAGGCCGCCGCTGACCCGTCCCAGACCACCGCCACGCCCATCGCGCTCGACTTCGTGGCGCTCGGTCTGGCCGAGCCGGAACCGTCGGTCGATCCGGTCGATCCGGTCGATCCGGTCGATCCGGAGGAGCCGGTCGATCCGGAGGAGCCGAGCGTCCCGGAAGTGCCCACGGTGACGGTGTCGCAGACCGATGTTCCCGAGACCGGTCAGACCACCGTGACGGTGACGGGCTCAGGCTTCGACCCCGCCCTGGCCACGGGCACGCGCCCGCCGCTGATGGGCAAGTCGGCGGGCGCCTACGTCGTGTTCGGCAAGTTCGCCGACCACTGGAGGCCGTCCGAGGGGGCGGCGTCGTCCGGCCGCACGATCGTGTCGCAGAAGTGGGCCGTGATGGCCGGTGACATGGCGACGATCGGAGGCCCGGCGCGAGGTGCGGTCGAGCTGACGCCCCAGGGCACGTTCACGACCGAGCTGGTGCTGGACAAGGCCGCTGCCGACGCTGCCTCGGCCATCGGCAGCTACGGCATCTACACGTACCCGGGGTCGGGCGCGAACGTCGCCGCCTACGAGACCGCTACCCCGATCACCTTCACGCGGGCGACGCCCGAGCCGGAGTCGCCGCAGGTGAGTGCGGAGATCACGTCCTCGAGTCCGCAGGGTCTGACCGTGCAGGTCGAGGGCTCCGGCTTCGACGTCGTCTTCCCGGGCGTGTACGTGTCGATCGGGGAGACCGGCACGACCGACTCGCAGGACCCGGGCGCCTACCTCGCGACCGCGTGGGTCTCGAGCACCGCGATGGGGGAGGGCGGAACGTTCTCGACCACCCTCGAGCTCGATGCGACCGCCATCGCGAAGCTCGACCCTGCGACGTCCTACTCGGTCATCACGATGAAGGCGCACGGCATGCCTGACCCGGGTGGCACGCAGGCGACCGACACCGTGCTGGACATCGACTTCGCCTCCCTGACCGAGCCGGATCCGAGCGGCCCGTCGACGGTGTCGACGATCACGGCGCAGTCACCGTCGGAGCTCTCGATCAGCGTGATCGGCAGCGGCTTCAGCGGAGCGCCACCGGGCCTGTACGTGTCGCTCGCTCCAGCGGGGACGACGTCGACGTCCGACGCGTCGCAGTACCTCGGCACGCAGTTCCTGACGCCCGCGGCGATCAGCAGCGGCGGTTTCGCGACGACCGTCTCGCTCGACGCGGCGACGATCGCGCAGCTGGACCCGACGAAGCAGTACGTGGTGCACACGATGAAGGCACACGGCCAGGCCGCGACCGACCCGTCGCAGACCACCGCCACCCCGATCACCTTGGACTTCCAGAAGCTCGGCGTCACCCAGCCTCCGGTCGACCAGCCGGACCCGCCGTCGACACCGCCGGTGGTCAACCCCCCGGCGCCGACACCGGCGATCGGCGCCGGCTACCTCCAGTGGGGCGTCAAGGCGAGCTTCCGCTCCTACGTGACGGGCATCGCCAGGGGCAGCATCTCGGTCAGCGGCGGTGCCGGCACGGCGGGCAGCGGCTACCAGTTCCCCCAGAGGGCGACGAGCAGCTCCGGCCTCACGACGTACGGCGGCGCGGTGACGTTCACCGGTCACGGCGGCCAGCTGAACCTGAGCCTCGCCGACCCGCAGGTGAGCGTCGACTCGCCCGCGCGGGGATCGCTCTCGGTGCTGGTCAACGGACGTCGCGTCTCCGTGGCCAGCCTCAACCTGGCTGCGGCGGCACGGATGGACGATGCCGGCGTCACCACCTACGTCAACGCGCCGGCCACGCTGACCACCGCCGGAGTTCCGGCCTTCAACGGCTTCTACGCTGCCGGCTCGGCGCTCGACCCGGTGACGTTCGCCGTCGGCTCCAACGCCAGAGGGTCCCTCGGGTCCGGTGTGGCGCGCACCGTCGCCACCGCGCAGAGGAAGGCGGCCTTCGTCCCACCGGCGACCGCCCCGGCGACCAGTGGGCTGGAAGCGCCGGGTGTCGACCTCGACGCCGTGGAGCCGGGCCAGGAGATCACGGTGCTCGGCTCCGGCCTCGAGCCGAACGAGTCCGGCGTCGCCGTGGTCGTGTACTCCGAGCCGGTCGTCCTCCGTGACGACCTGGCTGCCGACGGCGCCGGCCGGGCCACCTGGACCGGCACTGTCCCTGCGACCCTCGAGCCGGGCGAACACACGCTGACGTTCCAGGGTTCGGTCGACCTCGGCCTGACCTTCACGGTCGTCGAGCGACCTGACCTGGACGTCTGCACCGTCTCCGACGCGACGTTGACGTGGGGTGTCAAGGAGTCCTTCCGGGCCTACGTCTCGGGGTCGATCGCGAAGGGGGACTGGACCACGTCGGGCAACGCGTCGTACGCCACCCCGGTGTTCTCCTTCGCCGCAGGCACCGGCAAATTCGATCCCGCCACGTCGGGCGGACAGCTCGACTTCCGCGGCGGCCTCGCGTTCAGCGGTCACGCGGGCGCCCTCGACCTACAGCTCAGCGATCCGGTGGTGAGGATGCTCGACCCTGACACCGCGCTACTCGTGGTGGACGTCGCAGGCACGTCTCGGGAGGCGGCCGAGAGCGGCACTGCTGTGGCGACCTCGACCCCGGACGTCCCGTTCGCCGAGCTCGACCTGTCGGCCGTGCCCTTGGCCGAGGGCGAGGACGGCGTGTGGTCGGCGTCCGGCGTGCCCGCCGCCCTGACACCGGAGGGATCGGTGGCCTTCTCGACCTACGAGGCCGGGACCGAGCTCGATCCCGTCGACCTGACGTTGACGATCGACCCGGAGTGCGGCGCGCCCGAGCTCGCCGCCGACCAAGAATCCGCCTCGTCCGCGGCCCCGCTCGCTGACGGATCGGCGAGTGGTTGGCTCACCTGGGTGCTGGTCGGCCTCGGCGTGCTGCTCGTCGGAGCGACCGGCGTGGGCCTGGCGCTGGCGCGTCGGCGGTGAAATCCTCGACCGTGAGAAGCTCCCGACTCCGGGCGGCCGCCGCCACCATGACCATCCTCGTGATGGTGGGGTGCGCCGCGGCGTCCTCGGGCGAGGCAGTTGACGGCCTGCCCGGTGACGACACCCCGCTGAGCGAGCTCGAGACCCTCGCCGACCCAAAGGCCTTCGAGGGACCCAGCACGGCGTCCCTGGTGCACCGCGACGTGGAGCCCGTCGTCGACCATCCGGCCGAGGCGCTCCCGGCGACGGTCGTCTCCCACGACCGGTCGGGCGACGTCGACGTGACGGTCACGGACACGTCCCGCGTGCTGGCGATCAACATGTCCGGCTCGCTGGCCGCGACCGTGTGGGGCTTGGGCTTCGGCGACCGCCTCGTCGGCCGCGACGGCTCGACGACCTTCCCTGAGGCCCGGGACCTGCCCGTCATCACCAAGGACGGACACGCCATCAACGCGGAGGCGGTCATCGGCCTGGACCCGACGGTCGTCATCACCGACGGCTCGATCGGTCCGCGTGACGTGGTCGAGCAGCTGCGTGACGCGGGCATCACGGTCGTCTTCGTCTCCGACGACCCGTCGTTCTCGGGGTCGGCGAACCTGGCCCGCGAGGTGGCCGCGGTGTTCGGCGCGGTCGAGGCCGGCGAGCTGCTGGCCCGGCGGATCACCGATGAGGTGGCCACCACGACGGCGCAGATCGCGGCCTTCGCGCCGCAGGCCGACGACGAGAAGCTCTCGATGATCTTCCTGTACCTGCGCGGCACGTCCGGCGTCTACTACATCTTCGGGCGCGACTCGGGGGCCTCCGACCTCATCGCCGGGCTGGGGGGACGTGACGTCGCCGCCGAGCTGGGCTGGACCGACATGCGTCCGCTGACCGACGAGGCGATCGTCGCCGCCGACCCGGACCTGATCCTGGTCATGACGGGTGGGCTGGAGTCGACGAACGGTGTCGACGGCCTGCTGGCCGAGAAGCCCGCGATCGCCCTGACGGCTGCGGGACAGAAGCGCCGCTTCGTCGACATGGCTGACGGCGACGTGCTCTCGTTCGGGCCCCGTTCGGCCGAGGTGCTCGCCGCCCTGGCGCGTGCGGTGTATGCGCCGTCGCGGTGAAGGGCCAGCCGTGACCAGGCGAGTCGGCGTCGTCGGGACACTGGTGCTGCTCCTGCTCACCGGCGTGATCGCCTCGGCGGCTCACGGCCAGCTTGCGGTGAGCGGGCAGCAGGTCGTCGGCACCCTGCTGCACGGGATGGGGCTGGACACCGGGTGGCGCCCCGACGACGACACCCTCGTCCGCACCCTCTGGTACATCCGGTTCCCACGGGTGGCCCTGAGCCTCCTGGTGGGGGCCGCGCTCGCGGTCAGTGGTGCCGTGATGCAGGCCGTCTTCGGCAACCCGCTGGCCGAGCCCGGGGTCGTGGGCGTCTCTGCCGGCGCCGGGCTGGGCGCCGCGACGGCCATCGCCTTCGGCATCACGGCGGGTGGCAGCTGGACGGTGGCCGGCATGGCCTTCGTCGGCGCACTGGCGGCCACGCTGCTCGTCTACATGACGGCACGAGCGGCAGGACGCACCGACGTGGTCACCTTGCTGCTCACCGGCATCGCGGTCAACGCCATAGCCGGCGCCGGACTCGCGCTGGTGATGTTCGCCGGCGACAGCGGTTCCCGCGAGCAGATCGTGTTCTGGCAGCTCGGAACGATGAACGGCACGCGCTGGGTCGAGGTGCTGGTCGTGCTCATCGTCGCGGGGCCCGCAACCGTCGTGGCGGTCGCGCTCAGCCGTTCCTACGACCTGCTGGCCTTGGGGGAACGCACCGCGACCCACCTGGGCGTGCGCGTCGAGCTGCTGCGGGTCTCGAGCATCGTGCTCGTGACCCTGCTGGCCGCCGTCGGGGTGGCGTTCGCGGGGATCATCGCCTTCGTGGGCCTGGTCGTGCCCCACGCCGTCCGGATGGTGCTCGGGCCGGCGCACTCGTCGCTGTTGCTCGTGAGTGCGCTGGGTGGGGCCGTCCTGCTCGTGTGGGCCGACCTCCTCGCCCGGACGCTGGTGGCCGGCGCCGATCTACCGATCGGCCTGTTCACCGCACTGGTCGGCGGCCCGTTCTTCTTCTACCTCATCCGCAGGTCGCGCCGTCGGCTCGGGAGCTGGGCATGAGCGCCGTCGCCTGCCGGGTGATCGGCGCTTCCTGTCGGCGGGGGGACCGCGAGGTGCTGCGCGACGTCAGCCTCGACGTCGAGCACGGCCGAGTCCTCGCGCTGGTCGGGCCCAACGGAGCCGGGAAGTCGAGTCTTCTGGGGCTCCTGGCCGCGGACCTCCACCCGTCGGCGGGGAGGGTCGAGATCTTGGGTCGCGACGCCCAGTCCTGGCGACCGCGCGACCTCGCGGTGCGCCGTTCGGTCCTGCTGCAGGCCAACGAGGTCAGCTTCGCGTTCTCGGTGGCCGACGTCGTCGAGATGGGACGCAGTCCCTGGCTCGGCCGGTCCGACGCCGAGGAGGATCAGCGGGCCATCGAGAACGCCGTCGAGCGTGCCGACATCCGCCACCTGCTGGATCGTCCGTTCACTGCGCTCTCGGGCGGTGAGAAGGCGCGCGCTTCCTTGGCGCGAGTGCTGGCCCAGGACGCGGAGGTCGTGCTGCTCGACGAGCCGACGGCCGCACTCGACCTGCGGCACCAGGAAGAGGTCATGGTTGTCGCGCGGGAGCTCGCCGACCGCGGCCGGGCCGTCGTGGTCGTGCTGCACGACTTGTCCGTGGCCGCCGCTTACGCCGACCGCGTGGCAGTCGTCGACGCCGGACGGCTCGTGGCGCACGGCCGGCCGCACGAGGTCCTGACCCCCGAGCGTGTCGAGGCGACCTACGGCATCGCGGTGCACGTGGTTCGCACGCCGGACTTCCACCTGTCCGTCATCCCGCAGCGGGGCAGCTCCCGTCCTCCACAATTTCCTGACAATGTGTCACCATGACGACGTGGCACGACCCGTCCGCCACTCCCCACGAAGGACCACACCGATGACCACCACCGCAGCCGTCCGCGCCGCCACCCCACTGTCGACCCTCCTGCGTGAGGGATCGGCCGCCGAGCACCGGGACGCCGAGTCATCGAGCTTCATGTCCGAGCTGCTCGCCGGTCGGGTCAACGGGGCCGGGTACGCGGCCTACCTCACGCGCCTGCGGCACGTGTACGCCGCGCTTGAGGGAGCAGCCCGGCGCCTCACGACCGACCCGATCGCCGCCGAGGTCATCGATCCCCGGCTCGAGCGCCTGGCCGCGATCGACGCCGACCTCGCCTTCTGGGGTGGACCGGTCGACATCGACAGTCCCGCCACCCGGGCCTACGTCGCGCGCATCGACGAGATCAGCGACTCAGGGGCGTCCTTCGTCGCCCACCACTACACGCGCTACCTCGGCGACCTCTCCGGCGGCCAGGCCATCGGTCGCATCCTGACGCGCACCTTCGAGCTCGACGCCCAGGGCGTGGCCTTCTACGCCTTCCCCGAGATCCCCAAGCCGAAGCCGTACAAGGACGCCTACCGTGCCCGGCTCGACGCGCTGCCCCTGAGCGAGGCCGACCGCGACGGCGTGCTCGCCGAGGTCAAGACGGTCTTCGGCCTCAACGGCGCCCTCTTCGTCGAGCTGACGGACCAGCTCGACCGGTGGCAGAACTGAATCTTGCCGCCCACGGCCCGGCACCCCCGCCGGCGTTGAATCTTGCCGCCCACGGCCCGGCACCCCCGCCGGGGCTGGGACAATGGGGGCATGACTCATGTGGCGATCATCGGTGGAGGACCCGGCGGCTACGAGGCGGCACTGGTCGCGGCGCGGCTCGGCGCCGAGGTCACGGTCATCGAGCGCGACGGGCTCGGCGGCTCGGCGGTCCTGACCGACGTCGTGCCCAGCAAGACCTTGATCGCCACCTCCGACGTGCTGACCGAGGTGTCCGGTGCCGGTGAGCTCGGGATCGAGCTCCCCTCCCACGTGGGAGCCGACCTGGAACGGGTCAACAACCGGGTGCTCCTCCTCGCGACCGCCCAGTCCGAGGACATCGCCGCGCGGCTCGAGACCAGCGGCGTCCGTTACCTCTGCGGCACCGCCCGTCTGACGTCGCCGTCCGACATCGTCGTGGAGGGCAAGGACGGCGAGACGCAGACCGTCACGGCCGACGCGGTGCTGGTCGCCACCGGGGCCCACCCCCGCGTGCTCGAGACCGCCCAGCCCGACGGTGAGCGCATCCTCACGTGGGAGCAGGTCTACGCCCTGACGGAGATCCCGGAGCACATGATCGTGGTGGGCTCGGGCGTCACCGGTGCCGAGTTCGCGAGCGCCTACAACGGGCTGGGCGCGCGGGTCACGCTGGTCTCCAGCCGCGACCGGGTGCTGCCGGGCGAGGACGCCGACGCCGCTGACACGATCGAGGACGTCTTCAAGCGCCGCGGAATGACGGTCATGGGTCACTCGCGCATGGAGTCGGTCGAGCGCGTGGGCGACACCGTCCGGGTGACGCTCACCGACGGTCAGGTCGTCGAGGGGTCCCACTGCCTGCTGGCCCTCGGTTCCATTCCGAACACGGTCGGCCTCGGCCTCGAGGAGCTGGGCGTGCACACCGACGACGGCGGATTCGTGAAGGTCGACCGCGTCTCCCGGACGTCGGTGCCCGGCGTCTACGCCGCCGGTGACTGCACCGGCGTGCTGATGCTGGCCTCCGTCGCCGCCCAGCAGGGCCGCATCGCGATGAGCCACCTGCTGGGCGTGGCCGTCCACCCGCTCGACCTCAAGCAGGTCTCGAGCAACATCTTCACCTCGCCCGAGATCGCGACGGTCGGGCTCTCGCAGAAGGCCATCGCGGAGCAGGGGCTGCAGGCCGACGTCGCGATGCTGCCGCTCGCCACCAACCCCCGCGCCAAGATGCAGGGCGTGCACGACGGCTTCGTCAAGCTGTTCGCCCGCCGCGGCACCGGCACCGTCATCGGTGGCGTGGTCGTCGGGCCGCGCGCCAGCGAGCTGATCCACGCGATCTCGGTCGCGGTCAGCGCGACGCTCACGGTCGATCAGGTGGCCAACGCCTTCACGGTCTACCCGTCGATGTCGGGCTCGGTCGCCGAGGCGGCCCGGCGCATCGATCAGTCCTGATTCCGCCTCATCTTCCGGGCCTCGAATGACATCGATGTAGTTCGGTCAATAGTGATACGGATGTGGCGCGTGATACCGAAGTGGTGTCTAATTTCCCGAAGTGACGGCACTTCCCCGTAGGCCGTCGCCGGATGGGATCCAGCATGTCCAAGCGCCGCCGCCTCGCGCTCACGCTTCTGCCACTCGCTGCCTGCAGCGCGCTTCTCGCCGCCCTCCTGGTGGCCCTCGACGTCTCGATGCCGGAGCAGGACGTCGCCGGCACGCCCGCTGAGGTCGAGCGGAACGAGTTCGCCCCCGTGCCCGAGTCGGAGCGGGAGCCGTACACTCCGGCCGAGGCCGCGGCAGTGGCCGTGGTCGACGAGGCTGTGCCGGCGATCCAGTCCGGCACGATCGTGGCCGAGCTGCAGCCGCACGACCTGCCGGGCTTCGAGCTGCTCGGCGTGACATGGACCGGGGGCGTCCCGGTCCAGGGCGCCGAGGTGCAGGTGCGCTGGCGCCAGGATGGCGCCTGGTCGCCCTGGACCCGCCTCGACATCGACAGCCAGGAGGTCGAGGGGGGCATTCCCGGCACCGAGCCCAAGTGGGTCGGACCGTCGGACGCCGCTCAGGCGCGGGTCGTCGCGGAGGGTGACATCGACCCCGCGGGCCTGACCCTCGTGACCGTGGCGCCGGGCGAGGTGCCCACCCTGACTCAGGCCGCTGCCGCACAGCCCGGCATCATCACGCGCAGCCAGTGGGGCGCCCGCGCCTCGTCGGGCTGCGGGGAGCCGCGCTTCGGCCGTATGCAGGGCACGATCGTCCACCACACCGCCGGGTCGAACAACTACTCCGCCAGCCAGTCCGTCGGCATCGTGAAGTCGATCCAGGCGTATCACATGGACGGCCAGAAGTGGTGCGACACGGGGTACAACTTCCTGATCGACCGCTACGGGCAGATCTTTGAGGGTCGCGCCGGTGGCATCACCGCGACCCCGCGTGGCGCCCACGCCGGCAACTTCGACGTCAATCTCAACACCACCGGCCTCTCGATGATGGGCACGTTCGTCAACGACGTGCCGCCGCAGGCCATGAAGGACGCCGTCGTCCGGCTCACCGCGTGGCGGCACTCCCTCGCGGGGATCCCGGCCAAGGGCACGTACTCGATGGGCGGCAAGGTCCTCAACCGCATCGCCGGGCACTACAACGTGACGTCCACGGCCTGCCCGGGTCAGCAGACCATCAACTGGATGAACGCGGCCGGCGGCATGCGCGACCAGGTCGAGCAGGCCATGGGTGGGTCGGGCTTCGTGAAGTCCTCGACCCGCGACGAGGTCTACCTCCTCGTCAACGGGGTCAAGCACCACGTCGTGGACGGCGCGGAGTTCGCGGTGCTGTCGTCGCGCCTCGGCGGCGTGACCGTCATCGACCAGTCGGCCGTCGACCGCTACCCGACCGGCATCCCTGCTTCGCGATACGCCCGCGACAACCGCAACGGCACGCTGTACCTGCTGCAGTCCGACGGGACCAAGCACAGGTTCCCGACCACGGAGGCCGTCGGGCAGTTCGGCTATGCCGTGGGCTCGTACCTGCCGCTCTCGGCGTCCCAGATCGACGCCTTCGCCACGGGTGCCGAGGTCGCCGACGTCTTCTCGATCGAGGCCGGCGCAACGCTGCACCTCATCTCCGGTTGGACCAAGCGGGTCATCACGACCAACGCGGCCTGGGTCGATGTCAGAGGCAGCTCGGCCTACGTGGCGCGCATGTCGCTGGCGGGCGCGTCGCGGTACGGCGTCGGCCCGGCCGTCGTCGAGCCGGGGACGCTGGTCAAGGAGACGTCGGCGCCCGAGGTGTACCTCGCGTCCACCAACGGCGACCTCGCGCACGTGTCGTCCTTCGCGCAGGCCGAGGACCTGGGAGCAACGCGAATGGTGACCGTCGGCGACGGCCTGCTGACGGCCAACTCGAAGGCTGCAAGCTTCGGGGCCGTCGTCGCCTGCGGCACCACGCAATACATCGTGGGCAACGGTGTCCTGCGGGCCATCGACGGGGTCGGGACGACCGGCCTGCCGGTCACCCGCCTGACGAGCTCGGCGTGCCCGGGACTCGCGATCGCCAGCGGCACGGTGTCCCCGCCGTTCTTCGTGCAGCAGAAGGGTGACTCCGCCGTGTACGTCGTCGAGACAGGCGCCCGCCACCACGTCAGGTCGTGGGCGCGCCTGCTCGAGCTGTCCGGCGACTCCAGCCCCATGATCCTGCAGTGGTCGGCCGCCACGACGTCGACGCTGCCGATCGGCGCCCCGGAGCTCTTGCCCGACACGTTCGTGCAGTTCACCGGCCAGCCGGAGATCTACCGGGGCGACGGCCGCACGATCCGCCACGTCACGTCATACGCGGCGCTGGTCTCGATGGGCGGCGGTCGAGTGCCGCCCATCGAGAAGCTCCCGGTCGCTCAGAAGCCGTACTACACAATCGGGGAGCCGATCTCGCAGTAGCGGTCGCACGCCGCACGCCGCACGCAGAGGGCCCGTTCACCATCACGGTGAACGGGCCCTCTCTGCGTGAGCGGGACGATCAGGCGTCGGCGGCAGCGTCCAAGATGTCGGCAATGACCGCACCGGCGCCGACGGTCTCGCCGATCGTGGCGTTGAGACCCGTGACGGTGCCGGCCTTGTGCGCCGTGATGGACTGCTCCATCTTCATGGCCTCGATGACGACCACGGTGTCGCCCTCGGCGACCTCCTGGCCCTCCTCGACGGCGATCTTCACGACGGTGCCCTGCATCGGCGAGGTGAGCGAGTCGCCGCTGACGGCCGCGCCACCACCACCGCCGGCCTTGCGCTTCGGCTTCTTGGCGCCTCCGCCGGAGGCCGCCGCGGAAGCACCCAGGCCGCCGGGCAGGACGACCTCGACGCGCTTGCCGCCCACCTCGACGACGACGCGCTCGCGCTCGGCGGGCTCGTCACCGTCGGCGCCGGCGCCCGCGTAGGGCTCGAGCTGGTTGTCGTAGTCGGTCTCGATCCACGTCGTGTAGACGTCGAACGAGCCGTTCGCAGCGTTGAAGGCCGGGTCGTCGATGACCGAGCGGTGGAACGGGATGACCGTGGGCATGCCGTCGACCACGAACTCGTCGAGCGCGCGACGCGAGCGCTCCAGCGCCTGCTCACGGGTACGGCCGGTGACGATGAGCTTCGCGACCAGCGAGTCGAACGCGCCGGGGATGGTCTGACCGTTGACGTAGCCGGAGTCGACGCGCACGCCGGGTCCGGCGGGCGGCTCCCATGCGGTCAGCGTGCCGGGGGCCGGGAGGAACCCGCGGCCACCGTCCTCGGCGTTGATGCGGTACTCGATCGAGTGGCCGACGATCTCGGGGTCGTCGTAGCCGAGCTCCTCGCCCGCGGCGATGCGGAACATCTCGCGCACGAGGTCGAGGCCCGTGACCTCCTCGGAGACCGGGTGCTCGACCTGGAGGCGGGTGTTGACCTCGAGGAAGCTGATGGTGCCGTCGGCGGCCACGAGGAACTCGCAGGTGCCGGCGCCGACGTAGCCGGCCTCCTTGAGGATGGCCTTCGACGAGGCGTAGAGGCGCTCCATCTGGTCGTCGGACAGGAACGGCGCGGGGGCCTCCTCGACGAGCTTCTGGTGGCGACGCTGCAGCGAGCAGTCGCGGGTCGAGACGACCACGACGTTGCCGTGGCTGTCGGCGAGGCACTGGGTCTCGACGTGGCGAGGCTTGTCGAGGAACTTCTCGACGAGGCACTCGCCGCGGCCGAAGGCCGACACGGCCTCACGGACGGCCGACTCGTAGGCGTCGGGGATCTCCTCGCGGGTGCGCGCGACCTTGAGGCCACGGCCGCCACCGCCGAAGACCGCCTTGATGGCGATCGGCAGGCCGACCTCGTCGGCGAACGCGATGACCTCGTCGGCGTCCTTGACGGGCTCCTTGGTGCCGGGCGCGAGCGGCGCGTTGGCCTTCTGCGCGATCTGCTTGGCCTTGGACTTGTCGCCCAGGGCGTCGATCGCGGCCGGCGGGGGGCCGATCCAGATCAGACCGGCGTCGATCACGGCCTGCGCGAAGTCGGCGTTCTCGGCCAGGAAGCCGTAGCCGGGGTGGACGCTGTCGGCGCCGCTGCGCTGCGCCACGTCGATGATCTTCTCGATCGACAGGTACGAGTCGGCCGGCGTCGAGCCGTCGAGGGAGTAGGCCTCGTCGGCGAGCCGGACGAACACGGCGTCGCGGTCGGGCTCGGCGTAGACGGCCACGCTGGCGATGCCGGCGTCCTTGGCCGCGCGGACCACTCGGACGGCGATCTCGCCGCGGTTGGCGATCAGGACCTTGCTCAACGGGGCGGGGCGCTGGGGTGTGCTCACGAACGATCTCCTCGAGGCTGCAGGGATGCGGGCCGAGTCTAGGGGAGGTGCTCGGAGTGCGCGCCCAGAGGTCGGGGTCGACGCGGGGTGGTTAACAGGTGTTAACCTAAGGGAATGGACTTCGAGCTCTCCCGTGACCACGAGGACTTCCGTCGCACGGTGCGCGACTTCGCCGCCGCGCAGATCGCCCCGCACGTCGAGAAGTGGGACCGCGACCACCACTTCCCGGTCGAGGTCGTGCAGGCCATGGGCGACCTGGGGCTGTTCGGCCTGACCGCCCCCGAGCAGTTCGGCGGCGCCGACGGCGACTTCACCAGCCTGTGCCTCGCGATCGAGGAGATCGGTCGGGTCGACCAGTCGCTCGGCGCCACCCTCGAGGCCGGGGTGGGTCTCGGCATCAACCCGATCCAGACCTACGGCACGCCCGAGCAGCAGGAGCGCTGGCTGCCCGACCTCGTGGCGGGACGCGCCCTCGCGGGATTCGGGCTCACCGAGCCGGGCGCCGGGTCCGACGCCGGTGCCACCGCCACGAGGGCCGTGCAGGACGACGCCACGGGCGAGTGGGTCGTCAACGGGGCCAAGCAGTTCATCACCAACTCCGGCAGCGCCATCACCTCGCTCGTCACGGTCACCGCCCGGACGGGCACCCGCGACGACGGCAGCGCCGAGATCTCGACCATCACCATTCCGTCCGGCACGCCCGGGTTCATCGTCGAGCCCGGCTACCACAAGCTCGGCTGGCACCTCAGCGACACGCACCCCCTGACCTTCGACGGGGCCCGGGTCCCGCAGGACCACCTGCTGGGGCAGCGCGGACGGGGCTACGCGCAGTTCCTGGCGACGCTCGACGACGGCCGCATCGCCATCGCCGCGCTCGCCGTCGGTCTGATGCAGGCCTGCCTCGACCTCTGCGTCGAGTACGCGGGGGAGCGCACGACCTTCGGCAAGCCGATCGGCGCCAAGCAGGGTGTCGCGTTCCAGATCTCCGACCTCGCGGTGATGCTCGAGGCCGGCCGGGCGCTCACCTACCAGGCGGCCGCCATGAAGGACGCCGGCGTCGGCGGGCAGCGCCTCAAGCAGGCTGCCTCGATCGCCAAGCTGTACACCTCGGAGTCGGCCGTCACGGCCACCCGCATCGCCACCCAGGTCTTCGGTGGGTACGGCTTCATGGAGGAGTACCCGGTGGCCCGGTTCTACCGCGACGCCAAGATCCTGGAGATCGGTGAGGGCACGTCCGAGGTCCAGCGCATCCTGATCGCGCGGAGCCTGGGACTGCCCGTCGAGTAGCGGTCGCGCGGGCGGCGCACGCACTAGGGTCGTGCGCGTGCAGGTGTTCGCGGGGCGCTATCAGCTGGTCGACGTGCTCGGCCGAGGCGGCATGGGCGACGTCTGGCGCGTGTGGGACCTGCGCGACGGCGTCTACCGGGCCGCGAAGCTGCAGCGGCAGGCCGACAGTGCCTCCCTGCTGCGGTTCGTCCGCGAGTCCGCCACGCGCATCGACCACCCGCACGTGGTGGCACCCACGGGCTGGTCGGCCGAGGACGACACGGTCCTGTTCGCGATGCCGGTCGTCGATGGGGGTTCCGTGGCCGTGCTGCTGGCCGACCACGGCGCGCTCCCTGACACCTGGGTCGCCGTGCTGGGCGGGCAGCTGCTCGACGCCCTCCAGGCGGTCCATGCGGCCGGGTTGGTGCACCGCGACGTCAAGCCCGCCAACCTCCTGCTCGAGGCGACGGGCACGGGCTCGCCGGTGCTGCGCCTGTCGGACTTCGGTATCGCCGCGTCGCCGGACGAGCCGCGCCTGACGCGAGTGACCGAGGTGCTGCACACGCCCGGCTACTCGGCCCCCGAGGCCCGCGCCGGTGCCGACCCGGACCCGCGGCAGGACCTCTACTCCGTGGGCGCCGTGCTGACCGAGCTGCTGACCGGCGAGCGCCCGCCGGCCACCGGCAGCGTCAGTCCGCCCGCGGGCCCCTTCGCGCCGGTCCTGGAGCGCCTGCTGGCACCCCATCCCGATGACCGCTTCCCCGACGCCGCCACCGCCGCTGTCGCGTTGTCCGCGGTGCCGGTCAGCGAGCACGGCGGTGAGCCGGTCGAGGTGTTCTCGCACCTGCCGGACTGGCCGCCGGGATGGGGGCCGTCCGGGCCCGTGCCCCTCGCGCCACCCGCGCCCGAGGCCGCGAAACGAGCCGGGCCGCCCCGCACCACCTGGGCGGCCGCTGGTCTGGCGGTAGTGGGCGCCATTCTGCTGGCCGCCGCCGTGGTCACCGGTCTGCGCTGACGCGGTTGCGCCTGCTCATCAGCACGAGGGCCGCCGCGCCTCCGAGGAACAGCACGCCCGCCACCCCCAACCCGACAGGCAGCCACGGGAAGCCGGAGTCGCTGTCGCCGGACTCCTCGGTCCGCGCTTCGCTCGGGCTGTCGGCGTCGGTGCTCGTGACCGGAGAGGTGACCAGCGGCGAGTCGGCCTCGGGCGCCGGCAGGTCGGCGGTGTCGTACTCGGGCTCGCCGTCCCCAGCCTCGCCGTTGGTCCGGATCGTCAACGTGTACGGCTGGTTCGCCTCGTCGCCCCGGACCTCCAGGCTGACGCTGATGTACCGCAGGCCGGCCGTCGAGAAGGCCTGGACGGGGCCGCTGTTGTCTGCACGGTTCAGGTAGGTGACCGGGAACGTGAGTGCTCCCACGCGATACGGATCGCCGCCGTTCATGTTGGCGAGGGCTCCGGTGGTCCAGTCCGCAGGTTCGCTCCCGTAGAGGCTCACCTCACCGTCCTGGCGTAGTGGACCGATCACCTCGACGCTCAGCTCGCTGCCGACAGCGGCCGCCTGCGCCGTGGGGTCGGTCAGGACGGCGTCAACCTGCGCCTGGACGGTCTGGCCCCAGTCGAGCGGCACGGCGAGCACCTGGGTCTCCCCGGCGTTGATGTCGAGGCTGTAGGTCCCGTCCTTGACGACGGGTGCGTTCGCGAGGCTCGTCCCGGGAACGACGTCCTCGATGACGGTCGATGACGGCTCCACCGTCTCCCACTCCGGCTCGTCACCGATCGGCGGTAGGTCACGTCCTGACGGGTCGTCCAGCGGCGGTTCCTCGTAGACGGCGATCTCGATCGGTCGCCCTCCGAGGTCCGCGCCCCTTCCTTGATCGATGGTCACGATCAGCTCGTCATCGGTGTTGCAAGCTGCGTCCGGGTCGCTCTTCCAGCTGTGCACACCGCCGTAGAACAACGGCGATCGTGCGCCGAGCCCCACGCCGTAGGCCGCTTCGGAGCGGCACGAGACGCCGTCCGGGTCGCTGCCCGGCGCGAGCGTGAGGGTGACGGACTCGCCCGTGGTCCCAGCTGTGCCCTGGAAGGCCACCCCGACGTGGATCGTGGAGCCCTGGACGGCCCGAGGGACCCGGTAGTGCAGGGCTCCGCTGGGGGCGATCGTGTCGAGGTACTGCCCGGGGGCCTCGAGCTCAGGGGCGTCGGCGAGGTCGGCGGTGCCCGTGACGGGCTCACCCGTGAGGTCGAAGGGGCGGGAGGCCCGCGTCTGGGCGACGGTGAGACTGTCCACCAGGCCTGCGGCGTCGTCGGCGTCGTAGTAGGTGCCGTTGCCGGCGTCGGCGATGCAGACCAGTGCGTCACGCGCCGCACCGGAGACGTTCAGTCCCACGACGTCGATGCGCAGGTCGATCCCGTCGGCCGAGAGCTGCTCGGCGACGACGCAGGGATCGGGGTCGCAGGTCGGCTCGCCGTCGGAGACCAAAACGATCGAGCGCTGTCCCTCGGACCCGAGGTCCTTGCCGGCCTCCTGCAGGGCGTAGCCGATGGGCGTCTCACCGAAGGGCGCGTAGTCGCCGATGGCCGCAGTGAGGTCGTCGCGGTTGTCGGTGCCGACGTCGACGACCTTCTGCGAGTCGGTGCAGGCGCCGGGCTCGGCGGCACTGAAGACCGTGGCGCCGTAGACGCGCAGACCCACGGGCTGCTCGTCCGGGAGGGAGTCGACGACGGTGGTCAGGGCCGACTTGGCGGCGTCGATCTTGGCCTGGCCGCCGGCGGCGGGCTCAGCCATCGAGCCGGAGGCGTCGAGCACCAGCATCATCCGGCCGACGGGTACCGGCTCGGCCTCGTCGGCTGACGCCGGGAGCGGCGTCAGAGCCGTGAAGGCCAGCACCGCGGTGGCGAGAAGTCGTCGCATCGTTCCCCCTAGGAATGTTTGCTAATGCAAATTCTGTGATCGAGTCTGACTCGAAACCGCTGATGTGTCAACATGGAGCCGTTAGCACCTGCAAACATTCTGCGAACACGGAGCGTGATCATGGCCGATGTCGACGCGAACCGCGCGGCACAGCGCGAGATCTACGGCGAGCCGCTGGGCGACGTCGTCGACCGCTGCAAGGCCGTGCTGGGCCTGACGCAGGGCCGGGTCGCGGGCCTGCTCGGCATCTCGGCGCCCATGCTCTCGCAGGTCATGAGCGCGCAGCGGATCAAGATCGGCAACCCTGCCGCCGTGCAGCGCCTGCAGGTGCTGGTCGAGACGACGGCCGAGGTCGCGACCGGCGACCTCGGGGTCGAGGCGGCCATCGCGCGGGTCGAGGCCGCGGGGCACGCGGGGGAGGCCCTCACGGGCACGGCCCGCCGGTCGACGGCCCGCGAGACCGCCGCGGCCGTCCAGGCCGTCTTCCGCAGCGTCGCCTCGGCCACCGACCACCTCGCAGCCGCCGATCTGGTCGGCGAGCGGCACCCGGAGATCGCCGAGCTGCTGCGCACCTACGGCGCCGGGCGGCTCGACGAGGCGGTCGAGCACGTCACACGCTCGGGCGGCTGACGCTCCACAGATCGGTCCAGCGCACCCCGAGGTCGGCGACCAGGTCGCGCAGCATCGGCAGGCTGATGCCGACCACGGTGTGGTGATCGCCCTCGATGGCGCGGACGAACGCGCCGCCCAGTCCGTCGATCGTGAACGCGCCGGCGACCTGTAGCGGCTCGCCGCTGGCCACGTAGGCGGCGATCTCCTTGTCGTCGGGCTCGGCGAAGTGCACGATGGTCGAGGCCGAGTCGACCAGCTCGGTGTCACCGAGCCGGACGCAGTGGCCGGTGTGCAGCACGCCCGAACGGCCGCGCATCCGCCGCCAGCGTGCCACGGCGTCGTCGGCGTCGACGGGCTTGCCGAGGATGTCACCCTCGAACGCCAGCACGGAGTCACACCCGATGACCAGGGCGTCGGGGTGGGCCGGGGCCACCGTGCGGCACTTCAGCTGGGCCAGGGCGGCGGCGAGGTTGGCCGGGTCGCGCGTGACGATCTGGGACTCGTCGACCCCCGACACCACGACCTCGGGATCGAGCCCGGCCGCCCGGAGGGTCTTGAGCCGGGCGGGCGACTGGGAGGCGAGGACGACCCTCATGAGGCGGCCAGCTCGGGGTGCGCCAGCATCGCGTCGACCAGGGCTTGCGAGCCGGCGACGGTGAACCACGACTGGTCGACGTCGGAGGCGATGAACCACGCATGGTCCTCGGGCCACGTCAGGGACGCCTGCGGCAGGCTGCGGGGCCAGCCCGGGGCGAGCGGGCGGGCGTCCCACCGGCCGACGGCGTCGACCGGACCGCTGAAAAGCAGGTAGGACCGCTCCCCGTCGAGGTCGAGCCGGGGTGCGGCGAGGACGGCGTCCGAGAAGGCCGGGGGCGACGACGGCTCGGGCGTCTTGGTGAAGAACCGGCCGAACGAGCTGTGCCGCACGTCGACGCCCAGCAGCATCTCGCTGCCGCCGTCGATCTCGCCCCAGCCGTCCCACAGCGCGAAGAACACGCGGTGCGGGGTGCGGGTGTGCTCGGCTGCGAGCCGGGTCGCCAGTGCCACGACCTCGCTGTCGGGCCGGTACGGGGCACGATCGACCTCGTCGAAGCGCACCGTGGCGTACGCCGCGAAGCCCGGGGGACCCTGGGTCGCCACGCCGTGCCAGGACTCGGGGCCGGGCTGCCCGGCGAACCAGGCGGCCGGCGAGACGTCCGGCTCGTGGGTCAGCGTGGCCGCAGGCACGGGCTCAGCCCCAGGCCGAGCGGCGCCACTGGTCGGGACCCACACGGTGCGGCGCGCGATGCGACCGGGCCGGGTGGCCCCACTCCGTGCGCGGCTTGCGCGCCCCGCGCGAGGCAGCGTTCGCCGCCGCGGCGTTGCGTGCCGCGACGACGGCGACCAGCGCCGCCAGCTCCTCAGCCGTCAGGTCGCCCTTGACGACCCGCAGGACGGGCTTCGCGGGAGTCGGCTCCTCGTTCGCTGCGCTCACAGCGTCTGATTCGTTCGCTTCGCTCACAGCGTCTGATTCGTTCGCTTCGCTCACAGCGTCTGATTCGTTCGCTTCGCTCACAGCGTCTGATTCGTTCGCTTCGCTCACAGGGGAATGTTCCCGTGCTTCTTGGGCGGCAGCGTCTCGCGCTTGGTCTTGAGCAGGCGCAGCGCCTTGACGACCTCGGCGCGCGTCTGCGACGGCTCGATGACGGCGTCGATGTAGCCACGCTCGGCCGCGATGTACGGGTTGCAGAGGGTGTCCTCGTACTCCGTCATCAGCTGCTCGCGCAGGGCGTCCGGGTCGTCGGCGGCCGCGACCTGCTTGCGGTACAGGATGTTGACCGCGCCCGAGGCGCCGACGACGGCGATCTGGGCCGACGGCCACGCGATGTTGATGTCAGCGCCCAGGTGCTTGGAGCCCATCACGTCGTACGCGCCGCCGTACGCCTTGCGGGTGATGACGGTGACGAGCGGGACGGTGGCCTCGGCGTAGGCGTAGATGAGCTTCGCGCCACGGCGGATGATGCCGTTCCACTCCTGCTCGGTGCCCGGCAGGAAGCCCGGCACGTCGACGAACGTCAGCACCGGGATGTTGAAGGCGTCGCAGGTGCGCACGAAGCGCGCGGCCTTCTCGGACGCGTCGATGTCGAGGCAGCCGGCGAACTGCATCGGCTGGTTGCCGACGATGCCGACGCTGCGGCCCTCGACGCGGCCGTAGCCGACCACGAGGTTCGGCGCGAACATCGACTGCACCTCGAGGAAGTCGCCGTCGTCGACGACCGCCTCCATGACCGTGCGGATGTCGTAGGGGACGTTGGAGGAGTCCGGGATCAGCGTGTCGAGCGCCAGGTCGGTCTCGTTCGGCTCGAGGTCGACCGCCTCGTCGTAGGCCGCGGGCTCCTCGAAGTTGTTCTGCGGCAGGTAGCTCAGCAGGGCCTTGACGTACTCGACGGCGTCGTCCTCGTCGGAGGCCATGTAGTGCGCGTTGCCGCTCTTGGTGTTGTGCGTGCGGGCGCCGCCCAGCTCCTCCATCGACACGTCCTCGCCGGTGACCGTCTTGATGACGTCAGGACCGGTGATGAACATGGCGGAGGTCTGGTCGACCATCACGGTGAAGTCGGTGACGGCCGGCGAGTAGACGTGGCCGCCGGCGCAGTTGCCCATGATCATGCTGATCTGGGGGATGACGCCCGAGGCGTGGACGTTGCGCGTGAAGATCTCGCCGTACAGGCCGAGCGAGGTGACGCCCTCCTGGATGCGGGCGCCGGCGCCCTCGTTGATGCCGATGATGGGGCAGCCGGTCTTGAGTGCGAGGTCCATGACCTTGACGATCTTCTCGCCGTAGACCTCGCCCAGGCTGCCGCCGAAGACGCTGAAGTCCTGGCTGAAGACGCACACCTGGCGGCCGTCGACCGTGCCGTAGCCGGTGATGACGCCGTCGCCGAGCGGACGCTTGTCCTGCAGGGCGAACGCCGTGCTGCGGTGACGCGCCAGGGCGTCGAGCTCGACGAACGACCCCTCGTCGAAGAGCATCTCGATCCGCTCGCGGGCGCTCTTGCGGTTGCGCGCGTGCTGCTTCTCGGCTGCCTTCTCGGCCACCTCGACGGTGGCCTCGTGGTGACGCTCACGGAAGTCCGCGAGCTTGCCGGCGGTCGTGTGGAGCTCCGGGTGGACCTCGAGCTCTTCGGTGGTCTGCGGTTCAGTCACGCGGCACAGACTAGCGAGGTCGGTGCGAACGTGTTGTGTGAGGCTTTCGACATGGCACCCAGCGACGTCCCCGAGTCCGGTCGTGCGGCCCTCGACGAGGCCGCCCTGCGCGCGGCGCTCACGCCTCCGGACGGGCCGTGGGCGGCGCTGCGGGTGACGGACGAGACCGGCAGCACCAACGCCGACGCCGCGGTCTGGGCCCGCGACGGGGCGCCGCACGGCTCGGTCGTGACCGCCGACCACCAGGTGGCCGGCCGCGGCCGTCTCGACCGCAGCTTCGTGATCCCGCGCCGCAGCGGGATCGCGGTCTCGGTGGTCTGGCGACCGGACGCCGTGCCGCCGGCGCACTGGGTGTGGCTGCCGCTCGTGGCCGGGCTCGCCCTGGACGCCACGCTGCGTGACCTCGGTGTCGTCGGCGGGCTCAAGTGGCCCAACGACGTGCTGGTCGACGGCCGCAAGATCTCGGGCATCCTGCTCGAGCGGGTCGAGACCGGCGGGGGACCGGCCGCCGTCGTGGGCATCGGGCTCAACGTCGATCTCGCCGAGGAGGAGCTGCCCGTGCCGCACGCCACGTCCTTGCGCCTGGTCGGTGCCACCACCGACCGCACCGCCGTGCTGGTGCGCCTCCTGCACCACCTCGACGCCGGCTACCGACGCTGGGCCGAGTCAGGGGCTGGGGGTGACCTCCGCGCCCTCCGCCAGGCCTACCGCGAGCGCTGCGACACCCTCGGGCGGGCGGTCGACGTCTCGATGCCGGACGGCACGGTGCTGTCGGGCGAGGCCACCGACGTCGACGAGCACGGGCGACTCGTCGTGGCCGGGACGGCGGTCAGCGCAGGCGACGTGACGCATGTTCGTCCTGCGACGCCGCCGGCGTGACAAGATCAGGCCCATGGCGCTCTCGCACAAGATGCTCATGACCGGTGAGCACAACCTGCAGACGACCCGCACGCACGTGAAGGTCCTGTTCGTGCCGTTCGTGCTGATGCTCGTCACCGCCTTCGCCGGCGCGTTCCTCGCCGCACAGGTGGGCGACCAGGGCGACGGCGTGCTGCGCTGGGTCGTCATCGGGGTGGCCGTGCTGGTGTTCCTGTGGTTCGTGCTGGTGCCGTTCCTGCGCTGGTACCTGTGGACGTACACGCTGACGGACAAGCGCATCGTGGAGCAGAAGGGCATCCTGACCCGCACCGGCCGCGTCATCCCCCTGAGCCGCATCAACGACGTGTCGTTCGAGAAGAACCTCAACGACCGCATCCTCGGCTGCGGCACGCTGATCGTCTTCAACGCCTCCGAGGAGGCCGGCCTCAAGCTGCGCGACATCCCGAAGGTCGAGCAGTTCCACCGGTCGGTGAGCGACCTCGTCTTCGAGTCGCACCAGCGGTCCGATGAGCAGACCTGAGCTGCGCGAGCGGCTCATCGGGTTGCTGCTGCGCGACGAGCTCGACCTGACCCTCGACGAGCTCGCCGAGACGGCGCAGGTCGACGTCGACCTCGTGCGCCGCACGTGGCGCGCGCTGGGCTTCCCCGAGCCCGACGGCGGGCACGCCTTCGGGCAGGCCGACGTGCGCGCCCTGGAGGCCATGCGGGGAGCCGTGCAGTCGGGGATCCTCGACGAGACCACGACGATGCGCCTCACCCGTGCGCTGGGGCAGACGATGTCGAAGCTGGCCGACTGGGAGGTCGCCACGCTGATCGACCAGCTCGAGCGTGACGTCGAGCAGGGCCGGACCGAGAGCCGTCTCGGGGGAGCGGTGTGGCTCGCCGAGAACGTCGCTCCCGTCTTCGAGGAGCTGATGGTGCACGTGTGGCGCCGCCACCTCGTCGCCGCGACCGCGCGGATGGAGGCACTGGGCGCCGCCGACGAGGAGCTGCGCACCACCGCGATGAGCGTCGGGTTCGCCGACCTCAGCCGCTTCACGAGCCTGTCGAACACCCTCTCCGACACCGGGCTCGCCGAGCTGGTCGAGCGCTTCGAGGAGCGCTGCGCCGACGTCATCACCGTCGGCGGAGGCCGCGTCATCAAGACGATGGGCGACGCGATCCTCTACGTCGCCCCCGAGCCCACGCAGGCCACCCGCATCGCGCTCGACCTCGTCGCGCAGGTCGGCGCCCGCGACGAGGTGCCGGCCATTCGCGTCGGGCTCGCCACCGGCCTGGTGATCAGCCGGCTCGGCGACGTCTTCGGGCCGCCGGTCAACCTCGCGGCCCGCCTCTCGCACGTCGCCCGCGCCAACCGCGTGCTGGTCGACGACACCACCTCGGCCGCCCTCGGCCCCGACTTCGAGACCCGCGCCCTGCCGCCGCGCCCGCTGCGCGGCTTCGGCAACGTCTCACCCATCACCGTCAGCCAGCGCCGGGGCTTTCGACAGCGTTAGGGCGCGCGGCTCGTTCCTCGCCGCTCCACCGGCTCGTTCCTCGCCAGTGTCGGGCTCCGCCCGGGCGCCTGCCTCGCCTTCGGCTCGGCCCATGGCACCGAATAGGCTGCCACCCATGCCCATCCCGCACCTGGCCGTCGTCGGCGGGGGCCAGCTGGCCCGGATGATGCAGCAGCCCGCCATCGCGCTCGGCCTCCGCATCCGCCTGCTGGCCGAGGGACCCGACGTCTCCGCCGCGCAGGTCGTGCCGGACACGATCGTCGGCGACCACACGGTCCTGGCCGACCTCGAGGCCGTCACTGACGGCGCCCCCGTCGTGACGTTCGACCACGAGCACGTCCCGCCGGAGCACCTGCGGGCCCTCGCCGACGCCGGCCACGCGCCTCGCCCCGGCCCGCACGCCCTGCTCTTCGCGCAGGACAAGCAGCAGATGCGTGAACGCCTCACGGCCCTGGGCGTGCCGTGCCCGCGCTGGGCGCCGATCGCCTCGGCCGACGACGTCGCCACGTTCGGGTTCCCGCTCGTGCTCAAGACCACCCGCGGCGGATACGACGGCAAAGGCGTGTGGGTCGTGCGGGAGCCGGCCGGCGCCGAGCCCGCCCTCGCCGCGGGCGTGCCCCTGATCGCCGAGGAGCTCGTCGACTTCCGTCGTGAGCTCTCGGCCCAGGTGGCCCGCCGTCCCTCAGGGGACGTCGTGGCCTACCCGGTGGTCGAGTCGCGGCAGGCCGGCGGTGTGTGCGCCGAGGTGGTCGCGCCCGCGCCCGACCTGGCTCCGGCGCTCGCCGACGAGGCCGCGGCGCTGGCCGTGCGCGTCGCCACCGAGCTCGACGTCGTGGGCATGCTGGCGGTCGAGCTGTTCGAGACCGCCGACGGGCGCATCCTCGTCAACGAGCTGGCGATGCGCCCGCACAACACCGGCCACTGGAGCATCGACGGTGCCGTCACGAGCCAGTTCGAGAACCACCTGCGCGCCGTGCTCGACCTGCCGCTCGGGGCGACCGCCCCGCGCCAGCCGTGGAGCGTCATGGTCAACGTCCTGGGCGGGGCGGTGACCGACCTCGAGGAGCAGCTGCCGGCGGTCCTCGCCGCCGTGCCGGATGCCAAGGTGCACCTGTACGGCAAGGCCGTGAAGCCGGGTCGCAAGGTCGGCCACGTCACGGTGACGGGCGACGACCTCGAGACCGTGCTGACGGCCGCCCGCCGCGCCGCCACCCTGCTCACCGACGGCTAGGGTGCCTGCATGAGCGCTCGCGTCGGCATCGTCATGGGGTCGGACTCCGACTGGCCCACCATGGAGGCCGCGGCGACGGCCCTCGACGAGCTGGGCATTGCCTCCGAGGCCGACGTCGTCTCGGCCCACCGGATGCCCGACGAGATGCTGGCCTACGGTCGCGAGGCGCACACCCGCGGCCTTGAGGTCATCATCGCCGGCGCCGGGGGAGCGGCCCACCTGCCAGGCATGCTGGCCGCGGTCACTCCGCTGCCGGTCATCGGCGTGCCGGTGCCGTTGAAGTACCTCGACGGCATGGACTCGCTGCTCTCGATCGTGCAGATGCCCGCCGGCGTGCCGGTCGCCACGGTGTCGATCGGCAACGCGCGCAACGCGGGCCTGCTCGCCGCCCGCATCCTCGCGATCGGTGACGCCGGGCTCACCCAGCGCATGCTCGAGTTCCAGGCCGCTCTTGCCGACGCGGCCCGTGCCAAGGGCGCCACGGTCCGCGACGCGCGCTGAGCGGCTGGATCAGGCGGGCGGGACCAGTCCGAGCGAGCGATCGGTCCAGCTGCGCAGGTCGGCCAGCAGCGACGGGTTGTCCTGCAGCGGCGTGCCGTACGACGGCACCAGCTCCTTGAGCTGCGGACGCCAGGACTCGATGCGATCGGAGAAGCAGCGCTCCAGCACGTCGAGCATCGCGGCCACGGCCGTCGAGGCGCCGGGGGACGCGCCCAGCAGACCGGCGATCGACCCGTCGGCCGAGTTGATGACCGTGGTGCCGAACTCCAGCGCGCCGCCGCGGCCCTTCTTGCGCACGACCTGCACGCGCTGACCGGCGGTGATGAGCTCCCAGTCGTCGGCCTCGGCCAGCGGGGCGAACACCTGCAGCGCGTCAACCTTCTTGCGCTGGGTCTTCAGCACCTCGGTGACGAGGTACTTGATCAGCGACCACGACGTGACGCCGACACCGGCCATCGGCATCAGGTTGTGCGGACGGATCGAGAGGGGCAGGTCGGTGAACGAGCCCTCCTTGAGGAACTTGGGGGTCCAGCCGGCGTACGGGCCGAACAGCAGCGAGCGGTGGCCGTCGATGACGCGGGTGTCGAGGTGCGGCACCGACATCGGCGGGGCGCCCACTGCGGCCATGCCGTAGACCTTGGCCTCGTGCTGCGTGGCGATGTCCTCGTCGAGGCAGCGCAGGAACTGGCCGCTGACGGGGAAGCCGGCGAAGCCGCGGATCTCGGGGATGCCGGACTTCTGCAGGAGCTGGATGGCGCCACCACCGGCGCCGACGAAGACGAACTTCGCCGAGATCATGATCTTCTCGCCGGTGCGGGTGTCCTTGACCTTGACGCGCCAGGTGCCGTCGGTGTCGCGGGTGACGTTCTTGACCTGGTGGCCGTAGCGGATGTCGGCGCCGCTGCGGGCGAGGTGGCCCACGAACTGCGACGACAGCGAGCCGAAGTCGACGTCGGTGCCGTTCTCGGACCAGTTGAGGGCGACGGTCTCGGACTCGTCGCGGCCGGCAGCCATGAGCGGCAGGCGGCGGGCGAACTCGTCACGGTCGTCGACGTACTCGATGCCCTCGAACAGCGGGCTGGCCGAGAGGGCGTCATGACGCTTGCGCAGGTACTCGGCGTTCTCGCGGCCCTGCACGAAGCTGACGTGCGGAACGGCGTTGATGAAGGACGAGGGGTCGTGCAGGACGCCGTTGTCGACGCAGTTCGCCCAGAACTGGCGCGAGAGCTGGAACTGCTCGTTGACCGTGATGGCCTTGCTCACGTCGACCGAGCCGTCGGCCAGCTGCGGGGTGTAGTTCAGCTCGCACAGGGCGGCGTGGCCGGTACCGGCGTTGTTCCAGGGGTCCGAGCTCTCGAGCGCGGGGCCGTCTAGGCGCTCCAGCATCGTGATCGACCAGTCCGGCTCGAGGCTCCGGATGAGGGAGCCGAGCGTGGCGCTCATGATGCCTGCGCCCACCAGCAGCACGTCGGTCGTGATGCGACCGGGTACGGCGGAGGTGGTCGGGGCGGGACGGTTCGCGTTCTCGGGCAACGCCGACATCTCCTCGATCGGGTGTGATCTGGTCGCTCGTGGCAACCACTCATCCATGGTGCCGAACGCCGCGCGCACAAGCCGTACGGAGCGGGTGTGATGTTGGCCGCTCGGGATGTGATCTGCGTCGCAGCAGGCCGGTGCCGGACAGTTGCTAGGACGTCCTAGGATGTAGGTGCTAGGACGTCCTAGTACATCGACCGTCGAGTCCAGGAGCACCACCGTGTCTGACATGTTCGTCCTCTCCGAGGAGCACCAGGCGATCCGCGAGGCTGTGCGCGCGGTCGCGGAGGCCAAGATCGCGCCGTTCGCGGCCGACGTCGACGAGCAGGCGCGCTACCCGCAGGAGGCGCACGACGCCCTCGTGGCGGCGGACTTCCACGCCCCGCACGTGCCCGAGGAGTACGGCGGCGCCGGCGCCGACGCTTTGGCGACGGTGCTGGTCATCGAGGAGGTCGCGCGCGTGTGCGTCTCCAGCTCGCTGATCCCGGCCGTCAACAAGCTGGGGTCGCTGCCGGTGCAGATCGGTGGCGGCGAGGCCATCAAGAAGGAGTACCTGACGCGGCTCGCGGCCGGTGACGGTGGCTTCTCGTACTGCCTGTCCGAGCCCGACGCGGGCAGTGACGCGGCGAACCAGAAGACCCGCGCGACCCGCGACGGTGACGACTGGGTCATCAACGGCGTCAAGCGGTGGATCACCAACGCCGGGGAGTCGGAGTACTACACCGTGCTCGCGCAGACCGATCCGGAGAAGCGCAGCAAGGGCATCACGGCCTTCGTGGTCGAGAAGTCCGACCAGGGTGTCTCGTTCGGTGCCGCGGAGAAGAAGCTCGGCATCAAGGGCTCACCGACCCGCGAGGTCTACTTCGACCAGGTCCGCATCCCCGGCGATCGGATCATCGGCGAGGTCGGCGAGGGCTTCTCCATCGCGATGAAGACCCTTGACCACACGCGCGTCACGATCGCCGCGCAGGCCGTCGGCGTCGCCCAGGGCGCCCTCGACTACGCGCTGGGCTACGTCAAGGAGCGGAAGCAGTTCGGCAAGGCGATCGCGGAGTTCCAGGGCATCGAGTTCATGCTCGCCGACATGGGCATGAAGATCGAGGCCGCCCGCCAGCTCACCTACGCCGCCGCCGGCCGCTCCGAGCGCGGCGACTCCGACCTCACGTTCTTCGGTGCCGCCGCGAAGGCCTTCGCGTCCGACACCGCCATGCAGGTCACGACCGACGCCGTGCAGCTGCTCGGCGGCTACGGCTTCACCCGCGACTACCCGGTCGAGCGGATGATGCGTGACGCCAAGATCACCCAGATCTACGAAGGCACCAACCAGGTCCAGCGCATCGTCATGGGTCGCCAGCTCCTCGCCGGCGTCCAGTCCACGCTCTAGGACGATGTCGTGACCATGACCGCTCCGGACACCGTGCGACGTGCCCAGGCGATGTGGTCAGGTCTCGCGGTCCCGTCCATCGCGGACCTGCAAGGCACCTGGCGGCCGGTCTTCCTGCGTCCCTTGCGGCACGCGGCGCCGGTCGGCTTGGCCGTGATCGGTCTGCCGCGGTGGGAGGGCAAGCGCTTCGACGGCAGCGTTGGCACCAACCTGGTGCGTCGTCGAGCCGGTGCGGTCGAGGAGCGGCTGCCGATGACGCTCGGGATCGGCGAGTCGTGGGCGGACGGCCGCCCGGCCGCCGTCGTCTCGTACGCCTCCGAGGCGCCGCGCCCGTGGCGGTGGGTACGAGACGAGATCCGACTCCTCGGCCCCGGGTCCGCCGTGGGCCTGACCTTCACCGACGTGCCGGGCGGACGGCGTCACGGTCTGCCGTTCCTGCTGCAGCGCGTCGCCGGCTGAGCGTGCCGAGTCCGGTGCAGGAGCCTACCGTCGGGCCATGAGCCTGGTGACCTTCAAGGACCTCATCATCGACGCCGTCGACGCCCGCGCGGAGGCCCTGTTCTGGGCCGAACGTCTGGGGCTGCGCGTCGACCGGGTCGAGGACGATTGGTACCTCCTGCGCGGCGAGCAACCCGACCAGTCCGTGTGGATCGTCCCGGTGCCGGAGCCGAAGACCGTCAAGAACCGGGTGCACCTGGACGTCCGCGACGGTTCGCTCGACGCGCTCGCCGACGCACCGCACCTCAGCGAGCCGGGCGAGTTCGCCTGGACGGTCCTCGCCGACCCGGAGGGCCAGGAGTTCTGCGTGTTCGTCACGGAGGGCGCGTCCCCGGCGTTCAAGGACCTCGTCGTCGACGCCGTGGACCCCGCCGCCATCTCTCGCTGGTGGTGCGACGTCCTCGGTGGCCGGGTGACCGACGACCCGTCGGGCTACTCCCACCTCGACGACGTGCCCGGGTTCCCGGGCGACTCGTTCGACTTCGTCCCGGTGCCGGAGCCGAAGACCGTCAAGAATCGCGTGCACTGGGACGTGAAGCTCCGCTCCGGCACCACGATCGACGACCTCGTGCAACGCGGGGCGAGCGTGATCCGGACGCCCACCGCCGGGGACTCGTGGACCGTGATGGCCGACCCCGAGGGCAACGAGTTCTGCGTCTTCGACCATGACAGAGTGGGGACGTGGCCCTCGACCTGACCGCCGACGTCGTCGCGCTCACCGCCGCGCTCGTCGACCTCCCCTCCGAGAGCCTGCACGAGCAGGTCATCGCCGACGACGTCGAGGCCGCGCTCCGTCAGCTGCCGCACCTCGACGTGGTGCGTGACGGTCACACGATCGTGGCCCGCACCCAGCTGGGCCGCGCCGAGCGCGTCGTCATCGCCGGGCATCTCGACACCGTGCCGGAGAACCACAACCTGCCGTCGCGACTCGAGGACGGCATCCTGCACGGCCTCGGCTCCTGCGACATGAAGGGCGGCGTCGCCGTGGCCCTCCGCATGGCCGCCACCGTGCCGGAGCCGGTGCGCGACGTCACCTACGTCTTCTACGAGGCCGAGGAGATCGCCGCCGAGTTCAACGGCCTGGGCCGGCTCGCTCGGGAGCGCCCCGAGCTGCTCGCCGGCGACTTCGCCATCCTCATGGAGCCGTCGAACGCCAACGTCGAGGCCGGCTGCCAAGGGACGATGCGCATCGACATCCGCACCGCGGGGGAGCGCGCGCACTCGGCGCGGTCGTGGATGGGCTCGAACGCCATCCACGCCTTGGCCCCCGTCCTCGACCTGCTGGCCACCTACACGGCCCGCCAGGTCACGATCGACGGACTCACCTACCGCGAGGGCCTCAACGCCGTCGCGATCACTGGCGGCGTCGCGGGCAACGTGGTGCCCGACGAGGCCGTCGTGACGGTCAACTTCCGGTTCGCGCCGGACCGCTCCGAGGCCGATGCCTTCACCCACCTGCAGGAGATCTTCGAGGGCTTCGGGCTCGTCGTCACCGACTCCGCGCCCGGCGCCCTGCCCGGGCTCTCCCACCCCGCGGCGACGGCCTTCGTCGAGGCCGTGGGGGCCGAGGTCAGCCCCAAGTTCGGCTGGACCGACGTCGCCCAGTTCACCCTGCTGGGCGTCCCAGCGGTCAACTACGGACCGGGTGACCCGCTGTTCGCCCACAAGGCCGACGAGCACGTGCCGGTCGAGCACCTGCTGCAGGTCGAGACCCGACTGAGGACATGGTTGACGACATGACGAGCGGATTCTTCAAGGGCCCGGTGCGACTGCGCGGGAAGCACGTGCCCGCGAGCACGACCGACCAGCGCCTGCTCGACTCGCGCGGCGGCACCGAGTGGGTGCACACCGACCCGTGGCGGGTCCTGCGCATCCAGTCCGAGTTCGTCGAGGGCTTCGGCCAGCTGGCCGAGCTGGGACCGGCGGTCTCGGTGTTCGGGTCGGCGCGGACGACCGAGGGCGACCCGATGTACGAGGCGGCCCGCCAGGTTGCGAAGCGCCTCTGCGAGCAGGACTACGCCGTCATCACCGGCGGCGGCCCGGGCGTCATGGCGGCGGCCAACCGCGGCGCGCACGAGTGCGGTGGCGTCTCGGTCGGCCTCGGCATCGAGCTGCCGCACGAGCAGGGCCTCAACGAGTGGGTCGACATCGGCATCAACTTCCGGTACTTCTTCGTCCGCAAGACGATGTTCGTCAAGTACTCGCAGGGCTTCGTCGTCATGCCCGGCGGCTTCGGCACCCTCGACGAGCTCTTCGAGGCGTTGACCCTGGCGCAGACCGGCAAGGTCACGGCCTTCCCCGTGGTGCTGTTCGGCACCGCGTACTGGGGTGGACTGGTCGACTGGCTGCGCGAGACGATGCTGGTCGACGGCAAGATCGCCGAGGCCGACCTCGACCTGCTGCACGTCACCGACGACGTCGAGGACGCGGTCTCCTGGTTCGTCGCCCACGACGACTGACTCAGGCTCGCTCGCGACCCAGCCCCTCACGATTCAGCTCTGCGCGCAGCTGAGAGACCTCGGCCTGCAGCTCGGCGAGGGCCGCCAGCACGTTGGCCTCCCCCTCCTCGACCTCGGCGACGATCTCCTGCGTGTCCTCGTCCTTCTGCATCTCCAGTGCCTCGACGGCCACGGCGATGAACAGGTTGAGCACGATGTAGGTCGAGATCAGGATGTAGGTGATGAAGAACAGCCATGCTGCCGGATGGGCGTCGGTGACCGGACGGATGACGTTGGCCCAGTCGTCACCGGTCATGACCTGGAACAACGAGAGCAGCGACGTGGGCAGGTCGCCCCAGTGCTCGGGGTCGGTCTCCCTGAACAGGTGCGTCGACATCACGCCGCTCACGTAGACCAGCATGACCAGCAGGGCGCCGATGGAGGCCATGCCGGGCAGCGTGGCCCCCAGGGCTGCCACGACCCGTCGCATCGAGCGCACCGCCGAGAGCAGCCGCAGGACACGGAGCACCCGCAGCACCCGCAGCACGCCGAGGTTGCCCGACGCCGGCACCAGGGCGATCAGCACCACGAACAGGTCGAACAGGCTCCATCCGTCGCGGAAGAACGCCGCGCCGTGGGCGAAGATGCGCAGCGCGATCTCGACGATGAAGATGCCGACCGTGATCCAGCCGAGCGTCGCGAGCCACGGGGCGCGGTCCATCACGTCGGGCGACGTCTCGAGCCCGAGGATCGCCGCGTTGGCGAGGATGACGGCGATGATGAACCACTGGAAGCGCGAGGAGTCGACGAGCGTGCGGACTCGTGTTCGGGCGGGGATCACGCGGTTCCTCTCGTGCGGCGCCCGGGACGGGCTGGCCCATGCTAGCCGTTCGCTGTGACTGTCGGCACCGGATGGGAGCATGAACGCGTGGACGCACTGCCCGGACCCGACGGACTGCTCCGCTGCCCCTGGGGCACGGCGCCCGACATGCTCGCGTACCACGACACCGAGTGGGGTCGGCCCGTCCACGGCGACGTCGGCCTGTTCGAGCGATTGAGCCTCGAGGCGTTCCAGTCAGGGCTGTCCTGGGCCATCATCCTGCGCAAGCGGCCGGCGTTCCGTGAGGCCTTCGGCGGCTTCGACCCGCAGCAGGTCGCAGGGTTCGGCCCCCACGACGTCGAGCGCCTGCTCGGCGACGCCGGCATCGTGCGCAACCGGGCCAAGATCGAGGCCACGGTCGCCAACGCCCGCGCCGTGGTGGCTCTCGAGGGCCGCCTCGATGCAGAGGTGTGGTCGTTCGCCCCTCAGGACCGGCCTCGGCCCGCGCGCCCGGCCGACGTCCCGGCAGTCACGCCGGAGTCCACCGCGCTCGCCAAGCGGCTGCGAGCGCTGGGCTTCCGGTTCGTCGGTCCCACCACCGCCTACGCCCTGATGCAGGCCGTGGGGATGGTCGACGACCACCTCGCCGACTGCGTCGCGAACCCCCGCGGAGACCACCATGGGGGAGCGGCGTGACCCACGGGTGATCCATAGGCGATAATGATCTCCGACCCGATGCGCTGGCGTCCGGTCGTTCGACGAGAGGGGAACGCATGGCGGCCATGAAGCCTCGGACCGGTGACGGACCGATGGAGGTCACCAAGGAAGGGCGCTGCATCGTCATGCGCGTCCCGTTGGAGGGCGGCGGCCGCCTCGTGGTCGAGCTGAACAACGAGGAAGCCTCGACGCTCGGCGACGCGCTCAAAGCTGTCTGATGTTCGGACTCTCGGTGCGTTGGTCGTTGACCAACGCACCTGCCGACACGCTCGCGCACCTGCGCAAGTACGTGGAGGAGGAGTCCTTCGCGAAGTTCGCCGGACTCGACGGCCTGCGGTTCAAGACCTGGGGCGCCCGCGAGGGTGAGTGGTTCGAGGGTCGCTACGTGTTCGTCTCGGCCGACGCCCGGGAGAAGTTCCAGACGTCGTTCGAGGAGACCGTGGGCGGTGCTGTCGGCACGCGCATCATCGGCAGTGTGCCCGTGCACATCGAACCGTTCGAGGTCGTGGCGGTCGTCCGCGGTCCTGCGGGCTTCCGGTCCTCGGCGAACTTCGAGGGGTAGCGGCTAGCCGGCGGTCTGCACGACCAGCAGGCCGTCGCCCACCGGCAGCAGCACCGCGCGCAGCTGCTCGTCGTCCTTGACGCGCTGCAGCAGCTCGCGGATCGCGGCGGTCTCGGGATCACGCTGTGCGGGATCGGCGACGCGGTCGTGCCAGAGCGCGTTGTCGAAGCAGATGAGACCGCCCGGACGCACGAGTCGCAGTGCCTCGTCGAGGTACTCGCCGTACTCGACCTTGTCGCCGTCGAGGAACGCCACGTCGTAGGCGGCATCGGCCAGGCGCGACATGACGTCGAGCGCGGCGCCGGCGATGAGCCGGAATCGCTGCGGGGGGACGCCGGCCGCGCTCAGGACCTCGCGCGCGTGGCGTTGGTGCTCGGCCTCGAGGTCGACCGAGGTGAGCACGCCGTCGGACGGCAGGGCCCGCAGGATCCACAGGCTGGAGACACCGGTGCCGGTGCCGACCTCCACGACGGCGCGGGCGCGCACGGCCGCGGTCAGGAACGCGAGTGTCGCGGCACCGCCGGTGCCGATGGGGGAGACCCCCACCTGGCTGGCACGGCGCCGGGCCTCGGCGAGGTGCTCGTCCTCGACAGGGAAGGCCTCGGCGTACGCGATGCTGGCCGCATTGACGGGATCCACGGGCTCAGCGTAGTGGCGCCGGCGGCGCAGACCGTGGCACCACGCTGGAGGACGTGATCGAATGAGTCATCGGGAACGGTCAGCACGTTGTGGGCGTTCTCTCAGCAAGGATCGACACGATCAGCACATGACGACCGACATGGGGGCCATGGTGGAGCCGGAGACGCACCCCTCCCTGGCCTGGGACGACATCGTGGCTGAGCACTCGGCGCGCGTGTACCGCCTCGCGTACCGCCTCACCGGCAACCGGCACGACGCCGAGGACCTCACGCAGGACGTGTTCATCCGCGTCTTCCGCTCGCTCGACTCCTACGAGCCGGGCAACTTCCCGGGATGGTTGCACCGCATCACCACCAACCTGTTCCTGGACCGTGCGCGCCGCGCGACCCGCATCCGCATGGACCGCTTCGCCGAGGGCGCCGAGGAGAAGATCGAGGGACGTCACGACCGGCCCGAGGCGCTGGTGCAGGACGCCGGCTTCGACGCCGACGTCGAGACCGCCCTGCTGTCGTTGTCGGAGGACTTCCGGGTCGCCGTCGTCCTCTGCGACGTCGAAGGTCTGTCCTACGAGGAGATCGCGGACGTGCTGGGCATCAAGATCGGCACCGTCCGCTCCCGCATCCACCGCGGACGCACGCAGCTCCGCTCCGCCCTCGCGCACCGTGCCCCGTCGGCGGGCCGTACGCGTGTCCTGGGACCGGTCGGCATCGGATGACGCACCTGGGTGCCGACGTCGCGGCGTTCGTCGACGGGCAGCTGCCGCCCGTCCGCGAGGCGGCTGCGCGTCAGCACCTGGCCGGCTGTGCCCGGTGTCGCGAGGCGGTCGCCGAGCAGGAACAGCTCAAGCGCCGCATGGGCCGCACCGGCGTGCCAGGAGTCCCGCACGACCTGGCCCGTTCGCTGTCGGCGCTGGCCGTCGATCCGCCACCGCCGGCGCCGCGCGAGTCCCGGCTGCTGCGTCCCCTCGGTGCGGCGGCCGTGCTCACGGGTGCCTCGATGGCGGTGCTGATGCTGGCCTACCTGCTGGCACCGGGCCCCGAGCGCGCCGGTGACCCCGTCCGTCCCGACGTCGAGGCGTACGTCGCCCAGTTCGTGTCGGACATCGCCCGCGAGCGTTCCCCTCAGGTCGCCGGCGAGGTCGCGCAGGCCGGCCTGCGGCTCTCACCGGCGCGCCTCGACGAGCTCGCCGCCGACGGGTGGCCCTGCCACGAGACGCTGGCCGGTGACTTGCGCCGGCTCGACGGTCATCTCGTCGACGCCGAGGATGCCGTCTCCCTGCGCTACTCCGACGGGCGGGTGCGTCTGCAGCTGGTCGAGCAGGTCGGGTCGGTCGACCACGAGGCGCTCGACGGCTTCCGCCCGGCCACCGTGGCAGAGTCCGCCGTCATGGTGCGCGACGGTGTGCCCACCGTGGTCACCTGGGACGCGGAGGGCGTCGTCTACACCCTGATCACCGATGCCGGGTGGGCGCGCATCGAGGACGTCGTGGCGCAGCTGCCCACGACCCCCGCCCGCGAGACCACCGACCGCATCGACGACGGGCTCGAGCGCATGACCTCGTGGGTCACCAGCGGCTAGGTGGCCTCGGCGTCGAACGGTGGCCGCTCGCCGGGCCGCAGCATCCGCCGCTGCGGGCGCGGGGTGACCGGTGCCGAGACGTTGTCGTCGAGCATCGAGCGGCGCACCATCTCGCGCGGATCGAGCTCGCGGAGGTTCATGTCCGACAGGTCGTGCCCGATCTCGCGACCGAGGTCGTTCTTGGCATTGTCGGCCATCTGCCGCACGGTGCGCAGGAAGCGGCCGAGCTGGCGAGCGAGGTCGGGCAGCCGGTCGGGCCCGAAGACGAGCGTGGCCACGATCGCGATGACGGCGATCTCCGGCCAGCCCATCCCCAGCACGAGAGGACCTAGCGGCCGGCGGGGGAGAGCCCGAGCTGCATGCCGGCCAGACCGCGCGAGCGGCCGCTGAGCTGGTCGGCCATCGCCTGCAAGACCTTGGCCGACTCGGCGTCGGGGTCGGTGGCGACGATGGGACGACCGGCGTCGCCGCCGACGCGCAGCTGCTCCTCGAGGGGGATCTGGCCCAGCATCGGCACGTCGTAGCCGAGGCGCTCGCTGAGCGTGCGGGCCACCTGCTCGGCGCCACCGGAGCCGAAGACCTCCATGCGGTCGCCGTTCGGCAGCGTCAGGTACGACATGTTCTCGATGACGCCCACGACGCGCTGGTGCAGCATCGAAGCCATCGTGCCGGCGCGCTCGGCGATGCTGGCGGCGGCCTGCTGCGGGGTGGTGACGACGACGACCTCGGCGTTGGACAGGTGCTGCCCGATGCTGATGGCCATGTCGCCGGTGCCCGGCGGCAGGTCGAGCAGCAGGGCGTCGAGGTCGCCCCAGTAGACGTCGCTGAGCATCTGCACGAGCGCACGGTCGAGCATCGGGCCG
The DNA here is from genome assembly GCA_000471045.1 of actinobacterium LLX17. Classification (GTDB taxonomy): domain Bacteria; phylum Actinomycetota; class Actinomycetes; order Propionibacteriales; family Nocardioidaceae; genus Aeromicrobium. The sequence goes on along the minus strand of KI301992.1, from coordinate 1,936,123 downwards.
CGCCACGCGACGACCTGGTCCTTGCGCGGCTTGAGCATGCCGATGCTCATGACCTTGAGGTCGGGGATGCCCTCGCCCACGACACCCACCGGCACGGGCATGATCATGTCGTCGACCTGGGTGGGCCGGGCGTCGCCGAGACCCATCAGGTCGGGGATCGAGTGGCCGTAGATGTCGGCGTCGACGATGCCGACCTTGAGCCCGCGCTTGGCCATCGCGACCGCGAGGTTGACGGTGACCGACGACTTGCCGACACCACCCTTGCCGGAGGCGATCGCGTAGACGCGGGTGAGCGAACCGGCCTGGGCGAACGGGATCTCGCGCTCGGCGGCGCCGCCGCGGAGCATGTCGCGCATCGCGCCACGCTGCTCGTCGGTCATGACGCCCATGTCGACCGTGACGGTGTGAGCCGGGGCGACCGTGGCGACCGCGTTGGTGATGTCGCGGTTCAGGGTGTCCTTCAACGGGCACCCGGCGACGGTCAGCAGCAACCGGACGGTGATGTCGGTGTCACCGATCGTGATCGTGTCGACCATGCCCAGCTCGGTGATCGGACGCTTGATCTCGGGATCGTCGACGCGGGCGAGAGCCTCGCGGACCTGATCTTCGGTGACGGCAGCCATGATCTCCATGGTACGGGGGACCGTCGAGGGGTCGGTCAGGCGCGGTCGGCGTCGTCCTCGGGCCGCTCCAACGACTCCGACAGCCCCCGCAGCTCACCGCGGATGAAGTCACGCGTGGCGACCTCGCCGAGACCGAGGCGCAGGCTCGCGACCTCGCGGGCCAGGAACTCCATGTCGGCGTGCGCCTGGGCGTCGGCCTGACGGTCCTGCTCCTGCTGCACCCGGTCGCGGGCCTCCTGCCGGTTCTGCGCCAGCAGGATCAGTGGCGCCGCGTAGGACGCCTGCAACGACAGGATCAGCGTCAGGAAGATGAAGGGGTACTGGTCCCAGCGGGGACGGTCCGGGCCCCATGGCACGTTCCACAGCAGCCAGACGATGATGAGTGCCGTCATCCACGCCAGGAACGTGGCGGTGCCCATGAACCGGGCGAAGGTCTCGGCGAAGCGACCGAACCGCTCGGAGTCGAACTGCGCCCGCGGGCGCCGCAGCGCGCGGCGGGGGTCGCGCGGCTGGTCGAGGCGGTAGCGGTCGGAGCGCTCGGCGTTCCGGTTGTCGGCGCGGCGCGACTCCTCCTTCGCGGAACGACGGGGGAACCAGCGGGACTCAGCCATGCTTCACCGCCGCAGGGGGCACATCGATCCGGGGGTCGTCGACCCGGGGCTCGTCGGCATCGCGTTCACGCCAGCCCTCGGGCAGCAGGTGGTCGAGCACGTCGTCGATCGTGACGACGCCGACGAGGTGCGAGTTCTCGTCGACCACGGGCAGGGCCACGAGGTCGTACGAGGCGAGCAGGCTGGCGACCTGCTCGAGCGAGCTCTCCGGGCGCGGCCAGTCGATGTCGTTGTCGGCCAGCTGGCCGACGAGCGTCGACGGCGGCTCCCGCAGCAGGGCCTGGAAGTGCACCACGCCGAGGAAGCGTCCCGTGGGGGTCTCGACGGGGGGGCGGCAGACGTAGATCATCGAGGCCAGGGCCGGTCCGATCTCAGGCTCGCGCACGCGGGCGAGCGCCTCGGCGACGGTGGCGTCCGGGGGGAGGATGACCGGCTCGGTGGTCATCATGCCGCCGGCGGTGCGGTCCTCGTAGGTGAGCAGCCGGCGCACGTCCTCGGCGTCCTCGGGCTCCATGAGCCCCAGCAGCTGCTCGGAGGTGGCGTGCGGCAGCTCGCCGAGCAGGTCGGCGGCGTCGTCGGGGTCCATCTCCTCGAGCACGTGGGCCGCGCGGTCGGGGTCGAGGACCCCCAGCAGCTCGACCTGCACGGCGTCGGGCAGCTCCTCCAGCACGTCGGCGAGGCGCTCGTCGTCGAGCTCGGCGGCGACCTCGGTGCGGCGCTTGGGCAGCAGGTCGAGCAAGGCGTTGGCGAGGTCGGCCGGACGCATCTCGTCCATCGTGGCGAGCAGGTGGGTGGCGCCCTGCCCGGTCTCCTCGTCGACGAAGCCGCCGACCTCGTCCCACTCCAGCACGTGCTGGGGCCCCCGGCGCCCGAATCGCTTGCCGGCCTCCTGCACGGCGACGGCGCTGACGTACCAGTCGCGGCGCGGGTCCTGCTCCATGCCGAGGTCGTAGACCGTGCCACGGCGTCCGTCGGCGACCGTGACCGAGCGGTCGAAGAGCTCGTGGATCGCCAGCGTCTCGCTGCGGCGCTTCTCGAAGCGGCGCAGGTTCAGCACGCCGGTGGTGATGATCTGCCCGGAGTCGAGCGACGTGACGCGCGTGATGGGCAGGAAGACCCTCCGGCGTCCGAGGATCTCGACGACGAGACCGACGACACGGGGACGCTGGCGGGCCGAGCGGACGGCCACGACGACGTCGCGCAGCTTGCCGACCTGGTCGCCCGCGGGGTCGAAGACCTCCTGCCCGACGATGCGGGACAGGAAGATGCGACCGGGGCTCGTGCTCACGCCGGTCAGCCTATGCCGGTCAGCGGCTGGCGACAGCCTGGAGGTCGCGCTCGGACGAGTCGGCGGCGGACTCGGCGGCGGGCCGGGCGACCGGTGCCTGCGCCGCAGCGTCGAGCGCCTGGACGAACTGGCCGATCTCCTCGATGGCGGCGCGCGCCTCGGGCACCCAGGAGGCCGCCGCGTGGAACACGTGCACCTGGCGGTCCCAGACGGTGAAGTCGCACGGCACACCGGCCGCGACGAGCCGGTTGGCCATCAGCTCGGCGTCGGCGAGCAGGACCTCGCGCGAGCCCACGTGCAGCAGGGCGGGGGGCAGGTCGGCGAGCGGCATGTCGACGGGGTTGGTCCGGTGGCCCGAGACGCCGCGGCGGGCGTCGAGTCGGTCGGTGAGGTCGGTGAGTCGCGCGACCGCCTTGAGCGAGAACACCTGGCAGCGGTGCGCGTTGCGGTGCGCAGCCTTGCCGGTGGGGTCGAAGTCGAGCAGCGGCGACAGGGCCACCACCCCGGCGGGACGACCGAGCCCGGCATCGATCGCCGCGCGGGCGACGGCGAAGGCGAGGTAGCCGCCGGCGGAGTCACCGGCGATCGTGATGTCCTCGGCGCGGTAGCCCTGGCCCAGCAGCCAGCGGAGTCCCTCGAGGCCGTCGGCGATCGACTCGGTGATGGGCTCGTGGGGCATCTGCCGGTAGCCGACGTTGAGCACAGGACGGTCGGAGGCGGTGGAGATGCGCGAGACGAGGCGGCGGTGCGTGTTGAGGCCGCACGTCAGGAAGGCACCGCCGTGCAGGTAGAGGATCGCCGAGGGGTTGTCGCCGGAGCGGTCGGTGACTCCGGCGCCCGAGACCCACTCGGCGGGGCAGTGGGGGAGCCGGACCTGACGCCACCGGGTGCCCTCGGGGGCGGGCAGCAGGCGGGCCGCATGCTCGATGAGGTTGGGCAGGAAGATGTCGACCGGGAGGTGGGACCAGGCGTGCAGGAGCGGGCGCACGGTGTGCTTGAGTGCGTGGGCCAGCAGTTGGGACTGCAAGCTGGCACCGGACCGGAAGGCGGCCTCGGCCGCGACCGCGAGGTGGGGTCCCATCGGTTCTCCCTCTCTCATCGTCCTCATGGGGGATGCATCGACCCCTGCTGAGATCGCAACATCACGTGACGTGCTTCACACTGGTTCGCTAGCGTACGCCAGGCCGGTCTCCCTCGCCCGGCGCCATCCCTCAGGAGCCCCACATGCCGTTCATGCCGCCCACGGACTCGATGTTCCTGCTGGCCGAGTCCCGCGAGCACCCGATGCACGTGGGGGGCCTGCAGCTCTTCGAACCGCCGGAGGGATCGGGGCCGGAGTTCGCGCGGGACCTGGTCGAGTCGTTCCGGGCGGACCGGGAGGTCAACCCGCTGTTCCGCCGGCGTCCGGCTGAGCCGGTGGGCGCGCTGGGCATGACCTGGTGGGGCAGCGACGACGCGATCGACCTGGACTACCACGTCCGGCACTCGGCCCTCCCTCACCCGGGCCGGATCCGCGAGCTGCTCCAGCTGACCTCGCGCTGGCACAGCAGCCTGCTCGACCGGCACCGCCCCTTGTGGGAGTGTCACGTGATCGAGGGTCTGCAGGACGGCCGGATGGCGGTCTACACGAAGGTGCACCACGGCATGGTCGACGGTGTGTCGGCGATCCGTCTGCTGCAGAAGTCGCTCAGCACCGATCCCGACGCCCGCGACTGCACGCCGCCGTGGTTCCACGAGCCGAGGCCGCGGAGCACCAGCGTCGAGAAGGCTTCAGGGTTCGCCCCGATGGGCCTCGTGCGCGGCGCCGCTGGGGCGCTGGGAGAGGTGGCGGGTCTCGTGCCGGCCTCGGTGAAGATCGCGGCCGAGGCCTTGGGCGAGAACGACCTGACGATGCCGCGGGCACCCAAGACGATGCTCAACGTGCCGGTCGGTGGCGCGCGCCGCTTCGCCGCGCAGTCGTGGGACATGGATCGCATCCAGCGGGTGGCGCGGTCGTCGGCGACGACGCTCAACGACGTCGTGCTCGCCATGGTGTCGGGCGCCCTGCGCGACTACCTGCTCGAGAACAACGCCCTGCCCGACGACCCGCTGACGGCGATGGTGCCGGTGTCGTTGTCGCTGCGCGCCGGCCCGGGAGGTCCGACGGGCAACCAGACCGGCGCGATCGTGGTCAACCTCGCGACCGATCGCGACAACGGATCGACGCGCCTGGAGGAGATCGCCTACTCGACCAAGCAGGCCAAGCGCATCCTCGGTGACCTCACGCCCACGCAGATCCTGGCGTTCTCGGCGCTGCAGATGCTGCCGTTGGCGTTCAGCCCGGTGCCCGGGTTCGTCAAGTACACGCACCCGCCGTTCAACGTGGTGGTCTCGAACGTGCCGGGCCCCAAGGAGGACATGTACTTCAACGGGGCACGGCTCGACGGGCTCTACCCGGTCTCGATCGCGCTGGACGGCCAGGCCATCAACATCACCCTGACGAGCCGCAAGGGCTTCATCGACGTCGGCATCATCGGCGACCGCCGCGCCGTGCCTCACCTGCAGCGACTGCTGATCCACCTCGAGACGGCACTGGCGGAGCTGGAGAAGTCGTGGGGCTGATCGCTGCAGCTCGCTGCAGCGACTGCTGATCCACCTCGAGACAGCGCTGGCGGAGCTGGAGAAGTCCTGGGGCTGATCGGGCGGTGACTTACGGGCCGAATCGCCTGAGCGGTGGTGAGCCAGTGGCCAAATGAGCGCCGAATTTGGCCACCTACTCACCGCTCCGGAGCGAGTTCGGCCACCTACTCACCGCTCCCGGGCGCCTCAGCTGGGGGGTGGGGCGCTGGCGAGGAGGCCGGCGGCCGCGGCGGCGGTGAGTCCGCAGATCGACATCATGACGCCGCCCACGAGGTTCTTGCGGCGGTCCAGCCCCTCGCGGCGGGCCGCGGCCACGAAGAAGGCGGCGGCGATGACGAGCGTGGGCACGAGGATCGCGAGGACGGGCAGCCAGGGCATGGCGTCACGGTAGTCGTGGACCACACTGGCGGACGTGAACGCCCTCCTCGCCGCCATCGCGGTCCTGGGTGTGTCCGCCTCCGGGCCCCTGATGGCCGCGACGACGGCGCCGGCACTAGCGATCGCCTTCTGGCGCAACGCCGCCGCCGCAGCCGTGCTGCTGCCGATGGCGGGCGTGCGCCGGCGTGGAGAGCTCGCCGCGCTGTCGCCACGGGGCCGGCGAGCGGTGCTGTTCGCCGGGGTCATGCTGGCGCTGCACTTCGCCACGTGGGTGGGGGCGCTCAAGCTGACGTCGGTCGCGGCGGCCACGGCCCTCGTGACGACCCAGCTGGTCTGGGTCCTGGTGGTCGACCGGATCCGTGGGGTCCCGGTGCCGTTGGCGGCGGTCCTCGGCTCGGCCCTGGCGATCGCGGGGGTCCTGGTGGTCTCCGGCACCGACCTGACGGTCTCGACACGTGCGCTTGCCGGTGACGGTCTCGCGGTGCTGGGCGGGTTCTTCGCCGCGCTGTACCTGGTGGCGGGGCAGGAGGTGCGGCGCGAGCTGTCGACGACCGCCTACACCGCCGTCTGCTACGGCATCTGCGCGGCCACGCTGCTGCTCGGCGTGGTGGTCTCGGGCGTCGACCTGGTCGGGTTCTCGAGCCGCGACTGGCTGCTGATCGCCGCCGTGACGGTCAGCGCCCAGTTCCTCGGGCACTCGCTGCTCAACCACCTGCTCGCGGTGATGAGTCCCGTGCTGATCTCGCTCCTGCTGCTGCTCGAGGTGCCGGTGGCCGCCCTCCTGGCGGCCGTCTTCCTGGGCCAGGCGCCGCCGTGGGGCGTGTACGCGGGCCTCGGGCTGATCCTGGCGGGACTCGCGATCGTCACCGCGCGGCGTCGGCCGACCACGCCGGTGCTCGCGGACTAGTGCCGGTAGAGTGCGCCTGTCCTCCCCTCCACTCGTACAGGAGTCACGCATGGGTCGTCTCGTCACCACCGAAGGTCTGACCGAGGAGCAGCAGGAGATCCTCAAGGTCGTCCGGCAGTTCGTGGAGAAGGAGATCATCCCGGTCGCCACCGAGCTGGAGCACAAGGACGAGTACCCGACGGAGATCGTCGAGGGCCTCAAGGAGCTCGGCATCTTCGGTCTCATGATCCCCGAGGAGTACGGCGGACTCGGTGAGTCGCTGCTGACCTACGCGCTGGTCGTCGAGGAGATCGCCCGCGGCTGGATGAGCGTGTCGGGCGTCATCAACACGCACTTCATCGTGGCGTACATGCTGATCCAGCACGGCACCGACGAGCAGAAGCAGAAGTACCTGCCGAAGATGGCCACCGGCGAGGTCCGTGGCGCCTTCAGCATGAGCGAGCCGTCGCTCGGCTCCGACGTCTCGGCCATCTCCACGAAGGCCGTGAAGACCGACGACGGCTACGAGATCACCGGCCAGAAGATGTGGCTGACGAACGGTGGATCGTCGAACCTCGTGGCAGTGCTCTGCAAGACCGACGAGGGTGCCGACAGCGTCTACCAGAACATGTCGACCTTCCTCATCGAGAAGGAGCCCGGCTTCGGCGAGACCGCTCAGGGCGTCACGATCCCGGGCAAGATCGACAAGATGGGCTACAAGGGCATCGACACGACCGAGATGATCCTGGACAAGCACAAGATCTCGGCCGACCAGGTCCTCGGCGGCGCGCCCGGCAAGGGCTTCTACCAGATGATGGACGGCGTCGAGGTGGGCCGCGTCAACGTCGGCGCCCGCGCCGTCGGCATCGCCAACCGCGCGTTCGAGCTCGGCATCGCCTACGCGCAGCAGCGCGAGACCTTCGGCAAGCCGATCGCCCAGCACCAGGCCATCTTGTTCCGCCTGGCCGAGATGGCCACGAAGGTCGAGACCGCGCACACGATGGTGGTCAAGGCCGCGCGCCTCAAGGACTCCGGCAAGCGCATGGACGTCGAGGCCGGCATGGCCAAGATGCTCGCCAGCGAGTACTGCAACGAGGTCGTCGAGGCGTCGTTCCGCATCCACGGCGGCTACGGCTACTCCAAGGAGTACGAGATCGAGCGCCTGTACCGCGAGTCGGCCTTCATGCTGATCGGCGAGGGCACGTCCGACATCCAGAAGATGATCATCGGACGCGCCCTGCTGAAGGACTACAAGCTCAGCTGACGCCGGCCACCGCGGAGGAGGGCAGCGCCGACCAGCACGGCCAGTGCCGCGAGCGTGATCGGGACTGCGCCGATCCCGCCACCCACGTCGGGCAGGTTGCCACCCGGGTAGCCCGGACCGCCGGGATAACCGGGGCTTCCGGGCACGTCCACGGGGGGCGGGCCTGATCCGGCGCTGCCACCGGTCCCGGTCCCGGGCACGGGATCGGGCTCGGGTTCCGGCTCAGGCTCGGGCTCCTCCTCCGGAGCGAAGCACGGGTCGGTGCCGATGACGTTGTTGTCGAGGGTGACCGAGCCGTTGCGGGCCAGGGCCCGTCCGTCGAGGGTCGCGCCGTTCTGCAGCGAGATCGAGGTCAGCGCCATGATGGTGCCGACGAACGAGCTGCTGGTGCCGAGGACGGCCGAGCTGGTCACCTGCCAGTACACGTTGCAGGGGCTCGCGTCGCCCAGCAGGACGACACTGCTGCCGGTGAAGGTGTTGAGGGCCTCGCCGATCTGGAACACGAAGACCGCGTCCGGGTCGCCGCCGGCATCGAGGGTCAGCGGGCCGGTCAGCTGCGCACCGCTGGCGACGGTGTAGACCCCGGGAACCAGGTTGCGTCCCCCGAGCTCGACGGGTGCGCCGGGCGCGGGAGGCTCGAGCGTGGTGTCCGTGGCCTGGCCTCCCGTGGAGATGTACGCGGCCGTGAGGTCGCTCTGGGCCTGGATCGCTTCTGCGTCGCCGGCGTGGATCTCTCCGCCGTACGTCCCGGGTCCGAATCCGGTGATGGCGGTGCCCGGGTGCACGCCGACGCTGGCGGCGAGGACCGACGGCCCGGTGTTCGTGACCCTCTGTCCGCCGAGCACCGAGTACTCGGCAGCGGTGCCGAGGTCCGGCGCCGTGGCGATGGCGTGGGCGGCGGGGATCGCGGTGAAGGCGAGCGCAGTGGCCAGCGCCGTGGTGATGGCGGCGGTGGTGCGGAAGGGGCGGAACCGGCGGGGGCGGGGGCGGTTCGGCGGGGTGGAACGGTGCTGTGATGTACGGCTTCTCATCAGAAGCCTCCTATGTCCCTGATCCACAGGGTGGTGATCACAAGGTGTGATGGAGCCCACAGTGCGCCCCGATCACGGTACCTTCGGTTGCCAGAGTGACCGTCCGATCGGACGGCGACGAGTGACGAACGGGAATGCTCGGCGTCCACCAGGGGTTATGCTGGTGAAGATTGACAACTCCAGAGGGGCTGATCGGTTTCGACTGTGGTCGTTCGGATCAGGTGAAGCGGGTAGAGAAGGCAACGTCATCTCTTGAACGTTCGTTGCAACCCACAAGTGCCGATTCAAAGCGCACTGACTTCGCCCTCGCTGCCTGACAGCGACTGGTGAAGGGCAGACCCGGGAGCGTCCCCGTCCCGGATCGTCTGTCTCATTCAGGGGACTTGCTGGTCATGCCGCGTCGCGAGGCGTGATCGGGACTTTTTCGTGACTGAGCCTGTTGGTGACGTGTTCGTCCGAGCACCAGGGCCGAGAAAAGCGATCTGACGAACTGCACCCGGAGAAGACCTGATGCAGCGCCAGAGGACCGGGGTTCGATTCCCCGCAGCTCCACGACATGACTGAGCCCCGCCACCCCCGTTCTTCGGGGGTGGCGGGGCTCAGTCATGTCGTCGAAGGCTCCGCGAATCGAGATGGGCCCCACCACCCGCGACGACGTCGCGCGTCGAGGGATCCCCGCAGCTCGTGCGTCCGGACCCGTGCTAGATGCGCACCGTGGTGAGCATGACGGCGCTGTCCTCCAGTGCGGTGAGGCCGTGCCGGCGGGGCGGGATGTCGGCCAGCTCGCCGGCGCCCAGGTCCCATGCGTCGTCGCCGGCCTCGAGCCGGACCCGTCCGTGCAGGACGAGCAGGGTGGCCTCGCCGGGGCTCTCGTGCTCGGACAGGCTCGAACCGGCGGTCAGAGCCAGCACCATGTGGTGCAGGTGCGTCTCCTGACCGCCCCGGACGGATCGCCCCCCGCGTCCGGAGGCGTGGGCCCGGGCGGTGGTCAGCAGCTCCTCGACGAGCGACGTCAGATCGGTCACGGGGTCACCTCCGGTGCATCGGTCTGGGCCTTGCGCTTGCCACCCGTGCTGGGGGCGGTGGGCGGCTCGTCGGGGACGAGCCACAGCACGCCGGACGGCGGCAGCTGCACGAGCGCTGATGCGGGCTGGTTGTGCCACGGCGTGCCCTCGGCCTCGACGTGGCCCATGTTGCCGACACCGGATCCGCCGTAGACCTGGGCGTCGGTGTTGAGCACCTCGCGCCACGGCCCCGCGAGCGGCAGGCCCACGCGGTAGTCGTGGTGCGGACTGCCGGAGAAGCTGGCCAGGCAGGCCAAACGCGAGCCGTCGCTGCCGATGCGCAGGAAGCAGATGATGTTGCGCTCGGTGTCGGAGGCGTCGATCCAATGGAAGCCCTCGGGACGGCCGTCGGCCGAGTACAACGCGGGGGCGTCGCGGTAGATGGCGTTGAGGTCGCTGACCAGCTTCTGCACGCCGGCGTGCAGCGGCTCGCCGGCCTGGTGCCAGTCGAGCGACCGCGACTCGGCCCACTCGCCCTCCTGGGCGAACTCACCCCCCATGAACAGCATCTGCTTGCCGGGGTGGGCCCACATGAAGGCCAGCAGCGAACGGACTCCGGCGGCCTTGTTCCAGTCGTCACCGGGCATGCGCTCCCACAGGGAGCCCTTGCCGTGCACGACCTCGTCGTGCGAGATCGGCAGGATGAAGTTCTCGGTCCACGCGTAGTCGATCGCGAACGTCATCTCGCCGTGGTGGTACGAGCGGTGCACGGGGTCGTTGCCGAGGAACGAAAGCGTGTCGTGCATCCAGCCCATGTTCCACTTGAAGCCGAAGCCCAGGCCGCCGCTGTCGGTGGGGCGGCTGACGCCCGGCCAGGCCGTCGACTCCTCGGCCACCATGACGACGCCGGGGTGGTGCTTGTAGACCGTGGCGTTCAGCTCCTGCAGCAGCTGGACGGCCTCGAGGTTCTCGCGTCCGCCGTGCTTGTTGGGCTCCCACTCGCCGTCGTTGCGCGAATAGTCGAGGTAGAGCATCGAGGCCACGGCGTCGACCCGCAGGCCGTCGAGGTGGAACTCCTCGATCCAGTACAGCGCGTTGGCGACCAGGAAGTTGCGCACCTCGGGGCGGCCGAAGTCGAACACGTAGGTGCCCCAGTCGGGCTGCTCGCCGCGGCGCGGGTCGGGGTGCTCGTAGAGCGGCTGGCCGTCGAAGCGGGCCAGCGCCCACTCGTCCTTCGGGAAGTGCGCCGGCACCCAGTCGACGATGACGCCGATGCCGCGCTGGTGCAGGCGGTCGACGAACCAGCGGAAGTCGTCGGGGGAGCCGAAGCGCGAGGTGGGCGCGTAGTACGAGGTGACCTGGTAGCCCCAGGAGCCGCCGAAGGGGTGCTCGGCGACGGGCATGAGCTCGACGTGGGTGAACCCGGTGGCCTCGACGTGATCGGCGAGGGCGTCGGCCAGCTCGCGGTAGTCGAGCCCCTGGCGCCACGATCCGAGGTGCACCTCGTAGATGCTCATCGGGGCGTCGAGCCACACGGTGGCGTCGCGCTGGGCGACCCAGGCGTCGTCCTTCCAGGTGTGCTGCGGGTCGACGACGACCGACGCGGTGGCCGGCGGCACCTCGGTGCCGAACGCCATGGGGTCGGCCTTCTCGTGCCACGAGCCGTCGGGACCCTGGATGCGGAACTTGTAGTGGGTGCCGGCACCGATGCCGGGCACGAAGAGCTCCCAGACGCCGGGACCGCCCAGCGGACGCATGGGGTGGCGTCCGCCGTCCCAGTCGTTGAAGTCGCCGGCGACCTGCACCATCTGGGCGTGGGGTGCCCAGACCGCGAAGGTGGTGCCGGGTGTGGCGGTGCCATCGTCAGCGTCAAGCGATCGCACGTGGGCACCCAGGACGTCCCAGAGGCGCTCGTGGCGGCCCTCGGCGATCAGGTGGAGGTCGAGGTCGCCCACGGTGGGCTCGTACGTCGTGTCCATGCTCAGCTCCCCTCGGTCATGAGGCGGGTGATGGAGGTCAGGGGGACGACCAGCCAGTCGCGGCGGTTCGCGTGCTCGTACGACACCTCGTAGACGGCCTTGTCGAGCTCGAACGCCCGCAGCAGCACCGCGCTGTCGCGGGGGTCGTGCCCGGCCGCCTTGGCGTAGCCGTCGCAGAACGCCGACCGGTTGCGGTCGGCCCAGGCGGCCGCGCGCTCGGACTGCTCCTCGTCCTCGGGCAGTCCCACGAGCAGCTGCTGGGCGGCGTAGTCGAACGAGCGCAGCATGCCGGCGACGTCGCGCAGCGGCGAGCGCAGGGCGGCGCGCTCGGCCGAGCTGGCGGCGGGCTCGCCCTCGAAGTCCAGCAGCAGCCAACCCTGCAGCGTGCGCAGCACCTGGCCCAGGTGCAGGTCGCCGTGCACCGGCTGGACCGTGATGGGCGTCGGGACGTCGGACACGGCGCGGAACGCCGCGGCGAGCCCGTCGGTGTGCTGGGCGAGGTCGGGGACGTCGCCGACCACCCGGTCGAGCCGCTGCAGCATCGCCTCGACGGTCTGCTCGAGCTGGGTGGCGTCGGCCTCCTCGGTGCCCAGGGCGCGCGCCAGGTCGGCGTGGACGTCGGCGACGGCGCGGCCGAGGCGGTAGGCCTCGCCGGCGAAGTCGCCACCGAGCTCCTCGGGCGGCAGGCCAGAGGTGTCGGCCATGAAGTCGCGGACGCTGGTGGTGGCCATGACCCAGCCGTCGGCGGCGTCGGGCATGAATCGCTGCAGCATGCCGAACGTGACGACGTCGTCGCCGAGCCGGCCGGAGATCGAGCCGAGCGGGTCGGCCATGTGCTCCGAGCCCACCTCGCGCAGCGCGCGGTGCAGCAGCAGGTCCTTGTTGGTGCCGGGCGTCAGCTTGCGGAACAGCTTGAGGATGTACTGGCTGCCGTACACCAGCGAGGTGTTGCTCTGCTCGGAGCTGATGGGGTGTCCGCGCAGGCCGGTGTCGAGCTCGGCGCCCGGCTCGGATTCGAACCGCAGGTCGCCGATCGACTCGCCGCCGGCGATGAGGTCGAGCAGCTGGCAGGTCAGGTCGGCGTCGCCGCTGGCCTCGTAGACCAGGCCGTCGGTGCCGGGGATCGACGCGGAGGCCGGGACGTCGGGCACCTGCTCGTCGCGCCGGCCGATCAGCAGCTGGTAGGACTCGCTGCGGTCGTCCTGCTCGACCTCGACGACGAGGTGGACCAGCAGGGGGTCGCCCTCGAGGATCGTCGTGGAGGCCAGCGGTCGGACCGCGGTGATCTCGCGGTCCTTGCCGCCGAACCAGCGTTGGGTGGGCAGCCACTCGGGAAGAGCGGCGGCGACCTGGTCGATGAGCTCACTCATGCCATGCTCCTTCGTTCGCCGTCGTCGTCGCTCTCGACCAGCTGGAACCAGTAGAACCCGTGACCCGGCAGGGTCAGCAGGTACGGCAGCTCGCCGATGCGCGGGAAGCGCACCCGGCCGGTCAGCTCGACCGGCACCCGCCCCTGGTGCTCGCCGAGGTTCAGCTCGACCGGCTGCGGGAAGCGCGACAGGTTGTTGATGCAGAGGACGACGTCGAGCTCGCCGTCGGGCCGGCGCCAGATGCGCTCGTAGGCCAGCACGCTGGGGTTGGAGCCGCCCAGGTCGACGAACTCACCCTCGGCGAACGCGGGGTGCTCGCGGCGCACCGCGATCATCCGCCGCGTCCAGTTGAGCAACGAGGCGTCGCTGCCCTGCTGGGCCTCGACGTTGATGGCCTCGTAGCCGTAGGTGGGGTCCATGATCGGCGGCAGGTACACGCGGCCCGGGTCGGAGCGCGAGAAGCCCGCGTTGCGGTCGGGCGACCACTGCATCGGGGTGCGCACGGCGTCGCGGTCGCCCAACCAGATGTTGTCGCCCATGCCGATCTCGTCGCCGTAGTACAGGACGGGGGAGCCCGGCAGGCTCAGGAGCATCGCCGTGAACAGCTCGAGCTGGTTGCGGTCGTTCTCCAGCAGCGGGGCCAGCCGGCGGCGGATGCCGATGTTGGCCTTCATCCGCGGGTCCTTGGCGTACTCGCGGTACATGTAGTCGCGCTCGTCGTCGGTGACCATCTCGAGCGTCAGCTCGTCGTGGTTGCGCAGGAAGATGCCCCACTGCGTGCCGTCGGGGATGGCCGGCGTCTGCGCCAGGATCTCCGAGATCGGGAAGCGCGACTCGCGGCGCACCGCCATGAAGATGCGCGGCATCAGCGGGAAGTGGAAGGCCATGTGGCACTCGTCGCCACCCACCTCGGGGTCACCGAAGTACTCGACGACGTCGGCCGGCCACTGGTTGGCCTCGGCCAGCAGCACGCGACCGGGGAACTCACGGTCGACCGTCGCGCGCACCTCCTTGAGGTACTCGTGCGTGCGGGGGAGGTTCTCGCAGTTCGTGCCCTCCTCCTCGAACAGGTAGGGCACGGCGTCGAGGCGGAACCCGTCGATGCCGATCTCGAGCCAGAAGCGCAGCACGTCGAGCATCGCCTCGCGCACGGCGGGGTTCTCGAAGTTGAGGTCGGGCTGGTGGCTGAAGAACCGGTGCCAGTAGAACTGCCCACGCACGGGGTCGTAGGTCCAGTTGGACGACTCGGTGTCGACGAAGATGATGCGCGCGTCGGAGTAGGCGGAGTCGTCGTCGGACCACACGTAGAAGTCGCCGTACGGGCCGTCCGGGTCCTGGCGCGAGGCCTGGAACCACGGGTGCGCGTCGGAGGTGTGGTTGAGCACGAGGTCGGTGATGACGCGGATGCCGCGGCTGTGCGCCTCCTCGAGCAGGTGCACGAAGTCGTCGACGGTGCCGAACTCCGGCAGCACGGCGCGGAAGTCGCTGATGTCGTAGCCGCCGTCGCGCAGGGGGGAGGCGTAGAACGGGGGCAGCCAGAGGCAGTCGACGCCGAGCCACTCGAGGTAGTCGAGCTTGTCGGCGAGGCCGCGGAGGTCGCCGGTGCCGTCGCCGTCGGAGTCGGCGAAGGCGCGCACCAGCACCTCGTAGAACACGGCACGCTTGAACCACTCGGGGTTCTCGGGCGCCTGCTCGGCGTGGGCGAAGTCCTCCGAGTGCGGCTCCACGAAGGTGCCGTCGGGCTCGACGGCCTCACCGGTGTGTGGAGTGTCCTCCAGCCCCACCAGGGCGTGGTCGGGGGCGACGTCCTCGTGCGACTGTCCGTGCTCGTTTCGCTCGCTCATGCACTCACTTTCGTCGGGTCAGGGAGACCACGTGCGCGCACGCACGGGCGGGGTCGAGGCGGACGTAGTTGGCCGGCCCCCAGGTGAAGGTCTCGCCGGTGACCTCGTCGTGGGCGTCGACGGTCTCGTCGGCGTGGAAGCCGAGCGCGGCGAGGTCGAGGTGCAGCGTGGCCTCACGGGGCTCGTACGGGTCGAGGGACACGACCACCACGACGACGTCACCGGTGGAGGGGTCGGTCTTGGAGTAGGCCAGCAGCGCGTCGTGGTCGACGTGGTGGAACTGCAGCGTGCGCATCTGGTGCAGCGCCGGGTGCGCGTGGCGGATCTCGTTGAGGCGGGTGAGCCACGGCTCGAGCGAACGGCCCTCGGCCAGCGCACCGGCGAAGTCGCGCGGACGCAGCTCGTACTTCTCGGAGTCGAGGTACTCCTCGCTGCCGGGTCGCACCGCCTCGTGCTCGAAGAGCTCGTAGCCGGCGTAGACGCCCCACGACGGCGACAGGGTGGCAGCCAGTGCGGCGCGCAGCGCGAACATGCCCGGACCACCCGTCTGCAGGTGCTCGGGGAGGATGTCGGGCGTGTTGACGAAGAGGTTGCCGCGACCCTCGTCCCAGTGGTCGCGGAGGTCCTCGCCGAACTCGATCAGCTCGTCCTTCGCGGTGCGCCACGTGAAGTACGTGTAGCTCTGGGTGAAGCCCAGGCGCGCCAGGCCCCACATGCGCGCCGGGCGGGTGAACGCCTCGGACAGGAACAGCACGTCGGGGTGCTCGGCCTTGATCGCGGCGATGAGCCAGGCCCAGAAGCTCGGCGGCTTGGTGTGCGGGTTGTCGACGCGGAAGATGCGCACGCCCAGCTCGACCCAGTGCAGGGCCACGCGCAGCATTTCGGCGCGGGCGGCCTCGGGGTCGTTGTCGAAGTTCAGGGGGTAGATGTCCTGGTACTTCTTGGGCGGGTTCTCGGCGTACGCGATGGTGCCGTCGGGCAGCGTCGTGAACAGCTCGGGGTGGTCGACGACCCAGGGGTGGTCGGGCGCGGCCTGCAGCGCGAAGTCGAGCGCGACCTCGAGGCCGAGCTCCTTCGCGCGGGCGATGAAGGCGACGAAGTCGGCCTCGGTGCCGAGCTCGGGGTGGATCGCGTCGTGCCCGCCCTCGTCGGCGCCGATGGCCCACGGGGAGCCGACGTCCTGCGGGCCCGGGGTCAGCGTGTTGTTGGGGCCCTTGCGGTTGAGCCGGCCGATGGGGTGGATGGGCGGCAGGTAGACGACGTCGAACCGCATGGCGGCGGCGCGCTCGAGCTCGGTGACGGCGGTGCGGAACGTGCCGTGGATCGGGGTCCCGTCGGCGTCGACACCGCCCGTGGAACGGGGGAAGAACTCGTACCAGGCGCTGAACGCCGCACGCTGGCGGTCGACCCAGAGGCGCTTCGTGACGCCCTGCGTCACGAGCTCGCGCACGGGGTGGTCGTGCATCGCGCGGCGGACCTCGGGCGAGAGCGCGGGACCCACCCGGGCGCCGAGCGGGAGGTCGGTGTCGCGCAGCGCATCGGCAGCGCCGTCGAGGGTGCCCACCTGGTCGAGCAGGCGGGCGGCGAGCTCGAGGTCGTTGGCCAGCTCCTCGGGCGTCTGCCCGGCGGCGAGCTTCGCCTCGATGGCGTGGACCGTGGTGGCCCACGGGTCGCTCCAGGCGTCGACGCGGAACGTCCACTCACCCGGCGCGTCGGGCACGATCGTGGCGGCGAAGAGGTCGAGCCCGGTGCCCTGCTCGGACATGCGGGTGGTGCGGTCGGTCTGCTCGCCCGGACCGCGCCACACCACGGTGGCGGACACTGCGTCGTGTCCTTCGCGCCACACCGTGGCGGAGACGGGGACGTGCTCGCCCACCACCGCCTTGGAGGGGTACGTGCCGTCGCCCGAGACGGGCCTGACGTCGTCGATGCCGAGGCGGCCAGTCATCCAGTGAGCTCCCAGTGCGTCGTTGGTGGCTGTCTCTTCGAACCTAGCGGGAGTCGTACCCGGGCGCGATCCCGCAAAACCGCGAACGCCAGTCAGATGTCGATCGAGTGCTCGCCGGCGAGGATGCGGGCCACGAGCGGCGCGGGCTCGGTGCCGGGCAGCAGGGTCGCGGCAGCGAAGTCGGCGGCGAGCTGGTCGTAGACGCTGTGGTGGCGCAGCATGGCGTGCTTGCCGCCGTCGACGCGGACGAACGAGACGTCGGCGGTGCGCGAGAGCCCCTGGGCTGCTGCAGCGGCGTTGGTGAGCGGTGCGATGCGGTCGGCGGTGCCGTGGACCACGAGCACACGCCGTCCGGACAGGTCGGCGCCGCCGTCGGTGGGGTAGACCCAGGGGTTGAGCGCGACGACGCTGCGCACCTCCGGTCGATCGCCGGCCAGGATCGCGGCCCGTCCGCCGAGCGAGTGCCCGACCAGCCCGACGGGGAGCCGGTCGTTGAGGTCGGCGTGCATCTGGTCGATCGCCCAGTGCACGTCGTCGACCGGCGTGTGATTCGTGTCCCAGCCGCGCGTGGAGTTCAGCAGCCGGTAGACGGCGAGGCGCTTGCCGCCGGCCCGGGCCACGCGCTTGGCGATCGGGATCATGCGCAGCACCGAGAGCTGCGTGGGGCTCACCATCGGGTTGCCCTGGCGGCTCGCGCCACCGTGCAGCACGAGGACGGCGGCCTCGGGGTTCTTCGGCTCGGACACCGGGATCAGGCGGGGACTGTTGCTCACCTCCGCAGTGTGCCCGGACGCGCCCAGACGTAAACCCGTTCAGCTCTCGCGGGGGGCCTTGAGCAGCAGGAGGGAGCGGCCCTGGAGCGTGACGGTGCTGCCCGCCGTGAGGGTCGTGTCGGCCGGCGCACCGTCGGGCGAGGTGGTGTCGAGCGACGGCCGGAACGTCTCGCCGAACTCGGCGCCCGGCAGGACGACGTCGATCGGCTCGGCGCCGGCGTGCATGAGCAGCAGCCAGGAGTGGTCGCTGATCAGCTCGCCCTCGCGGGTGCGCGACTGGCTGTTGGAGCCGTCGATCCACATGCTCAGGGTGTGCCGCTCGGGGTCGAGCCAGTCGGCCTCGGTCATCTCCTGGCCGTCCGGCCGCAACCAGATCAGGTCGGGACGTCCCGTAGGGGTCGTGCGTCCGTCGAAGAACTCGGGCTGGCGCAGCGCCGGGCTCTTGGCGCGCAGGTGGACGACGCGGCGGGCGAACGCCAGCATCTCGTCGGACTCCTGGGTGGACGTCCAGTCGACCCAGGAGGTGGGGCCGTCGAGGCAGTAGGCGTTGTTGTTGCCGCCTTGGGTGCGCCAGCGCTCGTCGCCGGCCACGAACATCGGCGTGCCGGTCGAGAGCAGCAGCGTGGCGAACAGGTTGCGGGCCTGACGGGCGCGCAGCGCGCGGATCTCGGGGTCGTCGGTCTCGCCCTCGACGCCGTGGTTCCACGAGCGGTTGTCGTCGGTGCCGTCGCGGTTCTCCTCGCCGTTGGCCTCGTTGTGCTTGTGGTCGTAGCTGACGAGGTCGCGCAGGGTGAAGCCGTCGTGGGCGTTGACGAAGTTGATGGACTGCCACGGCCGGCGGAAGGTGTGGTCGTAGAGGTCGGACGAGCCCGACAGTCGGTAGGCGAGGTCGTCGACGCCGCCGGACTGTCCGCGCCAGAAGTCGCGCACGGTGTCGCGGTAGATGCCGTTCCACTCGGCCCACTGGGCGCCGAACTTGCCGACCTTGTAGCCCTCGCCGGTCGCGTCCCACGGCTCGGCGATCAGCTTGCAGCGCGACAGCACGGGGTCGGTCGTGATGGCCGTGAGCAGCGTCGCGTCGCGGTCGAAGGCGCCGCCGTTGGGACGTCCCATCGTGCTGGCGAGGTCGAAGCGGAAGCCGTCGACCCCGAGCTCGGTGGTCCAGTAGCGCAGCGAGTCGGTGACCAGTCGGACGACGGTGGGGGAGGCGGCCTCCAACGTGTTGCCGCACCCGGTGATGTCGGCCATGTGGCCGTCGTCATCGTGCAGGTAGTAGGCGGGTGCCTCGTACCCGCGCAGGCTCAGGGTCGGACCGTCCGGGCCGCCCTCGCAGGTGTGGTTGAACACGACGTCGACGAGCACCTCGAGGCCGGCGGCGTGCAGCGCGGCGACCATCGTTCGGAACTCCTCGATCTCGCGGCCGGGCTCGCTGGCGTAGCCGGCGTGCGGCGCGAAGTAGCCGAGGGGGGAGTAGCCCCAGTAGTTGTGCCGTCCGTTGCGCATCAGCGCGGGCTCGTCGGTGAACGCGTGCACCGGCAGCAGCTCGACCGTCGTGACGCCGAGGCGGACGAGGTGGTCGATCACGGCGGGGTGCGCCAGGCCGAGGTAGGTGCCACGCAGGTGCTCGGGCACGTCAGGATGCTGCTGCGTGAAGCCCTTGACGTGCAGCTCGTAGACGACGGCCTCCTCGAACGGCACGTCGGGCTTGACGCCGGTGTCGGGTCCGCCGGGGCTGGTCACGACGCTGAGCGGCACGTGGCCGAGGGAGTCGACGGTCGCCATCTCGACCCCGTCGGGCTCGTCGGCGTAGCCGACCGCGGCCTCCAGATCCGTGAGGCTGCCGGCGATGCGGCGCGCGTAGGGGTCGAGCAGGATCTTGTGCGGGTTGCAGCGCATGCCGGTCTTCGGCTCGTACGGGCCGTGGACGCGGAAGCCGTACTTCTGGCCGGGCAGCACGCCCGGCACGAGGCCGTGCCACACGCCGAAGGTGCGTTCGGTCAGCTCGATGCGGCGCTCGGTGCCGTCATCGTCGACGAGGCAGAGCTCGACGAGGTCGGCGATGCTGCTGGCGACCGCGAACCGCACGCCACCGGCCTCGGGGTGGGCGCCGAGCGGGAAGGGGCGGCCGGCGAGCACCTGGGTGTCGGGCGTGGGGTGCAGAGCCATGACCCCACTGTGACAGGCAGGTGGTGCGCGAACCTCAGGCGTAGGGGCCCGAGAAGGGGGCCGGGGCGTCCGGGTCGTCGACGTCGGAGTCGTTGTCCGGGTCCGTCGTCTTGTGCTTGGGGTCGTCGGCCTCGTCGTCGGAGATCCGCGGGTCCTCGCTCGGCATGTCAGTCATGTTCGTCAGTGTGCCCGCCATCTAGGCAACCCGCGCCTCGAACGACCAGGCGACGTCGTCGCCCCGGCTGACGGTCACCCGCTCCGCGCCGCGGTCGACCTCGACCCTGAACGAGCCGCGGTGGAGCACGAGCCGCGCCCCGTCCTGGGCCACCACGAGGTCGGCGAGCGACGGGTCGCGGAGCTCGGGGTGCTCACGGCGCAGGGCGATCAGCTCGCGGTAGGCGCGCAGGACGTCGGCGTGGGCCGGCTCGTCGCGCTCGTCCCAGACCAGCGTCGAGCGCTCGACCGTCGCGTGGTCCATCGGGTCGGGCACCTCGGACTCGCCCCAGCCGTGGCGCCCGAACTCGCGACGGCGACCGGATCGCACCGCCTCGGCCAGCTCGGGATCGGGGAAGGACGCGAAGAACTGCCATGGCGTGCTGGCCGCCCACTCCTCGCCCATGAAGAGCATCGGCGTGAACGGGCCCAGCAGCACGATGGCCGCGCCGCACACCTGTCGGCCGGGGCTGATGGTGGCCGAGATGCGGTCGCCGGTGGCGCGGTTGCCCACCTGGTCGTGATCCTGCAGGTAGGTGACGAACGCCGACCCGGGGACGGTCGTGGTGTCGACGGGGCGCCCGTGCGTGCGTTCGCGGAACGACGACCACGTGCCGTCGTGGAAGAACGCACCGCGCAGCGTCTTCGCGAGCGCATCGGGCGCGGCGAAGTCGGCGTAGTAGCCGGCCGTCTCACCGGTCAGCCACACGTGCAGGGCGTGGTGCACGTCGTCGCACCACTGGGCGTCCATGCCGAGGCCGTGCTGGTCGCGTGGGGTGACCATGCGCGGGTCGTTGAGGTCGGACTCGGCCACGAGCGACAACGGGCGGCCGAGCCGCTGCGCCAGCTCGGCCGTGCGTGCCGAGATCTCCTCGAGCAGCGGCAGCGCGCGCGTGTCCCGCAGGGCGTGCACGGCGTCGAGGCGCAGCGCGTCGACGTGGAAGTGCTCGAACCAGTCGAGCGCGTTGTCGATCACGTACTGCCGCACCTCGTCGGACTGCGGGCCGTCGAGGTTCAGGGCGGCACCCCAGTCGGTGCTGCCGGCGAAGTACGGGCCGAAGCGGTCGAGGTACGCGCCGGAGGGACCGAGGTGGTTGTAGACGACGTCGAGCACGACGCCCATGCCACGGGCGTGGCAGGCGTCGACGAAGCGCTTGAATCCGTCGGGTCCGCCGTAGGACTCGTGCACCGCACCCCACAGCACGCCGTCGTAGCCCCAGCCGTGCGGGCCGTCGAAGCTGTTGACCGGCAGCACCTCGACGAGGTCGATACCGAGGTCGGCGAGGTGGTCGAGGCGCTCGATCGCGGCGTCGAAGGTGCGCTCGGGCGTGAACGTGCCGACGTGCAGCTCGTAGATGACCGAGCCGGTGAGCTCCCGGCCGGTCCAGTCGGCGTCGGTCCAGTCGTAGCGGCCGTGGTCGTAGGTGCGCGACGCGGCATGGACGCCGTCGGGCTGCCAGCGCGACCGGGGGTCGGGCAGGGGTGTCTCGTCGTCACCGAGCAGGAACGCGTAGTCGGTGCCGTGCGGCGCCTCGGCGTCGGCGGTCCACCAGCCGGTGCTGCCGTCCCGGGTCATGTCCTGCGGTGTGCCCTCGACCTGCACGCGGACGCGGTCGAGCTCAGGGCACCAGACGCGGAGGGGGCTGCCGCCGAGGCTAGGCAACCCGGGCCTCGGGGGAGCGGGTCTTGGCCGGGTCGGTCTCCGGGATGTCGCCGAGCGCCTCGTCGACGGCCCGCAGGACGTCGTCGTCGAGGCGGATGCCCGCCGCGGCCGCGTTGGACTCGACCTGCTCGGGACGCGACGCACCGACGATGGCGCCCGCGACGTTGTCGTTGGCGAGCACCCACGCGATGGCCAGCTGCGCCATCGTGATGCCCAGCCCGTCGGCGATCGGCCGCAGCTTCTGCACGGCCTCCAGGGTCCGGTCGTCCAGGAAGCGCTTGATCATGTCGGCGCCGCCCTTCTCGTCGGTGGCGCGGCTGCCCTCGGGCGGCTGGGCGCCGGGCTCGTACTTGCCGGTGAGCACGCCCTGCGCGATCGGCGACCACACGATCTGTGACACGCCCAGCTCGCGTGATGTGGGCACGACCTGGTCCTCGATGACGCGCCACAGCATCGAGTACTGCGGCTGGTTCGAGATCAGCTGGATGCCGAGGTCCTTCGCCAGCGCGTGACCGGCGCGGATCTGGTCGGCGGTCCACTCGCTGACGCCGATGTACAACGCCTTGCCCTGCCGCACGACGTCGGCGAACGCCTGCATCGTCTCCTCGAGCGGCGTCTCGACGTCGTAGCGGTGGGCCTGGTAGAGGTCGACGTAGTCGGTGCGCAGGCGCTGCAGCGAGCCGTCGATCGACTCCATGATGTGCTTGCGCGACAGGCCGGTGTCGTTGGGTCCGCCGGGACCCGTGGGCCAGTAGACCTTGGTGAGGATCTCGAGCGACGCGCGCCGCTCGCCCTGCAGCGCCTCGCCCAGGACCGACTCGGCCTTGGTGTTGGCGTAGACGTCGGCGGTGTCGAACGTCGTGATGCCGGCGTCGAGCGCGGCTCGCACGCAGGCGTGGGCGGCGTCGTTCTCGACCTGCGACCCATGGGTCAACCAGTTGCCGTAGATGATCTCGCTGACCTTGAGGCCACTGTTTCCGAGGTACCTGAACTCCATGCCGTCGAGCCTAGAGGCCGGTTGGGCACCTCGCGCGCGGGTAGGTTCCTGACATGTCGGTCGGGGTCGTGGGAGGCGCGCTCGTCCGGGCCAGCCATCCCGAGCCGTGCGTCGCCGTGACCACTCTGGCGGTGCTCCTGGCCGTCGCGCAGGACGCGTCGGTGGCGACCGCCGCCACGATCGGGGCCGCCGCGCTTGCCGGCCAGCTGTCGGTGGGGTGGAGCAACGACCTGATCGATGCCGACCGCGACCGCGTGGCCGGCCGCACCGACAAGCCGGTCGCGACCGGCGCGCTGAGCCCGGTGGTGGTGCGGATCGCGATCCGGCTGGCCGTCCTCGGCGCCGTCGTCGGGTCCCTGGCGCTGGGACCCCGTGCCGGGCTCCTGCACCTGGCCCTCGTCGCCCTGGGTTGGGCCTACAACCTGGGGCTGAAGCGCACGGTCTGGTCGTGGCTGCCGTACGCCCTGTGCTTCGGGTTGATGCCGATGGTCGTGTCCCTGGCCGTCTCCGAGGAGCCGGCCGCCTGGTGGGCGACGACTGCCGGCGCGCTGCTCGGCGTCGGGGCACACCTGGTCAACGCGGTGCCCGATCTGGAGGCGGATCGCCTCACCGGCGTGCACGGCCTGCCACACCGGTGGGGCGCGCGACGCTCGCTCGACGCCGCGACGGTGCTGTTGCTCGCAGGGTCGTTCGTGGTGGTGCTTGGCGGGGGTGCCGGGCCGTGGGCGGCAACAGGCGGAGTGCTCGCGACTGTCACCGTGATCGCCGTCGCCGGACGCCTGGCGCCGACCCCGTGGCCGTTCCGGGCGGCCCTGGTCGTGGCGCTGGTCGATGCGATCGCGCTGGTCGTGCGGGTGTGACTCAGTCCCGCACCAGCAGCGCCACCGGGTAGCGGCCGAGCAGTCGTGCCACCGGCTGGCGACCACCGTCGACACGGGCACCCGTGAGCGCGTCGCGCCACGACCCGTCGCCGAGGTCGAGAGCGGTGTCGCCCCAGCCCCCGGCGCGCTCGAGACCGACGGGAAGACGTGTCACCACCGCGACGAGGTCGTCGGAACGGCCGGACGCGAGAGCATGCTGGGCAGCCGGACCGTCGGCGCTCAGCGGCCGGTAGCCGTCGAACAGCTCGGGTCGGTCGCGGCGCAACGTCAGCGTCCGGTGCACCAGCAGAGCCTTGGCCGCGCCCGAGGCGTCGACGTCCGGCAGCCAGCCGCCGGCGAAGCGCTCCAGCAGTGCTCGGCGCTCGGAGTAGTCGACGGGCCGCCGGTTGTCGGGGTCGACCAACGAGAGGTCCCACAGCTCGGTGCCCTGGTAGACGTCGGGCACGCCCGGCCCGGCGAGCTGCAGCAGCTTCTGCGACAGCGACGTGGTCCAGCCGGGTGCCTCGAGCTTCTGCACGAACGCCTCGACCTCGTCGCCCACGGCTGCCCGCACGCGCGCGGGCCACTCGCGGACCGAGGTCTCGAAGGCCTCGTCCGGCTCTGTCCAGGTGGTGCGCAGCTTGGACTCGCGCGCCGCCTTGAGCAGGTAGTCGGACAGGCGCTCGTCGGAGATCGGCCACGCGCCGAGCAGGGTCTGCCAGGCCAGCAGGTTCAGCGACGGCTCGTCGAGGCCGCACGCAGCGCTCCACCGCTCGACGGCCTCTCCCACCTCTTCGGCCACCTCGGCCAGCACCAGGGTGCGGGCGCGGGTGTCCTCCGAGCGCTTCGTGTCGTGGGTCGTGAGGGTCGTCATCGTGGCCGGCTGGGCCGCCTCGCGGGCGGCCGCGAGCCCGTGGAAGGCCTCGACGTCGACGCCCCAGTCGTCGGGGGAGCCGCCGACCTCGGTCAGGGCGGCGAAGCGCGTGTAGCGGTAGAACGTCGTGTCCTCGGTGCCCTTGGCCACGACCATGCCGGAGGTCTGCTGGATCCGGGTGGCGAGCTCACCGTCGGGCTCGGCGCGCACCTGGTCGTCGAGCGCGAGCAACGCCGGCTCGACGTCGGGGCGACGTGTGCGGGCCCGCTCGATGGCCTGCGCCCAGGTGTTCTCACCCTCGGGGAGGTAGGAGCGGTAGACGCCGAACGCGATCATCGTCTCCGCGACCGCGGTGCGGGCCGGCTCGGGGGCGACGTCGCGCAGCAGAGCGGCGATGCGGTGCACCTCGGCCACGAGGATGCGGTCGGTGACCATGCGGCGGGCGTCCTCCTCGACGGCCGCATAGTCCGTCGGCGTGCCGAGTCGTTCGGCCAGGGCCGTCAGCGGCGCCTCGCCGGCGGGGTCCAGCAGCACGCCGGAGACCTCGCGCAGCGCGTCGTAGCCCGTAGTGCCCTCGACCGGCCAGCTGGCCGGGAGGCCCTCGCCGGGGTGCAGGATCTTCTCGACGACGATCCAGGCGTCGGGAGCGGTCTCCCGCAGCTGTCGTGCGTAGCCGCCGGGGTCGGCCAGGCCGTCCGGGTGGTCGACCCGCAGGCCCGTCACGTCACCCTCGGTCACCCAGCGCAGCACCTCGCGGTGCGCGTCGTCGAAGACCTGCGGGTCCTCCACCCGGATGGCCGCCAGCGACGTGATGTCGAAGAAGCGGCGGTAGCCCAGCTCGGCGTTGCCACGGCGCCAGCCGACCAGCTCGTAGTGCTGGCGGTCGTGCACCTCCTGCGGAGTGCCATCACCGGTATCGGGCGCGATCGGGAACCGGTGGTCGTAGTAGACCAAGGCGTCGCCCTCGACGCGCAGCTCAGCGACGTCGGCGTCGTCACCCAGGACTGGCAGCAGCAGTCGTCCGCGCGACCAGTCGATGTCGAAGTGACCGGCATACGGAGAGTCGGCGCCCTCGGTCAGCACCGACCACCACCACGGATTCGCCTCGGGCACCTCGACCGACATGTGATTGGGCACGATGTCGACCACGACGCCGAGACCGGCCTCACGGGCGGCCGCCATCAACGCAGCACGCTCGTCCTCCCCACCCAGCTCGGGGCGGGCGCGGGAGGGGTCGGTGACGTCGTAGCCGTGCGTCGAGCCAGGCGTGGCATCGAGCACGGGGGAGAGGTAGAGCGCCCCCACGCCGAGGTCGCGCAGGTACGGCACCAGCTCGCGGGCCTCGGCGAAGCCGAAGCCGGGCCGCAGCTGGAGCCGGTAGGTCGACGTCGGGACCCCGGGCCGTACGTCGGCGCCCGTCATCGAGCCACCCGCTGCAGCACGGTGAGTGCCCGGCCGGTGACGTTGAGCTCCTCACCCGCGGCGAGCTCCAGTCCGTCGCGCGGCTCCACGGCCCCCGCGGCGGTGTCGACGACCACCTTCCACCGGGTGCCGTACTCCTCCTCGGGCAGCGTGAAGCCGATGGGCTCGTGGTAGGCGTTGAACGCCATGACGAAGGAGTCGTCGTAGATGCGCTCGCCCCGCGGGTCGCGGTCCGCGATCGCGTCACCGTTCAGGAAGACGGCCACCGAGCGGCCGAAGTCGTCGCCCCAGTTCTGCTCGGTCATCTCCTCGCCCGCCGGGGTGAACCAGGCGATGTCATGCAGCGCGTCGGTGCGCCGCATCGGCTTGCCCTCGAAGAAGCGCCGGCGCTGGAAGCTGGGGTGCTTGCGCCGGAACGCCGTGAGAGCGCCGGTGAAGTTCATCAGCTCGGCCTCGTCGGCGTCGAGGCGCCAGTCGATCCAGGAGACGTCGTTGTCCTGGCAGTAGGCGTTGTTGTTGCCGCCCTGGCTGCGGCCCAGCTCGTCGCCGTGCAGCAGCATCGGCACACCCTGCGACAGCAGCAGCGTGGCCAGGAAGTTGCGGCGCTGGCGGGCCCGCAGCTCGAGGATCTCGGGATCGTCGGTCTCACCCTCGACGCCGCAGTTCCAGGACCGGTTGTCGTCGGCACCGTCGCGGCCGTCCTCGCCGTTGGCGTCGTTGTGCTTCTCGTTGTACGACACCAGGTCGTTCAGCGTGTAGCCGTCGTGCGCGGTGACGAAGTTGATCGACGCGTACGGACGGCGGCCGTCGGACTGGTAGAGGTCGGACGAGCCGGTGATGCGCGAGGCGAACTCGCCCAGCGTCGCGGGCTCGCCGCGCCAGAAGTCCCGCACCGTGTCGCGGTACAGACCGTTCCACTCGGTCCACAGCGACGGGAAGTTGCCGACCTGGTAGCCGCCCGGGCCGACGTCCCAGGGCTCGGCGATCAGCTTGACCTGGCTCACCACCGGGTCCTGCTGCACGAGCTCGAAGAACGTGGCCAGCTTGTCGACGTCGTAGAACTCGCGCGCCAGCGTGGCCGCGAGGTCGAACCGGAAGCCGTCGACGTGCATCTCGGTGACCCAGTAGCGCAGCGAGTCCATGATCAGCTGCAGCGTGTGCGGGTGCCGCACGTTCATCGAGTTCCCGGTGCCGGTGTAGTCCATGTAGAACTGCGGGTCGTCCTCGACGGTGCGGTAGTAGGCGCAGTTGTCGATGCCACGCATCGAGAGCGTGGGACCGAGGTGGTTGCCCTCGGCGGTGTGGTTGTAGACGACGTCGAGGATGACCTCGATGCCCGCCTGGTGCAGTGCCCGCACCATGCCCTTGAATTCCTGAACCTGGCGCCCGGGCCGCGAGGCGTACTCGTCGTGCGGCGCGAAGAAGCCGATCGTGTTGTAGCCCCAGTAGTTCTTGAGGTCCTTCTCGACGAGGTAGTGGTCGGTGACGAACTGGTGCACCGGCAGCAGCTCGATCGCGGTGACGCCGAGCGACGTGAGGTGCTCGACGACCGCGGGGTGCGCGATGCCGGCGTAGGTGCCGCGCATCGCCTCCGGGACGCCCGGGTGGTTCATCGTCAGGCCACGCACGTGCGCCTCGTAGACCACCGTCTGGTGATACGGGTGGCGGGGCAGACGGTCGTTGGCCCAGTCGAAGAACGGGTTGACGACCAGCGAGAACGGCACGTGACCGGCGGAGTCGTCGTCGTTGCGCTCGGTGGGCTCGTCGAGGTCGTAGGCGAAGAGCGAGCGGTCCCAGTCGAGCTCGCCGGAGACGGCCTTCGCGTAGGGGTCGATCAGCAGCTTGTTCGGGTTGCAGCGCAGACCGTTCTCGGGGTCGTACGGGCCGTGGATGCGGTAGCCGTAGCGCTGGCCGGGCCCGACGTCGACGAGGAATCCGTGGTGGACGAAGCCGTCGACCTCCTCGAGCGTCACCCGCGTCTCGGTCCCGTGCTCGTCGAACAGGCACAGCTCGACCTTCTCGGCGACCTCCGAGAACAGGGCGAAGTTGGTGCCGGTGCCGTCGTACGTGGCGCCGAGCGGGTAGGCGGATCCGGGCCAGGGCTGCACGGGGGTCTCCTCAGGTGTTGCGGTGGATGGGGGATGGTTCATGGGTGGGCCGGACGGGCCTCGCGCAGGGGCGCCACCGCGGCGCGAACGCGCTCGTCGGCGAAGAACGCGTCGAGGTCGACCGGCAGGCGGATGCGCCAGTTGGGGTACTCGTCGACGGTGCCGGGCAGGTTGGGCTGGGCCAGCTGCCCGAGGGCGTCGGCGGGAGAGCTGAGCACGAGTCGCGACGCCGACGGTGCGATGACCGCGTGCAGGCCGACGAGCGGATCGACGTCGGCGAGCCCCTCGGCGGCCAGCAGCGCATCGAGTGCCTCGCGGTCGGCGGCGGTGCGCGCGAGGACCGTCTCGACCGGCTCGTCCAACAGATTCAGCTCGTCCTGCACGCGCACGCGCTCGTCGGCCAGCCAGCCGGCGACGGTCGGCAGGTCGTGGGTGCTGATGGTGGCCATCGTCTCGGGCTCCCACTCGCGCGGCGGCACGTGCGGCTGCCCAGGGGCGTCCCAGTCACGCTCGAACCACAGCACGGCCGAGCTGAGCAGGCCCCGCTCGTGCATCGTGTCGGTGACGACGTCCTCCACGGTGCCGAGGTCCTCGCCGACGACGACGGCTCCGGCCCGGGTGGCTTCCAGGGTCAGGACGGCCAGCATCGCCTCGGCGTCGTAGTGCACGTAGGTGCCGCGATGGGCAGGCTCTCCCGGCGGAATCCACCACAGCCGCCAGAGCCCGGCCACGTGGTCGACGCGGATGCCGTCGCCGTGGCGCAGCACGCTGCGCACGACGTCGCGGAAGGGGGCGTACCCGGTGGCCGCCAGGGCGTCGGGGCGCCATGGAGGCAGTCCCCAGTCCTGGCCGAGGGCGTTGAACGCGTCGGCGGGACAGCCCACGCGCACCTCGCCCGCGAAGATGTCACGCATCGCCCAGGCGTCGGCGCCGCCCGGGTCGACCCCCACCGGGAGGTCGTGGATGATGCCGACGGCCATCCCCGCCGCGTGCGACGCCTCGCGCGCGGCGTCGAGCTGCTGGCGGCACAGCTCCTGCAGCCAGGCGTGGAACGCGATGCGATCGGCCAGGTCGTCAGCGGCCGCGGCGACGGCGGGGCCGGCGGGGTCGTGCAGCTCAGCGGGCCACTGTCGCCAGTCGCCGCCGTGCTTCTCGGCGAGGGCGGACCAGGTGGCGAACGCGCTCAGGTCGGGGTCGGTGACGGGGTCACTCATGGGGGCGGCCGAGGCGCGGGCGAGCGGCCAGAGCAGCTCGAGCGCCGCATGCTTCGCGTCCCAGACGGCATCGAAGTCGATCAGCTCGTCGGCCGTGAAGGAGGGCGCCAGGTCGAGCACGACGCGACGCGTCTCGTCGTCGGCCTCCGCGAACGCCGGGACGTCGGTCACCCGCAGGTAGAGGGGATTGGCGAAGCGTCGGGTGGCCGGGGAGTAGGGCGAGCGCTGCAGGGGTCGCGACGGCACGAAGGCGTGCAGCGGGTTGACCAGCAGCACGCCGGCGTCCTGCTCGGTGGCGGATCGGCGCGCGGTCTCGGCGAGGTCGGCGTAGTCACCCATGCCCCAGGACCCGGGGGAGTGCAGGGAGTACAGCTGCAGCATCCAGCCCCAGGTGCGGGGGACGTCCGGCATCCGCTCCGGGGCGACGACGACCGTGACGGACTGGGAGCCGGTCTCGAGCCGGTGGTAGCCCAGGGGGAGGTCGCCGGGCAGGACGCCGTCGACGTCGACCGAGCCGCCCTCCTCGAGGTGCACGGTGCCGGTGGCCTCGACCGGGCGGTCGGTGCCTCGAGTCACCGCGATGGTGCCCGGAAGCGGCGGGTCATCGTCGAGCCGGGCGAGCTCGTGCTCGATCGAGGCGTCGGACGACGCGTCGACGCCCAGCTGGGCCAGCACGGCGACGACGATCACCGGATCGACGACCACCGGCAGGCGATCGGATCCCTCGTAGGACGTCGCGACACCGTGGGCCTCGGCCAGGCGTCGCAGGGCGGCGCTGCTGGGTGAGGTCATGGACTCAAGCATCGTGGTGCCAGCCAAGCGCCGCATGCTGGCCCCACGTGGGCCGTGTCACGGGCAGTGTCCGCACGGTCGTCGGCGGCGCCACCCCCCGAGTGGCGCCGCCGACGTTCGGTGCGCGTCAGGCCGCGTGGGCCCCGCGACGACGCCGCACCAGCCAGGTGCCGGCGGTGATCAGGCCGGCGGCCAGCGCCAGCAGCCACGGGGCGACGTCGGTGCCCGCGTCGGGCAGCGCGCCTCGGTCGGCTCCGCTCCCGACCGGCGTCTCACCGTGGCCGCCGCCCGCGCCGGGCGCAGCCGTCACGGTCACGCTGGCCGTCACGCTGCCGGAAGGACCGGACGCGACGAGCGGGTAGGTGCCCGGAGCGATCGAGTCCGGCAGCGCCACCGAGAAGCTGACCGCGCCGTCGGCGTCGGCCGTCACCGTGCCGAGCACCTCGGTGCCCGACGTCAATGGGCCCAGCGTGAGCGTGAGCTCCTCGCCCGGCTCCGCGCCGGTGATGGAGCCCGACAGGGTGCCGCCGACCGGCACGCTCGGGGTCTCGACCGTCAGGGCCAGCGGCGCCGGGTCCGGGGCCTGGAGGTCCGCGACGGTCCAGAAGGTCGTGGTGCCGGAGACCTCGCTGCCGACGACGACCATCGCCTCGCCGGTGGGGGAGTCCTCGGCCGACACGAACGTCAGACCCTCCGGGCCGAGGTCACCGGCCTGCTGAAGCACGGCAGCCGGGTCGGCGGCACCTTCGAGGTCGTCCTCGGCCGAGATCGAGAAGTCGCGGCGGTTCACGTAGGTGACGTACTCCGCGGCGGCCGGGACGGTGATGTCGTAGACCATCACGCCGCCGACGCGCTCGAGGCCGATGAACGCGTAGGTGCGGTCGCCGACCTGGCCGATCGTCAGGTTCTCGGGCTCGGGACCCTTGTCGTCGCTGCGACCCTCGAGGTTCGTCTCGCTGTGGTTGGAGTTGAAGTACTCCGGCACGACGCGGGCGATGGTCTGCTCGAACTCGTCGCCGGAGTCGAAGACCTGGGTGCCGTCGGTCGTCCAGATCGAGAAGGACCGGCCGCCGAAGGAGTACAGCTCCTCGTAGCAGGTGCCGTCCTCGCTCAGGCCCGACGCGGTGCTGATGTTGAGGCGACCCAGCTGCGCGTCGCCGGTGAGTCCGGCCGCGGGCGCGCCGTCGCAGATCGGCGGCAGTCCGTCGCCGAGGTCCTTCACGCGGGCGGGCTCCTCGTAGTCGCCGAACTCGCGGGCGTCGCCCTCGTTGGCGGTGACCAGGTACGTCGAGCCGGCGGCGTCATAGGCGTTGATGCCGTCAGGCATGAACAGCCCGAGCACCGGCCAGGTGCCGATGTTGATGCCGCCATCGCGGTCGGAGGGGTCGAGACCGTTGCCGGGCAGCGAGTGGTCCTTGGCGCCGAGCGACCAGATCTCGGTGACGGTCGCGGTGGCCAGGTCGACGACGGCCACCGCGTTGGCCTCCTGCAGGGCCGCGTAGGCCGTGGTGCCGTCGGGAGCGACGGCGATGTACTCGGGCTCGAGGTTGTGCGAGACGGGGTTGACGCCGCCGTTGACGTCGGGGCCGAAGACCCGCACGCCCTCGGGGAGGGTCAGGCTGCCGCCCTCCTCGAACTCGGTGAAGTCGGCCGTGCGGACGGCGTCCTGCGACGGCGCCGTCAGCGTCTCCGGCAGGTTCACCACGGACACGGAGCCCTCGGGGTCGACGGTGAAGTCGTCAGAGGGCTCGCCCTCGTTGGCGACGACGGCCTGGGCGCCACCCGGCGTCAGCGTGACCATGTCGGGCAGTGCGCCGACCTCCACGGTGCCGAGCGGAGCCAGCGTCTGGGCGTCGAGGAAGAGCAGCCAGCCGGTGTCGGTCTTGACGGGGGCCTCGATGGCGGCGACGACCAGGCCGTCGGCGCGTACCACCACGGAGTTGGCGACGGCACCGGCGGTGATGTCGCCGTTGCCGGCAGCCTCGATGCTGTCGATCAGCGTCGGCGCGGTGGGATCGGAAGCGTCGAGCACGTCGATCTGGCCCGACTGGGCGTTGACCACGAAGGTGCGTGCGGTGCCGGCGTGGAACGCGACGATCTCGGCCGCGCTGGCGTCGAAGACACCGCTGTCGTAGGTGCCGACGGCCTCGAGGGCGACGGCGGCGTCGGGTGACGAGTCGCGGACGGTCGGGGCGGCCGCGTGGGCGAGGGTGCCGGTGGCCAGCACGGCCACGGCAGCGGTCGACGCGGCCAGCAGGCGCCGGTGACGTCGGGCAGGGGTGAAGGGCATGACCGGACGGTAGGGATGTTCGGTGGACCGCCGGTGTCCGAACGGTGACCGGGTGGTTGCCGCCAGGCGGACGACGTACCGTCGGAGACATGAGCGCTGCAGACGACGGGATCCTGGACGACGAGGCACTCACACAGGCCCTGACGGACCTGCCCGGGTGGGAGCAGGACGACGACGCGATCGTCACCAGCTACTCGTTCGACGACTTCGGGGCGGCCATCGACTTCATGTCGACGGCGGCTCCGCGCATCGACGAGCTCGACCACCACCCGGAGTGGACCAACGTCTACGCCACGGTCGACGTGCGGCTGTCGAGCCACGACGTCGGCGGTGTCACCGAGCGCGATCTGCGCCTCGCGCGGGTGCTCGACGCGATCGCGGGACGCTGACGGTCAGCTCCAGAGCCGAGAGCCGAACTGGAACCAGATCAGGGCGGCGATGGTGATGAGCCAGAGCGCGGTGATGAGCACGCGCCAGTCGTTGACGAACCGGGTGAGTCCGCTGTCGGGCCGGTACTGACGCAGCACCTGGCCGGTGGTGACGACGAACATCGGGATCATCATCAGCCACACGACCATGCAGTACGGGCACAGCACCTCGATGACGTAGATGCTCTGGCTCTGCAGCCAGGTGACGAAGCCGACGCCGAAGAGCACGCCCACCTGGAGGCCGGCCCAGAACCAGCGGGGGATCGCGCCTCCGGAGGCCAGCAGCACGCCGATCGTGCCGACGACCGCGAACCCGGCGATGCCCATCAACGGGTTGGGGAACCCGAAGACCTCGGCCTGCTCCTGATTCACGACGCCGCCGCAGCTGACGAAGGCGCTGATGTCGCAGGCCAGCGCCTCGCCCGGGTTCTTCAGCAGGTTGACCTTCTCGACGGTCAGGATGAACGACGCGAGCCAGGCGATGCCGGCCGTGACCAGCAGGAAGATGCCGAAGCCGCGAAGGCTGGCGGTCTCCGTGTCGAGGTCGGCGGACGATCGGGTGTCGACGGTGCTCACGGGCTCAGTGTAGGCAGGGCCACGCTGCGCGACCGGTGACGTGCGCACGTCCGTGCGGCTATCGTGACATCGCCAGTGGCACATGGCCGACGGTCAACGGGACGATGGAGGCGGCATGACGCAGTCGGAACACAGAACCGTCGAACATTGGGACGTCGTGATCGTGGGCGCGGGTCTGAGCGGCATCGGGGCGGCGCACCGGTTGCGTGAGCAGTCGCCCGACTCGACCTTCACGATCCTGGAGGCCCGTGACCGGATCGGCGGCACGTGGGACCTGTTCCGCTATCCCGGCATCCGCTCCGACAGCGACATGTACACGCTGAGCTATCCGTTCCGGCCGTGGACCAACCGCAAGTCGATCGCCGACGGCGAGGACATCCGCCAGTACATCGTCGAGACCGCCGAGGCCGACGGTGCGGTCGAACACATCCAGTTCGGCCATCGCGTCGTGCGCGCGTCGTGGTCGAGCGAGGACGCGCAGTGGACCGTGACCGCCACGACGCCCGACGGTGAGCAGGTGGTGACGGCCACGTTCGTGTACTTCTGCAGCGGCTACTACTCCTACGACTCCGGCTACACGCCCGAGTTCCCCGGCATCGAGACCTTCGAGGGCACCGTCGTGCACCCGCAGTTCTGGCCCGAGGACCTCGACCACACCGGCAAGCGCGTCGTGGTGATCGGCAGCGGCGCCACGGCCGTCACGCTCATCCCGTCGATGGCCGACGAGGTCGAGCACATCACGATGCTGCAGCGCTCGCCCACCTTCATCACCTCGCTGCCGGAGGAGGACGGCCTGGCCGGCCTGACCCGGCGGGTCCTGCCCGATGGCATCGCGCACCGCATCACGCGCTTCCGCAACGCCTCGATCGCGGTGGGCTTCTACGAGTTCTGCCAGCGGTTCCCGAAGCTCGCGCGGCGCATCCTGCTCAAACGCGCCGCGAGCGCCCTGCCGCAGGGCTATCCGGTCGAGAAGCACCTCAACCCCACGTACAACCCGTGGGACCAGCGGCTCTGCATCGTGCCGAACGGCGACCTGTTCCGCACGATCCGGCGCGGCAAGGCCGACATCGTGACCGACCAGATCGCCGAGTTCACGCCGAAGGGCATCCAGCTGGAGTCGGGCACGCACCTGGACGCCGACATCGTCGTGACGGCCACGGGTCTGCAGGTCGTCACCTTCGGCACCGCGGAGCTGGTCGTCGACGGCGAGGTGCTGGACCCGCACGACCTCTTCGTCTACAAGGGGCTCATGTTCAGTGGCGTGCCCAACCTGGCGTGGTGTGTCGGCTACACGAACGCGTCGTGGACGCTGCGGGCCGACATGTCGGCGCAGTACGTGGCGCGCTTCATGGAGCACCTGCGCCGCACGGGTCGCCGCTTCGGGATGCCGGATCCGTCCGGCCCCGGTGGTGAGGAGCGTCCGCTGCTGGACCTGCAGTCCGGCTACGTCCAGCGGGTGCAGTCGCTGCTGCCCAAGCAGGGCCTGCGGCGGCCGTGGACGATCCGGCAGAACTGGTGGCTCGACTCATGGGACTTCCGGCGCACCGACCTCGACGAGGCGATGGTGTGGGACACCGCCCCAGCGCACACCTCGGCCGACGCGGAGCGCGCCGCCTGACCTCAAGGTTTGAAGCGTTGCGTCACGGACTCGGCACAAATTCGTGACGCAAGGCTTCAAAGCTCGGGGACGGGAGCGGGCTGGCAGTGCGGGCACCAGAACGCATTGCGCTGCCGCACGGGATCGTCACCGATGTCGGCCTCGAGCAGACGGGTGCCGCACCGCCGGCACGGCCGACCGCCGCGGAACATCACCCAGTGGTCCTGGCCCGGGCGGGTCGAGCCGGTGAACGAGCGTTCCCAGCGGGTGGAGTTGACGCTGATCATCTGCTGCCCGCGGCTGATCATGCGGCGCAGGTCCTTCACCTCGCCGACGTGGGTGCGCGGGTGCTGGCCCATGACGAACAGCAGCTCGTTGGTGTACTCGGTGCCGAAACCCGCGAGGTTGCGCTGGTCGAGCAGCGCGTTGAAGACCTCCCGGTCCGGCTTCGCCCTCAGGTTCTGCAGGGCGAGCTCGAGGTCCCAGTCAGGTCCCAGGAGGTCAGGCCCGAGATGCCCGACCAGGGTGTCCTCGGCGTCGCGCGGCACGAGGTCGACCATGCCGAGCCAGAAGCCCACGGCCTGACGCTCGGCGGTCTCCAGCACCACGCGCGCGGAGTGCCCCGGGCGCCGCCACCGGGTGCCGTGCGGGTGGACGTGCCAGACGCCCTCCATGCGCAGGTGCGTGCGGAGCGTCCATGGGCCGACGCGCGTGAGCAGGTGCTTGCCGCGGCTGACGGTCTCGTCGACGACCAGGCCGGTCAGGTCGGCCGTGGCGTGCTGCGGCACCCGCAGGTCGCTGACCGTGAGCACCTGACCCGAGAGCCCCTCGTGCAGCTTCTGGGCGGTGCGGAAGACGGTGTCACCCTCGGGCACGCTGTGACTCCTTCGTCATCGGAGTCGCAGGCCCTTGGGGTGCGGCTCGAACCCGGCCTCCTGCAACGCAGCGCCGAAGGCTGTGCCAGACACGGGACGGTCGTCGACCTGCTCGACGGTGTAGCGGCCGAGCCGCCCGCCGCGCACGGCAGCCACGAGCGTCGTGGCGGCGGCGGCGAGCCGGACGGGGTCGTCGGTCCAGGTGAGGACCCGGCGCCCGCCGCGCTCGACGAACGCCACCAGGTGGCCGTCGTGCATCGCGACGAGCGCACCCGCGCGCCGACTGGGCCGGTGCTTGGTCGCCCCCGGCTCGTCCGCGACGGACCGTTCCGGCCACGCCAACGCGGCGCCGAAGGGCTGCGCGGGGTCGGTGGCCGCCAGCACCACGGCGCGCACGTCGTCTCGTGCGGAGTCGTCGGGATCGTCGAGGGCGTGGTCGCGCAGCCGGTCGACCGTGGCGGACCGTGCGAACTGCGTGCCGCCGAGACCGTCGACGAACAGGCCGCGCAGCACGGTGCCGCGGTCCTCGGCCTCCCGCAGCACCCGATAGACGCCGGCGAAGCCCCCTGGGGTCTGCTCGGCCACGACGGCGCCGCGGGTGAGGACGCCGTGACGCGCCACGAGCGTCTCGGCGCGGGCGACGGCCAGAGCCGTGGGATCGGTGTCGTCGTCAGGCAGCTCGAACCAGCGTCCGGCGAGCGCCGGAGGAGCCGGCGGACGGACCGGGCGGATGCCGGCCCCACGCGGTCGGCGGCCTCGAGGCGCGGGTCCGCGCTGGCGGTGGGCGCCGCGCCCACCGACCTTCGCCCGCAAGGGGGCCAGGGAGTCGTTGCTGACCCGGCCGGCCCAGGCGAGGTCCCACAGCACCTTGGCCAGGCGACCCTCGGGATCGTCGACGCCGACCTGGAGGTCGGTGAAGCGGTAGGCGCCGCCCCCGGACAGCGACTCCAGCACCGCCTCGTGCAACGGCGTGGGGTCGACCGCCGGAGCGGTGACGGGCAGCACGAGGTCGCCCGGGTGCAAGGCGACCCAACCGTCGTGCGCACCGAGTGAACCCGCGCCGGCCCACACCACCTCGCCGGCCGTGACCAGCTCGTCGAGCATGGCGGGGGAGTAGTCGTCGACACGCGACGGCAGCACCACGGACTCCCAGGCCGATGCGGGGAGCGCGAGCCCGGCCAGCTGGTCGAGGGTGTCGAGCAGCGCAGCAGCACCGCGCCGTCGGGTGCCGACCTGGTGCCACGACGGCAGGAACCGGGCGTACGTGACGGTGTCGACCGGCTCGACCGCGCGCCGTGCGGCGGCCAGGCTGCGTCGCCGCAGCCGTCGCAGCACCTCGGGCTCGACCCACTCGGTGCCCGTGGCCTGCGGACGGAACTCGCCCTCGGTGATGCGGTCGTCGGCGACGAGCCGGCGCAGCACCTCGAGCACGACGCTCGTGCCGAGCCCCAGCCGCTTGGCGACCTCGGCAGCGGTGAACGGCCCGTGCGAGCGGGCGTACCGGACCACAAGATCGCCCAAGGGATCGGGTACGGGCGCGGTGTGGGCCTCGGCGATGCCGAGCGGCAGGGCCACGCCCAGGGCGTCACGAAGCCGGCCGGCGTCCTCGACGGCGGCCCACCGGGGCTCGCCGGCGACCTGCACCTCGATCAGCCGGCGGGACTCGCGCAGGTCGGCGAGCCAGCCGGCCACCTGGTCGGGGTGCTCGGACCGCTCGGCGACGTCGGCGGTCGACAGGGGCCCGATGCGACGCACGAGGTCGGCGACCCGCTCGGCGTCACTGGTCTTGCGGGACGGTGCCAGGTGCTGCAGCTCGGCCTCGACCTCGGCCAGCACCTCGGGATCAAGCAGCTCGCGCAGCTCGGCGCGGCCCAGCAGCTCGGCCAGCAGCCCACTGTCGAGCGAGAGCGCCGAGGCGCGTCGCTCGGCCAGGGGCGCGTCGCCCTCGTAGAGGAAGGCCGCCACGTAGCCGAAGACCAGCGTCTGGGCGAACGGCGAGGCCTTCTCGGTGACGACC
The DNA here is from genome assembly GCA_000471045.1 of actinobacterium LLX17. Classification (GTDB taxonomy): domain Bacteria; phylum Actinomycetota; class Actinomycetes; order Propionibacteriales; family Nocardioidaceae; genus Aeromicrobium. The sequence goes on along the minus strand of KI301992.1, from coordinate 1,898,413 downwards.
TCGACCAGCCGCACGTCGCGGGTGGCGATGCGGCGGATCAGCACGTCGAGCGCGGGCAGGTCGTAGACGTCCTGCAGGCACTCGCGCGCGGTCTCGAGCAGGATCGGGAAGTCGGGGTAACGACGGGCGACGTCGAGCAGCTGCGCCGATCGCTGGCGCTGCTGCCACAGCGGAGCGCGGGCGCCGGGATTGCGGCGCGGCAGCAGCAGCGCGCGAGCCGCGCACTCGCGGAATCGCGACGCGAACAGGGCCGAGCCGCCGACCTCCTCGGCCACGACGCGCTCGAGCTCGTCGGGCTCGAACAGGAACAGCTCGGCGAAGCTGGCAGTGTCCTCTGCCGCCCGTGGCCCGGCACCCCCGCCTGTGCCACCGGCACCCCCGCCGGAGTCCATGTGGTCGGGCAGCCGCGCGACAATGCCGTCGTCGGACGCCACCACCGCGCCGTCGAGCCCCCAGCGGTCACGGATGCGAGCGCCGACGGCCAGCGCCCACGGCGCGTGGACGCGTCGCCCGTACGGCGACAGCAGCACGATGCGCCAGTCGCCGACCTCGTCGCGGAAGCACTCCACCACCAGGGTGCGATCGGTGGGCACGACGCCCGTGGCCTCGCGCTGGTCGGCCAGGAAGGCGGCGAGGTTGGTCCGCGTCCGCCCTTCGTGGCCCCTCGTTCCTCGGGGCACCTCAGGGACCGGCGGGGCCGCCTCCAGCTCGCGGATGCCGGCGCCGATGGCCTCACCGAGCTCGGCCGAGCGCCCCATCGCGTCGCCCCGCCAGAACGGCAGCCGCGCCGGCAGCCCGGGCGCCGGGGTGACGATGACGCGGTCGTGGGTGATCTCGCGGATGCGCCAGCTGGAGGCGCCCAGCGAAATGACGTCGTGGATGCGCGACTCGTGGACCATCTCCTCGTCGAGCTCACCGACCCGTCGCGGAGCCGCCTTGCCGGAGGCGTCCTCATCTGCCGGGAGCACCACCGAGAACATGCCGCGGTCGGGGATGGTGCCGCCGCTGGTGACGGCCAGCCGCTGGGAGCCGGGACGCCCCGTGAGCGTGGCGGCGTCACGGTCCCAGACCACGCGCGGCCGTAGCTCGGCGAACTCCTCGGACGGGTAGCGGCCCGACACGAGGTCGAGCGTCGCGTCGTACGCCGAACGCGGAAGGGCGGCGAACGGGGCGCAGCGGCGCACGGTCTCGAACCAGTCGTCGACGTCGAGCACGTCGAGCGCGCAGGCGGCAACGGTCTGCTGGGCCAGCACGTCGAGGGGGTTGCTGGGAACCCGCAACGCCTCGATGCGGCCCTCGAGCATGCGCTCGGCGGTGACGACGGCCCCCACGAGGTCGGCGCGCGAGGTCGGGAACACGACCCCGCGCGAGAGCCCGCCCACCTGGTGTCCGGCGCGGCCGACGCGCTGGAGGCCGGTGGCCACGGACTGCGGTGCGGCGATCTGCACGACGAGGTCGATCGCGCCCATGTCGATGCCGAGCTCGAGGCTCGACGTGGCCACCACGCAGGGGAGCGTTCCGGCCTTGAGCTGGTCCTCGATCAGCTCGCGCTGGTCCTTGCTGACTGAGCCGTGGTGCGCGCGGGCGACGACTGGGGTGTCCTCCTCGGCGACGCCGCGACTCTGTCCGCTGCCGCCGGAGACCTGGGCCGGGGCGCGAGCGTCGGCGGCCTCGTCGCGGCCTGCCCCCTGCCGCGCGGCCCACCCCTCGTTGAGGCGCGACGTCAGGCGTTCGGCCAGGCCGCGCGAGTTGACGAACACCAGCGTCGACCGGTGCTGCGCGATGAGGTCGAGCACCTCGTTCTCGATGTGCGGCCAGATGGTGCCGGCGGGGGAGTCCTCGTCGATCGAGGGAATGGCGGTGAGGTCGTCGACCGGCACGTCGACCCGGAGGTCGAGATGGCGGGGCGAGGGTGGCGCGACGATCTCGACCGGGGCGCGGCCGCCGAGGAACCGCGCGACCTCCTCGTGCGGTCGCACCGTGGCGCTGAGGCCGATGCGGCGCGCGGGCCGGTCGAGCAAGGAGTCGAGGCGCTCGAGGCTCAGCGCCAGGTGCGCGCCGCGCTTGGTGCCGGCGACGGCGTGGATCTCGTCGACGATGACGGTGTGCACCGACGTGAGGGTCTCGCGGGCAGCCGAGGTGAGCATGAGGAACAGCGACTCGGGTGTGGTGATGAGGACGTCGGGCGGCTTGGTGGCCAGGCGGCGGCGTTCGGCGGGCGGAGTGTCACCGGAACGCACGCCGACGCTGACGTCGCGAAACGGCTCGCCCCGGCGGGCCGCGGTCTGCGTGATGCCCACCAGCGGCGACCGCAGGTTGCGCTCGACGTTGACCGCGAGGGCCTTCAGCGGCGAGACGTAGAGGACCGACGTGCCTCGGGGTTCGTCGTCAGCGGGCGGCTCGGCGTGAAGCAGGGAGTCGATCGCCGCGAGGAATGCCGCGAGCGTCTTGCCCGAACCCGTGGGCGCCACGACCAGCAGGTGCCGCGAGGGATCGGCCGACCACGCACCGGCCTGCGCGGGCGTGGGCTCGCCGAGCGCGTCGCGGAACCACGTCGCCGTGGCGGGAGCGAACGCAGCGAGCGGGTCGGGCACCCGCCCATCGTGACAGCGACCGCCCACACTGCCAGTCGAAGTGGGCTCCTCAGCGGTCGCGGTAGCGCAGAGCCGCCACCGTGCCGACCACACCGATGACCGCCCCACCGACGCCGCCGACCCAGTCGGGCCAGCCCGCGGCCTCGGCGACCAGCAGGCCGAGCCCGGACCCGATGAAGAGGCCGAAGACGGGCAGGTAGGTGTCGAAGCGCATGCGCCGAGTCTCTCACCGCGTGATCGGCCTCTCATCCGTGCGTGTCCTTTCGTCTCCTGGCACGGCCGTGGGGCATCCTTTCCCGCATGAAGTTGCGTCTTGCCGTCCTGCTGTCCTCCCTCGCCCTGGTCGCCGCGTCCTGCGGGGGCGACGACTCCGAGGACAAGGACACGACCAAGGAGGGCGACAGCCAGCCCGTCGTCCAGACGTCACCGTTGACCGGTGCCGAGCTGCCCGATGGTGGTCCCGCCAACCCGGTCTTCGTCGTGAAGGTCGAGAACACGCGGGCCGGCTCGCCGCAGTACGGGCTGAACCAGGCCGAGATCGTCGTGGAGCAGATGGTCGAGGGCGGCGTCACCCGACTGGCCGCGCTCTACCACACGGTGCTGCCGAACAAGATCGGTCACGTCCGCTCGATGCGCGCGACCGACGTGGGCATCGCCGCCCCGGTCGCCGGCCAGATCGTCGCCTCGGGCGGCGCCGGTGCCACCTACGACGTCGTGGCCGCCAACGGTCTCACCGTGTTCTCCGAGGACAAGGGCGCTCCGGGCTTCAGCAGCGACTCGTCGAAGTCGCGTCCGTACAACCGCCTGCTCGACCTGGCCGCCCTGGCCGGGTCCGCGACCGCCGGCGCCATGCCCGGCCCGTACTTCGAGTTCACGAAGCCGGCCGAGGAGGGCGCCGAGCCGCCCGCCCCGCCGGCCGGCGCGCGCCCGGTGACCAGCGCCAGCATCACCTTCTCGCGCAGCCACACCACCACCCTGGCGCTGGGTGAGGGTGGTTGGTCGCGCACCAACGGGTTCGCCGCGGCCGGCGAGGAGTTCGTCGCCCCGAACCTCGTGGTCGTCTTCGCGCCGGTCGTCGACGCCGGCTACAAGGATCCGGGTGGCAACAGCGTCCCGGAGACCAAGTTCGAGGGCACCGGCCGAGGACTCGTCGTCATCGGTGGCCAGGCCGTCGACGTGACGTGGACCAAGGAGGGCCCCGGCGGCACGCTGAAGTTCGTCGACGCCAACGGCGCTCCGGTCACGATGCCGGTCGGCAAGACCTGGATCCAGCTGGCGCCCGAGTCCGGGTCTGTCGCCGTCCAGTAACCCGGCGCGTCAGGCGTCGGCGGCGTTGGCGGGGGTGGCCAGCAGGCGCAGGCCGGTGAGGATCGCGTCGATCGAGTCCTCGACGCGCGAAGCCGCCTCGCCCGGGTCCTCGGCGTCGGCCACGAACTCGGCCGCGGCGCGGATGGCTCCGTAGAAGACGGCGGCAAAGGCCTCGTTGAGCCCCCGGCTGTCGCCCATTGCGACGAGCAGGCGGTCGACGGCGTCCTGCACGACGCCCAGCGAGGCGGCCCGCTCGGCCTCGTTGAAGCGCTCGTGCCCCAGGGCCACCGGCGCCTCCTGCATGCAGATGCGGCGGTACCGCGGTTCGCGGCTGACCTCGAGGAATGCGCGGAGGCCGTTGCGCGCCTGGTCCCACGGGTCGCCGCCGGCCTCGTAGGCCTCGCGGATCGTGGCGACAGTCGTGTCCTGCAGCGAGGCGAAGACGCTCTCGAACAGGGCGATCTTGCTGGGGAAGTGGTGGTAGAACGCGCCCTTGGTGACGCGGGCGGCCGCCACGACCTCGTCGAGCGAGGTGCCGGCGTAGCCGTGATCGGCGAAGAGTCGGGTGGCGCTGTCGAGGAGCGCTCGCTTGGTCCCGGAGGACGACGGACCTCGTCCGCCCGCCTTGCGGGCCGCCCTGAGGACCTTCGCCGGGTGCGTCATGGCTCACAGTCTAGGCCCGTGGGTGTCGGGTGCCTCGAATCACACCCACGCCAGGTGGTCTGACCTGCGGCAATGCGCCATACTGAGAGTACGTACCGTTGGTACGCCAACCGCACGACGAAAGGAAGCGACCATGACCTGGGATGCCTACAGACGTCGCAAGTCCGCCCTGCAGGGTGTCCTGGCCTTCGCCGACGCCCGCACCTTCATCACCGTGCCCGAGGCCATCGCCGCTGTGCCCGGTGCTCGCGACGCATTCCCGCACGACACCGACCTGCTGTTCGACCTGCAGCTGCTCTGGTCGACACGGCTCAGCACCCGCCTCGACGCCCTGGTGGGCGAAGGTGCCGACACCCCCGAGGTCGGCGTGATCCAGGCGTGGGTCGACACGGCAGCTGTCCTGCCGGGCACCCGCCGCCTGCTCGACGCCCACCGCCACGAGCCCGCTCTGGCCAAGTCCCGCGCCAAGGAAGAGGCGCTGCTCGCTCGCGCCGCCGGCGTGCCCGCCATGTCGTCAGAGCTGCTCGAGCGTGGCCGCGAGATCAAGGACACGGCCCGCCACCAGGCGGTCCTGCCCCGCATCGCCCCGGCCGAGCCGGAGACCCCGAACCTGCTCACGCGCCTGCGCAACGCGCTGGCCGCCTGAGCTGCTGGCGACCGGACGCCCTCCCTCGACCGGTCGCCCCGACGACGCCCTCATCGCCGAACACTCCCTCCTCGGCGGTGGGGGCGTCGGCACGTCCGCCCGAGTCCGGTGGCCCAGGTTCAGGTTCAGTCGGGCTTGCGGGCCGCCGCGTCGGCCGCCTGGCTGAGCCGCAGCGAGCCGATCTGCGAGCTGATCTCGGTGTCGATGGCCTCGCCGAGCTGCGCCCGCAGGATGGCGACGGTGATCTGGCTGGCCACCGGCATCAGGCCCTGGATGACCGTGAGCACGCGGTCCCAGTCCTCCTCGGGCAACCCCGCCTCGATGAACGGTCCGACGATCTCCTCGACCGCCGCCGAGACGAAGGTGTCGGCGATCGTGCGCAGGCGCGTGCGCATCAGCGGGTAGAGCTCGATGATCGTGCTGGGGGAGAGGCCCAGCGCCACGGCCGCCGACCCGATGCGCACCACGTGCGGCTGCAGCAGCTCGAGCGTGTCGTCGTCGAGCCATCGCACCAACCCGTACTGCGCCAGGGCCTCGATGAGCTGGTTGTCCCGCGGCACCCCGGCCAGCGCGGCGAGCGCGTCGCGCGTCATGATCTCCGGCTCCACGTCGTGGGGCTCGTCGAGGATCCGCAGCAGGTCGAGCGTGTGCCCCGCCGTCGCCGGACGGGCGTCGCGGATGTTGGCCTCGATGGCCGCCAACGTGAGGCCTCGGTCGAGCAGCTCGCGCACCAGCTGCAGGCGCTGCACGTGCTCGCGGCCGTAGTAACCGGTGCGTCCCTCGAGCCGCGGCGGAGGCAGGATCCCGCGACCGGCGTACGCCCGGACGTTGCGCACGGTCATGCCCACGTGCGCCGCCAGCTCGTCAACCGTGAGGTCAAGGTCCTCGGGGTCGGGCGCGCCAGCGGTCATGCGGGCATCATAGGTGCATGGACAGCCTGCGCGGCCGCCTGCTGGTGGCAACCCCCGCCATCGTGGACGGGGTCTTCGAGCGCAGCGTCGTGTACGTGCTCGACCACGACGCGCCCGTGCCCGGTCACGAGCACGACCATGGCGACGCGATCTTCGGAGAGGGAGCGCTCGGCGTCATCCTCAACCGACCGCTCGACGCCGAGGTGGCCGACGTGCTGCCCGAGTGGCACGGCCTGGTGACCGCACCGGGGTGCTTGTTCGAGGGCGGCCCCGTTGCCACCGACGCCGCGCTCGCGGTGGGCGTCCTGCGTGAGCCGCGGCGAGGTGACCCGGCCGATCACATTCCACCCGTCGGGTGGCGTCAGATGACCGACCGGGTCGGGCTGATCGACCTCGACGAGCTGACCAACGACACCAAGCTGCAGGCCGTCCGCGTCTTCGCCGGCTACGCCGGCTGGTCGCCCGGGCAGCTCGAGGCCGAGGTGGCCGAGGGGTCGTGGATCGTCGTCGACGCCGAGCTCGGCGACCTCGCCTCGACGCGTCCCGAGACGTTGTGGAACGACGTCCTCCGCCGCCAGTCCGGCGACCTGCGCCTGTGGTCGACCTTCCCTCCCGACCCGCACCTGAACTAGCTCGACTCTGCTGTCTGCCGCCCGTGGCCCGGCACCCCCGCCGGGCTCTTTGCCGCCCACGGCCCGGACCCCCGCCGAGCTCTTTGCCGCCCACGGCCCGGCACCCCCGCCGGGGGTGTCCGACCCCGTAGGATGCCCGGGTGGGATTCTTCGGCCGCGGCACAGAGACCGTCCTCGACGAGCGCACCGAGCAGCGCACCGAGGACGGCGACCACGAGAAGTTCAGCCACTACGTCCCCAAGGACAAGCTAACCGAGGCGATGGTGATGGGCACGCCCGTCATCGCGCTCTGCGGCAAGGTCTGGGTGCCCAGTCGCGACCCGCAACGTTTCCCCGTCTGCCCGCAGTGCAAGGACATCTGGCAGAAGATGAGCGAGGGCGACGACTCGGGCACGCCGGGTGAGTAGCGCCCGACTCCGGGCCTGGCAGCGCGCAGCGCTGGAGAACTACCAGCAGCGTCAGCCGCGGGACTTCCTGGCCGTCGCGACGCCCGGTGCCGGCAAGACCACCTTCGCCCTGACGCTCGCCGCCGACCTGCTGCACCGTGGTGTCGTCGAGCGCGTGGTCGTGGTGGCCCCCACCGAGCACCTCAAGATCCAGTGGGCGCAGGCCGCCGCCGGTGCCGGCATCCCGCTCGACCCGTCGCTGGCCGGCAGTGGCGCGATGGGCGGCGACTTCCGCGGCTTCGTCGTCACCTACGCCGGCCTGGCGGTCAACCCGACGGCCTACCGCGTGCGCATCGAGCACCGCCGCACGCTCGTGATCCTCGACGAGGTGCACCACGCCGGCGACTCCTACAGCTGGGGCGACGCCGTGCGCGAGGCCTGCGAGCCCGCCACCCGACGGGTCGCGCTGACCGGCACGCCGTTCCGCTCCGACGACAGCCCCATCCCGTTCGTCACCTACGCGCCGGCCGACGACGGCACCCTGACGAGCGTCGCCGACCACTCCTACGGCTACGGCCACGCGCTGCGCGACGGCGTGGTGCGACCGGTGCTGTTCATGGCGTACTCGGGCGACCTGCACTGGCGCACCCGCGCCGGTGACGAGATCAACGCGCGGCTCGGCGAACCGATGACCCGCGACGCCACGGCCCAGGCGCTGCGCACCGCGCTCGACCCGGGCGGCGCATGGATCCCCGCGGTGCTGACCGCCGCACACCGCCGCCTCACCGAGGTGCGTCGTGACGTGCCCGACGCCGGCGGGCTCGTCATCGCCACCGACCAGACCTCGGCGCGCGCCTACGCCCGCATCCTGACCGAGATCACCGGCACCGAGCCCACCGTCGTGCTGTCCGACGAGGTCGGCTCGAGCGAGCGCATCCAGGAGTTCTCCGCCGGCATGGAGTCCTGGATGGTCGCGGTGCGCATGGTCAGCGAGGGCGTTGACATCCCGCGCCTCGCGGTCGGCGTGTACGCCACCACCACCTCCACGCCGCTGTTCTTCGCGCAGGCCGTCGGACGCTTCGTCCGCGCCCGGCGGCGCGGCGAGACGGCGACGATCTTCCTGCCCAGCGTCGCGGGCCTGCTCGCCCACGCCAGCGACCTCGAGCACCAGCGCGACCACGTCATCGGTCGCCGGATCACCGACGAGGACGACCTGTTCGCCGCCGAGGCCGAGATGCTCGCGCAGGCGCAACAGGACGCCGGCGCCGCCGACGACCTGCTGGGCACCTACCAGGCGCTGGGCAGCCAGGCGTCGTTCGACAAGGTCCTCTACGACGGCGGCGAGTTCGGCTACGAGGGCATGACCGCCGACGGCGACGAGCTCGACCTGCTCGGCATCCCCGGGCTGCTCGAGCCCGACCAGGTCGCCGAGGTGCTGCGCCGCTCGCGTCGCACCAAGGCACCTGCGCCCCGCGCTGCCGAGGCGGAAGCCGACGTGGCCCACGAGAAGCGCTCCGAGCTGCGCCGCGAGCTGAACGGCCTGGTGGGCGCCTGGCACCACCGCACGGGCGAGCCGCACGGCGTCACCCACAACCGCCTTCGCGAGGCCACGGGTGGCCCGCCTGCTGCGTCGGCCACGGCGAAGCAGCTGCAGGAGCGCATCGACCTCGTCCGCCGCTGGGCCGTCCGCGCCTCCGGCTAGGACTCCCCAAGTTTTGTGGCGTTGTGCCACGGAAATCGGCGGAGAGCGTGACGCAACGCTTCAAAGCTTGGGGAAGGGGAGGGGAAGGGGAGCGAGGCGCTCAGCCGCCGGCGACGATGCGCTGCGCGAGGTCCAGCCAGCCCTGGATGACACGCTCGGTGTCGATGCCCTCGGTGCGCAGGACGTCGAGCACCCCGATCTCGAGCGGCGCCATCAGGGCCGTCGACAGCAGACGCAGGTCGCCGGTGACGCCGAGCTGGATCAGCAGGTGTCGCACGTGCATCACCACGAACGACATCGCGGGGGCCGAACGGTTGCCACTGGCCCCGGCAGCCCGCAACAGATCGGCGTGCCCGACCGTGGTCTGCAGGCGGGATCGGCCGAACGCCTCCAGCCGCTCCCAGGCCGGCGCTCCCGGGCCCAGCGGGGGAGGCCCGCTCATGACCTGCCGTTGCCACTCGGCCTCGCTGTCGTCGAGGAGGGCCACCATGAGCCCGTGCCGGCTGCCGAACCGGCGGAACACCGTGCCCTTGCCCACGCCGGCGCGCAGGGCCACGTCGTCCATCGTCACGGCCTCGGCGCCACGCTCGTGCACGAGCTCCCGCGCAGCCACCAGGAGCGACTCGCGGTTGCGTGCGGCATCGCTCCGCTCGGTCGGCGGGTCGCCGAGCAAGGGGAGGGGGTGCAGGGGCAGGTCGGTCATCGCCGCTCACTGTAGGGGACGCGTGTCCCCGTCGGGGAATGAATTCGGACCGGGGTCCGTTTTGCTCTACGGTACTAATCGGACCATAGTCCGCTTCCTTCCTCTCACTCAGGAGATCACATGAGCACCACCACCGTCGCCGTCCTCGTCGGCAGCCTCCGCACCGACTCCGTCAACCGCAAGGTCGCCGAGTACCTCCGTGACCACGCGCCCGAGGGCGTCAGCCTCGAGCTGGTCGAGGGCCTGGCCGAGCTGCCGTTCTACAACGAGGACCTCGACGCGGGCGATCCTCCGGCCGAGGCCGCCCGTCTCCGTGAGGTCGTCGGCTCCGCCGACCGCGTCCTGGCCGTCACCCCCGAGTACAACGGCACGATGCCGGCCGTGCTGAACAACGCGATCGACTGGCTCTCGCGCCCGTACGGCGTCGGTGCCATCACCGGCAAGCCGTTCGCCGCGGTCGGCGTGACCCCCACGCCCTACGGCGGCGTGTGGTCGCACGAGCACGCGATGAAGTCGGCTGGCATCGCCGGCGCCGTCGCCGTGCCGGACGCCACGGTCTCGCAGACCTCGATCGACGTCGACGTCCTGGGTGATCCCGAGGTCGTCGGCCGCCTGCAGTCGGTCGTCGACGCCCTGGTGGCCTACGAGCCGGACACCGCAGCGGCCTGACGCCCGGCCCGCACCACGCTGGCCGCAACCTATTGTGACAGTGCCACTGTCACGGTAGGTTGCGGCCATGCCTGTTCTGCTTCCGCGTGACCACTGGCAACGGGTCATCGACCGGCTCGACCCCGTCGAGGACCGCCAGGAGATCGGCCGCATCCTCGCGCTCCACGAGTTTCCGTGGGACGTGCAGCAGGCCCTGAGCTTCGCGCTGTTCCGCACCTACGCCGTGCCCAGCATCGGCCGTCTGCTGTTCGACACCGGTCAGTTCACCACCGACACCCAGAAGCGCCACGACGACACGGTGCTGATCCTGGAGTCGGTCGTCGAGCACGGTCTGGAGTCCGACGAGGGCCGCCAGGCCGTGCGCCGGATGAACCAGATGCACGGCAGCTACGACATCAGCAACGACGACATGCGCTACGTGCTGGCGACGTTCGTCGTCATGCCCGTGCGCTGGGTCAACGACTACGGCTACCGCGAGCTGCGACCCCATGAGATCACTGGGATGACCGAGTACTACCGCCGCCTCGGCGCGCTGATGGGCATCAAGGACCTGCCGGAGGACTTCCTCGGGTTCCGCCGGCTGCTCGACGACTACGAGGCCGAGCACTTCACGTTCGACCCCAAGAGCCGGGCCGTCGGCGACGCCACGCTCGAGCTGCTGGTGTCGTTCTACCCGCGGCCGCTGGCCCGGTCGGTCCACCTGTTCTCGCGCGCCCTGATGGACGACCCGTTGCTCGAGGCGTTCGGGTACCGCAAGCCGCCGCGACTCGTCGTGGCCCTCTCGCGCGGCGCCCTGCGCCTGCGGGGACGTCTGCTCTCGCGCCTGCCGTCGCGCCGCCGGCCGAGCTACGCCCGCGACCTGGCACGGGTGAAGTCGTACCCCAACGGCCACCTGGTCGAGCGGCTCGGCACCTTCCCGGCCACGATGCCGAGCGGCGACGTCGCGGCCTGAGGCTCAGCGGGACGTCTCACGCATGATCCGACGGTGACGCCCTCCTGCCGGCCCTGAGCGGTGAGTTGCGGGCCAAACGGCACCGTGGGCGGTGCTTGAGTGGCCGAATGGACCGCGAATTCGGCCCATAGCTCACCGCCAGCTGGCGAGTTCGGCCACTGACTCACCGCTGAGAGGCTGGGCCGAGCGGTGACGTGGCGGCCTGAGGGAAGTCTGGGGGCCGACGGGTTGTTGAACCCGCCGTGAGGCTCTCCGTGCTCGACCTGGTCCCCGTCCGCTCCGACCAGACGTCCTCCGACGCGCTCGCCGCGTCGACGGCCGTCGCCCGTGTAGCCGACGACCTCGGCTACACGCGGTTCTGGGTCGCCGAGCACCACAACATGCCGGCCGTCGCGGCCACCAGCCCGCCGGTGCTGATCGCCCACCTCGCCGCGCACACCCAGCGCATCCGGCTGGGGTCAGGCGGCGTCATGCTGCCCAACCACGCTCCGCTGGCCGTGGCCGAGCAGTTCGCGCTGCTCGAGGCGGCCCACCCCGGCCGCATCGACCTCGGCATCGGCCGCGCGCCCGGCACCGACCCCATCACCTCCATGGCGCTGCGCGGCGCTGCCGGACGCGACGACACCGACGTGCAGCGCTTCCCGCAGTACCTCGACGACGTCGTCGCTCTGATGGGCGCCGACGGCGTCCGCATCCCGTTCCGCAACCAGGACCACGTGCTCAAGGCGACGCCAGACGCGCGCACCGTCCCGGCGCTGTGGTTGCTCGGATCGTCGATGTACTCGGCGCACCTGGCCGCGGCCAAGGGTCTGCCGTACGTGTTCGCGCACCACTTCTCCGGCCAGGGCACGGCCGAGGCGCTCGCCACCTATCGCTCGGAGTTCCGGGCCAGCGACGTCTGCTCCGAGCCGACGACCTTCCTGACCGTCAACGCCTCCGTGGCTCCGACGCGGCAGGAAGCGCTCGACGCCGCCCTGCCGCAGATACAGCTGATGGCGCGGCTGCGCAGTGGTCTGCCGCTCAGTGCGCTCGATCTCGTCGACGACGCCCTGGCGCTGACCTGGCCCGACCAGATCGTCGCCATGGTCGAGTCCGGCATGCGCCGCGTCGTCGCCGGCGCGCCCGACGAGGCTGCCGCCGAGATCCGCCGGCTCGCCGACGACTTCGGCGTCGACGAGGTGATGATCAACCCGATCGGCTCCGAGCGCACCGGCGTCGACCCGCGCACCTCGCCGGCCCGCGACACGACCCTGCGCCTGCTCGCGGAACAGCTGCTGGCCTGACGCGCACGCGCCGTTTTCGTGTGTCAGGGTCCTGCGTCATGATGGAGTCGTGACCAAGACCGCCCCGGTGCAGCACCGCGAGCCCGAGGTCGACGCGACCCTCGAGCCCGAGACGCCGTGGGTCACCATCGTCTGGAACGACCCCGTCAACCTGATGAGCTACGTGGCCTACGTCTTCCGCACCTACTTCGGCTACACCGAGGCCAAGGCCACCGAGCTGATGATGGCGGTGCACCACGAGGGCAAGGCCGTCGTCTCCAGCGGCAGCCGCGAGCAGATGGAGCGTCACGTGCAGGCCATGCACGAGTTCGGCCTGTGGGCCACGCTCCAGAAGGACACCTGATGAAGCCCTTCCGTCGCCGCCGACGTGGTGGCCCCGTCGCCACGTTCGAGCCGGGCGAGGCGCACCTGCTGGTCAACCTGTCCCGACAGCTCGTCGAGCTGCTGCGCGACCGCAACGGGGCCGACGAGGCCGACGCCGACCCCCTGGCCGCCCAGCTGGGCCTCGGTGGGCCGTCCGAGCCGCCCGACGACCCCGTGCTGCAGCGTCTGCTGCCCGACGCCTACCGCGACGACGCCGGCGAGGCGGGGGAGTTCCGCCGGTTCACCGAGCGCTCCCTCACGTCGACCAAGGTCGGCAACGCCGAGACCCTCATTGCGTCGCTGGTCGACGCGGGGCTCGACCCCCAGCCCACGGCCGACCCCCGCGGGCAAGCGCCCGTCGAGGTCGAGCTGACACCCGACGCGGTGCAGGCGTGGCTCCGGTCGCTCACCGACATCCGGCTGGCCGTCGCCGTGCGCCTGGGCATCGAGGACGAGTCCGACCTCGAGATCGTCGCCCACTCCGACGACGAGGCCGTCGTCGCGATGAGCGAGATCTACGACTGGCTCGGCTACGTGCAGGAGTCGCTCGTCACCTCGCTCGACTGAACGTCCGGCCCGCGGACGCGCCGGGCCGAGCGCCCAGCCCATCGATAGACTCGGGCATCGTGTTGACCATCGAGCGCGAGATCCACGACGCGATTGTCGAGCATGCCCGGCGTGACCACCCCGACGAGGCGTGCGGCGTCGTCGCCGGCCCCATCGGCTCCGACCGCCCGACCCGGTTCATCCCCATGGTCAACGCCGCGATGTCGCCCACGTTCTACGAGTTCGACTCCACCGACCTGCTGCGGCTCTACCGCGAGATGGACGACCGCGACGAGGACCCCGTCGTGATCTACCACTCGCACACCGCCACCGAGGCGTATCCGTCGCGCACCGACATCAACCTGGCCTCCGAGCCCGGCGCACACTACGTCCTCGTGAGCACCCGCGAGGGCGCGCACGAGTCCGGTCCCGTCGACTTCCGGTCCTACCGGATCGTCGACGGCGAGGTCACCGAGGAAGAAGTCACGATCGTCGAGCGTTATGCCGACGTCCCCGACGAGAAGGCGAAGCACTGATGGCCACCGAGGTTCGCATCCCCACCATCCTCCGCACGTACACCGACGGCCAGCGCGCCGTCGAGGCGAGCGGCTCCACCGTCGCCGAGCTGGTCGACGACCTGGAGAACAACCACCCCGGCATCAAGGAGCGGCTCGTCGAGGACGGTGAGGTCCGGCGCTTCGTCAACGTCTACGTCAACGACGAGGACATCCGCTTCACCGGTGCGCTCGAGACCGCCGTGGGCGACGGCGACACCGTCGTCATCCTGCCCGCCGTCGCCGGCGGCTCTGTTGGATCTGCCGCCCAGGGCCCGGCACCCCTGCCGGGGCACAGGTGAAGTTCGACTCGCTCGTCGACTCCGTCGGCGGGACGCCGCTGGTCGGCCTGCCCGCACTGTCGCCGTCGCCGGACGTGCGGCTGTGGGCCAAGCTCGAGGACCGCAACCCCACCGGGTCCATCAAGGACCGCGCGGCGCTGTCGATGATCCTGCGCGCCGAGGCCGAGGGCCGCCTGACCCCGGGCGCCACGATCCTCGAGCCCACCAGCGGCAACACCGGCATCTCGATGGCCATGGTCGCCAAGATGCGCGGGTACCAGATGGTGTGCGTCATGCCGGAGAACACCTCCGAGGAGCGCCGCCTGCTGCTGCGCATGTGGGGCGCCGAGATCATCCCGTCGCCCGCCGCGGGTGGCTCGAACGAGGCCGTGCGGGTCGCCAAGGGCATCGCCGCCGAGAACCCCGACTGGGTCATGCTCTACCAGTACGGCAACCCGGCCAACGCCGACGCCCACTACGCCGGCACGGCGCCCGAGATCCTCGCCGACCTGCCCGAGATCACCCACTTCGTCGCCGGTCTCGGCACCACCGGCACCCTGATGGGTGTCGGCCGGTTCTTCCGTGAGCACAAGCCCGAGGTCCGCATTGTCGCGGCCGAGCCCCGCTACGGCGAGCTCGTCTACGGGCTGCGCAACCTCGACGAGGGCTTCGTGCCCGAGCTGTACGACGCGTCGATGATCGACGCGCGCTTCTCGGTGGGTCCGCGCGACGCGGTGCGCCGGGTGCGCCAGCTGATCGACTCCGAGGGCATCTTCGCCGGCATCTCCACGGGCGCCATCCTGCACGCCGCGCTCGCCCAGGCGACGAAGTCGCAGAAGGCCGGCGAGTCCGCCGACATCGTCTTCGTCGTCTGTGACGGCGGCTGGAAGTACCTGTCGACCGGTGCCTACGAGGGCACCCTCGACGAGGCCGAGGACCGGCTCGACGGCCAGCTCTGGGCGTAGGCCCGCCGTTTGCGCGCTCGGCATCGTGGGTACGGAGCGGTCGATCCCCGACCCCTTCTTGAGGAGCCCTCATGGCCCGCGCCACTGTTGTCCACCAGCTGCACGATCTGGGCGTCGCCGCCTGGTTCGGCGGCACCCTCGCCAACGCCGTCGCGCTCAACCCGGCTGCTGCTCGCGCCGGTGAGTCCCGCGACGTCGGCGCCGTCGCGAATGCCGGCTGGGACCGGTGGACCCCGGTCAACGCCGTCGCGATCGGCGCCCACCTGGCCGGCAGCGTCGGCCTGCTGCAGCACGACCTCGGCCGCATGACTGCCCAGAAGGGCGTCGGCCAGATGGCGCTGACCAAGACCGCCCTCACCGCCGGCGCGCTCGGCCTCACCGCCTACAGCCGTGCGCTGGGCAAGAAGGTCTCCGAGCACCAGGCCGTCCCGGCCGTCGACGGCACCACGCCGGCCCCGAGCACCCCGCCGGACGTCGCCGCCGCGCAGAAGAAGCTCGCCGCCCTGCAGTGGGCCATACCGGTCGTGACCGGCGCGATCGTCGCGATCTCCTCGTACGCCAGCGAGCAGTACCGTCCCGAAGAGGTCAAGAAGGGCATGATCCAGCGCGTGCGCAGCTGACCCGTTCCGCTCACGGGACGGGGTGGGCTAGCCTCGTCCCGTGAGCCAGATCGTGGTCTTCTCCGGAAGCGCTCATCGACCCCTCGCCGAGCAGATCTGCAGCCACCTCGGCATCGGTCTCTCGCCGTCGGACACCTCGCGGTTCAGCAACGACTGCCTGCAGGTGCAGCTGCTCGCGAACTGCCGCCAGCGCGACGTCTACATCATCCAGCCCCTGGTGCCGCCCACGCAGGACCACCTGATGGAGCTGCTGCTGATGGTCGACGCAGCGCGCGGCGCCTCGGCCGCGTCCATCACGGTCGTCGTGCCGCACTACGCCTACGCCCGGTCCGACAAGAAGGATGCCTCGCGCATCTCGATCGGCGGCAAGCTCGTGGCCGACATGATGGCCACGGCGGGCGTCAGCCGCGTCGTCACCATGACGCTGCACGCCCCTCAGGTGCACGGCTTCTTCGCGATGCCGCTCGACCACCTCACCGCGATCGGTGAGCTCGCCGACTACTACCGCTCCCGCGACCTCACCGACACCGTCGTGGTCTCGCCCGACTTCGGCAACGCCAAGACCGCCTCGCAGTTCGCCCGCCTGCTCGGCCTGCCCGTGGCGGCCGGCAGCAAGCAGCGCACGGGCGATGACAAGGTCGTGATCGACGCGATCGTGGGCGACGTGGCCGGCAAGCGCGTCATCGTGCTCGACGACGAGATCGCCACCGGCGGCTCGATCGTCGAGCTCATCACGATGCTCGAGGCCGAAGGCGTCACGGAGGCCTCGGTGGCGTGCACCCACGGCCTGTTCACCGGCAAGGCCGTCGAGCGCCTCCGCCATCACCCCACCATCAGCGAGGTCGTCACGACCGACACCGTGCCGGCCCCGGCCGACTGGCCCGAGCTGCGGGTGCGCTCGGTCGCCCCGCTGTTCGCCGAGGCCATCGCCCGCATCCACGCCGGCGAGTCGGTCTCCAGCCTGTTCGACGGCGTCGACCCCACGCACGCCCCGCCGCAGCCCAAGCTGCCGCTGTAGGCCCTACGCTCATCCTGTGGCGGACGCACCGATCGGCATCTTCGACTCAGGCTTCGGCGGGCTCACGGTGGCGCGCGCCGTGCTCGACCAGCTGCCGCACGAGCCGGTGCTCTACGTCGGTGACACGGCTCGCCAGCCGTATGGCGCCAAGCCCATCTCGCAGGTGCGCGAGTACGCGCTGGACTGCCTCGACCGGCTCGTCGACCAGGGCGTCAAGATGCTCGTCATCGCCTGCAACTCCGCCAGCGCCGCGGTGCTGCGCGACGCCCGTGAGCGCTACCGCGTCCCGGTCGTCGAGGTGATCGTGCCGGCCACCAGGCGGGCCGTCAATGCCACGCGCAACGGCCGGGTCGGTGTCATCTGCACCGCGTCGACCGCCACCTCACGTGCGTACGACGACGCCTTCGCCGCCAATCCCACCATCGAGCTGCACACCCGAGCGTGCCCCCGCTTCGTCGACTTCGTCGAGGCCGGCGTGACCGGTGGTGACGAGCTGATGAGCGTGGCCGAGGAGTACCTCGCGCCGCTCAAGGAGGCCGGCGTCGACACGTTGGTGCTCGGGTGCACGCACTACCCGCTGCTGACCGGCGTACTGTCGTACGTCATGGGTGACGCGGTGACGCTCGTCTCGAGCGCCGAGGAGACGGCCAAGGACGTCTATGCGCTGCTGGCGCGCGAGGGACTCGTCCGCGATCCGGCCCTGCCGGAGCCGGTCCACCGGTTCATGACGACCGGTCGGCCCGAGGAGTTCGGCGAGGTCGGACGGCGCTTCCTGGGCCCGGAGATCGGCCACGTCGTCGCCCTGCCCGCACCCGTGCGACCCCCGAGCCCGATGGGAGCGACCGCGTGAAGCTCACCGTCGTGGGGTGCTCCGGCTCGTACCCCGGCCCCGACTCGTCCGCCAGCTGCTACCTGCTCGAGCACGAGCACGAGGGCCGCACCTGGCGACTCGTCCTCGACCTCGGCAACGGCTCGCTCGGTCAGCTGCAGCGCTACTGCGACCCGCGCGACATCGACGGCATCGCCATCAGCCACCTGCACCCCGATCACTGCATCGACCTCACGAGCTTCCTCGTGCTGGCCAAGTACCACCCCGACGGCCCGTACGCGCTGGTGCCGGTCTTCGCGCCGGCCGGTGCCTCGGAGTACATCTCGGCCGCCGGCGGACCGGGGGGAGAGCCGCCGGTCGATGCCCTGCAGGTCGTGCCGTGGGAGCAGGAGCCGGTGGCCGAGGTGGGGCCGTTCCGGGTCGTCGCGTACCGCGTCGACCACCCGGTCGTGGCGTTCGGCCTGCGGGTCGAGGCCGGCGGGCACGTCGTGGCCTACTCCGGCGACACGGGGCCCACGCCGGCGCTCACCGAGCTGGCGCAGGACGCCGACCTGTTCCTGTGCGAGGCGTCGTTCGTCGAGTCCAGCGACAACCCGCCGAACCTGCACCTCACCGGCGCCGACGCCGGGCGCTGCTCGGTCGAGGCCCGCGTCAAGCACCTGCTCGTCACGCACATCCCGGCCTGGACCGACGCGGTCGAGGTCGAGGCCGACGTGAAGTCGGCGTGGTCGGGCCGTTACGACGTCG
The DNA here is from genome assembly GCA_000471045.1 of actinobacterium LLX17. Lineage (GTDB taxonomy): Bacteria > Actinomycetota > Actinomycetes > Propionibacteriales > Nocardioidaceae > Aeromicrobium. Next base: position 1,880,041 of record KI301992.1, on the reverse strand, counting down.
TGCGCCCCGGCGACGTCTTCGAGCTGTGAGGGTTCGTCAGAGCAGCGAGTCCAGGCGGTCTTGCTGAGCATCGATCATCTCCGCCAGCATCGGCGCCAACGTGGCTCCGTAGGTCCGGCTGGGGTGGTTGTCGTCGATGTACACCGCGATGTTGCCGATCTTGCCGAGGCAGGTTCCGCCGGGACACAGCCACGGCGTGAAGTCCACCTGCACGACACGGTCGTCCATCGGCAAGCTCGGCCGCACGGGTGCCAGCACGTGCTCAAGGGGCGCGGCGCAGTCACGCTCCTGGTGACGCAGGCAGGAGTACATGCTGAAGGAGAATCGCGGGTTGTCGCGCACACCGATGACGCCGATGCCCGCGTCGAGCAGGTCGCCGATCACGAGGTCGACACCGGTCAGGGGGCGTTCGGCCACGTGGGGAACCGACTTCGTGGTCACGACGTAGACGGCCGCGGGTTGCATGTCGACCGCGTAGTCGACGGCGGCGTGTCGCCAGGCCTCGCAGGCTTCAGGCCCCTCGAGGTTGTTCGACGGCTCCCCGAATCCGAGCGGGCAACCGCCCTTGAGCACGAAGACGACGTCCCAGCCCTTCTCCTGCGACAGGGTGAGCAGGGGCTGGGCCAGTTGCTGGGCATGGGAGTCGCCGACGACGAGGACCGTCGTGCCGTCTTCCTGAGGGGTCTTCGGGTGGAAGCAGGTCTCGGCCACGCGACGGTCGGTCGGGGCCCAGTCGCCGCGGCATGATTCGCCGACCTGGACCCACTCCTGCCTGAGCTCGGTGGGCAGGGGGACCATCGGGGCGTCTGACGGGCCGACGAGACCGGGTGAGTCCAGGACGGCCGCCCCCGGGTAGATCGAGCGATCCGTCGGATCGACCGCCGCGGCGCGGGCGTTCACCTGGGTCTGCCAGAGCGCGAGCGGTCCGGCCAGGAGCGCCACACAGGCCGCGACCACGACGCCGTGGCGCCACCGGGTGCTCGAGCCCGCGGCGAAGCGGCGGACGGGTCGCTCGACCTCGAGCGTGAGCTGGCGTGCGATCAGCAGCGAGAGCGCGATGACGCCGATCCCGCCGGCGAGCCCGACGCCGGACCGCCCGGGCAACATCAGCCAGGCGATGAGGATCGGCCAGTGCACGAGGTACAGCGCATACGCGTACCGGCCCAGCGCGAGCAGCGGTCGCCAGGTCAGGAGGGCAGCGGGTCCACCGCGGGACGGGCCGGCCCCCGCGAGGATCACCAAGATCGTGCAGACGACGGGCCACAGCGCCAGGTAGCCCGGGAACCCACCTTGGACGTCGAGCACGAAGCCGCAGGCAACGATGCCCAGCACGCCGACCCAGCCGAGGACCGCGCGCACGACACCGGGCAGCTGCACCAGCGGCACGAGGAGTGCCGCCAGCGAGCCGGCGGCGAACTCCCAGAGCCGCGTGCGGGTGTCGAAGTAGGCGAAGGCCTGGGACTCAGCCGTGGCGCTGACGGAGTAGGTCAGCGACACCGCCAGGACGAGTGTGAAGACCGCGATCAGGCCGGCGACCAGGAGCCTGGGGCGTCGACGCGTGACCCAGGCCGTCAGGGCGATGAGGATCGGCCACAGCACGAAGACCTGGCCTTGGACCGACAGCGACCAGAAGTGCTGCAGTGGGCTGGCGGTCTCGAGGTCGCGCGCGTAGTAGTCGACCTCGGAGAGGGCGAGCGTCCAGTTCTGCACGTAGAACAGGCTCGACCACGCCTGGCGCCACATCTCGCTCCAGGTGCTCTGGGGCTGGACCAGGTAGACCATGGCCAGGACGCCGAGGATCGTGACGACCGCGGCCGGCAGGAGTCGCGAGAAGCGGCGCAACCAGTGACGTCCCAGGTGCAGGCGTTCGCCGCCCTGCGCCTGCCGCACCAGGGAGGCGGTCAGCAGGTACGCGGAGATCAGCAGGAAGACGTCGACGCCGCCGGAGACCCGCCCGAACCAGACGTGGTACGTCACGACGAGCAGGATCGCGAGAGCCCGGAGCCCGTCGATGTCGTCGCGATGGCGAGCCGCGGGGTGGGTGGAGGGCGTGTCCACCTCGGGGTCGCGGTTCATGTCGACGGGCCACCCTACGGACCGCCAGGACACCCGAGCAAATCCCCGACCGTGGCCCCTCACCGGTCCCACGCGGCTCACCTGGTCACCTCGGCCAGCCGGCGCCGCCTAGGCTCGGGGCATGACGACTCGAGAGGACGGCCGCGCCGTCGACCAGCTTCGTGACATCCGCATCCAGCGCGGGTGGCTCGACCACGCGCAGGGCTCCTGCCTGATCGAGTTCGGTCGCACGCGGGTGCTGTGCGCCGCCGCCGCTTCCGAGGGCGTGCCGCGCTGGCGCAAGGGCTCGGGCCAGGGCTGGGTGACCGCCGAGTACGCGATGCTCCCGCAGGCCACCCACGACCGCTCCTCGCGTGAGTCGGTCAAGGGCCGCATCGGCGGGCGCACGCACGAGATCAGCCGTCTCGTCGGTCGCTCCCTGCGCGCCGTCGTCGACACGGCCGCACTGGGCGAGAACACGATCACGATCGACTGCGACGTGCTGCAGGCCGACGGCGGCACGCGCACCGCGGCCATCACCGGCGCGTACCTCGCACTGGCCGACGCCGTCTCGCACCTCAAGGGGCTCGGCGCCACGACGGGGGAGCCGCTGCTCGACTCGGTGGCCGCCGTCAGCGTCGGCATCATCGACGGCGTGCCGATGCTCGACCTGCCCTACGTCGAGGACGTCCGGGCCGAGACCGACATGAACGTCGTGATGACGGGCGCAGGCTCGTTCATCGAGGTGCAGGGCACCGCCGAGGGCGCGCCGTTCGACAAGGCCGAGCTCGACGCGCTGCTGGAGCTCGCTGCCGGTGGCTGCGTCGACCTGACCCGTCTGCAGGCCGAAGCACTCGCAGGATGAGCGACGGCACCACCCCCACAGCCAGCACAGGCGGCCGCGTCCTGCTGGCGTCCAACAACGCCAAGAAGCTCGCCGAGCTGCGTCGCATCGTCGAGCCGCTCGTGCCGGGACTGACGGTCCTGGGCCTCGGCGATGTGCCGGCCTACCCCGAGCCGGTCGAGGACGAGCCCAGCTTCGCCGGCAACGCCCTGCTGAAGGCCCGCGCGGCCGTCGCGGCGACGGGACTCCCGTCGTTGGCCGACGACTCGGGCCTCTGCATCGACGCGCTGAACGGCATGCCGGGCGTGCTGTCGGCGCGCTGGTCGGGCGTGATGGGTGCGGGCAAGGATCGGGCCAACAACGACCTCGTGCTGCACCAGCTGGCCGACGTGCCCGACGTGCGCCGCACGGCCCGCTTCGTGTGCGCCGTGGCGCTGTGCCTGCCGGACGGCACCGAGATCGTCGAGCACGGCGAGATGGCCGGCCGGGTCCTGCACGCCGAGGACGGCGAGGGTGGCTTCGGCTACGACCCGCTGTTCGCGGCCACCGGCTACGACGTCTCGACGGCGCGCCTCGACCCGGCCGAGAAGGACCGCATCAGCCACCGGGGCCACGCCCTGGCAGCCATCGCCCCGCGAGTGGCGGAGGCTCTGGCCTAACCGAGCGCGGCGATGACCCGTTCGGCGATCGCGATGCTGCCGGCGCGGTTCGGGTGCACGCCGTCGACGACGTGGGCGGCCGGCAGGACGCCGTCCATCGACACGTAGGTCAGGCCGTGGCGCTCGACGACCGCGCCGATGGTCCTGGTGACGCGCTCGGCGAGCTCGGCCTGCAACGGCCCCCACGGCGGGGCGAGCACGACGACGGTGGCGTCGGGCCACGTGGTGGCGAGCCGGGTCAGGAAGGCGTCGACGGCGTCGGCGAGCCGGACCGCCGACGCCGGCACGAGCTCGCCGTCGACGCACTGGGCCCAGTCGTTGCGCCCGCCCTCGACGATCACGAGGCTCGGCGGCGGTAGCTCCCACAGGCCGGGCCGATCGCCGAAGGTCGCGCCGGTGCAGCGCGCGCCGGGACGCTGATAGCCCGACCCGGCCTCGGCCGCGGGGTGCACGTCGACGCCGTAGTGGCGGCCGACCATGCTCCACCAGCCCTCGGTGGGGCTGCCGGGCAGTGCGTCGTAGCTGGCCGTGATCGAGTCGCCCACCACGAGGACGCCCTGCGGAGCGATGCTCTCTGAGCCGTCGGCGCTCTGCGCGATCAGGCCGGAGCCGATCAGCGCGGCGACCGTCACCAGGGCCGCGACCAGGCGGGCGCGGCGCCCGCCGGGCAGCCATCCCTCACCCAGTGCGTGGGCCGAACCGATCACGGCCTCACTGTACGTTCCACAGGGTCCGCTGTGGCCCGAACTCCGACGTCGTTCAGGCTGGTGCCAGTTCAGGAGGGCGGCAGGCCGTCCGCGGTGCAGAGCTCGCCGATGTCACCGGTCTTGTCGGCCTCGATGAGCGAGAAGAGCTGCAGGGCCCGCTCGGAGTCCCAGCGCACCGAGAAGTCCCGGATGGGCACCGTGCAGTTGAGGCCGTCGCCGTTCACCGCTGAGCCGAAGGAGAGCGCGAAGCGTGCGAGCTGGACGGGTCCGACGTCCTCGCCGACGACGACCGAGCTGGCCGCCCCCTTCGAGACCGAGACGTACCGGAAGGGGTTGAGGATCGTCCACGGTGACTTGACCTCGGACGCGATGGCGCCGAGCACCTCACGCTGGCTCTGCACGCGCTGGATGTCCTGAGTCTGGTACGAGTGCCGTGAGCGGGAGTACCCGAGCGCCGTGACGCCGTCGGCCTCCTGGCAGCCGGCCTGGATGTCGAGCCCGGCGTCGACGTCCTGGATCGGGGCCTCGGGGCAGATCTCGATGCCACCGACGGCGTCGACGACCTTGACCAGGCCGCCGAAGCCGACCTCGACGTAGGCATCGATCCGGAGCCCGGTGGTGCTCTCGAGGGTCTCGACGAGCAGCTTGGGCCCGCCGTAGGCGTACGCCGCGTTGATCTTGACGGTCCCGTAGCCGGGGACGGGGACCATCGAGTCACGCGGGATCGAGACCAGAGTCGTCGGACCGGACCCCACGTGCATCAGCATGATCGTGTCGGTGCGGCCCTCGCCTCCCTCGTCGGGGCCGGTGGACAGCTGCTGCTGCTCGGCCTCGCTGAGCCCGCGGCGGCTGTCGGAGCCGACGAGCAGGTAGGTGGTGCCAGGGGAGTCGCCGGGGCGTTCGCCCTCGGGAGCGGCGTCGATCCGTGAGGTGGTCTGGTAGGCCCACAGCGGCACGGCGACGAGGAAGATCAGCCAGGCGACCAGCACCAGGAGGGCGATGCGCACCCACGGCGGCCGGCGCCTGCGGGGCGGCCGGGGCGGCTTCGGTGCGCGCCGGCCGGGCGGCGGCAGGTTGGGCGGCGGCAGGTCCGGGGGAGGGGCCGGTGCAGCGCTTCGCGACTTCTGGTCGGCGTAGAGCCAGTCGTACGGCGCGTCGGAGCGCTGGTCGGCCATGGCGCGACGGTACCTGAGCGACCTGTCCACCCGCGGGAGGCGAGTCCCAAAATTCTTGACTGGACTCCGGCGCGCCCTGAAGTTGAGGTCGAGGGTTGGGGGACATACTGAACGCGCTCCAGCACCTTCCCCCGTGAGGACGACATGCCTGACGAACGCTCGAGCGCGGACCGAGCCATGTCTGCTCGCCCCGCGGTCTCCGAGACCGACCGCGCGACCTCCCGCGTGCAGCTGCGCCGTTCGCTCGTGCTGACGGCCATGACCGTGGTCCTGCCCGGCTCGGCGCAGGTCGTCGCCGGCAACCGGCGCATCGGCCTGATCGCGCTGCGCATCTGGGGCGGCCTGCTGGCCACCGGTGTGCTCCTGCTGCTGATCGGGCTGGTGTCCCGCTCCGCGCTGCTCTCGATCGTCCTCGACACGCGCCCCCTGACGCTGGCCCGTTGGCTGCTGTCGGCGGCTGCGATCGGCTGGGTGCTGCTCCTGGTCGACGCCTGGCGACTCGGCACGCCCCAGCGCATGGCTCGCCAGCAGCGCCTGTTCGTCACCGCCGTCAACGGCGTGCTGTGCTTCGCCGTCGCGGGCTCGATGCTCTTCGCCGCGAACGTCGCGGCCGCGCAGAGCCACCTGATCGGCTCCGTCTTCGCCGCGAGCGAGGTCTCGGACGAGACCAAGGGCCGCTACAACGTGCTGCTGCTCGGTGGGGACTCCGGCTCCGACCGCGAAGGCCTGCGCCCCGACTCGCTCAGCGTCGCGAGCATCGACGCCGAGACCGGTCGCACGGTCGTCATCGGCCTGCCCCGCAACCTCGAGAACGTGCCGTTCACCAACGGGTCGGTCATGGACCGGGAGTTCCCGGACGGCTTCGACTGCAAGGACGAGTGCTACCTCAACTCGGTCAACACCTGGGCCGAGGAGAACGCCGACCTCTTCGCGGGCGAGGACGATCCCGGCATGGCCGCCACGGTCGACGCCGTCGAGGCGATCACCGGCCTGGAGATCAGCTACTACGCGATGATCAACATGGAGGGCTTCGCCCAGCTGATCGACGCGGTCGGCGGTGTCGAGCTCGACGTCAAGGAGCGCACCGCGATCGGTGGCATCGGCGCCCCCATCACCGGCTGGATCGATGCGGGCGTGCAGACCCTCGACGGGCACGAGGCCCTCTGGTACTCGCGCAGCCGCGTCAAGAACAGCGACTTCTCGCGCATGGGCCGTCAGAAGTGCGTCATGAACGCGATGCTCCAGCAGATGAGTCCCCAGAAGGTCCTGCTGAACGTGCAGGGCATCGCCGAGAGCGGACAGTCGATGCTGCGCACCGACATCCCCGCCGGCGAGCTCGATCGCTTCGCCGACCTGGCTCTGAAGGCGCGCAACCAGCCCATGTCGACCGTCTCGCTCGTCCCGCCGGCGATCGACACCGGCGACCCGGACTACCCGGCCGTGCGGCAGATGATCTCCGACGCGGTCGCGGTCGCGGAGGGTCAGTCGCTGGAGCCGAGCGCGCTCGAGGCCGCCGCGCCCGCGGTGCCCGGACCCGAGGTGCCCGCCGAGGAGGCTGCGGCCGACCCGGCGGCGGCCAACCAGTCCGAGAACCTCGACGAGACCTGCTGACCCCCCCGAATCTGCCGCCCAGGGCCCGGCACCCCTGCCGGGGCCGGCTAGGACCCGCGCGCCTCGTAGGCGTCGACGACCTCGTCGGTCGGCCCGTCCATGACGAGCCGGCCGCGGTCGAGCCACAGCGTCCGCGAGCAGGTGTCGCGGATCGAGGTCATCGAGTGGCTCACCAGGAAGATCGTCCCGGCGTCGTCGCGGATCTCGCGGATCCGGTCCTCGCTGCGCCGGCGGAACGTCTTGTCGCCGACCGCCAGCGCTTCGTCGACGATGAGGATGTCGTGCTTGCGAGCGGTGGCGATGGCGAACTTGAGTCGCGCCGTCATGCCCGAGGAGTAGGTGCGCATCGGGAGGTCGATGAACTCCTCGAGCCCGGCGAACGCGACGATCTCGTCGTGCTTGGCCTCGATCTCCGCACGGGTGAAGCCCATCGCGAGACCACCCAGCACGATGTTGCGGGACCCCGACAGCTCCTTGACCAGGGCGGCCCCCACGCCGAGCAGGCTCGGGCGCGCCGTCGCGTGGATGCTGCCGCGACTCGTGGGTGTCAGCCCCACGACCGCGCGCATGAGCGTGGACTTGCCCGACCCGTTCGAGCCGATGACGCCGATGCTCTCGTTGGCGTGCGCCACGAACGAGACACCCCGCAGGGCGTGCACCGTGCGGGTGCCGCGTCCGCGCTGCAGCAGCCCGCCGCGGGCCTCGGCGCCGGCCGCGCGACCGGTGGCGAGCACGCGGTACTCGACGTGAACGTCGTCGACGACGACCACGGGCTGGCCGGATGCGGGTGCCGGGGTGATTGCCTCAGTCGGTGCGGCCATAGCGCTCCTCCGCCGCCCAGAAGAAGACCGAGCCGACGACCAGCATGCCGACGGTCCAGGCCGTGGCGTACAGCCAGTACTCGGGACGGATCTCGTACAGCGGCCCGTCGAGCAGGATGGCTCGCGCCAGCGACAGGAACTCGTGGATCGGCACGGCGTCGGCGATCCGCAGCACGACCGGCTCGTCCGCGAAGCGCTCCTCGATGCTGTAGAAGATGCCGGCCGTGTAGAACGTGATGCGCGTCAGGAACGGCAGCAGGTTGGTGAGGTCGCGCACGTGGACGGTCAGACGCGCGGTGACCAGTGCGAGACCGGTGTTGAACCCGAGCAGCAGCAGCACCAGCGGCACGAGCAGCAGCCAGGTCCAGCTGATCGTGTGCCCGAAGGCCCCGACGACGACCAGCATGATCGCCAGCATCGGCACGAACTGCAGGAAGCGCTGCAGCACCACGGCCAGCGGCAACGTCATCCGGGGGAAGGACAGGCTCTGCACCAGGGCGGTGTTCGCGGTGATCGACTTGGCGCCACTGGTGAACGAGGTCGCGAAGAACTCGAACACGAACACGCCGATGATGAGGAACTCGACGAAGTGGTCGGGCCGTCCGCTCGCCAGCAGGATGCCGAAGATCGAGCCGTACAGCCCGGCGTTGAGCAGGGGCTTGAGCACGACCCAGGCCAGGCCCAGCCGGTTCTGCCGGTTCTCGGCCTCGATGCGGTACCGGGCCAGGGCGAACGCGAACTCGCGGCGGCGCCAGACGTCGCGCAGGTAGGTGGCCAGCGGGGGGCGGGCCCCCACGCGGGTGAGCTCCACCCGATCGGCGGGCGGGGCGACCGGGAGTCGCGAGTCCTGCCCCATCGTCACCACCCGGGTGACGGTAGGGGTCCTCCTCAAACCTCCGGTGACGCAGGCGTGGCCTGTTCCTGAACGGCGACTCGTTCGCGGGCCGCCCCGCCGTCACCGGCAGGATCGCCGCCGGCCACGAGCACGAGCGATCCGCCACCGAGCAGCGCGCCCAGCAGGAGGTACGCGTCGCGCGCGAGGGGACCGGGCGTGACCAACAGGCGGGCCGGCTCCGGGGCCACCTCCGCGAGCAGATCGGCGTGCGTGGCCGGCCGGCCGTCGAGGTCGAGGGCGAGCGTGCCCGGACCCGGCGGGTCGAGCGGCACGAACACGTCGCCGTGGCCGGGGATCTCCGCGCCGAGGTCGACGAAGCCCCGCTCGAGGAGCTCCGGCGGCGGCGGCCGGAACCGAGCGCCGAACGGCAGCAGCGCCGAGGCGAGGCGCAGGGGCTCGTCAGCCTCGAGGTCGGGCCCGCTGACCCCGATGTCGGCCCGCTCGTCGGCGACGGTCGCCCCCACGTGCCAGGCGGCGAGCACCCAGACGCAGCGCAGCCAGTGCGTCGGCAGGCCGATGCGGATGCGGGTGCCGATGGTGGCGTCGGCCTCGTCGACGAGGTAGTTCGACGTCTTGGCGACCCAGTTGGCGACCGTGGTGGCGCTGAGCTCGACCCGCTCGCCGGAGTCGAGGTCGTAGTAGGTGACGAGGGGAGCGGAGGGATCGGCGACGCGCTCGGCCAGCCCGGCCAGCGTGGACGTCTTCACCGCGGTGTGGTCGTCATCGGGGAGCCGTCACGGCGGTCATGATGTCGGCGAGGCCGTGCCCGGCGACGTCGATGAACCGCGAGTCGGGCACGCGCTCGGCGATCGCGGCCGCGGCGTGGACGACGTTCGGGCCGGAGCCGTTGACCGCGACCGTGGTGTTCTCGGACGCCTCGACGGCCGCGACGACGGCATCGGTGACGGCCCAGGTCATCGCCACCAGCGACGGCTCCGGGGGGTCGCCGACCGGCAGCGAGGCGCGGTGCTCGTCGAGGTGGATGGCGCGGCGGCCGTCGTCGTCGGTCACCACGACGTGCAGCTCGCCGCGGTCGTCGCTCAGCGGCAGCAGGCGGAACGGCAGCTGGCGGCGCTCGGCGACCGCGGTCGCCGCCTCGGTGAGCGTGAAGTCGGCGTGCAGCAGCTCGGTGCGCATGATGCGCAGCGCCATCTCGTCGTCGTTGCCGCGCTGCCACTGGGCGCCGAAGCCGAGGGCGTCGAGGGCCCCGGCCACCCCGTAGGTGACGTCGGCGTCGGGATCGGCGCAGAACGCATCGAGGTCAGGGCACCGCTTGAGGCCGTCGGCCCAGGAGTCACGCGTGGTCGGCGCGACGACCGTGAGCTCGCACCGCCCCGCGAGCTCGTGAGCCAGGCCGACGCCGGAACCACCGGAGAGGAGGACGAGTTGCATGGGGCCATCGTGCCGCACCCGGGCTGACTCGGCCCTCCCGGGGATCCGGGGCGACACGCCGTCCCGGGGACGAATCTTGCCTTACGGCTTGACGTATGGCAGTCGAGGGACTGTAATTTCATCCATGTCATTCGATCTGGATCTGCCGCTCGACGATACCGAAGAGCTGATGTGGCAGGAGCGCGCGCTCTGCGCCCAGACCGACCCCGAGGCCTTCTTCCCGGAGAAGGGTGGGTCGACGCGGGAGGCGAAGCGAGTGTGCCTCACCTGCGACGTGCGGTCCGACTGCCTGGAGTACGCCCTCCAGCACGACGAGCGCTTCGGCATCTGGGGCGGTCTGTCCGAGCGCGAGCGCCGCAAGCTCAAGAAGCGCGCCTGAGCACCACCCCCGTCAGCCCCGCCCCCTTCAGCCCCGTCCAGTAGTGTCGGGGCCCATGGACGAGGCCGCCGACGTACCCACGTGGCGGGCCGACCCGCCGACTGTCGCAGCGGTGCTCGTGGCCCACGACGGCGCCGCGTGGCTGCCGAAGGTCCTGGGCAGCCTGTCGACGCTCTCCCACGCCCCCACCGCGTGGCACGCCGTCGACGTCAGCTCCACCGACGGGTCGTCCGACCTGCTGCGCCGCTCCTTCGGCGGCGAGCGCATCACCTACGCGCCCTCCGGCACCGGGTTCGGCGACGCGGTCCGGCTCGCCCTGGCCGAGCTTCCGCCGACCGACTGGATCTGGCTGCTGCACGACGACGTGACCGTCACGCCGGGCACCCTGGCCGGACTCCTCGACGAGGCCACCTCGGCCGACGACATCGGCATCGTGGGACCCAAGATCCGTGAGTGGCCGTCGTTGCGCCGCCTCGTCGAGGTGGGTCTGACCATCTCGGGCACCGCGTCCCGCGAGACGGGACTCGAGACGGGTGAGCCCGACGCCGGCCAGCACGACTGGGCCGAGGACGTCCTGGCGGTCAACACCGCCGGCATGCTGGTGCGCCGCGACGTCTGGGACGAGCTCGGGGGTCTCGATCCCGACCTTCCGCTGTTCGCCGACGACATCGACCTCGGCTGGCGCGCCAACCTGGCCGGCTACCGCGTGCGCACCGCGCCGGGCGCCGTCGTGTTCCACGCCGAGGCCAGTCGCCGACTGCTCCGCACTCCCACCGCCGGCGACCCGCCGCACTGGGAGAAGCGCCGTGCCGGGCTGCACGTCGTGCTGGCCAACGCCAGCCGTCGCCGCTACGCCTGGCAGCTCGTGCGCCTGTTCTTCGGCTCGCTCCTGCGCGCCCTCGGCCAGCTCCTCGCCCGCGACCCCGAGGGCGCGGCCGACGAGCTCCTCGCGATGCGCGACGTCTACCTGCACCTGGGTCGCGTGCGGCGGGCCCGGCAGCGCCGACAGGCGCAACGTCGCCGGCCGCACGAGGAGATCGCGCACCTCTTCCCGCCGTGGTGGTTGCCCTACCAGCACGCCTGGGACGGGCTCCTCGACATGGGCAGGGCCATGGTGCGACCCGAGACGGTCGAGACCATCGGGCACCGCACGCACCCGGTCGAGACCGAGGACGACCTCGACCTCGACGACCGCCCGTCGGTCTGGCGTCGCCGGCCCTGGCTCGTCGTGGTGCTGCTGCTCCTCCTCGCGGCGGTCGCGGCCGGACGCGGGCTCGCCCCCGGCCTGTCCGGCGGAGCCCTGCCGCCGGCTCCCGAGACCGCTGGCGGCTGGTGGGGGCTCGTGGTGTCCGGCGCCGGTGACGTGGGCCTGCCGACCACGGCGTTCGCGCCCACCTACGCACTGCTGCTCGCGCTGGCCGCCATCCCGGTCTGGTTCGCGCCGGAGCTGCTCGTCTGGGCGCTGATGATCCTCGCCGTCCCGCTCGCCGCGCTGGCTGCGCACCGTCTGGGCCGCCTCATCAGCACGCACCGCCCCGCCCGCATCACGTGGGCCGTCTCGTACGGACTCGTCGTCGCCGCCACCGGTGCCGCCTCGCAGGGACGCATCGGCGTGGTGGTCGGCCTGGTGGTCGCGCCGATCATCCTCAACGTGGCTCTGCAGCTGGTCACCGTCCCGCACTGGCAGACCGCCCTGCGGCTCGGCATCTGGACGGCCGTCGGCGCGGCCTTCGCACCGGTCCTGTTCTGGATGGTGCTCGTGGGCCTGATCGCGGTCGTCGTCGCCCTGCGCTCCGACGAGCGGTTCGGCGACATCGTGCGCAACCTCGGCGTCGCGCTCGGCGTCGCGGCAGTCCTCTCCGGTCCGTGGCTCCTCACCCGTGTCCTCCCGCCGTGGCGCACCTGGTGGGAGGCCGGCCTGCCGGTGCCGGCCGAGGCCTCGCTGCTCGACGCGGTCCTCGGCCTGGGTGGCGGACCCGGCTCCGTGCCGTGGTGGTTCAGCGTGCCCGCGGTGCTGCTGGCCGTGCTGGCACTGGTGCCGCGGCTGACCCGCGCCGAGGTCCGCTGGGCCTGGGTCGTGGCCATGATCGGCCTGGTCACGACGCTCGCGGCGCACGTCGTCGTCTACTCGACACCGAGCGGGGCCGCCGGCATCGAGCCGTCGGTCGCGGTGCCCGCCGGCATCTGGATCGCGGCACTGCTGGCCGCCGGACTGCTGGCCGCCGAGGAGCTGGAGTTCCTCCCGCGCGTGGTCACGGCCGTCGTGGTGGCCGCCGCACTGGTCTTCCCCGTCGGCAGCGCGGCCTGGTGGCTCGTCCGCGGCACGGCCGACCCGTTGACCGACGGCACCGCCGGCGTGGTCCCGGCCTACCTGGCCGAGCGCGACGGAGCGACCCTCGTCATCACCGGCGACGTCGAGGACGGCGTCACCTACCGCATCGACGTCGGTCCCGGCGTCACGCTCGGCGAGGAGGCGATGCTCCGCTCCACCGACACCTCGCGGGAGGTCGAGGACGCCATCGACCAGCTGCTCAGCTCGCCGTCCACCGGCGCCGTCGAGACCTTGGTGGACGTCGGCATCGGCGCCATCTACCTGCCCGACGCATCCGACGACCTCGCCACCCGCATCGACGCGGCTCCGTCCATGAGTCCGGCGGGCAGCGAGAGCCCCGACTCCCGGGTCTGGACCATCACCGGTGAGTCGGACTCGCCGTCGGCGGACTCCCCGTGGTGGCGCTGGCTCGGCGGTGTCGCGCACGTGCTCGTGTGGTTGCTCGCGCTCGTCCTGACGGCGCCGGTGCGCCGCCGACCCGAGCCGCCGCCGCTCGACGACGACCTCGTCGACCCCGAACCGGTCGCCGGCACGACCACCTTGGGCACCACTGACTCGAGCGGGGGTGTCGCGCGATGAACCGTCGTCGTGTCGAGGCTCGTCGGGCCCAAGGGGCCGTCGAGATGCTGGCCTGGCCGCTGGCCGCCGTGGTTCTCGTGGCGCTGGTGGCCGTCGTCGGCGAGGCGTCCCCGCCCACCTCCGAGCCGCGCGCCGTCGAGGTCTCCCAGTCCGTCACCTCCTGCCCCCTCGCCGGTGGGCTGACCGCGTCGACCGGGCAGGTCGAGGCCGGCAGCGAGGGCAGCATCCGCACCGTCACGGGTGAGGAGGAGGCCTCGGGCGAGCTCGATCCGGCTGCCTGGGTGGCCGCCGCCGCCACGGGTGACAGTGCCGTGGTGCGCCAGATGGGCGGCGGAGGCGTCGCGTTCGTGGCGGGCACCCTCGCCGAGGGTGGCGGCTACACCGTCGCCGCGTGCCCCGGCGTGGCCGACGAGTCCTGGTTCCTCGGCGCCGGCACGACCGCGCGGCACCCGTCGACGCTGGTCCTGACCAACATCGCCGACGTGCCCGCCCAGGTCGACGTCGAGCTCTGGGGCGGTGCCGGAAAGATCGACGCCGTCAACGACACCGGCATCGTGGTCCAGCCCGGCGCGACCGCGCGGATCCCCCTGGCCGAGCTCGTGGTCGGTGAGGCGGAGGTCGCCGTGCACGTGGTGCGTCGCCGCGGCGTCGTCACCGCCGCCGTGGTCGATGCCTCCACCACGGCTCTGGCCGGTTCCGAGGTCTTGACCTCGTCGGGCCCGCCCGCCACCGAGACCGTCCTGTCGGGTGTCACGTCGGCCGGTGGCCGGACGTTGCTGCTGGCCAACCCGGGGGAGCGGTCGGCGCGCGTCTCGGTCACGTCGGCCGGACCCGAGGGCGGATTCATCCCCGAGGGCCTCGGCGAGCTCGAGGTGCCGGCGGGCACGGTCGTCCCCGTCGCGCTGCCCGAGTCGGTCGGCCCCGACGCCACGGCCCTGCGGGTCGAGTCCGACGAGCCGGTGCTCAGCACGGTCCGCCTGGCGGCGTCCGAGAAGGACTACGCCTACGCCACGGGCGGTGAGGCGCTGACCGGACCGGCGGTCGTGCCGGTCGCCCTCGGACCGGGTGCGGTCCGTCCGGTGCTGCACCTGCTCGCCGACGACGAGACCAGCGCGGTCGAGGTCGAGCTCTTCGACGCTGCGATGCAGCCGGTCGGCAGCACCTCGGTCACCGTCGAGCGCGGCACCCTGACGGCGATCGACCTCGCGTCGCCCGAGATCACGGACTCGCCCGACGTCGCCTACGCGGTCGTCACGGCGAAGCGACCCGTGCACGGCGCCGCGGTCTACCGCACCGGGGACCTCATCTCGGTGCTGACGCTGCAGGAGGCGCCGCTCGAGGCGCTGGGCCCGCGCGTGCGGCCGGGTTTCTAGCGGGGGTCGAGCGACTCCGGCGGAACGGACCAGACCTCGGCCAGTCCATCGAGCACGGCGGCCCACACCCGCTCGGCGACCTCGTCCTCGTCGGCACAGGCGCGACTGAGCGGCAGGCGGTAGAGCACCAGGCGCGCCGGGGTCACGTGGTGGACGACGACGCTGGTGGGCACCCGCTCGTCCCAGGCCGGCGGCAGCAGCGGCGCCTCCTCGACCACGACGTCGACGGCCACCGTCTCGGTGCGGAAGTGCGGCTCGAGCGCCCGCAGCACCTCGGCCACCAGCAGGTCGAAGGCCGCGCGGGGTGGGCGGTGCGCCGGGATGCTGAACGGCGACAGGGGACCGGGCAGGGCCATGGGTCCGCGACGCCCGCGTCCGCGACGGTCGCGCAGGCGCCCCGGGCGGGGTCCGGTCACGACAGGCTCCAGACCGGGACCCACGAATCGACGCTCCTGCGGCATGCCGCGAGCCTAGCCGCCGGTGCACCGGCCGGAAGGTACTCTCGCGGCGTGGGTGTCAGGCGTTGCACGCGATCGGCGTGCTCTCAGGCAGCGGTCAGCACGCTGACGTACGTATATGCCGACCAGACGGCCGTGCTCGGTCCGTTGGCGACGGCCGCCGAGCCGCACACCTACGACCTCTGTGCCGAGCACGCCGGCCGCCTCTCGGTGCCTCAGGGCTGGAACGTCATCCGGCTCGCTCCGGACCCGGGCGCCTCAGCGCCGTCGCGGGACGACCTGCTCGCGCTGGCCGACGCCGTGCGCGAGGCCGGACGTCGCCCGGCGCCGGAGCCGCCCTCCGGTCTGCGGCTCGTCCCGCCCGAGTAGCCCGCCCACGTAGCCCATACCGCCTGGATGGGTAGGCTGACGAACCCGTCCGGCCACTGAACGGAACTCCATGCATCCTCGGTTCGCTGCTGTCACGAAGGCCTACGACGTCCGGGGTCGCTCGCCCGAACAGCTCGACGCAGAGCTGGTCCAGGCCTTCGGCCAGGCGTTCGCCGACGAGGTCGAGATCAGCGACGGCCGTGGGGCCGCCATCATCGGCCACGACATGCGTGAGACCTCGCCAGAGCTGGCGCGTGCGCTCAGTGACGGCATCCGCGCTCGCGGGGGAGACGTGGTCCTGATCGGGCTCGCCTCCACCGACATGCTCTACGCCGCGTCCGGCCGACTCGACCTGCCCGGCGTCATGATCACCGCCAGCCACAACCCGGCCGGCTACAACGGCTTGAAGGTCTGCCGCGCCGGCGCGCGTCCCATCGGTCTCGACACCGGGCTGAAGACGATCGCCGAGGCCGCCGGCGAGCTGCTCGGGCAGGACCTCCCGGAGCTCCGGGGCACCGTCACCGAGCGCGAGTTCGTGGCCGAGTACGCCCAGCACCTGCTCGACCTCGCGCCCGTGGAGGGTCGCCGCCTCACGGTCGTCGTCGACGCCGGCAACGGCATGGCCGGGCACACCGCTGACGCCGTGCTGAGCCGTCTCGACCTCGAGGTCGTGCCGATGTACTTCGAGCTCGACGGCACCTTTCCGAACCACGAGGCCAATCCGCTCGACAGCAGCACGCTGGTCGACCTGCAGGCCGAGGTGCGCTCGCGCGGCGCCGACCTCGGACTCGCCTTCGACGGCGACGCCGACCGTTGCTTCGTGATCGACGAGACGGGGGAGCCCGTCGCGCCGTCGGCGATCACGGCGCTGATCGCCAGCCGCTACCTCGCCGAGCAGCCCGGCGCGACGATCCTGCACAACGTCATCTGCTCGAAGTCGGTGCCCGAGATCGTCACCGAGAACGGCGGCACGCCCGTGCGCACGCCGGTCGGCCACTCGCTGATCAAGGCCGAGATGGCCCGGACCGACGCGGTCTTCGGCGGCGAGCACTCCGGTCACTTCTACTTCCGCGACTTCTACCTGGCCGACTCCGGCATGCTGGCGGCCCTGCACGTCATGGCCGCGCTGGCCGAGACCGACGGCACCGTGTCGGAGCTCATGGCGCAGTACGGCCGCTACCCGGCGTCGGGCGAGATCAACAGCACGGTCGACGACGCCGCCGCCGTCATCGAGCGTCTGGTCGAGACGTACTCCGAGCACGACCAGGACCGGCTCGACGGACTGACCGTCACCGCCGACACGTGGTGGTTCAACGTGCGCGCCTCCAACACCGAGCCCCTCCTGCGCCTGAACGTCGAGGGCGACGACGTGCCCACCATGGAGCGCGTCCGCGACGAGGTCCTCGGCCTCATCCGAGCCTGACCCGGTTCCGTTCCCGCTGAGTGTCACGTTTCGGTCGCGAAAAGGCCGATTCGACGACCGATACGTGACAGTCAGCGCGGGTACGCTCGGGGTGTGTCGACGAACCATCCCCACATTCACTTCGACGAGGCCGACGACGCCGCCGAGCTGGTCAAGGCCCTGCAGACCGAGGGCTATGTGACCCGCCTGGTGCGGGAGGCGTTCGCCGGTGAGGACGACGCCGAGGACCACGCCTGGGCGTTGGTGGTCGAGCCGTTCGACGACCGCGTGGTCGAGATGGTCGACGTCTACGGCGGCTGGTTGCCCCAGGACGTGCGCCTCGACAGCGGCCCGGCAGTGGAACCGCCAGGGGGCCGGCCACCCGCGGGGGGACTGCCTCTTCCTGACGCTCCGCGTCGAATCAAGGGGTCCTGAACCCTCCCGAGGACGTCCCGTCGCAGGTCAGCGGCACACACGTGCCACACAGGGCGGCTCGCTCACATAGTTCGATCGGGCTAGGCTCTGGCCCATGACTTCGCAGCCGTACGGCACGCAGCCGGGCCACGCCCCGGCCCAGCCACAGATGTCCAACCCCTTCTCCGGGATTCCGGTGACCGACGTCCTTCGTGACGTCGCAGCCCTGATCCTGTTGTTCGCCGCGCTGTTCTACACGTGGAACGTCGACCTCGGCGAAAAGATGGGCGCCGAGCTCTGGTTCGTCGACGTCGCCACCGTGCTGGCCGTGCTGGCGCTCGTGCCCGCCTATCTGACTCGCCTCGGCGTCCTCGGCCACGGGTGGAACGCCCGCAACAACGGGCTCATCCGCCTCCTGGCCACCATCCCGTACTTCATCTGCGTCCTGGTCGTGGTGATCCTCGACATCGCCGACGAGCGCGGCGTCGGCGTGGGCGTCGCAGTCGGCCTGTTCGGCGCCCTGCTCGTGGCCCAGCCGCGCAAGCACGAGCTGCCGGCGTCCCACCTCGCCACCAGCGACCGCATCTGGCTCTACGTCACCGGCGGACTGCTCGCCCTGGCCGCGTTCGTGGTCCTCCTCACGAGCCTGCTCTTCATCGACGACCTCGACGACGCCGGCGTCGAGGCGCCGAGCATCATCCTGTACGTCGTTGGTGTCCTGGTCGTCGTGGGCGCGCTCGCGTACCCGGCTCTCTTGACGTTCCTCGCCAAGCCGCAGGGCGTGGCGCTCGTCGCCGGACTCGGCATCGTGTGGCTGATCCTGGCCATGCTGCACATCGACGAGGAGAACATCACGCAGCTCATGGGCTTCTTCTTCCTGGGCGGCGGCTTCGAGAGTGTGCGCTTCCCGGGCTTCGGTGCCTTCCTCGTGATCGGTGCCGCTGCGGCTGCCCTCTCGCCCGGCGCCTCCCGCGCGACCGGCGGAGCCACCCACCCGGTCTCGCTGGTCGCCGCCGCGAAGGGCGCCTTCCTGCTGATCGCGCTCACCGCGATCGTGCACGTCCTGTCGGCGGTGTCCGACGGTATCGACGCCGAGTTCGACGCGCAGATCATCATCACGCTGATCTTCTTCGTGCTGATCGCCGCCGCGGGTGCCCTGGGCTTCGTGACCACGACGGCCGGCGGCTCGAAGGTCCTGCCGCTCGCCGCCGCAGGTGCCTTCCTGGTCCTGGTGATCGTCCTCGCGATCATCCTGGCGATCATGGACGACTCGCCGGTGACCGACGGCACGTGGCTGG
Source organism: actinobacterium LLX17 (assembly GCA_000471045.1). GTDB lineage: Bacteria > Actinomycetota > Actinomycetes > Propionibacteriales > Nocardioidaceae > Aeromicrobium. The sequence goes on along the minus strand of KI301992.1, from coordinate 1,861,278 downwards.
GCGCGCTCCTGGTGGCGCTGGCCATCGCCGCCGCGGTGGCCGGGTTCGGCACGCTGGGCGGTGGCGTCAAGAAGATGTTCGCCAACGCCCAGAACGGTCCGGCCGGTCCCGGTGCCGGCGCACCGCTGCCCGGCGCCCCGCAGGCGCCCGCCCAGCCTGCTCAGGCGCCCGGCGCCTCGGCGGGCTCCACGGAGCACACGGCCGTCATCCCGACGGTCTCGCCCGCGTCGAGCGACCCGGTGGTCCAGCGGGCCAGCGACCCGTCGATCGACCAGGCCGAGCTCGCGCAGATCGCGCAGCTGCACCCGCACGCGCGGGCCGCGGTCGCGCAGAACCCGCAGGCGTACCCGGGACTCCTCGACTGGCTGCGCCAGCTGGGCGACCCCGAGGTCGACGCCGCTCTGGCGCGCCGCCAGGGCTGACGCACCCAGCACGACACAGGACGCCCCCGACCGCACGGTCGGGGGCGTCCTGCGTCTGCTCAGGCCAGGTGCTCGCGGAGGAAGCGCACCTGCAGCAGCTTGAGGTTCTCGGCCACCACGTCGTCGGGCGTCATGTGGGTGACGCCCGAGAGCGGCAGCACGGTGTGCGGACGCCCGGCGGCAAGCAGGGCGGACGACAGCCGCAGGGTGTGGGCGGCCACGACGTTGTCGTCAGCGAGGCCGTGGATCAGCATGAGGGGCCGTGCGAGCCCGGACGCGAGCGGCAGCAGCGAGCTGCGGTCGTAGACCTCGGGCTGCGTGCGCGGATCGCCCAGGTAGCGCTCGGTGTAGCAGGTGTCGTAGAGCCGCCACTCCGTCACGGGGGCCCCGGCGACGGCGGCGTGGAAGAGGTCGGGCCGCGCCAGCACGGCGAGCGCCGCGAGGTACCCGCCGTACGACCAGCCGGTGATGCCGACGCGGCCGGGGTCGACGTCGTCGGGGAACGCCTCGACGACGGCCTCGAGGGCGTCCACCTGGTCCTGCAGGGTCACCGACGCGAGCTCGTCCTTGACCGAGCGCACCCAGGCGTGACCGCGGCCGGGCGTGCCGCGCCCGTCGGCCACGACGACGCAGAAGCCCTGGTCGGCCAGCCACTGTGCCTCGGCGAACATCCGCCCGGAGGTCAGCACGCGCTGGGCGCCGGGACCGCCGTACGGATCCATCAGGATCGGCAGGCGGGTTCCGGGCACGTGGTCGGACGGGAACAGCACAGCTGTGCGGAGGTCGTGTGGACCGGCGTGCATCAGACGCACCCGGGGTGAGAGCGGCACGGCCTCGGCCACCGACCGGACGGTGACGGAATCGTGGCCGTCCCGCTGCACCGTGACGACCGGACCCGTGGTCTCGAGGGTCGACCGCACGACGACCGTGGTGCCACCCTCGATCACCGCCCCATGCACTCCGGCGCCGCTCGTGAGGGGCTCCACCGAGCCGTCGAGGCCGAACCGGACCACGTGCACCTCGGTGGGCTCCTGCGAGGCCGTGGCCACCACAGCATCGGCCTGGGTGGCGACGATGCTTCGCACCTGCCAGCCGGCGGGGCTGATCGGCGCGCCGTCGACGACCACGCGGGTCCAGCCGTCGGCGTCCTCGACGGTCACCAGGGCGCCACCCGGCGCGAACCGCGGACCCGGTCCGAGCTCGATCCAGGCCTCGTCGGCCAGGTCGCGCAGCACATGGGTCGCACCAGTGGACGGGTCGAGCCGCAGCACCTGGGAGCGGCGCTGGTCGCGCGAGAGCACCTGCAGGAGCGGGGGCCCGTCCTCGGTCCACGTCACGCGCGCGAGGTACTCGAAGGCGTCGCGGTCCCACGCGACCTCGGTGATGGGCCCGTCGAGCGGCACGTGCCAGAGCGTCACCACCGCGTTGTCGGTGCCCGCCGCGGGGTAGCGCTGCGGCGTCGAGGCCCGCTCGGGGTGCTCGGGATCGCCCACGAACCAGGTGTCCACGGGCGACTCGTCGGTGCGCTGCACCAGCAGGGACTGGCCGTCGGGCGCCCACCAGAAGCCGCGCATGCGGTCCATCTCCTCGGCGGCGATGAACTCCGCCTGGCCCCAGGTCAGGTCCGGTCCGTCAGGGGCCACGAGCACGCGGTCCTCGTCGGTGGCGAGCTCGACCACGTGCAGCGCCCCGCCGGCGGCGTAGGCGACCCGGCGGCCGGTCGGATCGAGGCGGGGATCGATCACCGCGCCTGCGCTCGGCAGCTCCCGGGTGGCCCGCGTGCCGAGGTGGGTGGCCCAGAGGCGCCCGGAGAGAGCGAAGGTGGCCCATCGGCCGGTGGCGTCGACGTCGTAGCCGACGATGCCCGAGGCGCCCTCACGGCTGCGTTCGCGCCGGGCCCGCTCCGCGGCCGACAGGTCCTCGTCGGCCGACCCGAGCAGCTCGACGGGGTCGACGAGGATCGACTCGGTGCCGGTCTCGACGTCGAGCTCCCAGAGCTGGCCCGTGCGGGTCAGGCCGTCGGGCGTCCGCACGAAGCGCACCGTGCGGCCGTCGGGCGAGACCGTCAGGTTGCGGGGGAGGCCCAGGGTGAACCGCAGCGTGCGGGCGGCGAGGCGGGGGTACGAGACCGTCATGGCCCCATCACATCACTGGTCGCTCACGGTCGGGACCTAGCCTTGGGCCATGACCTCCGCGGACCGACGACTGCTCCTCGTCCACGCCCACCCCGACGACGAGTCGATCAACAACGGCGCGACCATGGCGCACTACGTCGCCGAGGGCGCGCACGTGACCCTCGTGACCTGCACGCTCGGTGACATGGGCGAGATCCTGGTCCCCGAGCTCGAGCACCTCGCCGCCGACCGGGACGACGCCCTCGGCGAGCACCGGGCCGGCGAGCTGGCCACGGCGATGGCCGCGCTCGGCGTCACCGACCACCGGGTGCTCGGGGGAGCGCGACGCTTCCGCGACTCCGGCATGCAGTGGAACGAGCAGGGACACGCGGTCGCCGCCGACGAGGTCGACGAGCGTGCGTTCTGGAACGCCGACCTGACCGAGGCGGCCGACCTGCTCGTCGAGGTCATCCGCGAGGTCAGGCCCCAGGTGCTGGTGACGTACGACCAGTTCGGCGGCTACGGACACCCCGACCACGTGCAGGCCCACCGGGTGGCCCACTACGCCGCCGTGCTGGCCGCCGCACCGAGCTACCGCCGCGAGCTCGGCGAGGCGTGGGACGTCGCCAAGATCTACTGGACCGCGATGTCGGCGTCGCGCCTGCGTGAGGGGCTGCGGATGATGCGCGAGATGGGCGACGAGTCGTCGTTCGAGGGCATGGACCCTGACAACCTGCCGCCCTTCGCGGTGGAGGACGAGGACCTCGACGCGGTGATCACGGCAGCGCCGGAGCACGTCGACGCCAAGCTCGACGCGATGCGGGCCCACGCCAGCCAGATCACGCCGGACGGCGTGTTCTTCGCGATGGGTCTCGACGTCGCGAAGGTCGCCTGGGGCGTCGAGCACTACCGCCTCGTCAAGGGGACGCGCGGGCCGGTCGGCGACAGCGGTCTCGAGGAGGACCTGTTCGCCGGGTGCTGATCCGCGTCGTGTGGGGCTGCGTGGGTCTGTACGTGGCGGTGCTGGGTGCCGTCGTGCACCGGCACGACGACACAGTGCTGGGGGTATCGGTGCCGTGGGGCCTGCTCCTCGCGCTGCTGCCGCTGGTGCCCCTGGCGCTGCTGGCCGAGCAGACCGTGCGGCTCGGCAGCGCAGCGCTGCTGATCGGGTGGGGACTGGTCCTGGCGCTCCAGGGGACGGTGGCGCCGGGCAGCTACCTCGTGGCCAGCGACGCGATCAGCTGGACCTACACGATCGTCGGCCTGGGGTGCCTGGTGGCGGTCGTGCTGCGCGTCTCTAGGCTGAGGCGGTGAACCACCCCAGCAGCGATCGCTTCCCGCCTGTGGACGACATCGCGTTCCGCGGAGCGCTGGGCCGGTTCGCCAGTGGCGTCACGGTGGTCACCACCGTCGTCGACGGCATCGACCACGCCATGACCGCCAGCGCCTTCACCTCGGTCTCGCTCGTCCCGCCGCGGGTGCTCGTGTGCGCCCACCGCGTCAGCCGTTTCCACGAGGCGGTGCTCGAGTCGGGCACGTGGGGCGTCACGATCCTGGCGGAGTCGGGACAGGATGCGTCGTCGTGGTTCGCCGATCGCGGTCGTCCGCTGGCCGATCAGCTGGCGTCTCACCGCCACCACCGGGGGGTCACGGGTGTGGCGCTGCTCGACGACGGGCTCGCCTGGCTCGAGTGCACCACCTCCGCCGTGCATGACGGTGGCGACCACTCGATCATCGTCGGCGACGTGGTGGCGGCCCAGGTGGATGACACGGCCGACCGGCCGTTGTTGTACTACCGCTCGCACTACGGCACCATCATCCGGTCGGCGGAGTCGGAGAAGAGCAATCACAGGGGGACCGAATGAGCACGGACGACCCTGGACGTCCTGACGCCACACCTCACGACGACGGGCCGCCCACGGGCGACCTCGATCCGGTGACCGAGGAGACGATCCCGCCGAACGCGGTGGCCGACGACCCGCCCTGGGACCAGACCCCGCCCCCGCCGCCGGGTGCGTCCCCGACCCACCCCGATGACCGGGACGTCCAGACGGTCCAGGACGACGACTCCGGCAGCCACCGCCTGCGCTGGATCCTGTTGGGCGTTGCCGTGGTGCTCGGGCTGCTCTACGTCGGCGGCTGGTACGCCACCGGCCTGCGCATGCCGGCCGACACGACGGTCGGCGGTGTGCAGATCGGCGGCCAGAGTCCCGCGGCCGCCCAGAAGACGCTCGAGCGCGAGCTGGGTGATCGCCAGGCCGACCCCATCACGTTGACCCACGAGGAGCTCGTCTTCGAGTACCTGCCGGACGACATCGGCTTGTCGTTGGACGCCGAGGCCTCCGTGGACGCGGCCGGCGGCCAGCGCAGCTGGGATCCGCGCGACATCGGTCGTCTCGTCTTCGGCAGCGACGACCTGCGACCGGAGACCGCGGTCGACACCGAGCTCTTCGAGACGGCCGTCCAGAGCGTCGGCGAGGCCGTCAACATCGAGGTCACCGAAGCACTCATCACCTTTCCGAACGCCCAGCCCGAGCCCCGCCAGCCCGTCGCCGGCCGGCTCGTGACCCAGGCCGGGCTGCTCGAGGCGGTTCGCGAGGTCTACCTGGTCGACGAGGAGTCGGCCGAGGTGCCGACCGAGGTCGTCGAGCCCGCAGTCGACGCCGAGGGCCTGGAGCAGGCCATGACCGAGATCGCCGTCCCGGCGGTCAGCGCACCGGTCCTGCTGCAGGTGGGTGAGCAGCAGGTCGAGCTGCCGGTCGCGGCGTACGCTCCGGCCCTGCAGGTGCGGGTCGAGGACGGACAGATGGCGCCGTACCTCGATCCTGAGGTGCTGGCCGGTCCGCTCACCGACTCCACCACGGGGATCGGCGAGCAGGCGGTCGACGCCACGATCGACATCGTCGGCGGAGCGCCCGTCATCACGCCGGGCAAGCCCGGCGTGGGGCTGCAGCCCGAGGAGATGGCCACCAAGCTGCTGCCAGCGCTGACGCTGCAGGGCCCGGAGCGCGTGGTGGCCGTCGAGGCGACCGCCGTCGAGCCCGAGTTCACCACGGCTGACGCCGAGGCGCTGAAGGTCACCGAGAAGGTCAGCGAGTTCACCACGACGTTCCCGTACGCCGAGTACCGCAACATCAACCAGACGCGGGCCGCCGCCCTCATCGACGGTGTGCTGCTGGAACCGGGTGAGTCCTTCAGCTTCAACGACACCGTGGGGGAGCGCACCCGGGCCAACGGGTTCACCAGCGGCATCGTCATCAACGGCGGCGTGTTCCGCGAGGAGCTCGGAGGGGGTGTCTCGCAGGTCGTCACGACGCTCTACAACGCGGCGTTCTTCGCCGGCCTGCGGGACGACGAGCACCACCCGCACGCGTTCTACATCGACCGGTATCCCGTGGGGCGCGAGGCCACGGTGTACTTCGGCTCGCTCGACCTGCGGTTCACCAACGACACGCCCCACGGCGTGCTGATCAAGTCGTTCGTGAACCCGAGCCGCCCGGGCGCCAACGGGTCGACCACCGTGCAGATGTGGAGCACCAAGGTCTACGACATCGAGGCCGGGGCGTCGCCGCGCCGGAACTTCCGCACCCCGGGCCAGCGGTACGACACGTCGGCGGCCTGCGTGCCGCAAGGGGCGATCCAGGGCTTCGACATCGACATCTACCGGGTCTTCAAGCAGAACGGTCAGACCGTCAAGACCGAGACCGACACGGCCGTGTACCAGGCAGCCGATGCCGTCAGCTGCGGCCCGCCCCCGCCCCCGCCTCCGCCGGCCGGGTGAGGTCGCTCGGCGCGAGGTAGCGGTAGCCGTGGTGCTCGACGAAGCCGAACTGGCGGTAGAGCGCTAGCGCGGGCTCGTTGTCGGCCTCGACCTGCAGGTAGGCCTTGTCGGCACCCTGCTCGACCGCCCAGCCGAGCCCCGCGGCGACGAGCCGGCGCCCCAGGCCCGTGCGGCGCTGGGCCTCCGGCACGGCGAGCGCGCTGAGCCCCGCCCACTCGCCGGTGACGACGGTGCGCGCCACGGCGGGACCGAGGCGGGAGAACGCGACGGTCGAGGGTGCCTCGAGGACGCGGCGTGCGACCTCCGGGTCGGGCGTGGAGCGGTAGTCGGCGATCCAGGCGTCGTCCGCGTGTGACGCGAGCTCGACCTCCGGGTCGGCCGGCCACCGTCGGTCCAGCTGCGCCACGAGCACCAGTGCGTCACCGCCGTCGACGACCCGCCAGCCCGCCTCCACGATGCGACGTTCGAGCGCCGTGTCGGACTCGACCTGGACGAGCGGCCGCAGCTCGCGCTGCTCGTAGAAGCCGGCGACCGCGTCGAGCGCGGCCTCGACGCTGCCCTCCGGCTCGGCCAGGGCCGCCGCCGAGTTCGCGCGCTTGGTGAAGCCGCCCGACGCCCGGAGGTCCCAGCCCGCCACCGGCAGAACCTCGATCGCCGGCCACCCCCGCGCCATGATGCGGGCCAGCTGGTCGACCGGGGCGGCCGTGGGACGCCGCGAGCGCACGGGGCGGTCCGGCACCAGGCGCCACACGACGATGGTGGCGGGATCGACGGTCGCGAGGCTGCCGTCACGGCGCTCCATCCGCAGGCCGTTGTCCACGCTGAGCACGCGGCCCACGACATCGGTCGCCGAACCCGTAGGGTCGAGGTGTCGGACGCTGATCCGACGCCCCACGAGGTCCGATCCCGGCAGACGGGTGGGGCGGGTGTCCATGAGGCGAACCTAACGTGGTGGTCCTGGCCCAGGACCGCGATACTGGACGACGGACTCGAAGGAGAGATCAAGTGACGTATGTGATTGCCCAGCCGTGCGTGGACGTCAAGGACCGCGCGTGCGTCGACGAGTGTCCCGTCGACTGCATCTACGAGGGCAAGCGCATGCTCTACATCCACCCCGACGAGTGCGTCGACTGTGGCGCCTGCGAGCCGGTGTGCCCGCCCGAGGCCATCTTCTACGAGGACGACACGCCGCAGGAGTGGGCCGAGTACTACGACGCCAACGTCCACTTCTTCGACGAGCTGGGCTCGCCCGGCGGCGCCGCGAAGCTCGGTGTGATCGACCTCGACCACCCGATCATCGCCAAGCTGCCTCCGCAGAACCAGGAGTGACGGCGGTGGGACGGGTCTCCGACCGGTTCCCGGAGTTCCCCTGGGACACGCTCGCCGCGGCCAAGCGCCGCGCCGCCGAGCATCCTGACGGCATCGTCGACCTCTCGATCGGTACCCCTGTCGACCCGGTGCCCGCGGTGGTCGTCGAGGCCCTGACGGCTGCGGCCGACGCCCATGGCTACCCGACGGTGCTGGGTCCTGAGGCGGTGCGGGCTTCTGCGGCCGACTGGCTCGCCCGCACGGCCGGGGTCGAGGGGCTCACGCCCGAGCACGTGCTGATGACGATCGGCTCGAAGGAGCTGATCGCCAACCTGCCGATGCAGCTGGGGCTCGGGGCCGGCGATCTCGTGGTTTACCCCGAGCTCGCCTACCCGACCTACGAGGTGGGTGCCCGCTACGCCGGGTGCGAGGTGCTGGCCGCCGACTCCACGATCGCCGTCGGACCCCGCCGCCCGGCGCTCGTCTACCTGAACTCGCCGGCCAACCCCACGGGTCGCGTCCTGGGTGTCGACCACCTGCGCAAGGTCGTCACCTGGGCCCGTGAACGCGACGTGCTGGTGGTCTCCGACGAGTGCTACCTCGAGCACGCGTGGGAGACCCCCGCCGTCTCGGTGCTGCACCCCGACGTCTGCGACGGCGACTTCACCGGTCTGCTGGCCGTGCACTCGACGTCGAAGCGCTCCAACCTCGCCGGGTACCGCGCGGCCTTCGTCGCCGGTGATCCGGCCGTGGTGGCCGAGCTGCTGGCCGTGCGCAAGCACCTCGGCTTCATGGTGCCCACGCCCGTGCAGCAGGCCATGGCCGCGGCGTTCGCCGACGACGAGCACGCAGCCGTCCAGCGGCAGGCCTACGCCGCACGGCGCACGGTCCTGCGCGGGGGCCTGGAGGCGGCCGGCTTCACGATCGAGCACTCCGAGGGCGCGCTGTACCTGTGGGCCACCCGCGGGGAGCCGTGCCGCGAGACGATCGCCTGGCTCGCCGAGCGAGGCATCCTGGCCGCGCCGGGGGAGTTCTACGGACCGGCCGGTGCCCGGCACGTCCGCGTGGCCTTCACCGCCACCGATGAGCGGATCTCGGCGGCGGCGGCTCGGCTCGCCCGTTAAGGTGACGGCCATGTCGTCCCGCGTGCACGTGACCCAGACCTACCGCTCCGACCCGTCCACCGTGTTCGCGGCGCTGGCGGAGCACGAGAACCTCGGCCCGGTGTTCGGCGCGAACATCACCCGGATGCGCGATGGCGACACGTCGCGCAACGGCGTCGGCTCGGTGCGCCGCCTCAAGATCGGCCCGCTGCCGGCCTTCGAGGAGACCACGACGGTGGCTGAGGAGCCGACGCTCATCGAGTACCGCATCACGCGCGGCAGCCCGCTGCGCAACCACCACGGTGTGCAGCGGCTCTCGCCCACGCCGAACGGTGGCACGCGGCTCGACTACACGATCACGTTCGACGCCGCAGTGCCCGGGCTCGACAAAGTCGTGGCGGCCGTCCTCACGCGCGCCATCGCGCGGGGACTCCCCAAGCTCGTCCCGTAGGGCTCGGGACCGTTACAGATGGCCCACAGCGCGTCGCGGTGCATGCACATGTGGGCGGACGCGCCTACGATTCCAGTCGGGCGTTCCCCGCGCCGTCCCGCCGTCCACTGCCGAACGGAACCCGTCCATGATCACCAGGTTTCTCCTCGTGATGACGGTGCTGATCGGCGTCACCTTTGCAGCATCGCCCGCTCTCGCTGCCCCGGGCGTACCGCCGGCACCGGATCCGCAGGCCCGATCTGGAGTGCCGATGGGCCCGCCGTCGGTGACGGGCCAGACGAAGGTCCCGAAGATGCCTGCCACTCCGCCGGTCGCCGTCCCGCGGGCCGGCGGCCCGCCGTCGGGGCCCCCGCCTGCGATCTCTCCACCGCCGGCTGTGACACCGCCGGCTGTGACACCCCCGGCTGTGACACCGCCGGCTGTGACACCGCCGGCCGCGGTGCCGCCCGTTCCGTCCATCGTGGCTCCGCCCGCCGCCGCTGCGGCCGCCGCAGCGCCGCCAGCCGTCGTACCGTCCTCCGTCGCGGGTCTGGAGCCGAGCTCCATCGGCGGCGGCAGCGAGGTCGTCATCAGCCCGCTGGTGACCACCCTGATCGAGAGCGGTGCGGTCCTCCGGCCAACTCCGTCGAACTCGAGCGACGCCGAGCGGGACGGGTTCCTGCCGTCCACCGGCGGTGCTGCCCTGTGGGTGCTCGTGCTGGGTGGCCTGGCCGTGCTGGCCGGCGCGTCCCTGCTGGGCGGGCGGCGGTCCCGCCCGCCGCGTGACGGCTCGGAGTAGCCCCCTCAGGCCCGGCTGGCCAACGCCTCGGCGAAGGCGAGGATGCGCTTCGCATCGCGGACGTGCAGCTCCTCGATCATCTTGCCGTTGAAGGTGGCGACGCCCTTCTTCTCGCTGGCGGCCTCCTCGAAGGCGGCGATCATGCCCTCGGCGCGCTCGACGTCGGCCTCCGAAGGCCCGAACGCGTCGTTGGCGGGCTCGACCTGCGAGGGGTGGATCAGCGTCTTGCCGTCGAAGCCCATCTCGCGGCCCTGGCGGGCCTCGGCCGCGAAGCCCTCGGCGTCCTTCACGTCGTTGTAGACGCCGTCGATGATGACCTTGCCGGCGGCGCGCACCGCGAGCAACGTCCACGCGAGCGACGTGAGCACGAGGGGGTTGCGGCCCGGCACGTGGAGCCCGTAGGTCTCGTTGACGATGTCGTTGGTGCCCATGACGATGACGGTGAGTCGCTCGTGCGCGGCCGCGATCTCCTCGGCGTGCAGCAGCGCCCGAGGCGTCTCGATCATGGCCCAGAGCTGTGTGTGCTCGGGCGCACCGGCGGCCTCCATGGCCGCGACGAGCGACTGGACCTGCTCGGCCGACTCGACCTTCGGCACGAGGATCGCGTCGGGTCCTGCCTCGTTGGCGGCCTGCACGTCGTCGTCGTGCCACTGGGTGCCGATCGAGTTGACGCGGATCGCCAGCTCGCGGTGCCCGTACTCGCCGGACCGCACGGCGGCGACCACGTTGGCGCGGCCGGCCTCCTTGCTGTCGGGGGACACGGAGTCCTCGAGGTCGAGGATCAGCGCGTCGGCGTCGATGGACTTGGCCTTCTCCAGCGCGCGCTCGTTGGCGCCCGGCATGTAGAGGACAGAACGGCGAGGGCGCAGCTCGGTGCGCACGGGGGAGGGGCTCACGGGGGAGGTGCTCACAGGTCGTACAGCTCCTTCAGCTCGGGGTCGCGGTCGGCCAGCTCACGGGCGAGGTCGAGCATCACGAGGCACTGCTTGCAGGACGCGTCGTCCTCCATCTTGCCGTTGATCATGACCGCGCCGGAGCCGTCGCCCATGGCCTCGACGACGGTCTTGGCGTGCTCGACGTCCTCCTTGCTGGGGGAGAACACCTTCTTGGCGATGTCGATCTGCACGGGGTGCAGGCTCCAGGCGCCGACGCAGCCGAGCAGGAAGGCGTTGCGGAACTGGTCCTCGCACGCCACGACGTCCTTGATGTCACCGAACGGTCCGTAGAACGGGAGGATGTCGTTCGCGGCGCAGGCGTCGACCATGCGGGCGATCGTGTAGTGCCACAGGTCCTGCTGGTAGGTCGTGCGGCCCTGGGTCAGGTCCTCGCCGGTGGGGTCCTGGCGCACGAGGTAGCCGGGGTGGCCGCCGCCGACGCGGGTGGTCTTCATGCGGCGGCTCGCGGCGAGGTCGGCCGGGCCGAGGCTGATGCCCTGCATCCGCGGGCTGGCCGCGGCGATCTCCTCGACGTTGGTGACGCCGAGCGCGGTCTCGAGGATCGCGTGCACCAGCAGCGGCTTCTGCACGTTGCCCTTGGCCTCGAGCTGCGCGAGCAGACGGTCGACGTAGTGGATGTCCTGGGCGCCCTCGACCTTGGGCACCATGATGACGTCGAGCTTGTCGCCGATCTCGGTGACCAGCGTCGTGAGGTCGTCGAGGACCCAGGGGGAGTCGAGGCTGTTGACGCGGACCCAGAGCTGGGTGTCGCCGAAGTCATTGGCCTTCGCGATGTCGACGAGGCCGAGGCGGGCCGCCTCCTTGTTCTCCGTCTTCACGGCGTCCTCGAGGTTGCCGAGGAGGATGTCGACCTTCGAAGCGATGGACGGGGCCTTCTCGGCCATCTTGGGGTTGCTCGGGTCGAAGAAGTGGATCATCCGACTGGGCCGGAACGGGACCTCGGCGAGGGGCGCCGGGGCACCGACGGCGAGGGGGCGGGTGAACGCTCGGGGGTTGCGCACGCTGGTCACTTTCCTGCAGACGACAGGTCAGGTTCAGTATGCCGAGGCGATGCGCCGAGCGCTCGAACGGGTGCGGCCCCTGTGCCGCCAGGTCTCCCGGGGGTAGTTCGGACGAGCCCCCGGAACGGATCCGTTCAGCTCATGCGGTGCGTCGCGCGGCGGGCCTAGGTTTCGAGGTGGGAGGGACCCAGGAGTTCGTCGTGCCGTTCCGGTCCCCGTCCAGCCACGGACGCACTCGTGGCACGAGCTTCGCTGGGTCGTGCCCGGCCGCGCGACCCCCGCCGATGGTGCTCCGTCGCTCTTCGCCGTCACGACCAGCGCTCGCGCGCTGAGTCCGCGCACTCTCCGCTCCCTCCCTCCCGAACGGATGCTTCCCATGATCAAGAGACTTCTCCTCGTGCTGGCCCTCCTGGCCAGCAGTGCATTCTTCGCAGCACCAGCCACGGCCGACGAGGCCGACATCCCGGCCGACCCCGCCGCCCCTGTGGAGACCACCACGCAGGAGGTCGCGCCGCCGGCCGATCCACCTTCGCCACCGCCCCAGGCCAAGGTGGCTCCGCAGGCCGCGCCCGCGGCGCAGGGTCCGCAGGGTCCGCAGGGTCCGCAGGGTCCGCAGGGTCCGCAGGGTCCGCAGGGTCCGCAGGGTCCCCAGGGTCCCCAGGGTCCGCAGGGCCCCCAGGGCCCCCAGGGTCCTGACGGCGAGCTGCCGGTGCAGGCCGCAGCCGTCTCGGTCACCCTGTGTCACGCCGAGGGTGGCGCCTACGTCCAGGAGACCGTCAGCTCGAACTCGATCACCAACGGTCAGGGCCACAACGGGCACGCCGCTGACATCATCCCGCCGTTCGAGGGTTACGCGGGCAAGAACTGGGACGCCGCCGGACAGGCGATCCACGGCGCAGCGTGCGTCGCGCCGGACGCCGGTCCCGACCCCGACCCGAACGACGTCGCGCGGATCCCGATCTGCCACGCCAACAACGGCGTGAACGGCTACGCCGAGGAGACCGTGTCGGTGAACTCGATCCTCAACGGTCAGGGCCACAATGGGCACGCCGGCGACATCATCCCGCCGTTCGAGGGATATGCGGGCAAGAACTGGGACGCCGCTGGTCAGGCGATCCACGCCGCAGGGTGCGTTGCTCCTGTTGTGGAGCCGGGCCCGAACGACGTCGAGAAGATCACGATCTGCCACGCCAACAACGGTATGAACGGCTTCACGATCAACACCGTTTCGATCAACGCCATCATCAAGGATGCCGGCCACGACGGTCACGCGGGCGACGTCATCCCGCCGTTCACGTACGACGGTGGCGCCTACCCGGGCAAGAACTGGCCCGCCGACCGTGACCCGGCGACCGAGCCGATCACGGACCAGGCCAGCTGCGACATCGAGCCCGCACCCGGCCCCGGCCCCGGCCCCGGTCCCGGTCCCGGTCCCGGTCCTGGTCCTGGTCCTGGTCCTGGTCCTGGTCCCGGTGCTGGCCCCGGACCGGATGTCGAGCTCACGGGCGCACGCGTGGTCTCGGTCGGCATGGCGACCCCGGTCTCCTTCGTCCCGGTCTCGATGGGAGTCGAGCAGAGGAGCCTGCCGGACACCGGCGGCACCTCCCTGTGGCTGTTGCTGGTCGGGGCCGCGGCCACGCTGGCCGGCATCATCGCGTTGCGGATGCCGCGATTCGAGATGGCGGGCGTGCCGACGACCGCGACGCACCGCGCCGCGCGGCCGGTGATGGTGGCCGGGACCCTCGGTCCTCCTGCCCAGGATGTCCGGGGCACGCGGCGGTGGCTCCTGCTCGCGGGCGGACTCTGCGCCGCGGTGATCGGTCTGCTGCTGGCGAACCGGTCCGAGTAGAGCGAACTGCACGAGCGGAGGGGGACTGCCGACGGCGGTCCCCCTCCGTCGTGCCCGGGAGGTCAGTCGTCGGAGCGTTGCTCGCGGCGACGGGCGCTGAGCAGCTCGACCTCGGGCCGGGAGGCGACGAGGCGCTCAGCGGCATCGAGCAGCTCGACGACGTGAGCCCGGTCGGCGGCGGTGACGGCCACGCCGATGCCGGCACGACGAAAGAGGTCGAGGTGGTCGACCTCGGCCGCCGAGATGCTCAGGCGGCGTCGCAGCTCGGCCACGATGGGCCGCACGACGGAGCGCTTCTGCTTGAGCGAGTGGACGTCACCCAGCAGGAGGTCGAGCTCGAGCCAGCCGATCCACATGGGTCAGGCCCGGTAGCTCGCACCGAGCTCCTCGACGAGGGTGGGCTGCGTCGGGGTCCAGCCGAGCTGCTGACGCGCCTTGGCGCCGGTGGCCTGCTGGTCGAGCAGGAGCGCCTCGCCGAAGGCCCCGAGCCGCGCGCGGGTGGCTTCGTCACCCTCCGGCTCGATGTCGGTGTCGAGGGCCTCGGCGAGCTCGAGCACGGTGGGGTTGTCGCCGTTGACGCCGAGGTAGGCCTCGCCGCCGCGTCCGCCGAGGGCCGCGACGTAGAGATCGGCCAGGTCGTCGACGTGCACGGTCGTCCAGTGCTGCTGGCCGGTGCCGAACAGGGGGGCCGGTCCGTCCTGGGCCGCCTGCGCGGTGAGGAGGGCCGGGATGCCGCCGCCGTGGCCGTACGCGATGCCGGGGCGGATGACCGTGGCGCGGACGTCGGACTCCAGCAGGCGACGCTCGCCGTCGACCCGCCACGCGACCAGCTCCGGCGGGTCCAGCTCGTCGCTCTCGGACAGGTCGTCACCGGAGCCGTGGGCCCACACCCCGCCGGTGAGGACGACGGGCTTGTCGGTGCCGCCGAGGACGTTGACGGCCGCATCGATGAGAGCCGCATTCATGTCCCGGTCGGACTGGTCGCCGCCGGCGGCCGTATGGATGACGGCGTCGTGCGTCGCGAGCTCGGCGGCGATCCAGGCGGGGTCGAAGAGGTCGCCGATGATGCCGACGGCCCCCGCCCGCTCGACCTTCAGGGAGGCCTCCTGCGAGCGGACGATCGCGGTGACCTGGTGGCCGGCCTCGCGCAGCTTCGTCAGGACGGCAGAACCGATGAATCCGGTGGCTCCGGTGAGGAAGATCTTCATGTCCGGGTCAACGACGCCCCGCGCACGGACTATTCCGAGGTGGGAGGGGGGATCAGCTCAGTCGAAGAGCTCGCTGAGCCAGTGCTCCTTCTTCTTCTTGCGGTAGGGGTACGGGTCGCGGCTGCGGTAGCCGTCGTCGCGGCGTTCGTCCCGGCGGAAGTCGTCGCGTGCGGGCTCGCGATACGGCTCGCGCGTCGGGGGCGCGGCCGGTGCGGGCGCGGGCGGCGTCTCGGCGGCGACCCGATCGATGATCTTGTCGAGCTCGCCGCGGTCGAGCCACACCCCGCGGCACTCCGGGCAGTAGTCGATCTCCACGCCGGACCGCTCGCTCATCACGAGGGTCGCCTGGTCGGTGGGGCACTTCATCGGGCATCAGCTCCTTCGATCACGCCAACGTTTCGGGTCCGGGTGCAGTTCCCGGGACCGGACTACCGTGGCTGTCATGAGTATCTCGTGGCAGGACCAGGACGCCGTCACCCTCATGCTCGACGAGCTCGAGACGTGGGCGGTCGTCGGGCTGTCGACCGACACCTCACGGGTGGCGTACTCGATCGCTGCGTTGCTGCAACGGCGCGGCAAGCGCATCGTGCCGATCCACCCGGACGCGCCCACCGTGCTGGGGGAGCAGGGCTACCCGACGCTCGCCGACGTGCCGTTCCCGATCGACGTCGTCGACGTGTTCCGGCGCTCGGATGCGGCCGGTCAGTTCGTCGACGAGGCGATCAACGTGGGTGCGAAGGGCGTGTGGCTGCAGCTCGGCGTCATCGACGAGGCCGCCTTCCAGCGCGCACAGGACGCCGGCATGCCCATGGTCATGGACACCTGTCCTGCGATCGAGTGGCGCAACCGCGGTCAGTGAACCGCGGCGCGAACGACGAAGGCCCCCGGATCACTCCGGGGGCCTCGCGCGCTGTGCGGCATCAGGGACTCGAACCCCGAACCCGCTGATTAAGAGTCAGCTGCTCTGCCAATTGAGCTAATGCCGCGCGAGGAAGAACATTACCAGCCGCTCACCGGCCGGTGAAATCGGCCCACGCGGGTGCCATCAGCAGCTCGTCCTGGCCTGGAACCGCCGCGTGGACGTGACCATCGCGCTGCCCACGACCACGCTCAGGAGCCCCGCGAGCAGGGTGCTCAGGGCCGGTCCGCCGGTGTCCGGTACTCGACCCGTCACGGTGTCGTCAGCGGCCGATCCTGACGGCGTCGAGGCGCCACCATCAGTCCCGCCGGGCGAGCCAGCCCCGCCGCCGGGGCCCTCACCGGCACCGCCACCATCGCCGGGATCGCCGCCGGCGCCCTCGCCCGTGTCGACCGCCGCCACCGCCGTGCCGGAGAACGACACCGTCACGGTCGCCTCGGCCTCTCCGTCGAGGGCGCAGTACTGGTAGGTCGAGTCGCGGCGCAGGTGCGGCTGACCGAAGGCGAGCAGCACGTCGTCGGACGGAGTGCCGGCGGCGATGGTCTCGAACTCCGCGGCCTGACGGCGCAGCTCCGGCTGGCGGCACGCGTCGTTGGCGACGCCGTTCGTCCGCTCCCACATCTGCAGGTAGGCCTCGGGTCCGCGGACCAGGTCGTCGTCGATGTCCTGGCCGGCGATCATCTGCAGGTCCTCGATCCAGTCCGGGTAGAGGCCGTAGTGCGCCACACCGTCGACGTTGATGTCGTAGACGCGCTCGCCGGAGTGCTGGTGGTCGATCTCGACGCCGAACGTGCCGTCGAACGGATAGACGACGGGGTTCTCGACGTCCGCACCACGGGGTGCCCCCTGGGCGCCGAGCCCGTTCGTGTCGGCGCCGTAGCCGAGCCCGAAGTAGAAGCGCCCGTCCATGTCCTCGACGTGCCCGTGCCACTCCTCGACGAAGCCCGTGCTGTCGCCGGCGTAGGAGTTGACCATGCCGCCGAGCGCGAAGATGCGCGGGATGGCTGACGGATCGGACCACGAGTGGCTGGAGATCACGCCGGAGTAGCCGATGCGCTCGAACTCGGTCAGGGCCTCGCTGCGGCCCTTCGCGCTCATGTGGTCGACGTCGTAGACGATGTTGCGCGCCACCATCTCCTCGATCATGAAGCGCCCCATGTCGGTCAGGCCGCGCTGGTTGCAGTGCGGTCCCGGCCCGTACAGCGGCACGGCGATCGAGAGCTGGTTGACGTCGGCGACCGTGCCGAACACGGTGCCGAGCAGGCCGGCCAAGGGCTGCGGGAGCGCCTCGGGGTTGAGCTGCGTGTTGTCCGCCGTCGCACCCTCCTGGCACGTGCGCATCTGCAGGGAGGTCCCGTTCTGCAGCAGGTTGCCGAGGTTGGTGACGACGCCGTTGAACCCCTCGTCACCCTTGGTGCCGGAGAAGGCGTTGTCGAACTTGTGGGTCGGCACCATCTGTCGCACGCCGAGGTCGTGCAGCTCGTCCAGGCCCGCCTGGACCGCCGCTTGGTCGCACTGCGGCGAGTCCAGGACGATGCTGCAGCCGAAGAGGTTGCTCGACTCGGTGCCCAGCACGACGGCGAGCTTGCCCTGGTTGATGACCGCGCGTGCCTCGGCCGGGGTGGTGACGACGCGGTACCAGCCCTTGCCGGGCCCGCCCCACTGTGCGTCGACGTAGTTCTCGAACGCCCGGGTCTCGGCGGCCTGGGTGCGGATCGAGTCCATGTCGGTGCACGTCTTGTTCGGGCCGGGGTAGACCGAGCAGAGCACGGTGTTCTCGACGAGCAGGTTGACCCAGAGCCGTTGACCACCACGCCATGCCCGCTCGACCCATTTGTAGTAGGTGCCCTCGTGGGTCAGGGAGTCGTGCGCGGGCCAGTCGACGAACGTCGGCCAGCCCACGTGGTCGTGCTCGATCTTGCCGCTGAGCACGATCTCGGGCAGCGCGAGCTGGCCCAGCGTGGCGGAGTGGTCGGGGCAGTCGACGAGCGCGTACTTCACGCCGTAGGGGTGCCACGGACGGCCGCAGTGGATGCCGCCGCCGAGGAAGCCCGACGTCATGTGATGGATGTGGTCGTCGAGGTAGCCCCGCACCTCCTGCAGGGGCGACGTGCCAGCGAAGACCGGACCCGCGACGTTGACCTCGATCTCGTCCCAGGTTGCGCAGCCGTCGGTCAGCTGCAGGGCGAACGGCGTGGCAGGACCCACGGCCACGGTGCTGCCGTCGACGGCCAGGCTCTCGGCGCCGTCGCCCAGCACGAAGCCGTCGGGGCCGAGATCGATCGTCCACTCCGCGGCCGGGCTGGGCTCGGGCGCGGCGGTGACGTCGCCGGCGCGCGCCAGGAACTGCTGGTCGGCGTCGAAGAGCAGGTAGCGCCCGAGCTCGGTCGCTTGGAAGTGGATCGATGCCGCGTCGTCCGCATCGGCCGAGGTGGTGAAGCCTTGGGCAGTCTTGGACACCCAGGTGCCGTCGGGAGCCTGGAGCGCGTAACAGCCGCCCGCCATCGCATAGCGGTCCTGCGGAACCTCGGCCCGCGGTGGCGGTTCGGGGAGGTCGACCAGGGTCGGGCCGGGCTCCTGGCGCTGCTCGGCCGCTTCGCGCGCACCCACGGGCTCGAGGTCGTCGCCGACCGCGGCCCAGGGGGTCAGCAGCGCCAGGGCGAGGGACGCGACGAGCACAGGACGTCGGATGTGACCTGCATCACGAGAGACGAACACGCCTGCAGACTAGTGCAGGTGTTTCATTTCGTGGGGCGGTTCGATCGAGTCAGCGGTCGAGCATCTCCAGCACCGCGCGGGCCGCGTCGTGCCCGCCGATGCCGCTGACGGCACCCCCGCGACGGGCTCCGCTGCCGCACAGCAGCACCCGGTCGTGAGCCGTTGCGACGCCCCAGCGGTGCGCCGATGTGGGCACCTCCTCGTCGTCGTCGAGCCACGGCCACGCCAGGTCGCCGTGGAAGATGTGGCCGCCCGGCATGCCCAACGACGCCTCGACGTCCGACGGCGTGCGCACCTCGGCGTCGAGGATCAGCGGCTCGATCGGCTCGGCCAGGTGCTCGTCGAGCCCGGCCAGGAAGAGCCGGTACGCGGTCTCGGCCGCGGCGGCGTCCGGCAGCACGTCCGGCGGGGTGTGCAGCCCGAAGTAGGTGAGGGTCTGTGCCTCGGTCGCCGCGAGGTCGGGCCCGAGGATCGAGCGGTCGGTGAGCGTGTGGCAGTACAGTTCGCCGGAGGCGGGGTCGGGCAGGCGCCCGGCCGCCGCAGCTGCGTAGGCGGCCTCCAGCTCGGCGTACGACTCCCCGAGGTGGAACGTGCCGGCGAAGGCGATGCGGGGGTCGGACCCGTCCTTCAGCCGGGGGAGTCGCGAGACGAGGAGGTTCACCTTGAGCTGCGACCCCTGCGGCTTGGTGGGCAGCGGGTCGCCCAGGAGGCCGGCCAGCACGTACGGGGCCGCGCCGCACAGCACGACGTCGGCGTCCCAGGACCGGTTGCCGGCGCGGACGACGTGCGGTTGGCCGGTCTCGATCTCCGTGACCTCCGTGCCGGTGACGATCTCGGCGCCGGCCTCGCGGGCGACGCGCTCCAGCTCGGCGGACACCGCGCCCATGCCGCCGACCGGCACGCGCCACTCGCCCGTGCCGTTGCCGACCAGGTGGTAGAGGAAGCAGCGGTTCTGCGCCAGCGACGGATCGTTCAGCGAGGCGAAGGTGCCGATCAGGGCGTCGGTGGCCACGATGCCGCGCACGAGGTCGTGCGTGAACCTCTGCTCGATGGCCTGGCCCAGCGGGCGCTCGACGATCTCGCTCCACGTGGAGGCGTCGACACGGTCGCGCAGGTCGCCGGCGCGGGGGAGCGGCTCCAGCAGGCTGGGTGCCACGACGTCCGCGAGCGCCGCGACGTCGGCGTAGAAGCGCTGCCACGCCTCGAGCTCGGCGTCGGACCCAGTCAGGTCGCGGAACGACCGCCGCGTCGCCTCGCCCGGCTCGGTCTCGACGAGCAGTCCGCCACCGGGGTGGGGCGTGTACGACGCGGTGTCGCGCGAGCGCAGCTCGAGGTCGAGCCCCAGCTCGGCGATCAGCTCGTCCGGCATGAGGCTGACGAGGTAGGAGTACCGCGACAGCCGGGCGTCGTGCTCGGGAAAGACCTGGGCGCTCACGGCGGCACCGCCGACGGTGTCGAGCCGCTCGAGCACCGTGACCTGCACGTCGGCCCGGGCCAGCAGGGTCGCCGCCACCAGAGCGTTGTGTCCTCCGCCGACGATCACGACCCGGGTCTGCATGGCGCCAGCGTAGGTGGTCAGGCGGTTCGGTCGAGTGGTTCCACGGCTCTTCGGGTGTCGTCGGGCAGGACCCAGATGACGCCGTGTCCCTTCTGGGTGTGGTGGCGCCTGGACATGGGGCTGAGGTTGGCTCCGGTGGTGGGTCCGTTGGGCCAGGGTTGTCGGTGGTCGATGTCGCACCGGTCGGCCGGGGTGAGGCAGCCGGGTGCTTGGCAGACGCCGTCGCGGAAGATGAGTGCTTTGGTGAGGATCTCGGGGGCGTATCTTCCGGTGTATTCGTGGGAGAGGACGTCGTCGGTGACGGGGTCGAGGACCATGCGGTGCCAGAACGGGCTACCGGACTGAGCCAGCTCCGAGACCCAACTGCTGGGGACTGCCCAGGAGCCGTCGGCGGCGAAGCCGAACCCCTCGGTCGCGCCGGCGAGGACGTCGGCGCCGATGGTGACGGCGATGTCGGTCCGCAGGACCGGGTCGGTGGCGTCGGTCTCGTTCGTGGTGGTCCATGACGCGAGGAGGTCGGCCCGTTTCTGGGCAAGGGTCCGGTCGTCGTCGGGGTCGGTGATGGCGCGTGCGGCGCGGTCGAGTCGCTTGTCGATCGCCGCCGCCACGTGGGACGGCAGGTAGGCCGTCAACCACGCCATCGCGTCATCGTCATGGGAGACATCGACCCGACGGGCCGCGCGTTCCTTCTCAGCGCGCACCGCTGCCCGGTCGGGCTCGACCCGGACGACGAACCGCTTCAACCAGGCCCGCAGCTCGGGAACGGTGTGGGTGGAGGCGTAGGTAGCGGCCTTGGTGTCGAGGCGCTCGAACGACTCGTCCCGTTCGAGTCGACCGGCAGCACGCCCGATCTCGCGAACCCGAGCGGCGTCGATCGAACCCTGGGTATAGGCCTGCCAGGTGGCGGGGAGCTGGTCATGAACACGCTCGACAGCGGTCAACCGGTAGGTCACCTGTCCCTCGGACAGGCCCATGGCCTGCCCGATCGTCAGGGGGATGACCGACAGCTCGACCTGGCGACGCATCGGCGACTCAGCCTTCGAGGCTTCAGCCCGCATCTGTCGGGCCATCGCCAGCATCGCGGCGTCTCGAGCAGCCTCGGCCCGCGCAACGGTCCGGTCCAGCTCAGTGAGCCGGGCCGACGAGACGGCGAGCAACGAGGACATGACCCCACTCTCACCACCGCCACCCACACCCCCACCGTGCTCAGGAGGGGCCTGTGGACAAGCGCGTCAGGACGACAGGGCGGGTTGCACCTCGTACACGGCTGCGACGAGCGCGGTGACGGCCACGGCGACGCGCCGTCCCGGATCGGTGAGCCGGTAGTCGACGCGGGCGGGCAAGGTCGAGTGGACCGTGCGCACCACCAGTCCGTCGGACTCGAGGGCCTTGAGCGTCTGCGACAGCATCTTCTCGCTCACGCCCTCGATGCGCCGGCGCAGCTCGCCGAAGCGCAGCGGCTCGTCGGAGTCGGCGAGTGCCGCGAGCGTCAGGGTGCCCCACCGGCCGGTGACGACCTCGAGCGTCCCGCGCGACGGGCAGTTCGTGCTGAACACGTCGTACGGCTGCTCGCTCATGGCACCTCCATCGGGGACGCATTAAGACTATCACTCCGTAAGCACCAACATTCCGAAAGCACTGTGTTTGTGAAAGCGCTAACCGGCAGTTAGTGTAGGGAGCGTTGGACCGCTCGGCCCGACGAACTCGTGAAAGGACCACTCATGACCATTGCCGTCACGGGCGCCACCGGACAGCTCGGCGCCCTCGTCATCGACCACCTGCTCGACCGCGTGCCCGCCTCCGAGGTGGTGGCCGTCGTGCGCGACGCCGAGAAGGCTCGCCGCCACGCCGACCGTGGGGTCGAGGTGCGGGTCGCCGACTACACCGACCGCGCCGCGCTCGAGTCCGCCCTGGCTGGCGTCGACCGCCTGCTGCTCGTCTCCGGCAACGAGATCGGCCAGCGGGCGAAGCAGCACACCACCGTGATCGAGGCCGCGAAGGCCGCCGGCGTGGGCTTCGTGGCCTACACCAGCGTCCTGCAGGCCGAGGGATCGCCGTTGCTCGTGGCCCCCGAGCACGTGGAGACCGAGCAGGCGCTCGCTGCCTCCGGACTGCCGCACACCCTGCTGCGCAACGGGTGGTACCACGAGAACTACGCACCCTCGATCGACGCGGCCCGGCACACCGGCACCGTGCTGACGAGCGCCGGCGAGGGACGCGTGGCCAGCGCCGCGCGGTCCGACTACGCCGAGGCAGCCGCGATCGTGCTGACCAGCGACGCTCCGGCGTCGGTGCACGAGCTCTCCGGCGACGTGGCCTGGAGCCAGGACGACCTCGCCTCCGCCCTCTCGCAGGTCATCGGATCGCCGGTCGAGGTGCAGCAGGTCGACTCGTCGGCCCACACGGCGGCACTCACCGCGGCCGGGCTCGACGAGGGCACGGTGCACTTCGTCGTGGCCACCGACGGCCACATCTCTCACGGACACCTGGCAGCCACGCCGGGCGACCTCGCGGCCCTGCTGGGCCGCCCCACCACGCCGCTGGTCGAGACGCTGCGCACCCTCGCCTGAACAATTCGCGTGCGGAGGCGAGTCGGTCACTAGGGTGAGGCGCATGTCACCCCGGTACGTCGGCGCCATCGACCAAGGCACCACCAGCACGCGGTTCATGGTGTTCGACCACGATGGCGCGGAGGTCTCCCGCCACCAGCTGGAGCACGAGCAGATCCTGCCCCGCGCCGGCTGGGTCGAGCACGACGCCACCGAGATCTGGGCCCACACCCAGGAGTGCGTGCGTGAGGCCCTCGCCTCGGCCGAGCTCACGCACGCCGACCTCGCCGCCGTCGGCGTCACGAACCAGCGCGAGACCACCGTGGTGTGGGACCGCCGCACCGGCGAGCCCTACACGAACGCGATCGTCTGGCAGGACACCCGCACCGCCGAGCTCGCCGCCGAGGCGGACGAGAAGCACGGTGACCTGATCTGCGAGCGGTCCGGCTTGCCGCCCGCGGCGTACTTCGCGGGCGGCAAGCTCGCCTGGATCCTGCAGAACGTCGACGGCGTGCGCGAGGCGGCCGACGCCGGTCACGCACTCTTCGGCACCACCGACACCTGGTTGCTCTGGTGGCTCACGGGCGGACCGGACGGCGGCCTGCACCTGACCGACGTCACGAACGCCAGCCGCACGATGCTGATGGACCTGCAGACGCTGCAGTGGGACGACGAGCTGTGCGACATCTTCGACGTGCCGCGCTCGATGCTGCCGGAGATCCGCTCCTCGTCGGAGGTGTACGGCCACACCCTCAAGGACGGCCCGTTCGGGGGAGAGGTGGCGCTGGCGGGCGACCTCGGCGACCAGCATGCCGCACTCGTCGGGCAGGTGTGCTTCGAGCCCGGCCAGCTCAAGAACACCTACGGCACCGGCAACTTCCTGGTCCTCAACACCGGCACCGAGATCGTCCGCTCGCAGCACGGGCTGATCACGACGCTCGGCTACAAGTTCGGCGACGCTCCTGCGGTCTACGCGCTCGAGGGCTCGATCGCGGTCACCGGCTCGGCCGTGCAGTGGTTGCGCGACCAGCTGGGCGTCATCGACTCCGCCGCCGACACCGAGGGACTGGCCGGGAGCGTCGAGGACACCGGTGGCGTGTGCTTCGTGCCGGCGTTCTCCGGACTCTTCGCCCCGCACTGGCGACCCGACGCCCGCGGCGCCATCGTCGGTCTCTCGCGCTTCAACACCGTGGCGCACATCGCGCGGGCCGCCCTGGAGGCCATCTGCTACCAGAGCAAGGACGTCGTGGACGCGATGATCGCCGACGCCGACCTCGACCTGCAGGTGCTGCGCGTCGACGGCGGCGTCACCGCGAACGACCTCTGCATGCAGATCCAGGCCGACGTCCTCGGCACCACCGTGAGCCGTCCTGTCGTGACCGAGACCACGGCCCTCGGGGCCGCCTACGCCGCCGGCCTGGCGGTCGGCTTCTGGAGCGACACCGACGAGCTGGTCGCCAACTGGCAGGAGTCGAAGCAGTGGGTGCCGGACTGGGACGACGAGCAGCGCGCCGCCGGCCACGCGCAGTGGACCAAGGCCGTCGAGCGCACCTACGGCTGGGTGGAGTGACGCGAAACCCGGAGAGGGCTTGATCCTCACACGGTGTCAGGGACTGGAGTGGTCGCATGTTCACCATCGGAGAGTTCGCCCGGCTCGGGAACGTCTCGGTCCGCATGCTGCGCCACTACGACGCCACCGGACTGCTCGAGCCCACGTACGTCGACCCCTTCACGGGTCGGCGGTCGTACGCGGCGGCACAGCTCTCGCGCCTCAACCGTCTCGTCGCCCTGAAGGACCTCGGCTTCTCCCTGGAGCAGGTCGGTCAGATCCTCGACGACGCGGTGGGTGCCGAGGAGCTGCGCGGCATGCTGCGGCTGCGCCGGGCCGAGCTGGTCGAGCAGATCGCGACCGACCGGTCGCGACTGGACCGCGTCGAGCGACGTCTCCGGACCATCGAGAAGGAGCACGACATGATCGAGACCACCGTCACCACCCTGCCCGCCGTCCGCGTGGCCGAGCGTCGGGCCACCGCCGAGTCGCTCGAGGCGGTCGGCGCCGTGATCCAGCCGTTGTTCGGGGAGCTGGCCGGCGCACTGGCCGCGACCGGTGCCCCGCTGCGGGACTCCGCGATCGCCTTCTACGACCTGCATGACGACGGCACGGTCGGGGTGCACGCAGCCTTCCCCTTCGACGGCGACGACCCGGGCCAGGGCAACACCGTCACCGAGCTGCCGGAGGTGCCCCGCGCGATCACGACCCAGCACTTCGGCCCGCTCGACGACGTTGCCGACGTGTGGCAGGCGCTGGGAGCCGCGATGGAGCAGCACGGGCTGGCGCCGAGCGGGGCCTCGGCCCGCGAGGTCTACCTCCACATGCCGATGGACGACCCCGGCTCGTGGGTCACGGCACTGCAGTGGCCCGTGGACTGACCGCGGGGACTGACACGGGACGCGGGCGGCGCCACTGGATGCTTGACTAGGCCCCATGCGTTCCGTGGCCCTGTCCCCGTCCCAGCGCGAAGCGGCGCTCGACGCCATGGAGGCTGAGCAGCTCGACGTGCTCGTCATCGGCGGCGGAGTGGTGGGCGGCGGGTGCGCGCTCGACGCTGCCACCCGCGGCCTGTCGGTGGGTCTGGTCGAGGCCCGCGACTACGCCTCCGGCACGTCCAGCCGCTCCAGCAAGCTCGTCCACGGCGGCCTGCGGTACCTCGAGATGCTCGACTTCCGGCTCGTCGCCGAGGCCCTGGGCGAGCGCAGCCTGCTGCTCGACAAGCTCGCCCCGCACCTGGTCAAGCCGGTGCCGTTCCTCTACCCGCTGACCCACCGCGTGTGGGAGCGCTTCTACGCAGGTTCCGGCGTGCTGCTCTACGACTCGATGGCGCGGCTGTCCGGACGTGCACGGGGCGTGCCGCACCACCGTCACCTCACACGTCGCGGCGCCCGCAAGATCATGCCCGCGCTGCGCAAGGACGCACTGGTGGGTGCACTGCAGTACTACGACGGCCTGGTCGACGACGCCCGGCACACCATGATGCTCTCGCGCACGGCCGCCGCGTACGGCGCGCACGTCGCGTCGCGCACCCGCGTGATCGACCTGCTGCGCGACGGCGGTCGCGTGGTGGGTGCCCGGGTGGTCGACCTCGAGACCGGCCGCGAGCTCGACGTCCGCGCCCGCCAGGTCGTCAACGCCACCGGTGTGTGGACCGACGAGACGCAGTCGTTCGCCGGCGAGCGCGGCCAGTTCCACGTGCGGTCGTCCAAGGGCATCCACCTCGTGGTGCCGCGTGACCGCATCCGTAGCGAGTCCGGCGTCATCCTGCGCACCGAGAAGTCCGTCCTCTTCGTCATCCCGTGGGGCCGGCACTGGATCATCGGCACCACCGACACCGACTGGTCGCTCAGCAAGGACCACCCCGCCGCCAGCCGCAGCGACATCGACTACCTGCTCGACCACGTCAACTCGGTGCTCGTCGAGCCGCTCACGCACGACGACGTCGAGGGTGTCTTCGCCGGGCTGCGGCCACTGCTGGCCGGTGAGTCCGACGCCACCAGCAAGCTCTCGCGCGAGCACGCCGTGTCCACCAGCACCAAGGGGCTCGTCGTCATCGCGGGCGGCAAGTACACGACCTACCGCGTCATGGCCAAGGACGCCGTCGACGCCGCGGTGCACGCCATGAGCACCGACCTGGAGCGCAAGGTGCCGCCGTCGTGCACGGAGGACGTCCCGCTGCTGGGCGCCGACGGCTACGAGGCGCTGTGGAACCAGCGTCACCAGCTGGCCCGCTCGTCCGGCCTGCGGGTGGGGCGCATCGAGCACCTGCTGAACCGGTTCGGCTCCCTGGCCCTGGAGGTACTGGCCCTGATGGAGGAACAGCCCCATCTCGCCGAGCCGCTGGCCGGTGCCGACGACTACCTGCGCGCCGAGGTCGTCTACGGCACCACCCACGAGGGAGCGCGCCACCTCGATGACGTCATCGCGCGTCGCACGCGCATCTCGTTCGAGACCTTCGACCGGGGCACGGCCGTCGCCGCCGAGGTCGCCGACCTGATGGGTGAGGCGCTGGGGTGGTCGGCCGAGCAGCGTGAGCGCGAGGTCGACCACTACCTCAAGCGCGTCGAGGCCGAGCGCGAGAGCCAGACGATGCCCGACGACGAGACCGCCGACGCGGCACGCATGGGCGCGCCCGACGTGGTGCCGGTCTCGGTGGCGGGGGTCGGCGCATGACGGTGACCGACGATCCGTGGTTCGAGCACGATCCCAACGAAGAGCTTCCGGGCTCGCCGATGGGGCGCACGCTGCTGACGGTCGTGGGCACCATCGTGGCCATCGCGCTGCTGGCCGGCGCGGTGCTCGCCGTCTCGCTGTTCGTGCGGGGCGAGCGCACCGAGAGCGCGGCGGTCGAGGTCGATCCGTCCGTTCCTGTCCGCTTGGTCACCGACGGCGTCGACCTGCGCATCGTGCCCACCGACGGTCAGCAGATCGAGGTCGACGCCACCGTGGTCGAGGGGCTGCTGGGCACCGACTTCACGGCGGCGCGAGAGGGTGACGACGTCGTCATCGAGGCGTCGTGCCAGGAGTGGCTCGTCCCCGGGTGCGGCGCTGAGGTCACCGTGGGCGTGCCGCGAGACCTCGCCGTGCAGGTGTTCGCCGGCGACGGTGACGTGGCGCTGGAGGATCTGACGGGGCTCGTCACGGTCAAGGCCCTGCAGGGTGAGGTGCAGGCCGAGGGGCTCGAGGTCGTCGAGCTCGACGTCTCGACGACGTCCGGCGACGTCGACCTCTCGTTCGCGCAGCAGCCGTCCGGCATCAAGGCGCGCACCGACTCCGGGGACATCGCCGTCACTGTGCCGGAGGGCGACATCGGCTACAACGCCAACGTGTCGTCCGAGAGCGGCGACGTCGACGACGAGGTCAGCCCGGACGAGGAGCCCAGCGGAGGGTTCTTGACCATCGAGACCGTCTCGGGCGACGTCTCGGTCACGCGCCCCTGACGCTGTTCTGTGGCAGGTCAGGACAGGGCGAGCTGCGCCTTGACCTGAGCGACGGACGGGTTGGTCAGGGCGGTGCCGTCGGCGAACACCAGCGTGGGCACCGTCTGGTTGCCGTTGTTGGCCTTCTCGACGATCGCGGCGGCCGACGGCTCCTGCTCGATGTCGACCTCGGCGAACTCGATGCCCTCGCGCTTCAGCTGGCCCTTCAGGCGGTGGCAGTACCCGCACCACGGGGTGGAGTACATCGTGAACTGGGCGTCGGGCACGAGAACCTCGCTGGATCGGTGACAGGTCGAAGGGGTCAACGATCGTGGCCGGTCCCACATTCCCGCGCGGTGACGGAACAGCGCACGTCTGCGAGACTCACAGCCATGGATCAGCTCAAAGGTCGCAGCTCGGTGCTCATGATCGTCGTCGTCGTGCTGGCAGCAGGCATGTTCTTCTTCCGGGACTACATCCCGGGATCGGGCGACGGCCCGTCCTCGCTCAAGAAGCCCTCGGCCGCCATCGAGATGCGGGTCATGGGGGTGCAGCTCGACGGCACCATCCGAGCCAAGGTCGAGCAGTCCGGCCGCCAGGCCGACGTCGGGTTGTCGAAGTTCGGGTCCTACGACAACGTCGACCTCCGACTCGCCGACGTCGAGGCGCCGGACACCGTGCGCGACGAGTGCTGGGCCGAGGAGGGCAAAGAAGCCATCGAGGACCTCGTCGGGTCTCGCATCTGGGTCAACCCGAGCTACATCAAGACGGAGCGGGGCGGGCGCTTCCTGGTGTATGCGTGGAACCGCGACGACGTGTTCGTCCAGGAGCAGCTGCTGCTCGACGGCGACGCCACCCTGTTCGCCGGCAATGTCAGCTCCTACGCCGAGGACGTCCTCACGGCCGCCGAGGACGAGGCGTCCGCGGCGGACCGCGGCCTGTGGAAGGCCTGCGGGGACGCGTGAGCTGTCGTCGGGCCCGTCTAGGCTGAGGTGAGCCCGGCAGGACGTCCATCCCGCCGGGCATACCCGCCCCGCACGTCCTCAGGAGCCCTGTGACCGACCCGCTGCTCGATGCCCTCGACCCCGAGCAGCGCGCGGTGGCCCAGGCCCTGCGCGGCCCGGTCGTCGTCGTGGCGGGTGCCGGCACCGGCAAGACCCGCGCCATCACGCACCGCATCGCGTACGGGGTGTCGCAGGGCCTGTACAAGCCCACTGAGGTCCTGGCCGTCACCTTCACCACGCGGGCAGCCGGTGAGATGCGCGGTCGCCTGGCCCAGCTGGGCGCGCCCAGCGTGCAGGCGCGCACGTTCCACTCGGCGGCGCTGCGGCAGGCGCGCTACTTCTGGCCCCAGGTCTACGGTGGCGAGTTCCCCGAGATCGTGCAGTCCAAGTTCGGCCTGGTGGCCGAAGCTGCCGGCCGACTGGGGGCCCGGCGCGACAATGCCCTGATCCGTGACCTCTCGGCCGAGATCGAGTGGGCCAAGGTCAGCAACGTCGGGCCCGACGACTACGTGGCCCGGGCCGGCAAGGACGGCCGCGCGGTCGGCGATCTCGACCTCACCACCGTCTCGGCCGTCATGCGCAGCTACGAGGACATCAAGCGCGAGCGTGGCCGCATCGACATGGAGGACATCCTGCTCGTCACCGCGGCCATCCTGGCCGACGACGAGCGCATCGCCGCCCAGGTGCGCCAGCAGTACCGCTGGTTCGTGGTCGACGAGTTCCAGGACGTCAACCCGTTGCAGTCCACGCTGCTCGACCTCTGGCTCGGCGGGCGTGACGACATCTGCGTCGTCGGCGACCCCAACCAGACCATCTACTCGTTCGCGGGCGCGTCGCCCGCCATCCTGCGCACCTTCGGTCGTCGCTTCCCCGAGGCCCAGCGCATCGAGCTGGTGCGCAACTACCGCTCCACCCCGCAGATCGTGCACGCCGCCAACGCCGTCTTCAGCAAGTCTGACCGCGCAGGGGTCACGCTGCAGGCGCAGCGCCCGGCGGGCGACCCGGTCGACTACACCGGGCACGCCGACGAGGAGTCCGGCGCCGCGGCCGTCGCCGACGAGATCGTCGCCTTGCACGCCCGAGGCATGCCCTACCGCGAGATGGCGGTGCTGTTCCGCATCCGCGCGCAGTCCGAGGCCTTCGAGGAGGCGCTCGGCGCCCGCGGTGTGCCGTTCTCGCTGCGCGGTGTCGAGGGCTTCTTCCAGCGACCCGAGGTGCGCCAGGCCGTCACGCTCCTGCGTGCTGCGTCGGTCGGCGGTGACGGTGCGGGTCTGTCGGCCGACGTGCGCGCCGTGCTGGTCAACATGGGGCACACCGACGAGGCCCCCACCGCGCAGGGTGCGGTGCGCGACAAGTGGGAGTCGCTGCACGCACTCACCACCATGGCCGCCGACCTGACCGCCGAGAATCCCGCTGCGACGATGGCCGACCTCGTGGCCGACCTCGACCGGCGCGCCGCCAGCGCCCACGCGCCCACCGCTGAGGGCGTCACGCTGGCCACCATGCACGCCGCCAAGGGTCTGGAGTGGGACGCCGTGTTCTGCGTGGGCCTGCACGAGGGCATGCTGCCCATCGTCCACGCGCAGACGCCCGAAGCCATCGAGGAGGAGCGCCGGCTCTTCTACGTCGGTCTCACGCGCGCTCGCACCCACCTGTACCTGTCGTGGGCGGTCTCGCGCAGCAAGGGTTCCAACGTGCGGCGCAACCCCACGCGCTTCCTCGACCCCCTGCTGCCGCAGACGCACGCCTCGCGGGCCACGGGCCGCTCCGACCGCAAGGTGCGGCGCTGCACGGTCTGCGGCACGGTGCTGGCCACCGCGGCCGACCGCAAGCGTGGGCGATGCGCCGACTGCCCCGTCACGTACGACGAGTCGCTCTACGAGCGCCTGCGGGAGTGGCGCACCGGCATCGCGTCCGAGCGCAAGGTGCCGGCCTACGTCGTGTTCAACGACGCCACGCTGCAGCTCATCGCCGAGGCCAAGCCGTCCGATCCCACCGGGCTGCTGCGCATCAGCGGCGTCGGCCAGCGCAAGCTCGAGGAGTTCGGCGACGACGTGCTCGCCCTGGTGTCCGCCAGCTGATCCAGATCACGCCTCGGGCGCGAACCCCGGCAGCTCGGTCTCGAGGATCTCGCGGAACGGCGCGGTGGCCTCCAGCTGGCTCAGCACGCCGATCGCACCCATCCACACGCGGTGGATCAGCAGGTAGCTGGGCGGCAGGTTGACCCGGCTGGCCGTGCCGAAGCCCTCGATGCCCGGCTGCGTCACGCGGGCCAGCTGCTCGCGCAACCACTGCCGGCTGAAGGTGAACTGGTCGACGGTGGCGGGTGCGAAGAACGGTGCCACGTAGGCGGCCAGCACCGCGGGGTCGATCTTGACGTCGGGCTTGATGAAGCCCTCGGACCGCAGACCCTCGGTGACCGCGGCAGCGTCGCCGTCGACGGCACGCCGCAGCAGCGTGCCGATGGCGGGCGGGAACCCGTCGGGCAGGCGGGCGACGGCTCCGAAGTCGACGACGCCGAGGCGGCCGTCGGCCATCAGCCGGAAGTTGCCCGGGTGCGGGTCGGCGTGCAGCAGGCCGGACCGGCGGGGAGAGCCGAGCAGGAAGCGGGCGAACTGCTCGCCCCAGCGGTCGCGCTCCTCGGGCGTGCCGCGCACGATGGTCTCGGCAAGTGACGACTCGCTCTCGAGCCACTCGGTCACGAGCATGCGCTCGGAGCGCGCGACGACGCCGGGCACGAAGACGTCGGGGTCGCCGGCGTAGGCCGCGGCGAAGGTGGCCTGCGAGGTGGCCTCCAGGGAGTAGTCGAGCTCCTCCTCGACGCGGTCCTGCAGCTCCTGCACCAGCGGCTTGACGTCGAGTCCCGGGGCGAGCACGCCGAACATGCGGGACAGGCGGGCGATCTGCCGCAGGTCGGACCGCAGCGCCTTCGCGGCCCCGGGGTACTGCAGCTTGACCGCGACGTCGCGGCCGTCGGCCCACACGGCCCGGTGGACCTGACCGATCGACGCCGCGGCGACCGGCGTGTCCTCGAACGAGGCGAACGAGTCGCGCCACTCGTCGCCCAGCTCGATGGACAGCACCGAGTGCACCATCGACGGGGGCATCGGGGGAGCGGCGTCCTGCAGCTTGGTGAGTGCCTCGCGGTACGGGCCGATCAGCTCGTCGGGCAGCGCGGCCTCGAAGATGCTCATCGCCTGACCGAACTTCATGGCCCCGCCCTTGAGCTGACCGAGCGTCGCGAAGATCTGGTCGGCCGTTCGACGCTGCACGTCGTCGAGGACGAGCTGGGCGGGACGCCCGACCATCCGCTTGCCGACGCCGAGCGTGGTGCGACCGGCGAAGCCCATCGGTAGGGCCGCCAGCCGCGCGGTGCGCGTGAAGGCGTTGCCGGGGAGCGAGTCTCTGCGTTCCGGGCGCTCGGGACGCTCGGGACCGTCGGGGCGAGGCACGACGTCAGGATACGGGTGCGAACAGATGGCACGAGCATTCCGGCGCGAAGGCGACGTCCCGGTGCGCAGCGGCGCCCGGTCGGGCGCCCAGGACCCAGCGGCTCCCCACCGTGACCGGACGCTTCCCGTCAGCCGCCGCCAGGGCGTCGCCCACGACCAGGGCCGCAGCGGCCTGCAGCACCGAGACGCCGACCCCGTGGGGTCGGTCGAAGCCCCGATCGGCCGGGAGCAGGGCCGGACGGCCACCCCAGCGGGTCTCCCCGGCATCGGCGCACCGCAGGCACGGGGTGTGCCCGCGGTGCACCCACGGTCCGACGACCGCCCGACCTTCGGCGAGCACGACGGGGAGGACACGCATGCCGCTCTGGCTCGCGGAGTCGATGCTGTCGCGGGCCGGCTCACCCACGGAGGCCACCACGAGCAGCTCTGGCTCCTGGTTCGGGTCCGCAACCGACAGGCCGCCGAGCTCGGCGCCCAGCGTGACGAGCCGGCCGAGTCCGCTGGCGGATCCCGGGGCGTGCACCTGCACCGCGAAGCCTCGACGGCGCGCGACGCCTGTCGGATCGTCACCACGAAGCACGGCGGCATGCACCTCGTCCACGGGGGCGGACGCCGGCCACCCCGTCGCGTCGACGACCGCACCGGCGCGGTGCAGGTCGGCGAGGGTCGCTCGCAGCGTCTCCTCGTCGAGCCCGGAGCGCTGCGCCGCGACCCGTGTCACCCGTCGGGTGTCACGCACGCCGTCGACGGCCTGCAGCACGGCGCGTACAGCGGGGGTGTCGGGCAGCACGACGGGAGGCCACGTCCCGACCTGCACGTGCTCGGCGTCGCGTCGCAGCACACGGCAGCCGGGTCTGAGAACGGGTCGGCGAACCATGGCCACAGCGTCGTGCGTCCGCGACCGGATGTCCCGGCCACGTCCACAGGGTCAGGCCTTGCCGAGGATCCGGTTGAGATTGGTGCTGCACACGGGGCAGGTGGCCTTGGCCATCTTGGTGCCCTTCTCGTTCACCCGGATCTCGCCGGACGCCTCGCGCTTGTCGCGACACTTCACGCAGTAGAACTCACCGCTCCACGTCTCGGTCATGTCGGTCTCCTTCGGGTATCCGTGTGATGTCGGTCACGTTCAGCGTAGTGGGAGCGAACGGTAAGTGCCGGATCGGCGTGTCGTCAATGGCCCGAGCAGGTCTTTTGTCCACGCTTGTGGACGGACCTGTGGACGACGTTGTGTGAATCGCCGTCCGGGGGTGTGGACAACCCGGTGGACGACGCTCGACCTGTGGGTGCGACCGACTAGGTTCGCCTGCGTGGAGGAGATCGAGATCCGGCGCAGCGCCCGACGCCGTCGCACCATCGAGGCCCGGCGCGAGGGCGACCGCCTCATCGTCATGGTGCCGGCCGGCCTGTCGCCCGAAGACGAACGGCGCGCCGTCGACCAGCTGGTCGCCAAGCTCGAGCGGCGCGATGCCAAGCGGCGCGTGGGTGACGTCGACCTCGAGAGTCGCGCGGCCACGCTGTCGGCCACCTACCTGCAGGCTCGGGCCACACCCACGAGCGTCCGCTGGGTCACCAACCAGCACCGCCGCTGGGGCTCGTGCACCCCGGACACCGGCGAGATCCGCCTCTCGCACCATCTGCAGAACATGCCGCCGTGGGTCGTCGACTACGTCCTGCTGCACGAGCTGGCGCACCTGATCGAGACCGACCACACGCCACGCTTCTGGCAGCTGCTCAGCGCGTACCCGCAGACCCAACGGGCCCGGGGGTTCCTCGAAGGCGTCGAGTTCCAGCGCTGACCAGGCGCCGCAGGTCGTCGTCGGTCAGGTCGGGCAGCTCGTCCACGGCGAACCAGCGCAGGTCGTCGGACTCGTCCGAGGCCGTCGCCTGCGCGTCGGCCGGCGCCACTGCCACGAACTGCACGTCCAAGTGGTGGGGCACCTCCGTCGATCCTGCGGATCGACCGCAGAACGGCACGGCGTGCCGGGACAGCAGCACCGGCACCGGGTCGACCCACAGCCCGGCGATGCCCGACTCCTCGAGCCCCTCACGGGCGGCCCCCGCCACGAGGGTGGTGTCGCCGAGCTCGCAGTGTCCACCGGTCTGCAGCCACATCCCGGCCTTGGGGTGCAGGGTCAGCAGCACGCGCCGGTGGTCGGCCGAGACCACCAGCAGGCTCGTCGTCAGGTGGTCGGGCCGGCACTCCCGGTAGGGAGCGTCGGGATGCGTCGCCAGGTGCTGCAGGTACAGGTCCCGCAGCTCTTCCTGGTCAGCGCTCGGTGCCACCCAGTCGGTCAACCGGGCGACCGCGTCGGCGTGAAGGGTCCCGCTCACTCGCCGGTGTCGTCGAGCAGCCGCCCGATCGCTTCGTCGACGTCGTCCGGCGTCTGGTCGGCGAAGCCCAGCGGATCGTCCAGGTCGCCAGCGGTCGGCAGCAGGTCCGGGTGCGACCAGAGACGGTCGCGGGCCTCGGCGTCCTGTCGGTCGCGCACCGCGGCCCACAGGTTGGCCGCGTCGCGCAACCGGCGGGGGCGCAGCTCCAGGCCCACCAGGCTCGCGAAGGTGCGCTCGGCGGGACCACCCGTGGCCCGACGGCGGCGCATGGCCTCCGCGAGCGCACCAGCAGCGGGCATCGTGCCCTCCGTGGCCTGGGCGACCACCTCGTCGACCCAGCCCTCCACCAGGGCCAGCAGGAGCTCGAGACGCTCGAGCGCCTGTCGCTGCTCAGGGGTGGGCTCAGGCTCGAACAGCCCGTTCTGCATGGCCTCGGCGATCTCGTCGGGGCGGCTGGGGTCGAAGCCGGTCAGCTTGCCCTCGATGGCGCTGAGGTCGATGCGGGCGCCGCGACCGTACTCCTCGATCGCGCTCAGCAGGGCGGGTCGCAACCACGCGGCGTGCTGGAAGAGGCGGTGGTGCGCGCACTCGCGCAGCACCAGGTAGAGCATCACGTCGGTGCGTGCGACCTCGAGGCCCTCGCCGAACGCGGCCACGCCACCGGGCAGCACGGCGGCGACCCGGTCGGGCCCCAGCGGCAGGCCGATGTCGGTGGAGGTGGCGACCTCGCCGGACAGCGCGCCGAGCGCCTGCCCCAGCTGCTGGCCGAACAGCGCGCCGCCGGCCTGGGTCAGCATGCCGATCAAGGGACCGGCCATCGCCTTCAGCTCGGCCGGCATCGCGTCGCCCATCGCGCCGACGACGTGCTCGGCGACGGGCTCGACCAGCGTGTGCCAGGTGGGAGCGGTCTGCTCGATCCAGTCAGCACGGCTCCAGGCCGTCGAGCTGGTGGCGCCGACGGGGATGGTGGTGGCGCGGTCGAGCCACGTCTCGGCCAGGCGGACGGCGTCGTCGACCGACCCCTGCTGCTGGCTCGTGGGCGACGGGTCGGGTCCCGCGGCGGCGGACGTGCGGCGAGCGACGTCGACCGCGGTCTGGCGGTCGATGGGCCCGTCGTGCTGCTGGGTGAACATCTGCTGCATCTGGCCCATCAGGGCGCCGAGGTCGGGAACACCCCCACCGGCGGAGAACTGACCGAACAGCGCCTCGAGCGGCGTGCCGGCGAAGGGGTTGTTGGGATCGGGCCGCTTCGGGTCGCGGTCCGGGGTGTCTTCGGGCCCGTCGGGGCCGTTCTCGGGCATGCAGCCACGATACCGATCGGCGCCCAGCCCGAGGACTGCCTGAGAAGTCGCTCGGCTGCCGGGTCGCGGTTGCCCTGACGCCCTAGGGTTGAGCGCGTGTCCGACCCCTTCAGTGCCGCCAGCGAGCCCGGCGCGTCTCGTCCGCCCGAGTCCCAGCAGCACCTGGACCGGCGCTACGTCACGGCCGTCGTCTCCGCCATCTCGGTCATCGCCCTGACGGCTGTCGCGTTCATCGTCCCCGTGCCGTACGTGACGATGCGCCCCGGTCCGGTCTTCGACACCCTGGGCGACTTCGACGGGCAGCGGATGCTCGAGGTCGACCCCTCGGTCACGACGTACCCGGTCAGCGGCTCCCTGGACTTCACGACGGTCTCGGTCACGTCGGTGTCGTCCGACGTGACGTTCGTCGAGGCCATCGAGGGCTACTTCGACGACGACGTCAACGTGGTGCCGCGCTCGCTGATCTACCCCGAGGGCACCACGGCCGACCAGTCGCGGGAGGCGTCGGCCGCCCAGCTCTCGTCGTCGAAGGACTCCTCGCGCGTCGCAGCGCTGCGGGCCGCCGGATACACCGTCCCCGAGGCGGTCGTGGTGGCCTCCGTCGATCCCGAGGGTGCCGGCGCGGACGCGCTCGAGGCCGACGACGTGATCCTCGCCGTGAACGGCCAGCCGGTCGCGGTGCCCTCCGAGGCCGTCGACCTCATCAGCAGTCTCACGCCCGGTGACGACGTGACGCTCTCGATCCGCCGCGACGGTCAGACCTCCGACGTCACCGTCACGACGCGTCCCGCGGACGACGACCCCGACGTGCCCCGCGTGGGCGTGGGGCTGGGGTCGACGTTCACCTTCCCGTTCGAGATCACCAACAACGTCGGCGACAGCATCGGTGGTCCGAGCGCCGGCTCGATGTTCGCGCTGGCCATCTACGACCTGCTCACGCCCGGCGAGCTCACCGGCGGCCTGCGCGTCGCCGGCACGGGCGAGATCGACGCTGACGGCACCGTCGGCAGCATCGGCGGTGTCCGCCAGAAGATGGCCGGTGCGGCCGAGGACGACGTGGAGGTCTTCCTGGTGCCCGCCGAGAACTGCCCGGAGGCCGCCACCGGCACCGACTTCGGCATGACGCTGGTCGAGGTCAGCACCTTGCAGGACGCGATCGACGCGCTCGAGACCCTCGCCGACGACCCGGACGCGAAGGTACCGACGTGCGAGTGAACGATGAGGGCATCACCCACCTCCATCCCGACTCTCCCGTCCGCCGGGCGGCGCTCGAGGTCGAGCAGCACGTGGGCGAAGGCGGCTGGGACCAGGCGCCGCGCCTCTTCGCGCTGGTCAGCACCGCGGGCCTGGTGGCTCGCGAGCCGCAGCTGGCCGAGACGCTCGGCGATGGCGCCGACGGGTCCTTCACGCCCGTCGAGCAGGACGGCGTGCCGCCGGCGGAGTCCTTCGAGGCCGACCTGGCCGCGATCGAGTGGCCCGAGGCCGTCGACGGCTGTGCCGCGGTGGTCGAGCGCGTGATGCTGCCGCCGGAGGCCGAGGCCGACCTGCCCGACGACCCGGCCGAGCTGGCCGCTGTCCTGGCCGCGCACCCCGGGCGCCAGGAGGTGCGCCTCGTCGCCGCGGTGCTGCGCGACGGCTCGGTGCACAGTGCTGTCAGGAGGAGGGCCGTGCAGGGGAGTGGCCCCGACGAGGACTCCGAGCTGCTCGAAGGACCCGATCTCGTGCCCGGCCTGGTGGCCATCCTGGCCACGACCCTCGATTCCCACGTGTGACGTAGAGTTCACCATCCACGGACTCACCCCGTAACTCAGGAGCCCAGTGAGCGACATCTTCGGATCCGACCGCCCCACGACCCCGCCGCCGACGCCGAATCGTGGTCGCCGGGTGCTCGTGCCGACGCTCGTGACAGTGGCCCTGCTGCTGTTCATCGGGTCGATCTTCACCTCCATCTACACCGATCGCTTGTGGTTCAAGTCGGTCGGGTACGGCGAGGTGTTCCGCACCGTGCTGCTCACCCGGGTCGGGCTGTTCCTCGGCCTCGGCCTGCTGTTCGCCGGCTTCGTCGTGCTCAACGTCTGGCTCGCGCACCGCTTCCGGCCCGAGAACCCGCCGGCCCGCCGCGACGACCCCGCGTTCCGGTACCGCCAGGCGCTCTCGCCGATCCTGCGGCCCGTGCTCATCGTCATGGGGCTCGTCCTCACGGCGTTCGCCGGCTCCGTCGCCGCGGGCCAGTGGCAGACCTTCCAGCTGTGGCGTGCCGGCGGCTCGTTCGGCATCACCGACGCGCACTTCAACAAGGACGTCGGCTTCTACGTCTTCGACTACCCGTGGCTGCGCTTCCTGACGTCGTTCTCGTTCACCCTGCTGATCATCACGATCCTCGTCGTGGCGTTCGTGCACTACGTCTTCGGCGGCCTGCGCATGGTCGGCCGTGGCCCGCGCCTGTCTCGCGCCGCGCAGGTGCAGGTGGCGCTGCTCGTCGGCGTGGCCGTCCTGATCCGCGCCTTCTCGTACTACCTCGACCGCTACGGCATGGCTGTGGGCAACTCGGCCCTGTTCGACGGCATCGGGTTCACCGACGCGAACGCCCGCATCCCGGGACGCAACATCCTGGTCGTCGTCGCGATCCTGTGCGCCCTGTTGTTCTTCGCGATGGTCGTGCTGCGTTCGTGGGTGCTGCCCGGCATCGGACTGGGCATGCTGCTGCTCACCTCGATCCTGATCGGCGGCATCTGGCCGTACGCGATGCAGTCCTTCCAGGTCCGCCCGTCCGAGCCGGACAAGGAGGGCGAGTACATCGCGCGCAACATCGAGGCCACGCGCGACGCCTACGACGTCGCCGACTCCGAGGTGCGCGAGTACACCGCGAGCACCGAGCTGACGCCCCAGGAGCTCTCGGAGTCGGCGGAGTCCCGGGTCAGCAGCCGTCTGCTCGACCCGACGCTCATCTCCGACGCGTTCCAGCAGCTGCAGCAGGTGCGCGGCTACTACACGGTGCCCGACACGCTCGACGTCGACCGTTACGTGCTCGAGGGCAGTGATCTCCCGCAGGACGTCATCATCGCGGCCCGCGAGGTCGACCTCGACGGCCTGCAGGAGGGTCAGCGCAACTGGGCGAACGACCACACGGTCTACACCCACGGCTACGGCGTCATCGCCGCTCGCGGCAACCAGCGGGGCTCGCAGGGCGAGCCGGTGTGGGTGCAGCGCGACATCCCGCCGGTCGGCGAGATCGAGACCGACATCCCGCCGCGCATCTACTTCGGCGAGAACTCGCCCACCTACTCGATCGTCGGCCGTCCCGACGGTGCCGAGCCGATCGAGGTCGACATTCCTCGTGGCGGCAGCACGACGGCCTCCGACGAGGAGCCCGCCGAGGACGAGGGCACCGACGGCGAGGCGCAGGCCACGCAGAACACGTACGACGGCGAGGGCGGCGTCCCGGTCGGCAACTTCTTCCACAAGGCGCTCTACGCCGTGAAGTTCGCCGAGCCGAACATCGTGCTGTCGAGCCGCGTCAACGAGAACTCCAAGATCCTCTACGACCGCGAGCCGCGCGAGCGCGTGCAGAAGGTCGCTCCGTGGCTCACGGTCGACGGCGACGTCTACCCGGCCGTGGTCGATGGCCGCGTGGTCTGGATCGTCGACGGGTACACCACCAGCAACAGCTACCCGTACTCCGAGCACCGCTCGCTGCAGACCGCGACGGCCGACACGCTGACCCAGGGCACCGCCCAGGCCGCGCTGCCGACCGACGAGATCAACTACATGCGCAACTCCGTCAAGGCCGTCGTCGACGCCTACGACGGCAGCGTGAAGCTGTACGAGTGGGACACCGAGGACCCGCTGCTCAAGGCCTGGATGAAGGTCTTCCCGGGAGTGGTCGAGGACAAGGACGAGATCGGCGAGAGCCTGATGTCGCACCTGCGCTACCCGGTCGACCTGTTCAAGGTGCAGCGCGACGTGCTGGCCCGCTACCACGTCACCGACGCCCAGACGTTCTACGAGGACGGCGAGCGCTGGCGCGTGCCGGGTGACCCGACGCAGGGCAGCGACTCGAACGTGCTGCAGCCGCCGTACTACCTGTCGATGAGCCGTCCGGGCCAGGAGGATCCGGCGTTCTCGCTGACCAGCGTCTTCCTGCCCAACAGTCGTCAGAACCTCGCCTCGTTCGTCTCGGTCAACTCCGAGTCGAGCAGCGAGGACTACGGCAAGATGCAGATCCTCCAGCTGCCCAGCGACACGCAGGTGCCGGGTCCGTCACAGATCGCCAACTCGTTCCAGACCGACCGAGGCGTCACGCAGGCTCTGCTGCAGTTCGAGCAGTCCGAGCAGGCGCGCATCCTGCGTGGCAACCTGCTGACGTTGCCCGTGGGCGGAGCCCTGCTCTACGTGCAGCCGGTCTACATCCAGCGCACCGCGAGCGAGGGCACGTTCCCCGTGCTCCAGTTCGTGGCGGTCACCTTCGGTGAGGACGTCGGCTTCGGCCCGACGCTCGAGGAGGCGCTCAACGTCGCCCTCGGGCTCCAGCCGGGCCAGGTGCCCGCCGACACCGGCGACGATCCGGGCGACGGCGCCGACACCGGCGGCGACGCGCCCGCGAAGACGACGGCGGAGTGGCTCGCCGAGGCGTCGGCGGCGTACAACGCGGCGCAGGACGCCCTGAACGCCGGTGACCTGGCCGGCTACCAGCGGCAGATCGAGGCCATGAACGCCGCGATCGTCGGCGCGCAGGACTCCCTGGGCCAGACGCCGCCAGCAGACGACACCGCCGACGAGCCGGCCGAGTAGGCCCTCGATCGTCACGACGCCCCGCCGACCACGTGGTCGGCGGGGCGTCGTCGCGAACAGGGCGATCGGGCGGCGAGGCTCGTCAGTCGGCGAGGAAGTCCAGCAAGGCGCGGTTGACCTCGTCGGCGTGGCTGACGTTGAACCCGTGCGGGCCGTCCTTCACGACGTGCAGCGTCGCGTTCTTCAGCTGCTCGGCCGCCCGGGCGCCGGAGACCTCCAGCGGCACGATGGCGTCGGCGTCGCCGTGGATGACCAGCACCGGCACGTCGATACGGTCGAGATCGGCCCGGAAGTCCGTGCGCCCGAACGCGTCGATGCAGGCGACGACGGCCTCGTCGCGCGCGGCCGACGACAGGGTCAGGGCCTCACGGCGCTGCTGCTCGGTGACCTTGAGCTCGTCGCCGGCGGAGAAGAACCCGGTCAGGAAGGTGTCGAGGAATCCGGTGCGATCGGCCCGCACCCCGTCCTTCATCCCCTCGAGGGCCTCCTCCTCGAGCCCGCCGTCGGGGTTGTCGGCGGTCTTGAGCAGGAACGGCGGCACCGCGCCGGCGAGGACGGCCGACCGCACGCGCTGCGAACCACGGGTGCCGAGGTAGCGGGCGACCTCGCCGCCACCCATCGAGAAGCCGACGAGGGTGGCGTCGTCGACGTCCAGGTGGTCGAGGAGACCGGCGAGGTCCTCGGCGAAGGTGTCGTAGTCGTAGCCGTCGGCGGGCTTCTCGGACTCGCCGAACCCGCGACGGTCGTACGTGATGACGCGGTAGCCCGCCGCGGTCAGGGCCGGGACCTGCTCGGACCAGGACGCGCCGCTGAGGGGCCAGCCATGGATCAGGACGACGGGGCGGCCGTCGCCACCGCTGTCGGTGAAGTTCAGGGTGATGCCGTTCGACTCGGTGGTGGTCACCGGGGCTCCTCTCGTGGGCGAAACGTGCCCCTCCACCGTCCCTCGCGGGGGCAAGTGCCGCACAGTGGACGCACATCACGGGGCCCTGACCTGCGGCGGGGCCATTCCAGTTGCCCTGCATGTAACCGAGTGTCACAGTTGGCGGCACGGGCATTTCAGGCGTTTCGGGCGAGAGGACACTCAACGTGACGGACTCGATGATCGAGAGGTCTCGCGTGCTGCGCAACGTGCGGCGCGTCGGCAAGGCACTCACCACTCCGCTGCATCCTGACGACTACCTGAGCCTCATCAATCCGTTGTGGTCCGCCCGTGAGCTGCGGGGACGGGTCGAGCGGGTGGAGCCGGTCACCGAGCGCGCCGCCACGCTCGTCATCCGTCCCGGGTGGGGCTGGACGTTCAACCACCAGCCGGGCCAGTACATCGGCATCGGCGTCGAGGTCGACGGCAAGTTCCACTGGCGCTCCTACTCGTTGTCGTCGACACCGGTCAGCAGTGGCGGCACGGTCGCCATCACGATCAAGGCGATGCCCGAGGGCTTCCTGTCCGACCACCTCGTGAACGGACTGGAACCGGGCACGATCGTGCGACTCGCGGCGCCGCAGGGCGACTTCGTGCTGCCGGACCCGCCGCCGAAGAAGATGCTGTTCGTCGTCGGCGGCAGCGGCATCACGCCGGTCATGTCGATGCTGCGCACCCTCGACCGTCGCGGCACGATCCCCGACGCCGTGCTGGCCTACTCGGCCGCCGACGAGCACGACATGCTCTTCCGCGACGAGCTCCGCGCGCTCCACGACTCCCACCCCGAGTTCCGGCTGTACGAACGGTTCACCGACGCCGACGGCATCCTCACGCCGGACCAGCTCGACGACGTGTGTCCCGACTGGAAGGACCGCGTGACCTGGGCGTGCGGACCCGCGCCGATGCTGGACGCCATGGAGGAGCACTACGAGGAGCACGACCTCCGCGAGCAGCTGCACATCGAGCGGTTCTCTCTGGCGGCCAGCGCCGGCGACGCCGAAGGTGGCGTCGTCACCTTCGGTGAGGGCGGGCCCACGGTCGAGGTCGACGGTGCCACCACCTTGCTGGAGGCCGGCGAGAGCGCCGGCGTCAACATGCTCTACGGCTGCCGCATGGGCATCTGCCACACCTGCGACGTCCCGCTCGCCTCGGGCCGCGTCAAGGACCTGCGCAGCGGCGCTGAGCACGACCAGCCCGGCCAGTACATCCAGACCTGCGTCAGCGTCGCCGCCACCGACTGCACCCTGTCCATCTGACGGCGCTTCCAGCGCACCCATCCCACCGCACCTACCTCGAGGAGACACCCATGGCTTACGCCGACGTCCGCGAGTACACCCACCTGACCGACGAGGAAGTCGAGGCCATCGGCAAGGAGCTCGACGACATCCGCGCCGAGATCGAGGCCAACCGCGGCCAGCAGGACCGCGACTACGTGCTGCGCATCATCACGCTGCAGCGTCGCCTGGCCGCCGCCGGCCGCATCACCCTGTTCGCCAGCATGTTCCCGCCGGCGTGGCTGCTGGGCACGGCCCTGCTGTCGTCGGCCAAGATCCTCGAGAACATGGAGATCGGCCACAACACGATGCACGGCCAGTGGGACTGGATGAACGACCCGGAGATCCACTCCAGCAACTGGGAGTGGGACACCACCCAGCCGGCCGAGCAGTGGAAGCACTCGCACAACTACATCCACCACCAGTTCACCAACGTGCTGGGTCACGACAACGACGT
This sequence comes from actinobacterium LLX17, assembly GCA_000471045.1. GTDB lineage: Bacteria > Actinomycetota > Actinomycetes > Propionibacteriales > Nocardioidaceae > Aeromicrobium. The sequence goes on along the minus strand of KI301992.1, from coordinate 1,818,060 downwards.
GGGCTACGGCATCCTGCGCATGAGCCGCGACCAGAAGTGGACGCCCTACAACCTGGGCCAGCCCATCTACAACGCGCTGCTCGCGATGTTCTTCGAGTACGGGGTGGCCCTTCACGACCTCGACATCGAGGCCATCCGCAAGGGCAAGAAGGACCCCAAGCTGCTCAAGCGCCAGCTCAAGCAGATCGCCGACAAGATCGGGCGGCAGGGGCTGAAGGACTACGTCGTGTACCCGGCGCTGACCGGGCCTGCGTTCTTCCACACGCTCACGGCGAACTTCACGTCGAACATCGTGCGCAACGTCTGGGCGTACATGATCATCTTCTGCGGTCACTTCCCCGACGGCGCGGTGCACTTCACCGAGGAGGAGCTCGAGGACGAGACGCGCGCCGAGTGGTACCTGCGCCAGATGCTGGGATCGGCCAACTTCGAGGGCGGCAAGCTGCTGCACATCATGAGCGGCCAGCTCGGCTACCAGATCGAGCACCACCTGTTCCCGGACCTGCCCAGCAACCGCTACGCGGAGATCTCGGTCAAGGTGCGCGACATCTGCGATCGTTACAACATCCCGTACACGACCGGTCCGCTGCACCGGCAGTACGGCCAGGTGCTGCGCACGATCATGAAGCTGTCGCTGCCCAACCGGAGGACGAAGGACAACAAGCCGGCGTCCCCGGAGCGTGAGCGCGATCGTCGCCGCCTCGACGACAGCGAGCGTCCCGGACGCCGGTCCGAGCTGGGGCGGTGGACCACTGCAGCTTCCGTCGGATGAGCGTCATCGAGAGCCTCAACCGGCCCGTCGTCGACGGAGTCCGCCTGCCGTTCGCGTGTGTCGATGACGCGGACGGTGGGCGGCACGACGCCATCATCAAGGCGCGTGCCATCCGCTGCGCCCTGAGTCGGGTCTGCGGCGTCTGCGGTCTGCCGCTGAGCCGGCCGGTGGCCTTCATCGGCTCCGCCGAGGAGGCCGAGGCGGTCGAGTACGCCTTCCCGCCCTGTCACGCCTCGTGCGCCGAGGAGGCCGTGCGGGACCTCGCGCCACTCGGGGCCGTGCTGGGTCAGTCGCATGCTCCCGCGGAGTGGGTGCTGCTCACGACGGGCGGGTTCGACCTGGTGCGCCCGGCGCGGCGGGGCGACCCGGTCTCGTTCCGTCCGAACTCGGTGATCGGGACGTCGCCCGTCGCCTGACTCAGGTGAGGGTGTAGCGGTCGGCCTTCAGCCGGTCACCGTCGCGGACGACGTGCAGGACGACGGTGCGGGTCACGTTCTCGGTGACTGACGTCGGCTCGGGCTCGGGACGGGGCTCCTCCCGGTCCTTCTCCTCGTCCTTGTCGTCGTCCTTGTCCTTGTCCTTGTCCTTGTCGTCCTGCCCCTCGCCGTTGCCGTTGCCGTTGCCGTTCCCATCGTCATCGTTACCCTCTCCGTCGTCCTGCGGAGAAGGGGAGCCGGTGGGGGTCGGTGACGTGGTGCTCGTCGACGAGGACCGCTGCGTGGTGACGGTGTACTGGTAGGTGACGGCCACCGTCTCGGCCGCGGCGTCCGGCGCCACCTCGGTCGGCGTGGCTCCCTCGGCCGGGGCCCAGGAGTCGCGGAAGGCCTCGATGCCGCCCACGGCGTCCTGCGCCTCCGGGGTCAGCAGCTCGAAGGCCTCGTCGGGATCGGCACTGGCCGTCTGCACGAAGTCGCGCCCGAAGGTGTCGAGCTCCTGGGCCGTGAGCGGCTCCGGCGCGGCCGTCGTGTCGTCGCCGTCACCACCACGGGTGATGGCGAACGCGGCGATGAGGACGACCACCAGGGCGGCGGCCGCGGCGATCAGCCAGGGACGCTTGCTCCTGCGGTCCTCGTCCGCCCGCGGCGGGCCGACCGGCTCGGGAGCCGGGACGGGCGCGGGCGGGACGGGTGCCATGGCCGACGTGGCGGTCATCGCCTCGGTGGCATCCACCGGCATCGTGGCGTCGGGATCGGCGTCGCCCGGCGTGTCCATGGCGAGCGGGGTGACGGCTTGGGTGGCGTTGGACTGGGTGTCCCCGGCGATGACGGCGAGAGCCGCAGCGACGCCGACGGCGTCGGGCCGTCCCTCGGGCTCGGGCGTCATCAGGCGGGCCACGACGGAGGACAGCGCTCCGTGACCTTCGAGCTGGGGCACCGGGTCCTGCACGATGCGGAAGAGGGTGCTGACGGCTGTGCCCTCGCCCGAGTAGGGAGCCCGTCCGCTCGCCGCGTGGAAGAGCGTCGCGCCGAGCGACCACATGTCACCGGCCGGGCCGCCGTTGGCGCCGCGAGCGACCTCGGGTGGCAGGTAGGCGGGGGACCCGGTGACCTGTCCCGTGCGAGTGAGCGCGTCGTCGTTCTCGCCGCGGGCGATGCCGAAGTCCGACAGCTTCGCGGTCCCCTCCTGGGTCAGCAGGATGTTGGACGGCTTGACGTCGCGGTGGGCGATGCCGGCGGCGTGAGCGGCCGCGAGGGCCTCGCCGACCTGCCGGCCGATGCGAGCGACGGCCTCGGTCTGCAGGGTGCCCTGCGTGATGGCGTGCGACAGCGTGATGCCGGGGACGTGCTCCATGACGAGCCAGGACCAGCCCTCGTCGTCCACGACGAGGTCGTAGACCGCGACGATGTGCGGGTGGTTGAGCCGCGCCGCCAGCATGGCCTCGCGGCGCGCGCGCTCGTGATCGGGGCCCTCGGCGGTACCGATGCCCCCGAGACGCTTGAGAGCCACGGCGCGACCCAGCACCGTGTCCTGGGCACGCCAGACGGCGCCCATCCCGCCACGACCGATCTCGGTCTCCAGCTCGTATCGTCCGCCAATCACGCCCCCACGGTAGTGCGGACAGGCGCGGCAGGCCTCCCGTGGGGCGAACCTGTGACCTCACTATCACAGGATCCGGCGCTCGCACCAGACCCGATGGGGCCACCCAAAGATGGCCCGTAGCGTCCCGCGCGATGTGACAGTTGTGCAGGTCACATCGCGGTTCCACAGGGGACTGCCACGTGCTCGGAGGACCGCATGACCCAGAGCCGCCCCGCTCGACCCGTGACACCGCGGCATCGAGTCCGCCGTGCGGCGGTCCTCGGCATCATCGTCGGCTTCACCGCTGCTGTCCTGACGGCGGCACCGGCGCAGGCCGCGATCACGACCCCGGGGCCGGGGGCCACGGTCTCTGGCAACGTCCCGATCACCGAGAGTCGCGGCGGCACGGAGAACTGCACGGTGGGCGACGAGAGCCGCTCGCGGATCGAGGTGCGCAGGACGGCCACCAACACCGTCGTGCACGAGGCGTCGCGCACCGGGGCCGGCTCGCTGTCGACGACGTGGAACAGCGTGGGCGACCCGCTCGGCACCTACCGCATCCGCTCGTGGGCGAACGACGCCGTGCGGTCGGGCTTCCTGAACCTCGGCTGCAGCCGGCAGGCGGAGAAGCTGCTGTCGGACTACACGGTCACGTTGCACAACGCCGCTGCGGTCGCCCTCGAGCTGCCCGCGAGCGTCACGACGGGCGAGAGCCTCCCGGTGACCGTCCGGACGACCCGCCGGGGCAACGGCATCGACGGCCAGGCCCTCGGCGGCCGCCAGGTGACCCTGAGCATTCCCGGCGTCAGCGACCACGTCGTCACGACCAGCGCCGGCGGCACAGCCACGACCACGATCGACCTGCCGGACCTGCCGTCCGGCACCACCACGGTCTCGGCCCACGTCGCGGGCGACGCCTTCTACGCCGATGGTGCGGGCGCAGCCTCGGTCGAGCTGACGACTCGGCCGACCACGACCCGCTACGTCGGTGACACCCGGGCGCAACCAGGCGCGTCGACCACCCTGCGCGCCGAGCTGATCGACGCCACGCCGGGCAGCGACCGCACGGGCCTGCCGGTCGCCGACCAGGAGATGTTCCTGGCGTTCGGTGCGAGCACCGAGAGTGCTCGCACCGACCAGAGCGGCATCGCCGCTCGCTCCCTCGTGGTCGACGGCAGCAGCCGGACCGAGCCCGTCCGTGCCGAGTTCCTCGGCAGCGATGTCTACGGCACGAGCCAGGACGCCGTGACCTTCTACGTCGGCGACATCGCCTCCGAGACCGCTCCCGTCGAGCACGACGTGGTCGGCGGCGTCACCCGCTGGATCGGCACCGGCCTCGACAACCTGCTCGCCCCCCTGAACCTGACCGGCGTCGCCACTCAGGTGGACCAGGTCACCGCACCTCTCACGGAACCCCTGACGATCGGCGACCTCGTGGTGCCGGCGCTCCTGCCGCCGGACCTGGCGGTCGAGGTCATCAGCGCCGCGGGTCTGCAGGTGCTGCTGGACGACCTGCTCGCCGACGTCGCCGACCAGGTCGCGACCTCGGGCGACGCCATCGATCCCGTGATCGACACGGTGCTGACCGGACTGGTGGCCAACACGCCGCTCGCCGGCCTGTACGAGACCGCCAGGTTCCGGTGGCGGGCGGTCTACGTCGCGCCCGACGGCACCAGCCGCGCCAGCGAGTTCGACGCGACGGCCGGCCTGCCGGTGGCGATCGACGTCACCGGTGACGACCGCGCCGACATCGTCACCTCGCTGACCCTCAGCGGTGGCTCGTACGGCCCGACGCTGACGCCGATGCCGCGCATCGATGCCGCGCGACTGCCCGGCGCTCCGGCCGACCTGCCCCTGAGCCTCCAGGCGGTCATCGACCTGCCCGGGAGCGACGAGGAGTACCGCTTCGGCTACGACACCCGCGAGGGCAACGCCCCGCGTGGCTTCCGAGCGGACCTCGTGCTGGCCGGCGGCGGCGCCGGCGTGCAGCTGAGCACCGACAGCGACGACCCCCTCGCGGTGACGGGCGCGATCCGTCCCCGCGGCGGTGACGACGCCGCACCGATCGATCCGACGGAGCCGCCCGCTCCGGCAGAGCTCGACGGTGGGACGCCGACTGCGCCGGCCGATCTCGCGCCGGCCGAGCAGCGCTTCGCCATCACCTTCGACCAGGCCCCGGAGCAGGCCCGCCTGGGCCTGCAGCTCGCCGGTGGCGCTCAGGACGTGGCCGCCGAGATCGAGACCGCCGAGCCCACCGTGGTGGGCCTGCACTTCGCCGACGACAGCGGCGGCGACCAGCTGCTCCTGGCCGACGGCGTCCTCACACCGGTCGACGGCCGGGTGGCGATCAACGTCACGGGCGACTCTGCGAGCGGACTCGGCGCCTCGATCGCGAGCGAGCTGGGACTGGACAGCGTGTCCCTGCGGGCGGTGGGCCTCGATGCCGGTCGGACCGACAGCGACGTCCTGCTCGGCCTGACCGACGTGCCGGCCTCGGTCGAGTTCGCGCTGGGTGCTGACGGCACCGGTGGGCTCACCGCCAGCGGTCCGATCGGTGGCTTCGAGGCCGGGTACGCGACGGGTGATGCGCTCGTGCTGCTCGACGACCCCGCCTACCTGCGACTGCTGGAGGAGCCGGAGCGCTCCTCGGTCGCCGTCCGGCTGCCCGGGTTCGAGGGCATGACGGTCAGCCTGCAGGACGCAGTGTCGCTCGACCTGGTGCTCGCGCCCACGCCGTTGCGTGCGCTCGTGACGCAGGACGGCCTGACCCTCGACGCCCAGATCGACGACGCCCCGCGTGAGCTGTCGCTCGGACTTTCGCCCTCCGGTGCGATGTCGGTCGAGGGATCGGCGCCGATCGGCGCGATCAGCGTCGTCGCGTCGTCGCCGGACGGCATCCTCGCGGGAGCATCGCAGCTCGACGTGCAGCTGACCGACGTCCCGCAGCGCTTCGCCGTCGAGGTGGGCGAGGACGGAGTCGGCTTCGACACGGCGGGTCAGTCCGTCGGACTGGTCGAGCTCGCAGCGCACAGCGGCACGGTGCCGCAGGTCCCGGGCGCGGACGACGGACTCCTGCTCGACAGCAGGGGAGGGGCGACCGCCCTGGCCGCCCGGATCCACGGCCTGCGAGAGATCGCGGCTCAGCTCGACGAGACGCCCGAGGTGTTCCTCGACACCGTGGCCGGCAGCATCTTCCGCATCTCGATGCTCGGCGACGACGCGAGCGGCAACGTCAGTGCGACGCTCGACCGGCTCGTGCCGCAGATGCGCCTGGCGCTGACCGACGACGGCGCGACGCGACTCAGCTACAGCGCCGCCGAGCCCACGAACCGGATCGACTTCAACCTCGGGGGCATGAACGGCTCCATCTCCGGTCCGCTGCCCGCAGCCCTGGACATCTGCATGGCGGGTGACGCGGCCTGCCTGCCGGCCGTGGGCATCGCCAACCCGGCTCTCGGTTCGGTCGTGTTCAAGGCCAGCGAGTACACGACGCTGAACCTGACGGACCCGGCCAGCGGGCTGACCGCGACGGGGCTGCGGCTCAAGCGGCTCGACCTGACCGGCGACATCAACGGCGACACCGGGGGTCCGGTCTACCTCAACACGACCGACTTCGGCGGACCGTGCGGCACCGCAGGGTGTGAACGCCCCATCCGCGGGGGCACCGTGTCGGCCGACCTGGGATCAGCGCAGCTGGTGTTCACGCCGGGCAACGGGTTCTCGGCCGTCGACGCCGTCACGCAGACGAAGACCCGCAAGCTCTTCGGTCAGACGGTCGGTCTCGAGGGCGTGAGCGGCACGGGCATCGTGCGCTGCACGTCGGCGACGAAGCTGAACGTGACGGTCGAGGTGATCGGCATCCCGATCACGCTGAACGTCGCCGATGCGATCTGCGACGTGCCGAGGACGCCGAACCCCAACCCGCCGGCCAGCTGAGTCGCCGGCGAGCTGAGGGGAGCGGCCAGCGTCAGCGGTGGACGTAGTTCGCGACGCGGAGCTGGCCGCTCTCACCGCGGGCCACGGTGAGGACCACGGTCTGCACGACGGTCTGTGTGACCGGCTGAGGCGCAGGGGCGGGTGCGGGGGCGGGTGCGGGGGCGGGCGCCGGGGCTTCGTTCTTGGGCTTGCCGCCGCCATTGCCGTTCCCGTTGCCCTTGTTCCCGCTGTTGCCCTTGCCCTTGTTGGTCGCGAAGGACGAGGGCGTCGTGGTGATGGTCCACTCGTACGCGACCGCCACGCTCGACCCGGCGGCGTCAGGGGTGATGGCGGTGACGGTGGCGCCGGCCGCGGGAGCCCACGTGTTGTGGAAGACCTCGAACCCGCCGCTGCTCGCCTGCGCGTCAGGGGTGAGCATCGCGAAGCCGGCCGCGGGATCGGCGGTGGCGGTCTGCACGAACTGTCGGCCGAAGGCCTCGAGCTCGGGGACCGTGAGGGCCGGCGGAGCCTCGTCGTCGGCCACGGCGGGGGAGGTGCCGTCCTCGCCGCCGAGGCCGATGATGAACGCCGCGACGAGTGCGGCCGCGAGGGCAGTGGCGCCGACCACCAGGGCGCGACGGCGGGTGGCCATGGGGCGCCGGACGTACGGTGCGGGGACCGGGGCCAGCGGGCCGGTCGGCTGCTCGTGGACGGCGTAGGTGCCGGTGGGGACGTCAACGGGGGAGAAGGGGCCGGTGGCGTCCGGATCGGCGGCCGGGCCGTCGGTCGACGCGCCCAGCCCGCCGGGCCGGGCACGACAGCCACCGCGTGGGTGGCGGTGTCGGCCGACTCGCCCGCAGCAACGGCCAGCAGACGCTCGACCTCCTGGGCGTCGGGCCGGGCGTCGGGGTCGTGGGTCATCATGCGCGCCACGGCCGTCGCCAGTGCTCCGTGGCCGGACAACCGGGGCGGCTCGTCGTGGACGATGCGGTAGAGCGTCGCCACCGCGCTGTCGCCGGCGGAGTAGGGAGGCTTGCCGGTCGCGGCGTGGAAGAGGGTCGCGCCGAGCGACCAGATGTCGGCGGCGGGGCCGGAGCTGCCGCCCCGGGCCGCCTCGGGCGGCAGGTACGCGGGGGAGCCGGTGGTCATGCCGGTGCGGGTGAGGGCGTCGTCGTCCTCGGCCCGGGCGATGCCGAAGTCGGTGAGCTTGGCGCCGCCGAGCGCAGGGAGCAGCACGTTGGACGGCTTGACGTCGCGGTGGACGATGCCGGCAGCATGGGCTGCGGCCAGCGCCTCGGCGACCTGACGGCCGATCGAGGCCACCTCGGCCTGGGGCAGCATGCCGCGGCGAGCGACCTCCTGCGAGAGGTTCACTCCCTCGACGTGCTCCATGACCAGCCACGAGCTCTCGTCGTCCTCGACGAGGTCGTGCACGGCCACCACGTGGGGGTGGCTCAGCCGAGCGGCGAGGAGGGCCTCGCGGCGAGCGCGGCGGGGGTCTGAGTCCTGCTCGCTGCCGCCGCTGAGTCGCTTGATCGCGACGGTGCGTCCGAGATGGACGTCATGGGCACGCCACACGGCACCCATGCCGCCGCGCCCGACCTCCTCCTGGAGCTCATACCTGTTCGCAATCACGACGTCAACGGTAGACGCGGATGCGGGACTCCGCGATTCCGCAGCATCACAGGCGGGGGGCCCCGGATTTGGTCGTCCCGTCACCGTCCCGTAAGGTAGTCGGAGCGACGCGGGGTGGAGCAGCTCGGTAGCTCGCTGGGCTCATAACCCAGAGGTCACAGGTTCAAATCCTGTCCCCGCTACAAAAAACAAGGCCTGACCTGCGGAAACGCAGGTCAGGCCTTGTTGTCTGTCTGGGTCATTCACGACTTATTCACGACTAATGACGCGGAGGCTTGGTTTCTTCGTCGTCGCCGGGAGCGCCATCACGGACGCTGCCCGCGTCGGCGCGACCTTCCTTCCTAGGTACTTCGCCGTGACGTTCGTGTCGGCGTGACCAAGCTGGTTGGCGATCTCGGCCAGCGGAGCGCCGGCCTCATCAAGCCACGATGCGACGGTTCGGCGGAACGTGTGCGTGCCGGCCCACGGGACCCCGGCAGCCGCGAACACTCGTCGCAGAGCCTTGCTCACGTTGTTTCGGTCTCGGGGATCACCGAGCTTGCTCGTGAAGTAGGTGACGCCGAAGACAAGTCCCGTGGTGCCGTGGAGGCCTGCGCGCTCCCGAAGCCGCTCGGTGAGGTCGTCACCGATGGCGAGCACGCGATCCGCCTGCGCCGTCTTGGTTCCGCGCACGTGGACAGTTTGTTCTTCCAGGTCAACGTCATCCCACGAGACGTGGTGTAGAGCCTCGCTGATCCGAACGCCCGTGGCGAACAGGAACGCGGCGAGGTCTCCCACGTCGGCCTTGGCAGTGTTGGCAGCGTCGAGTACCTCAGCGGCCTCGTCTCGGGTGAAAGCACGTCGAGTGTCCAGATGCCGCTTGCCGCAGTCGAGATCGCAGTCCGTGTCATGGCACTTGCGATCTCCTGTACTCCCCGGCTTGGCCCCCGGCGTCCTCACTCGGTGCATGACGCTTGACGGGATCGCTCCACGGCGCTCAGCGAGGCCGAGGATGCCGGACAGCACCTTGCGGCTCTGCTTGGCAGCGGTCGTACCACGCTCGTCAGCGATGCCAGTCAGCCATGTCTCGATCCGGGCAACGTCGTTCGCCTGCATCACGGTGAGGTCCGCAAGGGCACCGACCTTGATCGAGCGATCCACATAGCCCGTGTAGTCACGCATCGTCGTGTTGGACAGGTTCTCGCGGGCCTTGGCATCCAGCCACACGTCAGCCGCGACGGTGAGCTTCGTGTCATGGCGCAGAACGCCGTCTCCGCCGCGATGCTCGTCACGGACCTCGTTGACCTTCGCCAGCAACGCACGACGGGCAGCGGCCTCGGTCTTGCCGCTGGCCGTCACGTCACGGGACTTGTTGTTGCTGTCCCGGTAGAAGCCACGCGCCTGCACTTGTCCGGCCTTGGTGGGATGGGCACGGTAGGTGACCTTCCCCAACGTGTACGGCGGGCTTGCCGGTCGTGCCATCGGTCTTGATCTCCTTGCTGCCCTCGTGGGGTTTCTCGGGTGGATGGACCACCCTGGGTCATAAGTCGGGAACGGTCAACGCGGTTCATATCTGTTCGGGTGTTGAGTCAGCGGTGTCGGGGCTGAGTCGTGAGAGTCAACCTGTGGCGAGTGGCTGACGTAGTGCGCTGGGCGTTGAGTCGATCAACTTGGCGGTTGAGTCTCTCGCCAGGGCGCGTTGGGGTCGGCCAGTGTGTCCAGCATGAACTCGCACCAGAGGCGAGCGCCGTTGAGCGCCAGCCTCGCGTGGCGGTCGTGAAGTCCCACTCTTCGCTCCGAACTGCCATGACCAGTCCCGTATCCAAGGTTCCGTAGTTCGGCGATGCTGTTGGCGATGGTTACCGCTGAGCCGAGCGTCTTCTTCACGGGATTGGAGCCATCGGGGCCAGACAGCCCTCGGTCTGACTTGGGGCTCAGCCCCAGCGCCTCCTGGGCGCGGCTCACCAAGGCCGGTACGTCGTCCCGTTCTGCGAAATCCGTGTGAGTGGTACGGAGGACGACCTTCGCAGTGCTCTCGATGAGCTCCTTGGCGGATCCAATCATCTGGCGAGCATCGCCGTTGCCGACAGCGGCTGCAATCCGGTCCAGGTGCTCCTGGATTACGTGCGGGTCGTCCAGGTTGCTGAGGAGAGCTGGCGAGATCGCAACTGCGTTGGGCTGGACCGGTGTGATCAGACCCTTATCGCTGAGCGATAAGCCGTCCCGCGCGAAGAGGCGCTGGAGTCGCTGGATCGTGACTGGATCAATGTCGCCCCAGGCCGGCTGGAAGACGCTTCTGAGAGCGACCTCGAAAACGCGGAGCGCCCGGTTCACCTGCTCGGTCGAACGCCAGTCCACCAAGTTCATGTAGGCCTGAAAGTGGGTGACTCGCTGCCCGCCCACGGGGTCGGGGTAGTCGTCTTCCTCCGGAGGGGCGAACAGTTCGTCCTGCCACATCTGGTCGATCTGGCGCAGGACGGTTTCGCTCATCTGGTCCCGAACCGCGATCCGAGTCCGCTCACTGACCAACTCACGACGAACAGCCAAGTCATTCCGCCGAGTCATCGGCCCGTGCCGTACTGGAGCGTCTGTCCATCTCGCTGCCGGCGAGGCCGCTCATGCTCGGGTCACCCACGTAGTCAGCGAGGAAGCGGCGGATCGCGTCAGACAGGCTCTCGCCGTTCTCAGCGGCCTTCTCCTTGGCTGCCTCCCAGAGGTCATCGGAAACCCTGACCGGGCGCGTGCGGGTCGCTGAGCGGTCTCCCTTGCGAGTGTCTGGCTTGTTCGGCATGTCGTCCATCATCGCGTGTCGTAGCCTCCGGGCAGGGGAGCACTTGGCATCTATCCCATGCCGAGTGCTCCCCGTGCCGCGTCAGGCGTTCTCGCTCCAGACCCACGCCCGAGCGCCCAGCGGGTAGAGCCCATCGGCGTCCGGGTGCAGGGTCTCGGTGAACTCGTCGTCACCGTCATACTCGGTCACGAGCAGGACGTCACCGTCCCAGCGGTGCGTCGGGGTCTTGGGGTCGGTCTCCCCGTCGTACTCCCGGAACGCAGTCATGACGGTCTCCACGGCCTCGCGATCCATGCGAGGGCGCAGGAAGCCGTTCCATCGCACGTCGGGGTCGTAGGCTGCCGTCACGGTCACCCACTCGTCCAGGCAGACGGGTCCTGTCATGTCAGCCACGGGGTCATCCTCTCTGTCTTGGCTTGGCATCGTCAGCCGGGAGGGAGCCACCCTCACCGGGACCGCTGAGCGTCTATCCCACGTTCAGCGGTTTCGCCGGATCAGAGCGAGCGGAAGACGTACACGCCTCCACCCGGTGCGGGCTCGGTCGTGTGGTCGAACGTCAGGTCGTGGGCGAACTTGTCCATGTCGAAGTACGGGCGAGCCCACTCGGGGACCTCGGCGAGCATCCCCGTGTCCTCGGCCAACTCCACGGCGTACTCGGTGAACGAGTCCCACTCGCCCGCGTACTGCTCCTCGAAGTCGGGCAGGCTCGGCAGGTCGCCGTGTCCCTCGGCCACGTAGTCACCGGAGCGGACCCACGCGAGCAGGGCGTCACGCTGCCACTCGTCCACGTCGTCCAGCAGGCGACCCCACTCGGCAGCCTCGGCGGGGGAGCGCTCGCCACGGATCGGCAGGTGCTCGTGGTCCATCACCCACATCTCTTCGCAGGAGACTCGGGCGATCGTCCCCGAGTCCACGTGCAGAGCGTCGATGCTCACGTCGTCAGCGTCAGCGGCGTCGTACCAAGCCCCGACCAGATCGCCGGAGTTGTAGCAGGCAAGGCAGCCGATCCAGACGCGAGCAGCGGTCTCGGTGGCGGTGGTCATCGTGGTCATGTCGTAGTCCTCTCGGTAGGTCTGTCGGTTGTCGTGGTCGGTGGTCATGCGGGGTTGCTCTGCTGGCAGTAGTCGCTGCACGTGTCGCAGTCCTCGCACCAGTGAGTCGAGATGTCCCAGCGGTAGCCGTGGCGGTGCTGGCGCTCCAGCACGTCGGCCCACAGCCGGTATGCGTAGGCGTCCTGCCGCTCGTGGCAGCCGTCGCAGATGAAGCCGCTCGTGGGCTGGTCGGTCTCGTCGGTCAGCACCGTGTGAGCGGGCACGGTGGCGGGCTGGTGGGTGTGCCCGTAGTAGTCGCGGCAACCGCTCTCGTCGCCGTTGGCGATCAGCAGAGCGCAGCACTCACAGAGCGCCAGCGTGTCGGTCTGGGTCATGGTCATCGGCCCGTCCTCTCGGCTTGGGAACTTGGTGCAACTACACCAACGAGAGCGACGGTACACGTGGTGCAACTACACCACAACCCGAACCTGGAACTCGTTCCAACTTCCTCGGATCTGAGCGTGAAACTCGTGCATCCGATGCGGCTGAGACATGCCCGTGAGAGGCACTGGCATGCGATCTGAGCGGGTCGGCTCCTCACTGCCGACACGTGGCGGGGGAGCGGCGTGCGAGGAGGTGATATCGCCGCTCGTGGTCTCGTGCTGCCAGCCGCCGGCAGGGCATCGCCAGCGGCGTAGGTGGAGGGCGCGTATCGCTTGCTCGGTCGGTGCGTCCGTTGATGCACGATGACTCACTCGGTCAGCGGGTCAGCCGGGGAGCCGGGGCGTGGGGGTATGACCCCGCCCAGGGGAGCGCCCTGACCGCCACGTCATAGCAGCAAGACTTCCGAACCACGGCGGGAGGTTTTCTCTTGACATCAAGATAAGTGCCCGATGGGCGACCCAGGAGCCTCCAGAGCGAAGCGAAGTCGCTCCAGAGGCTCCGAACCGCTGGCTGCGAGGTCTATCCAGCGTCCTTGTCGCTGTCGTCCTCGAACAGGGCCTCCACGCTGGCTCCGATGGCGACCGCTGGGTCCGGCTCGGACTCGCCGCGTTCGACCAAGAACCCGTCAGCCTGCTTGGCCCGTGCGGACAGCCTGAGCTCGGTCATCTGGCTGAACAGAACCTCCAAGAACTGCGCTCGCGGCGCTCGCGGAGTGCCATCGGCGTAGGTGTTGGACTGCTCGGCGGAGTAGGAGTCGCAGAGCATCCAGAGACGCATCCAGTCCCCGCTGGACCACAGTTCAGCCGCCTCGTCCATGCTGGCGATGACCCAGAGCTTCTTCGCTGAGTCGTGCCAGTCCTGGTCGGGGTCGGGCTTGATGACCTCCTTGGCCGCGATGATCGTCAGGTGGCCGTTGTTGGCGATGGCGCGCTCCAGGCCGCGACGCTCAGCGGACGCCGTGGCGTAGTCGCCACCCTTGAAGCCGTCGTACCTCGATGGCATTTCAGGCCTCCTTCTGCTTGATGGCCGGGGAAGCCTCCTCGGCCTTGGCAAGGTAGAACTCGCGACGATGCTCAGACTCCGAGCACAGCATCGACAGGGCAGACTCCTGCCAACCTCGTGAAAGGCAGGTCTTGGCCGTGGCCTGAGTCCACTCGTGGAGTCCGCCGGGGTCCAGGTCTTCCAGGGCAGCGGCGTACCCCTGAGCGATCTTGACGGCCAGCCTCGGCGGAGCGCCATCGGTCGCCAAGGCACCGAGGAAGTAGTCAGGGGAGCAGTTGTAGTTGATCGCGGTCATGCTGAGCCTCCTGTCAGTCGCTGGTGGGCTTATCGTCAGAGCCGATCTCCCGGTAGGCGTACGGAGCGCCCCCGGTTCGCGCGAGCTCGATGCGGCCGGCCGCCTCGCGGGCAAGGAGGCGTGTTCGGTCTTGGGGAGTCATCGCGCTCGGCAGTCGCTTCCAACCTGGACGCCCATCAGGGAAGTCGGGTCGGTGGGGCGCGAGCAGTAGGTCATCGAAGGTCGCTCGCCCGGAGCGGATGCGATGTTGACGGCCTTGCGCCTCAACGCGAGCGCCCTTGCGTCGGATCGACTCACTGACCGCCGCGTCGTAGTCGGAGTCCATCGGAGTACCGGGCTCGTTGCTGTCGATGTAGGCCATCTCAGATCTCCGCCTGTTCGTAGCGGAACTCGATCTCCACCGTGCCCGCGAGGGTGATCGGGTGCATGGGGTTGCCCATGTGCCACTCGATCTCTCTGCTGTCCCAGACGGCATCGCGGACGACGTTGAACTCGTCGGAGAGGGAGACCTTGACGATCTCGCCAGCCCCAGTGACGCCACCGATGCTCTCCTGCTGAAAGATCCTCACGATCTCGCGGAGGTTGGAGATGATCCCTTCGGCAGTCAGCTCCTCGGTCCGGTGCTGTCCAGCAGCGATGAACGTGACCGTGGCGACGACCTTGCCGTCCTCGACGTTCATCTCGATGCCGTGCTCTCGGAACAGGCCGCGCCAGCCTGACTCGTGGGCGGAGAGATAGCCAGCGGCTCGCATGCGCGCGGCCTGTTCGGCTCCGCTGATGTGCGAGTGCCAAGCTCGGGCGAAGTCCGTCATGTAACTCCGCACGGCGCCCTCGGACGGATCAGACAGGCGCGGGATCGGCCAGCGGGCGTTGTTGAAGACGATCTCGTCGGGGCTGACATCGACATCGCTGCCAGTGCTCTCGAAGTGCTCCGACACGGCCTTCCAGTCGATCTCGGGCTTGCCGACGACGGTCACCCGGACGGCACCGGAGGCCGAGAGGGTGCCGTAGTCCTCGGTCGGAGAGGTCTGAGACAGGATCACCGCAGACTCCATGACCGAGGCATCCTCCGGGCGCTTGCGGCACAAGACCGGAACGCCGGCAACATCCTCCAGGGCGTCGGCGGCGAGGAGGGCCAGATGGTTGTCCGACTCGAACGGGGTAAAGGCCCTGCGTGCCTTCCTCAGTGCCGCATCGGCGGGCTTGATCTTGCCCTTCGTGGATCGGACTGCCATGTCGGCCTCCAGGGCCTCCAGCGGCGTCACCGTGTCGTCGCCGGAGTCGATGCGCTTGTCCAGGTCGGCCTTGTGTCGTTCGGCGGAGGTCAGGGCGTCGTTCAGGCCCCGGAGGACCTTCTCGGCGTCGTGAACTCCTGCTCGCAGGTCGGCCCTGATCTTCTCGTCGGCCTCGATGCCAGTGGAGAGAAGCTCCTTGGTGATCTTCGACCTCTCGGCCTTCAGGTCGTTGATGTTGCGGGTGGTCGAGCGATGCCGCTCGATCAGGGTCTCGGCTGAGTTGATGGGCGTGGTCACTTCTTCTCCTGTCGGTTGGTGATGACGTTCATCTCGCTGTTGGTGATCCGGTCGGATCGCTGGCGACGCCGCGCGAAGATCGGGAGCGGCTCCAAGCGGAAGTCGGCGTCTGGGTGGTCCCATCGCTCGTGCACGTCGGCCAGCAAGCCCGCGTGTCTCAGCCGGGACTGCTCCTCGGGAGTCAGAGGCTTCTTCGATGTCTTGATGTGTCTCCTCCTTCTGGTTGATCGGCAACCTGCTTCGGGGTTGCCTGTGATCGGCCCCGAAGGGGCCGTGTCGGTGTGAACCTGCTTCCGGGCCGCCCGCTACTTCTCCGCCGCCCTGCCGATGGCGGCGACGACTACCTGGAGAAGTGGTGGAGAGACCCGAGGGGGCGGAGCCCCCGGAGTGGTCTCGATGTCCTGAAGACCAAGGTCTGCTCGCAACTGATGAGAACGCCGTCAGCGGAGCGAGCGTCAGCGAGCGGAGCGTCCGACGGATGCGCGTGCAGGAGCTTGCGACTGCGCGGTAGCGCCGTCAGAGCCCGGAAATCCCGATTGTCTTGACGTCAAGAGACTTCTTCGAGAGGCGTGTCCCGAGCCCGTCGAGCCATCAGTCCGTACAACTGCCGGACCAGACCCGGCTTCTTCATGCCGGCGGGGAAGTGCAACATCGTCAGCGAGCCCTTGCCCGACAGATAGCCGGCTTTGCGAAGAGCCGTCATGTGGTTTTTGACCGTTGAGGCCGACTTGCCGATCTGCTCCGCGACGACCTCCGGTGTGACGCTGACCCGGATCGAGTCGTCATCCTCCATCGCCTCCACGATGGCGAGCGCGGTCTTCCGGGGCGCGCTCAGCTCGCTCTCGTTGATCGCCAGCCACCACTCGTCCCGGATCGCCCGCGCCTCGTGGATCGTCCAGGCTGAGGGCAGATGCTCCGAGCTGACGATGCCGACGTGCTGCCTTGCCCGCGTGATGGCCGTGTAGTGCCAACCCTGGGACTGCTGGGAGATCCAGCCCTCGTCAACGACGAGAACTGAGTCCCACTCCGACCCCTGAGCCTTGTGGCAGGTGATCGCGTCAGCGAACGTCAGCGGGATCATGCCGGCCTTGTAGGTGAGCCGGTTGCCTTCAGCTTCGCCCGCGACCCCCTCGAACATGCACGCGGGCACGTCCACTGAGCGGCCATCAGAGAAGCCGACCGTGAAGTAGTCGAACTCCTCGTACTGCTCGCTCGCGGGCATCGTGGCCCTGACAGACCATGCGACTTCAACCTGTTCGCCGTTGACGCCGAAGTCGGTGTTCCGCAACATCACCAGACGGTCGCCCTTGGCCGGCTCGGCATCGGGCATCCCCTTGGCCTTGCGGATCAAGTTCACGATGTGCCAGCGCGTGTAGTTCTGGTAGGCGACCACCTGATCGGCCCTGAGAAGCACGCTGATGTCCGGCCTGCTGCCTACTCCCAGCAACTCCCACATGGTGCCGAAGTCGCGTCCACTTGGACCGCGAACGGCGCTGGCACCTTGCAGGATGCGGGAACCTTCGGCGCTGCGATGGATCGTCTCCAAGCGGAAGGTGTGATCGCCCTCTTTCGCCCACGGCGAGGGTTCGTCGGATTTCACCGGCCACAACTGAGCTGGATCACCGACCGCGAGCACCCGCAGGTTCTCGCGGTGCTCCCCGACGCCGTTGAACAGGTCAGCCGGGTCTGGGCGGTACAGGATGCGCGTCAGCATGTCCGGGCCGAGCATCGAGCACTCGTCTACGACCAGAAGGTCGATGTTGTCGAGTCCAGCCTCGCCCTTGCCGAGCGGGTGGAAGTAGGACTGTCCGGTGCGCTTGCTCTTGCGTGTCTGCCAGATCAGTCCGCCCGTGTGCAGGGTGGTCGCGCCATGCAGGCCCTTGGATCGCATCACCTGAGCTGCCTTGCCCGTCGGCGCGGCGAAGTGCAGTCGCAGATCTGACTTCCGTTCCTGGAGTCGTCGTACGACCTCCTTCAAGACGGTCGTCTTGCCGGTGCCGGCGTAGCCGTGAAGCTTGAACACGCGCTTGCCGTCCGGGTCGGCGTACCAGTCCAGGATCGCCGCGACGGCCTGTTCCTGCTCATCGGTGAGGGTCAGGGTCTTCATGCGACCGCCTGAGTCCGTCCAGCGGCCTCGTACTGCTCCACGTCGGTCAGCGCATAGCGGACGCTGTTGCCGATCTTGCAGTAGGTCGGGCCTGTGCCCCGTGCTCGCCAGTTGGCAAGAGTGCCGGGGGAGACCTCCCAGCGTTCGGCCAGCGTCTCGGTGGTCAGGTAGGTGGGTGCCGACGTTGTCGTCCCTCCCGAGCCGCCTCGTAGTGCGTTCGTGGTTGTCATGTGACTCAACTGCTCCTCCTTGGTGTCGTCGTTGCCGGTGGGAGGAGCAACATTACGGAAGTGATCTGATACCATATGAGAAACGCACTGTTTGCCGGAACGTGCGGCTACCGGAGGGGGAGGGATCGCAGGTGGTGGAGAAGGCGTCGGAGCCGGCCAGAGTCGAGGTCGAGACGAGTGAATGGCGGGGGATCGTCACGCTCGCGGAGAGCGTCCCCGGTGGAGGGGACTGGTCCGTCGTCGGAGTCGAGGTCTCTGCTCTGGACGGGTCTGCCCTCAATGCTGCGAGTCTCCGCGCCCTCCCGTGGGGCGAAGTACTTCACCGGGCCCGGGCAGAGGTTGAAGCTCCGTCCTGGCGGTCGCCCTTCGTAAAGCCGAGCGAGTTGTTCCTCGCTGCCTTCACCGTGGACCGCCGAGGCAAGAGCCCTCGAAGTGAACGGGACTACGCCGAGTTGGCATACGCCTACGTGCACATGCTTGATGACGGGGAGCGTCACAAGGCGGCAGCGCGTTGGGCCGAGCAGTACCCCGGGCGGTCCGCGCAGCGATGGCGCATGGACATAAGGCGGGCTAAGGAACGCTATGTCGAGACCTCGGAAGACGGGACTCTGATGCTCTCCGAAGAGGGCTGGGCGCTGGTCTTCGGCGAGGATTTCCTTGCGAGCCTTGCCTCTGAGATCGACTTCGAGTCGGGTATCGAGAGCAGCGAATCCATGATCCAGAAGCTCCACAATCTCGGTGATGGCTCGGCCACCAGCGCCGAGCTCATCGGGCGACTGGAACGCCACGCACGGCGACTCACCCAAGAGCGTAAGCACTTGGTCACCCGCGAGGCTGTACGACAGGCGTGGCTGGCTCAGGAGCGCCAGAAGTTGATTGGCTAGGTCGGGGGGCGGGGCGATACGACGATGACGCACATGTGGCAGTTATGTCGCCGAGGTCCCGTCTAGACGACGCGAACCCGGTCAAGAGGCCTTGATCGATTCTGCCTAGGGGCGAGATCATTCTTCGGTCTGCGACGGGCCGGCGATGTAGGCAGGAGCTTGACCTCGTAACTCCTCACTACATAAGCATCAGCGAGGTTAGAGCCTGCTTCTTCGGCGAGAAGTCGATCTACGGCAAGTGGGCGGGCTTGAGCTCCTACCGGTTGCCTTTGCTGCGGTTGTGGGTCTGGCACAACAGCGTCAGGTTCGACAAATCCGTGGCCCCACCGTTCGACCATGCCGTCACGTGGTCCGCGTCCATCTCGGTCAACCTGTAGATCCGACTGCGGTTGTTGTCGCTGCCGATCGCGCAAAGCGGGCAGTTGGACTCGCCCTTGACCTTTGCAGCCTGCGTCTGCTTCTCGTATCCGACCCGCTTGGTCCTGTCGTCGAAGATACGAACGTCCAAGAGCTTCGTGTCTTGTTCGCCTTCAAGGATGAACTCGTAGATCCCTCTGGCGCTCTTGACGGCCTCGTCAGCACGCAACTCATCGATCCGGGCGTCTACCTTCGCCACGTTGTAGGACTTGGAGCCGAATGTCTCGTAGAGCCGGCCCCATTCCAGCCCACGCATCTCCTTGTCTGGAGCTCGCGTGAAGACGCCGGTGATCCAGTCGATGACGGTGTCGAAGTAAGTCTTCAGCTCGTTGATGTTCGTGTCGTAGCGGTGCTGGTCGAGGTAGCTGTCGAGAGTGGCACCCTTGGCGCTGGCGACCCACTCCAGGGCCTCCCTCAGGATCTCCTGACGCTTCGGGTCGCCCTTGATGTAGCTCTGCCACTTCTGCATGTAAGCGTTCTGCGAGTTCGAGAACGTGCGCTTGGCCTCGGTAACGAACGGGCCCGAATAGATCGCATTCAGTGTCTCCTGCTTGTTCAGCGGGACACCGGCGATGTTGATGACCTCAAACCAATCCTTGATCTCGGTCTCGGTGCCTTCGCAGTGGTAGACGAGCAGCTCGGCATCGAGGATCTTCTGTTGTTGGTCCTTGGGTAGTGACGTGAAACTTTTCTCGTTGCCGGCGATCTTCACTGCGAACTTGTTGGTGAGGAAACGGCCGATGCTGGTGATGCGCTGTTGGCCGTCGAGGATCTCGAGCTTGTCCGCCACATTGAAGTAAATCAACCCCAGCGGGTATCCCTTGAGCAGCGAGTCGATGACGGCGACGTCCTTCTTGCCGTCGTTGTAGATGTAGTGACGCTGGTACTCAGGCTGGATCACCAGCTCGCCGGCCAGGCCGAACAAGCCTTTGCCCTCCAGTTCGTTGTAGACGAAGCCCTCAAGCACCTGCTCGACGGTGTAGTGGCGCAATTCAGTCTTCACGAGGCGTCCGTCCGGTGGCGTATGAAAATTCTCTTGTACATGCGCCTCACCGGGTAGCCCACGTCGAAGTAGGTCCCGGGACCGAACGACACGGTGCGCACGTAGCACCCCCTAGAGCCGGTGTTTGACTTCTGGGGCACGCCATCAACAACCTTGACCTTGGCCTTGTATGTCTTTGTCGGCGGGTAGTCGGACTCATCCGTGCCGAGGATCTCAAACTGGTCCGGGTTGTACTTGGCGAGCCAAGTGACCGGGACGCCCATGACACCGTCGTAGTCGGAAGGGATGGCATCACTGAACGGGACCTCGATGGCATCGAAGTTGTCGTAGCGCAGGTAGTCCTTCGCGCCGTCCAACGACTTGATCAGTTTCTTGTTGAACTTCAAGTTCTCCGCCATGGTCATCAACTGGAGCGGTTCGTGGCGGCGACCGTGCTCGATGTTGGTGAACCACTGAACGCCGGGCACCCTGACGATGCCCTCGCCCTCCTGCTCGACCCATTGACTGTGCACCGCGTACGGGGTGGTGAAGTGCGCCATGTTGCGCGGGAAGCCCTTGCCGAGCCACACCTGGTTGTCCTTGATGAGCCGAAAGACCTCACGGTATGCGACCGCATTCTGGTTGCCGATCATCGAGAACTTCACTCCGCCATCGATCAACCAGGCGATGAACTCCCTCCACAGTGAGAACGGAGGGTTCGTGATGACGATGTCGGCTTCATCGCGGAGCGCCGTGACCTCCCTGCTGCGGAAGTCGCCATCACCGTCGAGGTAGTGCCATTGCAGGTCATTGATGTCAATGACGCCGTCGCCGTTGACGTCCTTGGCATCGAGGACGAACAGCTTGCCCATGGTCCGCGTCTTGTCTTCGTCGAACTGCGGGTTCGCGGTCTCGAAAATCGTCGGCTGATAGTCGATTCCGGGCTTGCTATCGGCGGCGTAGGACGTCGAGATGAGTTTCCGGATACCGAGGTTGGCGAAGTGAAGCGCAAAGTACTTGGTGAAGTTGCTCCACTCCGGGTCGTCGCACGGAAGCAACACGATCTTGTCGCGAAAGACGTCGGCGTCATACTCCAAGTAGGCATTCATCTCGCGCTCGATGTCGGCCCACTGGGTGTAGAACTCGTTCGCCTTGGCCCGCTTGGCGGCGGTGAGGAGCGCAGTTGCTGTCTGGGTCATTGTGCCGTCACTCTACTGAGCAGCAACTCAGGTCTAGCGGCAGACACGACCGTTCCTCCCGGCGTCGGCAGGGAGTCGGTCGTCGGTCGGGGTTGGGCGTTTCAACAGGCCCAGACACAGGGCTCTGGTTCAGCGTTTCCGCTGGCCTGTGTACGCGTCTGCGCGGAGGCAGGACTTGAACGAACGGCCTCGGGAACGAGGCTCTCGTTCCCGAGAAATTCACGAAGAACTCCCGATAAATATCGTGAATGACGATGATCTCCGAGGAGTGTCCAGACTCGGAAGTCTCACGAACATGCAGGTCAGAGTGCATCTCAGTGACCTGGCGTGAGGTGGGCACGTCGTTCCCCAGAGGTCACAGGTTCAAATCCTGTCCCCGCTACAAAATTCAGGCTCGGAGATCGTGGATCTCCGAGCCTGAAAGCATTTGAGATTTGATACGACAGCCAGATACCGGCCAGAAACTGTGCCGAGAGACCGTCCTGACCCACCTTCGTGGAAATCAGGATGGGATGTCATGGAGTGCCGCGGACTCGTTCGGAGCGGCGGGCACACCTACTGGTCATGGAGACCAACACCACCCTCAGCGGCCTGGAGCCACTGATGAGGGGCGAGGATCGCGTACCCGCCCTGCCCCTTCATCACATGACGGTTCAGGCTCAACCACTGCTTGAAACCAGCCACGTACGTCGGCACAGGCCCGGGCACCCGGCCCTCCTGGTACGCCGCGTTGTGTTGGCTGAAGATCAAGAGGGTGTTGTTGAACAAGGATGCTGAATGGCATCCGATGCACGATTCAGGGGCTCGTAACCAGCCCGCCCCTTGGCATCGCGGAACCACTGCGATCGGCGCTTGAGCGCAGTTCCCTGGCGCTCTGACGCACAGACAGACCGGCACCGCCGCACGCGTCTTGCATCTGATGAATGATATCGTCTTCTGGTGTCGTCGAGTCGGTTCGGGGAAGTCGGGCAGAAGTGGCCGTCGGGGCCCGCGGTTGGGGGTTCGGCAGAGCGGCTGCTGGGCGCTGGCGTGGTGTTGCTGGCTCCGGAGGAGACGGTGATGGAAGCGATGCTGTCGGGTTGGGAGACGCAGCAGCGCTCCAGAATGCTCGCAGGCCGAACGATCGAGCGTCGGTCGCAGATCGTGCGACGGTTCGTGGAGTTCACGAACGACTATCCGTGGCGATGGGGACCGGCTGATGTCGAGGAGTGGACCGCGAGCTTGGTGGGCACGGGGATCGCGCATTCGACGATCCGGAACTATCAAATGGCGACCTCGCTGTTCTGTGGGTATCTCGCTGATGCCCGGTACCGGTGGCACGAGGTCTGCGACCGGTACTTTGGTGAATATCCGGTGCAGGTCTTCCACGAGTGGAACACCGTTGTTCACCGAGGTGAGTATGAGGGTCGACCGGGCAATCGTCCGTTGTCGCGAGACGAGTTGCAGGCGTTCTTCGACTATTGCGACGCTCGCGTCAGTCAAGTAGGCGCCTCGGGGCGTAAAGGCTGGTTGGCGGCGTTCCGCGACGCGACGGTATTCAAGGTCATTTACGCATGGGGGCTGCGCCGCCGGGAGGCGTCGATGTTGGAGGTCGTGGACTGGTCGGCCAACGCCGCTGCCGGCGAGTTCGGCCGCTATGGGGCACTGTCGGTCCGCTACGGCAAAGCGCTCAAGGGCGGACCACCTCGGCGTCGGACGGTGCTGACCACGATGGGTTGGGCCGCTGAGTCCGTGGCCGAATGGGTCGAGGAGCTCCGGCCGCTCTACGCGGCCACGGGCACCGCTATGTGGCCGACCGAGCGGCGCGCTCGGGTCAGCGTGGACGCGCTTTCGCACCGGTTCGCTGAATATCGCGATGCGATCGGCCTGGACCGGAGTCTGGGTCCGCATTGTCTGCGGCATTCCTATGCCTCGCATTTGTTGGAAGATGGCTTCGACCACCTGTTCGTTCAGCAACAGCTCGGTCACTCGTGGGGGTCGACGACCGCGATCTACACCAGCGTCGGTACGGACTACAAGAACAAGGCGCTGCGCCGCGCCCTGGACCGAGCTTTTCAGCCAGACGTCGACTGAGATCGCCAGGAGGATCACGATGCCCCGAACGTCAAGACCACGACTGGGATACGCGTGGCATCTGCGAAGGCTGATGGCCGAGCGAGGAATGTACGCCACCACTGAGCTGCGTCCGCTGCTGACCGAACGTGGCATCGAGCTATCAGAGGCCCAGATATACCGGATGGTGACCGGCACCCCGGAGCGGTTGAGCCTACGGATGTTGGTGGCGTTGTGTGACATCCTCGCCGTTACTCCCAACGACCTGATCGAGCCCGTCGCCGAGACCGCCGCGACCCGTGCGACCGGCACGAACGGGGCCAAGCCGGCGAAGGTCTCAGCGACGTCAAAGGCGCGCACCCCGCGGCGCGCCGAGATTACTCCCAAGAAGTGACGCCCCCTTCGTGCGAGCTGTGTGAGCGCCCGCCGATGTCGGGGCGCGGACTCTGCTCGCGTTGCAGCAAAGGCGTCGGCCGTGAACGCGGCCACTGCCGTGAATGCGGCAAAACCGATCGGCTGCTCGATGCTCACCGTCGTTGCCGTTGGTGTCGTGACAAGGCCCGTAACCGCTGCCCGGATTGTGAAGCCACCGGGACCGCGCTGGTCAGCATCAATGGTGTCCGGGTCTGTGATCGTTGTGCGCTGCGACGCCGCCTCGACCACATCTTGCCTGCCGATCGATTCGGGCCGTTGCATCTGTTGCGGGACGTCATCGTGCGTGCCGAACCATTGACGGCGAGGCGGTGGCTGAACCGGTCCGAAGAACTGCTGCGCGACCTCGACACCGGACGCATACAGCTGACTCACGAGAGCCTCGACGACCTGCCCCAACGCAAGGCCATCGAGCACCTGCGCTCCTTGTTGATCGCCGCGGACATCCTCGGGCCCGACCCGGGGCGTGCGCTGCGGCACTTGGAGAACGCGATCCCCGACCTGCTCGCCCCACTCGCGCCTGAGCACCGCAGACTGGCCAGCAGGTGGGCAACTTGGGCCGTATTGTCGCGCTTGCGAGCGCTGAATGACGACAGACGACTCGCTACAGCGGTGATCAACTCGCGCCGCAAGATCGGACAAGCCGCCAATTTCCTCGCTGGCCTTGAGGATGATGGCCGCGTCTTGCCCGACTGCACTCAGCACGACATCGACATGTGGTTCGCAGGCCCCGGCGCCGCTCGCTGGACGGTCGGACCGTTCCTGACCTGGGCTCGCCGCCGCGGGCATCTGCCTCGAAGCATCAGCCTGCCTCCGGCCTACAAGGGAACTCCCGAAGCACCGGCCGAAGCCGACGAGCGCTGGCAGATCGCCCAACGTCTGGTCCGCGACGATGAACTCGACCCCGTCGATCGCATCGCCGGCGCACTGATCGTGCTCTACGCCCAACCACTCGCGCGCATCGTCACGCTGACGACCGAGGACGTGATTGTTACCCCAGCCGGCACGCGTCTCAAACTCGGCGATGACGCCCTCGAACTGCCCGAACCGTTCGCCGCGACCATTCAGCAACTGCCCCACCGAAGACGCGCCAGTACCGTCGAGCAGCTGCCCACTCGCTGGCTGTTCACCGGAGGCCATGCTGACAAGCCACTCTCGGTCAACGCGCTTGCTGTTCGAATGCGTGCCATCGGCATCCAGCCCCGCCGCCACCGCATTGCAGCGGCCGAGCAACTCGTCCGAGAGATCCCGCCAGCCATGCTCGCTGGCGTTCTCGGTCTCACATTCGGGTCCATCAACCGCCACACCACCACCGCGAAGGGCCAATGGGCGACCTACGCCGCCGACCGCCAAGGCTGATCGAACGACGTGCGACAACGTGTTCATAACGCTCAGGTGTGCTCGAGCGTCCTCGCTCGGTCCAGCTCACCACCGACGGGCGCGTCGCGTCGCTCGATCAGAGACCAAAAGCTCCCCCGGTATAGAGGATGACGAGGCCGAGCCCGATCAGGACGAGTGGGAAGAGTACGTGTTCCCAGCGTTCGAGGATCTCGTCGATGCCGGGACGGGTGGCGACGAACTTGGCCAGCATGACCAGTGCTCCGACCAGCAGCAAGAAGACTACGCAATAGGCCACGGTGGCAGCGGTACCGACGCTGAGGAAGACCGGAACGTAGACCCCGATGTTGTCGCCGCCGTTCGCGAAGGTAACCGCAGCAACCGTCCAAACGGCCACCGCCTTGCCGCCGACCTTGCCTTCATCATCATCGCCGTCAGCACGCCAGGCTTGCCATCCAGCCCACAGGCCCAGCAGCAGCGGGATCAGACCAAAGTAGGGGATGGCGTCCTCGGGCAGAAAGGCCCCAGCACCCAGCGACACGAGTACGGCTGCGGCCAGGATGCCCGCAAACCCGACGTACTGGCCAGCCAAGATCCGCGTCGTCGTCCCGCGTTTTCCAGCCCCCCGCGCGAAAAACAGCGAAAGCACAATGACGTCGTCGATGTTGGTGGCGATGAACAGGCCGATCGCCTGCAACGCAGAGGTCAAGATCATGCCGGCACTCCGCTGCTGCACTCAGCCACGGTGCAGGCCGAATCGATGCAGGGAGCGTGTTCATCGACCGCCAAAGCGACCTCGAGCAGCGCATTGAGCGCCCGAGTCAGGTGTGGGTCAGCGATGGCATAAAGCGTCTGCCGGCCTTCAGGTTCGGGCGCGACGATCCCGCAGTCGCGTAGACACGCCAAGTGGTTAGACACATTCGATCGCGTCAGACCCAGCTCGCGAGCAAGTTCAGCCGGGTACGCAGGCCGCTCCAACAAGATCATGACAAGCCGTGAACGAGTCGGATCAGCCATAGCTCGACCCAAACGATTCATCACGTCCAAACGAGAGGCATTGGTCAGCATGCACTGAATAGTACAGCCGCGGCTGAACGGTCAATCGTCGCGGTGGATGGAGGAATGGAGCGGACGTCCCGCCGGGCGCCGTTACGTGCCGCCACCGGTCAACGCGCTGACCATTCACGGACTTCGAATACGCCCCTCCTGCCAGTTGACCGGCTTCGGAACTGTGCGGCGAACTCCAACGCACGTCGCCAGTCGTCACCGGTGACTAGCGCGCCGACGGCATCGGTGAGCTTCTGATGCAGGGCGTCGATCTTGGCTTCGCGTTCGGCCAGGCCGCCCAGGGTGTCGGCGTCGTTAGCGGTAAGGAACTCCCGCACGTTCCTCGACGGACTCGTTGGGGTCGATGTCGACCGCGACGTAGTTCGCGTCGGGGGTGCTGGCCTGGGCTTCAGCAAGAGCCCGAGCGCCCGGCCCGCAGGTGCCGCAGGTGGCGGAGAAGAAGAAGACCACACTGGGCTTGCCGCCCGGTACGGGAACCTCCTCACCTGCCAATGTCGAGGCGGTGAATGCGGTCGCCACCGTGCTGAAGCCAGCGGCCGAGGACGCGGCACCGGGAGCGGGGCTCGGCTGGCTGAGCGCGGTGTAGGTGACCGCGAGCACCAGCAGGGTGACGACTGCGGCACCCACGATGGCCAGCCAGCGCCGCCCTGACCCGCCGGCGGGCCCCGGACCGGAGGCCGATGAGGACGTGGACGTTCGAGTGGTGGTCATGGTTGCTTCTCCTGCATCGAGGTCGAGTGAGGTTCCCAAGTGGTTGGTGCGCTCAACAGCACCGGTCGCGCGACGGTGGCGTGGTTGTCGAGCTAATGGCGTCGCGGGTGCGGGAGCGGCGCCGCATCCCCCAGATGCCGAGGAGGGCCGCGCCGGCCAGCAACAGGACACCCCCAGTCACGCCCCCGAGTACGGCGCCGCTGCCGGCGGTCACGCCACCGAGGACGAGCAGGGGCAGAGCGCAGCAGGCAATGGGCAGCAGAGCCAGGAGCCCGAACCACCAGCCGGAGAAGCCCCGTGGCGCTTCTTGGTCCACCGGAGTGTTGGTGACATCGCTCGCGTGCGTGGTGGGGTGCTGTTGGTTGGTGGGCGACGGGATGTGCTGTGTCATGCCAGTTCCTCCAAATGGGACGTTCGCGGGGTTGCGGGGAGATGTGGCCCGGTGCTGTTCATGGACGGCGTCCTGGCAGCGCCGAGGCGGTCTCGCTGGTGGCCGTGACCGCGAGGGCGTACGAGGTGCGCGAGGAAACCCGCAGGCGTGTGGTGAGTGGGTGTGCCGATGACGAAGGCCTTTGCGGCACCGGTCACCGATGTCTTCCGGGGGCGTCACTGTCGGGCGTCAGGTCGGGCCGACTGGGTCCCCAATAGATCGCCGAAGACGAGTGCTCCGGCTTCCACCGCGTCCGAGAGCGCAAGCACGAAGCCGTCCAGGGTGTGCGCGCTCTGGTAGGCGAGGGCATGGTCGCTGCAGGTGAAGAAGTTGATCACCGGGCAGCACGTCTCAGTGAGGCGTCCCTGACCCGACGAACCGACGAACACGACTGCCTGAACCGGCTGCCAGGTCCAGCGCCCGGCGCGGCTGCTCGCGGTGATCTGTTCACCGGTCAAGGGGTCAAGCGACTCAACGTCGACATCTCGGTCCAGCATCGCCGCGA
The DNA here is from genome assembly GCA_000471045.1 of actinobacterium LLX17. GTDB lineage: Bacteria > Actinomycetota > Actinomycetes > Propionibacteriales > Nocardioidaceae > Aeromicrobium. The sequence continues at coordinate 1,790,290 of KI301992.1, read as the reverse complement.
TGCCCAGGGCGTCGATCGCACAGTTTGCGGACACTGTCGGGCCGTCGAAGATGCGGACCTGGTGGGGTGTTGGTCCGGGCGCGAACGGGACGCCTCCGATGATCTCTCGCCCGGCGGGGTCCAGGAACACCAGTTCTGACTCGGCCATGTGACGCAGAGCTGCGTCGAGTTCGAGGTGGAGTTCGGTTGCCCAGGTCTCGAGCTGATCGCGGGTCGGTGGCTTGCCGCTCTGAGCCAGCGCGAGCAGCGTGCGTTGGTGTAGCAGCTGGAGCGGCTCGGTTAGCGAGTTGCGTTGGGTCAGCAGCTTGTCCGCGGCTAGCCCCGTGGCTTCCAGGAGGGCACTGACTGGTGAACTCATGCTGTCGCTCCAATCGTGGTGTCGCGGCCGGTCTGTCGAGTACCCAGTCCTGTTGCAGAGGGCAGGTCGGGGGTCAGAGGATGGAGCCGAGGTCTGAGCCGACCGTGGGGTAGGCGGCGGTCATGGACTTCAGCTGGCGGGTGGTCAGGTCGAGCTTCATGGCGAGGGCGAGGAAGTTGATCAGTTCGCCGTACTCGGGGCCGAGGAGGTGTGCGCCGACGATCCGGTCGCTGGATCGGTCGATGAGGATCTTGGCGGCCGCGGTCGTCTCACCGATGCGGTAGTTGGAGTACCAGCCACTGGTGTCGCTGTAGCGGACATCGACATCAATGCCCTGGTCCCTGGCCTCCTGCTCGAGCATCCCCACCCGGGCGAGCTCGGGAATCGTGAACACCGCAGTGGGGACACCGGTGTAGTCCGGGACGGTCGTGGTGGCGTTGAGCATGTTCGACGCGGCGACCTTGCCCTCGAAGACCGCGACCGGGGTCAGCGGCATTCCGGGGCTGTTTGCGGAGTCACCTGCGGCGTAGACCGCCGGGTTCGTGGTGCTCTGCAGGTGAGGGGCGACGTGCACGCCGTGCTCGCCCGACTCGACCCCGGCTGCGTCGAGGTCCATGCCGGCGAGCTCGGGTGTCCGGCCGGCGCCATGGACGACGAGGTCGAACTCCACGGTTTCGGACCGGCCCGATCCTTCGATGCTGACCTGGTAGCCGCTCTCGGACTGCTCGATCGCGGTGATCGTCGTCGAGCGCCGCAGCTCGATCCCGGCTTCAGTGCCGCGCGCGATGAGGAGCTCGACGAGGTCGGGGTCGAACCCCTTGAGGGGCCGTACTCCGCGGTCGATGATGGTCGGGGTGCTGCCGGCACGTGCCGAGATGTGGGCGAACTCGAAGGAGATGAAACCACCACCGACAAATAGGATCCGCGGCGGAAGCACCTCCAGATCCAGGAAGTCGGTGCTGTCGATGAGGTGCTCGTGGCCGGGGAAGTCCAGCGGGCGTGGGCGTGCACCGGTGGCGATCAGGAAATGTGTCGCCTGGTAGCGGGTGCCGTCGATCTCGATGCTGTTCGTATCGGTGAATCGGGCGACTCCGTGGAGGGTGTCGATGCCGTTGCCGGTGAGGCTGTCCTCCATGTTCTTAGGAACCGGATCGGTGAAGCCGTGCTTGTGCTTCATCAGGTCGGCCCAGTTGATCGACAGACCGCCCTCGTCGATGCCCTTGCCGCGCATCAGCCGGGCGCTGTCGATGATCTCGGCACCGCGGCGCAGGATCTTCTTGGGGTCGCACCCCCGCAGAGCGCAGGTGCCGCCGTAGGGCAGCGCGTCGACGATCGCGACCTTCCAGCCCTTGGAGGCGCACTTGTTGGCCGCGGAGACCCCCGCCATGCCGGCGCCGATGACGATCAAGTCGTAGCTGGGGGTCATCGTACGGTCCCGTCCGGCCCGGCGAGTGCTGCGCGAAGCTGCTCGATCGTGGGGGCGCCGGCCGGGCCATCGGGGGTGCGGTAGACCCGGCACGACAGACCGACCCCGTCATCCGGCCCGGCGAAGACGTCGACGCCATCGACCAGGATGCTCGGCGAACCGTGGAAGCCCACTCGCTCGGCTTCCTCCAACGTGTCGACGAGGTGACGCGACACCGTCAGGTCGGGGCGTTCTGCGGCGATGGCGGAAAGGCGCTCGTCGGCGACCTTCCAGTTCGGGCAGTCGTCGAAGTACAACAAGGCGATGTCCATGCCAGCGACCGTAAACCTTGATCCATGGTGCAAGGTCAAGCGCTAGGATGGACCCATGCTGATCGGAGACCTGGCCAACGCCGTCGGGCTACCCAGCCAGACCATCAGGTTCTACGAACGCAAGGGCCTGCTCCCCGCACCCGAACGCGGTGCCAACGGCTACCGGATCTACGACGAATCCACGCTCGCCCGGCTGCGCTTCGTCCAGACCGCCCAGGCAGCAGGACTCACGCTCGCCGAGATCGGCACCATCATCGATCTCCGCGACGACGGCAACGTCCCCTGCGCTCACGTGGCAACCCTGATCCGCGGCAAGCTTGAAGATGTGCGCTCGCGCATCAGGGACCTCGCCCTGCTCGAGACAGAACTCGACGTGCTCATCGAGCGCAGCCACCACCTGGATCCCGACGACTGCACCGACGCCGATATCTGCCACATCATCGCCGCACCCCAATAGTTGGCCATGACCCGACGCGCGAGGCGCCGTACTCGTCGACGAGACCATGGCCACCGGCCTCCCGCACGTGTGGGCCGCCGGCGCTGCGTCGTCACCCACCACCGCCTACTCGGCACCACCTACCTGCCGCCGGGCACGACCGCCCACAAGCAAGGCCGCGTCGCCGGGGAGACGCCCTCGGCGAATCGATGAAGTACGCCGGATTGCTCGGCACCCAGGTCGTCAGGTCTCGACCTCGTCGCTTCCCGCACCGGCCTTCGTGACCACCAAGCCGCCGCCGCGGTTTGCCTCACGCTAGCCCGCCGGAGATTCAACACGTCATCAGAAGATCATCAGAAGCGATGGGCAATCGTTCCGAGACGTTCCGATACAGTTGGAGGCGTCCGATGGGGAATCTCCTCAAGAACCCGAGGTTTTCCAAGGGGACCCGAGAGTTGCAGTAGTCCGGGGCGGGCCTTCGATCATGCCCAGAGGTCACAGGTTCAAATCCTGTCCCCGCTACCACTCGATGGCCCCCGATCGGCAGACATGCCGGCCGGGGGCCTTCGTCATGTCCTGGTTGCGTCGGCCAACCGATCCGGGTAGACCGGACGGGAGCGGGGTCCCTCGTGACCGCCCCCGCAGGTGTGACGTCGACGGGGAAGGCGGTGCCGCGATGTGCTGGCGACGCGGCAGGTGGCTGGTGGTCATCGCTGCGCTGGTCCTCGTCACCGGCTGCGGCGCCACGATCCCGAGAGATCCCGACGGGACCCTCGACGACGTGCGCCGCTCGGGGGTGCTGCGCGCCGGTGCCTCACCGGCCGTGGGCTGGGTCGAGCTCGGGGACGGCCGGCCGGCCGGGCTCGAGCCTGACCTGGTGGAGTCCTACGCGGACGATCTGGGCGTTCGCGTGGAGTGGGTGGTGGCAGGAGAGGAACACCTGGTCACGATGCTGGAGGACGGCTCGATCGATGTGGCGGTCGGCGGCTTCACGAAGGACAACGCGTGGGTGAAGAAGGTCGCCCTCCTCAGGCCCTACGTCGAGACGAAGGCCGGTGAACGGACCGAGGCTCACGTGATGATGGTGCCGATGGGCGAGAACGCCTGGCAGAGCGCCCTCGAGCGATGGCTGGACCGCCAAGAGGTGGTGGCGCCGTGAGTGATGACGATCCTGGTGATGAAGGGTGGCCGCGCGCCCGGTTCGGGCACACCGACCTCCCCGACGCGCAAGCCCGCGCCTTGCGCCGGGCCACCCGCCTCGAGTGGGTGACCCTGGCGTTCATGGCGTCGGCGGTGCTGGTCGTGTACCTGACGATGGGCAGCTCGCAGGCCATGCGTACCGCGTGGGTCGAGGACCTGTTGGCCTTGGTGCCGCCCATCGCGTTCCTGGTCGCCGTGAGGCTGGGACGACGACGGCCCTCGCCGGACCACCCCTACGGCTTTCACCGCTCCACGGCGATCGGGCACCTCACAGCTGCGGTGGCGCTGCTCGCGGTGGGGACGGCGCTGGCGTTCGACGCCGCGATGGGGCTCGTCCGGGCCGAGCATCCGCCGATCGGGACGACCGTGGTGCTCGGGCAGACCGTCTGGTCGGGCTGGCTGATGATCGCAGCGATGCTCTACACCGGTATCGGGCCCGTCATCTTGGGACGGCTGAAGATGCCACTCGCCGAGCAGCTGCACGACAAGGTCCTGCACGCCGACGCAGACATGCAGAAGGCGGACTGGATGACCGCCGCAGGGACCATCGCGGGGGTGCTCGGCATCGGGATCGGTCTGTGGTGGGCGGACGCCGGAGCAGCCTTGCTCATCTCCGTCTCCATCGTGCGTGACGGCTGGCGCAACCTCCGCGGTGCGTCCGACGCCCTGATGGACCAGCGAGCCCGGTCCTTCGACGACGCCCGGCCGCACGAGCTGACCGTCGAGGTCGACCGGGTCCTCGGGCAGCTCTCTTGGGTGCGAGGAAGCAGGTCCCGCGTCCGCGACCAGGGGCACGTCTTCCACGTCGAGGCCTTCGTCCAGCCGGACCACGAGGCCGAGGTGACGATCGACCGGTTGGAGGAGGCCGTCGAGGCCCTGCGAGACCTCGACTGGAAGATCAACGACGTCGTGGTCATGCCGGTGCGGGAGCTGCCGGAGACGATTCCTGACCCGTCGGGGGACGGGGAGGCCCGCCGGGTGGACCTCGGGTGACCTAACGTGGCCACCTCAGGGGCTCAGGTCCCGTCATCGAGCCAGAGGATCGTGGCGGTACCCGTGAACCGCAGCCCTGTGGAGGTCGACGTCGACGACGACGGTCTCCGGCTCGAGCTCCAGCCCGTGGTCAACCTGCGCACCGGCGCGGCGCGGACCTTCGAGGCTCTCGTCCGGTGGGACGTCGGTGGGCGGCGGCTCGCGCCCGCCGAGTTCCTCCCGGCCCTGTCGGCGCAGGACGTCGACCGACTGTTCCAACGCGTCCTGGGTCGGGTGCTGGGGCATGTTCGCAGCTGGGACCTCGAGGGCATCACCGTCGACGTGAGCGTCAACGTCGATCCGAGGACGCTGCGCGATCGCCGGTGCAGCTCCTGGGTCGCCACGGCCCTCGAGCGGCAGGCGCTCAGCGCCGACCGCCTCGTCGTCGAGGTCCTGGAGACCAGCCCGGTCGACTGCGCCGCGCAGACCGAGACCCTGGTCCAGCTGCGCCGACTCGGCGTGCGCGTGGGCATGGACGACTTCGGCGCGGGGCACAGCACCATCGCGAGGCTGACGGACCTGCCGTTCGACGTCGTCAAGATCGATCGGTCGCTCGTGGGGCTCCTGCTGAGTGATCCCCGGTCGGCCGCCTCGACGATCGACTCGCTCGTGAGCGCGGCTACCTCTCAGGGATGCCGGATCGTCGCCGAAGGTGTCGAGAACACGTCACTGGCCGAGGCAGTTCTTCTCCTGGGTGCGGACCTTGGACAGGGCTTTCTCTACGCCTGTCCGATGCCGCCCGAGGCGGTGGCCGACTGGATCCGAGGCAGGTGGGCGCCGAGACCGCAAAAGCCTGTGACGACGATGCTCGGCGCGTTCGCCTTGCACTGGCGACATGCCTCCCTCGGCCGTGTGCACCCAGGAGGTGTCGAGGACTGCGCGATGTCAACGGTGCTTCGGGACGGCGCAGACGACGCTGCGGTGCGCTGGCACGCCCGTCAGCACGGCGACCGCCCGGATCCTGTTGCCGCGCGGGCGCTCGAGGAGTGGCTCGTGTCGCGCGTGGTGGGCGACTGACCGGGTGCGCTCAGATCTCGGCGTCCGGGTAGATGCTCCGTGTCTCTGCGCGCTGATGGCGCCGGGGCAGCCAGTCCGTGGGGTGCAGCCGCGGCAGGATCTTCGCCGTGGCCAGCGCGGCGTACATGAGCGTGTTGATGGCGACGAAGGTGGCGAGGATCGCGAACGGAACCGATTCCACGAGGGTGTGCGGCAGGATCGAGCGCGGCGCTCCCCAACTCAGCTCACTCATGCGAGGGCCACCCCTTCAGACAGGGGCTCGCCGCCCCACCGGGCCTGTCGGCTCAACGAGATGTCGATGATTCCCTTGGCGTAGACCACATCGAGGAAGAGGTCGTACAACAGCTCGGGCACCAAGGCCACGGCGAGCCAACGCGCGCGGGCGCCGCCTCGCCAGGCGGTCACGAGCCGTTCCACGGCGAAGACGGCACCCAGCCCCAACCAGAACGGGAACCAGATCCACACCTCCAGCGACAACAGCATGAGGAGCATCAGCAGCAGGTAGGACACCAGCGCGATCGCGCCGTAGCCGATGCCGAGCTGTTGCGCCCAGTACCGCATCGTGTGAGGCGTCATGCCGTAGGCGCCGATGTTCTCCAGCGCGCCACGCTGCCAGCGGAGCCTCTGGCGCCAGAGGTCGCGCCAGGTGGGCATGAGCTCGGTGACGACGGTGCACTCCGGGGGCGATGCCATCAGGGCCCCCAACGACTTGAGGGCGATCGTGAGCTCGTTGTCCTCGGTGAGGGCAGCGGTGTCGTAGACGTCGCCGACCGTGCCGGGGATGGAGGTCCCGCGTGCTGCGGCGACGGCTCGCAGCGCGGGGGGACGGAAGATCGACGCGGTGCCGGTGAGGACGAGAACGCGGCCCCGGCGGCGGCGGATCTCGCGGCCGTACCGCAGGTACTCGTTGCGCTGGAACTGGCCGATCAGTCCGTGGCCGTCCTCGCCGAGGAACACGCCGCCGACGGCCATCAGCGCACGATCATCGGTGAACCGTCGGACGGCGGACTCCAGGAAGTGCTCGCTCAGGATCGTGTCGGCGTCCATCACCATGACCAGGGAGTTGTCGCCGAGTCCCGGCAGCAGCTGGCGCAGGGCCTGGTTGAGGGCGCCGGCCTTCTTGGCCGTGTTGCCCACGGACTCGAAGACCTCGACGTAGGCGGCTCGCGCCACGGCGACCGTCGCGTCGGTGCAGTTGTCGGCGACGACGATGGTGTGGTCCGGCGGACGGGTCTGCCCGGCCAGGGAGGCGATCGTCTGCTCGAGCCGGTCCTCCTCGTTGTGCGCCGGGATGAGGACCGTCACCGTGATGGGTCCGGCGAACACGCCTCGCGTCTGCGCCATCCAGGCCCGGGGCGCCAAGGGCGCGACGCCAGGGTCGGCAACCCGGCGGGTGACCGTGGCGATCCGCCGTTCCAGCAGCGCGACGCCGGCCGCCAGCAGCAGGGCTGTCGCGACTGCCGCCAGGACGATGCTGGTCGACGGTGCCCGCGTGTCGTACACGACGTTCCAGAGGCCGAGGAAGAGTCCCTCGGTCGTCTCCTCCCCGCCCTGCGGGTCTGCCGCCGTGATGGCCAGCACCAGCAGGCCGGCCGCGCACGCCACGACGCCCAGGACGACCGCGCCGATCGTCTGGTGGAAGCGAACCCCTGACATGCCCGGGAGCCTAAGGCCACGGGGGGTCAGGGCAGTCCACAGACAGAGCACTCTCACATGTGGGCCCACGTGATCCCTGAGCATGGGACCGTGGTCACCACAGAGCGCGATGTGAGGCGGATGCGAGGAACTCGGCCCCATCCCGGCGGCGACCAACGCGATCATCTTTAACCACTTGCTGGCTCGGTTGCTGGAGCGGAACGCCATCTCGCCTCCGATTGCGCTGGGCGCCCAACTTGGGACATGGGCATTCCTCTGGGGGAGCCCCGATGGAACCGGCATTGCTGAAGGGCTCGATGAGGAAACCGCCGAGGTCGTGCGACACGTGCTGCGGGAAGGTCACGCGAAAGTCGCCACCGTTCGAGGGATCGCTGCTGCAGCCAACGGCGCAGCAGCCGGTGACGACGTCGCCAGACTGCGAGAGCTCACGCGGTTCCTGCTCGTGGACGCCGACTTCGGCCTCGACTGCGACCTACTGGAGAAAACCGCCGGTCTCGCCACGATGGCTGGTGGCGTCCTGGACGCGCTGTTCAGTGCAGCGTCGCCCGCCACTGCTGCCGAGGTGGCGGAGATCGTCACGGCCTTCTACGGGATCAGCAAGGGAGGAGCCCACTGGACCCGCCAAAGCGTTCAGCGCGCTGGTTCGAAGCACGACGTGAACACCTTCGTCGTCGAGTCGGTCGTCGAGGGGTTCACGCCCGAGCTTGCTGTCGAAATTCTCGGCCGGGTGGTCGTTGCGAGTTCGTTCACGGACCACGCAGGCACCTACTGGCGCATCCGCTTTGCCGGAAACGGCAAGTCCGTGGCCTTCTGGGATGCCGACGCTAAGGACGGAGTCGTTCGAGTTGACGATGAGATCCAGGATTTCGCTGCCCTCGACATTCCGTGGCCGGCATGGGTACGCCGAGTCGAAGAACTCCGCCGAGAACTCGTCAAGCGCTCACAAGTTGCACAGTCGGCGTGATGGATCCCGGCGGCGTGCCCGCTGCACGACCGGTCGCGCCGGTCCCGTACCCGGTGCAGGACCGTGCGGCCCACAGCTTTACGAACGGTGATGCCGAATCGGCACGACCGGCAGGACGTCGGAACCGCCGTCCCGGCCCGGAGCCGGGACCGCTACGCCGACCTGCGCCACAGCGGCGCCGGCGTGTCGCCGGGACCGGTGCCGAGGAGTCCTCGGCACCGTCGATATTGCCGCTGTGGCAGCGGCACCGAGTTGCTCAGCACGGTGGCGGTGAGTCACCACCACCGCTGGCGTCGGTGCGTCACCGGCACCGGGGACTTCCGCAATGCCAGCCGACGGCGCCGCCGATTCGGCGGCCCCGGTCGTCCCGGCCGGAGTCGGGGAGGCGATCATGACGCGGGCGTCCACACATCGACGGTGCGCCTCGGCGAGCGCGCTGTCAACCGCCACTTCTGGGTCGACGTCGAGGACTCCGAAGTGTCCGACGACGGTACGAGACAACAGAAGACAACCGGCGACAACCGGTGCTGGAAATTCTTCTGGGCACGTCCCACGATTTGAACCGTCCCATTGAAATGCCCATCGAAAACCCTTCAGGAACAACGCGAACGAGGCCGAGACGACCGGAGGTAACCGGTACAGTGGCGACGTCGGCAGCCAGTCGATCTCCGTGTAGATCGAGGCAACCGAAGCTGACCAAAGACATTCCGAAGTACGGGCTGGGAGCCCAGATCGTCCCAGAGGTCACAGGTTCAAATCCTGTCCCCGCTACCACGTGAAGGCCCCCTGACCGGAGACGGTCAGGGGGCCTTCGTCATGTGAGTGCGTCCGTCAGGACTAGCTGCCGGCGTTCCCGCCGGCCTGGCGGGCCTGGCGTCGTCCTCGCACCACGCCGACCTCGTAGCTGGCGAACACCACCAAGGTGACCGCCACGAGCGGCAGCACGAACCACACCATCACGGACGTGAACCCTTCGAGCGCGTCGTGCTGGGTGGCAGCCAGCACCACGTAGGCCACGTAGGCCCCATACAGACCGACGAACAGGCCGCCCTCCCACCGGGCGACGACGAAGCCGGTGAAGGCGATGGGCAGGAGTGCCACCGAGGCGGCGACCATGAGGGGGATGTCGAGGGCGATCGCTGCGGGCGGAACCGGGATGCCACCGGAGAACAGCAGAGCGGGCAGTCCGAGGACCATGGCGATGTTGAAGATGCTGCTGCCGACGATGTTGCCCACCGCCATGTCGCGCTCACCGCGAAGGAGGGCGATCAGCGAGGTCGCCAGCTCCGGCAACGAGGTGCCGACCGCCACCACGGTGAGTCCCACGACCAGGCTGCTCACCCCGACAGTCGTGGCGATGTTGACCGCACCCGCCACGAGCAGGTTCGCCCCGGCCACGAGGACCCCGACCCCCAGCACCACCAAGAGGGCCGCCACCGGCGTCGACAGGCTCGCGCCCTCCGCCGCGTCGATGGGCTCGCGGCGCCCGAGGCGCACCGTCAGCACCGAGTGGACGACCAGGCACGCCAGCAGGATCAGGCCGTCCCACCACCGAAGGCTGCCGTCGAGGGACAGGACGAGGAAGAGCGCCGAAACGCCAACCATGACCGGCAGGTCGAAGCGGACGAGCTGTCGCTTGACCACCAGGGGCGCCAGCGCAGCCGACAGGCCGAGGATGAGCAGCACGTTGACGATGTTGCTGCCGACGACGTTGCCGACCGCCAGGTTGGGCTCGCCGCGCGCCACGGCGTCGATCGTCACGGCGAGCTCTGGTGCCGACGTGGCCGCCGAGACCACGAGGAGGCCGACGACCAACGGGCTGATGCCGACCGCGCGGGCCACGGCTGCGGCGCCCCGCACGAGCAGCTCGCCGCCTCCGACGAGCAGGACGAGTCCCGCGACGACACGGCCGACGTCCACGAGCTCCATGACCAGATCCTAGGCGACGGGTTCCTGTCTGAAGGGCACCCGCTGCTGCGGGGATGGCTACCGTGAGGTCATGACGCCAGATCCCGCTGGTCATGAGCTTCCGAGTGCCGATCATCCGGTGAATCCCGACGGACCCCGGCGGCCGAGCCTGCTGATCTTCGACGTCAACGAGACGTTGTCGGACACGTCACCCATGGGTCAGCGATTCGAGGACGTCGGCGCACCTGCGCAGCTGGCGAAGACGTGGTTCGCAGGACTGCTCCGCGACGGTTTCGCCCTGACGGCCGTCGACACGAGCGAGCGCTTTGCGAGCATCGCGGAGGAGGCCCTGCGGGTCAGCCTGCACGGGTTGCCGTTGAATCGCGGGGTCGAGGAGGCGGTCGAGCACATAATGGGAGGCTTCGCCGGCCTTCAGGTACATGAAGACGTGCCCGACGGGGTCGGCGCGCTGGATCGGCTCGGCATCCGCCTGGTGACACTGAGCAACGGTTCCGCGTCGGTCGCCGGGGATCTCTTCGATCGTGCCGGGATCCGCGACCAGTTCGAGGCGCTCCTCTCGGTCGAGGACGCTTCACTGTGGAAGCCCGCGGCGAGCGCGTACGCCTACGCGCTGGAGCGGTGCGGGGTGGATCCTCCGGACGCCATGCTCGTCGCTGTCCATCCCTGGGACATCGACGGTGCGTCCCGTGCGGGCCTCGCCACGGCGTGGGTGAATCGGTCGGCCGGCCCGTACCCCACGTACTTCAGGTCTCCCGATCTCGCGGTGTCGTCGTTGCTGGACCTGGCCGACCAGCTGCGCTGAGGCGTCCTGCGGCTAGGTCTGCTTGCGTTCGGTGTGCTCGGTTTCGGGCCAGGCGTCGGCCTTCACCGCGTCGCGCTCGCCCATTGGACGCGGGTCGCCGACGGTCGTGTCGCGGGTCGTCTGCTGCTCGGCCTCGGCATTGATCTCGGCGCCGACCAGGACGATGAGGGCACTGATCCAGAGCCAGAGCATCAGGACCGCGACGCCGGCCAACGCGCCGTACGTGCGGGCGTACCGGCCGAAGTTCTCGACGTAGAGCGAGAACCCGAACGACGCGAGCAACCACACGACCGTGGCCACGACCGAACCGACCGAGACCCACACGAGGCGCGGGTTGCGCCGGTCCGGGGCCAGCTTGTACAGCACCGCGGTGCCGCCCAGGACGGCCAAGACCAGCCCGACCCAGCGTCCGGTCTGGAGCAGGGTCCGCGTCCAGCCGTCGGGTGCGACCATCTCCAGCACGAACGGAGCCACGGCGATCAGGCCGACGGAGACCACCACGATCGTCACGGCGCCGAGGCTCAGCAGCAGCGCGATGCCCTTGCGCCGGAACCAGTTCCTGGTCTCCTCCTCGTCGTAGGCCGTGTTGACCGCCGACATGATGTTGCTGACCGCCGCGGACGCCGTCCAGAGCGCCAGCAGCACCGAGAGCATCAGGCTGAAGCTCAACGAGTCGGACGACTGCGCGCTGATGGTCTCCATCTGGCCGACGACCAGGGACGCGGCATCGGAGGGCAGTGCGTTCGTGACGGCCTCGGCCTGTCGGGTCACCGTGCCCGGGTCCGCCACCAACCCGTAGACCGACACCGCCGCGATCATCGCCGGGAAGAGGGAGATGAAGGCCCAGAAGGCCACGCCGGCGGCCAGCAGCGGGATCTGGTCGACCTGGGTCTCGATCCAGACGCGCTTGGCGACCTGCTTCCACCCGGCCAGGGGGATGCCGGTGGGCCGACGAGCCAAGGCGCCCGGAAAACGTTCCGTCAGCGTCCTGTGTGGGGTCCTGGGGCTGATCATCGGCTCGGGGGAGAGGCGACCAGCTTCTCGCGCACCCGGCGGGCCTCGCGGGTCATAGCGTCGAGGTCGCGGGCGTGCGGTGAGGTGGCTTCGTAGGCCTCGAGCAGGTCACGGACCTGACCGTCGAGGTGCGGCGGCAGTGCGGGGTCGTGGCACGCGTCGCCGACCTGGTCGATGAGGCTCAGGGTGCGGTGCAGGACGGTGGGGTGCTCCAGCGCGTAGGTGCGCATCGCGCCGATCACGTGGTCGAGCAGATCGGTCAGGGAGACGGTGGGAGCGACGACCCGCAGGTGTCCGTCGCCGTCGTACCGCCGGGGTGACGGCAGGGTGCGGCCGGCCAGCACGGTCAGGCCGCTGGTGAGGTGATCGAGGGCGTTGATCGCGGTGTACGGATCATTGGTGCCGGGCGACAGGGCGCGGACGGCCATCTCCTCGAGCAGCAGGGCCGCGAACTCGACATCCTCCTCGGGGGTGCGGGCACGGCCCACGTGCACGGCGCCGCGCACCGCGGCGGAGCCGTCCTCCGTGGCGGGCGGCCATGTGCGGGCCAGGACCCGGCCCTTGACGACGTGCTCGCCGGGGCGCACCTCGAGCTTGATCACCTGGTCACGGCGGGCGGCCAGGGCGACGAGGTGGTCGATGTCGATGCTCTGGACGTAGCCGGCCTCGTCTGACACGACGGCCGTTCCCTCGGCCCAGCTCGACGGGATCTCCACGCTCGAGGTGCCGTCCGGCGTTGGCCCGGAGGCGCGCACCGAGTCGGTCGGGTACAGCCGGTCGACGGCTCGGAGCAGGCCGGTGTGCACCTGCTGGGCCAGCGTCCAGACCTGCACGGAGTCGCTGATGTGGTGGATGAAGTACACGAGCACGCCGATCGACGCGACGGCCAGCAGGACGGCGACGTTCACGGCCAGGTGAGGCACGAAGTACGACTCGTCACCCTCGTCGATGACGCGGATCGAGCGCAGCACCATCAGGCTGTAGAGGAAGGTCGCCACGAAGATGCCGAGGACGAACTGGTTGCCGCGATCGGCCAGGAAGTTGCGCACCAAGCGGGGCCCGTACGTCGATGACGACAGCGCCAGCACGGCGATCGTGATGGAGAACGTGGTGGAGGCGACCGTCAGCATCGACCCGGCGATGGCGCCGAGCAGGTCGCGGCTGCCGGACTCGCCCACCCGGGTGATGATCGTGCTGACCAGGCCGAGGTCGGAGTCGCCGATCCACTGGTCGACCTGGATCAGGCCCTCGGCCAGCACGACCGCGGCGAGACACAGGACAGCCGGGACGAACCAGAAGCTCGACCGGAGCCGCACCCACAGGCTCACGGGGCGTCCTCCGGCTGCTGCAGGGCCGAGAGGAGCTGGGGGCCACCCTCGACGACCAGCACGTCAGACCCGGTGACCACACCGGCGTCCGCGAGGTCCTGCAGGACCGCCACGATGACCTGGTGCTGGGCCACGCGGGTCTCCATCTGCCGAGCGCCGGACCAGAACCGCAGGTCCATCTGGACCGTGGCCGACCCGACGCTCTGCAGCAGGGCCTGCGGCGGCGGGTCACCCAGCACGACCGGCACCGTGCGCATGGCTTCCTCGGCGACGTTGATGGCGAGCGCGAAGTCGGACCGGTCGTCGATGTCGAGCGAGATGGTGGAGCGCACGTGCTCGAAGCCGGTCTGCACCGCGACGACCTGCGAATGGATGACGGAGTTCGGAATCAGTGCCTTGCGGCCGTCGAAGGTGCGCACGGCGGTGTTGGTGAGGTTGATCTCGATCACCGTGCCGGCTACGTCCTCCACGGCGATCTGGTCGCCCACGCGGAAGATGTCCCGCGCCAGGATCACGATGCCGGCGAACATGTTGCCCAGCACCGTTTGGAACGCGATGCCGGCGGCGATCGACAGGACACCGATGCCGCCCAAGGCGTTGACCGGCTTCACGCTGGGGAACATCAGCGTCAGGGCGGCCGCGACCGACAGCACGATCAGCACGGCCTGGGCCAGGGTCCCGAACATGGCGCTGGCGCTGGGGGAGCGGCCGCGCCACCGCAGGATGCGGCGCGTCGCCCATCGCGCCAGCCGTCCCAGCACGTAGCCGGAGACGATGACGATGACGCCGAGCAGAAGGGCCTCGCTCGTGACGGGCGGAAGATTCAACGCCTCCGCCGGCGCCACCGTGTCCGGCGAGGAGGGCGAGGTCATCTTCCGACCTTTGCACAGGCCGGTGCGCGGCGCAGGGTGTGCTGAGCCCGCGGGATGAGTGAGTCGTCAGCACCGGGGTACTTCTGGGGCACTGTCCGTCCACGAAAGGTCTTTCTCGATGATCCGCTCGGTCCTGTCCCGCCCCGTCCGCCTCGTGCAGCACGCCGCGCTGGGGGCCGCGCACGTCGGGCTGAACTCCGTGGCGTCGGTGCTCTCGAAGGTCACCCCCGGTTCCCAGGACGCGTCCGGCGGCACCCAGGACACCGGCGCTTCCTCCGGGAAGGCCGCCCCGCCGGTCGATCGCGGTGGCGACAGCCGGGCGACCCCGCCCCCGGCCACGAAGGCCCCCGCCAGCGCGAAGAAGCCGCAGGCTGCGAAGAAGCCGGAGCCGGCCAAGAAGCCTGAGGCTGCGAAGAAGCCGGAGCCGGCCAAGAAGCCTGAGGCTGCGAAGAAGCCGACGGCGAAGAAGTCCCCGGCGAAGAAGTCCCCGGCGAAGAAGGCGCCTGCCAAGAAGTCGCCCGCCAAGAAGGCGGCGGCGAACGTCACCCCGGCCGACGTCGCCGCTCGGACCACCGGCCCGGCCGACGACAAGGAGCACGTCGAGGTCGAGGAGGTGCTGGCCTACAGCACCGGTCCCGACGTCACCACGACCGTCGGCGACGAGGTCAGCGACAGCTCCACCAGCTGACACACAGCACGACGAAGCCCGGGACCGTCACGGTCCCGGGCTTCTGTCATGCCGCGACCAGCACGTCGGGCGGCACGATGCCCACTGACGTGTCGGTGGCGAAGAACAGCGGCCTGGTCGCGAAGGGTGCGGCGTGGAGATGACGGTGCAGCGCCAGGCACCAGCGCCGGTCCTGCTCGGTCATGTCGGGTCCGCCGGGGCGAGCCCGCATGACGGCCACCGACCCCTCGGGCACGAGCTCCTCGACCACCGCGGCCAGCTGGTAGATGAGCTGCTCCAAGGGGTGGTCGTCCGGCTCTTGGCACAGGTCGTCGTCGTACACCTGGATGATCGAGGGCAAGGCGTGGTCGGTCCGGTCGAGGGGGATCGCGAACAGCTGCGGAGCGCTGTATCCATGACCGCCATCGATGAACGTCCACAGATCGGTCAGGTCGGGCAGGGAGCGGATGCGTCGATTCAGGTCCATGGCGGCAGTGTCGACCGCCGACCGGGCGCGACGCACCCGCCCGTCCACAGGTCTCAGACGTCCTTGACGACCTCGTGATCTCCGCCGTCGTAGGGCTGGCCGGTCACCTTCGACTTCACCAGGCTGATGACGCTGGACACGCGGCCGCCGGGGTTGTCCCAGTACTCGGCCGAGTCGACGTCGACCTTGAGCAGGATCGCGTTGGGGTCCTCGGGGCCCTCAGGGATCCACGCCTCCGCGAACGTGCTCCACATCTCCCGCAGCGTCTCGAGGTCGTCGACGACCTCGGCGCGACCGGTCAGGGAGACCCAGGAGCTGTTGGTCGACACGGTCACGGACACCTGGGGGTTCGCGCGGACGTGGCGGACCTTGCGGGAGTCGCGGGTGGCGATGAACCACATCGTGACGTCGAGGTCGACGTCCTGGCGGGCCATGGGACGGCTCACCAGCGTGCCGTCCTCGTCGGTCGTGGTGAGCATGCAGAAGCGGGAGTCGCGGGTGAGCTCGATGAGCTTGTCGAGGTTCTCGTCAGTCATGGTGGTCCTGTACCCCGCCGCGCGTGTCCTCACGCCATGACGGCATGTGTCGTCACCCCATGATTCGACCGCGGGCCGCCGGGTACATCGTGATGGATCCGGGCGAGCACAGGGCTCGTCCGGCGGTGCCTCGGAGGACACATGTTCAAGAAGACGACGATTCTGGCCGCCGCCGCTGCGGGTTACGTGCTCGGCGCCCGGGCAGGCCGCGAGCGCTACGAGCAGATCGTGGACGCCGCCGGTCGCGTCAAGGGCAATCCCCAGGTGCAGAAGGCCGCCGCTCAGGCGCAGGACTTCGCCGCCGAGCAGGCCCCGGTCGTGAAGGAGAAGGCGCAGCAGGCTGCCGACAAGGCCGCGGGCGCCGCGAAGTCGGCCACCAACGGCTCCGACAACTCGAACGGCTCCAACGGCGCTGCGGGCTCGGACCTCCCGGGCACCGCCGAGAACCCGGCCAAGCCTGGTCATGCCTGAGCGCGACGCGCGGCCGGCCGACCCGTCCCTGGCGGAGCTGGTCAGCCAGCTGACTGAGCAGACCAGCCGCCTCGTCCGTGACGAGGTGGAGCTGGCCAAGACCGAGCTGTCGGCGAGCGCCAAGCACGTCGGCATCGGTGCCGGCCTGTTCGGTGGCGCGGGCCTGTTCGCGTTCCTCGGCCTGTCGACCCTGGTCGCTGCCGCGGTGGCCGCGCTGGCGCTGGTGCTCGACGTCTGGCTCGCCGCGCTCATCGTGGCGGTGGTGCTGTTCGTCATCGCCGGGATCGGCGCGCTCGTGGGCAAGAAGCAGGTCGACCAGGCCGGTCCGCCCGAGCGGACCATCGAGAACGTGAAGAAGGACGTCGCCGAGATCAAGGAGGCCCGGTCATGAATGACGCGGACCAGCCCGACTCCCACCCCTCGGTCGCGGAGCTGCAGGCCGACATCGAGCGCACGCGCGAGGAGCTGGGCCACACGGTCGAGGCCCTCAGCGAGAAGCTCGACGTCAAGGGCCAGCTGAAGGGCACGACCGACCAGGTCAAGGCCAACACGACCGAGTTCGTCAGTCACACGACTCACGAGGCCGCGTCGCGCTGGCCCGAGATCGCGGTGGTCGCGGTCACCGCACTGGCGATCGCCGTGATCTGGCGGCGCTACTGATGGCCGCGACGACGTCCGACGTCGACGCTCCGCCGGCCGAGGACGATCGCAAGCCCGACGAGCTCTCCGACCTCAACCCGAGGTCGTGGAAGTACGTCGGCAAGAAGACGTTTCGTGAGTTCACCAAGGACCAGTGCACCGACCTCGCGGCCGCGCTGACGTACTACGCGGTCCTCGCGCTCTTCCCGGCGCTCATCGCGCTGGTCTCCTTGCTGGGCGTCGTCGGCCAGGGGCAGAGCACGGTCGACTCGCTGCTCGCGATCGTCGACCAGGTGGGCCCGGCGTCGGCCGTCGACACGCTCCGGCCCACCATCGAGGGACTCGTGACCTCCCAGGGTGCCGGTCTGGGCCTCGTGCTCGGTCTGCTGGGCGCGCTGTTCTCGGCGTCGGGCTACGTCGGCGCCTTCGGGCGGGCGATGAACCGCATCTACGAGACGGGCGAGGGCCGGCCCATCTGGAAGCTGCGGCCGATCATGCTGCTCGTCACGCTGATCTCCGTGGTGCTCATCGCGATCGCGGCCGTCTCGCTCGTCGTCACGGGTCCGCTGGCCAAGGCGATCGGCGACCAGATCGGCCTCGGCTCCACGGCCGTGCTGGTCTGGGACATCGCGAAGTGGCCGTTCGTGCTGGCCGTCGTGGTGCTGGTCGTCGCGCTGCTGTACTACGCGACGCCGAACGTCAAGCAGCCCAAGTTCCGGTGGATCAGCGTCGGCGCCGTCCTTGCGATCGTGGTCTGGATCCTGGCCTCCGTGGCGCTGGCCGTGTACGTGTCGATGTTCGGCAGCTACGACAAGACGTACGGCTCCCTGGCGGGCGTCATCGTCTTCCTGCTGTGGTTGTGGATCACGAACCTGGCCCTGCTGGTCGGCGCCGAGCTGGACGCCGAGCTGGAGCGCGGACGCCAGCTGCAGGGCGGCATCGCTGCGGAGCGCACGATCCAGCTCCCGCCGCGCGACACCCGCAACATCGAGAAGGCCGAGAAGCAGGAGCGAGAAGACATCGCTGCCGGACGCGAGATCCGGCGATCGGCCGACGAGGCAGACCGGTCCTGACCGTGGACACCACACGCGGGGGCGCGGGGTGCTGACGGCTCGCCGTCAGGTCCCCGCCTCCGCGGCGGCCGTCTGGGCGGTCCTCACCGACCTGGACGCGTGGCCCGTCTGGGGCCCCACTGTCAGCCGCGCGACTCTCGACGCCGACGAGCTCGCCGTGGGGGCGCGCGGCACGGTCTGGACGCCAGTCGGTGTGCCGCTGCCGTTCCGCATCACCGAGGTCGTGCCTGGTCGTCGCTGGTCATGGTCCGTGGCGGGCGTGCCGGCCACGACACACTCCGTCGAGCCCATCAACGCGGCCTCGCCCACCTGGGGCTCGGTGGTGAGCATGGCGGCGCCGCTCTGGGCGCCGGTCTACCTGCCGGTCCTGCACGTCGCGCTGCGGCGCATCGAACGCCTCGCGAGCCGCTAAGAGTTCGTCGCCGGGTCGGTTACGCCGGGGTCCCACCGGGTACGGGCGGAGGGACGTACCGCACGGCGAACCCACAGGAGACGGACCATGGCAGATGACGGCAAGAACACCGACGACAAGAGCACCGTGCAGAAGGCGGTCGACACGGCCACCGGCGTCGCCTCCGAGGTGGTCGGCGAGGTGAAGGCGGCCATGACCAGCGGCGCTCCCGAGATCCCCGGCACGCCCGGCTCCGAGCCGCCGACGCTCGAGGAGCCCACCGAGCCCCGCGGCCCGTTGCCGCGCAAGCCCGCCCAGGACGGTCCCGATCCGCACACCCCCACCGGGGCGAAGTCCGGCGACAGCCAGGACGACAACGCTCAGCAGGGTGCCTACCTGACCACTGCCCAGGGCGTGCCGCTGCGCGAGACCGACCACTCGCTGAAGGCCGGCTCCCGCGGTCCTGTGCTGCTGCAGGACCACCACCTGCGCGAGAAGATCATGTCGTTCGACCACGAGCGCATCCCGGAGCGCGTGGTCCACGCCCGCGGCGCCGCCGCTCACGGCACGTTCGTGTCGAACGGTGCAGCCTCGCAGCTGACCAAGGCGGCCTTCCTGCAGGAGGGCGCCGAGACGCGCGTCTTCACGCGCTTCTCGACCGTGCTGGGATCGCGTGGCTCGGCCGACACCGTGCGCGACACCCGGGGCTTCGCGGTGAAGTTCTACACGACCGAGGGCAACTACGACCTCGTCGGCAACAACATCCCGGTGTTCTTCATCCAGGACGCGATCAAGTTCCCCGACGTCATCCATGCCGGCAAGCCGCACCCGGACGTCGAGATCCCGCAGGCGCAGAGCGCGCACGACACGTTCTGGGACTTCGTCTCGCTGCACACCGAGGGTCAGCACCACGCCCTCTGGAACATGAGCGACCGGGGCATCCCGCGCTCGTACCGGATGATGGAGGGTTTCGGCGTGCACACCTTCCGGCTCGTCAACGCAGCCGGCGAGACGACGCTCGTGAAGTTCCACTGGAAGCCGCGCCTCGGCGTGCACTCGCTGACGTGGGAGGAGGCGCAGATCGCCGGTGGCATCGATCCCGACTTCCACCGCCGTGACCTCGCCGACGCCATCGAGTCCGGGGCGCACCCGGAGTGGGACCTGGGCATCCAGGTCTTCCCCGACACCCCCGAGGAGACCTTCGAGGGCATCGACCTGCTCGACCCCACGAAGATGGTGCCGGAGGAGCTGGCCCCGGTGCAGGTCATCGGCACCATGACGCTCAACGCGAACCCCACCAACTACTTCGCCGAGACCGAGCAGGTAGCGTTCCACGCCGGTCACTTCGTGCCGGGCATCGACGCGACGAACGACCCGCTGCTGCAGGGCCGCCTGTTCTCGTACCTCGACACCCAGCTGACGCGGCTCGGCGGGCCGAACTTCGCGCAGATCCCCATCAACCGGCCGCACGCCGACGTCAACGACATGCAGCGTGACGGCTTCCACCAGGACGCCGTGCACTCGGGTGTCGCGCCGTACAAGCCGAACTCGTTGGACGGTGGCTGCCCGTTCATGGCCGGTGAGGACGTCAGTGCGTTCATCGACGTGCCGCAGGCCGTCGCCGCGTCGACCAAGGTGCGCGAGGCGCCGGCCTCGTTCGACGACCACTTCAGCCAGGCTCAGCTGTTCTACGCGAGCCTCAGCGACGTCGAGCGTCAGCACGTCGCGCAGGCCTACACGTTCGAGCTGGGCAAGTGCTACGAGCAGACGATCAAGGAGCGTCAGCTCCAGGCCCTGGCCAACATCGACGCCGAGCTCTGCGCCACCGTCGCGACGGGACTCGGTCTGCCGACGCCCAGCCCGAGCGTGCCGCTGACGCCGCAGACGCCCAGCCCGGCGCTGTCCCAGGTCGGGGACACGTGGCCGACGGACGGACGGCTCGTGGCGATCGTGGTGCCGGAGGGTCTCGACGACCTGACGCCGGTCCGCGAGGTCCGCGAAGCGGTGCTGGCCGGGTCGATGGTCCCGCTGATCGTCGCCGGTCACGGCGGCATGCTGCAGGACGAGGTCGGCCCGCCGATCCCGATCCAGCGGACGTTCCTGACGGCCCGCTCGATCGAGTTCGACGCCGCGCTGCTCGCCGGGTACCCCGGCCCCGCGCCGGACGCCACGCCCGGCCTGGACGCGAAGAGCGGCGAGGTCGCCCTCGGCGGTCTGGACCCGCGGGTCGGGCTGCTGCTGGCCGAGGCGTTCCGTCACGGCAAGGCCATCGGCGGCTGGGGCGACTCGGTGACCGCGCTCGCGTCGGCCGGCCTGCCGGCGGGCGCCGCCGGTGTGGTCGTCGACGACTCCGCTACCACGGTGCTGGAGGGCGTCATGGCCCTGATGGGCGGGCACCGCGTCTGGGAGCGCATCTCCGGCTGATCCAGCCCGTTCGACCCGACCGGCGTCTTGGCCCACCACGGTGGCCCGGGGCGCCGGTCGCGTCATGCAGTCAGACCGCGTAGCCCTCGCGGTAGGTGGGGAAGCGTGGGGTCCACCCGCTGGCGCGCAGGCGGGCGTTCGAGATCCGCTTGCCGTGGCCCTGGGCCGGGTCGGCGGGCTCCGGGGGCGAGACCCCGAGTCGCTCCGCCAGGAACGCCCCGACGTCGCCGAGCTGGGTCGGCTCGTCGTCGGTGCCGAGGTACAGATTCTCGGGATGCTCGGGCCGGGTGAGCAGGTGCACGGCGGCATCGGCGGCATCGTCACGGTGAATGCGATTCGTCCAGCGGTGCGGGTCCGTGATCCGGCCCTCGCGCACCTGGTCCAGCAGACGCGTGGAGTCGCTGCGGTAGAGACCGGACAGTCGCAGCACCGTCCCGGACGGCACCCGCTCGAGGAAGGTCCGCTCGGCCTCCACGAGCATGCGGCCGGGGCCGTCGGTGGGCGCGACGGACGTCGTCTCGTCGATGATCGGGTCGGGCCCGGCGTCGCCGTGCACCGCGGTCGACGAGATCAGCACGGCACGCGCCGGTACCTGCCCAGCGGCGTCGACAGCGTCCAGGGCACGCAGCATGCCGTCGACGTACGTGGCGCGGTACGACTCCTCGCTGCGCGGCCGGGCTGTCAGCGCGACGACCAGCAGACCGAGGTCGAGGGGCGGCAGCTGCGGCGTCTCCTGCGTGAGGTCGGCGGACACGCCGTGCAGCGGTGCCGGCACGAGCTCGGCCCGCCGGCGGATCGCAGCGACGTCGTGCCCCAACGCGGCGAGTCGCAGGCCGATGTCTGCTCCGAGGTCACCGGCACCGACGAGCAGCACGTCCGAGGTCATGCCGCGAGCCTAGTGCGGTCAGCCAGCAACCCCTCCGGCGTGGGAGAGGTTGCTGACTGACCGCCCCGCGGCAGGGGGCTCCGGGCGGGCACCCTCAGAAGGGAGGCCAGGGCACGGCGGGCATGTCACCGCTCGGCCCCGGGAAGCGCGGCGTGCCCAGCAGGCGGTCGCACCGGGCGGCCAGCACCTCGATCTCGGCCGCGGTGAGCAGCGGCGCGAGCGTGGCGGCGAGATCGCCGTCGAGGGCGGAACGCACCCGGCGGACCCCAGCCACCTCGTCGTCGGTCAGCTCGTCGTCGACCCAGCCCCACAGGACGGTGCGGAGCTTGTGCTCCACGTGGAAGGTCAGGCCGTGGTCGACGCCGTACCGGTGCCCGTCGGTCATCTCGAGCACGTGACCACCCTTGCGGTCGGCGTTGTTGGTCAGCACGTCGAAGACCGCCATGCGGCGCAGGGCGGGGGAGTCCTCGTGGATCAGCGAGACCGGCTGGTCGTCGGCGCCGACGCCGTCGAGCACGTGGCGCCAGCCATGCTCGGGGACCTCGCCGGCGGGCACGAGGGTGACGGCTTCCTGCTCGGCGTCCGGCTCCTGCCAGAGCTGCACCATGCCGACGCCGTGCGGCCCGTCGCGGAGCCACGTGCGGGGCACGACGTCCCAGCCCAGCGCCTCCGAGACCACGTAGGCCGCGGCCTCGCGGCGGGCCAGGTTGCCGTCGGGGAAGTCCCACAGCGGTCGCTCCCCGGCCACCGGCTTGTAGACCACCGTGACGTCACCGATCGAGCCGACGAACGTGGCGTTCGAGGCCGACATGATGCGACCGGTCAGCGAGATGTCAGCGTCGAGGAGCTCCGTCACCGGAAACCGTCGGGCAGCTCGCAGACGTGCTCGGCCTCGGAGTCCATCGGCGCGTTGCACAGCACGCAGAGGGGGCGGCCGGCCTTGACGATCTCGCGGGCGCTCTTGGCGAACGCGCGGGCGCTGCCGACCGGGATGCGGACCAGCAGGACCTCCTCCGGCACGACCTCGATCTCGACGACGTCATCGGGACCGAGCTCGCCGGCGTTGCTGGCGGCCAGTGCGGCGTCGAGCTCGGGATCGATCGCCTCGAGGTCGATCTCGGGGATCGGGAACGCCTCGATGACGACCTGGGCGGTCGAGGGGTCCCAGCCGAGGCTCATGGCGCCGGCGCGGAACTGCTCCTCGACCGGCTGCTCGAGGGGATCGGTGTCGACGAGCTCCTCCGGCGTCAGCGCCGGGATGCTGTAGGGGTTGCCGTCCTCGGCCATCAGCTCGTCGAGGACCTCCTCGATGCGCTCGGCGAGCGCGGCCGTCTGCTGCTTCTCGAGCGAGACGCTGACGACCTGGTCACCGCTGCGCGCCTGCAGGAAGAAGGTGCGCGAACCCGGGGGGCCGACCGTGCCGACGACGAATCGGTCCGGCCAGTCGAACCGGTGGACGAGGGGTTCCATGCCTCCAGCCTAGGAGGCTGCCGAAGTCGGCGCGTCGGGGCCGGCGCCGCCACCGACTCCGCCACCAACTGGGGCGTCCGCGGCGGGGGGTTTCGTGCCCAACCAGGCGAGGTCTCCGGCGTCGGTGTTCATCGCGACGACGTGGGGTCGGGTGGTGCCGTACGAGACGATCGACGCCGACGCGGGGTTGACGTGCAGGCGCTGGAACAGGTCGAGGTGCATGCCCAGCGCGTCGGCCAGCACGGCCTTGATGATGTCGCCGTGACTGACCGCCACCCACACCGCGCCGGGCCCGTGCTCGGCCTCGATGGCGGCGTCTCGGGCGCGGATCGCGGCGACAGCCCGGGCCTGCATCGCGCCGAGCGACTCCCCTCCGGGGAAGACGGCGGCCGAGGGCTGGTTCTGGACGACCGACCACAGGTCCTCGGACGCCAGGTCGGACAGCGAGCGACCCTGCCAGTCGCCGTAGTCGCACTCGGTGATGCCGTCGTCGACGGGGGCGTCGGGTGAGCCGGACTGGTGGTCGAGGACGGCCTGCGCGGTCTGCCGGCACCGTTGGAGCGGGCTCGACACGACAGCGACCAGCGGCACGGCACCGAGTCGCTCACCGGTGCGGGCGGCCTGGTCGCGTCCGGTGTCGTCGAGCTCGACCCCGGGCGTGCGCCCGGCAAGGACTCCGGAGGCGTTGGCGGTGGTGCGGCCGTGCCGCACGAGGATGACGGTGGCCATGCGTCGAGCCTAGAGGGGGCAGCCCCACACCGGTCAGCGGAGCAGGCCGGCGACGAAGGCGTCGATGACCTGGTCGGTCGCGGTGTCGGGGTCGATCGAGGTGGTCAGCCGGTCGAGCAGCAGGCCGTCGACCGCGTAGTGAAACAACGCGATCTCGAAGCGACCGCCGGGCAGACCGGCCGCCTCGTTGAACGCGACGTCGTTCGCGAACGACTCCGTGAGCCACGTGTTCATCAGGTCGCGCACCTCGGGGCGGCGCGCAGTCTCCAGGCGCAGCTCGAACAGGGCGAGCGTCACGTCACGCTCGGTCGTGAGTCGGCGGACGATGTCGCGCACGTAGTCGGCGAACAGGTCCGTCCCGGGGGAGCGGTCGGCCAGTCGCTCGAGGTCGCGTGGGGTGGGGGCGAGGCGTTCGCCGATCCGGGCGACCAGGCCCTGCAGCAGCTCGTCGCGGCTGCGGAAGTAGTTGGAGGTGGTGCCGGTCGGCACCCCGGCCTGCCGGTCGACGGCCCGGTGCGTCAGGCCGCGCGAGCCGTCCTGCGCCAGGACCGTGAGCCCCGCGTCGGCCAGGTCGCGGCGTCGTTCCTCGTTGGTCGCCATGAAGCGAGACTAGCGCGGACCACGACACCTGTCGTACATTGAGAACCACGACAGGTGTTGTGAATGGAAGGTGACAGGAGCGGACATGCGTGAGCTGACCTACTACGTGGCGACCTCGATCGACGGGTACATCGCCGCGCCCGACGGGGACTGGTCGGCCTTCCTGACCGAGGGCGACCACTTCGACATGATCTTTCGCGACTACCCGGAGACGCTGCCGGCGGTGGCGCTCGAGGCGCTGGGGCTGACGGCCGACGGGGGCCGGTTCGGAACGGTGCTGATGGGGTGGGGCACCTACGACGTCGGGCTGCGGCAGGGTGTCGCCGACCCGTACCCCCACCTGGAGCAAGTGGTGTTCACGCGGCGGCATGCCGAGGCCGACGTGCCGAGCGGCGTGCGCCTGGTGACGACGGATCCGGTGGCGGAGGTGCAGCGGTTGAAGCAGGCGGACGGAGGTGGCCTCTGGCTGTGCGGAGGGGGCCGGCTGGCCGGCGCGATCTGGGACGAGATCGACCGGCTCGTGCTCAAGGTCAACCCGATCGTGCTGGGGGACGGGATCCCGCTGGTGCGGGGGGCTGTCGATACGAGTGCTTTCGCGCTGGACGTCGCGACGCCCTACACCTCGGGCGTGGTGGTCTCGGAGTACCGGCGTCGAGAGCGGCCCGGCTCGGCCTGAGAAAGTGTCACCGGAGGGTTGCACATGTCCCACCGGATGTGTCACCGTTGGGTGACACATTCCGATCAGGAGGATCATCATGCAGGACACCATCGAGCGCGAGCTCGACATCGCCGCCGACATCGACCGCGTCTGGACGCTCATCACCGAGGCCGAGCACCTCGGCACCTGGTTCGGCGACCGCGGCGCCGACATCGACCTGCGTCCCGGCGGGACCATGCAGGTCCGCTGGGACGGTCACGACCTCGACGGCCAGGTCGTGACCGTCGACCCGACCTCGCGATTCGCCTTCCGTTGGCAGCAGATCGATGTCGCACCGGGCACCACGCTGGGCGACGGGAACTCGACCCTCGTCGAGTTCACCCTCGAGCCCCGCGGAACCGGCACCCACCTGCGGGTCGTCGAGAGCGGCTTCGCCTCGCTCGACCTCCCCACCGACGACCGGCGCGGCCTGCTGGAGGGGCACACGAAGGGCTGGATGCAGGAGACCGGTGAGCTGGCCGACCACGCCCGCACGCAGGGCGCGGCGGTCTGAGTGACCGCCACCATCGCCGAGGTCGAGGTCTTCAGCGCCCTGGGCGACCCGATGCGCTGGCAGGTGCTGACCCTGCTCGCCGAGCGCGGTGAGCGGTCAGCCACCGGCCTGGCGCAGGAGCTGCCGGTGACCCGGCCGGCCGTGGTCAAGCACCTCGCAGTGCTCGACCGGGCCGGCCTGGTGGGGTCGCGCAAGGTCGGCCGCGAGGTGCTGTTCTCGCCCCGTGCCGAGCGGCTCGGAGCGGCCGCCCGCCGCATCGACGAGCTCGCCGCTGCCTGGGACACCCGACTGGACGCCCTCCGCCGGCTCGCCGAGGAAGGCGATCTCAGCTCGTCGTAGGAACGCTCCCGTATCGTCCTCCTCTCGGTGTCTTCGGGGGAAGGGCGAGCATGGGGCGGTACACCTCGCTCGAGCGGCGGCTCGACGCGTGGGCGCGGTCGTGGCTCGACCGCGCCCCCACCGCCGGATGGCGGTCGTGGGTCGTCGAGCTGCTCGTGTTCGGCATCAAGCAGGCCTGGGCCTGCGTCTTCGGTGCGGCGATGCTCGTGCTCATCGTCGTGACGGCACTCGTCTATCCCGAGAGCGCCGCGTTGCACCGCAACGACTTCCTCGTGCTGGCAGCCATCGCCGTGCAGGCGTTGATGATCGGCTTCCGGCTCGAGAGCGGGCGCGAGCTGTGGGTCGTGGTGCTCTTCCACGTCGCCGGCACGGTGATGGAGCTGTTCAAGACGTCCGTCGGCTCGTGGAGCTACGAGGACGGCGGCCTGCTGCACCTCGGCGCGGTCCCGCTCTACAGCGGCTTCATGTACGCAGCGGTCGGCTCGTACATGGTGCGCGTCTACCGACTCTTCGACCTGCGGTTCGACCGGTACCCACCCATCTGGACGACCGTCGTCGTCGCGGCTGCGATCTACGCGAACTTCTACACGCATCACTACGTCCTCGACGCGCGCTACGTGCTGCTCGTGGTCATCGCGGCGCTGTGGGCGCGCACCGTGATGCACTTCCGCGTGCATCAGCACGTGCTGCGGATGCCGCTGCTGCTGGCGTTTGCCCTGGTCGCGTTCTTCATCTGGATCGCCGAGAACGTCGCCACCGCCGGCGGAGCCTGGTTCTACCCCGACCAAGTGGACGGCTGGTCGATGGTCTCGATCACCAAGCTGGTCTCGTGGTTCCTGCTGATGATCGTGTCGGTGGTGCTGGTGACGCTCGTCTACCCGCCGCGGGCGCGGGACGACGTCGACGGACGCTGACACACGGGACATTCAGCTCGAGCACGCCGCGAGGGCTACGGTGGGAGAACGAGGCAGCCCAGCGCCCCGGCGTCGACGGGACAACACTCATGAGTGACATCGACATCCGCCGCGTGGCCCGGCTGGCCGCGGACCTTGCCGAGTCGCAGACCGAGGAACGCACGGTCGACCAGGTCGTCGAGCTGGCGGTCGAGGTGCTGGGTGTCGAGCACGGGGGAGTGACCCTCATGTCCGACCGCGGCCGCACCCTCCGGACCGTGGGCGCCACCGCCGCGCGCGTGGAGAAGGCCGACCTGCTGCAGTACGACCTGCGCGAGGGTCCGTGCGTCGATGCCGCCGTGCAGTCGCGCTTCGTCGCGTCGGCGGACCTGGCCGCCGACGATCGGTGGCCGCGCTGGGGTCCCGCCGCCGCCGATCTGGGGTTCGGGCGGATCCTCTCGGCCGAGCTGCATGCGCGCGACCAGCGACTGGGTGCGCTGAACCTGTACGGCGCCGACACCGGCGAGTTCGATCCCGACGACTGTGACCTGGTGCGCCTGTTCGCCCGGCAGGCTGCGGCGGCCGTGTTCCGGCTCCGCACCGAGCGGGGACTCGAGGAGTCGGTCGGGACCCGGACCGTCATCGGTCAAGCCCAGGGCATCTTGATGGAACGGTTCGGCATCGACGCCGAGCGTGCCTTCGAGGTGTTGCGGCGCTACTCGCAGGACCGCAACGTGAAGCTGCGCGAGGTGGCCGAGCAAGTCATCGCGACCGCTAGCGCCAACCGAGGCCCGGCGCCACCTGGGTGAGGATGCTCTCGATGACGTGCGCGTTGTACTCGACGCCCAGCTGGTTCGGTACCGTCAGCAGCAACGTGTCGGCCGCCTCGATCGCGGAGTCCTGCGCCAGCTCCTCGATGAGCCGGTCGGGCTCGGCGGCGTAGGTGCGACCGAAGCGCGCGGGGCCGCCCTCGAGGAAGCCCACCTGATCGGAATCGCCCGACCCGCCGAAGTAGGCGCGGTCACGATCGTCGGTGAGCGCGAAGATGCTGCGGCTCACCGAGACGCGCGGCTCGCGCTCGTGCCCGGCCTCGGTCCAGGCCGCGCGGAAGCGATCGATCTGCTCGCGCTGGAGCTCGTGGAACGGAACCCCGGTGTCCTCGGTCAGCAGCGTCGAGCTCATGAGGTTGAGCCCCTGCTGCGCGGTCCACTCGGCCGTGGCACGGGAGCCGGCGCCCCACCAGATGCGGTCACGCAGACCGGGGGCGTGCGGCTCGATCCGCAGCAGGCCCGGCGGGTTGGGGAACATCGGCCGCGGGTTCGGCTCGGCGAACGCGGCGCCCTCGATCACCTGCAGGAAGACCTCGGCGTGCTGGCGGGCCATGTCGGCGTCGGACGTGCCCTCCGGCGGCACGTGACCGAAGTAGCGAAACCCGTCGACGACCTGCTCGGGTGATCCCCGGCTGATGCCGAGCTGGAGGCGCCCGCCCGCGATGAGGTCGGTGGCGCCGGCGTCCTCGGCCATGTAGAGCGGGTTCTCGTACCGCATGTCGATGACGCCGGTGCCCAGCTCGATGCGGCTCGTGCGGGCGGCGGCGGCCGCGAGCAGCGGGAACGGTGAGGCGAGCTGCCGCGCGAAGTGATGCACGCGGAAGTACGCGCCGTCGGCACCGAGCTCCTCGGCGGCCACGGCCAGCTCGACCGACTGCAGCAATGCGTCGGCGGCCGAGCGGGTCTGCGACTGCGGGGAGGGGTTCCAGTGCCCGAAGGACAGGAAGCCGATGTTCTTGGTCACGAGAAGGTCAACGCCCCTCACACCCCAACATTCCCGACCGCGACGCTCGCGAGCGATTAGGCTGCCGGGGTGGACCTGGTGCAGCGGCACGCCGTGACCCGGACGGGACGACTCGGCGCCCCGGCGATGGTGCTGGGGCCGGGATTCGGGTGTGATCAGGACATGTGGCGCCACGTGGCGCCGGCCTTCGAGTCCGATCACGAGGTCGTGCGTTTCGACCACGTGGGGTCCGGTCAGTCCGACGTCTCGGCGTACGACCCCGAGCACTACGACGACCTCCAGGCGTACGCCGACGACATCGTGCTGCTGTCCCGCGAGCTGGGTCTGCGTGACATCGTGCTGGTCGGTCACTCGGTCGCGGCGATGATGGCCGTCCTCGCCCAGCGCGCGGCCCCCGACCTGTTCGCGGCGCTCGTGCTGGTGGGCCCCTCGGCCTGCTACGTCGACGACCTCGAGACGGGCTACGTCGGCGGCTTCGACGAGCGCGACGTCGAGGAGCTGCTCGAGCTGCTGGGCAGCAACTACCTGGGGTGGTCGCGGTCGATGGCGCCGGTCATCATGGGCAACGCCGACCGGCCTGAGCTCGGCCAGGAGCTCACCGACAGCTTCTGTCGCACCGACCCCGACGTCGCCCGGCAGTTCGCGCGACTGACCTTCACCTCCGACAACCGTGCCGACCTGCCGCACGTGTCGGCGCCGACGCTCGTGCTGCAGTGCACCGACGACACGATCGCGCCGTTGTCGGCCGGCCGGTACGTCCACGACGCGATCCCGGACAGCACGTGGGTGCACCTCGACGCGGTGGGCCACCTGCCCCACCTCAGCAGTCCGGACGAGACCATCGCCGCGATCCGCAGCTTCCTGGACGCTCGGGCATGACGGCGCCAGGCACCTTCGACGAGCCACTGCTCGAGCTGGCGCCCTGCGGGTTCGCGACGGTGGCCTACGACGGTCCGATCCTGCAGATCAACGAGACGCTGCTGAGCTGGACCGGGTACTCCCGCGAGGAGGTCGTGGGCCTGAAGTCGTTCGCGGACCTCGTCACCCGCGCGGCACGGGCCTACGGACAGACGCACCTGCGCCCGATGCTGCTGACCGCCGGAAGCGTCCGCGAGATCGCCCTCACGATGGTGTGCGCGGACGGCTCACGACTGCCGATCCTGCTCAACGCGCGGCTCGACCGTGACGCCGACGGTCACCCGTCCGTCATCAGCATCGCCGTCTTCGACGCCAGCGAGCGACGGCAGTACGAGGAGGAGCTGCTGCGGGCCAAGCAGGAGGCCGAGGCGTCCGAGGAGCGCAGCCGCCAGCTGGCGCGCACGCTGCAGTCGACCCTCATCCCGTCACGTCCGCCGGCCGTCCCGGGACTGCAGATCGCGGCGGGCTACCGGCCGTCGGGCGACGGCGAGGAGGTCGGCGGCGACTTCTACGACGTGTTCCAGATCGGCCCGGGGGACTGGGTCGTGGTGCTGGGCGACGTGTGCGGCAAGGGTGTCGACGCCGCGGTGATCACGGCCCTCGTCCGGTACTCCGTGCGCGCCGCGACCGTCGACCACCGCAGCCCCGCGGCGGCGCTCGGCGTCGTCAACCGCATCCTGCTCGAGCACGGCACCGACCGCTTCTGCACCTTGGTGCTGCTGCGGCTGCAGGCGCGCGACGGCGGCTGGGACGTCGTCTCGTGCAGCGCCGGCCACCCGTTGCCCGTGGTCGTGCGGGCCGGCGCCGCTCCGGAGCCCACCGGCACACTGGGCACGTTGCTCGGCGTCCTGGACGACCCGCCCCTGACCGACGACACGTTGCGCCTGGGGTTCGGCGACCGGCTGATGCTCTACACCGACGGGATCCTCGAGGCGCGCCGTGACGGTGAGCTGTTCGGCGAGCTACGGCTCCTGGACGCACTCGACCGCCACGGACGCGGTGACGTCGCAGTGGCGGTCGATGCGTTGCTCGCGGCAACGATGGCCTTCCAGGGCGAGCGGGCCGACGACGACATCGCGTTGGTCGTCCTCGGCCCGCCGGCCGACTGAGCTCAGCGGCGGCGGAGCAGACCCATGATCCAGACGCCCAAGCCGATCATGCCGACGGTCAGCACGAGGTGCAGCCAGTTGTCGGCCGTGTTGAGCGGCACGAAGTTGGCGTCCGAGCTCTTGTCGATCACGAAGCCGTAGACGGTCAGGAGGCCGTAGACGGCTCCACCGCCGATGAGGTACGCCGGGACGTACCGCGTGGCTGCGGCGACGGCGAGGCCCACGACGCCGAACAGGATGTGCACGATGTTGTGCAGGATCGAGACCTGGAACAGGCCCAGGAGCTTGGCATTGCTCTCGTGGCCGTGCGACTGGAGGTCGCCGACGTTGGTCGTCACACCGGGGATGAATCCCAGGATGCCGACGAGCAGGAAGACCGCTCCGACGGCGACGGCGACGCCCTTGGCCGTCTTGTGCGCGGTGGTGATCTCGTGGTTCTGATGACTGGTCATGGTGTGACTCCTCACGGGGCTCGGTGAATGGCCACCCTCCCCGTACCCGAGGTACGCATGGCCAATCGCGGTTCCACCGGCTGAGCGTCGGACTCCCGGCCGGTGGGTACCGGTCTGGCATGACGAATCCAGACGAGATGAAGAAGCCCACGTTCGACGACGAGCCCGGAGACCAGCCCAGCGCTGACGAGTTCACGGTCGAGGACGCGATGGCGGTCAACGCGGTGCCTGACGAGGTGCGCCTGCACGCCGATCCCAGCGAGAGCGAGATCGTCCAGCGTGGTGACGGCGCGGTCGTCGACGTGGAGGACGACGACTGACCGGCCGGTCACCGAGCCGGGGCCTCAGCTGGGCCGGTCGACGTCCCCGCGGTAGGCGCCGGTCTCGGTGCCGCCGCGTGACTCGATGAACGACTTGAACTGCTGCATGTCGGACTGCACACGGTTCGACAGGACGCCCAGCTTGTCGCCGACCTGCTCGACGAAGCCCTCGGGATCGATGTCCATCTGCGCGGTGACGCGGGCCCGACCCTCGTCGAGGCGATGGAAGGTGACGACACCGGCATGCTTCGGGCCGTCGTCGGAGGCCCAGGCGATCCGCTCGTCGGGGTGCTGCTCGGTGATCGTGGCGTCGAACTCCCGGGTGACGGGCCCGACCTTGACGATCCAGTGCAGGTGCGTGTCGTCCTTCTGCACGATGCGCTCGACGTTGGACATGAACCGGGGGAAGTCCTCGAACTGGGTCCACTGGTTGTAGGCCGTGCTGACGTCGACGTTCACGTCGACGGACTCGGTGACGGATCCCATGGGGTTCCTCTCGATCGGATGCGCGGTCGCTCAGGACGTACCCGTTGCGGAGCCCGTCACGCAGCGGGACGCATGGGAACGCACGTTCGGGGTACTGGAATGCCAAGCCGAACCGGCCGCGGGCGTCTCGCCTCACGCAGACGAGAGCCCGCGGCCAGTTCCCTGCTCGGTCAGGGCTTGAAGACGACCTTCTGCACCCCGGGGTCCTTGCGCTGGAACATCGCGTACGCCTCGGGCGCCGCGTCGAGAGCCACGTGGTGCGTGGCGAAGGTGTCGAGTCCGAGCGGGTCCGACGAGTCCTCGACGAGCGGCAGGAAGTCGTCGACCCACCGGCGGACGTTCGCCTGGCCCATGCGCAGGGTCAGCTGCTTGTCGAAGATGACCTGCAGCGGCATCGGGTCGAGCGCACCCGCGTAGACGCCGCTCAGCGAGATCGTGCCGCCACGACGCACGAGCTCGACGGCCATGTTGATGGCAGCCATCCGGTCGACACCGGCGTTCAGCATCACGGCCTGCGCGACGCGCTTGGGCAGCATCGTGGCGAGACGCTGGGCCATCTCGGCACCGGGCGACCCATGAGCCTCCATGCCCACGGCGTCGATCACGGCGTCCGCCCCGCGGCCACTGGTGGCGTCGAGCACCCGGGCGACGACGTCGTCGTGCTCGAGGTCCAGGGTCTCGACACCCAGGGCGTCGGCGCGGTCGAGCCGGAAGCGCACGAGGTCGACGCCGATGACCCGGACGCCCCGCTGCAGGGCGACGCGAGCCGCCATCTCGCCGATCGGGCCGAGGCCCAGGATGACGAGCGTCTGGTCGGACTGGACGCCGGAGTACTCCACTGCCTGCCACGCGGTGGGCAGCACGTCCGACACGAACAGGTAGCGGTCGTCCGAGGCGTCCGGATTGACCTTGACGGGTCCGAAGTCGGCGTGAGGCACGCGGAGCAGCTCGGCCTGACCGCCGGGGACAGAGCCGTAGAGGTCGGTATACCCGAACAGAGCGGCGCCCATGCCGTGCTCGCGCACCTGGGTGGTCTCGCACTGGGTGGGCAGGCCATCGCCGCACATGAAGCAGTGACCACACGCGATCTGGAAGGGCACCACGACGCGGTCGCCGACGTCGAGGTTCGGTACGCCGGACCCCTTCTCGACCACGACGCCCATCGGCTCGTGCCCCAGCACGTCGCCGGCGTGGAGGAACGCTCCCAGCGTCTCGTACAGGTGCAGGTCGGAGCCGCAGAGCCCGCTCGAGGTCACCTCGATGATGACGTCGGTGTCCGCCTGGACGGTCGGGTCAGGGACCGTCTCGACGCGAACGTCTCTCCGGCCCTGCCAGGTGAGTGCCTTCATGGGTGCTCCTCTGCTCGGAATCGTTGGCGGCCGTGCGGCCGACCCCTTCGGAGGTACCCCGTGAGTCACAGGTCACGCACACGGGCGTGGGTTTAGCCCTCGCGCGTGGGGGGTAGTTCGAGCATGGCGCCATGTGGCGTCCGATCGACCTCGGGAAGGGACGCGATGACCGACGCTGCACGTGACCGGCCGCCAGCCCCCGAGGCTGTCGAGGCCCTCGTCGTCCTCGATCTGCAGAACGACTTCCTCCGACCGCCGGAGCTCGACGCGGTCCGCGGCCGTCTGGTCGACGTCACGAACGATCTCGCCCGCCACGCGCACGACGCCGGGGCCCTCGTGGTGGAGGTGCGCACCGAGCACCGTGCCGACGGGTCCACGTGGACACTGTCGATGCAGGAGGACCAGATGGGCGTCGTCGTCGAGGGCACCGAGGGCGCCGAGCTCCTGCCGGAGCTGGACTTGCACCCGCACGCGACCATCACCAAGACCCGCGACAGCGCCTTCGTCGGCACCCCCTTCGGCGACGTCCTCGAGCGGGCCGGGGTCGGCACCATCGCCCTGGTGGGCGTCACCACCGACCTGTGCATCCTGATGACGGCGGCCGACGCCTTCGCGCACGACCTGCGGGTCGTGCTGGTCGAGGACGGCCTGGCCGCCGAGCCGCGCAAGCACGAGGCGGCGGTGAAGTACCTCACCGAGTCGTACCGCCAGGAGGTCGTGGCGTCCGCCGACGTCACGTTCGTCGCCCCGCCCGGGCTCGACGCCAGCACGTCAGCGAGAGGAATCCCCATGTCGCCCAGCTCCACGGTCGAGCCGTGCTGACCCCCAGCCCGCGCGGCGACGTGAGCGCGGCCGTCCTCGAGGCGCTGCGCACCGGTGCAGCCCCGGCAGCGATTCGCGCCTCCGACGCGTCGGGTGAGGACGACCTCCACCTGGCTCTCTGGGTCCTCTTCGAGCTGTCCTACCGCGGGTTCGAGGACGTCGACGAGCGGCGCGAGTGGGATCCGGACCTCATCGCGGTCCGCCGCTCCCTGGAGGACGCCTTCGAGGCCGAGCTGCGCGACCGGTGCACCCCCACGCCGGTCGGTGACGACGTCGCCACGGCGATCTTCGCGATGTGCGAGGCCGACGACGGTCCGTCGCTGGCCACCTACGTGCACCGGCACGCCACCCACGAGCAGGTCGAGCAGCTGCTCGCGATCCGCTCGGTCTACCACCTCAAGGAGCAGGACCCCACGGCATGGGTCGTCCCGCGCCTCGGTGCCGGTCCGAAGGCGGCGCTGCTGGAGCTGCAGTTCGACGAGTACGGCAACGGTGACCCCAACCGGCTGCATCACCACCTGTTCGCCAAGGGGATGGAGGCCGCCGGTCTCGACCCGAAGTACGGCGCGTACGTCGACCAGGCGCCGGCCGAGGCGCTCGCTCAGAACAACGTCATGTCGATGTTCGGGCTGCAGCGTCGACTCCGCGGTGCGGCACTGGGCCACCTCGCGGCCTTCGAGGCCACCAGCTCGCTGCCGTCGCGTCGCATGGCTCAAGGACTGGAGCGCCTGGACTTCCCGCCCGAGATGGTCGGCTACTACACCGAGCACGTCGAGGCCGATGCCGTCCACGAGCAGCTGGCCGCCCGCACCATCTGCGGCGCTCTGCTCGACGACGACCCGCACCTGCGCGAGGACGTGCTGCTCGGAGCCTCGGTGTGCCTCGACCTCGAGAACCGGCTCGCCGGACGACTGCTGGAGGAGTGGGCCGCATGAGCGGGCAGGAGGTCTTCGACCACCCGGACGTGGTGCTGTGTCCGGGCGGGCCGATGCTGCTGCGCGGCGACCACGTGATCGAGGGCCCCGACGGCACGCGTCACGCGACCACCCGGCCCGTGTCGGCGGTGTGCCGCTGCGACAAGTCGGCCGTGCTGCCGTGGTGCGACGGCACCCACAAGGTGCTGCCGGAGAAGCTGCGCCCTTCCTGACGTCAGTCCGCAGTGATGCGGTCGAGCCGCAGGAGCGAGCCCGACTCACCGTGATCGCGGTGCTCGTCGGGCGCGAGTCCGGGCCACGCGTTCTCGAGCGCCTCGTGGCGGATGCGCGCGACCTGGCGCGGGCCACCCACCTGCAAGAGCACTGATCCGCCCGGCAGCAGGTGCTCGGCGGCCACCCGCAGGCAGGCGCGCGCGATGTCCAGGCCGTCGGAACCTCCGTCGATCGCGGTGACCGGATCCTCCTCGAACTCGGTGACGCGGGCCGACTCGACCCACGGCGGGTCGGCGATGACCAGGGCGAAGCGCTCGTCGGCCGCGACCGCCGTCTCGAGCATGCCGGTGCGGATCTCGACGCGGTCGTCGAGCCCGGCCTCGCCGCAGTTGGACCGCGCGAACATGCTGGCGACCGGGTCGGCGTCGACTGCGACGAGACGGCGATCGGTGGGCGCCACGGCCAGCAGCCCGATCTGTCCGGCGCCAGCGCACAGCTCCAGCACGGGACCCTCGGGTGCGTGCTCGAGCAGCTGGGTGGCCCAGGCGGACTGGGCCGTCGTCCAGGGGCGCGGCTCGAGGACCCGGTGGTCGTAGCTGATCGTCAACGGGCCGAAGGCCATGGTCTGGACGAGTTCGGGGCCTTCGACTTCTGGGGCTTCGGTCATGCGCCCTTCTTACCCCGTGGTGCCGGAACGACGCGCTGAGCAGGGGGTGGAGGCCCGGGCCGATGTGCATCGACGGCCTCGACGTGCGACCGTGCTGGCATGACCGCACGGCTCGACCTCCGCACGACGACCGAAGGCAGCTCGATCGTGGTGGCCGCCGAGGGTGACATCGACCTCGCCACCGCACCGGCCTTTCGTGACCACGTCCTCGGTGAGATCGACGTGGAGCCAATGCGCCTCGTGCTGGACCTCTCCGGCGTGGGCTTCATCGACTCGACCGGCATCGGTGTGATCGTGCTGGTGCGCCGCAAGGTCCGGGTCCGGCGCGGCGAATTGCACATCGTCGCGAGCCGACGCGTCCGCGCGGCCCTGCGTCTCGCCGCCCTCGAGCAGGCGCTCAACCTGCACGAGCGCCTCGCCGACGCACTGGGCCATGAGGCCGGCGAACCGGCGTAGCCACTGCTGGCGGGCTGACAGGCGATTCACACGTCAGTCGCTGCGCAACACGCGCGACCCCGGGGGGGACTAAGATCAGCCTCGTCCATCGTGGTTGAGACGTAGCCACCAGTTTCCGGAACGCACGGGAAGGTGCCCGCCGTCATGTCGACCAAGCACGAGTTCGAGCCACCGCCGACGCGCCGCCCCGCGGCCCGCGACATGGAGCTCAGCGAGCTGGCCCTCGCCCTGCACGCCGAGCCCACCGTGGCTCGCACCGTGCAGCTCATCGCCGAGTACGCCCGCACCGGGCTGGGATGTGAGGACGCCGGCGTCCTTCTGGTGTTCAGCCGCAGCCGCGTCGAGACGTCGGCCTGCACCTCCGAGCCCGTCGCCACGGCCCACGACCTGCAGGTCGAGCTGGACGAGGGACCGTGCCTCGACGCCCTGGAGGATCCCTCCGGGCTGTACCGCATCGACGACCTCGAGGTCGAGACGCGGTGGCCGCGGTGGAGTCCCAAGGTGGTCGAGCTCGGCTACCGCAGCGTCCTCAGCGTTCCCTTGGCCACGCAGGAGCGGCGCTACGGCTCGATGAACGCCTACGCCAGTCGGCCGCACGCCTTCGACGACGACGACATGGCCGTGGCCACGGTGCTGGCCCGTCATGCCTCGGTCGCCCTGGCGTCGTCGCAGAACGCCGAGGGTCTCGAGCGCGCCGTCGACGCCCGCAAGCTCATCGGCATGGCCATGGGCATGCTCATGGAGCGCTACGGGCTCGACCAGGACCGTGCGTTCGACGTGCTGCGCCGGTACTCGCAGGACCACAACATCAAGCTGCGCGACGTCGCGGAGCGGATCGTCGTCGATCGCGACCTGCCCGCCTTCGGACCTCGCAGCACCTGAGGCGCGTGGGTCGGGCCGTGCGGGGTACCTGCGGCGCAGCGGGTCCGTTGAGCCACCAGCGGGCCCGCGCCATCAGTCGGCGAGATCGAGCCGCAGCCCGCGCCACACCGGGTGGCGCAGCAGGCCCGACCCGGTCCATCCCGTCATCGTCACCTCGCCCGGCAACCGGGGCGTGACCCAGACGGCGTCGCGCGCGGCGTCGGCAGGAACCTCGACCGGCGGCGTCTTGCGCTCGAGTCGCTTGAGCCGGATGCGCAGGTCCTCGCGCTGGCGGGCATCGAGCCCTGACCCGACTCGGCCGGCATAGCGCAGCTCGCCATTCTCGGCGCCAACCCCTCCGTCATCGCCCCGGATCGCGACGAGCAGCGAACCGAGGTCGCCGGCCCGGCCACCGCGCCCGGGACGCCAGCCCACGACGACGACGTCGGCCGTGCGCTCGTGCTTGATCTTGATCCACGAGCGGGACCGGCGACCGCTGCGGTACGTGGACCCCCGTTTCTTGGCGACGACCCCCTCCAGTCCCTGCGCCAGGCTCTCGTCGATCACGGCGTCGAGCGTGCCGTCGAGGGCGGGCGGCGCGGACACCGGTCCCTGGCCGAGATCGAGCTCGGCGAGTGCCTCGCGGCGGCGGTCGTAGGTGCGCTTGCGGAGGTCGGTGCCCTCGTGCCGCAGCAGGTCGAAGACGCGCAGCTCGGCGGGAACCTGCTCGCAGGCCGTGGCGACGCGCCGTGCACCGGTGAGACCCAGGCGGCCCTGCAGGCGGGAGAAGGACGGCGCACCATGGTCGTCGAGCGCGACGATCTCGCCGTCGAGCACCACGTCGGGCAGGTCGAGCGCCGCGAGCGCCTCCACGACGTCGGGAAAGGCGGGGGCGAGGTCCTCGCCGGAGCGTGACCGCAGCGTGACGGCATCGCCGTCGACGCCGGCCAGCGCCCGGATGCCGTCCCACTTCATCTCCAGCACCCAGTCGTCGCCGGTGAGATCGCTCGCGCTGCCGACGGAGGCGAGCATCGGCGGATCGGGGATGACCGCGGTGCCCGAGCGTCGAGGTGGAGCCTGGGGAGACGGGGCCTGGGGCTTGCTGCCTGACGACCCGAGCCGCGCCATCGGGTCGCGGCGTCCGCTCATCCGCTCGAGCACCTCGTCGAGGCACAGGTGGTGCAGGTGCGGGTCGTCGAGCTCGGCCCAGGTGCGGGGGACCGCGACGGTGGGCTCGACCCGCCCGCGCAGGGAGTACGGCGCGACGGTGGTCTTGTGGGCGTCGTTCTGGCTCCAGTCGACCAGCACCCGGCCCTCGCGCAGCGACCGCTTCTGCTGGCTCACGGCCAGGTCCGGCAGCTCCTCGACGATGACCTCCGCCAGCCGCTTGGCCACGGCCTTGACGGAGTCGGCGTCGTGGCGTCCGTCGAGTCCCGCGTACAGGTGCAGCCCCTTGCTGCCGCTGGTCACCGGGACGGTCGTCAGGCCCATGTGGCGCAGGATGCGGCGAGCCACGTGCGCCACCTCGACGCACTCGGGCAGGCCTGTTCCGGGCCCGGGGTCGAGGTCGATGACCAGCCGGTCGGGGTTCTGCGCGCGACCCTGGGCGTCGACGCGCCACTGCGGCACGTGCACCTCCAGCGCCGCGAGCTGCCCGAGCCAGGCAAGGTCGGCCTCGTGCTCCAGCAGGGGGTAGTCCTTCGGGCCGTCGGAGTGCTCGATCGACACGCGATGCAGCCACTCGGGCGTCGCCCGCGGGAGGTTCTTCTCGAAGAACGGTTGCTGGGGACTCTCGAGCGTCCCGACGCCGTCGACCCACCGCTTGCGGGTGGCCGGACGGCCGCGGGCGTGCCGCAGCAGGTGTGGGGCGATGCGGCGGTAGTAGTCGACGACGTCGGCCTTGGTCGTGCCGGTGGCCGGGTACAGCACCTTGTCGGGGTGCGTCACCCGAACCGGACGGCCGCCGACGTCGAGGGTGACGGCGTCGCGGTCACGCGCCACGGTGCCGGGGGACCGGACTCACGAGGCCTTCTTCGCGGCCGTCTTCTTGGTGGTGGTCTTCTTGGCGGTGCTCTTGCGTGCGGCGGTCTTCTTTGCCGGTGCCTTCTTCGCGGTCGACTTCTTGGCGGCGGTCTTCTTCGCCGGTGCCTTCTTCGCGGTCGACTTCGCCGGGGCCTTCTTTGCCGCACCGCCCTCGCGGGACTTGCGGACGCTGCGCTCGAGCGCCTCCATCAGGTCGACGACCTTGCCGTCGTCGCTGCTGGCGGGCACCTCGGCGGTCGGGCGCTTGGCACTGTCGCCGGCCTTGAGCTTCGCCTCGATCAGCGCACGCAGCTGCTCTCCGTACTCGTCGCGGAACTTGGACGGGTCGAAGTCGGTGGCCATCTGGTCGATGATCGACGCCGCGAGCTCGCGCTCCTTGCTGCTGATCGTGGGAATGTCGTCCAGCACCTCGAACTCGGCGGTGCGTATCTCGTCGTCCCACAGCATCGTCTGCGCCACCAGCACGCCGTCGCGGACGCGCAGCACGGCCATGCGGGTGCGGTTGCGCAGGGCGAACGTGACGACCGCGCTGCGCTCAGAGTCCTCCAGCGCCTGCAGCAGCAGCGCATACGGCTTGACCGCCCGCTTCTCGGGCTCGAGGAAGTACGACTTGTCGAGCCGCATCGGGTCGATCTGCTCGGACGGCACGAACTCGACGACCTCGATGTCGTGATCGGCCTGGGCCGGCAGCTCGTCGATCTCCTCCTGGCTGATCATGACGACCTGACCGCCGTCGTCGAATGCCTTGGTGATGTCGTCGAACTGCACGACCTTGCCGCACTTCTCGCAGCGCCGTTGGTACCGGATGCGGCCACCGTCGGCCTCGTGCACCTGGTGCAGCGGCACGTCGTGGCTGCTGGTGGCCGAGTAGAGGCGGACCGGCACGGCGACGAGGCCGAAGCTGATCGAACCCTTCCAGATCGCTCGCACGATGGCCTCCTTCGGGCGCCCTCAGGGCGCCGTTGATCCGCTCAGAATACGGGCTTTCCACCGGTCACGCCCAGAACCGTCGCGGAGACGTAGCTGGCGGTCACAGGGTCGGCCAGGAAGACGAACGCGTGAGCCACCTCGGCGGGCTGGCCGGGGCGCCCGAGCGGGGTGTCGCCGCCGAACTGCTCGATCTTCTCGGGCAGCTGCGTCGCCGGCTGGAGCGGCGTCCAGATGGGACCGGGCGCCACCGCGTTGACGCGGATGCCGTCGGGGCCGAGCTTGGCCGCGAGGTTGACCGTCGCGTTGTTGATGGCGGCCTTCGTGGATGCGTAGTCGAGGAGCGTGCCGGACGGCTCGTAGGCCTGGATCGAGGAGTTGGTGATGATGCAGCCGCGGGTGCCTCGCAGGTGCGGGACGGCGGCGCGCACGAGGTAGAAGAGCGCGTGCAGGTTGGTGCGGATCGTGCGGTCGATGCGCTCGTCGGTCATGTCCTCGATGCGCTCGTCGCGCGCCATCTGGTAGCCCGCGTTGATGACCAGCACGTCGAGCTGGCCCAGCGTCTCGACCGTCTGCATCACGACGTCGCGGCACGCGTCGGAGTCGCGGACGTCGGCTTCGAGCGCCAGGACACGCCGCCCCGCGTCCTCCACGAGGGTGGAGGTCGTCTTCGCGTCGTCGAGCTCCTCGGGCTGGTAGGTGAAGGCGACGTCGGCGCCTTCACGGGCGTACGCGATGGCGACCGCGCGGCCGATGCCGGAGTCGCCACCGGTGATGAGCGCGACCTTGCCGTCGAGCCGGCCGTGACCGACGTAGGACGACTCGCCATGGTCGGGCTGCGGGTCCATGGGCTTGGTGAGTCCGGGGGGCTCCTGCTGCTGGGCCGGGAAGCCGGGGGTCTTTTCGCTCATGGGTCCTCCTCAGATCGTTGACAGGGGCTACCGCAGCGGTGTACCCGCCGACGAGGGGCCTAACCCTGGCGGCCGGACAGCTTCAGGGAGTGCCGCAGCTGGCTCATCCGGATCGTCGCCGGCACGGCCATCAGCACGGCGCCGACGACGGCGGCCAGCAGCAGCGCGGCCGCGACGGGCACATTGCCCTCCATCCAGAGGAATCGGATCTGGGTGGAGTCGGCGTTCTGCAGCACGAAGATGACGAACAAGGCCGTGATGACTGCCAGTGCCGCCATCGCGGCGTAGAGGGCGCCGGCGCGCGTGCGCTTGACGCGACCGTGGTCGTCGAGTCCCGGACGACGCGAGGGTTGCGTGGGGGCGTCGGGACCGAGGTCTTCGACGGGGGACGGCGTCGGGCCACCGGAGTCGGCCGTGGAGGGCTCGTGGCGGGGGTCAGGCGTCGATGAGGTCATGGCTTTCACGCTACGCCGGACCGGCAGGAGGTGCAGGTCAGGAAGGTTCAGCTCAGGTGGGAGCGACCAGGTGGGTCCGTGCCGTGGTGACGACGGCCTCGGTGAGTGCCAGGAGGGCCGCCGAGCCGATGCGCCAGTGCTGCCAGTGCAGCGGCACGTCGTGGGTGCGGCCGTCCGCAGCGTCGACGAGACGGCCGGCTGCGATCTCCTGCAGGGCCACGGACTCCGGCACGGCGCCCCACCCGAGGCCCGCGCGGATCGCGGCCAGGTAGCCCTCGGTGCTGGGCACGGTGTGCACGGTGCTCCGCACTGGGTGTGCCGTGGCTGGCCCGCCGCGCGGCAGCAGGTCGCCCGCCACCCGTCGCGGGATGTCGTCGGTGGTGTCGAACTCCACCCGGTCCGCCGTGCGGAGGCCGACGGCCGGGTCCCACTCCTGCCCGGCGGACGCCGCCACCACCGCGCGGTAGCGGAGCGCACCGAGCGAGACGGTCCGGCACCCCTGCACGGGCCTGGGCACCGTGGTGACGGCACCCATGACCGAGCCGTCGCGCAGCAGGTCGATCGTGCGCTTCTCGTCGTCGACCCGCACGACGAATCGCAGCGGCAGCTCGCCGGCCGCAGCCACGAGCGCCGGGGTGAACCAGGTGGCGACCGAGTCGGCGTTGACCGCGACGCTCACCGTCGTCTCCGTGGTCGCACCACCGAGCGCGTCGGAGGCGTCGTGCTCGAGCGCATCGAACTGCCGCGCCAGCCGCACCAGGGTCTCGCCGACGGGAGTGGCGGTCGCGGGGCGCGTGCGCCGCACCACGAGCGCTCCGGTCAGACGCTCGAGACCCTTCACGCGCTGCGAGACCGCGGATGCCGTCACCTGCAGACGTCGGGCAGCCGCCTCGAACGAGCCGGTCTCGACGACGGCGGTCAGAGCGGCGAGCTGGTCACGGTCATACATGAAGCCAGACTAAGGGTTCTGTAGTTTGTGTCGCTGGACGCGAGGTTGGTACGGACCTAGCGTCAGGTCTCGTGCTCACAGGACTGGCAGGCTTCGGCACCGGACTCGGCCTCATCGTCGCGATCGGCGCCCAGAACGCGTTCGTGCTGCGCCAGGGGATCCGGCGCTCGTTCGTCGGTCCGGTCGTGGCGGTGTGTGCGGTCGCCGATGCGGTGCTGATCGTGGCCGGTGTGCTGGGCATCGGGGGGCTCGTGCAGGCTGCGCCGTGGTTCTTGGACGTCGTGCGGTGGGGCGGCGTCATCTTCCTGCTGGGCTACGCCGCCCTGGCGGCTCGCCGGGCCTTCCGCCCGGACGCACTGCGCGCCGCGGGCGGGGGTGTGGCCAGCGTCGGTGCTGCGGTCGGAGCGGCGGGGGCGTTGACGTTCCTCAACCCGCACGTCTACCTCGACACGGTGCTGCTCGTGGGGTCGGTGGCGAACCAGCACGGCCCCGACGACCGCTGGGTCTTCGCGGCCGGTGCGGTGATGGCGAGCCTGGTGTGGTTCACCGCGCTCGGCTACGGCGCCCGGCTGCTGGCGCCGGTCTTCGCCCGCCCGTCGGCGTGGCGGGTGCTCGACGGTGGCATCGCCGTGCTGATGGTCGTGATCGCGGTCGGGCTGGCCCGTCACTGACCCAGCTGTTGGTCGAGCAGCTCGACCAAGGTGAGGGGGCGACGACCGGTGAGTCGCTCCACGTCGTCGGACACGACGTCCTGCTCGCCGGCAGCGATGGCGGTGTAGGTGCTGACCCAGGCATCCATCTCGAACGGTTCTGGCTCCCACCGAGCCCGGGATGCCCGAGCCTCGTCGATCGTCTCGTCGTGGAACGTCACGGTCGTGCCGCGGACCGTTGACAGGATGTGCGCGGCCTCCGCG
This sequence comes from actinobacterium LLX17, assembly GCA_000471045.1. Lineage (GTDB taxonomy): Bacteria > Actinomycetota > Actinomycetes > Propionibacteriales > Nocardioidaceae > Aeromicrobium. Next base: position 1,746,548 of record KI301992.1, on the reverse strand, counting down.
AACGACAGGGACTCGGGTCCAGTGAGCTCGTAGGTCGCGCGGGAGTGCGCGCCAGGGTCGTGCAGCACGGCCGCCGCGGAACGGGCCACGTCCTCCTGGGCGACGAACGCCGCGCGACCGTCGCCGGCCGGCCCACGGATCACCCCGTCGTCACCCACGAGGTGCGGGACGAGATCGAGGTAGAAGGCATCGCGGAGGAAGGTCCAACCCATGCCGGAGTCGCGCAGGTGCTGCTCGGTGGCGGCGTGGTCACGGGCCAGCGTGAAGATCGCGTCGGGCGCGGCCCCGAGGAACGACGTGTAGACCACGTGCCGCACCCCGGCGTCCGCTGCGGCGTCGATGATGCTGCGGTGCTCGGCGGGCCGGTCGGGGGCTCTCGGCGGCGGACACGAGGAAGAGCGTCTCGATGCCGGCGAGGGCCTCGGCGCACGCGGCGGTGTCGGCGTACGGCGCGACGTGGACCGTGGTGTCCGGCAGCTCAGGGGCGCGGGAGGCGTCGCGCACCAGCAGGCGAAGGGGGTGGCCGTCGGTCGAGAGGGCGCGGGCGACGCGGCCACCCACGGCCCCGGTCGACCCGGTGATGGCGGTGGGGGAGGTCATGAGGTGAGCGTAGGACTTCCGCTCCGCCCCGGGTGGCGAGAGGATCAGCCCATGAAGATCGCCGTCGCCGGAGGAACCGGCACCGTCGGGGTGCACGTCGTCGACGTCGCACGCGAGCGCGGCCACGAGGTCGTCGTCCTGAGTCGATCCGCAGGCGTCGACCTCATGACCGGGGACGGTCTGGCCGCGGCGCTGACCGGCGTCGACGCTGTCGTCGACGTCGTCTCGACCGTGACCCAGAGCGCCAAGAAGTCCCGCGAGTTCTTCGGCACCACGACGCGCCACCTGCTGGCCGCCGAACGAGGCGCCGGCGTCGGCCACCACGTCGTGCTGTCGATCGTCGGCGCCGCGCAGGCGCCCCACGGCTATTACGCCGGCAAGCTGGTCCAGGAGGAGCTGGTCGCCGCGGGTGAGGTGCCGTGGACGACCTTGCGGGCCACCCAGTTCCACGAGTTCGCCGGACAGATCCACGGGACCATCACGCTCGGCCCCCTCGTGGTCGTGCCACGCATGCGCAGCCAGACCGTCGCCGCGCGCGAGGTGGGTGAACGCCTCATCGAGCTCGTCGAGGCCGGCCCTTCGGGGCTCGTGCCCGACTTCGGCGGGCCCGCCACCGCCTGGATGGGCGACCTCGTGCGCGCTTGGGCTCGCCGCACCGGCGACCGGCGACGCGTTGCCGTGGTGCCACTGCCGGGAGCCTGGGGCACGGCCCTGCGCGACGGCACCCTGGTGCCGGACGACGGTGCCGATCACGGCTCCACCACGTTCGAGCAGTGGCTGGAGACCGTGCCGACCCGAGTCAGGACCTGAGGGCCGTCTCGACGTCGGGGTGGATCTCGAAGACGTTCTCCATGCCGGTGATGGTCAGCACCCGATGCACGACCGGGTTGGCGCCGGCCACGCGGAAGGTGCCGTGCTCGCGTACGACCTTCCAGGCGCCCACGAGCGCGCCGAGACCGGAGGAGTCCATGAAGTCGACGGCACTCAGGTCGATCACGACCTGCTCGTCGCCGGTCGGCAGGCCCGCGAGCAGCTCGCTGCGAAGCAGGCGGGACGTCTCGACGTCGATGTCACCGGCGAGGGCGAAGAGCACGTGGCCCTCCTGCTCCTCACGGGTGACCGTCAGGGGGGCGCCGAGGTCGGCGTCGTGGGGCTGGTCTGCGCTCATGGTGCGTCCATTGTGTCGGAGGGAGCGGGTGAGGCGGAAGGGTGTCCGGGTGGGGCGGTGCGGCGCAGGACCACGACGGTGAGGTCGTCGTCCATCGTGCCGGGCACCGCGGCCAGGAGGCCGTCGATCCAGTCGGACAGCGGACCGTCGATCGCGATGCGAGCCGCGCTCGATCGCAGCTGGTCGAACGAGTCGTCCAGCAGCACGCCGCGGCGCTCGACCAGGCCGTCGGTGTACATCAGCATCAGCTCGCCGGGGGCGAGACGGAGTCGATCGGTGCGGGCGGCCCCGACGTCGGCACCGAGCAGCGGCCGGCCGGCCGGGGGCTCGCTGGTGGTGCCGTCGTGGCGCACCACCAGGGGCGGAGGATGGCCGGCGTTGGCCAGCTCCACCTCGCCGGTGGCGGGGTCGACGACCGCGAAGACGACGGTGGCCGTCTGCCCCGGCAGCATCTCCGCCACGAAGCGGTCGAGCCGGTCGAGCGTCTGAGCAGGGGAGTACCCGTCGAGCGCGTACGCACGCAGCGACGTGCGCACCTGAGCCATCGCGGTCGCGGCGATCACGCCGTGCCCGGCCACGTCGCCCACGGTGACGCCCACGCGGCCGTCGGGCAGGTCGAACACGTCCCACCAGTCGCCCCCGAGCTGGATGTCGGCCGCCGGGCGGTACCGCGCCAGCAGGTCGAAGCCCTCGACCTCGGGGGCGTCGTCCAGCACGAGGGTCCGCTGCAAGGACTCGGCGATCGCCATGTGCTCGCGGGACCGGCGCACCAGCTCGTGCGAGATGCGGCTGCGCAGCTGGTTCGCGACGTCGAGCTGCCAGGTCTCCCACGGCAGGCTGTGGTCGCGGACGACCTCGCGCCAGCGAGCGAACGACTTGCGTGGACTGAGGCGCACGTCCGGGCCCTCGGCCGCGGCGATCTCCTTGTTGCGGGGATCGCCACCCCAGTCGACGACGTGGACCTGCGCAGGGCGGAGCCACATCATCCACCGGTCGGCGCTGTTGCTGATGACCAGCGCGCCCGCTGCGGAGTCGGAGTGCTCGGAGAGGGCCGGGTCGAGGTCGACGAGGTGGTCGGACGCCGTCGCCGTGCCCTCGGGGGAGCGCAGCAGCTCGGCCACGCGGTGCAGCACGGCGCGCGGGGGAACGTTGCCGGCGGTCAGCAACCGGTCGTTGACCCAGATCGCGGCGCCACCGGCCCCCACCAGCTCGAGGACGGTGGGATCGTCGATCAGCACGTCGTGCACGGGCCCGCGGTCCGACCCCACGCGGGTGACCAGCGCCGAGAGCTCGTTGGTGGCGCGCAGCTCGGCGTCCCGGCTGTCGGCCCGCTGCCGGTCGTCGATCAGCTGTGACGCGGTCTGGCCGAGGAACTCCGCGGCGCTGCGCACGTCGAAGGAGACGTGGTGCGGCCCGGAGTAGTGGTGGCAGGCCACGAGACCCCAGAGGCGGCCCTCGGTGATCATCGAGACCGACATCGATGCCGTGACCCCCATGTTGGTGAGGTACTCGACGTGGATGGGCGAGACGCTGCGCAACGCCGAGTGCGACAGATCCAGCGGCGCACCGGTGCTGGGGTCCAGCACGGGGTCGAGCGGCACGGGGGTGTAGCCGATGTCGGCGATCAGGCGCGTCCAGTTGACCGTGTAGAGGCGCCGGGCCTGGGCGGGGATGTCCGTGGCGGGATAGTGCAGGCCGCGGAAGGAGTTGAGATCGGGCCGTCGCGCCTCGGCCACGACCTCGCCGTTCCAGAGGGCGTCGAAGCGGTAGACCATGACGCGGTCGAACCCGGTGAGGTCACGGATCTCGGTGGCGAGCTGGTCGCTCAGCTCGGTGATGCTGCGCGTCTGGGTGAGGCGACCGACCGCCATCCGCGCCGTTCGGTACGACACGGCCTGTCCGGCGCCGCCCACGGGCTCCAGCTCGATGACGACGCGCCCCGCCGAGAGGTGCACGACGAGGTCGACGGCCGACCGCCCGAGGATCCCGGGGCACGGGACGGTGACCCGATGGGCGACGAAGGCCTCCTCGTCGGCGACGGCCCGCCGCACCACGGCGGCGGTCTCGGTGCCCAGCACCTCGTGCACCGGCCGTCCGCGCACCTCGGAGGCGGCGACGCCGAGCATCGTGGGCACGTTCGCCGACATCACCTGGACCCGTTCGTCGGCGTCCAGGGCGAGCAGCAACCCATGGGGCTGGATCGCGCCGGGCACGTGAATGGGCTCTCGGTCACACGTCGTGAGGTCGACGGACTCGTACGCCGGCGTGTGATCCGCAGGTGTCAGGGTCAAGTGAGGTCCCCTCGGTTGGAGCCCGCCTGGCTGCACAACCGGTGCCCCGACCCTAGTACGTCACCCTGTGTTTCGCGAGCACCGGTGCGGGTACTCGGCGGCCATGACTTCGACTGAGCAGCTCCAGGTGATCCAGGACGTCGTGCAGCGCGTGGGCGCGTACCAGGACGGAGCCCCCGAGGGCACCGTGCTGGCCGAGCTCAAGCGCGGGCTCTCCGAGGCCGGCGTCGACCTGCCCGAGGACGACGTGCAGAAGCTCGCCTCGGCGATCGAGTCCGAGGAAGGCATCGTCGACGCATCCAACGTCCTCGGCTAGACCCCCCCGTCAGCCGACCCGGCGCGCCAGCAGCGTCGAGTCGACGACCTCGTGGGTGACGCCGTCACGGGTCATCGTGCGAGGCCGCTGCTCCACCACCACTGCCTCGAACGAGTCCGGCAGCGCCGGCAGCATGTCCGCGGCGGCGAACATCGCGTCGCGGTGGGCCCGCGTCATCTGCGGGTGGCCCTCGGAGATCGCGTGGCCGACGACCAGCAGGTGACCGCCGGGTGCCACCGAATCGCAGAGCCGCCGGGTGACGTCGACCATCGTGCCTCCCGGCGGGTGCAGGAAGTGCGTGCTGACGAGGTCGAACGACCGTCCGTCGGCGGTGAAGGTGCGGGCGTCGACCTGCCACCACTCGGTGCGGTCGGCGACCCCCGCCTCGGCGGCGTGCTGCGCGGCGCGGGCCAGGCCGTTCGCCGAGAAGTCGGCGCCGGTCACGCGCCAACCCTGCTGGGCCAGCCAGATGACGTCGCCACCCTCGCCGCACCCCACGTCCAGGGCGGTGCCGGGGGTGAGGCGGGAGGCCTCGGTGACCAGCTGGGCGTTCGGCTTGCCGCTCCAGACCGTCCGGTCGCCGGAGTAGCGCTCCTCCCAGTCGGCCGGCTCGAAGGGGGGACGGGGTGGGGTCTCGGGAGCGTGCTCGTGGGTGCTCATGGACCCAGCGTGCGGAGCGTCCACGATTCTGACAAGTTTTCTTGCCGATCTGGCAAACTGCTGGCATGGCAGACCTGACGGACTTGGCGGACGTGCTGGAAGCGGTGGGCCCCCGGTTGCGGGGCATGCGGGTGGCGCGCGGGGTGACGCTCGCGCAGCTCGCCGACGACACGGGCATCTCGGTCAGCACCCTGTCGCGGCTCGAGTCCGGGCAGCGTCGGCCGACCTTGGAGCTGCTGCTGCCGCTGGCCCGCGCGCACCAGGTGCCGCTCGATGAGCTGGTCGACGCCCCCGAGACCGGCGACCCCCGGGTGCGGGCCAAGCCGATCGTGCGGCACGGCCGAACCTTCGTGCCGCTGACCCGTCGTCCCGGCGGCCTGCAGGCCTTCAAGATCATCGTGCCGCCCCGGGAGGCGAGCGAGCCGCTCGAGCCGCGCGTGCACGAGGGCTATGAGTGGATCTACGTCCTGTCCGGCCGGCTGCACCTCGTGCTGGGGCACCGGACACTCGACCTGGGCCCGGGCGAGGTCGTGGAGTTCGACACCAGGACGCCCCACGTCGTCACGAACCTCGGCGACGTGCCGGTCGAGATGCTCGGCCTCTTCGGGCCGCAGGGCGAGCGCATGCACGTCCGCTCGGGCGCCTGACGTCTCAGGTCAGGTCGACGGGCGTCAGCAGCCGCTGGTCCTGCAGCCACGCCGTGACGTTGTCGCGCACCAGGGCGGCCATCGCGGTCCGGGTCTCGACGGTGGCCGAGCCGACGTGGGGCAGCAGGACGACGTGGTCGAGGTCCAGCAGCGCCGCCGGGACGTGGGGCTCGTCGGCGAACACGTCGAGACCGGCTCCGCCGAGCCGACCCTCGACCAGGGCGTCGACGAGCGCCGCCTCGTCGACCACGCTGCCGCGGCCGATGTTCACCAGGACGCCGTCGGGGCCGAGTGCCTCGATGACGTCGGCGTCGACCAGCACGCCGACGTCGGCGCCACCCGGGGTCGCGACGACCAGGACGTCCACGGCGGCGGCCAGCTCGACGGCCGACCCCACGTACTCGTACGGGCTGTCCGCCACCTCGCGACGGTTGTGATAGCTGATCGGGCAGTCGAAGGCCGCGAGACGGCGAGCGATCGTGGAGCCGATGCGCCCCAGCCCCAGCACGCCGACACGGCGTCCGGACACCTGGCGGCCGAACGGCACGGACCCACCGTCGGCCCACCCGCCGGAGCGGACGAAGCGGTCCGACGAGGGCACCCGGAGCAGGGTCGCGAGCACGAGCGCGACGGCCGTGTCAGCGGTGGCGTCGGTCAGCACGTCCGGGGTGTTCGCCACGGAGACACCGCGCCGGGCGCAGGCGGCGAGGTCGATCGCGTCGAGGCCGACCCCGAAGTTCACGACGGCCTCGAGGGCCGGGAGGCCGTCGATCGTCGCGGCGTCGATGCCGGCGCCGGTCGTGGTGACCGCGACCCGGACCTGCGCCAGGGCGGCGTCCTCCTGCGGGAGGGACACCGCTCTGTGCTCGGACTCCAGTGCGGCGGCGAGATCAGCCTGCAGAGGGGCGGCCATCAGGACGGGGCTCGAGCTCATGCCCAAACCGTAGGGGAAGCCTCAACCCTTCGCGGACGTTGACCGACTCGTGAGGCTCTCGCTGCTCGACCGCTCCCGCACCCGTGCCGGGGAGCCGGACGCCACCGGACTGACGTCGACGATCGAGCGGGCCGTGGCGGTCGAGGCGCTCGGCTACGACCGGTTCTGGGTGGCCGAGCACCATGGGGTGCCGGGCATCGCGAGCGGCTCGCCGCCGGTGCTGCTGGCCGCCCTGGCGATGCGTACCGATCGCATCCGGCTGGGCTCGGGCGGCGTCATGCTGCCGCACCACCAACCGTTGGTCGTGGCCGAGCAGTTCCGGATGCTCGATGCGCTGGCGCGGGGTCGCATCGACCTGGGGCTGGGACGGTCCCTGGGGTTCACCGCGCCGGTCCGCGCGGCGCTGCGTGACGCTCCGGACGCGGCCGACCGGTTCGCCGACGACGTCCGGGCCGTGCTGGCCCACCTGGACGACACGGCGACCGTCACAGCGCGACCGCGGACTCCAGGACCGGTGTCGGTGTCGCTGCTGGCCACGGGGCGGGGCATCGAGCTCGCCGGACGCCTCGGCCTGCCGGTCGTCGTGGGCGGGCCGTTGCTGTCGCAACCTGCGCTCGCCGACTCCCTCGCGGCCTACCGCCGGTCGGGCGGTCCGAGCGTGACGATCTCGCTGGACGTGGTGGTGGCCGATGACGACGCCACGGCCCGTGAGCTGTCGCTGCCGGAGGTGTGGGCGATGGCGCGCTCGCGTGAGACGGGGGAGTTCGGCCCGTTGGAGTCGGTGGAGTCGATCCACGACCAGTCGTGGTCCCGTCTGACTCGTGAGCGCGTCCAGCGCGGACTCGAGTCGGCGGTGGCTGGGACCCCGGCCACGGTCCGGGCCCGTCTCGACGACCTGCGTCGACTCACCGGGGTCGACGAGCTGCTGGCCTCGACCTCGACGTTCGACCGCGGGGCGCTCGCCCGGTCCGACGCCCTCCTGCGGGACCTGCTGGCCTGACGGGTCAGGAGCAGAAGAGGATCAGCAGCGCGCACTCACGTGTGGGCGTCGGCGTGGGGCTCGGCGCCGGTGGCGGTGGGGCCACGGAGGTCGGTGGGGCCTCGGTGGGGTCCGCGGGGCGCGGAGCCGGGGCGGGCGGCGGGCCGGAAACGTCGCCAGCCGGCACGGCCGGTGCGACGGGAGAGTCGGCGGGCGCAGCGGGCGGCGTCGGCTCGCTGGGAGCGGCCTCGGCGGCGGCCTCACCGGGCGTCGCCGGCTCCTCGGTGTCGACGGTCGGCGGCGCCTCCTGGAACGTCGGTGCGGCGGTGGCCGCGTCGCTGCGGATCTCGTCGGTGAAGGCGAAGGTGATCACCGAGGCCACGGCAATCATCGCGACGACGATGGCCGCGACGAGGCGCGGGAGTCGGGGCGAGTGCAGCATGGAGGGACCTCTGGGAGGGGGAACAGGGCTTCCCACGGTACGTCCTACAACCTGTGGGCGTCCAAGGAACGAAGCATGACCGGCGTCACGCGAGCGCTGCGATCCACTCCTCGGGGTCGGAGACCTTCAGTGCGACGGCGTCGCCGAGCCCCAGTCGGTCCCACGTCAGCAGCAGCGCCGGCTCGGCGAACGTCCGGCCCATGAACGACTGCGCGGTCGACGTGGTGGTGATCTCGGCGCGGTTCACGTGCACCTCCGCCCCGGTCCTGGGGCTGAGGGGCACGAAGACGACGGCCTCGTCGGTCCGGACCAGGCTGCCGACCGCAGGGCGCTGGTCGCGACCGGCCGCGGCGTGCCCGAGCAGCAGGGCCACCTCGCGGTGCCCACCCAGGTCGCGCAGGCGGCGACGGGACGCGCGGGTCACCCACAGGGCACGTCCGACGAGGCCGCCGACGATCAGCCCCACCACGAGCAGCACGACACCCAGCACGGTCAGCACGGTCCCCAGCACGGACTCAGTCTGCCGGACGGTGGCCGTCGTTCGAGATGCTGATGCATCACCAGCACTGTTACCGTCAGGACATGAGACAGGGGATACCGTGCTGATCGGCGACCGTCCGGCGCTCGATCTCGTCAACACGGGCCGGTTGGGCGACGACACCGACCTCCTGGCGACGCCGCCCACCGCCGAGGCGTGGGTGCGGGCCATGGCTGCTCACCTGACGGACGTGCCGCTGGGCACCGACCTCGCCGTCGACGGGGTCCGGCTCGACGACCTGCGCCTCGTGCGGGGTGCCGTGGCGCAGGTGTTGCAAGGCCGCCCGCGCTCCTCGTCGCTCGCCGTCGTCAATCGGTTCGACACCGAGGCCGCGCCGTCCTGGACGCTCGACCTCGGACCGGACGGCGCCCCGGTGGCGCAGCGCCGGGTCTGGGGATCCGGCCTCGACGCCCTGCTGGGCCTGGTGGCAGCCGACTGTGTCGCCATGGTGCGCGACGGCCTGCTGGACGAGATCGCCGAGTGCGCGTCGCCGGGATGCCAGCTGCGGTTCCTGCGTGGTCACCACCGTCGTCGGTTCTGCCGGCCCGACTGCGCCCACCGCTCTCGCCAGGCGGCGTATCAGCGACGCCAGGGCCGCTGACGTAACAAGCCGGCATTGACCGTCAGGCGACCGATCAGTCCCAGCCACCACCGCGGAGGCGCTTGATCTCACCGCGTCGCTTCTTCGCGTCCACGCGCCGGGCGCGGGCGGCGCGGGACGGCTTGGTGGCGTGGCGGGTGCGCGGCGGGACGATGGCCTGGGCCACCAGCTGCTCGAGCCGCACCCGCGCCGCGTCCCGGTTGCGCAGCTGAGAACGGTACTGCGACGAGACGATCGTGATGCGCCCGTCGACGAGACGGGACCGGAGGACGAGGCGGGCTCGCTCACGCTGGGAGTCCGTGAGCGCCGCCGTCGTCTCGAGCGACCAGGTCAGCTCGACGCGGGTGTCGCTGGTGTTGACGTGCTGTCCGCCCGGGCCCGAGGAGCGGGTGAAGCGCCAGCTCAGCTCCGACTCGGGCAGCGAGAGGCGTGCGCTGCGGCGATCGCTCACCCCTGGACGTAGGAGCTGAGCTGGTCGCGCTCGAACTCGAGGCTGTCCATGCGGTGCTTGACGGCGTCGCCCACGCTCAGCAGGCCCACCAGGCGGTCCTCCTCGAGCACGGGCACGTGGCGCACGCGCTGGGTGGTCATCACGACCATCAGGTGGTCGGCGGAGTCGTCGGGTCCGCAGGTCACGACGTCGGGGGACATGATCGACTCGACCGTCGCGTGGCCGGGGTCGTCGACGCCACGCAGCTTCCGCACGACGTCGCGCTCGGACACGATGCCCAGCACGTGCTCACCGTCGGCACTCACGACCAATGCGCCGACGTCGTGCTCGGCGAGCCGGTCGAGCAGGTCAGCGACGGTCGCCGCTGGGTCGATGGTGTGGACCGTCGCAGATCCCTTGGTGGTCAACACGTCCTGCACGCGCATGCGAGCCTCCCGAGGTTCGGTTGTCCTGAGTGTGGGCCAGATCACAGGTCAGGGCAAGGGGCCCCGGCGGAAGTCCAGGTTGCGCACGTTGTCGGGCAGGTCGGCCCCATCGTCCAGCTCGCCCGGATCGCCCAGGTCGTCCGGGTCCTCATCCGGCCAGCCGCTAGCGGTGTCGTCGGGGAAGTGGCCCAGGTAGGCCATCGCAGCATCATGCAGCCGACCGTTGGTGGCCAGGGCGTTGGGACCCCACGGGCCGGGAGCGCCGGCCAGCGAGGTGAAGGCTCCGCCGGCCTCGCGCACGATGATGTCGAGGGCCGCCATGTCCCAGAGGTTGAGCTCTGGCTCGGCGGCGATGTCGACCGCGCCCTCGGCGAGCAGCATGTACGACCAGAAGTCGCCGTACCCGCGGGTGCGCCAGCAGCGTTGGGCCAGGGCGCGGAACGCGTCGCCGCGTCCGATGCCCTCCCAGCTCACGAACGAGCTGAAGGCGAGCGAGGCGTGCTCCAGCGACGAGACGCGGGAGACGCGGATCTCGCGGGCGTTCATCATCGACTTGCCGGTGAAGGCGCCGCTGCCGCGGTGGGCCCACCAGCGTCGGCCGAGGGCGGGCGCCGAGACGACGCCGACGACGATCTCGCCGGCCTCCTCGAGGCCGATCAGCGTGGCCCAGACAGGGACGCCGCGCACGAAGTTGGAGGTGCCGTCGATCGGGTCGATGATCCAGCGGCGGTCGCTCGACCCCGTGGACCCCTCGCTGGTGCCGCCCTCCTCGCCGTGGACGGCGTCACGCGTGCGGGCGGTGCGGAGGGTCCGGCGGATGGCCTCCTCGACGGCGTGGTCGGACTCGGTCACGAAGGTCATGTCGGGCTTGGTCGACACGTCGAGGTCGATCGCTCCGAAGCGGTCCATCGACAGGTTGTCGGCGTGGTCGGCGAGCACGTGCGCCAGGCGCAGGTCGTCGGCGTACGAGTGGGCCATGCGCTCACGGTAGCGCTCAGTACGACTCGGCGGCCTCACGGCTGGCGAGGATACGACGGAACGACCGCACGCGGTCGGCACGCGTGCGACCGTCCGCGACGGCGGTGTCGAGCGCACACTCCGGCTCCCCGTCGAGGTGGGTGCAGCCACGGGGACAGCCTGCCGACGCCTCGGCGAGGTCGTCGAACGCCTGGATGATCCGGCTGGAGTCAACGTGGGCCAGTCCGAAGGAGCGGAATCCCGGCGTGTCGACGATGCGGCCGCCACCGGGCAGCTCGAGCACGACGGCCGAGGTGGAGGTGTGCCGACCGCGACCCGTCACGGCGTTCACGTGGCTGGTGTTGCGGAACGCGTCGGGCACCAGGGCGTTGACGAGGGTGGACTTGCCCACGCCGCTGTGACCGATCAGGACGCTGGTGCGGTCCCGCAGGGCGTCGCGCACCGAGGTGGGGTCCTGGTCGCGGTCGACCACCAGGACCGGCACGTCGAGGGGCTCGAGCAGGGCGATGACGGGATCGGCGGGCGCGAGGTCGACCTTGGTCAGCACCACGAGGGGGTCCATGCCGGCGTCGTAGGCGGCGACAAGACAGCGGTCGACGAGCGCCGTCCGCGGCGGGGGATCGGCCAGGGCGACCACGACGACGAGCTGCTCGGCGTTGGCGACGACGACGCGCTCGATGGGGTCGTCGTCGTCGGCCGTGCGTCGCAGCACCGACGTGCGAGGGAGCACCTCGACGACTCGCGCGAGGCTGTCGGTGTCGCCGCTGACGTCACCGTCGAGCCGCACGACGTCGCCCACGACGACCCCTTGCTTGCCGATCTGGCGAGCCTTCGCCGCGGTGACGACGGTGCCGTCGTCGAGGGCTGTCGTGTACCGACCGCGGTCGACCGTGATGACGCGGCCCTGGGGGAGCTTCGAGTAGTCCGGACGGTCCTTGGTGCGCGGCCGCGTGCGCCGCCGAGGCCGCTCGAACCGCGCGTGGTCGTCGTCGCGCTCCCTCATGCCGTCACCGGCCCGAAGGACGTGAGGGTAGCCGGTGGCGGCATGAGCTGCTCTTGGATGGTCGCTCGCTGGCGCTCCCTCATCAGCTGGACCTCATGCAGTGACCAGCCGCTCCCAGACCGGGGCGAAGTTCGGGTAGGTCTTGACCGTCGTCACGACGTTCTCGACGAAGAGGTCGGGCACGCGCAGGGCGAGCACGACGGCCGCGTGGGCCATGCGGTGGTCGTGGTACGTGCGGAACACGTCACCGTGCAGGGGGCGCGGTCGGATCTCGAGCCCGTCGTCGAGCTCCTCGACGTCACCGCCGAGGCGGTTGAGCTCGGTGGCCAGGGCGGCGAGACGATCGGTCTCGTGCCCCCGCAGGTGCGCCACGCCGGTGAGGCGCGACGGTCCGTCGGCGAGGGCCGCCACGGCCGTGACGACGGGAGTCAGCTCGCCGACCTCGTGCAGGTCGAGCTCGACGCCCGACAGGTGGCGCGGGCCGGTGACCACGAGATCGTTGCCGTCGAGCTCGGCCGTGCCGCCAAAGGCCGCGACGATGCTGCGCCACTGGTCGCCGGGCTGGTCGGTGCGCTCGGGCCAGTGCCGCACGCGGATCTCACCTCCGGTGACGAGCGCCGCGGCGATGAACACGCCGGCGTTGGAGAGGTCGGGCTCGATCTCGACGTCCTGCGCCGCGATGGGCCCGGGGGAGACGTGCCACCGGGTGGCCTCGGCCTCGACCGTGACGCCGCGGGACCGCAGCTGCTCGACCGTCATGGCGACGTGGGGCGCAGACGGCATGGACGATCCGCGGTGCGCGAGGTCGAGCCCGTGCGTGAAGCGCGGTGCGGCCAGCAGCAGGGCGGACACGAACTGGCTCGACGACGACGCATCGATCTCGACCGCACCACCGTCAACGGACCCCTGTCCGTGAACCGTGAAGGGCAAGGTGGACGATCCGTCGTCGTCGACCTCGACGCCGAGGGCGCGCAGCGAGGCGATGGTCGTCGACATCGGACGCACTCGCGCCTGCTCATCCCCGTCGAAGGTCACCGGGGACGATCCGAGCGCTGCGAGCGGCGGGACGAAGCGCATGACGGTGCCGGCCAGGCCGCAGTCGACCGTGACGGGGCCGGTGACGGCGCCCGGGTCGATCGGTCGGACCGTCCACTCCAGGCCGTCACGCTCGACGGACGCCCCGAGAGCCGTCAGCGCACCGATCATGAGGGCTGTGTCGCGGGAGCCGAGCGCCCGCGTCAGCATGCTGGGGGCGTCGGCGACGGCCGCGAGCACGAGCGCACGGTTGGTCAGGGACTTGGACCCGGGCACGATGACCTGCCCGGTGACCGGGGTCTCGCGGGTGGGGGCCAACCAGGGCAACGGTTCAGTCATCGCGGCTCAGACTAGCGGCCACGAGGCGCCCGAGTGGGGAGTCAGCGCGACAGGGCGCCGGCGACGGTGTCGGCGGTCTCGACGACCCGGTCCTTCGCGCGGCGCACGAGGATCTTCTTGTGGGGGTCGGGATCGAGGGTGGCCATGAGCAGGCCGCCGATCATCGACAGGTTCTTGACGAAGTGGATGCGCTGGTTGGCCTTGGCGGCTGGGTCGGTCTCGTTCCAGAAGGAGTGACCAGTGGCCGTCGACGGCACGAGGTTCGCCGCGAGGACGAAGGACGACAGGCGCGGGAGCCGGCCCGTGGCCAGCGCGGCACCCGCCACGACGTTGACCGCGCCGTGCGCGCGGACCAGGTTGGCCGGCGACAACGGGGCCTGGGGGGCCAGCGGCTGCACGAGGTCGGCGAAGGGCTCGGCCTTGGGCGCCATGGCGGGCGCGTTGCGGAGGGTGTTCACCCCGCCCACGAGGAACATCGACGCGAGAAGGGGGCGGGCCACGGTGCGCAGGACGGTCATGGGACCTGTCTATCAGAGCAGCAGGAACCAGGCAGGCGTCGTGACGTAGGCGGTGTCGTTGGCGGGATTGGGGTCCTCGCGGGCCGCAAGACCGACGCGGGCCGCGGGGCGGATGCCCGTGACCGAGACCGCGAGCTGGCCGCCCGCCCCGGCCGGCAGCGTCGTGCCACAGGTGACCGCCACGACGCTTCGACCGGCCGGCGCGTCGCACGTCCAGCCGGGCGTCGACGTGCCGCGGAACTGCACCCACCCGGTGAAGTCGAGGCGCACGATGACGCCACGGTCGACGGGACGGCCGTCGGGATGCCACGCCGCCGTGATCGGGATGGTGATGCGCCGCTGCAGGTACGGGCGATCGTTCGCCGTGGAGATGGTGCCGAGACCGAAGTCGGTGGGCACGACCGGCGGTGGCGGAGGCGGCGGGGGAGGGGGCGAAGGGGGCGTCGGCGCAGACGGCTCCTCGGCCGGGGGATCCGGTGTCACCTCGGGCGTGGGCTCGGCCGTGGGCTGCAACGTGGGCTCGACACTGGGCACCACGTCGGGGGTCGTCGACGGGACCGGCTCGGGGCTGGGGCTCGCGTCAGTGCTGGCATCCGGCGTGGCCGGGGCGCTGGGACTCGAGGAGGGCGATGCGAAGGGAGCCTGCGAGCCGAAGTCGGTCGTGGTGGCGACCACGCCCGCCGTGGCCACGCTCGCCACGACGACGGTGGTGGCGACCGCGACCGGCGCGGAGCTGATGACGCCGGCGCCGACGGCGACCTGGGCGGGGATGGTCATGACGCGCGCGGCCTCGGCGGCGACCACCTTGGCCGAGAGGCCGAGGCCGGCGGCGGTCCCGGCGCCGATGGCCGAGGCCTGGCCGAGCCCGGCGGCAGCGGTGCCGAGGTAGCCGAGGGCCGAGCTGCCGAGCACGGCCGGAGCCAGGATGCCGGCGAGGTCGCCGTTGACCTCCCGCAGCTCGAGGTACAGGCCCATGCAGCGCGCACACGTGTCGAGGTGGTCCTCGACCTTGGTGGAGTCACGGGCCGAGAGGCCGCGGCGCACGTGCGCGCCCAGCTTGGCGATCGTGGCGCGGCAGCTCGGGTCCAGGCTGGGCGCGAGGTGCTGCTGCAGGTACGCCTGGCGCAGGCCCTCGCGGGCCCGGTAGGCGAGCGCGGAGACGGTGTTGGGACTGATGCCGAGCAGGGGAGCGATGTCGGCCGGCTTCTGGCCCTCGACGTCGAGGTGCCACAGCACGAGCTGCCAGCGCTCCGGCAGCGAGGCGAAGGCTTGGGCCGCGGCGCCGCGCTCGAAGCCCAGGGTGGCGGGATCGATGAACTCGACCGCGCGGTCGAGCTCTGCTTCGTCGTCGGTGGGGCGCACGCGCTGCACCGTGCGGATGGCGTCGATGTGCAGGCGGCGCACGGCCGTCAGGAGGTAAGCGCGGAAGGCGACGTCGGGTCCACCGCCGCGCTGCAGGACGCCGAGCACCTTGATGAACGCCTCGGCGACGAGGTCGTCGGCGTCAGGGCCGTGCACGAGCTGTCGGGCGAGGCGGAGGGCCGCCACGCGGTGCCGGTCGAAGAGCACGCCGTAGGCCTCGACATCGCCGCGGCGCACGTCGAGGATCAGGTCCGCGTCGGACGCGCCCATCTCTCCGGACGCGACGACAGACTGCTCGGTCACGATTCGACCTCCCTCACTGCCGTAACGAGCGTCTCACGGGTGGGGTCACGCGACACCATGAGGGCGGGGCTCCTGCGCCTGTGAGTTCCATCTGAGAAATGGGGGATTCGCCGCTCCGAAAAGTTTTTCTGCGAGATCGCGTCATGACGGCGGGGGTCAGCCGTTTCACTCCTGAATCCGCTCGACGACGACGCACAGGGAGGCCCGCAGATGTCCGATCTCGACACCGCGACCGCCGCCCTCGTCGACGCCGTGCGCCACGGCCGGCCGTCCCTGGTCGACGTTGCACTCGAGGTGGGAGCGAGTGCAGCGTCGCAGGGCGTGCCGTTGGCCGAGGCGCTGGATCGGGTCGCAGCCGCCTACGGTGACCGCGACCCGGACTTCGTGACCGTGAGGGCGGTGGTGGACGCGTGGATGGGGAGCGCTACGCAGTTCGTCATCGACGCCTCATGTCACGATCCCCTCACGGCGTTGGGCACGGTGCCGCACCTGCGGTCCCGGCTCGACGACGTGTACCGCCAGGCAGCGCATCGCGATTGGGAGGTCGCGACGACGCACGCCCTGGTGGTGGTGGAGCTCGGCCGACGGCGACCCGGCTACGCGCCGGGGGCGGCGCTCGAGGACGCGCTGGGGGCGCTGGAGGTCTCGCACGCACTGTGCACGGTCTTCCCGGCCCACGACGCGTTGGCCCGGGTGGCGAGCGACCGGTTCGTGGCGTTGACCGCGCGGGAGGACACCGACGCCGTGGGAGTGGCGTTGTTGGCCAAGGTGCTGGCCGAGACGTTGTCGGACCAACCCGAGCCGCGCATCTGGGTCGAGTGGCTGCCGGAGTCGGTCGACGGGCTCGCGTGGCTGCTGTCGCGGCTGGCAGCCCCCTCGTAGCTGGCCCGTCCTAGAGTGGCCGCATGTGCGGCCGGTATGCCACCTCGCGGACCTCGAACCGTCTGAACGACGACTTCGGGACGACCCTCGCTGACGCCGAGGACACGATCGGTGCTGACTACAACATGGCGCCCACCAAGCGGGCGCCGCTGGTGATCGCTCGGGCCGCCGCCGACTCGGCCGCGGTCACGCGTGAGCTCACCACGGCGAAGTGGGGGTTGGTGCCCAGCTGGGCCAAGGACCCGGCCATCGGCAACAAGATGATCAACGCCCGGTCCGAGACGGTCGACGAGAAGCCGTCGTACAAGCGGGCGTTCGCCAAGCGTCGTGCCGTCGTGCCGGTCGACGGGTTCTACGAGTGGTACCAGGGTCCGGACACCGGCGGCGGCAAGCCGCCGAAGCAGCCCTTCTTCATCACCCCCGGTGACTCCGGCATGGGGCTGGCCGGGCTCTACGAGTTCTGGAAGCCCCGCAACGAGCCGGATGCCGAGTGGCTCGTCTCGTTCACGATCCTCACGACGGCCGCCGAGGGCGAGGACGGCCGGATCCATGACCGGGCGCCCTTCGTCGTGCCGCCCGAGCACCTCGACGCCTGGCTCGACCCGGCCCCGCACCCGCGTGACGAGCTGTTCGGCCTGCTGGCGCCGGCGACCCCGGGCCTGCTGCAGGCGTGGCCGGTCTCCACCGCCGTCAACAACGTCCGCAACAACGGTCCCGAGCTGGTGGAGCCGCTCGCGCCGGAATAGCGGTCACCCCCGCGTCGTTGACCCCCGCGAAGGAGGTCCACGTGCTCGCTTGCGAAGAACGTCCGTCCACGACGGTCGCCACCCCCGTGCACCGCGGTGTCACGGGAGTAGGCTCGACGGTGATGGATGACAGCGCCACCACCCCCGAGAACCCCACGCCCGACGATCGGGCGACCGAGACCCCGGAGCAGCGCCAAGCGCGCTTCGAGGCCGACGCCCTGCCCTTCCTCGACCAGCTCTACTCGGCGGCGCTGCGCATGACGCGCAACCCGGCCGACGCCGAGGACCTGGTGCAGGAGACGTTCGCCAAGGCCTTCACGGCCTTCCACCAGTTCAAGCCCGGCACGAACCTCAAGGCCTGGCTGTACCGCATCCTCACCAACACCTACATCAACAGCTACCGCAAGAAGCAGCGGCAGCCGCAGCAGGTGACCGAGGAGGTCGAGGACTGGCAGATCGCGGCCGCCGCGGCGCACACCTCGAGCGGGTTGAAGTCCGCCGAGATGGAGGCCCTCGAGCACCTGCCCGACAGCGACGTCAAGGACGCGCTGCAGGAGCTTCCGGAGGACTTCCGGTACGCGGTCTACCTCGCCGACGTCGAGGGTTTCCCGTACAAGGAGATCGCCGAGATCATGGACACTCCCATCGGCACCGTGATGTCGCGGCTGCACCGGGGGCGTCGTCAGCTCCGCGAGATGCTGGCCGACTACGCACGTGACCGCGGCATGCCCGTGGCAGCAGGGGAGGCGACATGACCTGCGAAGGACCCGACTGCGGCGAGGCGCTGCAGAACCTGTACCTGTTCATCGACCACGAGATCGACGACGCCAGCTGCGACGAGATCCAGACGCACCTCGACGACTGCTCCACGTGCTTGTCGGCCTACGACCTCGAGCAGGTCGTGCGCAAGCTCGTCTCCCGCTCGTGCTCGGAGGTCGCTCCGCAGCCGCTGCGCGAGAAGGTGCTGGAGTCCATCCGCACCGTGCAGGTGCAGATCGGTCAGGCCGAGGTCACGCGCATCGAGACCCAGGTGACCTACACCGAGGTCCGGCGCACCCAGCCGTAGCCCGCACCAACGACGAAGCCCCCGCCATGAGCGGGGGCTTCGTCGTGTGTCACGCGTTGGGGCGCTTGCCGTGGTTGGCGCCCTTCTTGCGACGCGCGCGGCGCTTGCGTCCGGTCTTGCCCATGGGGTCCTCCTCGAAAGATGCGACTGCCCATGGTGTCACACGGTGCTGTCGGGTGGGGGGAGCCGGTCGAGGAATCGTGTCCGGTCGACGACCGCCCGCGTGATCGTTCCCTCGGCGACGCGGGTGTCGCCGTCGGTGGCGTGCACCGAGAACGTGACCACGCGGCCGGCACGCTCGGTGACCTCGGCGGTGGCCGTCACGACGGCGCCGACGACTGAGGGCGCCAGGTGTCGGACGCAGACCTCGGTACCGACGCTCGTCTCGCCTTCCGCGAGCTCGAGGGCTGCGCAGGTGGCTGCCTCCAGCCAGGCGACGACCACGGGGGTGCCGAGCACCTCCACGTCGCCGCTGCCCACGGCGAGGGCGGTGTCGTCCTGGGTGACGGTGCGCTGGAGCTGAGCCATGTCGTTCAGCGTAGAGGCCGCCCAGCCGAGGGGCCCGACCACGCACGCCAGAGCGTCGCGTAGCGGCCGCCTGCCTCGACGAGCTCGTCGTGGGTGCCCTCCTCGACGACGAGCCCGTGGTCGAGCACGACGACCCGGTCGGCGGTGCGGGCCTGGGTGAGCCGGTGGGCCACCACGAGGGCGGCGCGACCGCGGGTCACCTCGAGCGCGGCGTCCTCGAGGTCACGGGCACCGGACGATCCGGCCTCGGCCGTGGCCTCGTCCAGCACCACCAGCACGGGGTCGTGCAGCAGCACGCGGGCCAGGGCGACCTGCTGGGCGCGGGCCGACGTGAGGGCGGTGCCGAACGCACCCACGGTCGTGTCGAGCCCGTCGGGCAGGGTGCCGAGCCACGCATCGGCCCCCACGCGGGAGAGCGCGTCGAGCAGCTCGTCGTCCGTGGCGGCGGCCCGTGCCAGCGTGAGGTTGTCGCGCAGCGTGCCGGTGAAGACGTGCACCTCCTGCGACACGACCGCCACGTGCCGGCGCACCGTGGTGCTGCCGAGCTCGGCCAGCGTGCGTCCGGCCAGCTGCACCTCGCCGGTCGTGGGCTCGACGAGGCCGGCCGCGATGGCCGCCAGGGTCGTCTTGCCCGCGCCGGTGGCGCCCACGAGAGCGATGCGCTCGCCGGGAGCGATGCGCAGGTCGACGTCCGCCAGCACGGGGACGCCGGGCTCCCAGGCGTGGCCGACGCCCGCGATCTCCAGCACCGGCTCGTCGTCGAGCTCACGGACCTCCCGGTCGACGTCCGGCAGCAGGGCGACACCGGCGAGCCGGGTGAGCGAGGCACCCGAGGACTGCACGTCGTCGAAGACCATGAGCACGCCACCGATGGGGTTGAACAAGCGGTGGAAGTAGAGGGCCGCGGCCGTGGCGGCGCCGACCGTGGCCGCATCGTTCCGCACCAGGAGGAATCCGGCCGTGAGCACGAACACCAGGCCGAGCAGCTCGGCGCGGTTCATCCGGGCCCAGAACCGGGTGAGCAGCACGTAGACGTCGAGGGCGAGGCCGCGGGCCGCGTCGGACGTGTGCTCGATGCGCTCGACCGCCATCGACTCGTGCCCGAAGACGCGCAGCGTCGAGGCGCCCTGGATCCCGGCCATCAGGGCCTCGGCCCGCTCGCCCTGGGCGATGCGCTCGCCGCGGTAGATGGGCGCGGAGCGCGGCAGGTACCAGGTGAGCGCCGTGGCGTAGACCGGCAGCGCGAGCAGGCCGGCCACGCCGAGGCGCCAGTCGAGCGCGAACAGTCCGCCGCCGGTGAACACGATGGCGGTGAGCGATCCGAGCAGCAGGGGAACGGCCTGGTCGAGCGCGTCGGTGACGGTGCGCACGTCGTCGCCGACGCGTGCCATCACGTCGCCCGTGCCGGCGGACTCGAGCCGGCTGGACTCCAGGTGCAGGGCGCGGTCGAGCACGTCCTCCCGGAGCTCGGCGAGGGCGGGCAGGGCGGCCTGGGCCAGGGTCGAGACCGCGAAGACGGCGGCGACCGCGCCGACGAGCGCGGCGATCACGATGGCCAGCACGGGCGGCAGCAGGTCGGACCGCTCAGCACCGTCGCGCACGACGTCGACGATCACGCCGAGGGCGTACGGCGCGATGACGCCGGCCAGTCCCACGACGACGAAGCTCAGCACCGTGGCGGCCGACGCCCACGGCTGGCGGATCAGCAGCCGCAGGGCCACGCGCGTCGTGTCGCGGCGCGACGCGATGGGCAGGAGGTCCCTCATCCCAGCTCCCGTCATCGCAGCACCGCCGCGCGGTAGGCGTCCTCGGCGAGCAGGTCGGCGTGGGTGCCGCGGCCGAGCACGCGGCCGTCGCGGATCCAGATGACGCGGTCGGCGGCGGCAAGCAGCGTCGGGCTGCTGGTGATGACGATCGTGGCGCCGGACTCCTGGCGAAGCTTGCGCAGGCCGGCCGCGACCCGCTGCTCGGTCACGGCGTCGACTGCGCTGGTGGGATCGTGCAGCACCAGCACGGGCGGGTCGGCGGCCAGGGCGCGCGCCAGCGAGAGGCGTTGTCGTTGACCGCCGGAGAGGCTGGATCCGCGGGCGCGCACGGCGTGGTCGAGCCCGGCGGCGTGCAGAGCGACGACGTCCTCGGCGGCGGAGGCCGCCAGCACCTGCTCG
Source organism: actinobacterium LLX17 (assembly GCA_000471045.1). Taxonomy (GTDB): domain Bacteria; phylum Actinomycetota; class Actinomycetes; order Propionibacteriales; family Nocardioidaceae; genus Aeromicrobium. Next base: position 1,725,571 of record KI301992.1, on the reverse strand, counting down.
AGGCGCTCGGGGGAGAGCTGCCCGACGGGGTCGACGACCGAGCGGAGCGTGCCCTCGGGGAGGTAGGTCTCGTGCGGCATCACCAGGACGGCGCGGCGACGAGCGGCGATCGTCAGCTCCTCGAGCGGCGTCTCGCCGATCCACACGTGGCCCACGTGCGGGTGCTTCGCGCCGGCCAGCAGGGCCACCAGCTCGTCGGCCGCGGCCGGGTCGTCGACCGCGACGGCCAGCAGCTCGCCCGTGCGCGAGGTCAGGGACACGTCCTTCAGCGGCCCGCTGCCGACCCCCACGAGCAGCACCTGGGGCCGGTCGCCGGGCGGCACGAGCTCGCCCTCGATCACCTGGGGCTCGGTGGCCAGGAAGTCCGCGATCCGCCGGGCCGAGGCCCAGGACGCGGCGGCCTGGGCACTGAGGTCGCCGAGCGCATTGATCGGCTCGGCGAGGAACTGGGTCAGGCCCACCACCGCGATGAGCTGCCCGAGGGACAGCTCGCCGTCCAGGGCCTTCGTGCCGGCGACCCAGGCGACGAGGGCCAGGAACAGTCCGGCGATCACGGTCGTGAGGCCGCTGAGGTAGCCCCAGGAGCGGGCCGTCACGATGCCCGACCGCTGCGCCGCGAGGCTCACGCGGGCGTACCGGCGGCTGGCGACGTCCTCGGCCCCGATGCCCTTCAGGGGGCGGATGCCCTGCACGAGGTCGCCGGCCAGCCCGGCCGCACCGGCGATCGCCGCCTGCTCACGCTCGGTGCGGCGCGCCACCATCGGCGACACGGCCTGCGAGATGGCGATCGTGAGGGGGAGTCCGAGCAGGATCAGCACGGCCAGCGTCACGTCGACGGTGAACAGGTAGAGCGCCGTGACGATGACGGCTGCCAGCGAGGCCAGCGTGAAGCCCACCTGGCGGACGAGGAACGAGACCTTGTCGGCGTCGGCCGTCGCCAGCGAGAGCGTCTCGCCCGACAACCGGTCGTCGTCGACGCCGCGCGGGTCGAGGACGTGGCGAGCGACCTCCAGGCGCAGGCGGTGGGACTCGTCCTGCTGCGCGCGCAGGGCGATGCGACCGCCGAAGCGGTAGCTGAGGCTGAATGCAAGGAACACGGCCGAGAGCCCCAGCAGCGACAGCAGGAAGGGCGTCACCTCGCCCGAGTCGACGCCCTGGTCGATCACGACGCCGATCATCACGGGCACCGCGGCCTCACCGAGCTGCCACAGCGCGATCAACGGGTAGGCCCGCGCCAGCAGCCTGCCGTTGCGGGTCAGCGGGCCGAGAAGGACCTGCCGGGCCGAACGAGGGCTGTGCACCGGTCCATCCTTCATCACGGGGCAGAATGGTCGCGATGCCCCCCTCCGACCCCCAGCCGCCGCAGGCAGAGCACGCGCCTCAGGCCGTCCCGGCCGAGCACCCCGTGCGCGTCCGGCAGCTGCAGGTCCTGCGCCGCGAGTCCGTGACGCCTCGCATGGTGCGAGTGGTGCTGGGTGGGGCGGGCCTGGCGGGGTTCGAGAGTCACGTGCCGGACGAGCACGTCAAGCTCGTCTTCCCCGACTCCGACGGCGTCACGCGTCCGCCCACCGAGCTTCCCGACGGCTCGTCGCTGGAGTGGCCGCGACCGTTCCCTCCGAACCGCGAGTACACGATCAGGCGATATGACCGGGAGACGGACGAGGTCTGGATCGACTTCGTCGTGCACGTCGGCGGGCTGGCCTCGGACTGGGCGCAGCAGGTCGAGCCGGGAACCTCGGTGTGGGTCGCGGGTCCGCGACCGGGCCTGGTGGTGCCGCCGGAGTTCACCCATCAGGTGCTGCTGGCCGACCACACCGCCCTGCCCGCCGTCGGGCGGTGGCTCGAGGAGCTGCCCACCGGCGTCGACGCGCAGGCGGTCGTCGCCGTGCCGAACGCCGACGAGCGCCAGGAACTGGTGGTACGTCCCGGCGTCGAGGTCACCTGGCTGCACACCGAGGATCCAGCGTTCGGCACCGACTCGCTGGGCGCTGCCCTCGAGCAGCTGAGCCTCCCGGCCGACCGGCACGTCTACCTCTGGGCCGCGGGCGAGGCCGGCGTGCTCAAGCCGGTCCGCCGCTGGGCCCGGGCGAACGGCTTCGCCCGGGGCACCTGCGACATCTCCGGCTACTGGCGAGCAGCCCGCACCTCGCGCCTGCCCTAGCCGTCAGATGCCGAAGGTGTTGCGGGGGTAGGCGGCGTCGACGTCGGTGATGATGTTGACGAGGTAGGGGATGCCGGACGCGAAGGCGCGGTCGAGGGCCGGCCCGATCTCCTGGGGGTCGGTCACCAGCTCGCCACCGCCGCCGAGGGCCGTGACGACCTGGTCGTAACGCGTGCCCGGCGCGAGGTCGGCCGCGACGTCGTAGCCGTAGAGCATCTGCATGGGGCCCTTCTCGAGGCCCCACGCGCTGTTGTTGCCCATGACCATGACGACGGGCAGGTTGTGCCGTACCAGGGTGTCGACGTCGATGATCGACATGCCGGCGGCACCGTCGCCGAACAGCAGCACGACCTGGCTGGACGGGCGCGCGATGCGGGCGGCCATCGCGGCACCCAGGCCGGCGCCGAGGCAGCCGTACGGACCGGGGTCGAGCCAGCCACCGGGCTTCTTCGGCTCGACGAACTTGCCGGCGAACGACACGAAGTCGCCGCCGTCGCCGATGACCACCGCGTCGTCGGCCAGGCGGGGCAGCAATTCGCCGTAGATGCGGGCGGGGTGGATCGGATCGGCCGTCGCGGTCAGCAGGGCGTTGTCGCGCTCGACGGCCGAGCCCACCTGGGCCTGCAGGTCGGCGAGCCACGCGGACCAGTCGGGGCGGGCGCCGGCCCGGCGCTGCAGACGAGCGAGCACGCCGTCGAGGACGCTTGTGAGGTCGCCGGCCGCCGACGCGGCGAGGTCGGCGTGGCGCGACACCTGGCCGGGGGAGTCGGCCACGTGCACGACCTTCGCGGCGGGCGCTTCCTCCTTGCCGCCGAAGACGCCGTAGCCGAGGCGGAAGTCGAGGGGCGTGCCGACGACGACCGTCAGGTCGCACTGCCCGAGGGCCGTGGAGCGGGCCTTGGTGACGAGCTGGGCGTGACCGCCGGGGATGATGCCGCGGCCCATGCCGTTGGCGATGACGGGGATGCCGGTCTCGGTGACGAAGCGGAGCGCGGCCTCCTCGGCGCCGTCGGCCCACACGTCGGTGCCGAGCACCAGGGTGGGGCGACTCGCTGCGGCGAGCAGGTCGGTGATCGCGTCGAGGTCGGCGTCGTCGGGATCGATCCGCACGGCCGGACGGCCGATGCCTTCGGTGCGCGCGGTGGTGTCGAAGAACTGGTCCATCGGCACGTCGAGGAACGTCGGCCCGCGGTGCGAGGAGCCGGCGGCCCGGAAGGCGTGGTCGACGGCCGGGCCGATCTCGGCCGTCGTGTGGGCCGTCGCCGCCGAGACCGTGATGGTCTCGAGGATCGGCGGGTGGTCGAGCTCCTGCAGGCTGCCCATGCCCCACCGGTTGGCCGGCGCGCGACCGCCGATGACCACGAGCGGCGACCCGGCGAACTGGGCCTGAGCGATGGGGCTGACGCCGTTGGTGACGCCGGGTCCGGCGGTCAGCACCGCGAGGCCGGGACGGCGGGTGAGCTTGCCGATGGCCTCGGCCGCGAACACCGCGGAGGGCTCGTGGCGCACGTCGATGATGGGCATCGGCGGGTCGGCCTTCACCGCGCCGTCGTACATCGGGAACACGTGGGCGCCGGACAGGGTGAACATGGCCTCCACACCGTGGGCGCGGGCGACCTCGGTGGCGATCACGCCACCGTGGACGGAATCGGTGGGGGCGTCGGAAGGCAGGGCTGCAGCGTCTTCGCTCATGTGACGCAGGTTACCCGCCGGTCAGGAGCGGTAGAGCCAGGGACTCTCGGCACGGATCTGGTCGAGCACCGCGAGGATCAGGTCGGCGCGGTGAGCAGGCTGCTCGGTGCCGCTGCCGAGGGCCAGCTGCAGGTGCAGGGCGCGCAGGAACGCCGACGTGTTGCGGGCCGCCGGTGTGGGCCACTCGGTCGTGAGGTGGCCGCGGGTGCGCGGTGGCTGCAGCCCCGCACCGAGCCGGGCGAGCCAGGGCTCGACGAGGTCCAGGTCGAGGGCGTCGCGGTGCAGCAGGGTCATGACGGCATGCGCCAGTCGGTCGTCCTCCCCGTGACGCCAGGCGTGCGCGGTCGGTGTCAGCACCCGGTCGGCGACGACGTCGAGCAGGACGGTCAGCTCGAGGGGGCCGAAGTGCCGTGAGCGGGCGAGTGCCGCGAGCAGGTCGGCGCCGTGGGCGATGGCGTGCGCCCAGCCGACCTCGGGGATCCAGCCGCGGTGGTCGGCCTCGCGCACGAACCAACTGGTGGCGGCGTCGCCCCAGCCGAGCACCGCCTCGGACGTGAGGAGCTGCGTCGCGTTGTCACGGTCGACGACCTCGGCCAGCAGCAGCGCGCTGTAGGAGCGTCGGACGACCGACGCGTCCCCCTCCTCGCCGAGTCCGAGCTGGAGTCCCGGCAGCAGCCCGTCACCGAGCCCGGCGAGCAGCTCGTCGTACACGCCGCGCTGGAGCCAGGTGGTGAGCACCGGGTACGCGAGGTCTTCGCGCAGCTGCGGGTCAGGATGGCCGAGCATCTCCACCAGCTCGGCGGTGAGCTCGTCGAGCGGGCGGTCGGTGGGCAGGTCGTGCCCGGTGGACCGGACGGCCTGCCAGTAGGCCTGGGACATCACCACCATCGTGCCAGAGCGGTCTACGCTGACCCCGTGCCCTCGCTGGATGACGTCACCCTCCAGGCGCTGGTCGCCGACTGGCAGATGATCGCCGACCTCGCCTTCTCCGACCTGGTCCTCTGGGTGCCGGACGTCGAGGCGCGAGGAGTGCGTGCCGTCGCGCAGGTGCGCCCCACCACCGGGCCGACGTCGCTGCTGGTCGACGTCGTGGGCACCTTCTGGCCGGCCGGCCGTGCACCGTTGCTGGAACGGGCACTCGCCGAGGCAGTGACCCTCGACGGCGAGCCCGACGCCCTCGGACGCAGCACGCAGGTCGTGCCGGTGCGCCGGGCCGGGCGGTGCATCGCCGTCGTGGAGCGACGGCGTGAAGCACCCGGACTGCGCAGCCTGGGCGCCCTGGAGTCGGCGTACATCGACGTGGCCGACGACCTGCTCGAGATGATCCGCCGGGGCGAGTTCCCCGGCACCGTCGCCCCGGAGCTGACGCACTCGGCCCGGGTCGGCGACGGCTTCGTGCGCACCGGTCCCGACGGCGTCGTCCGCTTCGCGAGCCCGAACGCGTTGTCGGCGTACCGGCGGCTCGGCCTCGTGGGCGACCTGGTGGGTGCGCGGCTGGCGGACGTGACGGCCAGCCTCGTCGACCGGCGCGGGGAAGCGCTGGCCACGGACGAGGCGGGGTCGGGTGAGGTCGAGAACGCCAACGGGTCGCTCGTGGTGCGGGTGATCCCGCTGCGCGCCGGGGGCGCCCCCGGCGGCTCGCTCGTGCTGCTGCGCGACGTCACCGAGCTGCGGCTGCGTGAGCGCGAGCTGCTCTCGAAGGACGCGACGATCCGCGAGATCCACCACCGGGTCAAGAACAACCTGCAGACCGTCGCCGCCTTGCTCAGGCTGCAGGCCCGCCGGCTCGAGAATCCCGAGGCGCGGCACGCGCTCGACGAGGCGGTGCGCCGCGTCGGCTCGATCGCCCTCGTGCACGAGACGTTGAGCCAGTCATTCGGGGACTTCGTCGACTTCGACGACATCGCCGACCGTCTCCTGCGCACCGTGCTCGACGTCGCCGGCGACGACCCGATCCAGGCCGAGCGCATCGGCAGCTTCGGCACGCTGCCGGGCGGGGTGGCGACGCCGCTCGCGATGGCGCTGACCGAGCTGATCCAGAACGCCGCCGAGCACGCCTCGCCCGATCATCTGACGCTGGCGGTCAACCGCATCCGCGACCGGGTGCGGCTGCGCGTCAGCGACGACGGGTGCGGACTGCCGGCCGACTTCGCGGTCGAGTCGAGCCTGGGCCTGTCGATCGTGTCGACGCTGATCCGCACCGAGCTGCACGGCACGCTCGACTTCGAGAGCCGGCCGGGCCAGGGGACGACCGTGTCGATAGCCCTGCAGGTCTGAGGAACGTCAGGCCGTGCGGATGCGGGCGCGCGCGTTGCGGCGCTTCAGGGCCCGACGCTCGTCCTCGCTGAGGCCGCCCCAGACGCCGTGGTCCTGACCGGACTCGAGCGCCCACTGCAGGCAGAGGTCGCGCACGTCGCAGCGACGGCAGACGAGCTTGGCCTCCTCGATCTGCATGATCGCGGGGCCGGTGTTGCCGATCGGGAAGAAGAGCTCCGGATCCTCGTCGAGACAGGCCGACTTGTGACGCCAATCCATGGCGGACGCTCCTTCCCGCAGGTGAACGGGTTCTCAGGGTGAAAGTGTGGGCTGGCGGGACAGGCCGGTAGGCGTCCCGCGCGACATTCACAATGTTTTCAACAATCGTTGCCGTTTACAAGGGTGTAGCAATGCCGGTCCTGTCGGGTCCGTCACACAGGCTGACCTACGCTGACCTCCGTGACGTCGTCCGAGTACCCCGCCGACGAGCCCTCAACCGCCGAGCTGACGCCGGCCGCCCGCGTCAGCCTGGGCGTCGCGGGCCTGGTGGTGGTGCTCGAGGCCCTCGCCCTGCTCGCGCTGGTCGTGGCCGACCTCGCGGGTCTCGACGCCGCTCGGGTCGCCATCGGTGTCGGCGTCGCCGTCTTCCTGGGCGCCTACGGGCTCGGACAGCTGCTCGCCGTGGTCCTCCTGCTGCGGGGACGCTCCGGTGCGCGCGGGCCGCTCGTCATGACCCAGCTCATCCAGCTCGGCCTGGCGTGGAACTTGCGGGGGGCCGACACCGGCAACCTGGAGGTGCCGCACCTCGGGGCCGTGCTCGCCGGCGCAGCATTCGTGGCCCTCGTCGGCCTGCTGTCCCCGCCGGTCAACCGTGCGTTCGCGTACGCCGACGGCACGGCGGAGCCCGATCCACCCGAGGGTCGTGCGTCCGGCGTGTGAGACGATGAGGAGCGGGCACGACCTGCCCTGTCACGGCCCCGCACGGCGCGCGATCACCACCGCAGCCCGGCCGCCGGTGCCCCTCCAGAGCAGTGCCCCCGCCGCAGTGCCCCGCCCAGTGCAGAGAACCCATGGTTGCCACAGACATCGACATCCCGAGCTCGACCATCGACCCTGACGACCCCGTCTTCAGCCTCCATCGCGGTGGCAAGATGGAGATCGTCTCGACCGTCCCGCTGCGTGACGCCGCGGACCTGTCGCAGTCGTACACGCCGGGTGTCGCGCGTGTCTGCGAGGCCATCCACGTCGACCCCGAGGTCGCGCACGAGTACACCTGGGTCTCCAACACCGTCGCCGTCGTGACCGACGGCACCGCGGTCCTGGGTCTCGGTGACATCGGCCCGGCCGCCTCCATGCCGGTCATGGAGGGCAAGGCGGTGCTGTTCAAGCAGTTCAGTGGCGTCGACGCCATCCCGATCGCGCTCGACACCACCGACGTCGACGAGATCGTCGACACCGTCGCCCGCATGGCGCCGTCGTTCGGCGGCATCAACCTCGAGGACATCTCGGCGCCGCGATGCTTCGAGATCGAGCAGCGGCTCATCGAGCGCCTCGACATCCCCGTCTTCCACGACGACCAGCACGGCACGGCCGTCGTGACCCTGGCCGCGCTCATCAACGCGGTGCGGCTCACCGAGCGCGACATGACCGAGCTCAAGGTCGTCATCTCCGGCGCGGGCGCGGCCGGCATCGCGATCACCAAGATCCTGCACGCCGCGGGCGTGCGCCGCATCCAGGTCGTCGACCGCTCCGGCGTCATCCACGCGGGCCGCGAGGACCTCAACGCGGCCAAGCAGTGGCTGGCCGACGAGACCGCCGACTGGGCGCGTCCGGGCACGATCGAGGAGTCCCTGCGGGGCGCCGACGTGTTCATCGGCGTGTCCGGCGGCACGGTGCCCGAGGAGGCCGTCGCCGGGATGGCTGACGACGCGATCGTGTTCGCGATGGCCAACCCGAACCCCGAGGTGCACCCGGACGTCGCAGCGCGGCACGCCCGCGTCGTGGCCACGGGACGCTCGGACTTCCCGAACCAGATCAACAACGTGCTGGTGTTCCCGGGAATCTTCCGCGGCGCGCTCGACGTGCGGGCCACTCGTATCACCGAGGGCATGAAGCTCGCGGCCGCCACCGCGATCGCCGAGCTGGTCGGCGACGACGTCCGCGAGGACTACGTCATCCCGTCGCCGTTCGACCCCCGCGTCGCGCAGGCGGTGGCCCGCGCGGTCACCGACACCGCCCGCCGCGAGGGCGTCGCCCGCCGGCCGTACTGATCTGGCCGTACTGACCACAGGAGGAGCCTGATGTTCGCCGTCTACGCCGGTTCGATCGACCCGAAGGATCCACTGTCGGGCCTGGTGGTGGGGGAGCAGCCCGAGCCCGTGGTGCCGGACGGCTGGACGACCGTGACGGTCAAGGCTGCCTCCATCAATCACCACGACGTGTGGAGCCTGCGCGGCGTCGGCCTGCGCGAGGAGTCGCTGCCGATGATCCTCGGCTGCGACGCTGCGGGCCACGACGAGGACGGCAACGAGGTGCTCGTGCACGCCGTCATCAGCGACCCCTCGTGGCGCGGTGACGAGACGCTCGACCCCAAGCGCTCGCTGCTGTCGGAGCGGCACCCCGGCACGTTCGCCGAGAAGGTCGCCGTGCCCACCCGCAACGTGATCCCCAAGCCCGCGGGGCTGTCGTTCGCCGAGGCGGCATGCCTGCCCACGGCGTGGCTGACGGCCTACCGGATGCTGTTCACGCAGTCCGGCCTCAAGCAGGGCGACACGGTGCTGGTGCAGGGCGCCGGCGGCGGCGTCGCCACGGCGTGCATCACGCTGGCCCGCGCCGCGGGCTTCCGGGTGCTCACCACGAGCCGCGACGAGGACAAGCGGGCCAAGGCCCTCGAGATCGGCGCGCACGAGGTCTTCGAGTCCGGTGAGCGCCTGCCGGTCAAGGTCGACGCCGTCATGGAGACCGTGGGTGCCGCCACCTGGTCGCACTCGGTCAAGTCGATGCGCCCGGGCGGCACGATCGTCATCTCCGGCGCCACCTCGGGCGACGCCCCCTCCAAGGCCGAGCTGACCCGCATCTTCTTCCAGCAGATGCGGGTGCACGGCTCCACGATGGGCACCCGTGACGAGCTGCACGCGCTGGCCCAGTTCATGGACGTCACCGGCACGCGCCCGCTGATCGACTCCGAGGTCCCGATGGAGAAGGCCGCCGACGGCCTCGCCCGCGTGATCGACGGCTCCCTCTTCGGCAAGATCGTCCTGACCCGCTAGCTACTCGTCCTCCCCGCGAGTGGCGCAGATTGGCAATTCTGAGACGGCGTGTCGCGCCTTCTTGCGCCACTCGCAACCCGGTTTGCGCCACTCGCTGTGGATGACGAAGATCATCCACAGACGACGACGGGCTGCGCAGATGTCGTGTCCGGCGTCCCATCTTCTGGGCATGGAACCGATCCTGACCCGAGAAGCCACCGACCACGGCCTGACACGCGGCGTGCTGCGCGGCCCCGACTTCGTGCGCCCCGTCGATGGCGTGCACGTGCCCGCGGCTCATGGCAATGACCTGGCCACCGTCTGCCGGGCGGTCGCGAAGGTGCTGCCACCCGACGCCGTCTTCACGCACCTGACCGCTGCCCTGCTCCGCAGGTGGTGGCTGCCGTTGCTGGACCACGTGCCGCTGATCGCCTGCACCGGCGGGGACGCCCCGCACCATGAACGCCGGGGCGTGTACGTGCGGCGGTGCGCCATCCCGCCACATCATCGGCACCGCATCGGTGACGTGGCCGTGGCGTCACCGGCGTGGACCATCATCGAGCTGGCCGAGCACCTGTCTCTGGTCGACCTCGTGGTCGTGATCGACGGCGCGCTGCAGTTGGGAGACCTCACGATCGACGAGTTGCGCGCGAGCATCGTGCGCGGTCGGCGCGGGGTGCGGGTGCTGCGTCGTGCACTCGATCTCTGCGACGGCCGGAGCGAGTCGCCCTGGGAGACGATCTTGCGGTTGCTGCACGTGCTGAGTGGCATCGCTGTCGAGCCGCAGTTCCTGGCGCGCGACCGAGCAGGTGCGGTGGTGGCGCGAGGTGATCTGCGCATTGTTGGGTCCCGGCGTCTGGCGGAGTACGACGGGGCCGACCATCGCGAGCGCCGGCAGCACGAGCGCGACCTGCGACGCGAGAAGGCGTTGACACGCGCCGGCTACGAACGCTTCGGATACATCGCCCGGGAGATCCTGACGGATCCGGCCCGCATCGTTCGCGACGCCGACGACGCTCGCGGGGTGCCGCACGATCCGACGCGGGTGCAACCGTGGCTGCGCGAGGCAGCCGCGTCGTCGCTGCATCGTGGCGGCCGTGCCGCGCTCGAACGTCGCCTTCGACGCTTCGCCAGACCGGCCAGTCCACGATCGAGTGGCGCAAAGTAGGTCTCGAGTGGCGCAGGATGGCGCGACACGCCGTCTCGAAACCGCCAGGTTGCGCCACTCGCGGGGGAGAGGCCCGCTAGCTACTCGTCCTCGTCGTCGAGGCGGGCGAGCCAGGTAGCGAAGCGCTCGATCGGCACCTCGAACTCGGGCTGCGTGTCGACGAACTCGCCGAGGCGCTCGGCGAGCCACGCCAGGGTGACGGTCTCGTCACCCCGGCGCGACTGCAGCTCCTCGATCCCGCGATCGGTGAAGTACACGGTGCCTCCTGAAACCGCCGACCTCAGGCGAAGGCGCGGTCCATGAGCGCGCGGTGCTCCTCGACGTGACGGGGGTGCGAGCCCACCGACGGCGCCGACGACTCCGGACGCGTGACGCCCTTCAGCGGCAGGCTGTCGAGCTGACCGCTGAAGTGGTGGGCGACGTGCGGCCACGGGCCCTGGTTCTCGGGCTCGTCCTGCACCCAGCGGACCTCGTTGACCTTCGGGAAGCGCGCCAGCTCGGCCTTGAGCTCGCTGAGCGGCCGCGGGTACAGCTGCTCGATGCGCACGATCGCCGTGCGGCGGTCGTCGCCCTCGCGCTTGTCGCGCTCGGCCTTGAGCTCCCAGGTGATCTTGCCCGAGCAGACCAGCACGCGCTCGACCTTCTCGGGATCGACGGAGTCGTCGCCGATGACGGGCCGGAAGGCGCCGCTGGTGAAGTCGGACGGGTCGGACGCCGCAGCCTTGTTGCGCAGCATCGACTTCGGGGTGAAGACGATGAGCGGGCGGTGCTCGGCCTGCAGGGTGTGCCGGCGCAGCAGGTGGAAGTACGACGCCGGCGTGGAGGGCTGGGCGATCGTCATCTCGTCGTTGGCCGCGAGCGTCAGGAAGCGCTCGATGCGGGCCGACGAGTGGTCGGGGCCCTGGCCCTCGTAGCCGTGCGGCAGCAGCAGCACGACGCCGGACTTCTGGCCCCACTTGGTCTCGCCCGACGAGAGGTACTCGTCGATGACCGACTGAGCGCCGTTGATGAAGTCACCGAACTGCGCCTCCCAGAGGGTCAGCGCCTCAGGGCGAGCCACCGAGTAGCCGTACTCGAAGCCGAGCGCGGCGTACTCGCTGAGCAGCGAGTCGTAGATGTGGAAGCCGGCCTGCTCGTCGGAGATGTTCGACAGCGGCGTCCACTCCTCGGCGGTGTCACGATCGATGATCGTGGCGAAGCGCGAGGAGAACGTGCCGCGGCGCGAGTCCTGTCCGGCCATGCGGACCGGGCGACCGTCGAGCAGCAGCGAGCCGAACGCGAGGATCTCGCCGGTGCCCCAGTCGATGGGACCGGCGGTGATCGAGGCGGCGCGGCGCTGCAGCTGGGGCAGCACCTTCGGGTGGACCGTGAAGCCCTCGGGCACGTTGGTGTACGCGTCGGCGACGGCCTTCAGCACCTCGGGCGTGATGGCCGTCTCGAGCGCACCGGGCAGCTCGGGCTTCTCGGGGTAGTCGGGGGTGCGGGAGTAGTCGAGGTCGGGGCCCTCGGCCGCCTTGACCTCGGCGAAGTTCTGCTCGAGCTTGGCCTGGTAGTCGCTCAGGGCGGCCTCGGCCTCCTCGAGCGTGATGTCGCCGCGACCGACGAGCGCCTCGGTGTAGAGCTTGCGCACCGACTTCTTGGCCTCGATGGTGTCGTACATCAGCGGCTGCGTGAAGCTGGGGTCGTCGCCCTCGTTGTGACCGCGGCGGCGGTAGCAGATGAGGTCGATGACGACGTCCTTGTTGAACGTGCGGCGGTACTCGTAGGCCAGCTGCGCCACCCGGATGCAGGCCTCGGGGTCGTCGCCGTTGACGTGGAAGACCGGCGCCTGGATCATGCGGGCGACGTCGGTGCAGTACGTCGAGGAGCGCGACGACGAGGGGCTGGTGGTGAAGCCGACCTGGTTGTTGACGATGACGTGGATCGTGCCGCCGACGCGGTAGCCGCGCAGCTGCGAGAGGTTGAGCGTCTCGGCCACGACGCCCTGGCCGGCGAAGGCCGCGTCGCCGTGCACCAGCACGGGCAGCACGGGGAACTCCTCGCCGCGGTTGAGGCGGTCCTGCTTGGCGCGGGTGATGCCCTCCAGCACGGGGTCGACGACCTCGAGGTGCGACGGGTTGGCCGCGACCGAGACCTTGACCTTCGCGCCGTTGTCGGCGGCGAACTCGCCCTCGACGCCGAGGTGGTACTTGACGTCGCCGGAGCCCTGCACGGTGCGGGGGTCGATGTTCCCCTCGAACTCGCGGAAGACCTGGGCCGGGCTCTTGCCGGCGATGTTGACCAGCACGTTGAGGCGGCCGCGGTGGGCCATGCCGATGCAGACCTCGTCGAGGCCGTCGAGCGCAGCCGCCTCGCAGATCTCGTCGAGCAGCGGGATGGTGGTCTCGCCGCCCTCGAGGCTGAAGCGCTTCTGGCCGACGAACTTCGTCTGCAGGAAGGTCTCGAACGCCTCGGCCTGGTTGAGCTTGAGCAGGATGCGGAGCTGCTCCTCGCGCGGCGGCTTGGTGTAACCGCGCTCCATGCGCTCCTGGAACCAGCGACGCTCGTCGGGATCCTCGATGTACATGTACTCGACACCCGTGGTGCGGCAGTACGAGTCGCGCAGGATGCCGAGGATCTCGCGCAGCTTCATGTAGCGACGGTCGCCGCCGAACGACGGACCGGTCGGGAACTCGCGGTCGAGGTCCCACAGGGTCAGGCCGTGCGAGACGGTGTCGAGGTCGGGGTGGCTGCGCTGCTTGTACTCGAGCGGGTTGGAGTCGGCCATCAGGTGACCGCGCACGCGGAAGGCGTGGATCAGCTCGAGGACGCGCGCCTGGCGGTCGATGTCGTCATCGTGGCTGACGGCGATGTCGCGGGCCCAGCGGATGGGCTCGTACGGGATGCGCAGGGAGCGGAAGATCTCGTCGTAGAAGCCGTCCTCGCCGAGCAGGTACTTGTGCACGCGGCCGAGGAACTCACCGGACTGCGCGCCCTGGATGACGCGGTGGTCGTAGGTGGAGGTGAGCGTCATCATCTTCGACACGGCCATCTGGGCGATGGTGTGGTCGGACGCGCCCTGGAACTCCGGCGGGTACTCCATCGAGCCGACGCCCACGATGACGCCCTGGCCGGACATCAGGCGCGGCACCGAGTGGTTGGTGCCGATGCCGCCGGGGTTGGTGAGGCTGACGGTGGTGCCCTGGAAGTCGGAGACCTCGAGCTTGCCGTCGCGGGCCTTCTTGACCATGACCTCGTAGGCCTGCCAGAACTGCGCGAAGTCCATCGTCTCGGCGGCCTTGATGCTCGGCACGAGCAGCTGGCGGGTGCCGTCGGGCTTGGGCAGGTCGATCGCGAGGCCGAAGTTGACGTGCTCGGGCTTGAGCTGGACCGGCTTGCCCTTGTCGTTGGTCTCGTAGCCGGTGTTCATCTCGGGCATGCCGGCGATGGCACGCACGACGGCAAAGCCGATGAGGTGCGTGAACGAGACCTTGCCGCCGCGGGCGCGGGCGAGGTGGTTGTTGATGACGGTGCGGTTGTCGAACAGCAGCTTGACCGGCACGGACCGCACGCTGGTGGCGGTGGGCACCGTGAGGCTGGAGTCCATGTTCTGGGCCGTGCGGGCGGCCGCGCCGCGCAGGACGACCTTCTCGACCTCGCCGGGACCGGCGGGCTTGTCGTCGACGGCGGGTTGCTTCTTGTCACTCTTGCCGGACGGCTTGGCCGCCTTCTGGGGCGCGGCGGAGCGCACGGAGGCGGGGGAGTCCGGCGGACCCGCAGCGGCAGCCGGCTTGGACGGGCGCTGGGTGGACAGTCCGTCGGGCACCGTGCCGTTGGTGCTGGCCGGGCTCGCGGTGGAGGCGGGAGCGGTGGTGGGCTTGGCCTTGGGCGCTGCCGGGGCCCCGGTGCCGTTGGCCTGCGGCTTCGGCTTCTCCTGCTGCCCGTCGGGGACTCCGCCCTTGGCGAAGAAGTCCGCCCACGACGCGTCGACGGACTTCGGGTCTTCCGACCAGCGCTCGTGCATGTCCTCCACGAGCCACTGGTTGGTGCCGAAGTCCGGCACGGAGGAATTGCTCGTCGACTCGCTGGTGGAGGACTCGGCCACGCCCAGATCGCCTCTTCCGGTTGGTGCGGTGCGGGGGGAAACTGCCGAAATCCACACTACCCCTCGGGTGCATGGCCGCAGCGCGCGGCTCAACCGTCGATCTGGACCTCCGCCGTGCGGTCGACGAAGCGTCCGAATGCCTCGGCCTCGGCCTCCAGTGCCGTGCGAAGGCGCCGCGTGACCTGCGGCGTGCAGGTGACCTCGATGCGCACGCTGCGGGCCCGCAGCGTGCGCCGCCACGTGCCGGCCACGCGGCCGTCGACCAGCAGCAGGCCCGTGCCGCGCACGATGTCCTGCACGGTGCCGGCGAAGTCCGCGAAGTCGTCGGGGTCGCGGGCGTAGGAGGTGTACTCGTCGAAGTTCGGCAGCAGCACGGCGTGGGGGACCGGAGCGTCGATCGGGGCATGAGGCACGACGTAGGGCTCGCTGTCGAGCTCGAGGGTCGGAAGCTCGGCGAGCTGGACGGCGCGCCGCGCCTCGGTGAGGGTCAGGCTGGCCCACCACGCGAGGTCGAGGGGACGGAACGCCCCGTGCCCGGCCCCGTAGCGCCGCGCCAGCTCGGCCAACCGGTCGTCGCGAGTGCCCGTCAGAGCGCCGGGGGTGCGCGTCGCGTACGTCTGGACTCCGTCGCGGGTGGGACCGCTGGCCATGACGCCGTCGAGCTCGAGGTGCGTCAGCACGTGTCCGACGTACTGACCCGTGCCGGCGATGCCGCCGTCGGCCAGGGCGGTGGCCAGCTCGGGCCGCGTGGCCGGACCGTCGGCCAGCACAACACCCACGACCTCGCCGGCACGGTCGCGGGCGGCCTCGTCGACGCCGAGCTGGCGATCGACACCGGCCATCAGGCGCCGGACCCGTGGCGCGGTGAGGTCGAGCAGGAGGTCGAGGTCGTCGCGGTGCACGAGGTGCCACGTGGGTCGCAGCACGTGCGTGCGGAGGACGACGCCGGTGTCGATCTCGGCCTGCAGCTCGGCGGCCGTGCGGCCGCAGCGGCGGCCCAGGGCCCACAGCGCCATGTCGGGCAGCTGGGCCTGCACGGCGCCCAGGTGACGGACCACCGTCTCACCGTCGGTGGGGGCCTCGGCGCCCGCCGTCGTGCCGAGTCGCTGGGCCGCCCAGCGACCGGAGACGTGGGGCTTCATCGCGCCACCGCGTGTCCGAGGGCCGCTGCCGCGACGCACGCGACGGCCATGGCCGCGGCCGAGCCGACGCCGGCGGCGCGGTGGCCGGCGAGCCATCGCTCCGCGGCGTCGAGCGAGGCGGCGCTGAAGGTGGTGTACCCGCCGAGCAACCCGGTGCCGGCCACGTGCAGGACGTCGGCGTCGGAGGTGCTGCCCACCAGGACGCCCAGAGCAAGGCTGCCCGTGACGTTGACCGCGAACGTGGCCCAGGGGAAGCCCGGGTGGCGCCCGATGCCGCGGTCGACGGCGTACCGCAGGGCCGCCCCGAGGCCGCCGGCGAGAGCGACGAGGATGGCCGTCATGCCGTGCCGCCCGCGAGACGTCGGCCGAGCACGAGCCCCAGGACGGCAGCCGCGAGGCCGAGGGCCACGGCGAGCGCCGGGTAGCCCACGGCCCACGCGACCTGTCCGTCGCGCGCCAGCTGCTCGGTCTGCACCGCGAAGGCGCTGTAGGTGGTGAAGCCGCCGAGAACCCCGGTGCCCCACAGCAACCGCGAGCGGTCACTGATTCCGCGGCCGACGAGCAGCCCGAGCAGCAGCGACCCCACGACGTTGACGAGCAGCGTGGAGGACGGCAGGTGCCCGTGCACACCGACGACCTCGTCGACCGTCAGGCGCCCGAGACTGCCGACGGCGCCTCCGACTGCGACGAGGAACACGGGGCTGATGCGCACGGCTCGACCCTAGTTGCCGGGCAGGACAGTCCGATCCTTGCTTCACTTGTGTGTCGTGATGACGTTCGAGTACTCCAACCTCAGTGGCCGGCCCGCCGGCCCCGTCGTGTCCCGCCTGGCTCGCGTCGTTCCCGGCATCCGGGAGGTCCAGGAGGACGTCGAGCCGTTCGCGCGGTGGTGGGAGGAGAACAACCGTCGTGCGCTGGCCTCGGGCCGCCCCCTGTGGGGTGTGCTGGGCGACTCGATGTCGCAGGGCATCGGCGCGAGCGGGGCCGACCGAGGATGGGTCGGTCACCTGCACCGGGACCTGCCGGCGCGCCTGAAGGACGTCGCGATCGTCAACCTGTCGTTCAACGGGGCGCGGGTCGGCGACGTGATCGACCGGCAGCTGCCGGCCCTCGAGGCGGTGCGCGCCCACGGCCACGACATGCCCCTCGTGACGCTGCTGATCGGCAACAACGACCTGATCAGCCGCCGGTGGCGCCGCACCCTCGACACCTCGATGCGCGAGCTGCTCGACCGCGTGCCGGTCGGCACGGTGGTGGCCACCCAGCCCGGGATGCGTCCGTCAGCGGCGCGTCTGAACGCCGTGATCGACGAGGCGGCCCGCCGTCGTGACCTGGTGGTGGCCGACTTCCGGGTCCCGCACATGCGCGACTGGCGCGGGCGGCTGGCGAAGGACCGCTTCCACCCGAACGACCGGGGGTACGAGGGCATGGCCGCGGTCGTCCGAGGCGCACTGCACGATTGAGGGATGCGTCGCACCCTCGTCCTGCTGCTCCTGCTCGGTGCGTGCGCGATGCCGCCGGCCCCTGCGCCCGAGCCGACCCCGACCCCGACCCCGACCCAGCCTCCGGGGGACGTGCAGACGCAGCTCGCGACCCTCGTGGTGACGGAGCGTCCACGCCCCGACGGTACGTACCAACGCGACGCCTTCGGCCGCGCCTGGGCCGACATCGACGGCAACGGGTGCAACCAGCGCGATGACGTGCTGCTGCGCGACGCCGTGCCCGGTACGACGACGGTCGCCACCCAGGGCCGGTGCCCGCACGACGTCCTGGCCGGCACCTGGCTCGACCCGTACACGGGTGCCACGTTGGTGTTCACCGACCTCAAGCAGCAGTCCCAGGCCCAGGCCCTCCAGATCGACCACGTCGTCCCCCTGGCCGAGGCCTGGCTGTCGGGTGCCGCAGCGTGGGACGAGTCGCGACGGGAGCAGTTCGCCAACGACGTCGAGGGGCTGCTCGCAGTCGACGGGCGGGCCAACGCGGCCAAGGGCGCCGACGATCCTGCGGCCTGGCGTCCGGTCAAGGAGCACCAGTGTGCCTACGCCACACGCTGGGTCGCGGTGAAGCACCGGTGGCAGCTCAGCGTCGACGCCAGCGAGGTGGCTGCGCTGACCGAGATGCTCGGCTTCTGCTGATCCGGACCTGCAAGGATCACCTCATGCGCACCCCCGTCTCGGACTATCTCGACGAGGTGTTGCACGCGTGCGACGCCGACGACGGAGAAGTCGCCGACTACATCCCCGAGCTGGCGAAGGCTGACCCCGACCGGTTCGGCATCGCCGTCGCCACGGTCGACGGCGAGGTGTACTCCGCCGGCGCTGTCGACGTCGAGTTCTCGATCCAGTCGATCTCCAAGCCGTTCACCTACGCCTTGGCGATCGCCGATCAGGGGCTCGAGGGCGTGCTGGAGCACATCGACGTCGAGCCGTCGGGTGACGCGTTCAACGAGATCTCCCTGGAGCCCTCGACCGGCCGGCCGCGGAACCCGATGATCAACGCGGGCGCCATCGCCGCCCACGCGATGGTGGCCGGTGACGACGCCGACACCCGGACCTCGCGCATCATCGAGCTCTACAGCCGGTTGGCGGGTCGCGAGCTGTCGGTCGACGAGGCGGTCTTCGACTCCGAGCTGGGCTCGGCCGACCGCAACATGGCGATCGCGTACATGCTGCGCACCGTCGACCGGCTCGACGACGACCCGCCGGACGTCGTGCGTGGCTACACCCGGCAGTGCTCGGTGTCCGTGACGGCGGTCGACCTTGCGCGCATGGCCGCGGTGCTGGCCGCCAACGGCGTGGCCCCGGACGGCACCAAGATCCTGGACACCGCCGTGACTCGTCAGGTGCTGAGCGTCATGGCCTCGTGCGGGATGTACGACGCTGCGGGCGACTGGTTGACCACCGTCGGCATCCCGGCCAAGTCGGGCGTCGCCGGTGGTCTGATCGGCGTGCTGCCGGGCCAGGTCGGCATCGCGGTGTTCTCGCCGCGGCTGGACCGGCACGGCAACAGCGCCCGGGGGGTGCGGGTGTTCGAGCGACTCTCCCGCGACATGGGCATGCACATGATGGAGGGGACCGAGGCCGGACGATCCGCCGTGCGCGCGGCGTCCGAGCACGACGACGAGCTGCGTGTCTACGAGGTGGCCGGTGACCTGCGTTTCGTGGAGGCCGAGCGGGTCCTGCGGGAGCTCACGGGCGAGCCGGAGGGTGATCGGCTCGTGGTGATCGACCTGCACCGGGTCCACCGCATCAACGACGTGGCTCGCCGGATGTTGCTCGAGGGCATTCGCCGGCTCCACCTCGACGGTCACCCGGTGCGGCTCGTCGACCCCGAGGACGTGCTGCCCGACCCGCACGCCGGCGAAGGCTACGTGCCGGAGGTCTTCGACGACGCCAAGGCCGCCATCAAGGGCTGACTCAGTCGGCGACGCGGATGTGCGCGGCCGCCCGCCGAGCGGTGGCGCGGGCGGACTCGACGTCGTCGCCGAGCGCGAGCGTGACGGCCATGCGACGGCGACCCGACACGGCCGGCTTGCCGAACACCCGCACGGCGGTGTCGGGCTCGGCCAGGGCGGTGTCGATGCCGGCCAGTCGTGGGGCCCCGATCTCTCCCTCGAGCAGCACGGCGCACGACGCGGCCGGCCCACGGGTGCGGATGTTCGGGATGGGCAGGCCCAGCACGGCGCGCACGTGCAGCGCGAACTCCGAGAGGTCCTGCGACGCCAGCGTGACGAGACCGGTGTCGTGGGGTCGGGGCGAGAGCTCGGAGAAGATGACCTCGTCGCCGCGGACGAACAGCTCGACGCCGAACAGGCCGCGCCCGGTCTGGCCGCACAGCTCGCTGACCACGGCCGCCGACACCTCGCGGGCTCGCCGCAGCACGGTCTTCGGCAGCGCCTGGGGCTGCCAGGACTCGCGGTAGTCGCCGTCGACCTGAGTGTGGCCGATCGGGTCGCAGAAGGAGATGACGTCGTCGGCGGGGCCGGCGCCGGGACCGGCGGTGTGCTTGAGCGTGAGCAGGGTGATCTCGACGTCGAAGTCGACGAAGCCCTCGACGATCACCCGACCGGCCCCGGCGCGACCACCGGCCTGGGCGTAGTCCCACGCTGCGGTGATCTCGCTTGCCTCACGGAGGGTGGACTGACCCTTGCCGGACGAGGACATGACGGGCTTGACGACGCAGGGCAGGCCGACGTGCTCGACGGCCGCGGTCAGCTCCTCGAGCGTGTCGGCGAACCGGTAGGGCGACGTCGGCAGGCCGAGGTCCTCGGCGACGAGCCGGCGGATGCCCTCGCGGTCCATCGTCAGGCGCGTGGCGCGGGCGGTGGGCACGACGGTCACGCCCTCGGCCTCCAGCTCGACCAGCGTCGGCGTGTGGATGGCCTCGATCTCGGGGATGACCCAGTGCGGACGCTCAGCCTCGACGACCTCGCGGATGGCGGCGGGGTCGAGCATGTCGATCACGTGGCTGCGGTGGGCCACCTGCATCGCGGGTGCGTGGGGGTAGCGGTCGACCGCGATCGTCTCGACGCCGAGTCGCTGGAGCTCGATCGCGACCTCCTTGCCGAGCTCACCTGCTCCCAGCAGCAGGACGCGCGTGGCGCCGTCGGTCAGCGGGGTTCCCAGGATCGTCACGCCGTCACCCTAGGGGAACGTGCCAGTAGCATCGCGCCGTGATCCGGGACTACCGACGTGGTGACGCCGAGGCGACGCTGCGGTTGTTCGAGCGGGCGATCGCCGAGACGGCGCGGGCCGAGTACACCCAGGAGCAGGTGGCTGCGTGGCTCGGAGTCGGCCAGGACGTGGGGGAGTGGCACGCCGACCGGTCGTGCGTGCGGACGTTCGTGGCTGACGAGGACGGGACCGCCGTGGGCTTCACGGACGTCGACGACGGCGGGTACGTCGACCGGCTCTTCGTCAGTCCCGACCACGGCCGCCGGGGTATCGGCGCGGCGTTGCTCGACCACGTGATCGAGGTGGCCAGACGCGAAGAGCTGCCGGTGCTCAGCACGCACGCGAGCCTCGTCGCCCGGCCGGTCTTCGAGCGCGCCGGCTTCGAGGTCGTCGAGCGCGAGACCGTGCACCGCGGCGCGGTCGCGCTCGACCGATTTCTGATGCGTCGTCAGGTCGACCTGTAGCCCTCAGGCGGTGCGGTCGAGTGGTTCGACGACTCTTCGGGTGTCGTCGGGCAGGGTCCAGATGACGCCGTGTCCCTTCTGGGCGTGGTGGCGCCGTGACATGGGACTCAGATTCTCCCCGGTGGTGGGTCCGTTCGGCCAGGGTTGTCGGTGGTCGATGTCGCACCGGTCCGCTGGTGTCAGACACCCCGGTGCCTGACAGACGCCGTCGCGGAAGATGAGGGCCTTGGTGAGGATCTCGGGTGCGTACCTGCCGGCGTATTCGTGGGAGAGGACGTCGTCGGTGACGGGGTCGAGGACCATGCGGTGCCAGAACGGGTTGCCGGCCTGGGCGAGCTCGGCAACCCAGTCGGAAGGGACCGCCCAGGACCCGTCGGCGGCGAAGGCGAACCCCTCGGTCGCTCCGGCCAACACGTCAGCGCCGATGGTGACGGCGATGTCGGTGCGGAGCGCCGGGTCGGTGGCGTCGGTCTCGTTCGTGGTGGTCCAGGACGCCAGCAGGTCGGCGCGGCGCTGCGGGAGGGTCCGGTCATCATCCGAACCCATGGCTCGTGCGGCGCGGTCGAGGCGCTTGTCGATCGCCGCCGCCACGTGACTGGGCAGGTACGCCGTGAGCCAGGCCATCGCGTCGTCGTCATGAGACACATCGACCCGCCGGGCCGCACGCTCCTTCTCGGCCCGGACGGCGGCCCGGTCGGGTTCGACGCGGACGATGAACCGCTTCAGCCAGCCGCGGAGCTCGGGGACGGTGTGGGTGGCGGCGTAGGTGGCGGCCTTGGTGTCGAGGCGTTCGAACGACTCATCACGTTCCAGTCGACTGGCAGCACGCCCGATCTCCCGGATCCGGGCCGCGTCGATCGAACCCTGTGTATAGGCCTGCCAGGTGTCGGGGAGCTGGTCCTGAACCCGCTCGACCGCAGCGAGCCGGTAGGTCACCTGCCCCTCGGACAACCCCATGGCCTGACCCAACGTGAGTGGGATGACTGACAGCTCGACCTGCCTGCGCATCGGCGACTCCGCCCGCGAAGCATCAGCACGCATCTGCCGCGCCATACCCACCATCGCGGCATCTCGAGCAGCCTCGGCCCGCGCAACGACCCGGTCCAGCTCAGTGAGCCGGGCCGAGGAGACGGCGAGCAACGAGGACATGACCCCACCTTCCCGGCGGTCACCGACACCCCGACCGCGCCGGCGAGCGGTATGTGGATTACTGCCGGGCAGCCTTCAGTCGTCGAGAGCGTCGAGCTGCTGCAGGGCCTCACGCGCCCGGGCCAGCCGGTCGGTCTCCGGCTCGTCCCACCAGTACGGTCCACGCTCGCCGAGCCCGTGCTTGGCGAGGTCGACCCGTCGGCGCGCGGCGGCCACCGCATCGTCATGACCACGCCGCTTGGCGTTGCGCACCCCCGACCGGCCGCGGCCGAGGTGCGAGGTCAACGCCGCCACGACGTCCTCCGGCAACGACGGATCGGTCTTGCGCCACCGCCGGCCGTCGATGACCAGCCAGCGGTCGTCGTCGGTCATGTGGCGCCGACCTCCCGCCGGTGGCGAGCGCGGTCGACCAGGACAGCGGCAACGACGCTGCCGAGCGTGCCGAGCACCTGGTCGCTGAGCGTGTCCTCGTAGGCGCCGTCGAGCTCGTAGCCCCGGCGGATGAAGGTGTACCACTCGCCGACCTCCCACCCGATGGCCAGCACGGCGCCGAGTCCGACGATGATCGCGGCCAGTGCCCACCGCGGGCGCACCGTGGTCCGAGCCAGCAGCAGTCCGAGCCCCCACAGCAGCAGGAGCCAGGTCAGGAAGTGGCTCAGGTTGTCGAAGCGCTCGTACGAGTCGTAGAGGTCGAGCGAGTTGCCGGCCGCGTCGACGAAGAACGAACCGATGATGAGCGCGGTCTCCCACCACGGCACCGCCCCTACACGCTTCCCCATGCGACGGGCCACGGTCCAGGCCACCGGCACGGCGACCATGGCCGCTGTGCCGAGGGCGAGGCGGTATCCGAAGGCCTTGTCCTCGAACCGCTCGATGCCGGGCACGAACGTGCCGAAGGCCAGCTGGGCGACCGTGGCCACGAACAACACGGCGGCGACCCAGAAGGCCAGACGGTGGGTGTCTCGGTCGGCGAGCATGGCGCTCACCTTGCCAGTCAGGTCACTCCCACGGAACCGGTCCGTCGAGGTTCTGCCGTACCGTCAGATTCGGCCGGACGGGGACAGGGAGGGGTCGGGTCACGTGACACCGAACACGCAGGGCTCGACGCGGGGAGCGCGCCTCGTCGTCCTCGCTGTGGCGGCGGTGGCCTTCCTCGCGTCAGCACCCGGTCAGTCGTTCCTCATCTCGGTCTTCGTCGATGACCTCTTGGTGGGTACAGGTCTGTCGCGCGAGGCCTTCTCCGTCCTGTACGCCGCCGGGACGATCGTGTCGGCCGTGACGATGCTGGTCGTCGGTCGGTCGATCGACCGTGTCGGGCTGCGGACCGCCTGGGTGGTGGTCTCCCTGGGGCTGGCCGCGGCATGCCTGCTGGCGAGCTGGGCTGCCGGGGTCGTGACCGTGTTCTTCGCGATGGCGTTCCTCCGGACCTTCGGCCAGGGATCGTTCACCCTGCTGGGCACCCTGCTGGTCGCCCGGAGCTTCCCGGCGCGGCGCGGCCCCGCGATGGCGGTCGTGACCCTCGGTCTGACGGTGGCATCCATCGCTCTTCCGCCCGCGGTCGCGGCGCTCATCGTGATGACCGACTGGCGGTTGGCCTACCAGGTCCTGGCTCTCGTCCTGGCCGTTGCGGTGGCTCCGTTGGCACTGTTGGTCAGCCCCGCGAGGCCCCCGGCCATGGAGCATCACGAGGGCGACGACACGCAGGACGACCGTGGTGTCGCCCACCGCCGCCTGCTCGGCCGGGACGTGGCGCTCCCCACGGCCACGGCCGCGCGGCTCCTCGTCATCCTTGCGGCACCCCCGCTCGTCGGCACGGCCCTGACCTTCCACGCCGTCTCGATCCTGGCGGGCCAGGGACTCGACTACCTCGCGGCCGGCGCCTGCCTGAGTGTCCTGGGGGTGGCATCGGCCGTCGGCACGATCGCGGCCGGGGGTCTCGTCGACCGGTGGTCGAGTCGTGCCTCGCTCCTGTTCGTGTCGGTGCTGACCGGTGCGGCGCCGACGCTGCTGCTCGCGCACCACCCGGTCGCGGCCTACGCGGCCTTTGCCGTCCTGGGGTTGGCCATGGGGTCGGTGGGCGTGGTCAACGGAACGATCTGGGCGCGCACCTACGGGGTCGCCGGGCTCGGACGACTGCAGGGAACGGCGGCCTCGTCGATGATCACGGCCGCGGCGGTCGCGCCGGTCGTCCCGGCGTTCGCCAGCTCGGGCGACGCGGACTACGCGCCGGCATTCGTCGTGCTGGCCGCGCTGGGTCTGCTCGCAGCGGCCCTGACGCGAAAAGTCGGTGCCGTCACGGCAGGGGCCTGATCACCAGGCGGAGGTGTCGGCGGCCAGGGGCTCGAGGATCACGTCGGGATGGTTCCGCTCGATCGCGCGGACGCGCCACTTGTCGGGGAACAACGCCAGGGTGGCGCCGTCGCTGCGCGTGAACAGCTCGACGCCGGACACACCCGCGAGCGGCGAGGGATCGTCGCTGACGACCCGGCGGGCCACGGAGTACGGCAGCATCTCGAGGCTGGTCGTCGCGCGGAACTCGCGCAGCAGGCGGTCGACGACGACCTCGAACTGCATGGGGCCGACGGCCGCCAGCACGGGGGACTGCTCGCCGCGGGCGTCGGAGCGCAGCACCTGCACGACACCTTCGAGGTCGAGCTGCTCGATGCCGCGACGGAACTGCTTGAAGCGCGAGGTGTCGGTGGAGCGGACGGTCGCGAAGTGCTCGGGGGCAAACTTCTCGGCGGGCGGGAACGCGACCTTCTCGCCGGGGGCGCGGAGCGTGTCGCCGATGCGCAGGTCGGAGGCGTTGACGAGTCCGATGATGTCGCCGGGGTAGGCGACCTCGGCCGTCTCGCGGTCGCGACCGAACATGCTCTGCGCGTACTTCGTGGCGAACGGACGTTTGGTGGCGGCATGCTCGACGACCGAGCCGCGCTCGAACATCCCCGAGCACACGCGCGCGAAGGCGACGCGGTCGCGGTGGGCGGTGTCCATGCCCGCCTGCAGCTTGAAGACGTAGGCGCTGAACGGCGCGTCGACGGGGCGCGGGTTGCCCTCGGTGTCGAGGCGGGCCGAGGCCGGGGGAGCGACCTCGATCAGCACGTCGAGCAGCTGGGTGATGCCGAAGTTCAGCAGACCCGCGGCGAAGAGGACGGGCGTGGTGAGTCCGGCCAGGAAGGTGTCGGGGGCGTGGTGGAGGCTGTCGGCGTCGAGCAGCTCGCACTCCTCGATCGCGGTCTCCCACGGTTCGCCGAGCTCGGCGCGTGCCTCGTCGTCGCTCAGCTCGCGCTCACCGGCCCGGGTGGCGCCTCCCGCGGTGCGCTCGAAGGCGATCGTCACGTCGTGACGCCGGTCGATGACGGCCTGGAACTGTCCCGCCGGCCCCACGGGCCAGGTCAACGGGGTGGGAATGATGTTGAGGCGCTGCTGGAGGTGGTCCATCAGCTCGAGCGGCTCCAGGCCCGGCCGGTCCCACTTGTTGACGACGGTGATGACCGGGATGTTGCTGCGCCGGCACACGTCGAACAGCTTGAGGGTCTGCGGCTCCAGGCCCTTCGCGGCGTCGAGCACCATCACGGCGACGTCGACGGCCGAGAGCACGCGGTAGGTGTCCTCGGAGAAGTCGGCGTGGCCGGGGGTGTCGACGACGTTGATCATGTGGTCGCGGTGCTCGAGCTGCAGCGCCGTCGACGAGATGGAGATGCCACGGGCCTTCTCCATGTCCATCCAGTCCGAGACCGTCGCCTTGCGACCGGCCTTGCCGTGCGTGACGCCGGCCTCGCTGATGCTGCGGGTGTGCAGGGCGAGGGCCTCGGTCAGCGTCGACTTGCCGGCGTCCGGGTGGGAGATGATGGCGAAGGTGCGCCGTCGGGCGGCCTCGCGGGCAATGTCTGACATCACGACAACCTTACTGATTCGTCAGCAACCCTCACCTCGGGGTAGAGTTGGCGGTCGTGCCGCGAGGCTCAGCTCACGCAGCTGCCACGGGCGATACGTCGCCGCCTCGCGGTTCGCGCGCGCCACGCGCCCTCGTCGACAGCTCTCACCTTCACGAACGGAACCACATGTCCCTGCCTTCTCCTGTGTCGGCGCCCGAGGTGGGCGACGTCCACACCGTGCGGGGCGCCCTGCGGTCGCCCCGCGTCCTGCGTACCGAGGTGCTCGCCGGCCTCGTGGTCGCCCTGGCGCTGATACCCGAGGCGATCTCGTTCTCGATCATCGCCGGTGTCGATCCCCGCGTCGGCCTCTTCGCCTCGTTCACGATGGCGGTGACCATCGCCTTCACCGGTGGCCGCCCCGCCATGATCTCGGCCGCCACCGGTGCCATCGCGCTCGTCATCGCACCGGTGGGTCGTGAGCACGGCCTCGACTACCTGCTTGCCACCGTCGTCGTCGGTGGCGTGCTGCAGGTGATCCTCGCTGCGGCCGGGGTCGCCAAGCTGATGCGCTTCATCCCGCGATCGGTCATGGTCGGTTTCGTCAACGCGCTGGCGATCCTCATCTTCCTGGCGCAGGTCCCGCACCTGGTCGACGTGCCGTGGCTCGTCTACCCGATGGTGGCCGCCGGCCTGGCGATCATGGTCGCGCTGCCCAGGCTGACCCGGGTCGTGCCGGCGCCGCTCATCGCGATCGTCGTTCTCACCGTCGTCACGACGGTCTTCGCTCTCGCGGTTCCCGACGTGGGCGACGAGGGCGAGCTGCCGCGCAGCCTGCCGTCCTTGTTGATCCCGAACGTGCCGTTCAGCTTCGAGACGCTGCAGATCATCGCGCCATACGCACTCGGCCTCGCGCTCGTGGGACTCATGGAGTCACTCATGACGGCCAAGCTCGTCGACGACGTCACCGACACCCACTCCGACAAGAGCCGCGAGGCCTGGGGCCAGGGCGTCGCCAACGTCGTCACCGGCTTCTTCGGCGGCATGGGCGGTTGCGCCATGATCGGCCAGACGATGATCAACGTGAAGGCGTCGGGAGCGCGCACGCGCATCTCGACCTTCCTCGCCGGCATCTTCCTGCTGGCCCTGGTGGTCGGCGCCGGTGACGTCGTGGCCGTGATCCCCATGGCGGCGCTCGTCGCGGTCATGATCATCGTGGCCGTCGCCACGTTCGAATGGCACAGCATCCAGCCCGGCACCCTGCGCCGGATGCCCAAGAGCGAGACGTTCGTGATGATCTCGACCGTCGCCGTCGTCGTGGCGACCCACAACCTCGCCATCGGTGTCGTGGTCGGCGTGATCGTGGCGATGGTCATGTTCGCCCGTCGCGTCGCCCACCTCACCGAGGTGGTCGAGGTCGACCAGCCGGATCCCGGTACCCGCGTCTACAAGGTCGTCGGTGAGCTGTTCTTCGCCTCCAGCAACGACCTCGTCTACCAGTTCGACTACGCCGGCGACCCCGACCACGTGGTCATCGACATGTCGGAGTCGCACATCTGGGACGCGTCGACCGTCGCGGCCCTCGACGCCATCGAGACCAAGTACGCCCGGAAGGGCAAGCGGGTCGAGATCCGGGGCCTGAACGAGTCGAGCCTCGACCGCCATCAGCGGCTGGCCGGCCACCTGGGCGGCGGCCACTGAGTCAGGTCGCTAGGTGTGTGGGGGGAGTTCGTCGAGCATCCGGGCGAACTCCCGGGCCCGCTCGGCGCGCTCCAGCAGTCGGGTGAGGCGCTCGTCCACCACGAGCCGCACAGCGGCGAGCTGTTGCGCTGCGGCATCGCGCTCCGTCGGGTCGGCGTCGTCGGTCGCCAGGGTGTCCAGGCTCGTCAGCACCTCGGCGATCTCCTCGACGCTGAAGTCGAGCGGCTTCATCGCCTTGATGAGCGTGAGCCGGTCGATCGCGTCCTCGGTGTAGAGGCGAAATCCTCCGGTGCTCCGGGCGTCGGGGGTGACCAGACCGGCTTCCTCGTAGAACCGGATCGTGCGCAGGCTGAGGCCCACGCGGTCGGCGACCTCGCCGATCTTCATCCGCCCGTCCACACCAGCCTCCATCATGGGTTGGGGATGACTGTAACGACCGGCGACCGGAAGGGATGGCATGGACGCCGACGAGCAGCGGTGCCCCGCCTGCGCGGCAGACGAGATCACCGGCAGCATGTCGGGCGACGAGGTCGTGCTCCGGTGCGGTGCGTGCGACCACCGTTGGGCCCGTGGTGAACGCCCGTGCCTGGGGTGCGGGGGGACCGGGCTCACCACGGCGCCGCAGCTGCTGACGCACACGCCCCGCGGCAATCAGTTGTCCGTGGTGGGACGTCGGCAGGTGGTCGTCTGTCCGGCGTGTGACGCGGAGGTCCTCGAGGCTTACCTGCAGCACGGCACGCCTCTGCCGTCGACCTACGTCTCGGCGGCGCGCCGATTGACGGTCACCGACCAACCCCTGGCACCGGCGCCCGAGCCGCCGCGGCCCTCACATGCTCCGGCGCGGCCCGCCCAGGCTCAGGCCGTGCCGGAGCCCGCCCCGGCGAAGGCTGCGGCCGTTCCGACGGTCCGGCAGGCCATCGAGGCCTTCCAGGAGGCCGAGGCCGATCATGACCCGGTCGCCCTCATCATGCTGGGGCGCCAGCTCGGCCCGGCGCAACGGCTGTCGGACCCCGCGGTCCTGCGGACCGTCGCCGGCGACCTGCCGGACCACCCCACGGTGGAGGCGTTCGTGCGCTTCTGTCGCACTCAGGGCTGGCTGAGCTCCACCAGTTGAGGCGCGCCGCAGCACCCGCCGCCGTCGGTCGCCTGGGTGTCCTCGAACTGCCCGGCACCACCGCACACGCCCGTGTCCGGCAGGGTCAGCTCGACGCGGGCAGCCGACTCGTGGTCGCCGGCGATCGCGGCGGCGACGGAGCGAGTCTGCTCGAAGCCCGTGAGGGCGAGGAACGACGTGGCGCGGCCGTAGGACTTCATGCCGACGGGGTAGTACCCGACCTCGGGCTGAGCGAGCTCCGCGGCGCCGTGCGGGTAGACCGTGCCACAGGAGTGCTCGTTGGGATCGATCAGGGGCGCCAGGGTGCGGGGCGACTCGAGCACAGGGTCGAGGTCGAGTCGCAGCTCGGTGACGAACGACAGGTCGGGCCGGAACCCGGTCAGCACGATCACCTCGTCGACGTCATCGACCGTCTGTCCGTCGTGGGACTCCAGGCGCAGGGTCGGGCCGGCGGTCTCGATCCGCGCGGTGCGGAAGCCGGTGAGCGTGCGGACCGGTCCGGCGTTGACGGCCTCCCTGGCCCGCTCGCCCAGCTCGCCCCGCGCGGGCAGCTCGTCCTGGCCGCCCCCGGCGAACGAGGCGCCGACCGACGGGCGCCGGACGAGCCAGGTGATGCGGGTGTCCGGGTGGGCCTCGGCCAGACGCACCAGACCGATCAGTGCGCCCTTCGCCGACGCCCCGGTGCCGGCGACGACGACGTGCTTGTCGGCGTACCGCTCGACGGAGCGGGGATCGGCGAGGTCGGGGATGCGGTGCGTGATGCGTTCATCGGCCTCGAGCTCTCCGACGGCGGGGACGCCGTCGCTGCCCAGAGGGTTGGGACGCGTCCAGGTGCCGGAGGCATCGACCACGGCGCGTGCGGTCAGCGTCTCGTGACGGCCGCCGGCTCGGACGTGCACCGTGAAGGCCGACTCGTCGCGGCCCGAGCTGACCAGGCGGTCGCGACCGGACCGGGTCACTGCGGTGACCTCGCTGTCGTAGTGGACGGCATCGCCGAGCTCGTCGGCCAACGGCTGCAAGTAACGGTCGGCCCAGTCGGCGCCGGTGGGGTAGCGGGTGGGGCTCGGGGCGGTCCAGCCGGTGGCGCCCAGCAGCTTCTCGGCCGCGGGATCGACGAGCTCGGACCACGGAGAGAACAGCCGCACGTGGCCCCACTCGCGCACCGCGGCGCCGGCCGAGGGGCCGGCCTCGAGCACCACCACCGGGAGGTCGCGTTCCCGCAGGTGGGCTGCGGCCGCCAAGCCGGTCGGGCCCGCCCCGATCACGACGACGGGGAGGTCGGTCATGTCGCGGCCCGTCATGAGAGGGACTCGATCAGGGTCTCGATGCGGCCGCGGATCTCGTCACGCACCTCGCGGACGACCTCGATCCCCTGGCCGGCGGGATCGGTGAGGACCCAGTCCTCGTACCGCTTGCCCGGGAAGTAGGGGCACTCGTCGCCGCAGCCCATCGTGATGACGACGTCGGAGGCGATCACGGCGTCGTCGGTGAGCTTCTTGGGCTGCTCGCCGGTGATGTCGATGCCGACCTCGGCCATCGCCTCGACGGCCACGGGATTGATCTGGTCGCCGGGCATCGACCCGGCGGAGCGGACGTCGATCCGATCGCCGGCGAGATGGGTCAGGAACCCGGCGGCCATCTGCGAGCGTCCGGCGTTGTGGACGCAGACGAACAGGACGCTGGGACGGGCGGGGGTGGTGGTCTCGGTCATGACGGTGTCCTTCGTGGTCAGAGGTCGAGGTCGCGCAGGAGGCTCGTGATGCGCCCCTGGATGTCGTCACGGATGTCGCGCACCTGCTCGAGGGTCGCGCCGTCAGGGTCGGCGACCTCCCAGTCGAGGTACTGCTTGCCGGGGAAGTACGGGCACTCGTCGCCGCAGCCCATCGTCACGATGACGTCGGCGGCGTGGACCACGGTGTCGGTCAGGGGCTTGGGGTAGGCCGCCGTCAGGTCGATACCGCGCTCGGCGAGCACGGCCACGGCCTGCGGGTTGATCTCGCCCGACGGCGCGGATCCGGCCGAGCGGACGTGGACGCGTCCCGGGGCCAGGTGCTCGGCGATCGCCGCCGCCATCTGGGACCGGCCCGCGTTGTGGACGCAGACGAAGAGGATCTCCGGCACGGCCTTGGGTCGGGTCCCGTCGGCCTGCGCCTGGGCGGTCAGCAGCTCGGTCGCGTACCGGCGGACCAGCACCGGCAGGTAGGTCTGCACCGTGGCCGTCGGCTCCAGGGCCTGGCGTGCACTGGCGACGGCGTCAGCGATCTGGGTCTGCGTGAACACGCCGTCGAAGGCGTAGGCGAGGTCGTCGATGGTGGCCTGGTGGGCGTCGGGTGCTGTCGTGGTCATGCGCGGTCTCCTGTCGGGGCGAAGAAGCGGCGTGACCACAGGGCCACGTAGACGAGGCCCACCAGCACGGGGACCTCGATGAGCGGGCCGACGACACCGGCGAGCGCCTGGCCCGAGGTGGCGCCGAAGGTGCCGATCGCGACGGCGATGGCGAGCTCGAAGTTGTTGCCGGCAGCCGTGAACGCGAGCGTCGCGGTCTTGGCGTAGCCGAGTCGCAGCTGACGTCCCAGCACCATGCCGAGCGCGAAGGTGATGGCGAAGTAGGCCAGCAGGGGCAGGGCGATGCGCACGACGTCGAGCGGGTTGCTGGTGATGGCGTCACCCTGCAGGGCGAACAGCAGCACGATCGTGAAGAGCAGGCCGTAGAGCGCCCACGGGCCGAGGCGGGGGAGGAAGGTGTCCTCGTACCAGTCGCGGCCCTTGGTGCGTTCGCCGACGACGCGGGTGAGGAAGCCGGCGAGGAGCGGGATGCCCAGGAAGACGAGCACGCTGGCGGTGATGGCACCGATCGAGAACTCCGCGCTGGTGGTCTCCAGGCCGAGCCAGCCCGGCAGCGTCTGCAGGTAGAACCAACCCAGGGCCGCGAACGCGAACACCTGGAAGACCGAGTTGACGGCCACGAGCACGGCAGCGGCCTCGCGGTCACCGCAGGCGAGGTCGTTCCAGATCATCACCATCGCGATGCAGCGGGCCAGGCCGACGATGATCAGGCCGGTGCGGTACTCCGGCAGGTCCGGCAGCAGCAGCCAGGCGAGGGCGAACATCAGGGCCGGCCCGAGGAGCCAGTTGAGCACGAGCGAGGCGATCAACAGACGGCGATCGTCGGTGACGCGGCGGGTCTCGGAGTACCGGACCTTCGCCAGCACCGGGTACATCATGACCAGCAGGCCGATGGCGATCGGCACCGAGACCGAGCCGACGGTGAAGGACTCGAGGGCGTCGACCAGGTCGGTCCAGGTGCGGCCGAGCAGCAGGCCGACGGCCATGGCCACGGCGATCCACACCGGCAGGAAGCGGTCGAGGACGGAGAGTCGGGCCACGACCTCGTCGGCCGGGTCGGTCGTGGTGAGGGAGTCGCTCACGGGGGTCCTTCGTTCGTGTTCACGGGCTGTTCACATTCATCGAAGACTGTCGATGCAGACTCACCGTAGCAATACATCGACGAATGTCAATGCATGGGTCATACTGGCTGACATGGCCACCACGGACCTCTGCTGCGCGCCCATCGTCCGCGAGGCGATGAGCGGCGAGAGTGCCGCGGCGCTGGCCGCGAAGTTCAAGGCGATCGGCGATCCGACCCGCCTGCGCCTGCTGTCGCTGGTGGCCGCGCACGAGGGGCAGGAGGCCTGCGTCTGCGACCTCACCGAGCCGATCGCGCTGTCGCAGCCGACGGTCTCGCACCACCTGAAGGTGCTGGTCGACGCAGGGCTGATGACCCGCACCAAGCGGGGCACGTGGTCGTTCTACGCGCTCGTCCCGGGTGCGCTCGACGATCTCGCCGACCTGCTCCGCACGCCCTGACCGTCGCAGTGGAAGAGGTCGTGGTGCCGCACGGCGAGCAGCAGCTCGTCGCCGGCCCGCGCCACGGGTCGCTCGAGCAGCTCCTCGGCCCGCGCCAGCCGGTAGCGCACGGTGTTGCGGTGCACCTCCAGCTCTGCCGCGGCGTCCTCGACGTTGCCGCCGTGCCGCAGGAACGCTGAGACCGTGGCCCGGAGCCGGGCGGTCGGCTCGCCGGGCTCGGCCAGCGGACCCAGCGTCCGTCGCACGAAGCGGTCGACATCGGGGCCGCGACCGAGCAGCGCCAGGACCTCGACCTCCTCGTACCGCATGACTCGCCCCCAGGTCGTGCCGTCGTGGGCCAGTCGCCGGGCCTGCTCGGCCTCCTGATGACTGCTGACGAAGCCGTCGGGCCCGTGGCCCGGCACTCCGACGAACAGGTGGGCCCCGGCGGACGCAAGTGCCGGAGCGAGGTCGTCGAGACCGTCGACCGACGGCCTCTCGCGGGTCGCGAACCACGCCCACAGCTGACGGCCGCCCGGGTGCACGACCAGGGGGCGGCCCGCGCCCAGTGCCCGCGCGGCGTCCTGCGCGATGCCCTCGAGCTCGCCGACCGCCTCACCGTCCTCGCTGTCGAGCACCACCGCGGTGTGCAGGACCGAGAGCGGGTAGCCGCCGAGCGCTGCTGATGTGCGACGGAGGTCGGCCGGCTCGCCGTTCAGCAGCTCCTGCACCACCTCGTACTGCTGCACCGAGACGCGTCGCACC
The DNA here is from genome assembly GCA_000471045.1 of actinobacterium LLX17. Classification (GTDB taxonomy): domain Bacteria; phylum Actinomycetota; class Actinomycetes; order Propionibacteriales; family Nocardioidaceae; genus Aeromicrobium. The sequence continues at coordinate 1,692,233 of KI301992.1, read as the reverse complement.
CGGCGGTTCCGCTCCTGGTGGTAGATCTCGATGGACGCTCCGACGGACTGGTCGAGCCACGTGCCGGCGCGCGTCCAGAGGTAGATCAGGACGGCCGCGTGGTCGATGTCGTCGGACGGGATCGACCGCACGACGGTCGTCACGTACGTCCAGGACTCCTGCTGGGCGGCCTGGTACACCTTGACCAGCGACTCCACCGGCAGCTGGTGGGCGGCGACCTCCCGGGCGACGCGGGCTGCGGCGTCGACGAGGTGGAACTCGAAGTCCGGTCGGGCGAACGCCGCGAGGAACGCCAACCAGTGCTCGCGCACCGCCTCGGTGAGCACGTCGACCACGTCGGGGTGTTGCGCCAGCTCGGGCAGCTCGGCCAGGATCGCAGCGCCCGTGCGCTCGACCCACGCGTCGACGGCGGCCGGGCGCAGCTCGTCGGCCAAGAAGGTCGGCAGCCAGGCGGACATTCCCGCGGGGACGGCGTCAGTCGCCACGCCGTCACGATAGCCCCACGCCCCGGGGCCGGCGCGCGTCAGGAGTTGTAGTCGACGTGCACGGCGTCGGTCGTCGGGTGTGCCTGGCAGGTGAGGACGTAGCCGTCGGCCACCTCGGCCTCCTCGAGCACGTGGTTCTGGTCCATGGTGGTCGAGCCGATCAGGACACGCGCCCGGCACGTGCCGCAGGCGCCACCGGCGCACGAGTACGGCGCGTCGATGCCCGCCTGCAGTGCGGCGTCGAGGATCGAGTCCCCGCCCGACGCGAGGCTGAACGTGGTCTCGACGCCATCCAGTGCCACCGTGACCTCGCTGGTCACGTCGACCCCGACGCCAGCGTTGCTGGCGGGCTCGACGTGGAAGACCTCCGTCGCGATGCAGCCGGGGTCCGTCACCTCGCCGAGCGCGATCTTCAGGTCGGTCACCATCTCCTGCGGCCCGCACAGGAACCAGGCCGCGACATCGGCTGTGTCCGGCACGAGGCGGGCCACCAGGTCGGGATCGATGCGGCCGCCCAGGGGAGCGCCGTCCTCCCGAGAGAGCACGTGGTGCACCTCAAGACGGTCGCCGTAGGTGCGCTGCCACGCCGCGAGCCGCTCGGCGAACATGGTCGACTCGGTCGTGCGGCTGCCGTAGATGAGCGTGAAGCGACTGTGGGGCTCCGTCTCGAGCGTGGTCGCGATGGTCGACATCAGCGGGGTGATGCCGGATCCCGCGACCACGCCGACGTGGTGCCGGGCGGCGTCGGGCAAGAGGGGCACGTGGAATCCGCCGGTCGGTGTCATCACGTCGAGGATGTCGTCGGCCGCGAGCTCGTCGTTGACGTACGACGAGAACGTGCCGCCGTCGATGCGCTTGACCGCGACCCGCAGCGTCCGGGCCGAGACGGGTTCAATCACGGAGTAGCTGCGCCGGACCTCCCGGCCGTCGACGACGGCGCGGAGGGTGAGGTGCTGTCCCTGCACGTAGCGGTAGGCATCGGCGAGGTCGGCCGGCACGTCGAAGGTCACGGCGACGCTGTCGCTCGTCACGGGCTCGACCGACCGGACCCGCAGGGGGTGGAAGACCGGTCGCCGCATGGACGACCCGCCGTCCAGCTCGTCGGTCAGGCGCCGCCAGGTGCGGTACTCGCTGGGCGTCAGCGACCGTCCGAACCACGTGGAGATCGCGGCGTTGCGATCGAGGTACGCCTCCTCGTTGCGGCGCCACGCGCGGACGTAGCGGTAGAACGGGACGCTCGGGTGAAGGTGATGGACCAGGTGGTAGTTCTGGTACAGGAAGAGGGGGGTGAGCACCTTCTCGCCACCCACGCGGATGCGGGTCGCCTGGTACTTGTCCTCACGCTGCGTCGTCGTGAGGCCGTGGTGCGGCAGGTAGTCGAACCACCACGCCAGCACGACCAGGCCGATGCGCTGCGGCACCAGGAGCCCCCACAGCAGGGCAGCGCCGTGCCCGGTCGCGACGATCACGCTGAACGCGGCCAGCACGCCGACGAACACGGCCAGCACCCGCGTCACCTCGCCGCGGGGCCGGTCGGGCATCCGCCGCACGTAGAAGACGAGGTACCAGAGGTCGATCGTCGCCCAGCGGAACGGCAGCTGCCAGAGCGGGCCGTCGGCCCACGCATCGGGGTCGATCGACTTCGGCTCGTTGGTGTTGCGGTGGTGCTCGATGTGCAGGTACTTCACGAGCGAGAAGGTCGACCACGGCACGACGAACGGCACCGCGGCGTGGCCGAATGCGTCGTTGAGCCGGGTGTGGGTGCTGATCGCGTGGTGGGTCGCCTCGTGCAGGACGCTGAACATCAGGAACGTCACCGCTGCACCCATCGGCACGGTGAGCCAGCGCGACACGTCCCAGGCGAACAGGCTCAGCATCTCGACCGCGAAGAGCGCGAGTGTGCCCACGTACAGGGCGGCGGTCGGCCAGGCCAGGCCGGGGACGCGCTCACCCGGATCCGGCAGGCCGGTGACTGACTGCCGGAGCCGTGGGCGTTCCGGGGCAGATCCGGGCTCGGTCGCAGTTGTCATCCGACCACGCTAGGTCGCGGTGGCGTCGTGATGCTTGGACGTGGGTCCAAATGCGACCGGCCTGGTTGTGGTGCGATCCAGCCCTAGGCGCCGAGCAGCCCGGCGACCGTCGCGACGCCCTGCTCGCCGACCGGCTCGGCCGCCAGCAGCGGCACCTCGTGGAGCTCGGCCGACGTGGAGGCGCGCAGCGTGGTGAGGTGCTCGTCCTCGGCCCGACGTCGCGTCGCGAGCAGCTCGCCGTCGGTGGAGGGGGAACGCCGGTTGACCACGACCGCCGGCACGTCGATGCCGAGGTCTTGCAGGCGCCGGGCCAGCGCCTGCGTCTCCAGCACCGGGAGGCGTTCGGCCGTCGTGACCAGCACGAACCCGCACTGGCGGGGATCGGTCACCACGTCGCGGAGGTTCGCGAAGCGGCGGTGTCGCTGGACGAGCAGCCGGCGCAGCTCGGCGTCGCGGTCGGTGGTGCTGTCGCCGCCCAGGGCGGTCAGCGCCGCGCCGAACCGCTCTGCGCGGTCGCGGTTGGCCAGCAGTGCCTCGGTCCAGGTGGTGAGCTGCTCGGGCAGAGCCATCAGTCGCAACGTGTGGCCGGTCGGCGCGGTGTCGAGCACCACCAGGTCGTGCTCGCTGGTGTCGGTGCCGACGACCTCGGCGACCCGCTCGAGGATGGCTGCCTCGTGGGTGCCCGGTGCGGTGCGGGCGAGCTCGAGGTGCCGCTCGGCGGCGCCGTGCAGGCGCTCCGGGAGCCACCGGCGCATCGTCGAGCCCACCGCGGCGAGGTGCCGGGAGACGGTCTGCTCCGGATCGATCTCGATCGCCTCCAGCGCCAGGTCGTCGCCACCCACCGAGGTGGGTCCGTCACCCAGCGCGACGTCCCACAGGTGGCCGAGGTTGTGGGCGGGGTCGGTCGAGACCAGCAGGACCCGCTCACCCTGGCGGGCGCGCGCGGCCGCGATGGCCGAGGCGACGGTCGTCTTGCCGACGCCACCCTTGCCCGACACGAACAGCACGCGGCGTCCGGCGAGCGGTGACGCCTCGGGGCTCAGCAGCATCCGACGTGGTCCAGCGGACTGCGTTCGAGACCGAGCCGCTGGTGCCAGGCGTGGAACTCGTCGTAGACCGCCGGCATCAGCTCGAGGCTGTGGTACGCCGCCGGATCGGGCACGCCGAGGGCCTCAGCGAGCACGACCGTCATGAACAGGTCGTCCTCCTCGCGGCGGGCCCGTCCGAGCGTGCGGCGGTACGGGCCGGCGTAGAACTCCTCCAGTCCGCTGACGAAGGCCCGCCACCTGCCGCGTCCTGTCACGAGCGGCCGGTGGGCGTCTGGGCCTGGACGAGGTCGGCGTCGTCGCCCTCGGGGTCCTCGCGCTGGGCGCGTCGCATGGCCATGACCGCCTCGACGGCGACCCACACGGCGGCCAGGATGATGATCGCGTCGATCGCCAGCAGCAGCCAGTCCTCGTCGTCGCGCAACGTGCCCAGCTGCACGATGGCCGCGTACAGCGCCATGGTGAAGACGAACACCAGCGGCACCACCGCCGGCCACGGGTTGCGACGCTTGCGGATCAGCATCACGGCGACGATCGACAGCGTCAACGAGGCCAGCAGCTGGTTGGTCGTGCCGAACAGCGGCCAGATCCGCATGCCGCCCTCGCCACCGGCGCCGGCCGAGAACGTGAGGCCGAGGCCGAAGGCCAGCACGAGCGCGGTGCCCACCCAGACGTTGATGCGCAGACCCAGCAGCTCGCCGCTCTCCTGAACCACGAAGCGCATGAGACGCACACCGGTGTCCATCGTGGTGGCCGCGAACAGCACCGCCATCGTGGCGAGGATCGTGGCGCTCAGGGAGACCGGGATGCCGAGACCGGCGTTGACGATGTTGCCGCCACCCTCGACGAACGCGGCGACCCCGCCGTCGTTGAAGGCGGTGTAGACCTCTTCCCACTGCGCCAGCGTCTGGTAGCCCGCCGTGGCCGCGAGGATCGCGCCCAGGGCGAGGAGGCCCTCGCCGACGGCGCCGAAGTAGCCGACGAACTTCGCGTCGGTCTCCTGGTCGAGCTGCTTGGAGGTGGTGCCGGACGCCACGGTGCCGTGGAAGCCCGAGATGGCTCCGCAGGCGATGGTCACGAACAGCAGCGGCACGAGGCTCGGGGTGCCGTCCGGGACGTTGCTGTTGAACGCGGGGGCGACGATGGCCGGTGCGCTCAGCAGGACCGCGCCGTACAGGATGCCCAGGCCGATGAAGAGCTGGACGCCGTTGATGTAGTCGCGCGGCTGGAGCAGCAGCCACACGGGCAGGACCGACGCGATGCCCGCGTAGACGAACAGCGCCACGATCCAGAAGGTCGCCGGCGACATGCCCAGAGTCGAGTCCGCCAGCTCCACGGGGTACGCGTCGCCGACCAGGATGAGTCCGTAGAGCAGGCCGACGCCGAGCACGGTCGTGAGGATCAGGTTGATCTTGAAGCGGTAGATCATCTGGCCCACGAGCAGCGCCACGAGGATCGCGCCCCAGGCGGGGATGACCGAGGTGGGCGTCGCGATGAACAGGTTCTTGATGACCACCGCGAAGGCTGCGACCACCATCAGCAGCAGCAGGAAGATCACGACCAGGAAGAGGTTGCGCCCACGCGCGCCGATGTAGCGGCCCGAGAGCGTGCCGATCGACTGGCCGCGGTTGCGCACCGAGGCCCACAGGGCGCCCAGGTCGTGCATGCCGGCGAAGAAGACCGTGCCGATCGTGACCCACAGGAAGGCCGGCAGCCAGCCCCAGATGACCGCGACGGCGGGACCCACGATCGGCGCCGCTCCCGCCACCGACGTGAAGTGGTGGCCCCACAGGATGAACTTGTTGGTGGGGACGTAGTCGACACCGTCCTCCAGCTGGTGGGCCGGGGTGGCCCAGGCGGGATCGAGGCGATAGATGCGTTGCGCGAGGAACTTCGCGTACACGGCGTACCCGCCGGCCATCATGGCCAGTCCGATCAGCAGCAGCCACAGAGACGACATGTCTTCCCCCGGTCCTCGCTCGGCGGCGGTCGCTCCACCGCACGTCCATCGTAGTCCCGTGTGTCGTGGGTCACATCACCCCGGGCGTGGTGTTGAGGCGGGCCGCCTGACGTGTGAGGTGGTCACGCTCAGCCGTGTTCGGGGCCAGCTGGGCGGCCTCGGCGTACAGCTGTGCCGCGATGCGCGAATCACCGGCACGTTCGTGGAGGTAGGCGCGCGCCGCGGTGTGGCGGGGGAGTGCGGGGTCGAGTGCAGTGAGCGCCGCGAGACCCGCACGGGGACCGTCGGCCTCGCCGACCGCGACGGCCCGGTTGAGCCGTACGACGGGGTTGTCGGTCAGGCGCAGCAGCTCGTCGTACCACTCCACGATCTGCACCCAGTCGGTCTCGGCGGAGCTGGGGGCGTCGGCATGCAGGGCGGCGACGGCGGCCTGTGCCTGGAACTCACCGAGCCGGTCCTGGGCGAGGGCGGCCTGAAGGATCGCGACGCCCTCCGTGATGGCGTGCGTGTCCCACCGCGTGCGGTCCTGCTCGGCGAGCGGCACGAGGTGGCCGTCGGCCGTCGTGCGGGCGGCTCGTCGGGCGTGGTGGAGCAGCATGAGTGCGAGCAGGCCGTCGACCTCGGGGTGGTCGATGACGGTGGCGAGCTGGCGCGTCAGGCGGATGGCCTCGGTGGCGAGGTCGACGTCGCCGGAGTACCCCTCGTTGAAGACGAGGTAGAGCACCCGCAGCACCGTGGCCACGTCGCCCGGCTGGTCGAGCCGCGCGCCGGAGACGGTGCGCTTGGCGCGGCTGATGCGCTGCGCCATCGTGGCCTCCGGCACGAGGTAGGCATCGGCGATCTGACGGGTGGTCAGGCCGCCGACGGCGCGCAGGGTGAGGGCGACCGCGGACGACGGCGTGAGCGACGGGTGCGCGCACAGGAAGTAGAGCTGCAGCGTGTCGTCGGCCATGGCGGCGGGCCCCGGCGCCGGCTCGTCGTCGACACGGTCCTCACGGCGTCGACGGGCGACCTCGGACCGTGCGGCGTCGAGGAACCGGCGCCACGCCACCGTGACGAGCCAGGCCTTCGGGTCGCGCGGCGGGTCGGCCGCCCACGTGCGGAGTCCCTCGAGCAGGGCGTCCTGCACGGCGTCCTCGGCCGCCGCGAAGTCTGCTCCGCGGCGCACGAGGACGCCGAGCACCTCGGGGATGAGGCTCCGCAGGACGACGGGGTCCACCGACGGCTCAGTCCCAGGTGGTCGTCGGGGAGCCGAAGACCTGCCGCAGCTCGAGCCACTCCCGGAGGGGCTCGCCGCCAGGTCCGGGAGCGGCGGAGAGCTCGCTGGCCAGCTCGAGCGCCCGTTCGTGGCTGTCGACGTCGATGACCATGAAGCCGGCGACGAGGTCCTTGGTCTCGGCGAACGGGCCGTCGGTGACAGGCGGGCGGCCCTCGCCGTCGAACCGGACCCACGCGCCCTCGGGGCGGAGGGCCTGGCTGTCGACGAACTCGCCGCTCTCGCGGAGCCGGTCGGCGAAGTCCTCCATGTACTGCAGATGGGCGTCGACCTCCTCGGGGGTCCACTGGTCCATCTGGGTCTCGACCAGGGGGGTCGGTCCGCCGCGGTAGTGCTTGAGCATCAGGTACTTGGCCATCGTGCTTCTCCTGGGTGGGGTGCGACCCATTCTGGTCGCGTTCACCCCTGGGTCGGAGCCGATCGTGCGTTCTCGACATCGCCTCCATGCGGATCGGTCGAGCTGGTCGACCAGAGTGTGGGCGAGGTGCCGCTCACCGGGGGAGACCTCGATGCGAGGGGTGGAGCGATCCGGGCGGTCGACCGGGACGATGGTGCCGTCGAGCAGGACCCAGCACAGGACCCCGTGGCCCTTCTGGTTGTGGTTGCGACGACACAACATCCAGTTGTTGACGCCCGACGTCGGCCCGTCGGGCCAGGGTTCTCGATGGTCGACGTCGCACCGGTCGGCCGGTGTGAGGCATCCGGGGCCGCGGCAGGTGCCGTCGCGGAAGATCAAGGCCTTGGTGAGGATCTCGGGAGCAAATCTTCCGATGTACTCGTGGGAGAGGACGTCGTCGGTGACGGGGTCGAGCACCATGCGGTGCCAGAACGGGTTCTGGGTCTGGGCGAGCTCGGCGACCCAGCTGCTGGGGACCGACCAGCTGCCGTCGGCGCTGATGGCGAAGCCGTCGGTGGCCCCGGCGAGGGTGGCCGCGTCGATGGTGACGGCGATGTCGGTGCGGAGCGTGGGTTCGGTGGCGTCGGAGGTGGTGGCCCAGGAGGCCAGCAGGTCGGCCCGGCGCTGGGGGAGCGTGCGGGGGTCGTCCGATCCGATGGCGCGGGCGGCGCGGTCGAGGCGCTTGTCGATCGCCGCGGCGACGTGGGAGGGGAGGTAGGCGGTCAGCCAGGCCATGGCGTCGTCGTCGTCGTGGGTGACGTCGACCCGGCGGGCGGCGCGTTCCTTCTCGGCGCGGATGGCGGCGCGGTCGGGCTCAACCCGCACGACGAACCGCTTCAGCCAGGAGCGCAGCTCGGGCACGGTGTGGGACTCGGCGTAGGTGGCTGCGCGCTGGTCGAGCCGGTCGAAGGAGTCGTCGCGCTCGAGCCGGCTGGCGGCGCGGCCGATCTCGCGCACACGATCGGCGTCGATGCGGCCGGCGGCAAAGGCGAGCCACGTGGTGGGCAGGCGGTCGTGGACCCGCTCGGCGTTGGCGAGGCGGACCATGGCCTGCCCCTCGGAGAGGCCCAGTGTCTGGCCGATCACCAGGGGGATGGCCGACAGCTCGATCTGACGGCGCTGCGGGGACTCGTGGCGCGCGGCGTCGGCGCGGAGCTCGCGGGCGAGGGCCAGCATGGCGGTCTGCTCGGCGGCCTCGGCCCGGGCGCGCTCGCGCCGCAGGTCGGCCAGCTGGGCCGAGCGGGGGCCGGGTGTCGAGCGCATGTGTCCATCGTGGATCGAGCCACCGACATCAGCCCGCGCATTCATCCACAGGCTGCGCGAGGGGATGTCGGTCGTCGTACGTTGGCGTCCATGAGACGACTCGCAGTGCTTGGCGCGACGTTCGCCCTAATCGTGTCGGGGTGCAGTGACTCCGACGACCGCACGGGAGGTCCCGAGGAACCGGATCCCCACAACGAGGCCGACGAGACCTACGTCGAGGTCGTTCGGGGGCAGCTCGGATGGACCGCTCAGATCGCCGACCTCGCTGCCGAACGCTCCGGCTCGCCCGACGTGGAGGAACTCGCTGCGGAGATCGCCCAGGAGACCGACGACCTGCGTGAGCCCTTCGACGACCTCTTCGAGGAGTGGGACATTCCGGAGGTCATCTACTCCCTGCGTGGGATCCTGCCGCCGCCTCGCATGGAGCCCGACCCCGACTTCCTCGAGCTGCAGGATGCGACGGGTGCCGAGTTCGATCGCCTGTGGGTCGACGTGATGACCGAGCAGGTGGAGAGCACGATCTCCTCGACCGAGAAGGTCCTCGAGAACGGCGAGAACAGCGAGCTGCGCGGGCTCGCCGAGGAGGTGGCCGACGTGCACGACGACTGGCTCGAGGAGCTCGAGGAGCTCTGAGCGTCAACCAGCGCTTGACTGGCTAACACCGTTAGCCTACGGTGGATCCATGACCACCACGCCACTCGTTTCCCCCTCTACGGCCCCCGCCGCTGCCACCGTGCGACCCCCTGCCCGCCCGCTCGGCACCGTCGCCGGTCGGCTGTCCCTCGCCGTTTCGGGCATCGCCCTCGGTTGGCTCGCCGTTGCCCTCACGACGCCGTGGATCCTGCTGCTGTGGTTGGCGCCGGACGTCAGTCTCGTCCGCGCTTTCGGCGACGAGAGGGGTGTGCTGAAGCCCTCCGCCGTTCGTCGTTACAACGCCACGCACTCGCTGGTAGGGCCGGGCGCGGTGCTGGTCACCGGACTGCTGGCCTGGGCGTGGACACCTGCGGTGATCGCCGTCGCCGCGCTCTGGGCCTCGCACGTGCTCGTGGACCGGGGCTTGGGCTACGGCTTGCGCACTGCCGACGGCCGCCAGCGTGGCTGAGGGCCGTCGCGCGCAGGCGATCCGCGAGGCACGGCTGCTCCTGGCCGAGGAGGGCGCCATCTCGATGCGTCGCCTGGCCGACCGCCTCGGCATCAAGGCGCCGTCGCTCTACAAGCACTTCCCGGACAAGGCCGGGCTCGAGGCAGCCCTGATCGCCGAAGGCTTCACCGAGCTCGCTGCCGCGCTCGAGGGCGCGGGGGACGGGCTGCCGAACCTGCTGGCGGCGTATCGCCGCTGGGCGCTCGAGCATCCCCACCTCTACGACCTCGCCACCCGTCAGGCGCTGCGCCGTGACCTGCTGCCCGAAGGCGTGGAGGAGGCCGCCGGCCGGCCCGTGGTCGTCGCGGCCGGGGGAGACCCGGATCGCGCGCGAGCCCTGTGGGCGTCGGCCCACGGGCTCATCGTGCTGGAGCAGGCCGAGCGCTTCCCGCCCGACGCCGACCTCGACGCCGCCTGGCGCGCGCTGGCTCAGGCGTTCGCGACGACGAGCTGAACGTCCGGCGAGACGGGCTCCGCCCGGTACGGCCTGGTCATGCGTCGTCCTCGGTCGGGACGAGTCGCTCGGCGTCCGTCGTCGGCTCCTCGTCGATGACGTCGTCGACCGGGTGCGCCTGCTCTGCGCGGTCGGCCTCGGAGCCTGGCGGCTCCGCTGCGTCCGTGCCGCTGAAGTCGGATGGTCGCTGATCGGTGGCCATGGTCGTCCCCTCTCGTCCGATGGTGATCGACGCCGCCGCGACGCCTGACCTTCGGGTACCCGCTAGGCCTCGTCGTACTCGGGACGCTCGAGCTCCTCGAACGGCTCGAGGGCGTTGCTCAGCGTGCGCGGGTCGAGCTGGGTCTGGCTGCGGTAGGCCGAGCGCGCCAGCATGTTGCTCGCGACCGACGACACGGCCAGGGCGGCCCCGACGGCCAGGGCCGCCTTCACACCGTCGAGGACGCTGAGGTCGCCCGCCGAGAGGTCGTGCACCACGGCACCGATGATGACCAGGGGCAGGCCCGCTCCGGTGGCGGGACTCAGGTTGTTGACCCGGCTGATGGCGTCGCCGGAGCGCAGCATGCCGATCGCCGTCACGGCGAAGAACAGCGAACCGAGCAGCATCAGCAGGCCCGCGACGAGCTCGCCCACCTCACCCCAGCTCATCGGTCACCCCGGGTGAGCATGCGGGCGAGGGCTGCCGTGGCGAGGATTCCGCTCACGGTCGCGAGGAGCACCACGTCGTAGAGGACCGCCGTGGAGCTCAGCACGCCGACCAGGACGAAGACCGCGGTCGCGCAGAAGAAGAGGAGGTCGCCGACCACGGCGCGGCTGGCGTCGTCCGGGCCGCGCACGATCTGCACGGTCCCGAGGGCCGAGGCGATGATGACCACGACGATGGCGGCCACGACGAGCCCCGTCATCGGCGACCACCGCCACGGGTGGTGGCCAGGACCTTGGTCCGCATGCCGACGAGGTCGGCCTGGACCGCGTCCTCGTCCTCCCCGAAGAGGGACTGGACGAAGGCTGCGCGCTGCTCGGAGCCGTCGCGCGGGGACACCGCGAGCACCAGGGTCCCGGGGGTGATCGTGATCGAGCTGGTCAACAGGGTGACCTCCAGGTCGGTGAGGTCCTCCAGCGGCAGCTTGACGATCCGGGGCCGCTGGGTGGAGCCGGGCGTGCAGACGTCGGCGGCCAGGCGCAGCACGCTGGCCGTGAGCTCCCAGACGAGCCACGGCACGTAGCTGAAGACGAGGCGGAGCGCCGTCATGAGCCGGTCACCGCCTCGACGTACGGGCCGACGTCGAGCAGGCCGTCGGCAGCCTGCAGGCACAGCTCCCACAGCGGTCCGGGCACGACGAAGATCGCCAGCGACGTCAGCAGGAGGATGCCCGCGGGCAGCAGGGTCCGTGCGCGCACCCGGGTGTCCTCGGCGACGGTGGGCGGCTCGGCCCGCCCGCTGCCCCGGGAGGGCATCTCGTCGAAGGGAGGCCCCCAGAAGACGTTGGCCCACAGCCGGGACATGGCCAGGAGCGTACCGACGCTGGCGAGCAGCACGGCGCCCAGAACCAGCCAGATGCGGAACCCGTCGAGGTCGGCGGCCGCCCTGGCGATGCCCACCTTGCCGAAGAGGCCGGACGAGGGCGGGAACCCGATGAGGGACATCATCCCGAGCGCCATGATCACCGCGAGCAGCGGCTCGCGGCTCATCAGGCCGGACAGTCCCACGAACTGGTGGGTGCGGTACGCGCGCTCGATGGCGCCGGAGGCCAGGAGCAGCGACCCCATGACGAGGATGTGGTGGACCATGTAGAACAGGCCGGCCGCGAGACCGAGCTGGGTGCCGATGCCCACCCCGAGGAGGATGTAGCCCACGCCAGCGATCATCTGCCAGGCGAGGTTGCGCCGGATCATCCGCTCGCCGAGGGAGCCGTAGGCGCCCACCAGCATCGTGACGGCGAACAGCACCAGCAGCGGCGTCGTCCACCGCTCGGCACCGTCGAGCACGGTCTGCACGATCCGGAAGACCGCGTAGATCGCCACCTTGGTGTGCAGGGCCGAGAACAGGGCCATGACGCTGGCCGACGTGGCGGGGTAGGCCCGGGGGAGCCAGCCGTGCATCGGGACGACGCCGGCCTTCACGACCAGTGCCAGCAGCACCACCGCCACCGCCAGCTGGAAGCGTGGATCGTCGGCGTCCATCTCGGTGAGGATCGCCAGGTTGACCGAGCCGGCGACGCCGTACACCAGGCCGATGCCGATCAGCAGGATCGTGGAGGTCACGAGGTTGACCACCACGAAGAGCCGCCCCACCCCGAGTCGTCGCCAGGTGCCGGTCATCGCGATCAAGGCGTACGAGGGGAGCAGCATCACCTCGATGAACACGAACAGGTTGAACATGTCGCCGGTCAGGAGCGCACCGTTGACGCCGGCGGAGAGCATCAGCACGAGCGCGGGGAAGAAGCGCAGCCGGTCCTCACCGGTGATGCGGGCGAAGGCGATGCAGGCCGTCGTGGTGAGGCCGGTGACGGTGATCATCACGGCCGTCAACGTGTCGGAGACGAGGGGGATGGCGATGCCGGGGACGAACGCCCCCACGTTGTGGGCGAGCACCGGGGTGTCGCTGTGCGTCACCAGCAGCGCGACGCCGCCCGCCGTGGTCAGGACTGGGCTGAGCACGAGCAGCACCCGGGCCACGGCGGCAGGAACCAGCACGCCGAGGGCGGCGCCCACGAGGGGCACCACGATCAGCAGAGGCAGGAAGGTGCCGGTCATGTGCGGTGATTCTCTCCGGTGTCGGGCATGTGGGGGGTGTCGTCGTCGTGGCCGATGCGGGCCAGCGCGAGCATGAAGACGGTGACGGCGAGGGTGATGACGATGGCGGTCAGGACGAAGGCCATCGGCAGGGGGTCGCCGGCGTCGGACGGGTCACCGGTGCCCGTGAGGGGCTCGCCGCGCCACGCCGAGACTCCCGACGCGAGCAGGACCAGGTTGGCCCCGTGCGAGAGCAGCGTGATCCCGAAGACGATGCGCACCAGGCCCGGCTGGCACAGCAGGTAGGTGCCACCGGCGACCAGGATGGCCACGGTGATGGGCAGGACGGTCATGTGGCCCCCTCCTGGTCGACTGGGTGCTCGGCCGGCACCTCTGGAGGTGCGCCTCCGAGGCGGTCGATCGCCACCAAGACCAGGCCGAGCACTGCGGCGTAGACGCCGACGTCGAACAGCAGGGAGGTGCTGAGCTTGGTGCCGGCGACGTAGCCGTACAGCGGCTGGAGGAAGGAGGAGTCGGCGAAGCCGAGCAGGCCGGTGGCCAGCGCCGTGAGCACGCCGCCACCGATCAGCGCGAGGTGCACCCGCGGCGAGCCGACCGTGCGGTGGTCGGACCGGGACAGGAAGACCAGGGCCACGGCGGCGGACCCGACGAGCGCGGCGATGAAGCCACCGCCCGGCTCGTTGTGACCGCGCCAGAAGATGGCGGCGGACAGCACGCCCAGGACGGGAACGAGGACTCGCAGCAGCAGCTGCATGGCCCGCAGGTTGCTCTGTGGATCGCTCAGTGCCGCCTGGGCCAGCGGGTCGGCGAGCGTGCTGACGGGGCGCAGCGGGAGGTTGCGGGGCTTGTCGGGCGGATCGAGCGTCCGGGCCGGGATCGTCGCGAGCACGGCGACGATGGCGACGCCGGCCAGGCCGAGGACAGCCAGCTCACCGAGCGTGTCCAGCGCGCGGAACTCGACCAGGATGACGTTCACGAGGTTGTCGCCGCCGGTCACCGTCGTCCCCTCGCTGACGTAGTAGTCCGCCGGGGCGGACTTCTCGCGGCGCCCGGTGAGCAGCCAGGTGCCCAGGCCGGCTGCCAGGCCGACGCCACCGGCCAGGACGACGAGTGCGCCGGGCCGACGGAGGCGGGAGGAACCGAACCGGCTGGGCAGCTTGCGCAGCACCATCATGATGACCAGGACGGTCAGCACCTCGACCATCAGCTGGGTCAGTCCCACGTCGGGCGCGCCGAGGGCGAACAGCTGGACCGTCACGGCGATGCCGACACCGCCGAGCGAGACCGTCGCCGCGATCCGTGAGTCGGCCAGGCATGTGCCGGCGACGCCGAGCGCGATCAGGACCAGCAGTCCGATGTCGATGGGACGCCACAGGTCCGGCTGGGTCGCGGGCACGTCGCCGGAGGTGAGGATCGCGATGCTGCCGAGCCCGAGCAGGAGGGTCAGGACCATGAGCGGGGGGACCACGTGCCGACGCGGGTGGTCGGCGGCCACGCTGCGGGCGATCCTGCGGCCTACCTCCGTCGCGCCCGCGAAGGTGCGCTCGAGGGCGTCGGCCCCGGTGCCGGGCAGGAGCGGCCGCTCGATGACGCGGTAGAGCGCCCGCCGCTGCGTCATGAGCGCTGCGCCGATCGCGACCGCGGCCACCGTCGCGAGGAGCTCCGGCGCCAGTCCGTGCCACAGCTTCAGGTGGTACGCCTCCGCTCCTCCCATGGCTTGCACGGCCCGCTCGACCGGCAGGTCGAGCACGCCGACGGCGAGACCGAGCGGCAGACCGGCCCAGATCGGGGCGGCGGCGGGGAGGAAGAGGCGGGCGCTGGGACCGTGGCAGACCTTCGCGCGCTCGCCGTCCACGAAGGAGCCCAGCACGATCTTGGCGCTGTAGGCGACGGTCAGCACCGATCCGGCGGCCGCGGCCACGAGGGCGAGCATCCCCACCCACTCGGGTCCGGGAGCCTCCAGCATCGAGCCGAGGATCGTCTCCTTGCCCACGAACCCGAGCAGGGGCGGGATCCCGGCCATGCCCGCGGTGCCGAGGATGACGGTGGCGAAGCTCCAGGGCATGACGCGGCGCAGCTCGGGGAGACGACGGAAGTCCCGGGTGCCGGCCGAGTGGTCGATGACGCCGACCATCATGAAGAGCCCCGACTTGAACAGGGCGTGCGCGATCGTGTGGAGGACGGCGGCGGTCAGCGCCTTGTCGGTGCCGACGCCGATGGCCGCCGTGATCAGGCCCAGCTGGCTGACCGTGGAGTAGGCCATCAGGCGCTTGAGGTCGTGCTGCTGGAACGCGAAGAGCGCGGCCATCGCGGCAGTGAAGAGACCCACGCTGATGAGCAGCACGTTCCAGACCAGCACGTCGGAGAACGCCTCGGAGAACCGCAGCATCAGGTAGATGCCGGCCTTGACCACCGCGGCCGCGTGCAGGTAGGCGCTCACCGGGGTGGCGGCGGCCATGGCGTCCGGGAGCCACGGGTGGAACGGGAACTGGGCCGCCTTGGTGAAGCCGGCGACGGCCACCAGCACGGCCACGACGGCGGCGAACGCGGGACGGTCGCTCCACACGTCGGAGGTCAGGGCCTGCGACACCGACGTCGTGCCCGTGGCCACGATCGTCAGGACGACGGCGATCAGGAGCGTGAGCCCGCCGACGAACGTCATGAACAGGGTGCGGGCGGAGGCGGACTCGGCCCCCGAGCCGGAGCGGGCGATCAGCAGGAACGAGGCCAGGGAGGTGATCTCCCAGCACGCGAAGAGCACGATGAGGTCGTCGGCCAGGACGAGCCCGACCATGCCGAACGCGAAGGCGGTCATCCACAGGTAGAAGCCGAGCTGGCGGCCCTCGTCGAGGTACTCGACTGAGTAGAGGAAGACCGCCGCGCCGATGATCAGCGCGATCATGACGAAGACCAGGCCCAGCCCGTCCAGACGGAGGGCCAGGTTGACGTCGAGGGCGGGCAGCCAGGCGATCGTCTGCGTGATCTCTCCACCGTCGAGAACCTCGCGCGCAGAGGGGATCATCGCGGCGGCGAGGGCGAGGAAGGCGACCGCCAGCGGCCAGCCGGCTCGGCGGCCCATCGCGCCGGTCAGGGGGACCACGGCGACGGGCACGATCGCGAGTGCGACGAGCAGCCACATCAGCGTCATCGCGGGTCCTTCATCGGCCGGGCGGGGGAGTCGGCACACGAGGCGAACCGGCCCGGCAGCGACCAGGAGCGATGCTCGTGACTGGTGATCCAGCCTAACAATCGCCCGGGCGCGGCTCCGACCTGGTCAGGCGGCGTGCTCCCGCACGCACAAAGTGCCCCCGGCAGGATTCGAACCTGCGCTCCCGCCTCCGGAGGGCGGTGCTCTATCCCCTGAGCTACGGGGGCCGACGTGTCGAGCACGTGGCCGGACGACCGCGCCGAGCCTACCGCACCGGGGATACCGTGTGGCCCATGGACCCGGAGGCGCCGCACGTGCTCGTCGTCGACGACACGGCGTCCATCCGCTTCCTGATCCGCACCAATCTCGAGCTCGCCGGATTCACCGTCAGCGAGGCCGTCGACGGGCAGGAGTGCCTCGAGATCCTGCGTTCCGCCGAGACGCTCCCCGACGTCGTGACGATCGACGTGATGATGCCGCGCATGGACGGCGTGGCCGCGGTGCAGGCGATCCGAGCCGACCCGCGGTTGACGAACCTGACGGTCGCGATGGTCACCACGCAGGGCCACCCCACGTCCGTGCAGCGGGCGATCGAGGCCGGCGTCGACGTCTACGTCACCAAGCCGTTCGATCCTGACCACCTCGTCACCACGCTGAGCGATCTCGTGGCCCAGTGCCGGGCCCAGCGCCGGGCAGAGTGAGCCGCGCGCCCGTCGATAGACTCCGCGGGTGACTCCCGACCAGTTCTCCGACGTCGTCGTCGGCGCCCTCTCGACCCTCGTCGAGTCCGGTGCGCTGACCCTCCCGGGCCCCGTGCCCTCCACCGTCACGGTCGAGCGTCCCAAGAACCGCGAGCACGGCGACTACGCGACCAACGTGGCCCTCAAGCTCGCCAAGCCGGCCGGGCTCAACCCGCGCGAGCTGGCGCAGACCCTGGCCGACGCGCTCGTCGCCGTCGACGGCATCGCCAGTGCCGAGATCGCCGGACCCGGCTTCCTCAACGTGCGCGTCGCCGCCGACGCGCAGGGGGTCGTGGCCACGCAGGTGCTGCAGGCCGGCGCCGACTACGGGCGCGCCGACGCGCTGGCCGGCCAGAAGGTCGACGTCGAGTTCATCTCGGCCAACCCCACCGGTCCGCTCCACCTGGGCCACACCCGCTGGGCCGTCGTGGGTGACGCGCTGGCCCGGGTGCTGGCCTTCGCCGGTGCCGAGGTCACGCGCGAGTTCTACGTCAACGACCGTGGCAACCAGATGGACAAGTTCGGCGCCTCGCTGCAGGCCCGCGCCACCGGCACCGAGGTGCCTGACGACGGCTACCACGGCGGGTACGTCGCCGACCTCGCCGCGCGGGTCGTCGCCGACGACCCGGCCCTCCTCGACCTCGAGGGGCAGGCGCAGCTCGAGGCCTTCCGCGAGGCGGGCTACGCGCTGCAGCTGGCCGAGCACCAGGAGCAGCTTGCCGGCGTCCGCACGCACTTCGACGTCTGGTTCTCCGAACGGACGCTGCACTCGTCGGGTGCGGTCGACCACGCGATGGAGGTGCTGCAGAAGCAGGGCCACCTCTACGAGCTCGACGGTGCGCTGTGGATGCGCACCACCGACCACGGTGACGACAAGGACCGCGTGCTGCGCCGGTCCAACGGTGAGCTGACGTACTTCGCCTCCGACGCCGCCTACTACGTCAACAAGCGCGAGCGCGGCTTCGACCGCTGCGTCTACCTGCTGGGGGCCGACCACCACGGCTACGTCGGCCGCCTGCGGGCCATGGCCGCGTGCGCCGGCGACGACCCCGACAGCCACCTCGAGGTGCTGATCGGCCAGCTCGTGAAGATCCTCGCCGACGGCGTGGAGCTCAAGCTCAGCAAGCGCGCCGGCACGATGGTGACGCTCGCCGAGCTGGTCGACCTGATCGGCGTCGACTCGCTGCGCTACACGCTGGCCCGCTACCCGGCCGACACCCCGCTGACGCTCGACGTCGCCGAGATCACCCGGCAGGCCAGCGAGAACCCGGTGTTCTACGTGCAGTACGCGCACGCCCGGCTGGCGTCGATCGTCCGCAACGCCGGCGACCTCGGCGTCGTGCCCGACGTCGACGTCTTCGACCCCGCGCTGCTGAGCACCGAGGCCGAGGGTGAGCTGCTGCGCAGCCTGGCCGACCTCCCGCGCGTCGTGGCCCGCGCCGCCGAGCTGCGCGAGCCGCACCGGGTCGCCCGCTACCTCGAGGACACTGCCTCGCGGTTCCACAAGTTCTACGACGTCTGCCGGGTCCTGCCGCAGGGCGACGAGGACGTCACCGACACCCACCGCGCCCGGCTCGTGCTGGTCGCGGCCACCCGACAGGTGCTGGCCAACGGACTGGAGCTGCTCGGCGTGGCCGCTCCCGACAGGATGTGACGATGCGCGCTCACGAGGCAGGTGCCCTGCACGGCCAGGTCGGCGACCGCGGTCCCGCGTGGCTGCGCCGACCCGACGACGTCAACGAGCTGGTCGAGCACCTCTGGTCGACCCACGTCTCGAAGGTCGACGGCGTGCTGACCGTCGCGGGCGAGTCCGCAGCCGAGCTCGCTGAGGAGTTCGGCACGCCCTTGTACGTCGTCGACGAGGACGACTTCCGCCGCCGCGCCCGCGCGTTCCGCGACAGCTTCGAGTCCGCCGACGTCTACTACGCCGGCAAGGCGTTCCTCTGCGTCGCCACCGCCCGCTGGATCGCCGAGGAGGGGCTCAACCTCGACGTCTGCACCGGGGGAGAGCTGGCCGTCGCGCTGCGTGCGGAGTTCCCGCCGGCGCGCATCGGTCTGCACGGCAACAACAAGTCCGAGGCCGAGCTGCGCCGCGCGCTCGAGGTCGGTGTCGGCCGCATCATCGTCGACTCGCTCGACGAGATCGACCTGCTCGCCTCCCTCGCCACCGAGCTCGACACCACCGCACGCGTCATGGTGCGGGTCACCGCCGGTGTCGAGGCGCACACCCACGAGTACATCTCCACCTCGCACGAGGACCAGAAGTTCGGCTTCTCGATCGCCGGCGGACAGGCGCTCGAGGCCGTCCGCCGCATCATCGCCGCCGACGGCCTGAAGCTGTGCGGGCTGCACTCGCACATCGGCTCGCAGATCTTCGTCACCGACGGGTTCGAGGTGGCTGCCCGGCGCGTGCTGCGCCTGCACGCCGAGATCGAGCGGGAGCTCGGTGTCACCCTGCCCGAGCTCGACCTCGGCGGCGGCTTCGGCATCGCCTACACGACGCAGGACGACCCCCGCTCGCCGCAGGACCTCGCCCGTGAGATCACCAAGATCGTCGACGACGAGTGCGCTGCGCTCGACATCGGCGTCCCGAAGCTCTCGATCGAGCCCGGTCGTGCCATCGCCGGCCCCGCCGGGTTCACCCTCTACACGGTGGGCACGGCCAAGGCGGTCGACCTCGACGGCGGCTCGCAGCGCCGCTACGTCTCGGTCGACGGGGGGATGAGCGACAACATCCGCACCGCCCTCTACAGCGCCGACTACTCGTGCACGCTCGCGTCGCGCACGTCGGAGGCCCCGGCGGTGCTGAGTCGCGTGGTGGGCAAGCACTGCGAGTCCGGTGACATCGTCGTGAAGGACGAGTACCTGCCGGCCGACATCGAGCGTGGTGACCTCATCGCGGTGCCGGGCACCGGCGCCTACTGCCGCTCGCTCGCCAACAACTACAACCACGTGCCGCGCGCGGCCGTGGTGGCGGTGCGCGACGGGGAGGCCCGACTGGTGCTGCGCCGTGAGACCGAGGACGACCTGCTCGCCCTCGACGTCGTCTAGCCCTGCCGCCCGTCCAGCCCTGTCGCCCGTCGAGCCCTGCCGCTCCTCAGACGTAGCAGTAGGTCTTGGCGTACGGGCCTTCCTGGCGGCGGCTCTCGCCCGGCGTGCCCGCGTCCGACGTGGAGCAGCTGATGAAGGTCGCGGTGGCGCTGGCCTGGGCCACGACGAGACCCACCGGGTTCTTGCCACACAGGTCGAGCGTCACCGAGGGATTGGGCGTCTTCTCGAAGTACGCCGTCTCGCCCGTGGAGGTGAGGTAGCCACCGATGAGGATCGGGGCGTCAGAGCTGACGGACAGCGTGACCGGTCGCGACTCGCACGGCCCGGGCAGCGGCAGCGAGCCGAAGATCGTGTCGGCCTCGCCGCCCGCGGCCGTCAGGAGGTCCTGCACCGAGTCGGGCGCCAGGTCGGCCTGGTCGCCGGGCTCGGTGTCGGGCAGCGCGACGGTCGGACCGGAGTCACCCTTGACGATCGGGTCGGTGGCGGCGCGGTAGAGGCTGACGCCGGCCAGGACCGCCAGGACGAGGGCGGCGGCGCCTGCGGCCAGGAGACGCTGACGGCGACGGGGCATCCGACGGATGGACCGCACGGGGTGGAAGTCCATGGCGGTTCCTCTCGATCGTCGGGCCGACGGGGCCCGGCCGATGGTATCCCGCAGGACGGTCGACCGCCGGGGGATGGGCGGGGTGGCGGCGTCGATAGGCTGACGGCGTGAATCTTCGACCCGTGACCGACCGTCCGCTCCGCATCGCCATGCTCGGGTGCGGAGTGGTCGGCACGGAGGTCGCCCGCCTCCTCACGCGCGACAGCGACGAGCTGGCGCGTCGCGTCGGTGTGCCGCTCGAGCTCGTCGGCATCGCGGTCCGCCGTCTCGACGCACCGCGCGACGTCGACCTGCCGTCCGACCTGTTCACCACCGACGCGCATGCGCTGGTCACCAGCGGCGTCGACGTCGTGGTCGAGGTCATCGGTGGCGTCGAGCCGGCGCGTGAGCTGATCCTCGCCGCGCTCGAGAGCGGCGCCTCGGTCGTCACCGCCAACAAGGCCCTGCTGGCCGCCGACGGCGCGCACCTGTTCGAGGCCGCCGAGAAGGCCGAGCGGGACCTCTCCTTCGAGGCCGCCGTCGCCGGGGCCATCCCCATCGTCCGGCCGCTGCGCGAGTCGCTGGCCGGCGACCGCGTGCAGCGCGTGCTGGGCATCGTCAACGGCACCACCAACTTCATCCTCGACCAGATGACCACGCTCGGCCAGGACTTCGGTGAGGCGCTGGTTGACGCGCAGCGCCTCGGGTACGCCGAGGCCGACCCGACGGCCGACGTCGAGGGTCACGACGCCGCCGCGAAGGCCGCCCTGCTGGCCGGGCTGGCGTTCCACACCAACTTGTCGATCGAGGACGTGCACTGCGAAGGCATCTCCAGGGTCACCGCCGACGACGTGCGCTCGGCCGCCGACATGGGCTGCGTCGTCAAGCTGCTGGCCATCTGCGAGCTGCACGACACCGACAGCGGCCCGGCGGTCGTCGCGCGGGTGCACCCGGCGATGGTGCCCACCTCGCACCCGCTGGCGAGCGTCCGCGGTGCCTACAACGCGGTCTTCGTCGAGAGCGAGGCCGCGGGACAGCTCATGTTCTACGGCCCCGGCGCCGGCGGGGCTCCCACGGCCAGCGCCGTGCTGGGCGACGTCGTCTCGGTGGCGCGCAATCGCGCCCGCAACGTGTTCGGTCCCGGCGAGACCTCGCACGCCGAGGTCGAGCTGCTGCCCATCGGCCGTGCCCGCACCCGCTACCACGTGGCGATCGCGGTCGAGGACCGCACCGGCGTGCTCGCGATCATCGCCCAGGAGTTCGCCCGCTTCGGCGTCTCGATCCAGAACCTCCGCCAAGAGGGCCACGGGTCCGACGCCCAGCTGGTCATCGTCACCCACGAGGCCGAGGACGCGGCGCTGGCCGCCACGATCGACGCCCTGCGCGGGCTCGACGTCGTCCGCGAGGTCTCGTCCGTCATGCGCGTCGAAGGAGGCTTCTGATGGCTCAGCCCTGGCGCGGTGTCATTCCCGAGTACCGCGAGTGGATGCCGTTCGGCTCCGACGTCGCGGCCGTCACCCTGGGGGAGGGCGGCACGCCGCTCGTGCACTCGGCGTGGCTCTCCGAGATCGTCCGCGGTGACGTGTTCGTGAAGGTCGAGGGTGACAACCCCACCGGCTCCTTCAAGGACCGTGGCATGACCACCGCCATCTCGGTCGCGGTCGCCCAGGGCGCCAAGGCCGTCGTGTGCGCGTCGACCGGCAACACGTCCGCCTCGATGACCGCCTACGCGGCCCGGGCCGGCCTGACCCCGATCGTGCTGGTGCCCCACGGGCGCATCGCCGCCGGCAAGATGGCGCAGGCCGTCATGCACGGCGCCGACATCATCCAGGTCCGCGGCAACTTCGACGACTGCCTCGACCTCTCGCGGGGACTCGCCAAGGAGTACCCCGTCGCGCTGGTCAACTCGGTCAACCCGATGCGCATCGAGGGCCAGAAGACCGCCTCGTTCGAGATCGTCGACGTGCTGGGCCGCGCCCCCGACCTGCACGTGCTACCGGTCGGCAACGCCGGCAACATCACCGCCTACTGGAAGGGCTTCGTCGAGTACCACGAGGCCGGGGTGGCGCCGAGCCGCCCGAAGATGTGGGGATTCCAGGCCGCCGGCTCCGCGCCCATCGTGCTCGGCCGCGTCGTGCCCGATCCCGACACCGTCGCCACCGCCATCCGCATCGGCAACCCCGCGTCCTGGACGCTCGCCGAGAACGCGCGTGACGAGTCCGGCGGTCGCATCGACTCCGTGACCGACGAGCAGATCCTCGCCGCCCAGCGTCAGCTCGGCGCGCACGAGGGAATCTTCGTCGAACCCGCGTCGGCCGCCGGTGTCGCCGGGCTGCTGGCCGCCGCCGAGGCGGGGCAGGTCGAGCCAGGACTCACCATCACCATCACGGTCACCGGTCACGGGCTCAAGGACATCGACACCCCGATGTCGCGCGTCGGCTCGATCGTCGACACGGCGATCGACGCCGACGTCGACGCGGCCGCCGAGGCCGCCGGGCTCCGATGACTTCTGTGGTGGGGCCCGTCACCGTCCGGGTGCCGGCATCGAGCGCCAACCTGGGCCCCGGCTTCGATGCCCTGGGCCTCGCGCTCGGCCTCTACGACGAGCTCGTGGTCGAGGCCGTCGACGACGGCCTGCACATCGACGTCACGGGTGCCGGTGCCGGTGAGGTGCCGCTCGACGAGACGCACCTGGTGGTCCAGTCGATGAACGCGACGTTCGACCTGCTGGGCGAGCGCCCCTCGGGCCTTCGCCTGACCTGTCGCAACGCCATCCCGCACGGCCGCGGTCTCGGGTCCAGCGCTGCCGCCATCGTCGGGGGCATCGTCGCGGCTCGGGCCCTCGTGAACGGGCACGACCGCCTCGACGACCGCACCGCCTTCCAGCTCGCCACCGATCTCGAGGGGCACCCCGACAACGTGGCGCCCGCGCTGTTCGGCGGGCTCACGATCGCGTGGGTCGACGGCGCCGCGGCCGAGGTGCAGCGCCTCGACTGCGACGTGCCCGTCACGGTGTTCGTGCCGCCCACCCCGGTCTCCACGGAGGCCGCGCGCGGGCTGCTGCCCGAGACGGTGCCGCACTCCGACGCG
The DNA here is from genome assembly GCA_000471045.1 of actinobacterium LLX17. Taxonomy (GTDB): domain Bacteria; phylum Actinomycetota; class Actinomycetes; order Propionibacteriales; family Nocardioidaceae; genus Aeromicrobium. The sequence goes on along the minus strand of KI301992.1, from coordinate 1,668,812 downwards.
ACCTTCAACGCCGGCCGGGCGGCGCTGCTGATCGCGGCGCTGACGGGTGCTCCCGAGCGGCTGGTCAACGCCACCGAGGACCGGCTGCACCAGTCGTACCGCAGCAGCGTGATGCCGGAGTCCTACCAGCTGGTGCGGTCGCTGCGCGTCGACGGCGTGCCGGCCATCATCTCGGGCGCCGGTCCCACGGTCCTGGCCTTCGCCCGGGGCATCGATGAGGCCCTGCCTGCCGGCTGGGCGCTGCACCACCTCGACGTCGACGCTTACGGTGCAACAGTCCGAGGCGCTACGGCCGACTCGGGCGCTGCCTGACCCGCCGATCGACCCTGCCGCAGCCACGAGGTTCCCGGTGCTACAGTTGGCGGCGCCGGAGTCGAGCAGTACCTCCCCGGCAGTCGCCACGAGAGTCGCCCGTCGAACGGGTGGTCTTCATCTGAGCCGCATCTGCGCGGTCGTGGCACGACCTATCGTCCAACGGAAGACACCACGTGACTGACAGCACCCTCGCATCCGAGTCCGACGCGACCTCGAGCGACACCCCCCGTCCCCGCAAGACCTCCGGCGCCCTCGGCGGCAAGGTCCTGGCCGAGCTGCAGGAGATCGCCGCCGAGCTCGGCATCGCCGGCGCCTCGAAGATGCGCAAGGGCGCCCTGATCGACGCGATCAAGGTGGCCCGCGGCGACAACCCGGCCCCGGCCGCCGTCGCTCGCAGCGAGAAGGCCGAGGTCCCGGCGGCCGAGTCCGCCCCGCGCCAGCAGGCCGCCGAGAAGTCGGCCGAGCAGTCCGGTGACGCCGGTGACAAGCCGCAGCGCAACCGCGGCGGGCGCCAGGCCCAGAAGGATCAGGGCCAGAAGGATCAGCCCAAGAACGACCAGGCCAAGAACGAGGAGCTCAAGAACGACCAGGGCAAGGGCGATCAGCCCCAGAAGGATCAGGGCCAGAAGGATCAGGGCCGGGGCGACCGCTCGCGCGGTGGTCAGAACAAGGGTGGCCAGAACAAGGGCGACCAGCCCCAGAAGGATCAGAACAAGGGCGAGCAGAGCAAGAACGAGCAGAACAAGAACGACCAGCCCAAGAACGAGCAGGGCAAGGGTGATCGCAACGGTGGTGGCGAGCAGAACCGCGACGACCAGCGCGACAACCGCCGCCAGAACGATCAGAACCGGGGCGATCGGGGCGACCAGAACCGCGGCGGTCAGCAGGACGACCGCGGCGACGACCGGGGTGACGACGAGGCCGGAGGCGGCCGCCGTCGCAACCGTCGTGGTCGCAACCGCGGCAGCAGCCGCGGACCCGAGGACGTCCAGGTCACCGAGGACGACGTCCTCGTGCCCGCCGCCGGCATCCTCGACATCCTCGACAACTACGCCTTCGTGCGCACCACGGGCTACCTGCCCAGCGAGAACGACGTCTACGTCTCCCTCTCGATGGTCCGCAAGTGGGGGCTTCGTCGTGGTGACGCCGTCGTCGGCCAGGTGCGTCAGCCCCGCGAGGGCGAGCGCAAGGAGAAGTTCAACCCGATGGTCCGGGTCGACTCCGTCAACGGCATGTCGCTCGACGAGGCCAAGCAGCGTGTCGAGTTCGGCAACCTGACGCCGCTGTACCCCACCGAGCGCCTGCGCCTCGAGGGTGAGCAGAACGCATTCGCCGGTCGCATCATCGACCTCGTGTCGCCGATCGGCAAGGGCCAGCGCGGCCTGATCGTCAGCCCGCCGAAGGCCGGCAAGACGACGATCATGCAGCAGGTCGCCAACGCCATCTCGGCCAACAACCCCGAGTGCCACCTGATGATCGTGCTCGTCGACGAGCGCCCGGAGGAGGTCACCGACTTCCAGCGCACCGTCAAGGGCGAGGTCATCGCCTCGACCTTCGACCGACCCGCCTCCGACCACACCACGGTCGCCGAGCTGGCCATCGAGCGCGCCAAGCGCCTCGTCGAGCTGGGCCACGACGTCGTCGTCCTGCTCGACGGCATTACGCGCCTGGGTCGCGCCTACAACCTGTCGGCTCCGGCCTCCGGTCGCATCATGTCCGGCGGCGTCGACGCGTCCGCGCTGTACCCGCCGAAGAAGTTCTTCGGTGCCGCGCGCAACGTCGAGGACGGTGGCTCGCTGACGATCCTCGCCACGGCGCTCGTCGAGACCGGCTCGCGCATGGACGAGGTGATCTTCGAGGAGTTCAAGGGCACCGGCAACATGGAGCTGCGCCTGCGTCGCGACCTCGCCGACAAGCGCATCTTCCCGGCCATCGACGTCGCCGCGTCGAGCACCCGCCGCGAGGAGCTGCTCGTGGGCCAGGACGAGCTCGCCATCATCTGGAAGCTCCGCCGCGTGCTGGCGGGCCTCGAGGGCCAGCAGGGTCTCGAGCTGATGCTGGACAAGCTGAAGAAGAGCTCGAACAACGCCGAGTTCCTGCGCCAGATCACGCAGACGCTGCCCGCCGGCGACGAGTAGTCACCGCCGGAAGCCGTCACGACGGCGCCCGCTCCCTCCGGGGGACGGGCGCCGTCGTGCGTCCAGGGCCGGCTGCCCGGTCCCAGCTGCCCGGGCCAGTTGTCGGGCAGAGCGGGGACGCACCTCCTAGGCTGCAGGCATGACGACTGCTCACGAGTTCTCCGCCACCACGATCGACGGGGCGGACCGCCAGCTCGCCGACTACCGCGGCAAGGTCCTGCTCATCGTGAACACCGCCACCCAGTGCGGATTCACCCCCCAGCTGAAGGGCCTCGAGGAGCTGTACAAGACGTACGTCGACCGCGGGCTCGTCGTGCTGGGCTTCCCGTGCGACCAGTTCGGCAACCAGAACCCCGACTCCGACGACGACACCGCAGCGTTCTGCGAGCGCAACTACGGCGTGAGCTTCCCGCTGTTCAGCCAGGTCGAGGTCAACGGCGACGGCGCCCACCCGCTGTACCAGTGGCTCAAGAAGGAGAAGGGCGGCCTCGGCCCGTCGAAGATCAAGTGGAACTTCACCAAGTTCCTCGTCGATCCCGAGGGCAACGTCGTCAAGCGCTACGGCTCCACGACCAAGCCCGAGAAGATCGTCGACGACATCGAGAAGCTGCTGCCGGCCTGACCCGGCGGTCCCGCGGGGCTCCGCCCCGGCCAAGGAATAGACGGACCCTCGATTTCCTTGTACCGAGTGCCGAATGGCACAATCAATCCTTGGTCCTGGTTCACGACGCGCGCCGCGCGACGACCCAGCGCCTCAGAGAGGACACCATGAAGAGCGACATCCACCCCGAGTACGTCGAGACCCAGGTCACCTGCACCTGCGGCAACACGTTCACGACCAAGAGCACCGCGACCGAGGGCACGCTCCGCGCCGACGTCTGCTCGGCCTGCCACCCGTTCTACACGGGCAAGCAGAAGATCCTCGACACCGGTGGCCGCGTGGCCAAGTTCGAGAAGCGCTACGGCAAGAAGTAGCTGCTCCGCGACGCCGGTCATCCCTTCAGGGGGTGACCGGCGTCGTCGTCTGTCCAGCCCCATCAGTTCCGCCCAGTCATCGGAGAGAGTCGCATGTTCGAGGCCGTCGAGTCGCTCCTCGCCGAGCGCGAGGAGCTCGAGCAGCGCCTGGGTGACCCCGCGGTGCACGCCGATCCCGCCACGGCCAAGCGGGTGGGGCAGCGGTACGCCGAGCTGAACGCCGTGGCCCGCGCATACCACGAGTGGCAGCAGGTCGGCGACGACCTCGAGGCCGCCCGTGAGCTCGAGCTGCACGACGAGGTGCCCGCGCTGGAGCGCCGTCTGCCCGAGCTGGCCGAGCGGTTGCAGCACCTGCTGGTGCCGCGCGACGCGGTCGACTCCAAGGACGTGATCCTCGAGATCAAGGGCGGCGAGGGCGGCGACGAGGCCGCGCTGTTCGCCGGAGACCTGCTGCGCATGTACACCCGGTTCGCGGAGACGCGAGGCTGGAAGGTCGAGGTGCTCGACGCCAACGAGTCCGCGCTCGGCGGCTACAAGTCCGTCACGGCAGCCGTGAAGGCGAAAGGGACGCCGGAGCCCGGCCAGGCGCCGTACGCCCTGCTGAAGTTCGAGGGCGGCGTGCACCGCGTGCAGCGGGTGCCGGTCACCGAGTCACAGGGCCGCATCCACACGTCGGCCGCCGGCGTGCTGGTGCTGCCGGAGGCCGAGGACGTCGACGTCGAGGTGCACGACAACGACCTGCGCATCGACGTGTTCCGCTCCTCCGGTCCCGGCGGGCAGAGCGTCAACACCACCGACTCCGCCGTGCGCATCACCCACCTGCCCACCGGCATCGTCGTGAGCTGCCAGAACGAGAAGAGCCAGCTGCAGAACAAGGAGCAGGCCATGCGCATCCTGCGCTCGCGGATGCTCGAGGCGGCCCAGGCCGAGGCCGACGCCGAGGCCTCCCAGGCGCGGCGCTCGCAGATCCGCACGATGGACCGGTCCGAGCGCGTGCGCACCTACAACTTCCCGGAGAACCGCATCTCCGACCACCGCACCGGCTTCAAGGCGTACAACCTCGACTCGGTGATGGACGGCGCGCTCGACGACGTCGTGGGGTCGCTGGTCGAGGCCGACCTGGCCGAGCGGCTCGCCGCGGTGGAGACGTCGTGACGGTTCGCTCGCAGGCCGAACGGTTGCTGGCCGAGGCGGTCGAGCTGCTCGAGGCCGCCGGCGTCGCGTCGCCGCGCGCCGATGCCGAGCAGCTGATGAGCCACGTGACCGGGGTGCCGCGCGGGATGCTGCGCACCTCGGCCCGCCCCAATGCGATGCAGGTCAAGGGCTTCCGCGAGCTGGTCGACGCGCGGTGCCGCCGCTTCCCGCTCCAGCACCTGACGGGAACGGCGGGCTTCCGGTACGTCGATCTCGAGGTCGGCCCCGGTGTCTTCGTGCCGCGTCCGGAGACCGAGCTGCTGGCCGGCTGGGCCGTCGAGCGCGCCCAGGCCGTGGTCGCCGAGGGACGGGTGCCGGTCGTGGTCGACCTGTGCACCGGCTCGGGCGCCATCGCCCTGAGCGTCGTCCACGAGGTGCCCACCGCCGTGGTGCACGCCGTCGAGCTCGACGAGCGGGCCCACGGGTGGGCGCAGCAGAACCTGATGGGCACGGGCGTCGACCTGCGCCAGGGCGATATGGCCGACGCGTTTGCTGACCTCGACGGCACGGTCGACGTCGTGGTCAGCAACCCGCCGTACATCCCGGTCGACGCCTGGGAGTCGGTGGCGCCCGAGGTGCGCGACCACGATCCCGCCCTCGCGCTGTGGTCCGGTGACGACGGGCTCGACGCGATGCGCGTGGTCGAGCGCGTGGCCTGGCGTCTCCTGCGGCCCGGGGGAGGCGTGGGTGCCGAGCACGCCGACGCCCAGGGTGAGGCGGCGCCGGCCGTCTTCACCGGTCGCTGGTCGGCGGTGCGCGACCACCTCGACCTGGCCGACCGACCCCGTTTCGTGACTGCTCAGCGCCCCTGACGCCCGGCCGCCCCACCCCTTGCGGCAGCGTTCGTCACCCTGAGTGATGCATTTGTCCAACTTTCGTGACGAAACGCGCGCAAAGTCGTTGTGATGGGTGTCACTGACAGTTACGGTGACACCAGCCCGGGGTCGTCGGGCGCACGGGAGGGGTCAGATGACGGTGCACGAGGGAGTCCGCGCGCGGAGCCGCGGCGCCCGCGCCGCAGGTTCCCTGCGCGGCAAGTTCCTCGACGGCGTCGACACGTTCGGCGAGATGGTGCTGCTCGGCCTCGGCTCGCTGCGCTTCCTCGCCACCGACGTGGTGACGCGCCGATTCTCCTGGCGGGAGTTCTTCGACCAGGCCTGGTTCATGACGCGGGTCGCCTTCCTGCCCGCCGTGCTCGTGGCGATCCCGTTCGGCATCATCATTGCCGTCCAGGTCGGTGCGGTCGCCCAGCAGATCGGCGCGGTCTCGTTCACCGGCGCGGTCAACGGCATCGGCATCCTTCGCCAGGCGGCACCGCTCGTCACGTCGTTGCTCATGGCCGGCGCTGTCGGGTCGGCGATCTGTGCCCAGCTCGGCGCCCAGACGGTGCGCGAGGAGGTCGACGCCATGAAGGTCATGGGCCTGAACCCCGTGCAGCGCATCGTGGCGCCGCGCATCGCGGCCGCGATGGCGGTCGGCTTCCTGCTCAACATCGTGGTGGCGGTCACCGCGATGATGACGGGCTACTTCATCAATGTCGGCGGGGGCCACGTCAGCTCCGGCGCCTACCTGTCGTCGTTCATCTCCTTCGCCCAGCCGAGCGACCTGGTGCTGGCCGAGGGCAAGGCGGTCATCTTCGGCTTCCTCGCCACGGTCGTGGCGTGCCACAAGGGGCTCCACGCGAAGGGCGGACCCAAGGGCGTCGCCGAGGCCGTCAACCAGTGCGTCGTCATCGCCGTCATCGTGCTGGCGGTCGTCAACGTGGCGATCACTCAGGGCTACGTGATGCTCGTGCCGACGAGGATCGCATGAGTGCCGTGGGCGAGCGGCGGCCTCCGGGGCGCGTCCGCAGCGCCGCCGACAGCGTCACCGCGGGGAGCGCCGACCGGCTCGCCGCGGCCGGCACCTTCGCCACCTTCCTGCTGCGCGCCGTCGGCTCCGTGCCCACGACGCTGCGCCACTACCGGGCCGAGACCTTCCGCATCCTGCTCGACATCAGCTGGGGCACCGGCGCGATCCTCGTGGGCGGCGGCACGATCGGCGTCATGGTGCTGCTGGCCGTCTCGGCCGGTACCTCCCTGGGCATCGAGGGATTCAGCGGCCTGGAGACGATCGGGCTGTCGCCGCTGACCGGGTTCGTCTCGGCGGTCGTCAACACGCGCGAGCTCGCCCCACTGGTGGCCGCGCTCGCGCTGGCCGCACAGGTCGGTTGCCGGTTCACCGCCCAGCTCGGTTCGATGCGCACCAGCGAGGAGATCGACGCCCTGGGCGTCATGGCGGTGCCCGCCATCCCGTACCTGGTCACCACGCGCATCATCGCGACGATGCTGGCGATCCTCCCGCTGTACATGATCGGCCTCGCCGGCTCCTACCTCGCCTCGCAGACCGCCGTCACGCTGCTGTTCGACCAGTCGCCCGGCACCTACGAGTACTACTTCAACTCGTTCATCGCCGTCTCCGACGTCGTGCTGTCGGTCATCAAGATCGTGGTGTTCGCGTTCGCTGTCGCCGTCATCCACTGCTGGTACGGCTTCATGGCCACGGGCGGCGCCGAGGGTGTCGGCGAGGCCACGGGCCGAGCCATCCGCACCAGCATCGTGGTCGTCGTCGTGCTGAACATGCTGATGACGCTGCTCTTCTGGGGCGGCGACCCGGGCGTCAGGATCTCGGGGTGAGCGCCATGGACCGGGCGTCGTTCATCTCCCGCGACCTCGAGCAGCGGCGCGGCGCGTTGGTGCGGCGTGGTGTCGCGACGTTGATCGTGCTGGGTCTGGTCGCGGCCGGCTTCGTCGCCGTGCAGAACGGCATGTTCACCGACCGTGTCGAGGTCGAGGCGCAGCTCGACGACGTCGGCGGTGCGCTGGTGACCGGCAACGACGTCAAGCTGCGCGGGGCGATCATCGGCCGGGTCAGCTCCATCGCGACGCACGACGGTGGGGTGCGGCTGGGGCTGAGCATCGACCCCGAGGAGGCCGAACGTCTGCCCGCGGGCCTCACGGCCCGCGTGCTGCCGGCCACGATCTTCGGGACCGCGTTCGTCGACCTGGTGCCCCCGACGCGGCCTCAGGGCACCCTGCAGGCCGGCACCGTCATCGTCCAGGACCCGTCGGACGAGACGAGGGAGCTGCAGGACGCGTTGGACTCCTCGTACGAGATCCTCACGGCCATCGAGCCGGCGCGGTTGTCGGTCACCCTCGGGGCGCTCGCCGAGGCCCTCGACGGGCGCGGCGCCTCCCTGGGCGAGACGATCGACACGCTCGACACGTACCTGACCCGTCTGGAGCCCCTGCTGCCACAGGTCCGCGAGGACCTCGCGATGCTCGGCACCAACCTGACCACGATCTCCCAGATCGCGCCCGAGCTTCTCGGTGCGGTCGAGAACTCCTTCGTGACGACGCAGACCATCGTCGACCGCCAGGACGACCTGGCCCTGGTGCTGTCGGGCGGCGACGCCCTGGTCGACGAGACGCAGGTGCTGCTCGCCGACAACCAGCAGCCGTTCATCAAGGCCATGACGCAGTCGGCCCCGATCGTCACGACGCTCTACGACCAGCGTGAGGGCTTCACGCAGACCTTCGACGCGCTGGTCGAGCTGGCCACGATCGGCAAGACGTCATTCAACGATCCCGACGCCGGCGCCACCTCGGGCGGGATGCTCAACACGTTGGTCGAGATCGTGGTCAACCTCGACCAGCCCTACACAGCGGCCGACTGCCCCGTCTTCGGGCCACCGGAGTACCGGGCCGTCGCCGACAGCTGCGGCGGCTCCGGACCGGCGACCACGGACGACGCGCCCGACCCCGGGCTGGTGGCCGAGATCCAGGGCCTGCTGGCCCAGCTCGAGTCCGTCTCGGCAGCCGACCCGAACGGGGTGGGCGACCTGCTCACGCGCGGCTTCGTGCCCGGGGAGGTGGCACCGTGAACTGGGGAGTGCGCGTCAAGTTCACGGCCTTCGCGATCGTCGCGCTGCTGATCATGGTGGTCGTCTACAACACGATGATGAACCGCGTGCCGGGCGACGCCACCGTCTACCGGGCCGACTTCACGTCGGTGTCGGGCCTGCGCGCGGGCGACGACGTGCGAGCGGCGGGGGTGCGGGTCGGGCGTGTCGAGACGATCGGCCTCACCGGGGGAGACACCGCCCGGATCGAGTTCACGCTCGGCGCCGATCAGGAAATCACTGACACCACGACGATCTCGGTGCGCTACCAGAACCTCCTCGGCCAGCGGTACCTCGCGCTGACGCCCGGCGACGAGCCCGGCACGCCCGTCGACCCCGACGCGGTGGTCGGCATCGACCAGACCGACCCCGGGTTCGACCTGACGGCCCTGCTCAACGGGTTCGAGCCGCTCTTCGACACCCTCGAGCCGGCGGCCATCAACGACCTCGCCGGTTCGCTGGTGCAGGTCCTGCAGGGTGAGGGCGGGACGGTCGAGGCGCTGCTCGCCCAGACCGCGGCGCTCACCGAGGACCTCGCGGCCAAGGACGCCGTCATCACCGACGTGCTGACGAACCTCACCCCCGTGCTCGAGGACTTCACGGCTCAAGAGGCCGAGTTCTCCACGACCGTCGACCGGCTCGCGGACCTCATGACCGGCCTGGCGAGCGAGCGCGAGGCCATCGTCGGCTCCTTCGACGGCATGACCGAGCTCGCGGCCGCCGCCGAGTCCCTGACCACCGAGCTGCGACCCGACATCGACACCACGGTGGCGTCGTTGCGGGGCGTCGTCGAGACGATCGTGACCCACCAGGACTCGCTCGACCAGCTCTTCGCCAACGGCCCCCGCGGATTCGATGCGTTCACCCGGCCCACCAACACCGGAACCTGGCTCAACATGTTCATCTGTGTGATCTCGATCGAGGCCATCCCCGGAGCACCGATCACGCTCGGCGTCGGCGACCAGAAGTACTCGGCGGTGTGCTCATGACGATGCTCGAGCGGCTGCGCCAGCCGCGCCTGGTCGGTCTCGTCGGTGTCGTCGGGGTCCTCGTCCTCGGTCTCGTCGTGGTGGGGCTGAGCCAGGCCAGCATCGGCAAGCGACACCTGACGGCCGTCATCGAGCACACCGCGGGCCTGCGGGTCGGCGAGGAGGTGCAGGTCGCGGGTGTCGGCGTCGGCGAGGTCACGTCGATCGAGCTCACCGCCGACGCCGTCGAGGTCGGCTTCACGATCGACTCCGACATCGAGCTGGGATCCACCACCAGCGGCGCGGTGAAGGTCGCGACGCTGCTCGGCACCCACTTCCTGGAGATCACACCGTCCGGGCCGGGGTCGCTCGACGACGGCACCATCCCACTCGCGCGCACGAGCGTGCCGTACAACTTGCAGGACGTCGTCGACGCGACGCAGGGGCAGCTCGAGGAGCTCGACGAGCAGGCCGTCGCGGAGTCCTTCGAGGTGGTGGCCGACGTGCTGGGGCGCACGCCCGAGGAGGCGCAGGCCGCCTTCGCCGGGGTCGCGAACCTGTCGGCCCTGGCCGCGCAGCGCACCGACGAGCTCAGCGCCCTGCTGGACGCCACCGGTGCCTTCACGGGTCTGCTGGTCAACCAGTCCGACGAGATCCTGAACCTGCTGGAGCAGTCGACGCTGGTGCTCGACGCCCTGACCTCGCGGCAGGCCGCCATCGACGCCCTGCTGGTCGACGCTCAGGCCCTGGCCGACGCCGTCAACGGGATCCTGGCCGACACCGCCGACGACCTCGACCCGTTGATGGTCAACCTGAGCACCTCGCTGCAGCACCTCTACGACGTGCGCAACACGATCACCGCGACACTCACGAGCCTGTCGACGATGACCTACTACCTCGCCAACGCCTCCGGCAACGGGCCGTGGATCGACCTGCACGTGCCCTCGGCGATCCCCGACAACATCAAGTGCCTCCAGCCCGGATCGGAGTGCTCATGACACGCCCCTGGACGGCCCGCCTGCTGGCCGTCGCGGTGCTGCTCCCGCTGCTGGCCGGGTGCATGGTGCTCGACGGTGGCCAGACTCGTCTGACCGTGCAGTTCACCGACGCCACGGGCCTGTTCCGCGGCAACGACGTCGGCATCCGCGGCGTCCCGATCGGCGAGGTCGAGTCCGTCACGCCGGCCGGCAACCACGTCGACGTCGAGATCGTCGTCGACGGCGACGTCAAGCTGCCTCAGGACGTGGGAGCGGTCATCGTCTCCCGGTCCGTCGCGACCGACCGCTACGTCGAGCTGACTCCGGCCTACACGTCCGGGCCCGTCCTGCAGAGCGGAGCCGTCATCGCGATGGACCGCACGCGCACCCCCGTCGAGTTCGAGGAGCTGCTGAGCTCGCTCGAGGACGTCTCGGTGGCGTTCTCGAGCACCGACGGGTCGGACGGTCCGCTGCACGACCTCCTCGCGGCCACTGCGGCGAACGTCGAGGGCCAGGGCGCCACGATCGCCAGCGGCATGACCGATCTCGCGACGGTGCTGACCTCGTTGGCCGGAGCGACGCCGGCGCTCGAGCAGAACCTGGTGAACCTCGACACCCTGACGCAGACGCTCGCCTCGAACGACGCGCTGGTGCGCGACTTCGTGGGGCAGGTGACGGCGGCCACCACCATGCTCGACGGCCAGACGGCACAGATCCAGGCCACCTTCGACGCCATCACGGCCATGCTGCAGGGCCTCACCGAGTTCTCGGCCACCCACCGCGACCAGATCACCGGGCAGATCGACGACTTCGTCCTCCTGGCCGACGAGCTGAAGGCCCACGAGACCGAGATCACGCGCCTGCTGACGACGGGGCCGTTGACGACCCAGAACCTGCCCAACGCGGTCGACGACCGCGGCCGGATGCGTTTCCTGACCCGGCCGATCGACCTCGTCCCCGGCAAGGTGACGGTGCAGGAGCTGTGCCACACGGTGGAGGCGCTGTGCGAGGACCTCAACCTCGACGAGCTGTCGTTGTTCGAGCTGCTCGCCCGCCTGCAGGGGGAGGGATGATGAGACGACTCGTGCGCCGGGTGCCGGCCCTGCTCGTGACGGCTGCGATGTCGACCGCGGTGGTCGCCGGCTGCAGCACGACCGCCTCCGACCTCCCGCTGCCGGGCACCTCGATGCGGGGTGAGACCTACCGCGTCACCGTGTCGTTCGACGACGCGCTCAACCTCGCGGTCGGTGCGCCGGTCAAGATCGACGGTGTCCCGATCGGTCGCGTCGACTCCATCGGCGTCGAGGATCTCAAGGCCGTGGTGACCCTCGAGATCGCCGAGGACACCCCCGTCGCCACCGACGCGGACTTCCGGCTGCGCACCACCACCGCGCTGGGCGAGCTGTTCGTCGACGTCGTGGACCCGGTCGAGGCGGCGGCGGCGCCCGAGGCGGACGACGTGCTCGCGGACGACGTGCTCGCGGACGACGTGCTCGCGGACGACGTGCTCGCGGACGACGTGCTCGCGGATGGGGCCGAGGTGGGTCTGGAGCAGTCGTCGGTGGCGCCGACGATCGAGGACACGCTGTCGGCCGCGTCGTTGTTCATCAACGGCGGCGGGCTGGGTCAGATCCAGACCATCGTCGACGAGACGAACCTGATGATCGGCGGCCGCGAGGACACCGTGCGCGACGTGCTGCAGCGCGCCACGAGCACGGCCAGCTCCATCACGGCCATGAGTGGCGAGATCGATGCCGCGCTGGTGGCGATCTCCGACGCCTCGCGCATCGTGGGGGAGCGCCAGGCCACGATCGACCGTGCGCTCGTCGAGATCGCGCCTGCGGCGCAGGTGCTCGACGAGAACACCGCCGAGCTCGTCGACCTGCTGACCTCGATCGACACCTTGGGCTCGGTGGTCATCCCCACGATCGAGCAGACGCGGGCCGACCTCGTCTCGATCGTGGCCGAGTCCGGACCGATCTTCGACCAGGTCACCGCCGTCGGGCCCCGGATCGATGTGGGCGTCGCGGAGCTGCTGCAGTTCATCGACGGTCTGGAGGCGGGCGTCCCGGCGTCCTACCTCAACACCCACCTGCTGTTCCAGGCATCCGTCGGCATCGGTGACGGCACCGTCATCGCCCCGGACCCCGACGGCGGGCCGGTGCCAGAGGTCCTGCCCAACTTCCTCGAGGACCTCGCGGGGTCCGTCACGGGGTTGGCGAAGCCCACCCCGCCGCCGGGGACCAACGGTGGGGCCAGCCTGCCGGACCTGCTCCGCCTGCTCTCGGGAGGTGGCGCATGAAGCGACTGCCGCTGACGTACCTGATGGCCGCCCTGGGGCTCCTGGGCGTCCTCGTCGTCACGACCGTGTACGTCTACCAGGAGTTCCTGGGCGGCTCGATCGCCCAGCGGCCGACGGTCGTGACGGTCCAGCTCGAGCGCACGGGCGGGCTGTTCGAGCAGTCGGGCGTGACCTACCGAGGGGTCACGGTCGGCGAGGTCGTCGAGATCCGCACGACGGCCACCGGTGTCGAGGCCGAGATCGCGATCGACGCCGGCGTCGAGGTCCCGGCCTCGGCAAAGGCGGTCGTGCGCAACCTGTCGCCGGCCGGCGAGCAGTTCCTCGACCTGCAGCCTCCCGACGAGGTCGGTCCCGTGCTGGCCGGGGGCGACGTCATCCCCGTCGAGGACACCGCGACGCCCACCACAGTGGCCGAGTCGCTGAGCGCCGTCGACACGCTGATGTCCCAGATCGATCCCGCCGACCTCGAGGTCACGCTCGATGAGCTCAGCATCGCCTTCGCCGACCCCGCCGCCCTCGCCACGATCGTCGATCGCGGGCAGGAGGTCCTGACCACGCTGGACACCTACTGGCCCGAGACCGAGCGCGCGATCACGAACTCCGCCACCGTGCTGCAGACGGGGCTCGACCTCGAGCCGCAGCTGCGCCAGCTGGCGCCCACGGCGTTCAGCCTGACCCAGTGGCTCGCGGCCTACGACCCCAAGGCCCGGGCGATCCTGCAGGGCACGCCGGCCCAGGTCACCGAGCTGCGCCTCTTCACCTCCGAGGTCGGTCTGCGGCTCCCCGAGGCGTTGCGGGTCATGGGCGAGTTCACCGACATGACCCTGCCCTACCGGCCGCACCTGTGGCAGTTCCTCCACGACGTGCCGGGGGGCTTCTCGAAGTTCGCCAGCACGATCCGTGGCGGGGCGCTGCACGCGGTCATGCTGGTCGACACGCGGCCCGCCCAGGTGGCGGTCTGCCGGTACGTGCCCGACCCCCTGCCGTCGGTGCCCGAACGGCAACCGATCGATCCCACGCGTGCCTGCTCGCCAGACTTCCCGCTGCAGCAGCGCGGCTCGGTCCACGCCCCGGGGCCCATCCCGCTCGAGCAGGCGATGCCGTGAGGATCGATCCGACACGCGGTGCCGGTGCCAGAAATGGGGCCGGTGACATCGCCCGTCGCCTGCGCCGGCGCGAACAGTCACCCCTCGTCATCGCCCTCGCGGCACTTCTCGTGGTGGCGCTCATCGCCCTCGTGGTGGTGGCGTGGCAGTGGCGCTCCGCAGCGCAGCGGTACACCGCCGAGGCCGACGCCCGTGACGTCGCCGAGCAGCGCACCGAGCAGATCCTCACCTGGAAGGCCGCGACGCTCGACAGCGACGCGGGCTGGGCGGAGGACGGGGCCACCGAGTCCTTCCGCGCCGACTACGCCACGACCCTCGACGGCGTGCGTGAGACCTACGGGGCGCTCGGGGCCTCGTCGGTGGGCTCGGTGCTGACATCGTCACCCCGCGCCGACTCCGACGACGAGGTCGAGGTCACCGTCTTCGCCCAGCAACGGGTGGCCCAGAGCAGCGGCGAGGAGACCTGCGTGCTGTCATCGGTCGTCTGGACCATGGTGCGCAGCGACGGGACGTGGCTCGTCGACGGCCTCTCCGCGCCCGGGGCGCCCATTCCCGTGACCTGCTGAGCGAGCCGCTCACAGGTCGCGGCCAGCCGCCAGTACGCTGCCAGGATGGGAGAGCTCGCGCTCGCCGCGGCGGCCTTTGCCTTCGGGGTGGGGTCGTCGTTGCTGCCGATGTTCCTCAACGCCGAGGCCTACGTCGTCGTGCTCGGCACCGTCACCAAGAGCCAGGTGCTGCTCTTCTGGCTGATCATGGCGCTCAGCGTGGGCACCGTCATCGGCAAGGTCGTGGTGTTCGACCTCGCTCGCAAGGGCAGCGGCAAGCTGCGCTCGGTCGACCGCAAGCCGCCACGCAACCGGTTCACCGCCCGCATCCGTGCCTTCAGCAACTGGATGCTCGGCCTGCTGGAGCGTCCGTACCTGGGCGCCGCCACGGTCTTCGCCTCGTCGGCCCTCATGGTCCCGCCGCTCGCGATCGTCGCGATCATCGCGGGTGCCTCGCAGCAGCCGCGCTGGCTGTTCGCGCTGATGGTCTTCGTCGGCCGCACGCTGCAGTACCTGGCGATCGCGTTCCTCCTGCACGGAGTCTTCTAGTCCGTGTCCCCGCGCCGGGTGTTCTAGTCCGTGTCCCCGCGCCGGGTGTTCTAGTCCGTGTCCCCGCGCCGGGTGTTCCGACCCGGGTCCCCGCATCCGTCGACCCAGAGGTCTAGGTTGGCGCTCATGGCGAAGGGCGACGGCTACGGCACCACGATCGGTCCCGTGGCCACCCTGCCGAACGTCATCACCGTCCTGCGGACCGTGGTCTCGGTCGGTCTGGCGCTGTACGCGCTGACGCTGCACGGCAGCGACTCCGACCCGCTGTGGTGGGTCGTGGCGGCCTACGCCGTCTACTACCTGGGCGACAGCGCCGACGGCCTGGCGGCGCGGCTGCTGGGGCAGGAGACACGGGCCGGCGCGGTGCACGACATCGTCAGCGACCGGCTCTGCACCGCCGTCTGTGCGGCCAACCTGGTGCTGCTGCAGCCCGACCTCGCTCCGGCGATCGGCATCTTCCTGCTCAACTTCATGGTGCTGGACTGCCTGCTCTCGATGTCGTTCCTGCTGTGGCCGATCGTCAGCCCCAACTACTTCGCGCAGGTCGACCCGGCCGTCTTCCGGATGAACTGGTCGCACCCGGCGAAGGCGCTGAACAACGCCGGCATCATCGTCGCGGTGCTCGTGGGGTCGTTGCCGATCGCGTTGGTCATCGTGGTCGCACAGATCTCGGTCAAGATCTGGAGCGCGCGGCGGGTCCTGGCGCTCGTGCGAGAGCGCGAGACCAGCGATGCGGGGCACGTCACCCCCGCGCCGGGGGAGCGGGGGTGACCCTCCTCGGGGTCATGGCTGCGGGCATTGCCTACGGCATCGCCTCCGCACTGATCCCCGTCATCAACGCGGAGGTGTACGTCGCCGCCAACGCCGTCCTCCTGTCCGTCCCGCAGACGTGGGCGATGGTCCTGACGGTGAGCATCGGCACGGCGATCGGCAAGGTCATCATCTTCCGTGCGGCTCGCGTGGGCCGCGACGTCGTGAAGCGTCGACCGCCCAAGCCTCGTCCCGAGCCGCGCCCCGACCCGGGCAGGTTTCGACGCGGCCTGAAGAAGGTCTCCGACCTCCTCCTGGCCTGGCTCTCCGACCCGGTCCGAGGTGTCATCACGGTGGTGGTCTCGGGGTTCATCGGCATCCCGCCCCTGCTGGTCGTGTCCGCGGCCGCCGGGGTCTCGACGATGGGGACCGTGCGCTTCGCCGTGGCCGTGTTCATCGGACGCGCCGGTCACTTCGCGGTCTTCGCCGCCGCGGCGCTCGGGATCACCTGAGCCACCTCGCCTACGATGTCCGACGTGATCCACGACTGCCGCGCCGACGACGACCTCCGGGTCGCCGGCCTGGAGGCGGCGCACGCGGCGCTGACCGCCGGTGAGCTGGTGGTGCTGCCGACCGACACGGTCTACGGTCTCGCCGCCGATGCCTTCTCGCCGGCCGCGGTCCAGCGCCTGCTCGACGCCAAGGGTCGCGACCGGAGCATGCCCCCGCCGGTGCTCGTCGGTGCCGCCTCGACGCTCGAGGCGCTCGTGGCCGAGCTGCCCACCTGGCTGCGCCGGCTGACCGAGGTCGAGTGGCCCGGGCCCCTCACGGTGGTCTGCCGCCAGCAGCCCTCCCTGTCGTGGGACCTGGGCGAGACCCACGACACCGTCGCGGTCCGCATGCCCGACGACCCCGTGACCCTCGCTCTGCTGCGCCGTACCGGACCCCTGGCCGTCAGCAGCGCCAACCTCACGGGCCAGCCGGCCGCCACCACGGTGCAGGAAGCGCGCACCATGCTCGGCGACAAGGTCTCGGTCTACCTCGACGGCGGTCCGAGCCGCGGAGGAGTGCCGTCGACGATCCTCGACACCACGGGCACCGCGCCCCGGGTGCTCCGCCAGGGCGCCCTACCCGTCGAGCGACTCCTCGTGCACAACAACACCGTCGAGTCCGAGTAGGCGAGGCGGAGTGCGCGAGTACCTGGTCATCTTCGGCGTCGCCATCGGGGTCACCTACCTGCTGGCGTCGGTCGCCCGCCAGATCGCCCTCGGCGTCGGGGCGGTCGCCCGGGTGCGCGACCGTGACGTGCACGCCATCCCCACCCCCTACTTCGGGGGACCGGCCATGCTGGGCGGCCTGCTGGCGGCCTCGCTCGTCGCGGAGCGGCTGCCGTTCCTCGGCAGCGCCGACGAGACGGTGTTCACCGACATCCGTGCGGTGCTGGTCGGCGGAGCGCTGATCTGTGTCGTCGGCATCGTCGATGACCTCTACGAGCTCGACGCGCTGAGCAAGTTCGCCGGTCAGGTGCTGGCCGGCATCGTCGTCGTCGCGATGGGGGTGCAGTTCGTCTACCTGCCGCTGCCCAACACCTTCCTGGGGCTCGACCAGGCCCAAGCGATGATCTTCACGGTCGTGCTGATCGTGGGCACCGCGAACGCCGTCAACTTCGTCGACGGGCTCGATGGCCTGGCCGCCGGCATGGTCGCGATCGGCGCCATCGCGTTCTTCGTCTACGCCTTCATCCTGGCTGTCGAGAACGGCGAGACCCGCGCGATCGCCGCGGCCATGCTCAGCGCTGCCCTGGCGGGGGTGTGCCTGGGCATCCTGCCGCACAACTTCTTCCCGGCCCGGATGTTCATCGGCGACTCCGGCTCGATGCTGCTGGGCTTCGTCATCGCCTGCTCGTCGATCAGCCTGACCGGCCAGTTCCCGCCCAGCAGCCTCGCGCAGGGCGTGGGTGACGCCGAGGCAAGCTTCCTCGCCGCCCTGCTGCCCCTGTTCCTGCCTGCCATGGTGCTGGCGGTGCCCTTCCTCGACATGGTGCTGGCGGTCGTCCGCCGCACCCGGGCCCGGCGCTCGCCGTTCAGTCCCGACAAGATGCACATCCACCACCGGTTGCTCGAGATCGGGCACTCCCACCGCCGGGCCGTCCTGCTCATGTACGCCGTCGCGGGACTGGTGGCCTTCGGCAGTGTCGTGCTGAGCCTGTTCAGCGGCTGGCAGTCGTTCGCGGGCTTCGCCGTCCTGGTGGTCGTCACGGCCGTGGCGATCTTCGTGCTGCCGCGGCTGGACGAGCGGGTCGGGCCCTGAGCCCCTCGTGAGAGGATCGGGCCTATGCAGATCGTCCGTCGCGTGGTCCTCCCGTCCCTGGTCGTCGTGGCCGTCGTGACGGTCGTCGCCGGCTTCCTGGGTGGCCGTGACGGCGTCCTGGGAGCCCTCGTCGGTGGTGTCCTCGTGGTCGCGTTCCTCGGGGCCAGCCCCGGCCTGCTCGACCCGCTGACCAAGGCCAACCCGATGGCCTCGCTGCCCATCGCCCTGGGCTTCTTCGCGGTCAAGGCGGTCATCGCGATCGTCGTGCTAACAGTGCTGCTCGACGAGGACGGCATCGGCCAGCACCTGGACCGACAGGCCGTCGCCGCCGCCATGATCATCACGACCCTGGTGTGGATCGGACTGCACGCCGTGACCCTGCGACGGTCCCGCACGCCGATCTACGACCTCGAGTAGGAGTTGCCGGAGAGGGCCTGATAGCCTTCCCGCAGCGAGCCGACGACGTGTTCTTCGACTCGCAATGACGCTGGCCGTACGCCCGGATCGCGACTCATGGTCGCGCGACCGCGCCATGATTCAGAAGGAGACCGAGTGTCCCTCGCCTCCCTGCTCCCCGCTGCTTCGAGTCCCCCCAGCCCGGGTCCCGCCGACTTCAACCTGCCGGCGATCTTCCCGTGGGGCGCCGAGGCCGGCGTCACCAAGCCGATGATCCTGCTGGTCCTCTCGGTGGTCCTCATCATGGCGCTCTTCGCCGCCGCAGCTCGTCCCGCCGCCGTCGTGCCGGGACGCCTGCAGTTCGCCGGCGAGATGGTCTACGGCTTCGTCCGTGACGGCATCGGCCGCGACAACATCGGCTCGCGCGACTTCCAGCGCTTCGTGCCCTTCCTGTTCGCGATCTTCACCTTCGTGTTCGTGAACAACTACTACGGCCTGATCCCCGTCGTGCAGTTCCCGACGATGTCGCACATCGGCTTCCCGCTGGCCCTCGCGCTCATCACCTGGATCGTCTACAACGGCGCCGGCATCGCCCGTCACGGATTCGTCGGCTACCTCAAGCACGAGACCGTGCCCAGTGGCATGAAGGGCCCGATCCTCCTGCTGCTCGTCCCGCTGGAGTTCCTCTCCAACATCCTGCTGCGACCCATCACGCTCACGCTGCGTCTGTTCGCCACGATGTTCGCCGGACACCTCCTCCTCCTGCTGTTCTCGCTCGGTGCCGAGTACCTGCTGCTGCACTCCGAGAACACGCTCGCCATCCCGGCCGGCATCGCGTCCGCCCTGCTGTTCGTGGGCATCACCTTCCTCGAGATCCTGGTGATGTTCCTGCAGGCGTACGTCTTCACGCTGCTGGCCTCCATGTACATCGGTGAGGCACTGGCCGACGAGCACTGATCCTCAGCGGATCGGACTCGTCGGTCGTCGCACCGGCACAACTTCACATTCGCACCCGCACATCGGCACGGACCAACCGTGCCGACGACGAAAGGAACTGCCGTGGAAGGCAACCTGAACATGATCGGCCTCGGTCTGGCCGCCATCGGCCCCGGTATCGCCGTCGGTCTGATCTTCGCCGCCCTGGTCTCCGGTGTGGCCCGTCAGCCTGAGGCCCAGGGCACGCTGCGCCAGCTCGCGATCCTCGGCTTCGTCCTCGCCGAGCAGTTCTTCATCATCGGCCTGGCGCTCGCGTTCGTCCTTTAGTCCGTAGCACCAGCCACCGACCCCGACAGAAGGCACACGCATGATCACGACACAGCTCGTCGCGGCTGCCGAGGGTGAGGACCTCAACCCCCTCATCCCGCACGTCGCCGAGATCGTCCTCAGCGCCGTCGTCTTCCTCCTGCTCCTCTTCCTCATCAAGAAGTTCGTCGTCCCGGGCTTCGAGAAGGCCTACGCGGCTCGTACGGCTGCGATCGAGGGTGGCATCGAGGAGGCCCAGGCCGCGCAGAAGGAGGCCCAGGCCGCGCTGGAGAAGTACAACGCCCAGCTCGCCGAGGCCCGACACGAGGCCGCCGGCATCCGCGAGGAGGCCAAGGAGCAGGGAGCGCAGATCCTCGCGGAGATGCGAGCCCAGGCTCAGGCCGAGGCCGAGCGCATCACCTCGGCCGCGCACGCGCAGGTCGAGGCCGAGCGGGCCCAGGTCGTGGCGCAGCTCAAGAGTGAGGTCGGCACGCTCGCGACCGACCTCGCGAGTCGCATCGTGGGTGAGGCCCTGACCGACGACGCACGCAGTGCGCGCACGGTCGAGCGCTTCATCGCCGAGCTCGAGGAGTCGGCCAACTGATGTCCGGTCAGATCACCACCCGGATGCGCGGCGCTTCTGCCGCGTCCCTCGACGACACCTTGGCCGCCGTCGCGGCGGCCGACGGTTCGGCCACCGAGCTCGGTGGCCAGCTGTTCGGAGTCGTCGGGGCACTGGACGGCAGCCCGCGTCTGCGCCGGGTGCTGACCGACCCGGCGACCTCCTCGGAGTCCACCGACGGTCTGGTCACGTCGATCTTCGGCAACGCCGTCTCGGCCGCCACCCTGGGTGTCGTCAAGAAGGCCGCCGCCGGTCGCTGGTCGGCCGGACGCGACCTGTCCGACGCCCTCGAGCTGGCCGGTGTGGTCGCCCACGTCCGTGCCGCTGACGAGGCCGGGACGCTCGACACCCTCGAGACGCAGCTGTTCGAGGTCGAGCAGCTCATCACGGGTGACTTGGACCTGCGGCGGACCCTGTCCGACACGACCATTCCGGTCGCCGCCCGGTCCGAGCTGCTGACGACGATCCTCGGGGGCAAGGTCGACGACACGACCCTCGCGCTCGTCGTGCAGGCCGTCGCGGCCCGCACGGGCTCGTTCGAGCGCACGCTCACCACGTTCGCCACGACGGTCGCCGACCGTCGCGGACGCCTGCTGGCCGAGGTCCGTGTGGCCTCCGAGCTCGGCGACGCGGAGTCACAGCGTCTCGCCGCCGCGCTCGCCGCCAAGTACGGCCGCGAGGTTCACCTCAACGTCGTCGTCGACCCCGCCGTCATCGGCGGCATCTCGGTCAGCGTGGCCGACGACGTCGTCGACGGCACCATGTCCAGTCGCCTCGAGGCCGCCCGCCGGCGCCTCGCAGGCTGAAGCACCGCACCGATCCCAGAAGGCAGGCACACCATGACGGAGCTCTCGATTCGTCCGGACGAGATCCGCGACGCGTTGCAGAAGTTCGTGGCCGACTACACCCCCAGCGCCGCCAGCACCGAGGAAGTCGGCTACGTGTCCGACGCCGGGGACGGCATCGCGCACGTCGAGGGTCTGCCCTCGGCGATGGCCAACGAGCTGCTCGAGTTCGAGGACGGAACCCTCGGCCTCGCACTGAACCTCGACGTCCGCGAGATCGGCGTCGTCATCCTCGGCGAGTTCGCCGGCATCGAGGAGGGCCAGAAGGTCCGCCGCACCGGCGAGGTCCTCTCGGTCCCCGTCGGCGAGGGCTACCTCGGCCGCGTCGTCGACCCACTGGGCAACGCGATCGACGGCCTCGGCGAGATCGAGACCGACGGCCGTCGCGCCCTCGAGCTCCAGGCTCCCTCGGTCGTGCAGCGCAAGAGCGTGCACGAGCCGCTGATGACCGGCCTGAAGTCGATCGACTCGCTCACCCCGATCGGTCGCGGTCAGCGTCAGCTGATCATCGGCGACCGTCAGACCGGCAAGAGCGCCATCGCGATCGACACGATCATCAACCAGAAGGAGTTCTGGGAGTCGGGCGACCCGAGCAAGCAGGTTCGCTGCATCTACGTCGCGATCGGCCAGAAGGGCTCGACCATCGCGGGCATCCGCGGAGCGCTCGAGGAGGCCGGCGCCCTCGAGTACACGACGATCGTCGCGGCCCCCGCGTCCGACTCGGCGGGCTTCAAGTACCTCGCCCCGTACACCGGCTCGGCCATCGGCCAGCACTGGATGTACGCCGGCAAGCACGTCCTCATCGTGTTCGACGACCTGTCCAAGCAGGCCGAGGCGTACCGCGCCGTGTCGCTGCTCCTGCGCCGTCCTCCGGGCCGTGAGGCCTACCCGGGCGACGTCTTCTACCTGCACAGCCGCCTGCTCGAGCGTTGCGCCAAGCTCAGCGACGAGCTGGGCGCGGGCTCGATGACCGGTCTGCCGATCGTCGAGACCAAGGCCAACGACGTCTCGGCCTACATCCCGACCAACGTCATCTCGATCACCGACGGACAGATCTTCCTGCAGTCCGACCTGTTCAACGCCAACCAGCGTCCCGCGGTCGACGTCGGCATCTCGGTCTCCCGTGTGGGTGGCGCCGCGATGCAGAAGTCGATGAAGGCCGTCACCGGCTCGCTCAAGGTCGAGCTCGCGCAGTACCGCGCGATGGAGGCGTTCGCGATGTTCGCCTCCGACCTCGACGCCGCCTCGAAGGCCCAGCTGGCCCGCGGACAGCGCCTCATGGAGCTGTTCAAGCAGGGTCAGTACAAGCCGTTCCCGGTCGAGCACCAGGTCGTCTCGATCTGGGCGGCCACCACGGGCAAGCTCGACCCCGTGCCGGTCGACGACGTCAGCCGCTTCGAGACCGAGTTCCTCGACTACCTGAAGCGCTCGCACAGCCAGATCTTCGACGCGATTCGTGAGTCCGGAAAGTTCGAGGACGACACGGAGTCGGCCCTGGTCGACGCCTACAACTCCTTCCTCGACCAGTTCGAGACCAGCGAGGGCGATTCCATCAAGCCCGGTCGCGAGGACGTCGAGGCCCTGGAGGACGAGGACGTCGAGCAGGAGCAGATCGTCAAGCAGAAGCGGGGCTGACCCATGGCAGTCTCCCTCCGTGAGTACCGCGCGAAGATCAAGTCGACCCAGTCGATGAAGAAGATCACGCGCGCCATGGAGCTGATCGCCGCCTCGCGCATCATCAAGGCGCAGCAGCACGCGGCGGCGGCAGCCCCGTACGCGCGTGAGCTCACCCGGGCCGTGTCGGCGGTGGCGACGTTCTCGAACGTCGACCACCCGCTGACGACCGAGAAGGACAACCCGACCCGGGCAGCGGTGCTGGTCATCTCCAGCGACCGCGGCCTGGCCGGTGCGTACTCCTCGAACGTGCTGAAGGAGGCCGATCGGCTCGCCGAGAAGCTGCGTGCCGAGGGCAAGGAGATCGACTTCTACCTCACCGGTCGCAAGTCCGAGACGTACTTCAAGTTCCGTTCGCGCGACTTCGTGACGAGCTGGACGGGCTTCTCGGACAAGCCCGAGTACGACGACGCACGACTCATCGGTGAGACCCTCGTCGGCGCGTTCGCCGAGGACAACGACGTGGATGTCGACGTCGAGCACGCCGACGACGCGGTCGACGTCCAGCCGGTCGACGAGCTGCACATCGTGTTCACGCGGTTCAAGTCGATGCTGAGCCAGGAGCCGGACGTCATCCGGCTGCTGCCGCTCGAGGTCGTCGAGGGCACCGAGGCGCCCGACGAGGCCGACGTGCTGCCGTTGTACGAGTTCGAGCCCAGCGCGCACGAGGTGCTCGACGCGCTGCTCCCGAAGTACGTCAACAGCCGCATCTACTACTGCCTCCTGCAGGCAGCGGCCTCTGAGCTCGCCGCCCGACAGAAGGCCATGAAGTCCGCGACCGACAACGCGCAGGACCTGATCGAGAAGTACACCCGGATCGCCAACCAGGCCCGCCAGGCCGGGATTACCCAGGAGATCAGCGAGATCGTGGGTGGCGCTAACGCGCTCGCCGACGCCAACGCTGGGAACGAGTGAGAGAAGACATGACCGCAACCGTGGAAGAGACCACCAGCCAGTCCTCCGGCAGCACGGGTCGCGTGGCCCGGGTCATCGGACCCGTCCTCGACATCGAGTTCCCCGCCGACACGATGCCGGAGATCTACAACGCCCTGCACGTCGACACGACGATCGACGGTGTGACCGAGACCCTGACCCTCGAGGTCGCGCAGCACATCGGTGACGGACTCGTCCGCGCCATCAGCCTGCGCCCGACCGACGGCGTCGTCCGCGGCACCGAGGTGCACGACACCGGCGGACCCATCAGCGTCCCCGTCGGCGACATCACGCTCGGCAAGGTGTTCAACACCACCGGCGACGTGATGAACCTCGAGGAGGGCGAGACGTTCGAGCCCGAGGAGAAGTGGGGCATCCACCGCAAGGCCCCGGCCTTCGACCAGCTCGAGTCCAAGACCGAGATGTTCCAGACCGGCATCAAGGTCATCGACCTGCTGACGCCCTACGTGCTCGGCGGCAAGATCGGCCTGTTCGGTGGTGCCGGTGTCGGCAAGACCGTGCTGATCCAGGAGATGATCGCCCGCGTCGCCAAGGACCACGACGGCGTGTCGGTGTTCGCCGGAGTCGGCGAGCGCACCCGCGAGGGCAACGACCTCATCGAGGAGATGGAGGAGTCGGGCGTCCTCGGACAGGTCGCGCTCGTCTTCGGTCAGATGGACGAGCCGCCGGGAGCGCGTCTGCGCGTGGCCCTGTCGGCCCTGACGATGGCCGAGTACTTCCGCGACGTGCAGAACCGCGACGTGCTGCTGTTCATCGACAACATCTTCCGGTTCACGCAGGCCGGCTCGGAGGTCTCGACGCTGCTGGGCCGCATGCCTTCGGCCGTGGGCTACCAGCCGACGCTGGCCGACGAGATGGGTGTGCTCCAGGAGCGCATCACCTCGACGCGAGGCAACTCGATCACCTCGATGCAGGCCATCTACGTGCCGGCCGATGACTACACCGACCCGGCGCCGGCCACCACGTTCGCGCACCTGGACGCCACGACCGAGCTCAACCGTGAGATCGCGTCGATGGGCATCTACCCGGCCGTGGACCCGCTGACCTCGACGTCGCGGATCCTCGACCCGCGCTACATCGCGGCCGACCACTACGCCGTCGCCAACCGGGTCAAGGGCATCCTGCAGCGCAACAAGGAGC
This sequence comes from actinobacterium LLX17, assembly GCA_000471045.1. Taxonomy (GTDB): domain Bacteria; phylum Actinomycetota; class Actinomycetes; order Propionibacteriales; family Nocardioidaceae; genus Aeromicrobium. Next base: position 1,643,870 of record KI301992.1, on the reverse strand, counting down.
TGCAGGACATCATCGCCATCCTCGGTGTCGACGAGCTCAGCGAGGAGGACAAGACGATCGTCTCGCGCGCTCGTCGCATCCAGCGCTTCCTGTCGCAGAACACCTACGTGGCCAAGCAGTTCACCGGTATCGAGGGCTCGACCGTCCCGCTCGACGAGACGATCGACGCCTTCACCAAGATCTGTGACGGCGAGTACGACCACGTGGCCGAGCAGGCGTTCTTCATGTGTGGCGGTCTCGACGACGTCGACAAGAAGTGGGCCGACATCCAGAAGAACCTCTGATGGCTGAGTCGCACACGCTCCAGGTGGAGCTGGTCGCGGCCGACCGCGTCGTGTGGTCGGGCGAGGCCGTGCGCGTGCTCGCACGGACGGCCGAGGGTGACCTCGGTGTCCTGGCCAACCACGCGCCGCTGCTGTCGGTGCTGGTTCCCGGCGTCGTCGAGATCGAGCAGACCGGCGGTGAGCGGGTGCGTGCAGCCGTCAGCGAGGGCTTCCTGTCCGTCGCCGACAACCGTGTCTCGGTCCTGAGCGAGGACAGCTTCCTGGAGAACGAGCTCGACCGCTCGACGGTCGAGTCCGAGCTCACCGCGGCCCGCGAGGCCGACGACCAGGCAGCCGTCCTGCGCGCCGAGGCCAAGCTCCGCACCCTGCAGTCCTGAGCGGGGGAGTCGACGTGCCACTGTGGTTGTGGTTCGTCGACTCCCTGCTGCTGCTCGTCGCCCTCTCGATCGCCGCGCTCGCGGCGATCGTCGTGCGTCGGCGCCGACTCGAGCGCAATCCCGGCTCGTTCGAGATGTCGGTCAACTGGCGCGGTGTCGGAGCGGCGCGCGGGTGGGCCGTGGGCACCGCGGTCTACCGCCACGACACCGTCGAGTGGTACCGCACCTTCTCCTTGTCGTGGCGTCCCCGTATCACTCTGCCGCGCGGCGACGTCGAGATCTCTGGTCGCCGACAGCCCGAGGCGGGGGAGTCGCACGTGTTGGCGCCCGGTCAGGTCGTCGTCGCGTGCGAGGAGCACCGGACCGACGTGACCGTGCACCTCGCGTTGACGCCTCAGGCCCTCACCGGCCTGCTGGCCTGGCTCGAGTCGTCACCCCCGGGCAAGGGCGTCAACGCCGTCTGGTGACGCCTCCCCTCCCCAAGTTATGAAGCGTTGTGCCACGGATTCCTGCCGGAACCGTGGCACAACGCTGCAAAGCTCGGGGTCAGGGCTCGTTACCGCTCGCCGCCGGGGACCCAGAGGATGTCGCCGGCCTCACGGTTGGCGTAGCGACCGAGGATGAACAGCAGGTCGCTCAACCGGTTGAGGTACTTCGCCGTCAACACGTTCATGGTGTCGCCGTGCTCGTCGATGGCGGCCCACGCGGCGCGCTCGGCGCGACGGCAGACGGTCCGAGCCACGTGCAGCTCGGCCGCGGCGCGCGTGCCGCCCGGCAGGATGAACGAGCGCAGCTTGTCGATGCGGGAGTTGAAGTCGTCGCACCACGCCTCGAGGCGCTCGACGTAGTCGGGCTCGACCCGCAGCGGCGGGTACTCCGGGTCGGGCACCACGGGCGCACCGAGGTCGGCGCCCACGTCGAAGAGGTCGTTCTGCACGTGCCGCAGGACCGCCGTGATCTCCTCGTCCAGCTCGCCGACCGACAGTGCGACGCCGAGGTGGCTGTTGGTCTCGTCGACGTCGGCGTACGCGGTGAGGCGCAGGTCGTTCTTGGAGGTGCGGCTCATGTCGACCAGGGCCGTCGTGCCGTCGTCGCCGGTGCGCGTGTAGATGCGGGTGAGGTTGACCATGTCCCGAGCCTAGCCGCGGGCTCGCGGCCGCCCCGGCTGTGATCTGTGTCGGGATCGGGGCGCTCGGGTGACCTCGAGGTTTACAGCGCGGTAATCTGCCCCCATGCCTGACAAGCCCTGGGTGATGCGCACCTACGCCGGACACTCCTCGGCCGCCGAGTCGAACGCCCTCTATCGCAAGAACCTTGCGAAGGGTCAGACCGGTCTTTCGGTCGCGTTCGACCTGCCGACGCAGACCGGCTACGACCCCGACCACGAGCTCTCGCGCGGCGAGGTCGGCAAGGTCGGCGTGCCGATCCCGCACCTGGGCGCCATGCGCCGCCTGTTCCAGGACATCCCCCTGGGCGAGATGAACACCTCGATGACGATCAACGCCACCGCCATGTGGCTGCTGGCGATGTACCAGGTCGCCGCCGAGGAGCAGGGCGCCGGACCCGAGCTGCTGGCCGGCACCACGCAGAACGACATCATCAAGGAGTACCTGTCGCGGGGCACCTACGTGTTCCCGCCCGAGGCCTCCCTGCGCCTCACGACCGACATGATCGCCTACACGGTCGACTCCATCCCCAAGTGGAACCCGCTCAACATCTGCAGCTACCACCTGCAGGAAGCCGGTGCCACCCCCACGCAGGAGCTCGCCTTCGCGCTCTCCACGGCCATCGCCGTGCTGGACGGCGTCAAGGACTCCGGTCAGGTCTCGCCCGACGACTTCGAACGCGTCGTCGGCCGTATCTCCTTCTTCGTCAACGCAGGCGTGCGGTTCGTCGAGGAAATGTGCAAGATGCGCGCCTTCGGCCAGCTGTGGGACGAGATCACCCGTGAGCGCTACGGCGTGACCGACCCCAAGATGCGCCGATTCCGCTACGGCGTCCAGGTCAACTCCCTGGGCCTGACCGAGGCGCAGCCCGAGAACAACGTGCAGCGCATCGTGCTGGAGATGCTCGGCGTCACGCTCAGCAAGAACGCCCGTGCCCGCGCCGTGCAGCTGCCGGCCTGGAACGAGGCCCTCGGTCTGCCGCGCCCGTGGGACCAGCAGTGGTCGCTGCGCCTGCAGCAGGTGCTGGCCTTCGAGTCCGACCTGCTCGACTACGAGGACATCTTCGACGGCAGCCACGTCGTCGAGGCCAAGGTCGCCGAGCTGGTCGAGGGCGCCAAGGCCGAGATCGACCGGGTGCAGGCGATGGGTGGCGCCGTCGCCGCCGTCGAGACCGGCTACATGAAGCAAGCGCTCGTCTCGTCGCACGCCGAGCGTCGCGCGAAGATCGAGGCCGGCGAGCTCAAGGTCGTGGGCGTCAACTCCTACGTCGAGACCGAGGAGTCGCCGCTGACGGCCGACCTCGACGCCGCCATCATGGTGGCCGACCCGCAGGCCGAGGCCAACGCCATCGCCGACGTCCAGAAGTGGCGCAGCGAGCGCGACCAGGCCGCCGTCGACGAGGCCCTCGAGCGTCTGGCCGCCGAGGCCAAGACCACCACCAACCTGATGGAGGCCACGCTCGCCGCAGTGCGCGCCGGCGCCACCGTGGGCGAGTGGTCGCACACGCTGCGTGGCGTCTTCGGCGAGTACCGCGCGCCCACCGGCGTCGCGGGCGTCGTCGGCGTGGCGGAGGCCGGCGCCGAGCTGACCGCCGTGCGCGAGAAGGTGCGCGCCACGGGCGAGGAGCTGGGCGGTCGTCTGCGCTTCCTCGTGGGCAAGCCGGGGCTCGACGGACACTCCAACGGCGCCGAGCAGGTGGCCGTGCGCGCTCGCGACGCCGGCTTCGAGGTCATCTACCAGGGCATCCGGCTCACCCCGGCGCAGATCGTCGCGGCCGCGGTGGCCGAGGACGTCCACGTCGTGGGCCTGTCGATCCTGTCGGGCTCGCACATGGAGCTGGTGCCCGAGGTGCAGAAGGGCCTCAAGGAGGCCGGCGTCGACAACGTGCCGGTCATCGTGGGCGGGATCATCCCCGACTCCGACGCGCGTCGTCTTGAGGCGTCCGGCATCGCAGCCGTGTTCACGCCGAAGGACTTCGGCATGACCGACATCATGGACCGCGTCGCCGACGAGATCCGCAAGGCCAACGGACTCGCCTGACCCTTCGTGGCACCTCAGGGAGCGGGGGAGGGGCCCGGGGGCGCCTCCACCATCCAGAGGTGCCCGTCGGGATCGGCCACGGTGCCGGTGTAGCCCCAGGGCTGCTCGGCCGGAGGGGTCGCGATGCGACCGCCGTGCAGCTGGGCGCGCTCCAGCAGGGCATCGACGTCGGCCGGCCCTTCGGCCGAGACGCTGAGGACGACCTCGTGGGTGCCGGCCGGAGCCACGTCCCCGTCCCCGAGGACCCACCCGAAGCCGCCGGTGGGAACCAGCATCAGGTGCAGGCCGGCATTCACGACGAAGGTCAGGGGCTCGGGCAGGCCGTCGTCCGCGAGCTCGCCGATGGGCTCGAACCCCAGGCCGTCACGGTAGAAGGCATGGGCGCGGGCGCGATCCTCGGTGGGCAGGCTGATGATGATCGGCGTGGTCATGGCGGGGTTCAGTTCAGGACGCGGAAGTCGCTCGGCAGACCGCCGTCGGCCACGATGTCGGTGGTCAGGTCCTGCAGGGCCATGAGCGCCACGGACTGCGAGAACGGTCCGTAGGAGACTCGCGCGACGCCCAGCTCGGCCATGCGCACCAGCGGCACGGAACCGGGAGCACCGATCAGCGTCAGCTTCTGCGGACCCCAGGCGTCGACGAACGCGGTGATGTCGTCCTCCGAGACCTTGCCGGGCACGAACACCACGGGGGCTCCGGCGTCGAGGTAGGCCGAACCGCGCTCGATCGCGTCGGCCAGCACCTCGGCGTGCGGACGGTCGCCGGCCTTCAGGAAGGCATCGGTGCGAGCGTTCAGCACGAAGGGGATGCCCGCCGCCTCACCCACCTGCACGACGGCCTCGACCGCGGCCACGGCCTCGGCGAGCGGCTTCATCTGGTCCTCGAGGTTCGCTCCCACCACACCGACGTCGATCGCTTTGCGCGCGGTTTCGCCGGCGTCGCCGTACCCGGCCTCGAGATCGGCCGTGACGGGCAGGTGGGTGGCCAGCACGATGCGGCGGACGGCTTCGATCATCAGGTCGACCGGGATGTTCTCGCCGTCCTCGTAGCCGAGCGCGGCAGCGATCGAGTGGCTGGCGGTGGCGATGGCCTGCGTGCCGTCGACCTCGCTGACGACCCGCGCGCTGGCGGCGTCCCAGACGTTGACGAGCTTGAGCAGCTCGGGAGCGGTGTGGAGGTCGAGGAGGGTCTGGGCCTGGCTGCGAAGATCGGTCATGACCTCGACGCTAGCGCGGGCAGGCGAGCCCTACCTTCGTTTGGTGTGACTGGCCTTGGTGGAGCTGCGACCCGGGGACACCCTAGGGTCGTGCTGTCAGGTCACAGCTTGACGAGCTTGCGCTTCTTGACGGTGTAGCCGTCGGGGAGAGTCCCCTTCTTCATCATGGCAATGGGGCATCGCTTGCACCGCGGCTTGCTGGTGCAGCACTTCTTCTTCGGCTTCTTGCCCACGAGCGCAAATCTACCTCAGGCTAGGCTAACTAACATGCGAAGGAGATCGGTCATGGCTGCACCCGCGTTCGTCGCGAAGCTCCAGGAACAGGTGGGGCACGAATTCAGTGCCCATCAGCAGTACGTCGCGATCGCGACGTACTTCGACGCCCTCACGATGCCGCAGATGGCTTCGCTGTTCTACGGCCAGGCCGTGGAGGAGCGCGATCACGCCATGATGATGGTGCAGTACCTGCTGGATGCCGACGCCGAGGTCCGCATCCCGGCCCTCGACGCTCCGGTCATGGACTTCGCCGACGTCGTCACGCCGGTCAAGCTGGCGCTCGACCAGGAGAAGCGCGTCACCGAGCAGGTCGGCGAGCTGACCCGCATCGCGCGCGAGGCCAACGACTTCGCCTCCGACCAGTTCATGCAGTGGTTCATCAAGGAGCAGGTCGAGGAGGTCGCCAAGATGAGCGACCTGTTGGCCGTGGTGACCCGTTCGCAGCACGACTACGAGCGCATCGAGGACTGGGTCGCTCGTGAGGACAAGGGCCTGGTCGACGACCCGACCGCGCCACCCATCGCCGGACGCCGAGACTGACGGGCTATTCACAGGGACGGCACACCCACAGTTCACCCGGGCCGGATGTCCTGAGTGAGTCGCCCCGCAGCCCGTGGAATGAGAGACCGATGATCGTGCGCACCATGCTGGTCGCCCCTCCCGGGCCCGGCGCCTGATGCGTCGGCACGTCGCGTGCTTCCAGGTCGGCCTGATCGCCGTCCTGGCGGCCTGCGGCGTGCTGCTCGTCCCGCCCGCCGCCGAGGCGCACAGTCGCTCCAGCAGCACGATCGCGGTCCAGGTGCTGGACGATGGCGTCACAGCCACCATCAGCATCGCCACCACGGCCATGGCCGAGGCGCTCGAGACCTCCGTGGGCGACCTGGAGGCCGAGGAGGTCGTCGAGTACCTCGACGAGCACCTGTCCGCGACCGGGGCCGACGGCACGGACTGGGAGGAGACGTACTCCGACCCGGTGCGGGAGACCGTCGAGGGCATCGACTCTCTCCGGATCGACGTCCAGCTGGCCAGCGACGGCGTGGGTGCCGCCGGCTTCATGCTGCGCTACGACGCGGTCATCGCCGACGTCGACGGTCACGAGGCCGTGGTCGTCCTGACCGACGTGGACGGCGAGATCTCGACGGCCGGCGTGCTGGACTCTTCCACCCGGTTCCTCGCGGTCGGCGTCGTCGACGCCTCGTTGCTCTCGGGCGTGGGCGACATGGTCGGGTACGGATTCGACCACGTGCTCGAGCACGCCGACCACGTGCTGTTCCTCGTCGCGCTGCTGCTCCCGGCGCCGCTGATCGCCGCAGGGGGACGCTGGAGTCGTCGTGGCGACACGCTGGCGACGATCCGCAAGGTCCTCGTGGTCGTCACGGCGTTCACCGTGGGTCACTCGTTGACCCTGATCGCGGCGAGCCTGGGCTGGGTCTCGTTGCCGGAGCGTCCGGTCGAGGTGCTCGTCGCCGTGTCGGTCGGTGTTGCGGCGCTGCATGCGTTGCGACCCCTGGCGCCCAACGGCGAGGCGATCATTGCCGGGGTGTTCGGTCTCTTCCACGGTCTCGCGTTCGCGAGCATCCTCGTCAACCTGGGTCTCAGCGGGTCCGGCTCCGTCACGTCGCTGCTGGCGTTCAACGTGGGGGTCGAGCTGGCGCAGGTGATCGCTGCAGCCCTGATCCTGCCGCCGCTTCTGCTCATGGCGACGACCCGGTTCTATCCGGCCGTGCTGGTCGTCGGCGGTTCCATCGCGCTGGCGGCCGCGATCGGGTGGACCGTCGACCGCCTGGGGTTCTCCGGCAACCCGTTCGCCGGAGTGGAGGAGGCGGTCATCGGCCACCCGTGGTCGGCCATCATCGCGCTCGCCCTCGTGGCGGCGACCCTGTGGTTGTTCGACCGCCGACTGCGCTCGAACGAAGAGGCTCAGAAGAGCCGCAGCGAGGGATCGTCGATGCCGCGCAGCGCGTCGTAGTCGACGACCACGCACTCGATGCCGCGATCGCCCGCGAGCACGCGGGCCTGGGGCTTGATCTCCTGCGCCGCGAAGATGCCGCGGACGGGCCGCAGGGCGGGATCGCGGTTCATCAGCTCGAGGTAGCGCGTCAGCTGCTCGACGCCGTCGATGTCGCCGCGGCGCTTGATCTCGACGGCCACCGCGGCGCCACCGGTGTCGCGGCACAGCAGGTCGACCGGCCCGATCGCCGTCATGTGTTCGCGGCGCACGAGCGTGAGCCCGGCGCCGAGGGTGGTCGTGTGCTCGGCGAGCAGCTCCTGCAGGTGCTTCTCGACGCCGTCCTTGCGCAGGCCGGGATCGACCCCCAGCTCGTGGGCGCTGTCGTGCAGCACTTCCTCGAGCCGGATGCGCAGGGTGTCGTCACTCTTGGCCGCGGACACGGTCCACTCGACGACGCCGTCGTCGGCCACGCCCTCACGCAGCGTGCACGGCGGGCTCATCCAGTTCAGTGGCTTGTAGGAGCCACCGTCGGAGTGCACCAGCACCGAGCCGTCGGCCTTGACCATGATGACGCGGGTGGCCGGGGGCAGGTGCGCGGTGAGGCGTCCGGCGTAGTCGACCTGGCAGCGCGCGACGACGAGCCGCATCAGCCGTGCTTCCTCATCAAACCCCGCCGCATCAGCGCTTGGTGAGGGTGCCGAGGTCGAACACGAGGCCCGGCTCGGTGATCGTGCCGACCTGCGTGTTGCCGTCGAGCCCGACGAGGCGCAGCTCGGCGCCATCGCGCTCGTAGCTGCCGCGCAGGAAGTCGATGTTGCCCTGGAAGTCGACGGTGTAGGTGCCGTCGGCAGCAAAGTTGACGGTCCAGTCGGCGGCGTCGTCGCGCCACGTGCCCACGAGGTCGACCGCTGCGGGGTCGAACGCCCCGTCAGTCGGCTCGGGCGTCGCGCTGGGTGACTCGGACGTGGCCGTGGGGGAGGGGCTCGGGTCGTCGCCCTCCTGCTCGCCACAGGCCGCGAGCACGGGTGCTCCGGCCAGCAGGACCAAGGTCGTCAGGACAGTGCTGCGTCGATTCATCGGCTCCCCGTCGCGGTCGTTCAGGATCACGCTAGTGTGTCACGACCCCTTACCTACCGAGGAGTAGCCATGCAGGAGATCGTCGACCGTCTGGCCGGCACCGACCGCGGCGCCGAGATCGCCCGGACGCTCATCTACCCCTACCTCAACCACGCCGCGAGCATGTTCGAGAGCGGCTACGCGACCGCTCCCGACATCGACGCCGCCATGCGGTTCGGGTGCGGCTATCCGATCGGGCCGCTGGCCCTGATCGACGCCGTCGGCCCCGCGACGGTCGTCGCCGGGCTCGAGGAGATGCATGCCCGCACTCAGGACCCGCTGCACCAGCCCACCGATGTCCTGGGGCGTCTCGCGTCCGAGGGCTCGACCTTCGCTGACGCCGCCTCCGGCGCTGAGGCCGCCGCACCCGAGATGCGCCACGAGATCCGCACCGTCGGCGTCGTGGGCACCGGCACGATGGCTTCCGGCATCGTCGAGGTCTTCGCCAAGGCCGGCTACGACGTGACCTTCGTCGGCCGTAGCGCCGAGAAGACCGACGGCGTCGTCGCCAGCATCACCAAGAGCCTCGACAAGGCCGTGTCCCGCGGCAAGCTCGACGAGGACGGCAAGGCCGCCGTGCTCGGTCGCCTGACCGGCGCCACCGAGCGTGAGGCCCTGGCCGGTGTCGACCTCGTCGTCGAGGGCATCGCCGAGGACCTCGAGGTCAAGAAGCAGCTGTTCCGCGATCTCGACCGCATCGCGAAGCCGGGCGCGATCCTGGCCACGACGACGTCGTCGCTGTCGATCGACACCCTGGCCGGCGAGACGGGCCGTCCGGCCGACGTCGTGGGCATGCACTTCTTCAACCCGGCGCCGATCATGAAGCTCGTCGAGGTCGTGTCGGGCTCGGACACCGCGGCCGAGGTCGCCGAGACGGTGCGGGCCCTGTGCCTCGCCACCGGCAAGCACCCCGTGTCGTGCACCGACCGGGCCGGCTTCATCGTCAACGCCCTGCTGTTCCCGTACCTCAACGATGCGGTCAAGCTGCACGAGGCCGGCGGCGGCTCGCTCGACGAGATCGACGAGGCGCTCAAGGAGACCAAGCTCCCGATGGGCCCGTTCCAGCTGCTCGACGTGGTGGGCAACGACGTCTCGCTGGCGATCCAGCAGACGTTGCACGACACCTTCGAGCACGACGGCTGGGCGCCGGCTCCGACGCTGGAGAAGCTCGTGGCCGACGGCCGTCTGGGCCGCAAGACCAAGGCGGGCTTCCACACCTACTGAGCTGCTTTCCGCGGGTCCACGCGGCGGCGAGCGCCGTGTGACCCACCTGATCCGACGAGACCGGTAACCCTTGGGTGCCGGTCTCGTTGGTGTGGGAGAGGGAAAGACAGGAGCTCCAGGTGGTTGGCAACACCGTTCAGCGTGGTGCACGGCTCGTGCGCATCGCCACCTGGTGGGCGGTCGGAGGCTATCTGTGCGGGTTGCTCGCACTGACCCTCTTCCACACCAGCCTGCGGGCCGATGTCGAGACCGTGACGGCGATGCCGGCCCCTGACCCCGTGGCGGCGGTCGTGCAGGAGGTCGAGTCGCGCGGGTACCAGTGCGGGGCCGAGCCCCAGCTGGTCGACCAGGTGATCTTCGAGTGGCTCGACGGCACCGTGTCCGCCATCGGCTTCGACGACGCCCTGCGGAGCGCCGGCGACGGTGCAGGCTGGGTGCGCGAGTACTGCGCCACGGCGATCACCCCGGCAGGGCCGGTCGTCCCCGGGTCCTAGGATCGGGACATGCCCCGGCGTCGTGTCCCCAAGTCGCGCCGGCCCGGGAGCCCGCCCGGCGAGCTGCCCTCGTGGCTGGGCTCGCAGGTCGAGTCCCGCCGCGACGGTGACTGGAACGTCCGCCGGCTCAGTGGAGCCACCACGCACAAGTCCTACACGTGCCCCGGGTGCCACCGCCCGGTGCAGCCGGGCACGGGGCACGTCGTCGTGTGGCCGGTCGAGGCCGCCCTGCTGAGCTCGTCGGCCATCGACGAGCGCCGCCACTGGCACACCCCGTGCTGGGAGAGGCGCCCCTGAGGTCCACCCGCATCTAGGCCTGGTCGGCCGCCTTGCTCTCTGACGTGGTCTGCGACTCGGGCTCCGGCTCGGGCTCGGACTCGTCCGCGTCCTCCTCGGCGGCCGGCTGGGCCGTGGGGGCGAACGTCGAGACGATGTCGCGCAGCTGGCCCATCTGGGAGACGATGCCGTCGCGCTTGCGCTCGAGGTCCTCGACCTCCAGGCGCAGGGCGCGGGTGCGGCGCTCGACCTCGGTCGTGGTGGTGACCTTGAGGTTCTCGGCCTCGGCGCGGGCCTGGGCGATGATGGTGGCGGCCTCGGACCGGGCGTTCTCGAGCACCTGGGCCGACTCCTTGGTGGAGTCCTCGCGCGACTTGGTGGCGTGGGCCAGGACCTCGCGGGCCCGCTCGTCGGCGGCCTTGGCGCGGGTCTCGGCATCGGAGACGAGCTTGGCGGTCTGCGCGGCGGCGGACTCGTGGTTCTCGGAGGCCTCGCGCGCCAGGCGCTCCTTCTCGACGGCCAGGACGCGCCGCGCCTCGGTGACCTCGCGGTCGGCGGCGGCTCGCGCCTGCTCGACCTCGCGCGTGGCCGACAGGCGCATCGACTGCGCATCCTGCTCGGCGGCGATCTTGACCCGCTCGGCCTCGCGCTCGGCCTGGTCGCGGACCTCGGCGGCGTGGGCGGCGGCGTCGCCGTGCATGGCCTCGGCGTCCTCGAGGAGCTGCTTGCGCTTGGTCTCGAGCTCGCTGATGGTGCGGGTGCGGAGCTCCTCGGTCTCCTGGCGGGCTGCCGCCAGGGTCAGCGTGGCGTCCTCCTCGGCCTTGGTGACGATCTCGTCGGCCTCGCGCTGCGCACGGCCGCGCATCTCGGCAGCCTCCTGCTCGGCCAGGCCGAGCAGCTGTGCGGCGTGGTTGCCCAACCCGCTGTAGGTGGGACGCTCGACGGCTTCGACCCGCGACTTGAGCTGCTCGACGAGCTCGGTGAGCTGAGCGTTCTTGCGGTTGGCCGTCTCGACGGCCTTGGCCGCCTTGGTCAGCTCGTTCGACTGCGAGCGCACCCAGGCGTCGACCGCGTCGGGGTCGTAGCCGCCGCGTCGGGCGGCCGGGAAGGTCGCGTCGGAGGACTTCTTGGCGGCGTCGAAGATCGACAGGCCTGACTGGTCGGACATGGTGCTCCCAAGGCTGAGATCGAGGCTGGATTCGAGGCTGTGACGGAGACGGGATCGAGGGGGCTTGGCGGGCCGCTGCCCATGCTACAGAGACCGCCGGACGGGCCCGCCCACACAGCCCACGAAAACGAGGCGCACAGACATGCGCATGGGGCGTGACCCGTGAGGGTCACGCCCCATGCGTGGGGTGAGCCGGTGGGCTCAGATGCCGCGGAAGCGGTTGATCGCCTCGAGGTGCTGGGCGCGCTTCTCGGTGTCGGAGACGCCGAGACCCTCCTCGGGAGCCAGCGCCAGGACGCCGACCTTGCCCTGGTGCTTGTTGTGGTGCACGTCCAGCGCCGCCTGGCCGGTCTCGGCCAGCGGGTAGACCCTCGAGACGGTGGGGTGGATCAGGCCCTTGTCGATGAGCCGGTTCGCCTCGTACGCCTCGCGGTAGTTCGCGAAGTGCGAGCTCTTGATGTTCTTGAGGTTCATCCAGAGGTAGCGGTTGTCGTACTGGTGCATGTAGCCCGACGTCGACGCGCAGGTGATGATCGTGCCGCCCTTGCGTGCGACGTAGACCGAGGCGCCGAAGGTCTCGCGGCCCGGGTGCTCGAACACGATGTCCGGGTCCTCACCGCCGGTGAGCTCACGGATCTTCTTGCCGAACCGCTTCCACTCCTTGGGGTCCTGGGTGTTCTCGTCCTTCCAGAACTTGTAGCCCTCGGCCGAGCGGTCGATGATGTGCTCGGCGCCGAGCGAGCGCACGATCTCGGCCTTCTCGGGGCTGGAGACGACACACACCGGGATCGCGCCGCCGGTCAGGGCCATCTGGGTGGCGTAGGAGCCGAGGCCGCCGGAGGCGCCCCAGATCAGCACGACGTCGCCCTGCTTCATGTTGGCGCCATTCTTGCTGACCAGCTGGCGGTACGCGGTGGAGTTGACGAGACCGGGGCTGGCCGCCTCCTCCCACGTCAGGTGGGCCGGCTTCGGCATGAGCTGGTTGGACTTGACGATGGCCAGCTCGGCGAGACCGCCGAAGTTGGTCTCGAAGCCCCAGATGCGCTGCTCCGGGTCCATCATCGTGTCGTCGTGACCGTCGGGGCTCTCGAGCTCGACCGACAGGCAGTGCGCGACGACCTCGGCGCCCGGCTTCCAGGCGTTGACGCCCGGGCCCGTGCGCAGCACGACGCCGGCCAGGTCGGAGCCGACGATGTGGTACGGCAGGTCGTGGCGCTTGGTGTACTCGCTGAGCCGGCCGTACCGCTCGAGGAAGGAGAACGTCGAGACGGGCTCGAAGATCGAGGTCCACACGGTGTTGTAGTTGATGGCGCTGGCCATCACGGCCACGAGGGCCTCGCCGGGAGCGAGCTCGGGCAGGGGGACGTCGTCGAGGTGCAGGCTCTTGCGGGGGTCCTTGTCCCGCGAGGCCTGGCCCTCGAACATGTCCACCTCGTCCTTGTGGACGGTGATGGCGCGGTAGGTCTCGGGGAGCGAGAGGTTGGTGTAGGTGTCGGCGCTGCGATCACCGGACATGATGGCGTCGAGAATGTTCTGCACGAGTTCCTCCGGGGTCGGGGTCGCGCCGAATGTTACCCACGAGTTACGCAGGTCGGCACGGCGACGGATGGTGACCCGGGACACATCCCGGGTCGGCTGTGCGGGATCTGGGTGGCGTCAGTGCGGCGTGGCGGCCGGCTCGACGAGCTCGACGAGGACCCCGCCGGCGTCCTTGGGGTGGACGAAGTTGACGCGGCTGCCGCCGGTGCCGTTCTTCGGCGTGTCGTAGAGGAGCCGGACGCCGCGGTCGCGCAGCGTCGCGGAGACGCCGTCGATGTCGGTGACGCGGTAGGCGAGCTGCTGGATGCCCTGCCCGTTCTTGGCGAGGAACTTGCCGATCGTCGACTCCTCGGTCAACGGCGCGAGCAGCTGGATGCACGAGCCGGAGTCGCCGACGGCGAGCATCGCCTCGCGGACGCCCTGCTCCTCGTTGACCTCCTCGTGCACCGACTCGAGGCCGAACGTGGAGGAGTAGAAGGCGATGGCCTCGTCGAGGTCCGGCACGGCGATGCCGACGTGGTCGATGGCGACCAGCAGGTGGCCCGGGACGAGAGCAGTGTCAGAGGAAGTCATGTGGGCAGCGTAGAGCAGGCCCGCGCTGGCCGATCGGTGATCCACGGGGCAGCGGTGGCCCGATGAGTGATCCGACTCACGCCCGTGTCGCGAGCACATTTCCTCTGGGTAAAGTGGCCGCACTGTCTCCCAGAGACTGTCTTCTAAGGAGCTCCTCTCATGACCCAGTCCGTGATCGTCGCCGGCGCACGTACCCCGATCGGCCGCCTCCTCGGCGGACTCAAGAGCCTCTCCGGCTCCGACCTCGGTGGCGTGGCCATCAAGGGCGCCCTCGAGAAGGCCGGCATCACCGGCGACCAGGTCGACTACGTGATCATGGGCCAGGTGCTGGGAGCCGGCGCTGGTCAGGTCCCCGCCCGCCAGGCCGCGAACAAGGGCGGTATCCCGCTCGACGTCCCCGCGCTCACGATCAACAAGGTGTGCTTGTCGGGCATCAACGCGATCGCCATGGCCGACCAGCTCATCCGCGCCGGCGAGTACGACATCGTCGTCGCCGGTGGCCAGGAGTCGATGACCCAGGCGCCGCACCTGCTCACCAACTCGCGTGAGGGCCACAAGTACGGCAAGACCACGATGCTCGACCACATGGAGTACGACGGCCTGTGGGACGCGCTCACCGACCAGGCCATGGGCTCGCTCACCGAGCAGCGCAACGCGTCGGTCGACACCTTCACCCGCGAGGAGCAGGACGCGTTCGGCGCTCGCTCGCACCACCTCGCCGCGTCGGCACAGAAGAACGGCTTGTTCGACGAGGAGATCGTTCCCGTCGAGATCCCGCAGCGCAAGGGTGACCCGGTCGTCGTCAGCACCGACGAGGGCGTCCGCGGCGACACCACCGCCGAGTCGCTCGGCAAGCTGCGTCCGGCGTTCTCCAAGGAGGGCACCATCACGGCCGGCACCGCCAGCCAGATCTCCGACGGCGCCTGCGCCGTGGTGGTCATGAGCAAGGCCAAGGCCGAGGAGCTGGGCCTCACGTGGCTCGCCGAGATCGGCGCCCACGGCAACGTGGCCGGCCCCGACTCCACGCTGCAGGACCAGCCGGCCAACGCCATCTCGAAGGCGCTCGACAAGGAGGGCCTCGCGCCGTCCGACCTCGACCTCGTCGAGCTGAACGAGGCGTTCGCCGCCGTCGGCATCGCGTCCACCCGCAAGCTCGGCATCTCCGAGGACATCGTCAACGTCAACGGTGGCGCCATCTCGCTGGGTCATCCCATCGGCATGAGCGGCGCACGCGTCGTGCTGCACCTGGCGCTCGAGCTCAAGCGCCGCGGTGGCGGCCTCGGCGCTGCGGCTCTGTGTGGCGGCGGCGGCCAGGGCGACGCCCTGCTCATCCGGGTTCCCGCCTCCTGACGGGAACCGGCATGGCACGAGCTGTCGACGACGTCGCCGAGCTCGTCGAGACCGCACGGAGCGACGGCCCGGGCCAGGCCCGGGCCGTCGCCCGTCTCATCTCCTTGGTGGAGCGGGACTCGCCGCAGCTGCGTGAGGTGGCGCAGGCCCTCGTCGGACATGTGGGCCGGGCCCACGTCGTCGGGCTGACCGGTTCGCCGGGCGTCGGCAAGTCCACGTCCACCTCGGCGCTCGTCACGGCGCTGCGAGCCGCAGGCAAGACGGTCGGAGTGCTGGCCGTCGACCCGACCTCGCCGTTCTCGGGCGGGGCACTGCTGGGTGATCGCGTGCGCATGTCCGAGCACGCCACCGACACCGGGGTGTTCATCCGTTCCATGGCCAGCCGCGGACACCTGGGTGGTCTGGCGGCCGCCGCGCCGCTGGCCCTGCGGGTCCTCGACGCGGCCGGCTGCGACGTCGTGCTGGTCGAGACCGTGGGTGTCGGCCAGTCCGAGGTCGAGATCGCCGGACTCGCCGACACGAGCCTCGTGCTGCTGGCACCCGGCATGGGCGACGGCATCCAGGCCGCCAAGGCCGGCATCCTCGAGATCGGCGACGTCTTCTGCGTCAACAAGGCCGACCGCGACGGTGCCACCACCACGCGCCGCGAGCTGCGCGGGATGCTGACGATGACCGAGCGACCCGACGGGGCCTGGAAGCCGCCGATCGTGCTCACCGTCGCGACCAAGGGTGAGGGTGTCGACGAGCTGGTCGCCGAGATCGAGCGTCACCGCGTCCACCTGGACGACTCGGGGGAGGGCCGGCGTCGTCGCCTCGCCCGGGCTCGGCGGGAGGTCGAGGCGATCGCCCTCGGCGAGGTGAGCCGGCGCTTCAGCCACCTCTCCGGCGACGCACGGCTCGACGGCCTGGCAGCCGACGTCGTGGGTGGCGCGACCGATCCGTTCACGGCGGCCGACACGCTGCTGGACCGGATCTAGCTGCTGGGGCTCCCTCGCCGAGTCACGCGAGCACCGGGAGGACGGACGATGATGCATTGCGGTAGCCAGGACTACCCGAACGCATCATCGTCGGCCCCTCGAGGCTCGGACGATGATGCATTGCGGTAGCCAGGGCTACCCGAATGCATCATCGTCGGTCCCGCCCGGCGGGCGTGGTGAGGCGTGGGCTGGACCAGATCTGACACCGTCCGGCGAGCCTGAGGCACCGGGACCCCGGTATCGGCTAGAACAGATGTCGTGTTGAAGAAGCTTCTCGTGGTGCTCGTCGTCGGCTTCGCCGTGTACTACCTGCTGACCGCCCCGGCCGAGGCTGCCGAGGCGGTCGACCGTGCCTTCAGTGCGGTCATCGACGCGTTCGGCAACGTCGTCGTGTTCGTCCAGGAGCTGTTCGAGTAGACGTTCTTCCCAGGGAGGGGGCGCCGTGCTGCGGGCGCTGATGGAACGGATCCCCGAGCAGGAGGTCGAGTCGCACCTCCTGCACGACGAGGGGGAGCACGTCGTCGACCTCGTCCGCAAGCACGGCATCGTCTACTGGCTGCCCGGCGTGGAGCTCGTGGCGTTCGTGCTGCTGTGGTTGCTGGCCCTGGTCGGACCCATCGCGCTCGGCTGGTTGTTCATCGTGCTCGCCTTCGCCGTGGGTACGCATGCCGTCTACGTGACCGCCCGCGAGCGGCGCGACGTCTTCGTCATCACCAACATGCGCGTCTTCCGTGCGTCCGGCGTCTTCAACGTCAAGATCGCCACGATGCCCATCAAGCGGATCCTCGACATCACCGTCGACAAGCCGCTGCTCGGCCGTCTGCTCGGCTACGGGCACTTCATCTTCGAGTCCGCGGCGCAGGCGCAGGGCCTGCGCGACATCCGCTTCATCGGTGATCCCGACGGCCGCGACCTCACGATCCAGCGCGTCGTCCAGCGGGCCGGCCTGCGCGGGCCCGCCAACCTGCTGCACGACGACTGAGTCTTCTTCCGCCCGCAGCCCGGTGGGCTCTTTTCCGCCCACGGCCCATCCCTAGGATGGGGTCATGACCTTCTCGCGCCCGGGAGCCATCGACCTGTCCGCCCTCGCCCGTCCGGCCCAGCCGGCGGCCAGCCCTGCCGGGACCGGCGCAGCCGGTGGTCCGGACGGGGAAGGCAGCTGGGTGGTCGACGCCACCGAGCAGAACTTCCAGCAGCTCGCGCTGGAGGCGTCGCTGCAGCACTTGGTGGTGCTGAGCCTGTGGTCGCCCCGCGCTGAGCAGAGCGCCGACTTCAACGCCCGACTGGCGGCCGCCACGAACCACTACTCCGGCCAGATCCTGTTGGTGCAGGTCGACGTCGACGCCAACCCCGGCGTCGGCCAGGCCCTCGGGGCCCAGGCCGTGCCGCTCGTGATCGGTCTGGTCAAGGGTCAGCCGGTCCCGCTGTTCCAGAGCACCGTCCCGGACGAGCAGATCCGCGGCTACTTCGAGGAGCTCATCCGGCTCGGCGCGCAGCACGGCGTCACCGGACGCGCTGCTCCCGTGAGCGCCGCGGGCGCCGCTGCGGGCACCGCCGAGCCCGAGGAGGAGACGGACGACCCGCGGTTCGCGGCCGCTGATGACGCCTTCGTCGCGGGGGACCTCGACGCCGCCGTCGCCGAGTACGAGAAGCTCGCGGTGCAGTACCCGGCCGACGCCGAGGTGAAGGAGCGACTCGCCGGGGTGCAGCTCATGCGCCGGGCGCAGCACGCCGACCTGCAGGCCGCGCGCACCGCTGCGGCCGAGGCGCCCGACGACATTGACGCCCAGCTGCTGGTGGCCGACCTCGACGTCAGCGGCGGTCACATCCAGGACGCCTTCGACCGCCTGCTCGACGTCATCCGCCGCACTGCCGGCGACGATCGCGACCGCGTGCGTGAGCGGCTGGTCGACCTGTTCACGGTCGTCGGCATCGACGACCCGCGGGTCGCGCAGGCCCGCCGCGCGCTGGCCACGGCCCTGTACTAGGCGCCCTGTGCTGGGCCCTGTACTGGGGCAGTGCCTGCCGGGCTCGCCGTCGCGGCACCCACGCCGAGGCGCGTCGCGCAGGTAGTCTCACCAGCGGCGCCAGCCGGCGCCGGCGGGAGAGAGGGTGCTGGCGGTGCGTGGGCAGAAGCTGGTCGGCTGGGCGTTGGTGGCGCTCGGCGCTCTCGGTGTGCTCGCGGGGAGTGCCGTCATGATCGTGCTGGGTCCCGACGGTCGCCTCACGACCGGTCCTCACCCGATCGCCACCGACGGGGTCGCCGTCGCCACGGCACCGGGGGTCATCGACTGGAAGGGCCTGCAGGTCGACGTCCTCGTCGAGGTGCCCGTCAACAAGCCGGTGTTCGTGGGCGTCGGAAACTCCGTCGACGTCGAGAACTACCTGTCCACCACGCAGCGGCTCGAGGTCACGTCGTTCGAGACGCCGTGGAAGGTCTCGACCACCGAGGTCGAGGGGGAGCCCAACCTGGCCTCGGCGCCCACCGCGCTCGACTGGTGGATCGCGAACCAGGCCGGCCTCGGCGCCGCCGACATCAGCCTCGAGCTGCCTGACGAGGCGGTCTCCCTGGTCATCGTCTCGGTTGGCTCGTCCAACCTCTCCGGACTCGAGGTCAGCCTCGCGTACGGCATCAAGGGCGGTTTCGGTCGTGGCGCTGGCCTGGCGCTCATCGGCGCCGGCCTCGTGTGGCTGGGCCTGCTGGTGCGGCGCGGCTCGGCCCTGTTGACGCTGGTGCTGCCGGAGCCGAGGACGCGGGCCTACGAGATCGTCGAGGAGGAGGTCTACGTCTGGGTCGACGAGGACGGCGTCGAGCACGAGATCGACCCCGACGACCTCGAGGACTTCGAGATCGTCGAGGACGTCGGCCCGGCGGACGACGAGGAACCCGTGTCAGGGCCGGAGGCCACCGACGAGATGGACGACGACACCGATCCGGAGATGACCGAGCTGCGCAGCAGCGTGGCGCGGCTCCTGGCCTCGCGGCCCGGAGCCCCCCTGACCGCCGGTGAGCTGGCCCGTGCCGCCGAGCGCGGCGACCCGGGTCCGGAGCCGGTGGTCGTCCCCGAGCCCGGACCCGAGCCGACCCCTGAGCCGGAGCCTGAGCCGGAGCCCGAGCCGGAGGCCGAGCCGGAGCCCGAGCCCGAGCCCACGCCCGCTCAGCGTGTGATGTTCGTCTTCGTCGACGAGGACGGTGTCGAGCACGAGGTCAGCGAGGACGAGCTCGACCAGTACGAGATCGTCGACGACGAGGAGGACGAGCGATGAGCAGGCGCGGATGCACGCGAGCCGCGACCGCCATGGCCGTGGTCGTCTGCCTCACGCTGGCCGCGTGCACGGTGCCCAGCCAGCGCGAGGCCACCGATCCGGCGAAGCTCGCGATCACGACCGAACGCGTCGACGCCGTCTACGCCACCTACCGCGACATCCGCGACGCCGCCGTCGAGGTGCTCGACCCCAAGCCACTGTCGGTCGTCGAGCGCGGCGCCGTGCTGGCCATCGACTCGGGGGCCTTCGAGGTGGCCCAGCAAGGGTCCGTCGAGCCGCCGACCACGCCGGACCTGCGGGTCGACCAGCTGGTCGTCCCGCGCTTCGAGCAGTACCCCCTGTGGTTCGTCAGCGTCGCGTCGGAGCCCGGTGCAGCGACGCGCCGGGTCCAGGTCTTCGAGCGTGAACGTGCGGTCGACCCGTGGTTCCTCGTCGCGTCGCCCGAGATCGTCGCCGCGACCGAGCTGCCGCGGTTGCGGACGTCGGGGGAGGCCACGGGTGTCGCGGTCGACCCGACCAGCGCTGCCGGGATGCCGCTCTCGGCGCAGGAGGCGGCCGAGGCCTACACGCGAGCGCTGACCTCGCCCGAGGGTGATCCGGCCATCGCCGAGGACGACTTCATCGCCCAGATGCGCGACGCGGCCGCGCAGAACGCGGCGCTCCCCGACGTGCAGTTCAGTCAGGCGTGGCAGGTCGAGGACGTGCAGCACGTGCTGCGCACCGCCGACGGGGGAGCGCTGGCCTTCGTCACCCTGCTACGCACCGACACCTACGAGGTGACTCCCGGCCGCACCGTCACGTGGCCCGAGGGCACGGCGCAGCGGGCCTTTCTCGCCGACGGCATCACGGGCACGGGCGGCCTGCGGTTCAACCACCAGGTGCTGCTGCAGATCCCCGCCGGGTCCACAGGGAAGCCACGCGCGATCGGCCAGTTCGGCGGCGTGATCGGCGCCAGCTGACCCGGGTCATCAGACGGGACTACTCGGGCGCTCGGGGGGCCTCGCGGTAGGTGGGCAGGGAGCCGGCGCCGACGGCCTCGAGCAGCTCGATCGCCGCCGCCGTGGCCTTCTCGCGCACCTGCTCGGGCGTGCACCAGTGCACCGCCGCGATCTCGGTGGCCTGGTAGGTCATGCGATCGACCAGGTCGGCATCGGCCACGCCCAGGTCGAACAAGAAGATGCAGGCGTCGTCCCAGCCGCGCCACGCGGGCAGCCAGTTGACGGTCAGCAGGTCGCCGACCTCGACGTCGATGCCGAGCTCCTCGGTGATCTCGCGCCCGAGTCCTTCACCGGGCGACTCGCCCACCTCGACCACGCCGCCGGGCAGGTCCCACTCCTTCTTGTACGTCAGCTCGCACAGCAGGACACGTCCCTCGGCGTCGCGCAGGAGGCCTTGGCCGATGATCCGCTTGGTCGGCAATCCGGCGTTCAAGATGGCGATGAAGCCGTCGCGCGAGCCCGAGGGCGGGTCGTCGGCCAGCCGCGCCAGGAGGACGCGGTCGGGGTCGGAGCCGTGACCGCGCAGGATGCCCTCGCGGCGCAGGCCGGCGATCGAGGCGGCGCGCACGTCATCGGGGCGGTCGACCGGGACCCGGGCCTCGAGGCGCGTGTCGCCCAACGTGCCGAACACGTGATTCATGACGAGGCGCAGGACCCGGATGGCGCGGGGGAAGGACTCCTGGCCCGTGCCGAGGTTCCACCGGACGGACCGGGTGCCGCTCGACTCGTCGCGCAGGGCGACGGAACCGACACGATCCTCGCCCAGGTGCACCGCGAACCCGTCGAAGCCGGCGTTCTGGCGGACCGGCCGCAGCGTGAGGTCGTCGTCGCGCAGGACGAGGTCGGACATGCCACTCCTCGGGCGTCAACGGACGGGACCGGGAACCACCGTACGCCGAGCGCCCCGTCACGGGACCACGGGCACCGGACGGTCGCGGTTCCGAACGGACGAGGGGTCCTATGCTGGCGCGGAGGTGGCGCCCGGCTGCCGCAGACCCAGGAGGAACCGTGGGAGAGCTCGTCCGTCTCGACGTCGACGGTGGCGTCGGCACGATCCGTCTGGACCGTCCGAAGATGAACGCCCTGGACGCCCAGATGCAGACCGAGATCATCGAGGCGGCGCGGGAGGCCGACCGGCGTGACGACGTGTCGGCCGTCGTCGTCCACGGAGGGGAGCGGGTCTTCGCCGCGGGCGCCGACGTCAAGCAGATGCAGACGATGAGCTACCAGGAGATGGTGCGCCACGCCCACCTGCTGCAGGACTTCACGCGGGCGGTGGCGGCGATCGGCAAGCCGACGGTCTCGGCCATCACCGGGTTCGCGCTCGGCGGCGGGTGCGAGCTCGCGCTGTCGACCGACGTCCGGTTCGCGGCCGCCGGCGCCAAGCTCGGCCAGCCCGAGATCCTGCTCGGCATCATCCCTGGCGCCGGTGGGACCCAGCGCCTGGCGCGCCTCGTCGGGCCCGCCACCGCCAAGGACCTGATCTTCACCGGTCGCTTCGTCGACGCCGAGGAGGCGCTGCGCATCGGCCTGGTCGACCGGGTGGTCCCCGACGGCGGGGCCGACGGGGGAGGGGGCGTCATCGCCGCCGCCGAGGAGTGGGCACGTCAGTTCGTCGGGGGTCCGGCGCTCGCCCTGCGCGCGGCGAAGTCAGCCATCGACAAGGGCCTCGAGGTCGACCTGCAGACCGGACTCGAGATCGAGCGCGTCGAGTTCGCTGGTCTGTTCGCGACCGACGACCGTGCCGCGGGCATGGCGTCGTTCGTCGAGAACGGCCCGGGAAAGGCGACCTTCACGGGTCAGTGACCCACCCCGACACTCGTCGAGGTCGTCTGCCGAAGGGTGCTCCGTTGCGCTCGACGCAGGCGACGTTTAAGGCATACTGAGGCGGACGTGACCAGTCCGGCACGCAACGAAAGGCAGTCATGAGCGACTCTGACGACACCCAGACCTCGGGACGCGGTCCGGCCGACCCGTTGCGGGTGGCCGCTGACATGCTCGGTGACTCGCCCCAGCAGGAGACCACGTCCGGGTCCGCCCCGACCTCGCGACCGATGACCGCCCGCGAGCGCCGCGCCGCCGCCAAGGCCGCCCGGGTCGCTGCTGCCGAGAAGCGCCGTGCCCAGCGTTCCAACCGTCGTCAGGACCGCGACGACACGCCCGACGACGAGCGCGACGAGCAGCACGACGACCAGCACGACGACGCCGGTGCGGGCGACACGTCCGAGGAGCCGGCGCGCGAGCAGACGCTGGCCCAGAAGCTGGAGGCCGCCCGCAACGCGGCTGCCACGCCCCCTGACACCGCAGCCCCTGCCGAGGCCGAGCGCACCCAGGCCCTCGATCGAGACGCGCTCGACGCGGCCCTCGCCGAGGAGCCCACAGCTGACGACTCCGCCGATGACTCGGTCGACGACTCTGTCGATCATCGGGCCGAGGAGACCAAGCCTCGCGGCATCGATCCGCTCGGTGCGCCGCTGTCCCAGCTGACCTGGGGGCCGGCCACCGCCGCCGAGCTCGCCGGCGATGCGCCCGACGAGACTCCCGAGGAGCAGCCCGAGCGCGTCACGGTCCGCTTCCCGGATCCCGAGCCGGTCGCCGAGCCCGAGCCCGAGCCGGCCGCCGAGGTGGAGCCGGAGCCCGTCGCTGAGCCCGAGCCCCAGCCGGAGCCGGTCGCTGAGCCCGAGCCCGAGCCGGTCGCCGAGCCCGAGCCGGAGCCGGTCGCTGAGCCGGAGCCGCAGCCCGAGCCGGTTGCTGAGACCGAGCCCGAGGCCGAGTCCGCATCCGAGCCGGAGCCGGTCGCCGAGCAGGAGCAGGCCCCCGAGCCGGAGCCCGTCGCCGAGGACGAGCAGGCCCCCGAGCCGGAGCCGGAGCCGGAGCCGGTGGCCGAGGCGACCGCCGAGTCCGACCCGGAGCCCGCCCCTGAGCCGGTCGTCGAGCCCGAGCCGTTCGCCGAGGCGGAGCGCGAGCCGGAGCCGGAGCCCGTGGCCGAGGCGCCGACGGCGCCCACCGTCTCCTTCGCCGAGAAGCTCGCCGCCGCCAGCGCCGCTGCGCAGTCGCGTGTCGCCGCCGCCCGTGAGGAGGCCGCCCGCCTCATGGAGGAGGCCGCCCGCGAGCGTGCCGAGACCACTGCCCGCCTCGAGGCCGACGAGGCGCGCCAGCGTGAGCTCGCCACAGCCCGCCTTCGGGCTGCCGAGGAGGCCGCCGAGGAGCGTGTCGAGGCCGCGCGTGCCGAGGCTGAGCGGGTCAACCGCGACATCCAGCGCGAGCGCGACGCCGCCGCGGCACGCATCGAGCAGCTGCAGCGTGAGGCCGACGAGCGGGTCGCCGCGGCGAAGGCCGAGGCCGAGCGCGAGGCCCAGCAGCGCATCGATGAAGCCACCCGGGAGGCCCAGCGCCTCGCCGATGCGGCCGAGGCCGAGGCCACCGCCAACGCCGAGCGTCGCCTGGCCGAGGCCGAGGCCGCCGCCGAGGAGGCCGCCCAGCGTCGTCTGGAGCCGCCGAGGCCGATGCGCAGCGACG
>KI301992.1:1548941-1619962 GCA_000471045.1 actinobacterium LLX17 | reverse complement strand
AGGCCGACCGCATCGTGCGCGAGGCCGAGGAGACGTCCGCAACCACGTGGCCGCCGCCAAGGCCGAGGCCGAGAAGTACGGCCAGGAGGTCGCCGCCGAGCGCGTCGCGATCGCCGTGCGCGTGGCGACGCCGAGCGTGCCGCCGAGGAGAAGCTCGTCGCCGCGAAGGTCGAGGCCGAGCGTCTGGCCTCGGAGGCCGCCGCCCGTCACGAGGAGGCCGCGGCCCAGCTGGCTCGCGAGCGCGACGAGGCCAACGCCTTGGTGGCGCGGGCGAACGCCGAGGCCGAGAAGCTGGCCCGTGAGGCGGAGGCGCAGCGCGTCGAGGCCGCCTCGCGACTGGCCGACGCCGAGCGCGTGGCCGAGGAGCGCGTCCGGCTCGCCCAGGCCGAGGCCGAGCGAGTGGCTGCCGAGGCCGCCGAGGCCGGTCGCGTCGCCGCCCAGGCCCGGGCCGAGGCCGAGCGTCAGCAGGAGCTCGCGGCCGAAGAGGCTCGCAAGGACGCGGAGCGCAAGGTCGCCGAGGCCGAGCGGTCCGCCGCCGAGAAGGTGGCTCGCGCCCAGGAGGACGCGCGTCGGGTCGCGGCGAACGCCGAGACCGAGGCGCAGCGTCGCATCGCCGCGGCGGTGGCCGAGGCCGAGCGCATGACGGCCGCGTCGAAGCGCGACGCGCAAGAGCGCCTCAGCCAAGCCGTCGCCGCCGCTCGGGAGGCTGCCGAGCAGAAGCTGCAGGAGGCCGAGCGCACCGCGATGGAGTGGGTCGCCGCCGCCGAGGCCGAGGCCGAGCGGGTCGCCCAGGCGCACATCGTGATGGCGAACCAGAGCGCGCGGTCCGAGCCGTTCCTGTCGCCGGCTCCACGGGGCGACGAGTTCGTCGATGACGGCGAAGGTGAAGCGGATGGGGGATCGCTCCAGGAGGTGAGCGACGAGACCGGGGCCCTCGCCCCCCCGATCAAAAAAAGAGTCGTCCGCCGCTCCTGAGCATCACTTCCCGCTGACCACGGCGGCGTCCGCGTTGGCGGGTGCCCCGGTGCCGGCGTGGGCCACCGGCGAAGCCGACGTCGATTCGCACGAGGCCAACTCCTCCGAGCCCGATTCCGACGAGTCCAGCCCTGTCGAGCCCAGCCCTGCGTGGCAGGAGCTCGACGAGCCGCATCGACCGGACCCCGTCCAGATCTGGTTCCAGGACGATGCTCTGGCTGTCCCGGAGGCCGAGGTCGGACCCCCGGCCGTCGAGGACAAGGTCCCCCTGAGCGAGCACGTCTCGGACACCGCGACGGCTGATGGCGCCGACGATGCCGAGGAGACGGGGCTCGAGGAGGCGGACGCCGAGCAGACGTCACCGCGGGAGCTGGCCAGGCATCGCCGGGCCGGTCTCGTGGCCGAGCGGCGTGCCGCCAAGGCCGAACGTCGTCGTCGGCGTGCCGAGGCGCGTCTGCTGCGTCGGGGCGGACGTGACCGCGTGTCGGTGCCGCTCGAGGTCGACGAGGCTGCCGAGCCGGTCGCGGCCGACGACGAGGTGCTCGCCGAGCAGGAGCAGCAGGCCGAGCAGGAGCGTGCTGAGCAGGAGCGCCTCGAGGCTGAGCGTGCTGAGGCTGAACGTGCTGAGGCTGAGCGTGCCGAGCAGGAACGTCTCGAGGTCGAGCGTGCCGAGGCCGAGCGTGCCGAGGCCGAGCGTGCCGAGGCCGAGGAGCGTGCCGAGCAGGAGCGTCTCGAGGTCGAGCGTGCCGAGCTCGCTGCCGCGCAGGAGGCGGAAGCGGCGCGTGAGACCGAGCGCGAGGCTGCCGAGCGCGAGGCGGACGAGCAGCGCCGGGCCGAGCAGGCCGAGGCGGAGCGGCTCGAGACGGAGCAGGCCGAGCTGGAGGCCGCCGCCGAGGATGCTCGCGCGAAGGCCGAGCAGGCCGAGCAGCGTGAGCGGGCCCGCCAGGCCAAGGAGGCCGAGCGCGAGCAGGCTCGGGAGGCGAAGGACGCCGAGCGCGAACGTCGCCGCGCCGAGAAGGCCGAGCGTCGTGCCGAGAAGGCTCGCGCCGCCGCCGAGCGCCGCCGTGATCCGGTCACCGAGACCGATGGCGATCCTGACGACGTGCCGGAACCGCCCGACGAGGTTGGCTCCGACCGTTCCACCACGCGACGGTCCCGCAACATCCTGCCGCTGGTCGCCGGCACCCTCGGCGCTCTCGGTCTGCTGTTCTCCGTCCTGCTGGCGGTCGGCGCGTTCCTGGTCGCGGTCGGCACCGACGAGTCCGGCAGCCTCTTCTCCGCGCTCGCCACCGTCTGCGACGCCCTCACCGCGCCGCTCAGTGGGCTGATCTCCTTCAGCGGTGAGAACGCCGACAAGAAGGAGGCGCTGGTCATGTGGGGCCTCGGTGCCATGGTCTACCTGGCGATCGGTCTCGCAGCGCAGTCCGTCCTCGCCAAGCGCACAGAGACCACCCAGGCCTGACGCACGGGCCGGCGTCCCGGGGGGCGTGTGACCCATGGCACCTGCGCACCGGCTCGCCGCGAATGCTACGAGTCGGTAACATCGAGATGACTCAGGGTGACCTCACCGCGCAACACCCGAGGTGGCAGAGTGTCCTGAGTACGCCATCAGCAGATGGCCGCGGCGTCAGCCCGACACCGTGAACCCGAACGTCCCAGGAGGGTCCGCGTGACCAAGATCGTTGTGGCGGTCAAGTATGTGCCGGATGCCACGGCCGACCGTACGTTCACGTCCGACAACACCGTCGACCGCGAAGGCGTCGACGGCCTGCTGTCCGAGCTCGACGAGTACGCCGTCGAGCAGGCGCTGCAGGTCGTGGAGGCCGGCGAGGGCGAGGTGACGGTGCTGACCGTCGGTCCCGCCGACGCCGCCGACGCCGTGCGCAAGGCCCTGCAGATGGGCGCCGACGCCGGCGTCCACGTCGAGGATGACGCCATCGCCGGGTCCGACGTCTTCGCCACGTCGCTGGTGCTGGCCAAGGCCATCGAGAAGCTCGACTACGACCTCGTGTTCTTCGGCATGGCCTCGACCGACGGCGGCATGGGCGTCATGCCGACGCTCGTCGCCGAGCGTCTCGGCCTGCCGGCCGTGACGTTCGCGTCCGAGGTCACCGTCGACGGCGAGACCGTCAAGATCCGTCGTGATGGCGATGCCGCCACGCAGGAGATCGAGGCCACCGGCAAGCTCGTGGTCAGCGTCACCGACCAGACCGGCGAGGCCCGCTACCCGTCCTTCAAGGGCATCATGGCGGCCAAGAAGAAGCCGGTCGAGGAGTGGGACCTGTCCGACCTCGGCCTGGACGCCTCGCAGGTCGGCGCCGACGCCGCCTGGACGGCCGTCGAGTCGACCGAGCCCCGCCCGCCGCGCACCGCCGGCGAGATCGTGACCGACGAGGGAGACGGCGGCGCCAAGCTCGTCGAGTTCCTCGCCTCCAAGAAGTTCGTCTGAGAAGGAGAACGAGACATGTCTGAAGTTCTCGTGCTGATCGACGCCCCCGAGGGCAAGGTCACGAAGCCGTCCCTGGAGCTGCTGACGCTGGCCCGCCGCATCGGCGAGCCGTCGGCGGTCGTCTTCGGGTCGGAGGTGCCGTCGACGCTGGCCGAGTACGGCGCCGAGAAGATCTACCAGCTCGACGACGCGGCCTACGACGAGTACCTCGTCGGCCCCAAGGCCGCGGCGCTCAGCCAGCTGGTCGCCGACAAGAGCCCCGCTGCGGTGCTCGTGCCGGCCACGTTCGAGGGCAAGGAGATCGCCGCCCGCGTGGCCCTGAAGACCGAGTCAGGTCTGATCACCGATGCCGTCGACGTCACCGCCGACGGTGGCGCGATCACCACCACCCAGAGCGTCTTCGCCGGCAACTTCACGGTCGACGCGAAGATCACCCAGGGTGCACCGGTCATCGCGGTCAAGCCCAACTCCACGTCGCCCGAGCAGGTCTCCGGCGCCGGCACCGTCGAGGCCGTCTCGTTCGAGATCCCCGACGCCACCAAGGGCGCCAAGATCACCTCGAACAAGCCGAAGGAGGCCTCGGGTCGCCCCGAGCTGACCGAGGCCGCCATCGTGGTCTCCGGCGGCCGTGGCACCGGCGGTGACTTCTCGGAGGTCGAGAAGTTCGCCGACTCGCTCGGTGCGGCCGTCGGCGCCTCGCGCGCCGCCGTCGACTCCGGCTGGTACCCGCACAGCTTCCAGGTGGGCCAGACCGGCAAGGTCGTCTCGCCCCAGCTGTACGTGGCCAACGGCATCTCCGGTGCCATCCAGCACCGCGCCGGCATGCAGACGTCCAAGACGATCGTCGCGGTCAACAAGGACGACGAGGCCCCGATCTTCGAGCTCGTCGACTTCGGTGTCGTCGGCGACCTGAAGACCGTCCTGCCGCAGGCCACCGACGAGGTCGTCAAGCGCAAGGGCTGATCTCCAGCAGCAGCTGCAGCACGTCAGAACCCCCGGACCACACGGTCCGGGGGTTCTTTCGCGTGTCGGACATCGATCGGACAGCGGACGGACACCGCACGTTCGGTTCCAAGTTGGTGAAGTAGTTCAGGAGGACTACTCCCGCATAGCTCGTCGGTGATAGTCATGGGGGATTGCGCACGCCGATCGGCGTGCATGTCTCAGGAGGAATGCATGCGACTCACACGACGAGTCCGTCACGCGGGAGTCGCCCTGCTGGCCTCGAGCGCCCTGGTGCTCTCAGCCTGCAGCGGCGGCGGGTCCGACAAGGACACCTTCCGCATCGCGTACAACGGCGATGGTGGCCACAAGGAATGGGCCGACGCGACGGCGAACCAGATCAAGAACACGCTGGGCATTGACGCGTCCGGTCAGTCCTACGCCACGTTCGACGACCTGCGCACCGACATCACCGAGCGCACGATCGAGACCTCGTTCCGCACCGGCTGGCAGCCCGACTACCCGTCGATCTACAACTACCTCGCCCCTCTGTACGGCACCGACGCCGGCTCCAACGACGGCGACTACTCCAGCGAGGAGTTCGACGACCTCATGGAGCAGGTCAGTGCCGCGCAGGACGACGCCACGGCCTACGCCCTGCAGGACCAGGCCCAGGAGGTCCTGCTCGGGGACCTGCCGGCCATCCCGCTGTGGTACCAGAACAACTCGGGCGCCGCGTCGCTCAACGTCGAGAACGTGGCCTTCACCTGGCAGAACCTTCCCGACTTCGCCTCGATCACCAAGCCGGCCGGCGGCCCCGTGCTCGCCTATGGCGGTCAGCCGCAGAACCCGCTGATCCCCACCGCGACCAACGAGAACCTCGGCGGTCGCGTCATCGACAATCTGTGGGAGGGTCTCGTGCGCTACGAGACCGACGGCACCGCGGTCAACGCGGCGGCCGAGTCGATCACCTCCGAGGACAACGTCACCTGGACGGTCAAGATCAAGCCCGGTCTGACGTTCTCCGACGGCCAGCCGATCAACGCCGAGTCGTTCGTGAAGGCGTGGAACTACGGCGCGGTCGGCAGCAACGCGCAGCTCAACTCGTACTTCTTCTACCCGATCAAGGGCTTCGACGAGGCGCAGGCCGACGAGGCCGAGTCGCTGGAGGGACTGACGGTCGTCGACGACCAGACGTTCACCATCGAGCTGAACCAGCCCGAGGCGAGCTTCCCGGACCGCCTGGGCTACTCGGCGTTCTTCCCGCTGCCGGCCTCGGCGTGGGACGACCTGGAGGCCTTCGGGCGCAACCCGATCGGCAACGGCCCCTACAAGATGGCCGGACCCGACGCCTGGCAGGACGACGTGGAGATCGCGCTCGTGCCGAACGAGAACTACCAGGGCGACGTGCAGGTGGCCAACGAGGGCCTGACGTTCAAGTTCTACGCCGACAGCTCCGACCCCGCGTACACCGATCTGCAGGCGGGCAACCTCGACGTCATGGAGCAGGTCCCGGCGAGCGCGCTGTCGACCTACGAGACCGACGACAAGGTGCAGGCGTTCAACTCCCCGGGCTCGGTCTTCCAATCGATCACCATCCCGATGGACGCCCCGCACTTCGAGGGCGAGGAGGGGCAGCTGCGTCGCCAGGCCATCTCGATGGCCATCAACCGCGAGGAGATCTGCGACAAGATCTTCAACGGCAGCCGCACCCCGGCGACGGAGTTCAGCTCGCCGGTCATGCCGGGCTACAACGGCGAGATCCCGGGCAACGAGGTGCTCGAGTACAACCCGGAGAAGGCCAAGGAGCTGTGGGCCGAGGCGGACAAGATCAGCAAGTGGGAGAACTGACCGCACCCCCCTGATCTGAGGATCGCACCGTGTGGGGTGGCGCAGACCGCGCCGCCCCACACGGTCGTCCCGACTCGCACGTCCGGGGCGTCGCCGCCGATCCGGCGTGCGTCCCGTCCCCGCCCTGACCCACGACCCCCGGGAGGCCCCTGTGTGGTGGTACGTCGCCAAGCGACTGCTGCAGACGATCCCCGTCCTGCTCGGCGCCACGTTCATCATCTACGCGCTTGTCTTCCTGCGACCCGGTGATCCGATCGTGGGCCTCTTCGGCGACAAGCCGGTCAACGCTGCCACGCGCGCGGCCATCGAGGCGCAGTACAACCTCGACCAGCCCTTCATCGTGCAGTGGTTGCTGTTCCTGAAGGACGCCATCGTCTTCGACTTCGGGCAGTCCTACTCGGGACGCTCGGTCAACGACCTGCTGGCCGCGACCTTCCCCACGACGATCAAGCTGGCCCTGATGGCGCTGGTCCTCGAGCTCGTGCTCGGCGTGCTCGCCGGCACCTTGGCCGGACTCCGCAAGGGCAAGCTCTTCGACTCCACGATGCTCGTGGTCTCGCTGGTGGTGATCGCCGTCCCCATCTTCGTGTTCGGCTTCGTCATGCAGCTGTTCTTCGGCGTCAAGTGGGACCTCGTGCCACCCACGGTGGGCGCCAACGACAGCTTCAAGAACCTGCTGCTGCCTGCCACCGTGCTGGGACTGATCTCCTTCGCCTACGTGCTGCGACTCACCCGGTCCGCGGTCGCCGAGAACCTGCTCGCCGACCACGTGCGCACGGCCCGCGCCAAGGGAATGTCCGAGGGGACCGTGGTGCGCCGGCACGTGCTGCGCAACTCGCTGATCCCCGTGATCACGTACTTGGGCACCGACCTGGGGGCCCTGATGGCCGGAGCGGTGGTGACCGAGGGCATCTTCAACGTCAACGGCGTCGGCGGTCTGGCCTACGACGCCATTCGCACCGGAGAGAGCCCGACCGTGGTCTCGGTCGTGACCGTCATGGTGCTCGTCTACGTGGTGACCAGCTTGCTCGTCGATCTCCTGTACGCCGTTCTCGATCCGAGGATCCGTTATGCGTGACCTGATGCCGGGCCAGCAGCGCTGGGTCGCTGCCCTGGCCGAGACTCCGCTGAAGGCGGTCGACGTGCTCGACACGGAGGCGCCGCCGGAGAGCCAGTGGAAGGAGGCCTGGAAGCGACTGCGACGCAATCCGCTGTTCTGGATGTCGTCGGTGCTCCTGGCGCTCCTGGCCGTCGTGCTCGCCGTGCCCGGCCTGTTCACGGACGCCGACCCGACGTTCTGTCAGCTGAGCGACAGCCTCGCGAACGGGCGGGCGGGACACCCCTTCGGGTTCGACAAGCAGGGCTGCGACGTCTGGTCGCGCACCCTCTACGGGGCACGCGCCTCGGTGCTGGTGGGTGTGCTGACGACGCTGCTGGTCGCGACGATCGGCATCGTCACGGGCGCGATCGCGGGCTTCTACGGGACGTTCCCAGACTCGATCGTCTCGCGCCTCGGCGACATCTTCTTCGCCATCCCGCTGCTGCTCGCCGCGATCGTCACGTTGTCGATCTTCAACAACCTCAACCCCGACCGGGGATTCTGGGGAGGCTGCCTCGCCATCGTCTTCACGCTGGCGTTGTTCGCCTGGCCGCAGATCACCCGGCAGATGCGCGCCTCGGTGCTGCAGGTCAAGAACCTGGAGTTCGTCGACGCGGCCAAGGCCATCGGTGCGTCACCGCGCGTCAACCTGCTGCGCCACGTCGTGCCGAACTCGCTGGCCCCCGTCATCGTCACCTCGATGATCTCGCTGGGTGTCTTCATCACGACCGAGGCCACGCTGTCGTTCCTCGGTCTCGGCCTGCCCAGCTCGGTCGTGTCGTGGGGCAACGACATCTCAGCCGCCCAGAACCTCGTGCGCTCGGGCCAGGACCTCTCGGTCATGTTCGTGCCGGCGTCCGCCCTGGCCATCACGGTGCTCGCGTTCATCCTGCTGGGCGACGCGGTCCGCGACGCCCTCGACCCGAAGGCGGGCAAGTCATGAGCGAGCGCCAGCCGCTGCTGGAGGTGCGCGACCTCGACGTCGCGTTCCGGGTCAACAAGCAGGACGTTCCCGCCGTCCGGGGCGCGAACCTCACGGTCCATCCGGGCCAGACGGTCGCGATCGTGGGGGAGTCCGGGTCGGGCAAGTCCACGATGGCCCACGCCATCATCGGACTCCTGCCGGGCACCGGGCACGTCACCGGCGGCGAGATCCTGTTCGAGGGCAAGGACATCGCCACCGCGCGCAAGAAGGACATCGTTGCCCTGCGCGGCGCCTCGATCGGCCTCGTGCCGCAGGACCCGATGTCGAACCTCAACCCGATGTGGCGGGTGGGCTCGCAGATCAAGGAGTCCCTCAAGGCCAACGGCATCGCGTCAGGGAAGGTCGCCGACCGCCGCGTGGTGGAGCTGCTCGAGGAGGCCGGGCTGCCCGAGGCGCAACGCCGGGCCCGGCAGTTCCCGCACGAGTTCTCCGGTGGCATGCGTCAGCGGGCGCTCATCGCGATGGGCCTGGCCGCACGGCCGAAGCTGCTCATCGCCGACGAGCCCACGTCGGCGCTCGACGTCACGGTGCAGAAGCAGATCCTCGACCACCTCGACACCTTGACCGACGAGCTGGGCGTGGCGGTGCTGCTGATCACGCACGACCTGGGCCTCGCCGCCGAGCGGGCCGACCACCTCGTGGTCATGTACAAGGGCCGCATCGTGGAGTCCGGTCCGGCCCTCGAGATCCTTCAGGATCCGCACCATCCGTACACGCAACGCCTCGTGGCGTCGGCGCCGTCCCTCGCCTCGCAGCGCCTCTCGTCGCTGGAGCACCGTGCGGAGGTGCGCGAGCAGGCGCAACGTTCGGCCGTGCAGGTCGCCGCGGTCGGTGATGAGGCCGGTGCCCCGCCGGACGACGTCATCACGGTGCAGAACCTCAGCAAGGTCTTCCGGCTCCCCGGCAGCAGCCCGTTCCGCAAGACCGACTTCCTGGCCGTCGACGACGTCAGCTTCTCGCTGCGACGCGGCACGACCACCGCGATCGTGGGGGAGTCCGGCTCGGGCAAGTCCACCGTCGCCCGGATGGTCTTGGGTCTGCTGGAACCGACCTCGGGCACCGTGACCTTCGACGGCGTCGACGTCTCCGACATCGGCAGCCGGGCCGACAAGCTCGCGTTGCGCCGGCGCATGCAGCCGGTGTTCCAGAACCCGTACGCCTCGCTCGATCCGATGTACTCGGTCTACCGCTCGATCGAGGAGCCGCTGCGCACGCACGACATCGGCTCGTCGAAGGAGCGGGAGGCGCGGGTCCGCGACCTGCTCGAGAAGGTGTCGCTGCCGGCCTCGGTGATGCGCCGGTTCCCGAACGAGCTCTCCGGTGGTCAGCGTCAGCGGGTGGCGATCGCCCGGGCGCTGGCGCTCGAGCCGGAGGTCGTCATCTGCGACGAGGCCGTCTCGGCGCTCGACGTGCTGGTGCAGGCGCAGATCCTCACGCTGCTCAACGACCTGCAGGCCGAGCTGGGCCTCAGCTACCTGTTCATCACCCACGACCTCGCGGTGGTCCGGCAGATCGCCGACGACGTGCTGGTGATGCAGAACGGCAAGGTCGTCGAGGCGGCTCCGGTCGAGACGGTCTTCGAGTCGCCGCGGGAGGACTACACGCGTGCCCTGCTCGACGCGATCCCGGGCGGCAGCATCCCGCTCGGCGTCGTCGAGGCCGGCGACGACCTGCCGCGTCGAGGTCTGGACGACTGAGCGCCTGATCCCTGCGGGGACGACAGAAGGGGCCGTGAACGGTGGTTCACGGCCCCTTCTGTGTACTGCGTGCGGTGCTACGGCCGCTTCTTCTCCGAGCCCCGCAGTGCGTGCTTGATCCGGTCATCGACCGGGTCGGCGAGGTGGTCGTCGAAGTTGTCGACCAGCTCGCCCGCCACGTGGCCGGTCAGCTCGGTCTGCCACTCCCGCTCGCGGGCGCGACGGGCGAGTCGCGTGATCTCCTTGTGCTCGGACTTCAGCGCCTTGTAGGTGGCGAACGCCATCGCGATCATGACCACGCTGAATGGCACCGCGGTCAGAATCGCGCCTGTCTGCAGTGCGGCGAGCCCACCGGCCAGGAGCAGGCCGATCGCCACGGCGCCCTCGAGCACCGCCCACATGACCCGGCTCCAGGTCGGGGGCTCCGGGTCGCCGCCCGAGGCGAGCATGTCGACCACGAGCGAGCCGGAGTCCGAGGAGGTGATGAAGAAGATCGTCACCAGCACGATCGCGATGCCCGACAACAAGCCGCCCATCGGCAGATTGCTGAGCAGCTCGAACAGCACGTTCTCCGGACTGCCGCCTGCCAGGTCGCCCTCGTTCATCTCGCGCATGATGGCCGTGCCACCGAGGACCGTGAACCACAGGGCGGTCACGAGTGTCGGCACGAGCAGCACGCCCGCGACGAACTCGCGGATCGTGCGACCGCGCGAGATGCGCGCGATGAAGACGCCGACGAACGGCGCCCAGCTGATCCACCAGCCCCAGTAGAACGTGGTCCAGGCGGCCTGGAACTCAGGGCCACCCTCGGTCAGCGCACCGGTCTCGAAGCTCAGCGGGACGATGCCGATGAGGTAGTTGCCGATGTTCTGGACGAAGTCGCGCAACAGGAACAGCGTGGGGCCGAGCGCGGCGACCAGCACGATGAAGACTGCGGCGAGCGCCAGGTTGGCGTTGGACAGCCACTTGATGCCCTTGCCGACGCCGCTGACGACCGAGACGATCGCCACGGCCGTGATCGCGACGATCACGATGATGCGGATGGTGTCGGTCGGCTCGTCGATGACGTTCAGGTACGCCAGGCCGGCGGTGATCTGCTGCACGCCGAGCCCCAGCGAGGTGGCGACGCCGGCGACCGTTCCGACCACGGCGATGACGTCGACGACGTCACCGAGACGGCCCTTGACCCGGTCACCGAAGATCGGCTCCAGCGTCCAGCGCAGCGAGACCGAGCGCCCCTTGCGGTGGATCGCGTAGGCCATGGCCAGGCCGACCACGACGTAGATGGCCCAGGCGTGGAAGCCCCAGTGCAGGAAGACCTGTGTCATGGCGGCGTTCGCGACATCGGCGTCGCTGCCCTCGACGCCCGGCTTGGGATCGTCGTAGAAGGTCAGGGGCTCGGCGGCTCCCCAGAAGACGAGGCCGATGCCCATGCCGGCGGCGAAGAGCATCGCGAACCAGGCCTTGATGCTGAACTCGGGCTCCTCGTCGTCCTTGCCGAGCGTGATGTCGCCGAACCGGCTGACGCCCATCCAGACCGCGAAGACGACGAATCCGGTGACGGCGAGCGTGTAGTACCACCCGATGCCGGACACGACGTTGGACTGGGCTGACGCCAGCACCTCGCCGGTCTTGTCCGGGAAGATGGTGCTGGCCAGCACGACGGTCAGCAGGATCACGAGCGAGGGGTAGAAGACCCCCGGGGCGACGGACGAGAGTGGTGACCTTCGTCCGGGTCCGGAGGGCGTTTTTTCGGCCGTGGGGGTGGCCATGAAGGACTCCTTAGACATAGCTAGGTTGAGCCCTACGACCATGCCAGCCGTGGCAGGACGGGTCAAACGAGCTCGGCCCGGGCAGGGGTGCCCACCCGTCGGGACACCCCACTTGACCCGATCGAACAGATGTTCGATCATGGATGAGTGGTGGACCTCGACGAGCTCAGACAGCGCATGGCGCGCCTCGAGGGACGCCCGGTCGACACCGCCACGGTGCCGGTGCACCCGGCGCTCGCGGGTCTCGTCACGCCACGCGTCGGTGGTGTCTACGGCGTCGACGCCGCCAGCCTGGTCCTCACGCTGCTGTCCGGTCCGTCCGCGGCGGGGGCGTGGTGCGGCGTCGTGGGGTGTCCCGATCTCGGGGTCGCCGCGGCGGCCGAGGCCGGCATCGACCTGTCCCGGCTGGTGCTCGTGCCGCAGGTCGACGAGGCCTGGTGGGAGGTCGTGGCAGCGCTGGTCGACGCGCTCGCCGTCGTGGTGGTGCGCCCGCCGGCACGGGTGGCTCCCAAGGACGCCGCCCGGCTCACGGCGCGGCTCCGGTCACGGCAGACCGTGCTGGTGGTCTGGGGGGAGTGGCCGCGCTGCGACGCCCGGCTCTCGCTCGTCTCGTCCGACTGGGCCGGGGTGGGGCACGGGCACGGCCGCCTGCGGTCGCGCCGTGCCGTCATCGAGGCCTGCACCGACGTCACCGTCACCCGGCGCCGTGAGGTGTGGCTGCCGGGTGACGACCTCGTCAGCCGCCCGGTCCAAGAGCGCCCGGTCCAGGAGCGTCCTGCGCGCGCGCCCGTGCGGAGCGTCTCGTGAGCGCCCCCACGCTGTTCGACCCCGCGCAGGAGCCGGAGCCGGACGGCGTCCGGCTGCGGACGATGGTGCTGTGGTGTCCGGACTGGCCGGTCGTGGCGGCGCAGGTGCCGGTCACCACCCCCGCCGCCGTGCTGGCCGGAGGTGAGGTCCTGGCCTGCTCGCCGGCCGCCCGGGTCGAGGGTGTTCGGCGGGGCATGCGGCGACGCGACGCCCAGGCGCGGTGCCCCGAGCTCGAGCTGCTCGACCATCGCCCCGACGTCGAGGCGCGCCTGTTCGACGACGTCCTGGCGGCGGTCGAGGACCTCACGCCCGGGGTGGCGCCCATCCGGCCGGGGCTGTGCGCACTGCGGGTCCCGCCCCGCTACTTCGGGGGTGAGCGAGAGACCGCGGCGGTGCTCGCCGAACGGGTCGTCGAGCTGGGGGTGTGGGACGTCCGGGCCGGGGTGGCCGACGGCGTGTTCGCCGCCGAGCAGGCCGCGCGCCGGGCGCTGACGCAGGACGTGCTGATCGTGCCGCCGGGCGGGTCCGCGTCGTTCCTGGCCGACCTGCCGGTCGAGGTCGTCGACGATGCCGCGCTCACCGGTCTGCTGCGCCGGCTCGGCCTGCGCACGCTGGGGGCGTTCGCGTCCTTGGCCCCGGCCGACGTCGTCACCCGGTTCGGCGACCACGGGTCGGTGCTGCACCGGCTGGCCCGGGGCGAGGACCCCCAGCCGGTCAGTCGACGCCAGGCCCCACCCGAGCTGGGGGTGGGCCGGTCCTTCGAGCCTCCGCTCGAGACCGCCGAGGCGGTGGTGTTCAGCATGCGCACCGCGGTCGAGGAGCTCGTCGCGCAGCTGGCCGGTCACGGGCTGGTGGGCACCGCGGTGCGCATCGAGGTCGACGTCGACGGTGCCGTGGCCTCGGCCCGCACGTGGCGGCACCCGTCGTGGTTCGACGCCGCGGGCCTGCTCGACCGCCTCCGGTGGCAGCTGGCGGGGCGCACGGCCGACCTGCAGAAGGCGAGCGACGACGGGTCCCACGACGGGACGGATCGCCCCCACGGGGGCATCGATGGTGTGCGGCTGGTGCCGGAGGAGACCTCGGCGGTGGGCGAGCACGCGGTCTCGTTGTTCGGGCAAGGACCTGATGCGCAGGTCGACCGCGGGGTCGCCCGGGTGCAGGGTCTGCTGGGGCACGAGGCGGCGCAGGCCGTGGTCGAGCAGGGTGGCCGGGGCCCGGGGCAGCGGGTCCATACGGCGCCGTGGGGTGAACGGGTCGACGTCGCGCGCCCGGCCGAGCGGCCGTGGCCGGGTCAGGTGCCGGCGCCCGCACCGGCCACGGTCTTCGCCTCGCCGGCGGCCGCCGTGGTGGTGGGCGCCGAGGGCCAGCCGGTGCGGGTCGATGCGCGGGGGGCGATGTCGGCCGAGCCGATGCAGTTCCGGTCGGGACCCGAGGCCGACTGGCAGCCGGTGGCGGCCTGGGCGGGTCCGTGGCCGGTCGACGAGCACTGGTGGGACGAGGCCGCGGCCCGGCGCATCGCCCGGTTCCAGGTGGTGGGGTCGACGGCAGCGCCTGGTTGTTGGTCCTCGAGGGCCACGACTGGTGGACCGAGGCCCGCTATGACTGACCCTTTCCCCGCTGAGTGTCACGTTCTGGTCGCCAGATCCCAGATCTCACGACCAGAACGTGACACTCAGCGAGGGTGGAGGCCGCGCTGATGGGGTGGAACAACCCGGACATGCCGTGGGGTGAGCTCGAGAAGCGGCTCTCGGGGCGTGGGCGGATCAGCGATCCGCCTCCGCGGGATCCGTGGGGGGCGGAGCATCAGAGATGGGTCGCGAGCGACGCGCCGATCTCGCACAAGCGGGGGCGGTACGAGGCGCCGGAGGTGGAACGGCCCGAGACGGTGGTGCCGTACGCCGAGCTGCACTGTCACAGCAGCTACAGCTTCCTCGACGGTGCCAGTGATCCCGACGCGCTGGTCGAGGAGGCGGTGCGTCTGGGCCTGTCGGGGTTGGCGCTGACCGATCACGACGGCTTCGCCGGGGCGCCGGTGCTGGCCGAGGCCGCACAGTCGCACGACCTCACGACGATCTACGGCACCGAGATCTCGTTGGGGCTCACGCGCCCGCAGGGTGGCATCGCCGATCCCGAGGGCACCCACCTGCTGGTGCTGGCCCGCGGCGCCGAGGGCTACCACCGGCTGGCGGCGGCGCTCACCGAGGCGAATCTGCGCGGTGATGCCAAGGGCCGGCCCGTGCACGACCTCGACGAGCTGGCCGAGCGGGGCCGGGGGCACTGGGTCGTGCTCACGGGGTGCCGCAAGGGTGCCGTGCGGCAGGCGCTCGCGAGTGGGGGACCGGCGGCGGCGGCGATCGAGCTCGACCGGCTGACGGCTCGGTTCGGTCTCGACGGCGTGGTGGTCGAGCTGACCGACCACGGGCGGCCCGACGACTCCGAGCGCAACGACGCGCTGGCCCGCCTGGCCGCCGACCACGGCCTGGCGGTCGTGGCCACCAACGCGGTGCACCACGCCACCCCGCAGGAGGGCCGGCTGGCCGCGGCGATGGCAGCCATCCGGGCGCGCCGCAGCCTGACCGAGCTCGACGGTTGGCTGCCACCGTCCGGCGCCGCCCACCTGCGCTCCGGCGCCGAGATGCAGGCCCGCTTCGCCCGGTACCCCGGCGCCGTCGCGCACTCGGTCACGTTGGCCCAGGAGCTGGCCTTCGACCTGCGCTCGGTCACGCCGCGGCTGCCGGTGCGCGGCGTGCCGGAAGGACACACCAACCGGTCGTGGCTGCGGCACCTGGCCGAGGAAGGCATCCGCGTCCGGTACGCGCACGACCTCGACCGCGCCCGCGAGCGCATCGACCGCGAGCTGGCGGTGATCGCCGAGAAGAACTTCGAGGGCTACTTCCTGATCGTCCACCACATCGTCACGTGGGCCCGTGAGCAGAAGATCCTGTGCCAAGCGCGAGGCTCGTCGGCCAACTCGGCGCTCTGCTACGCCTTGGGCATCACGGCGGTCGACTCGATCTTCTACGGCCTGCCCTTCGAGCGCTTCCTGGCCGCCACGCGCGAGGAGGAGCCCGACATCGACGTCGACTTCGACTCCGACCGCCGCGAGGAGGTCATCCAGTGGGTCTACGACACCTACGGCCGCCGTAACGCCGCGCAGGTCGCCAACGTCATCACGTACCGGCCGCGCTCGGCGGTTCGTGACGCCGCGAAGGCGCTGGGCTTCTCGGTGGGGCAGCAGGATGCCTGGAGCAAGGGCATCGAGCGCTGGGGTGCGCTCGATCCCGACAGCGACGTGCCGGCCTCGGTGCAGGAGCTCGCCGGACAGCTGATCGGCCGGCCGCGCCACCTGGGCATCCACTCCGGCGGCATGATCCTGACCGAGCGGCCCATCGGCGAGGTGGTGCCGATCGAGCGGGCCCGCATGGACGACCGCACGGTGCTGCAGTGGGACAAGGACGCCTGCGAGTGGATGGGGCTGGTCAAGTTCGACCTGCTGGGCCTGGGCATGCTGGGCGCGCTCGATCACTGCTTCACGCTCACCGAGCAGCACCTGGGTGAGGCGTGGGAGCTCGCCACCATCCCCAAGGACGAGCCGGGCGTCTACGACATGCTCTGCCGGGCCGACTCGATCGGCGTGTTCCAGGTCGAGAGCCGGGCGCAGATCGGCACGCTGCCGCGCCTGCAGCCGCGCCAGTTCTACGACCTCGCCATCGAGATCGCGCTGATCCGCCCCGGCCCCATCCAGGGCGGGTCCGTGCACCCGTACATTCGGCGGGCCACAGGGCTCGACCCCGTCACCTACCCGCACCCGGTGCTGGAGCCGGTGCTCAAGCGCACCAAGGGGGTGCCGCTGTTCCAGGAACAGCTGATGCAGATGGCGGTCGAGCTGGGCGACTGCACCGGCGACGAGGCCGACCTGCTGCGCCGGGCCATGGGTTCCAAGCGCGGCATCGAGCGCATCGAGTCGCTCGAGGCGAAGCTGTTCGACGGCATGGCCAAGCACGGCATCGTCGGCCCCGAGGCCGACGCCATCTACCTGACCATCAAGTCGTTCGCGAACTTCGGCTTCGCCGAGAGCCACGCGCTGAGCTTCGCGCTGCTGGTCTACGCCAGCAGCTGGTTCAAGCTGCACTACCCGGCGATCTTCCTGGCCGCCCTGCTGCGCAACCAGCCGATGGGGTTCTACTCGCCGGCGTCCCTGGTCTCCGACGCCCGCCTGCACGGTGTCGAGACCCGGCGCCCCGACATCCGGTTCTCCCAGGCGCAGGCCGACCTGGAGCCCCTGGCTGTGCCTTCTTCCCGCCCACGGCCCGGGACCCCCGCCAGGGGGGTCCCGGGCCCTGGGCCAACAGGCCTCGACTCGTGCCTCGAGCGCGAGCAGCCGGCGCCGCAGCGGTTCGACCCCGACGTCGCCGACCCCACGCCCACGCACCGGCGCGACGGCAACCTGGCGGTGCGCATGGGGCTCGACAGCGTGCAGGGCATCGGCACCGAGGTGGCTCGACGCATCGTCGCGGCGCGCGCCGAGCAGCCGTTCACCGACATGGCCGACGTCGTGCGGCGCACCGGTCTCAGCACGGCCCAGATGGAGTCGCTGGCCACGGCGGGCGCCTTCGACGGCTTCGGCATCTCGCGCCGTCAGGCACTGTGGAACGCCGGGTTCACCGATGCGCCCCAGATGCTGCCGGGCACCGCGGTCGAGGCGCCCCCGCCGATGCTGCCGGGGCTCAGCGACGTCGAGGAGACGCTCGCCGACCTCTGGGCCACCCGCGTCTCGCCGGAGCGTCATCCGATGGAGCACCTGCGTGACCTGTTGCGCTCCGAGCAGGTGTGCTCGGTGGCCGAGGCGATGAGCAGCGGTCACGGCCGGCGCGTCCGGGTGGCCGGGCTCATCACGCATCGCCAGCGTCCGGTCACCGCTGGAGGTGTCACGTTCCTCAACCTCGAGGACGAGACCGGCATGCTCAACGTCGTGGTCTTCACCCACGTGTGGGAGCAGCACCGGCGCGTCTTCCGAGGTGCCGCCGGGGTGGTCATCCGGGGGATCGCGGAGGTCACCGAGCACCGGGTGGTCAACCTGGTGGCCGAGCGGGCCGATCGCATCGAGGTGCTGTTCCCGGCCACGGCAGGCTCGTTGTCGTCACGGCATTCCAGCCGCGACTTCCAGTGAGCCCCGTCAGGAGCGCTCGTCGACCACCCGCGTGGTGCCGTCGGTGTCGCGCACGACGCTGAAGGCATCCAGCTCGTCACCGGGCTGGGCGCCAGCGGGTGTGGCGTTCGGGCCGACCACCCCGACGTAGGAGCGGTAGACGAGGCGGTCGGCCTCGACGCGGATGCTCTGGTACGTGGAGATCTTGTCCGCGGCCGCATCGCGCACAGCGCCGTTGATCGTCCAGTTGTTGCGGTCCGGGGGATCGAGGTCGTAGTACTTGTCGCCCGCGTTGGTCACCACGTACACGGGACCGTCCTCCCGCACGTGGCCCCGCGCATAGGCGTGGTCGTGGCCCTGCAGCACCAGGTCGACGTCGTGCTCCTCGAGGATGTCGAGCCACGCTTCTCGCTGATCGACGTTGTCGCGCAGCTTGGCGGCCGAGAACATCGGCTGGTGGACCGAGACCACGGTCCACTGCATCGGATTGTCGGCCAGCACGTCGTCGAGCCACGCGGCCTGGGCGTCGGCCGCCGCCTCGTCGCCGGTGACGTTGCCGTCGAGCGTCACGAAGCGGACCCCGCCGAGATCGGTGTACCAGGCGCGCTCGTCGAAGCCGGCGGGTCCGTTGGCGGGGTAGGTGAACTGGCTGCGGTACCGCTCGAGCTCGGCGTCGCCGTAGAGCTCGTGGTTGCCGGGCACTGTGAGCAGGGTGCGACTGGCGGCGTACGGGGCCATCGCGGTGAACCACGCCTGCCACTGGGCGTCGTCGTTGCCGTCGTTGACCAGGTCGCCCGCGTGCAGGCTGGCGCGCGCCTCCGGGTGGCGGGTGAAGGCCGCGTCGGCCACCTGGGCCCACCCGGCGTCGAGGCCCAGCTGCGCGTCGCCGAAGTACAGGAAGGTCCACGGGGTCGTGGCGTCCAGAGGCGGTGTCGTGAACTCCGACCACGCCGACCAGTGGCTCCCGCCGCCCACGCGGTAGCGGTAGGTGGTGTCGGGGGAGAGGTCGGTCAGCGTGACGGTGTGGTGTCGGGCGACCAGGCGGGAGCCCGGCAGCTGCTCGACGGTCGACATCGTCGAGGCCACGAAGGCCACGGCTTGGGGAGCCGAGAGGGGAACGACCTCGGCCCCGCCCGCGAGCGTCGAGACCGCCGTGCGCCACGTGATGGCCTGGCTCGTCGCCGGCTCGGTCGTCGGTGACAGCACGATGCGGTCGGGGACGGCGGTGGCGGTGCCGTCCCTCGTGTCGGCCGTGGCGGTCGTCCCCCCTGCGGTCACCAGGGTGACGACCGCGACCAGGAGGGTGGCGGCGGCGAGGACCGCCAGGGCGGGGCGAAGGGCGCGGGACACGCTCGGACCGTGCCGCCGGCCGGTGACCAGTCGGTGCGCGCTGGCCGGAACGTCAGGTGACGAGACGGCGAACTCGCTCACGCACGAGACGTGCGCGCTAATGGTTGACGTGACCAAAAGCAGGGGTTATGGTCGACCTGACCCACTAAGGGTCACTCTGACTTGAAGTCCGACCGGGAGGTGCACGATGACCGAGACCGTGGCAGCGCCCCCGGAAGCTTCCCCGTGCAGCGACGAGTCGGCGCACGCCGTCAGCCTGGCCGTCTCCACCGTCATCTTTGCCCTGCGGCCGCACCCCACGACGGGGGAGTCGACCCTCTGGCTGCCGTTGGTGCGCCGTATTCGTGACCCGTACCGCGGCAGCTGGGCGCTGCCGGGTGGTCCGCTGGAGCCCCACGAGGACCTTGCGGCCTCGGCGCGGCACACGCTTGAGCGCACTGCCGGCCTCACGCCGCGCCACCTCGAGCAGCTGTACTCATTCGGTGCCGTCGACCGGTCGCCCGGCGGACGTGTCGTGTCGATCGTCTATTGGGCCTTGGTGCGTGCCGACGAGGTCGCCAGCGCGGTGGACGGCGAGAACGTCCAGTGGTTCGTGGCCGACGAGGTGCCGCAGCTGGCCTTCGACCACAACGACATCGTCACGTACGCCCTCGCGCGCCTGCGCAGCAAGATCACGTACTCGCCCATCGCCCACGCGTTCTGCGCCGACGAGTTCACCCTGGGCGACCTGCGCGCCGTGCACGAGGGTGTGCT
Source organism: actinobacterium LLX17 (assembly GCA_000471045.1). Lineage (GTDB taxonomy): Bacteria > Actinomycetota > Actinomycetes > Propionibacteriales > Nocardioidaceae > Aeromicrobium. The sequence continues at coordinate 1,600,133 of KI301992.1, read as the reverse complement.
GCGGCGCCGGCTCGACCCCGCTAACTTCCGTCGTCAGATCCTGGCCGGCGGCAGCGTCGTCCCCACCGGGCGATGCGTCACCGGCACCAGCCACCGTCCTCCCGCCCTCTACCGGTCCCAGCACCGTGCCCCCACCCCCGAGGAGCAGCCATGACCACCGTGACCCGCTCGGTCGATGCCGTCATCACGGCCGACCCGTCCGCCTCGTGCGACACCGACCTGGCCGCGAGCCCCTGGGTCTTCGACCTGACGCCGGGCTACGGTCCCGGCGCGTCCGAAAATGACGTCATTCCCGACCCCGTCGTGCGGCCGGGCCAGCTGCCGGTGGACTACCAGCGCATGCCGGACGAGGAGCTGCACGCCCGCATCCGCGCCGCCAAGGAGACCCTCGGCGACCGGCTCGTCATCCTGGGGCACTTCTACCAGCGCGACGAGGTCGTGCAGTACGCCGACTTCGTGGGCGACAGCTTCCAGCTCGCCAACGCCGCGCTGACCCGGCCCGAGGCCGAGACCATCGTGTTCTGCGGTGTGCACTTCATGGCCGAGACCGCCGACATCCTGGCGCGGCCTGAGCAGCACGTCATCCTGCCCAACCTCGCCGCCGGCTGCTCGATGGCCGACATGGCCGACGAGGAGTCGGTCGAGGCCGCGTGGGAGGAGCTCATGGAGCTGTACGCCGACGAGGAGGGTGATCTCGCGTCAGTCATTCCGGTCACGTACATGAACTCCTCGGCTGCGCTGAAGGCGTTCTGCGGTCGCCACGGCGGCATCGTCTGCACGTCGTCGAACGCCGCCACGGTGCTGGAGTGGGCGTTCGAGCGCGGCCGCCGCGTGCTGTTCTTCCCCGACCAGCACCTGGGCCGCAACACCGGCAAGGCCATGGGCGTGCCGCTCGAGCAGATGCCGATGATCAACCCGCGCAAGCCCGGCCTCGGCGTCGAGCCGCAGGAGCTCATGGATGCCCGGGTGCTGCTGTGGCCCGGCTTCTGCTCGGTGCACAAGCGGTTCACCGTGGCGCAGATCGATCAGGCGCGCGCCCAGTACCCGGGCGTGAAGGTCATCGTGCACCCCGAGTCGCCGATGCCCGTGGTCGACGCCGCGGATGCCGCCGGCTCGACCGACGCGATCCGCAAGTTCGTGGCTGCGTCCGCACCCGGCGACGTCATCGCGATCGGCACCGAGATCAACCTGGTCAACCGGCTCGCAGCCGAGCACCCCGACCGCACGATCTTCTGCCTCGACCCGGTCATCTGCCCGTGCTCGACGATGTACCGCATCCACCCCGGCTACCTCGCCTGGACGCTCGACGGTCTGGTCGAGGGTGAGGTGCGCAACGAGATCGTCGTCGCCGACGACGTCGCCACCGATGCCAAGGTCGCCCTCGAGCGGATGCTCGCGGCCTTGCCGAAGGACTGACATGACGCACATCCTGGTGATCGGCAGCGGGGTGGCCGGACTGACGGCAGCCCTCGACGCCGACGGCCGGCCCGGGGTCGAGGTCACCCTCGTCACCAAGGCCGCGCTCGGACAGTCCAACACCTGGTACGCCCAGGGCGGCGTCGCCGTCGTCACGTCCGACGACGACTCGGTGGCCTCGCACGTGGCCGACACCCTCGCCGCAGGCGCCGGGCTGTCGGACGACGACGCGGTCGAGGTGCTGTGCGCCGAGGGACCCGGCGCGGTGAGCCAGCTGATGCAGCGCGGCGTCCGGTTCGACGTGCAGGACGGACAGCTGGCGCGCGGCCTGGAAGCGGCGCACTCGCACGAGCGCATCCTGCACGCGGGTGGCGATGCGACGGGTGCCGCGATCGCCGGCGCCCTGATCGATCGCCTGCTGCAATCCGACGTCACGGTGCGGGAGGACGCCACCGTGCTCGACCTCGTGGTCGCCGACGGCCGGGTCACCGGCGTGCGTCTGCTCGACGGCACGGTGCTGACCGCCGACGCCGTGGTGCTGGCCACGGGTGGCGCGGGTCAGCTCTACCCGTACACGACCAACCCGGCCGTGGCCATGGGCGACGGCCTCGCCATGGCGCTGCGCGCCGGTGCCGTCGCGGCCGACCTGGAGTTCTACCAGTTCCACCCCACGTCGCTCGCCGCCGCGGGCAACCACCTCGTCTCCGAGGCGGTGCGCGGTGAAGGAGCGGTGCTGATCGACGCGGACGGCCGCCGGTTCATGACGGACGTCCACCCCGACGCCGAGCTGGCGCCTCGCGACGTCGTCGCCCGCGGCATCGCCGCGCAGATGGCCGCTCAGGGCGGCGTGCCCGTGCGTCTCGACGCGACCGCACTGGGTGCGGACTTCCTGGCCCGGCGCTTCCCGACCATCGACGCCGCCCTGCGTGCACAGGGCTTCGACTGGTCGCGCGAGCCCATTCCGGTCACCCCGGCTGCGCACTACTACATGGGCGGCGTGCGCACGGATCTGTGGGGACGTACCTCGCTGCCGGGCCTGTTCGCCGTCGGCGAGGTTGCCTGCAACGGCCTGCACGGCGCCAACCGGCTCGCCTCCAACTCGCTGCTGGAGGGCGCGGTGTTCGGTCACCGTGTCGTCGATGCGGTGCTCAGTGCCGTCGGGTCCGAGACGTTCGACGCTGAGTGGGCCGAACCCGTTGAAGTCACCGTCACCTCCCACGGTGAGTCGTTCACCCGCGCCGACCTGCAGCAGCTGATGTGGGACGCCGCCGGCCTCACCCGCGACGCCGAGTCGCTGACCGCGGCGTTGGCCGTGCTCGACGGCTGGGAAGCACCCACGCCCACCGACGCGAAGTCCGCCGAGGACGCGAACCTCCTCGTGGTCGCTCGGGCGGTCGTGGCCAGCGCACTCGCCCGGGAGGAGTCGCGCGGCGGACACTTCCGCTCCGACTTCCCGGCGGCCGATCCGCAGCGGGCCGTGCACAGCGGTGTGCGGGTGAGCCCATGAGCGGGGGACTGCTGACCGAGACCCAGATCCGTCGGGTCGTCGAGATGGCCCTGGAGGAGGACGCCCCGTTCGGCGACCTCACCTCGGCCGTGTTCGTGCCCGAGGACGCCGTCGCGACCGCCGACCTGATGGCGCGCGAGAGCGGGGTGCTGGCCGGTGCCGACGTCGTGGTCGCGACGTTCGCGGCCGTCGACCCGCGCGTGCAGGTGCAGCTCGACCTCGCCGACCGTGACCGCTTCGGTCCGGGCGACCGCATCGCGCGTATCGAGGGCCCGGCCCGTGCGGTGCTGCGCGGCGAGCGGGTCGCGCTGAACCTCGTGCAGCGCATGAGCGGCGTCGCCACCCTGACCGCTGCCTACGTCGCCGCGGTCGAGGGCACCCGTGCCCGCATCGTCGACACTCGCAAGACCACGCCGGGCCTGCGTGCGCTGGAGCGGCACGCCGTCCGCTGCGGTGGCGGCCGCAATCACCGCTACTCGTTGTCCGACGCGGTCATGGCCAAGGACAACCACCTCGCGCTGCTCGATGACGTCACCGCGGCCATTCGTTCGGCGCGTGAGCAGCTGCCGCACACGACGCACCTGGAGGTCGAAGTCGACCGGCTCGACCAGGTGGAGGCGGTGCTGGCCGGGGGAGTCGACACGATCATGCTCGACAACTTCTCGCTCGACGACCTGCGCGCCGGGGTCGAGCTCGTGGCTGGTCGCGCGATCGTCGAGGCCAGCGGTGGCGTCACCCTCGACACGGTGGGCAAGATCGCGGCGACGGGCGTCGACGTCATCAGCGTCGGCGCCCTGACCCACTCCGCCCGTGCCCTCGACCTCGGGCTCGACATGGTGATCTCCTCGGCAGGGGTGCCGGGCCCTGGGCGGCAGACAACACGGTGATCTACCTCGACGAGGCGGCGACGACGCCGGTGCGGCGCGACGTGCTAGAAGCGATGTGGCCCTACCTGACGGGCACGTTCGGTAACCCCTCCAGTCGGCACGAGGTCGGCGACCTCGCCCGTCGGGCGCTCGAGGACGCGCGGCGCGACGTTGCGTCCTTCCTGGGTGCCCGCCCGGGGGAGATCACGTTCACCTCCGGTGGCACGGAGGCTGACAACGCCGCCGTCAAGGGCATCGCCCTGGCCTCGGCGCGGGGTCGTCACGTCGTGGTCAGCGCCATCGAGCACCCGGCGGTGCTCGAGTCGGCGGCCTGGCTCGGGCGGCAGCGGTTCGAGGTGACCGAGCTCGGCGTGGACGAGCTCGGACGCGTCTCGCCCGACGCGCTGGCCGCGGAGCTGCGCGACGACACCGCGCTGGTCAGCATCCAGCACGCGAGCAACGAGGTCGGCACGGTCCAGGACATCTCGGCACTGGCGGCTGTGGCCGCCGAGCGGGGCGTGCCGTTCCACACCGATGCGGTGCAGTCCGCCGGCTGGCTCGACATCGACGTCGCGACGCTCGGTGTGCAGGCCCTCAGCCTGTCGGGTCACAAGCTGGGCGCCCCCAAGGGTGTCGGCGTCCTGTGGGTGGCCCGCCGCACTCCGTGCGAACCCCTGCTGCACGGGGGAGGGCAGGAGAATGATCGCCGGTCCGGCACCGAGAACGTGGCGTCCGCCGTGGGACTCGCGGCCGCGGTGCGCGCGCCGCGCCCCGACGCCGCGCGGGTGACGACTCTGCGCGACCTGTTCATCGAGCAGGTGCTGACGGGTGCGCCCGACGCGCGCCTGACCGGCGACCCCGTGCACCGGCTGCCCGGCAACGCGTCCTTCGTCTTCCCGGGCCGGTCGGGGGAGTCGATCCTGCTCGACCTCGAGCGCCACGGCGTGATCATCTCCAGCGGCTCGGCGTGCCACGCCGGCAGCGACGAGCCGAGCCACGTGCTCACCGCGATGGCCATCGACCGCGAGGTCGCCCAGACAGCCGTGCGTTTCACCTTCGGTGCGGCCGTGACCCTGGAGCAGCTGCAGACGGCGGCGGAGGCCCTCATCGACGTCGTGACGTGACCGGGGCGTCGCATGCACGCGCAGCCGCGGGCGAAGACACGGTGCATCGGGAACAATCGTCATGATCCGCGCATCACACACGCAGACGGCGGCGTGCCAGACGGCCGCGTCGCGCCGAGACATCGGGGGATCCATGCCGCACCACTCCAGGCTTGCCGCGATGACCGCCGCCGCGTTGCTCGTCCTGGCCGTGCCGGACCGAGGTGGTCGGCGATGCTGGTGAAGCTTGAGCACCTGGCCCTAATGGCGGCGTCGTCGGCGGCGGACGACCTGGCCGACGACATCGACGCCTCCGTGCGCACGTCTCGCACCGAGTCACCCGTCGACCTGCCGAGCCTGACGTCCCTGCCGGCCAAGGCCCAGTGGCTCCGCGACCAGGTGCCGATGCTCGACCAGCTGGCGGCGCTCGCGCTGATGCTCGACACCGACGGTGACGGCAGCGCCACGCTCGACGTCGCCGCCGGCGCGTGGGAGCCCGATGCGCTGCTCGAGCAGGCCGGTGACGCCCGCTTCGGGCCCGGCTTCGTCGACGCGACGGGACTCGAGGGTGAGGAGCTCACGGCCCTCCTGACCACGCTCGGGTCCGTGGGCCGCGACCTGCCGCCCGGCGCCGGGGTGATGACGCCGGTCGAGCTGCGCCAGTTCATCATCGACCACCCGGCCGTCGCCACGGCGTTGCGAGATCTCCGTCCCATCGGTCCCGGCCTGCCAGGTGAGCTGAATGCCCTGACGCTCCCGTTCGTCACCGCGCCCGGTGACAGTGCAGCGGTCTGGGAGCAACGGCGCCTCGACGCGCGCGATCTCTTCGCCGGACTCTCACCCCAGGACGCCGCGATCCTCGCGATGACCTACCCGTCGCTCGTGGGCAACCTGCCGGGTGTGCCGTTCGACAACCGCGCCGACGCCAACACCGTCAACGTCGTGGCCGCGCTGGCCGACGAACGGGCTGAGCTGGGTGACCTGCGCGACCAGCACGAGGAGAACCAGCACGACTGGGACTTCTTCGGCCGCAACAACGACGATCTCGAGGGGCCGATCGGTGACCTCGAGGACCGCATCGCCCTCTACGAGTCGATCCTTCGCGACGATCGTCAGATCGTGTACTTCGATCCGTCCGGTGACGGCGCGATCGCCGAGCTGCACGGCGACATCGGCCCCCGCACCGACAACGTCGGAGTGCTCGTGCCGGGAACGGGCAGCGACATGAGCAACTTCCAAGGCACTGCAGACCGGTCGCGGTCCTTCCAGCTGGAGGACCCGGACGGCGGACTGGCGATGATCAGCTGGATGGGCACCGACCTGCCGGACTCGATCCCGAAGGACGCGCCGTTCGCGAACTACAGCGTCGACGGCGGTCCACGGCTCGCCGACTTCTCGCGCGACCTCCAGCTCGAGATCGAGCGCTCCGCGTCACCGGATGCGCAGGTCACCGTGGCCGGCCATTCCTACGGCGGAGCCGTGGTGGGGCGATCGGAGCTGCACGGGCTCCAGGCCGACCGGGTGCTGCACATCGCGTCAGCCGGGATGGGGCACGACGTCGACGACCCCGGCGACCTGCCGTCCACCCAACGCCAGGTCGATCGCTACTCGCTCACCGCCCCCGGCGACGTGATCGAGCTGGCCCAGGGTGCGCCGCAGGTGACCGACAACATCGGCCACGGTGCCGACCCGGACACCTTCGACGGCACCGTCCGCCTGCACTCCGGTGACAAGGCCGACGGGTCGCTCAACACGGGCGTCGGCGCTCACACGAGCGTGTTCGAGGAGGGCAGCGACGCCTGGCAGAACATGTACGAGGTGTTCACTGGTGGCGACGTCGAGACCTACCGCAGCCCCGACTACTACTACCCACCGCCGAGCGGCTACGGTGGCGTCTCGCCAGGGGTGCAGGTGGGCTGGAACGATGACGGGTCGAGGATCGACATCGAATGAGGCGGACACTGATCACTGTCGCGATCGCGGCACTGCTGCTCACGACCGGATGTACCGAGGAGGACGGGATGGACCTGCAGCAACGAGCAGAGGCACGAGCTGCCGAGGCCCGCGTGCACGTCGACGACCTGGCGAACCGGGTCGGCGAGACCCGCGAGGTCCTGATGGACGAGCTGACCGACTGCGTGCCGGGTCAGGAGGACTCCGGCATCGACCTCGTCTACAAGCTCCGGGTGCAGACCGAGGGTGATCCCGAGCAGCTCCTCGACGACGTGTCCGGGCAGATGGCGGGAGAGGGCTGGGAGATCACGCGGGATCCTGCCGGCGACGGCACCGTGAGCGCACGGTTCGGCAAGGACGGGTTCTCGATGAGCACTCGCGTCAGCACGAGCAGCGGTCTGGCGACCATCAGTGGCTCGGGCGGCTGCGTGCAGTGATCGACCCGGGCCGCCGGGTCACCGGCGGCCCGTTCACTTGTCGTAGAAGTACTGGGTGTGCTCGGAGTTGTAGACGTCGGCGTAGTCGGTGCTGCTGAAGTGGCGTCCGACGCCGCGCTCGGTCGAGTTCAACGACTCCCACAGCGTGGCGCGCTCGCCATCGTTCATGTCCTGGTACTCGTCCCAGGTCGGGATCTCGATCGACTGGTCCGCCAGCAGGCCGCGCTCGGCGAGCAGCGAGGCCACCGCATAGGACTGCTGGTCCAGGGTCGAGCCGGCCGCCTCCTGGGCGTCGGCGCGTGCCCCTTCCTCGGCGTTGACCAGGGCGCTCGTGATGGCATCGGTGCCGGCGCCCTTGCCGCGGTCGATCGCCGCGTTGATGATGTCGCCACCGACCCCGGTGACCTGATCGACGCCCGGGATCGGCACGAGATCGACGACCTCCGACCCGAAGTCGATCCAGGCCTGCGTGCGTGCGTCCTCGGCGGCGCCCTCGGAGATGTCCTGCTCACCGATGAGCCGGACGAAGTATCCCTCGCGGCGGGCGTCGTCGTTGAGGGCGTTCTGCAGCATCTCCTCGTTGCCCGCCGGGTCGTCGGCGTACCGGTTGACGGCGTTGCCGAGCGTCTCCTGGCGGTAGTCGGTGACGCCGGCCCGTACCTCGGCGAAGCCCTCGTCTGACGCCATGGCGAGCAGTCCGAACTTGTCGAGAGCCTCGCGGTCGAAGAGCGGTGAGTTGACGAGCTGCAGACCACCGCGGGCGTCGTCGGTCAACGTGAAGACGCCAGGGTCGTAGTCGGTGCCGGTCTTCGTCGGATCGAGTGCTGCGTCCACCGACGGCATGTACGTCGTCATGATGTGCGCGAGGTTCTGGGACGAGTCGTTGTCCCCGAACGAACCCCACTGCGCCATGCGCTCAGGGAGCTCGTCGATGTTGTCGCGCTCGGAGAAGTACTCGACCGTCCGCGAGGCCAGCATCGCGGCGTCCCGTGCCTCGGGAGAGTCCGGGTCGCCGATCACCGAGGGGTCCGTCGTCGCGGCGTCGAGCGCGCCCGTGATGCCCTGGTAGCCGTCCTGGTCCCAGTTGCGGTCGTGGATGTAGTAGTACGACCGGTGCGGCTGGCCCTCCTCGTGCGAGTCGTCACTGAAGAACTCCAGCGCGTACTCGGGATCGTTCTCCATGGCCGACATGAGGCCGGCCATCGGGTCGAGGTTGTCGTACGTCATGGCGGTGCCGTGCGGCATGAACTGACCGAAGTCGGCGTCCTGCATGGGGCGATCTCCCCAGAGGCCGGACGCACCGTTGTTCTCGACGCGCTCGTAGTGGTCGAGCTCGGTCGCCATGGTCTCGAGGAACGGGCGGTCGAAGTCGCCGTCGCGCAGGAGGAACGCCAGCGCTCCGGACGGGTTGTAGACGCCGCGACCGAACAGGTCCTCGGGATCGGTCGTGGCCTGCTCGACCAGATCGCGGGCGTACTGCTCGTCGGGGAAGCCCGAGTGCGTCGTGGCCTGCTCCAGACCGGTGCGCAGCTGGTTGAGCAGCGCCTGACGCTCCTCGAAGGGGACGAAGTCGTCGGGCCCGACGCCGTCCGGGCCGGCGATGTTGCTCATCAGCCGCAGTGCACCCTCGGCCGTGATGTTCTCGTAGAAGGAGGCCATCACCTGTGGGTCGTTGACCCACTGGCTGTACTCGTCGGCCCAGGTGCGGAACTCCTCCTTGAAGTTGGGGTTCGCGAGGTGCCCCTGCTCCGCGAGCGTCTCACCGACCATCTCGCGCACGGAGTACGGCGTGACCGTGACCTCGAAGGTGGCCTGACCGTTGCCGTCGGTGTCGAGCAGGCGGGCAATGGTGGAGAGTCCCTCGAGCATCGGGATCTCGGCCTCCAGCCACGTGCCGACGCGGGTGATGGCATGACTGCTCAGCGACGGCAGCTCGACCGGAGCGTTGGTCCGGGCGATGCTGGCCTGCCGGTCGATGCGCGTGCCCAGGCTGGTGGCCTCGCTGATGGCCTGGTCGAGCTCGGCGTGGTGGACGGTGACGGACGACATGGCGGTTCCCCCCGTGTGATGGGTCGTGGATCAGGTGTGGGTGATGAGCGGTCAGTAGGGGGTCGGACCGGGGCGCCTGCCCGAGCCCTGGATGCGCTGCTGCGCCCGCTGGTAGGCCAGACCGTGCTCGTGGTCGGCCGGGACCGTGGCGTCCTGACCGTTCTTGGCCGAGCCGACGGTGGCGATGGCGTCGTCGAACGCGCCGGTGACGCCGCTGCACACCTCGTGCAGCTCCGCGATCCAGGTGTCAGCCTCGGTGCAGACCCAGCCGGCGGCGACCTTCGTGGCGACGGTCTGCTCGGGAGCTGCGCCGTTCTCCGAGAGCGTCTCGCGGCAGTTGGGCAGCACGGTGCCGTGCCACTCCTCCAGGTGGTCGAGGTAGAAGTTGTTCTCCCTCGGCCGTTCGGTCTCTTCGTCGCCCATGGGTCCCCCTTCGTCGGTCGATCGTCGAGCAGGTGCCTGACTCGTGCCTCAGACGCCCGCCACGGGGGAAATGTTCCCGCGGAAATCGTCGGGAACAAACTCGCTACGGTGTGCCTCGAAGCACTCGAAGGTCCTTCGGCGGGTGTCGGGGGACGGGACCTACGAAGGAGAACCAGTCATGGCACAAGCTCGCATCGAGGACCTGTACAACCTGTACAAGACGCTCGAGACGTCGATGGCCGAGACCGACACCGTCATCACGCAGGTCGACGGATCGCTCGCGGCCGCGCAGCAGGAGTGGCAGTCGCAGGGCGCCCGGGAGTTCGAGCAGGCCTGGGGGCAGTTCAAGCAGTCGCTGACGCAGATGTGCCAGGCCTTCGCCATGGCCGGCAGCGACGTGGCCCAGCAGCACAACGACTTCGCCCGCGCGGCCAAGGAGGCCGACCAGCACCCCGTGCTGTCGCCGATGACCTCCCCGCGTTGATCGCGACCGGGCCGGTGCCGCGACGCGGCACCGGCCCGGGGTGGCATCATGATCTCGACGATCCAGGGGGACGTATGCGCAGGGGACGCAAGACCGTGATCGGAGCCATGACGGCTCTGGTCCTCGTACTGACTGCTGCGTGCGGCGGAGGCGACGACGACTCGGGCCTGCCCGAGCAGACGACGGATGCCTCGTCGGTGGAGGACGTGCTGGCGAACCTCCCCACCGAGCCCCCGAAAAGGCCTGCCGACGCGTTCACCAGCGCCGGGGCAGAGGCCTTCAGCCGCCACGTGGTCGACGTCCTCTGGTACACGTTGGCCGTCGGTGACGGCCAGGCGATGGCCGACCTCGACCTCACGGGATCGTGCGGCTCCTGCTCATCGCACGTGCAGGTCTTGACCGATGCCGGCAACCCGGTTCAGGTGCCAGACGACGAGCCGAAGACGGTCTCCGTCGTGGCGCAGTCCGTCACCGATCTCCAATACGCTGCGGTGGTCACGGTCGACTTCCCGTCCGGTCGGCAGATCGACCGCGAGACCAAGAAGGTCGTCGACACGTTCAACGCAAGCGACGGCCGGGTCATCGACATGGTCCTCAGCTGGCAGGGCGACCGCTGGTCGCTCGACAAGTACACCGTGGAGGCAGCCGCATGAGAGAGCGCGCACCGTACCGACTTCTGATCGCGTTGCTGGCCGGTGTCCTGCTGGCAACCGGGGGGTCGATCGCCCACGCGGACGGCGATGGGCCGATCCTTGGTGGCGTCGAGGATGACAACGGCACGCCCGGCGTGGAAGTCACCGATCCGGGCGGCTCCACCGGCACCGATGGTGGTAACCAGCCGGTCTACTCAGTGCCGGGGCCGTACTGGAAGTACCACTACACGCCCGCCTGCTCGGTGAACGGACCGCCGCCCAACTCCGCCGACGCCTTGTGCCTTGGGGCCACCTCGACCTGCGCCCAGGAGCAGGAGGGGCCGGCGACGGTCCTGCGGTTCTTCGTGTACCGGATGCGCATGAATGCCGACGGCACGCCCGCCGGTGGCGGCGACGGCACCTGGGAGTCGATGGGAACTCAGTGCCGCGGGCCAAACGATCCGCCAGAGGGTGGCCCGGAGGTCATCACCGTGGCCGACATCCGTGCTGCGGTCGAGGGCGTCGTGCCGGTCCCGTCGGTCGCGGTCGAGCCCGCTGGCGGCACCTACGTCAACGTGCCGACCAACTTCGTGAGCGAGGGCAGTGACCAGACCACGACGGTCCAGGTTCTGGGTGTAGCGGTGCAGGTGCAGTTCACTGCCACCGACACGCGCTGGAGCTTCGGTGACGGGTCGAGTGGCACGGGCAACGGCATTCGCAACGCTGCGGTAGGGCAGGCCGGAGCCGTCGAGCACGACTACCGCCGGGCGGGCACCTACACCGTCACGGTCACGCGCACGTACTCGGTGACCTTCTCGCTGCCGGATGGACAGTCGTCGAGCATGGAAGGCTTTACGCGTACCAGCCCCGGTTTGGCGCTCCCGGTCGGCGAGGTCCAGTCCCTCGTCACCGAGGTCGACTGACCTACGGGGCAACGCCGACCGCCAGGCCAGACGCTGACCCGGAACGCTTCAAGAATCGACGCATCCCTAGGGCGTATGACCGGGTGTTTCCACAGGCCCGTCGATTCGCACGGAACGCTGTCGGTGCCGGCGGCAAGGGTGGAGTCATGTCCACGAACCTCGACCTCCTGGCCGCCTTGGCGCCCGCCGTGCAGGAGCGCGCGGCCGCCGAGGCGCGGGAGTGGCGGGTCATGCTGGCCTACCGCGACGCCGAGCATGCCCGCATCGCCGCATCCGAGGACCCGCCGATGCGTCAGTACCTCGAACGCACCGGTGTCGCGATCGAGATCGCCATGCACTGCAAACTGTCGGTCGGTCAGGTCGAGCACCGCCTGTCGGTGGCCGATCGGATTCGCGACGACGCACCCCAGGAGTGGGCGGCGTTCGGGCACGGCGTCATCGACGCGGCCCGGGTGCGTGAGATCGCTGGGGCCCTGTCCAAGCTGGAGCGCCCCGAGTCACGCCAGCGGTTGAACGAGGTGGCTGTCGCCTACGCCGCCACCCACACCGTGCTCGCACTGCAGGTGACGACCGCACCCGAGCGCAGCTCGAGGCCGATCTCATCCTCGCTCGCTACCGCAGCCTTATGGCCGCGGGACCTGCACCCAGCGCCACGAGCCGGCGTGGGTGAGCACGCCGCGCCCGACGGGCACGGCCTGGCCGACGCTGCGGGGCAGACGCGCGTTCAGCACCTCGCCATCGCTGCTGGTGCGTGGGGCGAGCACGAGGCCCGTCCGCCCGCGCTTCAGGTCGGCGACCAACCCGCGGTAGACCGACGACGCCTCGTCGATGCCGCACCCGACGACCAGGGCGCTGTCGGTGTCGCGCATCGCTGCCAGCTGCTCGGCCAGGTAGGTCGTGATGGGCGAGTCCATGCCCAGCACCTCGAGGTCGTCCACGACGATGAGCCGGCTGCGCGCCGGTAGTGCCTCGACGGCGGCCTTGACCTGTTCGAGCGTCGCGGTGCCGTCGAGCACCGTGACGCGGCGGTCGGCCAGATCGCGCAGTGGCGAGATGCGCGGAGCGATGATGACGGCCGAACGCCGCCGGGCCACGAGCCTCTGCACGATGCCGACCAGCGTCGTCGACCGGCCCGACCGCGGGGGACCGGCCACGAGGAAACCGGCACCGTCGGTCAAGGGGTCCCAGCCCTGCCACATCAGGCTGTCACCACCGATGCCCACGCCGATGAACGAGGGACGCTCGGAGACCGACTCGAGCTCCGCAGCCGCACCGGCCGAGATGGTCGACGGCAGCTCGTCGATGCGCTGGGGACGCAGACGGCGGGGAATCTCCGGCCAGCGCTCGTGCGCGGCGCGCCCAGCGTCCTGCAGCGCCCGCACCTGGTCGGTGCCCACACCGCTGGGGTCGAGGAGGGCCAGCTGCACCTCGCGCGGACGCTCGCCGCTGCGGAACCCGCGCCCCGGGGGCATCGCCGCCGGGACGCTGCGCGCTGACAGGCCGATCACCGAGTAGTCCGACGGGTCGTTCATCGAGAGCATGATCTTGTCCTCGACGAGCATCGCGATGCGGCCGTGGACGCCCGAGCGGTCAGCAGCGACGACGAAGCGCAGGCCCGCGCCGGCGCCTTCCTGCAGCAGCGACGACAGCCGGTCGATCAGCACGCCACCGTCGATCGTGTCGAACGCCGAGATGTACCCCTCGAGCCGGTCGAGCAGCACCACCAGGTACGGCAGGCGCAGCTCGGGCGCGACCGCTGCGCGCTGCTCACCGATGTCGGCGAAGCCCTGCTCGGCCAGTACCTGCTGGCGTCGGGCCAGCTCCCCGGACAGGTGGCCCAGGAGCCGGTAGACACGGTCGACCTGTGTGCGGGTGACGACGGCGCCGACGTGCGGCAAGGCCACCAGCGGCAGCAGGGCGTTGTTGCCGGCGTCGACGCCGAACAGGTGCACGTCGGCCGGCGAGCTCTGCCGGGCGATCGCGGCGGCGATGGCACGCAACGCCGTCGACCGGCCCGAGCGGGACTGGCCCACGATCATCAGGTGGCTGCCGCGGGCGAGGTCCCACGTCTCGTCGACCTGGCGCTGCAGGTGCGGCAGGTCGGCTCGTCCGAGCGGCACTGGCGGCACCGCGGGGTCGGCGCCGGGTTCCGGAACCGGGAGGTCGTTCAGCGCGAGCTGCTCGGCCAGGGGCGGCAGCCACGGCGAGCGGGGGGTGGGCACCCCGAGCTCGGTGTCGACGTCGTTCAGCGCGGCGACGAGCGAGGCGAGGTCGGTGGGCACGCTGACGTCGTCACCGGCGGCCTCGCTGGGCGGGCGCACCCCGAGCCGCTGCCAGTCGAAGCTCGTGGGCTCGAGGGCCGATCGTTCGGTGCCGGGCGGGCGTCCGCCGACCCGCGAGCTCTGGAACGCCGTCAGGGAGGAGTGTCCGCGACGGGCGTACGCGCGACCGGGCAGGCCCTGGGGGATGTGCGCGGCGAGCGGCGCCTCGACGACGTCGTCGGAGTCGCTGACGTCGGTCACGCGCAGGGCGATGCGCAGGTTGGTGTTGGATTTGATCTCGGCGCTCACGACACCTGCGGGCCGCTGTGTCGCCAGGATCAGGTGGACGCCGAGCGAGCGACCCCGCCGTGCGACGTCGACGAGTCCGGACACGAAGTCGGGCAGCTCGGCGACCAGCGCGGCGAACTCGTCGATCACGATGAGCAGGCGCGGCATCGGCTCGTCACCGGGCTGCATCGCGGCCACGTAGTCCTCGATGTCCTTGGCGTCGGCGTTCGCCAGCTGGTGCTCGCGGTAGCGCAGCTCGGCGCCGAGCGACTCGAGGGCCCGCGCCGTCAGGTGGCCGTCGAGGTCGGTGACCATGCCCACGGTGTGGGGCAGACGGTTGCAGTCCTTGAACGCCGCGCCGCCCTTGTAGTCGACGAGGATGAACGTGAACTCGTCCGGCCGGTTGCCCACGGCGAGCGCGGCGATGATGGTCTGCAGCAGCTCGGACTTGCCCGAGCCGGTGGTGCCGGCGATCAGGCCGTGCGGGCCGTCGGCGCGCACGTCGATCGTGAACGGACCGTCGGGCGCCTCGCCGATCGTGGCCCGCGTGGTGCCGCCGACCGTCCAGCGCCGGGCGAGCTCGGCGGTGTCGAGGTCGGCGATGCCCAGCACGTCGAGCAGTCGGCTGCTGGCCGGCAGGGTGGCGCTGAGGTCCTCGGTCGAGACGTCGCGGATGGGCGCCAGGGCCCGCGCGAGACGGTCGAGCCACGCCTCGTCGACAAGGTCGGGCCGGATCGCGTCGACGTGCGCCTGCTCGGAGGTCGAGAGGTCGAGTCGGCCGTCGCGATGCACGACGACGCTGCGGCACTCCTCCGGCAGGTGGTGCACCGTGCGGTCGAGGCAGATCAGCTCGACGTTGACGCTGGGTCCGTCCTTGAGCAGCGAGATGACGCCCGGGGCCAGGCGCAGCTCGCGTGCGCCGTCGAGCACGACGATGACGTGCGGCAGGTTCGCGCGCTGGTCCTTGTCGATCGCCGTGCGCTGCTCGACGATGGAACCGAGCTCGCTGATCATGGCCGAGCGGGCGGCCTCGTCGTGGGCGATGCGCACCGGCCGGGCGCGACCGTCCTCGCTGCGCAGGTGCGGCAGCCACTTGGCCCACTCCCACGGACCGGTGCCGCCGGTCGTGGGGCGCGGCTGCTCGTGGGGGTCGTCGACCGTCAGCAGCCAGAGTCCGGCGTCGGCGGGGGAGTGCATCGTGGCCACCTGGGCCACGAGCCACGACACCGTCTGTCGGCACTCGGCCGCGGTGCCCGCCAGGCCGACCACACCGGAGCTTCGCAGGTCGACCGTGACGGGCGCGTCCGGTGTGGTCCAGTGCAGCGGGCCCTCGTGGGCCATGCGCGAGCTGTCCTTGACGATCACGTCGGCGGGGAGGTCGCACGTGCCGAGGCGCAGGGTCAGGAAGTCCGGGTCCCACCGCCGGCGCTCCCAGAGGCGGGCGCGGGGGCCCACGGCGAACAGCAGGACGGCGGCCGGGTCGGGCGCGACGAGGCTGCGGTGCTGCCGCTCGCCGATCAGCGCGCTGACGGCAGCGGCCTCCACCTCGACGTGCTGACGGTGGTACTCCTCCAGCTGCTCGAGGTAGCGGCGCTTCTGTGTCCGCCGCGCGCCGCTGGAGTTGAGCAGCATCATCATCGGCATCATGATCATGAAGATCAGGGAGTAGGGCGACCGGGTGAAGAAGTACATCGTGCCGCTCATCGCCATCGGCGACAGCATCATGAGCAGCGGGATCGGCATCTTGTCCGGACGACGTGGCTCGCTCGGCAGCGCGAACTCGGTCGGTCGCGGCGCCGGGTGCAGGCGAGGCGGCCGGTTGTAGTCGAGCTCGGGTCGCGACGGCGACGGCGAGAGCGACGCGTCCGGGGCGGATGGCGTCGTCAGCTCCAGCAGGACGGGACCGGCGCCGAGCACCTGCGAGGCGTCCCACGAGGTGGGGCTGGTCACGGCCCTCCGGTCGAGGTGGATCAGGGGCGTGGGTGCCGTGGGGTCGACACGCTCGCCGACCTCGAGCGTGCTGCCGTGCTTGCGACGACGACGGCGGGCCCGCCGGCCCGTCGCCTCCGCCATGGTGCTGGCGCCCAGCACGATCGGCTCGACCGGCTGGTCGCGGCGCACCGGCACGGGCCGTTCCTCGCCGACGACCGACTCGTGGGGTGTGATCGTGACGCTGCCGTCGCGGGCGACCTCGAGGGTGGCCACCTCCGCAGTCAGGTCTGGCACGTGAACGGCGCACTGCGGTGCGGAGCCGATCAGCGAACGGCCGATGCCCAGACGGTGAACACGGCCGGCGCCCGGCCCCGAGGCGACTGTGACTTCCACCACGCCCTCGGGCTCGTGCTCGACGTGGCTCGAGGGTCCGTGGATGCCGATGATCTGACCGTGTCGCACGACGCCGTCCTCGAGCGTCGACGTCGGGTCGAGCTCACGGTGACCCAGGAACACGCGCACCGGCGGCCCTCCGGATGCACCGTTGCTGGCACCGTGGGCGCGCAGGGAGATGACGTTGGAGGCTCCGACGGGGTCGCGCAGGGGTGCCGAACCGTCGAGGGCCTCGCTGAGGCACTGCCCGAGCTCGGCCACGGATGTCTGTGCCGTGACGTCGATGACGACGTCGCGCCGGGCCCCCGAGACCGCGGACTCCGCCGTGATGAGCAGCCGCATGGCGACAGCGTACGCAGGGCCACGGGGGGTGATGTGCGGGATCGGGTTCGCGATGCGGTTGCGTCTCACTACGATGTGTCTGTAGTTCGTGTCGATTCGGGGGCGCGAGCCGCGCTGCGGCGTGGTTCGACGGGTCCCCGCTGTGAGCAGGGGGATGCACGTGGCCGAGCATGCGCAGGGTCAGATGACCCGGGGCACCAGCGTGGAGGACCGTCAGCGCGATCGTGCGACCCGCGGCATCCGCTCCCGCACCCCGTTGCCGGGGGCTGACCGACCGTCGCCCCCGCGCCGCCGCCGGCCGCTGCTCGTGGCGCTCGCGCTGGTGCTGATCGTCGGCGGTGCGGCCACCGCGGGTCTGCTGGCCGTGCGCCTCGACGCCCGTGAGCCGTACATCGTGCTGGCGAGCGACGTGCCTGTCGGCGCCGAGATCACCCAGGACATGCTCGCGACGACGTCGGCCTCGGGTGACGGGCTGCTTGCCGTGCCTGCGTCGGAGAAGGACGCGGTGCTGGGAACCTACGCCCGCGTGCCGCTCAGCAAGGGCCAGCTGCTCGACACCACGATGGTCGTGAAGAACGAGCCGTTCGGTGACGATGTCGCGCTCGTCGGCGTCCCGCTCGCTCAGGGACGTGTGCCGGTGGGTCTGCGCACGGGCGACGAGGTGCGCATCGTGCGCACCGGCGACGGCAGCGCGCCGCCCCAGGCATTGGCCGTCGGCCTCGTCATCGACACCACCGCACCCGACGAGGACGGCGGCCTGACCGGGGGCAGCAGCGGTTCTGTCGCGATGCTGATGGTGCCGATCGGTGCCGCCGACCTGATCGTCGACGCCGCCGGCGCCGACCTGGCCGGCCTGTCGCTCATGCGACGCGGTGTCGCGGTCGACGACGCCGACCTGGTCGTCTTCGGGGGTGGCGCGTGAGCGAGCGCAGCGAGCGAACAGTCGGCACTCTCATGCGGGCAGCCGCGTACCGTTCTTGCACTTTGACGGGGGTGCCCGCGTGAGCTTGGTGGTGTTCGCCTCGGCGAAGGGGTCGCCGGGTGTGACGCAGGCGGTGCTGGGGTTGGCCTCGGTGTGGGACGCGCCGGTCGTCGTCGCCGACCTCGATCCCGCCGGTGGCGACCTCGCCTACCTGCGACAGGGCGCCGACGAGACCCCGCTGGCGACTGACCGCGGTCTGCTCTCGCTCGGCGTCGGTCTGCGCGGCGGCAAGTCGTCGGCCATCGAGGACCACGTGCAGCGCACCGAGGACGGTCTGGACGTGCTGGCCGGCGTGGCAGGGCCGGGCCAGGTGCAGGGTCTCGGCGCGGTGTGGCCGCACATCGGCAGCGCGCTATCCGGGCACTCGAGCGACGTGCTGGCCGACTGTGGTCGTCTGGTGCCGGGCTCGCCGGTCTGGCCCGTCGTCGAGCGCGCCGATGCCTTGGTGCTGGTCGTGCGTTCCGAGGTGGCTCCCGTGGCTCACCTGCGCGAGCGCCTGGGCTGGCTGACCGACGTGCTGGCCGCCAGCAGCGCGGCCGCCATGCCGCTCGGCGTGCTGCTCGTCGGTGATCCCTCCGACGGCGCGAGCCCGGCCGACCTCGAGCGGCTGCTGGCCGCCTCGGGCCGTCCGGTGCCGGTGCTGGGCACCCTCGCGCTGGACCCCAAGGCCGTGCGCGGACCCTCGCAGGTCAGTGATCGGCAGCTGCGTCGGTCGCTGTACCGGCGTTCGGCCGTCGACCTCGTGCCGCGCCTGCGGCAGCTCATCGGCTCCGAGCCGCCCGTCCTGACCCCGCCGGTCCCGTCGGCGGTCCCGGTCGAGCCCGCACCGGCCCCCGCGTCGGCACCGTCGCCAGCGCCAGCGCCAGCGCCAGCTCCGGCACCGGCTCCCGCACCGCCGGTGGCGCCGAGCCCACCGGCCGCGCCGGCTCCCGGGAACATTCCGACGTTCGACGACGTCCAAGACCGAGGGATCCCTGCCCCGCCGGGACCGCCGTCGTCGGGAGGTGACCACTGATGGACCAGCAGCTGCTGCGCCGACTCCGCGAGGAGGTGGCCGACCGGCTCTCGGCCCAGCGCCGCGAGGACATCGCCAGCGGTCTGCCGCCGATGAGCAGCGAGGACGAGCGCCAGTTCGCCCGCGCCGTCATCGCCCGAGTGCTCGAGGCGCACGCCCGCACCGAGATCGCGGCCGGCCGCACGCCCCCGGACCAGTCGGAGGAGACCGAGCTGGCCGACGGCATCCACGCCGCCCTGTACGGCGTCGGTCGCCTCCAGCCGCTGCTCGACGACCCCGAGGTCGAGAACATCGACATCAACGGTTGCGACCACGTCTTCGTCGGGTACGCCAACGGCGAGGAGCGTCGGCTGGCGCCGATCGCCGAGAGCGACGACGAGCTGGTCGAGCTGGTGCAGGTGCTGGGCGCCTACTCGGGCCTGACGAGCCGGCCGTTCGACACCGCCAACCCGCAGCTCGACCTGCGTCTGCCCGACGGCAGCCGGTTGTCGGCCGTCATGGGCGTCACGCAGCGGCCGAGCCTGTCGATCCGTCGCGCACGCCTGAGCCGGGTCAGCCTCGACATGCTGGTGGACAGCGGGACGATGACCCCCGATCTCGCCTCGTTCCTCTCGGCCGCTGTGGCTGCGCGCAAGAACATCATGATCGCCGGCGCCACCAACGCCGGAAAGACCACGTTGCTGCGCGCCCTGGCCAACGAGATCGCGCCGCACGAGCGCCTGATCACGGTGGAGCGGGCGCTCGAGCTGGGACTGGGGGAGTTTCCCGACCTGCACCCCAACGTGGTGTCGTTCGAGGAGCGGCTGCCCAACTCCGAGGGCCGCGGCGCGATCCAGATGGCCGACCTCGTTCGCCGCTCACTGCGCATGAACCCCAGCCGCGTCATCGTCGGCGAGGTGCTGGGCGACGAGATCGTCACGATGCTCAACGCGATGAGCCAGGGCAACGACGGCTCGCTCTCGACGATCCACGCCAACTCCTCGTTGGAGGTCTTCAACCGCATCTGCACCTACGCCATCCAGTCGGCAGAGCGACTGCCCGCCGACGCGACGATGATGCTGATCGCCGGCGCCATCGACTTCGTGGTGTTCGTGGAGCGGCGCAACGAGTTCGAGCGCGGCGGCGAGCTGCGGCGCCTGATCACCTCGGTGCGCGAGGTCAACGGCGTCGACGGGCGGGTGCTGTCGTCGGAGATCTTCGCCGAGGGTCCTGACGGTGTGGCGGTGCCCGCCGCGCCGGTCGCCTGCATCGACGACCTGCAGCGTGTGGGGTACGACCCCGCCGCATTCGGCGCGGTGGTCTGACATGACCGACCTCGAGGTGCTCGGCATCATCGCGCTGGGCGCGGCCGTCGGCATCGGTGTGGTCTCGCTGATCCTCGGCCTCCAGCCCCCGCCGCCCCAGCGGGTGGCCAGTCCGCACGAGCTGCGCGACCGCCTGGTCAAGCTCGGCGCGCGGGTGCCGCTCGCGGTGGCCGCCGGGCTCGTCGTGCTGGTGGTCAGTCGCTGGCCGGTGCTGGCCATCGCGATGGGTCTGCTCGTGTTCTTCGGGCCCGCGCTGATCGGTGGCGCCGGTGCCGAGCGCAAGTCGATCGCCCGGCTCGAGGGACTCACGGCCTGGACGGAGTCCCTGCGCGACACGATCGCCGGTGCCGTCGGCCTCGAGCAGGCCATCCCCGCCACCGCGTACGCCGCCTCACCCTCCATCGCGCCGCATCTGTTCGCCTTGGCCGACCGTCTGAGGGTCCGCACGCCGCTGCCGCAGGCGCTGCAGCGCTTCGCCGACGAGCTCAACGACCCGAGCGCCGACCTCATCGTGGCCGCCCTGCTCCTGAACGCGCGACTGCGCGGTCCGGGCCTGCGCGACGTGCTGACGTCGCTGGCCATCTCGGCACGTCAGGAGCTCGAGATGCGCCGCCGGGTCATGGCCGGACGCGCCAGCACCCGTCGCAGCGTGCAGATCGTCATGGGCATCACCGTCAGCTTCGTGATGCTGTTGACGATCTTCAACCGTGACTACGTCGAGCCGTACGACTCGCCGGTCGGCCAGGCGGTGCTGGTCGTCATCCTGGCCCTGTTCGCCGCGGGCTTCGCCTGGATGCGCCGGCTCGCCGTCTTTGAGCTGCCGCAGCGTTTCCTCTTCCAGCTCGCCGAGCCGACGAGGAGCCGCGTGTGACCACCGTGCTGCTCGCGGGTGCCCTGGCCGGTGTCGGGGTGCTGCTGCTGATCGCGCAGCTCGACCGCACGCCCGGCACGGCGGCTGCCGAGCTGGCTCGCCGCGACGCGGCCCTGCGTCGTACGCACGTGACGGCCGGATTGAACGCCAGCCAGCGCGGCGACGAGTCGGTGCGCACGCGCCGCCTCGGCGCCACGCTGCACGCGTGGCTCGACAACCGCGGGCTACGGGTACCGGGGACGGTCCGGCGCGACCTGGCCGTCATGGACCGCACCGTCGAGGCCCACCTCGGCATGAGCGTGCTGGCCGGCGTGGCCGGACTGTTCGCGCCGTCCATCATGCTGGCGCCGGCCATCTTCGGCTTCGGGTTGAGCCCGGCTGTTCCGCTGTGGCTGGCGCTGCTAGGCGCGCTCGGCGGCATCGCCCTGACGACGGCGCAGCTGATGACCCAGGCCGCGGAGCGCCGGCGCGACTTCCGGCACGTCGTGGGTGCCTACCTCGATCTCGTGGCGATGAACCTCGCCGGCGGGCGCGGTGTGCCGGAGGCGCTGGGCACCGCTGCCTCGTTGAGCGACGGCTGGGGCATGGTGCGTCTGCGCGACACCATCCAGAACGCGCGCCTGCAGGGCATCACCCCGTGGGCGGCGCTCGGGGACCTCGGTGACGAGATGGGGCTCGAGGAACTGCGCGACCTCGCCGCCGCGCTGGCCCTCGTGGCCGAGGACGGCGCCAAGGTCCGCGACTCCCTGACGGCTCGAGCAGCGTCGATGCGCCAGCGCGAGCTGGCCGACATCGAGAGCCGCGCCGAGCAGCAGTCCCAGTCCATGCTCATCGCCCAGCTGCTGCTGTGCCTGGGCTTCCTCGTCTTCCTGATCTACCCGGCGATCTCGCAGATCCTGGGCGTCTGACCTCCCCCACGAAAGGACCCCCACCCATGTATCCAGTCATCACCTACCTGCTGCTCAGCCTCGACCTCCACCGCGACCGTGCTCGCCGTGAGGAGGGCGCCTCGGCCGTCGAGTGGGTCATCATCGCGGCCATCGTCGTCGGCATCTGCATCGCCGTGGCGGCCATCCTGAGCTCGGCGCTGGAGAACGAGGCCGGAGAGATTCGCGACGAGATCCAGAACCAGTGACCCCGTGACCTCTCGTCCCGTCCCTCCGCGCCACCGCCGTCATCGCGACGAGTCGGGCACCAGCGCCGTCGAGCTGGTGCTCTACATGCCCCTGCTCATGGTGGCGATCATCCTCACGGTGCAGTTCTCGCTGATCTACCTGGGCAACCAGGCGGTCTCGGCGGCGGCCCGTGAGGCGGCGCGCGCGGCGCGGGTGACGGACGACGAGGCGCAGGGACGGGCCAAGGGCGCCCAGTACGCCCAGGACCTGGGGCGGGGCCTGCTCTCGGACGTCGACGTGCAGGTCGTGCGGGTCGACGGCACCAGCATGCGCGCCACGGTCTCGGCCGACGGCGAGCAGCTGCTGCCGTTCATCCCCGCCCCGCGGCTGACCGAGGTCGTCGAGGGCCCGATCGAGCGCTTCATCGAGGACGCCCCGTGAAACCCCGCTCAATGAGGGACGAGCGGGGTTCGATGGCGGTCGAGGTCGTGCTCATGGTGCCGATCCTGTTTCTCTTCCTGCTTCTCGTCGTGGTCGGCGGCCGCTATGTCTCGGTCAAGGCCGACATCGAGGCCGCGGCCCGCGACGCCGCGCGCGCCGCATCGCTGGAGCGCACGCCCGCCGACAGCCAGAGCGCGGCGAACAGCGTCGCCGTCGTCGCGCTCGACGACTTCGCCACCTGTTGGGTCTCTGGTGTCACGGGCAACCTCGACGCCGGCGGCGCGGTCGACGTCGAGATCGACTGTGACGTGCCGAACGACGGCCTGGGACTGCTGGGCATCGGCGGCACGACCCGCATCTCGGCCACCGGCAGTGCGCCGATCGACACCTACCGGAGGTTCGGCTGATGGCCGGCCGGCACGAGCGTGATGAGCGGGGCGCCGCGACGGTGTTCGTCATCGGCATGTCGATCGTGCTGCTCGTCTGCGCCGGACTCGTCGTCGACGGCGGTCTCGGCATCAATGCCCGGATGAAGGTCGCCGACGACGCCGAGCAGGCCGCCCGTGTGGGGGCCGACTCGATCGATGTGGCCGCGTTGCGCGCCGGTGGGGGCATCGTGATCGATCCCGGTCTGGCCCGGCAGCGCGCGGCCGACTACCTCGTGGCACGCGGCTACGGCCCCGGCCAGTACACGGTCGACGTCAATGACGGCACGGTCGTCGTCGACGTCACCGACACCACCGACACCATCATCCTGAGCATCGTCGGCATCGGCTCGTTCGACGTGCGTGCCGGTGCCACCGCCCAGCCCGAGACCGGGGCAGCAGCCCCATGAGGCGCGCTCACTCGCGCCGGAGGAGGACCTCGTCATGACCCGTCCCGGAGCCGCACCCGATCCGTCCCGCTTCGCGCCCGCCGCCCAGCCGCCGAAGCGCGAGGGCCTGCGCGACGTGCTCGGCTCGCTCGTCGCGCTGCTCCTGCTGGTCGTCGGTGTCCCGGCGCTCCTGCTGGTGCTGGACGGACCGCCGCCCATTCCCACCGAGGTGCCGGCGCTGCGCGACTTCGCCGAGGAGCTGTCTCTCGAGGACCTGTTGTCGGTGCTGGTGGGCATCGTCTGGCTGGCTTGGCTGTGGTTCGTGGTGTGCGTGCTCGTCGAGATCGTGGCCGCCCGCCGCGGTGGCCTCGGCCGCCGGCTGCCGATGGGCGGACCGGCACAACGCCTCGCCCGTGCGCTCGTCGGTGCGTTGCTGCTGACCGGTGTCGTCGCGGGCCCCGCCTCGGCGGTCACCCCCGCGCCGACGGCGACCACCACGGTCGCGTCGATGGTCGACGGCCTGGCGACGGACAACGTCGTCAACCGGCCGGCACCGGACGGTTCGCACGACAGGGCACAGGACAGGGCACAGAGCGGTGCGCGGGACGCCACCGCCGGGACCGCGACCGAGACTGCCGGTCAGCAGGCGGTCAGCGCACTCGAGGGACAAAAGGTCTACGTCGTCGCGGCACCCCACGAGGGTTACCACGACAACCTCTGGGACATCGCCGAGCGGCACCTCGGGGACGGCCGCCGTTACACCGAGATCTTCGAGCTCAACAAGAACCGGGTCCAGGTGGACGGTCGCAGCCTCGAGCTGGCCCGTCTCATCCAGCCCGGCTGGCAGCTGGTCATGCCGGAGGACGCCGTGGGCGTCGACCGCATGGTGACCGAGCCCGTCTCGGCCCCGGCCGACCTCCGCCCCGGCATGTCCGACGTCGACGAGGAGTCGGCGGACACCATCCGTGAGGTCACCAGCGACGCCGATGGCAGCGGTCTCGTGCCGGTCGGCATCTCGCTGCTGGCCGCCGGCGTGCTCGGTGCTCTCGTCATCCATCGCCGCGTTCGCGCCGGTGGGCGGCCCGATCCCGACGCGACCGGCGCCGAGGCCGACTTCCGCATCAGCGCCAACACGACGCGGCTGCGGCACGTCGATCGCGAGCTGCGCGGTCTCACGGCCCGCTGTCGGGCCCAGGGCGTCGCGGCGCCGCAGGCCTACGCGGCGCGCGTGGACGACGAGCACCTCGACCTGCTCGTGGCGCCGCCGTCCCGCACCGCCGTCGACGGCTGGGAGGTGCTCGATGACGGCGCCCGCTGGCGTCGGACCCTCGGTGACGTCGATGCCCCGGTGCCGAGCGAGGTCTCGCCCTACCCGGCGCTGCTGAGTCTCGGTGTCGACGACGCCGGCCGGGACGTGCTGCTGGACCTCGAGGCGGCGGGCGGTCTGGTCTCCATCACGGGCGACACCGCCGTGGCCGAGCAGGTGGCGTCGGCGCTGGCCGTGCAGGCCGTCACGGCGCCGTGGTCCGACACCATGCGGGTGCTCGCCGACGGCCTGCCGGACGGCATCGACTCCATCGCCCCGGAGCGCCTGCGGGTCGCCTCGCTCGTCGACGAGATGTCGAGCCTGGAGTCCTCGCTGGAGGGCGCGCGCGTCGACGTGCTGACCGGTCGGCTCGGCCGTCGCGCGGTCGTCCCGTCGCAGCTGGTGGTCAGCGCGGTCCGGCCCGACGCCTCGGTCTCCGAGCGGCTCGGCGGCCTCACCGGTGGCGGCCGTCAGGCGCTCACCGTCGTCACGGTGGGGGAGCACCCCGCCGCACGCTGGCGCCTGGTCGTCGACTCCCACGGCATGGTCTCGGTGCCAGATCTGGACCTGCACGCCGAGGCCAACCGGGTGACGGCTCACCAGGTCGACGCCGTCGCCGAGCTGCTCCGTGCGGCCCGCGAGGAGGACTCGGCCGATGGCGTGACACGCCTGGACGCTCCCGCGCCGCGGCACGCCCACGACGACGCAGCCTGGGCGACCGCGGGCCGCCGCGTCAGCATCCTCGGACGTGTGGCGGTGCAGTCGACCGGCGACCTGCCGCCCGAGCGTCTCGACCTGGCGACCGAGATCGTGGCCTTCCTGGCCCTGCAGGCCGAGCCGGTCCACCCGACGGTCCTCGCCGGTGCGGTCTGGCCGCGTGGCGTCACTCCTGACGTGCGCGACGCGACCATCGAGCGCGTGCGCGAGTGGCTCGGCACCGAGGTCGACGGCTCGCACGTGCTGCGCGCCGACGCCGAGGGACGCCTGTCGGTCTCCGAGGCCCTGGTGCTGGACTGGGACTGCGCCCGAACGCTGGTGCGCCGGGCCGGAGCCGCGGGCTCGCCCCGCGACGAGATCGACCTGATCCGCCGTGCCCTGCAGCTCGTCCGTGGACCGGCCCTCGCCGGAGTGCCGGACGGACGCTACGGCTGGGCGCTGCGCGAGGACGTGCCGCGGTCCGTGCGGCGCGTGGTGGTCGACGCGGCCCTGCGCCTCGCCGAGCTGCTCGGCGACGACGACCCGGGCGGAACGTCCGCCGGCGCCCAGGCCGCACTGCGCGTCGTGCCGGCCGACCAGCGTCTCTGGCGCCTCGTCCTGCGGGCCCGGTTCGCCGAGTCCGGCGTGGCCGGCGTGCAGCGCACGCTGCGCGAGATGGACGAAGCACTGCGCGACGTCGACCTCGATGCCGAGACCGAGGCCCTCGTCCACGAGCTGGTGCCGCGGCCCGACTCCTACGCCGCGGGCAGCTGAGGGGCGCAGGGGTGCGACGTCGGGGGGCGACCGTCGGTGTGGCCGTGTTGGCGGTGGTGCTGGGTCTGGTCGCGTGGCAGGTCAGGGTCGACGGCCCCGATCCGGAGCTGTCGGCAACCCTGATGGACGTCCAGCGGGAGGGGACCCGGGACTACGCCTTCGCCGAGTTCTGGACTGACGGCAGCGCCTCCGTCCGCCTCACGGCGAGCGATGGCGCTCTCGTCGTCGACGTCCCGGCGCCCGCCCCCGCGGGCACGGGCGCGGCCGATGACGGGACGGTCCTGGCCGGACCGACAGACATCGAGCCGGAGGCGGTGGCGGCGCTCCCGGGTGGTTCGGGCCTCCCGTGGGTCGCTGTCGGCACCGATTCGGCGGCGCCGGCCGGCGACGGTCCCCTCGCCGCCCCTCCGCTGACCTGGACCGGACGAGAGGGGACCGCCGGTGAGGCCCGCCCGCTGCCGGTCGAGCTGCTGCGAGGCAGGTCGAGCGAGGACATCGTGACCGTCGACGCCGCGGTGCTGCGCATCAACGAGGTCGACCTTGCCGTCGTCACGACCGTGCAGCGGGACGTGGGGACGCTGCACGTGTGCGAGGTCGACGACTGCCGGTGGAGCGAGCGGGCGTTGCCAGACGGTCTCCCTGCCGACGCGATCGTGTCCACCGGAAACGGTCTCGTCGCGATGACCGACGTGAAGTCGGAGCAGGCGACGATCTGGTACTCCGACGATCTGGACTTCGCCTGGGAGCAGGTCGGCTCGGCTCCGAAGGGCATGCGACTCGCGGCGGCGCAGGACGGCGTGGATGACCCTGCCCTCGTGTGGCTGGATCGTGGCGACGATGCCTCGGACGACGAGGCCCACGCCGTGGCGGTCCAGACCGTGCGTGACGGGTCGGTCGACGACGCCGTGGCCCGCACCCCCGTCGATGGTGACGTGTGGTACCTGACCTCGGTCGTGAGGCACGACGACCAGTGGTATCTCGGTGGCGGTCGACCGAGCCGGGACAGCATTGCGCTGCGCTACGACACCACTTCGGCGACTCTCTGGGAGCTCGGCGAGGAGTCGTGGGTGCCGACAGGCGACTCCCTCCTCCGGCACCAGCCGGACCAGACGATCGAGACGCTGTTCATCGACGAGGAAGAGACGCTCCGCGCCGTCAGCTCGTCCGGGGTCCTGCGGATCACCCAGGTCTGGCGGTTCACGCGCGACCCGGACTGACCAGTCCGGGTGTCACGGCGGGGGACTACGCTGGGTCCGGATGAGCGAGCCCGGACCTGTCTACCTCGACCATGCGGCCACGACGCCGATGGTCCCCGAGGCGATCGCGGTCCTGACCGAGCAGCTCGCCCGCACGGGCAATCCGTCCTCCCTGCACGCCTCCGGTCGCGCCGCGCGGCGGGTCGTCGAGGAGTCGCGTGAGCTGATCGCCGAACGGCTCGGTGCGCGGCCCAGCGAGATCGTCTTCGCGTCCGGCGGCACCGAGGCCAACAACCTCGCCATCAAGGGGTTGTACTGGGCCCGGCGTGCCCAGGACCCGGGGCGCCGGCGGGTGATGTTCAGCGCGGTCGAGCACCACGCGTTGCTCGATCCCGTGCTCTGGCTGGCCAAGCACGAGGACGCCGACGTCGTCATGACCGGCGTCGACCGGCAGGGCATGCTGCGGCTCAGTGAGCTCGCGGCCGCCATCGACGCCGACCCCTCATCCGTCGCAGTGATCACGACGATGTGGGCCAACAACGAGATGGGCTCGGTGCAGCCGATCGCGGACGTGGTCGCACTCGCGCGCGAGCACGGCATCTGCGTGCACAGCGACGCAGTGCAGGCCGCGGGCCACCTGCAGCTCGACTTCGCCGCGAGCGGCCTCGACGCCATGACGGTCACCGCGCACAAGCTGGGCGGACCCATCGGCATCGGCGCCCTCGTGGCCCGCCGCGAGCTCGACATCACCCCGCTGCTGCACGGCGGCGGACAGGAGCGCGACGTGCGCTCCGGCACGCTGGGCGCACCGCTGGTGGCGTCGTTCGCCGCTGCCGTCGACGTCGCGTGCCGTGATCGGGCGGCCACCGCCGCGCGACTCGAGAGCCTGCGCACCTACCTGATCGACGGGGTGCGTTCAATCGTCCCCGACGTCGTCGTCAACGGACCGCAGGACCCGGCCGAGCGGCTCCCGCACATCGCACACCTGACGTTTCCGGGCTGCGACGGCGACGCGATGCTGATGCTGCTGGACGCCCGGGGCATCGAGGTGTCCACCGGCTCGGCCTGCACCGCCGGCGTGCCGCAGCCCAGTCACGTGCTGCTGGCGATGGGGTACGACGAGGACGCGGCTCGTGGCTCGTTGCGCATCAGTCTCGGCCACTCCAGCTCCGTCGACGACGTCGACCGCTTGCTGGCCGCGCTGCCCGAGGTGCGTGACCGCTCGCGTGCGGCCAAGCGCTGCCGGGGCGGCTCGTGAGGCCCACACCGTGAGGATCGTCGCCGCGATGTCGGGTGGCGTCGACTCCGCCGTGGCCGCGGCCCGTGCCGTCGACGCAGGGCACGACGTGACCGGTGTGCACCTCGCCCTGAGCCGCAACCCGCGTTCGTACCGCTCCGGGGCTCGCGGCTGCTGCTCGATCGAGGACTCCAACGACGCGCGACGGGCCGCCGACGTGCTGGGCATCCCGTTCTACGTGTGGGACATGAGCGCCGAGTTCGCCGACACCGTCGTCGACGACTTCGTGGCCGAGTACACGGCCGGCCGCACCCCCAATCCGTGCCTGCGCTGCAACGAGAAGATCAAGTTCGCCGCGGTGCTGGAGCGCGCCCTCGCCCTGGGCTTCGACGGCGTCGCCACGGGTCACTACGCCGAGCTGCGCACCGCCCCCGACGGCACGGTCGAGATGCACCGCGCCGCCGACGCGGCCAAGGACCAGAGCTACGTGCTGGGCGTCCTGACGCAGCACCAGCTGGCGCACGCCCTGTTCCCGCTGGGCGGCTCGGTCAAGACCGACGTGCGCGCCGAGGCCGAAGCCCGCGGTCTGCAGGTGGCGCAGAAGCCCGACAGCCACGACATCTGCTTCATCGCCGACGGCGACACCCCCGGTTGGCTCACCGAGAAGATCGGCGCCCGTCCCGGTCCGGTGGTCGACGAGTCCGGAGAGCAGGTCGGCGAGCACGCCGGCGCCCACACCTTCACGATCGGCCAGCGCCGAGGCCTGCGTCTCGGCGTGCCGGCCGACGACGGACGCCCTCGCTTCGTGCTCGACATCGAGCCGGTCAGCGGCACGGTCACGGTCGGCCCCCGGGAGTCGCTGCGCGTCGACGGGCTCACCGGCATCCGTCCCGTCTGGTGCGGTGCGGCGCCGGAGGGCCGGGTCGAGTGCACCGTGCAGCTGCGTGCCCACGGCGCCGAGCACCGCGCCGTCGCCGAGGTGCGCGGTGTCGAGGTGCACGTCGACCTGCTCGACCCTGCCGAGGGCATCGCGCCCGGCCAGGCCTGTGTCATCTACGTCGGCAGCCAGGTGTTGGGCTCGGCCACGATCGCCCGCACGCGTCGCCTGACCACCGCGGCCTCCGACCCGGAGCGGTGAGCATGGCGCGCGCGACAGGGATCGGCTCGATGCCCGGTGACGACCTCGCCGAGGCGTACCGCGTGACGGCGGGGGAGGTGGGCGACCTGCCGTACGTGCCGGAGCTGCCCGCCCGTGGCCCGCACGCGTCGATGATCGGCCGAGGGGTGGCGTTGCTGGAGGGACTCACCGGAGACCTGCAGCCCGACGGCTGGCGGGTGGGCGTGGGCTCCGGGTCCGACCACCGGCGGGCCCGCTCACTGGTGGCCCAGGACCTCGACACCGTCGAGGAGGTCCGAGCCGGCGAGTCCGGCCCGGTCAAGATCCAGGTCGTCGGTCCTCTGACCCTCGCGGCGTCCGTCGAGCTGGCGCGGGGCGAGAAGCTCGTCGCCGACCACGGGGCACGTCGTGAGCTGGCCGACTCGCTGGCCGCCGGCGTGGCGGCCCACGTCGCCGACGTGAAGCGCCGTCTCGGCGGTCCGGTGACCGTGCAGGTCGACGAGCCCGGCCTGCTGGCCGTGCTCGGGGGAGGCGTGCCGACCGCCAGCGGCTTCGGCCGCTACCGCAGCGTGCACCCGCCGGAGGCCGACGCCCTGTTGCGCAAGGTCGTCGACGCGGTGGTGGCCGAGGGGGCCGTCCCGGTCATCCATTGCTGCGCGCCGGACGTGCCGGTCGCGCTGCTGCGCGGGGCCGGGTTCGCCGCCATCTCCTTCGACCTCTCCCTCGCCCGTCCCGACGACGTCTGGGCCGAGGCCTTCGAGGCCGGTACCGATCTCTGGGTGGGCCTGGTGCCGTCGACCGAGCCCGACCCCGTGCCCGGCGATGCCGCCCTCGCGGGGCGGGTGCGTGTCTTCTTCGACCGTCTCGGGTTCGGTGACGAGGCCGTCGCCGAACGGGTCGTCGTCACGCCGACCTGCGGCCTGGCCGGCGCCTCGCCGCGGTGGGCCCGCACCGCCCTGACGACGTCGGCGCGACTGGCCACGAGCATCAGTGGCGGTGTCGGAGGTCGCGACTAGGCTCAGGCGCATGACTGAGCAGGACGAGCTCCGCCAGCGGCACAAGGAGCTGGCCGAGACGATCGACGAGCACCGTCAGCGGTACCACCGCGACGACGCACCAGTCATCTCCGACGCCGAGTACGACGAGTTGATGCGTGAGCTCGAGGACCTCGAGGAGCAGCTGCCCGAGCTCCGCACGCCCGACTCGCCCAGCCAGCAGGTCGGCGGCATGCTCTCGTCGTCGTTCGAGTCGTACGAGCACCGCGAGCGCATGATGAGCCTCGACAACGCGTTCAGCACCGAGGAGCTCGAGGCGTGGCACGGGCGGCTGGTGCGCGAGGGCGCCGACGACGCCGAGTTCCTGTGCGAGCTGAAGGTCGACGGCCTGGCCATCTCGCTCACCTACGAGGACGGCCGCCTCACCCGTGGGGTCACACGAGGTGACGGCCGGGTCGGTGAGGACGTCACCAACAACGTCCGCACCATCGGTGTCATCCCGCACCAGCTCGCGGGCACCGACGAGTACCCCGTGCCCGCCTACGTCGAGATCCGGGGCGAGGTGTTCTTCCCCACGCGCGAGTTCGAGGAGTTCAACGCCGCGTGGGCCGAGGCCGGCAACAACCCCTTCGCCAATCCCCGCAACGCCGCGGCCGGCACGTTGCGCATGAAGGACGTCTCGGTCACCGCCGCCCGGCCGCTGTCGATGGTCTGCCACGGGATCGGCTACCGCGAGGGCTTCACGCCCGCGCGCCAGAGCGAGGCGTACGACGCGCTCAAGGCCTGGGGGCTGCCCACCAGCGACCGCGCCAAGGTTGTGCCCGACATCGCAGGCGTCGAGAAGTTCATCACCCACTACGGCGAGCACCGGCACGACGTCGTCCACGAGATCGACGGCGTGGTGGTCAAGGTCGACCAGGTGCCGCTGCAGCGCCGCCTGGGGTCCACCTCGCGCGCGCCCCGCTGGGCCATCGCGTTCAAGTACCCGCCCGAGGAGGTCAACACCCGACTTCTCGACATCCGCGTCAACGTCGGCCGCACCGGGCGCGTCACCCCCTACGGCGTCATGGAGCCCGTGAAGGTCGCCGGGTCGACGGTCGAGATGGCCACGCTGCACAACCAGTTCGAGGTCAAGCGCAAGGGCGTGCTGATCGGCGACATGGTGGTGCTGCGCAAGGCCGGCGACGTCATCCCCGAGATCGTCGGGCCGGTCGCCCAGCTGCGTGACGGCAGCGAGCGTGAGTTCGTCATGCCCACCGAGTGTCCGTCGTGTGGCACGCCGTTGGCGCCCACGCGTGAGGGCGACAAGGACTTCCGGTGCCCCAACACGCGGTCCTGCCCCTCGCAGCTGCGTGAGCGCCTCACCCACGTGGGTGGTCGTGGAGCATTCGACATCGAGGTCTTCGGCTGGGAGGGCGCGGGGGCGCTGCTCGACGCCGGCGTGCTGACCGACGAGGGTGGGTTGTTCTCGTTGACGAAGGAGCAGCTGCTCACCGCGCCGCTCTACACGCGGGCGGCCAAGAAGGCCGAGAAGGAGGCCGGCGCGGGCGACAAGGTCCTGTCGGCGAACGGTCTGGCGCTGCTCGAGAACCTCGAGAAGGCCAAGACCCAGCCGCTGTGGCGGGTGCTGGTGGCGCTGTCCATCCGGCACGTCGGTCCCACGGCCGCCAGAGCGCTGGCCACCGAGTTCGAGACCATCGAGGCCATCCGTGAGGCCTCCGCCGAACGCATCGCCGCGGCCCCGGGCGTGGGCCCCACGATCGCCGAGGCGGTCGTCGAGTGGTTCGCGGTCGACTGGCACGCCGCCATCGTCGATGCGTGGGCGGCCGCCGGGGTCCGCATGGCCGATGAGCGCGACGCGTCGATCGAGCGCACGCTCGAAGGGCTCACGATCGTGGTCACCGGCTCGCTCGAGGGCTACACCCGTGACTCCGTCAAGGAGGCCATCATCGTCCGCGGCGGCAAGGCGTCGGGGTCGGTCTCCAAGAAGACCGACTACGTCGTGGTCGGCGAGAACGCCGGCACCAAGGCCGAGAAGGCCGAACAGCTCGGTGTACCGATGCTCGACGAGGCCGGCTTCGAGCGCCTGCTGGCCGAGGGGCCGCCGCCGGAGGCCGAGCCCGACATCGAGGAGTCGGCGGACGCATGAACGCTCGGACGGCCCCGCTGCGCGGCGCCCGCACGATCCTCGTCGTGGTGGCGCTGGCCGTCCTGGTGTCGGTGGTCCACTACGTCGACAACGTCGTGAACTACGCCGACTATCCGGTGACGCCCGACGACGCCACCCTGCCGGCGCCGAGCGACACCGTCATCGCCGTGGCCTAGTTCGTCTTCACCGCGTTCGGTGCCTGGGGAGTGGTGAGCCTGCTGCGCCGACGCGTCCTGCCGGCCGTGGTGGGCCTGGCGGTCTACTCGGTCAGCGGGCTCATCGGCATCGGTCACTACACGGTCCCGGGCGCCGGTGACATGCCGTGGTGGCGGCACGTGCACGTCGTCGCCGACATCGTGCTGGGGCTGGCGATCCTGGTGCTGGCGGCGCTGCTGTTCGTGCGCAACCGCGATCGCACCGGTCAGGACGTCGTGCTGTGAGCGTCGAGGTCCGGCCGGCCACCAGCTTCGACGACACGACGTCGAAGCTCGACGGCTTTCCCAGGGTGATCATGCGGCGCGACCTGCGCTGAGCCCCTCAGTCGACCCCCTCAGTCGACATCGTCGTTGTCGGCGTCGAACAGGTCGGCTGCTGCGCCCACCACGAGCGGGTCCGGGGTGCGCACGACCTCGGCGTCCTTGCCGGGGTAGTCGAAGCGGTGCAGCACGTGGCGCATCGCCTCGAGGCGTGCGCGCTTCTTGTCGTTGCTCTTGACCACGGTCCACGGCGAGTGCTTCGTGTCGGTCCGCCGGAACATCGCCTCCTTGGCCGCCGTGTACGCGTCCCACTTGTCGAGGGAGGCGAGGTCCATGGGGGAGAGCTTCCACTGCCGCACGGGGTCGATCTGACGGATCGTGAAACGCGTCAGCTGCTCGGCGCGCGACACCGAGAACCAGAACTTGATGACGTGGATGCCGTCGTTGACCAGCATCTTCTCGAAGGCCGGCGCCTGGCGCAGGAACTCGGTGTACTGGTCGGGCGTGCAGAATCCCATGACCCGCTCGACGCCGGCGCGGTTGTACCAAGACCGGTCGAAGAACACGATCTCGCCCGCCGCGGGCAGGTGCTGCACGTAGCGCTGCAGGTACCACTGGCTCTGCTCGCGCTCGGTGGGCTTCTCAAGGGCGACGATGCGCGCGCCGCGCGGATTCAGGTGCTCGGTGAAGCGCTTGATGGTGCCACCCTTGCCGGCAGCGTCGCGGCCCTCGAAGACCAGCACGACACGCTGACCGGTCTCACGGACCCAGGCCTGCAGCTTGATCAGCTCGATCTGCAGGAGGCGCTTGTCGGCCTCGTAGGTGGCGCGATCGAGCCGCTCGTCGTACGGGTAACCCTCGCGCCAGGTGTCGACCGGGAGGGCCTCGGGGTCGAGCAGGACCGGATCGTCATCGTCGTCGTCGAGGACGTGGAATCCGTCGGGCAGGTCGTGGGGTCGTCGCAGGTCCAGCACGTCCGGGACGGTAGGGGCGCCGGGTGAACGGCGGGTGACGCCCGGCCGCCTCACGTCTCCTGGCGGGCCTTGGCCACGTAGGCGGCGGACGTGACGAGGGCCCAGATGACACCGACGACCAGCAGGCCACCGGCTGCGGCGTACAGGGCGACGGTCGCGAACATCATCAGCTGGACGACCAGGCGCAGCGGCAGCTCGAGCCGGCGCAGGGAGGCCTCGGCCATCCACTGGCCCCACAACCCCACCGCGAGGAAGGCGAGGAACCCGCCGAGGAACCACCCGCGGCCCCCGCCCAGGAAGCCGTGGCCGGAAAGCACGAGCAGCGGCACCATCGCGACGAGGCACAGGAACGCGAGGGCGTCGACCGGGCTCATGTCAGGGCGTTCGAGGTCTGCCACCCGGGCAGTCTAGGTGTCGGGCTCGCCTCACTAGGATGGGACGGTCCAGCCCACCGACCCCGACAAGGACGTGCATGTCGCAGGGAATCTCGCGCGAGGACGTGGCCCACCTGGCCGCTCTGGCGCGCATCGACCTCAGCGAGGCCGAGCTCGACCGCCTCGGCGCCGAGCTGCCGGCCATCCTCGAGCACGTCGCGGCGGTCCAGGACGCCGTGTCTCCGGAGGCGGGCGGCGACGACGTCGAGGCGATGAGCCACCCGCAGCCGATCGTCAACGTCCTGCGCGACGACGTCGTCGTGCCCGGACTGACCGCCGACGAGGCACTGGCCGGGGCGCCTGCCGCCGAGGACCAGCGCTTCCTCGTCCCGCGGATCCTGGGGGAGGAGTGAGCATGCACCAGCTCAGTGCCGCCGACCTCGCCCAGCGTCTCTCGTCCGGTGAGGTGACCTCCGTCGAGGCGACCCAGGCCAGCCTCGACCGCATCGCCGCGGTCGACGACCGCATCAACGCCTTCCTGCACGTCGACGCCGAGGGCGCGCTCGCCGCCGCCGCCGACGTCGACGCGCGCCGGGCCGCAGGTGAGTCGCTCGCCGCGCTCGCCGGCGTGCCCATCGCCGTCAAGGACGTGCTGACCACGATCGGCCAGCCCACGACCTGCGGCTCGCGGATGCTCGAGGGCTGGGTGCCGCCGTACGACTCCACCGTCGTCGCGAAGCTGCGTGCCGCCGGTCTGCCCATCGTCGGCAAGACCAACATGGACGAGTTCGCGATGGGCTCCTCCACCGAGCACTCGGCCTACGGCCCCACCCGCAACCCGTGGGACACCAGCCGCATCCCCGGTGGCTCCGGCGGTGGCTCGGCGGCCGCCGTCGCCGCCCAGCAGGTCCCGCTCGCCATCGGCACCGACACGGGCGGCTCCATCCGCCAGCCCGGCGCCATGACCGGCACCGTCGGCGTCAAGCCCACGTACGGAGGCGTCAGCCGCTACGGTCTCGTCGCCATGGCCAGCAGCCTCGACCAGGCCGGCCCCGTCACCCGCACGGTCCTCGACGCGGCGCTGCTGCACGAGGTCATCGCAGGGCACGACCCGCGTGACTCCACCAGCATCGACGCGCCCGTCCCGGCGGTCGTCGAGGCGGCCCGTCGCGGTGACGTCGCCGGTCTGCGCATCGGCGTCGTCCGCGAGCTGCATGGCAGTGCTGAATTCGGGGGAGGTTTCCAGCCGGGTGTGCGCCAGCGCTTCGACGAGGTCGTCGAGCTGCTGACCGGAGCGGGCGCCGACGTCGTGGAGGTGTCCTGCCCGAGCTTCGTGCACGGCATCGCCGCCTACTACCTGGTGATGCCGAGCGAGGTTTCCAGCAACCTCGCCAAGTTCGACGCCATGCGGTACGGCCTACGGGTCGGCCCCGAGGGCGTCCCGGCGCCCAGCGCCGAGCAGGTCATGGCGGCCAGCCGCGACGCCGGCTTCGGCGACGAGGTCAAGCGCCGCATCATCCTGGGCACCTACGCCTTGTCCAGCGGCTACTACGACGCCTACTACGGCTCGGCCCAGAAGGTGCGCACACTCATCGCGCGCGACTTCGCCGCCGCCTTCGAGGACGTCGACGTGCTGGTCTCGCCCACGGCGCCCACCACGGCGTGGCCGCTCGGCGAGAAGCTCGACGATCCGCTGGCGATGTACCTCGCCGACGTCGCGACGATCCCGGCCAACCTCGCGGGCGTGCCGGGCATCTCGGTGCCTGCGGGCTTGGTCGACGGTCTGCCGGTCGGCATCCAGTTCCTCGCCCCGGCCCTCGCCGACGACCGCCTCTACAACGCCGGTGCCGCCCTGGAGCGGCTCGTCGGCACCACGACCCTCGAGGAGATCGCATGAGCGAGCGCAGCCTCGTGCCGTTCGACACCGCCATCGAGCGCTACGACCCCGTGCTGGGGCTCGAGGTGCACGTCGAGCTCAACACCGCCACGAAGATGTTCTGTGGCTGCCCCACCGAGTTCGGCGCCGATCCGAACACGCAGGTCTGTCCGGTCTGCCTCGGTCTGCCGGGCGCACTGCCGGTGGTCAACGCCAAGGCCGTCGAGGCCGCCGTGCGCATCGGCCTGGCGCTCAACTGCTCGATCGCCGAGCGTTGCCGGTTCGCCCGGAAGAACTACTTCTACCCGGACATGCCGAAGAACTTCCAGACCTCGCAGTACGACGAGCCGATCGCGTTCGACGGCTTCGTCGACGTCGAGGTCGAGGGCACTGACGGCCAGCCGGTCACGGTCCGCATCGAGATCGAGCGCGCCCACATGGAGGAGGACACCGGCAAGTCGCTGCACGTCGGCGGTTCCACCGGACGCATCCAAGGCGCCGACCACTCGCTGCTCGACTACAACCGTGCCGGCATCCCGCTGATCGAGATCGTCACCAAGACGATCGAGGTCGAGCCCGCACTGGCCCCCCTCGTCGCACGCGCCTACGTGGCCCAGCTGCGCGAGCTGATGGTGGCGCTCGACGTCTCCGACGCCCGGATGGACCAGGGCTCGCTGCGTGCCGACGTCAACCTCTCGCTCAAGCCCACCGGCAGCACCACGCTGGGCACCCGCAGCGAGACCAAGAACGTCAACTCCTTCCGCTCGGTCGAGCGCGCCGTGCGCTACGAGGTCACCCGGCACGCCGCACTGCTCGACGCGGGGGAGCGGGTCGTGCAGGAGACGAGGCACTTCCACGAGTCGGACGGCACGACGTCCGCCGGCCGCGAGAAGTCCGACGCCGACGACTACCGCTACTTCCCCGAGCCCGACCTCGCGCCGGTCGCTCCCGACCCGGCCTGGGTCGAGGAGCTGCGCGGCACCCTGCCCGAGGCGCCCGAGCTGCGTCGCCGGCGGCTGCAGGGCGAGTGGGGCTTCAGCGACCTCGAGATGCGCGACACCCTCGGGGCGGGCGCGCTCGACCTCGTGGCCGCCACGATCGACGCCGGCGTCGCGCCGCAGTCGGCTCGCAAATGGTGGCTCGGTGAGCTGGCCCGTCGCGCCAACGACACCGGAACCGACCTCGCCGCGCTGCCCATCACCCCGGCGCAGGTCGCCAACGTGCAGGCGCTCATCGACGCCGGACGCATCAACGACAAGCTGGCCCGGCAGGTGTTCGACGGCGTGCTGGCCGGCGAGGGCACGGCCGAGGAGGTCGTCGCCGCCCGCGGGCTCGAGGTGGTCTCCGACGACGGCGCGCTCGGCGATGCCGTCGATCGTGCGATCGAGGCCAACCCCGACGTCGCGCAGAAGATCCGTGACGGCAAGCTGCAGGCTGCCGGTGCGCTCATCGGCGCGGTCATGAAGGAGATGCGGGGCCAGGCCGACGCCGGCCGGGTCCGCGAGCTGATCCTCGAGCGCCTCGGCTGATCCACGCCTGAGCCTGGCCAGCCTGCCCTCAGGAAAGTCAGCATGTCCTCAGCAGGGGGTGGGAGGCCTACGCTCAGCGGAAG
This sequence comes from actinobacterium LLX17, assembly GCA_000471045.1. GTDB lineage: Bacteria > Actinomycetota > Actinomycetes > Propionibacteriales > Nocardioidaceae > Aeromicrobium. Next base: position 1,561,800 of record KI301992.1, on the reverse strand, counting down.
CGCAGGATCTCCAGGAGGCATCATGACCGTCACGGATCTGCCCACCGTCCACGAGTGCTCCGTCGCCGGGTGCGACTACAACCACGACACCGGCTGTCACGCGGGCGCGATCACCGTCAGCGGCAGCGACGCGGCGTGCGGCACCTTCATCGAGCTCGGGGTCGACGGTGGCCTCAGCAAGGCTCTCGCGAAGGTCGGCGCCTGCCACCGCTCCGACTGCCAGCACAACAGCGACCTGGAGTGCTCGGCCGAGTCGATCCGGGTGGGGCCTGGTGCCGACGCGGCCGACTGCCTGACGTATCAGGCCTCCTGAGCCTCGACGCGTTTCAGCAGGGCGCGCAGCTCCTCCAGCACGACGTCGGGGCGCTCCAGCGGGATGAAGTGCGTCCCACTCATCTCGCGGAACCGTGCGCCCGGGATGCGTGCAGCCGCGGTGCGCATCGCCGGGGCGCCGGCCAGGAGGTCGCCCCGTCCGGCCAGGAACGTCGTGGGCACGCCGATCGTGGAGAGCGAGACACGCCCGTGCCGCGACGCGGCCAGCGCCATGCGCGCGTACCAGGCCGGGTGGGTGGCGAAGAACTCCTGCACGGCTGTCTGCACCAGTGCGGGGTCGGCGGTGGGAGCGATGATGCGGGTCATGCGCAGCAGGTCGACCGAGAACCGTGTCCAGGGGATGCGCCGCGTGACCGGCGCCATCGCGTGGCCCGACACCGTGGCCGACCGTGCGAGCGTCAGCATGAGCGTGTTCGCCAGGATCGGCGGCACGCGCAGCGGGGCCAGCGTCGTGGAGAAGGTGCCGCCCGGCACCCCGGCGACCGCCAGGATGCCTCGGACGCGTCCGGGGTGCTGAGCGGCGAGCTCGAAGGCCACGTTGACGCCGATCGACCACCCGACCACCACGGCTGAGTCGGTCCCGAAGGCCGACAGCACCGCGATCGCGTCCTCCAGGTGGGCGTCCATGTGGATGCGACCGCTGGCGGGTCGCTCCGAGCCTCCGATGCCCCGGTGGTACCACCCGATGACCCGGACCCCGCTGTCGGGCTGCAGCAAGGTGGGCCACACGTGGGGATTGGTGCCCAGACCGTTGGAGACGAGGACCGTCGGGCCGTGGCCGTCGTTGGTCCACGCCCGCAACCGTGTGCCGTCGGCGCTGGTGACGTCGATCTGGCGCAACAAGGAGGGCGAGGACACGCGAGCATCCTGCCCTCGGGTGGGCCCGGCGGCAAGGCGACCTGTCATCGGGGTTCCGTACAGTCGGGCTCATGAGCGCCATCGGGGGCCGCACGACCGACCTCGTCCTCGAGGGCGGCGGAGTCAAGGGCATCGCGCTCGTGGGTGCCGCCACGGCCCTCGACGAGGCCGGATGGCGGTTCGCGCGGGTCGCCGGCTCCTCGGCCGGAGCGTTGGTCGGCGCGGTCATCGCTGCCATGCAGCAGGCCGGCGAGCCGATGAGCCGCGCCGACGAGATTCTCCGCACCCTCGACTACCGCCGCATGCTCGACCGCCGCCCGACGGCGCGGCTGGTCTCGTGGTGGCCCCGCGCCGCCGACGCCTGGGGCATCCTGTTCCACCTCGGCATGCACCCGGGCCAGTACCTCACCGACTGGACTCGCGGCGTGCTCGCCGATCTCGGGGTCCGCACCTTCGCCGACCTCGCGTTCGACGATCCCGACGGCGACCGCGCCGACGGCCGCGGGTCCCGCCTGGTGGTCACCACGAGCGACCTGTCGCGCCAGCGCCTCCTGCGCCTGCCGTGGGACCTCGTCGACCACGGCGTCGATCCCGACCAGCTCTCGGTCGCGCGTGCCGTACGGGCGTCGGCAGCCATCCCGTTCATGTTCGAGCCGGTGCGCCTGCGGTCGCGCTTCGGTGAGTCAACGCTGGCCGACGGTTCGCTCCTCGAGACCTATCCGATCGACGTCTTCGACCGCATCGACGGGCGGCCGGGACGGTGGCCCACGATCGGGGTCCGGCTCAGCGGTCCGGCCGACGAGCGTGCTCCGGCGCAGCCGGTCACGGGCCCCATCTCCATGGTCCGCAGCCTCATCCACACGACGGTCGACTCCACGCAGGTGCGGCACGTCAGCGACCCCGCCGACCTCGACCGCAGCATCTTCGCGCGCACCCGGGGGGTCGGCGTCACCGACTTCGACCTCACGCTGCAGCAGCAGCACGACCTCTTCGAGGCCGGGCACCGCGCGGCGTCACGCTGGATCGCCGAGCACCCCGACGGGCCGCGGCCCAGCGGCGTCACCCTCGAGTGATGGCCGCCAGCACCCGGTCGGCCGAGCCCTCGGCGTGCGGCAGGAAGAACGACGGCTCGGCCAGCTCCAGCTCCATGAGCTGGGGGCCACGGGGGCCGTCCACCAGGTCGATCCGCGCGTAGAGCGGCTGCTCGCCGAGGATGCGGGAGGCCGTGGCCAGCACCTCGGTGGCCATGGCAACCTGCTCGGGGGTGGCGGTCCGGGCCGAGATGTCCTCCTTGAGCTCGGGCAGGCTGCGGGCCTCGTCGTCGCGGACCAGCAGGGCGCCCTTGCGGAACGCGTGCGAGTACTCACCACCGAAGAACAGCAGGCCGGTCTCGCCGACGTCGTCGACGGAGGTGATGTAGGGCTGCACCATCGAGGTCCGGCCGGCGGCCTGCAGCGCCTCGCTGTGGGCGTAGACCTGCTCGGGGCTCGACCACCGGGCGGTGTCGGCCGAACCGGCGGAGATGGCCGGCTTGACGACCCACTCGTCGTGCGCGCCGAGGTCGTCACCTGCGCGCACGTCCCAGCGGGTCTCGATGACGTCGATGCCGGCGGCCACCAGCTCACGCAGGTAGGTCTTGTCGGTGTTCCAGGCCAGGACGTCCGCGGAGTTCTGCAGGCGCGGCACCGTGCGAGCCCAGGCGAGCCACTCGTCGCGGCGGGGGACGTAGTCCCAGCAGGAGCGCACCACGACGAGGTCGAAGGCGGCCCAGTCGATCGAGGCGTCGTCCCAGACGGCGATCTCGCTGTGGTGGCCGGCGGCCCGTGCCGCGTCAAGGAGCGGTGGCAGATCGGTGTCGGCGTCCGGGAAGTCGGCCCCACAGGCCCAAGCGATGCGCATGCGCACCACGGTAGCCCAGGTTGATGTAGCAAAAGCCTTGATTCTTGCGAAATGAAGATATGTGGTTAATACTGACTGAATGAAGTCGCCGTCTTCACCCCCGTCGGCATGGTTCGCCGTGATCGGTGACCTCGTCGGCTCCCGACGTGTCGAGTCGCGCGCTCGAGCGCAGACCGACCTGCTGACGGCCTTGGAGATCACGAACCGTCACGTGCCGGCCGAACAGCCGATGGAGGCCACGATCGGCGACGAGTTCCAGGGCGTGTACGCCTCGGCGACCGAGGCGTTGCGCGCCAGCCTGGTCGTGCGGTTGGCTCTGCCCGAGGACATGGACTGTCGCAGCGGGATCGGGCGCGGCGAGCTCGAGGTCGTCGGTGCCTCGCGCCACGGGCTCACGCAGGACGGTCCGGCGTGGTGGACGGCACGATCGGCGGTCGAGGAGGCCAAGCGGATGCAGAAGCGTCACCCGGGGGTGCGGACCTGGCTCGACCTCGCCGGTGACCCCGATCAGGGTCGCTACGCCGCCTACGCCCTGTGCCGCGACCAGGTCGTCTCGTCGTTCGGCGGACGTCAGCGCCGCATCGCCCTGGCGATGCTGGCGGGGGAGGCCCAGAAGACCATCGCCGAGCGCGAGGGCATCTCGGCCTCCGCGGTCTCCCAGACCGTCCGCAGCCACGGCATCGCCACGCTGCTGCTCTCGATGACCGAGGTTGCGGCGTGACCCCCGTGGCGGCGCTGCTCGCGGGCGTCGGAGTCGCGCACCTCGCGCAGCGCTGGCGGCACCTCGTCGCGGTCGCCGTCGTCGTGGCCGTCTGCGTGCTGGCGGGGGCGGAGTGGCACACGGTGTGGATCGCGCCGGTGTGTCTGCTCGTCGTCGTGGTGTGGCTCGACGCGGCCGCCCACGACTCGCGCGCCGGCACGATCCTGCTGGCGCTCGTCGCGATCGCGTTCGTCATCGCGTCACCGGCCTTCGACGCCACCGACGCGCCGCTGCAGGACTGGTACGACGACCTCCCCGTCAGCGGCCTGGCCGGCGTGCCGCTCGACCACGCCGCCCTGGGACTCGGCGTGCTGCTGTTCCTGACCAGCGCGGCGAACGTCGTGGTGCGTCAGGCGCTGACCGCCACCGGGCCCCACGTGCTGGAGGAGGAGCGATCGCTGCGCGGTGGGAGGTTGCTCGGCCCGATGGAGCGCTGGCTCGTCTTCGCGTTCGCGGTGAGCGGCCACCTCGGGGCGCTCGGCGCGCTCGTGGCCGCGAAGGGGATCCTGCGCTTCCCGGAGATCTCCCAGGACTCCAAGGACGGGATGCGCGCGGAGTACGTGCTGGTGGGCAGCTTCGTCAGCTGGACGCTGGCCCTGCTGTTCGTGCCCCTGTTCTGACGCCAGTACCCTGAGCGGTATGCAGGATTCGCCCGACCAGACCCCCGCTGGCAGCTCGCCCGAGATCGACATCAAGCCCCGTAGCCGCACCGTCACCGACGGTCTCGAGGCCACGGCCTCGCGCGGCATGCTGCGCGCTGTCGGCATGGGTGACGACGACTGGGTCAAGCCGCAGATCGGTGTGGCCTCGAGCTGGAACGAGATCACCCCCTGCAACCTCTCGCTCGACCGGCTGGCGAAGGCCGTCAAGACCGGCGTGCACGCCGGTGGCGGCTACCCGCTCGAGTTCGGCACCATCAGCGTGTCCGACGGCATCTCGATGGGCCACGAGGGCATGCACTTCTCCCTCGTCAGCCGCGAGGTCATCGCCGACTCGGTCGAGACCGTCATGATGGCCGAGCGCCTCGACGGCTCGGTGCTGCTGGCCGGCTGTGACAAGAGCCTGCCCGGCATGCTCATGGCCGCGGCTCGTCTCGACCTGGCCAGCGTCTTCCTCTACGCCGGCTCGATCATGCCCGGCAACGTCGACGGCAAGGACGTCACGATCATCGACGCCTTCGAGGCCGTGGGTGCGTGCATGCGGGGGCTCATCTCCCGCGAGCAGGTCGACAAGATCGAGCGCGCCATCTGCCCGGGCGAGGGCGCGTGCGGCGGCATGTTCACCGCCAACACCATGGCGACCGCCGCCGAGGCCCTCGGCATGAGCCTGCCCGGCTCGGCCGCGCCGCCCGCCATCGACAGCCGCCGCGACGAGTTCGCGGTCAAGTCCGGCGAGGCCGTCGTCGAGCTGCTGCGTCGCGGCATCACCGCTCGGCAGATCCTCACCAAGGAGGCGTTCGAGAACGCCATCGCCGTCACGATGGCGCTGGGCGGCTCGACCAACGCGGTCCTGCACCTGCTGGCCATCGCCCGCGAGGCCGAGGTGCCGCTGACCCTCGAGGACTTCAGCCGCATCGGCGACAAGGTCCCGCACCTGGGCGACCTCAAGCCCTTCGGCCGGTACGTCATGAACGACGTCGACCAGGCCGGTGGCACCGCGGTCATCATGAAGGCGCTGCTGGACGCCGGCCTGCTGCACGGCGACTGCCTCACGGTCACCGGTCGCACGATGGCCGAGAACCTCGAGGGCATCACCCAGAAGCTCGACGGTGACGTCATCCGCCCCCTCGACCGCCCCATCCACAAGACCGGCGGCCTGACGATCCTGCACGGCTCGCTGGCCCCCGAGGGCGCCGTCGTGAAGAGCGCCGGCTTCGACTCCGACGTCTTCACCGGCACCGCCCGGGTCTTCGACGGCGAGCGCAAGGCCATGGACGCACTCGAGGACGGCACCATCACCGCCGGCGACGTCGTCGTCATCCGCTACGAAGGCCCCAAGGGCGGCCCCGGCATGCGCGAGATGCTCGCCATCACCGGTGCCATCAAGGGCGCAGGGCTCGGCAAGGACGTGCTGCTGCTGACCGACGGACGCTTCTCCGGTGGCACCACGGGCCTGTGCGTCGGTCACGTCGCTCCCGAGGCCGTCGACGGCGGTCCCATCGCGTTCGTGCGCGACGGCGACCCCATCACGCTGGACGTCGCGAACAAGCGGCTCGACGTCGAGATCGACGCCGACGAGCTCGAGCAGCGCAAGGTCGGCTGGGAACCGTTGCCCCCGAAGTACACGACCGGTGTGCTGGCCAAGTACCGCAAGCTCGTGTCGTCGGCCGCCGACGGCGCGGTCTGCGGCTGAGGCCGGTGGCGACCGACCAGATCGACCCGGACGACCTCGCAACGGCCCTCCGGGTGCTCGAGCAGGCCGGCCAGCTCGACCAGGAGGACCCCGCCTACACGGCGCTGCGCCGCGCGACCGGCGGCTTCTTCAAGGCCGCCAAGCAAGAACGTCGGCGCAGCAAGCGCCAGGCGGAGGCCGCGGCCGACCGGGCGGTGGTCGAGAGCACGGCCACCGGTTCGGCGCAGCGCATCGACGACGAGACCGCCGGGTTGCCGCTGACCTCGACGGCTCGCGGCGCGTCGGCAGGGACGCTGATCGTGCCGCGTGGCTGCTACATCTGCAAGACCAAGTTCACGCAGGTCGACGCGTTCTACCATCAGCTCTGCCCGGAGTGCGCCGACCTGAACCACGCCCGCCGCGACGACCGGACGGACCTCACCGGTCGGCGCGCCCTGCTGACCGGCGGCCGGGCGAAGATCGGTATGTACATCGCCCTGCGGCTGCTGCGCGACGGCGCGCACACCACCATCACCACCCGCTTCCCGCGCGACGCCGTGCGCCGGTTCAGCCAGATGCCGGACGCCGAGGACTGGATGCATCGGCTCAAGGTCGTGGGCATCGACCTGCGCGACCCCGCCCAGGTCATCGGCCTCGCCGACGAGGTGGCCGCCGCCGGCCCGCTGGACGTGCTGATCAACAACGCCGCGCAGACCGTCAAGCGCACGCCCGGCGCCTACCAGCCGCTGGCCGACGCCGAGTCCGCCCCGCTGCCCGCCGGCTCGCCCGTCGAGCTGGTGACCTTCGGGCACACCAGCGATGCCCACCCCGCCTCCCTGGTCGGTTCCGTGGCGGCGCACCCCGTGCTGGCCTCCGACGCACTGACCGCCGATGAGCTGACGCTGACCGCGCTGACCGCCGGCTCGGCCGACCTCGAGCGCATCGACGCCGGCGGCCTGCTGCCCGACGTCGTCGACACCAACAGCTGGGTGCAGACGGTGGGGGAGGTCGACGCCCTCGAGCTGCTCGAGGTGCAGCTGTGCAACAGCGTCGCGCCGTTCATCCTCATCAGCCGGCTGCGACCGAGCCTGGCGGCCTCGCCCGCGCGGCGCACCCACGTCGTCAACGTCTCGGCGATGGAGGGGCAGTTCGGTCGGCGCTACAAGGGCCCCGGCCATCCGCACACCAACATGGCGAAGGCCGCGCTCAACATGCTCACGCGTACCAGCGCGGGCGAGATGCTCGAGTCCGACGGCATCTTGATGACCGCGGTCGACACCGGGTGGATCACCGACGAGCGGCCGCACACGACCAAGGTGCGGCTGGCGTCCGAGGGCTTCAAGGCGCCGCTCGACCTCGTCGACGGCGCGGCCCGCGTGTACGACCCGATCGTGCGGGGCGAGGCGGGGGAGGATGTGCACGGCGTCTTCCTCAAGGACTACGTCGCCTCGCCCTGGTGACCCGCGAACGGCCCGCGACCGGATGGTCGCGGGCCGTTCGTGGTCAGGTCACTGCTCGGCGGTGATGCACTCCGCGGCGTCCTCGGAGAACGCCTTGATCGCGTCCTCGTCGTCCTTCGGGACGGCGGACACGCCGGTGGGATCGATGTCGCCGTCGACGATCTTCTGCAGCGTGTCGTCGGAGATGTCGGACTCCTGCAGCTTCTCGGCGAGGCAGTCGGCGATCTCCTCGGTGATGGCGGCCGACGAGCCGGCCTCCTCCTGGATCGCCTCGCTGAGCTGCCCGGTCGACGGGCGACCGCCACCGCAGGCAGCGGTGAAGGCGAGGATGGACGTGACGGCGACGAGCGCCAGGCGCTTGTTCATGGGAGACCCCCTGATTCGGGTGCGACTCGTGTCGCACGCGCAACATTCAACCGCAACCCGGGCGCGAGGGGTCACCGGCCCCTGAGAACCTGCTGAGCAACAGCCAGCCGGTCAGGTGGCGTTCACTCGGAGCTGAGGCACGTCCCGACCTCTTCCGACACGTCGGCGACAACCTTCTCGTCCTCGGAGCTGGCGTCGTAGTCCTCATCGCCGTCGACGATGGCCTGCAGGGCCTCGTCGGAGAGATCGGAGTCGACGAAGGCCTCGGCGACGCAATCGGCGGACTCCTGCGGCACCTCCGACCCATCGGCGTCGCTCTTCTGGAGCGCCTCGGAGACCTCGTCGACGGACGGACGGTCGCCGCCCCCGCCGCAGGCGGCCGTGAAGGCGAGGATGGACGTGGCGGCGAGGACCGCAAGGCGCTTGGTCATGGGGCCATTCAACCCGGCCAACGGTGAGACGGCGCGCTCAGGTGCCGCAGGTCTCGAGGACCTCGACCTGCAGCGTGGCGAGCGTCGAGGCGTCGTCGGGGCTGATCTCGTGCTCGGTGTCGCTCTCGGCGATGGCGGTCAGCAGGTCGTCGTCGAGGTCGGAGTCACGCAGCACCTCGGCAGCGCACTCGGCCTGCTGCTCGGCCACGGGGAACAGCGACGTGCCGGTCGTGAGACCGTCGGCGAGCTCGCTCACCTCCGGCCGGCCGTCCGAGCACCCGGCCACGCTGAGGAGCAGTGCGCCGATCAGCACGGCGAGGTGCCCGTGGGGGCGCGAGGTTTGGTGGCGGCTCATGCAGGCTCCTGGTTGGGGGTCGGCTCATCGTAGGGGTACGAGGGCCGCCATGGGGTCCACATGCTGGTACCGCCCGTCCCACGACTTGACCACCTTGGTGCCGCCCGACACACTGGTCGCGTGCACGCGCGCCTTCTCGTACTCGTATGACGTGACCGCCCCCTCCGGGCTCACGTCTCCCTCGTCTGCCGCCAGGCCGACGGGTTTTTTTATGTGAAGAGCACGCACGAATCCACCCTCCAGCACACCGAAGGACACACCATGACGGGCCAGATCACGGGTCTGCAGCACGACGCCGGCATCGAACGCATCTCCGGGGCGCAGAGCCTCGTGCGCGCCCTCGAGCACGCGGGTGTCGACGTCATCTTCGGCATCCCCGGCGGAGCGATCCTGCCGGCGTACGACCCGCTGTTCGACTCCTCCATCCGCCACGTGCTCGTGCGCCACGAGCAGGGCGCGGGCCACGCGGCCCAGGGCTACGCCATGGCCACGGGGCGCGTCGGCGTCTGCATGGCCACGTCGGGCCCGGGTGCCACGAACCTCGTCACGGCGATCGCCGACGCCTACATGGACTCCGTCCCGATCGTCGCCATCACCGGCCAGGTCTCCTCGCACCTCATCGGCACCGACGGGTTCCAGGAGGCCGACATCCGGGGCATCACGATGCCCATCACCAAGCACAGCTACCTGGTCACCGACCCGGCCCAGATCCCGCGCGTCGTCGCCGAGGCGTTCCACATCGCCGGCACCGGCCGTCCGGGTCCCGTGCTCGTCGACGTCGCCAAGGACGCGATGCAGGCGATGACGACCTTCGAGTGGCCGAACGAGCTGGCGCTGCCGGGCTACCGCCCCACCACGCGTCCGCACGGCAAGCAGGTCCGCGAGGCCGCCCGCCTGATGGTCGAGTCCAAGCGTCCCGTGCTCTACGTGGGTGGCGGCTGCATCAAGGCCGAGGCGCACGTCGAGCTCAAGGAGCTCGCCGAGACCTACGGCATCCCCGTCGTCACGACCCTGATGGCGCGCGGCGCGTTCCCCGACTCCCACGAGCTGCACATGGGCATGCCGGGCATGCACGGCACCGTCGCCGCGGTGGCCGCCCTGCAGAAGTCCGACCTGCTCGTCAGCCTCGGCGCGCGGTTCGACGACCGGGTCACCGGCAACCTCGACTCGTTCGCGCCGCTGGCCCGGGTGATCCACGCCGACATCGACCCGGCCGAGATCTCCAAGAACCGCACGGCCGACGTGCCGATCGTGGGCGATGCCCGCGAGGTCATCACCGACCTGCTGGCGGCCCTGAAGGCCCTCGCCGAGGACGGCGAGAGCGGCGACTACGACGCCTGGCGCACGCAGATGCTCTCGATCAAGTCGCGCTTCCCGGTCGCCTACGACACCGCCGCCGACGGCCTGGCCCCGCAGACGGTGATCGAGCGCATCAGCGCCATCGCCGGCTCGGAGGCCATCTACGTCGCGGGCGTGGGACAGCACCAGATGTGGGCCTCGCACTTCGTCGAGTACGAGCGCCCGCGTCAGTGGCTCAACTCCGGTGGCGCCGGCACCATGGGCTACGCGGTGCCCGCGGCCATGGGCGCGCAGGTCGGTGACCCCGACCGCGTCGTGTGGGCCATCGACGGTGACGGCTGCTTCCAGATGACCAATCAGGAGCTCGCCACGTGCGCGCTCGAGGGCATCCCGATCAAGGTCGCGGTCATCAACAACTCCTCGCTCGGCATGGTGCGCCAGTGGCAGACCCTGTTCTACGAGGGCCGCTACTCCAACACCGACCTCAACACCGGTCCGGAGTCGATCGGCGCCCGCCGCATCCCCGACTTCGTCAAGCTCGCCGACGCCTACGGGTGCGTGGGCCTGCGGTGCGACAACGAGGCCGACCTCGATGCGACGATCAAGGAGGCCATGGCCATCACCGACCGCCCGGTCGTGATCGACTTCGTGGTCGAGCGCGACGCGATGGTCTGGCCGATGGTTGCCGCCGGCACGAGCAACGACGACATCAAGATCGCGCGCGACCTCGCGCCCGAGTGGGAGGACGACGACCTGTGACTACTCAACACACGTTGAGCGTGCTGGTCGAGAACACGCCCGGTGTCCTCGCGCGCGTCTCGAGCCTGTTCATGCGGCGGGGGTTCAACATCGAGTCCCTCGCCGTCGGCCCCACCGAGATCCCCGAGATCTCGCGCATGACGATCGTCGTGAACGTCGACGAGCTGCCGCTCGAGCAGGTCACCAAGCAGCTCAACAAGCTCGTCAACGTGCTGAAGATCGTCGAGCTCGACTCCGACTCGGCCGTCGAGCGCGAGCTGATGCTGATCAAGGTCAAGACCGATCCCGCCACGCGCGGCCAGGTGCTGGAGACCGTGCAGCTGTTCCGCGCCAAGGTCGTCGACGTCGCCCCCGACGCCGTGACGATCGAGGCCACCGGCGACTCCGGCAAGCTCAACGCGATGCTCCGGGTCCTGGAGCCCTTCGGCATCCGCGAGATCGCCCAGTCCGGCCGCGTCGCCATCGGCCGCGGCGCCCGTTCCATCACCGACCGCACCCTGCGAACCGTTCCCGGCTCGCAGGCCGGCTGAAAACCCCATCAAGGAGAGATTCACGTGCCTGAGCTGTTCTACGACGACGATGCCGACCTGTCCATCATCCAGGGCAAGAACGTGGCCGTCATCGGCTACGGCAGCCAGGGTCACGCGCACGCGCTGAACCTGCGCGACTCGGGCGTCGACGTCCGGATCGGTCTGCCCGAGGGCTCCAAGAGCAAGGCGAAGGCCGAGGCCGAGGGCCTGCGCGTCCTGACCCCCGCCGACGCCGTCGAGGAGGCCGACGTCATCGTGATCCTCGCGCCCGACCAGGTGCAGCGTCACGTCTACGCCGAGTCCATCGCGCCCAACCTGGCCGCCGGCGACACGCTGGTCTTCGGCCACGGCTTCAACGTGCGCTTCGGCTACATCGCGGCGCCCGAGGGCGTCGACGTCGTGCTCGTGGCTCCCAAGGCCCCCGGCCACACGGTGCGCCGTGAGTTCACCGCCGGTCGCGGCATCCCCGACATCATCGCCGTCGAGCAGGACGCCAGCGGCACCGCGTGGGACCTCGCCCTGTCGTACGCCAAGGCCATCGGTGGCACCCGCGCGGGCGTCATCAAGACGACCTTCACCGAGGAGACCGAGACCGACCTCTTCGGCGAGCAGGCCGTGCTCTGTGGCGGCATGTCGCACCTGGTGCAGGCTGGTTTCGAGACGCTGACCGAGGCCGGCTACCAGCCGGAGATCGCGTACTTCGAGGTGCTGCACGAGCTCAAGCTGATCGTCGACCTCATGTGGGAGGGCGGCATCGCCAAGCAGCGCTGGAGCATCTCCGACACCGCCGAGTACGGCGACTACGTCTCCGGCCCGCGGGTCATCGACTCCGGCGTCAAGGACCGGATGAAGGAGGTGCTGTCCGACATCCAGGACGGCACCTTCGCCGAGCGCTTCATCGCCGACCAGGACAAGGGCGGCGAGGAGTTCCTCAAGCTGCGCGAGGACGAGGCCGGTCACCCGATCGAGGCCACCGGCAAGGCCCTGCGCTCGCACTTCGCCTGGAAGCAGGCCGACACCGACTACGTCGAGGGCAGTGCTGCTCGTTGATGGCTGCCGCCATCGGGGCCGCCCGCTGACCCACTCCCGCTGAGTGTCACGTTTCGGTCGTCAGATCGCCCGATCTGCAGCCAGAACGTGACACTCAACGGGGACGTCAAGCGATGAGGTCGAGGGTCTCGGGCGTGCTGGGGGAGGACTCGCGACCGTCGTGCACGTCGTCGAGTGCGAGCCGCAGGCGCTGCACCGCCTCGGTGAGCGTGTCGACCGGCTGCGAGTAGGCCAGACGCAGGTGCCGCTCGGCGCCGGGCCCGGGCTGTGCGAAGAACCGGGGTCCCGGTGTCAGCAGCAGTCCGCGTCGTGATGCGGCCGCGCACAGACGGCTCGACAGCCGCCCGGGCAGGGTGACCCACAAGTTCAGGCCTCCCGGCGGGCACGGCGCCTGCACCTCGGGCACGTGCCGCGCCAGCTCGGCCAGC
>KI301992.1:1512480-1548656 GCA_000471045.1 actinobacterium LLX17 | reverse complement strand
CGGGCACGTGCCGCGCCAGCTCGGCCAGCAGGTGGTCACGCCCGGTCCGCAGCTGGGCCCGGCCGGCCGCAGCGGTCTGGCCACCGTCGGACAACAGCTCGGCCAGCACCATCTGGTCGAAGGCCGAGCTGCCGAGATCGTCCATCATCCGGGCCTGCACGAGGGCCATGACCATCGAGCGGGGGGCACGGATCCACCCGACCCGCAGGCCACCCCAGTACGGCTTCGACGACGAGCCGATCAGCACGGCGCCCGGGTCGTGGTGGCCGAGGCTCGGGGGCATCTCGACGCCGTCGAGGTTGACCTCGCGCAGCGACTCGTCGACCAGGGCGGTCACGCCGTGACGGCGCAGCTGACGCGCCCAGGCCTGGCGCTCGTCGGCGGACATGACGGCGGCCGTGGGGTTGTGGAAGTCCGGCGTCAGATAGGCCACGCGGTGGGGCGCGGCGCGCAGCGCGGACTCGAGCGCGGCGGGGTCCCATGGCGTGGACCCCAGGGGAAGTGCCGTCAGGCGTCCACCGGCAGCGACCAACGAGTCGTGCGCGTGCGGGTACCCGGAGCCCTCGACGACCACGCGGTCACCGGGGATGAGCAGGGTGCGGGCGAGCAGCGAGATGGCGCCCATCGCCCCACTGGTGACGATGATCTGGCCGGGATCGGTCGGCAGGCCACGATCGATGTAGTGCTGGGCGATCAGCTCCCGCAGCACCGGCAGACCGTCCGGGAGGTACCCGGTGGTGGCGAGCAGGCCGGGCAGGCGCTCGGCCGCTCGCTCGAAGGCCCGACCCATGCCCGGAGGGCCGATGGGGGCGGAGTAGGTGAGGGCGATGGTGTCGGCGTCGTCCGGCGTGACGATGAGGCTGCTCGCGCTCGAGGCGGCCAGCGGCACGCGCACGACGCTGCCGGACCCGCGGCGCGACTCCAGCATGCCGGCGTCGCGCAGGTCGGCGTAGACCCGGCTCGTGGTGGTCCGGCTGACGCCCAGGGACGCAGCCAGCTCGCGCTCGCTCGGCAGGCGTGCTCCGTCGGGCACCCGGCCGTCGACCGCCAGGAGTCGCAGACGGTCGCCGATCTCGGCGTACGCCGGGCCCATGCCGTCGAGCGGACCGACCAGCTCGGCGAGCCGGCGAGCGGAGATGGAGATCGTCATGAGGCCACTGTCCCACTATTGGCCATTTCACACGAGGCCAATTGTGGTCATGCTGGACCCATGATCGGATTCCTGCTCCTCGTCGGCGCGCTGGCCGTCCTCGGCTGGCGGCTCGCGCGGCTCGTGCTGACCGACGGCTACGGTGACCGTCCCGGGCCGCGCAGCCACTGGCACGAGGAGGTGGCATCGTGGCGCGCCTGAAGCTCACGCCCTGGCGGCTCGTGCGCCTGGTCGGCGGCCTGTGGCTCTACGGGGCCACGATGGCCCTGCTGGTGGAGGCCGGCCTGGGACTGGATCCGTGGGATGTCTTCCACGAGGGCGTTGCTCACCACGTTCCGCTGACGTTCGGCCAGGTGGTCATCGCGACCGGGGCCGTCGTCATGCTCTTCTGGATCCCGCTGCGTCTGCGGCCGGGCCTCGGGACGATCCTGAACGTCATCCTGATCGGCCTGGCTGCCGATGCGACCCTCGCGCTCGTCGAGACGCCGGAACGTCTGGACGTGCGGATCACCTACCTCGTCGTCGGCATCGTCGGCAACGCGCTCGCCGGCGCTCTCTACATCGGTGCCGGGCAGGGGACGGGGCCGCGGGACGGGCTCTGGAGCGGCATCGTGACTCGCACGGGGCTCAGCATCCGCGTCGTCCGCACCGGGCTCGAGGTCACGGTCCTGGTGATCGGCTTCCTGCTCGGCGGCACGGTCGGCCTCGGCACGGTGCTCTACGCCGTGCTGATCGGCCCCCTGGTGCAGCTGTTCCTGACGCTGACGACACGTGACGTGCCACCCCAGGCGCCCCAGGTGGTCCCCCTCGAAGCGTCGGGGTGATGTGCAAAGGTGTCGCCCATGACGCACGACCTCGGCGGCCGACGATTCCTGGTGTGCCACTCGATCGTCCAGGGCTACATGGGGTCGACCATCGTGACGCTCGACCTCGCGACGTACTTGGTCGGCGAGGGTGCCGACGTCGTGGTCTACGCGGCCTTCGTCGACGAGCCGGCTGCCTCAGTCTTCCGTGGGCGCGGCATCGTCGTCGTGGACGACGAAGGCTTGACCGACGACATGCTGGACGGCCTCGACTACGTCTGGGTCAACAGCCAGGTCATCCCCGAGCTGTTGGTCGACCGCCTGGCTGTCTCGCCGCACCAGTCGCTGCCTCGCTTCGTCTTCCACCACATGTCGCCGCTGCCGTACGCGCCCGACGAGCACCCCTACATCCATCAGCTGGAGGAACGTCTCGCGTCCGTGAGCGTCTTCATGTCGACCGCCACGCGTGACGACCTGCGGCCGTACTTCGCCCAGGAGCTGCCGACCGCCATCTACCCCAACCCAGCGCCCGTGGAGTTCGCGCTGACGCCGTATCTCCCCCCGAAGCCCCGAGCTGCGCGAAAGGTGTTGATCGTCTCCAACCATGCCGCGCCCGAGCTGCTCGAGGCCACCGACCTGCTGCGCGCCGAGGGCCTCGAGGTGCGCTGGTTCGGAGCCGGTCGCGACGAGTATGCGCTGGTGACGGCCGAGACCCTGCGGGACGTCGACGTCGTGGTGACGATCGGCAAGACGGTCCAGTACTGCTTGGTGGCCGGACGTCCGGTCTTCGTGTACGACCACTTCGGTGGCTACGGCTACCTCACTGACGAGAGCATCGACTACGCGGCCCACCGCAACTTCTCCGGCCGTGGGGGGCGGTGCCTCGCGGCGGGGGAGATCGTTGACGAGCTGGTCTCCGGCTTCTCCGCCGCCGTCGACTTCCAGGCGAAACGTCGCGAGCGGTTCGTCGAGACCTACTCGATCGACCACGCGCTGCCGCGCTTGCTGGGCCAGGTGACGGATCGGGAGATCGAGCCCTTCGAGACGAGCTATCACCTCGTGACACGGAGTGCCCAGGTGTTCGGCGCACGCTTCTACCGCCACTGGGGCCACAACGTCAACGAGGTCCGCATCCGGGAGGACATGACCCGCGACCTTGACCGGTTGCGCGGCGAGCTGGAGGCAGCGCGCCAGGAGTCAGAGGTCGCTCGCCGGGAGGTGGCGGATGTGCGCCGCTCGCAGAGCTACCGTCTGGGCAACCTGCTGATCCGGCCTGCGACGTTCCTCAAGCGTCTGGTGGGTCGACGTCGGACCGAGGGAGACGTGCCCTAGCGACGCGTGGCGATGACGAGGCTCGCGTCGACCGAGATCATCATCTCGGCGGCCGCGAACCGCTCGTCGGTGAGCCACTGCTCGCGGACCACGTCGACCTGGCCGTCGACGATCGGCGGCCAGTGGGGCGACGGCATGAAGTCGTCGAGCACGACGATGCCGCCGGGCTCGAGCAGGTCGGCCAGGTGGTCGATGTCCTCCATGACCTCCCGCACGTCGACGAAGATCAGCGAGAACGGCGCGAAGCCCTCGAGCGACGTCCAGTCGCCGGCCGTGATGTCGACGTTGTCGACGTCGGCGAAGATCTTCTGGACGTCCTCGGCGAGCGAGGGGTCGAGCTCGGCGCTGACGATGCGCGCCTCCTTGGCGGCGCCGCTGGCGAGCCACGCGGAACCGACACCGGTGCCGGTGCCGAGCTCGGCGAGGGTGCCGGTGCGGGATGCCGCCAGGGTCGCGAGCAGGCGGCCCGTCTCGTGCCGGGTCGAGGTGATGAAGCCGCGCTGGCGGGACAGGTCGAGGGTGCGGGAGACGAGCTCAGGGACGTCGACGGGGGAAGGCACGTCGTCAGTCTTCCACCCGCTCAGGGGAATGGGGTACTCTGCTCGGCATGCGGAAGCAGCTCGTAGTCATCGCTTGCCGCGGCAGGGCCTCGTAGGGCCACACCTGCCGCGGCGTTCCAGCGTTGGCCCGCTGACCCGCAGCAGGATCTCGATCACGACCTGATCTCTCCTTTCTCCCGATCTCACCCGATCGGTACGGGTTCAGCGGATTGCTCCGCACTTCACCCACCGAGAAGGAGAGATTTTTCATGACTGCACCCCAGATGGCACTGATGGAGTGGGGCCCCGCCCACCTGCGTGACGATGCGACCTCGCCGGAGATCGATCTGGTCGACCGTCCCGATGACAACTGACCGGCATCCCACGGATCGACCGATTGCTGAGACGCCGGTTTCATCATCTGAGACCGGTCTTCGTAGGATGACCGCATGACGCAGACCTACTCCCTCGCCGTCGTCCCCGGTGACGGCATCGGCCCCGAAGTGACCGCGCAGGCCCTGACGGTGCTCGACACCGTGGCGGGAGCGCACGGCCTGGCCTTCGACCGCACCGAGTACGACCTCGGTGCGCGTCGCTGGCACGCGACCGGCGAGACCCTGCCGGACGCGGTGCTGGAGGAGATCCGCGGTCATGACGCGATCCTGCTGGGCGCTGTCGGAGACCCGAGCGTGCCGTCGGGCGTGCTCGAGCGTGGCCTGCTGCTGCGCCTGCGCTTCGAGCTCGACCACTACGTCAACCTGCGCCCGTCGCGTCTCTTCCCCGGTGTCCCGTCACCGTTGGCCGAGAGCGTCACGGGCAAGGGTGAGATCGACTTCGTGGTGGTCCGCGAGGGCACCGAGGGGCCGTACGTCGGCAACGGCGGCGCCATCCGTGTCGGCACGCCGCACGAGATGGCCACTGAGGTCAGCATCAACACGGCCTTCGGCGTCGAGCGGGTCGTCCGCGACGCGTTCGCTCGCGCCCAGGCCCGCCCGCGCCGCAAGCTGACGCTCGTGCACAAGAACAACGTCCTCGTGCACGCCGGTCACCTGTGGAGCCGCACCGTCGACGCCGTGGCCACCGAGTTCCCCGACGTCACGGTCGACTACCTGCACGTCGACGCGGCCACGATCTTCCTGGCCACCGACCCCTCGCGGTTCGACGTGATCGTCACCGACAACCTGTTCGGCGACATCCTCACCGACCTCGCCGCCGCCATCACCGGTGGCATCGGCCTGGCCGCCAGCGGCAACGTCAACCCCGACCGCACGGCGCCGAGCATGTTCGAGCCCGTGCACGGCTCGGCCCCCGACATCGCCGGCCAGTCCAAGGCCGACCCGACCGCGGCGATCCTGTCGGGCGCCCTGCTGCTCGACCACCTCGGGCACCCGGAGGCGGCCACGCAGATCGCCTCCGCCGTCGAGACCGACATCGCCGAGCGGGCCGGATCGAGCACGCCTCGCAGCACGCAGGAGGTGGGGGAGGCCATCGGTTCACGCGTGGCCGCGGGCGTATCGGTGGGCTGACTCCGACCTGTCCACCCTCGCCCGAAAGAACTACCGTGAATCCCATGACTGACTCCCCATCCGGCACCGCACCGTTCCGCAGCTCCTTCACGCAGAACGCCGCTGCCCGGACGGACGCCGAGCGCGCCGCGATCCTCGCCGATCCCGGTTTCGGTGTGAACTTCACCGACCACATGTTCCTGACCGAGTGGACGCCGGCCGAGGGCTGGCACGACGCGCGCGTCGTGCCGTACGGCCCGCTGCTGCTCGATCCCGCGACAGCCGTCCTGCACTACGCGCAGGAGATCTTCGAGGGTCTCAAGGCCTACCGGCACGCCGACGGCTCGGTCTGGGCGTTCCGCATCGAGGCCAACGCCGAGCGCCTGCAGCGGTCCGCGCACCGGCTGGCCCTGCCGGCGCTGCCCGTCGAGTGGTTCACCGGCTCGGTCCAGGCCCTCGTGACCGCCGACGAGGCGTGGGTGCCGTCGGGGGAGGAGACCAGCCTCTACCTGCGGCCGTTCATGTTCGCCTCCGAGGCGTTCCTGGGGGTGCGTCCCAGCAAGCACGTGACCTACTCGGTCATCGCGTCCCCGGCCGGTGCCTACTTCCCGGGCGGCGTGACGGCCGTCGACCTGTGGCTGTCGTCCACCTACTCACGCGCGGGCGCCGGCGGCACGGGGGCGGCCAAGTGCGGTGGCAACTACGCCGCGAGCCTCCTGCCGCAGGCCGAGGCCGCCGAGCAGGGTTGTGCCCAGGTGGTCTTCCTCGACGCGACCGAGCAGCGGTGGATCGAGGAGCTCGGCGGCATGAACCTGTACTTCGTGCAGTCCGACGGCTCGATCGTGACGCCCGAGCTCTCGGGGTCGATCCTCGAAGGCATCACCCGTGACTCGATCATGACGATCGCCGGCGACCTGGGGCACCAGGTCGTCGAGCGCCGCGTCAGCATCGACGAGTGGCGTGAGGGCGTGGCCGACGGCACCATCACCGAGGTCTTCGCCTGCGGCACGGCTGCCGTCGTCACTCCCGTCGGCCGTCTCAAGTGGGACGGCGGCGAGGTCGCCACCGAGGCTGCCGCCGACGGCACGAGCGGCAAGGTCACGGCCGAGATCCGTTCGGCGCTCGTCGACGTGCAGTACGGGCGCGCCGAGGACCGGCACGGCTGGATGACGCGCCTCGCCTGAGCGGGTCGGGATGCATCGAGGTCTCGACGTGGTGTGATCGGGGAATGACCCCGACCACCTCCCTGGGCGCCACCCGGGTCGAGCACGACCTGATCGGTGAGCGCGAGATCCCGGTCGACGTGTACTGGGGTGTCCACACCCTGCGCGCCCTCGAGAACTTCCCGATCACCGGGGTCCCGATCGGTCAGAGCCCCCACCTGGTGGTGGCCCTGGCCGCCGTCAAGCAGGCGGCGGCCGCGGCCAACCACGAGCTGGGGCTGCTCGACGACGCTCGCCACGACGCGATCCGGCAGGCCTGCGAGGAGATCCGGGCGGGTGCGCTCGTCGACCAGTTCGTCGTCGACGTCATCCAGGGCGGCGCCGGCACCTCGACCAACATGAACGCCAACGAGGTCATCGCGAACCGGGCGCTCGAGATCCTGGGTCATGCCAAGGGCGACCACCACGTGCTGCACCCCAACGAGCACGTCAATCTCAGCCAGTCGACCAACGACGTCTACCCGACGGCCGTCAAGATCTCGATCATCCTCGCGACGCGCTCGCTGCTCGACGCGATGGCCCGGCTCGAGGCGTCGTTCGCGGCGAAGGCCGTGGAGTTCCGCGAAGTCCTGAAGATGGGCCGCACGCAGCTGCAGGACGCGGTGCCGATGACGCTGGGCCAGGAGTTCGGCACGTACGCGCAGATGATCGCCGAGGATCGTGCGGTGTTGTCGGAGGCGGTGCTGCTGCTGCACGAGATCAACCTGGGAGCCACCGCGATCGGCACGATGCTGAACGCTCCGGCCGGGTACGTCGAGATCGCCTGCCACCACCTGGGGGAGCTGACCGGCCTGCCGCTGGAGACGGCCGTTGACCTGATCGAGGCCACGCAGGACTGCGGCGCCTTCGTGCAGGTCTCGGGCACGTTGAAACGAGTGGCGGTCAAGCTCAGCAAGATCTGCAACGATTTGCGTCTGCTGTCGTCGGGCCCGCGGGCCGGGCTCAACGAGATCAACCTGCCGCCGGTGCAGGCCGGATCCAGCATCATGCCCGGCAAGGTCAACCCGGTCATTCCCGAGGTCGTCAACCAGGTGGCCTTCCAGATCATCGGTCACGACGTCACGGTGTCGATGGCCGCTGAGGCCGGCCAGCTGCAGCTGAACGCCTTCGAGCCGGTCATCTGCTACTCGCTGGCGTCCGGCATCTCCCGGCTCGAGCAGGCGATCACCGTGCTGTCCGAGCGCTGCGTCGACGGCATCACCGCCAACGTCGCCCTGCTGCGCGCGGAGGTCGAGCACTCGATCGGTCTCGTGACGGCGCTCAACCCCTACATCGGGTACGAGGCGGCGACCGACGTGGCCAAGGAGGCGCTGGCCACGGGGCGCGGCGTGGCCGAGCTGGTGCTGGAGCGCGGGCTGCTCCCGCCGGAGCAGCTGGCGGCGATCCTGCGCCCGGAGACGCTGGCCAACCTCGGCCCAAAGCCCCCGACGCGCTGAATCCTCAGGCGAACAGGACCCTCAGGTGAACAGGCGGCGCGGGTCCTCGTCGATGACGACCCGCAGGACGCCGGGGTCGTCGGTGGCGAGGATCTCGACGGTGAGCCCGCCGCCCGCGGAGGTGCCCAGCGCGTCGCCCAGGGCGTGGCCGACGTCCGACAGCGTGATGGTGGCCGGCCCGATCGGATCGTGCGCGGGCCACTCCGCGATCATCCGGTAGACCAGGCCCGAGAGGGTTGCCAGCGTCGCGGCGAGCGCATCGGGGTCGGACATCTCGTGGCGCACCTCGGGCAGCCCGAAGGTGCTGAGGCCGAACGAGGTCACGGCCTGGCGTGGGTCGTCAGCCGGACCGGGCTCGATGTCGAAGCCGACCCACTCGCTAGCGATGGTGAGGTCGGGATCGGTGGCGAGCGTGACGACGCGGGGGATGGCCAGGTCGAGCACCACGCCGTCGGACTGCCGCGCGAAGGCGATGGCCTCCGAGCGGGCGGCGAGAGCGTCGGACGCGGCCGACGCGACGGGGCCGCTGCGGTGCAGCAGGGTCACGTGCGAGCGCGCGGCCACGGCGTCGATGTCCTGACCGGACGCGCCGAAACGACGCAGCATCCCCGGCGGGGGATGGTGAAGCCGGGGGCCGTGGTCGCGCCCCGGGCCAGGTGCTCGTCGGGGTGCGGCACCGGCTCGGCCGTCAGCACCGCGTGGATGCTGTGGCGCACCGGCGGCATCGCGACCGAGTCGACGGATCCGGGTGGGGTCGTCATCGGGTCGAGCCCGTCTTGGCAAGCATCGCGCCCCAGTCTAGACTGGGCCGCGTGACGAGCTTCACGATCATCATTGCCGGGCGCGCCGGATCCTGACCCCCAGGAACCGCCGCGCAGCCTCCCGACCCCGGGGGGCTTTTTTGTTGGCCGGACGCCTCGTCACCGCCACGAACGAAGGACACCTCGCATGAGCATGACCGACTTCCACGTCTACGACACGACGATGCGTGACGGTGCGCAGCAGGAGGGCCTGAACCTCTCGGTGCAGGACAAGATGCACATCGCGCGCCACCTCGACGACCTGGGAGTCGGCTACATCGAGGGCGGGTGGCCGGGCTCCAACCCCAAGGACACCGAGTTCTTCGCGCTGGCGGCCAAGGAGCTCGAGCTCCGGCACGCCACCCTGGCGGCGTTCGGCGCCACCCGTCGCGCCGGTGGCAACGCCGCCGACGACACGCTGGTCGCGGCGCTGCGGGAGTCCGGCGCGTCCGTCGTCACGCTGGTCGCCAAGAGCCACGACCGGCACGTCGAGCTGGCCCTGCGCACCACGCTGGAAGAGAACCTCGCGATGGTGCGCGACACGGTGACCCACCTGATCGCCGAGGGCCAGCGGGTCTTCGTCGACCTCGAGCACTTCTTCGACGGCTACCTGCGCAACCGTGACTATGCCCTCGAGGTCGTGCGCACCGCCGCCGACGCCGGCGCGGAGGTCGCGGTGCTCTGTGACACCAACGGGGGCATGCTGCCCCACCAGGTGACCGACGTCGTGGGTGACGTGCTCGCCTCCACCGGTGCGCGGCTCGGCATCCACGCCCACAACGACACCGGCTGTGCCGTCGCCAACTCGATGGCAGCGGTGCTCGCCGGCGCCACGCACCTGCAGGGCTGCCTGAACGGCTACGGCGAGCGCACCGGCAACGCCGACCTCGTCACCAGCGTCGCCAACCTCGAGCTGAAGCTGGGCATGCCGGTGCTGCCCGAGGGTGCCCTGGCCGACGCCACGCGCATCGCGCACGCGGTCGCCGAGATCACCAACTACCCGCCGTCGGCCCGCCAGCCGTACACGGGCGTCTCGTCGTTCGCCCACAAGGCCGGCCTGCACGCCAGCGCCATCCGTGTCGACCCCAACCTCTACCAGCACATCGACCCGGCCCTGGTCGGCAACGACATGCGCCTGCTGGTCTCGGAGATGGCCGGCCGCGCCACGATCGAGCTCAAGGGCCGCGAGCTGGGCTACGACCTCACCGAGGACCCCACCCGTCTCGCCCGCCTGACCGACCGCGTCAAGGAGCTCGAGCAGTCGGGTTACACGTTCGAGGCCGCCGACGCCTCCTTCGAGCTGCTGCTGCTGGAGGAGGTCGAGGGCAGCCGCCCCGCCTACTTCGAGGTCGAGTCCTGGCGCGTCATCGCGGAATCGACCTCCTCGGGGTCGGCCCGCTCCGGTGCCGCGGCCGAGGCGACCGTCAAGATCGTGGCCGGCGGTCAGCGACTCGCGGTGATCGGCGAGGGCAACGGTCCCGTCAACGCGCTCGACCACGCGCTGCGCCAGGCGATCGAGCAGCTGTACCCCGACGTGACGCGCTTCCACCTGACCGACTTCCGGGTGCGCATCCTCGACCAGGGCCACGGCACCGACGCCGTCACGCGCGTGCTGATCGAGACCACCGACGGCAAGGACACCTGGGTCACGGTGGGGGTCGGCGCCAACATGATCGAGGCGTCCTGGATCGCCCTCACCGACGCCTTCACCTACGGCCTGCGGACCCACGGGGTCGAGCGCGCCGGCGTCTGACCGACCGTGCACCGTTCGCGTCGGCCCTCGCGGTGGAGACGCCTTGCCTTGGTCCTGCCGGTCGTCACGACCGTCGTGGTCGCCCTGGCGATCGGTGTCGCGGTCATTCGCGAGCAGCAGCGGCAGGTCCAGGCGGCCGAGTCCGCCGACGCGGTGGCCGAGCAGTTCACGCAGGAGGTGCAGGAGTTTCGCCAAGGCGTGGCGCGGGTGATCGAGGAAGGTCGGGAGGGTCCCGCCGCCGAGCTGCAGGCCCGGGTCGGCGAGGCCGTCGCGACGCCGCCGGTCCTGCCGGAGCTGGCGAGCGAGGGAGCCCGCCGGTCCTCGGCGTACCGCGACGCCCAGTACACCGAGGCGACGCTGCTGGACCCCTACGTGGAGCTGCTCGACACCTTGGGTCGAGCAGCACTGGCCGAGACGTACATCGCTGCCGCCGACGAGGTGCTCGCGCTGCGCATCGAAAACATCATCGGACCCGGTCCGATCCGTGACACCGCGCCGGTGGAGAACGAGGTCATCCCGGCCTTCACGTCGGGGCTCCGGCAGTACGACGAGGTGACGGTGCCCCCGGGGCAGGAGGAGCTGGCCGACGTCGTGCGATCAGCCGTGCAGAACGTGGTGGACCAGTGCCGGCTCCTGATCACGTTCGCCGCGCTCGGTGAGAACTACTCGTTCTCCTACGGGGCGCAGATCGCGGCTGCGTCGGAGGCCGTCCGCGCCTACGAGCTCGAGGTCGAGGCCGACGTCGCCACCGCGATCGACGCGACCGACGTCGGCTGAATTGACACCACCACAGGCGGGCGACAGGGTACCGCCATGAGCACCCGCGCGAAGGTCATCCTCATCAGCGCGATCAGCCTCGTCGTCATCGCGACGATCGCTGCCGTGGCGACCTTCTTGATCATCCAGAAGCAGCACGACGACGACGTCAAGGAGGCCGACGCCGCAGCGGCCGCCTACGTCGACGAGGTCGCGGAGTTCCGTGAGCTGGCGGACGAGGAGCTGGGCGAGTCGGGGTCGGACAGCCCCACCGAGACGGTCGAGGCCGCCGAGGGGCTCGAGGACGAGCTGCCGACACTGGACGACGCGCCCGAGTACGGCAAGGAGAACTCGTCGAAGTATGCCGCCGCGCAGCAGACGCAGACCCGGCTCGACAAGGACCTCACTGCGGTCGTCCGGGCCGCCAAGCACGCGGTCGACGTCGCCGCGTTCGTCTCGGCCGGCCGCACCGCACTCGACTCCGACGTTCCGGTCGATCTCATCGGCCCCGGTCCGTTCGAGAACGGCGCTCCGATCCGCGAGACCAGCATTCCCGGCATGCAGGCGGTGAAGGACGACTTCCTGGCCGTGGAGGTCCCGGACGGCCTCGAGGACGCCCAGGCCGCCGTGGTGGCCGCGCTCGACCACGTCATCAACGAGCTCAACACCATGGCCACCAACCTGGACAACCGGCAGAGCTACAACTTCCCCTTCGGCGAGCAGTACGGCGCCGGCCTCGACGCGTTGCAGGACGCCGAGGACGACGCGCGCGAGCCGCTCGACGAGAGCATCGACGCGCTCGTCGAGAGCGACAAGCCCGCCTGAGGTCTCGGCTAGAGGGACCCGGCCCGCACCATCGGGACGTGGTCGATGCCGGCGTCGTCGTAGTGCGGCCCGGTCACGGTGAACCCGAACCCGGCGTACCACTGCTCGAGGTAGGCCTGAGCGCCGATCGCGATCGGCTCGTGGCCCCACCACGCGATGGCGTGCCGCATCAGCTGTCCCGACAGGCCCTGACCGCGGGCGTCGCGGCGGGTGCAGACCCGGCCGACGTGGCGAAGGCCGTCAGCGTCGACGTAGCTGCGGATGTAGCTGGTGATGCCCTGCTCGTCGGCGAACCACACGTGCTGCGTGCCGGGAGTGATGTCGAGCGCATCCGGATCGGGGGCGTCGCACCGCTGCTCGACGGCGAAGACGACGTCGCGGATCGTCCAGATGGCGTGCAGCTCGGGCACGCTGAGCTCAGTGGCGTCGCGGACGACGGGCTCTGACGGAGAAGGCACCGGCTCAGGCTAGCGGCAGGGCGAGCAGGTCCTCGACGTGCTGCAGGAGTGTCACGCGCAGGGGAGCCGCGCGGTCGGTGAACAACCGTTGATGCCGGACGTACTCGGCCTTGCCGGCAGCCGTCTCGACCTCGATGGGGTCGTAGCCGAGGTGGGTCAGGTCGTACGGCGAGGCGCGCATGTCGATCTCGCGGACCTCCCGGGCCAGCTCGAAGCATTCGAGCACCACGTCCGACGGGATGAACGGCAAGAGCCTGAACGCGACGCGATACAGGTCCATCGTG
This sequence comes from actinobacterium LLX17, assembly GCA_000471045.1. GTDB lineage: Bacteria > Actinomycetota > Actinomycetes > Propionibacteriales > Nocardioidaceae > Aeromicrobium. Next base: position 1,535,792 of record KI301992.1, on the reverse strand, counting down.
TCACTGCACGCAGACGCACGTTCCAGAACTTGCCGGTACGTCCTGCCTCGGGGTGCTTGGATGAGGCGTGCTTCCGGACCTCCGAACATACTTCGAGTCGCGAGCGTCGGCTCTGTCTGACGTGTCCCGTCTGACAATCGAGCCCCTGGGAGAGCTTGGGGAATCGCTCACGCTCCGGCCGCACCGCGACGCTTCGCTCGGCGTCCACCTGATCGCGTGGGCCACTACACCCGGCTCCTACCAGGTCGCGTTCGATCACGAGTATGCGTTGCCCGACGAGGACCCTCAGAGCACAGAAGATGTCGACTGGTTTGTCGACCACGCGTGTGCTGGAAGCGTCCGTATGTTCGCTCGCGACGGACGTGCGACGTGGCAGGTGCTGGTCGACGGGAAGTACGTCACGTCAGGGACCTACACCCGGGGCTGGTCGCTGGTCACGCTCCCAGGTTGGCGACGTCGTGCTGGCGTCACTCAGTTCGAACCCTGGTCTCCGCGGACGTAAGCCCAGTACGTGCCGTGCGCGGCACCCAGCGGCGTGCATCTGCTCGACCAGGTGACGTGCCAGCTCCACTCAGTGGGAAGCTGAATCTGATTCGGTCAGCAGATCAGTGACATGCTCCAGGAGTCGCTGTCTCAGTGGAGCGGCGAGCTCGGCCAAACGCCGCTGCTCACGGACGTACGTAGCCTTGCCCTCCGGAGTCTCCACTGCAATTGGATCCAAGCCGAACTCGCGAAGGTCGTAGGGCGAAGCCCTCATATCGATCTGGCGCGCGTCGCAAGCCAGTTCAAAGGTGTCGAGCACGATGCTCGATTCCACGAACGGGAGAAGCCTGCTCGATGTGCGGTAGAGGTCCATCGTGACGTGAAGGCACCCCGGCTGCTCGTGCTCGAGCTGCACCTCGCGGGTCAGGCGAACGGGGTTGCGCTCGGCACCCTCGGGGGTGAAGAAGCGGAAGGCGTCGACGTGGGTGCAGGCGAGCTGGTGCGAGCGGACGACCTCGTCGGTGCCGGCGGCCCCGAGCCGCAGTGGGACGCCGTCGTGGCGACGCTCGGCCGGCTGCCGGTAGACCATGGCCCACTCGTGCAGGCCGAAGCAGCCCCAGCGGCCAGGGCGTTCGGCGGTGCGGCGCAGCAGCTCGGCGGTCCAGCGCAGGCCCGACAGGCGTCGCTCGACGCGCGTGAGGTCGGCCCGGCTGACGCCGTCGATCGTGACGTAGGCGCCGAGCGCGGCGTGCTCGGCCGAGTCGACCAGGCCCACGTGGCGGCCCGGGTGCCAGCGCTCGAGCGCGCCGGGGGAGAGGTTGTAGTACTGGAAGAGGAAGTCCTCCACCGGGTGGCTGACGCCCTGGTGGCGGCGCTCCAGGTGCGGCACCGTCCAGCGCTGGGCTCGCGCCCGGTGCGCAGCGGCCAGGGGTCCCCAGGCTTCGGGGCCCAGCAGGCGGGTGGTGCTCTCAGTCCGCACTGGCGGCACAGGCGCCACAGGTGCCAAAGATCTCGAGCGTGTGGGCGACGTCGACGAATCCGTGCTTGTCGGCCACACCGTCGGCCCAGCGCTCGACCGTGGGGCCGGCGACCTCGATCGTGCGCCCGCAGGCCCGGCAGACCAGGTGGTGGTGGTGCCCGGTGCTGCACTGCCGGTACAGCACCTCGCCGTCGTCATTGCGCAGCGCATCGATCTCGGAGGCGTCGACCAGGGCCTGCAGGTTGCGGTACACCGTCGACAGACCCACCGACTCGCCGCGGTGCCGCAGGATGTCGTGGATCTCCTGCGCGCTGGCGAAGCCGTCGAGATCGTCGAGGATCGCGGCGACCGCACGGCGCTGACGGGTGTTGCGGGGGGTGGTGGCAACCATGGGACGGACCTCCTCAGACCAACTCTAGACGTCGCCCCTCGACGTGGTGGACCGCCGTCGGAGGACCAGCGTCACCAGGCCACGGGCCGCGGCCAGGACGGCGAACGTCGCGAGTGCGAGCATCACGATGGTGGGTCCGGGCTGCGTGTCGATCTCGAAGCTCACGACGACCCCGCCGACGGCGGCGGCCAGGCCGATGGCCATGGCCCACAGATGGGTGCCGCGGAAGCTCCGGGACATCTGCTGCGCTGCCGCCACGGGCACGATCATGAGCGCCGAGACGAGCAGCAGGCCCACGGTGCGCATGGCGACCGTGATGGTGACAGCCGCGAGCACCGCGATGAGGATGCCGTACAGGCGCACCGGGACGCCGCTCACGCGGGCGTGGTCCTCGTCCTGGCAGACGGCGAACAGCTGGGGGGTGGCCAGGGCGACCACGAGCAGCACGATGGCTCCGAGCGCCACGACGACGGTGAGGTCGTCGGAGCTGACGGTCACGATCGAGCCGAACAGGTAGCGGTTCAAGGTGGCGGCGCTGTCACCGGCGAGGTTGGTCAGCAGCACGCCGCCGGCCAGGCCGCCGTAGAACAGCATGGCCAGCGCGAGGTCACCGCTGGTGCGGGTGAAGGTGCGCAGCAGCTCAATGATGAGAGCTCCGATCGCGGCGGCCGCGATCGCCGTGGCCAGGGGAGCGATGCCCGTCAGGAGCCCGAGTGCGACACCGGTGAGGGCCACGTGCCCGATGCCGTCGCCCAGGAGCGCCAGGCGTCGCTGCACCAGGAACGTGCCGATGGCCGGCGCGGTGAGACCCGTGACGACGGCGGCGACGAGCGCCATGCGCATGAAGGGGTAGTCGAGGAGCTCCAGCACCTACAGCACCCCCTCGCCCGGGAACGGCTCGAGCCGCGCGGGCTCGGCCGAGTGCGGGTGCGTGTGCCGCTCGGAGTGGGCTTCACGCACGTGGGCGTCGTCGGCGGGTGAGTCGTGCACCACGCGACCGTCGTGCACCACCACGGCGCGATCGACGACCGGCCGCAACGGGCCGAGCTCGTGCTCGACCAGCACGACGGTTCCGCCGGCGGCCACCAGGTCGGCGACGACCTCGGCCAGCTTCGCGCCACTGGCCGCGTCGACGCCCGCCAGGGGCTCGTCCATCACCAGCAGCTCGGGCTCACAGGCCAGGGCGCGCGCGATGAGCACGCGCTGGTGCTGGCCGCCGGAGAGCTCCGTGACGGCGCGACGGCGATACTGCTCGAGCCCCACGTGCTCGATGGCGCGGTCGACCGCCTCGCGATCGGCGCGCCGGGCCGGCCCGGCGAAGCGCCGTCGGGCCAGGCGTCCGCTCAGCACGACCTCACGCACCGTGGCCGGCACGCCGGCGACGCCGGCCGAGCGCTGCGGCACGTACCCGAGCCGGTGGCGCTCGCGGAACGAGGCCAGGGGCGTGCCCAGCAGCTCGATCGATCCCGCGCGGACCGGCACCAGGCCCACGGCCGCGCGGACCAGCGTGGACTTGCCCGACCCGTTGGCGCCCAGCACGGCGACGACCTCACCGCGGTGAACGGTGAGGTCGACGTTCCGGAGCACCGATCGGCCGGCCAGGTCGACGTCGAGGCCACGGACCTGCAGGGCCACGGGGGGCTGGGCGGGCTCGGATGGGGTCATGCGCAGGCGTTCGCCTCTCGGATCGCATCGAGGTTGCGCTGCATCAGGGACAGGTAGTCCTGGTCGGCCGTGTCCGGGCCGAGGCCCTCGACGGGATCGAGCGTAGCGACCTTCACCCCGGTCGTGGACGCGACGGTCTCGGCGTTGGAGTTGTCGGCGAGCTCCTCGGTGAAGACGGTCGTGATGCCCTGCGAGCTCACGAGGTCGGTGATCTCGGCCAGCTCCTTGCTGCTGGGACCCTGCGTCGGCTCGAGGCCGGCGATCGGCACCTGCGTGAGGTCGTAGGCGGAGGCGAGGTAGGAGAACGCGGCGTGCGAGGTCACGATGCTGCGTCGCTCGCAGGTCTGCAGCCCGGTGGTGAAGGACTGGTCGAGGGCCTCCAGCTCGGTGACCAGCGCGTCGGCGTTGGTGCGGAACTCGTCGGCGTGGTCGGGATCGGCCTCGATGAGGGCGTCGGCGACGGCCTCGGCGGCCAGGACCATGCGCTGCGGGTCGAGCCAGAAGTGGGGGTCGACGCCCCCATGGTCGTGGCCCGCGTGATCCTCCCCTTCCTCCTCGGCGTGCTCCTCACCCTCGTCGTGGGCGTGCTCGTCCTCGGATCCTTCCAGCAGGGTCACGACCTCACCGAGCTCCACGACACCCTCGCTGCGATCGGCCTGCTCGACGGCGGTGTCGACCGCGGCCTGGAAGTGCTCGACGTACACGACGACCTCGGCCGACTGGACGTCGCCGACCTGGCGCGGCGAGAGCTCGACGTCGTGGGCGTCGACGCCGGGTGCGGTGAGGTTCTCGACCTGCACGAGATCGCCCGCGATCTCCTCGACGAGGAACTCGAACGGGTAGGCCGAGACGATGGCGGTCGGGCCGCCGTCGCCCTCGTCAGCCGCCCCGCAGGCGGCAACAGGGACGAGCAGGGCGGTGAGGGGGAGGAGATGGCGCAGACGCATGAGCCCATGCTCTCACAACCATGGGAACCATTGTCATCAGGGGCCGGATGCATGAAGGCAGGGTGCTGGTCCGGCGCCGACCGGACCGGCCCGGCGGCTCGATAGGCTGGGGCGACCTCGGGTGCCGCTCGTCACGACGACCGGCAGAGCCCGCCGACATCCAGCCGGAACGAGAACTTCATGGCCACCTCCACGATCGACACCGTCATCAGCCTCTGCAAGCGACGCGGCTTCGTCTACCAGTGCGGCGAGATCTACGGCGGCACCAAGTCCGCCTGGGACTACGGCCCGCTGGGTGTCGAGCTGAAGGAGAACATCAAGCGTCAGTGGTGGCGCTCGATGGTGCAGGGCCGCGACGACGTGGTGGGTCTCGACTCCTCCGTCATCCTGCCCACCAAGGTCTGGGAGGCCTCGGGCCACCTCGCGGCGTTCGTCGACCCGCTCGTGGAGTGCCAGAGCTGCCACAAGCGCTACCGGCAGGACCACCTGCAGGAGGCGTACGCCGAGAAGAAGGGCCTGAACGACCCCGACGCCGTCGCGATGGAGCTCATCGTCTGCGCCAACTGTGGCACCAAGGGCAGCTGGACCGAGCCGCGCATGTTCAACGGCCTGCTCAAGACGTTCCTCGGCCCGGTCGAGTCCGACGAGGGCCTGCACTACCTGCGTCCGGAGACCGCGCAGGGCATCTTTGTGAACTTCGCCCAGGTCATGACCACCGCGCGCAAGAAGCCGCCGTTCGGCATCGCCCAGATCGGCAAGAGCTTCCGCAACGAGATCACGCCCGGCAACTTCATCTTCCGTACCCGCGAGTTCGAGCAGATGGAGATGGAGTTCTTCGTGGCGCCCGGCTCCGACGAGGAGTGGCAGGAGTACTGGATGGGTGAGCGCATGGGCTGGTACACCGGCCTGGGCGTCACCCCCGACAACCTGCGGTTCTACGAGCACCCGGCCGAGAAGCTGTCGCACTACTCCAAGCGCACCGTCGACATCGAGTACCGCTTCGGCTTCCAGGGCTCGGAGTGGGGCGAGCTCGAGGGCGTCGCCAACCGCACCGACTTCGACCTCTCGACGCACGCCCAGCACTCGGGCAAGGACCTGTCGTACTTCGACCAGCCGAACAACGAGCGCTGGACCCCGTACGTGATCGAGCCGGCAGCAGGCGTGAACCGGTCGATGATGGCGTTCCTGGTCGATGCGCTGGTCGAGGAGCAGGTACCCAACTCCAAGGGCGGCACCGACGCCCGCACCGTTCTGCGGCTCGATCCGCGGCTGGCTCCGGTGAAGGCCGCCGTGCTGCCGCTGTCGCGCAACGAGGACCTCTCGCCGAAGGCCCGCGAGCTCGCCGCCGAGCTGCGGGGCTACTGGAACATCGACTTCGACGACGCGCAGGCCATCGGCAAGCGCTACCGCCGTCAGGACGAGATCGGCACGCCGTTCTGCATCACGGTCGACTTCGACACCCTCGACGACCAGGCCGTCACCATCCGCGAGCGCGACTCGATGCAGCAGGAGCGGGTGGCGCTCTCGCAGGTGCGTGAGTGGCTCGCGGCGCGTCTTCCGGGCTGCTGAGCCCGGGTCGGGTGACAATCGGCGCGTGATCAGCAGAATCTCTCGACAGCGCGCCGTGGGCGCGGCCCTGGTGGCCGCGCTCCTCCTGACCGGATGCGGTGGGGGCGACGATCCCGAGCCGAAGGCCTCCGTGCCGGCCGGGTTCGACGTGCCCGACGGCGTGACGATCACGAAGGCGGGGGCGAAGCGCACACGGGGCGAGGCCGCCACCGTCGTCTACCAGGTCGACGGCACGGCAGCGAGCGCCATCACGGTCACGATCAACGACGTCCGCAAGGGCGTCATCGAGGACTTCCGCTTCTTCTCCCTGCAGCCCGAGCAGCAGACCGCGTCGCCGTTCTACGTCGACCTGACCGTCGTCAACGAGGGTCCTGCGGGCCTCGGGGGCGTCTCGCTGCCGATCTTCGCCCACGACGACACCAACACGCTGCTGCCGCCCACGCCCGTGGTCGGCGACTTCGCGCCGTGTCCGTCGGGAGCGCTGCCGGAGAGCTTCCTGCCCGGGGAGACCGCCACACTGTGCCTGGTCTACCTGGTGCCGCAGGGGCACGCGCTGGTGTCGGTCGACCTGCAGCCCGATGGCGAGGACTCCGCCATCACCTGGACGCCCTGACGCCCGGCGGTTCGGGCGGCTGGGACAATCGAAGGGTGTCGACCGCTCTCCTGCCTCCCGCTGGCCTGCCCAGCACGCTGACCCTCGGGGACCTCGTCGTGCCCGTGCCGGTGGTGCTGGCGCCCATGGCGGGGGTCACGAACGTCGCGTTCCGCCGGTTGTGTGCCGAGCAGGGCGCGGGGCTGTACGTGTGCGAGATGATCACCTCCCGCGGCATCGTCGAGGGTGACAAGACGAGCCTGAACATGCTGACGTTCGACGACTCCGAGCAGGTCCGGTCGGTGCAGCTCTACGGCATCGACCCGGCCATCATCGGCCGGGCCGTCGAGATCCTCTGCGCCGAGCACGGGGTGCAGCACGTCGACCTGAACTTCGGCTGCCCGGTGCCCAAGGTGACGCGCAAGGGCGGAGGCGCCGCCCTGCCGTGGAAGGCGGGTCTGCTGGGGCGCATCCTCGAGACCGCGGTCGCCGCGGCGGCTCCGTACGGCGTGCCGGTGACGATGAAGACGCGCAAGGGCATCGACGACCACCACCTCACCTTCCTCGACGCGGGACACCTGGCCCAGGAGGCAGGCTGCGCCGCCATCGCCTTGCACGGCCGCACGGCCGTGCAGCACTACAGCGGACGCGCCGACTGGGACGCCATCGGCGAGCTCGTCGAGGCCGTCGACATCCCCGTGCTGGGCAACGGTGACATCTGGGAGGCCGCCGACGCGGTCGCGATGGTCGAGCACACCGGGTGCGCGGGGGTCGTGGTCGGCCGCGGCTGCCTCGGCCGCCCGTGGCTGTTCGGCGACCTGGCTGTCGCGTTCGGCGCTGTCGCGTCCGGTGCGGGCGACGCGCAGACTCCCGTGCTGGGCGACGTCGCCGCCATGATGCGCCGGCACGCCGAGCTGCTCGGGGAGTGGCTGGGCGAGGAGCGGGGCTGCATCGAGTTCCGCAAGCACGTCGCCTGGTACCTCAAGGGCTTCGCGGCCGGCTCCGTGGTGCGTGACCGCCTCGGCCGGGTGTCGTCGTACGCGGCGCTCGACGAGCTCCTGGCCATGCTCGACCCGACCGAGCCGTTCCCGCTCGCCGAGCTCGGTCGGCCGCGCGGGCGCCAGGGCACCCCGAAGCGTGTGGTGGTCCCCGACGGGTGGTTGGACTCCCGTGAGGTCGTCGGTGACCTCGACCCGGGTGCCGAGGACGCGACCTCCGGCGGCTGATCCGAGCCAGCGCGAGGTCAGGTGACCGGGTTCAGCAGGCCGGTGTCGACGTCGTAGATGAAGCCGGCGACCTCGATCGAGTCGGGGACCAGCGGGTGGCTCTCCACCTTGTGCACGTCGGCACGAATCGTGGCCTCCTGGTCGGTGATGGCCCCGAGACTCATCCAGCTGGCGTCCTGGCCCGTCGCGGCCGAGACCCGGGCCTGCAGCTCCGGCTCCGGCGCCGACGCCATGGCGCACCGGGTGTGCTGGACCACGAGCACGCGCTCGACCTTCAGCAGCGTGACGCCCAGCACCACGGCCACCAGCACCTGGTCGGTGACGCGGCCGCCAGGGTTGCGCAGGATCTTGGCGTCGCCGGGGGACAGCCCGATCATGCCGAGCGGGTCGATGCGCGAGTCCATGCACGTGACCATGGCCACGCCGGCCTGGGCGACGCCGTCGAAGCCGGAGAGGTCGAAGTCTGCGGCGAACTCGCGGTTCGCGGCGAGGAGGTCGTCGAAGCTCATGGCGGCAGACTAGCGATCGGCCGTTACCTCGGCACGGTCACCCGGCTCCCGCAGGAGCCAAGCGGCCGTGAGCGCCGCGAGAATCGCGCAGACGGCGGCGCCGAGGAAGACCGCGTGGAGCTGGGCGATACCGGCGTCCAGCAGGGCGTCGTCGTACGCGGCGCAGCGCCCGGCCGTGCCGCAGAGCTCGGTGGGCGACCCGATCCGGCCGGCCTCGGCGTAGAACGCCCGCAGGCCGATCGTGGTCAGCGCTGAGATGCCGATCAGCATGCCGACCATGCGTGCGACGACCACGAGCGCGCTGGCGAGACCGTGCACGGCAGGACGGGTGTGCGCCAGGAGCGCCGCGTTGACGGGGGCGATCGCGAGGCCGAAGCCGAGTCCGCCGACGACGAGCGAGATCGTCTCGACGGGGTTCGTCAGGGACTGAGCGTCCCACGTGGCCATGTGCAGGAAGGCGCCGGCGCTCAGCAGCATGCCGACGGCCGTGAGGGCCCAGGCCGGCACCCGGCGGAGCAGGTAGCCACCCAGCACCGCGCCCACGGGCAGGGCGACCAGGAACCGCACCAGCACCAGTGCGGCGTCGAGCTGGGAGTCGCGGTGCACCGTGAGGCGGGCGAAGAACGGGATGTCGACGAGCGCCGCGATCAGGGCTGACCCGACGAGGAACGACACCACGAGCGATCCCCACGCGGGGCGCGCTGCCAGCGCTCCGCGGGGGACGAGCGGCCGCGCCGCCATCCGCTGCCGCAGGACGAAGCCCACGGTCGCCACAGCGCCGAGGGCGAGCAACCACGGCGCGTCGGGGGAGAGGGTGCGGTGCTCGGGATCGGCCGAGGCGAACGTGACGATGACGGTGCCGAGCGCGACCGTCAGCAGGGTGGCGCCGGGCAGGTCGACCTCGCCCGCCACCTCGCGCCAGCCGCGCGGATCGACCAGGGGGCGGCGCGCCGTGAGCTGGCGGACCGCGAACAGGACCAGCACCCCGTACGCAGCGAGGGCTAGGGGCGTGAGCCAGCGGGAGTCGCCGACCACGGGGATGAAGGCGAGCCCGCTGGTGATGCCGGTCGTGAGCCCCTCCGGCTCGAGCATCACGACCAGCAGCAGCGCGAGGGCCAGCACCAGCAGCAGTGCGCCCAGGACATCCGGTCTGGGTCGGGCGGATGCGGTTGGCGACTGGGCGGTGCTCGGGGGCGCCTGGCCGCGCACCTGCATCACCGCAGCGGCGAGCAGCAGGCCGACCGCGGCGTTGAGCCAGAAGATGTCGCGCCAGTCACCGACGGCCAGCACCAGAGCCCCGTAGAGCGGGCCCAGGACGCTGCCGAGCTCCTGCACCGCGCCGACGACGCCGAGAGGAAGTCCGCGGCGCTCGGGCGGCCAGGCGTCGGCCACCAGGGCGAGCGTCGGCGGGATCAGCCCACCGCCTCCGATGCCCTGCACGAGGCGCCCAGCGACGATCGTGTCCAGGTCGTACGCCGCGGCGGTCAGCAGCGAGCCCACGGCGAAGATCGCCAGGCAGCCCACCAGCACCGGCACCCGGCCCCGCAGGTCGGCGACGCGCCCGATCAGCGGGAGCACCGCGACGTACCCGAGCAGGAAGCCCGACACGATCGGCGCTGCGCGCTGCAGCTCGTCGATGCCCAGCCCGGCGGACGTCATCATGTCCGGCAGCGCCAGCACGACGACGTAGGTGTCGGCGGCGGCGAAGCCGATCGCGACGGCGGCGAGCGCCAGCAGCACCCGCGGCGTCGTCACGGGCGGACCAGCAGAACCCGCCGGTGAGGTCACCTGGTCAGCCTCAGGGGGCGGTGATCTCGGCCGGCTCGTCCGAGCCGGAGGCGCTGATGACGTACGTGACGTCGGGCGACCCTTCGTAGAACGGACCGGTGACCGTGGCGTCGCGCAACACGTCGTCGTCGTCGAGCCGGTAGGCGACCTCGAACTCACCATCGGGATCGGCCGTGGGCAGCAGGTCGGCGATGACGTCGCCCGGGATGGTGCCCTTGATGGTGGTCAGCACGTCCTTGCCGTCACGCGACTGCTCGGAGTCGGTGGTCTCGGTGGCGGTGAGGATCGACAGCAGGCCCTGTCCGGGCTGGCCGATGAGCAGCGCAGGGTCGGGAGCGCCGTACGATGCGGGGTCGATGACGAGGAACGTCGGCGAGAAACCCGGCTTGGCGTGCACCGTGCCGTCGACCGACACCAGCTCGGCGTCGATCGCCGCTCCGCCGGCCGAGACCGTGATGTCACCCTCGAAGGCGGGGGTGCGGTTGCCGAACCCCTCGGCCGACAGCAGACCGGTGACCCCGTTGGGGAGCTTGCCCTTGGTGGTCAGCGAGAAGTCGAGCCGCTCGGCGTCGTCGAGCGTGGCCTGGGCGGCAGCGAGCCGTTCGTCGAGCTGGGCCGTGTCGGGCTGGTCGCCGTCACCCCCGCTGCAGGCGGAGAGGACAAGGAGGGCCAGGCCCAGGACCGGGCCCATCAGTCGCATGCGCACGGCGTCAGTCTTGCACGGTGCCGGTGGGGGTGGGGTCGGTCGCCGCGGTCGGGACTGCAGGAGCCCCAGCGACCGCCAGCAGCGGCTGCGCCACCGGCTCGCCCGAGCCGTCGCGGCGGTCGGACGGGGTCGGCAGGTCGACGGGGGAGCCGCTGGTGGCACAACCGATCGGACGGCCGTCGCCGACCCACGCCAGCACGAGGGCGTCCTCGCCGCGCAGCAGGCGGTGGCAGCGGACGCCACCGGTGGCGCGTCCCTTGCCGGGGTAGATGGCCAGCGGGCTGACCTTGACGGACCCGGCCTGGGTGCCGGGCAGCGCCGACGAGCTGCCCGCGACCGTGACCACGTGCGCGGACGCCACGTCGGTGACAGCGCCGAACGCGACCACGGCGGCGCCGGCACCGAGCTTGATGCCCGCCACGCCGCCTCCGCTGCGGCCCTGGGGGCGCACGAGGTCGGCGCCGAAGTGCAGCAGCTGGGCGTCAGAGGTGACGAAGGCGAGCTCCTCGTCACCCGTGGCCAGGGCGACGGCGCCGACGACCTCGTCGCCGTCGGCCAGGCCGATCACGTCCCACGTGTCGCGGTTGCTGAGGTGCTCGGGCCGCACCCGCTTGACCACGCCGGAACGCGTGCCGAGCGCCAGGCCCGGGACGTCGTCATCGAAGGTCATCAGCGCGACCGGCCGGCCCGGCAGCGACAACAGCTCGCCGAGCGGCACGCCGCCGGTGAGTGACGGCGCCGAGGCGGTGGGCGGCAGCGCCGGCAGGTCGAGCACGCTGAGCCGGTGCACCGCGCCGGTGCTGGTGACCACACCGATCTCGCTGCGCGCGGTGGTGCGCACGGCCGACGTGATGACGTCGTGCGGAGCGCGCCCCTCGACCGGACCGAGCGGCTGGTCGTCGCCGGTGCGGGCCAGCAGGCCGGTGGCCGACATCAGCGCCCAGCAGGGCACGTCGGCGACCTCGACGGGGGTGGCGGCCGTGACCGTCTGGCCGGCCGAGGCCAGCAGGACCGTGCGCCGGGGGGTGCCGAACGTGCTGGCGACCTCGGAGAGCTCGTCACCGACCACGCCACGCAGCAGCGACTCGTCGGCCAAGATGGCGTCGAGCTCGTCGATCGTGCGCTGCAGCTCGGACATCTCGGACTCGACGGCGATGCGGTCGTAGCGCGTGAGGCGACCGAGGGTCAGGTTGAGGATGTACTCACCCTGGGCCTCGGAGAGGTCGAACACCGTCATGAGCCGGTCGCGGGCCTCGGCGCGGTTCTCGCTGCTGCGGATCAGCTGGATGACCTCGTCGATGTCGACGAGCGCCAGCAGCAGACCCTCCAGCAGGTGCAGGCGGTCGGCGGCCTTGGTGCGGCGGAAGGTGCAGCGCCGGCGCACGACCTCGTAGCGGTGCGCCAGGAAGACCTCGAGCATCTGCTTGAGCCCGAGGGTGCGGGGCTGGCCGTCGACGAGCGCGACGGCGTTGATGCCGAACGACGTCTCGAGCGGGGTGTGCTTGTACAGCTGCTCGAGCACGGCCTCGGCGACGAAGCCGTTCTTGACCTCGATGACGATCTCGAGGCCGGAGTGCCGGTCGCTGAGGTTCTTGAGGTCGGCGATGCCCTGCAGCTTCTTGGACTGCACCAGCTTCTTGACGGCCTCGATGACCTTCTCGGGACCCACGTTGTACGGCAGCTCGGTGACGACGATGCCCTTGCGGCGACCGATCTGCTCGACGCGGGCCGTGGCCCGCATGCGGAACGAGCCGTTGCCGGTGGCGTAGGCGTCGCGCACGCCGTCGAGGCCCACGATCTTGCCGCCCGTGGGGAGGTCGGGCCCGGGGATGAACCGCATCAGGTCGTCGAGATCGGCCTCAGGGTTGGTGATGAGGTGCCGGCAGGCCTGCACGACCTCGACGAGGTTGTGCGGGGCGATGTTGGTGGCCATGCCGACCGCGATGCCGGCGGCGCCGTTGACCAGCAGGTTGGGGATGGCGGCCGGCAGCACGGCGGGCTCGGTCTCGCGGCCGTCGTAGTTGGGCCGGAAGTCGACGGTGTCCTCGTCGATCGAGGCGGTCATCGCGACGGCAGCGGCGTCCATGCGGCACTCGGTGTATCGCATCGCGGCCGGCGGGTCGTCGGGCGAGCCGAAGTTGCCGTGCCCGTCGATCAGCGGCAGGCGCATCGACCAGTGCTGCACCATGCGCACCAGGGCGTCGTAGATGGCGGTGTCGCCGTGCGGGTGCAGACGGCCCATGACGTCACCGACGGGCCGGGCGCTCTTGACGTGGCCACGGTCGGGCCGCAGGCCCATGTCGTCCATCATGAACAGGATGCGCCGCTGCACGGGCTTGAGCCCGTCGCGCGCGTCGGGCAGGGCGCGCGAGTAGATGACCGAGTAGGAGTACTCGAGGAAGCTCGAGCGCATCTCCTCGCGGATGTCGGTGTCGACGATGTGCTCGTCGAAGTCGTCCTCCACCACGGGTGCCTTGCTGCGCGCCATGCCTGCCCTTCCTCGTCCCCCCGACGTCCACTCCGCGACGTCCCATCGTCGCAGGTCGTGCCGCCGGCTCGAGGGTGCCACGCCGCCCGCCGAGCCGACCGGACAGGCGATAGGTTGGGCGCGTGACGGACGAGCCGGACCGCGCCACCTTGCACCCGGTCCCCGAGTGGGAGGCCGACGTGCTGCTGCGCGACGGCCGGGTGGCTCAGCTGCGCCCGATCGTGCCGGCCGACGCCGACGAGTTCGTGGCGTTCTACGACCGCGTCTCCGACGAGTCGAAGTACCTGCGGTTCTTCGCGCCCTACCCGCGCCTGTCGCCCCGCGACGTGCAGCGTTTCACCGAGGTCGACCACGACCGGCGGGTCGCCTTCGTGGTCACGCTGCACGGCCAGATCATCGCCGTGGGCCGCTACGACGCGATCTCCGACGTCGAGGCCGAGGTCGCGTTCCTCGTCGAGGACGCCCACCAGGGTCGTGGCATCGGCCAGCTGCTCCTGGAGCACCTGGCCCAGGCCGGACGCGAGCGCGAGCTGACCCAGTTCCACGCCGAGGTGCTGCCCGCCAACACCCGGATGCTGCAGGTGTTCCGCGAGATGGGCTACTCGCTGCGTGCCGAGCTGGCCGACGGCGTCCAGCAGCTGTCGATCGCGCTCGACTCCACCGACACCTCGCTCGGGGTCATGCGCGCCCGCGAGCAGCGGGCCGAGGCCGCCTCGATCGAGCGCATCTTCGAGGCCCGCAGCATCGCCGTCATCGGCGCCAGCCGCCGCCAGGACTCGATCGGCCAGGCGATGGTGCGCAACCTCGTGCTGGGCGACTTCTCGGGAGCCGTCTACGCGGTCAACAGCAGCGCCGAGGCGGTCTCGGGCCTGCCGGCCTACAAGACCGTGCAGGACATCCCGGGCGACGTCGACGTGGCGATCGTCGCGGTGCCGGCCGACTCGGTCAACGACGTCGTGCTCGACTGCGCCGCCAAGGGCGTGCACGGCCTGGTCGTCATCTCGGCGGGATTCGCCGAGGAGGGCGAGGAGGGGCGTCGCCGTCAGCGCACCCTGCTGGGACTCTGCCGCTCCTACGGACTGCGCCTGATCGGCCCGAACTGCCTCGGTGTCATCAACACCGAGCCCACCATCCAGCTCAACGCGTCGCTGTCGCCGGCCATGCCGCCGCAGGGCCGCGTCGGCTTCTTCTGCCAGTCCGGTGCGCTGGGCACGGCGATCCTCGAGTCCGTCTCGCGCCGTGGTCTGGGCCTGTCGACGTTCGTCTCGGCCGGCAACCGCGCCGACGTCTCGGGTAACGACCTCCTGCAGTACTGGCAGGAGGACGACGCCACCGAGGTCGTGCTGCTGTACCTGGAGTCGATCGGCAACCCGCGCAAGTTCTCGCGCATCGCGCGGCGCGTGGCCGGCACCAAGCCGATCGTCGCGGTCAAGTCGGGTCGTTCCACGCAGGGCGTCCCGGTGGGGCACACCGTGCGCCGCAGCTCCGCGCCCCAGGCGGCGGTCGACGCGATGTTCCGCCAGGCCGGCGTCATCCAGGTCGACACCCTCGACGAGATGTTCGACGTCGCACAGGTGCTGGCCCACCAGCCGCTGCCCCAGGGCAACCGCATCTCGATCGTCGGCAACTCCGACGCCATGGCGCTGCTGGTCTCCGACGCCGGTGGGGCCGCCGGGCTCGAGGTCGCCAAGCCGGTGTCCCTGGGCGCCAACGCCGGGGCCGACGACTTCGAGGCCGCCATCGAGACGGCACTGGCCCAGCCCAACATCGACGCCCTCGTGGTGGTCTACATCCCGCCGCTCAACACGACGGGCGAGGAGGTCGCCGACGTGCTGGCGGCGATCGGCGAGCAGTCCGACAAGCCCATCGTCTCGACCTTCCTCGGCAGCGAGGGCGTGCCCGAGCTGCTGCGTGTGCCCGACCTCGCCGGCGGCTCGGCGGGCCGTGGCTCGGTGCCGTCGTACTCGGCCCCCGAGTCGGCGGTCCGCGCGCTCGCCCGCGTCGTCAACTACGCCGAGTGGGCCGCGCGCGACCACGGCACCTTCCCGCACCACGACGACTACCGCAGTGGCGACGCCCGCGCGCTGATCGAGAACGTCCTCGAGATCGCGCCGCGTGGCGCCGTGCTGTCCACCGAGCAGGTGCACGCGCTGCTGGCCTGCTACGGCATCGACCTGTGGACCTGGATCAACGTGCACACCAAGGAGGAGGCCGTCGCGGCCGCCGAGCACCTCGGGTGGGACGTCGTCCTGAAGGCCGGCAGCGAGCACCTGCGGGCCCGCCCCGACCTCGCCCACGTCTGGCGCTCGATCCACGACGCCGACGACATGTCCGAGGCCTGGGACCAGATCACGGGCTGGATCGGCATGCGTCCCGACACCCGCTTCTTCGTGCAGCGCACCGCGCCCGAGGGCCTGCCGGTCGGGTTCAGTGCCACCGAGGACGGCCTCTTCGGTCCGCTGGTGTCGTTCGGCCTCTCCGGAGCGCCCAGCGAGCTGCTCGGTGACAAGTCGTACGGCATCCCGCCCCTGACCGACACCGATGCCGAGGCGATGATCGCCGACCTGCGCTCGGCGCCCCTGCTGTACGGCTACCGGGGCTCCGAGCCCGTCGACGTCTCCGCCCTGCAGGACGTCATCCTGCGCATCGCGGCGCTCAAGGACGAGCTGCCCGAGGTGGCCGAGCTCGACGTCGAGCCCGTGCTGGTGCGGCCCGACGGCATCTCGGTGCTGAGCGCCCGCGCCAAGGTCGTGCCGTCGCAGGACCGGCGCGGTGAGTGGTACGCCCGACGCCTCAGCCAGTCGGCCATGACGGGGGATACGCTGACGTGATGAGCCGTGATCGCCGCACCGACCGAGACACCCTCGGCGGCGCCGACCAGACTCCCCAGCTCTTCGAGGCCGTCTCGCGCAGCGGTTACTACCCCGACATCGTCGCCGAAGGACTCCGCGACACCCTGGCCGGCGAGCCGGTCCGCTCCTACGTCGTGCACCACGAGCCGACGTTCGACCGCGACGAGATCCGCCGGCACATGACCGTGCTGGTGCTCACCGGCACGCGCCTGGTGCTGGTGCACACCGACGAGCACCCGCCGGACGACCTGCTGCCGAAGCCGTACACCTCCACGACGTCCGAGGCCGTCGGCGTCTCGCAGGTGCGTTCGGTGGTCGTCAGCCGCATGGTCTCGACCGGAGGTCAGCTCGAGGAGGCCGTGCTCACCATCGGCTGGGGCGCGGTCTCGCGCGTCGATCTGGAGCCCGCACGCTGCGACGATCCCGAGTGCGAGGCCGACCACGGCTACACCGGATCGGTCAGTGGCGACGACTTCTCGTTGCGTCTGGCTGCGGCGGCCGAGGGCGGCCAGGCCGTGCGCCAGCTGCTCGACTTCGCCCGCGCGCTCTCGGCGGCCACCACGGGACCCGGCACCACGGGACCTGGCAGCGCCGATCCCGCCGTCTCCGTCACCGGTCGCGGCTGAGGTCGGCGGGTGCATCCGGTGCAGGACCGCAGGATCGAGCACGTCTGGACGTCGGTCGGGGCGGCGCTCGGTGTGCCCGGGCTCGAGAACCGGCTCGGTCTGCCGGACGCTCCGCGCTGGGTCGTGGCGCTGGTCGACGGGCTGGGTGAGCTGAATCTGCGCGAGAACGCGATCGAGGCACCCTTCCTGTCGTCGTTGACCGCGGTTCCTGACGTGCGGTGCGGCCTTCCGTCCACCACCGTCACGAGTCTCACGTCGCTCGGCACCGGTCTGCGGCCGGGCCGCCACGGCGTCGCCGGCTACACCGTCCGGGTCCCTGAGACGGGGGAGCGGCTCAACTCGATCGCCTGGGACCTGCCGCTCGACCCGCTGGCCTGGCAGCCGCACGCGATGGTGCTCGAGCAGCTGGCGGCCGCCGGGGTCGGTGCCGCCGCGGTCAACGAGTCACGCTTCGCCGGCTCCGCCCTCACGCTCTGCACCCAGCGGGGCGTGCCGTACCACGGTGTCTCGTCGTCGTGGGAACGTCTCGACGTGCTGGTCGACGTCGTGGAGTCGAGCGACCGGTCGGCCGTCTACGCCTATGAGTCGCGGCTCGACCACGCCGGGCACGCGTACGGGTGCCAGAGCGAGGAGTGGCGCGAGATGCTCCGCACCGTCGACACCGAGCTGCGGCAGATCCGCGAGGACCTGCCGGCCGACACCCGCCTGCTCGTCACGGCCGACCACGGCATGCTCGACCTGCCGATGGACGACCGGTTCGACGTCGACCAGCACCCTCGCCTGCTCGACGACGTCGAGCTGCTGGCCGGCGAGGCGCGCTTCCGCCACCTCTACACCGCCCAGGGATCGGGCACGGGCACGGCCGCCGCCGTGGCCGATCGCTGGCGCACGGAGTGTGGTGACCGCGCCGACGTGCGGCTGCGCGCCGAGTGCGAGGACTGGTTCGGACCGCTCGACCCCGCCGTGGCCGACCGTTTCGGCGACGTCATCGTGGCGGCGCAGGGCGACTTCGCGGCGTTCTCGTCGCGCGAGTTCGCCCGCGAGATGCTGATGACGGGCTTCCACGGGTCCACGTCCGAGGTGGAGACCCGCATCCCCGTCCTGATCGCCTGAGCGCCCCTTCCTCTCCGAGCGTCTGAGACGATGAGCGCATGGCCGACCTGAGCTTCTACTCCGGGACGATGGACTCGGGCAAGAGCACCCTCGCGCTGCAGGTCGATCACAACCGCCGCGCCCGCGGGCACGTCGGCCGGGTCTTCACGTCCCACGACCGCGCCGGGTCGGGCATCGTCTCGAGCCGCCTGGGCCTGTCGGTCGTCGCGATCGAGGTGCCGGAGGAGCTGGACTTCTGGGACCACGTGGTCGGCTCGCTGACCCAGGGTGGCCGCATCGACTACCTGGTGTGTGACGAGGCGCAGTTCTACACCCGGCGACAGATCGACCAGCTGGCCAAGATCGTCGACGAGCTCGACATCGACGTGTACTGCTTCGGCATCCTCACCGACTTCCGCACCCGGTTGTTCGAGGGGTCGGCGCGTCTCGTCGAGCTCGCTGACCGCGTGCACACGCTGCAGGTCGAGGCGCTGTGCTGGTGCGGCAAGCGGGCCACGCACAACGCGCGGACCGAGAGCGGCGTCATGGTCACCGAGGGCGAGGTCATGGTCGTCGGCGACGTCGACGAGTCCGAGCGACCGAACCCGGCGGTCGGGTACGAGGTGCTGTGCCGACGCCACCACCGCCGCCGGCTCACCGTGGCCGCCGCGAAGACCGGGGCGCTCTCGCCGGACGTCCTGCCATTCGACTGAGGCTCACACCGCCGGCATCACCACCGTGCGCGAAGTGTTACCGGCACCCGCACGTGATCGGTGACGAGGCGAAACATGCCGTCCCTACGGTCGCCAGCAGAGACCCGGCACCGAGCGGGGTCACTGACACCGGAGGGTCCTCATGGCCGTCGACGTCACCTCGCCCATCGCCTCCCACGCTGTGCCACCACGCCACCGCACCGGTCGGTGGATCGACGAGTGGGACCCGGAGAACCCGGCCCAGTGGGAGGCCGGCGGCCGCCGCGTCGCCCGCCGCAACCTGATCTGGTCGATCTTCGGCGAGCACCTCGGGTTCTCGGTCTGGCTGCTCTGGAGCGCGGCCGCCGCCCTGCTCGCCAAGGCCGGGTTCGCGTTCAGCCCGATGCAGCTGTTCTGGCTCATCGCGGTGCCGAACCTGGTGGGCTCGCTGCTGCGGCTGCCCTACACGTTCGCGGTACCGCGCTTCGGCGGACGCAACTGGGCCGTGTTCAGCGCGTTGATGCTCGTGGTGCCGACGTTGCTCTTCGCCTACGTCGTGCAGCGACCGGAGACGCCCTACTGGGTGTTCATCGTGATCGCGGCGACCGCGGGCGTGGGGGGCGGCAACTTCGCGTCGTCGATGGCGAGCATCAACTTCTTCTACCCCGCGCGGCTGAAGGGCACGGCGCTGGGCCTCAACGCGGCCGGCGGCAACCTGGGCGTGGCGGTCATCCAGTTCTTCCTGCCCATCATCGTCGGCGGTGCGGGCGCGTTCGGCCTCGTCAAGGCCAGCCAGAGCGGCATCGTGCTCGAGCGCGTCGGCTACCTCTACGCTGCCCTCGCGGTGGTGGCGGCGGTCGCGGCGTACTTCTTCATGAACAACTTGTCGGCGGCGTACTCCAGGCCGCGCGAGCAGCTGGCCGTCGTGAAGTACCGGCACACCTGGGTGATGTCCTTCCTGTACATCGGCACGTTCGGCTCGTTCATCGGCTACTCGGCCGCCATGCCGCTGCTGATCAAGATCAACTTCTTCAACCAGCCCGTGCCGACGATCGCCGGCATCGGCATCAACTTCGCGTTCTACGGCTTCCTCGGTGCGTTCGTCGGGTCGTTGACCCGGCCGTTCGGAGGATGGCTGGCCGATCGGCTCGGTGGCGCACGAGTGACCATCGGTGCCTTCGTGGGGATGATCGTGGGCACGATCCTGGTGATGGTGTCGCTCGCCCAGCTCGCCCCCGTACCGAAGGTGGAGGGCGCGCCTGATCCCGCGACGTTCGAGTACTCCGCGGCGGTCCGGACTGCGGTCGAGCACAATGCCGACGTCTTCCCGTGGTTCCTCGCGGCCTTCCTCGTCGTGTTCGCCGCGACCGGCATCGGCAACGGCTCGACCTACCGGATGATCCCGCTGATCTGGAAGGTCTACGCCGAGCAGGCCGGACCGGACGGCTCGGCTGAGCGCATGGCCGCTGAGAAGCGGTCGACGAAGGAGGCGTCGGCCGTCATCGGCATCGCCGGCGCGGTCGGTGCCCTGGGCGGGTTCCTGATCCCGATGACCTTCAGCGCCCCGTGGATCGACGATCCCGTCGACGCCGTCAAGAGCGCCTTCGTCGTCTTCACGGCCTTCTACGTCGTGTGCCTCGCGGTGGCCTGGGCGTTCTACCGTCGCCCGTCGTCGGTGATGGCCCGGGCCGGGGTCTGATGACTGAGACCCACTGCCCGTACTGCGCGTTGCAGTGCGCGCAGAGGCTCGGCGGCGAGCCCCTGGCGGCCGAGCCGCGGGCCTTCCCCACCAACGTCGGCGGCATGTGCCAGAAGGGGTGGACGAGCGCCGAGCTCCTGCGCGTGCCCGACCGCATCACGCAGCCGTGGCGACGCACGGCGGACGGCTTCGTGGAGGTCTCGTGGGACGCCGCGCTCGACGACATCGCGCAGCGAGTGAGGGCGATCGGTGCCGAGAGCGGGCCGGAGGCCATCGCGGTCTTCGGGGGAGGGGGACTGACCAACGAGAAGGCCTACCAGCTGGGCAAGTTCGCCCGGCTGGCGCTGCGGACGCCGAACATCGACTACAACGGCCGGTTCTGCATGTCGTCGGCCGCGGCTGCCGCCAACCGCTCGCTCGGTGTCGATCGCGGTCTGCCGTTCCCCCTCACCGACCTGCAGGACGCCGACGTCGTGGTGCTGCTGGGCAGCAACCTCGCCGACACGATGCCGCCGGCCGTGCAGCACCTGGGCCCGGTCAGGGAGCGTGGCGGGCTCGTCGTGGTCGATCCCCGGCGCAGCGCCACGGCGCGGCTCGCCGACGACGGCGCCGGCGAGCACCTGCAGC
This sequence comes from actinobacterium LLX17, assembly GCA_000471045.1. GTDB lineage: Bacteria > Actinomycetota > Actinomycetes > Propionibacteriales > Nocardioidaceae > Aeromicrobium. Next base: position 1,514,861 of record KI301992.1, on the reverse strand, counting down.
TCGTGCCGGGCACCGACCTGGTGCTGCTGCTCGGGCTGCTGCACGTGGTGCTGGCCGAGGGTCTCGCCGACACCGCCTACCTGGCGGCCCGGGTCGACGGGCTCGAGGAGGTGCGGCGCAGCGTCGCGGAGTGGTGGCCTGAGCGGGTGGCCGCCACGACTGGTGTTCCGGAGACGCGCTTGCGCAGCGTGGCCCGGCGCATCGCCGACGCCGCACCCCATCGCGGTGGTCGGGGCGCGTTCCTGCTGACGGGGCGGGGCGCCGAGCAGCACGCCGACGGCACCGACACCGTCACCGCCGTCATCAACCTGGCGCTCGCCCTCGGCCTGGTGGGTACCGAGCGCGGCGGCTACGGCGCCATCACGGGCCAGGGCAACGGCCAGGGTGGGCGCGAGCACGGCCAGAAGGCCGATCAGCTCCCGGGCTACCGGATGCTCGCCGACCCGGCGGCCCGCGAGCACGTCGCGGCGGTGTGGGGCGTCGATCCCGACGTGCTGCCCGGACCTGGCGTCCCCGCGGTCGAGCTGCTGCGGGGCCTGGGGCGGCCCGGCGGGGCACGCGCGCTGTTCGTGCACGGGAGCAACGTCGTGGTCAGCGCGCCGGACGCCACCGTGGTGCGGGAGGGCCTCGAGGCGCTGGACCTGCTCGTCGTGTGCGACTTCGTGCCGTCCGAGACCGCGCTGCTGGCCGACTACGTGCTGCCCGTGACGCAGTGGGCCGAGGAGGAGGGCACGATGACCGGCCTGGAGGGGCGAGTGCTGCGGCGGCGTCGTGCGGTCGAGCCACCACCCGGCGTGTGGTCCGAGCTGCAGATCTTCGCCGCGCTGGCGGAACGGCTCGACGCCCCCGGCACGTGGTCGATCGAGCCGCGCGAGGTCTACGACGAGCTGCGCCGGGCGAGTGCCGGCGGTCGTGCTGACTACGCGGGCATCTCCTACGCCCGGCTCGACGCGGGTGAGGCGCTCTACTGGCCGTGCCCGGACGAGGAGCACCCCGGGACGCCACGGCTCTTCACCGACGGCTTTCCGACCTCGTCGGGCCGCGCCCGCATGGTGCCCGTCCGCGTCGTGGGCCCCGACGATGGCCTGCGACCCGACGCGCCCGTCTGGCTGGTCACCGGTCGCGTGCTGCAGCACTACCAGTCCGGGGCCCAGACACGACGCGTGCCGAAGCTCAACGACTCCCTTCCTCAGGCGTACGTCGAGATCCACCCCGTCCTCGCCGGCCGGATCGGTCTGGACGACGCCGAGGACCTCCGCATCACCTCGTCCCGGGGCGTGATGGTCGCGCGTGCCCGCATCAGCCCCGACATCCGGCCCGACACCGTGTTCGTGCCGTTCCACTTCGCCGACGCCGGGATGGTCAACGCCGTGACGAACGCCGCCACCGACCCCATCTCCGGCATGCCGGAGTTCAAGGTGTGCGCCGTGCAGATTGCGCGGGTGGGCTCGTGAAGGTCGTCGTCGTCGGCGCGGGCATGGTCGGCACCCGGTTCGCCGACGAGCTGTCTCGTCTGGCACCCGAGGCGGAGGTCGAGGTGCTCGGTGCCGAGTCGCACGCGCCCTACAACCGCATCATGCTGACCGAGCTGGTCGCCGGCCGGATCGACCTGGCCGGCCTGTCGCTGCCGTCTCCGCAGGGGGAGCGGGTGCGCGTCACCCACGGGGTCGAGGTCCAGGAGATCGACCGGGCGAACCGGAACGTGCTGTCGAGCGCCGGGACCCATCCGTACGACGTGCTGGTGCTGGCCACCGGCGCGCGAGCGCGTGTGGTCCCCGTGCCGGGCCTGCGCGACGGGTTGCCCCGCGGCGCTCACGCGGTGCGCCGGCTCGATGACGCCCGCGACATCACGGCAGCCGCCCTCAACGCCCAGCGCGCCGTCGTCGTGGGCGGGGGACCCTTGGGCCTCGAGACCGCCTGCGCACTCCGTCATCGCGGGCTGGACGTCACGATCGTCTCGGCCGGCCCCCTGCTGTCGCGGGACGTCGACCCGGAGGTTGCCCACGTCGTGGCCGACCAGACCCGAGCACTCGGGATGGGCCTGGTCACGGCAGCACGGCTCGCGTCCGTGGCCGTGCGAGACGGCCGTGTCGCCGCCGTGCACCTCGACGACGGACAGGTCCTGCCCGCCGAGCTGGTGGTGCTTGCGGCAGGATCGGCGCCCGACACCTCGCTCGCCTCCGAGGCCGGGCTCGAGACGAACGTCGGCATCGTGGTCGACGACGAGCTGCGCACCTCCGACCCGGCGATCCGGGCCATCGGCGACTGCGCCGAGACGCCCGCCGGTGTCAGCGGCCTGGTCGCTCCCGGCTGGGCCCAGGCCCGCGCGCTGGCCCGCGACCTCGCGCACGACGGGTCCGCTCTTCCGTCGATCGCCGGGT
>KI301992.1:1438780-1512056 GCA_000471045.1 actinobacterium LLX17 | reverse complement strand
CGGACGACCGGGTGCTCTCGATGCGCGACCACGGCGAGCGCCGGCACGTCGAGGTCGTCGTGCGGGGCGACAGCCTCGTCGGCTTCACCTGCGTCGGCTCACCCGACCTGGCCGCTCACCTGGCGACCCAGCTCGACCGTCCCGGCATGCTGCCGGCCGACCCGATGCTCCTGCTGCTGGGCACGGTCGCGGCCGGGCACACCGAGGCCGCCTCGCCCACGACCATGCCCGCCGCCACCACGGTCTGCCGGTGCAACGGCGTGACGAAGGGCGACATCGTGCACGCCTGGGACGCCGGTGCCACGAACGTCGAGACCGTCGCGGAAGCCACCTTGGCCACGACCGGTTGCGGGGGCTGCTCCAAGCTCGTCGAGGGGCTCGTGTGCTGGTTGCAGGAGAGCGACCCGCCCACCGACGCGGCATCGAGCGAGGGGGTGGCGAACGAGGTGCTCAGGTCACCAGCATGACGTCGACGCGCTGTCCGGCCTCGACGGCCGAGACCTCGGCCGGCACGACCGCGTAGCCGTCGGCGAGCGCGAGGGAGCCCACGAGGTGCGATCCCGAGTGGCGCTGCGACGCCGGCCGGACACGCCACCGCGCAGGATCGGTGGTGTCGAGCACGACCGGCACGTGCTGCCGCCGGCCGGTGGGGGAGGCCCACCCCGTCGACGTCTCGACGCTGACCACGCGACGCTGCAGCTCGCGACGTCCCTGCATCGCCATCAGCGCGGGTCGCACGAAGACCTCCCACGACACCGCCGCGCTCACCGGGTTGCCCGGCAGGCCGAACAGGAGCGGACCGTCGGCCAGCTTCCCGAACCCCTGCGGCTTGCCCGGCTGCATCCGGACGTGGACGAAGTCCATCGTGCCGGCACTGCCCCCGTCGGTGCTGCTGCCCAGGGCGGACTTCACGACGTCGTAGGCGCCCGCGCTCACGCCTCCGGTGAGCACGACCACGTCGGCGCCGAGATCGACCACCCGCTCGAGCACCGCCAGGACCTCGGCATCGGCGTCGGGGACCGTGCCACGCCACACGACCTCGGCACCGGCCTCCCGTGCCAGCCCGGCCAGCATGGGCCCGTTCGACTCGGGGATCTGTCCGCGCTCGAGCCGGGCGCCGTCGGTGACCAGCTCGCTGCCCGTCGAGACCACCGCGACCCGCGGGACACGGCTGACCTGCACCTCGGTGGCACCGGCGGACAGTGCGGACGACAGCTGTCGGGGGCCCAGCACGGTGCCCGCCGCGAGGACGAGGTCACCGACCGCGAGGTCGTCGGCGCGTCCTCGCACGTGTCGACCGCGCGCCGTCGGGGCGGCCAGCACGGTCACGTGCGACGGCACGTCGGGCGTCAGGCCCTCGGCGGTCTCCTCGAACGGGACCACGGTGTCGGCCGCGCCCGGCATCGGCGAACCTGTCATCAGCCGCACCGCCTGGCCGGCCGCCACGGCGGGGTCGATGCCGGAACCGGCGGGGACGTCGGCCACCACCTCGAGCACGACCGGCGTGTCGGGCCCAGCACCCATGACGTCGTCCAGCCGCACCGCGTAGCCGTCCATCGCGGAGTTCTCGAACGGGGGGATGGCGAGCGCGGCACGGACGTCGGCGGCGAGGGTCCGGCCGGCGGCGTCGTGCAGCGGCACGGTCTCGGCGGGCAGGCGGTGCGCGGCGTCGAGCACGCGGGCCAGGTGCTGCTCGACCTCGATCGCCCCCGCCATGTCGCGATCCTTTCACGGAGCCGTGACGCGGGGCGGCGGATCAGCCGCCGATGGCGTTCATGCCCCGGGTCGGCTGCACGAACGAGAGGTCGTCGATGCCGTGGCCGGCGCGCTTGCCGGCGACGCACGCGCGAAGCACGGCATCGACGCCCGCATCGCGCTGGGACGAGTCGGACGAGCCTCGCAGCGCCTCGATGACGCTGAGCTCGTCGTGGCCGAACAGGCAGCTGCGCAGCTGGCCGTCGGCGGTCAGCCGCAACCGGTTGCACGTGCCGCAGAACGGGGCCGTGACGGAGGCGATGACGCCCACGGTGCGCGGCCCGCCGTCGAGCCACCACCGTTCCGCCGGAGAGCCGCCGCGACCCGGCACCGGGGTGAGGTCCCACCGGGCTCTGAGGGCGCTGAGGATCTCGTCGCGAGTCAGCATCGTCGAGCGGTCCCACGCGTGACCGACGTCGAGCGGCATCTGCTCGATGAAGCGCATCTCGGCGTCGACGTCGAGCGCCAGCTGCACGAGGTCGACCAGCTCGTCGTCGTTCACGTCGCGCATCGCCACGGCGTTCAGCTTGAGGGGACGCAGCCCTGACGCGGCCGCCGCCCGGATACCGGCCAGCACGTCGGCGAGCCGGTCGCGCTTGGTCAGGGCCGTGAAGCGGTCGCGGCGCACGGAGTCGATGCTGATGTTGAGGCGCGAGAGTCCGGCCGCGACGAGCTCGTCGATGCGATCGGCCAGACCGATGCCGTTGGTCGTCAGCGTGACCTCGAGCGGTCGGCCGTCGGAGCGCAGCGCGGCGATGCCGCGCACGAGGTCGGCGAGGTCGGCGCGCAGGAGGGGCTCGCCGCCGGTGAGCCGCACCTTGGTGACCCCGGCGTCAGCGGCGACGCGAGCGACGGCCACGACCTCGTCGCTGGTCAGGATGCTGTCGCGCGACAACCAGACGTTGCCCTGCTCGGGCATGCAGTACGTGCAGCGCAGCGAGCACCGGTCGGTCAGCGAGATGCGCAGGTCACTGTGGACGCGCCCGAACGAGTCGACGAGCGGTGCGGTCGCAGTCGTCACGCCATCCTCCGCCTGGTCATCCATCCGGAGCACCGTCCGGGGCGGGTCCGGCACTGCTGCCATCCTACGCGTCGGCGCAGGACTACCCTCGACCTGTGGACGCAGTGATCCTGGCGGGCGGGCTGTCGCGGCGCCTCGGTCGTCCCAAGGAGGACGTGCGCCTCGGCGGGCAGAGCCTCCTGGAACGGACGATCGACGCCTGCGCCACCGCCCACCGGATCGTGGTCGTCGGACCATCGCGCGAGGACCTGGCCGGCCGTCGTGTCGTGCAGGTGCGGGAGGATCCGCCGCTCGGTGGGCCCGTCGCCGCCCTGGCCGCGGCGATCACCCTGGTCGAGGAACCGACCGTGCTCGTGCTGGCGTGCGACATGCCGCGGGTCGTCGAGGTGGTGGCCTCGTTGCCGGAGCCGTCGGGCGAGGACGACGCGTGCCTGGCCCTCGACCGCGGCCGGGTCCAGCCGCTGGCGGGCTGGTACCACTGGGCAGCGTTGGCGAGGGCCCTGGCCCAGCGCACAGTGGAGCATGCCTCGATGCGCTCGGTGCTGGACGACTTGACGATTCGCCTCGTCGACGTGCCGCCCGGATGCACCGACGACGTCGACACCCCGGAGGACCTGGACGTCGCCCGGCGGCGGGAGGAGGATGACGACCGTGGCCCCCGCACCTGACGACGACCTGATCGGACCATGGGCCGAGGAGCTGTGCCGCGAGCTCGGACTGGACCCGGCCGTGCTGGACCCCGCCGTGCTGGACATCGCCGGCATCCTCGACCTGGCCGGCCGGGCGGCACACGCCGTCGTGCGACCGGCGGCGCCGGTGACCACGTTCATCGCCGGCCTCGTGGTGGGGCAGGCAGGCCGCGATGCCCCGCTGGATGCTCCGCTGGACCTGGGGCAGGCCCGTCAGGCCTTCGTCCGGGTGCAGGAGCTGGTCGAGCGACTGGCCGACGCGCGGGACTGACCGGACGCGGGTCAGGCGTCCTTGCCGCCGAACATGATCTCGTCCCAGCTGGGCACCCGCCGGCGCTCGTGCTTGCGCTTCTCGGCCGGCTCCTCGACGGGGGCGGACGCGGGCCGCTGCTCCGTGTCGTGCTGACGGTCGCGCGTGTCGGGCTCGCGGGACTCGTGCCGTGTCTCAGGCTCGGGCTGCTCCGGCTCGCGGGAGGCGGGTCGCGGGTCGACCGGCGGGTCGGCGGGCTCCTCCTCGAGATCGGTCAGGGCCATCTGCTCCATGGCACGACGGTCGCGAGCCTCCTTGAGGGAGGTGACCGGGGCGTGCAGCCCGAGGTCCTCGGCGACGACCTGCTCGGCCGTGAGGACCGTGGGGGAGTCGGCGACCGGCGTGGTCTCGGGCGTCGAGCGCACGGCGTCGGCCAGGGCCATGTCGGACGACTCGTCGGGGTGCGCGATGTCGCCCACCAGGCCGTGGGCGGCCTCGTCGGCCGGCAGGACGTAGCGGCTCTTGACGTCGAACAGGAAGCCGGCGGGCTCGGCGCCCTCAGGCGTGACCTGCACGGTCCAGCGGCCGTCCTCGCGGCGCCACGCGTCCCACACGGCTGACTCGGGCACGCCACCGCGGGCGGCGACGTGCTCGTCGACGAGCGTGCCCAGCGCGACGGGAGCACCGCCGACGTGCTTGCGGCGCAGGGGGGTGGTGCGGGCCTGCTCGGCCAGGTAGGCGCGCTCGGCGAGGACGGGGGCCGCGAAGCCGGCGATCTGCTCGACGGGCACACCGGCGGAGTCGGCCACGGTCTGCGGCGACTCGCCACGGCGGATGCGGGACTGGATCTCGCGCGGGCTGAGCGTGCTCTCCATCGTGATCTCCAACTGGCCGTTGCGGCGGCCCGATCGGGTGCGCTGGTCGGCGAGGTCGATGAGTCGCCGCAGGCGGTCGTCGATCGGCAGCGCGAAGGACTCGCCGGTTCCGGGGTCGCGGGCGACGAGGTACGTGCTGTCCTCGCCGAGCCGGTCCGGTCCGAGCTGCCTCATGCGTCGCCTCCGATTGCCTCTCGCGCCATTGTCACTGATCGACCGGGCGTTTCGGCGGTGACGCGCCGCCCGGCGCCCCACCGCGGTACCGGCCCGACGGTAGCCTCTGGGCGGTGAACCCGTCCTGGCTGCTCGTGCTCGACCTCGTCGGCATCGCCGCGTTCGCGAGCACGGGCGCACTCGTGGCGGTGCGGCAGCAGCTCGACATCTTCGGTGCGCTCGTGCTTGGCATGGTCACGGGTCTCGGCGGTGGTGTGCTGCGGGACCTGCTGATCGGTGACGTCCCACCGGCGGCCCTGGTCGACTGGCGCTACCTCGCCGTCCCGGCCGCCATGGCGGTGCTGGCGTTCTGGTTCCACCCCACGATGGGTCGTCTGGAGCGTCAGGTGCTCCGCCTCGACGCGGTGGGCCTCGGCGTCTTCTGCGTCGCGGGCGCGGTGAAGGCGCACGAGGCGGGCCTCGCGGTGCTGCCAGCGGCCCTGCTGGGGCTCGTCACGGCGGTCGGCGGTGGCATCATGCGCGACGTGCTGGCCGACCGGGTGCCCGCGATCTTCGGTGGTGAGCTGTACGCGACACCCGCGTTCGCCGGCGCGCTCCTGGCGGCCGTCGGCCATCACGTCGGCTGGGACCCCGCCTGGTACGTCGTGCCGGCCGCCGTGGCGATCGGCTGGCGGCTGCTGGCCCTGCGCCTCGGCTGGTCCGCGCCCCTCCCGCCCGACCCGAGAAGCTAGCCCGAGGAACTAGCGCGGTCCGCGGGGGAGCAGGCCCGCGAGCGTCGGCACGGGATTGCCGAACCGGTGATGGGTGACGCTGATGGACTGCTCGCGCAGGAAGGGCAACGCCTCGATACGTCCTGACGGCGTGACCGGGTCGGCGTGGAACGCCACGTCGGGATCGCCCTCGACGACGCGGGCCGCGTCGCGCAGCGACGACCCGACCAGACGTACCCGCTCGGGTCGGGTGCGGTCGAGGCGGTCGAGCCACGCGTCGTGGTCCTCCACATGGAAGTTCTCGACCACTCGGCCCGGAAGGTGGGCCGTCGTGCTGACCGTGATCGGGGCCCCCACGCGGGCCGCCGCCAGCACCAGCCGCAGGAGGTCGCGGCGAGTGGTGCCGACCGGTCCGGTGGGGTTTGGGCCGCCGTCGACGCGGATCGTGACGGGCACGGGCAGGTAGCGGAACAGGTTGCGCTCGACGCCGAGCTTGCTGACGTCCTTCGTCAGCCCGAACTCGCGTCGCCACGCGACCTCGTCGGACCGCGCCGCCCCCTCGAGCCAGGCCACCTCGGCGGCCGAGAGCTCGGGGATGGCTGCCTGCAGCAGCTGCTCCACCGCAGGATGCAGGCTCACGTCGTGGCGGCCCTGCAACGGTCGGGGCTCCCAGCTGCCCAGACGGGTGAGGTAGTTGGGGCCACCCGCCTTGGCGGTCGCTCCGACGGTCGAGCGCTTCCAGCCACCGAACGGCTGACGCTGCACGATCGCACCCGTGGTGCCGCGGTTGACGTACAGGTTGCCGGCCTCGACGCCGTCGACCCACTGCTCGATCTCCGCGCGGTCCAACGAGTGCAGTCCTGCGGTGAGCCCGTAGTCGGTGGCGTTCTGCCAGTTCAGGGCCGTCTCGAGGTCGGGAGCGTGCATGAGGCCCAGCACGGGACCGAAGTACTCGGTGCGGTGGAACTCGCTGCCCGGCTGCACCCCGGTCCGCACGCCGGGCGACCAGAGGCGGCCGGTGTCGTCGAGCTGCTGTGGCTCCACGAGCCACGACTCGCCCGGGGCCAGCTCGGTCAGGCCCGAGCGCAGCTTCTCGCGGGGCCGTTCGATCAACGGACCCATGTCGGTGGCCGGATCGGCCGGTCCTCCGACGCGCAGCGAGCGTACCGCGTCGACCAGCTGGCGGCGGAAGCGCTCGGACCGCCCGACCGACCCGACCAGGATGCCGAGACTGGCCGCGGAGCACTTCTGTCCGGCGTGGCCGAAGGCGCTGGCCACCAGGTCGGCCACTGCGAGATCGAGGTCGGCGCTGGGCGTGACGACCAACGCGTTCTTGCCGCTCGTCTCGGCCAGCAGCGGGAGGTCGGGGCGCCAGGACCGGAAGAGGTTGGCGGTGTCCCACGACCCGGTCAGGATCACGCGGTCGACGTCGGAGTGGGAGACCAGCGCCTTGCTGAGCGGACCTTCCTGCACCATCGCCAGGCGCAGGACGTCGTGGGGGATGCCGCCCTGCCAGAGCGCCTCGACGACGACCGCCGAGCAGCGCGGCGCCTGGGGAGCCGGCTTGACGATGACGCTGCTGCCCGCGGCGAGCGCCGCGAGCATCGAGCCGGCCGGGATGGCGACCGGGAAGTTCCACGGCGGAGCGACGACCGTGAGCTTGGCCGGCACGAACCGGGCCCCGTCGACGACGTCGAGCCGCATGAGGGCCTCGGCGTAGTAGTGCGCGAAGTCGATGGCCTCGCTGACCTCGACGTCGGCCTGCGCGATGGTCTTGCCCGCCTCGGCCGCCATGACCGCGACGAGGTCGCCGCGGCGACGCGCGAGGGCGTGGCCGGCCTGGTGCAGCAGCCACGAGCGCACCTGGGCGTCGCGCCCCTGCCAGCGGTCGGCAGCGGCGCGGGCCTGCCGCACGACCGTCTCGAGGCTGGCGGGGCCGTGGATGTGGCTCTCCTCGATCGTCCCGAGGCCGAGCTGGGTGTAGGTGGACCGGTCCAGCACCGCGCGTCCCCAGGCGCGGTTGGCCGCGATGGCGGGGTCGGTGTCGGGGGTGTTGTGGAAGCCGGTCGTGGCGGCCGTCGGGTCGACGTGCTCGGTGCTGCGGTCCTGCACGCGGTGCGTGGGCGGCACCTCGGCCGTCAGCAGCCGCAGGGACGCCTGGAAGCGCTCGGCCTCACGCTCGAAGGCGGCCGGGTCGTCGGCGAGACGGAAGACCGCCGACATGAAGTTCTCGGAGCTGGCGTTCTCCTCCAGGCGCCGGACGAGGTAGGAGATGGCGACGTCGAACTCGTCGGGGTGCACGACGGGCGTGTACAGCAGGATGCGTCCCACGGTGCGGCGGACGGCCCGCACCGGGCCGGCGTCCATGCCGAGCAGCATCTCGACGTCGACGGCGTCGGTGACGCCGCGGTCCTCGGCCAGCAACCAGGCCCACGCGAGGTCGAACAGGTTCTGGCCGGCGATGCCGATCCGCACCGCGTCGACCCGATCCGGACGCAGCGCGCGGTCGAGCACCCGCTTGTAGGACGCGTCGGTCTCGGCCTTGCTGCCCCAGGTGGCGAGCGGCCAGCCGTGGACCGCCGCATCCACCCGCTCCATCGCGAGGTTCGCGCCCTTGACGACGCGGACCTTGACGGGCGCACCGCCGCGCAGGCGGCGCTCGTAGGCCCAGGTGTGGAGCCGGTCGAGCGCCCCGACGGCGTCCGGCAGGTACGCCTGGAGCACGATGCCGGCCTCGAGGTTCGGAAACTTCTCGAGGGCGCGCGTGAAGACGGCGACCGTCAGGTCGAGGTCGCGGTACTCCTCCATGTCGAGGTTGACGAACTTGGGCGTGGTGCCCGAGGCGGCGGTGGCGTACACGGGGACGAGCTGCGCCACGACCCGGTCGACGGTCTCGTCGAAGGCCCATAGCGACAGGTGGCTGGCGACCCCCGAGACCTTGACCGAGACGTAGTCGACGTCGTCGCGCCGCAGCAGGTCGATGGTCGCGTCGCGGCGGCGTCCAGCCTCGGCGTCACCCAGCACGGCCTCGCCCAGCAGGTTGAGGTTGAGCCGGTCGCCCCCGCTGCGCAGGGTCTCGATGGTGCGACCGAGCTTCTCGGGGCGGGCGTCGACCACGAGGTGGCCGACCATGCGGCGCAGGACGGTGGCGGCCGTGCTCACCACGAACGCGGGGAACAGCCGGGAGAGTCGCGCGCCCCACCGCAGGGCCATGCGCTGCGACGCCGGCAGGAACCCGGGCACGTCACGGGCGAGCTCGCGCAGGTTGCGGGCGGCGACCACGGGATCCTCGGGCCGAATGACCCGGTCGACGAACCCGATCGTGAAGTCGAGGCCGTCCGGATCGGCCAGCAGCTCGGCGAGCCGGCGGGCGGCGGGCTCGACGGAACGGCGACCGGACGGCGCGTCGACCCACTCACGCACGAGCTCGACGGTGCGCTCGGCGAGCGGTCGCTCGTCCAGCGTCAGGTCCTCGGTCATGCCGCCCCCATGCTCATGCGGCCCCCCATGTTCATGATGCACAGCCTAGTGCCGCCCGGACCGGCAAAGACCGGTCCTGTGCGGGCAGCCTAGTGCCGCGACGAGTCGGTGCTCGACGGCCCTGTTCTCGATGACGGGCGCCCCGGCGCCTCGGCAGGTCGGGGCAACCGTGCCAGGACGGCGATGAGTGTGGCGACCGTTCCCGCCACGAGGGGCACGAGGAACCCCGCCGAGGCGCTCCAGGCGTGGTCGACGACCCAGCCGGCGACCGCAGCACCCGGCGCGACGCCCACGGAGAGCCCCAGCGTGGTCCAGGACAGCGCCTCGGTGAGGCGCGACTCCGGCACGTTCTGCCGCACCAGGTGCACCGCGGCCACCAGCGTGGGCGAGATGGCCGCTCCACCGACGAACAGGGCGAGGGCGACCCAGATCAGGGGCGTGACCACCACGAGCGGTGCGAACGAGAGCGTGAGGGCGGCGAGGGAGACCCGGAGGCGCTTGACCACGTCGTCGGGCGTCGGCAGCACGCCGACCACGAGTCCGGCGCCCAGGCTGCCGGCGGCCCAGATGGCGAGCATGACCCCGGCGAGCCCTGGTTGTCCGCGTTCCTCGGTCAGGGCGACCACGATGACCTCAGCGGCGCCGAACACGATGCCGATGCCGATGCTCGCGGCGACGATGGGGACCAGCAGCCGCACGTCGAGCGGCTCCCGGGGGCCCGTGTCGCGGTGGCGGACGGGTGGCTCGGTGGCCCGCTGCACCGCCAGCACGAGGCTGCCGAGGGTGCCGGCGGTCCCCGCGGCGGCGAGCCCGGCGAACTCGTGCACCTCCAGGGTGAGCCACGTGGCGAGGACCGGCCCGACGATGAAGACGACCTCGTCGAGCACCGCCTCGAGCGCGAAGGCGGCGTTCAGGTCGCCGCGGTCCTCCAGCAGGTGGGACCACCGGGCCCGCACCATGTTGCCGGTCTGCGGCGTGGCGGCACCGGCCAGGACCGCGGCCAGGTGCGGCAGCGGGGTGGGGGAGTCGGTGGCGACGGCCGTCACCAGCAGGGCGACGCCCGTGCCGAACGCGAGGGCCCAGATCGCCAGCACGCGCGACTGTCCCCACGTGTCGATCAACCGGCCCTGCAGAGGTGCGGCGGCGGCGGCCGCGAGCACGTAGGCGGCCGAGACGGTGCCGGCGAACGCGTAGGAGTCGGTGCGGGCCGCCACGACGATGACGATCGAGAGTCCCAGCATCGACAGTGGCAGCCGCGACACCAGGCCCGCCGAGCTGAAGGCGAGGGCGCCGGGCCGGCTCAGGACCACACGGTACGGGGAGGCCATCGCCCTGGTTCTCCTGTCGATCGTGCGGTGGGTGCGCGCTCACTGTAGGGGCGGCGACTGCCGGGTCCGGCTCGGTGCCCCGTGAGACGATGGCGGCATGCGTGACACCGCACCGTTCGACGCGATCCTGCTGGTCTCGTTCGGGGGCCCCGAGCATGCCGACGAGGTGGTCCCGTTCCTCGAGAACGTCACCCGGGGCAAGGGCATTCCGCGGGAACGACTGGTCGAGGTGGGGGAGCACTACTTCGGGTTCGGTGGCCGTTCGCCGATCAATGACGCCAACCGCGCACTGAAGGCGGGCATCGAGGCCGACCTCGCCGCGCACGGCGTCGACCTGCCGGTCTACTGGGGCAACCGGAACTGGGACCCCTACCTGCGCGAGACCGTCGAGCAAATGGTCGCCGACGGTCACGAGCAGATCGCGTGCTTCGTGACCAGCGCCTACTCGTCCTACTCGGGCTGCCGCCAGTACCGCGAGGACCTCTACGCGGCGTCCGAGGGCCTGCCGGTGCGGTTGCACCGGCTGCGGCACTACTTCAACCACCCGGGATTCGTGGAGCCGGTCACCGACGCCGTCCGCAGCGCGCTGGCCGAGGCACCCGCCGACACCCGCCTGGTCTTCGTCACCCACTCCATCCCCACCTCGATGAACGAGGCCTCGGGCGGTCCCGGTGCGTTCGCGTACGAGCGCCAGCACCAGGAGGTCGCCCGCCTGGTCGCGGCCGCGGTCGGTCACGCCGAGCACGACCTCGTCTACTGCTCCCGCTCCGGTCCGCCCCAGGTGCCGTGGCTCGAGCCCGACGTCAACGACCACCTCGAGAAGCTGGCCGCGTCCGGCACCGAGTCCGTCGCCGTGGTGCCGATCGGCTTCATCTCCGACCACATGGAGGTCGTCTACGACCTCGACACCGAGGCGTCGGCCACCGCCGAGCGGCTCGGCCTGCGCTACGTGCGCGTCGACACCCCCGACACCGCGCCCGACTTCATCGCGATGGTGCGCGACCTGGTGGTCGAGCGTGCTGCGGCGCTCCGGGGCGAGGAGCCCGAGCGTGCCACGGTGGGCGACATGGCGCCGTGGTTCGACGTCTGCCGCCCCGACTGCTGCCTCAACCCGCGCTCCACCCGGCCCGCGCTGACGTGACGACGTCTGCACCGGGCGCGGCTGGTCTGGCCGACCACTGGGCGCTGCTCGGGCTGGCCGTCGAGGCCGGTCGTGAGGCGGCGCAGCTGGTGCGTGACCGCCGACCGCACGGCCGCGTCGAGGTGGCGGCCACCAAGTCGTCGGACACCGACCCGGTCACCGAGATCGACCGTGCTAGCGAGTCGCTGATCCGTGACCGGCTGCTGACGCTGCGGCCCGACGACGGGTTCGTCGGCGAGGAGGACCTCACGGTCGAGGGCACGAGCGGCGTCGAGTGGGTCGTCGACCCCATCGACGGCACCGTCAACTTCGTCTACGGCATCCCGGCCTACGCCGTCTCGATCGCGGCTCGGCGCGACGGCGAAGTCGTCGCCGGCTTCGTGGTGAACGTCGCCGACCGCCGCGAGTGGGGCGCCGTGCTGGGCGGTGGGGCCCATCGGCTCGACGGCACCCGGCGGCCGATCGTCGCGCCCGACCCTCCGGCGGTCTCCGGGCTCCTGGTCGCCACGGGCTTCGGCTACGACCCCGAGGTGCGTGCCGCGCAGGGGCGTTCGGTCGCCCAGCTCCTGCCGCAGGTGCGCGACATCCGGCGGATGGGTGCTGCCGCGCTGGACCTCTGCGCGTTGGCCGACGGCTCGGTCGACGCGTACGTCGAGCGTGGGCTCGCGATCTGGGACCACGCCGCTGCGGGCCTGGTCGCCACCGAGGCCGGCTGCGTGCTCAGCGGGCTGGACGGTTCCCCGGACCAGCGCCTCGTGATGGGGGCGCACGCCGCGGTGGCGGAGGAATTTTTCGCGCTCGTGCGCGCTTGTGACTTCTGACGATCGCGCGTCAGGTCCGGTGTGCAACAATCACCCGGCCGAGGGGGTCGACGGGCACACCACGTCGCGTCCCCCCCGTGCGACACCGAACCTGAAGCGCCCACACCCCCGGGGCGTACCGACGCTGGAGGACTGATGGCTACCGATTACGACGCGCCCCGCAAGACCGACGAAGAGCAGTCCGAGGACAGCATCGAGGAGCTCAAGGCGCGCCGGCACGACAAGAACTCCGGCAAGGTCGACGAGGACGAGGTCGAGGCGGCGGAGTCCTTCGAGCTGCCCGGGGCTGACCTCTCGCACGAGGAGCTCGCCGTCCAGGTCGTGCCCAAGAAGTCCGACGAGTTCACCTGCAGCTCGTGCTTCCTGGTGCACCACCGCAGCCAGCTGGCGGAGGAGAAGGGCGACCAGCTCATCTGCCGCGACTGCTCCTTCTGACCTGTTCCAGACGAACGACCGGCTCCCACGTGGGAGCCGGTCGTTCGTCGTTCAGTGCTTAGTCGGAGTCGGACGTGAGGGTGCTCTTCATGCCCGGCGGCAGGGCGCCGGTGGACTTGACCCAGTACTCGGCCGCGCCGCGGCGCACCACGACCTTGACGACCTCGACGAGCGCACCGCCGACGAAGGCCCAGGCCACGGCCTCGCGGGTGTCGATCTCGGGGTTGCGCGACAGGGTGGGCGGGCGCTTGCCGGTGACGGCCCGCCAGGCGCCGGCCGCCACGACGGGGGCGAGGACGCCCGAGGCGACGATGGAGGTGCGATCGAGCATCTTCCACGCGGCCTTGCTGCGCCGTGGAGTCCTGCCCTTCGCGAGGTCGGCTGCGTCCTCGCCGAGCTTCGCCGCCTTGCTGGACTTCGCCACCGTCACGCTCCCTTGTGCTGGGGTCCGCCGGGTGCGGACCCGGGACCAGTCTGCCGCAGGGCCGAGACGGCGGCAGCGAGGGCGTCCGGGTCGCGACTGCCGAGCAGCCAGTAGGGCGTGGGATCGGCCGGGTCGTCGAGGTCGACCCGCACACCCGCATCGATCCACGGCCGGGTGGCCAGGAAGGCGCGGGCATCGGCACCGGGCCCCATGAGGTGGCGGTACTGCTCGCGGTCCAGACGCGTCACCGCGCCGACGTGGCGTGCTGAGAGATGGGCGCGGCCGACCCGCACCTCGTCGTCGACGGCGATGCGCAGCGCTCCATAACGGGCGACGGCGAGGCCGGTGGCCACCGCGACGACGGCGACCGTGACGAGCGCCGGCGTCAGCCAGCTGGCCACCAGGACGATCCAGCCGCAGACGATCGCGAAGATCGTGGCGCCCAGGAACCAGGAGAGGGGAGCGCCCAATCTTTCGTGGTGCGGGCGTTCATGGTGGGGTCGTTCGGCATCCTGCATGGGTCCAGTCTCCCACTCGGCCCGCAGGGTCAGAGGTCGTAGTCGACCACCAGGGGAGCGTGGTCGGACCACCGCTCCGCCCAGCTCTCGGCGCGATCGACCGTGGCCGACGTGGCCGAGGCGCCCAGCTGAGGCGTGGCCATCTGGTAGTCGATGCGCCACCCCGTGTCGGTGTCGAACGCCTGCCCGCGCATCGACCACCAGGTGTAGGGACCGTCGACGTCGCCGGCCAGGCGGCGGTGCACGTCGACCCAGCCCAGCTCGCCGAAGAAGCGATCGAAGTACGCGCGCTCCTCGGGCAGGAAGCCGGCCTTCTTGACGTTGCCCTTGGCGTTCTTGATGTCCTGGGGCGTGTGCGCGACGTTGAGGTCGCCGGTGACGACACCGTGCGTCTCGCCGGTGCCGATCTCGCCGAGGCGAACGACCATGGCCTCGAGGAAGCGGATCTTCTCCTCCTGCTTCGGCGTGCCCGCCTCCCCGGAGTGGACGTACGCCGAGACCGCGGTGAGCACCGAGCCGTCGGCCATCGGCACGTCGGCCTCGATCCAGCGGCCGGCGTCGTCGAATCCTTCGCCGACGCCCACGCGCACGGCCGTGGGCTGGACCCGGCTGAGCACGGCGACTCCCGCCCGGCCCTTGGCGGCAGCCTCGGTGTGGGCGACGTGGTAGCCGGTCTCGGCGAGCATCTCGCGCACGAGGTCGTCGGGTGCGCGGACCTCCTGCAGCGTCACGACGTCGCAGTCGCGCTCGGCGAGCCATTCGGCCAGCCCGCTGGACTGACCCCGCGACTTGTTCCAGGCGGCGCGGATCCCGTTGACGTTGACCGTGGCGATGCGAAGCACGCGCGCCACCTTAACGAGTAGGACCTACTTGCTGTGCGTCGGCGTCTGCGCGCGGTATGTTCAGCCCGCCAGACATTTTCTCAGCAAGGAATCAGGTTTCTTCGTGGATATCAAGACCATCGGCACGTTCAACCTCGGCGCCCTCGTCGCCGGCGTCGTGTCCCTCATCCTCTCGTTCATCAGCTCGTACGTGGTCGCGTCGACCGACGTGCCGGGCGCCGGCAACTTCTCCGCCGGTGTCAACGCCTGGGACAGCTACGCGACGCTGGGCATCCTGCTCGTCATCATCGCGACGGTCCTCGTGGCCGTGAAGGTCTTCGCGGCGCAGTCGCTGCCCGCGGGTGTGCCGGTCAACCTCATCGCGCTGGCCGCTGCGGCCCTCGGCACGCTGCTGCTCATCCTGCGCGCCCTCACCTACAGCGGCGGCTTCGGCGTCGACGTCGGCCCCGGTTGGTCGGGTTACCTGCTGTTCGTCAGCACGATCGCCCTGACCGTCTTCACGGCGCTGTCGTTCAAGAGCTCCGGCGAGCAGCTGCCCAACCGCAACACCGGCGGTCACAACCCGCCGCCCGCGGGTCCGCCGGCTCCCTGAGCCTGCTGCACGACCTCGAGCGCCCGTCCTTCACGCCGTGAAGGGCGGGCGTTCGTCCATCCGCACCGACTGGCGACCGGCCCAGCGCCAGAGGCGGGCCACGACGTCGCGGTCCTCCTCGGTCACGAGGTTGCCCATGACACGCAGCGCGACCGTCATCAACCGGTGCGACCGCATGCCGATGGGTCCGGCGACCGGCAGGAGCCGGGGGACCGTCAGCAGCCCGGCCAAGCGACGAGCGATGGAGAACGCCTCGCCGTAGTGCGTGGTGAGCAGGTCGGGCCAGGCGAGGTCGAGGCGGTCCTCGTGCAGGAGCAGCTCAGCGCCGACACGACCGGTCTCGAGCCCGTAGTCGATGCCCTCACCGTTGAGCGGATTGACGCAGCCGGCGGCGTCGCCGACGAGGATCCAGTTGGGTCCCGCGACGCCCGAGACGGCGCCACCCATGGGGAGCAGTGCGCTCGTGGGTGCGCGCAGCTCGTCGGCGAGGTCCCACTCCTCACGACGGAGGGTGGCGTAGTACTCCATGAGCGGACGCAGCTGCAGGTCGGCGGGTCGCTTGGCCGTCGCGAGGGCGCCGACGCCGAGGTTGACCTCGCCGTCGCCCCCACCCGAACGACCCAGCGGGAAGATCCAGCCGTAGCCGGGGAGGAGGTCTCCATCTTCACCGCGCAGCTCGAGGTGCGAGGAGATCCACGGGTCGTCGCTGCGACCCGACTTCACGTACGCACGTCCGGCGACGCCGTAGGCGGTCTCGCGATGCCATTCGCGGCCCAGGTGGCGGCCGAGGGACGACTTCACGCCGTCGGCGACGACGAGGCGGTCGCAGGCGATCGTGTGCGGGGTGCGTTCGCGGCCCAGTGCGAGGTGCACGGCGGTGACCCGACGGTCGGACGCGCGCTCCACGCCCGTGGCGCGGGCACCGTCGACGCCGGTGGCGCCGGCGTCGAGCGCGGCCTGGCGGATCTTGGCGTCCAGCGTGGTGCGGGGGACGGCCGAGCCGTGGTCGGGCAGCGAGCCGCCGGGCCAGGGGAGCAGCAGCTCGGTGCCGAAGCCGGCGGCGCGCAGGCCTCGGTTGCGGGTGTGGCCACGCACCCAGTCGCCCAGCCCCAGGCGATCGAGCTCGGCGATCGCGCGCGGGGTGAGGCCGTCACCGCAGGTCTTGTCGCGTGGGAAGGTGGCAGCGTCGACCAGCACGACGTCGAGACCCGATCGCGCGGCCCACGCGGCGGCCGCGGCTCCGGCCGGCCCGGCGCCCACGACAAGCACGTCGGTGCGGGTGGGCAGCTCACTCATGGAGCCAGTGTCCCAGAGGCGCCCGCACGGGACCGGTGAGGTGAGGGCTGGCGAGGTGAGGGTGGGAGGATGTGGGCATGAGTTCTCAGGCAACCTCACCAAAACCTGACGTCCGCTTCGCCTCCCGGGGCTCGAGCCACTACGACGTCCTGCTCGCCCTCTTCTGCGTCGTCCTGGTGGTGTCGAACATCGCCGCCACCAAGGGCATCGAGTTCGGGTCCGGCTCGTTCAGCCTCGGTTCGCTGCAGCTGTGGCCGATCGTCACCGACGGCGGCGCCTTCCTGTTCCCGTTGGCGTACATCGTCGGCGACGTGATCTCGGAGGTCTACGGGTTCCGCGCCGCCCGGCGCGCCATCCTCACCGGCTTCGCCGCCGCGCTGCTCGCGGCCGGCACCTTCTGGCTGGTCGTGCAGGCGCCGGGGGCCTCGTTCTACGAGAACCAGGCCGCCTTCGAGAGCGTCGCCGGACCGGTCGCGCAGATCGTGCTGGCGAGCGTCGTCGGCTACGTCGTGGGCCAGCTGCTCAACTCCTGGGTGCTGGTGCGCATGAAGCGCCGCACGGCCGAGCGCGGGCTGGTCGGACGGCTGGTCGCCTCGACGGGGGTCGGTGAGCTCGCCGACACCTTCCTGTTCTGCGCCATCGCCGCCTCGGCAATCGGCATCAGCTCGATGGGCGTGTTCTGGAACTACTTCCTCGTGGGCGTCATCTACAAGATCGCCGTCGAGGTGCTGGTGATGCCGCTGACCGTGGCGGTCATCGGCTGGCTCAAGCGCCGCGAGCCCACGTACTGAGACTCGCTACCGACCCGCCCCTCACCGTCCGGCCCCTCACTGTCTGGCGTAGTAGCGGCCCAGCACGTCGGCCTTGAGGTCGGCGTACGTGCCGTCGGCGATGGACGCGCGGATGCGGTCGACCAGGCGCACGATGAAGCGCTCGTTGTGGATCGTGCCGAGCGTCGCCGCCAGGTACTCGTTGGTCTTGTGCAGGTGGTGCAGGTAGGCCCGCGTGTAGTGCGCGCAGGTGTAGCAGTCGCAGTCGGCATCGACCGGCTCGAACGAACGGCGGTTGGCGGCGACCTTGAGGTTGTAGTGCCCGTCGGCGGCGTACATGCGTGACGACCGGGCCACCCGGGACGGATCGACGCAGTCGAAGGTGTCGCAGCCGGCCTCGATCGCGGCGAAGAGGTCGCCGGGCTCGCCGATGCCCAGCAGGTGGCGGGGCAGCTCGTCGGGCAGCTCGTCGGTGACCCAGCCGACGATCTCGCCGAGCCGTTCCTTCTCGAGCGCCCCGCCGATGCCGAAGCCGTCGAAGCCCAGCGGCACCAGGTCGCGTGCGGCCTGGCGGCGCAGGTCCTCGAACTGTGCGCCCTGCACGACGCCGAACAGCGCCTGGTACGGCTTGTCGGCGCGCTCCTCGGTGAGCCGCCGGTGCTCGGCGATGCAGCGTTCGGCCCACGCTTGGGTGCGGGCCACGGCCTGCTCCTGGTACGGGCGGGTGTTCATCAGCGTGGTCAGCTCGTCGAAGGCGAAGATGACGTCGGCGCCCAGCTGGTGCTGGATGCGCATCGACACCTCCGGCGTGAACCGGTGCTTGGAGCCGTCGAGGTGGCTGACGAAGGTCACCCCGTCGTCGTCGACCGTCGCCAGGCGGTCCTTGCCCTCGGCGATCACGTCGTCGTCGGTGACGCGTGTGGAGTCCATGGCCAGCGTCTTGCGGAAGCCCGCGCCGAGGCTCATGACCTGGAAGCCGCCGGAGTCGGTGAACGTCGGGCCGGGCCAGTTCATGAACCGGCCGAGACCGCCGGCCTCGTCGACGATGTCGGCACCGGGCTGCAGGTACAGGTGGTAGGCGTTGGCGAGCAGCGCCTGGGCGCCCAGCTCGGCCATCGTCTCGGGCAGCACGGCCTTGACCGTGGCCTTGGTGCCCACCGGGATGAACGCCGGCGTCTGCACGACACCGTGCGGGGTGCTGAGCGTGCCGACGCGCGCCTTGGATCCGGGGAGGTCGTGCTGGAGCTCGAACACGCGCTTCATCCAATCACGCGTGCGGCGGGCCACAGGGCGGCCGCTCCGGCGGCCAGCAGCAGGAGGTTCCACACCGCGGCCGGCAGGTGCGTGAGGCGAGCCAGCACGTCGGCGTCGGTGGTGCCGGTGCGATGCCGCCGGCGGTGGGTCCACAGCTCGAGCACGGTGCGTGGTCCCGCCAGCAGGTAGAACCAGGCGGCCCCCAACGCCACGGCGTCCTGCACCGACGGCTCGGCCCGCCACGCCGCGGCTCCCACGGCGGCGACGGCCAGGAGCAGCACAAGTGCACCGAAGACGTTGCGCACGAACACGAACGTGACGACCAGGATGCCGGTGGCGGCCCACAACGCCTCGGGCGTCACCCCGGCGGCCACGACGGCCACGAGCAGCAGGCCCAGGCCGGACGGCGCCAGGTGGCCGGCGGCCGCGGTGGCCACCATGCCGGGACCCCGGGGCTTGCCGTGCGAGACGGTCAGCCCCGACGTGTCGCGGTGCAGGCGGATGCCAGTGAGACGTCGGCCGGTCAGCAGGGCCACCGAGGCGTGTCCCAGCTCGTGCACGAGGGTCACCGCGTGCCGGGCGTGGCGCCACAGGGCGGGGATCACGACGAGGGCGGCACCCACCAGGGGTGCCGCCCACGTGGGGTCGAGGTCGTTCAGCTGGTCCACGGGACCATCATCTCGACCGGGCCCTCATCTCACGGGCGCGAGTCACTCGCCGGAGGTGTCGACCAGCTCGACACGTGTGGCGTCGCGGCCAGAACCGTCGAGTCCTGCGGCGCCGAGACCCGCGGCGATGCGGTGCTGCACGGCGCCCTCGCGGTGCCGGCTCTGCCGGTCGAGGCTCAGGCCCAGGGCGGTGTGCGCCCAGGCGCTGGTCGGTTCCAGCTCGATGAGCCGGCGGAACGCCGCCTCGGCCGGGGCCAGATGGGCGGCCGCGAAGTGCGCGCGGCCCAGCAGCTCCCAGGCGCCGGCATGGCCGGGCTCGTCGGCCACCAAGTGCTCGAGGACCCGGGCGGACTCACGGGGGAACCGCGAGTCGAGCAGCTCCTCGGCGTACCGATAGGCGTCGTAGGCCTCCATCGCAGCGATGCCCTCGTCGGTCAGCGTCGGCTTCATGTAGATGGTCATCGGGTCCTCCTCCCGGTCGTCCCACCCTCAACACCGCGACCCCGGCGCGTGTTCCCCCGCCCTTCTCCAGATTTGCTGACTTCGCCACCGTTTCCGGCAGGACGAACGGTGGCGAAGTCAGCAAATCTGGTCACAGGCCTGCGGCGGGCTGGCGCGGTGGTGCACGAAAGCGTCGGTGCGGCGGTCGAGACTGGCGGCATGGACCTCGTGCTCATCCTCGTGCTCGGACTGGTCGTCGGTCTTGCCGTCGGCGCCTACCTCGGTCGGTCGGCCGGCGTCGCCCGCCTGGCCGGTCAGGACGTCGCCGTCGAGATGCTCGAGCGGCAGGTCGCCCAGCTCGAGGCGCAGCTGTCGACCAGCCGCCGCGGCGAGCAGGGCGAGGCGCAGGTGCTTCAGGCGCTGGCCCCCGTGCGCGAGTCGCTGCGAGCGATGCAGCAGACGGTCGTCGACCTCGAGCGCCAGCGGCACACCCAGCACGGACAGCTCGCCGAGCAGCTGCTGCACACCCGCACCACGGCAGAGCAGTCGCGCGTCGCTGCCGAGTCGCTGGCGTCGGCCATGCGCAACAACGTCACCCGCGGGGTGTGGGGCGAGACCCAGCTGCGCCGGCTGGTGGAGTCCGCCGGCCTGCTCAACCGGGTCGACTTCTCGCTGCAGACCACGGTGACGGCCGAGACCGGTCGCCGCCGCCCCGACATGGTGCTGCACCTGCCCGGCGGCAAGGCGGTCGCCGTCGACGCCAAGGTTCCGGTGGCCGCCTACCTCGAGGCGCACGCCGCCGACGAGAGCTCGCGCGAGACCCTGCTCGACCGGCACGCTGCCCAGGTGCGGGCGCACGTCGACGCCCTGGCCGCCAAGCAGTACTGGACCGGGCTCGACGTCAGCCCCGAGTTCACCATCGCCTTCATCCCCAGCGAGCCGGTGCTGGCCGCGGCGCTCGAACGTGACCCCAGCCTGCTCGAGCACGCCTTCGCGCAGCGCATCGCGCTCGCCTCGCCGGTCAGCCTGTGGGCGGTGCTCAAGACCGTGGCGTTCACCTGGCAGCAGGAGGCCCTCACCGACGACGCCAAGGTGTTGTTCGACCTCGGCAAGGAGCTGTACGGCCGGCTCGGCACGATGGCCGACCACGTCGAGAAGCTGCGCCGGTCGCTGGCCACCACGGTCGACAGCTACAACAAGTTCGCCAGCTCGCTCGAGACGCGCGTCCTGGTCACGGCGCGCAAGCTCGACGCCCTCGACGACAGCAGCGTGCCGGGGGAGTCGCGGCTGCCGGAGCCCGGTCTGGTCGAGGTCGAGCCGCGGTCGCTGATCCAGCCCGAGCTCGATCCCGACGTGGCAAGATCTGGCTCGTGACCAGCAGCGTCCAGGCGGATCGACCCCACGATCTTGCGCGGCTCCGTGAGCTGGCCCGGCTGCGCCGGGTCCGCGACCGCATCGACCGCGAGTACGCCCAGCCCCTCGACGTCGAGTCGCTGGCGCAGGGAATCCACGTCTCGGCCGGCCACCTCAGCCGTGAGTTCAAGCGGGCCTACGGCGAGTCGCCGTACTCGTACCTCATGACCCGGCGCATCGAGCGGGCCATGACCCTGCTGCGGCGGGGCGACCGCAGCGTCACCGAGGTCTGCTTCGAGGTCGGCTTCTCCTCGCTCGGCACGTTCAGCACCCGGTTCTCCGAGCTCGTCGGGGTGCCTCCCAGCGTCTACCGGCAGCGCGAGGCCCTGCTCGCGGGCAGCATGCCGCCGTGCATCGCCCGGCAGGCCACCCGACCGGTCAGGAATCGAGAAGCGGGACTCGACCCCGCCGCCCTAGCGTGAGCGTCATGGACATCAGCATTCACTACGCCTTCCTGCCCCACACCGACGCCGAGGCCTCGGTCACCTTCTACCGCGACGTGCTCGGCTTCGAGGTCCGCAAGGACGTCGGTGGCGGCCAGATGCGCTGGATCACCGTCGGTCCACCGAACCAGCCGGGCACGTCGATCGTGCTCCACCCGCCGAACATGGACCCCACGCTCTCCGACGACGAGAAGCGCACGGTGCTCGAGCTCATCGCCAAGGGCAGCTACGGCGCCGTCACCCTTGCCTCCGACGACCTCGATGCGGCGTTCGCCCAGATCGAGGCCGCCGGGGCCGACGTCCTGCAGGAGCCGATGGACCAGGGCTACGGCGTGCGCGACTGTGCGTTCCGCGACCCCGCCGGCAACCTCATCCGCATGAACCAGCTCTGAGAGGCCTCACTCGATGACCCACCCGGCCGACACGCACGACCTCATCCGGGTGCAGGGCGCCCGCGTCAACAACCTCAAGGACGTCAGCCTCGAGATCCCGAAGCGCCGGCTCACGGTGTTCACCGGGGTCTCGGGGTCGGGCAAGAGCTCGTTGGTGTTCGGCACGATCGCCGCGGAGTCGCAGCGCCTGATCAACGAGACCTACAGCGCCTTCCTGCAGGGCTTCATGCCCAGCATGGCGCGTCCCGACGTCGACCTCCTCGACGGGCTGACGACCGCGATCCTCGTCGACCAGGAGCGTATGGGCGCCAACTCGCGGTCCACGGTGGGCACCGTCACCGACGTGAACGCGCTGCTGCGCATCCTGTTCAGCCGTCTGGGCGAGCCCCACGTCGGCGGACCGCAGGCGTACTCGTTCAACGTCGCGTCCATCAGCGGGGCCGGCGCGGTGACGTTCGAGAAGGGTGGCGAGTCGGTCAAGGAGCGTCGCGAGTTCAGCATCCAGGGCGGTCAGTGCCCCACCTGCGAGGGCATGGGGCGCGTCAGCGACTTCGACCTCACGGCCCTGTTCGACGCCGAGAAGTCGCTCAACGAGGGCGCCATCCTGATCCCGGGCTACTCGATGGACGGCTGGTACGGCCGCATCTTCCGCGGCGTCGGCTGGTTCGACCCCGACAAGCCGCTGAAGAAGTTCACGAAGACCGAGCTGGCCGACCTCCTCCACAAGGAGGCCACCAAGGTCAAGATCGACGGCATCAACATCACCTTCCTCGGCCTGATCCCGCAGATGCAGAAGTCGATGCTCAGCAAGGACCCCGAGGCGATGCAGCCACACATCCGCGCGTTCGTCGAGCGAGCCGTCATCTTCACCGCCTGCCCCGACTGTGAGGGCACGCGCCTCAACGCGCAGGCGCGCTCGTCGAAGGTCGCGGGCATCAACATCGCCGATGCGTGCGCCATGCAGATCAGCGACCTCGCGGCCTGGGTGCGCGGCGTCGACGAGCCCGGGGTGGCTCCGCTGCTGAAGGGCCTGCAGGAGACTCTCGACTCCTTCGTCGACATCGGTCTGGGCTACCTGAGCCTCGACCGGTCCTCGGGATCGTTGTCGGGCGGCGAGGCACAGCGCACCAAGATGATCCGCCACCTTGGCTCGTCGCTCACCGACGTCACCTACGTCTTCGACGAACCCACCGTCGGTCTGCACCCGCACGACATCGACCGCATGAACGCCCTGCTGCTGCAGCTGCGCGACAAGGGCAACACGGTGCTGGTCGTCGAGCACAAGCCCGAGACCATTGCGATCGCCGACCGCGTGGTCGACATGGGCCCGAAGGCCGGCACCGCGGGTGGTCAGATCGTGTTCGAGGGCACGCTCGACGAGCTGCGCTCCGCCGACACGCTCACCGGCCAGCACCTGGGGTACCGCGCCCAGCTCAAGGCCGAGGTGCGCACGCTGACCGGGAGCATTGAGGTGCGCGGTGCCGACACGCACAACCTCAAGGACGTCGACGTCGACGTGCCCACCGGCGTGCTGTGCGTCGTCACCGGTGTGGCCGGGTCGGGCAAGAGCTCACTGATCCACGGCTCGGTGGTGCCCACCGAGGGCGTCGTGGCGATCGACCAGGGGGCGATCAGGGGGTCGCGTCGCAGCAACCCGGCCACCTACACGAGCCTGCTCGAGCCGATCCGCAAGGCGTTCGCCAAGGCCAACGGGGTCAAGCCGGCCCTCTTCAGCGCCAACTCCGAGGGCGCGTGCCCCACGTGCAAGGGCGCCGGCATCATCTACACCGACCTCGGCGTCATGGACACCGTCGCGACGCCGTGCCAGGACTGTGAGGGCAAGCGCTACCAGGCAGCGGTGCTGGAGTACACCTTCGGTGGCAAGGACATCGCCGAGGTGCTGGCCCTGCCCGTCGCCGAGGCGGAGGCCTTCTTCGCCGACGGGGACGCCAAGCTGCCGGCCGCGCACAAGATCCTGCAGCGCATGAACGACGTCGGCCTCGGCTACGTCAGCCTGGGTCAGCCGCTCACCACGTTGTCCGGTGGCGAGCGGCAGCGCCTGAAGCTCGCGACCCACCTGGGCAATGATGGTGGCGTCTACGTGCTCGACGAGCCCACCACCGGGCTGCACCTCGCCGACGTCGAGAACCTCCTCGGCCTGCTCGACCGCATCGTCGACTCGGGCAAGTCGGTCATCGTCATCGAGCACCACCAGGCGGTCATGGCCCACGCCGACTGGATCATCGACATCGGCCCGGGCGCCGGTCACGACGGCGGCACGGTGGTCTTCGAGGGCACGCCCGCCGACCTCGTCGCCGACGCCTCGACCCTCACCGGCCAGCACCTCAAGGCCTACATCGGCGCCTGAGCCGTGACCTGCAGGATCAGGTGAGGGCCTGCTCGAGGTCGGCGATGAGGTCGGTGACGTCCTCGATGCCGACCGAGAGGCGCACCAGGTCGTCGGGCACCTCGAGAGGTGAGCCGGCGGTCGAGGCGTGCGTCATGGCGCCGGGGTGCTCGATGAGCGACTCGATGCCGCCGAGGCTCTCGGCCAGCGTGAACACCTCGACGCGCTGGCAGAGATCGAGGGCAGCCTCACGGCCACCGGCCAGACGGATCGAGATCATGCCGCCGAACCGGCGCATCTGCCGGGCCGCCACGGCATGCCCCGGGTGCTCGGGCAGGCCGGGGTAGAGGACCGTGCTGATGGCGGCGTGCCGGGTGAGCCGGTCGACGACCGCCTCGGCGTTGCTGCAGTGCTGCTCCATGCGCACCGCGAGCGTCTTGGCGCCGCGCAGCGTCAGGTAGGCGTCGAACGGACCGGCGATCGCACCGGCACCGTTCTGCAGGAAGCCGAAGCCGGCATCGAGCTCGGCGTCGGAGGTCACCAGCACGCCCCCGACGACGTCGGAGTGCCCGCCGATGTACTTGGTGGTGGAGTGCACGACGACGTCGGCGCCGAGCGACAGCGGCTGCTGCAGGTACGGCGACGCGAAGGTGTTGTCGACCACGAGCTTTGCACCCGCCCCGTGCGCGACCTCGGCGAGCGCCGTGACGTCACCGATGTTGAGCAGCGGGTTGGTGGGCGTCTCGATCCAGACCGCGCGGGTCGTGGGGGTGAGCGCGGCGCGCACGGCGTCGACGTCGCCGACCGGCACCGCCGAGTAGGTGATGCCCCACTGGCTGAAGACCTTGTCGATCAACCGGAAGGTGCCCCCGTACGCGTCGTCGGGGATGACGAGGTGGTCGCCCGGCTTGAGCAGGGTGCGCAGGGCGGTGTCGGTGGCGGCCATGCCCGACGCGAAGGCGCGGCCGTGCCTGCCGCCCTCGAGGGCGGCGAGGTTCGCCTCGAGCGCGGTACGGGTCGGGTTGCCGGTGCGGCCGTACTCGTAGCCCGAGCGCATCCCACCCACGCCGTCCTGCGCGAAGGTGCTGCTGGCCACGATGGGCGGGTTGACCGCGCCGTGGCCGGGGTCGGGCTCGTAGCCCGCGTGGATCGCGCGGGTGGCGAAGCCGTGCTCGGGCTGGTCGGCCGTTCCGTGCCGGTCGGCTCCGAAGTCGGACGTGTCGTGGTTGCTCATACGTGCACCCCCAGGAGGTCGTGGCGGGTCAGGACGCCCAGTGGCTTGCCGTCCTCGATGACCATGACGGCGTCGTTGTCGCCCAGCAGGGCCAGGGCGTCGTCGAGGTCCTCGCCGGATCCCAGCAGCGGCAGCGGCGGCTCCATGTGGCCCGAGACGGGATCGCTCAGCTTGGCCCGGCCCGCGAACACGGCGTCGAGCAGCTGGCGCTCGCTGACGCTGCCCGCCACCTCGCCGATGACGACGGGTGGCTCGGCGCCGACGACCGGCATCTGCGAGACGTTGTACTCGCGCAGGATCTCGATGGCGTCGCGAATCGTCTCGGACGGGTGCGTGTGCACGAGCGCGGGGAGCTCGCCGGACTTCTTGCGCAGGATCGCGCCGACGCTGGGCCGGTCGCTGGGGCCGGCCAGCGGTTCCCGGAGGAAGCCGTAGGAGCTCATCCAGTCGTCGTTGAAGATCTTCGAGAGGTAGCCGCGGCCCCCGTCGGGCAGCAGCACGACGACCACGGCGTCCGGACCCTCGCGCTCGGCGACGATGCGGGCGCCGACGACGGCCATGCCGCACGAGCCGCCGACCAGCAGGCCTTCCTCGCGGGCGAGTCGCCGGGTCATGTCGAAGGAGTCGGCGTCGCTGACGGCGATGATCTCGTCGGGGATGGCGGGGTCGTACGCGCTGGGCCAGAAGTCCTCCCCCACGCCTTCGACGAGGTAGGGCCGGCCCGTGCCACCGGAGTACACCGAGCCCTCGGGGTCGACGCCGATGACCTTGACGCGACCGCCGGAGACCTCCTTGAGGTAGCGGCCGACGCCGGAGATGGTGCCGCCCGTGCCGACGCCGGCCACGAAGTGCGTGACGGTGCCGTCGGTGTCGGCCCAGATCTCCGGGCCGGTGGTCTCGTAGTGCGACTCGGGGCCGGCCGGGTTGGAGTACTGGTCGGGCTTCCAGCCGCCGTCGGTCTCGCGCACGAGTCGGTCCGAGACGCTGTAGTAGCTGTCGGGGTGCTCCGGCGGCACGGCGGTCGGGCACACCACGACCTCGGCGCCGTAGGCCCGCATGGTGTTGACCTTGTCGCCGCTGACCTTGTCGGGGCACACGAAGATGCAGTGGTAGCCACGCTGCTGGGCGACGAGCGCGAGCCCGACCCCGGTGTTGCCGGAGGTGGGCTCGATGATCGTGCCGCCGGGCTTCAGCGCGCCGGACGCCTCGGCCGCGTCGACCATCTTGACGGCGATGCGGTCCTTGGCGCTGCCACCCGGGTTGAGGTACTCGATCTTCGCGGCGAGCAGTCCTGAGCCGGGCGTGGGGACATTGTTCAGGCGGACCAGCGGGGTGCCGCCGATCAGCTCGACGACGTGGTTGGCGATGCGCATGGCATCAATACTGCACCCTGTCCCGAGCAGGGCCGGGGGCCGCCGAGGGGCTCGGCGCCACCATGACCACCACGGCAAGCACAGCGGCGATGCCGGCGACCGTGAGGATCAGTCCGGTGATGCCCAGATCCAGCAGCAGGACGGCGGCCGACAGCGTGGCCACGGCCGACCAGACGGCCACCGCGACACCGTGCGCGTGCCGGGCGAGCGCGTCGTACACGAGCAGGTGCACGACGGCCAAGCACGAGCCCGCCAGGGCGAACATCCAGAGCCGGCCCGCCACCTCGGCGTACTGGTCGCCTCCCACCAGGATCAGCGCGAGCTCGGGGAGGAGGGCGGTGACGAGCACCGCCATCGCTCCCAGTCCGGCCACAGCTCCCGCGGCGAGGTGGCGCGACCTGGACGTCTCGTCGCGCGCCAGCAGGGGGAACACGACGATGCTGACGAACTGGGGGAAGAACACCGCGGCCTTCGACAGGATCAGGCCGGACGCGTACAGGCCGCTGTCGTGCGGGTCGAGCACGATGCGTGCCAGCAGGGCATCGAGATTGCTGAGCACGAAGTAGGCCAGCAGGGCGTGCGACCCGAGCACGGCCTCGCGCACAAACGGGCGACGACTCGTCGACCGGGCGTCCGTGGACCGTCCGCGCAGCAGCGGCAGACCCACCAGCACGGGCACCCAGGCGCCGATCGCGATGCCGATCATGGCCGAGGTGACCGAGGTCTCGATCATCAGCGCTCCCACGCCGAACACGAGCCGGCCGAGGCCGCCACCGAGGTAGATGGCCGTGAGCATCCGCCACCGCTCGGTTCCCTGGGCCACCCCAGCTGCCGCGCCCATCATGGTCAGGGGCGCCAGCGTGGCGCCGGTGAGGACGGCGGGCCACAGCGACGGCAGGCGCAGCGGCTCGGCGAGGGCCACCGTGACGAGCCCACCGACCAGGCCGGTGCCGAGGGCGATGATCGGGGCCACCCGGGCGACCGTGCCGATGATGGTCGCGCGGTCCTCCGGATGCACGGCCAACCGACGGGCCGACGACGCCTGCAGCCCGAGCGACATGACGTTGCCCATCAGCAGGACGCCCATCAGGGCGGTCAGGGCGCCGAGATCGCGGGGCTCCAGACTGCGGGCGGCAACGATCGTGAGTCCGTAGACCGCGACGTTCATGCCGACCATGCCGGCGGCGACGAGCGAGCCACCCGAGAGCAGGCCGGAGGAGCGGGTCACCGCACCACCGTAGGCGACGCCCGCACCACCCGGTCAGGAGTCCGGTACGGACGCCGGGACGCGGCTAGGGTGAGCGCGTGATGCAGCGGTGGCGGGAGCTGATCGTGGTGCAGTGGGCCCTCCTGCTCGCGCTGGTGGTCGCCCTGCCCTGGGGTGGGCGTGGATTCCTGCTGACCTACGACATGGTCTGGGTCCCGCGGTGGGAGCTGTCGCGTGACGACCTCTGGGGGCTGGGCACCGCGCTGCCGCGGGCCGTCCCGTCCGACGCCGTGGTGGCCGTGCTGTCGACCGTGCTCGACCCGGCCTTCCTGCAGCGCCTGGTGCTGATCGGCGCGATGGTCCTCGGCGGTGTGGGCGCCGCGCGCCTCGTCGCCCACCTCGGACTCGCACCCCGCCTGGTCGCGGCCACCTATGCCCTGTGGAACCCGTTCGTGGCCGAGCGACTGGTGCTGGGCCAGTGGCCGGTGCTGGTCGCGCTCGGCTGCCTGCCGTGGATCGCGGTGGCGCTGCGCAACCCGCGCGACGTCCGGTGGATCGGCCTGACGCTCGCACTCGCCGGCACGGCGTTGTCGGCCGCGACCGGCGTCATTGGACTGGTGGCCGCGGTGGTCCTCGGCCTGCGGGCCGGTGTCGTGCGCATCGCGCTGCTGGCCGCGCTGCTCAACGCCCCGTGGGTCGTGGCGGGCGTCGTCCACGCCGGGGCCTTGGCCTCCGACCCCTCCGCCGTCCGGCTGTTCGACGCCCAGCCCGAGGGTCCTTTCGGTCGCCTGGGTGCCGTGCTCGCGCTCGGGGGCGTCTGGAACACCGAGGTCGTCCCGACGTCGCGCACCACGGTCATCGCGGCGGTGCTGGTCGCGGTGCTGTGGGCCGTCATGCTGGTCGGCGCGGTCGCGATGTGGCGCACCCAGCGGGCGTTGCTCGCAGCGCTCGGCGTGCTCGGAGCCATAGGCCTGGCCATCGCCTGCTGGGGCTGGCTCGCCCCCGACCTTCTCGAGGACGCCATCCGGTGGCGTCCGGAGGTGGCCTTGCTGCGGGACGGCACGCGCTACCTCGCGCTGCTGGTGCCGCTGCAGGTGGTGGCCCTCTCGCACGGCGTGGCCGCGCTGACCGCGGCGTTGTCCGCGTCCGGTTCCCGAGCGCGCGACGTGTGGTGGCGTCTGGTGCCGGCCGGCATCGTGCTGGCCCTGCCGATCGCCGCCCTGCCCGACCTCGCCCACGGCGTCGGCAACCGGGTCACGCCCGTGGAGTACCCGGCCGACTGGCGCGAGGCCCGGTCGGCCGTCGCCGCCTCCACCGTGCCGGGCGACCTGCTGGTGCTGCCGTTCTCGGCCTACCGGGCCCCGGAGTGGAACGAGGGGCGCACCGTGCTCGCCCCGGCGGGCCGCTACTTCGACCGCACGACGGTCGTCGACGACCGACTGCCGATCTCGGAACAGGGTGGAGAGAGCGGGGGCGGGGTGAGCCGGGTCATCGCGGGGGAGGACCCCCGGGCCGCGCGCATCGCCGCACTGCTGGAGGTGCCCACCTCCGGGCCGGCGCAGCTGGCTGCCGAGGGCATCGGACTCGTGGTGCTCGAGCCCTCCGGCGCGGCCGGGACGGCGACGGCGCCCGACGTGCTCCCGCCGGTGCTGGCGGGGGCTCGCGAGCTGCCGCTCGCGCCCGACGGGCTGCGGGTCTTCGAGATCGATGGTGCCGTCGAGCGGGAGGTGTCCGACGTCGACCGCTACGCCGTCACCGCGGCGTGGGGCGTCGCGGCCCTCACCGTGGGACTGGCCCTCCTGATGCTGGTGCGGCGAGCGGGACGACGTCTGCTGACGAGATGACCCGTCGCACTGCTACGGTGACGACTGTCTTTGAGGGAGGACTTTCGTGAGATCATTCACCGGCGGCCTGGCCGCTTTTGGTATCGGACTCGTGCTGGCTGGAGCGACCGCCTATGGCGTCGTCGACGCGCAGCAGGGCCAGGACGCTGCGCCTGTCAGCGTCGAGAACGTCACGTACGGCTCCAACGACTGACGCCTGCACCCGACTGACGTCTACGGCGTCGGGACGTCCGCCGGATCGCCCATCGGAGCGGTGCGGGCGGGCCTGAATCGTCGTGTCACGACGAAGCTGGAGCGCGAGACCCGCAGCGCCGTCGCCACGACGGCTCGTTCGACGACCCGGTGCCACAGGGCACCGGTCAACCCCTTCGGCTCGCTGCGGAAGGCCTGGTGACGGTAGAACACCATCGCCACCCGGTGCCGCACCGTCGGCTCAGCGGTGGGATACGGCGGCAGTCCCTCGGTCGCGCGCTGCTCCAGCAGCTCCACGACGTCCCGGATCCAGGTGTCGTCGGCGGGTGCATGGAAGTAGTTGTCCTGGCGCCACTGCGGGTCGGGGTGCCGGAACCGGCCGGCGACCAGCTCTTCCGAGCTCTGCAGCAAACCGCTGTCGGCGAAGACGAGGTTGATCTGGCGGGCCTCCACCCCGAAGTCCGTCAGGGCCAGGGCCGGCACCCCTGCGGCGACGGCCTCCAGGATCGCGGTCGAGCTGACGGTCACGAGACCGACGGCGCGACGCAGGTGGGTGGCCATCGGCCCGGACTCCACGACGAGGTTGTCCGGCACGTGCACGCCTTCCTGGCGCAGCTCGGCGAGCAGCTCGGGGTACGGGTGCTGGTCGGCATGGGTCTGGTGCTCATCGACCCGGCCGCGCACCTTCACGACGACCTCGAGGTCCGGATGGGCCAGTGCGGTCGAGACGAGCTGCCGCAGCAGGCGGCGGCGCTCCTCACGGCTCTCGGGCACCAGCGACTGGGCCGCGAAGACGATCCGGTCCCGAGGAAGGTCGGACGCCCCCGGCGCGCCGGTGTCAGGCAGGAACGGCAGGGTCGCCAGGGCGTAGCGGTGTGGGATGCCGAGCGACCGGCTGGCCTCGGCGAACGCCCGGCGCTCGCGGTGGCTGTGCACCAGGAAGAGGTCGACGGACCGGCGGAAGCCGAGTCCGTAGGGCAGGACGGGCACCGCGATGCCGGGCAGCCCGCTGACGATGACCGGCCGGTCGGCTCGGTTCGGCACGGCCAGCTCGATGAGTGCCTGCACGGTCAGGCCGCGGGCACCGGCCACCAGCACGTCCGGGCGCCACGACCTCAGCACCTCGCGGACCTGCTCGAGGCCGACCCGCTCGACGTCCTCGGGGTGCACGACCGTGCCCTCGAGCGCCTCACGCACCTGGCGCTCGGACGGCTCGGCACTCCCGCGCGCGATGACGAAGCGGACGTGCCAAGCGGGCGGCACCCGACCAGCGAGTGCCGCCCCCCACTTGACGTACGAGTCGGAGTCCGTGAGGACCAGGACCCGCCGGGCCCCGGCAGGGGTGCCGGGCCCTGGGCGGCCGGAAGGCCCGGCAGGGGTGCCGGGCCCTGGGCGGCCGGAAGGCCCGGCAGGGGTGCCGGGCCCTGGGCGGCGAAAGGTCCCGCGGCGAGATCCAGCCGAGGTCACGCCACCGAGGGCGTGGCGCGGCGCAGGCGCTTCATGGGCGCCTCCTCGCCGGGCATGATGCGCTTGACGCCGTCACCGAACGCCATCTCGAGGATCCGGATGTCGCGCACGAGGCTCATGAAGCCGTGCGGCTCCAGGCTGGCGGCCTGGTCGGAGCCCCACATCGTGCGGTCGAGCGTGATGTGCCGCTCGACGGCGCACGCGCCCATGGCCACGGCGGCCAGCGAGATCTGCAGGCCGGGCTCGTGGCCCGAGTAGCCCACAGGGACGCCGTAGCGCTGCTGCAGCGTGTGGATCATCCGCAGGTTCGCCTCCTGCGCGGGCAGGGGGTAGGTCGAGGTGGCGTGCATCAGCACGAGGCGGTCCGTGCTCAGCACCTCGACGGCGCGGTCGATCTGCTCGAGCGTGCTCATGCCGGTCGACAGGATGATGGGCTTGCCGGTCTCGGCCAGTGCCTCCAGCAGGTCGATGTCGGTGACCGAGGCGGAGGCGACCTTGTGCGTCGCGACGCCCATGTTCTCGAGGAACTCGACCGAGGGAACGTCCCACGGGGAGGCGAACCACTCGACGCCCTTGGCGCGGGCGTACTCGTCGATCTCGGTGTACTGCTCGGTCTCGAACTCGACGCGGTAGCGGTAGTCCAGGTACGTCATCTCGCCCCAGGGCGTCTCGCGCACCGTGTCACGCATGGCCGGGGGAGTCGAGATCTCCGGCGTCCGCTTCTGGAACTTGACGGCCTGGGCGCCGGCCAGCGCTGCGACGTCGATCAGCTTCTTGGCCACCTCCACGTCTCCGTTGTGGTTGATGCCGATCTCGCCGATGACGTACGTCGGACGCTTGGGTCCGACGATCTCGTCGCCGATCTGCTGCCACTCAGCCATGGTCTCGTCCCTCTCTGCTGCGATGGTGTGACGTGGTCCCCGCGAGCACGCGGTCGGCGAGCTCGCGGACGACTCCGTCGCCGCCATGGCGTCGGAGCACGATGTGGGCCGCATGGAGCGCGGCGGGGTGGGCGTCGGCGACCGCGACCGGCCAGCCGACGAGGCGCAGGCACCCGACGTCGTTGACGTCGTTGCCCAGGTAGGCGATGTCGGCGAGGGCGTGGCCGCGGGAGGCGGCCCACTCGCGGAGGGCGGCGGGCTTGTCGTCACAGCCGCTGATGACGTCGACGCCGAGCTTGGCGGCTCGGGCAGCGACGACGCCGTTGGTCTCGGTGGACAGGATCAGCAGGTCGATGCCGGCCTTGCGCAGCATCGCGACACCCATGCCGTCGGACCGGTTGACGGTGACCGACTCGACGCCGTTCTCGTCGACGGTGACCTGGTCGGAGGTGTGCACGCCGTCGAAGTCGGTCACGACGGCCTTGCACCGCAGGGGAGTGGGGCGGTGCATCTCGCGGTGCGCGAGCGCGAGCTGGGCCAGAGCGAGGTCGTCGGTGGAGTCGATCTCGAGCGCGTCGGCCGGGTCGACCTCGACCATCGAGATCCGGCCGAAGAAGCGGTGGCCGTGCTCGAGGAAGCCGTCGGTGCGCATGACGTAGAAGGCGCCGGTCTCGGCGTACTCCGCGGGACGGTCCTGACGGCGCTGGCGGCTGCCCGCGTCGTGGTTGACGCCGACCGGACCGTTCTCACCTTCGCGCCACAGGTGCTGGTGGGTCCGGGTGACGCTGAAGGCGACATCGGCCTCGTCGCCGCGCACGAGGGAGAGGGCCTGCTCGACGTCGGCGGGAGCGATGAATGGGCTGGTGGCCTGCACGAAGACCGTGACGTCGGGGACCGATCCGTAGGCGCCCAGCTCACCCAGCGCATGGCGCAGGGCTGACTCCGACGACGCGAGGTCGCCGGAGAGCCGGCGGGGGCGGTCGATCACGAGGGCACCGCACCCGCGGGCGGCGTCGGCGATCTCCTCGTCGTCGGTGGAGACGATCACGGCGTCGATGCCGCGCACCTCGCGCAGCGTGCGGACGGCACGGCCCACCAGGGTCTCGCCGCCGAGCTCGCGGAGGTTCTTGCGGGGCACTCCCTTCGAACCACCGCGGGCGGGAATGATCGCGCAGACACCGCGGGCGGTCTCGACCTGGTCCCCAGCAGTGGTCCCAGAAACGGCACGGCCGGACGCGACACCGGGGTCG
The DNA here is from genome assembly GCA_000471045.1 of actinobacterium LLX17. Classification (GTDB taxonomy): domain Bacteria; phylum Actinomycetota; class Actinomycetes; order Propionibacteriales; family Nocardioidaceae; genus Aeromicrobium. The sequence goes on along the minus strand of KI301992.1, from coordinate 1,478,529 downwards.
GCGGTGAGATTGGTCATCGTGGCTCCCGGGTCGTCGGGTCGGTGGGCTGGTGTGTGGGTAGGAGTCGGCAGGGTCGTGCTCCGGCGACGCTACGAGCGGATTCCGTCCGGACGGTGAACGACACCGCAACCCGCAGCGAACGGACCTCACAACCATGAATGCTCTGCTATTGCAGGCATTTCGGCGTGCTGGGTGGTCTCGGGGCGACCTGCGGTGGAACGTCGCATGAACGCTCGACGGCACCTTGGTCCGGCAGTCCCGCGGTGCCCGAGGAGCGTCGTACGGTGGCCCGATGAGCAGCCGACCCCGCGCCCTCCTGGTCGCCGCGTTCGACTCCCAGCTCAAGTGGTGTGCGCCGTTGCGCACCGAGCTCGAGGCTCGCGGCATCACGTGCGAGGCCGTCGCGCCCGCCGACCTGAAGTCGGCCCTGTCGGACCAGCAGATCCGCGACGCCGGCTTCGAGCAGGTCGACCTGCGACCGTGGGCCACGATCGTCGAGGACGCTGCCGGGGCCGATGTGGTGGTGGTCGCGCTGGCGGGGCCGATCGTCCAGCGGCTGTGCCACGACCTCGCGGCGCGCCTCGAGGGCTCAGCCGCTCCGGGACCGGTGCTCGTGTCCGGGTGGGTCGGCGTCATCATCGAGAAGATCACCGCCGGCTACCTCGACCGCTCGGCCACCGACGTCGTCGCGGTGAACTCCGGATCGGACCACGCCCACTTCGTCGAGGTCGCCCACGCCCTGGGGCTCGGCACCGAGAACCTGCTGCTGACGGGGCTGCCGTTCCTGTCGGGCACGCCCGCACCGTTGCGCTCCCACCGCCCGCCGCGCCAGGTGCTGTGGGCCGACCAGCCGACGGTTCCGGCCGCACCGGGTGAGCGGCGGCACGTGTACGAGCGGCTCATCGCGTACGCCCTCGACCACCCGGACCGTGAGGTGCTGCTCAAGCCGCGGCACCGCCCGGGCGAGGACACCTTCCACCGGATGAAGCACCACCCCGAGGACCTCCTGGAGGGTGTGGAGCTGCCCGAGAACTTCCGGGTGACGTACGAACCGATTCCCGACCTGCTCGAGACGGTCGACCTGCTGCTGACGGTCTCCTCGACGGCGTGCCTCGAGGCGCTGGACCGCGGGGTCGACGTGGCGCTGGTGGCCGACCTCGGCGTCCACGAGAAGTACGGCAACCAGGTCTTCCTCGACAGCGGTCTGCTGCGCACGTTCGAGCAGGTGGACGCCGACGACATCGGCACGATGTCGGAGGCGTTCCGTGCGAGCTACTTCGGCGGACGCGACCGGCCCCCGGCCGAGGCCGTCGTCGACCGGGTCGAGAAGCTGCTGGCCTCGGGGGAGCGGCCGTCGCGCGCGGTGTGGGCGACGCCCTACGTCCGCGGCGTGTGGGCCGCGCGCGACGCGGTGGTGGCACCGGGCCCGCGCCGCCGGGCTGCCTGGCCGCTGCGCACGGCTCGGACGCTGGTCAGGACGACGACACGCCGGGGTGTGCAGACGGTGGGCGACGCTCGCCGCCTGGCCCGGAGGGTCCTGTAGCGCTCAGCCCGGAGGGTCCTGTAGCGCTCAGCCCGGAGGGTCCTGTGGTCGCTCAGAGGTGCTCGGTGAGCGGGCCCAGGATCGGGTTCCACGCGTGCACGGCGCGGTCGGCGACGAAGCCGGCCTCCACGAACGGGTCGCGGGTCACGAGGCCGTCGACCGCGACGGCGCTCTCGGCCCGGAAGACCAGCAGCGCACCGCGGCCGTCGTCCCAGGGTCCGCTCACGACGAGCTCGGGCAGGCCGGCGAGGTACTCGCGGTGCTCGGCGCGGCGGGTCGCGAGGTCGGCCTCGGGGGCCCCGTAGGTGTAGGTCACGGCGAAGTAGGTCACCGGACCAGCCTAGGCATCACGACCTGGCAGCGGTCACCAGCACTTCGCGGCAGCGGTCACCAGCTCAGTGAACCGGGACTGCGAGGCCGGCCAGGAGTACGACGCGGCCTTGGCCCGGGCGCCCTCGCCGAGGTGTGTCCGCCACGACTCGTCGGCGAGGATCTCGCCGATGGCCGCCGTGAGCTCCTCGGGGGTGTCGACCAGGACGCCGGAGTCCTTGTGGTCGATCGACTCGGTGGTGCCGCCGGCCGAGGCGTAGGCCACGGTCGGGGTGCCGTGCAGACCGGCCTCGCCGACGACCAGGCCCCAACCCTCCTTCAGCGACGGCATCGCGTGGACCCAGGCCTCGGCGAGCAGCCGGTGCTTGGTCGCGTCGTCGACGAAGCCGTGGAAGCGGACGCGATCGGCCACGCCGCGACGGGTGGCGTGCTCGCGCAGCTCGGCGTCCCACCAGCCGTCACCGGCGACGTCGAGGCTGAGGTCCGGGTGCAGGTCGCTCAGGTCGGCGAGCGCGTCGATCGCGTGCTCGACCTGCTTGTGCGGGACGAGCCGGCCGAGCACGCACATGCGCGGCGTGGTGGACCGCGCGGCCTCGTGCGCCGCGGCGGGCACGGAGTCGGTGCCGTTGTGCACGACCTCGATGCGGTCACGATCGATGCCGAGGTCCACCAGCTCGTGGCGCGTGGCCGACGAGACGGTCACGTAGCGGCTGCGGCGGTACATCCACGGCGACAACCGGCTCTCGATCCACCAGCCGACGCGGCCGACCAGGCCGGGGTGCACGACGGGCCACTGCTCACGGTGCACGTGGTGCAGCAGCACCACGACGGGGGCGCGGGTGGCCCACCGGGTGAAGAACGGCAGGCCGTTCTGCACGTCGACGACGACGTCGACCGTGCCGAAGCGCCGGGTGAGCAGGCGCGTGAAGACACGGGGGTAGACGTCGAGTCGCGAGCCGCGGCGGACGAAACGGACGCCGTCGACGACCTCGTCGCGCGGGGCGGCGTCGTGCTCGGCGCACGCGATCGTGACGCGATGGCCGCGCTCGACCAGTCCGCGCGCCATCTGCTCGACGTAGTGCTCGGACCCGCCCCCCTCGGGGTTGCGGGTGTCCCTCCAGTTGCAGAACAAGACGTGCATCAGCGTGTGCCGGCCGGAGCCGGCGACCTCCCTCGGTGCGCCGGGTCCCTCAACACGGCTCCTCGGACCGTAGCAAGCAGGTGGTCCACCCTCCGACTACCGTGCTCGGGTGTCCGTCCAGCCGTTCCGCGCGACGACCGCCCGGTCGTGGCGGCTCTTCCGTGCGTTCGGCCACGAGCAGACCGCACCGGAGCGCTTCTACCGCCCGCTCGCCGAGGACTCGGTGCAGCAGGTGGCGTCGTTCCAGTCGCACGGACTGGTCGGCGACTGGGTCCTCGACGTCGGAGGCGGACCCGGCTACTTCTCCGACGCCTTCGAGGGCGCCGGCGCGCGGTACACGCCGCTGGACGCGGACCTCGGTGAGCTGTCCGGCCTGGGCGCACCGCGCCCGGGCACGGTGTTGGGCAGCGGCATGCAGCTGCCGTTCGCCGACGGATCCTTCGACGTCGTGTACTCCTCGAACGTGCTCGAGCACGTGCCCGACCCATGGCTGATGGCCGACGAGATGGTGCGCGTCGCCCGGCCCGGCGGGCTCGTGTTCTGCTCCTACACGCTCTGGTGGGGGCCCTGGGGCGGCCACGAGACCGCGCCGTGGCACCTGCTGGGCGGTCATCGCGCTCGCCGCCGCTACGAACGGCGCCTCGGACACCCGCCCAAGAACGTGTTCGGTGAGTCGCTGTTCGCCGTCACCGCAGCCGCCGGCGCGCGGTGGGCCCGTGAGCGTGGCGGTGTCGAGGTGCTGGCCGTCGTGCCGCGGTACCTGCCCCGCTGGGCGTGGTGGGTCGTGCGCGTCCCCGTGCTGCGGGAGGTGGTGACGTGGAACCTCGCGATCGTGCTGCGGAAGCAGTGAACGACGCCGTTCTCACGTGGCGCCTGCGGCTGGCCGCCTGGAGCCTGGCGCTCGTGGCGTTGGCCTTCATCCAGGCACCCGGCCGGATCGTCACCGACACGAAGCTCGATCTCGTGGTCGACCCGTGGGGCTTCCTGGGTCGCGCGACCGGCGCCTGGGACAGCGAGGGTGCCCTGGGTCAGCTGCAGAACCAGGCCTACGGCTACCTCTTCCCGATGGGTCCCTTCTTTGGTCTCGGGCACTCCGCCGGACTCGACCCGTGGGTCGTCCAGCGCCTGTGGTGGAGCCTCGTGCTGGTCGTGGCCTTCCTCGGCGCGGTGAAGCTCGCGGGCCTGCTGGGCGTGCGGGCGCCGTGGGTCCGCGTGGCGGTCGGCCTGCTCTATGCCTTGTCGCCGCGGATGATGAGCGTCATCGGAGCATCCTCGATCGAGGTGTGGCCGTCGGCGGTGGCGCCATGGGTGCTGGTGCCGCTGGTCGCCGCGACGCTGTCAGGCCGTGCGCTCGCCGGGAGGCCCCGGACGGCGGCCGCGTTCTCGGCGCTCGCCGTTGCGTGCGTCGGGGGAGTCAACGCCGCAGCGACGTTCGCCGTCGTGCCGCTCGGCGCCTGGTGGATCCTCACCCGTCCGGCCGGCCAGCTTCGACGACGCTTGATGCTCTGGTGGCCGGTGTGCGTGGCTGCAGCCACCGCGTGGTGGATCATCCCTCTGCTCGTCCTCGGGGCGTACAGCCCACCGTTCCTGGACCTGATCGAGAGCGCCTCGAACGCCTCGCTCGCGGCCACGCCGTACGACGCGCTGCGGGGCACGTCCAACTGGGTGCCCTACGTCGATGCCAACGCCGACGCCGGCCGACGCCTGGTGACCGAGCCGGTCCTCATCCTCAACGGCGTGGCCGTGCTCGCCCTCGGCGTCATGGGCCTGACCCAGCGCGCGACACCGCACCGCCGGTTCCTGGTCGGCGGTGTGGTGATCGGGCTGCTCGCCGTCACCGCGGGCCACGCCAACGAGCTGGCCGGCTGGGGCGCGGAGTCGATCAGCGAGCTGCTGGACTCCACGCTCGCTCCGCTGCGGAACACGCACAAGTTCGATCTCGTCCTGCGCCTTCCCCTCGTGCTGGCCGCGGGACTGGCGCTCCAGCGGGTCGTCGACACGCGCGAGCGGGAGTCGGGCGATGTCAACACCGCCCTGCAGCTGGTGGGCACCTCGGTGCTCGCGGTCGCGGCGGTGCTCGGTGCGACGGCGCCGGCCTGGACGGGCGCGCTGGCGTCGGAGCGGTCCTTCGTCGAGGTCCCGCCGTACTGGGAGGAGGCGTCGGCGTGGCTGGGGGACAACGCCAAGGGCACGACGCTCCTGGCGCCGGCCACACCCTTCGGCGACTACCTGTGGGGCAAGACGGGCGACGAACCGCTCCAACCCCTGGCGGAGGCACCGTGGGTCGTCCGCAACCTCGTGCCCCTGACCCCGACTGGCACGATCGAGGCGCTCGACACCTTCTCGGCACGGTTCGCGACGGGTGCCGGGGATGAGGCCCTCGCCGCGAGCCTGCGGCGGGCCGGCATCGGCACGGTCGTGGTCCGGCACGACATCTCCAGGAGCAACGACGTGTTGGCGCCGGAGCTGGCGCGCGCTGCCTTGTCGTCGACCCCCGGGGTCGAGCTCGTGGCGGAGTTCGGACCCCCCGTGGGTGGTCAGCCAACGTTCGAGGACGACGCAGGACGCACGGTGTTCGTCGACCAGGGCTGGCAGACGTCGCGCGCGGCGATCGAGGTGTTCCGCGTCGACGGCGCGGTGGAGGCCGAACGGCAGGTCGACCTCGCCGACGTCCCGACCGTGGTGGGTGACGCCCGCACGCTGGCGACCTTGGACCGGTTCGGGTTCGAGGCGATGGGCCGCGAGAGCGGACAGGACGTGGTGCTCCTGGACCAGGACACCGAGCCGGACCCGACACGGGCCTCGGCCCCGGTGGTGCTGACGGACGGACAGCGGACGCAGGAGGTCAAGATCGGTGCGGTCCTGCACCAGCGGTCGGCGACGCTGACGCCCTCGGAACCTTTCGTCGCCCTTCGCCGGGTCCACAGCTACCACGACGGCTCCCCGTACCGGACCGTTGCCGAGCTGATCGGTGCGGACGGACTCGCAGCCTCCTCCTCACAGTCCGACATCGACGCGCTTCCCTTTCCCCAGTCGGACCGTGGGGTCTGGGCGGCGTTCGACGCCGATCCCACGACGACCTGGAGCAGCAATCCCGGGTCCGGCGACGCCGAGTCCTGGGTGAGCCTGGACGTGGGGGAGCGGCGCGACCTCGGGACGGTCGCCATCCTTCTCGACCTCCCGCCGGGGGAGACGCGCGACCTCGTCGTCTCGACCGAGCGCGGCGAACGTACCGTCACCGCGACAGCGGGTTCGCCCGTCGAGGTCGAGGTCGGTCGTGTCGCAGCGTTCCGCGTCGCGGGGCCGTCGTCGTTCGCCGATCCCCTGCGGATCGTCGACATCGACCTCCCGTCGCTGGAGGTCAGCCGCCCCCTCGCGCTGCCGACGCCGCCGGCGGACCTGCCCGCTCCCGAGGCGATCCTGCTCAGCCGCGACGTGCCGCGCGGCGACGGGTGCCTGCTCCTTGCGGGCACCACGCAGTGTCAGGCCGCGGCCGAGGTGCGCGGTGACGAAGGGTCCGTCCTGGATCGACTCGTCACCCTGAACGAGCCCGACCGCTTCGACGTCGCGATGGAGGCGTCACCGGTGGGCGGGCCGATCCTCGACGACCTCGTGCAGCAGGGACTGCCGCTCACGGCCTCGGTGTCCTCGCGCTGGTCGACGGCCCCCCGAGCCGGGGCCGCTTCCCTCCTCGACGGCGACGACAGCACCGGGTGGACCGCCGACCCGGACGACCAGGCGCCGACCGTGACCGTGAGCTGGGCCGTGCCGCAGAGCGTCTCGACCGTTCGGCTGGAAGCCGGAGACCTGGCCGTCACGCCCGCTCGTGCCGCACGCATCGAGCTGTCCGACGGGACGGTCCGCGAGGTCGAGCTGCAGGACGGGACGGCGACGTTCCCGGCAAGGGTCGCGTCGTGGATGCGCGTCACCCTCATCGCCGATGCGCCGGTGTCGTCGATCGGGTTCGACGGGTCCATCGAGTCGCTGCCGGTCGGACTCGTGGAGATCAAGGTTCCCGGTCTCACCGGCGACGGGATCGTGCCGTCGACACAGGTCGAGGATCGTGGCTGCGGCTCGGGGCCCACCCTGATCGTCGACGAGCGGTTCGTCGAGACCAGCTTGGTGGCTTCACGGTCCGACCTGGTGTCTGGACGTCCCGTCGCGGTCGAGGTCTGCGACACCGGGCCGGTCGAGCTGGACGACGGCACGACCCGGATCCGCGCCGTGGGCACCGGTGCGGTCGAGGCCGACGCGGTGCTGCTGCACCGGGTCGTCGAGGATCGAACCGCTGTCACGGACGTCTCGGCGGGCGACGAGCGAGCCGTGGTGATGGGGCACAACGTCAACGCGGGGTGGACCGGGTCGCAGGACGGCGCCGGGCTGTCGCCCCTCGAGCTCAACGGGTGGCAGCAGGGGTGGGTCCTGCGCGACCCCCAGCTGCCGGTCTCGCGGAGCTTCGCCCCAGGACTGCCCTACCGCGCCGGACTGGTGGGCGGTGCCGTGGCGCTGCTGCTCGTGGTCGCTGCGGCCGTGCGGTGGCGGCGACACGAGGTGGCGATCCCCGCGCCGACCGCTGACGACCCCACGCTCGAGCCCCCCCACGGTGGCCTCGCGGGCCTCGTGGTCGTCGCCGTGGTCGCCGGCCTCCTCGGGGGCTGGATCGGAGTGGGGCTGGCGGCCGCGGGTGTCGTGGTCGGGGCCATGTCACACCGAGGGACCCCGATCGCGCCGTTCGCGGCGGTGGCCGCCGTGCTGGTGGGCGGCGCCGCGTACGTCGTGGGGCCGTGGACCGACCCCGGCGGATGGGCCGGGAGCCAGGTGCTGCCTCAGGCGGCGGTGCTGGTCCTGGTCGGCGTGCTGCTGTCGCGTTGGTGCCGGCGACCTCGGTGGACCAGGTCGATGACGGGCTTCTCGACGAAGCGGTAGAGGAGCTCGGCCGCGACGAGGCTGATCGTCAGGACCACGACGAACAGGGCGACGGGGTTGCTGGCGAACAAGGTGAATCCCAACGCCGGGGCGAGCAGCTCGAGCACGACGATGTGGATGCAGAAGAGGCTGTACGAGATGTGTCCCAGGTGCCGCGCCCACGGCCGCGCCATCGCGAGGGCGTACCGCGAGTCCGTCGGCCCGAAGACGCTCGGCAGGACGACGAGTCCGGCGACGAGGGCGTACAGGACCACCCGCATGAACATCTCGCCGGTCGAACGCGCCTCCAACGACGCGGGGCCGGTGAGGGGGGTGCTCGCGAGGAGGAACACCGCAGCGGCCGAGAGCCAGCAGACTCCCGGTGCGGCTGCGAGCGATCGCAACACCCGAACCGGGAGCCGTGAGAGCCGCGGTCCCGGGGCGTCGCGGAGCGCCAGGTGGACGATCGCCATGGCGATGCCGACACCGAACCACGGCAAATACCCCGGCAAGGCCTTCTGCGAGCCATCTGCCAGCACCCACACGGCCCCGAGCGCCACCATCGACGCGACGAGCGCCAGCAGCACGCCCGGCCGCCATCGACCACCGACTGCCCGGCCGGCGACCCACATCAGGATCGGCAACGCGGCGTAGAACGCGACCTCGACGTAGAGACTCCACATCTGCCCGAGTCCGTGTGGCAGGTTCTCGGCGAGGTAGTAGTCGTACATCAGCAGGTTGGCGACCCAGCGGCTTTCGCTCCACCCGGGGCCCTGGTCCAGCAGCGCGAGGGCCAGCACGACGGTCACGACGTACACCGGCGCGATGCGGGCCACTCGCTTGAGGGCGTAACGCTGGGCTCGATCGTGCTGGGTGGAGGTGCGCAGGCTGGCCAGGTAGGGGTAGGACAGCAGGAACCCGCTCAGCACGAAGAAGATCGGCACACCGATCTCGAGCCGGTGGGTCGCGACCCCGAGCGTGCCGTGCGAGTAGAACCCGGACCAGAAGCAGGTGTGGGTGGCGACGACGGCCACGGAGGCCACGGCGCGCAGCGTGTCGAGACCGGCGAAGACCGGGCGCTCGGTGCTCACGGGACGGGCACCAGGTCGCCGAGGGTCACCGTGTCGACGCAGACGGTCAACGCCGGGGTGAGGGCGCGTAGACGCAGCGAGCTGACGGAGTCCTCGCCGGAGAAGACGAACGTGTTGAGCCCCTTGAGCACCGGCATCGTGAAGGCCTCCCGCCCTGCGACCTGGACCTCGACCTGCCCGTCGGCCGACGCGAGGTAGCCGAGGGAGATCCACCAGAAGATGACCCCGTCGGCCTCGAGCGCCACTCGGGTCCAGTCATCGCCGACACGGTACCCGCACTCGGGGGCAGGGCCGGGCTCTGCGCTCGCTCGGGCGACCACCGCGGCCGACCTCAGGTTGCCCTGGTCGTCGAGGATCCGCAGGTTGGTGCCCTGGGTGACCGCTTCGACGTCTTGTCCCAGAGGGGCCAGGATGCGGGAGGGCAGGTTGTTCGGGTAGCTCAACGGCGACTGCACTCGCGGCGGGACGATCACGTCCGCGACCTGCCCGGGATCGTCGCTCAGCTGCGCGACGGCGTTCTGCGCCCACTCCTTGGCGGGGTAGGCGTCGTGCCAGCTGCTCATGTAGGTGGCGGTGCTCGTCAGGCTGCTGGCCACGAACGCGACCGCGACGGTGGCCGTCACCGCCCGTGGCCAGCGGCCCAGCGTCGACGGCCGGTGGTCCGGTGCGTCGAGGTCCGGCGAATGCTCCGGCACAGGGATCAGCAGCAGCCCGATCACGAGCGTCGTGACGGGCACGGTGTCGGTGAGGTACCGGGTCATGAGTCCGGCGTCGGCACCCAGCTGGAGTCCGCGGCCGTACACCAGCGCCACGACGGTGACGGTGAGCTGGGCCATCAAGATCACGGCGGCGGCCGTGGTCGTGCGCCGGTTGCGCCGCCAGCACCACGCGAGCACGACCGCCAGGGCCAGGCCGCAGGCCACGAGGGCCGCGTCGGGAGCGGTCGGCTGGTTCATGGGCGGGTTGTCCTCGAACCAGCGCCACGGTCCACCGAAGACCGACGGGAGCCACGACTCGATGATCAGGTTCGCCGTGATCCGTCCGGCCGGAGCCGAGCCGTCGGTGGTCACCGGTGCGGGGGTGGTGCTGCGGTAGATGGCGAGGTAGCCGATCGCGACGAGGGCGCCCGGGACCACCAGTGGTGCCAGGTCGCGCATCAAGCGGACCGGGCTGCGCCACCGTGCCGGCGGCACCAGCACGAGCAGCACGAGGAGCCCGAGGGGCACCACCATGACCAGTCCGCGTGGACCGCTCAGCGCGCCGAGCGCGACGGCGGCGAGGGTGTGCACCAGGTGGATCGCCCGTCGTTCCCGCCACCACTGGACGACCCCAGTGATGGCCAGGAAGAACGCGATGTGGATGGGAACGGTGTTGAGCGCGGCCGCCCACCAGACCCAGCCCTCGATCGCCATGGGGGTGAGGGCGTAGAAGAAGAGCGGCACGAGGATCAGCGGTCGTTCGCCGAACAGGGTCCGCAGCATCCGGGCACAGGCCCACACCGCCAGCGCCGAGAGCAGGATCGTCGACGCCGCAGCCGCAGCCCAGGAGAACGGTCCGGCCTGCGCGACGAGCCAGGAGACGAGCACGCCCACCGGCATGAGCTGGCTGTCGTGCGGCGTGAAGAGGAAGTCCAGGGTGAGCCCGCTGGAGGTCGCGTCGTCCAGGAAGATGAAGTCATCGCTGTAGAACCAGCTGGCGGCCAGCGCCCACCAGATGACCACTGTGTGCATCAGCACCGCGCCCCACGAGGCGACCCGCACCCGGTCGGCGACACTCGACTCGTGCACCACCGTGCGCACGGTGGCGGTCCACTGCTCAGACATCGTGCCGCGATGGTTTCACACGAGAGGTTCGGTGCCGCCCCGCCCGGCTAGGCTCACCCGCATGGACGACGCCGACCGGATGCTGCAGTTCATCGACGCCTCCCCGTCACCGTTCCACGCCTGTGCCACCGCTGCGGCGATGCTCACGGCCGACGGCTTCGTCGAGGTCGACGAGCGCGACGCCTGGCCCGACGCCCCGGGACGGTACGTCCTGCGCCGCGGCGGCTCGCTGGTCGCGTGGTCGACCGCGGCCTCCAGCGCCGCGCACGACCCGTTCCGCGTGGTGGGGGCGCACACCGACAGTCCCAACCTGCGGCTCAAGCAGCACCACGACCGCACGCTCGACGGTGCCAGGGTCGTCGCGCTGGAGCCGTACGGCGGCCCCCTGCTCGGCACCTGGCTCGACCGTGACCTGGGCGTCGCCGGCCGGGTCGTGCTCCGCGACGGCAGCGAGCGGTTGGTGCACGTCGACGAGCCCGTGCTGCGGGTGCCGAACCTCGCCATCCACCTCGACCGCGAGACGTCGAGCCCCGACAAGCAGCGCCACCTCGACGGCGTCTGGGGACTGCAAGGTCGAGGCGAGGCCCGCTCGTTCCTGTCGTGGCTGGGGGAGCGCGAGGGGTTCGCCGCCGACGACGTCCTCGGCTTCGAGCTGATGACCACCGACACGCAGCCCAGCGCCCGGACCGGGGTGGACGGCGCGCTGCTCGCGGCGCCGCGGCTCGACAACCAGGCCACCTGCTTCGCCGGCGTCCGGGCGATGCTGGCCGCCGACGAGGTCCCGGACGTGCGTCCGGTGCTGGTGATGTTCGACCACGAGGAGGTCGGCAGCACCTCCGAGCGCGGAGCGCAGTCCGACCTGCTCGCCACGGTCCTCGAGCGCGTGGTGCTCGCCGCCGGTGGCACGCGCGACGACCTGCACCGCGCTGTGGCTGCCTCGATCTGCGCTTCGGGCGACATGGCTCACGCCACGCACCCGAACCGGCCCGACCGCCACGAGCCGCTGCACCGCATCGAGCTGGGCGGGGGACCGGTGCTCAAGGTCAACCAGAACCTCCGGTACGCCACCGATGCCCGCGGCACGGCCGTCTTCGCGCAGGCGTGCGAGCAGGCCGGCGTTCCGCTGCAGCGGTACGTGCACCGGGCCGACCTGCCGTGCGGCTCGACCATCGGTCCCATCAGCGCCGCACGCACCGGCATGACGACCGTCGACGTCGGCGCACCGCAGCTGGCGATGCACTCGGCCCGCGAGGTGATGGCCGCGGCCGACGTCGATCACTACGCGGCGGCCTTGACCGCCTTCCTCGCTCCCGCCTGACTCCCAGCCGGTGGTGGCCCGACGCGAGTGCCCGGGTTCACAGCCGAGGCAGGGGTCGCGTACGCTGGTGGGTGCGCTGGACACCTGCGCGTGCCCGAGACAGAGCGGGTCCGCGCTCGTCGCGTGCCCGGGGGACTCCCCACACGCACGATCAACGGGCTTCCGGCGTGCCCGACAACTCACCCATCCATCGGAGCCCATTCCCTTATGACTTCTGGTATCGCAACGCCTGCGGCCGCCCCGCAGGTTGCGGTCAACGACATCGGCAACGAGGAAGACTTCCTCGCCGCGATCGACAAGACCATCAAGTACTTCAACGACGGCGACATCGTCGACGGCACGATCGTCAAGGTCGACCGCGACGAGGTGCTCCTCGACATCGGCTACAAGACCGAGGGCGTCATCCCCTCGCGCGAGCTGAGCATCAAGCACGACGTCGACCCCAACGAGGTCGTCGCCGTCGGTGACCTGGTCGAGGCCCTCGTCCTCCAGAAGGAGGACAAGGAAGGCCGTCTGATCCTCTCCAAGAAGCGCGCACAGTACGAGCGCGCCTGGGGAGACATCGAGAAGATCAAGGCCGAGGACGGCGTGGTCGAGGGCACCGTCATCGAGGTCGTCAAGGGCGGCCTCATCATGGACATCGGGCTGCGCGGCTTCCTGCCGGCCTCGCTGGTCGAGATGCGTCGCGTCCGCGATCTGGAGCCGTACATCGGCCAGAAGATCGAGGCCAAGATCATCGAGCTCGACAAGAACCGCAACAACGTGGTCCTGTCGCGCCGTGCCTGGCTCGAGCAGACGCAGTCGGCCGTGCGCCAGAACTTCCTCACCGAGCTCAAGAAGGGGCAGGTGCGCAAGGGCGTCATCAGCTCCATCGTCAACTTCGGTGCGTTCGTCGATCTCGGCGGCGTGGACGGCCTCGTGCACGTCTCGGAGCTGTCCTGGAAGCACATCGACCACCCCAACGAGGTCGTCGCCGTGGGCGACGAGGTCACCGTCGAGGTGCTCGACGTCGACATGGAGCGCGAGCGCGTGTCGCTGTCGCTCAAGGCGACGCAGGAGGATCCGTGGCAGCACTTCGCCCGGACCCACCAGATCGGTCAGATCGTCCCGGGCAAGGTCACCAAGCTCGTCCCGTTCGGTGCGTTCGTGCGCGTCGAGGAGGGCATCGAGGGCCTGGTGCACATCTCCGAGCTCGCCGAGCGTCACGTCGAGATCCCCGAGCAGGTCGTCCAGATCGGCGACTCGGTCATGGTCAAGATCATCGACATCGATCTCGAGCGTCGTCGCATCTCGCTGTCGCTCAAGCAGGCCAACGAGACCGAGGCCGCCGTCGCCGACGACTTCGACCCGACGCTCTACGGCATGACCTCGTCCTACGACGAGGCCGGCAACTACATCTACCCCGACGGCTTCGATCCGGAGACCGGCGAGTGGCAGGAGGGCTTCGACGAGGCCCGCGCCACGTGGGAGAAGCAGTACGCCGAGGCCCACGAGCGCTGGGAGGCGCACAAGAAGCAGATCGCCGAGGCCGAGAAGGCCAGCGTCGAGGCGAGCGCCGCCAGCAACTACTCCTCGGAGGCGGCTCCGGCCGACACCGAGGAGCCCGGCGCCGGCTCGCTCGCGTCCGACGAGGCCCTGCAGGCCCTGCGGGAGAAGCTCACCGGCGGCGAGTGACTCACCGCTGAGCAGCACCACGCAGAGCCCCTCGACCTTCGGGTCGGGGGGTTCTGTCGTGCTACCGGGGGCGGTGGATTTGGAAAGGGTCCTCGGGGTGGCTGCGGGGGCCGGGACGGTTGCCGCGACCATCGGCCGAGACCACCAGGCCGAGGACGAGCACGAGGACGGAGAGCAGAAGGATCAGCAGCAGGTAGGTCATGGCAGAAAGTCTCGTCTCGCTGCGATCCCGCCACCAGTGGCATGAATGACATGGTTGGTGGATATTCCGCCACGGCCGTGCCATGCTGGGCTCGGAGAAAGAGGTGACGCGTGAAGAAGGTCGTCGCGATCGTGCAGGACGGTGCTGAGGCCTTCGGGCTCGGCGCCATCTGTGAGGTGTGGGCCGAGCCCTACCACCCGGATGACGACAACCCGGTCTTCGACTTCGTGGTCGCCGCCGAGAAGTCCGGTGTCGTCCGCGGGCGTGCCGGCTTCGACCTCGTGGTGGCCCACGATCTCTCCGAGGTCGAGGACGCCGACCTGGTCTGCATCGTGCCCAAGCAGGACTTCCTGCACCACTCGCCGGCCGTGCTGGATGCCGTGCGCCGGGCGCACGCGCGGGGCGCATGGATCTTCGCGCACTGCTCCGGTGCCTTCCTGCTGGGCGAGGCCGGACTCCTCGACGGCCGGCGGTGCACCACCCACTGGCGCTTCGGCGACCAGCTCGCGGCCCGCTTCCCGCTGGCGAAGGTCGATCCCGACGTCCTGTACGTGCAGGACGGCACCATCGTGACCGGTGCCGGTTCCGCGGCCGGCATCGATGCGGCGCTGCATATCGTGCGCCAGCACTTCGGGTCGCGGGTGGCGGCCACGACGGCCCGCCGCATCGTCGTGCCGCCGCACCGTGACGGTGGCCAGGCGCAGTACATCCGCACGCCGATCGGTCCGACGGAGGCCGACACGCTGGCCCCGCTTTTGGCCTGGGCGTCCGAGCACCTCGACGAGGCCCTCTCGGTCGACCGGCTGGCTCGCCAGGCGCACATGTCGCCCCGCACCTTCGCCCGCCGCTTCCGCGACGAGACGGGCACGACGCCGCTGCAGTGGATCACCGCCCAGCGCGTCCAGCTCGCCGAGGAGCTGCTGGAGAACACCACGCTGTCGGTCGAGCAGATCGCCGGGCGAGTCGGCTTCGGCAACGCGGCCACCCTGCGGCACCACTTCACGGCCGCCCGCGGCACCACGCCGCTGGCCTATCGCAAGAACTTCACGTGCGTCGACCAGCCCGGGATGGACGCCTCCACCGCCTCCTGACCCTGCCTCGGCATACCCTGGAACCGCAGCCGTCCGGGTGAGATCGGTCACGGTGCCCCGCCTGCTGGGGACGATGCAGTAGGACCGCGTGGATCGATGTGGTTCACTCGGTGGCTGGCCACGTACTCGATCAGCGAAGGCGGTTCATCCGTGGGTTCTCCCGGACACCGACGAGCCTCAGGTTCAGCACCATCTCGACCCACGTTCTGGAAGCGACAGCTCACGCGTGTCGTGCTGCCGACGGTGGGCATCGGCGCCCTGGCCGTCGCGGGAGCCGCAGCGGTCACCGCCAGCGTCCCCGCGGAGGCTGAGGCCACCGCCTCGTCGTCCGCCACGCTCGACCGCTCCGAGCTCGCCAGCAGCGAGGTCAGCCGCAGCGGCGAGCGTCCCCCCGCCGACGCCGTGGCCGCCGCGCAGGTGCCGGCCGTGGGCACGTGGTTCGTGCTCGCCGACACGCCGGTCCTCTCGGACGCCGCACCCGATGCCGCCGTCCTGGCCACCGCTGCGAAGGGCAGCACCGTCCAGGTCACCGGAGTCGTCGAGGGCGAGTTCACGCAGGTCGTGCACAACGGCCTGCCGCGGTGGGTCGCCAACGGCGCGGTGTCGGCCACCGAGCCCGTCCCGGAGCCCCCGCCGCCGCCGCCCATCGGCACCGCCCCGTGCCCCACGGGCTCGGGCGTCGAGTCGGGCCTTCGCCCCGACACCATCGCCGTCCATCGCGCCGTCTGCGCCGCGTTCCCGTCCATCACCACGTACGGCGGTGTCGCGGGTCGAGGCGAGCACGCCACCGGTCAGGCGCTCGACATCATGGTCAGTGGCCCGCTGGGCGACGAGATCGCTGCGTACCTGCAGGCCAACGCCAGCAAGCTGGGCATCACCGAGCTGATCTACGAGCAGCGCATCTGGACCACGCAGCGCGCCGGTGACGGCTGGCGCTCCATGTCGGATCGCGGCAGCTCCACGGCGAACCACTACGACCACGTCCACGTCACCACCGGCTGACCCAGTGGCACACCCAGTGGCACAGGGCGTGCTGCGCGTCGGGCTGACCGGCGGCATCGGATCGGGCAAGAGCACCGTCAGCGCGCTGCTGCGCGACCATGGCGCCGTGGTCATCGACTACGACCAGCTGGCCCGCGAGGTCGTGGAGCCCGGTGCCCCGGCGCTCTCGGCCATCGCCGAGCGCTTCGGTCCCGACGTCCTCGCAGCCGACGGCACGTTGAACCGGCCAGCGCTCGGATCGATCGTCTTCACCGACGAGCAGGCCCGCCGCGACCTCGAGGCCATCACCCACCCCGCGATCCGCGAGCTCGCGCACCGGCGCGAGCAGGAGACGGACGCGGCGGTCGTGGTGCACGACAACCCCCTGCTGGTCGAGATGGGCGCACACGAGCACTGCGACGTCGTGCTGGTCGTCGACGTGCCGGAGGACGTGCAGGTGCAGCGCCTGGTTAACCTGCGTGGCATGACCGAGGCCGAGGCCCGGGCCCGCATGGCGGCGCAGGCGTCCCGCAACGACAGAGCCGCTGTCGCCGATCACGTGATCGACAACAGCGGCTCCGAGGCGGAGCTGGCCGGCACAGTCGGGGGTCTGTGGGCCCAGCTCACGGATTCCTGACCGAGGCTAGGCAGCCAGCTCGGGATCGGCGATGCGCCGCAGCTGGGCGAGCGCCTCGCGCTCGAGCTGACGGACCCGCTCGGCCGAGATGCCGTGGCGCTTGCCGATGTCGGCCAGCTTCTGCTGACGTCCGTCGAGCAGGCCGTAGCGGGCCCGCACGATGTCGGCCTCGCGGTCGCCGAGGTTGTCGATCAGGGCGCTGATCAGCTGCCGCGACTCGTCCGAGAGCAGGCTCAGGTCGGGGCCCGGCTCGGTCTCGCGGGCGATCAGGTCGCCCAGCGACGTGTCGCCGTCCTCGTCGAGCGGGGTGTCGAGGCTGACGTGGTCACGACCCCAGGACAGCAGGTCGATCACGCGGTCGACCTGCATCTCCAACACCGTGGCGATCTCGGTGGGGTCGGGGTCGTAGCCCAGCTCGCGCTCGAGGTTGCGGCGGGCCGCGGTGACCTGGTTGAGCTCCTCGACGACGTGGACGGGCAGCCGGACCACACGGGCCTGCTGCGCGATGCCGCGGGTGATGGCCTGGCGGACCCACCACGTGGCGTAGGTCGAGAACTTGAAGCCCTTGGCGTAGTCGAACTTCTCGACCGCGCGGATCAAGCCGGTGTTGCCCTCCTGCACGAGGTCGAGCATCGGCATCGCCGAACGGCCGTACTTGCGCGCGATCGAGACGACCAGGCGCAGGTTGGCCTGCACGAACTCGTTCATGGCGCGGTCGCCCTCGGCGGCGATGAACTCCAGCTCCTCGCGCGTGGCGCGCTTGGGGGCACCGCCCTTGGCCCGGCCGACGCGGCCGGTCTCGAGCAGGTGGCGGGCGAACAGGCCGGCCTCGACCGTGCGGCTCAGCTCGACCTCGCGGGCCGCGTCCAGCAGCGGTGTGCGCGCGATCTCGGCCAGGTACATGCCGACGCTGTCCTTGCCCTCGATGGACTCGGTCGTGTTCCTCATATGCGCCTCCCGGTGGTGTCTGTACGGGGTCAACGCACTGCCGGTCCCGGGGATTCCGCTCTCAGGCCATTCTTAGTGCAGGTCACACGGCGTGTCGCCCTTCGGGGCGGTGCGTTCAGGCGGTGCGTTCAGGTGGTGGGCTCGCCCGTCGCGGTCCAGATGATCCACGCGAGCTCCCAGGCCCGCTCGCGCCACGCGTTGTACCGGCCGCTCACGCCACCGTGCCCGGCGTGCATCTCGGTCTTCAGCAGGATGGGGGCCTCGCCGGTGGTGGTGGCCCGCAGTCGGGAGACCCACTTGATCGGCTCGACGACGTCGACCCGGGTGTCGTTGAGGCTGGTCACGGCCAGCACCGCCGGGTAGGGCCGGGCCTGCACGTTCTCGTAGGGCGAGTAGCTCTTCATCCGGTGGTAGACGACCGGGTCCTCGAGGGGGTTGCCCCACTCGTCCCACTCGGTGACCGTGAGCGGCAACGAGGGATCCAGGATCGTGGTGAGGGCGTCGACGAACGGCACGGCGGCCAGGACGCCCCGGAAGTCGTCCGGGGCGAGGTTCAGGACGGCACCCATCAGCAGGCCGCCGGCGCTGCCGCCCTCGGCCACCATGCGGTCGTGGCTCGTCCAGCCCTCGGCCACGAGGTGCCGGCCGGCGGCGACGAAGTCGGAGAACGAGTTCGCCTTGTGCTCGAGGCGGCCGCCCTCGTACCAGGCGCGGCCCAGCTCGCCTCCGCCGCGGACGTGCGCGACCGCGAAGACGAAGCCACGGTCGAGCAGCGACAGGCGCATCGTCGACATGCCGGGATCGATGCTGATCTCGTACGCGCCGTAGCCGTAGAGCAGGGTCGGCGCGGTGCCGTCGCGCGGGGTGTCGGCGCGCGCCACGACCGAGACCGGCACGCGGGTGCCGTCGTCGGCCGTCGCCCACGTGCGGTGCTGGACGTAGGCCGAGGGGTCGTAGTCGCCGAGCACGGGAGCCTGCTTGCGCAGCACCAGCTCGAAGGTGTCGGGGTCGAGGTCGTAGACCGTGCCCGGGGTGACGAAGGAGCCGAAGCCGACCCGGACCAGCGGCTGGTCCCACTCGGCATTGGCCCCGACGCCGGCGGAGAACAGCTCCTCGCCGAACGGCACCTCGCGCAGCGGTCCGTAGCCGTCGGCGCCCACCGTCAGCACGCCGATGCGGGGCAGGGCGTCGCTGCGGTAGCCCACCAGGAGGTGGCGAGCGAAGACGTCGATGTCGTCGAGGCGGCGACCGGGCTGGCCGGGCACCACGACGGTGCGCGACGCCGCCTGGGTGGGGGAGCGGACGTCGTCGCTGAGGGCGTCGGTCAGCGGGATGCTGACGAGCTCGAAGTCGGGGGCGTCCTCGTTGTGCAGCACCAGCAGGTGGTCGGCGGCCGGGTCGCCCGCGCCCAGCACGGCGTGCTCGATCGAGTACTCCAGGCCCGTGGTGCGCTCGAAGACGACCTGGAACTCACCCTCGGGGTCGTCGGCGGCGAGCAGCCGCGCCTCGCTGGTGGTCTTGGACGAGGAGCCGATGACCAAGAAGCGCTCGGACTGCGTGCGGCCGACGCCGGTGAAGAACCGCTCGTCGGGCTCCTCGTGCACGAGGACGTCGGCCTCCGGGCCCTCCTGTCCACCACCCGTGCCGAGCGCGTGGCGCCAGATGCGGTGGGGGCGCCACGCCTCGTCGACGGTCGAGTAGAACAGGTGGGTGCCGCCGGCCGACCAGGTCGCGCCGGCGCTGGCGCCGGTGATCTCGTCGGGCAGCACCTCGCCGGTGCGCAGGTCCTTCACGCGAATCGTGTAGCGCTCGTCGCCCGTGGTGTCGACCGACCAGGCCAGCAGGGTGTCGTCGTCGCTGAGGCTGAACGCACCGAGCGAGAAGAATTCATGGCCCTCGGCCTCGACGTTGGAGTCGAGCAGCACCTCCTCGCCGGGAACCGGCGCGTCGGCGGACAGGACGGGCGGGTCCCAGCTGTCGGGGTCGCTGACCCGGCAGCGGCAGCGGATGGCGTACGAGCGGCCCTCCTCGGTGCGCGAGTAGTACCACCAGTCGCCATGGCGCACGGGCACCGAGAGGTCGGTCTCGAGCGTGCGGGCCTTGATCTCCTCGAACAACGTGTCGCGGAGGTCGGAGAGGTGCGCGGTGGTGGCTTCGGCGTAGGCGTTCTCGGCCTCGAGGTGCGCGATGACCTCCGGGTTCTCGGTGTCGCGCATCCACTCGTAGTCGTCGACGACCTCGTCGCCGTGGTGCGAGCGGGTGACGGGACGGACCGGGGCCACCGGCGGGGTCACCGGTGGGGCGACGGGAGAGGTCATGCCTCGACCGTACCGGCGGCTTCTTCGTCGCTCCCGGGGTGCACGCGGTGGGTCAGGTCGGGGTCGTCGGCCGCGAAGGTGTGCACCGGCCCAGGGGGAGTCTCGCGGGTCTCGAACCGCACGGTGACGCGGCCGAGGCCGGCGCCCCAGACCCAACCGTCCCCGTGCCCGCGGTGGTGGACGTCCTGGCCGGGATACCAGCCGTTGTCGCGCCCTCCTGCCCGTCCATGGCGAACCTCCCGCGCCACCTCCGCGTCAGGCTCGTCCTCGGGCTCGGCGGCCGCGAACAGGTCGTCCTGGACCCAGTCGGCCAGGCCGCTGACGCCGACACCGAGCAGGCGCAGGCCCCCGGCCAGGTCCTGACCCTCCAGCAAGCCGCGGGCGGTCGCCGCGAGCACGCGACCGGAGTCGGTCGGGGCCGGCAGCGTGGTCGACCGGGTGTGGGTGACGAAGTCGTGGTGGCGCACCTTCAGCGTGACGGTGCGGCCCGAGGTGCCGTTGCGGCGCAGCCGGCTGGCCACTCGGCGGGCCATCTGCTCGGCGATGTCGCCCAGCAGCACGCGATCGGTCAGGTCGGTGGCGAAGGTGTCCTCGACGCTGACGGACTTGGCCTCGCGGTCGACCACGACAGCGCGGTCGTCCTGTGCCCGTGCCAGGCGGTAGAGGGAGGCGCCCGAGGACGCCCCGACGTGCGCCGAGAGCTCGGCGGCGTCGAAGCGGCGCAGGTCCTCGACCGTCGTGATGCCGAGACGTCGGAGCCGCTCGGCGGTGGCCGGGCCGACGCCCGGGATGGCGGTGACCTGCATGGGGCCGAGCACGGCCTCCTCGGTGCCCGGCTCGACCACGAAGACACCGTCGGGCTTGTTGATCTCGCTGGCGATCTTGGCCATGAGCTTGCTCGACGCGACGCCCACCGACGCGGTGAGGCCGTGCGTGCGGACGGTCAGCTCGGCGCGTACCTCTTCGGCGATGTCATGGACCCGCGCGGGATCGAAGTCGGGCGCCGCGGCCAGGTCGACGAACGCCTCGTCGAACGACAGCGGCTGCACCAGCGGCGAGACCTCGCGCAGCAGGGCCATGACGACCTCGCTGGCCTCGCGGTACGCGTCGAACCGTCCGCCGAGGAACGCCGCGTGCGGACACCGGGCCCGCGCCTCGGCCGAGCTCATGGCCGACCGCACCCCGTGCACGCGCGCCTCGTACGACGCGGTGGACACGACGCCGCGCGGACCGACGCCGCCGACCACGACCGGCTTGCCACGCAGCGAGGGCTTGTCGCGCTGCTCGACCGAGGCGAAGAAGGCGTCGAGATCCAGGTGCATGATCGACGCCGTGGACCTCATGGGTCCATTGTGGCTCGCCCCGTCGGACGGCCCTGCGCTACGACCCTGTCCACAGGCGGCGCGGTGTCCGCTCGGCATCCACAGGCCGGTTCATGGGCATGGCGGGCAGCTGTCCGTCCGGCGGAGCGTGGAGCCATGACCACGCCTCCTGTCGTCCCCCCGATCGTCTTCACCGCCCATGACGTGCCCGACCTGCTCGCGGCCGTGCCGACCTTCTTCGGGTTCACGCCCACCGAGTCGCTCGTCGCCGTCGCGACCCACGGCGAACGCCGCCGCTTCGGCTTCCGGCTGCGTCTCGACGTGCCGCCCCTCGAGGCGGTGCCGGAGGCCGCCGAGGTCGTCGTCGGTCACCTGGCGCGGCAGGAGCCCGACGGCGTCGTCCTGCTGGCCCTGTCGCGCGACGTCGACACGGCTGCCGCCCTCGTGCGAGCCACCATGGACGCGCTGCCCGCGGAGATCGAGCCGGTCGTGTGCGCATGGGCCGACGGCGAGCGCTACTGGGAGCCCTTTCCGGGCTTCCCCGCCGACGGCCTGCCGTACGAAGCCTCGCCGCACCACCGCTCGATCGTCGCGGCGATCGCGGCCGGCCAGGAGCTGCTGCCCGACCGCGAGGCCCTCGTGGCCCGGATGTCGGCCTGCGAGGGCACGGTCCGCGCCCGCATGCAGGCCGTCACCGACCGGGTCGTGCGCGAGCGCGTCGGGCGGTTGGCCCAGGGCGTCCTTCCCGCAGCGCTGGCCGAGCTCGACCCGTTGCTGGCCGACGTGCTGACGTGTGACGACCGGTTGAGCGACGAGGCCGTGGCGGTGATCGCGTTCTGGGTGTCGTCGATCGAGGTCCGCGACGAGCTGTGGTCGCGCATGGACCACGAGTCGGCGCACCACTGGTCGCGGCTGCTGCGAGACGTCTCGGCCCGTGTGGTCGCGCCGTTCGAGCCGTCGGTCCTGTCGTTGACGGCGTTTGCGTCCTGGCTGGAAGGGCACGGCACCCAGGCGCTGATCGCGGCGGAGCGGGCCCAGGCGGCCGACCCCAGCTACTCGATGGCCGAGCTGATGCTGGAGCTGGTGACCAGTGGGCTGCCGCCGACCGCCTGGCTCGGCGGCTGGACCGGCGTGCCGAGTCCGCCCATCCAGGGCGTGGGTGGTCATTTTCCGCGCGTGCACGTCCGAGGGGCTGGGCCGGACGAACGGCCCTAGGGTGGCCGCATGGGGCAGGACGTCGAGAACCGGGAGTTCTCCCGCGAGGACCGCACGCTGTACCGGGCGAAGGTCCGCCGGTGCCTGGACGTGTTCGCCCGCATGCTCACCGAGTGTGACTTCTCGGTCAGCGAGCCGCTGATCGGCCTCGAGATCGAGTTCAACCTGGTCGACGCCGAGGGCGATCCGGCGATGACCAGTGCCGAGACGCTCGCCGCCATCGCTGACGAGGACTTCCAGAACGAGCTCGGCCTCTACAACGTCGAGATCAACGTCCCGCCGCACAGCATGCGCGGCGACGGACTGGCGCGCCTGGAGGACGTGGTGCGGGCCGACCTGGACGCGGCCGAGGCGCGTGCCGCTGAGATCGGCTCGCACCTCGTGATGGTCGGCATCCTCCCGACGGTGCGCCAGGAGCACTTCCGCCGCGAGGTCATCTCGGCCAACCCGCGCTACCACCTGCTGAGCGACCAGATCATCGCCGCGCGCGGCGAGGACATCGAGATCGTCATCGACGGCGTGGAGCGACTCGCCACGACCGCCGACACGATCATCCCCGAGGCGGCGTGCACCAGCACCCAGCTGCACCTGCAGGTCGAGCCCGAGCACTTCGCCGCCACGTGGAACGCCGCCCAGGCCATCGCGGGAGTGCAGATCGCCGTCGGCGCCAACTCGCCCTTCCTGCTCGGGCGGCGGCTGTGGCACGAGACGCGCATCCCCCTGTTCGAGCAGGCCACCGACACCCGCAGCGAGGAGCTGAAGGTGCAGGGCGTCCGGCCCCGCGTGTTCTTCGGGGAGCGGTGGATCACCTCGGTCTTCGACCTCTTCGAGGAGAACGTCCGCTACTTCCCGGCACTGTTGCCGATCGTCGACGACGAGGATCCCGTGGCCGAGCTCGCCGCCGGGCGACCCCCGTCGCTGCCCGAGCTGCGGCTGCACAACGGCACGGTCTACCGGTGGAACCGGCCCATCTACGACCTCGTCGACGGTCGGCCGCACCTGCGGGTCGAGAACCGGTTGCTGCCCGCGGGCCCGAGCGTGGTCGACACCCTCGCCAACGCGGCCCTCTTCTACGGCCTCGTCACGACGCTGGCCCGCAGCGACCGGCCCGTGTGGACCCAGCTGCCGTTCGAGGCGGCGTCCGAGAACTTCTACCGGGCGGCGCAGGGCGGCATCGAGACCGAGGTGTTCTGGCCCGACGTCGGCGAGGTGCCCGTCCGCGACCTGCTCCTGCGTCACCTCCTGCCGCTGGCCGCACAGGGCCTCGACGAGCTCGGGGCCGACGCCTCGGTGCGCGACCGCCTGCTGGGCGTCATCGAGCAGCGCTGCGTCACCGGACGCAACGGGGCCACGTGGCAGACCGCGGAGTTCGAGCGTCGCGGGGGAGTGGGGGACCGCGACGGGGCGATGCGGGCCATGGTGCGCCGCTACCGCGAGCTCATGCACTCCGGCGACCCGGTGCACGCCTGGCCGCACTCCTGAGGGCCGTTCACACGGGTGCCTGTCGTTCAGGCCACGTTCAGGTTGGTTGCCGGGGCATGGCACACTGGGACCAGAGGTTGACCAGAGGTCTCTTTGTTGCGCCCTAATCCCCGAGAGCGAGGTTGACGTGCCGGTGAACCCGACTGCTTCGGCCCTCAGGACGGTGGGTCGTCTGATCCCCCAGGGCATCAAGGACTCGGTCATCCCGACGCACGACTCGGACGAGCCCGAGACGCCGTCAGACCCTCCTGTCCCGACCCCGGAAGACACCGTGACGAAATCCTCCACGACCGCGAAGAAGTCGCCCGCCCCGAAGGCTGCCAAGGCCGACTCCGCGAAGCCGGCGCCGGCTGCCAAGAAGGCCGCGGCCAAGAAGGCCCCGGCCAAGAAGGCGCCCGCGAAGAAGGCGACCGCGAAGAAGGCTCCGGCCACCAAGGCGACCGGGGCCACCGTGGGTGACGCCGAGGTCACCGAGCCCACCATCGAGGTCTCGGCGCCGGTGCTGGTCGACGCGCAGGGCAAGAAGGTCCTCCCCGACATCCCCGACGCCGCCTTCGAGGCCGACGTCAAGAACGACCCGACGCTGAAGGAGGACGAGTCGGCCGCCTTCACGCTGAGCGCCGCCGACGAGTCCGACGAGCCCGTCCAGCAGGTCATGGTCGCCGGTGCGACCGCCGACCCCGTCAAGGACTACCTCAAGCAGATCGGCAAGGTCTCGCTGCTGACCGCCGGCGAGGAGGTCGAGCTGGCCAAGCGCATCGAGGCCGGCCTGTTCTCCGAGGAGAAGCTCGCCGCCGGTGGCCGCATCTCCGAGAAGCTCCGCGAGGAGCTCACCTGGATCGTGGCCGACGGTCGTCGTGCCAAGAACCACCTGCTCGAGGCCAACCTGCGTCTCGTCGTCTCACTGGCCAAGCGCTACACCGGTCGCGGCATGCTCTTCCTGGACCTCATCCAGGAGGGCAACCTCGGTCTGATCCGTGCGGTCGAGAAATTCGACTACACCAAAGGCTTCAAGTTCTCCACGTACGCCACGTGGTGGATCCGTCAGGCCATCACGCGCGCCATGGCCGACCAGGCCCGCACCATCCGCATCCCGGTGCACATGGTCGAGGTCATCAACAAGCTCGCCCGCGTGCAGCGTCAGATGCTCCAGGACCTGGGCCGTGAGCCCACCCCGGAGGAGCTGGCCAAGGAGCTCGACATGACGCCCGAGAAGGTCGTCGAGGTCCAGAAGTACGGTCGCGAGCCCATCAGCCTCCACACGCCCCTGGGCGAGGATGGCGACAGCGAGTTCGGTGACCTCATCGAGGACTCCGAGGCCATCGTCCCGGCCGACGCGGTCTCGTTCACGCTCCTGCAGGAGCAGCTGCACGCGGTGCTCGACACGCTCAGCGAGCGCGAGTCCGGCGTCGTCTCGATGCGCTTCGGCCTGACCGACGGTCAGCCCAAGACGCTCGACGAGATCGGCAAGGTCTACGGCGTCACGCGCGAGCGGATCCGGCAGATCGAGTCCAAGACCATGAGCAAGCTGCGCCACCCGTCGCGCTCGCAGGTCCTGCGCGACTACCTCGACTGACTCGCACCAGCTCGAGACGAAGGCCCCGGTCCCCTGGACCGGGGCCTTCGTCGTCCCCTGACCCCAAGGTTTGCAGCCTTGCGCCACGCTTTCGCGCCGGAACCGTGGCAGAAGGCTTCAAAGCTCGGGGAGGGGGCCGCGGACGACGAACGCCCCGGACCGTGGGGTCCGGGGCGTTCGTTCGGGGGGTTGGTGGTGCGAATCAGACCTCTTCGACGGCCGCGCTGGCGGGCGTGGCGGCGAGACGTCCGGTCTCGTCGTGGATGCTGACCGCGACATCGCGGAGCTTGTCCTCGTGCTCGCGAGCGTGGTGGGCGCAGAACAGGAGCTCGGCACCTCCGGCCAGCTCGACGCGGACGTAGGCCTGGGCGCCGCAACGGTCGCAGCGATCAGTCGCGTTCAGGGCGGGACGTTCAATGACGGTCGTCACGGTGGCCTTCTTTCCTCGTCCGGTGCTTCTCCTCGTGCTTCAACATCCTGTCACGGGGCGGTATTCCGTGCGGATGAAGGTGTCACATGCCATACATACTCCCGGGCACCACCAAACCGTGCGAGCCACGCGGGAGGCGTGTCACGGCGGGGAACGTGGGTGGCCCCGACTAGGCTCGGACGGCGTCGACCGCACCCGGGTCGCCGCCCGACGGAGGAGCCGCCATCAGCACGTACGACGCCCGCAACCTGCTCGTCCTCGAAGGTCTCGAGGCCGTCCGCAAGCGCCCCGGCATGTACATCGGGTCCACCGACACCCGCGGCCTGATGCATTGCCTGTGGGAGATCATCGACAACTCCGTCGACGAGGCGCTGGCCGGCCACGGCAGCCGCATCGAGGTCGTGCTGCACGCCGACGGCTCGGTCGAGGTGCGTGACAACGCCCGGGGCATCCCCGTCGACATCGAGCCCAAGACCGGGCTCACCGGCGTCGAGGTCGTGTTCACGAAGCTCCACGCCGGCGGCAAGTTCGGCGGCGGCTCGTACGTCGCCACCGGCGGTCTGCACGGCGTCGGCGCGTCCGTCGTCAACGCACTGTCGGAAAAGCTCGAGGTCGAGGTCGACAAGGGTGGTGCCACCTGGGCCATGACCTTCCGCCGCGGCGCCCCTGACGGCCCGTTGACCAAGGTCGGCAAGGTCGCCAAGGCCCGCACGGGCACGCGCGTCCGCTACTGGGCCGACCCGCAGATCTTCATCAAGGGTGCGCAGTTCTCCTACGACGACCTCGTCGGCCGCGCACGCCAGACCTCGTTCCTCGTGCCGGGCCTCGAGATCGTCATCCGCGACGAGCGCGGCGACGAGCCGCACGAGGCGTCCTTCAAGCACGACGGCGGCATCGCCGAGTACGTCGAGTTCCTGGCGCCCGACGAGCCCCTCACCGAGGTCGTCCGGCTCCAGGGTGAGGGCAGCTTCACCGAGACCGTCCCGATGCTCGACGATGCCGGCCACATGACCCCGCAGGACGTCGACCGCAACCTGGGCGTCGACATCGCCCTGCGCTGGGGCACGGGGTACGAGACCGACATCCGCAGCTACGTCAACATCATCGCCACGCCCAAGGGCGGCACCCACGTTCAGGGCTTCGAGCGCGGGCTCACCAAGACTTTCAACGAGGTGCTGCGCACCACCCGGTTGCTCAAGAACGGCGATGCCGACGTCATCAAGGACGACGCGCAGGAGGGCCTCACCGCGGTCGTCACGGTGCGGCTGGCCGAGCCGCAGTTCGAGGGTCAGACCAAGGAGGTCCTCGGCACGCCGGCCGTCACCCGCATCGTCAACCAGGTCGTCTCGCGCGAGCTGAAGACGTACCTCACCTCCACCAAGGCGGCGCAGAAGGCCAAGGCGCGGCTGCTCATGGAGAAGGTCGTGGGCGCCTCGCGCACCCGCATCATGGCCCGCCAGCAGCGCGACACCCAGCGCCGCAAGAACGCCCTGGAGTCCAGTGCCCTGCCGGCCAAGCTGGCCGACTGCCGCAGCACCGACATGGAGCGCTCCGAGCTGTTCATCGTCGAGGGCGACTCCGCGCTCGGCACTGCCAAGAGCGCCCGCAACTCCGGCTTCCAGGCCCTGCTGCCCATCCGCGGCAAGATCCTCAACGTCCAGAAGGCCAGCGTCGGCGACATGCTGAAGAACGCCGAGTGCTCGTCGATCATCCAGGTCGTCGGCGCCGGCTCGGGCCGCACGTTCGACCTCGACGCCGCCCGCTACGGCCGCATCATCTTCATGGCCGACGCCGACTCCGACGGCGCGCACATCCGCTGCCTGCTGGCCACGCTGTTCTTCCGCTACATGCGACCGCTGGTCGAGGCCGGCCGCGTGTACACGGCGGTGCCGCCCCTGCATCGCGTCGAGCTGTCCAACCCCAAGAAGGGGCAGGACAAGTACGTCTACACGTACTCCGACGCCGAGCTGCAGCGCACGCTCGCGCAGCTGACCAAGAAGAACGTCCGCTGGAAGGACCCCGTGCAGCGCTACAAGGGCCTGGGTGAGATGGACGCCGACCAGCTGGCCGAGACCACCATGGACCCGCGCCACCGCACGTTGCGCCGGCTCACGGTCGACGACGGCGAGGAGGCCAGTGCGGTCTTCGAGCTGCTGATGGGCAACGAGGTCGCGCCGCGCAAGGACTTCATCGTGGCCGGCGCCTACGAGCTCGACCGCGACCGCATCGACGCCTGATCAGCGCGCGGCGCCGGCCCGTGTCACCTCGTCGGCCGCCACCGCGAGGGCGTCGGCCAGTGCCAGGTGCGGCCCCTGCACCTCGACGGGGCCGTCCGGGCTGTGCACCGAGACCGTCGCCACGCCGAGCCGCCGTTGCAGCGGTCCCTGCTCGACAGCGACCGACTGGCTCTTGCGGTGCGGCACGATGCTGGTGCGGCGGGTGATCCAGCCTCGCCGCGAGACCACGGCGACGTCGTCGGCGCCGATCCAGCGGAAGCGCCAGCCGATCGGCGCGAACACCCGGCCGGACCGCGCAGGGGTGCGGCGGTCGTCGACGACCTCGACGGCGCCCGGCACCAGCAGGTCGACGACGCGCGCACCGACGACCGGGTCGGTGATCGGCATGACCGTCGCCTCCTTGTCCTGGGCCTCGGCGTCGCCGGCTCCGGCCGCGCCGGCGATGTCGACCTGGATGTGGCGCCAGCCGAAGTGCCGCCAGATCATCGGCTCGACGACGGCCACGCCCTGCACCCGGTCGAACGGGATGGTCTCGGACGTCCGGCTGAGCAGGCCGCGCTCGATGCGCAGGCCTTGCTCGACCCGCGTCAGGCGATAGCCCCACTGGTCGAGCACGCGGGTGGCGATGATGCGCACGATCCAGAATCCCACACCCACGAGGCCGCCCAGCGCGGCGAAGGGGGCGGCGAACCAGATGGCCGCCACGATCGCCCCGAGGCCGACCAGCACGGCGAACAGGAGGTCGAGCGACAGCAACGTCCCGATGAGGACCCGCGACGGTGGCACCTCGGCCACGACCTCGCGCACCGGCGGGGGAGCGTCGGCGGCCACCGGCTTGTCGCCCGAGGCAACGGGTCCCTGATGCGCGCGTCGCATCAGCACCCGGCGCAGCTCCTTGGCCTCCGCGAGCTGCAGGTACCGCACGACCGTGCGCGACTCGGCGCCGCCGGCGGAGTCGAGGCGCAGCTCCGCGAGCCCGAAGACGCGCGCGACGAGCGGCTCGACGATGTCGACCGACTGCAGTCGCTCGTACGGCACGCGCCGTGAGCGGCGGAAGAGCACGCCGCTGTCGAGCCGCACCTCGGTGTCGTCGATGACGAAGCGGGTGAACCACCAGGACACCCAGCCGATCGCCGATCCGACCAGCACGCCACCGACGGCGGCGGCGGGCAGGCCGATCGCCCCCCACGAGTCGAGTCCGCCGTCGCGCACCAGGGACCCGACGAGGCCGACGACGGCGGCGGCCGACCAGCCGACGCCCAGCACGACGGCCGTCAGCGGGTGGGTACGGCGCCCGATCGTCGGGCTCCCCACCTCGGAGCTCCCCACCTCAGAGCTCCGCGCCTCAGAGTCCGGCGCCACGGCTCTCCCCGAGCTCGGTCAGGCGGTGGCGCAGTCGCAGCGCCTCGTCGTGCGGCACGCCGGGGACGACCGCGGCGGTCTTGGTGCTGGCGCTGTGCAGGCTCACGCGGGCGTACCCGAAGCGACGAGCGACCGGGCCGATGTTCAGGTCGACGAACTGCATCCGGCCGTACGGCACGGCGACCACGCGGCGGAACATGACGCCGCTGCGCACCAGCAGGTCGTCGGCGTCCTCGCGGTAGCCCCAGGCACGCCGGTTGCGCGGCGCCCACCAGGCGGTGACGCCGATGACCACGAGTGCGAGGACGACGGGCACGGCCGTCGACCAGAGCGGGAACGACGTCCACGCGGCGATCATCGCGAGAGCTGCGGCCACCAGCGCGGCCAGGAGCGCCGTCCACACCGCGGTCAGTGCGATGCGGGCGGTGGCGAGCCGCGGAGAGACCCCGGTCCAGGACGGATCGTGCGGGTCGAAGGGGTCGATCATGGACTCACCGTACGACCGTGGGGCGCCGAGCTGTCGGCGCTGCCCGGCGGGCCGCCGGTGGTTTGACCGGAACGGCGGGCCGGTGGGACACTGGTAGACGCGGGATTCGATCTCTCGCGTCACCCAAGACCCTTTCGTGGAGGACCTCCATGGCCAAGGCACTCGTCGGTTTCATCGGCAGTCCTACGTCCGCCCAGCTGCACCAGACCGCGTCGCTGCGACGCCGCGTCGCCGACCTCGAGGCCGAGGTGCTGCGCCTGAAGACCGAGAACGACGGGCTGCTCAAGGCGCTCCGTGAGCAGGTCGACGCCGTGTCGGCCTCCGACCTGCTCGAGCCGGTCCGCTGACGTCGGTCACCGACCTGACGGTCACTCTGTCCTAGGGTGGCTCCCACCCACCTGACCGTCTGCACGCCCCGGGAGCCGCCGTGTATCTGAAGAGCTTGACGCAGCCGTGTATCTGAAGAGCTTGACGCTCCGGGGCTTCAAGTCGTTCGCCTCGTCGACGACGCTGCAGCTCGAGCCCGGCATCACGTGCGTCGTCGGGCCCAACGGCTCCGGCAAGTCCAACGTCGTCGACGCCCTCTCGTGGGTCATGGGCGAGCAGGGCGCCAAGTCGCTGCGCGGCGGCAAGATGGAGGACGTCATCTTCGCCGGCACCGCCGGACGCGCGCCGCTCGGCCGCGCCGAGGTCGTGCTCACGATCGACAACACCGACGGCGCGCTGCCGATCGACTACACCGAGGTCACCATCAGCCGGACGATGTTCCGCAACGGTGGCTCCGAGTACGCCATCAACGGCACCACGTGCCGCCTGCTCGACGTGCAGGAGCTGCTCAGCGACTCCGGCATCGGGCGCGAGATGCACGTCATCGTCGGGCAGGGCCAGCTCGACAGCGTCCTGCGGGCCACCCCCGAGGAGCGCCGCGGCTTCATCGAGGAGGCCGCCGGCGTCCTCAAGCACCGCAAGCGCAAGGAGAAAGCCCTCCGCAAGCTCGACTCGACCCAGGGCAACCTGCAGCGCCTGACCGACGTGCTCAACGAGCTGCGTCGTCAGCTCAAGCCATTGGGTCGGCAGGCCGAGGTCGCCCGTCGTGCCGCCGTCATCCAGGCCGACGTCCGTGACGCGCGGGCCCGGCTGCTCGCCGACGACGTCGTGGCCGCCCAGCAGGTCATCGACACCGAGCTCGCCGACGAGAAGGCGCTGAAGGAACGACGCGACGCCGTCGAGATGGCCATCTCAGTCGCCCGGCAGAGCGAGACCGAGCTCGAGGACCGCCTGCGCGACGACTCGCCGCGGCTGTCCGCCGCGCAGGAAGCCTGGTACGCGCTGTCCGGTGTCCGGGAGCGCCTGCGTGGCACCGCCGGACTGGCCACGGAGCGCGTGCGGCTCGCCGCCGTCGAGGCCGACGACCAGCGCTCGGGTCGCGACCCCGAGGAGCTGGAGGCCGACGCCCGCCGTGCCCAGGAGCAGCACGGGACCCTCGCCGGTGAGGTCGATGCGGCGGCCGAGCGGCTCGAGCAGGTCATCGCCCAGCGCTCGGCGGCCGAGGAGGCCTACACGACTGAGGAGCGCCGTGTCGCGGGCCTGCTGCGGGCCGCGGCCGACCAGCGCGAGGGACTCGCACGCCTGCACGGCCAGGTCAACGCGATCCGCCTGCGCGCCGAGGCCGCCGGCGCCGAGATCGGCCGGCTCAGCTCGGCCCGCGACGCCGCGGCCGAGCGGGCCGACGCCGCCCACCGCGAGTTCACGACCCTCGAGTCGCAGATCGCCGGTCTCAACGCCGGCGAGTCGGGGCTCGACGAGGAGCTGGAGCAGGCCGAGGCCGCGCTGACCGCCGTCGACGCCGAGCTGACCGAGATGACCACCCGGCTCCAGCAGCTGGAGCGCCAGGAGGCCGCCCTCACCGCGCGCAAGGAGGCCCTCGAGCTGGGCCTCGCGCGCAAGGACGGCGCGGGAGCGCTGCTCGCCGCCACCGACGAGCTCAGCGGACTGCTGGGCTCGGTCGCTGCGCTGGTCACCGTGCGGGCCGGCTTCGAGGCCGCCATCGCGTCGGCTCTGGGCTCGGCCGCCGACGCCGTGGCCGTCGATCACCTCGACAACGCCGTCACCGCGATGGAGAAGCTCAAGGCCGAGGACCTCGGCCGGGCCGGACTGCTGCTCGGTCTCGAGGGCGACGTGATGGACGACGCCGACTGGCCCGGACTGCCGGACGGCGCCACGTACGCCGTCGACGTGGTGGAAGGCCCGCCCGCCCTCCAGCAGGCGCTGCGGCGCCTGCTGTTCAAGATGGCCGTCGTCGACGACCTCGCGGCGGCCCGCGCCCTGGTGCGCCAGGCCTCCGACGTCACCGCCGTGACGCGCGAGGGAGACGTGCTCGGGGCCCACTTCGCGTCCGGCGGCTCCACGTCGAAGCAGAGCCTCATCGAGGTCCGTGCCGCGATCGACCAGGCCGAGGCGGATCTCGCGTCCACCGCGCACGAGGCCGAGCGGCTCCGGTTCGAGCACGCGGCCCGCACGACGCGCCGCGAGGAGGCCCAGCAGCGCGTCGACGCGGTGCTGGAGCGGCTGCACGAGTCCGACGCCGAGATGGCCGCCGTGGCCGAGTCGCTGGGCCAGCTGGGCTCCACGGCCCGCGCGTCGCGCGGTGAGGCCGAGCGGCTCGCGCAGGCGATCGTCGAGGCCGAGGCGGCCCGCGACCGTGACATGGAGGGCCTCGCCGAGCTGGAGGACCGCTTGGTGCAGGCGGAGTCCGCGCCGGAGACCGAGCCCGACACCAGCGAGCTCGAAGGGCTGGCCGAGGCCGCGTCGACCGCACGCCGTGCCGAGACCGAGGCGCGGCTCGCGCTGCGCACCAGCGAGGAGCGGGCCCGCGCGCTGGACGGCCAGGTGACGGCGCTGTTCGAGGCGGCGGAGGCCGAGCGGGAGGCCCGTCGTCGGGCGGCCGAGCGCCGGGCACGGCAGGTGCGCGAGGCCGAGGCGGCCCGTGTCGTCATCGCTGCGACCGACCAGGTCCTGGCCCATCTTGGGCTCTCGATCGACCGAGCCGCCCGCCTGCGGGCCGAGATCGAGCAGTCGCGCTCGGGCAGCGAGACCGAGCTGCGCGAGGTCCGCGCCCGCCTCCGCGGACTGACCGAGGAGCTCGAGGCGCTCAAGGACTCGGTGCACCGCGACGAGATGGCGCGCGCCGAGCTGCGCATGAAGCTCGAGGCCTTGCAGACCCGTGCCAGCGAGGAGCTGGGCCTGGAGGTCGAGGCGTTGGTGGCGGAGTACGGCCCCGACGTGCCGGTGCCGCAGTCCGACGACGAGGGCGAGCCGCTCGAGCCCGTGCCCTACGTGCGCGAGCAGCAGGCCAAGCGCCTGCGGGCCGCCGAACGCGGTCTGGCGATGCTAGGCAAGGTCAACCCGCTGGCGCTCGAGGAGTTCAGTGCCCTCGAGGAGCGCCACCAGTTCTTGTCCGACCAGCTCGCCGACCTTCGCAAGACCCGCCAGGACCTGCTGGACATCGTCGAGGACGTCGACGCCAAGGTCGAGCAGGTCTTCACCGAGGCCTGGTACGACGTGGAGCGCGAGTTCGCCGACGTCTTCAGCCGCCTGTTCCCCGGGGGTGAGGGACGCATCCTGCTGACCGACCCGCAGAACATGCTCACGACCGGCATCGACGTCGAGGCCCGCCCGCCGGGCAAGAAGGTCAAGCGGCTCTCGCTGCTGTCCGGTGGCGAGCGCTCGCTCGTGGCCGTGGCGTTCCTGGTCGCCCTGTTCAAGGCGCGGCCCAGCCCGTTCTACATCCTCGACGAGGTGGAGGCGGCGCTCGACGACACCAACCTCGGGCGCCTGCTCGAGATCTACGAGGAGCTGCGCGCCAACTCCCAGCTCATCGTCATCACGCACCAGAAGCGCACGATGGAGGTCGCCGACGCGCTGTACGGCGTCTCGATGCGCGGCGACGGCGTCTCGGCCGTCATCAGCCAGCGCCTGCGCGAGGAGGAGCCGGTATGAGCCAGTCCGAGCCGACCCGTGAGCCCACGCGCGGTGACTTCCCGGTCCTGCAGCGCATCACGACGCGCTGGGAGGACGAGGACGTCTACGGGCACGTCAACAACGTCGTCTACTACTCCTTCTTCGACACCGCGGTGAACGGCTACCTGATCGAGGCCACCGGCACCGACATCCGCCGGCTCGACGCCTACGGCGTGGTGGCCGAGACGGGGTGCCGCTTCCTGCGCGAGCTGCGATTCCCGGGCGACGTCGAGGCGGGACTGCGGGTCACGCGCCTGGGCACGTCGAGCGTCGTCTACGAGATCGGCCTGTTCCAGGGTGAGTCCGACGAGCCGGCTGCGATCGGCCGCTTCGTGCACGTCTACGTCACCGGCGCAGAACGGTCCGTGACGCCGGTGCCCGACGCGATCCGACAGGTGCTCGAGCCGCTCACCTGAGCAGGCTCAGCGCGCCAGGACTTCCACGGCGTGCACGATCCACGGCACCGCGAGGAACACCGTCGGCACCACGAGCACGACCGCCGAGATGCCGAGCGCGAGCGTCGTGGCCCACCAGCGGGTGGGTGGTTCGCACAGGCGATCCAGCCGGATCAGCGTCGAGCCGCCCGAGCCCAGCGCGCCGTCGGGGGCGGCGCTGCCGGCCAGTGCCACGATCGCTCCGGCCAGGGCGCGGTCGCCCGTGACGCGACGGGCGGCGTCGTCGGCCAGCAGCTCGACCATGACCCGGCTCTGCTCCAGGGGCGCGTCGGTACGCAGCACCTTCGGGTAGGCGGCGCGCAGGAACTCGAATCCCTCCAGCACGAGGTCGTGCCGGGCCCGGACGTGGGACCGCTCGTGCTCCAGCACCGCGCGCAGGCCGTCGGTGTCCAGGGCATCGATGGCCCCGCTCGTCACGACGACTCGTGCCTCGGTCCGGTCCGGCAGGCAGTAGGCGATCGGTGTCTCGTGCTGCAGCACGCGCAGAGCGGGGGCCGTGCCGTCCGGCTCGCCCAGCAGGTCGACCAGCTGGCGCTGGCGCCGACGACGCGCCTCCGTGCGCCGCCACACCGTCCACACGGCCCACCAGAACCGGGCCCACACCAGCACGCCGATCGCGAGCACCAGCACGTGCAGGGCGACCCGCCAGGCCGAGGGGTCGTCCTCCGACACGAGCCAGAGGGCGGTCGACAGGCCGGCGCCGGAGGTCGCGAGGATCGCCGCCAGGGCCAGTGACTGCCACATGACGATGCCGGCAGCGGGGGACCGGTACGGCCAGCGCGTGCGGGCCAGCAGGGCCGGGACCGGGAGCGTCAGCGCGATCCCGATGAGTCCCAGCAGCAGGGGAGTCATGGCGGGCCAATCACGGCGGCGGGGTCACGGCGGCGGGGTCAGCTGCCAGTGATCTCGTCGAGCGCGCGGCGCAGTACGGCGGCCTCGTCGGGGTCGACGGTGCGCGCGAAGTGCACCAGGGCCGAGGTGCGGTCGCCCGAGGCGTCGAGGGCCGCGTCGATCAGCTCGGCCGTGGCGGACTGGCGGGTCAGTCGCGGCGTGTACCGGTAGGCCCGGCCGTCGCGCTCGCGATCGACCATGTCCTTGGTGCCCAGGCGGTCGAGCACCGTCATGACGGTCGTGTAGGCGAGTCGGCGGTCGTCCAGGGCGTCCTGGACGTCGCGCACCGACAGGGGTCCGGTGGCGTCCCACAGGACGTTCATCACCGAGCGCTCGAGCTCTCCAAGTCGTGCCACGAGGCCAATCTACTACACGACGTAGGAGGGCAGGATCACATCGCGGGGGACTGGTGCCGACCCACCCAAGTCCTACACTCGGTAGTAGTTACTACAGCGCGTAGTAATGGCGACCGTCTGAGGAGGCGTCGTGGAGGCACTCGATCTGGCCCCCCTCGATCTCGCACGCTGGCAGTTCGGCATCACGACCGTCTACCACTTCTTCTTCGTGCCGGTGACGATCGGGCTGGTCGTCCTCGTCGCCATCATGCAGACGTTCTGGCACCGTACGGGCGACGAGCGCTGGCTCCGCCTGACGCGCTTCTTCGGCAAGCTCTTCCTGATCAACGTGGCCCTCGGCATCGTCACGGGCATCGTGCAGGAGTTCCAGTTCGGCATGAACTGGAGCGACTACTCGCGGTTCGTCGGCGACGTCTTCGGTGCGCCGCTGGCGATCGAGGGCCTGCTGGCGTTCTTCCTGGAAGCCACGTTCCTGGGGCTCTGGATCTTCGGATGGGGGCGCCTGCACCCCCTCGTGCACCTGGCCTGCATCTGGACCGCCGCGATCGGCAGCATCCTGTCGGCCTACTTCATCCTCGCGGCGAACTCGTTCATGCAGAACCCGGTCGGCTTCGCGATGAACCCCGAGGCGGGCCGAGCGGAGCTGACCGACATCGGCGCGGTGCTGACCAACCCGGTCCTGCTGGCGACCTTCCCGCACACGATCTTCGCCTGCCTCATGGTCGGCGGCGCCGTCGTGGCGGGCGTGAGCCTGTGGCGGATGCTGCGCCGGCCCGACGACGGGGAGACCTTCCGCCGCACGCTGCGGCTCGGCGCGGTCACCCTGCTGGTGGCGGGTCTCGGCACGATGATCTCGGGCGACTTCCAGGGCAAGGTCATGACCGAGGTGCAGCCCATGAAGATGGCGGCCGCCGAGGGGCTCTACGAGGACGAGGCACCGGCGTCGTTCTCGCTGCTGACGGTGGGCACGCTCGACGGCCGCGAGCCGGTCTTCGAGGCCAAGGTGCCGCACCTGCTCTCGTACCTCGGCACGGGTGACTGGGACGGCGAGATCCGCGGCATCAACTCGCTGCAGGCGGAGTACGAAGAGGCGTACGGCCCGGGTGACTACGCCCCCAACATCCCCGTGACCTACTGGACCTTCCGGATGATGATCACCTCCGGCGGGCTGGCGATGGCCATCGGAGCCTGGATGCTGTGGGCCACGCGCCGGGGCCTGACCCCGTCGGTCGCGACGCGGACCGGTCGGTGGCTGCTGCGGGCGGCCGTCGTGCTGCCGTTCCTGCCGTTGGCGGCCAACTCGTTCGGCTGGATCTTCACCGAGATGGGCCGCCAGCCGTGGCTGGTGTTCGGGCTGCTGCCCACCGCGTCCGGCGTCTCGCCCACCGTGGGGGCGGGCACCGTGCTCACCTCGCTGATCGGCTTCACCGCGCTGTACGGGGTGCTGGCGGTCGTTGAGTTCAAGCTCCTGCTCACCACGATCCGCGGGCCGCTGCCGGAGGCGCAGCCGCCCCAGCGGGTCGACGACCCGGACGCCCCGCTGGCGTTCGCCTACTGAGGGAGTGGACATGGAGCTGACGACCGTCTGGTTCGCGTTGATCGCGATCCTGTGGCTGGGCTACCTGGTGCTCGAGGGATTCGACTTCGGCGTAGGCATGCTGCTGGCTGTGCTGGCCCGAGACGACCGTGAGCGGCGCGTGCTGCTCAACACGATCGGCCCGGTGTGGGACGGCAACGAGGTCTGGCTGATCGTGGCGGTCGGCGCGACGTTCGCGGCGTTCCCCGAGTGGTACGCGACGCTGTTCAGCGGGTTCTACCTGCCGCTGCTGGCGATCCTCGCCACGTTGATCGTGCGAGCCGTGGGGCTGGAGTACCGGCACAAGCGGGCCGACATCACCTGGAAGCAAGGATGGGACCGGGCGATCGTGGCCGGCTCGGTCGTGCCGCCGTTCCTGTGGGGCCTGGTGCTGGCGAACGTCGTGCGCGGCGTGCCCCTCGACGCCGACCACGACTTCGTCGGATCCCTCGGCGACCTGCTCACCCCTTACGCGCTGCTCGGTGGGGCCACCGTCGTCGCCCTGAGCCTGACGCACGGAGCCTTCTTCGTCGCGCTCAAGACCGTGGGCGACATCCGCTCACGCGCTCGCGGCCTGGCGCTGCGATCCGGTGGCACCACGCTGACGCTGCTCGGAGCCCTGGTGGCCTGGACGGCGCTGCGCGACGGAGACCTGGCGGTGTGGGCGGCTGGAGCCGTGGGTGTGATCGGACTGGCCGGTGGACTCGCGGCGGGTGCCCGTGCCGCGGAGGGCTGGGCCTTCGCCGGCACCGCATTGGCGATCGCTGCGCTCGTGGCCGTGTGGTTCCTCGCGTTGTTCCCCGACGTGATGCCGTCCACGCTGGACCCGGCCGGCACGCTGACCACGACCAACGCGGCCTCGTCGCCCTACACGCTGCAGATCATGTCGTGGGTCGCCCTGGCCTTCACGCCGATCGTGATCGGCTACCAGGCGTGGTCGTACTGGGTCTTCCGGCGCCGCATCGGCACCCACCACATCCCGGCGTGACCGCGTCATGACACCCCTCGACCCGCGCCTCGTCCGTCGCTCCCGCGCCGTCCGGCGATACCTCGTCGCGGCCGTCCTCCTCGGTGGGCTGACGGCACTCGCGGTCGTGGCGCAGGCCGCTCTGCTCGCGTACCTGGTGTCCCGGGGGTTCGCCGACGCGACGTTGCCGACGGCGGCGGTCGTCGCCCTCGTGGGGTGCCTCGTGGGTCGCGGACTCCTCGGGCACCTGGCCGCGACGACCGCCGCACGGGCGGCCGTGGGCGTGCGCACCGAGCTGCGGCACGACGTCGTCGATTCGCTGCTGGACCCGCGACGTTCCGGTGACCGACCGTCGTCCGCCCGGGTCGCGACCCTGCTGGGTCCTGGCCTCGACCGGTTGGACGGTTACGTCGGCCGGTTCCTGCCCCAGCTCGTGCTCGCCGTGCTGGTGCCGGGCGTGGTGATCGTGGCGTTGCTGGCGGTGGACCTGCTGACCGCGGTCATCGTCTGCCTGACGGTGCCCCTCGTCGTCGGCTTCCTGGTGCTGGTGGGGATGTCGACCCGCGACCACCTCGACCGCCGGTGGGACGAGCTGGCCCGGCTGGGCCGCCACTTCTCCGACCTCGCCTCCGGCGTGCTGACGCTGCGCACCTTCGGACGCCGCTCGGACCGCGGCCTGCGCGTGGTGGGGGAGCGGCACCGGAAGGCGACCGTCAGCTCGCTGCGCACAGCCTTCCTCTCCGCTCTCGTGCTGGAGCTGTTCTCGACGCTCTCGATGGCGTTGGTCGCGGTCGCGACGGGACTGCGGATCGTCGGCGGTGACCTCGACCTCGCCACCGGGATGTTCGTCCTCCTGCTCGCCCCGGAGGCGTTCCTGCCCATCCGCCGCCTCGGCCTGCACTACCACGACAGCACCGACGGCGTGGCCGCTGCGCAGGAGGCGCTCGACCTGCTGGAGAGGCCGCTCAACCTGGGGACCACCGTGCCGCCGGCGGACCCGGTCATCGAGGTACGCGACGTGACCGTCGCGCGCGACGACCGCCTGGTGCGCGTGCCGGGCCTGCGGGTCGAGCGCGGCGAGGTGGTGGCGGTCACCGGCCCGTCCGGCAGCGGCAAGTCGACCCTGCTGGCCGTCCTGCTGGGACTGGTCGAACCGGTCGAGGGTCGCGCCACGATCGGTGGGGTGGACATCGGCCAGGTCGACCTGCCCGCGTGGCGGTCGCGCGTGGCCTGGGTGCCACAGGTGCCGGGCGTTCCCGCCGGGACGATCGCCGAGGCCGTGCGACTCGGGGCACCCGAGGCGACCGACGACGACGTGCGCGAGGCACTCGCGGCCGCCGGAGCCAGTGAGCTGGACCCGCACCGGGTCGT
>KI301992.1:1415146-1438518 GCA_000471045.1 actinobacterium LLX17 | reverse complement strand
AGGCCGCCGACCGGGTGGTCGGGCCCAGCGACCTCGCGAGCATGGGAGTGCCAGCATGAGGGCGCGGCTCCTGCTGGGCGGAACCCTGGCGGCCGGCGCCCAGCTCGCCGCCGTGGGCCTGCTCCTGACCTCGGCCTGGCTCGTCGTCCGGGCGGCCGAGCAGCCACCGGTGCTCTACCTGCTGGTGGCGATCGTCGGCGTCCGGACCTTCGGCGTCGGCCGGGCCGTCCTGCGCTACGCCGAACGGTTGCTGACCCACGACGCGGCGCTGGGACGCACGGTCGAGGCCCGGGTTGCGGTCAACGGCGCCCTCGAGCGCCTCGCCCCCCACGGCCTGGGTGGTCGACGGCACGGTGAGCTGGTGCGGCACGCGGTGCAGGACGTCGACGCCGTCGCCGATCGCCTGCTGCGGGTGCGCTTGCCCTGGACGAGTGCGTTGGTCTCGACGGGTGCGCTGACCCTTGCGGTCGGGCTGGTCATGCCCCGCGCCGGGCTGGCCGTGGGGCTGGGGGCTGCGGCGATCCTGCTCGTGCTGCGCCTCGTCGTGCCACGGACGGTGCCGGCAGCGTCCCCGGAGGAGTCCGCGGACGTGACGGAGCTGGTGCGGTGGGCCGACGAGCTGGTGGTGCACGGCTCGGACGCCGGACGCCTCGATCGGGCCCACGGGGCGATCGACGAGCAGGCCGAGACTGACCTGCGGGGTGCCGCTTCGGGCGGGTGGGGGCAGCTCATCGTCCTGGCCGGCACCGCACTCACGATCGGGGTGGTCGCCCTCCTCCTCGATGGGGCACTCGCGGGAGATGCGCTGCGTCCCGTGCTGACGGGGGTGGTGCTGCTGGCCCCGCTCGCCCTCGCCGACGTGCTGGAGGCGGTGGCGGAGGCGGAACGGCGTCGCCCGGACATCGAGGCCGCCGAAGCACGCATCGCGGACCTCCTGGCCGCGCCCTCACCGCTCGCCGAACCGGCCACGGACCTCGCGACGCCGGCCGACTCGACCCTCGAGCTGGACGGCGTGACGGTGGGGTGGGACCGCGACCTCGTGCCGGACGTCTCGGCCGTGCTGCGTCCCGGGAGCCTGTGGGGCATCAGCGCCCCGAGCGGAGCCGGCAAGAGCACGCTCGCCTGGACGATGGCCCGGTTCGTCGCGCCACGCGCCGGGCGCGTCCGTCTGGGCGGGGTCAACCTGGCCGACCTGCGCGGCGACACCGTCCGCCGCACCGTCGGCGTGATGGCGCAGGACGAGACGGTCTTCGACACCACGGTGCGCGAGAACCTGCGCATCGCCCGCCCGGATGCGACCGATGCGGAGCTGCTCGCCGCGATGGACCGCGCCGGGCTGCACCTGGACCTCGATCGCGAGGTCGGCGAGCAGGGGGCGCGCCTGTCCGGGGGAGAGCGCCAGCGCCTCACCTTGGCCAGGCTGCTGCTCGGGGAGCACCGCGTGCTGGTGCTGGACGAACCCACCGAGCACCTCGACGCCCCGCTCGCGACGGCGCTCGTCGACGACCTGGTGTCGCTCGCTCCGGCGCACACGGTCGTGCTGGTCTCGCACGACCCGGCCGTGCTCGCCCGGTGCGACCACGTGCTCGACCTCACCTAGGGTGGAGGGGTGTCGATCGAACTTCTCGTAGCCCTCATCACCGGAGCGATCATTGCGTTCGCCGCGCTCTCCACGGCGCTGCTGCGCCGGGGTCGCAACGAGCTGCCGCCGACCCTCGAGTCGGACCTCGAGACCGACGAGGAGATTCACCACCCCGAGCAGCTGGGGACCGGTGACGAGCCGCCGCCGGGTGCGGAGTTCGAGCCCATCGATGGCCCCACCATCGACACCGTCGAGCGGCCGGACGAGCCGCGCGGCCGACTGGTCCGCCTCCGGGCTCGGCTCGCCCGCTCCAACAGCACGCTGGGACAGGGCCTGTTGGCCATCCTCGGTCGCGCCACGCTCGACGACGCCGCCTGGGCCGAGATCGAGGAGACGCTGCTGGCGGCCGACGTCGGCGTGGCGCCGACGATGGAGCTGGTCGAACGCCTCCGCACCCGCCTGCGCGTCGAGGGCGCTGCTGACCCCGCGCGCGCCAAGGAGGTCCTCCGCGAGGAGCTGCTGGCCCTCGTCGGTCCCGACCTCGACCGTCGTCTGCGTTCCACGGGTGACGAGGGCGTGCCGGGCGTTGTCCTGGTCGTGGGCGTCAACGGCACGGGCAAGACCACCACGGTCGGCCGGCTCGGTCGCGTGCTCGTCGCTGAGAACAAGCGCGTCGTCCTGGCCGCCGCCGACACCTTCCGCGCCGCGGCCGCCGACCAGCTGCAGACGTGGGGCGAGCGCGTCGGCGCCGACGTCGTGCGCGGTCCGGAGGGTGGTGACCCCGCCAGCGTCGGCTTCGAGGGCGTCCAGCGCGGCATTGCCGAGGGTGCCGACGTCGTGCTGGTCGACACCGCCGGCCGCCTGCACACCAAGTCCGGCCTGATGGACGAGCTCGGCAAGGTCAAGCGGGTCATCGAGAAGCAGGCCCGGGTCACCGAGGTCCTGCTCGTGATCGACGCCACCACCGGGCAGAACGGCCTGACCCAGGCGCGGGTCTTCGGTGAGGTCGTCGACGTCACCGGCATCGTGCTCACCAAGCTCGACGGCACCGCCAAGGGCGGCATCGTCGTCGCCGTGCAGCGCGAGCTGGGTGTGCCGGTCAAGTTCGTCGGTCTCGGCGAGGGTCCCGACGACCTGGCGCCGTTCGAGGCCGAGGGCTTCGTCGACGCGCTGTTGTCCTGACTGGGCTGTTTTGACTGGGCTGTCCTGAGTCCGCGTAACACGGCCGAAACGTCCGGGCCGCAAACGTGACACGACCGAAACGTTGCGGGACGGTCGCCGACATCTGACCTGACCACTGTGGTCCACGGCGCGCGAGGTGCGTGCGCCAGTGAACCCTCGGAGGTCCCATGGATACCGGCTACGCCGCGTACGCAGCCTGGATACTGGCGTCCGCGTCGCTCGTGCTGCTGATGACGCCCGGTCTGGCGTTGTTCTACGGCGGCATGACCCGCGCGAAGTCCGTGCTCAACATGATCATGATGTCGTTCGGCGCGCTGGCCGTCGTGCCGCCCGTCTTCATCCTGTGGGGCTGGTCGACGGCCTACGGCGAGGACGTCGGTGGTCTGTTCGGCAACCCCTTCGAGATGTTCGGCCTGCAGGACGTCCCGGCCACCGACTACGTCTACGTCGCCTTCCAGGTCACGTTCGCCATCATCACGGCGGCCCTCATCAGCGGCGCCATCGCCGATCGCGTGAAGTTCTCCGCCTGGCTGGTCTTCCTGCCGCTGTGGGTGACGCTCTCGTACCTGCCGCTGGCGCACCAGGTCTGGGGCGGCGGCTTCCTGTCCGACGCGGCCTCCGGCCTGTCGGCCAAGGTCTTCGGTGTCGTCGACGGTGCCGCCGAGATCGCCCCGATCGACTACGCGGGCGGGACGGTCGTCCACATCAACGCCGGTGTCGCCGGCCTCGTCCTGGTGCTGATCCTCGGCGCGCGTCGTGGGTTCAACAAGGAGCCCATGCGGCCGCACAGCCTGCCGCTGACGATGCTCGGCGCCGGCCTCCTGTGGTTCGGCTGGTTCGGCTTCAACGCCGGCTCGTACGTGCCTGACGCCGAGAACTTCGACCTCGAGGGCTTCGTCGGCGAGACCGGCCTGGTCTGGGTCAACACCACCGCTGCCGCCGCCGCGGCGATCCTCGGCTGGATCCTGGTCGAGAAGATCCGCGACAAGAAGGCGACCAGCCTCGGTGCCGCCTCGGGCGTCGTGGCCGGCCTCGTGGCCATCACCCCGGCCTGCGGCGCGCTCAGCCCACTCGGATCGCTGGCGCTCGGACTCGTGGCCGGTGCCCTCTGCGCCCTGGCCGTCGGTCTGAAGTACCGCTTCGGCTTCGACGACTCGCTCGACGTCGTCGGCGTGC
The DNA here is from genome assembly GCA_000471045.1 of actinobacterium LLX17. Lineage (GTDB taxonomy): Bacteria > Actinomycetota > Actinomycetes > Propionibacteriales > Nocardioidaceae > Aeromicrobium. Next base: position 1,434,578 of record KI301992.1, on the reverse strand, counting down.
ACCTCGTGGGCGGTCTGGTGGGCACCATCGCCATCGGCCTCCTGGCCACCTCGGGCGGCCTGTTCTACGGCGACGGACTGAAGCTGTTCGTCGTCCAGACCCTGATCGCGCTGTACGCCGTCGTGTGGTCGGGCATCGCCACGGCTATCGTCGGGTTCGCGATCAAGGCCACCATCGGCTGGCGCATCGACACCGAGGACGAGGTCAGCGGCATCGACTTCGTCGAGCACGGCGAGTCGGCCTACGACTTCGCCACCACCGGTGGATCGCCCTTCAAGACGGGAGCATGACATGAAGCTCGTGACCGCGGTCATCAAGCCGCACAAGTGGGAAGAGGTCCGCGAGGCCCTCGCCGCCGCCGGCGTCGCCGGCATGACCGTCACCGAGGCCAGCGGCTACGGCCAGCAGAAGGGCCACACCGAGGTCTACCGCGGCGCCGAGTACGACGTGTCGCTGGTGCCGAAGATCCGGCTCGAGGTCGTCGTCGACGACGCCGACGTCGAGAGCGTCGTCGGCACCATCACGTCGGCGGCACAGACCGGCAAGATCGGTGATGGCAAGGTCTGGGTGGTCCCGGTCGAGTCCGTCGTGCGGGTCCGTACCGGCGAGACCGACGAGGCCGCAGTCTGACCTCCCGCTCCGAGCGTGCCGTGGACGCCGACCGCCTCGTGCGGTCGGCGTTCGCGGCCGCGGTGCCGTCCGCCGGCGACCCGCGGGCCTCGACGGGGTTCGCGGTGGTGGCCGTCGGCGGCTACGGCCGGTCTGAGCTGTCGCCGTCGAGCGACATCGACATCGTGCTGGTGCACGACCCGGACGCCGACGGTGACACGGTCGCCGCCGTCGCCGAGGCGCTCTGGTACCCCCTCTGGGACGCCGGCCTCAAGCTCGACCACGCCGTACGGGCCAGCGACGCCATGCGCGCGGCCGCCCGCGACGACGTGAAGGTCGCGATGGGTCTGCTGGACGCCCGGGCCGTCGCGGGCGACAGCGGCATGGTCCTGGCGCTGCGCTCGGAGGCGCTGGCCGACTGGCGGCGCGACGCGCGACGCCGCATCGAGGAAGTACGGGTCGAGCGCGCGTCCCGCATCGAGCGAGCCGGCTGGATCGCCCACTCCGCCGTGCCCGACCTCAAGGAGGGCGGGGGAGGGCTGCGCGACGGCGTCGTGCTCCGTGCCCTGGTGGCCACCTGGCTCGTCGACGCGCCTCACGGCGAGGTCGAGCGACTGAGGGTCGACCTGCTGCAGGTGCGCGACGCGCTGCACGAGGTGACGGGTCGCGCGACCGATCGCCTGGACCCCGACGTGCTGCCCGACGTCGCCGAGCGACTCGGCATGGCACCCCTCGACCTCGACGTCCGCGTCCGCCAGACCGGTCGTCGCCTCGCGCACGTGGTGGGTCGCACCTGGCGCCGGCTCGACGACACGCTGGCGCTGTCCGCCTCGCGGGCCGGACGGCGCCCGGTCGGCGTCCTGGAGGTCGGGCCCGGAGTCGGCATCCTCGACCGCGAGGTCGTCATGACGGCCAGCGCCGACCCCGCGGGTGATCCCGAGGTGGCGCTGCGTCTCGCCGCGACCGCAGCGCGGGCGGGCCTGCCGCTGGGTGCCGGCACGGCCGCGCGCCTGGCCCAGCGCCTCGGTGACCTGCCCGAGCCATGGCCCGAACGCGCGCGCCGCGCCATGGTCGACCTGCTCACCGCCGGCCCGGGCCTGCCGGCCGTGTGGGACGAGCTGGACTTCGCCGGGGTCGTCGACCGGTGGCTGCCGGAGTGGTCCGACATCCGCCTGCGCGGATCGTCGTCACCGGTGCACCGCTTCACGGTCGACCGCCACAGCACCGAGGTGTGCGTCCAGGTCGCGGCCCGCCTTCGCGGCGTCGATCGCCCGGACCTCCTGGCGGTCGCCGCACTGCTGCACGACATCGGCAAGGGCCGGCCGGGCGACCACAGCGAGGTCGGTGAGCCGATGGCCGTCGAGATCGCGCGACGCTGGGGCTTCGACGCCGCGGACGCCGAGGACGTCGGCGAGCTCGTCCGCTGGCACCTGCTGCTGCCGACCGTGGCCACGCGCCGTGACATCGAGGACCCGGCGACGGCCGCCAACGTGGCCGAGATCGTGGGGACGGAGCGTGTGCTCGACCGTCTCGCCGCGCTGACGGCCGCCGACGCCGTGTCGACCAGCCCGCAGGCCTGGACGCCATGGCGGCAGGGCCTCATCGAGGGGCTCGTGACCAAGGTGCGTGCCCAGCTCACCGGGGCCGTCGATCCCGAGAGCGAGTCCTACGAGGGCTGGCCCGATCACGTGCCGTTCCCCGACCTGGCAGGTGGTGGAGCACTGAGCCTGGCGGTCGAGTCGCACCGCGGCGGCTCCTTGGTGACGGTGGTCGTGAACGACGCTCCCGGCCTGCTCGCCCGCCTGGCCGGAGCGCTCGCGCTGGCCGGGGTCGACCTGCAGTCGCTGCGCACGGTCACGCGCGACGGCACAGCCGTGTCCCTCTGGGAGACGCCACGCACCGGGCTCGACGCGGCTGCGCTCACCGAACGGATCCGTCCGGCGCTCGACGGGACGGTCGACCTCGACCTGCGGCTCGACCGTCCGGCCAAGGGCGACGACAACCCGCGGGTGCGCCTCCTGGAGCGTCCCCACGCCACGGCCACGCTCGTCGAGGTGCACGCGCTGGACCGGCGCGGACTGATCTACCTGGTGGCGCGGGCCATCACGGCCGCCGCCGGATCGATCCGATCGGCGCACGTCTCCACCTACGGGTCGGAGGTCCGCGACGTCTTCTACGTGGTGGGTGCCGACGGGGGCCCGCTCGATGCCGACGCGGCGGAGGGTGTGCGGACCGCTGTCGAGAGTGCTCTCTGCTGAGCGGGGCTCTCGAGCAGAGCGCCCTCGGATAGGCTGACCCGGTTCCCGATCCACCGCCCACAGACCGAGGACCTTCGTGTTCGACTCCTTGCAAGACCGTCTGCAGTCCGCCTTCTCCAGCCTGCGTGGCAAGGGGAAGCTGTCGGCCGCCGACATCGATGCCACGGTCGGCGAGATCCGGCTGGCGCTGCTCGACGCCGACGTCGCCGTGCCCGTCGTGCGCTCGTTCGTCGCGGCGGTCACGGAGCGGGCCAACGGCGTCGAGGTCAGCAAGGCGCTGAACCCGGCCCAGCAGGTCGTCAAGATCGTTAACGAGGAGCTCGTCACGATCCTCGGCGGCGAGACCCGCCGCATCCAGTTCGCCAAGACGGCACCGACCGTCATCATGCTGGCGGGCCTGCAGGGCGCCGGCAAGACGACGCTCGCCGGCAAGCTCGGCCGCTGGCTGAAGGAGCAGGGCCACAGCCCCATGCTGGTGGCGGCCGACCTCCAGCGGCCCAACGCCGTCACCCAGCTGCAGGTCGTCGGCCAGCAGGCCGGCGTCACGGTCTTCGCGCCGCAGCCGGGCAACACCGGCTCCGGTGATGCCTCGGGCGACCCGGTGGCTGTCGCCACCGCCTCGATCGCCGAGGCCCGTCGCACGCTGCACGACGTCGTGGTGGTCGACACCGCCGGACGCCTCGGCATCGACGCCGAGCTGATGCAGCAGGCCGCCGACATCCGTGCCGCCGTCACGCCCGACGAGGTCCTGTTCGTCATCGACGCCATGACCGGCCAGGACGCCGTCCAGACCGCGCAGGCGTTCGCCGATGGCGTCGACTTCACCGGTGTGGTGCTGACCAAGCTCGACGGCGACGCCCGCGGCGGTGCGGCGCTCTCGGTCCGCCAGGTCACCGGCCGACCCATCATGTTCGCCTCCACGGGCGAGAAGCTGACCGACTTCGACGTCTTCCACCCCGACCGCATGGCGTCGCGCATCCTCGACATGGGTGACGTGCTGACCCTGATCGAGCAGGCCGAGAAGGCGTTCGACGCCGACGAGGCCGCCAAGGCGGCCGAGAAGATCGTCGGTGGCTCGTTCACGCTGACCGACTTCCTCGCGCAGATGGAGGCCCTCCAGAAGATGGGCTCCATGTCCAAGATGATGGGCATGCTGCCCGGCATGGGGCAGTTCAAGGAGCAGCTGGCCAACTTCGACGACCGCGAGATCGACAAGATCAAGGCGATCATCCGCTCGATGACGCCGGCCGAGCGCGAGAATCCCAAGATGATCGACGGCTCGCGCCGCGCCCGCATCAGCAAGGGATCGGGCACCCAGGTCAGCGACGTCAACCAGCTCGTCAGCCGGTTCTTCGAGGCGGCCAAGATGATGCAGCAGATGGCCAAGGGCGGCGGGATGCCCGGCATGCCCGGTATGGGTGGCCTTCCCGGCATGCCCGGCAAGCGCGCCGGTGCCCGCCAGAAGCCGCAGCAGAAGAAGAAGGGCAAGCGCGGCTCCGGCAACCCGGCCAAGCGCGCCGCCGAGGCGCAGCAGCAGAAGAAGCCCGAGACCGGCGCCGACGCCTTCGGGTTCGGTGGCGCCGACGCGGCCGCCGACTTCGAGCTGCCGAAGGAGCTCAAGGACCTCATGTAGTGGAGGTCGTGCTGCTGGGCACCGGTGCGGCCGACGGCTGGCCGAACGCCTTCTGTGCGTGCGACTCCTGCGCCGAGGCGCGGCGGTCGGGTGTCCTGCGCTCGCCGACGACCGCGCTGGTCGACGATGTGCTGCTGCTTGAGTGCGGGCCCGAGGCCGGGTCCGCTGCGGCCCGGCAAGGCCGCTCGCTGGCCGGGGTGCGTCACGTGCTCGTCACCCACGCGCACTCCGACCACCTGGCGCCCGAGCTGCTGCTGCACCGTTCATGGGTCACCGAGGCGCCGCTCGACGTGGTCGGTCCGCCCCCGGTGATCGAGGCCTGCCGGCCGTGGGTGGCTCCGGACGCGCCGGTGCACTGGCTGCCGGTCGAGGCCGGCGACGTCGTGGAGCTCGACGGCTACCGGGTCCGGGCACTGCCGGCGAACCATCGGGTGCTCGCAGACGGTGACTCCGTGCTCTACGACATCACCGCCCCCGACGGCTCGCGGCTGCTGTGGGCCTGCGACACCGGCCCGTGGGCGGAGGACTGGTTCGCGGCCGTCGAGGGCGCGGCCTACGACGTCGTGCTGCTCGAGGAGACGTTCGGTGACCGTACCGACCTCGACGGGGGTCATCTCGATCTCGTCACGTTCTCCGAGCTGGTGGCGCGCCTGCGTGACGCCGGTGCCGTGACCGGCACGACCGAGGTGGTGGCGGTGCACCTGAGCCATCACAACCCGCCGGAGCCCGAGCTCGTGGACCGCCTGGCGGCCGTCGGCGCCCGACCCGGTCGGGACGGCGAGCGGCTGACCGCGTGATGCACTTCTGACGTACGGTCAGGTCCATGGTCGACAGTGCCGAGACAGGCAAGCCGCTCGTCGTGGTCATGGGCATCTCGGGGGTCGGCAAGTCTGCCGTCGGGCACGAGGTCGCCGAGCGCTTCGACGTGACGTACGCCGACGGTGACGACTTCCACCCGGCCGCGAACGTCGCGAAGATGTCGGCCGGTGAGGCGCTGACCGATGAGGACCGCTGGCCGTGGCTCGAGGACATCGCCGTCTGGCTCGGCGAGCACGACGCCACGGGTGGCGTCATCAGCTGCTCGGCGCTCAAGCGGTCCTACCGCGACGTGCTGCGCCGGGGCGCCGAGCGCGTCGTGTTCCTGCACCTGACCGGTGACCACGACCTCATCCAGGAACGCATGGACGGTCGCGACCACTTCATGCCGTCCTCGTTGCTGCGCTCGCAGGAGGAGACGCTCGAGGAGCTCGACCCCGACGAGCACGGCTGGGCCTTCGACATCACGCCGTCACCCGAGGCGATCGCCGACGAGTTCGTCGAGCAGGCCGGTCTGGGCTAGTCGCCGGCCAGGCTCTGCTCGCCGGACAGGGTCTACTCGCCACCCAGGAAGGGGGCGACCCGGTCCTTCGGGCGGCCGATGATCGCCCGGTCGCCGCGCACCAGCACCGGACGCTCCATGAGGCGCGGGTGCTCGACGAGGAGCTCGGCCACCTGCTCCGCCGTCGTGTAGTCGGCGGCGTCGAGCCCCTGGTCGCGGAAGAAGCGGTCCTTGCGCACCAGGTCGGCCGGTGGGTCCTCGAGCTTGGCCATCAGGTCCAGCAGGGCCGCACGGTCCAGCGGCTGCTTCAGGTACGGCACGACCTCGACGTCGGCTCCGACCTCGTCGGCGACCTCGAGGGCGTGGCGTGAGGTGGAGCAGGCGGAGTTGTGCAGCACGGTGGTCGGCCCGCTGGAGAGATCGCTCATGGGGACAGTCTGCCTGTGGTGAGATGGGCGGCACCATGGATGCAGTCCTCTTCGACGTCGATGACGACGTTTGCACGATCACCCTGAACCGGCCCGAGCGGCGCAACGCCGTGGACGGGCCGATGGCGGCCGAGCTGCTGGCGGCCTTCGAACGCTTCGAGGCTGACGACGACCTCGCCGTGGCGGTGCTGACCGGGACCGGCGGCACCTTCTGCGCAGGAGCCGACCTGAGCGCGATCGGGGACCCCGAGCGCCGACACAGTGTTGATCCGGAGGGGCACGGCCCGATGGGACCCACGCGCATGGGCCTCAGCAAGCCCCTCATCGCCGCGATCGCCGGCCATGCCGTCGCCGGCGGGCTGGAGCTGGCGCTGCTGGCCGACCTGCGGGTGATGGAGGAGGACGCCGTGCTCGGTGTCTTCTGCCGCCGGTGGGGCGTGCCGCTGATCGACGGCGGCACCGTACGCCTGCCCCGCATCGTCGGGCACGGCCGCGCGATGGACCTGATCCTGACCGGTCGGCCCGTCGAGCCGCACGAGGCGCTGCAGCTGGGGCTGGCCAACCGGGTGGTGCGCACGGGGGAGTCGCTCACCGTCGCCCACGCGCTGGCAGAGCAGCTGGCCGCGTTCCCGCAGGCCTGCCTCCGCGCCGACCGGGCGTCGGCACTGCAGCAGTGGGACCTGCCCCTCGCCGAGGCACTGCGTGCCGAAGGTGCGGGCGGCCTCCCGGTGCTCGAGGCCGAGGCCGTCCGCGGGGCGCAGCGCTTCGTCGACGGCGCCGGGCGCCACGGCTCCTTCTAGGCCCAGGACGGGCCCAGCGCGGCGAGTTGGTCCGGCAGGACGGCGTCTGGCAGAATGACGCCTTGTGTCCGGAGCCCGGTAGGGACCCTCTCATCCCCACCGACGCCGGCCCCCTCGACGTGATCGAAGCGTGTCCCCACCCGCGACGTGCGTCACCACCCCGAAACTCCAAGGAGACACCACACCCGTGGCCGTCAAGATTCGCCTCAAGCGGATGGGCAAGATCCGCACCCCGTTCTACCGCATCGTCGTCGCCGACTCGCGCACCAAGCGCGACGGTCGCGTGATCGAGGAGATCGGCACGTACAACCCCAAGACCGAGCCCTCGACCATCAAGGTCGACGGCGAGCGCGCGCAGTACTGGCTGGGCGTCGGCGCGCAGCCGACCGAGGCCGTCGCCGCGCTGCTCAAGCTCACCGGTGACATCGGCGGCAAGCCGTCGCTGAAGGAGCCCGAGGCCAAGACCCCCAAGGCCGAGCTGTTCGACGCTGCGCTCAAGGAGCTGCACGCCGAGCCGAAGAAGGCTGCGACCACCAAGAAGGCCGCCGCCAAGAAGTCCGCCAAGGCGGACGACAAGGCCGACGAGAAGCCCGCTGACGAGGCGCCCGCCGAGGACAAGGCCGACAAGAAGGCTGACGCCAAGGCCGAGAAGAAGGCTGACGCGAAGGCTGAGAAGGCTGACGAGAAGCCCGCTGACGAGGCTCCGGCCGAGAAGGCTGCCGACGAGGCCTCCGAGTCCTGATCGTGGCTGCACCCATGGTCGAGGTCATCGAGCACATCGTGTCCGGCATCGTCGAGCACCCTGACGAGGTCGACGTGCGGGAGAAGTCGACTCGCCGCGGCGACCTGTTCGAGGTCCGGGTCAACCCGGCCGACCTTGGCAAGGTCATCGGACGCCAGGGCCGCACGGCCACCGCCATCCGCAAGGTCGTGTCGGCCGTGGCCGGTACCGGCGGCGCCCGCATCGACTTCGTGGACGTCGACCGCCGGGCCTGATCCTCGTGCAGGTCGTCATCGGCCGGGTCGCCAAGGCCCACGGCATCCGCGGTGAGCTGACCGTCGAAGCACGTACTGACGAGCCCGAGCGCAGATTTGCGCCGGGCTCGTCGGTCGTCTGCGGGGGGCGCACCCTCACGGTCGCGGCCGCCCGCCCGCACTCCGGACGTTGGCTCGTGACCTTCCGCGAGGTCAACGATCGCAACGCCGCCGAGGCGCTCCACGGCGTGCTGATCGAGGCCCAGGTCGACCCCACCGAGCTGCCGGACGACGAGGACGACTTCTACGACCACCAGCTGATCGGGCTGAGCGTCGTGCACGCCGGTGTCGAGGTCGGCACCGTCACCGCAGTGCTCCACCTGCCCGCCCAGGACACCTTGGCGATCGACGTCGACGGCCGTGAGGTGCTGGTGCCGTTCGTCGCCGCGCTCGTGCCCGAGGTCGACCTCGAGGCCGGTCGCCTCGTCGTCGCCGAGGTGCCCGGGTTGATCAATCCCGAGGCCGCCGATGTGGCGGACCCCAACGGGGGTGCCGGCGGGGGTGCGGGGCCACGGGCCGCAGACGGTTCAGACTGATGCGTGTCGACGTCGTCACGATCTTTCCCGAGTACCTCGCACCGCTCGACCTCTCGCTGCCGGGCAAGGCGCGTCAGGCCGGGCTGCTCGACCTCGCGGTCCACGACCTGCGTGACTGGACGACCGACCGGCACCGCAGCGTCGACGACACCCCGTACGGCGGGGGAGCGGGCATGGTCATGCGCCCGGAGCCATGGGGGCAGGCGCTCGACGCCCTGGCTTCCGACGACTGCGTCGTGCTGGTGCCCACGCCGTCCGGCCGACCGTTCCGGCAGGCCGACGCCCAGCGGCTCAGCGCCGAGTCCCACCTGATCTTCGCGTGCGGACGGTACGAGGGCATCGACCAGCGCGTCATCGACGACGCCGCCACCCGCCACCGCGTCGAGGAGGTCTCGCTCGGCGACTTCGTGCTCAACGGGGGAGAGGTCGCGGCGCTCGCCGTCATCGAGGCGGTCGTCCGGCTGCTGCCGGGCTTCATGGGCAATCCGGAGTCGCTGACCGAGGAGTCGCACGGCGCCGACGGCTTGCTCGAGTACCCCGTCTACACCAAGCCGGCCAGCTGGCGCGGCCACGACGTGCCCGAGGTGCTGCTGTCGGGCCACCACGCCCGCATCATGCAGTGGCGTCGCGAGCAGTCGCTCGAACGGACGCGAGCACGTCGTCCCGACCTCCTGCCCTGACCGGGCCCTGTTACCGCGTGTTCACGCGAGGGGCGATCCCGTAACGTTGCCGTGATCCTGAGGCAAGCCTGAGGGAATCTCACGCCGCCAGACTGACGGCGCAGTGAGTGCAGCAACGACGCTGTCCTGACGATGGCTCTCCCCCAACAGGCAAATGAGGTTGAAATGTCAGTCGATCTTTCCTGGCAACTGATCTGCACGGCTCTCGTGCTCTTTATGACACCAGGACTCGCGTTCTTCTACGGCGGACTGGTCAAGGCCAAGTCCGTCGTGTCGATGATGATGCTGAGCTTCGGCTCGATCGCGGTCGTCACGATCCTCTACGTGCTCTACGGCGGCACCGGCATCGCCGGCAACGGCACGAGCGGCGGCAGCAAGTACTTCGGCAATCCGTTCGAGGACTTCGGCATGTCCGATCTGGTGACGTCGGCCGGCAGTGGGGACGCCGCCAACCTCTTCGGTGGCCACGCGTTCCTCGTGGCCTTCTGCATCATCACGGTGGCCCTGGTCTCGGGTGCCGTCGCCGACCGTGCGCGCTTCTGGCCCTGGATGCTCTTCGCGGCGCTCTTCGCGACGTTCGTCGTGTTCCCGACGTTCCGTTGGCTGTTCGGCGTTGACGCCGACGGCAACTTCTACGGCTGGCTCGCGAACGACGTCTTCGGCTTCGGTGCTGCGCTCGACTGGGCCGGCGGCACGATCATCCACCAGTCCGCGGGTGCTGCTGCCCTGGCCCTGGCCCTGGTGCTCGGCAAGCGCAAGGCCGGCTTCTCCAAGGAGGAGTCGCTGCCGCACAACGTGCCCCTCGTCCTGATCGGCGCGGCCATCCTGTGGTTCGGCTGGTTCGGCTTCAACACCGGCGTCTACGGTGCCGACGAGGGCCAGACCTCGCTGATCTTCTTCAACACGCTGATCACCCCGGCTGCCGCGCTGATCGGATGGATCGTCGTCGAGACCTTCCGCGACGGCAAGGCCACCGCGGTGGGCGCCGCCTCGGGGGTTGTCACCGGTCTCGTCGCCATCACGCCGGCCTGCGCCTTCGTGACGCCGGTCTGGGCCCTCGTGCTCGGTCTCCTCGCGGGTGTCGTCTGCGCCCTCGCGGTCGACCTGAAGTTCAAGCTCGGCTACGACGACACGCTCGACGTCGTCGGCATCCACCTGGTCGCCGGCTTCATCGGCTGCGTCTACATCGGCTTCTTCGGCTCGGAGACGCTCACGGGTGGCAGCCTGTTCTTCGGCGGCGAGACGGATCTGCTGTTCGCCCAGATCCTCTCCTCGCTCGCGATCATCGTGTTCTCGTTCGTGGTCGCGTACGTCATCGGCCTCGTGATCGAGAAGACGATCGGCTTCCGCGCCAAGGAGGAGGACGAGATCGCCGGTATCGATCGGGTGCTCCACGGCGAGGGCTACGCGCTCGACTGATCCCCTCGGACCTGAGCGGGCTTCAAGCCCGGTCTGGATCAGGAACGCCCGCCGGATACGCTCCGGCGGGCGTTCTTGTGTGTGATCTCGCCGCCCAGGGCCCGGGGTTTCCCTCCCGGATTTCCTCGGGGCAGCGGCGCTGTGGCAGACTTGACCCTCGGCGTGATCGCCTCTGCCACAGGGGACGCGATCAGTCACGCCACCTTCTTCGAACTTCACCCCCGACATCCGTTGGGTGACCTGTGGCACCAACGAGGAGCTCATCATGACGAACGTCGTCGACCAGGTCGCCGCCACCGCGCTGCGCACCGACATCCCCAACTTCCGCGCCGGAGACACCCTCAAGGTGAACGTCAAGGTCGTCGAGGGCAACCGCTCCCGCGTCCAGGTGTTCCAGGGCGTCTGCATCAAGGTGCAGGGCTCGGGCGTCGGCCGCACCTTCACGGTCCGCAAGGTCAGCTTCGGCGTCGGCGTCGAGCGCACCTTCCCGCTCCACACTCCGGTCGTCGAGTCGATCGAGGTCGCCACCCGCGGTGACGTCCGTCGCGCCAAGCTCTACTACCTGCGCAACCTCCGCGGCAAGGCCGCCAAGATCAAGGAGAAGCGCGAGGTCTGACGGGTCCTCCGGACGCCGCCTCATGAGCGTGGCGAACGGTCCCGTGTCGGGCGCCGCCGGCTGGCGTCGCCCGGCTAGGCTCTCGGAGTGACGTCGAAGGCCCACCGCGAGAAGCGCAGTCTGCCGATCTGGCAGGAGTCCATCCTCCTCGTGGTCATCGCCACCGTCATGGCGGTCGTGGTCAAGACCTTCTTCATCCAGGCGTTCTACATCCCGTCTGAGTCGATGCAGCCGACCATGCTGGTCGACGACAAGATCATCGTCCAGAAGGTTTCGTTGTGGACCGGTGAGCCCGAGCGCGGCGACATCGTGGTGTTTGCCGACCCGGGCGGCTGGCTCGGCGTCGAGCAGGCCAACTCGGCCTCCAACCCGGTGCAGAAGGGTCTCGAGGCCATCGGCCTGTTCCCGACCGGCGACCACCTCATCAAGCGGGTCATCGGGGTGGGGGGCGACCGCGTCGTCTGTTGTGACGGCAGTGGCCGCATCACGGTCAACGGCAAGGCGATCGACGAGCCCTACGTGCTCGACCCCACGGTCGTGCGCAACCGCGAGTTCGACGTCGTCGTCAAGGAGGGCTACCTCTGGGTCATGGGCGACAACCGCGACAACTCGGCCGACTCGGTGGCCCACCTCGGCGATCCCGGCGGTGGCCAGGTGCGAGTCGACAGCGTCGTCGGCAAGTCGTGGGTCCGGGTCTGGCCGCTGAACCGCGCTGGTGGCACCGGCAGCACCGACGCCTTCGACGACGTTCCCGCGGCCCCGCCCGAGTCGTGAGGGCCCAGTCGTGAGCGGGGTGCCATGACCCAGCTGCAACGAGGCGCGACCGTGCGCCGTGACGCCGGGCTCTACGGGTACGAGCGAGCCCTGGCGCGCCGCGACCTGTACCCGGTCGCGGGGGTCGACGAGGCCGGTCGCGGTGCGTGTGCCGGCCCGCTGGTCGCCGCTGCGGTCATCCTCGACCGTCCGATCGATGGCCTCGCCGACTCCAAGCTGTTGACGCCGCGTCGCCGTGAGGCGTGCTACGACCGCATCCTGCGCCGGGCGGTCGACGTCTCGGTCGTCGTCCTCAGCCCGGCCGACTGCGACCGCATCGGGCTGCATCGGGCCAACGTCGAGGCTCTCCGTCGAGCCCTCGCGCGACTCCGCGTGCGTCCCGGCTACGTGCTGACCGACGGCTTTCCCGTCGACGGGCTGGGCGTCCCCGGGCTCGCGGTCTGGAAGGGCGACCGCGTGGCGGCGTCGATCGCCGCCGCCTCCGTCGTCGCGAAGGTGACCCGCGACCGGCTGATGGTCGACCTGCACGAGCGCTTCCCGCAGTACGACTTCGCCACGCACAAGGGCTACTGCACGCCCACGCACGACGCCGCTCTGCGGCAGCATGGGCCCTGTGTGGAGCACCGCCACACCTACGTCAACGTCCGAGCGGCCCTGGCCGCGCAGGCGTCGGCATGAGCTGGTCGAGGAGGCCGTCATGAGTGCAGAGGATCTCGAGCGCTACGAGTCCGAGGCCGAGCTGTCGCTGTACCGCGAGTACCGCGACGTCGTGAAGATCTTCAAGTACGTCGTCGAGACCGACCGTCGGTTCTACCTGTGCAACGCCGTCGACGTGAAGGTGCGGTCGGAGACCGGCGACGCGTACTTCGAGGTCACCATGACCGACGCCTGGGTGTGGGACATCTACCGGCCGGCGCGGTTCGCCAAGACGGTCAAGGTGCTGACGTTCAAGGACGTCAACGTCGAGGAGCTGCAGGGCTCGGACTTCAAGGTCCCCGGCGGCGAGTGATGCGCGCCGGACGACGGGTGGCGTGGTTGGGTGCCGCCGACGTGGTCCTCGCGCTCGTGCTGGCCGCCCTGCTCATCGTCCTTCTTGCCCGCGGCGAGGACCCGCCGCCCGTGGAGCCTGCCTTCGACGACTGGGTCGAGGCGATCGACGATGGTGACTGCGCGAGGTATGAGCAGCTCACCACCGCCGGCTTTCGCGACGAGCTCGAGAGCGGCGGTCGCGCGGGGCCCTCGCGTGAGTACGACTGCCGGGGCTGGCGGGAGTCCGACAGCGGGTCCGGCACGCTCGAGGAGCTGCGGCTCGACGAGGTCGATGTCGACGGCACCGAGGCGACCATCGTCGTGACCGGACGCTACGTCGCGGAGTACGCGCCGGAGGACTTCGTGGACTGGGCGGACGTCCGGCTCGACGTCGAGCTCGAGGTCGTCGACGGTGAGTGGATCTTCACCGACGTGGAGGTCGTCGAGCTCGACTGAGTTGCGCGGCGGCGGCTCGCCCTCCGGCTGGACGAGGTCCCATAGTTGCCCCTTGTGCTAACTGTTCCGTGCTGCAATAGTTAGCCACATGGAAAACAATTCTGTGCTGGACGACGTCTTCGCCGCCCTCACGGACCCGACGCGCCGGGCCGTCGTGTACCGCCTCGGCTACGGACCGGCGACAGTGAGCGAGCTCGCTGCACCGTTCTCGATCTCGTTGCCGTCCTTCCTCAAGCACATCCGTGTGCTCGAGGCCAGTGGGCTGATCCGCACGGCCAAGGCCGGCCGCGTGCGTACCTGCACGTTGCGCCCTGAGGAGCTCGAGCCCGTTGCCGACTGGCTCGCGGAGCAGCGCGACCTTTGGCGCGGACGGACCGACCGACTTGAAGCCTTTGTCACCCAGGACCAGGAGACCCCCTCATGAATCCCGAGCTCGACCTCACCCTCGATCGCATCATCCGTGCGCCACGTTCAGTCGTCTGGACGGCATGGACAGACCCGGCCCAGCTCGAGCAGTGGTGGACGCCCGCGCCCACCGTCACCCGCGTCGAGACGCTCGAAGTCCGGCCCGGCGGCGGTTTCGTCACTCGCATGAGCGACGACGGGCAGGAGTTCGTCCCGCACATGGATGCCATCTTTCTCGCGGCGGAGGAGGGAAGCCGGATCGTCTTCACCAACGCCGTCGACAGCACGTGGCGTCCTGCCCTGCCCGCCCCCGTTCCTATGACCGCCGAGATCACGCTGCGCGATCATCCCGACGGCACCGCCTACGGGGTGGTCGTCCGACACGGCACTCCCGCCGACCGGGCGAAGCACCACGAGCTGGGCTTCTTCGACGGCTGGGGATCGGTCACGGCCGCGCTGGCTCAGCTGGCCGAGGGACAGGGCGGCTAGGCCCGGTTCGTCCACAGGCCCTCGTCGGGGTGAACCCGGTGTCGGTGGGGGTGGTGAGAGTGGGGTCATGTCCTCGTTGCTCGCCGTCTCGTCGGCCCGGCTCACTGAGCTGGGTCGGGCTGTTGCGCGGGCCGAGGCTGCCCGAGACGCCGCGATGGTGGCGATGGCCCGGCAGATGCGGGCCGAGGCCAGCAAGGCTGAGTCGCCGATGCGACGCCACGTCGAGCTCTCGGTCATCCCGCTCACGCTCGGCCAGGCGATGGGACTGTCCGAGGGGCAGGTGACCTACCGGCTCGCGGCTGTCGAGCGGGTCCATGACCAGCTCCCAGACACGTGGGCCGCCTACCGCGACGGCACGATTGATGCGGCGCGGGTTCGAGAGATCGGCCGCGCTGCCAGTCGACTCGAGCGCGATCAGTCGTTCGAGCGGCTCGACACCAAGGCCGCCCGCTACGCGGCATCCCACACCGTTCCCGAGCTGCGGGCCTGGTTGAAGCGGTTCGTCGTCCGGGTCGAGCCCGACCGGGCAGCGGTGCGCGCTGAGAAGGAACGCGCCGCCCGCCGGGTTGACATCTCCCATGACGACGACGCGATGGCGTGGCTGACCGCCTACCTGCCCTCGCACGTCGCGGCGGCGATCGACAAGCGCCTCGACCGCGCCGCCCGCGCCATGGACGCCGACGACGGCCGGACTCTCCCGCAGCGGCGCGCCGACCTGCTGGCCTCGTGGACCACGACCAACGAGACCGACGCCACCGAACCGGTCCTGCGGACCGACATCGCGATCACCATCGGCGCTGACATCCTCGCCGGGTCGACCGAGGGGTTCGGGTTCGCCGCCGACGGCTCCTGGTCAGTCCCCAGTGGTTGGGTCGCGGAGCTCGCGCAGACGGGCAGCCCGTTCTGGCACCGGATGGTCCTCGACCCCGTCACCGACGACGTCCTCTCCCACGAGTACACCGGAAGATTCGCCCCCGAGATCCTCACCAAGGCGTTGATCTTCCGAGACGGCGTCTGCCAAGCGCCGGGGTGTCTGACCCCGGCCGATCGGTGCGACATCGACCACCGACAACCCTGGCCCAACGGACCCACCACCGGCGACAACCTCAGCCCCATGTCCAGACGCCACCACTCCCAGAAGGGACACGGCGTCATCTGGGTCCTGCCCGACGAGACCCGACGCGCCGTCGAACCGCTCGACCGTTCCGCCTGACGCGGGCGCGGCGGCGTGACGCTCAGGCCAGCCCGCGGAGCCTGACGGTCGCGGTGCCGTGGCCGACGATGCTCTCGACCCAGTCCGCTGCCTCGGCGAAGTCACCGGCGCCCTGGCCGGCGAGATCCTCGATGTCCGCCCAGTCCTTCGCGCGGTCGAACAGCGCCTTGAAGACGATGAGGTCGGTCGCCGTCAGCGCCTTGACCCCGTCGAGCCACTCCACCGGTTCCGCGCGCTCGACGGCCGAGGCGTGGAACGTGGGGTGGGCAGGCAGGAAGAGGTCCACCGGAGTCCTGGGTGTGCCGTCCCAGAACAGGCGGGTCTGCTGCTCGGCGCGGAGGCGAGCGACGCCGTCCTCGTCCTGGACGATCTGGCGGGGCAGGGCTCGCAGGAGCACGTCGGGGTCGCCGGGATCGACTGTGATGTTCAGGTCGATGTCGGCGGTGAACCGCGGGTTGCGCGAATGCACAGCAAGGGCGATCGCTCCACCGACCGCATGATCGAGTCCCGCGGCGTCCAACGACCGATGAATGGTCGACAGCCGCTGGAGCAGGACCGGGGTGGTCATGCCGCGTCGGACCGCCACACGTGCCGCATGTCCGGCAGGGGATCGGGTTCGCGCGTGGGAAAGAGGGAGCCGAAGTCGAGCACGGCGATGAACTCATCGGCACGGGCGGGCCGCAGTGTCACGTCGATCCTGTGCCCGGCGGCCGAGGCGATGCGCTGCAGCTGTGGCAGCGACGGCTCGGTGTTCCCGCAGGCGTACCCGTGCAGCAGTGCCCGGGAGATGCCGGCGCGTCGGGCGAGCTCTGCCTTCGAGAGGCCCGACCTCTCGATCAGGTCGGTGACGATCTGTGACGTCCTCATGGCATCCTCCAGGTGGGGGGGTGTACTACAAAGAGTACGCCGCTGAATGCGTCTTGTCCCCAGGTGCGGGCGAACCGGTTCGTCATCCACAGGTCGCGCTTCGACCGTTCCGGTGCGAGGGTCGCGCGCAGCACGCTCGGGGACATGACCTACGCACGCAACAAGGCACTCGGCACGTTCGGCGAGCAGGTGGCGGCCACGCACCTGCAGGACGCCGGCATGGTGGTCCTCGATCGCAACTGGACCTGCCGGTGGGGTGAGATCGACCTCGTGGCCCGCGACGGCTCCACCCTGGTGGTGTGCGAGGTCAAGACGCGCAGCAGCGTCACGCACGGCAGTCCGCTCGAGGCGATCACCCCGCAGAAGGCGGCCCGGTTGCGCCGCCTCACCTCGGCGTGGCTCGAGGAGCACGACGTGCAACCCGCCGCGGTGCGCATCGACGTCGTCTCGGTGCTGGTGCCACCGCGCGGCGCTGCCGAGGTCGTCCGCGTGCGGGGAGTGGCCTGATGCCCGCGTGCGTGGGTTCGGTCAGCCTCGACGGCCTGAGCGGACGCGCGGTCGAGATCGAGGTCGACATCTCCAACGGCCTGCCGGCCACGGTGCTGGTGGGTCTGCCCGACGCCATGGTCAACGAGGCCCGCGACCGGTGCCGGGCCGCGGTCACCAACTCCGGCACGTCCTGGCCCGACCAACGCGTGACCATCAACCTCGCGCCCTCCACGGTGCCCAAGAGCGGGTCGCACTACGACCTCGCCATTGCGGTGGCCGTCTTCGCGGCCAAGTCGCTGGTGCCCGGCCAGTGGTTGCGCGACTCGGCGTTCATCGGCGAGCTGGCGCTCGACGGCCGACTGCGGGCCGTGCGGGGCGTGCTGCCGGCCACGCTGGCCGCCGCCGAGGCGGGCTTCGCCCGTGTGGTCGTGCCCGAGGTCAACGTCCCCGAGGCGCAGCTCGTCGACGGCATCGACGTCATCGGCGTGCGGTCCCTGCGCCAGGTGGTGGCCTGGCTGACCGGTGCCGAGGAGCCCGACGATCCACCCGTCCCGCCCCTCGACAACCCGCCCACCATCGGCGGCCACAGTGACCACCGCCTGGCCGAGCTCGACCTGGCCGACGTCTCCGGCCACGACGACGCACGGCTGGCGTTGCTCGTCGCGGCAGCCGGTGGTCATCACCTCTCGATGGTCGGCCCGCCCGGCGTCGGCAAGACCATGTTGGCGCAGCGGCTCCCGGGTCTGTTGCCGGATCTGGCGCACCGCGACGCACTCGAGGTCAGCGCCGTGCACTCGGTCGCCGGCGTCCTGCCCACCGACACTCCGCTGCTGACCCGGCCGCCATTCCTCGACCCGCACCACACGGCCAGTGCCGCCGCCATCGTCGGTGGCGGCAGCCGCGTGGTCCGGCCGGGCGCCATGAGCCTCGCGCACCGTGGGGTGCTGTTCCTCGACGAGGCGCCCGAGTTCGCGGTCAACGTGCTGGAGGCGTTGCGTCAGCCGCTCGAGAGCGGTCACGTGGTCGTCTCCCGTGCTGCCGTCACCGCGGTCTACCCGGCACGATTCCAGCTGATTCTTGCGGCCAATCCGTGCCCCTGCGGACAGGCCGCCACGATCGGATCATCCTGCCGGTGCACGCCGGCCATGCGTCGCCGGTACGGCGACAAGCTCTCCGGGCCCATCCGTGACCGCATCGACATCCACCGCACGCTCACGGCGCCCAGCCGGCCCGAGCTGGCTCGCGCCATCTCGACCCCGCGGGGCACGGCCGAGCTCGCCGAGCAGGTGCTGCTGGCACGTGAGCGGCAGACGCAGCGCCTCGCCGAGACCTCGTGGTGCCTCAACGCCGACGTCCCGGGTCCCGAGCTGCGCCGGCAGTGGCCCGTCACCGACGACGCCCGCCTGCTGCTCGACCGCCAGCTCGCCGCCGACCACGTCAACCCGCGCACCGCCGACCGTGTGCTGCGGCTGGCCTGGACGCTCGCCGACCTGCACGCCCACGACCGGCCCGACGGCGACGACGTCCTGATGGCGCTGGCTCTCCGCCGGGGGAGTCCCGTGGCTTCAGAGCTCCGCCAGCTGGTGGTGGCCTCGTGAGGCCGACGGGTGAGGCACTCGACCGCCTCGCGCTCTCGCTGGCGGCTGAGCCCGACGACCGTGGCCTCCGCGAGCTCGTCGCGGTCGACGGCATTCGCAGGACGGCCGAGGTCTGCCGCCGCACCGAGCGCGCCGACCGCGGGCGCATCGATGAGGTGCTGGCGGCAGCCGACGACTGCGGGGCCAGGTGGGTGACGCCGACATCAGCCGAGTGGCCGAGCGCGCTCGACGACCTGGGCGGCCACGAGCCTCCGTCGGCACCGTGGGGCCTCTGGGTGCGCGGTCAGAAGAATCTCGGGGCCGCGGCCGGGCGATCGGTCGCCGTGGTCGGTGCCAGGTCCTGCACCACCTACGGGGCCGAGGTGGCCGGTGACCTGGGGGCCGATCTGGCCGATCGCGCCTGGACCGTGGTCAGCGGCGCCGCCTTCGGCATCGATGCCTGCGCACACCGCGGTGCTCTGGCGGTGGCCGGTCGCACGGTGGCGGTGCTGGCCGGAGGTGTCGACGTGCCCTATCCGCGCGCCCACGCCAGCCTGCTCGAGCGGGTGGCCGACGAGGGCTGGATCGTCAGCGAGTACCCGCCGGGGGAGGCGCCCCGGCCCCACCGCTTCCTCGCGCGCAACCGCATCATCGCCGCCCTCGCCGCGGGCACCGTCGTGGTCGAGGCCGCCGACCGCAGCGGCTCGCTCAACACGCTGCACTGGGCCGACCGTCTGGGGCGGGTGACGATGGCGGTGCCCGGGCCGGTGGTCTCGCGGCAGTCCGACGGCACGCACCGCG
>KI301992.1:1381469-1415005 GCA_000471045.1 actinobacterium LLX17 | reverse complement strand
CGCCATGCGCGACGGGGCCGCGGTGCTGGTCACCGGCGCCGACGACGTCGAGGACGAGCTGCGCGGCGTGGGGTGGGAGGGGTTGCCGGCCGATGCGCCGGTCCCGGACCCGGCGCTCAGCCTGCTCGACCACCTCGCTCCGGCTCCGCGCACCACCGTGGCCGTTGCGCTGGCGGCCGATCTCTCGGCGCGCGAGGTGCGAGCGGCCCTGTCACTGCTGGAGCGTCGCGGGCGCGTCCGCCGCAGCGGCGACGGCTGGGTCCGCGCCGACGGCGCCTGATCGTGCCGCGTCCTTCCGGGCGGCGCGGGCGACCTTGGCCAGCCAGCGCTCGCGCTGCTCGAGGGTCGAGTCCTTCACGGGGCCGATCCGCGTCGTCGCCACCGGCTTGATGCCGCAGAAGCGCAGGGTGGTGGTCCGCACGTGCCGCACGGTGGTGTCACCGACGAGTCGCAGGTACCACCAGGGCGAGTCGGTCGTGATGATCACTCGACCCGTGCGTCCGGCCAGCAGGCCTTCGGGCAGGCCGTTCGGCTTGGTCCGGTAGGCCCGGTGCGGCAGCAGCACGCGGTCGAAGAACCCCTTCAGCAAGGCAGGGACTGATCCCCACCACACCGGGGTCACCACGACGACGTGGTCGGCGTCCAGCAGCTGCTGCCAGGCGCGCTCCAGGTCGGGCTCGAGGTCCTGGCGCTTCGTGTAGCCGAAGCGCAGGTTCGGGTCGAAGTCGAGATCGCGCAGAGCCAGCACGGTGACGTCCTCGGGGGAGGCGTCGGTGTGGGCGGTGGCGTAGGTGCGCGCGATCGAGGCGCACAGCGAGTCGGGGTAGGGGTGGCCGTCGATGACCAACGTGCTCATGGCTGCTCCTGGGAGAGATGAATGTAGACAGTGGCCAGAATCTAGACACTGTCCATATCGGTGAGATCGACGGTAGGGCTACGATGTTGCGCGTGTCAAGATCCGACAGCGCCTATCACCACGGCAACCTCGGGCCGGCCCTTGAGGACGCGGCCCTCGACCTCATGCGCACGCAGGGGCACACCTCGCTGAGCCTGCGAGAGGTGGCTCGACGGGCGGGGGTCAGCCACAACGCGCCCTACCACCACTTCGGCGACCGGACGGGCCTGCTCAAGCGCGTCAGCGAGCGCAGCATGGCCGAGCTGGTGAGCGCCATGCGCGCCGCCCAGGCGAGTGCAGAGGATGCGTCTCCGCGGGAACGCGCGGTGCGCGTGGGCGGCGCCTACGTCGGCTACGCGGCTGAGCACCCCGAGCGCTTCCGGGTCGTGTACGACCCCGAGGTCTGCGTGCCCGGCTCGCCCACCCCCACGATGGCACCGCTCATCACCGAGATCGAAGGCATCCTGGCCGAGACGACAGCAGCCCTGCTGCCGCCCGGTGCCGAGGCCGCCCTGATGCCGCTGACGGTGGCCGTCTGGGGCTCGGTGCACGGTCTGGCCGAGCTCGTCGTGGCCGGCCACATCACGCAAGACGACGTCGAGCCTGCCCTGGTGGCGCTGCTCGACCCCGGCTCGTCGGCGAGGCTGGCGCCATGAGCGAACCGGCCGGGGCGTGGGACGAGGTCGTGACGGCGTACGCCGCCCACCTGCGCCTCGAGCGTGACCTGTCGGAGAACTCCGTGCGGGCCTACGTCAACGACGTCCGTGGGCTCGCCGAGCACGCGACGCGACTGGGCATCCACGACCCGGCCGACATCACCATCCGCGAGCTCCGCAGCCACCTGGCCACCCTGCGCACCCTCGGTCGCGCCCGGGCCACGCTGGCCCGCCGCGCCACGTCGCTGCGCGTGTTCACCGCATGGCTCCGCCGCACAGGGCGCTCCGACGTCGATGCTGCGTCCCTGCTGGCCAACCCCTCGGCGCACCGTGAGCTGCCCGTGACGCTGAGCGCGACCGACATGCGCGCGGTGCTGGACGCTGCTGCGGCGACCATCGCCGACGACCCCACCGTGGGTTCGCGCGATCTCGCCATGCTCGAGGTCCTGTACGCCACCGGCATCCGCGTCGGTGAGCTCGTGGGCCTGGACGTCGACGACGTCGACCGCTCGCGCCGGGTGGTGCGCGTCTTCGGCAAGGGCCGCAAGGAGCGCACCGTGCCGTTCGGCCTGCCGGCGCAGGATGCCGTCGATGTCTGGTTGGCCCGGGGCCGGCCCGCCCTGGCCACGTCGGCGAGCGGACCCGCGCTCTTCCTGGGGGTGCGAGGCGGTCGCATCGACCCGCGCACGGTCCGCGAGATCGTGCACCGCCGCCTGGGCGACGTCGAGGGAGTCGCCGACCTCGGCCCGCACGGCCTGCGCCACACCGCCGCGACCCACCTGCTGGAGGGCGGGGCCGACCTCCGGTCCGTGCAGGAGGTGCTGGGTCACGCCTCCATCGGCACCACCCAGATCTACACGCACGTCAGCGCCGAGCGACTCAAGGCGGCGTTCACGCAGGCCCACCCCAGGGCTTGACGGTTCTGGGCGTGGCGGTTCAGAGCAGGGGAGCGGGATCGATCGTGGTGCCGCCGCGGTGCACGGAGAAGTGCAGGTGGCACCCCGTGGACAGGCCCGTCGAGCCCACCGTGCCCAGCACGTCGCCGGCCGCGAGGCGCTGACCGACACGAGCGCCGATGCGCTGGAGGTGGCTGTACGAGGTGGCCTCGCCCGGCCCGTGCTCCAGGACGACCCGCCCGCCCCACGGTCCGTCAACCCCGGCGGCCGTCACGACTCCCGGCGCTGCGGCCCGCACGTCGGTGCCGCACGGAGCACCCAGGTCGATGCCGTCGTGGAGCTTGACGACTCCTGTCACCGGATGGCGCCGCGTGCCGTAGGCCGAGGTGACCGGCCCCGCCACGGGCAGGACCAGCTCGCCCGACCCGAGCGACGGCGGCCGGGGCAGCTCGCCGTCGGGATCCATCAGGCGGTAGGCGCCACCGAGCAGCTCGGTGGGGTCGAGGTAGGCCTCACCCTCGACGCGACCGAGGTGCAGGCACGCGGGGGACCCGCAGCCGTTGTGCCCAGCGGCGAGGGTGCCGATCGGCTGGCCGGCCGAGACGGCGTTGCCCACGGCGACCTCGGCGTGGACCGGTTGGTACGTCGACCGCTCTCGGCCGTGGGAGACCGTGACGACGGGCGTGCCGGCGACATCGCCGACGAAGGCCACCGTGCCGGTGGCGACTGCGCGGACGGTCTCACCGGGGGTGCCGGGGAGATCGACGCCCCGGTGTCCGGCGCCGTACTCCGAGGCCGGTGCCACGAAGTCACGCTCGATGCCCCCGCGGCCGAGGGGCCATGTCCAGCGGGAACCGTCACCGTCGGCGGAGGCAGCGGTTGGCGCGAGCAAGGTCAGGACGAGCGCGGCCAGCAGGAGGCGACGAAGGGGGGCGAGTCGGGGCATGTCTCCACCGAACCGCTGGCAGTTCGTGTGGGGAAGGCGCTTCCGGGGCCCTGTGGACACGCCGGCACTCCGACTGAGCCTGTGGAGAGACGGGGCTCGCGGGTAAGTGGGCGGATTTCCTCTGACGTCCGACGGTGCCGTAGCATGGGCCCATCACCTCGTCCGAGGTGAAATTCGCGCGCCCTTTGCTCCGTCTGACGTGATGCACCGAAGACGGGCGTGGTCCTGGTCCGGCTTGCCGGCGGTCCACGTCAGGGCGCCAGGGCGACGGCACGGTGCCGTCGCGTCAACCAGGAGGAACACGACCATGGCCGTCGTCACCATGCGCCAGCTGCTCGAGAGCGGTGTCCACTTCGGACACCAGACCCGCCGCTGGAACCCCAAGATGAAGCGCTTCATCTTCACCGAGCGCAATGGCATCTACATCATCGACCTGCAGCAGTCGCTGGCCTACATCGACGCCGGGTACGAGTTCGTCAAGAACACCGTCGCCCGCGGCGGCACGATCCTGTTCGTCGGCACCAAGCGCCAGGCGCAGGAGCCGATCGCCGAGCAGGCCGCCCGCGTCGGCATGCCCTACGTCAACCAGCGTTGGCTCGGCGGCATGCTCACCAACTTCCAGACGATGCACCAGCGTCTGCAGCGCATGAAGGAGCTCGAGGACGTCGACTTCGACCAGGTCGCCGGCTCGGGTCGCACCAAGAAGGAGCTCCTCCAGATGCGCCGCGAGTACGACAAGCTCTCGCGCACCCTCGGCGGCATCCGCGACATGTCGCGCACGCCGGCGGCCGTCTGGATCGTCGACACCAAGAAGGAGCACCTCGCGGTCGACGAGGCCAAGAAGCTCAACATCCCGATCGTCGCGATCCTCGACACCAACTGCGATCCCGATGACGTCGACTTCCCGATCCCGGGCAACGACGACGCCATCCGCTCGGTGTCGCTGCTGACGCGCGTCATCGCCGACGCCGTCGCCGAGGGCCTCATCGCCCGCGGTGGCAGCAAGACCGGCGAAGAGGCCGCCGGCGAGGAGCTCGGTGGCGACGAGCCGCTGGCCGACTGGGAGCGCGAGCTGCTGGAGCAGAAGAACGACGCTGCCGCCGCGACCGCTGCTGCTGAGGCGCCGGCTGCTGAGGCGCCCGCCGCCGATGCCGAGGCGCCTGCTGCTGAGGCCCCCGTCGCCGAGCAGACGGCCGACGCCGCGCCCGAGGAGACCGCTGCCGCGGCCGCCCCCGGTGCCGACAAGCCCTCCGCCTGAGGCTCAGCCACAGGCCTAGCCACCACGACTGAGATAGCGAGAACACACATGGCGATTGCCGCCGCTGATGTCAAGAAGCTCCGCGACGCCACAGGCGCGGGCATGATGGACGCCAAGAAGGCGCTCACCGAGGCCGACGGCGATTTCGACAAGGCCGTCGAGATCCTGCGCATCACGGGTGCGGCCAAGGCCGCCAAGCGTGGCGCCGAGCGCGAGGCCTCCTCGGGGCTCGTCGCCTCGTCGGGCAACGCGCTGGTCGAGCTCAACTCCGAGACCGACTTCGTCGCGAAGAACGAGCAGTTCATCGAGCTCGCCAACCGTCTGGCCGCTGCGGCCGACGAGGCGCGCCCGGCGGACAGCGAGGCCTTCTCGAAGGTCACGCTCGACGACGGCAAGACCGTCGCCGACACGGTCAGCTCGCTGGCCGCGGTCATCGGCGAGAAGATCGAGCTCGGTCGGGTCGCCACGTTCGACGGCCAGGTCGCGGTCTACCTGCACCGTCGCGCCAGCGACCTGCCGCCGGCCGTCGGCGTGCTCGTCGAGTACACCGGTGACGACCTCGACGCCGCCCGTGGTGCGGCCATGCAGGTCGCAGCCATGCGGCCGCGCTTCCTGACGCGCGAGGAGGTGCCCGCCGACCTCGTCGCCAAGGAGCGTGAGATCGCCGAGGCCACCGCCCGCGAGGAGGGCAAGCCCGAGCAGGCCATCGCCAAGATCACCGAGGGTCGCCTCAACGGCTTCTTCAAGGACGTCGTCCTGCTGGAGCAGCCGTCCGTGACCGACAACAAGAAGACCGTCAAGGCGCAGCTCGAGGAGGCCGGCGTCTCGCTCACCGGCTTCGCGCACATCGAGATCGGCTGACGCTCGCGAGGACCCCGGTTCCCGTCACACGACGGGAGCCGGGGTCCCCTCACGTCCAGCCCCCTCAGTTCTGATCCATCCCGCTTCGTTCCGATAGGTTGGTCCCCATGCCGCGTCGTGTCCTGCTCAAGCTCTCGGGCGAGGTGTTCGGTGGCGGCAGCATCGGCATCGATCCTGATGTCGTGGCCGACATAGCCGGTGAGATCCGCGACGCCGTCCACCAGGGCGTCGAGGTCGCGATCGTCGTGGGCGGTGGCAACTTCTTCCGGGGCGCCGAGCTGAGCCAGCGCGGCATGGAACGGTCCCGCGCCGACTACATCGGCATGCTCGGCACCGTCATGAACTGTCTGGCGCTGCAGGACTTCTGCGAGAAGCAGGGTCTCGACACCCGCGTGCAGTCGGCCATCACGATGGGTCAGGTCGCCGAGCCGTACATCCCGCGCAAGGCCATCCGCCACCTCGAGAAGGGTCGCGTCGTCATCTTCGGTGCCGGCGCCGGCATGCCGTACTTCTCGACCGACACCGTCTCGGCGCAGCGTGCGCTGGAGATCAAGGCCGACGCGGTCCTGATGAGCAAGAACGGCGTCGACGGCGTCTACAGCGACGACCCCCGCACCAACCCTGATGCCGAGCGCTACGACGAGATCGGCTTCGCCGAGGTGCTGGCGCGCGGCCTGAAGGTCGCCGACGCCGCAGCCTTCGCGCTCTGCATGGAGAACGACCTGCCGATGGTGGTCTTCGCCATGCAGGGCAAGGGCAACATCACCCGGGCTCTGCTCGGTGAGAAGATCGGAACGCTGGTGCACACCGGCGCCAAGGAGGACACACCGTGATCGACCAGACCCTGCGTGACGCCGGAACCAAGATGGACAAGGCCGTCGAGCACACCCGCGACGAGTTCGCCGCCATTCGCACTGGTCGCGCGCACCCGGCGATGTTCGCCCAGATCACCGCCGACTACTACGGCAGCCCCACGCCGTTGCAGCAGCTGGCCACCTTCCAGGTGCCGGAGCCGCGCACCGTCATCATCAGCCCGTTCGACGCGAGCGCCAAGAGCGCCATCGAGCGTGCCATCCGCGACTCCGACCTCGGCGTCAATCCCACCGACGACGGCAAGGTCCTGCGGGTCTCGCTGCCGGAGCTCACCGAGGACCGCCGCAAGGAGTACATCAAGCTGGCGAAGTCCAAGGCCGAGGAGGGCCGCGTGGCCGTGCGCGGTGTCCGTCGCAACGCCAAGCAGGCGCTCGACAAGGCCGAGAAGGACTCCGAGATCAGCAAGGACGACAACACGGGGGCCGAGAAGCGCCTCGACGCCCTCACGAAGAAGCATGTCGACCAGATCGATGAGCTGCTGAAGGGCAAAGAGGCCGAGCTCCTCGAGGTCTGAGCTCCCATCGATGACTGACTCTCCCACACCGCCCACGGGCGAGAAGGACCACGGTCGCGCCGGCCGCAACCTGCCGGCAGCGATCGGCGTCGCCGCGGCACTCGTCGCGATGGTCGTGGCCAGCCTGTTCCTGGTCAAGGCCGTGTTCGTCGCCGTCGTGGTCGTCGCGCTCGGCGTGGGGCTGTGGGAGCTGAAGCGCGCCTTCGCGACGGCCGGCATCCGCATCCCGCTCGCCCCGACACTGGCCGGTGGCACCGCGATGCTGGTGGCGGCGTACTTCGCCGACATGGAGACCGCGGCGGTGGCGATGGCGCTCACCGTCATCGGCACGCTCGTGTGGCGGCTCGCCGACGGTCCCGACGGCTTCGTCCGCGACGCCAGCGCGGGCATCTTCTGCCTGGCGTACCTGCACCTCATGGGCGCGTTCGTGCTGCTGATGCTGGTCGAGGACGACGGTCCCTGGCGCATCGTGGCGTTCCTCGTCGCCACCATCGCCTCCGACACCGGCGGCTACATCGCCGGCGTGCTGTTCGGCAAGCACCCGATGGCGCCCACCATCAGCCCCAAGAAGTCCTGGGAGGGCTTCACCGGATCCCTGATCTTCGGCGTCGGTGCCGGCGTGGCCGTGGTCGTGCTGGCGCTCGACGGCCGCTGGTGGGTCGGCGTCCTGCTCGGCGTGGCGGGAGTCATCATGGCGACGCTCGGTGACCTCTCGGAGTCGCTGATCAAGCGCGACCTCGGCATCAAGGACATGGGCGACCTGCTGCCCGGTCACGGCGGTCTGATGGACCGTCTGGACTCGCTCATCGCCGTCGCTCCCGTGGCGTGGTTGATCCTGCACCACCTCGTCCCGCCGGCCTGATGAGCCCGTCGCGCCCGGTCTGGCCGGTGGTCACCGGCGCCGGCGTACTCGGCCTCGTCGCCGGCGGTGCAGTGGTGGGCCTCGTGGCCGGTCTGGCCTCCGGATCGCCATCGACCCTGCCGCCGCTCAACACGCCCGAGCAGGTCGTGCTGGCCTGGGACGCCTCGTTCCGCGACAGCGACTGTTCGGCGTTCCGCCGCACGACCACGCGTGACTTCCGCGCGGCGTACAGCGAGGAGTTCGACTACGGCACGTGCTCGGGCTTCCGCAAGGGCAACGACGACATCGCCGAGGACAAGCCGGACGACTTCTGGGAGACCTACGAGATCGATGTGCTCGACGTCCAGGTCGACGGTGAGCGCGCCACGGTCGAGGTCGAGGAGAGCTGGGAGTACCTCGATTCCCGCGACCGGGTGAAGGACGAGTCCGACGAGTACACGTACCACCTGGTGCTGGTCGACGGGCAGTGGCGCATCGACGACGCCTCCTTCATCGACCCCGGTTCGGCCGTGCCGGTCTGACGCAACTGGGAGACTGCCCGCATGACGATCGCGAAGTCCCTCGTGCTGTTCGCCGTGGCCGCCCTGGCCGAGATCGGTGGGGCCTGGCTGGTGTGGCAGGGCGTCCGCGAGCATCGGGGATGGTTGTGGATCGGTGCCGGGGTCATCGCCCTCGGCCTCTACGGGTTCGTCGCGACGCTGCAGCCTGACGCGAACTTCGGACGGATCCTGGCGGCCTACGGGGGCGTCTTCGTGGCCGGATCATTGCTGTGGGGCATGGTGCTGGACGGCTTCCGCCCGGACCGCTACGACGTCGCTGGCGCCCTGATCTGTCTGGTCGGCGTGGCGGTCATCATGTACTCGCCGCGGGCTGGGTAGCCGCAGACAGTCCGGCGGGGGTGCGGGGCCGTGGGCCGCTATGAACACAGTGAGAGAATGGCGGAATGACTGAGGACGCGCCCCGCACGCTGCCCCTGGTGCTCGAGCAGCCCCGCGGGCGTGCCAAGCCCCCGCGGCACCTCGCCGATCTGAGTGCCGAGGAGCGCGTCGCCGCTGCCGAGGCGCTGGGGGAGCCGCCGTTCCGCGTCAAGCAGGTGGCCCGCCACTACTTCGCCCGGCTCGAGCGCGACCCCGCGAACATGACCGATCTCCCGGCCGCCCAGCGCGACCGCATCGTCGAGGCCCTGCTGCCCCCGCTGCTGACCCCGGTCCGCACGATGGAGGCCGATTCCGGCACGACGGTCAAGACCCTGTGGCGGTTGTTCGACGGTGCGCTCGTCGAGTCGGTGCTGATGCGCTACCCCGGCAGTGCTGCGCGGGCGGAACGAGCGACGTTGTGCGTGTCGAGCCAGGCGGGCTGTGGCATGGCGTGCCCGTTCTGCGCGACGGGCATGGGCGGCCTGCAGCGCAACATGAGCACCGCCGAGATCGTCGACCAGGTCGTCGATGCCGCCGGCCGGATGGCGCGCGGCGAGGTCGCGGGGGGACCGGGACGGCTCTCCAACATCGTGTTCATGGGCATGGGTGAGCCGATGGCCAACTACAAGGCCGTCATCGGGTCGATCCGTCGCATGGTCACGCCGGCGCCCGAGGGACTCGGTCTGTCGGCGCGCAACATCACGCTGAGCACCGTGGGCCTCGTGCCTCGCATCCGCCAGCTCACCGAGGAGGGCATCCCGGTCACGCTGGCCGTCTCCCTGCACGCCCCCGACGACGAGCTGCGCGACACCCTGGTGCCCATCAACACCCGCTTCAAGGTCGACGAGGTCGTCGATGCCGCGTGGGACTACGCGCGCACGACCAAGCGCCGCGTCTCGATCGAGTACGCCATGATGCGCGACATCAACGACCAGGCCTGGCGGGCCGACCTGCTGGCCGACGTGCTCCGGGCCCGGGGCTCCGGCGAGGACGGCTGGGGCTGGGTGCACGTCAACCTGATCCCGCTCAACGAGATCCCGGGCGCCCAGTTCACGCGCTCGCGCGACGAGGACATGGACGAGTTCGTGCGCCGGCTTCAGGCCAAGGGCGTCAGCACGACGATCCGCGACACCCGCGGCAACGACATCGACGCCGCCTGCGGACAGCTGGCCGCGGTCGAGGGCTGATGGCCGGGTCCGCGGCCGGCCGGCCCCGTCTGGTGGCCACCGACCTCGACGGAACCCTGCTGCGCAGCGACGGATCCCTGTCGGGCCGCACCCGCGAGGCCATCGCCGCGGCGGAGCAGGCCGGCATCCACACGATCTTCGTCACGGCCCGGCCACCGCGCTGGATGCACGACCTCGCTGACGCCGTGGGCGGCCATGGCGTCGCCATCTGCGGCAACGGGTCGTTCGTGTTCGACGCCGCCACCCGCGAGGTGACCTCGTCGCGCGGGCACGGCCCGGAGGACCTGCAGCGGCTCATCGCCGACCTGCGCCAGGAGTTCCCCGACGTCGCCTTGGCCGTCGAGCGAGCCGACGGCTACGCGCGCGAGGAGCTGTTCCTCGACTCGTTCACCGATCCGTACGAGGTGGTGGGCCTCGACGACCTGACGACCTCGCCGGTCGGCAAGCTGCTGGCGCGGTCGGCCGCGACCGATGACGACGAGTTCCTCCGTCGGGTCGTCGAGCTGACCGCGGGGCGGGCCGAGGTGGGATTCTCCGGTGCGGTGGGTCTGGCCGAGATGACCGCACCCGGCGTCACGAAGGCCAGTGGTCTGGCGACGTGGTGCGGAGAGCAGGGTGTCGACGCCGGCGATGTCTGGGCCTGCGGTGACATGCCCAACGACCTGCCGATGCTGGCCTGGGCGGGCCGCGCGTTCGCGGTGGCCAACGCTCACGCCGACGTGCTGAGCGCGGCCCACACGGTGCTGGCGAGCAACGATGACGACGCAGTCGCCGGCCTGCTCGAGTCGCTCCTCTAGGGGTGCGGCAGCACCAGCTCGGTGTTGCGGTCGTCGGCTGCACCCGTGCCGTGGGAGCCGCGGTGCTGCGGGTCGTTGGCCGAGAGCTCCCGGGCCAGTGAGGCCAGCGAGACGGTGTCGGCCAGCGAGCCACCGTGGGCAGCGGGGCCGACGTGATCGATCATCGTCGTGAAGATCGACAGCGTGCCGTCGCGGTTGTCCACCAGCTCGACGAGGCGCGACTGCTGCGGGAAGTCGACGTGGGAGGCGGAGTTGATCTCGTAGAACCCGCCGGTGCCGTCGGCCCGCTGGTGAGCGGTGATCTCGTTGCGATGAGTGTGCCCGTTGACCCACGCCACGACCTGCGGAGCGGCCAGCAAGATGTCGACGACGGCCGGGCCCAGCACGCGGGCCTCGAGGTCGAGACCGGTGAGCACCAGCGGGTTGGTCATGGTGCCAGAGGTGTGGTGGCTGAACACCATGACGAAGCGGTCGGTCGAGGCCGCCAGCGTGTCACGCAACCACTGCGCCTGGGTCGTCCCGATGGACCCGTCGGCATATCCGTTCGGGTTGACGGTGTCGAGCACGATGCAGCGCACCGAGCCCTGGTCGAAGGCGTAGTACGCGGTGCCCTTGGTCCGATTCTCGGCGGTGAACCCGTGACCGACGGGCGAGCCGGTGGTGGCGAAGTGCTCCTCGACCACCTGCTTGCGGGTGATCGAACGGCGTCCTGCGTCCGGGGTGACGAGCCGGGCACTCAGCAGGGAGACCGCGCCCAGGAGGGCGCCCCCGTTGGCAGTGCGCAGGGCGTTCAGCACATCGGCTTGCGACAGGCCGGGCGGCAGGGAGGTCGGCTTCAGCGGTCCGGCGCCGAGCGTGCCGAGGGCCAGCGTCTGGGGGAAGTTGCCCTGCACGAGACCGTCGTGGTTGCCGAAGACCGAGTACCACGGGATGTCGAGTCCCTCGGCGACGAACGGCCGGCGGGCGGCGTCCAGCAGCCCGGACTTCACCGGAAACCCGAAACGGGTGCGGTAGGAGTCGGTGCGCTCGCCCTCGGGGTGCCAGTAGTGGGTGTCGGTCGTGCGGCCGTCGTGCACGCCCTCCCACTTTCGCGTGCTGCCGGAGTCGGGTCGCACCTCCTGGCCGTCGAGCACGTCGATGTTCCAGCGCACCTCGTTGTGCTGGCAGTTGTCGGAGTTGTCGCCGGTCTGGATGGCGAAGGCGAGGGGGGTGCCAGTGACCGGGCCGACGCCAACACGATTGACCGCGCGCACCATGGCGTCGCTCGTCTGTGCGGTCAGCATCTCCTGGGGCCGGTAGCTGGACGAGAGCAGACCGGACAGCGTGGGGTCGCCGGGCTCGTAGGCGTCGTCGAGCCGGTCGAGGTACTCCACACGCATGGGTGACTGCGCATCGATGATGTGCACGTCGGTCAGGTGCGCGAAGCTCACCACCGGGGTGCGCGTCCCGACGCGTCCCGGTCGCGGCGTCGCGCCCAGGTCGGCGCGCACCACGTGCGGTTCGCCCGGCGCGTTGACGACCGGGGCGTAGCCCCCGGCGCCGGGCGCCCCGAGCGCGAGCCGTGTGGCGAGGGTCGTGCCCGCCGTGGCCACTGGTGGGGCGGCGGCAGCGGAGGATCGCAGGAGGGCGGGGAGGCCGACCGCCATGGCGGTGCCGAGCACGGTGCCGGACTGGAGCAGGGCGCGTCGCGTGAGCGTCATGCACCCTCAACGACCGGGAGGTGACCCAGGTCACGCGCGAGAGCTGCCGGGTACCGTGGCCGCATGCTGGAAGTCACCCGCGAGGGCAACGTCGTCCTGCTCGAGCTGCAGCGCGAGGAGCGCCGCAACGCGCTCGACCTCGAGCAGTGCCGGCGCATCGACGAAGCCGCTGGACAGGCCGTCGCCGACGGCGCCCGAGTGCTGGTCGTCACGGGTCGTGGCTCGGCCTTCTGCTCGGGCGCGGACCTCGGCGGTGTGTACGGCGACGAGTTCCTCGAGGCGCTCTACGGCATGCTGCACGGCCTGACCCGCCTTCCGGTGCCGATCATCGCGGCCGTGAACGGTCCGGCGATCGGGGCGGGCACGCAGCTCGCGATGGCCTGCGACCTGCGGGTCGCCGACGTGTCGGCCCGTTTCGCCGTGCCGACCGGCCGCAACGGCATGGCCGTCGACGCCTGGACCATCCGCACGCTGGGCGAGCTCGCCGGCATGGGCCCGGCCCGCCGGCTCATGCTGGCCGCCGAGACGCTCGACCGCGAGGAGGCGCTGGCGTGCGGGCTGGCCGACCGCGCCGGGACGCTGGCGGATGCCCTCGCGTGGGCGAAGGAGATCGCGACGCTGGCGCCGCTGAGCCTCGCGCACAACAAGCTGGTGCTGAACGGCTCGCGCGACGACGACGCCGCCATCGAGGCGTCCTTCCGTGCGGTGTGGGCCAGCGAGGACGTGCAGGAAGGTGCCGCGGCGCGCGCCGAGCGGCGCGACCCCGTCTTCCGAGGCCGCTGATGCGCACGTCGATCGGCTTCGAGATCCTCGACCGCCACGTCGTGGCCGGCGCTGCCGACGCGACCGCGCTGGTGCGCGAGGGTGAGCATGACCTGAGCTTCGCCGGGCTGCTCGAGCGCGTGGCTGCGCTGGCCGCCGGTCTGCGAGCGGTCGGCGTGGAGCCGGGCCATGA
Source organism: actinobacterium LLX17 (assembly GCA_000471045.1). Taxonomy (GTDB): domain Bacteria; phylum Actinomycetota; class Actinomycetes; order Propionibacteriales; family Nocardioidaceae; genus Aeromicrobium. The sequence goes on along the minus strand of KI301992.1, from coordinate 1,401,688 downwards.
CGTGCACGTGCAGGTCGAGGGCCCGGTGGCGGTCGAGGTCGCGTGTGCCTGCATCCGGATCGGCGCCTATCCAGCCGCGGCGGGCGTCGTCGTGGTGCGGCACGGCGACGACGAGCCGGAGGTCGTGATGGACGACGAGACGTGGTCGCTCGACCTCGTGCGGCGCGCCGGCGCCGGTGACCCCGCCGGGGCGCTGCGCTCCGACCCAGACGGTTACCGGGAGCGCCTGCTCGAGCTGGTGCCACACGTCGTCGAGCCGCTGCTCGCCGGCCGTCCCGTCGCCCCGAGCTAGGCAGAACCTCCCTGGACGGCCGCGAGCCCGGCCGACCAGGACGGTCGACCGGGCTCGCGGCTGATGCAGGTGCTCAGGTCACTTCAGGTCGAAGCGATCGAGCTCCATGACCTTCGTCCAGGCGGCGACGAAGTCGTGCACGAACTTCTCCTGCGCGTCGTCGCTGGCGTACACCTCGGCCAGGGCCCGCAGCTGCGAGTCGGACCCGAAGATCAGGTCGACCGTGGTGGCCGTCCAGCGGACCTCGTCGGTGGCGACGTCGCGGATCTCGTAGACGTTCTCGTCCGACTGCGAGGCCACCCAGCGAGTGCCGGGCGACAGCAAGTTCGTGAAGAAGTCGTTGCTGAGCACCCCGGCGCGGTCGGTGAATACACCGTGCGCGGTGCCGCCGACGTTGTTGCCGAGCGTGCGCAGGCCGCCGACGAGCACGGTCATCTCCGGCGCCGTGAGGTCGAGCATGTACGCACGGTCGACCAGCAGCGTCTCGGGTCGCGTCTTCTCGCCGGGGCGCAGGTAGTTGCGGAACCCGTCGGCCCGCGGCTCCAGCACCCTGAAGGAGTCGACATCGGTCTGCTCCTGCGTGGCGTCGGTGCGACCGGGCCGGAACGGCACGGTCACCTCGACACCGGCGTCGCGGGCAGCCTTCTCGACCGCGGCCGAGCCGGCGAGCACGATGAGGTCGGCCAGCGAGATCTTCGCGCCACCCGCATCGTTGAACTCGCGCTGGATGCCCTCGAGGGTCTCCAGGACCGTGGCGAGCTGCTCGGGCTGGTTGGCCTCCCAACGGCGCTGCGGCTCGAGGCGGATGCGCGCACCGTTGGCGCCACCGCGCATGTCGGTGGAACGGAAGCTCGCAGCCGAGGCCCACGCGGTGGAGACCAGCTGGGACGTGGTCAGGCCGGAGTCCAGCACCTTCGCCTTGAGGGCGTCGACGTCGGCGTCGGCGACGAGCTCGTGGTCGACCGCCGGCACGGGGTCCTGCCACAGCTGCGGCTCCGCGACCCACGGGCCCAGGAAGCGCTCGACGGGACCCATGTCACGGTGCAACAGCTTGTACCAGGCCTTGGCGAAGGCCAGCGCGAACTCGTCGGGGTTCTCGAGGAAGCGACGCGAGATCTTCTCGTACTCGGGATCGACGCGCAGTGCCAGATCGGTCGTGAGCATCGTCGGCTTGTGCTTGCGCGACGGGTCGTGGGCGTCGGGGATGATCTCCTCGGCGTCCTTGGCGACCCACTGCTTCGCGCCACCGGGGCTCTCGGTGAGCTCCCACTCGTAGCCGAACAGGATCTCGAAGAACCGGTTGCTCCACTGGGTCGGCTTGTCGGTCCAGGTGACCTCGAGGCCGCTGGTGATGGTGTCTCCGCCCTTGCCGCTGCCGTGCGTGCTGAGCCAGCCCAGGCCCTGCGTCTCGATCGGAGCGGCGGCGGGCTCGGGACCGACGTGGTCGTCGGCGATGCCGGCCCCGTGGGTCTTGCCGAAGGTGTGACCCCCGGCGATCAGGGCCAAGGTCTCCTCGTCGTTCATCGCCATGCGGGCGAAGGTCTCGCGGATGAAGTGCGCCGCGGCCGCCGGGTCGGGGTTGCCCCGCGGACCCTCCGGATTGACGTAGATGAGGCCCATCTCGGTGGCGCCGACGTCCTCGGCCATCTCGCTGTCGCTGACGTACCTCTCGTCACCCAGCCAGCTGTCCTCGGGTCCCCAGAAGATCTCCTCGGGCTCCCAGACGTCCTCGCGGCCGAAGCCGAAGCCGAAGGTCTTGAATCCCATGGTCTCCAGGGCCACGTTGCCCGCGAGCACGATGAGGTCGGCCCAGGAGATCTTCTGACCGTACTTCTGCTTGACCGGCCACAGCAGGCGGCGGGCCTTGTCGAGGTTGGCGTTGTCGGGCCAGCTGTTGAGCGGCGCGAAGCGCTGGCTGCCGTCACCCGCGCCACCGCGGCCGTCGTGGATGCGGTACGTGCCGGCGGCGTGCCAGCTCAGGCGGATCATCAGTCCGCCGTAGTGACCGAAGTCGGCCGGCCACCAGTCCTGCGAGGTGGTCAGGACGTCGGCGATGTCGGACCGCAGGGCCTCGACGTCGAGCTTCGCGAACTCAGCCGCGTAGTCGAAGTCCGGAGCCAGAGGGCTGACCTTCGAGGAATGGGCGTGCAGGACCGAGAGGTCGAGCATGTCGGGCCACCAGTCGCGGTTGGTGTGCGGCCGGCCGCCGGTCTTGGGCTCGGGGGAGTCGATCGCCGGGTTCTCGCTCTCGCTGCCCTCGGCGGTGGCGGAGTCGTGCGAGACCGGGCAGCCGCCCTGGGCCTTCTGGTCCGTGCCCTGCGCGCTGGCGGAGAGGTCGTCCTGGTTGTCGGTCATGTGGTTCCTTCCGAAGTGGGAATTCACTGGCTGGCAGTTCTGGCGGAGGTGCACGCGGGGCAGGTGCCCCAGTACACGACCTCCGCCTCGTCGACCACGAAGCCGTGGTCGTGCGAGGCGGTCAGGCAGGGGGTGTGGCCGACGGCGCAGTCGACGTCGGCGATCGCACCGCACGAGCGGCACACGATGTGGTGGTGGTTGTCGCCGACGCGCGCCTCGTACCGCGCGGTGGTGCCGGCGGGCTGGATGCGTCGCAGCAGCCCGGCGTCGGTGAGGGCGCGCAGCACGTCGTAGACGGCCTGGTGCGAGACGCTGGCGTGCTTGGCGCGCACGAGGCTGATCACGGTGTCGGTGTCGGCGTGCGGGTGCTCGTGCACGGCAGCCAGGACGGCGAGCCGGGGACGCGTGACGCGCAGCGAGGCAGCGCGCAGGGCGCTCTCGTGCTGAATCGTGTCAATCGTTGCCATCACCTCACCATAGCCCTTGTCTGGAGTGAGTCAAGATTGACACGCGGTGAACTTCTGTGGAGCGAGCTGCTCAGGCGGGCGTCTCGTCGAGGCCGGCCAACGCGGTCATGACGTCCCACGCGCGGCGGCCGAGCGCGGGGTCCTCCTTGGCCCACGGGAGGTACGACGTGGGCCGGGGCCGGCGGTCGCTCCAGAACAGGCCGGTGGTCGTACCGCCCTCGGGGGCCGCGACCAGCCACACCATCGTGTCGGCGCCCGATGCGGCGTCGCGCAGGACCGGGCTGGTCAAGCGCGCGAAGGCGGGCAGCTTGTCGGTGATGCCCTCGGTGGCCGCCCAGCCCGGGTGCATGCTGTGCACCGCGATGCCGTCGGACTCGCAGCGACGAGCGAGGCGCTCGGCCATGACGACCTGCAGGCGCTTGGTGCGGGCGTAGGCCCGGATGCCGCGGTACTCGCCCTCCCGGTACTGCAGGTCGTCGACCCACGACGCGGTGAGCGGCGCGCTGTACATGCCGCCGGACGAGACCACCACGACGCGACCATCATCGGCTGCCGCGAGCGCCGGGCGCAGCAGCTCGGTCAGCAGCAACGGCCCGACGACGTGGGTCGCCAGGGCGAGCTCGATGCCTTGAGCTGACTCGCTGCGTTCGTCGGGCATGACGCCGGCGTTGTGCACGAGGGCATGGACTCGACCGAGCTCCCGCACGGTCTTGGTGGCATACGCCCGAACGCTCTCGAGGTCGCTGACGTCGCACTCCTCCGGCACGAGGGTGGCGTCCGGCAGGTCGCGACGGATCGTCGCGGCCGCTTCCTGGACCCGGCCCAGGTCGCGGCCGAGCAGGTGCACGGTGGCGCCCAGGCGGGCGAGGCCGGTGGCGGCAGCCAGTCCCAGGCCACGACTCGCGCCGGTGACCACGACGTGGCGACCGAGCAGGGCGTCGGGGGCGGGGTCGGCCGGCCACCAGTGTCGCCGCAGGGCAGGACCGATGCTCGAGTAGCCACCGACGAGAGACTTGTCCAGGACGGTGTCGAGCGGTCTCGTCAGTGCGCGGGGGAGGGCCATGCCACCACGCTAGGTGCTACAGCAGCTCGGCGTCGTGCATGGCGATGGCCACCTGCACCCGGTTGGTGGCGTCGAGCTTGGTGAAGATGTGCGAGATGTGCGCCTTCACGGTGGCCAGGCTCATGTGCAGCTCGGTCGCGATCTCGGCGTTGGACCGGCCGTGACCCACGCAGACGGCGACCTCGCGCTCGCGCTCCGTGAGCCCGCCGATGCGACGGCGCGCCTCCTCGGTGCCGTCGTCGGGGGCGGCGTCCGTGACCTGGCGGATCAACCCTGCGGTGACGCGCGGGGAGAGGATCGGTTCGCCCTCGACGACCCGCTCGATCGCCTCGACGATCTGCGCCGGCGGGGTGTCCTTCAGCAGGAACCCGTCGGCACCGGCCACCAGGGCGCGCACGACGTAGTCGTCGGCGTCGAAGGTGGTCAGCACGATCACGCGGGGCGGGTGCGCCACGTGCCGCAGCTCGGCCGTGGCGGCGATGCCGTCGAGCACCGGCATGCGGATGTCCATCAGCACGACCTCGACCCGCTGGTCGGTCGCCGCCGCGTCGCGGACATGGGCCACAGCAGCCCGTCCGTCGGACGCCTCGCCGACGACCTCGATGCGCTCCTGGCCGCCCAGCATCAGGGCCAGGCCGGTGCGGACGAGGGCGTCGTCGTCGACGATCAGGACGCGAATGGTCATGTCGGCCACGGTAGCCACACGTGCAGGGTGAAGTGCCGCTGACCGTGGTGGCGGGCGATGGTGCCGCCGGCCAGATGAACGCGCTCGGCGAGCCCCACCAACCCCAGCCCCGATGACGGCAGTGACGTCTCCCGCCCGCCGACCGGGAGAGGGTTGGTCACCTGCAGGTCGAGGCCCGAGCCGGGCTGTCCGGTCAGGGTCAACGTGACCTTCGTGCCGGGTGCGTGCTTGCGCACGTTGGTCAGCGCCTCCTGCACCACGCGGTAGACGGTGCGACCGACCCCGGGGGGAATGCCCGCCAGGTCGACGTCGATGGTGGCCTGCAGGTTCGTGCCCGTCCGCCGCGCCTCTTCGACGAGGTCGTCGAGGTCGGACGCCGACGGTTGCGGGAGGTCGGGCTGGGAGTCGCCGGGACCTTCGCGCAGGATGCCCAGCACCTCGCGCAGGTCGATCATCGCCTGGTGGCTGCTCTGCTGGATGATCTGCGCCGACGACCGCACCTGCTCGGCGTCGAGGTCGTCACGGAAGGTCAGGGCGCCGGCGTGCATCGCCACGGTCGAGATGCGGTGTGCCAGCACGTCGTGCATCTCGCGGGCGATGCGGTTGCGCTCGGCGATGCGCGCCTGCGCCACCCGGGCGGTCTGCTCGGCCTCGGCGGTGTCGGCCCGCAGCCGCAACGTCGTCATCAGCTCCCGGCGTGAGCCCGTGAACATGCCCCAGGCGACGGTGACGCCCACGACCGCCACCATGAGTGGCAGGGCGATGGCCGGGGGCGCCTCGCTGTCGAGGGGACTCTGGGCCAGGAAGATCATCCCCACCAGGACGCCGGCCACACCGAGGGGGATGATCTCGCGCCACCGCCGGCGGGTGGCCAGCGAGAAGAGCGCCCACGTGGCGGCACCGCCCGCCGAGGCCGAGACCAGGCACAGCGCGTTCGTCACCATCGCGACGGCGAACGGATGACGTCGCCGCCACAGGCACAGGACGATCCCCAGGATCCCCAGCCCGGCGTCCAGCCAGAACCACCAGCGCGCGTTCTGCCACTGCCAGATCGCGTACTCGATCCACACGAGAGCACCGATGGTGGTGGTGAGCAGGATCCGCCACGTCAATCCCCACGACGAGACCGGGGGAGGAGCGGTCGCTGGCGTCACGCCGTCAGACTACGGGCGCGTTCGGGTCTCCGACGTCGTGCGACGGTCGGGCCCTACTCATACTTTCGCCGTCCACGTCTGGCCACGGGTCCGATGGGCGTGTCCTCGGTGACGGGCACGATGGGGTCATGATCACCGTCGAGAACCTCTCGAAGACGTACGGACAGTTCCGTGCCGTCGACGACATCTCCTTCACCTGCCGCCCCGGCGCCGTCACCGGCTTCCTCGGTCCCAACGGCGCCGGCAAGTCCACCACGATGCGCATCATCGCCGGCCTGACCCTGCCCGACCGTGGCACCGCCACCGTGGGAGGCGTCGACTACCGCGACATCCCCAACCCGGGCACCCAGGTCGGTGTGCTGCTCGACGCCTCGGCCCAGCACGCCGGCCGCACCGGCCGCGAGATCCTCACCCTCAGCGCCCTCACGATGGGGCTCCCCATGAGCCGCGTCGACGAGATGCTCGAGCTCGTCAGCCTGACCCCCTCGGAGTCCAAGCGGCGCGTCAAGAACTACTCGCTCGGCATGCGCCAGCGCCTCGGCATCGCCAACGCCCTCATCGGCGACCCGAAGATCCTCGTGCTCGACGAGCCCGCCAACGGCCTCGACCCGGCCGGCATCCACTGGATGCGCAGCCTGCTGCGCACGTACGCCGACCGCGGCGGCACGGTGCTGCTGTCGTCGCACCTGCTGCACGAGATCGAGATCATCGCCGACGAGATCATGGTCATCGGGCAGGGCCGCATCGTCGCCTCAGGCACGAAGGCCGAGCTGCTCCAGGGGGCCGGCGCCTTCGTCCAGGCCACCGACAACACCGCCCTGACCGTTGCCCTCGAGCAGTCGGGTCTGGCGGTCACCACGAGCCGGGAGGGCCTGCTGGTCGAGGCCGAGCCCGTGCAGATCGGCAAGGTCGCAGCCGCCGCCGGCATCGCCCTGGTCGAGCTCCGCCCCGCCGACAGCGCAGGACTCGAGGACATGTTCCTGCAGCTCACCGCAACCACTCAGCGCGACGGCGCCGTCACCCCCGGAGGTCCCGCATGAGCACCGCCACTCCCACCGCACCGGTCACCATCGACACCACCCGTCCGGGCGTGCCGTTCGCGCGCCTGCTCAAGGTCGAGTTCCGCAAGATGTTCGACACCCGGGCCAGCCGGTGGCTCGCGATCAGCACCGGCATCCTGCTCGTGCTGGTCACTGCCATCGTGCTGCTCGTCGTCGGCCTCAACGACAACGCCCGCGTCAGCGCGTCCGACTGGTACCTCGGCGTCATGGTCTCGGTGCTGTCGCTGCTGCTGCCGGTCTTCGCCATCTTGTCGGTCACGGGGGAGTGGGGGCAGCGCAGCCACCTGACCCTCTTCACCCTCGAGCCCCGGCGTGCACGTGTCGTGACCGCGAAGCTGGTCGCCGTCACGTCGTTCGCACTGCTGCTGCTGGTGCTCGCGTTCGCCCTCAGTGCCGTCGGCAACGTGATCGGTGCTGCGGTCGGAGGGTACGACGCGGTCTGGAACTACGACCTCTCGGAGATCCTCTGGACCGTCGTCGCCCAGCTGGCCTACTTCTGGATGGCGTTCGGGCTCGGGGCCCTGGTGCTGAGCACGCCGATCGCCATCGTGATCTTCTACGTGGTCGGACTGCTGCTCCCGTTCATGGTGTACGCGCCGCTCGTCAGCATCTTCGAGTGGGCGCGCGACATCGTCCCGTTCATCGACATCAACTACGCAATCACCGAGCCCATGACGGGGCAGGACTTCGTGGGCAACACGGTCGACGTCGGCGCTCTCGAGTACCTGCGGGTGCTCTCGCCCGTCGTCATCTGGAGCGTGATCCCGCTCGTGCTCGGCTACCTGCGGATCATGCGCGACGAGGTCAAGTAGCGGCAACCGGCGCCCCCGGGTGGGCGTGAGCAAGAATGGCGGCATGCGCAGGCGTGTCGCCATTCTTGGCTCCACCGGGTCGATCGGCACGCAGGCGATCGACGTCGTCGCCGCGCGCCCCGACGACTACGAGGTCGTGGCCCTGGCGGCCGGCGGTGGACGACCCGAGCTGCTGGCGAGGCAGGCGATCGACCTCGATGTGCCGTTGGTGGCCGTGTCGCGGGCCAGCGCCGCCCAGGACGTGCAGCTCGCGCTCTACGCCGAGGCCCAGCGGCGCGGCTGGTCGACGGGTGACCACCGCATCCCGCGACTCGTCGCCGGGCCCGATGCCGCCGTCGATGCCGCCCGCACACCCTGTGACGTCGTGCTCAACGGCATGACCGGGGCCGTGGGGCTGTTGCCCACCCTCGCCGCCCTCGAGACCGGCACCACGCTGGCGCTGGCCAACAAGGAGTCGCTCATCATCGGTGGCGAGCTGGTCACCTCGGTGGCGGCCCCCGGGCAGATCGTGCCGGTCGACTCCGAGCACTCCGCGCTGGCCCAGGCGCTGCGCGGCGAGGACGTCGCCGACGTGGCCCGGCTCGTGGTGACCGCCAGCGGGGGACCGTTCCGTGGCCGCACGCGCGAGGAGCTGGCCGACGTCACGCCCGAGCAGGCCGCAGCGCATCCCACGTGGGACATGGGTCCGGTCATCACCATCAACTCCGCCACCTTGATCAACAAGGGCCTCGAGGTCATCGAGGCGCACCTGCTGTTCGGCATCCCGATGGACCGCATCGAGGTCGTGGTGCACCCGGGCTCGGTCGTCCACTCGATGGTCGAGTTCGTCGACGGTTCCACGATGCTGCAGGCGTCGCCGCCCGACATGCGCCTGCCGATCGCGCTGGGCCTCGGTTGGCCGCGTCGCGTGCCGGGCGCCGCTTCGCCGTGTGACTGGTCGGCGTCCGCCACGTGGGAGTTCCACCCGCTCGACGACGACGTGTTCCCGGCCGTGCAGCTGGCGCGCCGTGCCGGAGCGTTCGGCCGCACCGCGCCGGGCGTGCTCAACGCCGCCAACGAGGTGTGCGTCGACGCCTTCATCGGGGGCGATTTGGACTTCCTCGGCATCGTGGACACGGTGGCCGCGGTCGTCGACGAGCATCTCGCCGACCCGGAGGTCGCCACCCGCGAGCTGACGCTCGACGCCGTGCTCGAGGCCGATGCCGAGGCGCGCCGCCGGGCCACGATCTTGGTGGAGCGCCGATGAACGCACTGATCTACACGCTCGGCGTGGTCGTCTTCGCGCTCGGCGTCATCATCTCGATCGCGCTGCACGAGTGCGGCCACATGGTCCCGGCCCGCCGATTCGGCGTGAAGGTCACCCAGTTCTTCGTGGGCTTCGGACGCACCGTCTGGTCCACGCGGCGCGGCGAGACCGAGTACGGCCTGAAGGCCATCCCGCTCGGCGGCTACGTGAAGCTGGTCGGGATGCTGCCCCCGCCGAAGAACGCGGACCCTCACCTGGTGCGGGCGACCAACACGGGCCTGTTCACGCAGATGGTCGCCGACGCGCGCGACGTCGAGTACGAGACGGTCACCGACGACGACATGGACCGGCTCTTCCACAAGCTGCCGTGGTGGAAGAAGGTCATCGTCATGGCCGGCGGGCCGATGGTCAATGTCGCTATCGCCGCCGTGCTGTTCGCCGTCGTGCTGATCGGCCTGGGTGCGCAGGTGCCGACCACCACGGTCAACGGCGTGTCCGACTGCGCGATCCCCGACAGCGAGGCCGGTCGCGCCTGCACCGACGCCGATCCCGAGACGCCCGCCAAGCAGATCGGGCTGCAGCCCGGCGACGAGATCGTGGCGTTCGGCGGCGAGCGGGTCGAGGAGTGGGACGAGCTCACCGAGCTCATCCGCCAGAACGGCAACGACCAGACCACCATCAGCTACGTCCGCGACGGCGTCGAGCAGACCGTCGACGTGCGCACGTCGGTCATCGAGCGGCTCGCGATCGACGACCCCTCGCGGGTCGAGGACGTGGGCTTCCTGGGCGTCAGTCCGACGTTCGAGAACCAGCGTCAAGGCCCGCTCGTGGTCGGCGAGGTCATGTGGGACACGACCAAGGCGACGGGCGAGGCGATCCTGCACCTTCCGCAGCGCATGGTCGGCGTGGTGAAGGCCGCGCTGGGCGCCGAACGCTCGCAGGACAGCCCGGTCAGCGTCGTGGGCGCGAGCCGAGCGGCCGGTGAGCTCGTCACCTACAACGAGCCCACCTGGAGCGAGCGCGCGCAGCGGGTGCTGACCCTGCTGGCCAGCGTCAACCTGTTCCTCGCCCTGTTCAACTTCATCCCGCTGCTGCCGCTCGACGGCGGACACATCGCCGGCGCACTGTGGGAGGGCATCCGCGGCGCCTGGGCCAAGCTGCGGGGCAAGCCCGACCCCGGCCCGGTCGACGTCGCCAAGATGCTGCCGGTGGCCTATGCGGTGGGACTTATCCTGATCGTGATGAGCGTGCTGCTGATCTACGTCGACATCGTCAACCCCATCAGCATCACGTGACCCACCCCCACCCGAACGGAGATCTCTCCGCATGAGCATCGACCTCGGCATGCCGGCGCCTCCGGCGCCCGTCCTCGCCCCCCGACGCAAGACCCGCAAGATCAAGGTCGGCAGCGTCGACGTCGGAGGCGACGCGCCCGTCTCGGTGCAGTCGATGACGACGACGCTGACATCCGACGTCAACACGACGCTGCAGCAGATCGCCGAGCTGACGGCCGCCGGCTGCGACATCGTGCGCGTGGCCTGCCCCAGCCAGGACGACGCCGACGCGCTGCCGGACATCGCCCGCAAGAGCCAGATCCCCGTCATCGCCGACATCCACTTCCAGCCGAAGTACGTGTTCGCCGCGATCGACGCCGGCTGTGCCGCGGTCCGCGTGAACCCGGGCAACATCCGCAAGTTCGACGACCAGGTGGGCGCGATCGCCAAGGCCGCGAAGGACGCCGGCGTCTCGATCCGCATCGGCGTCAACGCCGGCTCGCTCGACAAGCGCATCATGGACAAGTACGGCCGCGCGACGCCCGAGGCTCTGGTCGAGTCGGCCGTCTGGGAGGCGTCGCTGTTCGAGGAGCACGACTTCCATGACTTCAAGATCTCGGTCAAGCACAACGACCCCGTCATCATGGTCCAGGCCTACGAGATGCTGTCGGACCGTGGCGACTGGCCCCTGCACCTCGGTGTCACGGAGGCCGGTCCGGCCTTCCAGGGCACGATCAAGAGCGCCACGGCGTTCGGTGCGCTGCTGAGCCAGGGCATCGGCGACACGATCCGCGTCTCCCTTTCGGCCCCGCCGGTCGAGGAGGTCAAGGTCGGTCTGCAGATCCTGCAGTCCCTGAACCTGCGCGAGCGCAAGCTCGAGATCGTGTCGTGCCCGTCGTGCGGCCGCGCGCAGGTCGACGTCTACACGCTGGCCGAGCAGGTCACCGCGGGTCTCGAGGGTCTCGAGGTGCCCCTGCGCGTCGCCGTCATGGGATGCGTCGTGAACGGCCCGGGCGAGGCGCGCGAGGCCGACCTCGGTGTCGCGTCCGGCAACGGCAAGGGCCAGATCTTCGTCAAGGGTGAGGTCATCAAGACCGTGCCCGAGAGCAAGATCGTCGAGACCCTGATCGAGGAGGCCATGCGCATCGCCGAGGGCATGGAGTCGGTCGAGGGCGGCGCTGCTGAGGTATCGGTCTCCTGACCGCCTAGGCTGTCGACGTGCTGCGCACCCGGCCCTACGTCCGTCCCCTCACCACCCACGACCTCGCGGACTTCCGCCGCGTCGTCGACACGGACGCCCGGGCCAACGTCTTCCTGCGGCATCGCGGTGACGTCACGCGGCTCGACCCGCGCTGGGTCGGTGGGCAGGTGCTGGGGTGGTTCGCCGAGGGTCGCCTGGTGTCGGTCTGTCACTGCGGCGCGAACATCGTCCCCGGTCAGGCAGTTCCTGAGGCCGTCGGGGCGTTCGCCGATCACCTGTCGCGCACCAGCATGCGGCCGTCATCGATCGCCGGGCCGCAGGAGGCCGTGCTCGACCTCTGGCAGCGGCTCGAGCGACGGTGGGGGACGGCGCGCGAGGTGCGCGAGGAGCAGCCCTACCTCGTCATCGACACCGACTCGCCACTGATGCCCGATCCGCGCGTGCGGCGCGTGGTCATGGACGAGATCGACGTGCTCTATCCCGCGAGCGTGCGGATGTTCACCGAGGAGGTCGGCGTCGACCCCGAGTCCACCCACGGCCAGATGTACCGCGCCCGGGTGGCGCAGCTCATCACACAAGGGTGGGCCTTCGCCGTCGTGGAGGACGGACGCATCGTGTTCAAGGCCGAGGTGGGGGCGGTCAGTGAGTCGGCCTGCCAGATCCAAGGCGTCTGGGTCGAACCGACGCTGCGCGGTCGCGGCCTGGCAGCGCCTGCGATGGCCGCCGTCGTGCAGCAGGTGCGGGCCTCGATCGCGCCAGTCGTGACGCTCTACGTCAATGCGCACAACCAGCCGGCTCGCCGCACCTACGAGCGAGTCGGCTTCACCCAGCACGAGACGTTCGCGACGGTGTTGCTCTGACGTTCGCGGCTCCGCCCTCCCTGAGTAGGGTCACCCTCATGAGTCGTGACGTGAAGATCCTGGCCGCGGTGCTCGGCACCGCCGGCGTGCTGCACTTCGTCAAGCCCGAGCCGTTCGAGAAGATCGTGCCGAAGGCGCTGCCGCGCAAGAAGGAGCTCGTCTACGCCTCCGGTGTCGTCGAGGTGGCGTCGGCCGCGATGCTGCTGCGTCCCTCGACCCGCCGTACTGGAGGTCGTCTGGCAGCGCTGCTGCTGATCTCGGTGTTCCCGGCCAACGTGCAGATGACGGCCGACGGCTTCCGGTCTCGCAAAGCGCCCACCTGGTACAAGGTGGGGCTGGTGCTGCGGCTGCCGCTGCAGGTGCCGATGATCCGTGCGGCGCAGAAGGCGGCGCGCGGCGAGGCCTGAGTCCGCCGATAGGGTCGTGCGCATGCGCATGTCCCAGCTGTTCGTCCGCACCCTTCGCGACGCCCCGGCCGACGCCGAGGTGCCGAGCCACCAGCTGTTGGTGCGCGCCGGCTACGTGCGGCGGGTCGCGCCGGGCATCTACACCTGGCTGCCGCTGGGCCTGAAGGTGCTGGGGAAGGTCGAGGCGATCGTGCGCGAGGAGATGGCGGCGATCGGTGGCCAGGAGCTGCGCTTCCCGGCGCTGCTGCCGCGCGAGCCCTACGAGGCGACGAACCGGTGGACCGAGTACGGCCCCAACCTGTTCCGGTTGAAGGACCGTCGCGGCACCGACATGCTGCTCGGCCCCACCCACGAGGAGATGTTCGCCCTCACGGTCAAGGACCTGTACTCGTCGTACAAGGACCTGCCCGTCATCCTTTACCAGATCCAGACCAAGTACCGCGACGAGGCGCGTCCCCGGGCGGGCATCCTGCGCGGTCGCGAGTTCGTCATGAAGGACGCCTACTCGTTCGACGTCACCGACGAGGGGCTGGAGCGTTCGTACCAGGCGCACCGCGACGCCTACATCCGCGTGTTCGACCGGTTGGGCTTCGACTACGTGGTGGTGCAGGCCGACTCCGGCGCCATGGGCGGATCGGCCAGCGAGGAGTTCCTCGTCGTGTCGCCGACGGGGGAGGACACCTTCGTCCGCTCGCCCGGCGGGTACGCCGCCAACGTCGAGGCCGTCACGACGGTGGCGCCCGAGCCGGTGCCGTTCGACGGACTGCCCGACGCGCACGCCGAGCAGACGCCCGACACCCCGACCATCGAGACGCTGGTCGACCACCTGAACGAGCAGTTCCCCCGCGACGACCGGCCTTGGACCGCGGCCGACACGCTCAAGAACGTGCTGGTGCAGCTGCGACACCCCGACGGCTCGGTCGAGCCGCTCGCCATCGGCGTGCCCGGCGACCGCGAGGTCGACACCAAGCGCCTGGAGGCCCAGGTCTCGCCCGCCGACGTCGAGCCCTTCGACGAGGCTGCCTTCGCGAAGCACCCCGGCCTGGTGAAGGGCTACATCGGCCCCGAGGTGCTGGGCACCGAGAACGCCACTGGCATCCGCTACCTGACCGATCCCCGCGTCGTCAATGGCACCCGCTGGGTGACCGGCGCCAACGTGCAGGGCCGCCACGTCATCGACCTGGTCGCTGGGCGCGACTTCACCTCCGACGGCACGATCGAGGCCGCCGAGGTGCGCGCCGGCGATCCTGCGCCCGACGGTTCCGGTCCGCTGGAGCTGGCCCGGGGCATGGAGATGGGCCACATCTTCCAGCTCGGTCGCAAGTACGCCGACGCGCTCGACCTCAAGGTGCTCGACGAGAACGGCAAGCTCGTCACCGTCACGATGGGCTCGTACGGCATCGGAGTCTCGCGCGCCGTCGCGGCCGTGGTGGAGGGTAACTACGACGAGCTGGGCATCGTGTGGCCCAAGGAGCTCGCGCCGTTCGACGTGCACGTCGTGGTGGCCGGCAAGGACGCCGCACTGTTCGAGGGCGCCGACGCGATCGTCGCCGACCTCGAGGCCGCCGGCTTCGACGTGCTGCACGACGACCGGCCCAAGATGTCGCCCGGCGTGAAGTTCAAGGACGCCGAGCTGATCGGCGTGCCGACCATCGTCGTCGTCGGTCGTGGGCTCGTCGACGGAGTCGTCGAGGTCAAGGACCGCGCCACCGGCGAGAAGCGCGACATCGCCGTGGGCGACCTCGTCAGCGAGCTTCGTAGGTGAGGGCCACGGCTCCGGAGGCGTACTCGTAGCGGTCCACGAGCTTCAGGTCCACGTGCTGAGAGAGGCCTTCGAAGAACCGCCGGCCGTGGCCCGCGATCCGCGGGTGCACCACGAGCTCGTACTCGTCGATCAGGCCCAGCTCGGCCAAGGCCTGGGGAAGCTGGACGCCGCCGGTGAAGAGCCCATCGCCAGGCTCGTCCTTCAGTCGCTGGACGGCCGCGCCGAAGTCGTCAGGTAGGAGCTCGGCGTTCCAGTCGACGTCGTCCAGAGTGCTGGAGACGACGTACTTCTGCTTCGCGTCGATGCTCCGGGCGAAGGGTTCCATCCAGTCGGGCCTGCCGGCCGGCGCCGGTCCGCGCCAGCCCTCCTCCATCATCCCGTAGGTCACCCGCCCGAAGATCAGGGCGTCGGCGCGCTCGATCATCTGGGCAGCGCGCTGGTGGAGCTCCTCGTCCGGCTCGATGGCCGTGTGGTCACAGCTCCCGTCGAGGGTGAGGTTGATCGAATACCGGAGCGGTCGCATCTCGTCAGACTAGAGCTGAATCTGGGCGGGGAAGAGAAGAAAGCGCAAGGCCTTGGCGGCCTGTGGCTCCAACAGTCACACCACGACGAAGGAGCACACGATGTTCACGAAGAAGAGCCCCATGCCGACCCCGGTCGAGTACCACGCGGCATGGACCGAGGCCTGTGCGCCGCACGTGTCCGAGCCCGTCGTCACCGTGGCTCTGCTGAACCGCGCCGGGGTCGTCGCCAAGCAGGCGGCGCGCGCGGGTGCTCACGCCCAGCGCTCTGCACCTGCTGGAGGTGGAGCCGGTGGGCTTCCACGGCGATCAGCTGCGAGTGATCGCGCCCTTCGAGACCTGGGCCCGCGAGGGTCTGAAGCTCGAGGTGGTGCGCAAGATGATGACCGAGCGGTTGATCTTCACGCTCCCCGGTGGCCGCCGCATGGAGCTCGACGGCATGTTCGTGGGCCGCTGCAAGGAGCGTCTCTACCAGCCGCTGATCGACGAGCTTCGCGCCTGAGGCCCTAGGAGGCGGCGACGATCGCGGCGACCCGCTGTCCGACCGCGAGGGCAGCGGGGTCGTCGGCGGCGACGCCCCGGTCTGCTTCGACGTCGAACCTGGTCATGGCGACGGACCAGTGGTCCGCGTCGAGGTCGGTGGACGTGGCCGACCAGCCGGCGGCCGTCAGGCGGTCGGCGAGTCCGCGCACCATGTCGGGCGGCACCACGTCGTCGTTCACCGGGACCACGAGCTCCACCTCGGGCCGAGCGGACCTGTCGGGGAAGGGATCGGGCAGCGGCTCACCGGTGAACGGGACCAACGCCCCCGGTGCATCGGCGGGGGCGAGGAGGACCAGGCGCGCGACCGGTTCGTCGAGCGCAGCGACGAGGCCCAGCGCTGCGGTTCCGCCCAGCGACCAGCCCACCAGCACGACGTCCTGAGGGCCGGCGCTGATGCCGCCTGCCAAACGACGGGCGTACGAGAGGGAGGCCAACAGTGCGGTGCTGCTGTCGTCGGCGTCCCAGTCCCAGTCGGGCACGGCGACACGGAACCCGTGCGCCGCGATCGCCTCTCCGAGACCGACCAGCTCGGGCCTCGAGCTGGCCCCCTTGCCGTGCCACAGCAGCACGACCCCGCGGTCGCCGTCGCCGTGCACGTCGATCAAGCGGCCGGGCGTGTACTCCTCGGTGATGGGCATGTCACCAGCCTGTCAGCAGGGCAGCGCTGGGCAACTGCTGGGCAAGGAAGATCGCCCCCGCGAAGCGGTCAGTCAGCAACCTCATCGGCGCGGATGACGTTGCTGGCTGACCGCCTAGGCTCGTCGGGTGATCGCCGCGTACCTCCTTGTCGGAGCCCTCGTCCTGCTCAGCATCTTCCAGCTGGCCCTGGCGCTGGGTGCGCCGATCGGCCAGTTCGCGTGGGGCGGCCACCACCGGGTGCTGCCGACGAAGCTGCGGCTCGGCAGCCTGGCGGGCATCGGTATCTACGCGCTGATCGCCGTCATCGTGCTGGACCGTGCCGGGCGCACGTCGGTGTTCCCGCTGGGCTTCGCCGACATCGCCATCTGGGTCGTTCTCGGCTACTTCGTCGTCGGCATCGGCCTCAACGCCGCGTCCCGCAGCCGACCGGAGCGCTACACGATGGTGCCGGTCACGCTCGTGCTCGCCGTGCTGACGCTGCTGGTCGCCCTGGAGGTCTGACACGCGTCACGCGTCGAGGCCGGGGAAGGCGACGAGCGCGCCGCCCCAGGCGAGCCGAGCGGTCTCCGCGGCCTCGAGCCTTGACAGTGCGTCCTGCCGGTCCTTGCCGGTCAGCGCCTCGCCGACGACGCGGACCCACGCGGCGGCGATGCGACCCTCGAGGTCTTGCAACCGCTCGCGCGCCTCGGCCTCGCCCGCGACCGTGGTCGGCTCGTAGGCCGGCTGCGGCGGAACAGGTTCCTTCACCTCACGCAGCAACCGGTCGCGCTCCGTGCGGTGCGCGCGCCACGCGGCCTCGGCCGCCGAGCGCAAGGACGGCACGGCGCCGCCGACGAGGCCGTAGGTCCACACGGCCTCGTGCTCCAGCGCAAGGACGAGGTCGAGCGACGGCGCGTTCATGCGGTGGTCCCTGCGAGGACACGCAGCCCGACGGCGATGGAGCCGAGGGTGCGCGCGAGGTCCGGGGAGTCTGCCTCGAGCGCCTGGTTCGTGCGCAGCTCGGCCGATGCGGCGAGAGCCACCGAGAGGGGCGCCGTGCTGGGGGAGGCGCCCGTGGCGGAACCACCCAGAGCGTCGAGCTGCTCACTGAGCAGGGCGAGCAGCGCGGGGTCGCCGCCGGACGCGAGTGCGACGAGAGCCGCCTGGTCCTCGGCCGCCTCGGCGAGCAGCGCACGGTCCGCATCGGTCGGACGCGGCACGGGATCGATGCCAGCCCAGCGAGCCACGTCATCCCAGCGACCGGCCGCCTGCACGCCACCGGCGGCCAGCACGGCTGCCGCGCCCGCGCCACCGATCAGGAACGTTCGGCGCCGAGTCACGGTGGCAGGCTACCCGGCGCCGGTCGGCTAGGGTGGGGTCGACACTTGCCCGCAGGTGCCGACAACTGAACACGGCGCCTCGACCCCTCCCCTCGGGAGGCAGAAAACTGGAGGCACCGTGGACGACCGCCTGACGGCCGTGCTCACCGACCTCGTCGCAGCACACGGGCTCGATCTCGACGACGTGACCCTCGGCGGAGGGTCCGGCAACCGCATGCTGCGGGTCGTCGTCGACGCCGAGGGCGGGGTCAACCTCGACCGCCTCGCCGAGATCTCGCGCGAGGTCTCGGCAGCGCTCGACACCGACCCGATCGCGCAGAAGGTCCTCGGCCAGGCGCCGTTCACCCTTGAGGTCACCACGCGCGGGGTCGACCGACCGCTGACCCTGCCGCGCCACTGGCACCGCAACCATGGCCGCCTCGTCAAGGTCACCGTCTCCGACGGCAGCGGTGGCAAGGGCGG
The DNA here is from genome assembly GCA_000471045.1 of actinobacterium LLX17. Lineage (GTDB taxonomy): Bacteria > Actinomycetota > Actinomycetes > Propionibacteriales > Nocardioidaceae > Aeromicrobium. The sequence continues at coordinate 1,383,562 of KI301992.1, read as the reverse complement.
AGCCCTGACCGGACGCATCGTCGGCAACGACGACGAACGCGTCGTCCTCGCGGTCGGTGGCCGCGAACGCACCATCGCACTGTCCGACATCACCCGCGCCCTGGTGCAGGTCGAGCTGAACCGGAAGGACGTCTGAGATGGACATCGACATGAACGCGCTGCGCGCCCTGGAGCGTGAGAAGGACCTGTCGTTCGACGTGGTCGTGGAGGCCATCGAGCAGGCCCTGCTCTCGGCGTACCACAAGACCCCGGACGCCCGGTCGAACGCACGCGTCGAGCTGGACCGCGGCACCGGCCACGTCGTCGTGTGGGCCAAGGACCGGCTCCCGCAGGAGGAGCCCGCCGCCGACGCAGCCGAGGGCGAGACCGCCGCGGTCGCCGCGCCGACCGGCCCCACCTACACCGCCGAGTTCGACGACACCCCTGACGACTTCGGTCGCTTCGCCGCCGCCATCGCGCGTCAGGTGATCATGCAGCGCCTGCGCGAGGCCGAGGACGAGTCGAAGTTCGGCGAGTTCTCCGGCAAGGTCGGCGACATCGTCTCCGGCGTCATCCAGCAGGGCCGCGTGCCCGGCGACGTGATGATCGACCTCGGCCGCGTCGAGGCGCTGCTGCCGTCGGCCGAGCGCGTCGCCGAGGAGAAGTACGCGCACGGCGAGCGCATCAAGGCCTACGTGTACGAGGTCGAGAAGGGCATGCGCGGCCCGCGCGTCAAGGTCTCCCGCACGCACCCCAACCTCGTGAAGCTGCTGTTCGCGCTCGAGGTGCCCGAGATCGCCGACGGCACCGTCGAGGTCGTCGCCATCGCCCGTGAGGCCGGCCACCGCACCAAGATCGCGGTCCGCGCGACCCGTCCCGGTGTCAACGCCAAGGGCGCCTGCATCGGACCGATGGGTCAGCGCGTGCGCAACGTCATGCACGAGCTGCACGGCGAGAAGATCGACATCGTCGACCACAGCGACGACCCGGCCGAGTTCATCGGTTACGCGCTGTCGCCCTCGCGGGTCAACAGCGTCACCGTCGTCGACGAGGCCACCCGCTCCGCTCGCGTGATCGTGCCGGACTTCCAGCTCTCGCTGGCGATCGGCAAGGAGGGCCAGAACGCCCGCCTCGCCGCGAAGCTCACCGGCTGGCGCATCGACATCCGCTCCGACACCGCCCCCGCCGGGGGCGAGACCGAGCGTCGCGGGAACGGGCCGGGGGGAGCTGCACCATCGCGCAGGGGGTAGACTCGTCGGTGGTCTGGCGCACGTGCATCGGTTGTCGAGAGCGCGCGTCCACGACCACCCTGGTGAGAGTGGTCGCCATTTCGTCGCCCGACGCCATCGTCGTGACGCCGGATCGGAGGCGCTCGTTGCCGGGACGAGGTGCCCATCTGCATCCCGACCCGGCGTGCCTGGACCTGGCGAGACGCCGCAAGGCGTTCGGCCGGGCCCTCCGCACGGAGGGACCGCTCGACCTCCACCTGGTGGAGGAGCTCGTCCAGGAGAGCAGCACCACCTGACCTGCAAGAACAGACCAAGGGGGTCGCCCCACACGGGGGCACCCCGCAACCGGAAACGGAGCACTTGCTCATGAGCAGTCGATGAGTTCGTTCCGATGAACGTGTACGTCAACCTGGTCTGATCCCTCCTTCGGGGTCAGGCCCCCCGAAGGAGAAAAGTGGCTGTCAGAGTCCACGAGCTCGCCAAAGAGTTCGGTGTTCCCAGCAAGTTGGTCCTGTCCACCCTGCAAGACATGGGTGAGTACGTGAAGTCGGCGTCCTCCACCGTCGAGGCGCCCGTCGTGCGTCGTCTCAACGAGGAGCACGGCGACGCGTTGCGCGCCAGCGGCGCGAAGAAGAAGGCCCCGGCCAAGAAGGCCGCGGCCCCCGCTGCTGAGCCTGCGCCCGAGGCCACGGCTGCGGCACCCGCAGCGCCCGCCGAGGCGGCGGCACCCGAGGCTCCTGCAGCCTCCGCGCCCCAGTCCCCGGCGACCCCGGGACCTCGTCCGGGTCCTCGTGCTCCGAAGGCTCCCGAGCCCGCGGCTGCCGAGGCCGCCCCGGTCGAGTCGACCCCGGCGCCCGAGGCGGCGCAGCCGGAGGCTGCACAGGC
>KI301992.1:1369723-1381055 GCA_000471045.1 actinobacterium LLX17 | reverse complement strand
CGAGGCCAAGCCCGCCGGACCGACCCCCGGCCCGCGTCCCGGCCCCGCCGCCGGCCCAGGTGCCGGCCCAGCCCGACCCGGTCCGGCCGGCACCCCCGGCCCTCGTCCGGGCGGTACCCGTCCCGGCGCGCGTCCGGGCAACAACCCGTTCTCGTCCAAGCAGGGCATGCAGCAGGACCGCGCCCCGCGGCCCCCGGCTGCGCGTGAGGGTGGAGCGGCGCCGCGTCCCGGCATGCCGCGCCCGAACCCGGCGATGATGCCCAAGCAGTCCGGCCTCGCCCGTCCGGGGCCCGGCCCCGGTGGCCGTGGCGGACCCGGTGGACCCGGCGGCCGTGGTGGCCCCGGCGGTCGTCCCGGTGGACCCGGTGGCGGTCGGCCCGGTGGCGGCGGTGGCGGCGGCTTCGCCGGTCGTCCCGGTGGTGGCGGCGGAGCCCCCGGTGGCTTCGGTGGTCGTCCCGGTGGCGGACCCGGTGGTCCGGGCCGTGCCGGTCGCGGTGGTACCCAGGGTGCGTTCGGTCGCGCCGGTGGTCCCGTCCGTCGTGGACGCAAGAGCAAGCGCGCGAAGCGTCAGGAATTCGACCAGATGCAGGCGCCGGCGATCGGTGGCGTGCGGGTCCGCAAGGGCAACGGCGAGACCGTGCGCCTGGCGCGTGGCGCCTCGCTGACCGACTTCGCCGACAAGGTCGGCGTCGACGCGGCGTCGCTCGTCCAGGTCCTGTTCCACATGGGCGAGATGGTCACCGCCACGCAGTCGGTCAACGACGAGACGCTGCAGCTCCTCGGCACCGAGCTGGACTACGACGTCCAGATCGTCTCGCCCGAGGACGAGGACCGCGAGCTGCTCGAGTCCTTCTCGCTGGAGTTCGGCGAGGACGAGGGCGACGACAGCAACCTGGCGGCCCGTCCGCCGGTCGTCACCGTCATGGGTCACGTCGACCACGGCAAGACGAAGCTCCTCGACGCGCTGCGCAACACCAACGTGGTCGCCAAGGAGGCCGGTGGCATCACGCAGTCCATCGGTGCCTACCAGGTCTCCACCGAGCTCGACGGCGTCGAGCGCCCCATCACCCTGATCGACACCCCGGGCCACGAGGCGTTCACCGCCATGCGTGCTCGTGGTGCGCAGGCCACCGACATCGCGATCCTCGTGGTGGCGGCGGACGACGGCGTCATGCCTCAGACGGTCGAGGCGCTCAACCACGCCAAGGCCGCCGGTGTCCCGATCGTGGTCGCGGTCAACAAGATCGACAAGCCCGACGCCGACCCGACCAAGGCACGTGGCCAGCTCACCGAGTACGGCCTGGTGCCCGAGGAGTACGGCGGCGACACGATGTTCGTCGACGTCTCGGCCAAGTCCGGCACGGGCCTGGAGGACCTGCTCGCGGCGGTCGTGCTGACCGCCGACGCGGCCCTCGACCTGCGGGCCAACCCCGACCAGAACGCCGAGGGTCTCGCCATCGAGGCGCACCTCGACCGCGGTCGCGGCCCGGTGGCCACGGTGCTGGTCCAGCGCGGCACGCTGCGCGTGGGCGACACCCTGGTGGCGGGCTCGGCCTTCGGCCGAGTGCGCGCCATGCTCGACGAGTTCGGCGATCCCATCCAGGAGGCGACGCCGTCGCGTCCGGCCCTGGTGCTCGGTCTGACCTCGGTGCCCGGCGCCGGTGACAACTTCATGGTCGTCACCGACGATCGCATCGCGCGGCAGATCGCCGAGAAGCGTGAGGCGCGCGAGCGCAACGCGCTGCTCGCGAAGCGCAGCAGCCGCCGGACTCTCGAGGACTTCATGTCCTCGCTGGAGAACGGCGAGTCCGACGAGCTGCTGCTCATCCTCAAGGGTGACGGTTCGGGTTCGGTGGAGGCCCTCGAGGACTCCCTGGCCCAGATCGACATCGGCGAGGAGGTCTCGCTGCGGGTCATCGACCGCGGTGTCGGTGCCATCACCGAGACCGACGTCAACCTGGCTGCCGCGTCGAACGCCGTCATCATCGGCTTCAACGTCCGTCCGCAGGGCAAGGCGACCGAGCTGGCCGACCGCGAAGCGGTCGAGATCAAGTACTACTCGGTCATCTACCAAGCGATCGACGAGATCGAGGCGGCCCTCAAGGGCATGCTCAAGCCGGAGTTCGAGGAGCACCAGCTCGGCACGGCCGAGATCCGCGACATCTTCCGGTCCTCCAAGATCGGCAACATCGCGGGCTGCATGGTCACCAGCGGCACCATCAAGCGCAACGCCAAGGCGCGTCTGCTGCGCGACGGTGCGGTCGTGGCCGACAACCTCGACTTCTCGAGCCTGCGGCGCGAGAAGGACGACGTGTCCGAGGTCCGCGAGGGCTTCGAGTGCGGCCTCGTGCTGAGGAACTACGGCAACATCCAGGTCGGCGACATCATCGAGACCTTCGAGCTGCGCGAGAAGGTTCGCGCCTAGTCAGCACAGCTCGACAGCACCACCGCACGAGACGGCGCTCCGGTCCGGGTCCACGGACCCGGGCCGGAGCCCGTTCCGCACCACCCTGTCCCCACACTGCTGCACCGTCCCCGGGAGGGACCATGGCCGGACCTCGCCACCACCAGCTCGCCGACCGCATCAAGTTCGTCGTCGCCGAGATGCTCGAGCGACGCATCAAGGATCCTCGGCTGGGCTTCGTCACCATCACCGACGTGCGCCTGTCGGGCGACCAGCAGCACGCCTCGATCTTCTACACCGTCCTGGGCGACCAGGCCGCCATCGACGGGTCGGCCGTCGCCCTGCGCAGCGCCACCGGTGTCCTGCGCAGCGAGGTCGGCAAGCAGCTGGGCGTGCGCCACACGCCGAGCCTGGAGTTCTTCCTCGACGCTGTCCCGGAGACGGCCCGGGAGATCGAGGAGCTGCTGGCGAAGGCCCGCGCCAAGGACGCCGAGGTCGCCGATCGCGCCTCCGGCGCCACGTACGCCGGTGATCCGGACCCCTACCGGGTGCGCGAGACCGATGAGGACGACGACCCAGCTGACGCCCCAGCTGACACCGAGCAGTGACGATCGATGAGGTCACGCCCGGCCTCGTCGTCGTCGACAAGCCGGGGGGCTGGACCTCGCACGACGTCGTGGCCCGCGGCCGGCGGCTGGCCGGCACCCGCAAGGTCGGTCACGCCGGCACCCTCGATCCGATGGCCACGGGCGTGCTCGTGCTGGCCGTCGGTCGCGCGACCCGTCTGCTCGGGCACCTGCAGCTGACCGACAAGGAGTACCTCGCGACCATCCGGCTGGGGGAGTCCACCGTCACCGACGACGCCGAGGGCGACGTCGTCGAGCGCACTCCGGTCGGTGCGTTCTCGCGCACCGACGTCGAGGCCGCCGTCATCCCGCTCACGGGAGACATCGCCCAGGTGCCCTCGTCGGTCTCGGCCATCAAGGTCGACGGGAAGCGCTCCTACGCGCGGGTGCGCTCGGGGGAGCAGGTCGAGCTCGCCGCCCGTCCCGTGACCGTGTCGGCGTTCGACGTGCTGGACGTCCGCACGCCTTTTGACAACGAGACTGTCCTCGACGTCGACGTGCGGGTGGCCTGCTCCAGCGGCACCTACGTGCGTGCCCTGGCCCGCGACCTGGGCGCGTCCCTGGGCGTCGGCGGTCACCTCACCGCGCTCCGCCGCACCCGCGTCGGACCGTTCACCCTCGAGGCGGCGCACACGCTCGACGCCCTGGCGCAGGAGTGGCGCGTGCTGGGCATCGACGACGCCGCTCGGACGGCGTTCCCCGCGATCGGGATCGACGCGGAGCGTGCCACCGCCGTCGGCTTCGGCCGCCGGCTGCCCGGGCTCGCCCTGCCGGGTGACGGACCGGTCGCGGTGTTCGCGCCCGACGGGCGGTTCCTCGCGCTCTATCGTCGCGACGGGCAGGACGCCGCGCCGATTGCGGTCTTCGCGCCGGCCTGAGCCACTAGGGTGGTCGCACCATGAACCTGAGGCGAGTGTCGGTCCGCGGCACCGCGGTGCGTGGGTTCCAAGCCTGGTTGACGGCCGTGGTCGTCATCGTCGTCGGCCTGATGTCGACCACGAAGGCTCGCAAGGTCCTGCGAGGTGCTCGAGCTGTCGCGCCGTTCCGCCGGACGCCCGCCACCGAGGTGCCGGTCAACGAGTCTGCGATCACGACCTTCACCGAGGGCGCCGAGCTGTTCGACGACATGCTGGCGTCCATCGCCGGCGCGAAGCACCGCATCCACTTCGAGACCTACATCCTCAAGGGCGACCACATCGGCCGTCGCTTCAAGCAGGCGCTGATCGACGCCGCCGCGCGTGGGGTCGAGGTCAACGTGGTCTACGACGGGTTCGCGAACCTCGTGGTGCGACCCGACTTCCTGCACTTCCCACCGCCCATCAACGTGCTGCGGTACCCCGTGTGGTCCGCGGGCTGGCAGGTGCTCAGCCCGCGGCGGTTCGGGCGCGACCACCGCAAGATCCTCGTCGTCGACGGTGAGGTCGGCTACGTCGGCGGGTACAACGTCGGCGCCCTCTACGCGACCGACTGGCGCGACACCCATCTGCGCGTCACGGGCCCCGCGGTGTGGGACCTCGACAACGCGTTCGTCGACTTCTGGAACTCCCACGCCCGGCCTGAGCAGCGGCTCGAGCCGGACGGCGCGGCCAGCTGGGACCCGCACATCCGTGCCCACCGCAACTCGCCGATCCAGCTGATGTTCCCCATCCGCGGCATGTACCTGGAGGCGATCGACCGGGCTCAGCACCACGTCTACATCACGGCGGCCTACTTCATCCCGGACCGCGACATCCTGCAGGGCCTGCTGGACGCCGCCGCACGAGGTGTCGACGTGCGCATCCTCATGCCCGAGGTCTCCAACCACGTGGTGGCCGACTGGATGTCGCGCGGTTTCTACGGTCGGCTGTTGCGGGGCGGCGTGCGGGTGCTGCTCTACCAGGACTGGATGGTGCACGCGAAGACCGCGACGATCGACGGCAGGTGGTCGACCGTCGGCACCGCCAACATCGACCGTCTGAGCCTCACCGGCAACTACGAGATCAACCTCGAGATCCTCGACCCCGGTCTGGCTGCGCACCTCGAGACCGTCTTCGCCCACGACACCGAGCCTCCGCAGGCCCGAGAGCTCACGCTCGCGGAGTGGGAGCGCCGGCACTTCGTCGCCCGCGTGTGCGAGCTGATCCTGCGCCCGCTGCGTCCCCTGCTCTGAGACGAGCGGTTCGTCGGATGTGGCACAGTTCTGCCGTGGCGATCTGGCGAGCAGTCGACGGGGCCGGGACGACCTCCCTCCCGGGACCGACGGTCGTCACGATCGGCAACTTCGACGGGGTGCACCTCGGCCACCGGCACGTCCTGCGGCGTGCCGTCGAGGTCGCCGAGTCCCATGCCGACGCCACGGGGGAGCGGCCCACCGTCGTCCCCACCGTTGTCGCCGTCACGTTCGACCCGCACCCCATCTCGATCTTCGCGCCCGACCGTGCGCCGCTGCTGCTGAGCGAGCTGCCCGATCGGGTCGCGCTGCTGCGCGCCGCCGGTGCCGACGAGGTGCGCGTGCTGGCCTTCGACCGCGAGATGGCCGGGTGGACGCCCGACGAGTTCGCGCAGCGCGTGGTGGTCGACGAGCTGCACGCCGTCGCCGTCGTGGTGGGTGAGAACTTCCGCTACGGGCACCGAGCCGGGGGAGACGTGGCGTGCCTGGCCGAATTCGGGCGAGCGCAGGAGGGGGCCGGGCACGGCTTCACCGTCGAAGGACTGCCGCTCGACGGTAGCGACGACGACTACTCCTCGACGCTGGTGCGCACCGCCTTGGCCGGCGGCGACGTGGCCACCGCCGCAGAGGTCCTGGGCCGGTGGTTCGCCCTCGACGGCGTCGTCGTCACGGGGGAGCGCCGGGGTCGCGATCTCGGCTTCCCGACCGCCAACGTGCCCATCCCGTCTGGCCTCGCGACGCCCGCCGACGGCGTCTACGCGGGGTGGTTGACCCGCCACATCGAGACCACCCCCGGTCAGCGCTGGCCGGCCGCCATCTCGGTCGGCGACAACCCGACGTTCGAGGGTGCCGACCGCCGCGTCGAGGCCTATGTGCTGGACGCCGAGCAGATCGCCCCCGGCGGGCTCGACCTCTACGGTGACGCCGTCACGGTCGAGTTCGTGGCCCGCCTGCGTGGCATGGAGCGCTTCGACGGGCTCGAGCCGCTGGTCGAGCAGATGCATCGCGACGTCGCCGACACGCGTCGCATCCTCGCCGATCCGGCTGATTAGGGACCGTCCGACCGGCGCTGGTAGTCTTGCAAGGCCGTGCAACGGCCACGGATCGAGAGTGCCCCGGTGAACAGGCCCGGGCGCGCCGTGCAATCACACCTCCAGGAGAACAGTGTCGAAGAAGACTGCCGCGCCTACCGTCGCGGACGTGCCCAAGGCCGAGATCATCAAGCAGTACGCGACGCACGAGGGCGACACCGGCTCTCCTGAGGTCCAGATCGCGGTCCTCACCGGCCGCATCGCCCACCTGACGGGCCACCTGCAGGAGCACAAGCACGACCACCACAGCCGTCGTGGTCTGCTGCTCCTGGTCGGCCAGCGTCGCCGCCTGCTGAACTACCTGCAGAACACCGACATCGAGCGCTACCGCTCGCTCATCGAGCGACTCGGCCTGCGCCGTTGACGCGCCGTCGGGCGGTCGTCCCACCGGGACGGCCGCCCGACGGGCATCATGACAACTGAAGATCCACCCACACGGACGAGAGCCAGGCTCGCAGCTCGGTCCTCGGTAGTGGCCTTCGGATCCCGCACCCTTCGGTGCCGGTGACCGCGGGCCTCGATCGAAGACCGGCACCTTCCTCCCGATGGTCGGGAGCCGCCTGCCTGCGTCTCGTCCCGAACAGCGGGCTCTGCCCGCGGAAGGGACATCCATGACGGAGTCCACCCATCACATCGTCGAGACCGAGATCGACAACGGTCGTTTCGGCACCCGCACCGTCCGCTTCGAGACGGGCCAGCTGGCCCAGCAGGCCGCCGGCGCCGTGTCGGCGTTCCTCGACGACGACACCATGCTGCTCTCGGCCACCACGGCCGGCAAGCATCCCAAGGACCACTTCGACTTCTTCCCCCTGACGATCGACGTCGAGGAGCGGATGTACGCCGCGGGCAAGATCCCCGGCTCGTTCTTCCGTCGCGAGGGTCGCCCCAGCGAGGACGCCATCCTCACCTGCCGCCTGATCGACCGCCCGCTGCGCCCGACCTTCAAGAAGGGTCTGCGCAACGAGGTCCAGGTCGTCATCACGGTCATGGCGCTCAACCCCGACACCCCGTACGACGTGCTCGCCATCAACGCCGCCTCGGCGTCGACGCAGATCTCCGGCCTGCCGTTCACCGGTCCGGTCGGCGCCACCCGCGTCGCGCTGATCGACGGCCAGTGGGTCGCGTTCCCGTCGCACAGCCAGCTCGAGGACGCCGTGTTCGACATGGTCGTCGCGGGCCGTGTCGCTGGCGACGACGTCGCGATCATGATGGTCGAGGCCGAGTCCACCGAGTCCACCTGGAACCTCGTGCAGTCCGGCGTCCAGGCTCCCACCGAGGAGATCGTCGCGCAGGGCCTCGACGCCGCCAAGGGCGTCATCAAGCAGATGTGCGAGGCGCAGGCCGAGCTCGCCAAGGCGGCCGCCAAGCCCGTCCGCGACTTCCCGGTCTTCCTCGACTACGAGGACGACGTCTACGAGGCCGTCGAGGCCATCGCCAAGACGCCGCTGGCCGAGGCCGCGCAGATCGCCTTCAAGGCCGACCGCGAGGAGCGCGAGGCCGAGATCAAGGCCGACGTGCTCGAGCAGCTCGGTGAGCAGTTCGAGGGTCGTGAGAAGGAGCTCGGCGCCGCCGTCCGCTCCGTGCTCAAGTCCGTCATCCGCGAGCGCGTCCTGCGCGACAAGGTCCGCATCGACGGCCGTGGCCTCGCCGACATCCGCGAGCTGTCGGCCGAGGTCGGCATCATCCCGCGCGTGCACGGCTCGGCCCTGTTCCAGCGTGGCGAGACCCAGATTCTGGGCATCACGACGCTGAACATGCTCGACCTCGAGCAGAAGCTCGACACCCTGAGCCCCGAGACCAAGCGTCGCTACATGCACAACTACAACTTCCCGCCGTTCTCGACGGGTGAGACCGGACGCGTGGGCTCGCCCAAGCGTCGCGAGATCGGTCACGGCGCGCTCGCCGGCCGGGCCCTGCTGCCCGTGCTGCCGACGCGTGAGGAGTTCCCGTACGCGATCCGCCAGGTCTCCGAGGCGCTGAGCTCCAACGGCTCCACCTCGATGGGCTCGGTCTGCGCGTCCACCCTGGGCCTGCTCAACGCCGGTGTGCCGCTGCGCGCGCCGGTCGCGGGCATCGCGATGGGCCTCATCTCCGGTGAGGTCGACGGCAAGACCGAGTACGTCACGCTGACCGACATCCTGGGAGCCGAGGACGCCTTCGGCGACATGGACTTCAAGGTCGCCGGCACCCGCGAGTTCGTCACGGCCCTGCAGCTCGACACCAAGCTCGACGGCATCCCCGCCGACGTGCTGGCCGGTGCGCTGACGCAGGCGCGCGACGCCCGCTTCACGATCCTGGACGTCATGGCCGAGGCCATCAGCGAGCCGGACGAGATGAGCCTCTACGCGCCGCGGATCATCACGATCAAGATCCCCGTCGACAAGATCGGTGAGGTCATCGGCCCGAAGGGCAAGCACATCAACCAGCTGCAGGACGACACCGGCGCGAAGATCTCGATCGACGACGACGGCACCGTCTACGTGGGCGCCGACAACGGCGACGCAGCTGAGGCCGCTCGGGCCGCGATCAACGCGATCGCCAACCCGACCATGCCCGAGGTCGGCGAGCGCTACCTGGGCACCGTCGTCAAGACGGTCGACTTCGGCGCGTTCATCTCGCTGTCGCCCGGCAAGGACGGCCTGCTGCACATCAGCAAGCTGCGTGACCTCAACGGTGGCCAGCGGGTCAACAACGTCGAGGACCTCCTCAGCGTCGGTCAGAAGATCCAGGTCGAGATCGCCGAGCTCGGCGACCGCGGCAAGATCTCGCTGATCCCGGTTCCGGCGGACGCGCCGGCGGAGCCGACCGAGGACGCCGAGTCGGCCGAGGAGCCGGCCGACGCCTGATCGTCAGCCCTTCACCGGACCCCGGTTCCCTTCGTGGGAGCCGGGGTCCGGTGCGTCCGGGGCTGCTGCGCTGAGCGGCGCGTGGGACGATCTGCGGACCATGATCGGCCACGACGAGCTCCGCGAGCGTGCTGTTGCGCTGGACGCGGCCGACCCGCTGGCCGCGTACCGCGAGCAGTTCGTCCTCGAACCGGACGTGCTGGCGTACCTCGACGGCAACTCGCTGGGGCGGCTGCCCCGGCGCACGCAGGAACGGCTCGCCGAGGTCCTGCGGCACGAGTGGGGTGGCCGGCTGATCCGCGGGTGGAGCGAGGGCTGGGCCGAGCTGCCGGTGCAGGTCGGTGACGAGATCGGAGCACTCGTCGGCGCGGCACCGGGACAGTGCGTCGTCGCCGACTCCACCTCGGTCTGCCTGGCCAAGGCTCTGCACGCCGCCGTCTCGCTCGTGCCCGGCCGTGACCGGTTGGTCGTGAGCGCCGTCGACTTCCCGACCGATCGGTACCTGGCCCGCCGGGTCGCGCGCGATCGGGGGCTCGAGGTCGTGGAGGTCCAGCCCACCGACTCCTCGGGTCTGACCGCCCAGGACGTCGGAGCCTTGCTCGACGACCACACCGCGGTGGTGCTGCTCAGCCATGTCGACTACCGCACCGGATCGCTGCTCGACCTGGCCGAGGTGACCGCCATGGTGCACGCCGCCGGCGGGGTGGTCGTCTGGGACCTGTGCCACTCGGTCGGGGTGGTGCCGACCGAGCTCGATGCCGCCGGGGTCGACCTCGCCGCCGGGTGCACGTACAAGTACCTGAACGGCGGACCGGGTGCACAGGCCTTCGTGTACGCGGCCGCCCGCCACCTCCCGGTGCTCGACCAGCCGCTGCCTGGGTGGTGGAGCGCGGAGGACCTCTTCGCGATGGCTGACGAGCTCCGCCCTGCGGTCGACGCTCGACGCCTGCTGTCGGGGACGCCCAGCGTGCTCGGGCTGGTCGCCGTGCGCGAGGGTGTGGCCCTGGCGATGAAGGCGGGCATCGACCGCGCCCGAACCAAGTCCGAGCTGCTCACGTCGTTCTGCATCGACGTGCTGGACCATCTGGCCGACTCGGGTGTCGCTCTGGAGGTGGTGACGCCGCGCGACCCGGACCGGCGTGGCAGCCACGTCACCGTGCGTCTCGCGGACGCCCGGGGCGTCACCGACCGGCTGATCGAGCGGGGCGTCGTTCCCGACTTCCGCGAGCCGGACCTGCTGCGGCTCGGTCTGGCTCCGTTGACCACCAGCTTCGTCGAGCTGCACGACGGCCTCGTGGTCCTGGGCGAGGTGCTGGCTCACTAGGCTGGCCCGCATGACTCGCGTTGCCGTGATCGGCGCCCAGGGGCGCATGGGATCGACCTCGGTCGCCGCCATCGAGGCGAGTGACGACCTGGAGGTCGTGGCGCAGGTCGACGTCGGTGACGATCTCGTGGCGATCACCGATGCCGGCGCCCACGTGGCCCTCGACTTCACCCAGCCTGATGTCGCGCTCGACCACGTCCGCTGGTGCGTCGAGCACGGGGTGCACGTCGTGGTCGGCACGTCCGGCTTCGACGACCAGCGGGTGGCGGAGGTCAAGGCCATCACCGACGAGCGCCCCGGCATCGGCGTGCTCGTGGTGCCGAACTTCTCGATCGGCGCGGTGCTGCTGATGAAGTTCGCCGGCCTGGCCGCCCCGTTCTTCGAGTCGGTCGAGGTCATCGAGATGCACCATCCGGACAAGGTCGACGCGCCGTCGGGCACGGCGACCCGCACGGCCGAGGTCATCGCCGCCGCCCGCGACGCTGCGGGTTCGCCCGCGCTGCCGGACGCCACCACCACCGACCCGCTCGGTGCCCGCGGAGGCGTCGTCGCCGGCATTCCCGTGCACGCCGTCCGGTCCCGCGGATTCGTCGCCTCGCAGGAGGTGCTGCTCGGCGGCACGGGCGAGATTTTGAGCCTCCGCCACGACTCCTCGACGCGGGAGTCGTTCATGCCCGGCGTGCTGGCCGCCCTCCGGGCCGTGGGGGAGCGTCCGGGGGTGACGGTCGGCCTCGAGGCGGTCCTGGGTCTGTGAGGTCCCGCTAGACCAGCCGCAGGAGTGCCGTCGCTGCTGCGGCCAGCACGAGCATGGGCAGGAACGGCACCCGCGCGAGCAGGCAGGCCACGGCGACCGCGAGGCCGCCCAGCCGCGCGTCGACCACCACGGTGCTGC
>KI301992.1:1202068-1369407 GCA_000471045.1 actinobacterium LLX17 | reverse complement strand
ACGGGGATGAGCGCCGTGATGCGGACCGTCGCCGGGTGGTCGAGCACTCGGGCGGGCACCGAGAGGCCGGCCAGCTTCAACAGGTAGCAGCCGACACACACGAGCAGCACGCCCCACCAGAGGTCACTCACGGCGTGCCCGCAGCGCGGAGGTCCCCAGCACGTAGGCAAGAGCCACGGCGCCCAGCCCGCCGGCGATGATCGGCACCCCGGGCGACGTCAGCGGCACGAGCCCCAGCGCGGCCGCGGCCGCACCGATCGCCACGAGGCGGGTGAGCCAGGTGTCGAGGCGCGGCCACAACAGGCCGAGGAAGGCCGCGGCCACGGCGCCGTCGAGGCCGATGGACTCCGGGTCACCGATCGCGGTCCCCGCGATCGCGCCGGCCGCGGTGGTGAGGTTCCAGAGCAGGAAGATCGTGATGCCGGTCCAGTAGAAGCCCACGCGGGACAGCCGCGGAGTCTCGCGCGTCACGGCCATGGCCGTGGACTCGTCGATCACCAGGTGTGCTGCCGCGAGCCGCCGCGGCCCGTGCACGTCCAGGAGCCGCGCCAGGCTGATGCCGTAGAAGACGTTGCGGCTGCCGAGCAGCACCGAGGTCAGTGCGCCGGCGACGGGGGAGCCGCCGGCTCCGAGCACGCCGATGAAGGCGAACTGCGACGCGCCCGTGAAGGCCAGCAGCGAGAGGGCGCAGGTCTGCCACACCGAGAGCCCCACCGCCGGGCCCAGTGCGCCGAACGTGACGCCGTAGGCGCCGACCCCGATGCCGACCCCGAGGGAGTCGCGGATGACGGCGCGTTCCTCCGGCGGGCGGGGACTGCCCCGACTCACCCGATGCTCGTGTGGAGACGTACCTGGCGCAGACGTTCGCCGGACTCCGACTCGAGCTCACGGTGAGCACCGTCGGCCGCCCAGCCGGCGCTCCTCAGGAAGCGGCGCATCGCGTCGTCGTCGGTGCGCACCCAGCAGCGCGCGACCGTGAAGCCGTCCGCGACGAGCGTGTCGACCACGGCATGCAGGAGCCGCGAGCCGTGCCCCGCACCGCGGGCGCCGGGGTCGACCGCGAGCTCGGCCACCTCGGCGTCGACGACCGGGTCGACGCCGGGATCGGCGCCGGGATGCACGACGGCGTACCCCACGACCTGCCCCTTCGCCGTGGCGACGAGCACCCGGAACCGCGCCTCGGGCGAGGTCGTCAGCGTGGCGGTCCAGCGGCGTTCCAACTGGTCGGGTGCGTTGGTCGTGCCGATGTCGGCCGACCACACGCGGCGCTGCATCGCGGCCAGTGCGGGGGCGTCGGTGGGCCACGCCAGGCGTGCTCCGACGTCAGGGGTCGGGCCGGAGGATGCGGACACGTCAGATGAAAGAGTCGACGAGCTCGGACTCGGCGCCCTCGGCGTCGAGCATCGTGGCCGTCATCGCGACGTTGCGCAGCGACGGCCACACCTCCCACGCCAGGACCGCGAGGCCGGGCACGCCGGCGATGAGGATCGGCCACCCGCCGGCGTCGAGCACGAAGGCGAACAGGACCGCCAGCAGCAGCGGTGTCTCGCAGAAGATGAGCTTGCGGACGGTGTGACCGGCGTACACGCTGACGGCGGTGACGCGGTTGTCCTCCGGGTCGGCGGCGGGGTCGAGCGGTTCTGCGCTGAGCCAGACGCGCTCGGCCAGGAAGGCGCCCGCGGCCACGGCGACCAGCAGGACGACGATGGCCCAGATGGGCGGGAGGTCCGCGTCGGTCGCTCCGAGCATCCAGAACAGCAGGACGAGGAAGCCCGTGGTGAGGCCCAGCTGGACCAGGGCGAAGGTGCGCACCTCACGGGCATCGGCGTCGTACTCGGGCAGTGCCATGCGCACGATCTTCGCACAACCGTTGCTAGTCTCGGTTCATGCAGCAGTACCTCGAGCTCGTCCGGCGTGTCCTCGACGAAGGTGTCGAGAAGGGCGACCGCACGGGTACCGGCACGCGCAGCGTCTTTGGCCACCAGATGCGCTTCGACCTCGCGGACGGCTTCCCGCTCGTGACCACCAAGAAGGTCCACCTCAAGTCGGTCGTCGGCGAGCTGCTGTGGTTCGTCTCGGGCTCCACCAACACCGGATGGCTGCGCGAGAACGCCATCACCATCTGGGACGAGTGGGCCGACGAGAACGGCGAGCTCGGCCCCGTCTACGGCCACCAGTGGCGCTCGTGGCCCACGCCGTCGGGCCAGACGATCGACCAGCTCGCCGGCGTCATCGAGGCGCTGAAGTCCGATCCGGACTCGCGCCGACACATCGTCAGCGCCTGGAACGTCGCCGACCTGCCCGACATGGCGCTCGCCCCGTGCCACGCGTTCTTCCAGTTCTACGTCGCCCCGCAGGCCGACGGGCCAGGACGCCTGAGCTGCCAGCTGTACCAGCGGTCGGCCGACGTCTTCCTCGGCGTGCCGTTCAACATCGCGTCGTACGCGTTGCTCACCCACATGGTCGCGCAGGTCACGGGTCTCGTGCCGGGCGACTTCGTGCACACCTTCGGCGATGCGCACCTGTACCTCAACCACCTCGACCAGGCCCGTGAGCAGCTGACCCGCGACCCGCGCCCGCTGCCCGAGCTCTGGCTCGACCCGCAGGTCGACTCGATCGACGGCTTCACGCTGGAGTCCATCAAGGTCAGTGGCTACGACCCCCACCCGCGCATCTCCGCGCCGATCGCCGTATGAGCGTCACGATCGTGGTCGCCGTCGGCGACAACGGGGTCATCGGCGCTGACGGCGGCATGCCCTGGCCGCCCACGGGCGACCAGAAGCAGTTCAAGGAGCTCACCTGGGGCCACCCGATCGTCATGGGGCGGGCCACGTTCGAGTCGATCGGCCGGCCGCTGCCCGGTCGCACCTCGATCGTGCTGACGCACGACTCCGGCTACCCGTTGCCGGCCGGGGCCCTGAAGGCCGACAGTCTGGACTCCGCCCTCAAGGCGGCGCAGTCGCTCGGTGAGGTCATCTTCCTCGTGGGTGGGGCGCAGGTCTACCGCGAGGCCTTGGCTGCCGACGTCGTCGACCGCATGGTCGTCACGCACGTGCACCAGTCACCCGACGGCGATGCGTGGTTCGAGCCGATCGACCCGACCCGCTGGACCGAGACCGACCGGTCCTCCCACGACGGCTACGACATCGTCACGTACCAGCGCGCCTGACGAGAGCCCTCAGACCAGCAGCGCGAGCTGACGGCTCTGGGCGACCAGGCGACCGGTGGAGTCCCAGAGCTCGCAGTCCTCGTCGTGGAACTCGCCGGTGACGTGCCGGGTGGTGAAGCGCGCGGCCAACCAGCCCGGAGCTGGCACGTCGTAGAGGTGCGTCGTGAGCTGGATGGTCATCGAGTTGCTGACACCCTCGAGCTCGAGCGCCGGGGGAGCGAACGCGTCGCACAGGAATGCGAGGGCCGGCCGATCAATGGGGCGCCCGTCGCGCAGCTGCATGTAGAGCGCGTACTCCGACTCTCCGCTGGGCGAGCCCATGAAGAAGCCGGGCACGTCGGACAGGCGGTAGTCGACGCGGTCGAAGATGCCGCCCGGGGGCAGGCCGTGACCGCGCGGGTCGACGCACGACTCCGCGGGCGGCAGCTCCGGCGGTGCGCCACGCTCGAGGTGCCGGTCGCCGGACCGCTCGCCGAAGCTGGCCGACAGCTGCGCGATGGTGCGGTCGTCCTGCATCAGCGTGGCCTCGCCACTGCGGATGCGGCGACCCGCGTGCCGGGTGCGGCAGGTGAGCGTGCCGGGACCGACCGACGGTGCCCGGTCGTAGGTGATGGCGGCCACGAGCGGCGAGTCGCTGCCGATCTCGTCGCCGAGCCCGCGCAGCATCGCCGCCAGGATGTAGCCACCGTTCGGGCGGCCCAGCGGGGTGTTCCAGCGGTCGGTCAGGTCCAGGTGTCGCACCCCGTCGCCGAGGGCGGAGGAGGCGGTGTCGATGTCGTACACGTCGTCGGTCACGGCACCATCCTGCCGCTGCTCTCCGACAGACTGGCGGTAGCCTCGACACATGCCTTCCCCCCTCGCCTCCGTGGCCGCGCCGTTCGGCCGCGTGCTCACCGCGATGGTCACGCCGTTCACCGCCGATGGTCAGCTCGACCTCGACGCAGCTCAGCAGATCGCCACGCACCTCGTCGACGCCGGCAACGACGGTCTCGTCGTCAGCGGCACGACGGGCGAGTCGCCCACCACGACCGGCGAGGAGGACGGCCGCGTGCTGGCCGCCGTGCTCGAGGCCGTCGGCGACCGCGCCACCATCATCGCCGGCGTGGGCACCAACGACACCCGCCACTCGGTCGAGCTGGCCGAGGGCGCTGCCCGCATCGGTGCGCACGGACTGCTCGTCGTCACGCCCTACTACTCCAAGCCCCCGCAGGCCGGCATCGTCGCGCACGTCGACGCCGTGGTCGCCGCAGGCGGCGACACGCCCGTGATGCTGTACGACATCCCCGGCCGTACCGGCACCCAGCTCAGTCGTGACACCTACCTGCTGATGAACGACCGGCCGGCCGTCGTCGCCGTCAAGGACGCCGTGGGCGACCTGCAGCGCGGCGCCTGGATCATGGACTCCACCGACCTCGCCGTCTACTCCGGCGACGATGCCGCCAACCTCGCGTGGCTCGCCGTCGGCGCCGCCGGCCTCGTCAGCGTCGTCGGTCACGCGGCGGCCGCCGAGTACAAGGCCATGGTCGAGGCGGTCGACGCCGGTGACCTGAAGACTGCCCGCGAGATCGACCGGCGCCTCGTCCCGGTCGTTGACGCGATCATGGGCCAGACGCAGGGCGCGATCAGCGCCAAGATCGTCATGCACGAGCTGGGCCTGCTGCCCTCCACCCACGTGCGCCTGCCGCTCTCGGCGGCCACACCCGACCAGGTCGCGGTCATCCGCACCGCGATGCGAACCCTGAAGGCACATACATGAACGAGCGCCAGCGAGTGAACCATGGAACCGGCATGCCGCTTCCTCCGTACTGTGCTCTTCCCACGGAGGTAGCGGCATGAGTCATCTTCACCTCGAGCTGGGCCCGCCGCCGGCGCTTCCCGCGGACGGCCTGCGCGTCTTCGCCCTCGGCGGTCTCGGCGAGATCGGCCGCAACATGACGGTCTTCGAGTTCGGCGGCAAGCTGCTGATCGTCGACTGCGGTGTGCTGTTCCCCGAGGAGCACCACCCCGGCGTCGACCTGATCCTGCCGGACTTCCAGCCGATCCGTGACCGACTCGACGACGTCGTGGCCGTCGTCCTCACGCACGGTCACGAGGACCACATCGGCGCCCTGCCCTACCTGCTGCGCGAGCGCGGCAACATCCCCGTGGTCGGCTCGCAGCTGACCCTGGCGCTGGTCGACCCCAAGCTGCGTGAGCACAAGCTCAAGGACGTGCCGAAGCACATCGTGGCGGAGGGCGACGTCGAGACCTTCGGGCCGTTCGAGTGCGAGTTCGTGGCCGTCAACCACTCGATCCCCGACGCGCTGGCCGTGGCGATCAAGACGCCTGCGGGCGTCGCGCTGCACACCGGCGACTTCAAGATGGACCAGCTGCCGCTCGACGGCCGCATCACCGACCTCCGCGCGTTCGCCCGCCTGGGCGAGGCGGGCGTCGACCTGTTCCTCACCGACTCCACGAACGCCGACGTGCCGGGCTTCACGGTCTCGGAGCGCAACATCACGCCGGCGATCGACGCGGTGTTCGCCAGCAGCACCAAGCGCATCATCGTGGCCTCGTTCGCCTCGCACATCCACCGCGTCCAGCAGGTGCTCGACGCGGCCGTGCGGCACGACCGCAAGGTCGCCTACGTCGGCCGCTCCATGGTCCGCAACATGCAGATCGCCCGCGAGCTCGGCTACCTCAAGGTGCCGGACGGCGTGGTGGTCGACAAGATCGACGCCGCCCCGCCGCACAAGATGGTGCTGATGTCGACCGGTTCGCAGGGCGAGCCGATGGCCGCCCTGTCGCGCATGGCCAACCGCAGTCACCAGCAGGTCAGCCTCGAGCCCGGCGACACCGTGCTCATGGCGTCGTCGCTGATCCCCGGCAACGAGAACGCCATCTACCGCGTCATCGACGGCCTCACCAAGCTCGGCGCGCGCGTCGTGCACAAGGGCAACGCGCTGGTGCACGTCTCCGGTCACGCGTCGGCCGGCGAGCTGCTCTACTGCTACAACATCGTCAAGCCCACCAACGTCATGCCGGTGCACGGCGAGATCCGGCACCTGCACGCCAACGGTGCGCTGGCGCGCCAGACCGGCGTCCCGAACGTGCTCCTGGCCGAGGACGGCTACGTCATCGACCTCGTCGACGGGCACGCCGAGATCACCGGCGCCTTCGACTGCGGCTACGTCTACGTCGACGGTTCCTCGGTCGGCGACATCTCCGACTCCGACCTCAAGGACCGTCGCGTCCTGGGCGAGGAAGGCTTCATCTCGGCCGTCGTCGTCATCGACTCCACGACGGGCAAGCTCGTCAACAAGCCCGAGATCCAC
Organism: actinobacterium LLX17; assembly: GCA_000471045.1. Classification (GTDB taxonomy): domain Bacteria; phylum Actinomycetota; class Actinomycetes; order Propionibacteriales; family Nocardioidaceae; genus Aeromicrobium. Next base: position 1,362,924 of record KI301992.1, on the reverse strand, counting down.
GCTCGCGGTCTGGCCGAGGACGACAGCGTCTTCGACGAGGTCATGCCGAAGGTCGTCGCCGCGCTCGAGGACGCGTTGGCCGACGGCACGCGCGACACGCGCCAGCTGCAGCAGATCATCCGCCGTGTGCTGGGCTCGTTCGTCGGCCGCCGACTGCGTCGCCGCCCGATGATCGTGCCGATCGTCGTCGAGGCCTGACCTGCCCCGAACTTCACGCCCCGAACGTCACCGACCTGAACCACGTCTGAAACTGTCGCGAAACACCCGGCGGTGACGCTGGGGCGGTGAGGGAGGCGTCGGGGGCCACGGGGCACGCAGAGAGCTCGGGGGAGCGTCGGTGGTGAACCGCGCCCTCGTGCTGTGCGCGGAGGGCTCCCACAGTGCCGAGGGCCGGGCCAACGTGGCGCGGCTCGTCAACGCGGTGCGTCGTGAGGCGCACGGCCTCGACGTCCTGGACGGCTACCTCGACGTGCAGTCGCCGGCCCTCGCCGAGGTGATCCGGTCGACCGCAGGACCGCGCGCCGTCGTCCCGCTGCTGTTGACGGCCAATCGCGCCGAGCTGCGGGGGGTGCTGGCGGCCGCGCGGCTGGATCCGTCGGTGTCGGTGACGCCGCCGATCGGACCGGACTGGGTCCTCGCAGAGATCGGTGTGCAACGCCTCGTCGAGGCCGGGGCGCGGCAGGACGACACCATCGTGCTGGCCACCGACGCGATCGGCGACGCCGAGGCCGTCGAGGACGTCGGGCAGGCGGCTCGTCTGCTCAGCGCGGTGTGGGGCGGGCGGGTGCACGTGGGAACGCTCGCCGGAGCCGACACGGGCCTCGCCGAGGCGATCGACGTCGCTCGGGCGTACCAGCGGCGCGTGGTGCTCAGCAGCTACCTGCTGACGGTCGGACCGGCTCACGACGCGCTGCAGTCAGCGGGCGCCGACGTGGTGACGGCCCCGCTCGTGCCGTCCGGGCCACCCGACCCTCGACTCGTGGCACTGGTGCTGGGTCGCGCCCGGTCACGCTCGGACTGGATGTCACCGGACGGGGCGCGCGCGCCAATGCCCGGAAACCCTCGAGCGGTCCTCTAGGCTTCCAGCATGGCGACCCGTACGACTTCCCCGCCGCGCAAGCGGCCGTCCGGTTCGCGGTCACGCTCCACCACCAAGGCGCGCACCCCCGCGAAGTCACCCGCGAAGCGACCCACGAAGCGCACTTCGACGACCTCGAAGTCAGGCTCCGGTGGTGCTGTGGCGAGCATCGGCAAGATGCTGCGCACGATCTGGCTCGGCATCGCCGGTGTGGTCGGCGCGATCGCTCGCAGCATCGGCAGCAGTGCCCGCGACCTCGACCCCGCCCAGCGACGTGATGGTGTCGGCCTGGCGGTCATCGGTCTTGCGATCGTCGTGGCGGCCTCCACCTGGTGGCAGATCCCGGGCCCGGTCGGCCGTGGCGTCCGCCAGGTCTGCGAGGGGAGCGTCGGCGTCCTGGCCGGCGCCGTCCCCCTCGCTCTCGGCTTCGTCGCGTGGCGGACGCTGCGTCATCCGCAGGAGCAGGGCCCCGCAGGACGACAGGTGATCGCCTGGCTCGCCGTCGGTGGCGGCGTGCTCGGACTCGTGCACCTGGCCCACGGCGTGCCGCGCCCCGACGACATGGCGGCCGTGCGCGACGCTGGTGGAGCCATCGGCTTCCTGTTCTCCGCCGTGCTGATCGATCTGCTCAAGACCCCCTTCGTGGTCGCACCCCTGCTGGTGCTGGTCGTGGCGTTCGGCGTGCTCGTGCTGAGCAACACCCCGCTCCACGCCGTGCCCACCCGCCTCCGCGAGGTGCGCGACCGCGCCCTCAACCGTGGCGCCAAGGACGGGGTCGAGGGTGGGGGCGAGTCCGACTCGGCCGCCCCGAAGCGTCATCCGCGCACCGATCTTGCCGTCGACGAGCCGTACGAGAATCCGCTGATCGAGGATCCCGACGAGAAGCCGACGGCGCGCAAGCGCCCGAAGCCGGTCGTCCCCGACATCGAGCCTTTCGACGGCGCCGGTTCCTCCGACGCCGAGGCCGCCGACACGACGTCGGAGTCTTCCGAGCTGCCGCCGATGGAGCCGCTGCCGGCCCGCGCCGAGCAGCTCGCCCTCTCGGGCGACGTCGTCTACTCGCTGCCCGACAGCACGGTGCTGCGCGAGGGCTCTCCGCACAAGGCCCGCAGCACCGCCTCCGACGAGGTGGTGCAGCGCCTGACCGAGGTGCTCGAGCAGTTCAAGATCGATGCCCAGGTCACCGGCTACACACGTGGTCCGACGGTCACGCGCTACGAGGTCGAGCTCGGCCCGGCGGTCAAGGTCGAGAAGGTGACCGCCCTCAGCAAGAACATCGCCTACGCGGTCGCCTCCAACGAGGTGCGCATCCTCAGCCCCATCCCGGGCAAGTCGGCGATCGGCGTCGAGATCCCCAACGTCGACAAGGAGATGGTCAGCCTCGGCGACGTGCTGCGCTCGCAGAAGGCGCGCAGCGATCATCACCCGATGGTGATCGGCCTCGGCAAGGACGTCGAGGGCGGCTTCGTCGTCGCGAACCTCGCGAAGATGCCCCACCTGCTGGTGGCCGGTGCCACCGGCTCGGGCAAGTCGAGCTTCGTGAACTCGATGATCGCCTCGATCCTCATGCGGTCCACGCCCGATGAGGTGCGCATGATCATGGTCGACCCCAAGCGGGTCGAGCTGACGGCCTACGAGGGCATCCCGCACCTCATCACGCCGATCATCACCAACCCCAAGAAGGCGGCCGAGGCGCTGCAGTGGGTCGTGCGCGAGATGGACATGCGCTACGACGACCTCGCCAACTTCGGCTTCCGGCACATCGACGACTTCAACAAGGCCGTCCGGGCCGGCACCGTGCAGGTTCCGCCGGGCAGCGAGCGCGACCTGGCGCCGTACCCGTACCTGCTGGTCGTGGTCGACGAGCTCGCCGACCTGATGATGGTGGCGCCGCGCGACGTGGAGGACTCGGTCGTCCGCATCACCCAGCTGGCCCGTGCGGCCGGCATCCACCTGGTGCTGGCCACGCAGCGACCCAGCGTCGACGTGGTCACGGGTCTGATCAAGGCCAACGTGCCGAGCCGGCTGGCGTTCGCCACCAGCTCGCTCGGCGACAGCCGGGTCATCCTCGACCAGCCGGGCGCCGAGAAGCTGGTCGGCCAGGGCGACGGCCTCTTCCTGCCCATGGGCGTCAACAAGGCCATGCGCATGCAGGGTGCCTGGATCACGGAGACCGAGATCGCCGCCGTCGTGCAGCACTGCAAGGACCAGCTGCAGCCGGTGTACCGCGAGGACGTCACGGCACCGCAGCAGGCCAAGAAGGAGATCGACGAGGACATCGGCGACGACCTCGACCTGGTGCTGCAGGCCGTCGAGCTCGTGGTGACGACGCAGTTCGGCTCGACCTCGATGCTGCAGCGCAAGCTGCGCGTCGGGTTCGCGAAGGCCGGACGCCTCATGGACATCATGGAGAGCCGTGGCGTCGTCGGACCCAGCGAGGGGTCGAAGGCCCGCGACGTCCTGATCAAGCCCGACGAGCTCGAGCAGGTGCTGTCGACGATCGGGCTGGGCGCATGAGGTGGGGGCAGTGAACGATCGCGAGCCGTTCGAGATCCACCGGCGCATCGGCCTGCTGGTGACGCTCGCGCTGCTGGCGCTGGCCGTCGCCGGTGGGCTCGGCTGGTTCGCCTACGACCGGCGCGAGGTCGGCCCTGCTGTGCTGGCCGGCGTCCTCGTGCTGCTCGCCCTCCCGCTGCTGCGCGGGTGCCTCGACCCGCGGACGCCACTGTTCGTCGCCGACGACCACGGCGTGCGGCTGCAGAGCGACGACGGCTGGATCGGTCTGTTGTGGAGCGAGATGGGCGACGTCCGCGTGGAGCGTCGCGACGGACTCCGGCACGGCGCCCGCGTCAAGGTCATCAGCATCGACGGGCGCCGCATGCACGCCACGCCCCTGGGGGTGGCGACCACCGTCACACCCCAGCGGGCGGAGTCCGAGTTGGCGCGTCGTCGCGGTCCTGCCGCATACTGAGGCGTCCCGGTTTCCGCCTGAAAGGCCTCCATGACTTCGTCCGAGCCGTCGGCGTCGCCGAACCCGCCCGAGCACGAGGCCCCCAGCAACTACAACATCGCCAACGTCCTGACGGTGTTGCGCATCGTCGGCGTCCCGGTGTTCGGTTGGCTCCTCCTGACCGACGGGGGACAGGACATCTCCTGGCGCGTGTGGGCCTTCGTCGCCTTCACGGTGCTGATGCTGACCGACCGGGTCGACGGAGACCTCGCCCGCAGTCGCGGACTGGTCACGGACTTCGGCAAGCTGGCCGACCCGATCGCCGACAAGGCCCTCACCGGCATGGCCTTCGTGGGACTCGCGATCATCTTCGACAACTGGCTGTTCTGGACCGTCACGATCGTCGTGCTGGTGCGCGAGTGGGGCATCACGGCGATGCGCTTCGTCATCAAGAAGTACGGCGTCATGCCCGCCAGCCAGGGCGGCCGCATCAAGACGACCCTGCAGGCCGGGGCGCTGGCGCTGTACACGCTGCCGCTCGAGCTCTGGGACACGACCGCGGCCGACGTCACGCTCTGGGTCGCCCACGTGGTGATGGCCGCAGCCGTCGCCATCACCGTCGTCACAGCCGTGCAGTACGTCATCGACGCGCGCCGCATCCGCGCCGACTACCTGGCCACCCACCCCGCCTGAGGCCATGACCGAGTCGTCGCTGGGGTCCCGCCTCGTCGCTGGGCTGGTCGAGCGGGGACTCACCGTGGCCACGGCCGAGTCCCTCACCGGCGGCCTGGTGTGCGCCGAGCTGGTCTCGGTCCCGGGTGCGTCGGCCGTCGTGCGCGGAGGAGTGGTCGCCTACGCCGCCGACGTGAAGACGGGGGTCCTCGGAGTCGAGGCCGACCTGGTCGACGCGCACGGCACGATCGACGAGCAGGTGGCTGCGGAGATGGCCCGCGGCGCGAGGCGGACGCTGGGCGCCGACGTCGGGCTCGCCACCACGGGCAACGCCGGTCCTGACGCCTCCGAGGGACAACCCGTGGGCCGTGTCTGGATCGCCGTCGCGATGCCGGAGGGCGTCTCGACCGAACGGCTCGACCTCGTCGGGGACCGGGCTGCCGTGCGAACGGGGGCGGTGGCCGCGGTGCTGTCGCACGCACTCGCTAGGCTGACGGAAGAAGCCGAGACGCCCCGGCGTTGACACTCACGTGACGCGCAGCACCCGCAGGAGAACCCAGCACCCCCGGAGGTGGCCATGACCACGACGATGCGACAGATGGTCGGTGAGGTGCTCCGCACGCGCCGGACGGCCCGCGGTCAGACGCTGCGCGACGTGTCCGGTCGGGCGCGCGTGAGCCTCGGCTACATCTCCGAGGTCGAGCGCGGTCAGAAGGAAGCCAGCTCCGAGCTGCTCGGCGCCCTGGCGGCAGCCCTCGAGGTCCCGTTGTCCGAGCTGCTGCGCGACGTCGCCGACCTGCTCGAGCTGCACGAGGTGGGTTCGGCCCAGATCGGGGCTGCAGAGCTCGTGTCGATCGCCCCGGTGCGACCCCAGGTCCAGGCCTCGGCCGCCTGACCTTCACGCCCGTCGTGTCATGCTGGGCCCGATGAGGCACAGCGAGTTCTGGGAGCGGATGGACCACCACCTCGGTCGTGCCTACGCCCGTGTCTGGGCCGACTCGCAGGTGATCGACGAGCTCGATCACCGCACGCCGTCCGAGGCGTTGGAGGCCGGGCTCAGCCCCAAGCTCGTCTGGCGTGCCGTGCACGCCCGGCTCGAGCTGCCACCCGTCGACTACTGAGTCGGCGACGCGCGCGAGGCGTGTCGGCGTGTCGCGCGCAGTCGAACAGGTGTTCGGCGTACTGTCGTCCACAGGTTGACGCTGCAAGGCCGACATCCACAGGCGGATCGATGAGGTCCACAAATGTCTGAGGGGTCTTCTAGCGTCGTAGACGACCGGCCGCCACCGACAGAATGGACACCCCCATGCCCCCCAGGACCGCCACTGCTCCCGTCACCCGACTCTCGGGTGACTCCGGCACCGCCGACGAGCGCAGCAAGGCCATCGAGAACGCGATCGCCCAGATCGACCGTGCGCACGGCAAGGGCGCCGTCATGCGCCTCGGCGAGCGCGGCCGTACCGCGATCGACGTCATTCCCACCGGCGCCACTGCGCTCGACGTCGCGCTCGGCATCGGCGGGCTCCCGCGCGGTCGTGTGGTCGAGATCTACGGACCGGAGTCCTCCGGCAAGACCACGGTGGCCCTGCACGCGGTCGCCAACGCGCAGAAGGCCGGCGGTGTCGCAGCGTTCATCGATGCTGAGCACGCCCTCGACCCCGACTACGCCCGCAAGCTCGGCGTCGACACCGACGCCCTGCTGATCTCCCAGCCCGACTCCGGTGAGCAGGCGCTCGAGATCGCCGACATGCTGATCCGCTCCGGCGCCCTCGACATCATCGTCATCGACTCGGTCGCGGCCCTGGTGCCTCGCGCCGAGATCGACGGCGAGATGGGCGACAGCCACGTCGGCCTGCAGGCCCGCCTCATGAGCCAGGCGCTGCGCAAGATGACCGGTGCCATCAACGGCTCGGGCACCACGGCCATCTTCATCAACCAGCTGCGCGAGAAGATCGGCGTGATGTTCGGCAGCCCCGAGACCACCACGGGCGGCAAGGCGCTGAAGTTCTACGCCTCGGTCCGCCTCGACGTGCGCCGCATCGAGACGCTCAAGGACGGCACCGACATGGTCGGCAACCGCACCCGCGTCAAGGTCGTCAAGAACAAGCTGGCCCCGCCGTTCAAGCAGGCCGAGTTCGACATCATGTACGGCCTGGGCATCAGCCGCGAGGGCAGCCTGATCGACGTGGGTGTCGACGCAGGGCTCGTCCGCAAGGCCGGCGCCTGGTACACGTACGAGGGCGATCAGCTCGGCCAGGGCAAGGAGAACGCGCGCCAGTTCCTGGCCGACAACCCCGATCTCGCCAACGAGCTCGAGCGTCGCATCAAGGAGCACCTGGGCGTCGGGGCGGCCGCCGAGGCCGAGCCCGACGAGGCGTCCGACGTGGTCACCGAGGTCGACTTCTGAGTGCGATGAGCACCGGCCCCGAGCTCGATCCGGCCGAGGCGTACGCCCTGGCCAAGAAGGTCGTGTACGACCGGTTGGCCGAGCGTCAACGCAGTCGGGCCGATCTCGCGCAGGCACTCGCCAAGAAGCGAGTGCCTGCCGAGATCGCCGATGCGGTGCTCGACCGGTGCGAGGCGGCCGGCCTGATCGACGATGCCGCCTTCGCGCGGGAGTGGGTCCGGGCCCGGCACGGTGCCAAGGGCCTCGCTCCGCGGGCGCTGGCGCAGGAGCTGCGCCGGCACGGCGTCGACGACGAGCTGGCCGCCGAGGCCCTCAGCCAGGTCGATGGCGACTCCCAGCGTGCCGCGGCCGTCGCGCTCGTCGAGCGCAAGCTGCGCTCGATGGGCGGGCTCGACGACACCACCCGCATCCGGCGCCTCACGGCGATGCTGGGTCGCAAGGGCTACGCGCCGCAGCTGGCGTTCGACGTCGTGCGCGAGGCGCTGGACGCCGAGCCACCGGCGATCGAGTCGGCTTAGCCAAGTTACTGTGCGGTAGCATCGGCGCATGACCTCGACCTACGACCTGTACCGCAAGGTGACCGCCCTGCCGCAGGGACACCGGCTGTTCTCGATCGCCTTCAGCCAGAAGGCGCCGTACTTCGCCTCGATCCACCTGCGGGTCGAGGACATGCGGCCGCACTTCGCGTCGATCCGCCTTCCCAAGCGTCGGGCGGTGCAGAACCACATCGGCACCGTCCACGCCATCGCGGTCTGCAACGGGCTGGAGGCTGCGATGGGCCTGCTCGCCGAGGCCACGTGCCCGGCCGACCACCGGTGGCTGCCCAAGGGCATGGAGGTCGAGTACCTGGCGAAGTCGACCACCGACCTGGTGTGCACCGCCGAGTCCACGGCCGAGGACTGGGCCAACGGTCCCGACGTTCCGGTGACGGTGAAGGCGACCCGCACCGACGGGACCGTCGCGGTGGCGGGCACCATCAAGCTCTGGGTCACGCCGCGGGGCTGAACGGTTCGGGGCTGAGCGGTTCGTCGCCGCGGCATCGCTTCCGTATCCTTGTCGAGCCATGCCGAAGACCTATGAGGTACGCACCTACGGGTGCCAGATGAACGTCCACGACTCCGAGCGGATCAGTGGACTGCTCGAGGACGCCGGATACGCGGCGCACGGCGGCGCCGCCGCCACGCCCGACCTGGTGGTCTTCAACACCTGTGCCGTGCGCGAGAACGCCGACAACAAGCTGTACGGCAACCTGGGTCACGTCGCGAGCCTCAAGGCCGAGCACCCCGGCATGCAGGTCGCCGTCGGGGGCTGTCTGGCGCAGAAAGACCGCGACACCATCACGAAGCGGGCGCCGTGGGTCGACGTCGTCTTCGGCACGCACAACGTCGGCTCGCTGCCCGTCCTGCTCGAGCGCGCCCGGGTGCAGGCGGAGTCGCAGGTCGAGATCCTCGAGTCGCTCGACGTCTTCCCGTCGACCCTGCCCACGAAACGCGACTCGGTGTTCGCCGCGTGGGTCTCGATCAGCGTCGGCTGCAACAACACCTGCACCTTCTGCATCGTCCCGAGCCTCCGCGGCAAGGAGCGTGACCGCCGTCCCGGTGACGTGCTGGCCGAGATCGAGGCGCTCGTGGCCGACGGCGTCGTCGAGGTGACGCTGCTGGGCCAGAACGTCAACTCCTACGGCGCCGAGTTCGGCGACCGCGAGGCGTTCGGCAAGCTGCTGCGGGCCTGCGGCCAGATCGAGGGGCTCGAGCGCGTGCGCTTCACGAGCCCGCACCCGCGCGACTTCACCGACGACGTCATCGCCGCGATGGCCGAGACGCCCAACGTGATGCCTCAGCTGCACATGCCCCTGCAGTCGGGGTCCGACCGCATCCTCAAGGCGATGCGCCGGTCCTACCGTCGCGAGCGCTACCTGGGTATCATCGACCGCGTGCGCGCCGCCCTGCCCGACGCCGCCATCACCACCGACATCATCGTCGGCTTCCCGGGCGAGACCGAGGAGGACTTCGAGCAGACCCTGGAGGTCGTGCGCGAGGCCCGCTTCACGAGCGCCTTCACCTTCCAGTACTCCTCGCGCCCCGGCACGCCGGCGGCCGACTACGCCGACCAGGTGCCGGCCGACGTCGTCAAGGATCGCTACGGGCGCCTCGTCGCCGAGGTCGAGCGCCACGCCTGGGCCGAGAACCAGACCTTCGAGGGCCGGCAGGTCGAGCTGCTGGTGACCGATCACGCCGGACGCAAGGACGGCGCCACGTCGCGCCTCACCGGTCGTGCGCGCGACAACCGCCTCGTGCACTTCGTGCCCGGTGACGCGGAGGTGCGTCCCGGCGACATGGTCGACGTGACGGTCACCCACGCCGCCCCGCACCACCTGGTCAGCGACCTGCCGCCCCTGCAGGTGCGCCGCACCGCCGCCGGCGACGCGTGGGCTGCCCGGCAGGGCCGGACCGAGGTGCGTCCCGGCACGCCGGTGGGCCTGGGCATGCCCAGCCTCGGTGTCCCGGCGCCCCTGCCGCCGGCGCCCGCCTGCGCGATCTGATCCGGTTCAGACCACCAGGTCGGGGTGGAGCCGCCCGAAGGTGACGCGCTGCCGGCGGTACGCGGCCACGACCGTGACCGACAGCGCCAGCACCGTGAAGACGGCCAGGGCGAAGAAGTCCTGACCCACGGCCTGGCCGCCACCCGCGGTGGCCGCGCGGAAGGCGTGCACGACGTAGGTCATCGGCAGCAGGTCGTGCAGCACGCCGAAGAGCCCCGGTGAGGTCTCGATCGGATAGGTGCCGCCCGCCGAGGTCAGCTGCAGGCACACGAACACCAGCGCCAGGAAGCGCCCGGCGGCCCCGAAGAGCGCGATGAACATCTGATTGATCGCGGTGAAGGTGACGGCTGCGGCGAGCGCGGTGCCGAGCATCAACCACCGGTTCACGGGGTTGATCCCCACGATGCCCTCGACGACGGTGACCAGCAGCACGGCCTGCACCGCGGCGAGCGCGACGCCGGGGGCGAGGCCGGCGAGGGCGATGCGGGCGCTTCCGGCGGTCGACGCGATGGCGCGGTCGGAGAAGGGCCGCAGCAGCAGGTAGATCGCCATGGCACCGACCCAGAGCGCGAGCGCCATGAAGTACGGGGCGAGCGCCGTGCCGTAGTTGTCGACGCCGTTGACGCGCTCGGCAGCCTGCTCGATCGGGGTGGCGACGGTCGACGCGAGCTGCTCCCGCTCGGCCTCGTCGTAGGTCGGTACCTGCTGGGCTCCGTCATCGAGGCCGGCCTGCAGCTCGGCCGCTCCCGCGGCGAGCTGGTCGGCTGCATCGGCCGCCTGGGCGGTGCCGTCCGCCAGCACCGCTGCGCCGGTGGCGGCCTGGTCGGCTCCGGCGGCGAGCTGACCCGCGCCCGCGGCGAGCTGGTTCGCTCCGTCCGACGCCGTGGAGACAGCGCCGACGAGCGCGGGGATGGCATCGGCCAGCTGCCGGTTGCCGGCGGCCACCAGGCTCGCCCCGTCCGCGAGCTGCTGGGTGCTGGTCCGCACCTGCTCGGCCTGGCCCCGCACTCCACCGACGAACGTCTGCAGCTCGCCGGACCGGTTGGCGGCGTCGCGCAGCACCGTGCAGTCGACGCCTTCGGGCGCCGTCGCCTCGCACTGGTCGGCGAGGGTCGCGAGCTGGGCCGCCAGCGCATCGATGTCCTGTGACGCCGTGCTCGTGGCGTCGAGGAGCGACTGGGTGACCGTCTGCACGGTCTGGTTCAGGGCACCGGTTCCGTCCGCGACCTGCTGGGCGCCGTCGGCGAGCTGCTGGGTCCGCGGTCCGAGCTGTCCGACCTGGCCGTCCAGCTGGGCGAGTCCCGCCGCCAGGCGACCCAGGCCGGAGTCGAGCTGTCCCACCCCGTCGGCGAGCTGTCGGTTGCCGACGGCCAGCTGGTCGGCGCCCGCTGCGAGGTCGTCGGTGCCGTCGGCGAGCTGGCGCGCGCCGTCGGCGAGCTGCCCGGCGCCGTCGGCGGCTTCCTCGAGCGAGGCGCGGATGTCGGTGAAGCTTAGGTAGACGTTGTCGAGGTAGGTCTCGGTGACCTGGGCATTCAGAGCGGACTTGGCCGCGTCCAGGATCCGTTCGGCAATGGCCCCGTTGACGTAGTTGACGGCGTCGTTCGTCCGCAGGTCGAGCTCACCCTGCACTGCCGCGTTCGGGTCGCCGGTCGTCGACGTGGCGGCGGCCGAGAGGTTCGACGGGATCACCAGCACGGCCTTGTAGTCGCCGTCGGCCAGTCCCTGCGCGGCGTCGCCGTCGTCGGTGAGCACCCAGTCGTAGTTGGACTCGTCGTCGTCACCGATCAGGTTCGCGGCGAGCTGGCGGCCCACGGCCACGGGCTGCTCGGCACCGTCCGGCCCGGCGACCTGGACGATCTCGTCCTCGTTGACGATCGCCGCCTGCACGCGATCGAGGTTGCCCGTGGGATCGAGGTTCGCCCAGATGTAGAGCGCGCCGTACAGCAGCGGGACGATGCAGACGGCCACCACGGCGGTGCGGGCCAGCCGGCTGCGGCGCAGGCGCGCGAGCTCGAACCACGGGAGGGTCGGAGAGGGAATCATCACAGCATCAGCTCGTCGAGGTGGCGGGTCGTGTCCAGCTCCAGCAGGTGGACCCGGTCAGAGGGCGGGGGAGCGGCGTCCGGCGAGTGCGTGCTCGCCACCAGGGCCGCGCCGCTGTCGTCCAGCAGGTAGTGCAGTGCGGCCCAGAGCAGTCGCACGTCGCCGGCCAGCCGTGCGTCATCGGCGTCGTCCAGCACGACAAGTCGCGGCTCGTCGACCAGCGCCAGGACGACTCCGAGCACGGTGCGCTGCAACGGTGTCAAGGTCGAGACCACGGCGTCACCTCCGACCGGGACGAACGGCATGCCGTGCACGAGGTGGGCGTGCTCGAGCGCATGGTCGAGCCGCGCCCGGACCGTCGCGACCCTCGACCGCGAGACCCAGAGGCCCAGGCGTCGGATGGAGAGGCGTTCCGCGATGTGCTCGTCGACCGACAGGTTGCCGTCCAGGTCGTTCAGGCCCCGCATCTCGGCGAGGGACACCGATCGGCGGACGGCACGCGCCTCCTGCGGCAGCAGGTGGCCGTTCACGCGCAGCCGACCGTGGTCGTAGCTCATGCGTCCGGCGATGGTCAGGAGCAGGGCGGTCTTGCCCGAGCCACCGGGACCGTGCACGACGAGCCAGTGACCGGCCGGCAGGTCGATCGCCACGTCGTTGAACGCGAGGTGGTCGCCGTTGCTGGTGGTGAGTCCGGCGGCCGAGACCGCTGCCGTCGAGTGGGGCCGGGGCCACGACTCGAGCTCGACGCGACGATGGAGGGCCTCGCCCTCGACGTCGATGTGGGGGAGGGTTCGCTCGAGGCGCTTCGGCAGCATCCAGGACCGCGCGCCGAAGAGCTCCAGCACGGCCGGGGCGAACAGCATGCGGATGAGGAAGGCGTCGACGAACACGCCGACGGCCAGCGCGAACGCGATCGGCTTGATGTTCGGGTCGCCGTCGGGGACGAACGCCGCGAACACCGCCAGCATGATGAGTGCGGCCGCGGTGACGACCCGGGAGCTGCCGACGAACCCGTCGACGATCGCCCGCCGCGGGTCCCCGGTGCGCACGTACTCCTCCTTCATGCGCGACATGAGGAAGACCTCGTAGTCCATCGAGAGGCCGAACAGCACAGCCATCAACATGATGGGCAGGAAGCTGATGAGGGGCCCGGTGCCGTCGAGGTTGACCAGCGGACCGAGCCACCCCCACTGGAACACCGCGACCACGGCGCCGAAGGCCGTTCCGGTCGACAGCAGGAAGCCCAGCGTCGCCTTCAGCGGCACCACGATGGTGCGGAACACGATCATCAGGAGCAGCACCGACAGGCCGACGACGATGAGGCCGAACGGCAGCAGGGCGTCCCGCAGACGGTCGGAGATGTCGATGCCGCCGGCGGTCAGACCCGTCACCTGCACCTCGACCCCGAGGTCCTCGTCCCACTGGGGGGCCAGGCCCCGGATCTGGTCGACCAGCTCATGGGTCGCCTCGTCGGACGGACCGGTCGTGGGGATCACCTGGACGATGCCGGTGTCGCCGGTGCGGTTGGGGGTGGAGAGACCGATGGCCGCGACGCCGTCGAGACGGCGGATGTCGTCGGTGATGGTCGCGACGTCGCCGATCGGGTCCATCGAGGTGATGATGTCGGCCGTCACGAGCAGCGGTCCGTTGAAGCCGGGGCCGAAGTGCTCGTCGATCAGCTCGAAGGCCTCTCGCTGCGTCGCTCCGTGGGGCGCGGACTCGTTGGTCGGCAGGGCGAGGCGCAGGTCCTGCGCCGGGACGGCCGTGATGGCGAGTCCCACCACGATCAGCACGATGGCGCTCTTGGGGAACCGGATGACGGCGAGGACCCAGCGCCGCGAGAAGCTTCCCGGCGGCCGGTCGGAGCTCGGGACCATGCGGTCGCCGGCCCGACCAAGCAGCGCGGGCAGCAGCGTCAGGGCCACGGCGACGGCGACGACCACCGAGAACGCCGCGACGATGCCCATGATCGTCAGGAACGGGATCCGGGCGACCGCCAGGCCCACGAGGGCGATGACGACCGTGACGCCGGCGAACACCACGGCCGACCCGGCCGTCGCAGTGGCACGCGCCGCGGACTCCTCCGGGTCGATTCCCTCCAGGAGCTGTTCTCGGTGTCTCGACACGATGAAGAGGGCGTAGTCGATGCCGACCGCGAGCCCGATCATCAGCGCCAGCAGGGGAGCGGTGCTCGAGATCGTGACGTAGCCCGTGGCCGCGAAGGTCAGGCCCACCGACACCAGGACGCCGACCAGAGCCGTGATGATCGGCATCGTCGCGGCGCGCAGTGACCGGAACATCAGGTACAGCACGATGAAGGCGACGATGACGCCGATCACCTCGACGATCGAGAGCTGCGGTCCCGTGCTGGTGAAGACGTCTCCACCGAACGCCGTGGTGTAGCCGGCCTCGTCGAGCGCGGTGGTGGCAGCGATGAGATCGTCCTTGACCGACGGGGCGACGTCCTCGAGACCGGTGTCGAACTGCACGAGGACCTGCGCGGCCACGCCATCGCCGGAGATGCCGATGTCGTTGCCCTCGGCATAGGGCGAGACGATCTCCGTGACGCCCTCGACGTCCTTGATCTCGGTGATGGCGTCCTCGACCAGGCCGCGGGTCCGAGCGTCGTCGACCGATGCGTCCTCGGGAGCGACCAGCACCAGCTGGGCGCTCGCGCCGCTGAGCTCGGGGAAGGTGCGGGCGAGGTCGTTGATGGCCTCCTGCGACTCCGTGCCAGGGATGTCGAACGAGTTCTTGGTGCCACCCCCGAGGAGTCCTGCAGCTGCGCCACTGACCAGCACGATCGCCACCCAGATCAGCACCACGCGACGGTGGTGGCGGTAGGCCCAGCGGCCGAGCGCGTACAGGAAGGTCGACACAGCTGTGACGATACGATCCTGTATTGGATACGTCAATGTATCGAGTACGATGCGTGCCGTCAGGAGGATCACATCGCATGACACGCACACGCAGCGCCACACGGGAGCGCCTGCTCGACGCCTCGCGCGTCGTGCTGGCCCGCGAGGGCATCCAGGGCGCCTCGGTCGAGCACATCTGCGAGCAGGCGGGCTACACCCGCGGCGCGTTCTACTCCAACTTCTCGAGCAAGGACGACCTCCTGCTGGCCGTGTTCCGGCGCGAGCGCGACGCGATGATCGCGCGCCTGCAGAAGGCTGGCGACCTCAGCGGACTGGACGACCTGGGCGTGGCCGAGGCGATGGCCGTGATCGTCGACCGATTCGCCGTCCTGCAGCCCGCCGATCGCGACTGGTACCTGGCCCATGCGGAGTTCGAGCTGCGTGGCGTGCGCGACGACGCGGTGGGCCGGGAGTTCAACGAGGCCTGGACCCTCGTGAAGCGCCAGGTCGAGACGATGATCGAGCAGGTCCTGGCCGCGATGGGTCTGCGCCTGACGATCGAGGTCGCGCACGCGGCGACCGTGCTGGTCGCGACCTACGACGCCGCCGTGCGCGAGGCCCTGATCGAGCGCCGGGGGCTCGATCTCAGCCTGCTGCGCGACACGGTGCCGCGGTTGATGCTCTCGGTGGCCGAGCCGGTGATTGGGCCGGTGGTTCCGACGGAGGCCTCAGGCTGAGCGGCTGATGCCACGGTCGGGGTTGCGCAGCGTGGCCGGGACGGTGCACTCGGGAGCGACCTCGTCGATGCGGTCGGCGACGTTGGTCCCGTCGTCGAGAGGGAGCTGGAAGTCGGCGCTCGAGTCGCTCGCGAGGGCCAGTCGGTACTTGGTGCGGGCCTCGACCAGGAGCTGCCAGTCCATCAACCAGTCGTCCAGCGGCTGGTCGTGTGCGCGGACGTCGTCGTCAAGGTTGCGCAGGTCGTCGATCATGCGTTGCACCGCCTCGTCCTGCTCGGCGATGGCCTCGATGCGCTCCGCGGGAGGAACGTTGACGGCCACCGACTCGACCTCGTCACGCATGGCTTGGCAGGACTCGTCGAGCTGACTGATCACCTCGGGGTCGTCGAACGTGGCGGGAAAGTCGCTCGTGCCCTTCATGACCAGCAGGACGGCGGCGGTCGCGACGATGACGAGGGCGATGACGGGAGCCGCGATGGCGACCCACAGCCAGTGCCGACCGACCGGCGGCGGAGGGAAGCGCCAGGCGTCCTCCCGAGGCGGGTACGGGGGCAACGGCGCGCTCACGACGCCATCGTGCCACGGGCCACTAGGCTCGCGGTGTGCTCCTCGCCGTGATTCCCGCCGCGCCTGCGCTCGTGCCGGCGGTCGGTGGACGAGCCGCTGAGCTGACGGACGTGCGGGCAGCGGTGCAACGAGTCGTCACCGAGCTGGTGACAGCACGACCGGCGCGTGTCGTCGTGGTCGGAGCGGCCGCCGTGAGCCTCGACGACGACGAGACCGCGGGCGCGTCCTTCGCGCCGTTCGGTGTCGACCTCCTGGTCGGCGGACGCCGGTTGGCGCTCCCGCCGCCGCACGCCGTCGCGGCCTGGTGGCTCGACGACGCCGGATGGACGGGGGAGAGGCGGTACGTCGATCCCGGTGCGGAGCTCTCGCTGGAGCCCGATGACGTGGTGCTCGTGGTGGCTGACGGGTCGGCGCGCCGGTCGGAGCGCGCGCCCGGTCATCTCGACCCACGGGCCGAGGGCTTCGACGCCGTCGTGACGTCGGCGCTGACCAGTGGTGATGCCGCTGCACTGGCGGGCCTCGACGCCGGGCTCGCCGGCGAGCTGATGGTGGGCGGGATCGACGCTCTGCGGTGGATGGGTCGGTCCGCGTCGGGCTCATCGGTGACCGCCGATCTCGTGCTGGCTGATGCGCCGCTCGGTGTCGGCTACTGGTGTGCGACCTGGCAGGTCGGCTGAACCGGTTGTCCACAGGGCCCTCGTCGGGGTGGTGGGGGTGTCGGTGGTGGTGGCGAGAGTGGGGTCATGTCCTCGTTGCTCGCCGTCTCCTCGGCCCAGCTCACTGAGCTGGACCGGGTCGTTGCGCGGGCCGAGGCTGCTCGAGATGCGGCGATGCTGGCGATGGCCCGGCAGATGCGCGCCGACTCCTCCCGGGCTGAGTCGCCGATGCGCAGGCAGGTCGAGCTGTCGGTCATCCCTCTGACGATCGGCCAGGCGATGGGTCTGTCGGAGACGCAGCTGATGAATCGGCTCGCCGCTGTCGAGCGGGTTCATGACCAGCTGCCCGACACCTGGACTGCCTACACGAGCGGCAGCATCGATGCCGCTCGCGTACGCGAGATCGGCCGCATCTCCAGTCGCCTGGAGCGCGACGAGTCGTTCGAGCGGCTCGACACCAAGGCCGCCACCTACGCCTCTACCCACACCGTTCCCGAGCTCCGCGCTTGGTTGAAGCGGTTCGTCGTCCGGGTCGAGCCCGACCGCGCGACGGTGCGCGCTGAGAAGGAACGGGCCGCCCGCCGGGTCGACATCTCCCACGACGATGACGCGATGGCTTGGGTGACGGCTTACCTGCCCAGCCATGTGGCGGCGGCGATCGACAAGCGCCTCGACCGCGCCGCCCGCGCCATGGGCGCCGACGACGACCGGACTCTCCCGCAGCGGCGGGCGGACATGCTGGCGTCATGGACGACGACCTCAGAGGCTGAAGAGCCCGCCCTCCGCGCCGACATCGCCGTCACCATCGGGGCCGACATCCTCGCCGGCGCCACCGAGGGGTTCGGATTCGCCGCCGACGGCTCCTGGGCGGTGCCCAGCGGCTGGATTGCCGAGCTCGCGCAGACGGGCAGCCCGTTCTGGCACCGGATGGTCCTCGACCCCGTCACCGATGACGTCCTCTCCCACGAATACGCGGGACGCTTTGCCCCCGAGATCCTCACCAAGGCCCTCATCTTCCGCGACGGCGTCTGCCAGGCACCCGGGTGCCTCACCCCAGCGGACCGGTGCGACATCGACCACCGACAACCCTGGCCCGACGGACCCACCACCGGAGACAATCTCAACCCGATGTCACGGCGCCATCATTCCCAGAAGGGACACGGCGTCATCTGGGTCCTGCCCGACGAGACCCGACGAGTCGTGGAACCACTCGACCGAACCGCCTGACGGACGCGGTGGGACACTGCCTGCATGACCACCGAGCTGCCTGTCGTCGTGGTCGTGGGGCCCACGGGGGTCGGCAAGTCCGACCTCGCGATCGCCCTCGCTCGGCGTCTCGGTGGTGAGATCGTCAACACCGACGCCTACCAGCTGTACCGGGGGATGGACGTCGGCACGGCCAAGACACCGGTCGCCGAACGGCACGGCGTGCCGCACCACCTCCTCGACGTGCTCGACATCCACGAGGCGGCGTCGGTCGCGGAGTTCCAGACCGCGGCGCGTGCCGTCATCGTTGACTGCCGGACCCGCGGGGTCGTGCCGGTCGTCGCGGGGGGCTCCTCCCTGTACGTGCGGGCAGTCACCGACGAGCTCGACTTCCCGGGCACCGACCCCGCCGTTCGCGCCCACTGGACCGCCGAGCTCGAGCGCGTCGGATCCACCGAGCTGCACGCCGAGCTCGCGCGCCGCGACCCGGAGGCCGCTGCCGTCATCCTGCCGTCCAACGGTCGTCGCATCGTCCGAGCCCTGGAGGTGGGGCAGCTCAGTGGTCAGCCGTTCCGCGCCTCGATGCCGGCCCACGCATCCGTGATTGGACCGGTGGTGATGATCGGCGTGCAGGCGCCCCGCGACGTGCTGGACGAACGCCTGGCGCGTCGCGTCGAGCGGATGTGGGCCGACGGCCTGGTCGAGGAGGTGCGTGGTCTGGCCGCAGCCGGGTTGGCCGAGACCCGGACGGCCAGCCGCGCGCTCGGGTACGCGCAGGTCCTCGACCACCTGTCAGGTCGCATCTCCGAGGACCAGGCGCGGCAGGACACCGTCGACGCGACGCGCAAGTTCGCGCGTCGGCAGGAACGACTCTTCGCCAAGGACCCGCGCATCACGTGGCTGCCGCATGACGCCGCCGACCTCGTCGAACGAGCCGTCTCGCTCGTGGACTCCGTAGACTGAGCGGATGAGCTTTCGCTGGCTGAAGGGACACGGCACGGAGAACGACTTCGTGCTGCTGCCCGACCACGACGGGACGGTCCACGGCGACCTCGACCCGCAGTTCGTGGCGCAGCTCTGCCACCGCCGGCGGGGCCTCGGCGCCGACGGCGTGTTGCGGGTCGTGCGGTCGGCCGCGCTCGGGGTGGAGTCGTCCGCCGAGTGGTTCATGGACTACCGCAACGCCGACGGTTCCGTCAGCGAGATGTGCGGCAACGGCGTCCGGGTCTTCGCCCGGCACCTGGTCGAGGAGGGTCTGGTCGACCCGGCCCTGCCGATCCCGATCGCCACCCGCGACGGCATCAAGGTCGTGGAGGTCGACGGTGACCTCGTGCGCGTCGACATGGGCACGTTCACCGTCGGAGGCCACTCGAAGGTCGAGGCCGCGGGACGCGCGTGGGAGGCCCTCGAGATCCACACCGGCAACCCGCACGCCGTCGCGTTCGTCGAGCAGCTGACCGACGCCGGCGCGCTCACCGATGCGCCCCTGCACGATCCGGCGGTCTACCCCGAGGGGGTCAACGTCGAGTTCGTGCAGCGCGTCGGCGACAGGCACGTCGCGATGCGGGTCCACGAGCGCGGATCCGGAGAGACCCGCTCGTGCGGCACCGGTGCCTGCGCGGCCGGGCTCGCGACCGCGTTGCTCGACCAGGCCGTGCCCGCCGTCGGGCTGCCGGCCCGCTACCGGGTCGACGTGCCCGGTGGCACCGTGTTCGTGGAGTGGACAGGCGACGATCGCCTGGTCCTGGAGGGGCCTGCCGTGATCGTGGCCCAGGGGGAGATGACGTGGCGGGACTGACTGAGGGTGGCCTGACCGAGGGCGAGCAGACCGGTACCGAGGGGCTCGAGCTCGCCGAGCGGCAGTCGCTGCGCCGCGTCGCCGGCCTGCGCACCGAGCTCGAGGACATCACCGAGGTCGAGTACCGCCAGCTGCGGCTGGAGCGCGTGGTTCTCGTCGGCGTCTGGACCGAGGGCAGTGCCGAGGACGCCGAGAACTCCTTGGCCGAGCTCAAGCTGTTGGCCGAGACGGCCGGCTCTGAGGTCCTCGACGCGCTGATCCAGCGTCGCAGCAAGCCCGACGCCGCCACGTTCATCGGCAGCGGCAAGGTCGAGGAGCTGCACGCGGTCGTCGATGCCACCGGCGCCGACACCGTCATCTGCGACGGCGAGCTGGCGCCCAGCCAGCTGCGCAACCTCGAGGACCGCACCGGGGTCAAGGTCGTCGACCGCACGGCACTGATCCTCGACATCTTCGCTCAGCACGCCAAGAGCGCCGAGGGCAAGGCGCAGGTCGAGCTGGCCCAGCTCCAGTACCAGACCCAGCGCCTGCGCGGCTGGGGTGGCAACCTGTCCCGTCAGGCCGGCGGACGCGCGGCCGGCGGCGAGGGCATCGGTGGCCGTGGCCCCGGTGAGACCAAGCTCGAGACCGACCGCCGTCGCATCCAGATGAAGATGGCCAAGCTGCGGCGCGAGCTCAAGGAGCTCTCCAAGGCCCGCGACACCAAGAAGGCCAACCGCCGCCGGCACGACATCCCGTCGGTCTCCATCGCGGGCTACACCAACGCCGGCAAGTCGAGCCTGCTGAACCGGCTCACGGGCGCCGGGGTGCTGGTCGAGGACGCGTTGTTCGCGACCCTCGACCCCACCACCCGCAAGTCGCAGACGTCCGACGGTCGCATCTACACGCTCAGCGACACCGTCGGCTTCGTGCGGCACCTGCCGCACCAGCTGGTCGAGGCGTTCCGCTCGACGCTGGAGGAGGTGGCCGAGTCCGATCTGGTGCTGCACGTCGTCGACGGCTCGCACCCCGACCCGGAGGGTCAGATCGCCGCCGTCCGTGAGGTCTTCGCTGATGTCGACGCCCTCGGCGTGCCCGAGATCATCGTCGTCAACAAGGCCGACACCGCCGACCCGCTGACCATCAAGCAGCTGCTGGCCCGCGAGCCGCACGCCGTGGTGGTCAGCGCCAAGACCGGCGAAGGCATCGACGAGCTGCTCAGCGCCATCGAGGCCGACCTGCCGCGACCCAGCACCCACGTCACGGTGGTGCTGCCGTACGAGCGCGGCGATCTGCTGAACCAGATCCACTCCGCGGGCGAGATCGAACGGCTCGATCACGAGGCCGACGGCACCCACGTCGAGGCCCTGGTGTCGCAGGACCTCGCCCACCAGCTCGCTGACTACACCGTCTGAGGGCGAGTCAGGGCAGGCGAACCTGCGGTGACGGATGACCCGGGCAGCCGTAGGTTCTGCTCATGACGACGCTGCCGGACCCCCAGCTGCCAGACCCTGACGAGATCATGCACGAGCACCCGGACGTGACCGGTGGCTGGCTGCGGCCCGCGGTCTTCGGCGCGATGGACGGGCTGGTGTCGAACTTCGCGCTGATCATGGGTGTGACCGGCGGCAGCTCGGACCCCGAGCCGGTCGTCATCGCCGGCCTCGCCGGGCTGGCTGCTGGTGCGTTCTCGATGGCGGCGGGGGAGTACACCTCGGTGGCGAGCCAGCGGGAGCTCGCCCAGGAGCAGGTCGGCATCGAGCGCTCCGAGATCCTGCGCAACGCGGCCGGCGAGGAGGCAGAACTGGCGGCCATGTTCGTCGACAAGGGCGTCGAGGAGCACCTCGCGCGCCAGGTGGCGGGTCAGATCCACCAGGACCTCGAGACGGCCGTGGCCGTGCATGCCCAGGAGGAGATGGGGCTCGACGTCGACGACCTGGCGTCCCCCTGGGTTGCCGCGCTCTCGTCGTTCTTCGCGTTCGCCGTCGGCGCCGTGATCCCGCTGCTGCCGCTGATCCTGGGCGTCACGTCCTCGTGGCCGACGATCGTGCTGTCGCTGGTCGCCCTGTTCGCCTGCGGTGCGGTCGTCACCCGCATCACGAGCCGCACCTGGTGGTACGGCGGGCTGCGCCAGCTGCTGCTGGGCGGCGCGGCAGCCGGCCTGACCTACGCCATCGGCGAGGCCATCGGCACGCAGATCAGCTGAGTCCGGCCCCGAATTCGTTCCTGGGGCCGGTCCCGTGTCATGATGGACTGCTGCCGCGGCCAACGTCGTCCACGGACACACCTCCTTGTCGACGTCGTTTGAAGGGGACCGCTGTGCGCCATCAGTTCTCCAGCCTGCCGCAGGCCCAGGGCCTGTACGACCCGGCCAACGAGCACGACGCCTGTGGCGTCGCCTTCGTGGCCACCCTCACGGGCGTGCCCAGTCACGACATCGTGGCCAAGGGCCTCACGGCGCTTCGCAACCTCGACCACCGCGGTGCCGTCGGCGGCGAGCCCGACACGGGCGACGGTGCGGGCATCCTCATGCAGGTCCCCGACACCTTCCTGCGTGGCGTCGCCGACTTCGACCTGCCGGACGTCGGCCACTACGCGGCCGGTCTCGCGTTCCTGCCGCTCGAGCCCGCCGAGGCCGAGTCGGCCCGCCGCGCGGTCGAGGAGCTGGCACGCCAGGAGGACCTCGAGGTCGTCGGCTGGCGCGACGTGCCGGTCAACCCCGAGATCCTCGGGTCCATGGCCCGTGGCGCGATGCCGTCGTTCTCGACGATGTACGTCGCAGCGCCCGACCGGGGGCTGTCCGGTCTGACGCTCGACCGTCACGTGTACGGCCTGCGCAAGCGTGCCGAGCGCGAGGTCGGCGTCTACTTCCCGTCGCTGTCGTCGCGCACCTTCGTCTACAAGGGCATGCTCACGACCGAGCAGCTCGACGAGTTCTTCCCCGACCTGCTCGACGAGCGCATGGAGTCGGCGCTGGCGATCGTGCACAGCCGCTTCTCGACCAACACGTTCCCCAGCTGGCCGCTGGCGCACCCGTTCCGCTTCGTGGCGCACAACGGCGAGATCAACACCGCCCGCGGCAACCGTAACTGGATGCGGGCCCGCGAGGCGCTGCTCGAGAGCGACGTCATTCCCGGTGACCTGAGCCGGCTGTACCCCATCTGTGACCCCGACGGCAGCGACACCGCCTCGCTCGACGAGGTGCTGGAGCTCCTGCACCTCGGCGGCCGCAGCCTGCCGCACGCGGTCATGATGATGATCCCCGAGGCGTGGGAGAACGACGCCGAGATGGACCCGGCCCGCCGGGCGTTCTACGAGTTCCACTCCTCGGTCATGGAGGCCTGGGACGGCCCCGCCGCGGTGTGCTTCACCGACGGCACCCAGATCGGTGCGGTCCTCGACCGCAACGGCCTGCGCCCCGGCCGTTTCTGGATCACCGACGACGGGCTCGTCGTGCTGGCCTCCGAGGCCGGCGTGCTCGACCTCGACCAGAAGACCATCACCCGCAAGGGCCGTCTCGAGCCGGGCAAGATGTTCCTGCTCGACCTCGACGAGCACCGCGTCATCGAGGACGCCGAGATCAAGGGCCAGCTCGCCGCCGAGCACCCCTACGACGAGTGGCTGTACTCCGGCCTGGTGCGGTTCGAGGACCTGCCCGACCTCGAGCACATCGTCCACACGCACGCGTCGGTGACCCGCCGCCAGCAGGTCTTCGGCTACACCGAGGAGGAGCTGCGCAAGCTGATCGCGCCGATCGCGCGCACCGGGGCCGAGCCGATCGGCTCGATGGGCACCGACACGCCCATCGCGGCGATCTCGGACCGCCCGCGCCAGCTGTTCGACTACTTCAGCCAACTCTTCGCGCAGGTCACGAACCCGCCGCTCGACGCGATTCGCGAGGAGGTCGTCACCTCCCTGGCCGGCACGATCGGCCCGGAGCGCAACCTGCTCGCCCCGAGCCCGGCCAGCTGCCGCATGCTGCAGCTGCCGTTCCCGGTCATCGACAACGACGAGCTCGCCAAGATCCGGCACATGAACAAGGACGGCGACATGCCGGGGTTCAAGACCCACGTCGTCCGCGGCCTGTACTCGGTCGCCGGTGGGGGAGCGGCGCTCAAGGCCCGCATCGAGGAGATCTGCGCCGACGTGTCAGAGGCGGTCGCCGACGGTGCGCGCATCATCGTGCTCTCGGACCGCCACTCCAACGCCGACCTCGCGCCGATCCCGTCGCTGCTGCTGACGGGCGCCGTGCACCACCACATGGTGCGCGAGAAGCTGCGCACGCAGGCCGGTCTGATCATCGAGGCCGGTGACGTCCGCGAGGTCCACCACGTCGCGCTGCTCATCGGCTACGGCGCCACCGCGGTCAACCCGTACCTGGTGCTGGAGACCGCCGAGGACCTCGCCCGCGAGGGCGTGTGGGTCGAGGAGACCGAGCCCCGTCAGGCCGCTCGCAACCTGGTCTACGGCCTGGGCAAGGGCGTGCTCAAGGTCATGAGCAAGATCGGCGTCTCGACCGTCGCGTCGTACACCGGTGCGCAGATCTTCGAGTGCATCGGCCTGTCGCACGAGGTCATCGACGCGTACTTCACCGGGACCGCCAGCCGCCTCGGTGGCAGCGGCCTCGACGTGATCGCCGAGGAGGTGGCGGCGCGGCACGCGGCCGCCTACCCGCACTCGGGCATCGTCGGTCCGCGCCGCCTCGAGGTCGGTGGCGAGTACCAGTGGCGTCGGCAGGGTCCCGAGCACCTGTTCGACCCCGAGACCGTCTTCCGCCTGCAGCACTCCACACGGTCGGGTCGCTACGACATCTTCAAGCAGTACACGGCGCGCGTCGACGACCAGGCCGCCCGCCTGATGACGCTGCGCGGATTGTTCGCCTTCAAGGAGGGTGAGCGTCAGCCGGTCCCGATCGACGAGGTCGAGCCGATCAGCGAGATCGTCAAGCGCTTCTCGACCGGCGCGATGAGCTACGGCTCGATCAGCCAGGAGGCGCACGAGACCCTCGCCATCGCGATGAACCGGCTCGGCGGCAAGTCCAACACCGGCGAGGGCGGCGAGGACCCCGAGCGGCTCTACGACCCCGAGCGTCGCTCGTCGATCAAGCAGGTCGCGTCCGGTCGCTTCGGCGTCACGAGCGAGTACCTGACCAACGCCGACGACATCCAGATCAAGATGGCCCAGGGCGCCAAGCCGGGCGAGGGCGGCCAGCTGCCCGGCCCGAAGGTGTACCCGTGGGTGGCCAAGACCCGGCACTCGACGCCGGGCGTGGGCCTCATCAGCCCGCCGCCGCACCACGACATCTACTCGATCGAGGACCTCAAGCAGCTCATCCACGACCTGAAGAACGCCAACCCTTCGGCCCGCGTGCACGTCAAGCTGGTCTCCGAGGTCGGCGTCGGCACGGTCGCGGCGGGCGTCTCGAAGGCCAAGGCCGACGTCGTGCTGATCTCCGGGCACGACGGCGGCACCGGCGCCTCGCCGCTGACGTCGCTCAAGCACGCCGGCGGTCCGTGGGAGCTCGGCCTCGCCGAGACCCAGCAGACGCTGCTGCTCAACCTGCTGCGCGACCGCATCGTCGTGCAGGCGGACGGCCAGCTCAAGACCGGTCGCGACGTCGTGATCGCCACGCTGCTCGGCGCCGAGGAGTTCGGCTTCGCCACGGCGCCGCTGGTGGTCAGCGGCTGCATCATGATGCGCGTCTGCCACCTCGACACCTGCCCTGTGGGCGTCGCGACGCAGAACAAGATGCTGCGCGAGAAATACACCGGCAAGGCCGAGTACGTCGTGAACTTCTTCGAGTTCATCGCGCAGGAGGTCCGTGAGCTGCTCGCGGAGCTGGGCTTCCGCTCGATCGAGGAGGCCGTGGGCCGCGCCGAGGTGCTCGACACCCGGCAGGCCGTCGACCACTGGAAGGCGTCGGGCCTGGACCTGTCGCCGATCTTCCACGTGCCGGCTCTCGCCGAGGGCGCCGCGCGCCACAACACGACGACTCAGGACCACGGGCTCGACAAGGCCCTGGACCAGGAGCTCATCGCGCTCAGCGCCGACGCGCTCGAGAAGGGTGAGCCCGTCCGGGCCCAGCTGCAGATCCAGAACGTCAACCGCACGGTCGGCACGCTGCTGGGGCACGAGGTCACCAAGCGCTACCGCGGCGAGGGCCTGCCGGAGAACACGATCGACCTGACCTTCCTGGGGTCGGCCGGTCAGTCGTTCGGTGCGTTCGTGCCTCGCGGCATCACGCTGCGGCTCGAGGGCGACGGCAACGACTACGTCGGCAAGGGCCTGTCCGGCGGACGGCTCGTCGTCCGCCCGCCGCGCGACGTCCAGTACGCGCCGGAGGCGAACATCGTGGCCGGCAACGTCATCGGCTTCGGCGCCACCGGCGGCGAGATCTTCCTGCGCGGCAAGGTGGGCGAGCGCTTCTGCGTCCGCAACTCCGGCGCCAAGGCCGTCGTCGAGGGCGTGGGCGATCACGCCTGCGAGTACATGACCGGTGGCCGCGTGGTCATCCTCGGTCCGACCGGCCGGAACGTCGCGGCCGGCATGAGCGGCGGCGTCGCCTGGGTCCTCGACCTGGACGAGTCGCTGGTCAACCGCGAGATGGTCGAGACCCGCCCCGTCGAGGGGGAGGCGGTCGACGAGCTCCGCGAGCTCGTGACCAAGCACGCGCAGGAGACGGGCTCCTCGGTCGCCGAGCAGCTGCTCGGTGACTGGAGCACCTCGGTCGGACGCTTCGTCGAGATCATGCCGGTGAACTACCGCAAGGTCCTCGAGGCGCAGGCCGCAGCTCAGTCCGAAGGACTGTCCGACGAAGAGACGACGGCACGCATGATGGAGGTGGCCGCACGTGGCTGATCCCCGCGGATTCATCACGACACCCCGTGAGGTGGCCGGACGACGTCCGGTCGAGGAGCGGGTCAACGACTGGAACGAGGTCTACCCGGGCGGAGCCGGCCGGGCCCTCCTGCCGATCATCACGAAGCAGGCCGGACGCTGCATGGATTGCGGCATCCCGTTCTGCCACGAGGGCTGCCCGCTGGGCAACCTGATCCCGGAGTGGAACGACCTCGTCTGGCGCGACGACTGGGAGGTCGCGATCGAGCGGCTGCACCAGACCAACAACTTCCCGGAGTTCACCGGGCGGCTGTGCCCCGCGCCGTGCGAGACCGCCTGTGTCGTCGGCATCAACCGCGACCCGGTGACGATCAAGAACGTCGAGGTCTCGATCATCGACAAGGCCTGGGACGACAACAACGTGCGTCCCCAGCCGCCGGAGTTCCTGACCGGCAAGACCGTCGCCGTCATCGGCTCCGGCCCGGCCGGCCTCGCCGTCGCGCAGCAGCTGACGCGCGCGGGTCACACCGTCGCGGTCTACGAGCGCGACGACAAGCCCGGTGGACTGCTCCGCTACGGCATCCCCGAGTTCAAGATGGAGAAGATCCAGGTCGACCGCCGCATCAAGCAGATGGAGCGCGAAGGCACCGTCTTCCGCAACGGCGTGCGGGTCGGCGAGACGCTGACCGGCCACCAGCTGCGCGACCGCTACGACGCGGTCGTCCTCGCGATCGGCGCCACCGTGCGACGCGACCTCCCGGCCCCCGGCCGCGAGCTCGCCGGCATCCACCAGGCCATGGAGTTCCTGCCCCAGGCCAACCGCGTGGCCGTGGGCGAAGAGGTTCCCGACCAGATCGTCGCCACCGACAAGGACGTCGTCATCATCGGCGGCGGTGACACCGGTGCGGACTGCCTCGGCACGTCGATCCGTCAGGGTGCCCGCAGCGTCACGAGCCTCGAGATCATGCCGCGTCCCAGCGAGGAGCGGGCCGAGGCCCACCCGTGGCCGACGTACCCGATGATCTACCGTGTCGCCTCGGCCCACGAGGAGGGCGGCGACCGCGTCTACGCCGTCAACACCAAGGAGTTCGTGGGCGAGGACGGACATGTCAGCGGCCTGCGCATCTCCGAGGTCGAGATGATCGACGGCAAGTTCCAGGAGGTCGAGGGCACCGAGCAGGTGCTCCCGGCGCAGCTCGTGCTCTTCGCGATGGGCTTCACCGGCCCCGAGCAGGAGGGGCTGGTCGACCAGCTCGGTGTCGAGCTCGACGAGCGCGGCAACGTCAAGCGCGACCTCGACTACATGTCGAGCGTGCCGGGCGTCTTCGTGGCCGGCGACTGCGGTCGCGGCCAGTCGCTCATCGTCTGGGCCATCGCCGAGGGTCGCGCGGCGGCCGCCGGCGTCGACAAGTTCCTGCAGGGCTCGACCACGCTGCCCGCACCCATCCCGCCGACGGCGCGTCCGCTGACGGTCTGACCCGCGTTACTCGTGGGTAGGCCCACGGCGTGACTAGGGTGGGGGAGTGCGTAGAGCCAAGATTGTCTGCACCCTCGGACCGGCAGTGGCCTCGGCTGACCGGATCCTTCAGCTGGCCGAGGCCGGGATGGACGTCGCCCGACTCAACATGAGTCACGGCGACCAGTCCGACCACCGCCAGAACGTCGCCCACGTGCGGGCTGCGGCCGAGCGGACGGGCAAGGCCATCGCCATCCTGGCCGACCTGCAAGGGCCCAAGATCCGCCTCGGGCGCTTCGCCGACGGTCCCGTCACCCTGGGCCTCGGCGACCGCTTCACCATCACGACCGACGACATCGCCGGCGACCAGGAGCGGTGCTCCACCACCTACAAGGGTCTGCCGTCCGACGTCTCACCCGGTGACGAGATCCTGATCGACGACGGCCGCATGCGCCTGCGCGCGCTCGAGGTCACGGCCACCGACGTCATCACGATCGTCGAGACGCCCGGCGAGCTGAGCAACAACAAGGGCATCAACCTCCCGGGTGTCTCGGTCAGTGTCCCGGCGCTCAGCGAGAAGGACATCGACGACCTGCGCTTCGCGCTCCACGAAGGGGTCGACTACATCGCCCTGTCCTTCGTGCGCAGCGCCCGCGACGCCGACGACGTCCGTCGCATCATGAGCCAAGAGGACATCCACCTCCCGATCATCGCCAAGATCGAGAAGCCGCAGGCCGTCGAGGCGCTCGACGAGGTCGTCGACGCGTTCGACGGCTTCATGGTCGCCCGCGGCGACCTGGGCGTCGAGCTGCCGCTCGAGGACGTCCCGATCGTGCAGAAGCTGATCGTCGAGAAGGCCCGGCGCAACGCCAAGCCGGTCATCGTCGCCACCCAGATGCTCGAGTCGATGATCTCGGCACCGCGACCCACCCGAGCCGAGGCCTCCGACGTCGCCAACGCCGTGCTCGACGGCGCCGACGCCGTCATGCTCTCCGGCGAGACCAGCGTGGGGGAGTACCCCATCCACACCGTGCGCACGATGGCCCGCATCGTGGAGTCCACCGAGGACCACGGCCTCCCGCGCATGGCCGCCTACACGTGGCAGGCCAAGACCCGTACCGGCATCGTCTGCAAGGCCGCGCAGCAGGTCGCCGAGTCCGTCGACGCCCGCTACCTCGTCGCCTTCACCACCACCGGCGGCACGGCCCAGCGCATGACCCGCTACCGCTCGGCCATCCAGGTGCTGGCCTTCACGCCGCACGAGCACGTGCGGCGGCGCCTCGCGCTCTCGTGGGGCGTCGAGACCTTCCTCGTCCCCGAGGTCGTGCACACCGACGAGATGGTCATGCAGGTCGACAAGGCCCTGCTGGAGGCCGCTCGCTGCAGCGAGGGTGAAGAGGTCGTCGTCGTCGCCGGTGCGCCCCCCGGCATCCCCGGTTCGACCAACGCGCTGCGCATCCACCGCATCGGCGACGCGATCAACCGGGTGGTGCCGGCGTACGCCGACCTGACGGAGTAGGGGTGCCGGCGAGCCGGCACCGGGGTCGGGTGATCCCGTACCGACTCGGGGGTGCCGGGAGCGGGACTCGAACCCGCACGCCCTTGCGGACAATGGTTTTTGAGACCATCGCGTCTACCATTCCGCCATCCCGGCTGCGCCCCGAAAGGGCCCGATAACCTTCTCACGTGAACCTCGACGACAGTGCGCCCACCCCGGCAGTCCGAGTCGTCATCGCCGAGGACGAGGCCCTCATCCGGCTCGACCTCGCCGAGATGCTCGCCGACGAGGGGTACGAGGTGGTGGCCCAGGCCACCGACGGTGAGGAAGCGGTGCGGCTCGTCACCGAGCACCGGCCCGACGTCGTGCTGATGGACATCAAGATGCCGCGCCTCGACGGCATCGAGGCCGCCAGCCGCATCGCGGGGGAGCGACTGGCGCCCGTCGTGCTGCTGACGGCGTTCAGCCAGCGCGAGCTCGTCGACCGGGCCCGCGAGGCCGGGGCCATGGCCTACCTGGTCAAGCCGTTCCAGCAGTCCGACCTGGCCCCGGCCATCGAGATGGCCCGCAGTCGGTTCGCCGAGATCCTCGCTCTGGCGGGGGAGGTCGACGACCTGGCCGGCCAGCTGGAGACCCGCAAGCTCGTCGAGCGGGCCAAGTCGGTGCTGCAGGAGTCGTTCGGCATCAGCGAGGCCGAGTCGTTCCGCTGGATCCAGAAGTCCGCGATGGACCTGCGGATGTCGATGCGCGACGTCGCCGAGCAGGTCATCTCGCAGGGACCCACCTCCGCCGGCAGCGAGTGACCCGTGGGTTACAACTTGGCTACGGGGGGTAACGCTTCGTCCGGAGTCCCCCACCTGAGCCGCTCGGCGGCTAGGTTGCTGGGAAACCACACCCCGACCAACACCGGGGTGCCACTCAGAAAACGGTTCGGAGGACAGATGAAGCGCAGTACCAAGACCATCGGTCTGGTCAGCGTCGCCCTCACGGGTGCGTTCGCACTGACTGCCTGCGGCGGCGACGACGACGGCGGCAGCTCGGACGCGTCGTGTGATGCCACGCAGAACATGAAGACCTACTTCGTCGACGGCAACACCAGCGACTACAGCGAGGACTTCGACGACTGCACGCTCACCGGCGTGAAGGCCACCTACCCCGGATCCGAGCTCGGCGACGACTTCCGTGACCGGCTCCTTGAGGTCGACGGTGACCTCAAGGACTTCACCTACGGCGCCGAGTCCTACGACGGCGTCATCCTGGCCGCCCTGGCCGCGGAGAAGGCCGGCAACGACAACTCCAAGGCCATCGCCTCGGAGATGCAGGCCGTCTCGGCCCCCGACGGCGAGAAGTGCTCGGGCTTCTCCGAGTGCGCCGATCTGATCCGCGCCGGCACGGAGATCGACTACGAGGGCGTCAGCGGCCCGATCGACTTCAACGGCACCGGCAGCCCGTCGGCCGCCACGATCGGCATCTTCCAGTACGAGGACGACAACACGTACTCGCCGGAGAGCTACGAGCAGGGTGAGGTGACCAGCGGCGGCGATCCCATCGAGGGTCAGACCATCACCGGTGACGTCCCGCAGGGCGACGGCAAGTTCGTCGTCGGCTCGCTGCTGCCGCAGACGGGTGACCTTGCGTTCCTCGGCCCCCCGGAGATCGCGGGCGTCGACCTGGCCGTCCAGGAGATCAACGAGGCCGGCGGTGTCCTCGGACAGCCGTCCGAGCACGTGAAGGCCGACTCCGGCGACGGAACCCCGAACATCGCGCCGGGTGAGGTCGACAAGCTGCTCAACGCTGGTGCCGACATCGTCCTCGGTGCTGCGTCGTCCAGCGTCTCGCTCAGCGTCATCGACAAGATCGTCAACGCCGGCGTCCTCATGATCTCGCCGGCCAACACGTCCACCGCGTTCGACACCTACGCGGACCAGGGCCTGTACTTCCGTACGGCGCCCTCGGACATCCTGCAGGGTCGCGTCATGGCCGACCTGGTTGCCCAGGACGGTGCGCAGAACATCGCCATCCTGGCTCGCCAGGACTCGTACGGCGAGGCCCTGGCCGACAACGTCGAGAAGTTCTTCACCGAGTCCGGTGGCACCGTCGCCATCAAGCGCCTGTACGCGCCGGACGCGCCGAACTTCACGGCCGACGTCAACGAGGTCAAGGCTGCCGGCGCCGACGCCGTCATCCTGATCTCGTTCGACGAGACCAAGAAGATCGTCCCCGAGCTCATCAAGGCCGGCATCGGCCCGAACGAGTAAGTCGGACAGCACACGAAGAAGCCCCCTTCCCACTTCGGTGGGGAGGGGGCTTCTTGGTGGTTCTCAGGCCTTGGCGAGCGTGCCGAGGTACAGCTCGATGACCTTCGGGTCGTTCATGAGGCTGCGACCGGGCGCGGTGTACGCGTTGCGGCCCTGGTCGAGCACGTAGCCACGGTCGCAGATCTGCAGGCAGCGGCGGGCGTTCTGCTCAACCATGATGATGCTGACGCCCGCGCGGTTGATGGCGCGCGTCTGCACGAACACCTCGTCCTGCATGTGCGGGGAGAGGCCGGCCGACGGCTCGTCGAGCAGCAGCACGGAGGGCTCCATCATGAGCGCCCGGCCCATGGCCACCATCTGGCGCTCACCGCCCGACAGCGAGCCGGCGCGCTGATGACGCCGCTCGATCAGGGCGGGGAACAGGTCGCCCACGAAGGACATGCGGTCCTCGAACTTCCCGGGGGCCTGGTAGCAGCCCATCTGGAGGTTCTCCTCGATCGTCAAGGACGGGAAGACGTTGTTGGTCTGCGGCACGAAGCCGATGCCCTTGGCGACCAGCGTGTCGGCGCGCTCGTTGGTGACCTCGTTGCCGCGCAGGGTCACCGAGCCGCTGTGGATCGTGACCAGGCCGAAGAGGGCCTTGAGCAGCGTCGACTTGCCGGCGCCGTTGGGGCCGATGATGCCGACCAGCTCCCCCTCCTGGCAGTACAGGTCGGTGCCGTTGAGGATGTTCACGCCCGGCAAGTATCCGGCGGTGAGGTCGTCGGCCCGCAGGACGGCTCCCTCGGCAGCCCGGAGGTGCTCGTCGCGGCCGGCCTCGACCGACGGGAGTCCGGCGGGTGTCTCTTCGGTCATGAGGTCTCCTCGGTCGCGCGCTCCTGCGTGATGTCGGTGTCGTGGTGCTCGCCCAGGTAGGCGTCGATGACGCGCTGGTCGCCCATCACGTCCGCCGGTGTGCCCTGAGCGATGACCTTGCCCTGGGCCATGACGATGACGTGGTCGGAGATGTCGCGCACCATGTCCATGTCGTGCTCGACGAACAGCACGGTCATGCCGTCCTCGCGCAGCGACTTCACGTGGCCCAGCAGGGACTGCTTGAGGGCGGGGTTCACGCCGGCCATCGGCTCGTCGAGCATGACCATCTCGGGCTCGACCATCAGGGCGCGAGCCATCTCGAGCAGCTTGCGCTGGCCGCCGGACAGCGAGCCGGCGTAGTCCTGCTCCTTGGCGTCGAGCTTGAAGCGAGCCAGCAGCTCGCGCGCGCGCTCGGTGTTGGCGTCCTCCTGACCGCGCCAGAGGAACTGGAAGGGGGCGCTCCAGAAGCGCTCGCCGCGCTGGCCCGTGGGGCCGAGCCGCATGTTCTCCAGCACGGTGAGCTTGGACAGCACCTTGGTCAGCTGGAACGTGCGCACCATGCCGAGGCGCGCGACCTTGTAGGCGGCCTTGCCCGACACGTCCTGCCCGTTGAACGTCCAGGAGCCCGCGTCGGGCTCGTCGAACCCGGTCAGCAGGTTGAACAGCGTGGTCTTGCCAGCGCCGTTGGGGCCGATGAGGGCGGTGATCTTGTGACGGGGGATCTCGAGGTGATCGACGTCGACGGCGGTGAGTCCACCGAACGTACGGCGGATCCCGTCGGCGACGAGGATCGAGTCGGTCTGCTCAGCGGGCATCGAGCGCAATCTCCTTCCGGTCACCGAACACGCCTTGTGGTCGGAAGATCATGAGTGCCATCAGGCAGAGCCCGACGACCATGAAGCGCACCGAGCCGACCTGGTTGTCGGTCATCAGCCACGAGGGGATGAACGGATCGTCGCCGCGCGTGAGCTTGGTCAGGACCGCGCCGATGAACGACAGCGCCGCCCAGAACACGATCGCGCCGAAGATGGGCCCGAAGATCCGCGCTGCACCGCCCAGGATGAGCATCGTGTACACGATGAACGTGAGGTCGGCGTTGAAGTTGTCGGGCTGGACCGAGTTTTGTCCGAGGGCCAGCACGAGGCCGCCGAGCGCTCCGATCAGGCCGCCGAGCACGAGCGCCTGCATCTTGTAGGAGTAGACGTTCTTGCCGAGGCTCCGCACGGCGTCCTCGTCCTCGCGGATGCCCTTCATGATGCGGCCCCACGGCGAGCGCATCAGCAGCCAGACGAACACGCTGCTGAGGACCACGAGGGTCCAGCCGACGACCATGACCCAGAACTCGCCCGGGCGGAAGCCCAGCACTGAGCTGTCGAAGGGGTTGACGCTCTGGAAGTCGGCGGTGAAGCCCGAGACGCCGTCGCGGCCCTTGAAGTACTCGCGGAACGTGGCGCCGAAGAACAGCCGGATGACCTCGGCTGCCGCGATCGTGGCAATGGCCAGATAGTCGGCACGCAGGCGAAGGGTCGGGATGCCGAGCAGGAGCGCCAGGAGTGCGGTGCAGCCCAGACCGACCGCGACGGCCGCGAAGAACGGCAGCTCGAACGAGGCGACGGCCACCGCGAACCCGTAGGCACCGACGGCGAGGAAGCCGGCCTGGCCGAAGTTGAGCAGTCCGGCGTAGCCGAACTGCACGTTGAGCCCGATCGCCGCGAGGCAGAAGTACGCGGCCTGGACCGAGACGGCCGCCGAGAGTGTGCCGGTGATGATGTCCATGGCTTACCTCACCCGATCCGCTCTTTGTTGCCCAGCAGGCCTTGGGGTCTGACGAGCAGGATGACGATCAGCAGGAACATCGCCGCGGCGATCTTGAGCTCCGACGGGATGATGAGTGTCGAGGTCTCGACCAGCACGCCGACGATGATGCTGCCGATGATGGCGCCGGAGATCGAGCCGAGTCCGCCGACGGTGATCGCCGCGAACATGACCAGCAGGATCTGGGCACCGAGGTCGAACTTCACCGACTGCGAGAAGCCGAGGATGATGCCGCACGTGCCGGCGAGCGCGACGCCGACGGTCCACACGAGCGTGACGACGCGGTCGACGTTGATGCCGGTCGACGCGGCCAGCGCCGGGTTGTCGGAGATGGCCCGGGCAGCCCGGCCGACCCGCGAGAACTTGAGCGCCGCGGCCACGACGGTCAGCAGCACGATCGCGATGATCATGCAGTAGACGTCACGCATCGAGAAGGTGACCGGTCCGGCGGAGATGCCGGACGGGGTGGTGAAGTCGTTGTAGTTCTCGGTGCGGCCGCCCGTGAAGAACTGGAAGACGTTGCGCAGGAAGAACTGCAGGCCGATCGACACGATCATCATGGCGATCAGCCCAGTGCCGCGATGTCTGAGGATCCGCCAGAAGTACCGGTCCTGCAGGTACCCGAACAGGGCCGAGAGCGCGATCGCGATGATCCCCGACAAGAAGATGTTCATGCCGACCGCCACGTTGAACGTGTAGGTCATGATCGCGCCGAACGTCACCATCTCGCCGTGCGCGAAGTTGGTGAGGCCCGTCGTGCCGAAGATCATCGACAGCCCGAGCGCTCCGAGCGCGAGGATGATGCCGAAGTAGAGGCCGTTGTAGACGTTCTGCGCCAGCTGGTCGAGCGTGCCGATGGC
Source organism: actinobacterium LLX17 (assembly GCA_000471045.1). Lineage (GTDB taxonomy): Bacteria > Actinomycetota > Actinomycetes > Propionibacteriales > Nocardioidaceae > Aeromicrobium. The sequence goes on along the minus strand of KI301992.1, from coordinate 1,327,852 downwards.
CGTCGACTCGCTCTGGCCCACGCGGAAGATCGCGGTGAACGAGGGGCGGCCGACGTCCAGCACCGGCGTCAGCTCGGTGGGCGCTCCCTCGGCGAGGCTCACGTCGTCGGGCAGCGAGTCGACGTCGATCGCGATGACGGTGCGGCCGAGGGCCGGCACCTCCATCTCGTACTCGCCGTCCTCGTCGCTGGTCGCCTCGACCTCCTCGCCGGTCGCGTCGGGCGTGGCGGTGATGGTGACGCCCTCCACGGGCTTGTTCTCGTCGCTGGCGTTGCGCACCGTGCCACTGACAACCGTGGTGGGGCCCTCATCGGCCTCGTCGCCACCGACGTCGGACGCCTGCGAGGGCAGTCCGAGAAGGAGGACGGAGAGGATGCCGACGATTCCCGCAAGAAGTATTGCGCGCAACCGCACGTGGAGCTCCTGTCGATCGTGGGTGAGGTGTCGCCACCTCGCTCCGATGGAGCATAGACACTTCGGGGGGCGCGCGTGGGGTTGAGCGGTCACTGTCAGGTAACGGTTCGGTTGCGTTGTGGTCAGCCTGCTGTTCAGACGGCGGCCACGAGCGCGACCAGGGCCGGGGCGATGACGAGAGCGGGCAGCAGATCGGCCACGGCGAAGCGGGCGAGGTCCAGCAGCCGCAACGCGACGCCGATGAGGATCAGCCCGCCCACGGCGGTGAGGGCGGCGAGGTGCGCCTCCGGGAGCACGTCGCCCACGACGAGCCCCACGAGCGTGAGCCCGCCCTGCACCACGGCGACGCTGAGGGCCGAGGCCATGACGCCGATGCCGAGCGAGGCCGCGAACGCGAGCGACGCGAAGCCGTCGAGCACCGACTTCACCAGCAGCTGGTCGGGGCCACCCCCGAACCCCTCGGTCAACGAGCCCAGGATGGTCAACGGTCCGACGCAGAACACCAGTGAGCTGACCACGAAGCCCTCGACGAAGCGGTCGTGGCCGCCGCGGGCCGCGAGTCGACGCTGGAGCCACCCGCCGACGGACTCCACCCGATCCTCCAGGCGTACCGCCGAGCCGATGATGCCGCCGATCGCCAGCGAGCCGAGGACGATGAGGACGGGCGCCTGGTCACCCACCTCGGCGGCGAGCGCGGGGTCGAAGACCGCCACCGCGGCGTCCGCCGAGATGAGCAGGGTGACCAGGCCCAGGGCCGCGGTGACCGTCGTGCGGATGCGCTCGGTCAGGCGATGACCGACCAGCAGCCCGAGCCCAGAACCCAGCAGCACGGTGAGCACGTTGGTGAGCGTGCCGATCCCGATGAACATGAGACTCCCGTCGGTGGGTCGTCGTGGACTCGCAGCGCGTAGTCTGTCACCCATGCCGAGCCGCCCCCACGTCGTCGTCCGCGACGCCGTGCTGGAGGACGCGTCCGAGCTCGCCGGGCTGTGGGACGACGCCGTGCGTGCCGGCCAGGAGGCGGGGCCGGGTCACCAGAGCAGCATGTGGAGCCGTCCCGAGACGCCCGAGGCCGCGACGGCCCTGGCCTTCCACCTCGACAACCCGACCAAGCGCGTCAGCGTCGCCCTCATCGACGGATGCGTCGTCGGGGCCACCGTCGCGATGATCACCACGCTCACGCCTGTCAGCCCGACCCGGGTCCTGGTCGTCACCGACCTGGTCGTGTCGTCGAAGCACCGTCGGCGTGGGGTGGCGTGGGCGCTGCTGACGAACGTGGCCGACCACGGCGAGGCCGAGAACTGCGAGGTCGTCATGGCCGCGATCCCGAGCGCCGCCCGGGAGCCTGCGCGCTACCTGACCAAGGTCGGGTTCACCCAGGTCGCGGTGCTCCGGGCGATCTCCGCCAGCACCTTGCGGTCGCGCATCGCCAGTCGCAGCACGGTCTCGCAGGCCACCGGCCGGATGATCGCCGTGCGTCGCACCTTGCGTCGGCACCACGGCACGCACCTTTCGTCCTGACGCGCCCGTAGGGTGGGCGGCGTGGAACGACTGTTGCTGATCGACGGCCACTCGGTGGCCTACCGTGCCTTCTTCGCTCTCCCGGTCGAGAACTTCGCGACCACCACGGGACAGCACACCAATGCGGTCTTCGGGTTCACCTCGATGCTGATCAACGTGCTGCGCGACGAGCAGCCCACGCACGTCGCTGTGGCGTTCGACGTCTCGCGCCAGACGTTCCGCTCTGCGGAGTACCCCGACTACAAGGGCAACCGCAGCAAGAGTCCCGACGAGTTCAAGAGCCAGGTGCCCCTCATCAAGGAGGTGCTCGACGCCCTCGGCATCCGCACCTTCGAGAAGGATGGCTTCGAGGCCGACGACATCATCGGCACCCTCACCCGTGAGGCGGAGGAGGCCGGCATGCAGGTCCTCATCTGCACCGGCGACCGCGACGCCCTGCAGCTCGTCACCGACCAGACCACCGTGCTGTACCCGCGCAAGGGGGTGTCCGACCTCGCACGCATGACGCCCGAGTCGGTCACCGAGAAGTACGGGGTCGTGCCCGCGCAGTACCCCGAGCTCGCCGCGCTGGTCGGCGAGACCAGCGACAACCTCCCCGGTGTCCCCGGTGTGGGACCCAAGACCGCCGCCAAGTGGATCACCGGCTATGGCTCGCTCGAAGCACTCGTGGCCGACGTCGACTCCGTGCCTGGCAAGGCGGGCGCCAGCCTGCGCGAGCACCTCGACTCCGTGCTGCGCAACCGGCGCATCAACGCCCTGGTCCGCGATCTCGAGCTCGACGGCGGCCCGGCCGACCTGGCCTTCAGCACGCAGTGGAACCGCGACGCGATCCACCAGGTCTTCGACTCCCTGGAGTTCGCCGCCTTGCGCGACCGCCTGTTCAGCTACCTGGGCGGGGGAGACGAGACCACCGAGGCCGAGTCGTCGGTCGACATCGAGATCGCCGCGCCCGCCGCCGGCGCACTGGGGCAGTGGCTCGACGCCACCGAGGGAACCGTGGGACTCGAGGTCGTGGGTCCCACCACGCCCGTCGGTGCCCGGGCCGAGGCGCTCGCGATCGCCACGGCCGACGGTCGCGCCGTGTGGCTCGAGGTCGACACGCTGGAGCCCGCCGACGAGCAGGCCCTGGCGCGGTGGCTCGCCGACGCCGACCGTCCCAAGGTGCTCCACGACGCGAAGGGCCAGCTGCACGCGCTGGCCGCGCAGGGCTGGACGGTCGACGGGCTCGTCGCCGACACCGCCATCGCCACCTACCTGATCCGGCCCGACCAGCGCGCCTACGACCTCGCCGACCTCACGCTGCGCTACCTCAAGCGCGAGCTCGTCGCCAGCGAGGACTCCGGACAGCTCAGCTTCGACGACGCCACCGGCAGCGACACCGCCGTGCAGCGCGCCCGCGCGACGCTCGACCTCTGGCAGGTCCTGCGCGCCGAGCTCGAGGCCAGCGAGTCGCTGTCACTCCTCGACTCCGTCGAGCTGCCGCTCATCGGCGTGCTGCGCACGATGGAGCAGGTCGGCATCGCCATCGACGTCGCGCACCTCGACGTTCTGCACGCCGAGTTCACCGAGCGCATGCTCGCCGCGGCGCAGGAGGCGTACGACGTCATCGGACGCGAGGTCAACCTCGGCTCGCCCAAGCAGCTGCAGGCCGTGCTGTTCGACGAGCTGGGCATGCCCAAGACCAAGAAGACCAAGACCGGCTACACCACCGACGCCGACGCCCTGCAGTCGTTGTTCGCCAAGACCGAGCACCCGTTCCTGGCGCACCTGCTGGCCCACCGCGACGTGACCCGGCTGCGGCAGACCGTCGAGGGCCTGCAGAAGACCATCGCGGCCGACGGGCGCATCCACACCACCTACGCCCAGACCATCGCGGCCACGGGACGCCTCAGCTCGTTCGACCCGAACCTGCAGAACATCCCCATCCGCACCGAGTCGGGACGCCGCATCCGCGAGGCGTTCCGGGTCGGCGAGGGGTACGAGACCCTGCTGACGGCCGACTACAGCCAGATCGAGATGCGCATCATGGCGCACCTGTCGGAGGACGCCGGACTCATCGAGGCGTTCCGGTCGGGCCACGACTTCCACACCGTCATGGCCGCCAAGGTCTTCGACCGGCCCGCCGACCAGATCGACGGCGGCCTGCGCGCTCGCATCAAGGCGATGAACTACGGCCTCGCCTACGGACTGTCGCCGTACGGCCTGGGTCAGCAGCTGGGCATCACGCCGGCCGAGGCCCAGGTCCTGATGGACGACTACTTCGAGACCTTCGGCGGCGTGCGCGACTACCTGCGCGGGGTCGTCGACGAGGCCCGCCAGACCGGGTTCACGGCCACGATCCTCGGTCGTCGCCGCTACCTGCCCGACCTCACCAGCGACAACCGGCAGCGCCGCGACATCGCCGAGCGCATGGCGCTCAACGCGCCCATCCAGGGCTCGGCGGCCGACATCATCAAGGTCGCGATGCTCGGGGTCCAGCGCGAGCTCGCCGCGTCCGGTCTGCGCTCCCGCATGCTGCTGCAGGTGCACGACGAGCTGGTGCTCGAGGTCGCGGCCGGCGAGCGTGAGCCGCTCGAGCAGCTCGTGCGCGAGCAGATGGCCGCGGCCGCCGACCTCTCGGTGCCGCTCGACGTCTCGGTCGGCGTCGGCGACACCTGGCACGACGCCGGTCACTGACTCCTAGATCACGGCACCCGACGGGTTGGGCGGCCCGCTCTCGGGCGGCAGGTCCTTCCCGCTCTCGATGTGCGCATACGGGTCGTGGACCTTCTTCTCCGCGTCCGGACGGTCGGGGAAGCGCTCCTCGAGCAGGATCGCCAGGGCCGATGCGGTGAAGATGGTCGACAGGATGCCGATCGACAGACCCAGGATCAGGGCGATCGCGAAGTCCTTCAACGTGTCGCCGCCGAGGAACGCCAAGGCCGCGAGGATGAAGATCGCGCCCAGACCCGTGTTGACGGTTCGCGGCAACGTGTTGACGATCGCGCCGTTGACGACGTCGCGCAGCGGCTTGTCGCGGTCCTCGCTGCGATGTTCTCGGATGCGGTCGAAGATGACGATCGTGTCGTTGACCGCCAGGCCGATGATCGACAGCACGGCGGCCAGGAACACGCCGTCGATCGGCTTGCCCCACCAGGCGAAGATGCCGATGACGGTCAGCACGACCGACGCCATCGAGAGCTGCGCCGAGAGGGCGTAGGTCCAACGGAATCGCCAGGCGAGGTAGATCATCTGGGCCGCGACCGCGATGGCGAAGGCGATGAGCGCCTTGTTGCGCAGCTCCTCGCCCAGGCTGGCGGTCAGCTGCTCGTTGCGCTCCACCGTCGCGTCGCCACCCACGGTGGCCACAGCCTCGCGGATCTCCTCGGCCTCGGCGTCGGTGACCTGCTCGACGCGGACCGAGATGTTCTCGCTCTCGCCGTCGCTGGACGACTCCTGCACGACGGCGCGGGGGAATCCGGCGTCGGCGAGGGCGCTACGGGCGTCCTCGACGTCGACCGTCTCCGTCGTCGAGAACTCCAGCAGGCGACCACCGGTGAACTCGACACCGAGGTCGAGGCCCCGGATCACGATGCCGCCGATCGAGACCACCGCCACGAGCAGCGTGACGATGAGCCACGTGCCGCTGCGGCGCATCAGGCTGGGCGGGCGCTCGTCGAGCCGGCGACGGAGCGCGCCGTGGGACGCGATGCCCGAGACGGCCGGACGCTTCTTCACGACCGAGCGACGCACGGCGAAGTCGGCCAGCACGCGGGCGATGACGAGCGCCGAGATCATCGAGGCGACGACACCGATCGACAGGGTGACGCCGAAGCCCTTGACCGGACCGGAGGCGAAGTAGAACAGCAGGGCGGCGGCGATGAGGGTCGTGACGTTGGAGTCGATGATGGCCGACCACGCCTTCGAGAACCCGGACGTCACCGCAGGCGCCAGGCCCTTGTCCTTGGCCTCGGCGTACTCCTCGCGGGCACGCTCGAACACGAGGACGTTGGCGTCGATCGCGAGTCCGACGGCGAGCACGAAACCGGCGAGGCCGGGCAACGTCAACGTGGCACCGATGGCCAGCAGCAGGCCGAACGAGATGAGGGCGTACGACGCGAGCGCCAGCGTCGCCAGGAAGCCGAGCAGGCGGTAGACGAGGACGATGAACAGGCCCGTGAGGATGATGCCGATGATGGCGGCCTCGATCGATGCCTCGATGGCGGCCTCACCGAGGGTCGCGCCGACGGTCCGCTGCTCGATCGTCTCGACCGGCACGGGCAGCGCGCCGCCCTTGATCAGCAGCGCCAGGTCCTGCGACGTCTCCTGGGTGAAGCTGCCGGTGATCGACGTGGTGCTGCCGCCGCCGGAGGCACACAGGTCCGGCTGGACGGCGGGGGAGGAGATGATCTTGTCGTCCAGCACGATGCCGACACGCCCGACACCCGGACCGACGGCGCAGGCCGACGCGACGAGCGACTGCCAGCCGCTGCGGCCCTCACCGGTGAAGTCGACGTTGACGGTCCACCGGTTGGACTGGCTGTCGTACACGGCGGCCGCGTCGGAGACACCGTCACCGTCGAGCTGCGTGGGACCCAGCAGGGTCGGAACGCCGTCCTCGTCGGGCAGCACGAGCTGTCCCTCCGGTGCCGGCTGCGCCGGGTCGGCCGGGCCCAGCACCTGGTGGAAGTTGAGCTGCGCGGTGGCGCCGATGACCTCGGCGGCCTTGGCCGGGTCCTGCAGGTCGGGCAGCTCGATGATGATGCGACGCTCACCGGAGCGGGTCAGCGTCGGCTCGGCGACGCCGATCGCGTCGACTCGACCCCGCAGGACCTCGAGCGCCCGGTCGGTCGACTCGGCGTCGGCCTCCACCCGCTCGGAGTCCTGGGTCTCCAGCACGATCTGCGTGCCACCACGCAGGTCGAGACCGAGCTTGGCGGACTGGGTGAGGACGAGCGCGAACGCGCCGGCCAGGACTACCAGCGCGGCGAGGGCGCGCCAGAAGGGAGCTCGCAGATTCATCGAACGGCTTTCGTCGGTCATGGATGGCCGCGCGCGGCTCGGACGGTCGGGGCGAGCATACGGCAGCGGTATCTGCCGCACCCCCGCCGTGCTGTCGGCCGCCCACGGCCCGGCACCCCCGCCGTAGGCTCCTCCTCATGATGACGCGCAGGCTCGGGCACAGCGGGATTCAGGTCTCGGCGGTCGGCATCGGCTGCAACGCGTTCGGCACACGCATCGATGTCGACGCCACACGGGCCGTCGTCGACGCGGCGCTCGACGCCGGAGTCACCTTCTTCGACACCGCCGACACCTACGGCACGGGCGCCAGCGAGGAGCTCCTCGGGGCGGCGCTGAAGGGCCGCCGCGAGCAGGCCGTCGTCGCGACCAAGTTCGGGATGGACATGCGAGGGGTCAACGGCGACGACGGGGGACGTCGCGGCTCGGCGACCTACGTGCGCACCGCGATCGAGGCCAGCCTCCGCCGCTTGGGCACCGACCACGTCGACCTCTACCAGCTGCACACCCCGGACCCGTCCACACCGATCGACGAGACGCTGGGAGCACTCGGCGAGCTCGTCGAGGCGGGTCTGGTCCGGGCGATCGGCTGCTCCAACCTGCAGGCCTGGCAGGTCGTGGACGCCGACTGGCGCTCCCGCGCCGCCGACCTGCCCCGATTCGCGACCGCCCAGAACGAGTACTCGCTCTACAACCGCACCGCCGAGGTCGAGCTCGCGCCCGCCTGCGAGGCGCTCGACGTCGGCATCCTGCCGTACTTCCCCCTTGCCTACGGTCTGCTGACCGGCAAGTACCGACGCGGCGAGGCAGCACCGGACGGCACCCGGCTGGCGCTGGACGGGCAGGCCCAGCGCCTCGCCGGCGCCGACTGGGACCGTGTCGAGGCGCTGGAGCAGTACGCCGCCGACCGTGACCTGACCCTCCTGCAGGTGGCGATGGGGGGCCTGGCGGCGCAACCCGCCGTCAGCAGCGTCATCGCCGGCGTCTCCCGACCCGACCAGGTCGCCGCCAACGTGGCCGCCGCCGCGTGGGAGCCCGACCCCGACGACCTCGCCGCCCTGAACCGCATCGGTGCGCCGACGCAGTCCTACACCACCTACGCGCCATGAGTGGCGCGTGGAGTGATCTGCCGATCGTGGAGGTCGGTCCCGTCGCTCACGGTGCTGGATGGTGCGCTCCGCGCACGCGTGACCGACGGGGCGGACTTCATGAGTGATCTTCCGATTGTTGAGGTGGGCCCCGTCGCCCACGGGGGCCACTGCGTCGCGCGGATGGACGGGCAGGTCGTCTTCGTGCGGCACACGCTTCCGGGGGAGACGGTGCGGATCCGCATCACGGACCGGCAGAAGTCCTTCCTGCGTGCCGACGCCGTCGAGGTGCTCGAGGCGTCGCCCGACCGGGTCGAGCCGCCGTGTCCGTGGTCTGGTCCCGGCCGTTGCGGTGGTTGCGACTTCCAGCACGTCGACCCCGCCGCCCAGCGCCGTCTCCTCGGCGACGTGGTGCGTGAGCAGCTGCGCCGCCTGGCCGGCCTGCCCTGGGACGGTGAGGTCGAAGGAGTGGGCCCCGAGCTCGGGTGGCGCACCCGGGTTCGCTGGACCGTCGACGCGGACGGACGTCCGGGACTCCGCGCGCACCGGTCCCACGACATCGTGCCGGTCGACCACTGCCCGATCGCTCATCCCGACCTGCCGCCCGTGCATGACCGTCGCTGGGAGGCGGGATCGGTCGAGACGATCGTGTCGTCCACCGGTGACCGCCTCACGGTCGTGGACGGCCGCCCCGCGTCACCGGACGACCACGTCGTCGAGCGCGTCCACGACCACGACTTCCGGGTGACCGGTTCCGGCTTCTGGCAGGTGCACCCGCGGGCCGCCGAGACGCTGGTCGACGCCGTGCTCGCGGGCGCGGACCTCCAGCCCGGCGAGCACGTCGTCGACCTGTACGCCGGGGTCGGCCTGTTCAGCGCCTTCCTCGCCGATGCCGTGGGCGAGACAGGCCGGGTCGACGTCGTCGAGTGGGACCGCGGCGGGGTGAGCGACTCCCGCACCAACCTGGCGGGGCTGCCCCAGGTCGCGATCCGGCCGGGCGCCACCGAGCGCGTGGCCCCCGGTCTCGAGGGCCCGGTCGACGTCGTCGTCCTCGACCCGCCGCGCACCGGCGCGAAGAAGGCGCTCCCGGCGATCGTGGGGCTAGGCGCCCGGCGCATCGTCTACGTCGCGTGCGACCCCGCGGCCCTCGCCCGCGACCTCGCCTCGTTCGCCGCCCGCGGCTACCAGCTCGTGGGCCTCCGCGCGTTCGACCTGTTCCCCATGACCCACCACGTCGAGTGCGTCGCGATTCTGGACAGGGTGGGGCTGGACACGACAGGGTGACGGCGTGCACTACGCCGACACGCACGCGTGCCCGGCCTGTCGGGGGGCCATCGACGGGCAGCCGCGCTGTCCCCACTGTCAGCTCGACCTCGGTCACGCGGCCATCCCGGAGATCTGGCGGCACCTGACCGCGCTGGACGACCTGGTCGGGACGGTCCGGGCGAGCACGCCGGTCATGCCGCCGATGCCGCCGATGCCGCGGCCCGCTCCGCCCACACCTGTGACACCGTCGGGCGGCTTGACGACCGGGTCCGTCCTGCTGGGACTGGGTGCGGCGTTCCTCGTGGTGGCCGGCATCATCTTCGTCTCGTTCGCCTGGGGGGTCGTCGGCGTCGGCGGTCGCGCGGCGATCCTCGCGCTCATCACCGCCTCGGCCGGTGGCGCCACCTTCTGGGCGGCGCACCGTGGCCTGCGCGGATCGGCTGAGGCCCTGGGCGCCGTCACGGCCGGGCTGACCCTGGCCGACGTGATGGCCGCCTGGGGGGCGGGACTGCTCGGTCTCGACGGGGCGCCGGCCTGGGTGGTGTGCTCGATCCTTCTGGTCCTCCTGCTCGGGTTCGCGCTGGCCGTCGTGCCGGTGGGTCGTCGTCATCTCGGGTCCGACCTCGCGTCGGTGCAGGTCGCGGCCGGGTTCGCGGTCGTGCCGACGGTCGTGGCCGTGACTCATGCCGTCGTCGACGTGGGCGGGCGGTTCTTCTGGGCGCTGCTGGTCACCGCGCTGGTCGGTGTCGCCGTCGGCCTGGTGGCGCTCATCGGTCGCCAGGTCGTCACGTCGACGATCACGTTTGTCACGACCGGTGCCGTCCTGCTCGTGGCTGCGGCCGCGGCGCTCGTCGAGGCGTTCGCGCATCCAGGGATCGCCGAGCTGGCCGGCGCGGCCCACGGTCTGCCGCTCCTGACATTGACCGTCGCGATGACGGCAGCGGCCGTCTGGCGGCCGGCGCGAAGTGCTGCGCTCGCGGTGTCGATCGTGCTCGCGGCGGTGCTCGTCGCTCTGCCGCTCGGCGCCGACGTCGCCCCCGAAGCGGCCTACCTGTGGGGGCCGCACTGGTCGTGGCGCTGGCCGTCCCGCGGGGCGAGGCTCGGTGACCCTCGGGCTCCGCCTCGCCGCGACTCCCGTCGCCGCCGTCGTGGTCGTGGCCAGCCTGGGCTGGGCCGGTCGGGTGACGGCGAGCTGGGTCAGCGGCTGGGACGACCCGCTGTCGCGCGGGCTGCTGCACCGCACCTCGCCCGTGCCGGAGGCTCCGGCCGCTGGATGGGTCGTCTTCCTCGGTGGTCTTGCGTTGGCGGCCGCCACGCTGCTCGTCACCCGGTGGGACAAGCCGCGGGAGGAGCGTCGCCACTTCCGGGGTGTCGCGGGCCTGCTCGTAGCCGCTGCTGCGCTGGCCGCCCTGAGCTCCTCGTCGGTGGAGTCCGTCGCCCTCGCTGGGCTGGTCCTCGCCGCGGGGGTCCTGGGGCTGGCCGTGGCCCGCACCTGCCCGCGTGGCTGGGACGTCGCACCGGTCCTGCTGCTGGCCGTCGCTCCCACTGCCGTCATCGCGTCCCGCGACGCCCTGACCCTCCTGGCCGCTGCCGCGGCGATCGCCCTGGCCGCCGCCACGTTCGCACTGCGGCTCGTCGAGCTGCGGCCCGTGGCTGCAGCCGCCTCCGCGGCCTGGTCCTTGGTCGTGGTCACGCTGCTCGCGACCCGTCCCGACCTCGAGATCGAGCGTGAGTGGGAGGTGACGATCGTGCTGACCGTCGCCCTCGCCATCGCGGTGGCAGCCGCCGTCTTTCACCGCTGGCCCGCGCTGCTCGGCGTCGAGCTCGTGGCGGTCCTCGGTGTCGCTCTGGCGCTGGGGGGTGGGACCGGGTTCGCCACGCTGGGCTGGCAAGCGGGCTGGTGGACCGTTCTAGGTGTCGCCGCCGTCGCGGTCGGGCTGCTCGTGCCGGGACGTCGCGCCTACCGCGAGGCGGGTGCGGTCGCTCTCGGCATCGCCTGGGTGCTGCGGCTCGCCGCCTCCGACGTCGACGTCGTCGAGGCCTACACGGCACCCTTCGCGCTTGTCGCCCTGCTCGCCGGAGCGTGGGCGATGCGCCGTGACCCCCAGATCGGCACGGTCCGAGCGCTGGGGGCCGGAGTCACCCTCGCACTGCTCCCCAGCCTGCCGCAGGCGCTCGCGGACCCGATCAGCTGGCGCGCGCTCGTCCTCGCCCTGGCGGCCGCCGTGGCCCTCGGCCTCGGGGTGTGGCGGCACTGGCAGGCCCCCTTCGTGGCCGGTGCGGCGGTCCTGGCTCTGCTGGTGGTCGTCGAGCTCGGGCCGCTCGCGCTGGCCCTGCCGCGCTGGATCCTGATCGGACTGGCCGGTCTGGTGCTCCTGATCGGCGGCATCACGTGGGAGGACCGGGCGCGCGACGGGCGCGCCGCGGCCCGGTTCGTGCGGTCAATGCGATGACATCGGCGGCCGAGGTGGTCATGATGGACCCATGGACACGGCCGGCGAGGACGTCACGACCGACGACGCGCCGCTGCTGACGGTTCGTCAGCGCCGACGCGACGCGATGCTCCACGACGCGCTCCTGTTCGCCACCGCATTCACCGCCGGGGCGCTCATCTACGTCGTCGCGCGGGTGGTGGTCGACGACAGCGAGACGTTCTGGGCCGTCGGCCTGTCCAACGACCTCATCCTGGCCGGTCTCGTGGCCGGCGAGGTCTTCCTGCTGCTGAACAACGGCCTGCGCCAGGGCGTGCGGGGACACAGCATCGGCAAGCACCGGGTGGGCCTGCGAGTCGTCGACGCGACCTCCGGGCGTCCGACGGGCGCGCTGCGTGGCCTCCTGCGGGGTTTGATCCTGGCCGTGCTTCTCGACCTGGCCCTGGCCGTGGTGCCGATCGGACTGCCGACCGTGCTCCGCCGGCTCACACCCGACGAGTGGCACGTCGGGGGAGCGGCCTACGTGGCGCTGCTGGTCATCCTCGTGCCGTTGCTGCTGCCGACCGACCGCGGCCTGGCGGACCGGGTCGTCCGCACCCGGGTCGAGGAGGCCACCGGCGAGGGTGCACTCACCACGCCGCAGCACCGGACGTGGCTCCTGGCCCTCGACGTCATCGGGCTGATCGGCGTGCTGACGATCGTCACGCTGTACCTGGCGTTCTTCTGGCCGCTCATCTGGCAGCTGCCCTCCCTGCTCTGACCTGCCGCTCGACATCAGGTATCTTGATATCAAGATAAAAAACCTTCGATCCCGCGCCGGTGTAAGGCGAACCTGACCGTGCGGCCACCCGCCGTGTCGGGGCAGGATGGGATCAACCGCGGCCCAAGGAGATGTGCACCATGCCCGTCGACAGCTTCAATGCCAAGGACTCGCTGCAGGTCGGCGACTCCAGCTTCGATTTCTACCGCCTCGACGCGGTGGCCGGCGACGGACTCGACGTCGCCACCCTTCCGTTCAGCCTCAAGATCCTCCTCGAGGCGCTGCTGCGCACCGAGGACGGCGCCGACATCACCAAGTCGGACATCGAGGCCCTCGCCGGCTGGGACGCCTCGGCCGACCCCAGCACGGAGATCCAGTTCACGCCCGCGCGCGTGATCATGCAGGACTTCACCGGCGTCCCGTGCGTCGTCGACCTCGCCACGATGCGCGAGGCCATGGCCGACCTCGGCGGCGACCCCAGCAAGATCAACCCGCTCGCCCCGGCCGAGATGGTCATCGACCACTCCGTCATCGCCGACGTCTTCGGCACGCCCGAGGCGTTCGAGCGCAACGTCGAGATCGAGTACGAGCGCAACGGCGAGCGCTACAAGTTCCTCCGCTGGGGCCAGGGCGCCTTCGACGACTTCAAGGTCGTCCCGCCGGGCACCGGCATCGTGCACCAGGTCAACATCGAGCACCTCGCGCGCGTCGTGTTCACCCGCGAGGCCGATGGCTCGGTCGTCGCGTACCCCGACTCCTGCGTCGGCACCGACTCGCACACCACGATGGTCAACGGCCTGGGTGTCGTGGGCTGGGGCGTCGGCGGCATCGAGGCCGAGGCCGCGATGCTTGGCCAGCCCATCAGCATGCTGATCCCGCGTGTCGTGGGCTTCAAGCTGTCGGGCGAGCTGCCGGAGGGCGCCACCGCCACCGACCTCGTCCTGACGATCACCGAGATGCTCCGTGAGCACGGTGTCGTCGGCAAGTTCGTCGAGTTCTACGGCTCCGGCGTCGGCGCCGTGCCGCTGGCCAACCGCGCCACGATCGGCAACATGAGCCCCGAGTACGGCTCGACCATCGCGGTCTTCCCGATCGACGACGAGACCACCAAGTACATGCGCCTGACCGGACGCTCCGAGGAGCAGATCGAGCTGACCGAGGCCTACGCCAAGGCCCAGGGCCTCTGGCACGACCCGGACCACGAGGCTCGATACAGCGAGTACCTCGAGCTCGACCTGTCGACCGTCGTGCCGTCGATCGCCGGCCCGAAGCGCCCGCAGGACCGCGTCTCCCTCTCGGTCGCGCAGGGCTCGTTCCGCACCGCCCTGGCCGACTACGCCGAGCACCAGGACGTCGACGGCTACGACGAGACGGTGGCCGAGTCGTTCCCCGCCTCCGACGCGCCGGGCAACTCGCCCGGCGACTCCAGTGACGCTGACGACGCCCCCAACGCGCCGGCGCCCGCCGATCGCGACCGTCCGCGCAACCCGCAGACGGTGACGCTGGCCGACGGCACGGAGTTCGAGCTCGACCACGGCGCCGTGACGATCGCCGCCATCACGTCGTGCACCAACACGTCGAACCCGTCGGTCATGATCGGTGCCGCCCTGCTGGCCAAGCGCGCGGTCGAGAAGGGCCTCAGCCGCAAGCCGTGGGTCAAGACCACCCTGGCGCCCGGCTCGAAGGTCGTCACCGACTACTACGAGAAGTCCGGCCTCACGCCGTACCTCGACAAGCTCGGCTTCAACCTCGTGGGCTACGGCTGCACCACCTGCATCGGCAACTCGGGCCCGTTGATCCCCGAGGTCAGCGCCGCCGTCAACGAGGGTGACCTCGCGGTCGTCTCGGTGCTGTCGGGCAACCGCAACTTCGAGGGCCGCATCAACCCCGACATCAAGATGAACTACCTGGCGTCGCCGCCGCTGGTCATCGCGTACGCGCTCGCCGGCACGATGGACACCGACCTCGTCAACGACCCGCTGGGCCAGGACGCCGACGGCAACGACGTGTTCCTCAAGGACATCTGGCCCTCGCCGCAGGAGATCGAGGACGTCATCGCCTCCTCGATCGACGCCGCCACCTTCAGCTCCGAGTACGCCGACGTGTTCGCCGGCGACCACCGCTGGCAGGAGCTGCCGACCCCCGAGGGCGACACCTTCGCCTGGGACGAGGACTCCACGTACGTCCGCAAGGCGCCGTACTTCGACGGCATGCAGCACGAGCCGTCGCCCGTCGAGGACATCGACGGTGCGCGCGTGCTGCTGAAGCTGGGCGACTCGGTCACCACCGACCACATCAGCCCCGCGGGCGCCATCAAGAAGGACAGCCCCGCCGGCAAGTACCTGATGGAGCACGGCGTCGAGCCGCGCGACTTCAACTCGCTGGGCTCGCGTCGCGGCAACCACGAGGTCATGATCCGCGGCACGTTCGCCAACATCCGCCTGCGCAACCAGATCGCGCCGGGCACCGAGGGCGGCTTCACGCGCGACTTCAGCACCGACGGTGAGGTCACCACGGTGTTCGACGCGGCCGAGAGCTACGCCAAGGCCGGCACCCCGCTCGTGGTGCTGGCGGGCAAGGAGTACGGCTCGGGCTCGTCGCGCGACTGGGCGGCCAAGGGCACCGCGCTCCTGGGCGTCAAGGTCGTCATCGCCGAGAGCTACGAGCGCATCCACCGCTCCAACCTCATCGGCATGGGCGTGCTGCCCCTGCAGTTCCCCGAGGGCCAGAACGCCGAGAGCCTCGGCCTGACCGGGGAGGAGACCTTCTCGGTCACCGGCGTCACGGAGCTCAACGACGGGGGCATCCCGCGCACCGTGTCGGTGAAGGCGAATGACGTGGAGTTCGAGGCTTCGGTCCGGATCGACACCCCGGGTGAGGCGAACTACTACCGCAACGGCGGCATCATGCCGTACGTGCTCCGCTCGCTGCTCTGAGCGATGACCATCCACGACGGGCATCCGTTCCTCCCTCCTGAGGGGGAGCGGATGCCCGTTCGTCGTCTGCGCGGCCGCTGGCCCACGGGCGTCGCAGTCGTCACGACGGGCGAGGGCCGCGGCCGGGTGGGGCTCACGGTCTCCTCGCTCCTCGTCGTCGACGGCGACCCCGGGGTGATCGTGATGATGCTCGACCCGCTGTCGGACCTTGCCGAGACCCTCGAGGTCGGGACCCCGTGCGTCGTCAACGTGCTGGGTGGCGGTCACGACCGCCTGGCGGAGGTGTTCGCCGGAGCGGGCCCGGCGCCGGGCGGTCCGTTCACGGTGGGCGAGTGGGCCGCGACCGAGCACGGTCCGGCCCTGGTCGACGCCGTGGCCCGCGCCTCGTGCCGGGTGAGTGACGTCGCGACGACCGAGACCGGCTGGTCCGTGCGCCACGAAGCCACCATCGAGACGGTCGAGGTCACGGACCGGCCGGCCCTCCGGCACGAGCGGGGCAGGCTGTCCTGAGCCGGGCAGCCCACGGGTGGCTCGCTAGACTGGCGAAATGGCCGGATCGGACGGAAGCCGCGAGCTCCTCGAGAGCATCGAGGGTCCCGCCGACCTGCGCGATCTCACCGACGCCCAGCTGACCGAGCTGGCCGCCGAGATCCGTGAGCTGCTCATCACGTCGGTCGCCGCCCGCGGTGGGCACCTCGGGCCCAACTTGGGGGTCGTCGAGCTCACGCTGGCGCTGCACCGCGTGTTCGAGTCGCCGCAGGACCGCATCATCTGGGACACCGGCCACCAGTCCTACGTGCACAAGATGGTCACGGGGCGCGCGACGTCCTTCGACCAGCTGCGCACCGAGCAGGGCCTGTCCGGCTACCCGTCCCGGTCGGAGTCCGAGCACGACTGGGTCGAGAACTCCCACGCCTCCACCAGCCTGTCGTACGCCGACGGCCTGGCCCGCGCCAACGAGCTGCTGGGGTCCGACCGGCACGTCGTGGCGGTCATCGGCGACGGCGCCCTGACCGGCGGCATGGCCTGGGAGGCGCTCAACTCCATCGCCGCCCACCGCGACCGCCGCCTCGTGGTCGTCGTCAACGACAACGGCCGCTCCTACACGCCCACGGTCGGTGGTCTCGCCAACCGGCTCACCGGCATCCGCACCAGCCCGGGCTACGAACCCACGCTGCAGGCCATCAAGGAACGCCTGACGATGCACGGCGGCCCCGTGGGTCCGGCGGCGTACGAGGCGCTCCACGCGTTCAAGAAGGGCGTCAAGGACGCGCTCGCCCCACAGGGCCTGTTCGAGGACCTGGGGCTCAAGTACATCGGCCCCGTCAACGGCCACGACCGGCCCGCCGTCGAGCGTGCCCTGGGTGCGGCACGCCGGTTCTCCGGCCCCGTGCTCGTGCACGTCATCACCACCAAGGGCCACGGCTACGACATCGCCGTCGAGAACGAGAACGACCAGATGCACCAGGCGGCCCCGTTCGACCGTGAGACGGGCGACGCCGTCGCGGTCGCGCCCGCCGGGTGGACGTCGGTGTTCCGCGACGAGGTCGTGCGCATCGCCGACGAGCGCCAGGACGTCGTGGGCATCACCGCCGCCATGCTCTACCCGGTCGGCCTCGACGCGTTCGCCGACAAGTTCCCCGATCGCGTCTTCGACGTCGGCATCGCCGAGCAGCACGCCGCCACCTGCGCGGCTGGCCTCGCGATGGGCGGGCTGCATCCCGTGGTCGCCGTGTACGCCACCTTCCTCAACCGCGCGTTCGACCAGGTGCTGCTCGACGTCGCTCTGCACCGCTGCGGCGTCACGTTCGTGCTCGATCGCGCGGGTGTCACCGGCGACGACGGTGCGTCGCACAACGGCATGTGGGACCTCTCGCTTCTGCAGCTCGTGCCGGGGCTGCACCTCGCGGCGCCGCGCGACGGCATGCGCCTGCGCGAGCTGCTGCGTGAGGCCGTCCAGATCGACGACGCCCCCTCGGTGGTCCGCTTCGCCAAGGGCGCCGTGCCCGACGACGTCGAGGCCGTCGAGCGCGTCGGGGGAGTCGACGTGCTGCGCCGCGACGACGACGCCACGGTGCTGGTGGTCGGCTTCGGCGCCATGGCGCACCTGGCCCTCGACACCGCTGAGCTGCTTTCCGGCCACGGGGTCGCCTGCACGGTGGTCGACCCGCGCTGGGTGGCGCCGCTCGATCCCGCGGTCGTCGACCTCGCCGGCCAGCATCAGCTGGTCGTCACGATCGAGGACAACGGCCGGCAGGGCGGCGCGGGCGTGACGGTGGCGCGTGCCGTCGCCGATGCCGGCGTCCTCACTCCTGTGCGCGTGCACGGCGTCGCGCAGGAGTTCCTGCCGCACGCCAAGCGTGACGTGCTGCTCGAACGGCTCGGCCTCACCCCGCAGGCCGTGGCCGACGACACGCTGGTCACTCTCGGGAATGTGACCGGCTGACCGGAGGTTGACGATGAAGTGGCATCGACGACGTGACTCCAGCACCAGCACTGCCCCTGCGCGCCCGAACGCCCGGCCCGGCAGTGGCCCTGTCCTGATCGTGGCGCTCGATGGCTTCCTGGCCGCCGGCAGCGCGCCGCGCCTGGCCGTCGAGCACCTGACGTCCGGCCACGGCGAGGTCCTGCACTCCTTCGACATCGACGCCACCTACGACTACCGCGCCCGCCGTCCTCCGCTGCGTTTCGTGCAGGACCACTACCTCGACTACGAGGAGCCGCGGCTGCAGGTCGTCGAGGAGCACGACCTCGCCGGCAACCCCTTCCTGGTGCTGTCCGGGCCCGAGCCCGACTTCGGGTGGGAGGGCTTCGCCCGCGAGGTCCGCGACGTCATCGAGCGGCTCGGCGTCCCGCTGACGCTGAGCCTCGGCGCCGTGCCCATGGGCGTTCCGCACACCCGCCCGTTGCTCGTCACCGCGCACGGCACCCGGCCCGACCTCGTCGACCGCACCAACCTGTGGTCGGCCGAGGTCACCGTGCCGTCGTCGGCGCAGTCGCTGCTGGAGTACCGCCTCGGCTCGTGGGGCCACGACGCCGCCGGCTACGTGGTGCACGTGCCGCACTACCTGGCGCAGGTCGACTTCCCGGGTGGCGCCATCGCGCTGCTCGACGCGGCGATCGGCCGGCTCGGGCTGCAGCTCGACCTCGAGCCGTTGCGCGCCCGGCAGGAGGTCGCCGTGGCCGAGATCGAGTCGCAGATCTCCGAGCAGCAGGGCGTCGAGGTCCTGCAGGGTCTGGAGCAGCAGTACGACGCCTTCAGCCGCGGCGCGGCGCAGTCGTTGCTCGCCAGCGACGACGAGCTGCCCAGCGGCGACGAGCTCGCCAACCAGTTCGAGGACTTCCTGGCCAAGCAGCGCAAGGACGACGACGGCTAGGCTCCCGGCGTCGGTAGGATGAGGCGCGTGCCTGCCTCCCTCACCGAGCTCGTCGGACTGCTGGACCTCGAGGAGCTGGAGGTCGGGCTGTTCCGCGGCCACCAGCCGCCCAACACCTCCCTGAAGCGTGTCTTTGGCGGTCAGGTCGCCGCGCAGGCCCTCATGGCGGCCCAGCGCACGGTGCCCGAGGACCGGCACGTGCACTCGCTGCACGTGTACTTCATCCTCGGCGGCGACCCGGCGATCCCGATCATCTACGACGTCGAGAACGTCCGCGACGGCCGCTCGTTCACCACGCGCCGGGTGGCGGCCCGTCAGCACGGCGAGATCATCTTCTACATGACCGCCTCGTTCCAGGTGAGCGAGGACGGCTGGGACCATCAGGACGTCATGCCCGACGTCCCGTCGCCGGAGGACTCGCCGACGCTTCTGGAGGTGCTGAACCTCCAGGACGAGGAGTACGTCGAGCGCTGGAAGCAGGAGTGGGCCTCCTTCGACCTGCGGTACGTCGGCGACAACCGCGCCGAGGACGATCCGTCGCGGCAGGCGATGCCCACGCTGCAACGCATGTGGTTCCGCGCCTCGGGCGAGCTGCCCGACTCCCCGACGCTGCACAACGCCGCCTTCGCCTACATCAGCGACTTCAGCCTGCTGGGTGCCGCGCTGATCCCGCACGGCGTCTACATCGGCTCACCGGAGGTCATCCCGGCCTCGCTGGACCACGTCATCTGGTTCCACCGGCCCCTGCGTGCCGACGCCTGGCTGCTGTACGACCAGGCATCGCCGTCGGCCTCGGGTGCGCGCGGGCTCAGCACCGCTCGCGTCTTCACCGAGGACGGCACCCTCGTGGCCACGGTCGCCCAGGAGGGTCTGATCCGCCGACGCGCCTGAGCGCGCTCAGACCAGCAGTCGCAGCAGCTGGCCGACGATCCCGAGCAGCCCGCCGACCAGGCGGGTGACCGGCGCTGCGGGCGGGGTGACGACCGGGGGAGCGACCGCCGGAGGTGTGAGTGCGGCCGCGAGATCGCTCTCGGGCAGGACGGGCAGCAGCAGGCGGGAGCCGCTGGTACCACCGACGTCGACGCTGTTGACGCCGGGAACGGTCGGCAGCGAGAGCGCCGAGGCGCCGACGACGTCGACCCTGATGCGGTGGCCCGCCTTGAAGCGGTTGGCGATCGGCCACAGCTCGACCTGGTACAGCTGCGGCGCCAGGAAGCCCGCACCGGCTGTCTTGGTGCTGTAGTCGCCGTACGGCTGGACGACCTGGCCCGCATCGTCGATCAGCGACTTCTCCTCGACGATGTCCGGGAAGGACGACAGCAGGCGCCCGACCGTGAGCGGGTGCGCCGTGCCGTCGGGGTGCACGTCGGAGACCACGGCCCAGATCGCGGTCTCCGGCGCGGTGGTCGACAGCGAGAGCTCGAGCGACGCCGGGCCGGCGGCCATGACGTCCTCGACCAGCGCCGGGGTCGTGTAGCTCAGGCCGGGGAGCCCGACCAGTCCCATCTCGGTCAGGGCGGGGAAGGCGTTCGAGAGCAGGTCCAGACCAGCGGCGCCGAGCAGGGCCGTGGTGGGGACGTCGCTGGCGAAGGGAACGGTCGGCAGCGGCACGTAGGACTGGGTGGCGGCTTGCTGGGGCGCGCCGAGCGTCAGGCTGCCGTCGTTGAGGGTCGCGGCGGTGCCACTGGGAGCGGCGTCGAGGTTGAGAGCCGCCCACTGGGTGCCCGGGACGGGCCAGTCGGTGGCCTCGCGACTCAGGTACTGACCCGCGAGCATGTCCTCACGGTCGCCGTCGGACATCGTCAGTCGCACGGGTGGCTTGGCCGTGATGCCGTTGTCGACGTCGCGCAGGTGGTGGTCGAACCAGGCCTGCATGTCCGCCTGGCCGTTGTCGGTTCCTGCGGGGAACCCGTCGTGCCCGCCGGCCAGCACGAGGTGCGAGCCGTTGTCACGCAGCTCTTGGTAGCCCTGGAAGGCGCCGCGGGACTCCACGTCGAAGATGCCGTTGACGGCCATGACCGGGAAGCCGTTCACGTCGCCACGGAACCCGCGCTCGGCCCAGAACTGGTCGAGCGTGGGGTGCAGGAATCCTGCGTTGATCCCGCTGTCGAGCATGCCGACGATGGCGTCGACCGACGACAGGGGGTCGGTGGCGAGCCGATCCGGGCCCTGGGCCAGCGCGAGGGCACCGATCCCCAAGAGCACGGCGGCGCCGGGCACGATGTTGCTGACCCCGCCCGGCACGAGCAGGTCGCGGTACAGCTCGAACGTCCCGGACCGGAGCGTCGCGGTCTCGACGCAGGGCAGGTCCAGGTGCATCGAGTTGTAGACGATGATCGCGCTCGCCGAGAACCCGTGCAGACCGAGGCGGCCGTTGCTCCACGGCTGCTCGCACGCCCACTGCAGGACCTCGGCGACGTCCTGCTGGCTGCGGGGACCCAGCACGTCGAACGACCCGCTGCTGCCGCCGGTGCCCCGGACCTCCACGAGGAGGTGGTTGTAGTTCTCGTCGGCGGTGAAGGTCTGCGACCCAGGTCCGTACGGGCTGAACTCGACGATCGTGGGCCGGGCCACGAGGGAGCCGGAACCGGTCACGGTGCCCTGGATGCGCACGCCGTCGGACGCCGTGACGCTCACCGCCTCGGAGACCCGCTCGGGCTCGGCGGCCCCCGACGGGGTCGCGACGAGCAGGGGCAGCAGCAGGACGGCGACGGCGGCGAGCCGGATGCGACGGATGGTCTCCACGAGGTGAGCGTAGGAACAATCCCCGCAAAAGTCACGCAAATGTACCAATTAGATCGGGACGGACGTCCCGATCGTTGTCAGATCAGGAACGCCAGGAGGCGCGCGAGCACGCCGGCCAGGTTGGTGGCGGGTGGTGCGGCAGGCGGCGCAACGGCCGGTGTGCCGGGTGCCTCGTCGCCGTCCAGCGCCGTCAGGCGGTCGCGGACCGAGTCGAGCACGGCCGTCTCGGCGGCGGCATTGGCGGCGCCGGAGCCGTTGAGCGTCGGCAGGGTCAGCTCCGACGGGTACTGGTCGGAGCTGTGGATCGTGATGATGCCGAGGCTGCCCACCAGCTGGCTGACGTTGGGCGCCAGGTGCGGGACGTCGAAGGCCTGCACCGAGATCCGCAGGCGGTCGCCCGCGGCGATCTCGGCCCCGGTCGGGAACACCTCGACGTCGATCGGCGCGACCTCGCCGGGAGCCAGTGGCGTGCGCGACTCGGCGGTGAACGGGTGCCACGGCTGGACGGTCTTGCCGTCGATCGTCTCCGATCGCTGCTCGTCGAGCTGCGCCAGCGAGATGACCTGCCAGCCGCCCGTGAGTCGCTCGACCCGTCCGTCCGGCGCGACGCGGGAGACGTGCACCGAGAGCATGCCGTCGCCCGTGGTGCTGGAGGCGTAGAGGCGAGCGTTGATGGGTCCGAGCACGTCCAGAGGGGCTGAGAGCGGCGCGGTCTCGTACACCACGCCGGTCGTGTCGTTGAGCGCGTTGTTCGCGTCACACGGGTTGTCCTGCCCGAGCAGACCGAGCACGCCGGCCGTCCACTGGGAGGTCGAGCGCGTGCAGAGACCGGCGACGGGGAGCGGCAGGATGACCGACTCGCCCGGCACCACGGTCTCTTGGGTCAACACGCCGCCGCCGAACAGCGGAGCCGACGTTCCGGAGAGTCGGAAGCTCGTGGCCTGCTGCTCGTCGAGGTAGGCGTCGCGCTGCTGCCAGGTCTGCGACCCGAGCTCGTAGTACGTGAAGTCGGGGATGTCGGAGTCGAGCGCCGGGTCGGGCAGGCCCTTGACGTGGTGGTCGAACCACCGCAGCTGCAGCTCGCCGAGGGTCCCGTACCCGGCGTCGGGCACGCCCTCGCCGCTGGAGCCCTGCAGGTGGTCCCACGGGCCGAGGATCATCTTGACCGGCACGCCGCGCTCCTGCAGGCCTTGGAAGACCAGGGGAGTGCCGCGCTGGAACAGGTCGTAGTGGCCGCCGATGAGAAAGGTCGGCACGTCGATCGTCGGCACCGCGCGGGTCAGCGTCGAGCGCTCCTCGTAGTAGGGGCCGTCGTAGGCGTTCTCGCCTCCCGTGGCCGCGCTGAGCAGCAGCTGCAGCGTGCTGGCGCCGTTGCCGGTCAGATGCTCCAGGAACGTCTGCAGGGCCTGCTCGGGCGGACCCGGCACGTAACCCGTGAGGTTGACCAGTCCCAGCCACAGCGGCATGAAGCCGACGTCGAGCTGGCCGCCGGAGGCGACCACGTCGCGGTAGACCTCGGCGCTCGGCACCTGCGGGAAGATGGCCTTCAGGCCGCGGGGCTGCTGCCCGGCGGCGAACAGCTGGCTGATGCCCATGTAGGAGGGGCCGGTCATGGCCACCGAGCCGTTGCTCCACGGCTGGTCCGCCGCCCACTCGACGATCTCCTTGGCATCGAGCTGCTCGCGCTCGCCGAAGACCTGCCACGTGCCCGGCGAGCTGCCCGTGCCGCGGGCGTCGACGGTCAGCTGCACGTAGCCGCGCTTGACGAGGTAGGCCGGGTCGGCGCCGCCCAGCGTCGCGCCGGTGGGGGAGCCGATGACCGACTTGCTGTACGCGGTGATGGTGACCACGACCGGCAGCGGCTCGGTCACCACGGCGCCGGACGCGTCGACCGGGCGGGTGGCGTCGGCCAGCAGCGCGAGGCCGTCGGACATCGGGATCGAGAGGTTCTTCTCCACGGCGGTGGCGGCGTAGTCCTCGCCGCGCGGGGTCCAGCCGGACGGCCCCACGGAGGGCCCCACGGACGGCTCGGCGGCCGCGGGGGAGCCGGTGACGAGCAGGCCCAGCACCAGCAGCAGTCCGCTGAGCAGTGCGGCCGGCCGCAGGGACGAACGAGACGCGCGCATGGCATACCTCTTCACAGAAAGACCTCGGGTCGCCGTGATCAACGACACACGACGACCCGAGGTTACTCAGGAGTCACGACAGCGGGGCGACCCGTCCCACCAGGTGGGTGGAGGGCTTGCGCGCCCCGACGACACCGAAGGTGATGTCGCTGCCCGCGGCCTCGGAGCCGAACACCACGGTGGCCGGCAGGAGGATCGGCTTGCGGAACTCCACGTCGACGACGAACGCGTCGGGGAGCCGGTTCGACAGCGCCGCCAGCGAATGGGCCTTCGTCCACATGCCGTGGGCGATGTTGCGGGGGAACCCGAAGGCCTTGGCCGTCAGCGGGTACAGGTGGATCGGGTTGCGGTCACCGGACACAGCGCCGTAGCGCCGGCCGAGATCGCCGCCCAGCTTCCAGTGCACGACGCCTGAGGGCGCCTCGACGCCCTCCAGGGGAGCCGGCGACTCCTCGGGCGCGCCGCCCTTGCCGCGCGAGAACAGTGTGGTGACCTCGCTCCACACCACCTGCTCGCCGACGGAGACGTCGGTCAGCAGGTCGACGAGTCGGCCCTTGGGGTGCGGACGCAGGTCGGCCGCGCGCACGCGGACGTCGAGCGGCTCGCCCACCGTGATGGGGCGGTGCTGGGTGATGCGGTTGCGCAGGTGCACCAGGCCCATCGGGGCGAACGGGAACGCCGTGTCGGTCATCAGCGCCATGTGCAGGCCGAACGCCGCCATGTGCGGGTAGGTCGCCGGCAGGACCTGGCTCCGCCCGAAGCCACAGACCTCGTTGTACCGCTCGAGGTGCGCGGCATCGGTCTGCACGCCCGAGCGGACCAGCGTCAGGTCAGGTGTGGCGCCCGACTGATGCTTGATGCCGGGCAGGCCACCGACCACCGGAAGGGCCGGCAGCGCCGCCTTCAGCATCAGCGGCAGCGTCGCGGGCGCTCCGTCGAACGACTTCTCGGTCATGAAGCCCCCAGCAGCATCTGGCCGTTGACGCCGACGACGTTGCCGCTCACGGCGTTGGAGCCGGGGTTGGCGAGCCAGGCGATCGTCTCGGCGACGTCGATGGGCAGGCCCCCCTGGGACATCGAGTTCATGCGACGACCGGCCTCGCGGACACCCAGCGGGATGGTCTTGACCATCTCGGTCTCCATGAAGCCCGGTGCGATGACGTTGGCGGTGATGCCGCGGTCGGCGACGCGGTCGGCGAGCGACTGGATCCAGCCGATGACGCCGGCCTTGGCCGAGGCGTAGTTGGTCTGGCCGTTGTTGCCGGCGATGCCCGCGATCGACGCGATGCCGACGATGCTGCCGCCCTCGTTGATCAGACCCTGCTCGAGCAGGTGGTCGGTGATGCGCTGCGGCGCGCCGACCGAGATGTCGACGACGAGCTGCCAGTTCTCGGCCTTCATGTTGCGCAGACGCTTGTCGCGGGTGATGCCGGCGTTGTGCACCACGATGTCGACCGCACCGTGATGCGTGCGGATGTGGTCGGCGATCAGGGCCGGGGCGTCGGGCGAGGTGATGTCGCCGACGATGTACGTGCCGCCCAGGTCCTCGGCGACGGCCTTCAGGTCGGCCTCGAGCGGCGGGACGTCCAGCCCGATGACGGTGGCTCCGTCACGGGCCAAGGTGCGCATGTCGGCCTCGCCGAGACCGCGCGAGGCGCCGGTGACGAGCGCGACCTTGCCGGCGAGCGGCTTGTCCTGCTGCTTCGGTGCCTTCGCGGTCGTGATGCCGGTGGTGCCCAGGCGGACGACCTGGCCCGAGACGTACGCCGACTTGGGGGAGAGGAAGAAGCCGAGCGTGGTCTCCAGCGCCTTCTCGGCGCCCTTGGCGAGGTAGACGAGGTTCGCGGTGCTGCCACCGCCGACCTCCTTGCCGAGCGAGCGGGTGAAGCCCTCGAGCCCGCGCTGCGCGATGGCGGCGCCCTCGCTGGCGGCCTCCTCGGGCGCGGAGCCGATGACGACGACGCGGCCGCTGGAGGCCAGCTGCCGCAGCACGGGGGTGAAGAACTCCTGCAGAGCAACGAGGCCGGCGGCGGAGTCGATGCCGGTGGCGTCGAAGACGAGGCCCTTGTACTTCTTGCTGTCCGCCCGCACGCCGGTGGCGTCGATCTTGGCCGACTTCAGGGCCGCCGTGACGGCCTTCGCGACGGGGCCCTGGGTGGCGGAGCCGGTCAGCACCGTGCCACTGACGAGGGGACCGCCCTCATAGCGCTCGAGGTAGGGAGGGTTGGGCAGTCCGAGGTTCTTCACGAGGAACTTGCCGATGGGGTTGTGGGCGAGATCCTGGTAGCGATCGCTCATGACCGGATGTGTCCTATCTCTCGAATACCGTTGGTATCTGAACTAGCCTGCTGACTGTAACCTCGTGTGACAGTGTCGGTCCACTCGTCCGCCACGAGGCACACGTCACGTCCCGCCACCATCGTCGACCATCATCGAGGAGCCCGCCATGGCTGACAGCACGCCCGCCCCCAAGAAGCCCGCCAAGAAGGCGCCCGCGAAGAAGGCGGCCCAGAAGGCCGCTGGCACCGTCGCCAAGCCGGCGGCCGCGCCGGCCCCGCCCGTGCGGCGCGTCGCCGTCATCGGCGGCAACCGCATCCCGTTCGCGCGGTCCAACAGCGTCTACACCAGCGTCTCCAACCAGGACATGCTGACCGCTGCCCTCGATGGCCTCGTCGACCGCTTCGGCCTCGAGGGCGAGCGCGCCGGTGAGTTCGTCGCCGGCGCCGTCCTCAAGCACAGCCGCGACTTCAACCTCGCGCGCGAGACCGTCCTCGGCTCGAAGCTGTCGCCCGACACCCCGGCCGCCGACATCCAGCAGGCGTGCGACACCGGCATCCAGGCGACGATCCAGGTCGCCAACAAGATCGCGCTCGGCAAGATCGAGCTCGGCATCGCCGGCGGTTCCGACACCACGTCCGACGCGCCCCTGGCCATCGGTGACAAGCTGCGCAAGATCCTGCTCGAGGCCAACCGCGCCAAGGACAACAAGGGTCGCCTGGCCGCCCTCGCCAAGATCCGTCCGGCACACCTCGCGCCCGACCAGCCGCGCAACGCCGAGCCCCGCACGGGCCTGTCGATGGGCGACAGCCAGGCCATCACCACCAAGGAGTGGGGCATCACCCGCGAGGCGCAGGACGAGCTGGCGGCCACGAGCCACCAGAACCTCGCCCGCTCCTACGAGGAGGGTTGGCAGGACGACCTCGTCACCCCCTACCTGGGTGTCGAGCGCGACAACAACCTGCGCCCCGACTCCAGCGTCGAGAAGCTCGGCAAGCTCAAGCCGGTCTTCGGCAAGGGCGAGGGCGCCACGATGACCGCGGGCAACTCCACGCCGCTGTCCGACGGCGCCTCCACGGTGCTGCTGGCCTCCGAGGAGGAGGCGGCGCGTCGTGGCTGGGAGCCGCTGGCCTACCTCACCGACTACGAGACCGCGGCCGTCGACTACGTCAGCGGCGCCGAGGGCCTGCTGATGGCCCCGGTCTACGCCGTCGCGCGCATGCTGCAGCGCAACGGCCTGTCGCTGCAGGACTTCGACTTCTACGAGATCCACGAGGCGTTCGCCGGCCAGGTGCTGACGACCCTCGCGGCCTGGGAGGACGCCGAGTACTGCAAGACGCGCCTCGGTCTCGACGAGCCGCTCGGCTCGATCGACCGCAGCAAGCTGAACGTCAAGGGTTCCTCGCTCGCCGCGGCCCACCCGTTCGCGGCCACCGGTGGCCGCATCGTGGCCAACCTCGGCAAGCTGCTGAACGAGAAGGGCCCGGGCAGCCGCGGTCTCATCTCGATCTGCGCCGCCGGCGGCCAGGGCGTCGTCGCCATCATGGAGGCCTGAGCGCTCCAGAGTCTGCAGGGGAAGGGGTCACGCCGGGTGCGGCGTGGCCCCTTTCGCGATGGCGAGGGCGCCGTCGACGAGGTAGCCGCGCAGGGTCTCGGACGACACGTCGTCGACGACCGGCAGACCGGTGTTGTGCTCGCGCACCGACCACTGCAGGTGCGCCAGGTTGAGCGCGCCGAGCCCCTGCGCGTAGAGCACGTTCGCCACGAGCGAGGGATCGGACGCGTGGAACTCGCCCTGCTCGGCGCCGTCACGCAGGATGCGCACCACGTGCGCCAGGCAGGCGCTCATCGCCGTGCCCAGCTCGATCATCGTCTCGCCGCCGACCTCCTCGAAGAGCTCGGTGCCGCGGCGACGCAGGAGCGTCTGAGCGCAGTCGACGAAGGCCGGGTGCTCGACCCCGTAGTCGAAGAAGGCGGTCACGACCTGTTCGAGACGGTGGCGGGGAGTGGCGTCGGTGCGGGTGCCGGCCGTCAGGGCGGCGTCGAGCTCGTGGAGGTAGCCCACGAGCGTGACCGCGAACAGCTCTTCCTTGCCGGTGAAGTGCCGGTAGATGATGGCCCGGTTGATGCCGACGGCCCGCGCGATGTCCTCGATCTGCGCGTCCCGGACCCCGCGCTCGTCGAACAGAGCCCGCGTCGCGGCGATGATCTCGTCACGTCGGGCGGCCCGGCGTTCGTCCACTCCCATCCCGCCAGCCTAACGGCGCGCTCCTGTCGGTGATGCCCCGTACTCTCGACGACATGAGACCCGCGTCAGAGCTGCAGCGTCAGGTCGCGCCCCTGCGCGTCGTGTCGGACTTCCAGCCCGGGGGCGACCAGCCCACCGCGATCGCCGCGCTCGAGCAGAAGATGAACGACGGCGTGCAGGACGTCGTGCTCATGGGCGCCACGGGTACCGGCAAGACCGCCACGGTGGCCTGGATGGCCGAGCGCCTCCAGCGGCCCATGCTCGTGATGCTGCCCAACAAGACCCTGGCCGCCCAGTTCGCCACCGAGCTGCGCGACTTCTTCCCCGACAACGCCGTCGAGTACTTCGTCTCGTACTACGACTACTACCAGCCCGAGGCGTACGTCCCGCAGACCGACACCTACATCGAGAAGGACTCCTCGATCAACGAGGAGGTCGAGCGGCTGCGGCACTCGGCCACGTGGTCGCTGCTCACCCGGCGCGACGTCATCGTGGTCGCCACGGTCTCCTGTATCTACGGCCTCGGCTCGGCGCAGGAGTACATGAACCGCATGATCGGGTTCAAGGTCGGCGAGGAGCTCCCGCGCGAGAAGCTGCTCCGCACCCTGGTCGAGGCCCAGTACGTCCGCAACGACGTGACCGCCACCCGCGGCACGTTCCGGGTCCGTGGCGACACCGTCGAGATCTTCCCCGTCTACCAGGAGCTGGCGGTCCGGGTCGAGTTCTTCGGCGACGAGGTCGAGCGGCTCATGACGCTGCACCCGCTCACGGGCGAGGTGCTCAGCGAGGACACCGAGCTGTTCGTCGGCGCCGCCACGCACTACGCCGTGGGGCCCGAGATCATGCAGCGCGCCATGAAGGGCATCCAGGCCGAGCTCGACGAGCGCCTGGCCGAGCTCGAGTCGCAGAACAAGCTGCTCGAGGCCCAGCGGCTGCGCATGCGCACCACCTACGACCTCGAGATGATGCAGCAGGTCGGCACGTGCGCGGGCATCGAGAACTACTCGCGCCACATGGACGCTCGTCCGCCGGGTAGCCCCGGCAACTGCCTGCTCGACTACTTCCCCGACGACTTCGTGCTGGTGCTCGACGAGTCCCACGTCACCGTCCCGCAGATCGGCGCGATGTACGAGGGCGACATGTCGCGCAAGCGCACCCTCGTCGAGCACGGCTTCCGGCTGCCCAGCGCCATGGACAACCGCCCGCTCAAGTGGTCGGAGTTCCTCGACCGCATCGGCCAGACGGTCTACCTGTCGGCCACGCCGGGCACGTACGAGATGGAGAAGACCGGCGGCGAGTTCGTCGAGCAGATCATCCGGCCCACCGGCCTGATCGACCCCGAGGTCGTCGTCAAGCCCACCAAGGGCCAGATCGACGACCTCATCGGCGAGATCCGCCTGCGGGTCGAGCGCAACGAGCGCGTGCTCGTCACCACGCTCACCAAGAAGATGTCCGAGGACCTCACCGACTACCTGCTCGAGGCCGGAATTCGCACCCGCTACCTCCACAGCGAGGTCGACACGCTGCGGCGCGTCGAGCTCCTGCGTGAGCTCCGCATGGGTGAGTACGACGTGCTGGTCGGCATCAACCTGCTGCGCGAGGGTCTCGACCTCCCCGAGGTCAGCCTCGTGGCCATCCTCGACGCCGACAAGGAGGGCTTCCTGCGCTCGGGACGCTCGCTCATCCAGACCATCGGCCGCGCGGCGCGCAACGTGTCCGGCCAGGTCATTATGTACGCCGACCGCATCACGCCGTCGATGGAGCAGGCGATCGACGAGACCAACCGGCGGCGCGAGAAGCAGGTCGCCTACAACCTCGAGCACGGGGTCGATCCTCAGCCGTTGCGCAAGAAGATCGGTGACATCACCGACATGCTGGCGCGCGAGGACGCCGACACCGACAAGCTCTTGGCGGCCACGGGCGACAAGCGCCGCAAGGGCGCCCCCGTGCCGCTTGGTCAGCACACTGCTGCTCTCTCCGACCTGCCGTCGTCGGAGCTGGCGGCTCTCATCGAGCAGCTCAGCGAGCAGATGCGGGCGGCCGCCGCCGAGCTGCAGTTCGAGGTGGCCGCCCGGCTGCGCGACGAGCTGGGCGACCTCAAGAAGGAGCTGCGCGGCATGCTCGAGGCCGGCGCTTAGTCCCAGGGGGCTTCCGGCACGGCCGCCAGGGCGCCGAGGGCCCAGCGCCACCGCTCGACGACGCGGCGCGACGCGTCCTGGTCAGTCAGCAGTCCGGCCATCGTGCTGCCGGTCAGCAGGTCGATCGTGAACTGCACGAGGGTCGGCACCCGCGGGTCGTCCGTCGAGCCCAGCAGCATGGCGACCGCGTGGTGGATCGTCACGAAGAGTCGCTCCTGCACCGGCAGGAGGGCCTCGCGCAGCTCGGCATCCGTCCGGGCCGCCACCCACAGCTCGAGCGCTGCCACGAAGGACTCGCTCTGCAGGTCGCGCCAGACGAGTTCCACGACGCGGTCCCACGGATCGGCGTCCGCGACCTCGGCCGGGTGGTCGGCCAGCACGCGCAACCGTTGCTCGGCGATGTCGTCGATCACGGCGACCATGAGGGACGCCCGCGTGGGGAAGTGGTGCAGCAGGGTGCCGCGCGCGACCCCGGCACGGGCCTGCACGGCGCCCACCGAGGTCGCTGCGTAGCCGTTCTCGACCAGACTCGTGAACGCGGCATCGATGAGGCGCCCGCGCATCAGTGCGGAGCGCTCCTCCTGGCTCCTGCGGGTGGTCACCGACATGTCGGCATCGTACGGAGGTGCGTACACTCACCACAAACAGTCTGGTCGTACTGGAAGTGGGACAGTGATGTCAGAGATCGAACGTCGGATCCGACGGGTTGCGGGCACCGCGCAGGTGCTGGGGCGAGCGGTGAAGGAGTCGTTCGTCCAGCGGTCCGCCGACACAGGGGGAGCGGGAGCACCTGACGTGCCCGCGCCCGGCGGCCTCGATCAGTACGCCCGGCACGTGCACGCCTCCCGCCTGCTCGCCGTTCCTGCGTCCAGCGTGGGCGAGGTGCTCGGCGACCTCACGGCGCTGGGTGACTGGGCGACCCTCCACCAGTCCTGGCGATCGGGACCGACCGTGGACACCGTCCCGGGTGACGAGCTCGTGCAGATCATCCGATTGATGGACATCCCGGCCCAGGTCCGCTGGATCGTCATGCGGCTCGACGAGAGTGGCTTCGCGCTGCGCGGGACCGGTCCCATGGGCATCACGCTGGGTCTGTGGGGCACGGTCGTCGCAGCGGGCGACGACTCAGCCGTGCGCCTCGACGCCGGGTTGGACGGCTCACCCCTGCGCGGGCCGATCGGCTCGACGGCGGTGCGCAGCGTCGAGGTCGCCCTGCACGACTCACTGGTCGAGCTGGAACGGCTGGCGGGTGGGGCTCGCGGCCTGCGAGCGTCCGCCGATCCCGTGCAGCACGAGGCCAGCGGTCAGGCGTTGGACCCCCGCACGCCCGTCATCGTCGGCGTCGGTCAGGTGACCCATCGGTCGGAGGGGGCGGTCGAGGACCGTGAGCCCGCCCGCCTGTGTGCCGAGGCGCTGCGCAGCGCCTCGGTCGACAGCGGCGCGCGCCTGGACCTGCTGGCCGCTGCCGACCACGTGCATGCCGTCCCGAGCGCCTCGTGGACCTACGGCGACCAGGCCGGCGTCGTGGCCGAGCTCGTGGGCGCCGGCGGTGCGCGGACGTCGCAGTCGTCGGTCTACGGCGGTGACGGCCCGCAGCTCGTGCTGAACGACGCTGCCGAGCTGCTGGCGACCGGGGAGGCCCGGATCGTGCTGGTGACCGGCGCCGAGTCCGGCGCGACGATGTCGCGGGTCCAGGCCCGCGGCCAGCAGCCCCCGTGGCCGAGGAACGACGAGGGGGAGCCCGATCGTCGGCTCGGCGTCGATCGCAGCCCGAACAACGAGGTCGAGACGTCGGTGGGCCTGGGCGCGCCGATCTTCGTCTACGCGCTGCTCGAGTCCGCCCTCCGTGGCGCGGAGGGCCGCAGCGACGGCGAGCAGCGGGCACACGTGGGTGAGCTGTGGTCCGGGTTCTCCGCCGTGGCCGCCCGCAACCCGCACGCGTGGGACCGGACGGCTCGGTCCGCCGAGGAGATCACCACCGCGACGCCCGACAACCGGCGGGTCACCTCGGAGTACACCAAGCTCATGTGCGCGAACATGCAGGTCGACCAGGCCACCGGGATCATCCTGACGACGGTCGGCGTCGCGACGGCCGCCGGAGTCCCGCAGGACCGCTGGGTGTTCCCGCACGGCGGGGCGTCGGCCACCGACGAGTGGTTCGTCTCCGAGCGCGCCGACCTGACGCGTTCGCCCGCCATCGCTGCGGCCGGTGCGGCCGCACTGGCTGACGCGGGCATCACGGCCGACGACCTGGGTCCGGTCGACCTCTACGCGTGCTTCCCCTCGGCGGTGCAGATCGCCGCACGCTCGCTGGGTCTGCCGCTCGACGACCCGGCCCGACCGCTGACCCTGACCGGCGGCCTGACCTTCGCCGGGGGACCGGGCAACAACTACGGCGCCCACGCCGTGGCGACGCTCGTCGAGCGGCTGCGGGAGGACTCCGAGGCGTACGGCCTGTCGACGTCGCTGGGGTGGTACGCGACGAAGCACGCTGTCGGCGTCTACTCGGCACGTCCACCGGCGCGCCTGTTCGAGCACCAGCGCCCGTTGGTCGACCGTCCCGCCCCGCGGCCGGCCGTGCTGGGCCTCCGTGGCGAGGGCGTCGTGGAGGCGGCCACCGCGATCCACGATCGGGACGGCGGCATCGAGGCACTCGTCGTCAGCGCCGTGAGGCCGGACGGCACCCGGGCCCTGGCGCGCATCGAAGATCCGGCCGCGGTCGAGACGCTGACCGCCGTCGACCTGCTCGGCCGCGCGGTCGTGGGTGATGGTGACGCGCTCACCCTGACCGACGACACCGACCAGCACCCGCTGCCCGCGCCACCTCCGGCGCCGGTGACGAGCGAGCACACCGACGGCATCGCCGTCGTGACGCTCGACCGGCCCGAGGTGCGCAACGCCATCGACCTGAGGACCGCCGTGGCCCTCGAGCGGGCGATCGACGACGCCGAGGCGGACCCGACGGTCCGCGTGATCGTGCTCACCGGCAACGGACCCACGTTCTGTGCGGGCATGGACCTGGCTGCGGCCGCCAGCGGCTCGGTGCCGGTGACCGAGCACCGCGGACCGCTCGGCATCACCCGCCAGCCCCCCGAGAAGCCGCTCGTCGTGGCCGTGGAGGGTGACGCCCTCGCGGGAGGCATGGAGCTGGTGCTGCTGGCCGACATCGTGGTCGCGGCCGCCGGCGCGCACATGGGGCTGCCCGAGGCGCGACGGGGACTCGTCGCAGCCGCCGGTGGACTCTGGCGCTCGGCCGTCACGCTGCCCCGCAACGTGGCACTCGAGCTGGGGCTCACCGGACGCCCCCTCCCGGTGGAGCGCCTGGCCGAGCTGGGCCTGGTCAACCGGGTCGTCGAGCCGGGAACGACCCTGGCGGCGGCCCTGGAGCTCGCGGGCCAGATCGCGGCCAACGCCCCGCTCAGCGTGGCGGCCACCCGGCGCATCGTCCACGAGGCGGCCGAGTGGTCTGCGGACGAGGGCTTCGACCGCCAGACCGAGCTGGCCACCCCGGTCATCATGTCCGACGACGCGCGGGAAGGAGTGGCGGCGTTCGCCGAACGGCGCGAGCCGCGCTGGACGGGCCGATGATCCAGTCTTGACCGAGCGGGCCCGACCGAGCAGATCTGGGGCCCGACTGGAAGAATGCTCCGCGGAGGGGAGTATTCCTTCGCCACACCGTCGTCATCACGGTCGTCCCATGACGATCCGGTGGTGTGGGCCGGGCCGCATGCGCGCCCGGCGGAAGAGACCTCCGGTACGTGTCGTGACCGGAGGACTTGTCTGTGAACGTTTCCACCCTCGAATGGAGCATCACCGTCGGCGTGACCGTCGCGGTGATCTTGTTCGACATCATCATCGTGGCCCGCAAGCCGCACGAGCCCTCCATCAAGGAGTGCGCCAGCTACCTCGCGGTCTACGTCTCGATGGCGATCGCCTTCGGGTTCTGGATCATGTACTTCCACGACACCTCGGCGAAGGACGGCGACTACAGCCTGCAGTTCTTCGCCGGCTGGCTGACCGAGTACAGCCTGTCGATCGACAACTTGTTCATCTTCCTGATCATCATGGCCAGCTTCAAGGTGCCGCGGAAGTACCAGCAGGAAGCCCTCATGGTCGGCATCGTGCTGGCCCTGATCTTCCGCGCGATCTTCATCGCCCTGGGCGCGGTCGCGATCAACAACTTCTCGTGGATCTTCTACATCTTCGGCGCGTTCCTGCTGTACACGGCGTACACGCTGGTCAAGGACACCGACCACGACGACGACGGTGACAACGCCGTCGTGCGGTTCGCCCGCAAGCGCTTCACGGTCTCCGAGCAGTGGGACGGGCTGAAGCTCTTCGTGCAGGAGAACGGCAAGCGCGCCATCACGCCGATGTTCCTGGTGATCATCGCGCTCGGCACCACCGACCTGTTGTTCGCGCTCGACTCGATCCCCGCCATCTACGGCCTCACCAAGGAGCCGTACCTCGTCTTCACCGCGAACGTGTTCGCGCTGATGGGCCTGCGGCAGCTCTACTTCCTGCTCGGCGACCTGCTGAAGCGCCTCATCTACCTGTCGCAGGGCCTGTCGGTGCTGCTGGCGTTCATCGGCGTCAAGCTGATCCTGCACGCGCTGCACGAGAACGAGCTGCCCTTCATCAACGGTGGCGAGCACGTGAAGGTGCCCGAGATCCCGACGCTGGTGAGCCTCGGCGTGATCGTCGTGGTGCTCGGCACCACCGCGGTCCTGAGCCTCGTGGTCTCCGGTCGCCGCGTGCGTGCCGGCCTGACTCCCGAAGGCGACAAGGTCGACGTCGTCAGCGACTCCGACGTCCCGGAGCGGGATCCCGAACGGGACTAGTGGTCGTCGGCGTCCAGCGTCTCGGGATCGATCGTTGCCTGGGTGCCGGTGGCCCGGTTGATCACGTAGGTGACGATCCAGAGCACGACGCCGATCACCATCAGGCCCAAGGCGATCACGTAGACCTGGCTGTCCCGGTCGACCCACGGGCCGGCGAGGAACAGGCACAGGACCGCCGCGAGGATCGGCACCTGGCCGGGGGAGCGGAACGGCTTGCGTCCTGCCGCCGGCGGATCGCGACGCAGCACGACGCAGGCGATGTTGACGATCGCGAA
The DNA here is from genome assembly GCA_000471045.1 of actinobacterium LLX17. Classification (GTDB taxonomy): domain Bacteria; phylum Actinomycetota; class Actinomycetes; order Propionibacteriales; family Nocardioidaceae; genus Aeromicrobium. The sequence continues at coordinate 1,292,410 of KI301992.1, read as the reverse complement.
CACGCACAGCAGCAGGAACGCGGTGACGTTCGACAGGTTGGCCACGACGTTGCTCTCGGGATCGCTCGTCACGTAGAGCAGCAGACCGATCGCCAGGAGGGTCGAGAAGATGATGGCGACCCACGGCGAGCGGCGACCGGGCAGGACGGCTCCCAGCGGGCTCGGCAGCACGCGTTGGCGGGACATGCCGTACAGCAGGCGGCTCGCCATCATCATGTTGATCAGCGCGGTGTTGGCGACGGCGAACACGGCGAGGAACGGGAAGATCCGGTCGATGGGGAAGTCCGGCGTGCCCTTCGACACGACCTCGAGCAGGGCGCGTCCCTCGGAGTCGGCGATGTTCTTGAGCTCCGGCGCGGTCAGCACCGTGACGACCGAGATGGCCACCAGCATGTACATGACGACGGCGATGCCGAGGCCAGTGAGCATGGTGCGCGGGAAGATGCGCTCGGGCTCCTTGGTCTCCTCGACCATGTTGACCGCGTCCTCGAAGCCGACCATCGCGAAGAACGCGATCGAGGTGGCGGCCGTGACCGCGAGGAACAGTCCCCGGTCGTCGTAGTCGCGGAACGTCACCAGCTCCGAGACGTCGCCCCCGTTGCCCTGGAACAGCGCGAAGAACCCGACGCCGATGACGATGGTCAGGGCCGCGACCTCCACCAGGGTCAGGACGACGTTGAACTTCACGCTCTCACCGACGCCGCGCAGGTTGATGAGCGCGAGCAGGATCATGAAGCCCAGCGCGATGGCCGTGATGGTGCCCGAGCTCAGGGGCTGGTCGATCCAGCCGTTGATCTCCAGACCACCGCCGAAGTTGTCGGCGAGCGTCTTCGCGGAGGTGGAGGCGCTGGTGATGCCCGAGCAGACCACGGCGAACGCCACGAGGAACGTCACGAAGTGGATGCCGAACGCCTTGTGCGTGTAGAGCGCGGCGCCGGCGGCCTGCGGGTACTTCGTGACGAGCTCGAGGTAGGACAGCGCAGTCAGGAACGCGACACCGAACGCCAGCAGGAACGGCAGCCACACGAGGCCCCCGACCCGCCCAGCCATCTGCCCGGTGACGGCGTAGATGCCGGCGCCGAGGATGTCACCGATGATGAACAGGAGCAGGAGCTTCGGCCCCAGCACCCGGCGCAGCTCGGTGGGCTTCTCGCCCTTCGCCAACTGATCGGTCATGTCCGTACCCCCGGCTGCAGGCGACCGTGGTCGCGTCCTAGTTGAACACCGTGGCCCTGATGGTCGCCGTGCGCAAGCGCGACGTGTAGTTTGCTGGCGTGTCGAAGGTCAAGGAGCGGCTGACGTCCGCCGTCTCGCGATGGGTGCGGGTGCTGGTGGTCCGCCGCATCCGCAGCAAGGGCATCGACCTCTCGCGCATCTCGTTCATCCCTGACGAGACCAAGATCCCGCTGCAGCGCCAGGGCACCGATCCTCTGCCCCAGGTGGCGCAGTGGCGGGCGCAGGAACCGATGCGCAAGCTCGACCTGCCGTTCGACTTCACGGCCTACCTCGTCACCGGGCACGAGGAGACGCGGCGGATCCTGACCGACCGCGACTCCTACTCCAACGACATCCGGCACCTGTTCCTCGGCGACGGCCCGGCGACGTCCGACGACATCGGCGGCCTCGGCTTCACCGACCCGCCGCTGCACACCCGGCTGCGCAAGATCATCACGCCGGAGTTCACGATGCGGCGTCTCGCGCGCCTGGAGCCGTTGATCGAGGCTCGCGTCGAGCGCCAGCTGGACGAGCTCGAGGCGGCGGTCGACGCCGACGGCGTGGCCGACCTGGCCCAGCACCTGGCGTTCCCCATCCCGTTCCAGACCATCTGCGACCTGCTGGGACTCGACTACGACGACCGGGCCACCTTCGCGAGCCTCGGCAGCGCTCGCTTCGACGCCACGAACGGCGCGGCCGCCGCGTTCGGTGCCGTGTCGGCGCAGCGGGAGTTCCTGTTCGACGCCGTGGCGCGCCAGCGCATCGAGCCCGGTCCCGGACTGATCGGGCAGATCCTGCGCGACGAGGGCGACGAGATCTCCGACGTCGACCTCGCGGGACTGGCCGACGGCGTCTTCACCGGTGGCTTCGAGACCACCGCCGGGATGATCGCCCTCGGGACGCTCGTCCTTCTGCGCGACCCCGCCTACGCCGCTGTCGTCCGCGACGGGTCGCCGGACGATGTCGACCGGGTCGTCGAGGAGCTGCTGCGGTACCTCGCGGTGGTGCAGGTGGCGTTCCCGCGGTTTGCCAAGCAGGACATGGAGCTGTTCGGCACCCAGGTGAAGGCCGGCGACGTCATCCTCGCCTCGCTCTCGGGCGCGAACCGCGACCCGAAGGTCGTCGGCGAGCAGGCCGAGGACTTCGATCCGTTCCGCGTGCCGCCCAGCGGTCACCTCGCCTTCGGCCACGGCATCCACCGGTGCATCGGCGCCGAGCTGGCTCGCATGGAGCTGCGAGTCGTCTACCCGCGGCTGCTGCGTCGCTTCCCCGACCTGGCGTTGGCGCGGCCGGAGTCGGAGCTGTCGTTCCGCCAGCTCAGCTTCGTCTTCGGGGTGGACGAGCTGCCCGTCCGCCTGAGGGCCTGAGTCAGTAGCCCCGCTCGCGCCACTCCTCGAGGTGCGGGCGCTCGGCCCCGAGGGTCGAGTCGTCACCGTGCCCGGGGTAGAAGCGGGTGTCGTCGTCGAAGCGGTCGAAGATCTTGGTCTCGACCTCGTCGATGAGGGTGCGGAAGTCCTGCTCGGACCACGTCTTGCCGACCCCGCCGGGGAACAGGGAGTCGCCCGTGAAGAGGTGCGTCCCGCCGTCGGGGTCGTCGTAGACCAGCACGATCGAGCCGGGCGTGTGCCCCTCGACCTCGATGATCTCGAGCTCGCAGGCGCCGACGCGCACCCGCGCGCCGGTCGAGACCTCGGTGTCGGTGGGCACGTCGATGCCCTCGGCGTCACGGGCCCCGGCGATGGTCTCGGCGTCGGTGGCGTCCCGCACTGCGGCGAGGGCCTGCCAGTGGTCGGGATGACGGTGGGTCGTGACGATGCGCGAGACCTCGGCACCGTCGAGCTCGGCCAGGATGCGCTCGGACTCGTCGGCGGCGTCGATCACGACGCGCTGGTCGGTCAGCGTGCACCGCAGCAGGTAGACGTTGTTGGCGAGTGGTCCGACGGCGAGCTTGGTCACTTCCAGGTCGCCGACGACCTGCACGTCGGCGGGCCCGCCGACCTCGACCTGTCCGGTGTACGTCATGGTGCTGATCCTAGGTCGATCCTCGCTCGGCGAGAAACTGTCAGGACCCGTCGTTAGGCTGGTCGGGTGCCCACTCGTACGTCGTCCAGTCCTGCCCGCGTGGGCGTCTCCAGCATCGACCAGATCGTCATCCGTGGGGCGCGCGAGCACAACCTGAAGGACGTCTCGCTCGACCTGCCGCGCGACGCCCTCATCGTCTTCACGGGGCTCTCGGGCTCGGGCAAGTCCTCGCTGGCGTTCGACACGATCTTCGCCGAGGGCCAGCGCCGGTACGTCGAGTCGCTCTCGGCGTACGCCCGCCAGTTCCTGGGCCAGATGGACAAGCCCGACGTCGACTTCATCGAGGGCCTGTCCCCGGCGGTCTCGATCGACCAGAAGTCCACGTCGCGCAACCCCCGCTCCACCGTCGGCACGATCACCGAGGTCTTCGACTACCTCCGACTGCTCTACGCCCGCGCCGGCCGGGCGCACTGCCCCGTCTGCGACCAGCCCATCGCCCGGCAGACGCCGCAGCAGATCGTCGACCGCGTCATGGCCGGCGAGGAGGGCACCCGCTTCCAGGTGCTGGCGCCCGTCATCCGCGGGCGCAAGGGCGAGTACCTCGATCTCTTCCGCCAGCTGCAGTCGCAGGGCTACAGTCGCGCGGTCGTCGACGGCGAGACGCACATGCTGGCCGACGAGCCGCCCAAGCTGGCCAAGCAGAAGAAGCACCACATCGACGTCGTCGTCGACCGCCTCCAGGTCAAGGCGTCGCAGAAGCAGCGCTTCACCGAGTCCGTCGAGACCGCGCTCGGCCTGGCCGACGGCCTGGTCATCATCGAGTACGTCGACCTGCCCGAGGACCACCCCGAGCGCACCCGTCGGTTCTCCGAGAAGCTCGCGTGCCCCAACGACCACCCGCTCGCGATCGACGAGCTCGAGCCGCGGTCGTTCTCGTTCAACGCCCCCTTCGGCGCGTGCCCCGAGTGCCACGGCCTCGGCACCCGCATGGAGGTCGACCCCGAGCTCGTCGTGCCCGACCCCAGCCTCTCGCTCGCCAAGGGCGCCATCACCGCCTGGAGCCCCACGGCCGAGTACTACATGCGGCTCCTGGTCTCGCTCAGCGAGCAGCACGGGCAGTCCATGGACACGCCGTTCCAGGACCTGCCCGAGGACTTCCAGCACATCGTCATGCACGGCCAGTCCACGCCCGTGCACGTGCGCTACCGCAACCGGTTCAACCGTCAGCGCGCCTACGACACCGTCTTCGAAGGTGTCATCGGGCACATCGAGCGCCGCTACACCGAGACCGAGTCCGAGGGCAGCCGCGAGAAGCTCGAGGGCTTCATGCGCGAGGTGCCGTGCGGCGTGTGCGGCGGCACCCGACTCAAGCCCGTCATCCTCGGCGTGCGTCTCAACTCCACCGAGCACGGCCCCAAGAACATCGCCGAGGTCGCCCACCTGTCGATCGCCGAGGCGGCCGACTACCTGCAGACCCTCGAGATGACCGACCGTGAGCGGCAGATCGGCGAGCGGGTCCTCAAGGAGATCCACGAGCGCCTGCGCTTCCTGCTCGACGTCGGGCTCGACTACCTCTCGCTCGACCGCGCGGCGGGCTCGCTCTCCGGCGGCGAGGCGCAGCGCATCCGGCTCGCCACGCAGATCGGTGCCGGCCTGGTCGGGGTGCTGTACGTGCTCGACGAGCCCTCCATCGGCCTGCACCAGCGCGACAACCACCGGCTCATCGAGACCCTGCAGCGACTGCGCGACCTCGGCAACACCCTGATCGTCGTCGAGCACGACGAAGACACGATCGCGGTGGCCGACTGGGTCGTCGACATCGGCCCCGGCGCCGGAGAGCACGGGGGACAGGTGCTCGTCTCCGGCCCCGTCCAGGAGCTGCTCGACAGCAAGGACTCGCTCACCGGCAAGTACCTGTCGGGTCGCGAGTCCATCCCGGTGCCCGTCGCCCGCCGTCCCCGCACCCCGGGACGCGAGATCACCGTCAGCGGCGCGCGCGAGAACAACCTGCGCGACATCGACGTCACGTTCCCGCTCGGTCAGATGGTGGCCGTCACGGGTGTCTCCGGCTCGGGCAAGTCGACGCTGGTCAACGACATCCTCTACACGTCGCTGGCGCGCACCGTGCATCGCGCGCGCTCCATCCCCGGGCGGCACCGCGGCGTCAGCGGCATCGAGCACGTCGACAAGGTCATCCACGTCGACCAGTCGCCCATCGGCCGCACCCCGCGCTCCAACCCCGCCACGTACACCGGCGTGTTCGACCACGTGCGCAAGCTCTTCGCGCAGACGCCCGAGGCGAAGATGCGCGGCTACCAGCAGGGCCGCTTCTCGTTCAACGTCAAGGGCGGGCGCTGCGAGGCGTGCGCCGGCGACGGCACCCTGAAGATCGAGATGAACTTCCTGCCCGACGTCTACGTGCCGTGCGAGGTCTGCCACGGCGCCCGCTACAACCGCGAGACGCTCGAGGTGCACTACAAGGGCCGCACGATCGCCGACATCCTCGACATGCCGATCGAGGAGGCCGTCGAGTTCTTCGAGGCCATCCCCGCCATCGCGCGCCACCTGCGCACGCTGGTCGAGGTCGGCCTGGGCTACGTGCGCCTCGGCCAGCCGGCCACCACCTTGTCCGGTGGCGAGGCCCAGCGCGTCAAGCTGGCCTCCGAGCTGCAGAAGCGCACCTCGGGCCGGGCCCTCTACGTGCTCGACGAGCCCACGACGGGCCTGCACTTCGAGGACATCCGCAAGCTGCTGGGCGTGCTGGGTCGGCTCGTCGACGCCGGCAACTCGGTCATCGTCATCGAGCACAACCTCGACGTCATCAAGACCGCCGACTGGGTCATCGACATGGGCCCCGAGGGCGGCAGTGGCGGCGGCATCGTCGTCGCCGAAGGCACGCCGGAGGACATCGTCTCGGTGTCGGCCAGCCACACCGGCCGGTTCCTCGCCCCGCTGCTGTCGAGCTGAGCGTCGTGGCCGATCCCGCGACCTACCGTCCGCGCACCGGCGAGATCCCCACCGAGCCGGGGGTCTACCGGTTCCGCGACGAGGCCGGTCGCGTCATCTATGTTGGCAAGGCCAAGTCGCTGCGCCAACGCCTCACCTCGTACTTCGCCGACCTCGCCGGGCTGCACCAACGCACCCGGCAGATGGTCACGACGGCCGCGTCGGTCGAGTGGACCGTGGTCAGCACCGAGGTCGAGGCGCTGCAGCTCGAGTACACCTGGATCAAGGAGTTCGACCCGCGGTTCAACGTCAAGTACCGCGACGACAAGTCCTATCCGTGGCTGGCCATCACGGTGGGCGACGAGTTCCCCCGGGTGCAGGTCATGCGCGGCAGCCAACGCAAGGGCGTGCGGTACTTCGGTCCGTACTCCCACGCGTGGGCCATCCGCGACACCGTCGACACGTTGCTGCGGGTCTTCCCCATGCGCTCGTGCTCCAACGGGGTGTTCCGCCGGGCCCAGCAGATCGGGCGGCCCTGCCTGCTCGGCGACATCGGCAAGTGCGTCGCGCCGTGCGTGGGGCGCGTCTCGCCCGAGGAGCACCGCGGCGTCGTCGACGACTTCATGCGCTTCATGTCGGGCCAGACCGCCGGCTTCACGCGCGAGCTGAAGCAGAAGATGCTCGAGGCCTCCGAGAACACCGAGTTCGAGCTCGCCGCCAAGTACCGCGACGACATCGGGGCACTCGAGAAGGTGCTCGAGAAGCAGACCGTCGTGCTGTCCGACGGCACCGATGCCGACGTGCTGGGCTTCGAGGTCGACCCCCTCGAGGTCGCGGTGCAGATCTTCTCGGTCCGGGGCGGACGCATCCGCGGCCAGCGCGGCTGGGTGGCCGACCGCGCCGATGACGCCGGCCTGCCCGAGCTGGTGCAGCGTGCCGTCATGACGCTGTACGAGGACACCGCCGCCTCGGGCATCCCGCGCGAGGTGCTGGTGCCGGTCGCGCCGTCCGACGAGGCCGTGGTGACCGAGCTGCTCGCCGAGCACCGCGGGGGACCCGTGCAGTTCCGCGTGCCGCAGCGGGGCGACAAGCGCCGGCTGCTCGAGACCGTCGAGCAGAACGCCAAGCAGGCCATGGCGCGCCACAAGCTCAAGCGGTCCGGTGACCTCACGTCCCGCAGCCTGGCGCTCGAGGAGCTGCAGGCAGCGCTCGGCCTGCCCGTCGCGCCGCTGCGCATCGAGTGCTTCGACGTCTCCAACCTTCAGGGCACCGAGATCGTCGCCTCGATGGTCGTGTTCGAGGACGGCCTGCCGCGCAAGTCCGAGTACCGCCGGTTCGTCGTGCGGCACGAGGGCCAGAGCGACGTCGCGGCCATGCACGAGGTCATCAGCCGGCGGTTCGCCCGCCACCTCAAGGAGCAGGCGGCCGAGGCGGCCGAGGCCGAGCACGTCGCCACCACGGGGGAGCGGCGAAGGTTCGCTTACGCCCCGTCGTTGGTCGTCGTCGACGGTGGTCCGCCGCAGGTCGCTGCGGCCCACGCGGCCATGACCCAGCTCGGCGTCACCGACGTCGCGCTGTGCGGGCTGGCCAAGCGGCTCGAAGAGGTATGGCTGCCCGGCGAGGAGCATCCGGTCATCCTGCCGCGCACCAGCGAGAGCCTCTACCTGCTCCAGCGGGTGCGCGACGAGGCCCACCGCTTCGCCATCGCGCACCACCGCCAACGGCGCAGCAGCTCGATGGTCACCTCGGTGCTCGACGACGTCCCCGGACTCGGCCCCAGCCGCCGTGCGGCCCTGATGAAACGCTTCGGCTCGCTCAAGAAGCTGCGGGCTGCCACGGTCGAGGAGATTGCCGAGGTGTCGGGCATCGGGCCGGCTACGGCACAATCCATCGCAGCAGCGGTGGCCGCCAGCCCGGCGTCACCCGCGGTCAACACCGCCACCGGAGAGGTCCTGGAGGATTCGTGAGCAGCCTCAGTGAGTTCGTGCTCGTCACGGGCATGACCGGTGCCGGTCGCGGCACTGCGGCCAAGGTCCTCGAGAAGCTCGGCTACTACGTCATCGACAATCTGCCGCCCGTGCTGCTCGACCAGACCATCTCGACGATCGAGGACTCCGACATCGACCTGCTGGCCGTCGTCGTCGACGCCCGGTCGCGGTCGTTCTTCGGCGAGCTCGACGCCGCCACCGAACGACTCCGTGACCGCGGCGTCACGGCACGGGTGCTGTACCTCGAGGCCGCCGACGAGGTGCTGGTGCGACGCCAGGAGGCGGCCCGCCGACCCCATCCGCTGAGCCTCGAGGGTCGGCTGATGGACGGCTTCCTCCTCGAGCGTGAGCTGCTTCGGCGCGTCCGCGGACGCGCCGACCTCGTCGTCGACACCACGAGCCTCAACGTCCACCAGCTGGGCCAGCGGTTGCGGGCGGCCTTCGAGCGCCCCGGCGACCGAGGCCTGCGGGCGTCGGTCATGTCGTTCGGGTTCAAGTACGGCATCCCGATCGACGCCGACATGGTGGCCGACATGCGCTTCCTGCCCAATCCGTACTGGGACACGGCCCTGCGTCCGCTCAGCGGGCTCGACCAGCCGGTGCGCGACCACGTGCGCAGCCAGCCACGGGCGCAGGAGTTCCTGTCGCGCTACGTCGACCTGGTCGCTCTGCTGACCGACGGGTTCCTCCGCGAGGACAAGCACTTCATCAGCATCGCCATCGGCTGCACCGGTGGACGCCACCGCAGCGTGGCGATGTCCGAGGCCTTCGCCGAGCGGCTGCGCGACCACGGGGTGAAGACGCTCGTCGTGCACCGCGACCTGGGACGCGAATGAGCGCCCCGGTAGCGGCAGGGGTGCCGGGCCCTGGGCGGCAAAATCCAACACGCGTGGCCGCCCTCGGCGGTGGCCACGGTCTCGCTGCCAGCCTCACGGCTCTGCGGCGCCTGCACACCGACCTCACCGGCATCGTCACGGTGGCCGACGACGGTGGGTCGTCCGGGCGGCTCCGCCGCGAGCTCGGCATCCTGCCGCCGGGCGACCTCCGCATGGCGCTGGCGGCGCTGAGTGGTGACGACGACCGCGGACGTCGGTGGGCGGCCGTGCTGCAGCATCGATTCCCGGGTGATGGACCGCTCGCCGGTCACGCCACCGGCAACCTGCTGATCGCAGCGGTCTGGGACATCCTGGGCGGCCACGTCGAGGGGCTCGACCTCGTGGGCGAGCTGCTCGGTTCCCAGGGGCGGGTGCTGCCCATGGCGGCGGTGCCGCTCGACATCGAGGCCGACGTCGTCATGGAGTCGGCGCCGGGTCGGCTCACCGTCGTGCGCGGGCAGTCGTCGGTCGCCGGGGCCGGCGGTCAGGTCGTCAGCGTCCGGCTCGACCCGCAGGACCCGCCGGCGTGCCCCGAGGCCGTGGCGGCGGTGCGGGACGCCGACTGGGTCGTCGTCGGGCCGGGGTCGTGGTTCACCAGCGTCATGCCCACGTTGCTGGTCCCGGAGCTTCGCGACGCCCTGGTGGCCACCGACGCGCAGCGCGCCCTGGTGCTCAACCTGCGCGGTGACCGCGAGACCGCGGGTCTCGACGCCACGGGTCACCTCGACGTCCTGTCGGCCCACGCCCCCGAGCTGCGGCTCGACGTCGTGCTCGCCGATCGCAGCAGCGTCGACGACACGGGGCAGCTCGCGCGGGCCGCCGAGCGGCTCGGTGCGCGCCTCGAGGTGGCCGACGTCGCCCGTGCCGCGGACAGCGACCAGCACGACGCCGAACGCCTCGCTGCGGCCTTCGGATCGTTTCTGGGGCGGGCATAGAGTGACCGCATGGCGATGACCTCACAGGTGAAGTCCGAGCTCGCGGCCACCTCCATCACGAAGGCGTGCTGCCGCAAGGCGGAGGTCGCGACCCTGCTGCGCTTCGCGGGGGGACTGCACATCGTGTCCGGCAAGGTCGTCGTCGAGGCCGAGCTCGACACGGGGGCCGCTGCTCGCCGCCTGCGCAAGGACATCGCCGAGATCTACGGCCACGCCAGCGACGTCCTGGTCATGCAGCCGAACGGTCTCCGCAAGACCACCACCTACGTCGTCCGGGTCGCCAAGGACGGCGACGCGCTCGCGCTGCAGACCGGTCTCGTCGACGGTGGGGGACGTCCCGTCCGCGGCCTGCCCCCGGCCGTCGTCGGCGGCGCCTCGTGCGACGCCGTGGCTGCCTGGCGTGGTGCCTTCCTGGCCCACGGGTCGCTGACCGAGCCGGGACGTTCGTCCGCGCTCGAGGTCAGCTGCCCCGGTCCTGAGGCCGCGCTGGCGCTCGTCGGCGCCGGTCGCCGTCTGGGCATCGGTGCCAAGGCCCGCGAGGTGCGTGGACTCGACCGCGTGGTCATCCGTGACGGCGAGGCCATCGGCGCGCTGCTCACTCGCCTGGGCGCCCACGAGACCCTGCTGGCCTGGGAGGAGCGCCGCATGCGCCGCGAGGTGCGCGCGACGGCCAACCGCCTGGCCAACTTCGACGACGCCAACCTGCGGCGTTCGGCGCGGGCTGCCGTGGCCGCCGGTGCCCGCGCGGCGCGCGCCCTCGAGATCCTCGGCGACGAGGTGCCCGACCACCTCCGCATGGCCGGCACCCTGCGGGTCGAGCACCGTCAGGCCAGCCTGGAGGAGCTCGGGCAGCTGCACGAGCCGGTGCTGACGAAGGACGCCATCGCCGGTCGCATCCGTCGCCTGCTCGCGATGGCCGACAAGCGGGCGTCCGACCTCGGGCTGCCGGGCACCGAGGCGGGCCTGCCCGACGACACCGACGACGACTGAACTCGCTAGAGTGACGGGGTCAGCACCCCGACCTCCAGGAGATCACTCGCCGTGACCGTACGCGTGGGCATCAATGGCTTTGGCCGCATCGGCCGCAACTTCTTCCGGGCGGCGCGTGCCGCCGGCGCGGACTTCGAGATCGTCGCGGTCAACGACCTGACCGACAACAAGACGCTCGCGACGCTGCTGAAGTACGACTCGATCCTGGGCCGTCTCGACGCCGACGTCACCTACGACGACACGTCGATCACCGTGGGCGGCCAGCAGATCGCCGCGTTCGCCGAGCGCGATCCCGCCAAGCTCGACTGGGCCGGCGTGGGCGTCGACATCGTCGTGGAGTCCACCGGCTTCTTCACCGACGCCACGAAGGCCAAGGCGCACGTCGACGGCGGTGCCAAGAAGGTCATCATCTCGGCGCCGGCCAAGAACGAGGACATCACGATCGTGATGGGCGTCAACCACGACCTGTACGACAGCGCACAGCACACGGTCATCTCCAACGCCTCGTGCACGACCAACTGCCTCGCGCCGATGGCCAAGGCCCTCAACGACACGCTCGGCATCGAGCGTGGCCTGATGACCACGATCCACGCGTACACGCAGGACCAGAACCTGCAGGACGCGCCGCACAGCGACCTGCGTCGCGCCCGGGCCGCCGCGATCAACATCGTGCCGACGTCCACCGGCGCCGCGAAGGCCGTCAGCCTCGTGCTGCCGGAGCTGAAGGGCAAGCTCGACGGCTACGCCCTGCGCGTGCCCGTGCCCACCGGCTCGGCCACCGACCTCACCTTCACCGCGAGCCGCGAGACCACGGTCGAGGAGGTCAACCAGATCATGAAGGACGCCTCCGAGGGCGCCATGAAGGGTTACCTCGTCTACACCGACGACCCGATCGTCTCCAGCGACATCGTCACCGACCCCGCGTCGAGCATCTTCGACTCGGGCCTGACGAAGGTCATCGGCGACCAGGTCAAGGTCGTCTCCTGGTACGACAACGAGTGGGGCTACTCCAACCGTCTCGTCGACCTGGTCAAGCTCGTCGGCGCCGATCTCTGACGTGCAGACGCTCTCGGATCTGGGTGACCTGACGGGCCAGCGCGTCCTGGTCCGCAGCGACCTGAACGTGCCGTTGGACGGTTCGACCATCACCGACGACGGTCGGGTGCGCGCGAGCGTGCCCACGATCCGTCGCCTGGTCGAGGCCGGCGCGCGGGTGCTCGTCGTGGCGCACCTCGGTCGCCCGAAGGGCGCCCCGGACCCGGCGTACTCGCTGCGCCCGGTCGCCGAGCGTCTGGCCGAGCTGCTGGGGCAGCCGGTGCTGTTCGCCGGTGACACCGTCGGCAAGGAGGCGCAGCGCACGGTCGCGGCGCTCCAGGACGGTCAGGTCGCCGTGCTCGAGAACGTCCGGTTCAACCCGGGGGAGACCAGCAAGGACGACGCCGAGCGCGGTGCCTTCGCCGATGAGCTGGCGGCCCTGGCCGACGTCTTCGTCTCCGACGGATTCGGCGTGGTGCACCGCAAGCAGGCCAGCGTCTACGACGTCGCCTCGCGCCTGCCGCACGCCGTCGGTGGACTGGTGCAGGCCGAGGTCGAGGTCCTGCAGCGGCTCACCAGCAGCCCCGAGAGCCCGTACGTCGTCGTGCTCGGCGGCTCCAAGGTCTCCGACAAGCTGGGCGTCATCGACAACCTGCTCGACAAGGCCGACGCGCTGCTGATCGGTGGCGGCATGGTCTTCACGTTCCTCGCCGCTCAGGGTCATGACGTCGGTTCGTCACTGCTCGAGGCCGACCAGCTCGACGTCGCCCGCGAGTACATGGAGCGCGCGGCGGCGCAGGGTGTCGACCTCGTGCTGCCGACCGACGTGGTCGTGGCACCGGAGTTCTCCGCCGAGGCCCCGGCCACCGTGGTGGCGGCCGACGCCATCCCGGCCGACCAGATGGGGCTCGACATCGGCCCCGACTCGGCGGCACGCTTCGCCGAGATCGTCCGCGGTGCCAGCACGGTGTTCTGGAACGGCCCCATGGGCGTCTTCGAGTTCCCCGCGTTCGCCGAGGGCACCCGCGCGGTGGCCGAGGCCCTCACGCAGACCGATGGCCTGTCGGTCGTCGGCGGTGGTGACTCGGCCGCGGCCGTGCGTACGCTCGGCTTCGACGACTCCGCCTTCGGCCACATCTCCACCGGCGGTGGCGCCAGCCTGGAGTACCTGGAGGGCAAGACCCTTCCCGGACTCGCGATCCTGGAGGACTCATGACCCGCACGCCCCTGATGGCCGGCAACTGGAAGAGCAACCTCAACCACCAGGAGGCCGTCGTCCTGGTGCAGAAGCTCGCCTGGACGCTGCAGGACAAGAAGCACGACTTCGAGAAGGCCGAGGTCGTCGTCATCCCGCCGTTCACCGACCTCCGCAGCGTGCAGACGCTGGTCGACGGTGACCACCTGGCCATCCGCTACGGCGCGCAGGACGTCTCGCAGCACGATGGAGGCGCCTACACGGGCGAGATCTCGGCCGCCATGCTGGCCAAGCTCGGATGCTCGTACGTGGTCGTCGGTCACTCCGAGCGTCGCGAGCACCACGCCGAGTCCGACCAGGTCGTCAACGCCAAGGCCGGCCGCGCGCTGGCTGCCGGCATGACGCCGATCGTGTGCGTCGGCGAGGGCCTGGAGGTGCGTCAGTCCGGTGAGCACGTCGCGTTCACCCTGGCGCAGCTGGACGGATCGCTGGCGGGCTTCACGGCCGACCAGGTCGGCGGACTCGTCGTCGCCTACGAGCCCGTGTGGGCCATCGGCACCGGCGAGGTCGCCACGCCCGACGACGCCCAAGAGGTCTGCTCGGCCATCCGTACGCGTGTCGCGGAGACCTTCTCGTCCGAAGCGGCCGAGGGACTGCGTATCCTTTACGGCGGGTCGGTCAAGGCGGCGAACGTCGCGGCGATCATGACCCAAACCGACGTGGACGGGGCTCTCGTCGGCGGCGCCAGCCTCCAGGCGGAGGAGTTCGCCGGCATCGCCCGGTTCCACGCCCATCCGGACCTGTCCGGTTCCTGACACGAAAGTCCCACCGTGATCCTGCTCTTCTCCTCCGTGCTGGTCATCGCCAGCCTTCTGCTGATCCTGCTCGTGCTGATGCACAAGGGCCGGGGCGGCGGGCTGTCGGACATGTTCGGTGGCGGTGTCTCGAGCTCCCTCGGGGGCTCGTCGGTCGCCGAGCGCAACCTCGACCGCATCACGATCGGCATCGCCGTCGTGTGGGCCGTCGCGGTCATCGCCCTCGGGCTGCTCCTGAAGGTGAGCAACTAGTGGCTGCCGGCGCCATCCGGGGCAGCCGCATCGGTTCGGGCCCCATGGGAGAGGCCGAGCGCGGCGAGGCCGCTCCTCGGCAGCGTGTCGTCTACTTCTGCGCCAACGACCACGAGACCGTGCTGAACTTCGCCGCCGAGGCCGAGGCTCCCGAGTCGTGGGACTGCCCGCGCTGCGGCCTGCCCAGCGGCGTCGACGCCGCGAACCGTCCCTCGGCCTCCAAGAACGAGCCGTACAAGACGCACCTGGCCTACGTGAAGGAGCGTCGCAGCGAGGACGAGGCGAAGGAGATCCTCGACGAGGCCCTCTCGATGCTGCGCACCCGCCGCAAGTCCGGCGAGCTCATCTTCTGAGGTCAGTCCAGGTGTGACGCGGCGGCGGCGTCGAGGAACCAGCGGGTCGCCGTCCGCCCACGCGGTCCTCGCGCGGGCGTCTCGGCGAGCGAGCCGTCGTCGGCCAGCGCCCGGCCCACGGCCTCGGCCTTGCCGTCGCCCGTGGCCATGAACCACACCTCGTCGGTGTCGCACAGCACCGGCATCGTCAGGCTGAGCCTTTCCGGGGGCGGCTTGGGGGAGCCGAAGACCTCGACGACGCGTCGCTCGGTCTCGTGCACCTGCTCGAACCCGGGGAACAGCGATGCCACGTGCCCGTCGGGCCCCACCCCGAGCAGCACGATGTCGAAGCCGCCCTCGGGCAGGGTCGTGGCGTAGGCATCGGCCGCGTCGGCCATCGACAGGTCGCAGCCATGCGCGGGCATCGCGTGCACGTGGTCGTCGGGGATGTCGAGCCGGTCGAGGAACGCATCTCGCGCCTGCTGGTCGTTGCGGTCGTCGTGGCCGGCGGGGACGAAGCGCTCGTCGCCCCACCAGAGCTCGACGTCCTGCCAGTCGACCGCGCCGGTAGCGAGTCGCCCGTAGGCCTCGACGGCGACCGAGCCACCGGTCAGGCAGACGCGCGGCGTGCGGCCCTCGATCTGCAGGGCCGTGAGGTGCACCGTCAGACGGTCAGCGACCGCGGCCGCGACGTCGTCGACGACCTGGACGCTCACGTGAGGATCTTCCACAGTCGTCGCAGTCCGGCCGGCACGTCGGTCAGGTGCAGCCGCAGCACGGGGCGACCCCGCTCGACCAGCACCGAGCCGTCACCGACGGCCTGCGCGGTGATGAAGCGACCGAACGTGAAGTCGCGGCCCGGCACCTGCAGGTCCGGAGACGGCTCGGCGGTGATCTGCAGGAACGAGCCCGTGGGCGTGCCGCCCTTGTGGTACTGGCCGGTGGAGTGCAGGAAGCGCGGACCCCAGCCGAACGTGACCGGACGGCCGACCTTGCGCTGCAGCGGGCCGCGGACGCCCGCGAGCCCGGCGTTCTCCCAGCGGTCGAGGTAGGCGTGGACGGCCAGGTAGCCGAGCGGCGCCTCGACGCTGGCCAGCAGCTGCGCCACGGCGTCCTCGACGGTGGTCGCGTCCGAGCCGAAGATGGCGATGCCGTCGTCGACCGCGGCGGGCTCGGGTAGCTCCACCCCGTCACCGAGAAGTCCACGGGCCGCCTGCTTCGCGGCCTCGACGTCCGGCTGGTCGAAGGGGTTGATGTCGAGGATCTCGCCGGCCACCGCGGTGGCGACCTCCCACACGAGCATCAGGGCGCCGAGCGGCAGGTCCATGGCCGCGGCGTAGCCGGACGGTGCCGCGGGCACCTGCGAGGTGCCGATCGCGACCACGAGGCAGTCGTCGGTCAGGTGGTCAGCCTCCGACGGATCAGCCACCACGACGGGGAGGATGCCCCGACCGTGCTTGCCGGTGGACTCGGCCACCAGCTGCTCGATCCAGTTGCCGACGCCATGGCCCGTGTGGTCGACCAGCACGAGCTTGTCGACGTCGTTGTCGGCCGCGACCCCCAGCAGCACGCCGAGGCGCAGAGCCTCGTTCTCGACGGAGTCCTCGAAGCTGGCGTCGTGGACGGCGGCCGCCTGCTCCAGGAGCGAGGCCAGTGGTGCGCCGGCCAGCCCGCTCGGCACGAGGCCGAAGGCGGTCAGCGCCGAGTAGCGCCCTCCGACGTGGGGTTCGGCGCGGAAGACGCGGTAGCCCGCGGCGGTCGCGTACTCGTCGAGCGGTGAGCCGGGATCGGTGACGACGACGATGTGGTCGGACGACTTGCGGCCCGCGGCCTCGAAGGCGTCCTCGTAGGCACGTCGCTGGCTGTCGGTCTCGACCGTGCCGCCGGACTTGCTGGCCACGACGACGACCGTCTGCTCGAGTCGATCAGCGACGGCCGCGCGGACCATGGCCGGGTCGGACGAGTCCAGCACGGTCAGGTCGACGCCAGCTGCCGCGCAGATGACCTCCGGGGCCAGCGACGAGCCGCCCATGCCGCACAGCACCACGTGGTCGAGGCCCGCAGCGCGCAGGTCGGTACGTGCGGCGGCGATGCGGGGGAGGAGCGGGCGGGAGGCACGAGCCAGGTCGACCCACGCCAGCCGCTTGGCCGCCTCGTCGTGCGCCTCGCTGCCCCAGAGGTCGGGGTCGCGGGCGCCGAGGCGGGACGCGAACGACTCCTCGACGAGCCGTCGCAGCACCGACTCGTACGAGCGGACGGGGACCGTGATCTCGACCCCGGCCATGTCAGGCCTGCTCCAACGCATCCGTCACGGTCTGCACGAGCTCGGCCCACGAGTCGTCGAACTTCTTCAGGCCCTCGACCTCGAGCGCGGCGACGACCTCGTCGTAGGAGATGCCCTGCGCCTCGAGCCCGTCGATGACCTGCTGGGACTCCTCGGCGGTGCCGGTGACGGTGTCACCGCGGACCTCGCCGTGGTCGGCAAACGCCTGGAGCGTCTTCTCCGGCATCGTGTTGACCGTGTCGGCGACGACCAGCTCGGTGACGTACAGGGTGTCGGGCATCGAGGGGTCCTTGACGCCGGTCGAGGCCCAGAGCGGGCGCTGCGGCCGGGCACCCTTGTCACGGAGCGCCGCGAAGCGCTCCCCGCCGAAGACCTCTTCGAACGCCGCGTATGCGAGCCGGGCGTTGGCCAGGGCGGCGCGGCCGCGCAGGTCGCTGTCCTCGGGAAGGCGCTTGTCGACCTCGGAGTCGACCCGGCTGACGAAGAACGACGCGACGGAGTGGATCTGCGAGAGATCGCGACCCTCGGCGGCGGCCTGCTCGAGGCCGTAGAGGTAGGCGTCCATCACGGCGCGGTAGCGCTGGAGGGCGAAGATCAGCGTGACGTTGACGCTGATGCCCTTCGCCGTCGCCGCGGCGATGGCCGGCAGACCCTCCTCGGTGGCCGGGATCTTGACCAGGAGGTTCGGCCGGTCGACGCGCTTCCAGAGACGCTGCGCGAGGTCGACCGTCCGGTCGGTGTCGCGGGCCGCGCCCGGATCGACCTCGATCGAGACCCGACCGTCGACGCCGTCGGTGCGGTCGTAGACCGGCCGGAGCACGTCGCACGCCTGCTGCACGTCGGTGCACGTGAGCTCGAAGATGGCCTCGTCGACGTCGAGGCCCTGCGCCTTCAGCTCGGCGACCTGCTCGGCGTACCGCTCACCGTCGGACAGAGCCGCGGCGAAGATCGTCGGGTTGGTGGTGACGCCGACGACGCCCTGCTCGGTCACGAGCTCCGCCAGGTTGCCGGACGCGAGACGCTCACGGGACAGGTCGTCGAGCCAGATGGACACTCCGGCGTCGCCGAGGGCCTGCAGTCGTTCGTTCATGGTGCTCCTTCAGTGGGAGATGTCGGGCATCACGGGGCCGTACGGGCGGGCCGCGAACGGCACGCCGCCGGTGCCCCGGGAGGCCTCGAGGGAGTCCTTGGCCGCGGAGACGACGGCCTCCGGCGTGATGCCGAACTCGGTGTAGAGCGTCGCGAAGTCGGCCGACGCACCGAAGTGCTCCAGCGACACGATGCGGCCGGCGTCGCCGACGACGTCGCGCCAACCGAGCGAGACACCGGCCTCGACGGCGACACGGGCGCGCACGTCGGGCGGGATCACGCTGTCGCGGTACCCGGCGTCCTGCTTCTCGAACCACTCACGCGAGGGCATCGAGACAACGCGGGCGTTGATGCCCTCGCCGGCCAGCGTCTCGCGCGCCTGCACGGCCAGCTGGACCTCCGAACCGGTGGCGACCAGCACGACGTCAGGCGTGCCGCCCGGCGCCTCGCGCAGGACGTAGGCACCCTTGGCGGTGTCGTCGGCGCTGCCCCAGTCGTCGTCGCGCGGGAAGACCGGCAGGTTCTGCCGGCTCAGCGCGAGCGCGACCGGGCGGTCACGCTGCTCGAGCAGCGTGCGCCACGCGACGACGGTCTCGTTGGCGTCGGCCGGGCGGACGACGTCGAGCCCGGGGATGGCGCGCAGCGCCGCCAGGTGCTCGATCGGCTGGTGAGTGGGTCCGTCCTCACCCAGGCCGATCGAGTCGTGCGTCCACACGAACGTGACCGGCAGACCCTGGAGTGCGGCCAGGCGCACGGCCGGACGCATGTAGTCGCTGAACACGAGGAACGTGCCGCCGTACGGACGGGTGGGGCCGTGGAGCGCCATGCCGTTGAGGATCGAGCCCATCGCGTGCTCGCGGATGCCGAAGTGCAGCACCCGGCCGTGCCAGCCACCACTGAACTTGTCGGTGGAGCGCTGCGGTGGGAGGAACGACGGCTCACCCTTGGGCGTCGTGTTGTTGGAGCCGGCGAGGTCAGCCGAGCCGCCCCACAGCTCGGGCAGGTGCGGCGCGGCCGCGGTCAGGAAGTCACCTGAGGCGACGCGGGTGGCGACGCCCTTCTCGGAGGCCTCGTAGACCGGGAGGTCGTTCTCCCAGCCGCCGGGCAGCTCGTGGGCCAGCAGCCGGTCGAGCAGGGTCTTCTCCGCGGGCCGGGCGTCGGCCCAGGCGGCGTAGGCGGCGTCCCAGTCGGCACGCTGGGCGACGGCCCGGTCGCGCGCGCCGCGCGTGTGCTCGATGACGGCGTCCTCGACCACGAAGTCCTGATCGGTCGGGAAGCCGAGCAGGTCCTTCGTGGCGGCGACCTCGTCGGCGCCGAGCGCCGAGCCGTGCGAGGCGCCCGTGTTCTGAGCCGTGGGTGCGGGCCACGCGATGATGGTGCGCAGCACGATGAGGCTGGGGCGACCGGTCTCGGCCTTCGCCGCCTGGATCGCGTCCCAGAGGGCGGGGACGTCCTCGTGGTACGAGTCGCCGGCCTTCCAGTCGACGGTCTGGACGTGCCAGCCGTACGAGACGTAGCGGGCGGCGACGTCCTCGCTGAACGCGACGTCGGTGTCGTCCTCGATCGAGATGCTGTTGTCGTCGTAGATCACCGTGAGGTTGCCGAGCTCCTGGTGGCCCGCGAGCGACGAGGCCTCGGCCGAGACGCCCTCCTGCAGGTCGCCGTCGGAGGCCAGCACGTAGACGTCGTGGTCGAAGGGGCTCGCGCCGGCGACGGTCTCGGGATCGAGCAGCCCGCGCTCGCGGCGCGCGGCCATCGCCATGCCCACGGCGTTCGCGATGCCCTGGCCCAGCGGGCCGGTGGTGACCTCGACGCCCGGGGTGTGGCCGTGCTCGGGGTGCCCCGGGGTCTGGCTCCCCCACGTGCGCAGGCTCTTGAGGTCGTCGAGCGTCATCGGGTAGCCCGCGAGGTACAGCTGCACGTACTGCGTGAGGCTGGAGTGGCCACACGAGAGCACGAACCGGTCGCGACCGAGCCAGTGCGGATCGGTGGGGTCGTGACGCATGACCTTCTGGTACAGCAGGTAGGCGGCCGGAGCGAGGCTCATGGCGGTGCCGGGGTGTCCGTTGCCGACCTTCTGCACGGCGTCGACGGCGAGCAGACGGGCCGTGTCCACGGCGCGCGCATCACGCTCGGTCCAGTCGAGCTGGGGGGTCTCGGAATGGGTGTCGGGTGCGTGGGTCACGCAGGCTCTCCTGGAGGTGGGGCGATGAGTCACCCGGAGCGGGTGACTCCGACGTCTCGAGCCTACTCGCGTGGCTTAGACTCGTGCACGTGAGTCTCGTCGACGTCGAAGCCCCGGCAGTCGCCTCGCCGTCGGTCCGCGACGTCGTGGGCGCCTACGTGGCCCTCATGAAGCCCCGCATCATCGAGCTGCTGCTGCTCACGACCGTTCCGGTCATGTTCCTCGCGGCACGCGACGTGCCGCCGTTGTGGCTGGTCGTCGCGACCGTCGTCGGCGGAACGCTGTCCGCGGGCAGCGCCAACGCGCTCAACTGCGTCGTCGACGCGGACATCGACACCAAGATGCGTCGCACCTCGCGTCGTCCGCTCGTGCGCCACCAGGTCACGACCCGCAGCGCACTGGTCTTCGGCCTGGTCCTGGGCGTGGTCTCCACGCTGTGGCTGGGATTTTTCGTCAACTGGCTGTCGTCCGGCCTGGCGTTGGCCGCCAACGTCTTCTACGTCGTCGGCTACACGATGATCCTGAAGCGCCGCACGTCGCAGAACATCGTCTGGGGCGGCGCTGCCGGCTGCTTCCCGGCCCTGATCGGCTGGACCGCGGTCACGAACGAGCTGGCCTGGGCCCCGGTCGTGCTGTTCCTCGTCGTCTTCTTCTGGACGCCGCCGCACTTCTGGGCCCTCGGCATGCGGTACCGCGAGGACTACGCGGCCGCCGGCGTGCCAATGCTGCCGTCGGTCACGTCCTCCCGCGAGGTCGGTCGACAGATCGTTGCCTACTCGTGGCTGATGTTCTTCACGTCGCTGGCGCTGTGGCCGGTGGCCGGCACCGGGTGGTTCTACCCCGGCACGGCGATCGTGCTCGGCATCGTCTTCCTCGTCGAGGCCTACGACCTGCGGAACCGCGCGCGAGACACCGAAGACCTCTCGATCATCAAGCCGATGCGGCTGTTCCACTTCTCGAACGCCTACCTGGCGCTCCTGTTCGTGGCCGCAGCGGCCGATCCGTTCATCGGGTGACTCGCCAGACCGCGACGTCGATGACGAAGTACGACACCACCAGGGCCCCGGTGTAGATCACCGAGACCGCGGCCGCGGCGGTGATCTTCGCACCGATGCCCTTGTCCTTCGTGGCGTGCCAGCCCGTGGCGGCCGCCCAGCCCAGCACCGCCTCGGCCGGCGGCACGTAGACGGCCACGCCCAGCAGGCGGGTCGTGTCGCCGATCGGCTCCCAGAGGCCCACCACGGGCGCGAGCAGCTCGGCGGCGGAGAACACGCCGAACGCCGTCAGTGCGGCCCGCGCCGGTCGGAGCCCGGCGGCCGTGATGGCGAGGAACAGCGGCGCGACCCACATCAGGGCCATCGCGAGGGGCACGGTGTCGTCGACCCGGGGACCGCCGGTGTCCGGGAAACGGAGGGTGCCCAGCAGCTCGGCGAGGATCCAGTCGGGCATCACCTGGAAGGCCGAGACGAGGCACAGGAACCCCGCCAGAGACGCCCACGCCGGGTGGCCTGTCCTGCGGCAGACCACGACGAGGGCGACCGCATAGGCCACCACGCACGCGAGCACGGCCCATCCGCGAGCCGGGTCAGGGGACAGCAGCGCGGCGGTGCCGGCGACGCCGAGTCCGACATGGACCGCGATGACCGGAGCGAGACTCATGGCGTGACCGTAGCGCTATCGTGCGGGGACGACCGGGCACCGGCTCGGTCCCGACCTGGAGGAACTCGTGGCCGTCGACCCCACCGGGCAGGACCTGAAGCGCTACCTCACCGAGGATCCCGAGGGCGAGGTCGTGATGCTCAACCTCCTCCGCTTCCGGCCGGACGGACGCGAGTCCTACGCCTCCTACTCGCGGGAGATCCAGCCGTTCCTGGAGAAGGTCGGTGGCTCGGTCGTGTACGCGGGCGAGTGCGGCACGTCGTTGGTGCCGTCGGAGGGCACCGGCTGGGACGCGGTGCTCCTCGTGCGGTACCCCTCGCGCGAGGCGTTCTCGCAGATGGTGGCCGATCCGGACTACCAGGGCATCACGCACCTGCGCACCGAGGCGCTCGAGGAGGCCGTGCTGCAGGCCACCGCGCCCTGGGGCTGATCTCGCCGAAACCCTCTCCCGGAGCGGCGATACGTCGTACGCTCGGCTTCGGGTGGGAGCCTTTCGGAGTGTGAGCGATGGCATCCAGGACCCTCTGGCGCGGCCGGTCGAGCCGTCGGCGATCCTCGAGCGAGGACGACCTCGACGAGGTGCTCAGCCAGGAGGCCCTCGAGGCCGAACGCGTTGCCTACGAGGCCGGCGTGCCGATGGTGGCGACCGTGACGGGCATCAAGCGGCTCGGGAGCACCCACGCCTACCCGTTCGTGCTCGTCGAGATCGCCTTGCGGGTGCCGATGGTGCGCGAGGTGCCGTTCCAGGTCAAGCGGATCGTGCCGGTGCGTGCCGGCCGCGTTCCGCAGGCTGGTCAGTACGTCCGGGTGGTCTACGAGCCCACGCTGCCGCGGCTGGTGGCCTTCGAGACCGAGCCGGACGTCGGGTACTGGGAAGGGCTGCCGCTCGTCCCGTTCGACTGACCGATGCCGCGGACCCTGGCGAGGGTGTGGGTGGCCGCAGCCACCAGCACAGCGGCCCCGACCAGGTGCGCGGCGACGAGCGCGATGGGCAGGTCCGTGAAGTACTGCACGTAGCCGATCAGGCCCTGGCCCAGCTCGACGCCGAGCAGCACGAGCGCCGACCGATACGCGGCGGTGCCGCGCAAAGCGACCACCAGGACGAGCGTCGCCAGCACGAGCGCCCACACCGACAGGGCGTGGATGCGGCTCCACAGCTGCGGGTCGAGCTCGTTGCGAGGGGCGTTGACGTCGCCGGCGTGCGGCCCGCTTCCGGTGACGATGGTCCCGAGGTAGACCGCGACCCACACGAGCACGTACACGGCGATCGCCAGACGTGACGCGAGGCCTTCGAGCGGGGGCCGCGCGGGACCACTGACCCGCACCACGAGGACGATCGACCCGGCCACGAGGCCCATCGACAGCAGCAGGTGCAGCGAGACGATCCACGGGTTGAGGTCGGTGAGCACCGTGATGCCGCCGATGACGCCCTGGAACGGGACGCCCACGGCCAGCACGCCTGCGTGCTGCCGCAGGGACCGTGAGGTGTGCGCCCACCGCCAGACCGCGACGAAGGTGGTGATCGCGACGGCGATGAGGACGTAGGTCAGAAGGCGGTTGCCGAACTCGATCACGCCGTGCACCCCGAGTGAGGAGTGCGGGGTGAACGACTCCGGGGTGCAGCGCGGCCACTCGGGGCAGCCGAGACCCGAGCCCGTCAGGCGGACGAGTCCGCCGGTCAGGATGATGACGGTGTTGGCCACGACCGATGCCCAGGCCCAGGTCTTGACGTTCACGGTCTCACTCCCACTTGAAGGTGCGCACCGTGGCGATGCCGGCCACCACGGCCCAGGCGAGCAGGACGAGTGCCGGGCCGACACCGACGGCGGCGCCCGCGAAGGCGTCGCGCAGACCTTGGCCGAGGGCCGCGGACGGCAGCAGCTCGAGGACCGTGCGGGCGGACTCGGGGTACTTCGACAGCGGCACCATCACCGCGCCGCCGACGAGAAGCAGCACGTAGACGAGGTTGGCGACGGCCAGGGTCGCCTCGGCGCGCAGGGTGCCGGCGATGAGCAGCCCCAGCGCCCCGAAGGCGGCGGTGCCCAGCACCACGAGGACGACGAGCCAGAGCCAGGCGCCGGGGCCACCCTGCGGCTCCCAGCCGAGGGCCAGCGCGGCGACCGACAGGACGATCAGCTGAACGGCCTCGACGACCACCACGGCCAGGACCTTGCCGAGCAGGAGGGTCGAGCGGGGCAGCGGAGAGGCACCCAGACGCTTCAGCACCCCGTAGCGGCGGTCGAACCCGGTGCTGATGGCCACCGAGGTGAACGACGTCGACAGCACTGCGAGGGCCAGCACGCTGGGGGCGATCACGTCGATCGGACGGTCGGTGCCGAGGTCGACGATGCTCTCGGAGCGCGTGCCCATCACCAGCAGCAGCAGAGGGATGACGAGGGTCAGCAGGATCTGCTCGCCGTTGCGCACCAGCAGCCGCAGCTCCATGGAGGTCTGCGCGCGCAGCATCGCGGTGCGGGGCGCGGCCCCTGGACGAGGGGAGACGTCGAGGGTCATCGCAGGCGCCGTCCGGTCAGGTCGAGGAACCGGTCCTCGAGGGTCTGCCGCTCGACCAGCACGGACTCGGCGAGCACGCCGTGAGCGGCGCACCAGGCGGTGAGGGTGGCGAGAAGGCTGGGGTCGACGTCGCCGGCGACGACGTAGGTGCCGGGGGACCGCTCCTCGACCTTCGTGCCGTGGGGGAGCGCCTGCATCAGGTCGACGACGTCGAGATCCGGGCGCGCCACGAAACGGATCGTGTTGCTGGCCGCCTGACGGGTGAGCTCGGCCGGGGTGCCGCTGGCGATCATGCGTCCGGCGTCGACGATGTGCACGTGGTCGCTGAGGGTCTCGGCCTCGTCCATGAAGTGGGTGGTCAGCACGGTCGTGACGCCGTGCTGGCGCAGCTCGCCGACCAGCTCCCAGGCGGCGTGGCGCGTCTGGGGGTCGAGACCCGCGGTGGGCTCGTCGAGGAAGACGAGCTCGGGGCGCCCGACCACGGCCATCGCGAGGCTCAGCCGCTGCTGCTGGCCACCCGAGAGGCGGCGGAACGGGGTCGACCCGCAGGAGCCGAGTCCCAGGCGCTCGATGAGCAGGTCGACGTCGAGCGGGTGGGCGTGGAGCTTGGCCACGTGGCGCAACATCTCGTGCGCGCGCACACCGGACCACGCTCCGCCGGCCTGCAGCATGACGCCCACGCGGGCCCGCAAGGACTGCTCACCGGGATCCTGCCCCAGCACGCGGACGGTGCCGGCCTGCACAGGCCGGAAGCCCTCGCAGGTCTCGATGGTGGTGGTCTTGCCGGCGCCGTTGGGACCGAGGATCGCGGTGATCGAGCCCGGTGCGACGTCGAGGTCAAGGCCGTCGACCGCGGTCGTGGCGCCGTAGCGCATGACGAGGCCACGGATCTCGACGGCGGGTGCTGACACCGGGACAGTCTAGGCGGCGGGTCTCTGGGCCTGGACGGCCTGGTAGCGGGCGAGGATGTCGTCCCAGACGCCGTGGCCCTTGACGGCGTGGTCGCGTCGGCATCGTGGGTCGAGGTTGTCGCCCGAGGTGGGCCCTTGGGGCCATGGTTGTCGGTGGTCGAGGTCGCACTCGGCTGCGGGTCTGAGACATCCGTGGCCGGCGCAGACTCCGTCGCGCAGGATGATCGCCCGCCGTAAGACGTCGGGTGGGTGATACCCGTCGTAGTGGTGGGCGAGGGTGTTGCCGGTGAACGGGTCCCGGAGGATGCGGTGCCAGAAGGCGTTGCCGGCGAGCGCGGAGTCGAGGAGCCACTTGGTGGGGACCTCCCAGCTGCCGTCGACCGCTTCGGCGTGACCGTTGACGGCTCCGGCAAGTGCGGGGGCGTCGATGGTGACGCCGATGTCAATCCGCAGGCCACTCTCACGGGCCTCACGACTCGGTTCGGCGGTGAGCGCCCACTGGGTGAGGAGGTCGGCCTCGAGCTGGGCGCGGGTGCGGTCGTCACCGGCGGCACGGGCGGCCCGGGCGGACCGGCGGAGACGTGTCGCGACGGCCGCCGCTTCGTGGGCGGGCAGGTAGGCGTTCAGCCAGGCCATGCCGTCCTCGACGGCGGTGACCTCGACGTGCCGCTTGGTCCGTTCAGCGTTGGCGCGTTCGATGGCGAGATCGGCCTCGATCCGGGTCACGAACCGGCGCAACCACTGCCTGGTCTCGGCCACGGTGTGGGTGCAGGCATAGGCGACGGCCACCTCGTTCAACCGGGCCCGTGACTCGGGGCGCTCCAGCTTGGCCAGAGCACCGGCGATCTCGCGGGCCCGGGCGGCGTCGATGACGCCGTGGCCGAACGCCGCCCAGACTTGGGGTGCGTCGTCGCGGATGCGTTCGGCCAGGGAGAGGCGGTGCTCGACCTGCCGGACGGACAGGTTGCAGTGCATCGCGATCTCGATGGCCAGACCCGCCCGTTCGACGTACTGACGCATCGGTGTTTCGCCGGAGGCGGCGATGCGGGCGTGTTCGGCGTCGCGGTAGGCCAACATGACTCGCCACTCGCGGGCCTCGGCGGCCGCGCGCTCCTGCGCAGCGGGCGCCAGAGCGGCCAGGAGGTCGAGGTTCGTGGACATGACTCCACCCTCGCCGCGGGCACCGACAGCGTTCTCCCTGAATCCACGGGCCTGTGGAAACTCCCGGTCATAGGCTGTCGCCGTGGACCTGCCCGTGATGCCGCCGCTGTCGCCGATGCTCGCCAAGTCCGTCGCGAACGTGCCCGCTGCTGACGCGGTCGACGGTGGGTACCTCTACGAGCCGAAGTGGGACGGCTTCCGCTGTCTGGTGTTCCGCGACGGTGACGAGATCGAGCTGACCAGTCGCTCGACCAAGTCCCTGACCCGTTACTTCCCGGACGTCGTCGAGGCTGCCCGCGCGAACCTCCCGGAGCGGTGCGTGGTCGACGCCGAGATCGTCACGGTCGTGGGCGACCGCCTCGACTTCGACACCCTCAGCCAGCGCGTGCACCCCGCGGCCTCCCGGGTGGCCATGCTGGCCGAGGAGACGCCGGCGACTCTCATCGTCTTCGACCTGCTGGCCCTCGGTCACGAGTCCCTGCTCGACACCGCCTTGGGGGAGCGACGCGAACGGCTCGAGTCCGCCCTCAGCGGCGCGGCCGCCCCTGTGCACCTGACGCGCACGACTCGCGACGCCGCGGTGGCCGAGCAGTGGTTCGGGCAGTTCGAGGGAGCCGGTCTCGACGGCGTCATGGCCAAGCGCCTCGACAGCGCGTACGCGCCGAACGGGCGGAAGATGCTCAAGATCAAGCACGCCCGAACCGCCGACGTCGTGGTGGCCGGCTACCGGCTGCACAAGACGTCCACGGATGCCGCACCCTTGCTCGGCTCGATGCTGCTCGGTCTGTACACCGAGGCCGGCGTGCTGCACCACGTCGGAGTCTGCGCGTCGTTCACGGCTGCCCGCCGTGCCGAGCTGGTCGCCGAGCTGGCCCCGCTGGAGGTGCCGCTCGCCGACCACCCGTGGGGCGAGATGGAGATGGGGCCCAACCGGTGGTCGTCGGGCAAGGACCTGTCGTTCGTGCCGCTGGCGCCAGAGCGGGTGCTGGAGGTCGGCTACGAGCACATGGAAGGACCGGGGGAGGACGCCCGCTTCCGCCACACGGCGCAGTTCAAGCGCTGGCGTCCCGACCGTGAGGCGTCGTCGTGCACGTACGCGCAGCTCGAGGAGGTCGTCGGCTACCGCCTGCAGGACGTGCTGACCTGAGCCGGAAGGTCAGGGGTCAGTCCCGCACGAGGCGCTGCAGACGCGCGATGAGCTCATCGGGCGCCGCGTCCGCGGGGCGACCGAGGTCGTCGCGGACGTCGTCGGGCAGGTCGTCCACGGGGTCGCCACCGAGGTGACGCACCTCTTGGTGCAGCGACTCCATGCGGGTGTCGAGCTCGTGGGCCGCGTCGGCCGCGTCGCACAACCGTTCGGCCAGGTCGTCCGGCACAGCGCCGCGGTACTTGTAGTGGATCTTGTGCTCAAGACTCGCCCAGAAGTCCATCGCGATCGTCCGCAGCTGCAGCTCGACGACCACGGGCACCGCGCCGTCGGACAGGTAGACGGGCACCTCGATGAGTGCGTGATGGCTGCGGTAGCCGTTCGGCTTCGGTGTGGCGATGTAGTCGCGCACGTCGAGCACCGTGATGTCGTGCTGGCCCGCCAGCAGGTCGAAGACCCGGTAGACGTCGGACACGAAGCTGCAGGTGACCCGCACGCCGGCGATGTCGGTGATGGTGCTGCGGATCGCCTCGAGACTCGGCTCGACGCCCTTGCGTCGCAGCTTCTCGGCCAGGCTCTCGGGCGACTTGAGGCGCGAGACGATGTTCTCGATGGGGTTCGAGGCGTGCATGAGGGCGAACTCGTCGCGCAGGATCGAGAGCTTCGTGACGACCTCCTCCATGCCGAAACGGTGACGCAGCATGAGGTGCGTGAAGTCGTCGCGCAGGGCCTTCAGGTCGCCGACGCGCATCAAGGCGTCGTCGTCGAGGTCCCCGGCAGGCGAGCTGGGCAGGTCCACAGGATCAGCGTACGTGAGGCGCCAGACGAACCCCGGGGCGCGCGTGCTCGGGAGGACCCCGCGGTGCGGTACGTTCACGACCGGCACGCTGTGCCCCCGCGGGAGGGTCGCGGTTCGCAGGGGGATCACACCGTGGAGGGTGTCGTGCGCAGTTCGCGCCATGCAGTCATGTCCATCGCCGTCGTCACAGGCTTGATCGGCGCAAGCGGCTTGGCCGCCAGCGCCGCGCCGCCGGTCGACTCTGAGCGCTTCGTCTACAGCCCCGCGCAGTGCGTCGGAGGTGGGTGGATCGCGAGCGACCCGACCCATTTCACGCACACCACCTTCTCCGTCAGCGACGACGGAGACAACGATGTGCAGGTCGGGGACACGGTCTCTGTGGCGATGGGGATCTACAACCCCTATCTCAACTCCTGGCAGCAGATGCGCGACAACACGGTGTCGGTGCACTTGGGAGCGCAGACCGGCACGAGCAACCCGCCGACCTTCACCACGCCGCCCGGTCCTGGCGTCTTCGTGCCGCCGGGCTCCGGGACCGACTTCACGGTGCCGGCGGAAGCAGCCGGCACCGTCCTGGAGGCTCGGCTCGACGGGTGGACGTTCACCTACGCCACGCAGACGGGCGTGTGCTCGACAGATGCCGGTTCCGGCATCGTCGGCCTGTACGTCAACACGCCGCCAGTCCTGGGTGACGACGTGGCCTCGACCGACCCCGAGACGACGATCGACATCGATGTGCTCGCGAACGACGACGCCACGTGGGACTCCGGCAGCATCACCTCGCAGGTTCCGACCGATGCCGAGCTGGCGATGCAGGATGACCTGACCGAGGTTCCCGAGGCGGACCGTGGGGGAGCGCTCGCCATCGTGACGGCGCCGGCGCACGGCACCGCTGTGTTCGCCGCCGACGGCACGCTCACCTACACCCCGACCGACGACTTCGTCGGCACGGACGAGCTGACGTACAGCCTCACCGACAACGACGGTTCGGTCTCCACGGCCACCGTGACGATCAATCGTGTCGTGACGGCCGTTGCCGAGATCACCCTCACCCCGTCGGCCGACACGGTGGACCTGGGCGAGTCGGTCACCTTCACGACCACGGGCGAGTCCGCCGGCGGCACCGACCTCGGTGACGTCACGGCCGACGTCGTGCTCACGTCCGACGTCGCCACCGACGTGATCGACGGGATGACGGTCACGTTCAGCACCGCCGGACCGCGCCGCATCACCGCGACTTACACGCCGACCGGTGTGACGGACTCGGCTCTGATCGACGTTCTCCCCGCCCCCGTGGTGACGCCGCCGACGGTGACGCCGCCGGGCATGGCGGCACCGATCTCCACCACGCGCGGTGTCCTTCCCTCGGTTGGTGGGCCGACGACAGCGTGGCTGCTTGCCGCGGTGGCGACCATGACCGGTGGCCTGGCCATCCTCGTTCGGCGGCGCCGGATCGCCTGACGCACTGTCGCGCTCATCCGCAACGTCCGCCTGTCCTGACGCACTGATCGGTCGTCGTGGATTGTGTTTCGACGCCATGGCGGTCACAGTGGGGTGGTCGCGAAACAGGCGCGGCTCACTGCAACTGGACGGACCCGCGCATGAGCGCCGTACCTGCCTTCTCCGACGACCCCCACTCCTTCGCCTGCACCACCGACGCCTGCGACGGTCACGTCGCCCTTCCCGTAGGTGGCCGGCTCATCAGCTCCTGCGACGCCTGCGGCGAGATCTACCACTTCCGCAGCTAGCCCTTCCGCGCCTTGCTCGGCTGCACGCGCTTCGGCTCGCCCGGCATCTTCGGGTAGTCCGGGGGATAGGGCATCTCGGTCGGGTTGTCGGCCCAGAGGTCGAGCAGCGGCGTGAGGTCGTGGTGGACGTCGTCGATCTCCGCCCACGCGTCACCACGCTCGGCGAGCAGATCGGGCACGGTGCCCAGGTTGAACTGCCGTGGATCGTCGACCTGCTCGAGCTGCTCCCACGCGACAGGGAACGACACGGGAGCACCGGGCTTGGGTCGCAGGCTGTAGGCGCTGGCGATCGTGCGGTCGCGGGCGTTCTGGTTGAAGTCGACGAAGATGTTCTCGCCGCGCTCCTCCTTCCACCACGCCGTGGTCACACCGTCGACGCGCTGCTCCAGCGCCCGGCCGAAGGCGATCGCCGCGTGTCGCACCGCCGTCACCGTCCACCGCGGCTCGATGCGCACGAACACGTGCACGCCGCGGTTGCCGCTGGTCTTCACGAACGCGCGGATGCCCAGCTCGGCGAAGAGGTCACGCGCCTCCAGCGCGGCCGCCACCGCGTCGCGGAAGTCGGTGCCCGGCTGCGGGTCGAGGTCGATGCGCAGCTCGTCCGGTCGATCGACGTCAGCACGCCGCATCGGCCACGGATGGAACGTGATCGCGCCCATGTGCGCGGCCCAGGCCAGGTCGGCGATCTCGCCCGGGCAGATCTCCACCGCCGTGCGCCCGGTGGGGAAGTGCACCTGCACGGTGCCCAGGTACGACGGAGCCCCCTTCGGCACTCGCTTGCTGTAGAACGCGTCACCGCCGGGCTTGTCGCCCGTGGTCAGGCGCATCCCCTCGCGGACGCCCTTCGGCCAGCGCTCGAGGGCCGTGGGCCGGTCACGCAGGGCGCGCATGATGCCGTCCTCCACCGCCACGACGTACTGGACGACCTCGAGCTTGGTGAACTCCGGCGTGTCGTCCGTGGCCTCGAAGACCACCCGATCAGGGCTGGAGACGCGCACGGAGCGTCCGCCGGCCTCGATCTCGGTCGCGCGCGTGGGCATGTCCGGAGTCTAGATCTGCGCGGCGCCGATGCAGGCTGACTCAGCTGACGCCCTTGACGAGCGACTGGATCTCGACCACCGGCACCGCGACCTGCGCGCTCGTCGTCATGGTGGTCAGGTCCTCCAGGCCACCCGGCACCTCGATGACCTCGCCATTGAGCTCGAAGCGGATCTGGTAGGTGATCGACATGGTCACCGTGTACTGACCGGACCGGCGGAAGCTGATGGCGCAGGCGTCGGACTCGCTCGTCACCACGGGGCAGGTCTCGCTCTCGCTGCGTGCTCCCGCCACCGCGCTGACCGCCATGTCACCGGGGGTGGCAACAGCGCGGAGGCCGAGGGCGTCACTGCCGACGATCTCGTCCGTGGTGGCACCTTCGGCCCAGAACCACGTCTCGAGGTTGACGATCGACTGCACCGGGGGGTTGAACCGCGGCGTGATGGTCGGCAGAACCAGCTGGCCGGCGGCCGATCGGATCTGGTCCTCCAAGGAAGGGGCCTCGAACTCGGTGTTCCATGAGTACGTCCGGATCTCCTCGGCCCCAGGACCGGCGGTGCACGACGTGAACACGAGGTGGTCGGCCTCCGGGGGCTTCTCGGGCAGGCCGGGGGTGTCCCGGCGCACGAGCTCGTCGTCGGGGTCCTGCAGAGCGGCGGGATCGTTGATGTAGCAGGCCAGTGTGCCGGAACAGTAGTCGTTCCAGACGTCGAAGAAGGTGCACGTGGGCTGCGCGGGTCCACCGCCCGTGCCGCCGTCGCCGCCCGAATCTCCCCCTCCGCTGTCGCCGTACTCGATGCACCCGTACTGCAGGCCGGGGGTGCTCGGGTCGGTGTCGCCGCTCTTGACGCAGACGAGCTCGGCCGAGGCCGGCAGCGCCGTGGCGACGGCGAAGACCGCGACCATGGAGGCCACTGTGAGCAGACGCGTCAGATTCAGCACGAGACGCCCTCGGGCGGGTTCTGGCCCTCTGTCGTGATGATCCAGTCGTCTCCGGCCTGCTTCAGGGGGTACCCGATCGCGTAGAACTCATCAGCCGGCTGCTCGACGTTCTCGATGTCAGCGACCGCGGTCCAGCCGCCCTCATTGACGCACACCGTGACCAACGCCGTGGAACCGTCGACCGTGGCCTCGAAGTCGCGCAGCTCGGGCTCACCCTCGCGCCGGAATCCGCCGTCGGCGTAGGAGCTGTAGCGGGCGTTCACGCCTTCAAGGAGCGCCGGGTCGAGGATGCCCTCGAAGTCCGCCGAGGCGTAGTCGGCGGAGCTCTCCACGCGGACGCGCTCGTCCCAGTACTCCTGCACGGTCGCGATGGCCAGGTCCTCAGCGGTCGCCTCCGTCGGGGTGGGCGTCGCTTCAGGCTCGTCCGACCCACCGCCCGAACACCCGGTGAGCCCGGCGATGACCATCAGCACGGCGGCACAGGTGAAAGTGCGCGTTCCCCTCGATCGCATGGCTCGATCATAGGGCTGGGACAGGGGCTCGTGCCCACCCCGGCCGCGATGAGGCGCACCTCACTGAGGCGAGCCTTTGTTGAACGGCCGGAATCATTAACGACACACTGTTGTTGTGAAAAGCATGGACGCACCGGAGAAGATGTCGCTCGTCGACGACTCTCCCACGCGTGCGCGCGTGGTGCAGGCAGTCCTGCGTCGCGGGCCCTCCACGGCTTCTGAGCTCGCCCAAGAGCTCCGCCTCACGCCTGCAGCCGTCCGTCGCCACCTCGATCACCTGGTGCTCGAGGGCGTGCTCACGTCGCGTGAGTCCCGCATCGTCGGCCGTCGCGGTCGCGGCCGCCCCGCCAAGGAGTTCGTGCTCACGGACGCCGGACGCGCCCGCTTCACCCAGGGCTACGACGACCTCGCCGTGCAGGCGCTGTCGTTCGTCCGCGAGACCGGGGGAGACGAGGCCGTCGCCGCGTTCGCCCGTGCGCGTCTCGCCGGCCTGCGCGAGTCGCTCGAGCGTCGCCTCGCCGGCGTGCCCGATGCCGAGCGTCCCGAGGTCCTCGCCGAGGCGCTGACCACCGACGGCTTCGCCGCGTCCGCCAGCAGCACCGAGACCGGCGTCCAGCTCTGCCAGCACCACTGCCCGGTCGCCCACGTGGCCGAGCAGTTCCCCGACCTCTGCGAGGCCGAGACGGCGATGTTCGCCGACCTCCTCGGCACGCATGTCCAACGACTTGCCACCATCGCCCACGGCGACGGTGTCTGCACGACTCATCTTCCCCATCCCGTCCATCCAGAGAGGGTGTCGTCATGACGACCACGTCGCACGAGACCACAGGGTCCGCTGCCAACTCCATCGAAGAGCTCAACCCCGGGCTGAAGGACGTCGGCCGGTACGAGTTCGGCTGGTCCGACAAGAACGACGCCGGCGCCACGTCGCAACGCGGCCTGAGCGAAGCCGTCGTGCGCAACATCTCGACGCTCAAGGACGAGCCGCAGTGGATGCTCGACCTGCGCCTCAAGGGCCTCAAGCTGTTCGATCGCAAGCCCATGCCCACCTGGGGCTCCGACCTCGGTGGCATCGACTTCGACAACATCAAGTACTTCGTGCGGTCCACCGAGAAGCAGGCCGCCACGTGGGACGACCTCCCCGAGGACATCAAGAACACGTACGACCGCCTGGGCATCCCCGAGGCCGAGAAGCAGCGCCTCGTGTCCGGCGTCGCCGCGCAGTACGAGTCCGAGGTCGTCTACCACTCGATCCGTGAGGACCTCGAGGAGCAGGGCGTCCTGTTCCTCGACACCGACACCGCGCTGCGTGAGCACCCGGAGATCTTCCAGGAGTACTTCGGCACCGTCATCCCCGTCGGTGACAACAAGTTCTCGGCGCTCAACTCGGCCGTCTGGTCCGGTGGCTCGTTCATCTACGTGCCCAAGGGTGTCCACGTCGACATCCCGCTGCAGGCCTACTTCCGCATCAACACCGAGAACATGGGCCAGTTCGAGCGGACGCTGATCATCGCCGACGAGGACTCCTACGTCCACTACGTCGAGGGCTGCACCGCGCCCATCTACTCCAGCGACTCGCTGCACTCCGCGGTCGTCGAGATCGTCGTCAAGAAGGGCGCCCGCGTCCGCTACACGACGATCCAGAACTGGTCGAACAACGTGTACAACCTGGTCACCAAGCGCGCCGTCTGCGAGGCCGGCGCCACGATGGAGTGGGTCGACGGCAACATCGGCTCGAAGGTCACCATGAAGTACCCGGCCGTCTACCTCATGGGCG
Organism: actinobacterium LLX17; assembly: GCA_000471045.1. Classification (GTDB taxonomy): domain Bacteria; phylum Actinomycetota; class Actinomycetes; order Propionibacteriales; family Nocardioidaceae; genus Aeromicrobium. The sequence continues at coordinate 1,258,044 of KI301992.1, read as the reverse complement.
AGGGCGCTCGCGGCGAGACGCTGTCGATCGCGTTCGCCGGCGAGGGCCAGCACCAGGACGCCGGCGCCAAGATGGTGCACGCCGCGCCCCGCACCTCCAGCTCGATCCTCAGCAAGTCCGTCGCCCGTGGTGGCGGCCGCACGTCGTACCGCGGCCTGCTGCAGGTCAACGAGGGCGCCGAGGGCTCGGCCAGCACGGTCAAGTGCGACGCGCTGCTGGTCGACCAGATCAGCCGCTCCGACACGTACCCGTACGTCGACGTCCGCGAGGACGACGTGACGCTGGGCCACGAGGCCACGGTCTCCAAGCTCAGCGACGACCAGCTCTTCTACTTCATGTCGCGCGGCATGGAGGAGGACGAGGCCATGGCGATGATCGTCCGCGGCTTCGTCGAGCCGATCGCGCGTGAGCTGCCCATGGAGTACGCGCTGGAGCTGAACCGACTCATCGAGCTGCAGATGGAAGGGGCAGTTGGCTGATGACCGCGACTGTCAACGAGACCGCACCGGTCACCGAGGCTCTGGAGCTCGACCACGTCGAGTCCCACCTCCACCCCCAGCCGTCCTACGACGTCGACACGCACCCCGTGCCGACCGGGCGCGAGGAGATCTGGCGCTTCACCCCGCTCAAGCGGCTGCGCGGACTCCTGCAGGGTGAGCCGAGCGACGCACGCCTGAACTGGGAGCAGAAGCTGCCCGAGGGCGTCACGCTCACCGAGATCAGCACCGCCGAGGCCCAGGCGCTGGCCGTCTCGGCGCCGCTCGACCGGCTGGGCGCCCTCGCGGCGGCCAACGCCGGGGGAGCGGTGCTGCTCGACGTCCCGTCCGAGCTCGTCGCCGACGAGCCGATCCGCCTCGTGCTGCGGGGTGACTCCGTCGACGACGTCGTGTGGAGCCACCTGGTCGTCCGGGTCGGCACCCACGCCAAGGCCACCGTGCTGATCGACCACGCCGGCAGCGCCACCTACGACGCGTTCACGCAGGTCGTGGTCGCCGACGGCGCCCAGCTCGACCTCGTCACCCTGAACGACTGGGCCGACGACGCCGTGCACGCCGAGCAGATCAACATCCGCGTGGGCCGCGACGCCACGGTGCGCGCCTTCGAGTTCACCCTCGGCGGCGACCTCGTGCGCACCAGCACCAACGTCGACTACGCGGGGCCCGGCGGCAGCGCCGACCTCTACGGCGTCTACTTCGCCGACGCCGGCCAGCACATCGAGCACCGGCTGTTCGCCGACCACACGGCGCCCCGCACCCGCAGCAACGTCCTCTACAAGGGCGCGCTGCAGGGCCAGGACGCGCACACCGTGTGGATCGGCAACGTCCTGATCCGCAAGGTCGCCGAGGCCATCGAGACGTTCGAGCAGAACGACAACCTCGTGCTCACCGACGGCGCCCGCGCCGACTCGGTGCCGAACCTCGAGATCGAGACCGGCGACATTGCCGGCGCCGGTCACGCCAGCACCACCGGCCGGTTCGATGACCAGCACCTGTTCTACCTGCAGAGCCGCGGCATCGCCGAGGACGAGGCCCGCCGCCTCGTCGTGCACGGCTTCTTCAACGACATCATCCGGCGCATCGGCATCCCCGACGTGCAGGAGCGGCTCGTCGCCGCCGTCGAGGACGAGCTGGCCGATGTCTGAGACCGCGCCCGGCACCCGGAGCATCCCCGCGGCCGCGCTGGCCGACGTCCCTGACGGGGGCGTGCTGGCGGTGGAGGTCGGCGGTTGCGAGATCGCGCTCATCCGCGACGGCGACGAGGTCTTCGCGATGCGCGACGAGTGCTCACACGCCTCGATCCCGCTGTCCGAGGGCGACGTCGACGGCAAGTCCATCGAGTGCTGGCTGCACGGATCGCGCTTCGACGTGCGCACCGGCGAGCCCCTGAACTTCCCGGCCACCGAGCCGGTCCGTACCTACCCCACCACCATCGAGGGCGACCAGGTACTCGTCGCCCTGCCCGAGGAGAACTGACATGGCAACGCTCGAGATCAAGAACCTTCACGTCTCCGTCGACACCGAGGACGGCGCCAAGGAGATCCTCCGCGGCGTCAACCTCACCATCAACTCCGGCGAGGTCCACGCCATCATGGGCCCCAACGGCTCGGGCAAGTCGACGTTGGCCTACTCCATCGCCGGCCACCCCAAGTACGACGTCACCGAGGGCGAGGTGCTGCTCGACGGCCAGAACGTCCTTGAGCTCAGCGTCGATGAGCGCGCCCGCGCCGGCCTCTTCCTCGCCATGCAGTACCCGGTCGAGGTGCCCGGTGTGTCGGTCGCGAACTTCCTGCGCACGGCCAAGACGGCCATCGACGGCGAGGCTCCCAAGCTGCGCACCTGGATCAAGGACGTCAACGCCGCTCTCGAGCGCGTGACCCTCGACCCCGCCTTCGCCCAGCGCAGCGTCAACGAGGGCTTCTCCGGTGGCGAGAAGAAGCGCCACGAGATCGCCCAGCTCGAGCTGCTGAACCCGAAGTTCGCCGTGCTCGACGAGACCGACTCCGGCCTCGACATCGACGCGCTCAAGGTCGTCTCCGACGGCGTCAACCGCTACAGCGGCCAGGGCGACCGTGGCGTCCTGCTCATCACGCACTACACCCGCATCCTGCGCTACATCCAGCCCGACTTCGTGCACGTCTTCGTCGCGGGCCGCCTGGCTGAGACCGGTGGGCGCGAGCTCGCCGACGAGCTCGAGGCCAGCGGCTACGACAAGTACGTCAAGGCTGACGCTGCGGCCGGCGCCGCGGGTGCTGCTGCGGGAGCCTGACCATGGCCGCCGCCTATGACGTCGCACGGGTTCGGGAGGACTTCCCGATCCTGCAGCGTCGGCTGGCCGGGGACCTGCCGCTGGTCTACCTCGACAGCGCCAACACGTCGCAGAAGCCCCGGCAGGTCGTCGACGCCATCGACGCGCACTACCTGGCGCACAACGCGAATGTCTCGCGCGCGATGCACCAGCTGGGCGCCGAGGCGACCGAGGGCTTCGAGCTGGGCCGCACCAAGGTCGCCGAGTTCATCAAGGCCCCGCGCCGCGAGGAGGTCGTGTTCACCAAGAACGCCTCCGAGGCGCTCAACCTGGTGGCGCGCGTGCTCGGCGACGCCGGTCGGGTGCGCGAGGGCGACGAGATCGTCATCAGCCAGATGGAGCACCACTCCAACATCGTGCCGTGGCAGCAGCTGTCGCAGCGCACCGGCGCGACGCTGCGCTGGTTCGGCATCACGCCGGAGGGTCGGCTCGACCTCGAGAACGATCCCATCACCGAGCGCACCAAGGTCGTCTCCATCACCTGGGTCTCGAACATGCTCGGCACGATCAACCCGGTGCAGCAGGTCATCGCCCGGGCGCGTGAGGTCGGCGCGCTCGTGGTCATCGACGCCTCGCAGGCCGTGCCGCAGATCCCGGTCGACGTGGCCGAGCTCGGTGCCGACTTCGTCGCCTTCACGAGCCACAAGATGGTCGGTCCCACGGGCATCGGCGTTCTCTGGGGACGCTACGACCTGCTGGCCGAGCTGCCGCCGTTCCTCGGCGGTGGCGAGATGATCGCGACCGTCACGATGGAGGGCTCCACCTACGCGGAGCCGCCGGCCCGGTTCGAGGCGGGCACCCCGCCGATCGCGCAGTCGGTCGGTCTCGGTGCGGCCGTCGACTACCTCACCGAGCTGGGCATGCAGAACGTTGCGGCGCACGAGCAGGCCATCACCGCCTACGCGCTCGAGCGCATGCTCGAGATCGACGGCCTGCGGGTCGTCGGTCCGCAGGAGGCGGTCGACCGCGGGGGAGCGATCAGCTTCACCCTCGAGGGCATCCACCCGCACGACGTCGCGCAGCTGCTCGACAGCCGGGGCATCGCCGTGCGTGCGGGACATCACTGCGCCAAGCCGGCGCACCTGCTGTTCGGCGTGCAGTCCACGACGCGGGCCTCGTTCTACCTGTACACGACCGAGGCCGAGATCGACGCGCTCGTCGACGGCATCCGGCACACCCAGAAGTACTTCGGAGCGTGATGACCATGGCCGCTGATGCCCAGAACATGGATGCGCTCTACCAAGAGATCATTCTCGACCACTACAAGCGCCCCCATGGCGCTGGCCTCCGCGACGACGGCGACGCCGAGGTGCACCACGTCAACCCCACGTGTGGCGACGAGATCACCCTGCGGGTGCACCTCGACGGCCAGACCGTGCGCGACGTCTCGTACCACGCCGAGGGCTGCTCGATCAGCCAGGCCTCGGCGTCGGTGCTCAACGACCTCGTGGTCGGCCAGCCGGTCGATCGCAGCCTGCAGGTGCTCGACGAGTTCCAGCGCCTGATGCAGGGCAAGGGTCAGGTCGAGGCCGACGAGGACGTGCTGGAGGACGGCATCGCCTTCGCCGGCGTCGCGCAGTTCCCGGCCCGCGTCAAGTGCGCGCTGCTCTCGTGGATGGCCTTCAAGGATGCGGTCGCCCAGGCGACCGGAAAGGATCAGGCATGACCGATCACAGCGATCTTCCCCCCGTCGAGGTCGGTGGCGTCTCCACCGCCACCACCGAGGACGACGTCATCGAGGCGATGAAGGACGTCGTCGACCCCGAGCTCGGCATCAACGTCGTCGACCTCGGCCTCGTCTACGGCGCTGCCGTCGACGAGCACAGCAACGCGGTGCTCTCCATGACCCTCACGTCCGCGGCCTGCCCGCTGACCGACGTCATCGAGGACCAGACCCGCGCGGCGCTCGACGGCATCGTCAACGACTTCCGCATCGACTGGGTCTGGATGCCGCCGTGGGGCCCGGACAAGATCACCGACGACGGCCGCGAGATGCTGCGTGCCCTCGGCTTCAACATCGGCTAGTCCCAGCCCTCATCGAGCCCGGTCCTCCTCGAACCCGTCGTCCTCGGTCCAGGTGACGACGTGGTCCTCGTAGACCCCGTTCACGAAGGTGACCACCCCGTCGCCGATCTCGGGCTTGGAGTAGAACTCGACGAAGCGTTCGGAGGCCTCCCAGTCCCGCAGGTCCGTCGTCACCAGCGCGGCTCCCTCGTCGGGGGCCTGCTGGATGAAGGCGTCGTCCTCGTAGCACCCGAGGCCGACGGCAACGATCTCGCCGTCGGTGGCGGCGTCCATGATCAGGCAGCCGTCACCGGCCGTGAAGATCTCCTCGGGCTCGGTCCACGCGGCGGGATCACCCGGGTCTGAGTGCTGCACCAGCACGCGCCGGATGTCGTCGGGGTCGATCCAGAGAGCCACACGGACGCCCGAGTCGAGCTTCAGCTCGGCAATGCCGTCGTCCTCGCCCGGGAAGACATCGCTGCTGGCGCTGTACTCGCGGGGACTCGGCACCTCGAGCTCAGCGGGGTACGTGATCGGAGGCGCCGCCTGCGGTACCTCGCCGTCGCCGTCCCCACAACCACCCAGCACGGCCGTCAGCACCAGCGCAGCCAATGCACTGCGAAACAGATTCGTGTCCATGGTCCCTCGGGTTCTCTGGGGATCGTCTCGTCAGAAACGGCCGCCGCGGCTCCGCCCGCCGCGCGAGCCTGACGACCGCCGGCTCGACGACGACCGCCGCGACGACGAGGACCGTCGCGACGAGCTCGAGCGGCGGCGACTGCTGCCGCCCCCGCCGCTCCAGCCACCTCCGCCACCCCAACCGCCGCCCCAACCCTGGGGCGTCTGCTGGGCTGAGCTCGCCCGACTGATGTCGGCACGGGCGAAGCTGTCCGCCGAGGCGACGAGCCGGTCAGCCTCCTCCGCCTCACCGAGGGCGGTGACCGGGTCGGCGTCCTGGGCCTGCTGGGCCTGCGCCAGGTGCCGGCCGGCCTCGGACAGGCGTGTGCGTGCCTCGGACCCGATCACCGCGCCGCGCGAGTCGACGTACTGACTGACGACGCGGATCCTCCCGTCGACGCGACTGATCGTGCTCGCGAGAGCCGCACGCGCCTGCTCGATGCGGGCAACCTCGGCCAGGACCGGTGCCAGGGCGGAAGCCAGGACCGTCTCGGCGTCCTGCAGCGCAGCCACGGTGGCCAGGGGGTCGGCCGATGAGGACCGTGCCCCCTCGGCGGCGATGCGCGCTCGCTCCGCGGCCGGCGTCACGGACGGGTCGTCCGCGGCGTGCGTCGCGGCATCGGCGAGCAGGCCGTCGACCGCCGCCAGCCGCTCAGCGATCAGCACGGGCGCGGCCTGGAGGGCGGCGTCGGCGCCGTCGAGCACATCGAGCAAGGTCGACGCGTGCCCCAGAGCGGCCTCGGCCGACCGGGCGTGGGCCACGGCCGCAGCACGGTCCGTCTCGAGGACGGCTCGGCCCTGCTCCACGTGGTGCTGGGCTTGGTCGAGGAGGCGCTCTGCCTCGACCGGGTGGTCGTCGACCGTGTCGAGAGCAGTGGCGGGGTACCGCGCGGAGAGACCCTCGAGCGTCGCGCGCGACGCGGCGACCCGGGCCCGGATCTCCGTGGCTCGGGTGGCGAGCTCGGCGAGCATCTCCGGCGCTCGTCGATGCAGGTCTCGCAGGGCCTCGAACTCCTTGGCCTTGGCGTCCAGCGCCTCGTCGGCCCGCGTGCACAGATCGATGATGTGCTCGGCGATCGTGCGCCGTTGGGGGTCGGACTCGGGGACGTCGTCGTCCAGCCGCTGACGCTCGGTGAACGCTTCGGTCATGAGGGCGCGGGACTCGTCGATCGTGGTCCGGAAGTCCAGGGTCGCCTGCGTGCCGAACTGGGCCTCGGCGAAGGAGAGCTCCTGCTCCGAGGCGCGGATCGCGTCGTCGACGGCCACCAGGGCCGCGCCGCTGCGCTGCTCGAGGTCGGCCAGGGCTGCCGCAGCAGTCGACCGCTCGCGTTGCCGGCGCCACCACGCAGCTCCACCGACGCCGACGCCGACCGCTAGGACACCACCCCCCGCGATCCAGGGACCGGGGCCGGTCCGGTCGGCCGCCACCAGACCGTCGGCCGTCGCGATGGCTGCGCCGGCCCAGTCGCTGTCGCGCAGGTGGGAGAGCAGGTCCTCGTCGACGACTTGGTCGATCTCTCCGTCGCTCAGGGGGAAGTCGTCGGGGACGGACAACCCCCACGAGCGTTCCTCCGTCGCGATCGCCAGCACGACGTCCTAGTCGTCGAGCCGCGAGACGCGTGCGGACTCGTCGGCCCAGGCGCTGCCGTCCAGGCCGTCGAACGACGGCACCAGGACGACGAAGAGCTGGTAGCCCGCCTCCTCGAGGTGGACGTCCAGGGCGTCGCGAACCTCCTCCGCCCGGCCGCCCAGCACTCCCGCAGGGTCGGTGACCGGGCCGTCCACGTCGACCGGTGGGGTCGCGACGGCCGGTCGCAGCGGGGCCAGGATCAGCAACGACGTCAGCAGCAGGCCGGCGGCGGCCCCGAGCCGGGAAGCGGTGCGCATGGGCCGAGCGTAGGGCCCCGGTAGGGTGGGACGGTGACCATCCAGCTGGAGTGACGCCGTCGCTCGTCCCGCACGACCGTCCGCTCCTGCCCGAAAGTCTTCTGCATGCTCACCGTCAGCAACGTCGAGCTCCGTTTTGGTGCCCGCGTCCTCATGTCCGACGTGTCCTTCCGCGTCGCTCCCGGCGACAAGATCGGCCTCGTCGGCCGCAACGGCGCCGGCAAGACGACCCTGACCGGCATGCTCGCCGGCAACGGTCAGCCCGCCCAGGGCAGCATCACGGCCACCGGCTCGGTCGGGTACCTGCCGCAGGACCCCCGCACGGGCGACACGTCGGTCACCGCGCGCGACCGGATCCTGTCGGCCCGCGGCCTCGACGAGGCGCTGCGCCGCATGCGGCAGGCCGAGACCGACATGGGCTCGTCCGACCCTGAGGTCGCCGAGAGGGCCATGAAGACCTACGGCCGTGCCGACGCGGAGTTCTCCGCCGGCGGCGGCTACGCGGCCGAGGCCGAGGCCGCCACCATCGCCCACGCGCTGAGCCTGCCCGACCGGGTGCTGGGCCAGCCGCTCTCGACGCTCTCCGGCGGTCAGCGACGCCGCATCGAGCTGGCCAGGATCCTGTTCAGCGACGCCGAGACGATGCTGCTCGACGAGCCGACCAACCACCTCGACGCCGACTCCGTCGTGTGGCTGCGCAACTTCCTCCAGGGCTACTCCGGCGGCCTGGTGGTCATCAGTCACGACGTGGAGCTGATCGAGGAGACCGTCAACAAGGTCTTCTACCTCGACGCCAACCGCGCCACGATCGACGTCTACAACATGGGCTGGAAGCAGTACCTCAAGCAGCGCGAGGCCGACGAGCACCGCCGCAAGCGCGAGCGCGCCATCGCGGTCAAGAAGTCCGAGCAGCTCACCGCGCAGGCCAACAAGTTCCGCGCCAAGGCCTCCAAGGCCGCCACGGCCCAGCAGATGCTGCGTCGCGCCGAGCAGATGGTGGCCGGGCTCGAGAACGAGCGCGCTACCGACAAGGTCGCGCACATCAAGTTCCCCAAGCCGGCCCCGTGCGGCAAGACGCCGCTCATGGCCGAGGGACTCTCGAAGTCCTACGGCTCGCTGGAGATCTTCACCGACGTCGACCTCGCGATCGACAAGGGCAGCCGCGTCGTGGTGCTGGGCCTGAACGGCGCCGGCAAGACCACGCTGCTGCGTATGCTGGCCGGCGCGCTGACGCCCGACACCGGTGAGATTCAGCCGGGCCACGGCCTCAAGATCGGCTACTTCGCCCAGGAGCACGAGACGCTCGACACCTCGCGCACCGTGCTCGAGAACATGCAGTCGTCCGCTCCGCAGCTGACCGACACCGAGGCCCGCAGCGTGCTGGGCTCGTTCCTGTTCAGCGGCGACGACACCGCCAAGCCTGCGGGCGTGCTGTCCGGTGGCGAGAAGACCCGGTTGGCGCTCGCCAGCCTGATCGTCTCCAGCGCCAACGTCCTGCTGCTCGACGAGCCCACCAACAACCTCGACCCGGCCTCCCGCGAGGAGGTGCTGCGGGCCATTCGCACCTACGAGGGCGCGATCGTCCTGGTCTCGCACGACGAGGGCGCGGTGCTGGCCCTGGAGCCCGACCGCGTGCTGCTGCTGCCCGACGGCGACGAGGACATGTGGTCCGACACGTACGCCGACCTCATCGCGCTGGCGTGACCTCGCGCTCGCGGTCGAGCTGCGCGGCCGAGGCTGGGCGTCCGTCGCGGGCCTCGACCCGGGCGAACCAGCCGTAGCCGACGATCGCGAGCAGGGCGAAGAACCACCACTGCAGCGCGTAGAAGAAGTGGGGGCCGGACCCGAGATCGGGGTACGGCTCGGCCGCGAGGGTCGCTGAGTCGTCGGGCGGCGCGGGGTCCTGCTGCTGCATGTCGACATAGCCGCTGCGCAGCTGGTACGGCAGGTCCTCCGCGAGCTGGTCGCTCGAGACGGCGCGCACCTGCCCGTCCTGGACCTGGGTGGCCTGCGGACCGGCGTTGCTGTCGGGCCGCAACCAGCCCGAGACGGTCACGGTGCCGTCCGGCGGCTCCGGAATGCCCTCGGGACGCTGGCTCGTGCGGCGGGTCTCGAGGAACCCCCGGTCGACCAACAGGGCCGAACCGTCCTCGAGCAGCAGGGGAGTGACGACCTCGACCCCCGGCACGCCGTCGCGGTTGACGAACTGCACCACGACCTCGCCCTCGGGATCGAAGCGACCGCTGGCCTCGACCTGCGTCCACTCCTGGGAGCGGTCGACGTCGCTGCCGGGGGCGACGACGGAGTCGAGGGGGACGGGGGCGGCCGAGAGATTCTGCCGCACCAGGTCGTTGCGCTCGGCCCGCTCGTCGAGCTTCTGCCACTGCCAGATCCCCAGCTGCACGCAGACGGCGCCGAGCAGCACCACGAAGAGCGCGAAACCGAGCCACCGCGGGCTGCGCAGGAACCGGTAGCTCATGCGTCGGGGCTCAGCGGGACGGTCTCGCGCCAGAAACCCCGCGCCGACAGGAAGCTCTGCAGGTGCTCGGTGTGGTCGGGGCACGCCAGCCAGACCTTGCGACGGTCCGGCGTGTGCAGCTTCGGATTGTTCCAGCGGACCTCGGCGGTCGCGGGCGCGGTGCAGCCCTTCGACGAGCAGGTCAGCTCGTCGGGCCCCTCATCAGAGAGCATCGCGCTCGGAGCCGGCCTCGATCGAGCGGTGCTCCATCGGGACGAAGTCGGTGCCGCGGCCCACGCGCATGCGAACGCCGGCGTTGGCCAGGACCACGGAGATGTACGGGAGGATGACGGCTCCCACGACGAGGACCCAGCGCAGCGGGCCGTCGACCATGACGGCTCCGACGAAGCAGATCGTGCGGATCGCCATCGAGATCAGGTAGCGCCGCTCACGTGAACCCATCTCCGTGCTGGTGGGCTCGGGAGCCGAGGTGATCAGGGCGACCTGCTCACGCTGTTGGGTGGGCTTCACTGCTTCAGGATACGCCCGGGGGCATGATGTCGGTTATGAGCAACCGCACCTACCGACTGACCGAGATCGTCGGCACCTCTCCCGACGGCGTCACCGAAGCGATCGAGAACGGCATCAAGCGTGCCTCCCAGACCCTGCGCCACCTCGACTGGTTCGAGGTGGAGGGCGTCCGCGGCCAGGTCACCGACGACCAGGTCTCGCACTACCAGGTGACGCTGAAGATCGGCTTCCGCCTGGAGGACGACGAATAGGCCGCTAGGAACGGCCGGCGTCGGCGGCGTCGGCCGCCTCGATCTCCTCGCGCGTGATGCCGAGGAGGTAGACGATCGCGTCGAGGTACGGCACGTTGACGCTGGTGCGCGCCTGGTCGCGCACCAGCGGCTTCGCGTTGAACGCGATGCCGAGGCCGGCCGCCGCCAGCATGTCGAGGTCGTTGGCACCGTCGCCGATGGCCACGGTGTTGAGCAGCGGGATGCCGGCCTGGTCGGCAAACCGTCGCAGCGCCTCCGCCTTGCCGGGCCGGTCGACGATCTCGCCGGTCACCCGGCCGGTCAGGCGACCGTCGGCGACCTCGAGCTCGTTGGCCGCGAAGTAGTCGATCTCGAGCTCCTCGGCGATGCGCTCGATGATGCGCGTGAACCCGCCGCTGACGAGCGCGAAACGGTAGCCCAGGCGCTTGAGCGTGCGGATCATCGTGCGGGCGCCGGGCGCGTACTGCAGCCCGTCGTACACCTGGTCGAGGACCGACTCCGGCACACCCTCCAGCAGCGCCACCCGTTCGGTGAGCGACGCGGCGAAGTCGAGCTCGCCCCGCATGGCCGCCTCCGTCACCTCGGCGACCTGGGTCTCGCAGCCCGCGTGGGCGGCGATCATCTCGATCACCTCGCCCTGGATCAGCGTGGAGTCGACGTCCATGACCACCAGGCGCTGCGCGTGGCGCCCGATGCCGTTCTCCTGCACCGCGATGTCGACGCCCTGCTCGTAGCCCACGCGGGCGAGCGAGGACTGCAGGGAGTCGGGGTCGGCCCCGCTGACCTCGAGGCGGATCGCCGTGACGGGGTAGCGCGCCATGCGCACGATACGGTCGATGTTGCCGCCCTCGGAGCGGATCTCGTCCGTGAGCGCCGCCATGGCCGCCGGACGCAGCGGGGCGCCGAGCACCACGACCTGGGCCCGACCCACCCGGCGGGGGCGGTTGTCACCGGCACCGCGCTCCACGGTGGCCGTGAGGCCCAGCTCCTCGCCGAGAGCGGCCACCGCGGCGTCGAGCTCGATGCTGGACCCAACGGGTTCCGTCACGAGGACGCTGAGCACCAGCTGACCGCGCACGACGAGCTGCTCGACGTCGATGACCTCGACCTCGAACGCCCCGAGCGCCCCGAAAAGACGCGTGGAAACACCGCTGCGGTCGGGTCCGACCAGCGTCACCAGGACGGTCGGTCCGGTGAAGTGCAGGGGCAGGTGCGGGGCAGGCACGTGGCTGGTCATCGGCATGAGGCTAGCGCGATAGGTTGGGCCCTGTTGCACGCGTACTCCAGGAGGTCAGATGACGGCGGCGATCGAGCTGTCGCAGGTCAGCGTGGTCCGATCCGGGGCGACACTGCTCGACACGGTCGACTGGGTGGTCGACGAGGGCGACCGATGGATCGTGCTCGGGCCCAACGGGGCCGGCAAGACCACCTTGCTGCAGATCATCGGTGCTGCGGCGTTCCCCACCACGGGCACCGCATCGGTGCTGGGCAGCACGCTCGGCACGGTCGACGTCTTCGAGCTGCGCACCCGTATCGGCCACACCAGCACCTCGGTCGCCGATCGGATCCCGCCCGCCGAGTCCGTCCGTGACGCCGTGCTGTCCGCCGCTCACGGGGTGACGGGACGCTGGCGCGAGCAGTACGACGAGCTCGACGGGGCCCAGGCCGACCAGATCATCGGCGAGCTCGGCATCTCCCACCTCGCGCACCGCACGTTCGGCACGCTCTCCGAGGGCGAGCGCAAGCGGGTGCTGATCGCCCGGGCGCTGATGACCGATCCCGAGCTGATCGTGCTCGACGAGCCCGCGGCCGGTCTCGACCTCGGCGCCCGCGAGGACCTCGTGTCGAGCCTTCATGTGCTGGCCGAGGACATGTCCGCCCCGGTGCTGGTCCTCGTCACGCACCACGTCGAGGAGATCCCACCGGGATTCACCCACGTGCTGATGCTGCGCGAGGGACGTGTGGTCGCGGCAGGTCCGCTCGCGACGACGCTGACCGACGAGAACCTCACTCGCACGTTCGGGACGGCCCTGGAGCTGCGGCAGGATTCGGGCCGGTTCACGGCTCGTCGAGTGCGGTACGGTCGTCGTGCCGCACGTGGGGAGGACTGACGTGATCGACTGGATCAGCGAGAACCCATGGGTCATCTGGGTCGGCATCGCCGTCGTGCTGGCCGTCGCCGAGCTGCTGAGCCTCGAGCTCGTGCTCCTGATGTTCGGCATCGCCGCTCTCGTGGCGGCTGCCGTGTCACTGGTGGCGCCGGCCTGGGTCGCGATCGTCGTGTTCGGCCTCGTCTCCGTCCTCCTGCTGGGCGTCATCCGCCCGCGGTTCGTCCGTCGCCTGCACGACGGCCCGACGCTCACCGTCGGCCACCACAACCTGGTCGGCCGCACCGGCATCGTCGACGAGCCCGTCTCGTCGTTCGCCGGTCGCGTCCTCATCCAGGGCGACCTGTGGACCGCACGCACGACGGAGGACGAGCACCACGACGTCGGCGCAGAGGTCGTCGTCGTCGCCATCGAGGGGGCCACCGCCATGGTGACCGGAAAGGCACATCCATGATCGCCTCAGCCGCACTCATCGCCGCGGTCCTGTTCCTGGTCCTCGCGATCGCCGTGGTCGCGATGTCGTTCAAGATCGTTCCGCAGCAGCGCGCTGGCATCGTCGAGCGTCTCGGCAAGTACCGCACGACGCTGGACTCCGGACCGCACCTGATCGTCCCGTTCATCGACCGGCTCCGGTACATGATCGACCAGCGCGAGCAGGTCGTCTCGTTCCCGCCGCAGGACGTCATCACCGAGGACAACCTGACGGTCTCGATCGACACCGTCATCTACTTCACGGTCAACAACCCGGTGTCGGCGACGTACGAGATCGTCAACTACATCGAGGCCATCCACCAGCTCACGATGACCACGCTGCGCAACATCATCGGTGGCATGTCGCTCGAGCACGCCCTGACCGGCCGCGACCAGATCAACCGCACACTGGGCGCCGAGCTCGATGCGGCCACGACCCGCTGGGGCATCAAGGTCAACCGCGTCGAGCTCAAGAGCATCGATCCGCCGGCCACGATCATCGACGCCATGGAGAAGCAGATGCGCGCCGAGCGCGACCGTCGCGCCGTCATCCTCACCGCCGAGGGTCAGCGCCAGTCGGCCATCCTGACGGCCGAGGGCGAGAAGCAGTCGCAGATCCTGACCGCCGAGGGTGAGAAGCAGGCCGCGATCCTCTCGGCGGAGGGTCAGAAGCAGGCCGACATCCTGCGGGCGCAGGGCGAGGGCCGCGCGATCGAGACGGTCTTCCAGGCCATCCACGACGGCAATCCCGACCAGAAGCTGCTGTCCTACCAGTACCTGCAGACGCTGCCGAAGATCGCCAACGGCAACAACGCCTCCACCTGGATCGTCCCGGCCGAGCTCACCAAGGCGCTCGGCACGCTCGGCGGCACCATCGGCACCATCCCGGTCGACGGCGGAGGCAGCAAGAACCGCATCGACCTGGACGAGCCGGTCGAGGGCGCGTCCTCCTCGGTCGACACCTCCGAGGCCGTCGAGGCCGCGCTGCAGGCCGCCAAGCAGGCCGAGAACCCCGCCGTCACGCTCGACGACGACATCGTGCCCCCGCCGTCGATCGACGACGAGGACACGCCGCCGGCCTCGGCCACGTGACGGACCTGCCCACCGAGTCCTACCGCTTCAGCGCCGACCAGCGCGACGCCGTCTACCGCGTGATGGCGGAGCGTCGCGACATGCGGCACTTCGCCGGTGGTGCGGTGCCGCCCGAGGTGCTGCAGCGGGTGCTGGAGGCGGCGCACCTGGCGCCGAGCGTCGGTCTGATGCAGCCGTGGCGCTTCCTGCGCATCGTCGACCCCGCTCTGCGGGACTCGATCGCCGAGCTGGTGGCGGTCGAGCGCGACCTCACGGCCGAGGCGCTGGGGGAGCGGGCCGCGGACTTCCTGCGGCTCAAGGTCGAGGGCATCCGCGACTGCGCCGAGCTGCTGGTCGTCGCGCTCGGTGACGATCGCGACCGTCACGTGTTCGGCCGCCGCACGATGCCGCACATGGACCTGGCGTCGGTGGCCTGCGCGATCCAGAACATGTGGCTGGCCGCGCGTGCCGAGCACCTGGGCATGGGGTGGGTCTCGCTGTTCGACCCGGTGGAGCTGGGCCGGCTGCTCGAGCTGCCTGACGGGGCCGAACCGGTCGCTGTCCTCTGCCTCGGCCCCGTCGAGCGCTTCTACGACCGTCCGATGCTGCAGCAGGAGCGCTGGGCCGAGCCGCGTCCGCTCGGGGAGCTGCTCGAGGAACGCTGAGCCAGCCTCAGTCCGGGCGGACTCAGTGCTGGTACGTGCCGTGCAGGATGGCGCGGCCGACGGTCTTGAACGCCAGGTTGAAGCCGACGACCGCGGGGGATGCGCCGGCGTCGACGCCGAGGCTCTCCTCGCCGACGGCGTGCACGACGAAGAAGTAGCGGTGCACCTGGTCGCCTGCCGGGGGAGCGGCGCCCATGAACGCCTTGCCGCCGCCGTCGTTGCGCACGTGAAAGGCGCGGCCGGGGAGCGACTCGTCGTTGGCGCCCGCGCCGGCCGCGAGGCTCGTCACGTCCGCGGGGATGTCGACGACGGTCCAGTGCCAGAAGCCCGACACGATGGGGGCGTCGGGGTCGAAGCACGTGACGACGTACGACTTGGTGCCCTCGGGGGCTCCCGACCAGGACAGCTGGGGCGAGGTGTCGCCTCCGGCGTTGACCTGGTCGTCCTTCAGCGGCTGGCCGTCGGTGACGTCGTCGCTGGTGACCGTGAAGCTCGGCACGGCCGGCAGGAGGGGGTACGGGTCCGGGGTGACAGGTCGGTCCAGGCTCATGCCGCCTAACCTAACGGCGTGGCCACGATCCTTCGACTCGACGACGTGACCGACGGACGACTCCACGACTACACCAACCTGCGCGACGTCAATCTGCGTCGCCGCCTCGAGACCGACCGTGGGCTCTACCTCGCGGAGGGCGAGAAGGTCATTCGCCGCGCGGTCGCCGCCGGGCACGAGCCGCGCTCGTTCCTGCTGGCCCCGCGCTGGCTCGAGAGCCTCGCCGGCGTGCTGGACGACGTCGACGCACCGTGCTTCGTGCTCGACGAGGCCACGATCGAGTCGCTGACCGGGTTCCACGTCCATCGTGGCGCGCTGGCGGCCGTGAACCGGCCCGCCCCGCTGCCGCCCGAGCAGGTCGTCGAGGGTGCCCGCCGCATCGTGGTGCTGGAGGACCTGGCCGACCACACCAACGTCGGTGCCGCGTTCCGGGCTGCGGCTGCCCTCGGCGCCGACGCGGTGCTCGTGACGCCGCGATGTGCCGACCCGCTCTACCGGCGCGCGATCAAGGTGTCGATGGGCACCGTCTTCAGCCTGCCGTGGGCGCGGATCGATCCGTGGCCCGGCGGGCTCGACCTGCTCCGCGACCGCGGGTTCACGGTGGCGGGCCTGGCGCTCGAGCCCGACGCGATGACGCTGGACGAGCTGGTCGCGGACCTCCCCGAGCACCTCGCGTGGGTCGTGGGATCCGAGGGACACGGCCTGCAGCCGGAGACGATGGCGCGGACCGACCGGACCGTCATGATCCCGATGTCCCACGGTGTCGACTCGCTCAACGCAGCGTCGTCCCTGGCGGTCGCGCTCTGGGCCACACGGCCTCAGGGTGACCCCGCCCCTTAGGCTCCTGCTCATGATGCGTCAGCGCCTGGCCCGCACGATCGCCCGCGTGATGCGGTACGAGATGGTCGGCTCGGTGCCGCAACGAGGTGTGCTCGTCGGGGCACCCCACACGTCCAACTGGGACTTCCTGACGATGCTCCTGGTCATGTGGCACGGCGGCGCCCACCCGCGCGTGCTGGTCAAGAAGGAGCTGTTCTCCGGTCCCGTCGGTTGGCTCGTCCGAGGACTCGGGGGCGTGCCGCTGGACCGGCAGAACGCCGGCGGCGTCGTGCAGGAGCTGGTCGAGGAAGCAGGTGACGACGAGGAGTTCCGGCTCGTCATCGCCGCGGAGGGCACCCGCTCCGCGGGCGAGTTCTGGAAGTCCGGCTTCCTGCGCATCGCCCGCGACGCGAACCTGCCGGTGACCCTCGCGTTCTTCGAGCCCGCCACCAAGACGATGGGCTTCGGACCGTCGTTCGTGCCGTCCGGCGACTTCCGCGCCGACATGCAGATCGTGCGCGACTTCTACGCCGACAAGGTCGGCCTCAAGCCGCAGAACCGCACCGAGCCTCGCCTGCGCGAGGAGCTGGACTGACTCAGTCCTCGTCGTCCGGTGCGGCGTTCGGGTCGACGCCCACGGGCCAGTCGTCGGCGTAGCCCTCGGCCAGCTCCTGATGCTGCTTGTAGAGCTTCTTGCGCGCGCGCTCCGGCACGCGGTCGCCGAAGACCGTGCCGAACAAGTGGTCGGTCTCGTGCTGCAGGCAGCGGGCCAGCAGCCCGGTGCCGCTGAACTCGACGGGCTCGCCGAACTGGTCGACGCCACGGACGGTGGCCGTGTCGGGCCGGGCGCACGACGTGAACGCGCCGGGCAGTGACAGGCACCCCTCGTCGTCGTCCTCGAGGTTGCGGTCGGTGCCCTCCGGCAGGGTCAGCACGGGGTTGCACACCACACCCGTGCTGATCTCGTGGTCCTCGTCAGGGCAGTCGAAGACGAAGACCTTGAGGTCGACGCCCACCTGGTTGGCGGCGAGTCCCACACCCCGGGCCGCGTACATCGTGGCGACCATGTCGGCCACCAAGGTGTGCAGCTCGTCGTCGAACGAGGTCACGTCGGCCAGCTCACGGTGCATGACCGGGGTGCCCCACCGGGTGATGGGACGGACGCTTCCGCCCTGGGGGAGCGGGCGGGACTGGGGGTGCGGCACGGTGGACCTCGGCGACGGACGGACGGTGGACGGAAAGAGCGGCACCACGGTATCGCCCCACCCTCCGGTGAGCCGTGGCGCACAGGTGCTGGCGGATGTCCGACAGACCGGATACTCTCGGTATTCCAAAGTGCAAACGTGAGTTACTTTGCCGTCCGTCAAGGAGATCTAGTGGCTTCTCGCAAAGACCCCATGGGCATCGGCCTCGCCGTGCTCAACCGCATCGCCAGCTCGCCCGCGATCGACAAGCTCGGCCTGCGCAAGCAGACCGAGAAGGCCGTCTATCACGGCACGCGCACGGGCTTCCAGGCTGCCGGCGCCGCCGCTCGCACCTTCAAGAAGGTCAAGGGCTCGGGCAAGCCGGTGCGCCAGGCGCGCGTCGGTGACAGCGGCGTCTACGACCTGACGCCCACCGAGGATCAGCAGATGATCGTCGGCGTCGTGCAGGAGTTCGCCGCCGAGGTGCTCCGCACCAGCGCCGAGGAGGCCGAGAAGGGCAACGACACCTCCAAGGAGGTGCTGGCGCAGACCACCGAGTTCGGCCTCAGCCTGCTCAACGTGCCCGAGGAGCTCGGAGGACTCTCCGAGGAGCGCTCGGCCGTCACCGGCGTCCTCGTGGCCGAGGCGCTCGCCGAGGGCGACATGGGTCAGGCCGTCGCGTGCCTCGCACCCGCCGCCGTCGCCACCGCCATCTCGCTGTGGGGCTCCGACGAGCAGCAGCAGACCTACCTGCCGGCCTTCACCGGTGACGACGTGCCGGCCGCCGCGCTGGTCGTCGCAGAGCCGCACCCGCTGTTCGACCCGTTCGAGCTGCGCACCACCGCCACCCGCTCCAGCGACGGCTACACGCTCAGTGGTCTGAAGTCGGTCGCCGTGCGCGGCGCCGAGGCTGAGCTGTTCGTCGTCGCCGCCGATCTCGAGGGCACTCCGACGCTCTTCCTGGTCGAGGCCGCCGCCGATGGTGTCAGCGTCGCCGCCGACCCCTCGATGGGTCTGCGGGCCGCGGGCCTCAGCCGCATCAAGCTCGACGACGCTGCCGCCCAGGTGCTGGGTGACGGTGACCTCGACGACTACCGCGAGTGCATCCGCCTCTCGCGCCTCGCCTGGGCCGGCCTGGCCCTCGGCACCGCCAAGGCCGTGCTCGACTACACCAAGGAGTACGTCGTGGGCCGCGAGGCGTTCGGCGAGCCCATCGCCTACCGCCAGTCGGTCGCGTTCATGGTGGCCAACATCGCCATCGAGCTCGAGGGCATGCGCCTCGTCACCCTCAAGGCCGCCTCGCGCGCCGAGCAGGGCCTGCCGCACGCCCGCGAGGTCGCCCTGGCCCGCAAGCTGGCCGGCGAGTACGGCATGAAGATCGGCACCGATGGCGTCCAGCTGCTCGGTGGACACGGCTTCGTCAAGGAGCACCCCGTGGAGCGCTGGTACCGCGACCTGCGCGCTGTCGGCCTGATGGAAGGAGCAGTCCTCGTCTGAGGGCGGACCACCACATGATCAATCTCGAGACTCCCAAGAAGTTCCGCGCGTTCGTCCAGCAGGCCAACCAGGTCGCCGACAACTTCCTGCGCGCCAACTCCCGCAAGTACGACCTCGCCGAGCACTCCTACCCCAAGGAGCTCGATCTCCTCGCCTCGCTCGTCGACGGCATGAGCGACTCCGGCCAGGGGCAGGGCGCCGGTGCCGCCGGCGTCCGTCGCGGCGAGGACGAGGACGGCAAGAAGTCCAAGAACGCCGTCAAGAACGGCACCAACATGTCCTCGGTCCTCTCGGTCATCGAGATGTGCTGGGGCGACGTCGGCCTGCTGCTCTCGATGCCGCGCCAGGGCCTCGGCAACTCCGCCATCGCCTCGGTCGCCACCGACGAGCAGCTCGAGAAGTACAAGGGCACGTGGGCCGCGATGGCCATCACCGAGCCCAGCTTCGGCTCCGACTCGGCGGCCATCAAGACCACCGCGGTCAAGGACGGCGACCACTACGTCCTCAACGGCGAGAAGATCTACGTCACGTCCGGTGAGCGCGCCGACTCCGTCGTGGTGTGGGCGACGCTCGACAAGAGCCTCGGCCGGGCCGCCATCAAGTCGTTCGTCGTCAGCAAGGACACGCCGGGCATCCGGGTCGAGCGCCTCGAGCACAAGCTCGGCATCCGCGCGTCCGACACCGCAGTGATCGTGCTCGACAACTGCCGTGTGCACGAGTCGAACCTGCTCGGCAGCCCCGAGGTCGACGTCAAGCAGGGCTTCGCGGGCGCGATGGCCACGTTCGACAACACGCGTCCCCTGGTCGCCGGCATGGCCGTCGGCTGCGCGCGCGCCTCGCTGGAGGTCATGCGTGACCTGCTCGAGGACGCCGGTGTCGACATCGACTACGACCGTCCCGTGCAGTCGCAGTCGCACGCGGCTGCCACCTTCATCCAGATGGAGGCCGACTGGGAGGCAGCGCTGCTGCTGACCCTGACGGCCGCGTGGCTCGCGGACAACCGCAAGCCCAACTCGATGGAGGCCTCGATGGCCAAGGCGAAGGCGGGGCGCGTCGGCAACGACATCACGCTGCGCTGCGTCGAGCTGGCCGGTTCGCTGGGCTACAGCGAGACCTCCTTCCTCGAGAAGTGGTCGCGCGACTCCAAGATCCTCGACATCTTCGAAGGCACCCAGCAGATCCAGCAGCTCATCATTGCCCGCCGGCTGCTGAACCTGACGTCGTCGCAGCTCAAGTAGTGCCGGAGACGTTCGCTCGGACTCGAGGTGGTGTCGGTAGGTTGAGGCTCATGGACGACGTGCCTGCCGACATCGACCTCGAGTTCGAGCTGACGCGGCTCGCGCAGCGGTTGCGCCGCCGGTCGCTGCAGACCGTCGAGTCGTTGCACCCCGAGCTCGACTACGGCACGTACCTGTACTTCCTGGCCATCGCCGACTCCCCGGGCGAGGTGCGCGGTGCCGACCTCGCCGACCAGCTGGGCGTGCACAAGTCGACGGCCAGCCGTGCGGTGTCGACCCTCGTGCGACTCGGGCTGGTCGAGCAGCACCCCGATCCCGCCGATGGGCGCGCCCGCCTCTTGGTGCCCACCGAAGCGGCCATGACGACGTTGCGGGCCATGCGGGCCGAGGTCCACGAGCGGCTCGGCCGGATGCTCGCCGGCTGGGACTCCACCGACGTGCGGGCACTCACCGTCCTGCTGCACCGTTACAACGACAGCGCCGAGGTCCTGTGATCATCGAGCACCTCGCGCTGCGCAGCGACTGGCAGGCCGCCGAGCGTGCGGGCGCCTACGAGGTGTCGACCCGCGGCCGCACGCTGGCCGAGGAGGGCTTCATCCACGCGTCGCGTCCCGAGCAGACCGCGGGCGTGCGCGAGCGGTACTACGCCGACGTCGATCCCGACGACCTCGTCCTGCTGGTCATCGAGACCGACCTGCTCGACGTGCCCTGGCGCTTCGACCCGGTGGGCGACACCGAGTTCCCGCACCTGTACGGCCCGCTGGCACCGGCCGCCGTGGTCGAGGTCAGGGACGTAGCAGCGTCTTGATGGCGGTGCGCTCGTCCATCGAGCGGTAGCCGTCGGCCACCCGGTCGAGCGGCAGCGTCTGGTCGAAGACCGCGCCCGGCGCGATCGTGCCGTCCAGCACGTCCGGCAGCAGCTCGTCGAGGTAGGCGCGCACCGGGGCCACGCCACCGTGGAGGTTGCTGTTCGTGAAGAACATGACCGGCAGGTTGAGCTTCACGTCGTGGGGGATACCGACGTAGCCGACCGTGCCACCGGGACGCACGGTCTGGAAGGCCTGCTTCATGGAGTCGGCGCTGCCGACGCACTCCAGCACCGCGTCGGCACCGATGCCGCCGAGGATCTCCTTGACCTCGCCGGCACCCTCGCGACCGCGGGTGGCCACGACGTGGTCGGCACCGAACGAGCGGGCCACCTCCTGGCGGGGCTCGTGGCGCGACATCGCGACGACGGTGCCGGCGCCCAGGCGCTTCGCGGCGAGGACGGCAGACAGGCCCACGGCACCGTCACCGACCACGGCGACGGTGCTGCCGGCCGTGACACCGGCGCTGACCGCGGCGTGGTGACCCGTGGGAAAGACGTCGGACAGCGTCAGCAGGTGCGGGATCATCGCCTCGTCGACGTTGCCGGGAACCTTCACGAGCGTTCCGTCGGCCCAGGGCACGCGGACGAGCTCGCACTGGCAGCCGTCGTATCCGCCGCCGTTGACGCACGAGCTGTGCACGCCCTTGACGCACAGGGCGCAGGTGTTGTCGGAGTAGAGGAACGGTGCGATGACGAAGTCGCCCACGGCGATGTCGGACACGGTGCTGCCGACCCGCTCCACGACGCCCACGAACTCGTGGCCGATCTGTGTCGGCTTCGAGCCGGCGTTGACGCCGCGGTAGGGCCAGAGGTCGGACCCGCAGACGCACGAGGCGACGACACGGACGATTGCGTCGGTGTCGTCGACCAGGTCGGGGTCGGGCAGCTCGTCGAGTCGGATGTCGCCGGGGGAGTGGAGAACGGTGGCACGCATGGGTCCATTGTGACCTGAACCCGTGTGACAGGATCGGGGCATGACCTCCAAGCCTGAAGTCGACTTCATCGAGGGCCCCGCGCCCACCGAGCTGCAGATCACCGACCTCGTCGAGGGTGACGGTCCCGAGGCCGTCGCCGGTGGCGTCGTCGACGTCCACTACGTGGGTGTCGAGTTCGACACCGGCGAGCAGTTCGACGCCTCCTGGGACCGCGGCGAGTCCGCGCGTTTCCCGCTCCCGCAGCTGATCGGTGCGTGGCAGCAGGGCATCCCCGGCATGAAGGTCGGCGGACGCCGTCAGCTCGTCTGCCCGCCCGAGCTGGCCTACGGCCCGGCCGGCGGCGGCCACCGCCTCTCGGGCAAGACCCTCGTCTTCGTCATCGACCTGATGGGCGTCGGCTGACCACACCCCTTCCCTTCCCCAAATTTTGAAGCGTTGTGTCACGGTCTCGCGCCAGAACCGTGGCACAACGCTTCACTTCTCGGGGCTGTGGATGGTGACATTTCTGTCCACAGCGGCTGAAGTGCTCGTGGTGCCCGGGGCGCATCGCCCGCGAGGCTCGCGGGATGAAGGCTCGACCGACCGCACAGCTCGACACCACCCGCCCGTTCCGCGCCGCTGACGCTCGCATCGCCGGCATCAGCCGACGCCAGCTCGAGGGCCCTCGCTACACGCGGCTCTTCCGCGGCGTCTACGTGGACAGCTCGACTCCGCTGGACCTCACGACGCGGATCAGGGCGGCGCAGCTGGTGCTGCCGGCCGACGCCGTGGTCAGTCACGTCTCGGCGATGCGGCTGCACGGGTTCGATGCGGGTTGGGATCCGCGGCTGCACTTCTCGACGAATTTTCCGCTCACCAGCCGTCACGAGGGCATCGTCCTCCACCGCCGGCAGGGGATGCTGCACCCGAGCTTCGTGTCCGGACTGCCGGTGACGGGCCCCGATCGCACCTTCGTCGACGTGGCGCCCAGGCTCGGACTCGTCGACCTGGTCGCGTTCGGTGACCATCTGGTGCATCGCGGGCTGACAACGCCCGAAGACCTGCGGGACTACGCCGAGGAGCGTCACCTCAATGGCGTTCAGCGAGCGCGCCGGGTGTCGCGCCGCGTCCGCCGGGGCGCCGAGTCGCCGCGCGAGACGCGGTCACGTCTCATGCTGCTCTTCGCTCGACTGCCTGATCCGGAGCTGAACGTCGACGTCCACGACGAGCACGGTCAGTTCCTCGGCCGCGGCGACATGGTCTATCGACGATGGCGCGTCGTCGTGGAGTACGACGGGGAGCATCACCTGCGCGATGCCGCCACGTGGCAGCGCGATCTTCGTCGGCGAGAGCTGTTCGAGGCCGCCGGCTGGACC
Source organism: actinobacterium LLX17 (assembly GCA_000471045.1). GTDB lineage: Bacteria > Actinomycetota > Actinomycetes > Propionibacteriales > Nocardioidaceae > Aeromicrobium. The sequence continues at coordinate 1,234,669 of KI301992.1, read as the reverse complement.
TACATCGTCATCACGAAAGCCGACATGGCCGTGCCCGCCAGCATCCCGTCGCGCGTGCACCGCGCCCTGCGCGCGAACGGTTATCGAGGCCCCGCGCCGGTGCTGAGCGCCGAGTGGACCCGCTGGTTCCGCGCTTGACCACCCCATGCCCCGAGCCTTGAAGCCTTCTGTCACGAAAATCGGCGTGAAGCGGGGCACAACGCTTCAGAACTTGGGGAGAGGGGACGGGGGTGGTCAGAGGGTGGTGAGGAGCTTGGTGGCGCGCTTGAGGCTGATGGGATGCGCCGTGCCGAGGCGTTGCGCCGTGAGGCTGATGCGCAGCTCCTCGAGCGCCCAGCGGACGTCCTGCACCTTCGGGTCGAGGCGCTGCCACGGGCGCAGACCCGCGGTGCGACGGTGGAACTCGGCCTCGAGGTCCTGGGCGCGCTGCAACGGCTCCGGCGTGCCGGGTGTGGCGAGGCGCTGGGCGGCGGCCTGCAGGTAGATCGGCAGGCGGTGGATGCGCGCGACACCCATCTCACGCACGAAGCCGGGGTGGATGAGCCACGACAGCTGGACGCGCACGTCCTCACCGGCCTCGCTGGAGTCCGGCCGCAGCTCACCGAGACGCGCGTAGGCCCGCAGGACGTGCTGCACCGTCCGCTCGGTCAGCTCGAACGCCTCGGGGCGGAGGGCCTCGACCAGCGTCGCGAACGCGTCCTCGTCGCGCACAGGGCCACCGTGCTTGGCGACCAACGAGTCGAGGGAAGCCAACCAGCAGTCCTCGATCACGGCGGCGGCGTCGGCGTACGGCCCGGTGCCGAGCAGCAGCTTGCTGCGCACGTCGAGCGTGCGGCCGATCGGGGGGACGACCGACGGCAGCCCGAACGACGCGAGCCTGGCCTGACCCCGGATGCCGGCGGTGCGCTGCTCCTGTGGCGTCTCCAGCACCCGCAGTGCCACCCGGCCGGCCTCCTCGACCAGGGCCGGGTACCCGGTGGCCTGGCCGACCGCCAGCTGCTCGGGCAGCGTGCCGACGTCCCACGTACGGATGTCGGTGCGCTCGGTTGCCTTGGCGGTCTCGACGAGCTCGGCCCGGAGTCGCGGTGCCAGGCGCTCCCGCAGCTCGGCGAGCCGGTCGCCGCGGGCCAGCTCCTCGTCACCGTCGACGACGCGGAAACGGACCCGGAGGTGGTCCGGCAGCGCGTCGAGGTCGAGGTCGTCGGGCTTCACGACGGCTCGGCCGCGCATCGTCAACGCCCGCGCCACGGCCTCCGTCAGCGTGCCCTGGGACGGGTCGAGCGTGGGTGCCACCTCGGCGGCAACCTGCGGCGCGGGCACGAAGTCGCGCCGCTGCTGCTTGGGCAGACTGCGGATGAGTGCCTCGACGAGCTCGGTGCGATGACCTGGGACGTGCCAGGCGAAGTCCTCGTCGACGACGCTCGTCAGCCGCTCGACCGGCACGTCGACCATGACGCCGTCGTCGACGGTGCCCGGCTCAAACGTGTAGGTGAGCGAGAGGGGCTCGCCCTCGGAGAACCACTCGCGCGGGAACTCGTCGGCGTCGGGGGCCTCGTCGCGCAGCAGGTCGTCGGTGGTCAGGTCGAGCAGGGCGGGGGAGTCGCGGCGGGCCTTCTTCCACCACCCGTCGAAGTGCCGCACGGAGACCACCTCGGGCGGGATGCGGGCGTCGTAGAACTCGAACAGCACCTCGTCGTCGACCCGCAGGTCACGCCGCCGCAGCCGCGACTCGATCTCGTCGACCTCGCGGAGCAGGTCCTGGTTGTGCTGCCAGAAGCGGTGGTTGGTGCGCCACTCGCCCTGCACCAGCGCGTGCCGGACGAACAGCTCGCGGGCCAGGACGGGATCGATCGTGGCCAGCGACACCAGCCGGTCGGCGACGACGGGCAGCCCGTAGAGCAGGACTCGTTCACGCGCCATCGCGACGCCACGCTTCGTGGACCAGTGCGGCTCGGCGTGCTGACGCTTGACCAGGTGCGCGCCGGCCTCCTCGATCCACTCCGGCTGGACGCGGGCGACAGTGCGCGCCCAAAGCCGGGTGGTCTCGACGAGCTCGCCGGCCATGATCCAGGCCGGTGGCTTCTTCGCCAGGCCCGAACCCGGGAAGACCATGAAGCGTGCGCCGCGGGCTCCGGCGAACTCGCGGCCGTCGGGCTCGCGCAGGCCGACGTGCGAGAGCAGGCCGGTCAGCAGGGCGCGGTGCACGAGGTCCGGAGCCGCGCCGAGGTCGCCGGACTTCAGGCCCATCTCACGGGCCGTGCGGCGCAGCTGTGAGTGCACGTCCTGCCACTCCCGGATGCGCAGGTAGTGCAGGAACTCGGCCTGGCAGCGCTTGCGGAACGCCGAGTGCGACCCCTGGGCCCGCAGGTCGGTCAGGTAGGTCCACAGGCTCAGCCACGACAGGAAGTCGGAGTCGGGCTGGCGGAACCGGGCGTGCTGCTCGTCGGCGGCCTGCTGGTTCTCGAGCGGGCGTTCGCGGGGGTCCTGGATCGACAGCGCGGCCACGATGACGAGCACGTCGGCGAGACACCCGAGCCGGTCGGCGGCCAGCAGCATGCGGGCGAGGCGCGGGTCGACCGGGAGGCGCGACATCGTGCGGCCCAGCTTGGTGAGCCGTGTGCCTCCGCCGCGGGTGTCGACGATGGCACCCAGCTCACGCAGCAAGCCCATGCCGTCGGCGACCGCGCGCGAGTCGGGTGGGTCGAGGAAGCCGAAATTCTGGATGTCGCCGAGGTCGAGCGCCGACATCTGCAGGATCACCGAGGCGAGGTTGGTGCGCAGGATCTCGGGATCGGTGAACTCAGGTCGGCCCTCGAAGTCGTCCTCGGCGTAGAGCCGGATGCAGATGCCGTCGGCCACACGGCCGCACCGACCGGCGCGCTGGGCGGCGCTGGCCTGCGAGATCGGCTCGATCGGCAGACGCTGCACCTTGAGCCGCTGGCTGAACCGCGAGATGCGCGCCAGGCCCGGATCGACGACGTAGCGGATGCCCGGCACGGTCAGCGACGTCTCGGCGACGTTGGTCGCCAGCACGATGCGCCGCCCCGGGTGGGACGAGAACACCTTCTGCTGGTCGCCGGCGGCGAGCCGTCCGTACAGCGGCAGGATCTCGGTGCGCGGGTAGCGCTTGCCCTCCAGGTGCTCGGCGGCGTCCCGGATGTCGCGCTCACCGGGCAGGAACACCAGCACGTCACCCTCGCGCGGCAGCTCCTCGATGGCCGAGGAGATGCCGTCGAGCAGGTCGGCGGCGTCCGACTCGTGCAACGGCCGGTAGCGGATCTCCACCGGGAAGGTGCGACCGCTGACCTCGATGACCGGGGCGTCGAACAACGCGGCGAACCGGTCGACGTCGATCGTGGCCGACGTGATGACGAGCTTGAGGTCGGGGCGGCGGGGGAGCAGACGCTGCAGGTAGCCCAGCAGGAAGTCGATCGACAACGACCGCTCGTGCGCCTCGTCGACGATGATCGTGTCGTAGCGGCGCAGCTCGCGGTCGTGGTGGATCTCCGAGAGCAGCAGGCCGTCGGTGACCAGCCGGACCTTGGTGTCGTCGCGGCTCTGGTCGTCGAAACGCACCGCGTAGCCGACCTCGGCACCCAGCTCGACGTCGCACTCCTCGGCGATCCGCTTGGCGACCGACCGCGCGGCGATGCGTCGGGGTTGGGTGTGGGCGATGCGCTCGCGACCCAGCGTCATCGCGATCTTCGGCAGCTGCGTGGTCTTGCCCGAACCGGTCTCGCCGGCGACGACGACCACCTGGTGGTCGCGCAGCGCGTCGGCGATCTCCTCGCGCCGCGCCGAGATCGGCAGGGCGTCGTCGAACTCGAGCCTCATCCCGGGCTTCATCAACGCAGGCCCAGCTCGTCGGCGAGGGTCAGGTAGCCGACGAACGCGACGACGTCGAGCAACGTGTGGGCGATGACCAGGGGCATGACCCGGCCGGTGCGCTGGAACCACCAGCCGAAGACCAGCCCCATGACCACGTTGCCGAGGGCCTGCCCGAATCCCTGGTAGAGGTGATAGGTGCCGCGCAACAGGGCGCTGACGACGATGATCGGCCACGTCGACCAGCCGAGGTCGCGCAGCCGCGTGTGCAGGTAGCCGACGACCACGACCTCCTCGAGGATGCCGTTCTGCAGCGCCGCCGCGATCAGGATGACGACGGTCCACCAGTACACGGTCTCGGGGGCGAGGACGATCTCGGCGTTGAGACCGAGCGTCCGCCCGAGCGCGTAGACGCCGAGCCCCGGCAGGCCGATCACGGCCGCGAGTCCCACGCCTACCGCGACGTCGCGGCCGGGGCTGCGCCGGTCGAGGCCGATCGACCGACCCGCCAGCAGGTAGAGCGCGAGGGCCACCGGCACCAGCGCGAACACGATCGAGAGCACCTGCAGCGTCAGGTCGAGCCACTGCTGGTCGGCCCGGCTCGAGTTGAGCGAGGCCGTCGACGACCTCAGCCCGCCGTCGGTGAGCTTGATGATCAGGCTGAGCACGGCGTAGACCGCCGACTGGCCCAGCGACAGGCCCAGGACGATCCAGATCTCGGCGCGGACACGCGACCGCGACACAGGTGCGGGCGCAGCGCTGATTCCGGGGGCGGTGTCGTCAGGCACTACAGGCGATCGGTCGAGAAGGTGTCGCAGCGATTCATGTCACCGGACTCGTAGCCCGCCAGGAACCAGCGCTGACGCTGCTCGCTCGAGCCGTGGGTCCACGAGTCGGAGTCGACGGTTCCACCGCCGAGCTCCTTCTGGATGTGGTCGTCGCCGACGGCGGATGCGGCCGAGAGTGCGGAGTCGATGTCGGACTGCGTGAGCGGCTCGATGAGCGTGACGCCCTGCTCGTCCTGCGTCGTGGCCGCGTGGTGCGCCCACACCCCGGCGAAGCAGTCGGCCATCAGCTCGACCCGCACGCCCGAGCTGGTGGGTCCGGTGGAGCGGTCGCGCTGAGCCTGCTCGAGGTAGCCGAGGATGTTCTCGACGTGGTGGCCGTACTCGTGGGCCACCACGTACATCTGCGCCAGGTTGCCGCCGTCGGCGCCGAACGTCGACGTGAGCTGGTCGAAGAAGCCGGCGTCGATGTAGACACGCTCGTCGGACGGGCAGTAGAACGGCCCGGTGGCCGCCGTGGCGGTGCCGCACGCGGACTGCGTGGTGCCGGAGAAGATGACGGTCTTGGCCTCGCGGTACTGCACGCCCGCGTCGGCCGGCAGTGCCTCGCTCCAGTAGTCCTGGGCGCTGTTGACGGTGCCCACGATGCGGCAGACGTCGGAACGGTTGGCATCGGCGCCGGTCTGGCACTGCGACACGTCGACGGTCTGGCCGCCCGTGCCCGTGAGCACCTGGGACGGGTCGAACGGCACGCCACCGGAGCCACCACCGCCGCCGAGGAAGACGTACACGAGCAGCAGGACGATGCTGCCGAGGCCGCCGCCGGCGATCGCGCCGCCCTTGCCGCCGAGCACCTGGCTCGTGTCGAGGCGTGCGCCTTCGTTGAAGGTCACGGACGAGAGTCTACGCAGCGCCCGTCGTGACGGCCCTCGCACGACGGGCTGGAAGCGTCGCTGCTGGGTACTGTGCGTCCGTGACTGCCGACATCGCTGCGTCCCCCGCCCTGCCGGCCGAGCTCTCGGACGCCGACCAGCAACGCCGTCGCGGGCTGCGCCGCATGCGCGTGGTGGCCACGTCGCTGCTGGTGCTGGCTGCCATCGTCTACGTGCTGACCCTGGACGCCGACGGCGCGTGGGGCTACGTCAACGCGGCCTCGGAGGCTGCGATGGTGGGCGCGATCGCCGACTGGTTCGCCGTCACCGCCCTGTTCAAGCACCCCCTGGGCCTGCCGATCCCGCACACCGCGATCATCCCCAAGCGCAAGGAGTCGCTCGGCGAGAGCCTGCAGGAGTTCGTGGTCGACAACTTCCTGCAGCCGCAGATCGTCCGCGAGCGGATCCAGGCCGCGCACGTCTCGGCGCGCGTGGGGGAGTGGCTGGCCGATCCGAATCACGCCGAGCGGCTCGTCCGGTCGGGCTCGCAGATCGTCGCGCACGGCATCGACCGGGTCACGACCGACGACGTGGCGGCGATGGTCACCGAGGTCATCGTGCCGCGCCTGGCCGCCGAGGAGCTGAGCCCCACGATCGGCCAGCTGATCGGCGAGGTCGTCGATGACGGAGCACACGCGGGACTGGTCGACCTGATGACCGAGGAGCTGCACCGGTGGCTGCTCAGCAACCGGGACGAGGTGGCCGAGATCGTCGAGCAGCGCGCGCCCTGGTGGACGCCGCAGTGGGTCGACGAGCGCGTCTCCACCCGGCTGCACGCCGAGGCGGTGGCGTGGGTCGCCGAGGTACGTGACGACCGCGACCACCGAGCCCGGCACGCTCTGGACGGGTGGCTGCGCGACCTGTCGCGCGACCTGCAGCACGACCCCGACACGCAGGAGCGCGCGGAGCGGCTGAAGCTGCGCCTGCTCGACCAGCCCCAGCTCACCTCGACCGCCATCTCGCTCTGGACGTCGCTGAAGTCCGTGCTGAGCGAGACCTTGCAGGACGACAAGGGCCTGTTCCGCCGCCGCGCCGTCGAGGAGGTGCAGCGCCTGGGCGCACGCCTCTCGACGGACTCGCGCATCGCGGCACGGCTCGACGACCTGGCCGCCGACGTGGCGTCGTACACCGTCGAGCACCACGGCGGTGAGCTCGCGACCGTCATCTCGGCAACGGTCAACCGGTGGGACGGCGTGGAGACGGCGCAACGCATCGAGCTGCACGTCGGCCGCGACCTGCAGTTCATCCGTATCAACGGGACGGTGGTCGGTGGATTGGCGGGTCTGGTCATCCACACCCTGTCGCACCTGTGAGACCGCCGCCCCCGTTCGGGGACCCGCCGGACGTTTGGTAAGGTTGCCAACTGCTGCACGGCGCCGGGATCGGCGCCTCGGAGCAGCTCACCCGTCCGGGTGGCGGAATGGTAGACGCGCTAGCTTGAGGTGCTAGTGCCCTTTAACGGGCGTGGGGGTTCAAGTCCCCCCTCGGACACTGCAAGACCCTCGTGCTCTCGCCGGCACGGGGGTTTTGTGTTTCAGCGGTGCTGTCGAGCGAGAGGTCTGAGCGATGCTGGTGCGTGGGGTGATGACGTCCGACCCGATCACCGTGCAGGTGGAGACATCGGTTCGGGAGGCCTTGGGGCTGCTGGACCAACACTCGATCACCTCCCTTCCGGTGGTGGCGGACGACTCCGTCCTGGTCGGGGTGCTCAGCGAGGCAGACCTGCTGGTCGGGAGGCTGCTCCACGACGACCGCTCCTCGATCCTGCCGCGCACCACCGAGTCCCGCGGAACCGCCGACAGCGTCGGGGCCGTGATGAGCCGCCGACCGGTGACGGTGACCGAGGGCACCGACCTGGCGGACGTCGCGAGGATCATGGCGTCCACCGGATTCAAGAGCCTGCCGGTCGTGGACGCCGGCGGCCGAATCGTCGGGATCATCAGCCGGCGTGACCTCGTTCGGACTCTCGCGCGAAGCGATGCCGACATCGAGCACGACCTCACCGACCTGTTCGTGACCCTGGATGTCGAATGGGTGGCGCGCGTCCAGGACGGCCGCGTCCGAATCTCCGGGACCACCGACGACAAGTCCCGGTCGCTCGCGCACGCCATGGCATCCACCGTGGCCGGGGTCCTCCACGTGAGCTTCGACTGAGCACACCCAGGGCGATGGCCGGCATGGATGCGGGGGAGCGGCTCGAGGCCGAACGGCAGCAGACGCTGCGCCGGCTGGCGAGCCTGACGCGCGACTTCGAGGGCGTGGTGGCCGCCTCGCTCGACACCAATGCCGACGACGAGCACGACCCCGAAGGAGCCACGATCGCCTTCGAGCGGTCGCAGGTCACCGCCCTCGTCGACCAGGCCCGGCGGCACCTCGACGAGGTCGACGCCGCGCTCGAGCGGGTGCACGACGGCACCTACGGATCATGTGCTTCCTGCGGCCGGTCGATCGCCGAGGAACGCCTGGAAGCCCGGCCTGTAGCGCGCACCTGCATGGCCTGCGCCTCAGCACGTCGAGGGTGACGTTTGGTCAGTTTCGGTCGCCAACCGTGTCGTCCTGTGCTTGGGTGAAACGTCCGTGAACAGCATCTGAGGTGATTCCGAAGCATGTGGGACTTCATTGGCGAGCGCGGGGACCTGATCGCCTTCAACGCCCTGCAGCACGCCAACCTCGTGCTCCAGGCCGTGCTGGTGGCGACGTTGGTCGCCGTCGCTCTGGCGGTCCTCGTCAACCGATTCCGAGTGCTTGACCCCATCGCGAACACGATCTCGGCCATCGGCCTGACGATCCCGTCGTTCGCGCTCGTGGGGCTGCTCCTGCCGCTGACCATGATCGGCGCGACGACGGCGTTCATCTGCGTCGCGTTCTACGCGACGCTGCCGATCCTGCGCAACGCCGTCGTGGGCTTCGCCCAGGTCGACGAGACGCTGATCGAGTCAGCTCGCGGCATGGGCATGTCCGAGGCCAGCGTGCTGCTGCGGGTGCGGCTGCCCCTGGCCTGGCCCGTCATCCACGCCGGGGTGCGCACCTCGGTGCAGATGTCGATGGGCATCGCGGCCATCGCCGCCTACGTCCTCGGCCCCGGCCTCGGTGGCTACATCTTCACCGGCCTCTCGCAGGCCGGTGGCGTCAACGCCGTCAACTACGCACTCGTCGGCACGGTCGGCATCGTCATCGTCGCCGTGATCGCCGACCTCCTCATGCTCCTGCTGGGGCGAGTCACCATCTCGAAGGGAATTCGCGCATGACGCAGACCGAGTCGAGCCCAGGGTCCAGCCCAGAAGGCGCCATCAGCGGTGCCGAGCTGCGCCTGGAGAACGTGGTCAAGCGCTACCCGGGCCAGAAGGCCGCGGCCGTCGAGTCACTGTCGCTGACCATCCCCGCCGGCGAGATCGTGGCCTTCGTCGGACCGTCGGGCTGTGGCAAGACGACGTCGCTGAAGATGATCAACCGGCTCATCGAGCCGACGTCGGGCACGATCCGGCTCGACGGCGAGGACATCCGCTCCGAGAGCGCGACGAGCCTGCGCCGCAAGATCGGCTACGTCATCCAGGGCGGCAGCCTGTTCCCGCACATGACCGTCGCCACCAACGTCGCGGTCGTGCCCAAGATGCTCGGCTGGGACTCGAAGCGCATCGCCACGCGCGTCGACGAGCTGCTCGACCTCGTGGGCCTCGATCCGGATCGCTACCGCGACCGCTACCCGCGCGAGCTGTCCGGCGGTCAGCAGCAGCGCGTCGGCGTGGCCCGCGGCCTGGCCGCCGACCCGCCGGTCCTGCTGATGGACGAGCCCTTCGGTGCCGTCGACCCCATCACCCGCCAGCGGCTGCAGGACGAGCTGATCAGCATCCAGCGCGAGCTGCGCAAGACCATCGTCTGCGTCACCCACGACATCGACGAGGCCATCAAGCTCGGCGACCGCATCCTGATCCTCCAGGAAGGCGCCAAGATCGCCCAGTACGACACCCCCGACACGATCCTCGCCGCCCCGGCGAACGACTTCGTGGCCGACTTCGTGGGGGCCGGGTCGTCACTCAAGCAGCTGTCGTTGACCCGCGTCCGCTCGCTGGACCTCGGGCAACCCACGACCGCCCACGTCGGCGAGGACACCGGTCCGGTCGTGCGGCGCGCCGAGGAGGCCGGCGACGACTCGGTCGTGGTCCTCGACGACCGTGACCGACCCGTCGCCTGGCCGTGGTTGCGTCAGGTGAGGCACAACGACCGGGTGCAGAGCACGCCGCGTGAGCTCCTGGTGACCCTCGACCAAGCCGCCACCCTGAACGACGCGCTCGACACGATGCTGACGTCGGCGCACTCCAAGGTCATCGTCACGGGCGACCGCGACCGCTACCTCGGCGTCGTCGACTTCGAGTCGGTCACCGAGCACATGCGGCGCACCGAGCGCGACGCCGCCCAGCAGATGCAGGACGCGGGAGGCCACGAGGCGGTGGACGCCGATGGCTGAGTCGCGCCCCGCTCCCGTCCCCGTGGTCGAGAGCGACGACGACGTCGCGCCGGAGCAGTCCGCGCGCGTCATCACCCGCGAGATGGTCATCATGCTCGTGGTGCCGCCGGTGCTGGTGGCCGCGGTCTTCGGTGCCTTCGTCTGGTGGCGGCAGACCGCCGAGCTCGACTCGGTCGAGGCTCAGCAGCTGCGCTGGGGCGTCATCCGCAGCCTGATGTGGGAGCACGTGCAGCTGACCCTCGTCTCCGCCGCGATCGTCGTGCTGGTGGCGGTGCCGCTGGGCATCATGCTGACCCGCGGACGATTCCGTGCTGCAGCGCCGGTCGTCGTGGGCATCGCGAACGCCGGACAGGCGGCCCCGTCCGTCGGGCTGATCGTGCTGCTCTTCCTGTGGCTCGACGGCGGATTCTGGACCGCCATCTACGCCCTGAGCCTGTACGGGATCCTGCCCGTGTTGCGCAACACCATCGTCGGCATCCAGGGCGTCGACCCGACGCTCGTCGAGGCCGGACGCGGACTCGGCATGACTGGCGCCATGACCCTGTTCCGCATCGAGGTGCCCCTGGCGATCCCCGTCATCATGGCGGGTGTCCGCACCTCCCTGGTGCTGATCGCCGGCACCGCCTCGCTCGCCTGCTTCATCGACGCCGGGGGACTGGGCGAGATCCTGCAGACCGGCATCAGCCTGTTCCGCTTCTCGCTCATGGTCACCGGCGCCGTGCTGATCGCCCTCCTGGCCCTGCTCATCGAGTGGCTGGGCCGTGTCCTCGAGCTGGCCACCCGGCCGAAGGGGATCTGACATGACTCGTCTCTCCCGCAGCATCCCCGCCACGGCCGTGATGCTGGCGCTGCTGCTCTCGTCCTGCGGGCTCGGCACAGCTGCTGGCCCCGTGCGTTCCGGCGAGCTCGCCGGTCCCGTGTCCGACGTCGAGTCGCTCGAGGGCCTGGAGATCTCGATCGGCTCGAAGAACTTCACCGAGAACATCATCCTGGGCAAGATGGCCGTCACGCTGCTCTCCTCGGCGGGGGCCGAGGTGATCGACCTGACCAACATCCCCGGCAGCGCCGCGGCACGTCAGGCCCACCTCGACGGCCAGATCGACGCGATGTGGGAGTACACCGGAACCGGCTGGATCACCTACCTCGGCCACGACAAGCCGATCCCGGGCGAGCAGGAGCAGTACGTCGCCGTCCGCGACGAGGACCTCGACCTCAACGACCTCGCCTGGCTGCCGCCGGCGCCGATGAACAACACCTACGGCTTCGCCATCACGCAGGAGACGTCCGACCGCCTCGGCATCACCAAGCTGTCGGAGCTGCCGCAGGTGCCGGTCGAGGAGCGCACCTTCTGCGTCGAGTCGGAGTTCACCAACCGGCCTGACGGCCTGCCAGGGATGCTCACGACGTACGAGGTGCCGCTGGGCGACCCCAACGGCGTGCCCGAGAGCAACCTCAAGACGTACCAGACCGGCGCCATCTACAGCGCGACCGCGAAGGGGGAGTGCACGTTCGGCGAGGTGTTCACGACCGACGGCCGCATCAAGGCGCTCGACCTCACGGTGCTGGAGGACGACCGCGAGTACTTCCCCAAGTACAACGTCTCGCTCGTGGTCGACGACGCCCTGCTCGAGGACAACCCCGCCATCGCCGACCTGTTCGGGCCCGTCACCGAGAAGCTGACCGACGAGGTCATGCTGGAGCTGAACGCGGAGGTCGACGTCGAGGGCCGCGAGCCCGTCGACGTCGCCTACGAGTGGCTGGAGGCCGAAGGCTTCATCAAGGCCTCCTGACTCCGCCCCCGGTGATCAGCCGTCGAGGTTCGCCTTCTCGGCCCCGATCGTCGTGTCGTCGCCGTGGCCGGTGTGCACCACGGTGTCGTCCGGCAGGGCGAACAACCGCGAGCGGATCGACGCCTCGATCGTCGGACGATCGCTGAACGACCGACCGGTCGCGCCGGGGCCGCCGTTGAACAACGTGTCGCCGGTGAACACGCACCCGAGGTCAGGTGCGTGCAGGCACACGGCGCCGGGCGCGTGGCCCGGGGTGTGCAGCACGGTCAGGGTCGTGCCGGCCACGTCGATCGACTGTCCGTCCGTCAGGTCGGTGTCCCAGGCGATGTGCTCGCCGTGGGTCAGCTCCCACACCGGACGGTCGGCCGGGTGCAGGAAGATCGGGGCACCGGTGCGCTCGCGCAGCTCCGGGGCCATCCGCACGTGGTCGTCGTGCGCGTGGGTGCACACGATCGCGGTGAGCCGGCGGTCGCCGACGGCGGCCAGGATCTCGTCGACCGAGTGCGGGGCGTCGATGACGAGACACTCGGCGTCGTCACCGACGATCCAGACGTTGTTGTCGACGTCGAACGTCTCGCCGTCGAGGCTGAACGTGCCGGCAGTGACCGCGTGATCGATGCGGGCCGCCATCAGAGCACCACCACCGAGCGGAGGACGTCGCCGTGGTGCATCCGCTCGAACGCCGCCTCGACGCCGTCGATGGAGATCTCCTCGGTGACGAACGCGTCGAGGTCGAGCCGGCCCTGCTGGTAGAGGTCGACCAGCATCGGGAAGTCACGACTCGGCAGGCAGTCGCCGTACCAGCTCGACTTCAGGGACCCGCCGCGGCCGAACACGTCGATCAGGGGCAGCTCCGGCACGGACATGTCCGGCGTCGGGACGCCGACGAGCACGACGGTGCCGGCGAGGTCGCGGGCGTAGAACGCCTGCTTCCAGGTCTCCGGTCGGCCGACCGCCTCGATGACGATGTCGGCACCCTCGGCGCCGGGGTAGGTCTGGGCCGCGATCTCCTTGATCGCCGCCACCGGATCAGTCTGCGAGGAGTCGACGGTGTGGGTGGCACCCATGCTGCGAGCGGTCTCGAGCTTCTTGGCGTCGATGTCGACCGCGATGATCGGGCTGGCACCCGCGAGGGCCGCTCCCGCGACAGCCGCGACGCCCACGCCACCGCAACCGATGACGGCCACGGAGCGGCCCCGTGTGGCGCCGCCGGTGTTGATCGCGGCACCGATGCCGGCCATCACGCCGCAGCCCAGCAGGCCCACGGCCGCCGGACGGGCCGACGGGTCGACCTTGGTGCACTGGCCGGCGGCGACCAGCGTCTTCTCGGCGAACGCGCCGATGCCGAGAGCGGGGGAGAGCTCGGTGCCATCCTCGAGGGTCATCTTCTGCGTGGCGTTGTGCGTCGCGAAGCAGTACTGGGGCTCGCCACGGTTGCAGGCCCGGCAGTCGCCACACACGGCGCGCCAGTTCAGCACCACGAAGTCGCCCGGAGCGACGTCCGTGACGTCCGGCCCGACGGCCTCCACGACACCTGCGGCCTCGTGACCGAGCAGGAAGGGGAACTCGTCGTTGATGCCACCCTGGCGGTAGTGCAGGTCGGTGTGGCAGACGCCGCAGGCCTGCACCTGGACCACGGCCTCGCCGGGGCCGGGGTCCGGGACGTTGATCGTCACGAGCTCGACCGGAGCGTCCTTCGACCGTGCGATGACGGCCCTGACCTGCTGCATGTGGTGCACCCTTCGTCGTCGTGCGTGGCGACTCCGGCGAGGAGCACCTGGGACCAGTCTGTCAGCAGTCAGGTGCGTGTCCCGTTCGGCCTGGCGCACCGCCGCCGGCCGGGTCCTAGAGGACCGGCGTGCCGACGGTGTAGAAGGCGCGGTAGTCGGTGGGGAGCCGCTCGATCAGGGGCACGAGGCCGCCGCCGAGGCGGAGCAGTGCGGCGAAGCTCGTGACCTGCCGGATGGTCCGGCCGTCGCCCTGGTAGACCGCCGCGTCTCCCGGGAACTGCACGAACGATCCCGGCACCAGCAGCGGCGCACCCTGGCCGACCAGCGAGGTCGTCTCGCCGCTCCAGCTCACCAGGTCGAGCAGGCGGGCGCCGTTGAGCACCAGGAGGAGCGGATAGGTCCGGACGTGGTGCAAGCGGCCGCCCTCCACCCAGAAGACCTCGGGGCGCCCGGGCTGCTGCACGAAGAGCGGTGCCGCCACGGCGGCCGCCTTGGGCAGTCCTCCGCAGGCCGTGCTCGGCAGGTCCACCGGCGCGAGGCCGGTGGTCTCGGCTCCGGAGGTGGGGCGCAGTCGTCCTCCTGACGCCAGGTACGTGGTGCCCCCGCAGCGGGCGAGGGGAGCCAACGAACCGGGCGTGACGGGGTTCCGTGTCAACGACCCGCCGGCCACGACGGTGTAGACGGTCGCCCCAGCGTCCCGCGCCAGCCCGAAGGAGGGCACGTGGAGCAGTCCGGAGTTGCCCAGCACCAGGTACACGTCGTTGCGACCGTCCTGGCGGACGAGCGTGTGGGGCTGCAGCAGGGCCGGGCCGTCGGTGAGTCCGCTCGTGGCCGATGCCGGCAGTCGCACGAGAGTTGCGTTCGTGGCCACTGCGTTGAGCGCACCCATCGTGGTCACGTACCGGCGTGTCGTGCCCTCCCGCAGGAAGACGCGCGGGTCGCCGTCGCCGAGATAGAAGTCACCCACCGCTGCACCGGGTGTGAAGGCGTCGACCTGCGCGCCCTTCAGGGTGATGGCGGTGTCGTCACGGTGCCCGTACGCCGTGGCCCGCTCGGCGTCTACGGCGTGCCGGGTGCCGCCGGCCTGCAGGACCCACCGGGACTTGTTGCGCTCGTCGGTCACGAGTCGCGTGGCGGGCGCACCCTGGGGCAGGGCCTCGATCGCGGAGGCCGAGGCGGCCCGGATGCCGCCGAGTCGCGACATGAAGATGGTGAGCTCGGCCATGGTGGGCACGTGGTGCCGCGAGGAGCCGTTGACCAACCAGACCTCCGGCCGACCGGTCACCTGGGCGAGTCCCGGCTGGACCGTGGCCGGTGGCGTCGATCCGCCGGTGCTGCCTGCACAGCTGACGCGGATGACGTAGGCGCCGATGCTGCCGTAGTCGGAATAGACGTTGGTGCGGCCGATGCCGTCGATACGAGCCCACATCTGCCCGCCGTTGGTCACGCTCAGGCTGGCGTCCATCCCGGTCGGCTCCGGTGGCCAGCCCGCCGTCTGGCCCGACCCTTGGCCGGTCGACCCCAGGACGGCGCCCGAGGAGTCGAGGACCGTCAGCCCGACGTCGAGGTTCGCCTCGGCGTGCGGCGAGGCGACCTGGACGGTCACCGGGCCGCTGCACCTGCCGATGGCCCAGGTGTCACGGTCGGACCGCGTGCTGATGTACCCGGCGGAGCCGGAGCCGCTCACGGCCGGCGCGCCACTCGTCGAGTCGGGCGCCTCGTCCCCGCGGGGAGCCAGGCCATGACGGCCGAGGGTCACGACGTCGTCCCCGTCCTGGATCGTGCTGCGGACGGCGCCGGGGTAGGTGTGGTCGGTCCACTGGCTCACGCCCCGCGACGAGGGGGATCCCATCAGTGGTCCCCAGTTCTCGTGCCCGCTGTAGTACGCACTGGTGGTGGTGGAGGCGTGCTGCAGCCCGAAGGTGTGCCCCACCTCGTGGCTGATGACGTGGGCCATCGCGCGCGGGGTGTTCTCGTAGAGGTTGCCCTTGATCCAGGCGGGCGAGTACCGCTCACCGACGCCGGTCGCGTTCGCGGTGCCTACGTAGGCGACGCCGGAACAGCCGCTGCCGCACATCGTGGGGAAGCCGGCCGTGTCCGTGATGAGGGCGCGGGTGCCCCACGTGGTGTCAGAGGAGGAGGTGCGCGTCAGGGCGGCGAGACCCGGGTCCTGTGTCGTCACGTCGACGTCGAAGGCGGCGTAGTCCTCGGCCACGCGCTGCCACACGTCCTGGATGATCCGACGCTCCTGCTCGGAGAACGATCCGTAGCTGCCGTCCAGCGAGTAGCCGATGTGGAAGCCCGACGGCACCCCGTGGCTGGAGTTCCAGCCCGTGCCTGTCACCGTGTGGCCGTCGAAGTCGAGGTAGACCGTCCGGGCGGATCCCGGCTTGCTGTGCAGGGCGAAGGTCTGGTCGAGCGGCACGACGGGGGCCGCGAGCGCGCCGGCGACCTGGGGGTCGCTCTCGACCAGCTGCTCGGCTGCCTCGGCCGCCGTCTCGACGTAGAACAGCACGCCATCGGTACCGACGCCGAGCGTGGGGTCCTGGAAGGCCTCGGTCAGCTCGGCGGGGGTGACGTCCTGCCGCGCGGCAACGAGGCTGAGCTGTTCGCCGAGCGCCGCGACAGCGTCAGGTCCCACCACGGGACCCGGCAGGTCGAGGTCGAGGACGTCGTCCGGTGTGAGCGGTGGCGCCGGCGGCAGGGCCGGCGCATGGTCTTCGCCGTGTGTGTCACCGTGCTCGGCGGCCGTCGAGGACGGCATCACCGCTTCCGTCCCGGCGGCCAACCCGTCCGCTCCGTCAGCCGGCGGTCTCTCGACGGCGTCTGCCACCAGCATCGCCGTCACCACGGTGACGGCAGTGGCCGCCCCGAGCCGTCGCCACAGTGTCCTGTTCATCACGAGTCTCTCCCAAAACCCTCATGATCTGCACGGCGCCACCACGGCAGCACCGACCCCCGACGACGCTGCCCACGTGTGGACCGGCATCGTGCCGAGCGCGAACGCTCCGCTGCCACGTCACCGAAGTGACCTCCCATGCGGGGCCCTCTCCCCGCATCTCCAGCATACGTCGTCGGGGGTCACCCGTGAATCGTCGGCGCGGACGAGCGCGGACGGTCAGGTCCCGAGCGTCGCCCGCCAGTGCAGGACGGTTCCGCCGTCCGCGCCCGCGGAGATTGACGAGGCGCCGTCGTGCTGCAAGGCCCGCTCCTCGAGATTGGCCAGTCCGCTGCGGCGGGGGGGTGACCCCGGGCCGATCCCGTCGTCGGTGACGGTGACATGGATCGTCCCGTGCTCGATCGCGATCTCGACCGCGATGGCCTCCGCCTGGGCGTGCCGGACCGCGTTGGTGAGAGCCTCGCTGACCACGGCCTCGACGTCGCCTGCCAGGTCCGCGTCGGTCATCAGGTCGACCGGCCCCACGAACATCACGGTCGGCTGACGTGGCAGGTGCTCTCCGATGCGAGCGACCACGGCCAGGATGCGGGAGCGGAGACCCGTGTCGGACCGCTCGACGTCCTGGTTCAGCGCGAAGATGCTGTGTCGAATCTGGGTGATGGCAGCGTCGATCTCCTGCACCAGCACCGAGAGCCGACCTGCCGCATCGGGCTCGACCCGGGCGGCCGTGGCCTGCAGGCTCAGACCGGTCGCGAACAGTCGCTGGATCACGTGGTCATGGAGATCGCGGGCAATGCGGCTGCGGTCCTCCAGCATGGCCACGCGTCGCCGGGTGCGACGGACCTCGGCGCGGTCCAGGGTGACGGTCACGTGGTTGGTGAAGGACTGGATCATGGCCAGGTCGCGCTCCTTGAAGGGCAGCCGCCCTGCGCCCCGCGCGACCCACAGGGCCGAACCCGGCCGGAACGACACCGCGAACGGCACCACCACGACGTCGGCCAGGTACGGCTGCACCGTCCCGTCCCGCTCGACGCTGCCGGCGAGGTCGACCACGATCGCCGGTTCGCCGGCCAGGATCGGACCGATGATCCGGCGATCGGGGTCGGGGAGCACCCCGCGGACCGGGACGGAGCTGCCGTCACCCACCGCATCGTCGACACGGACCGTGCCGCCCTCGACGTCGACGGCGCACAGGCCGACCATGTCGGCCTCCGCCAAGCGCCGCACCGTCTGCAGCAGGTCGGGGATCTGCGCGCCGTCCTCGTCGGCGAGCAGCAGCCGCGCCGCGTCCGCGAGCGCCGACGACCACCGCTCGCGGTACTGGGCGTCGTCGAACTGGCGGGCATTGGCGATGGCGATGCCCGCGGTGGCGGCCAGCGACTGAGCCAGCTCGACGTCGTCGGGGGAGAAGGACCCCCGGCTGCTGTTGGTGAGGTAGAGGTTGCCGTAGACCTCGTCGCGCACCCGGATCGGCACCCCGAGGAAGCTCTCCATCGGCGGGTGGTTGTCGGGGAACCCGACGGATCGCGGATCACCGGAGATCGCGTCCAGACTGACCGGTCGCGGATCGTCGATGATCGCCCCGAGCAGACCCTTGCCCTCGGGGAGGTCGCCGATGTGCTCGGCCGCGGCGTCGTCGATCCCGACGTGGATGAACTGCTCGAGACCACCGTCGTCGCTGATGACACCCATGGCGGCGTACCGCGCGCCGATCAGCTCGGTCGACATCTCGACGATGCGACGCAGCACGGAGTCCAGGTCGAGATCGCTCGTGACGACGTGGTTGACGCGGATCAGGTCGCGCAGTCTCGACTGCGACGACATCATCTCCTCGGCCTGGGAGACCATCTGTGCCAGCAAGGTCTCGAACTCCAGCCGAGGGCCGCGGACCCCGTGCTGCTGCGTCATCGCTCGACCCTTCCTCGCGAGACTGCTTCTCGCCCGAGTCAGAGTAAGCCCTCGGGGGTCACTGTGAGGCTGCTTTCGGGGCCGGCGAGGTCAGACGGGCAGGAGACGCGAGATGAACCGCTCGAGCTGCTCCATCGTGCGGCACTCGTGCATCTCGACGACCTCCGCGTACTCAGGGGCGACGGAGTCGCCCAGACCCCACTTGCTGCTGTGCTCGGGGTTGAGCCAGAAGGTGCGCCGCGCCGGCAGCGCGATCCGGTGCAGGGCGTCGAGCTGCAGCGCCTGGTTGTTGTTGCGGGCGTCACCGAGGATCAGCACGGACGTCCGGGGTCCGACGGCGTCGAGGTACTCGGCCGTGAAGTCGGCGAACGTCTCGCCGTAGTCGCTGCTGGTGTGCCACTTCGTGACGCGCGCCTCCTCGGAGATGCGCCGTCGCAGGTCGCCACCGTCTCGCAGCAGGTCGGTCACCTCATCGACGGTGTTGACGAAGGCGAAGACCCGGATCTTGCTGAACTGGTCCTTGAGGGCCTGCACGAGCAGCATCGTGAAGCCTGAGAAGCCGGCCACCGACCCGGACACGTCGCAGAGCAGCACCAGCTCGGGACGCGCCGGGTGTGGGGGAGCGTGCACCGGCACCATCGGGACGCCACCGGTGCCCATCGCACGACGCAGGGTGCGTCGGATGTCGATGCGCCCGCGGTGGGCGCGCCGGCGGCGCGAGGAGAGCCGGGTCGCGAGCTTGCGCGAGAGCGGCTGCACCGCCTGGCGGAGCTCCTCGAGCTGCTGCGCATTGGCCGAGAGAAACTCGACCTGCCCCGCGCCCTGGCGCACCGCGTGCCGGGTGACCAGCTCACGACCGCGCACCTCGGCCGTGCGCCGGCGCGCCTCGGCCTCCACCATCGCGCGGAAGGCGTTGACGGCCCGGCGGACCTCATCGCGCACGAGTCCGTCGGCGACATCACCGCCGGACTGGCCCGCGCCGCCCTGACCGCTGCCCGCGCCGCCCCCAGAACCCTGCCCAGAACCTTGGCCGGCGCCCGACCCCTCCATCTCGGCCCGCTCCGATCCGGCACGGCGCGCGGCCTCGGCAGCGGCGACGAGCGTCTGCGGGCGCATGCGGTCGAGGGTCTGGTAGGCGGACCACCCACCGGCCGAGCTTCCTGCGGCCGCCACCTCACCCAGCATCTCGACGGCCAGCTCGGCCACCTGCTGCAACGTGCGCAGGTCGCTCTCGGCCAGCGCCATGGCCAGCAGGTCGCGCAGGTCCTCGACGGACTCGGGGTCGTGCTCGGCGGAACCGGCCCCGAGCCCGATGCCCGCCGGGAAGAACAGGTCGAACGTCATGTCGAACACCGTGCGCTGACCACCGCGCCGCACGAGAGCACTGGCCAGACCTTCCCGCAGGCGTTCACGGTCCTCGAGCCCCAGGGCGACCGCCACGGCGGCCGCGTCGACCGTCTCGCTCGTGCCGGCCGGGATGCCCTTGCTGCGCAGCGCCCCCACGAACTCGACCAGTCGCGCGGACAGGTCGTCGATCGGGGACTGGTCGATCGGGGGCTGGACGGTCACGGAGTCACGCCTCGTCGAGGACCTGGGCGAGGTCGAGCTTGGCCCGGGCCCGGGCGATGTCGTCCTGGTGCTTGAGGATGACCCCGAGGCTCTCGTCCACGACCCCGGCCTCGAGCGTCGTCGCGCCCAGCGCCACCAGCGTGCGGGCCCAGTCGATGGTCTCGGCCACCGACGGGGCCTTGCGCAGCGGCAGGTCGCGCAGCGCACCGATGACGCGGATGACCGACGAGGTGAGGGCCGCATCGAGCTCGGGCACCTTGAGCCGGACGATCCGCTCCTCCAGGTCGGCGTCGGGGAAGTCGACGTGCAGGAACAGGCACCGGCGTCGCAGGGCCTCGGAGAGCTCTCGCGTAGCGTTGGAGGTCAGCACCACGAACGGACGCCGCGTCGCGGTGATGGTGCCGAGCTCCGGCACGGTGACCTGGAAGTCGCCCAGCACCTCGAGCAGCAGACCCTCGATCTCGACGTCGGCCTTGTCGGTCTC
Organism: actinobacterium LLX17; assembly: GCA_000471045.1. Lineage (GTDB taxonomy): Bacteria > Actinomycetota > Actinomycetes > Propionibacteriales > Nocardioidaceae > Aeromicrobium. The sequence continues at coordinate 1,214,282 of KI301992.1, read as the reverse complement.
GTCGATCAGCAGGACGGTGGGACCCTCGTTCCGGATCGCCTTCAGCAGAGGGCGAGGGAGCAGGAACTCCTCCGTGAAGATGTCCGAGCGGGCCTCCTCCCACGACTCGTCGCTGCCCGCGGTGATCCGCAGCAGCTGCTTGGCGTGGTTCCACTCGTACAGGGCCCGTGCCTCGTCGACACCCTCGTAGCACTGCAACCGGATCAGGTCCGACCCTGTGGCCTCGGCGACCGCCCGCGACAGCTCGGTCTTGCCGACGCCGGCCGGGCCCTCGACCAGCAGCGGCTTGCCCAGGCGATTGGCGAGGAAGACCGTGGTGGCCACGGCGTCGGAGGCCAGGTAGCCCACGGCGGCCAGACGCGAGACGACGTCGTCGACCGACGCGAAGTCTGGACTGACGGTGGTGCTGCTGCTGGTGGTGGTGCTGGGGACGGGCATCGAGGCTCCTTCTACCCGGCGGGGTCGGCCGGTACTGCCTACCATCGTGCCGTGGCCCAGATTCGGATCGTGCGCGAGGTGCCCTACGGCGTCGAGGAGGCCTGGGGCCGGGTCACCGACTGGGAACGCCACAGCAGCGGGGTGCCGCTGACCACCATCACCCGGACCCGCGACGGGTTCGTCGCGCGAACCGCCGTGGGCCCGCTCGGCTTCGACGACCCGATGGACGTCGTCGACTGGGACCCGCCCCACCGCTGCCGTCTCGTCAAACGTGGTCGCATCGTCACCGGCGAGGCTGAGATCCTCTGCGCCCCGCGACCGGACGGCGGCTGCACCGTGACGTGGGTCGAGGACCTCCACGTGCGGGGAGTGCCGGCGTTCGCAGCACCCGTCGAGGCCGCTGCGGCCCGCCGGCTCTTCGGCTCGCTGCTCGACCGGCTCCTGAGCTGATCCTGCGGGGCACTGATCCGCCCGTACGCTGGGTCACATGGCTGCCGCATCTGAGTCCGAGGTCGTCCAGATCTGCCGCGACCTGATCAGGATCGACACCTCCAACTTCGGGGACGACTCCGGACCCGGGGAGCGCAAGGCCGCCGAGCACGTCGCGACCCTGCTCGACGAGGTGGGCATCGAGTCCGAGCTCGTCGAGTCGGCGCCCGGCCGCACGAGCCTCGTCGCCCGCTGGGGCAACCAGGACTCCCCGAAGCCGGGTCTGCTGATCCACGGCCACCTCGACGTGGTGCCGGCCCAGGCCGCCGACTGGCAGGTCGACCCGTTCGCCGGCGAGATCGTCGACGACTACCTCTTCGGTCGCGGCGCGGTCGACATGAAGGACTTCGATGCCATCGTGCTGTCGGTCGTGCGCGAACGACAGCGGGCCGGACGCATCCCGGACCGTCCCATCACGCTGGTCTTCACGGCCGACGAGGAGGCCGGTGGCGTCATGGGGGCGCACTGGCTCGTCGACCACCGGCCCGACCTGCTGGAGGGATGCACCGAGGCGATCGGCGAGGTCGGCGGGTTCTCGACGGAGGTCGCCGGGCAGCGTCTCTACCTGATCGAGACGGGGGAGAAAGGCATCAGCTGGCTGCGCGTGACCGCCCAGGGCACGGCGGGCCACGGATCGATGGCGGCCCCCGACAACGCGCTGGTGCACCTGTCCCGGGCGCTCGTCGCGATCGGCGAGCACCAGTGGCCGGCGGCGCCGGGCCCGTCGATGGAGCAGCTCTTCGCCAAGGTCCGCGAGCTGACCGGTGACGAGTCCACCGACCCCGACGCGTTGCTGAAGCACTTCGGGCCCGCCGTCCGGATGCTCGGGGCGGGCGTCCGCAACTCCACCAACCCGACGATGCTGCAGGCCGGCTACAAGCACAACGTGGTGCCGGGGGAGGCCGTCGCCTTCGTCGACGGTCGCTACCTGCCGGGCCACGGCGACACCTTCGTCGCTGACGTCCAGAAGGTGGCGGGCAAGCGGGTCACCGTCGAGTCCCACATCAGCGACATCGCCCTGGAGTATCCGTTCACCGGTGACCTCGTCGACGCCATGACCCTGGCGCTGCACCGCCACGACCCCGACGCGCACGTGGCGCCCTTCGTCATGTCCGGCGGCACCGACGCCAAGAGCTGGAGCCAGCTGGGCATCACGTCCTACGGCTTCGCCCCGCTGCGCCTGCCCGGCGACCTCGACTTCACCGCCCTCTTCCACGGCGTCGACGAGCGCGTGCCGCTCGACGCGCTGGAGTTCGGCTGTCAGGTGCTCGACGAGTTCCTCGACCTGGTCTGAGCCGCGCCGCTCAAGTCAGGGTGCTGCGCATGCGGATGATCTTGCGACGCAGCCGCACGGTGCGCGCGCCCGTGGAGTCCTTGCGCAAGCGGTGGAGCTCCCAGCCCTGGTACTCCGCGGCGGCCGTCAGCATGCGGCACACCGCGTTGCGTGACTGGGTGCGGGGGATCGACAGGTCCCAGAACTCGTACTCGACCACGGAGGTGCTCACGGTGCTCACGGTGCTCATGCGGTGACTCCTTCGGACACGTCATCGAGGGCCAGGACGATCTCGGCCGGCAGGTCGACCGACTCGGAGGCGAGCAGCTCGGTCAGCTGCTCGGCGGTGCGCGCGCCGACGATGGCGGCGCCCACGGCCGGCCGGTCGCGCACCCAGGCCAACGCCGCCTGCGCGCACGTGATCCCGAGTCCTTCGGCCGCCTTGGCCAGCGCCTCGACGACCCCGTGCTGTGCCGGGCCGAGGTACTCGCCGAGCCACTGGCCCCACGCCGGGTCGGCGCCGCGGGAGTCGGCCGGCACCCCACTGCGGTACTTCCCGGTCAGCACGCCGCGTCCGAGGGGCGAGCAGACGAGCAGCCCCATGCCGAGGTGGTCGGCAGCCTCGACGAGGCCCCGCTCGGGCCGTCGATGGAGCAGGGAGTACTCGACCTGGTTCGCGACCAGGCGGTGTCCGGCGGGTCGACCCGCGAGCCAGGTGTGCGCCAAGGCGGCCTGCCACGGCTCGAAGGCGGAGACGCCGACGTAGCGCGCCTTGCCGGAGTCGACCGCGTGCTCGAGGGCGGCCAGCGTCTCCTCGATCGGCACCGAGCGGTCCCAACGGTGCACCTGCCAGAGGTCGAGGTGGTCGGTCCGCAGGTCACGCAGGCTGCGCTCCAGCTGGTCGAGCATCGTGCCCCGGGCCGTGTCATGCACGACGCGGCCGTCGCGGTGGCCCAGGCCGCAGGTCCCGGCCAGGATCACGCGGTCGCGGGCACCGCTCGCCGCCAGCACCTCGCCCAGCAGGGCCTCGGTCCGGCCCTCGCCGTAGACCGGGGCCGTGTCGATCGTGGTGCCGCCAGCATTTAGGAACGCACCGAGCATCTCGCCGGCGTCGTAGGTGTCGACCTGCGTGCCCCACGTCATGGTGCCGAGCGCCAGCCGAGAGACCTGGAGGCCGCTGCGACCGACGTGACGCTGGAGCATGCCGCAAGGCTAGCCACTGCTGCGTGTCGCCATCGGTAGGCTCGCGCCGTGGATGACCTGTTGCGCGCCCTCGTCCTCGGCACCCTCCAGGGCCTGACCGAGTTCCTGCCCATCTCCAGCAGCGCCCACCTGGCGATCTTCCCGAGGTTCTTCGGCTGGGACGATCCTGGCGCCGCGTACACCGCGGTCGTGCAGATCGGCACCGAGGTCGCCGTGGTCCTCTACTTCTGGCGCGACATCTGGACGATCGGCTCGGGCTGGGTCCGCGGGCTGTTCTCGGCACAGGCACGGCAGGCGCCCCAGTGGCGGATGGGCTGGTTCATCATCATCGGCTCGCTGCCCATCGTGCTGGTGGGTCTGGCGCTCGAGGACCTCATCGACCGCGAGTTCCGCAACCTCTGGGTCATCGGCGCCATGCTCGTCTCGCTCGGCCTGGTGCTGGGCCTGGCCGAGAAGTTCGGGCGCAAGGAGCGCGCGATCGAGCAGCTGACCTGGCGGCACGCCGTCCTGCTCGGCGGCGCCCAGGCTGCGGCCGTCGTGCCCGGCGTCTCCCGCTCGGGCGCCACCATCTCGATGGGGCTCGCCCTGGGCTACGAACGGGCAGCCGCGACACGGTACGCGTTCCTGCTGGCCATCCCCGCGGTCGTCGGGGCCGGCGTCTACAAGCTCAAGGACATCCCCGGGGGTGAGAACACCTACGGCACCGGCCCGACGATCATCAGCACGATCGTCGCCTTCGTCGTCGGGCTGGCCGTCATCCACTGGCTGCTCAAGTGGGTCAGCACCCACTCCTACGCGCCGTTCGTCGTCTACCGCGTCGTCCTGGGCACGCTGGTGCTCGTGCTGGTCGCCACCGGTGTCCTTGCCGCGGCCACTACCGTGGCGTGATGACTCGTCCCACCGCTCTCGTGACCGGAGCGTCCCGCGGCATCGGCCGTGCCGTGGCGCTCGACCTCGGACATACCCACCACGTGGTCCTCGTCGGCCGTGACGTCGACGCGCTCGACACCGTGCGTGCCGAGCTCTCGGACGCGTCGGTCCTGGTGCTCGACGTCGCCGACGCCGACGCCGTGGCGGCCGCCGAGCTTCCGGACTCCCTCGACGTGCTGGTCCACTCCGCCGGCATCTCGCGCGGCAGTGAGGTCGCCAGCACCGACCGCGCCGCGTGGCGCGAGGTCTTCGAGACGAACGTGTTCGGCATCGCCGACCTGACGGCCCGCGCCCTGCCGGCCCTCCGCGACGGCGGCGGCACCGTGGTGCTGATCAACTCCGGGGCAGGCCTGTTCTCCACCCCGGGAGGCGCGGTCTACTCGGCGTCGAAGTTCGCGCTGCGCACCTTCGCCGACACGTTGCGCGAGGAGGAGCGTGAGAACGGCGTGCGCGTCAGCTCGGTGCACCCCGGCATCGTCGACACCCAGATGGGCCGCAGTGCCATCGAGAAGAGCCCCGACGGTCGGCCCGAGCGGATGATCGCCCCCGAGACCATCGCCGCTGCCGTCCGCAGCGCCGTCGAGGCACCGCCGGAGGCACAGCACGAGATGATCTCGATCCGCCCGACGCTGTCGCCCAAGGGCTGAACCGTCTGCCGCCCCCGGCCCGGCACCCCCGCCGGGGCTACAGCCACCCCGACCGCTTGAAGCGGCGGTAGATGTAGACGCACAACCCGCCGATCAGGACGAGGCACGCGGGATAGCCCAGCCTCCAGTCCAGCTCTGGCATGTGCTCGAAGTTCATGCCGTAGATCCCGGCGATCGCGGTGGGCACGGCGAAGATCGTCGCGCCGGCGGTGAGCTTGCGCATGTCGGCGTTCTGCTGGACGCTCAGCTGCGCCAGGTGGGCCGTCAGCGCGTTGTCGAGCAGGTGGTCGACGTCGGCGATGACCTCCGCCGCACGGTTGAGGTGGTCGGCGATGTCGCGGAAGTACACCCGCACCTCCTCGGGTGCCCCGGTGTCGGCGAAGCGCTGCACCGGCTCCCGCAGCGGCATGACCGCGCGGCGGAACTCCAGCGTCTCGCGCTTGAGGCGGTAGATGCGAGTCGAGTCGTTGGTGCGCTCATCGGAGAACACCGACGTCTCGACCTCCTGCACGTCCACCTCCAGCTCCGCCGCCACCTCCTCGTACTGGTCGACGATCGCGTCGACGACGGCGTACAGCGCCGCGGTGGGCCCGTGCGACAGCGAGTCGATCAGCCGCTCAGCCCGGCGCCGCGCCGGCACCAGCGACGGTCCGCCATGCCGCACCGTCAGCAGGAAGGTGTCGCCGAGGAAGATGTTGACCTCGTTGGTCGAGATGTCGTCGTCGCTGTACGTGACCGTGCGCAGCGACATGAACAGGTGGTCGCTGTAGCGCTCGGCCTTGGGCCGCTGATGGCTCTCGAGGGCGTCCTCGACGGCCAGCGGGTGCAGCCCGAGGGAGCCGGCCACCCGATGCATCTCGTCGTGCGTCGGGTTGTTCATGCCGATCCACAGGAAGTCGTCGTGGCCGAGCGAGCCCAGCGCGTGGTCGAGGGCCGCGGAGTCGTGCGCGGTGTCCTCGCGCCTGCCGTCGCGGTACACCGCGCAGTCGATGATCACCGCCTCATTGTGCCCCTGGCCCTGTCGATACCCTCGAGGACATGCGCAGCTGGTCGAGTCCCGACGTCCCCGTGCTCGCCGACCTCGGGCTCGGCCACGGATCCGCGCCCTCGGTGCACGACTCCGCCACCGGCGCCCTGCAGGTGCTCGACGGTTCCGGTGACGCCCGGCTCTACGTCTGCGGCATCACGCCCTACGACGCCACCCACCTCGGCCACGCGTCCACCTACCTGGCCTTCGACCTGTTGCAGCGGGTGTGGCGTGACCAGGGGCGCGACGTCGTCTACACGCAGAACGTCACCGATGTGGACGACCCGCTGCTGGAGCGTGCCGTCGCCACCGGTGTCGACTGGGTCGAGCTGGCCGAGCGCGAGACCCAGCTCTTCCGCGACGACATGACGGCCCTGCGCGTGCTGGCACCCCGTCACTACGTCGGTGCGGTCGAGTCGATCGACCTCGTCCTGGGCCTCATCGACCAGCTCGAGGCCGCCGGGGCCGTCTACCGCGTCGACGACGACCTCTACTTCGACGTGCACGCCGATCCCGCCTTCGGCGCGATCTCGGGTCTCGACGCCGAGCAGATGGCGCAGCTGTTCGGCGAGCGCGGGGGAGACCCCGAGCGCGCTGGCAAGAAGCACCCGCTCGACTGCCTGCTCTGGCAGGCCGAGCGTCCCGGCGAGCCGGCCTGGCCCAGTCCGCACGGTCCAGGCCGCCCCGGGTGGCACGTGGAGTGTGCCGCCATTGCCCTGGAGCACCTCGGCACGACGTTCGACGTCCAGGGCGGCGGCTCCGACCTAGTCTTCCCGCACCACGAGATGTCGGCCTCCGAGGCCGCGGTCGCCACCGGGGAGCCGTTCGCCCGCGCCTACGTGCACGCTGGCATGGTGGCGCTCGACGGCGAGAAGATGTCCAAGAGCAAGGGCAACCTGCGACTCGTGTCCGCCTTGCGCACCTCGGGTCGCGACCCCATGGCCATCCGCCTGGCGCTGCTCGCGCACCACTACCGCAGCGACTGGGAGTGGTTCGACGAGCAGGCCGTCGAGGCGCAGGCCCGTCTGACCTCGTGGCGCTCAGCCGTCGCACGTCCGTCCGGTCCGCCGGCTGCGCAGCTCGTCGCCGCGGTCCGTCAGGCGATGGCACACGACCTCGACGCGCCGGCCGCGCTCGCGGCTGTCGACGCCTGGGCCGCCCGCAACGGCGACGACACCGAGTCCCCGCACGTCGTGCGGACCGTCGTCGACGCCCTGCTGGGCGTCAGCCTCTAGACCTGGCTCAGAAAAGCGACTCAGAGACCAGGCTGGCCGTGGCCCGGCCCCTGCCGCCGGCGGAGGTAGCGCTCGAACTCGCGGGCGATCGCGTCGCCGGAAGCCTGGGGCAGGTCCTCGGGCTCCTGCTCGGCCTCCAGCGACCGCACGTAATCGGCGACGTCCTCGTCGTGCTCGTAGAGCTGCTCGGCGCCCCGTTGCCACGCCTCGCTCATCTCGTCCAGCACACCCTGGGGGAGCGGCACCTGCAGGACGTCCTCGACCGCACCCAGCAGGGCGAGCGTGGCCTTCGGGCACGGCGGCTCGGCCAGGTAGTGGGGGACCGCTGCCCACAACGACGTGGCGGGCAGGTCCGTCCGGGTGGCTTCGGCCATCAGGACCGAGGTGATGCCGACGGGCCCGGAGTAGTGGCTCTCCTGGACGTTGGGCATCGGCCGGCCCGACAAGCCGTTCGAGGTGCCACTGACGGGCACCGGCCGGGTGTGCGGGGAGTCGGCCAACAGCGCCCCGAGGGTGATGACCTCCGAGACCCCGGCGAGCGAGGCGACGCCCAGCACCGTGCTGCAGAAACCGCGCCACCGGAAGTTCGGCTCCGGCGCCCTGAGCAGCAGGACGTCACGCTCACTGTGTGGCGGACGCGCGTGGTAGATCGTCGGTGCCGGCCAGAGCAGCTCGGAGTCACCGTCGTCGAAGCGGTGCAGGACGGGCCGGGTGACCTGGAAGTCGTAGTACTCCTCAGGATCCAGCTCGACGAGGACGTCGGCGTCCCACTCCTCGACCAGGTGGGCCACGACGCCCGACGCGGCGTCGGCCGCGTCGTTCCACCCCTCGAACGCGGCCAGCAGCCACGGGTCGCGCAGTGGGGGGATGTCGTCGAGGCTCACGGCTCCACCCTAGGCATGCTCACTCGTTGTCGGAGCGGTACCCGAGGTTCGGCGACAGCCACCGCTCGGCCTCGTCGACCGTCCAGCCCTTGCGACGGGCGTAGTCGGTCACCTGGTCGCGGCCGATCTTGCCGACGACCATGTACTGCGACTTGGGGTGCGAGAAGTACCAGCCGCTGACCGAAGCGCCCGGCCACATGGCCATCGAGTCGGTGAGCTCGATCCCGGTCTGCGCCTTGACGTCGAGCAGGTCCCAGAGGGTCGACTTCTCGGTGTGCTCGGGGCAGGCCGGGTAGCCCGGGGCCGGGCGGATGCCGACGTACTTCTCGGCGATCAGGTCCTCGTTGCCCAGCTCCTCGGTGGGCTGGTAGCCCCAGAACTCCTTGCGCACCCTCTCGTGCAGGCGCTCGGCGAAGGCCTCGGCCAGGCGGTCGGCCAACGACTCCAGCAGGATCGCGCTGTAGTCGTCGAGCGCGTCCTTGAACTCCATGACCTTGTCGACGCTGCCGATGCCCGCGGTGACCGCGAAGCCCCCCACGTAGTCGGCCAGGCCGGTCTCCTTGGGAGCCACGAAGTCGGCGAGGCTCTTGTGCGGCACGCCCTCGCGGTGCTCGGTCTGCTGGCGCAGCTGGTGCAGCGTCGTGCGGACCTCGTCGCGGTGGTGGTCGACGTAGACCTCGATGTCGTCGTGGTCGACCGTGTTGGCCGGGAACAGGCCGAAGACGGCGTTGGCGGTGATCCACTTCTCGGCGATCATCCGGTCGAGCATCTCCTGCGCGTCGTCGTACAGCTTGCGCGCCGCGTCACCGGTGGACGGGTTGTTGAGGATGTCGGGGAAGCGGCCCTTCATCTCCCAGGCGTTGAAGAACGGCTGCCAGTCGATGTACGGACGCAGCTCCTCGAGCGAGTAGTCGGTCAAGGTGCGCACGAACGAGCCCGAGGCGTCGAGCTCCGGGGGCACCGGCGGCTCGTAGCCGGTCCAGTCGATCGGCGTCGCGTCCTCGCGCGCCTGCTCCAGCGTCACCAAGGGGCGGGCGTCACTGCGCGCGGCGTGCCGCTCACGCAGGGAGTCGTAGTCGGTCTTGAGGTCCTCGAGCAGGGGACCGCGGCGCTCGTCCGACAGCAACGAGGCCACCACCGGCACCGAGCGCGACGCGTCCTTCACCCACACGACCGGGCCGTGGTACTTCTGGTCGACCTTGACGGCGGTGTGGGCGCGCGAGGTGGTGGCACCCCCGACCAGCAGCGGGATGTCGAAGCCCTGGCGCTCCATCTCGGCCGCGAAGTTGACCATCTCGTCGAGCGAGGGCGTGATGAGGCCCGACAGCCCGATGATGTCGGCGTTCTCCTCCCTGGCGGCGTCGAGGATCTTCTGGGCCGGCACCATGACGCCGAGGTCGACGACGTCGTAGTTGTTGCACTGCAGCACGACGCCGACGATGTTCTTGCCGATGTCGTGCACGTCGCCCTTGACCGTGGCCATGACGACCTTGCCCTTGGCGCGCTCGACGTCACCAGGCTTCTTCTCGGCCTCGATGAACGGGAGCAGGTAGGCGACGGCCTTCTTCATCACCCGCGCCGACTTCACGACCTGGGGGAGGAACATCTTGCCGGAGCCGAACAGGTCGCCGACGACGTTCATGCCGTCCATCAGCGGACCCTCGATGACCTCGATCGGCTTCCCGCCGCGGGCGGCGATCTCGGCGCGGAGCTCCTCGGTGTCGGACTCGGCGAACTCGTCGATGCCCTTGACGAGCGCGTGGGTGATGCGCTCGGTGACGGGGAGCGAACGCCACTCCTGGACCGCGGCCTCGAGCTTCTCGCCCGAGCCGGCGTACTCGCTGGCGATCTCCAGCAGCCGCTCGGCCGCGTCGGGGCGGCGGTTGAGCACGACGTCCTCGATGCGCTCGCGCAGCTTGGCGTCGACGTCGTCGAAGGGGACGAGGGCGCCGGCGTTGACGATTCCCATGTCCATGCCGGCCTGCGTGGCGTGGTAGAGGAACACCGCGTGGATCGCCTCGCGCACCACGTTGTTGCCGCGGAAGGAAAACGAGACGTTCGAGACACCGCCGGAGACCTTGACGCCCGGCAGGTTCTCCTTGATCCAGCGCGTGCCCTCGATGAAGTCGATGCCGTAGGTGGCGTGCTCCTCGATGCCGGTGGCGACGGCGAAGATGTTGGGGTCGAAGATGATGTCCTCGGCCGGGAAGTCGAGCTCGTCGACCAGGATCCGGTACGCCCGGCCGCAGATCTCCTTGCGTCGCTCGAGGTTGTCGGCCTGGCCGTCCTCGTCGAACGCCATCACCACGACGGCCGCACCGTACTTGCGGCACAGTCGCGCCTGCTGGCGGAACTCGTCCTCACCGGCCTTCAGCGAGATCGAGTTCACGATGCACTTGCCCTGGACGTTCTTGAGGCCCTCCTCGATGACCTCCCACTTCGAGGAGTCGACCATGATCGGCACCCGGCAGATGTCGGGCTCGCTGCTGACCAGGCGCAGGAAGCGCTGCATGGCCGCGACGCCGTCGATCATGCCCTCGTCCATGTTGACGTCGATGACCTGCGCGCCGTTCTCGACCTGCTGCAAGGCCACCGACAGCGCGGTGGAGTAGTCGCCGTCGCGGATGAGGTTGCGGAAGCGCGCCGATCCGGTGATGTTGGTGCGCTCGCCGACGTTGACGAACAGCGAGTCGTCGGTGACGGTGAACGGCTCGAGGCCCGAGAGCCGCATCGCGGTGGGGATCTCCGCCGGGGTGCGGGGCTCGCTGCCCTCCAGCGCCTGGGCGATGGCGCCGATGTGGGCCGGCGTGGTGCCGCAGCAACCACCGGCCGCGTTGAGAAGACCTGAAGCGGCGAACTCGGCGAGGATCTCGGCCGTCTGGTGCGGCTCCTCGTCGTACTCGCCGAAGGAGTTGGGCAGGCCCGCGTTGGGGTAGGCGTGCACGAACGTGTCGGCGATCCGCGACAGCTCGGCCACGTACGGGCGCAGCTCCTTGCCGCCGAGCGCGCAGTTGAGGCCCACCAGGATGGGTCGCACGTGGCGGATGGAGTTCCAGAACGCCTCGGTGACCTGCCCGGTGAGGGTGCGGCCCGACGCGTCGGTGATGGTGCCGGAGATGGCCACCGGCCAGCGGCGCCCGGCCTCCTCGAAGAAGGTCTCGATCGCGAAGATCGCGGCCTTGGCGTTCAGCGTGTCGAAGATCGTTTCGACCAGCAGGAGGTCGGCGCCACCGTCGACGAGGCCGCGGACCTGCTCGCCGTAGGCATCAACCATCTCGTCGAAGGTGACGTTGCGGGCCGCGGGATCGTTGACGTCGGGGGAGATGGAGCCCGTGCGGTTCAAGGGCCCCACGGCGCCGGCGACCCAGCGCGGCTTGTCGGGCGTGCGCTCGGTGTACTCGTCACACGCCTCGCGGGCCAGCCGCGCCGACTCCACGTTGAGCTCGTACGCGAGGTCCTCCATGCCGTAGTCGGCCAGCGAGATCTTCTGCGCATTGAAGGTGTTGGTCTCGAGGATGTCGGCGCCGGCCTCGAGGTACTCGCGGTGGATGCCGCCGATGATCCCCGGCTGCGTGAGGCTCAGCAGGTCGTTGTTGCCCTGCACGTCGCTGGGCCAGTCCGCGAAGCGTTCGCCCCGGTAGCCGGCCTCGTCGGGACGGTCGCGCTGGATGGCGGTGCCCATGGCCCCGTCGAAAATCAGGACCCGACGGCTCAGGGCCTCGGTCATGGCCTTGGTGGCATCGGGACGCCACGTGGCGGCGGTGTCCGTGGACGGGCTGGTCGATTCGTGGTTCACGCGATTCCTCAGGGATGCAGGTCTGGTGGCGGGAACCTCCGGCCGGCAGCGGGCTCGCGTGGGCGATGCGGAGATGTCTCCCATTGTGCCACGCAGGAGGCGGGCCAGTGGCGACCTCGGCGACCTCGCAGGAACAATCCACCGTGGCCTACGCTCAGATCGTCCGAGGTGCCGGACCGGGCGCTTCATCTCCCCTCATGTTCCTGGAGGAATCCCGATGGCCACCGACCAGACCCGCGCTGAAGCTGCGGATCCGAACACTGCTGCGGCACGGCTGCAGGAGCTGGCGACA
>KI301992.1:1200077-1201674 GCA_000471045.1 actinobacterium LLX17 | reverse complement strand
GCCGACCGCGAGCTGTGGCCGCTGATCGCCGCGAACCCCACGGCCTACCCGGCCCTGCTGGACTGGATGGGCGAGCACGGCGACGACGAGGTCCGCAACGTCATCGCCTCCCGCGGCACCGAGGCCACCAGCATCCTGCCGCCCACCGCGCCCCCGACCGCCCCGCCGGCGGCTCCCATGGCTGCAGCTCCGATGGGAGCGGGCGCGATGCCGCCCCCGCCGGGCCAGCCCCTGCCCGGTCAGCCCCTCCGACAGCCCGGACAGCCCGGCCATGGTGGCGGTGGCGGATCGAAGAAGGGACTGTGGATCACCCTCGCGATCGTCATCGGCCTGCTGCTGGCCTCCGGCATCGGTGTCGGCGTCTGGGCCCTCACCAAGGGCGACGGTGACGACGACAAGGACGACACCAAGACCTCCGAGCCCACCGACGAACCCACCGACGAGCCGACCGACGATGAGGACGTCTGTGACGTCATCGAGGAGATCTCCGAGGCGGGCAACGTCATCTACTACTTCCTCCCGGGCAGCGACGACGTGGATGACCTCGACGAGGCCGTCGCGACTCTGGAGGACCTGCAGGACGGCACCCCGGACGAGATCTCGGACGCCATCGACGAGCTGGTCGACTACGCCGACATCATCGCCGACTGGGACTACGAGGAGAACGACTTCGAGGACCCGCCGGAGCGTGACGACGCCGGCGACGCCTACTTCGAGATCGACGACTACTCGTACGAAGAGTGCTGACCGGCGCGTGGCCGGCGGCCGTCCTGTGGGACCTGGACGGCACCATCGTCGACACCGAGCCGCTCTGGATGGCCGCCGAGCAGCACCTCGCCGTGCTGCTCGGCGGCGTCTGGACCGAGCAGGACGCGCTGGCCCTGATCGGCAGCGACCTCCTGGACGCGGGGGAGCACCTCCGCCGGCACTTCCAGACCGACCTGACGGCGGCCGAGATCGTCGAGATCCTCATCGAGCGGGTCGGTCTGGGCCTGCGTGACGGCATGCCGTGGCGTCCCGGCGCGCAGGATCTCTTCGAGGCTTTCGCAGCCGACGGTGTGCCTCAAGCCTTGGTCACGATGTCGTACGCGGTCCTGGCAGCGCCCGTCGTCGAGCAGCTGGACTTCGCGGCGGTCGTGACCGGAGACTCGGTCACCCGCGGCAAGCCGCACCCGGAGCCGTACCTCGCAGCTGCCCGCCAGCTCGGCGTGGACCCGGCCGACTGCCTGGCCATCGAGGACTCAGCCACCGGAGCGGCATCCGCCGGCGCTGCCGGGTGCCGGGTGCTGACAGTGCCTCACATGGTGCGGGTGCCCGCCGGGCCTCGTCGTGTCCAGGTGGCGACGCTGCGCGGACTCGATCCGCAGTCCGTGCGTGCGCTGTGGGAGACTGACGCGCCGTAACTTGGACGACCGCCCAGTCGTTCTGCGGTGGGAACAACGTGGCTCCTTCGGCCCTCTCAGGACCGACGGTGCCGGACCGGGCACCTGATCGACACACTGACGTCCCTGGAGGAATCCCGATGGCCACCGACCAGACCCGCGCTGAAGCTGCGGATCCGAACACTGCTGCGGCACGGCTGCAGGAGCTGGCGACT
>KI301992.1:870567-1199919 GCA_000471045.1 actinobacterium LLX17 | reverse complement strand
TGGCTGCAGCTCCGATGGGAGCGGGCGCGATGCCGCCCCCGCCGGGCCAGCCCCTGCCCGGTCAGCCCCTCGGACAGCCCGGCCATGGTGGCGGTAACGGATCGAAGAAGGGACTGTGGATCACCCTCGCGATCGTCATCGGCCTGCTGCTGGCCTCCGGCATCGGTGTCGGCGTCTGGGCACTCACCAAGGGCGACGGTGACGACGACAAGGACGACACCAAGACCTCCGAGCCCGCCCCCACCGACACCGACGAGGACGAGGACGAGACGAAGGATCCCGACGACGAGGAGACGTCCGGCACCGACGACGAGACCTGCGACGTCATCAACGACGTCGAGGAGGCCGCGTTCGACATCTACCTCTTCATCCCGGGTCTCGACGACGTGAGCGACCTCGACGACGCCGTGGCGGTGCTCGAGGACAACCGTGACGCCGTCAACGACGACATCGGCGACGCCATGGACGTCTTGATCGACTACGCCGACGTGGCGGCCGACGCTGAGGACTTCAGCGACGTGCCCAGCGACGAGGAAGACGCCGCCAGCGACGCGTACGACGAGATCTTCGAGTTCTACCTCGACTGCTGAACCGTCATGTGAAGGGTGCCGTGCCGTGAGACCGGTGCGGCACCCTTCGTCGTGGAGCATCACGACACCTCGGCTCCTCTGAACATCGAGTCATCGAGTCATCGACCGATGCCCGTCCGCGCTGCGAGCTACGGGCCTACCTTCAGGCGATGCTCATGGGAGGCAGGGGCGGCGGTGTGCCGCCGAACTCAGGACAGACGTCCTGGTGCGCGCAGAACGAGCAGAGGCTGCCGCGGCGCGGCACGAACTCGCCGCGCTCGACAGCCTCGGCGACGGCAGCCCAGATGGCCCCGACCTTGCGTTCGGTGGCCTCGAGCTCGGCCTCGGTGGGCTCGTGCCGCAGGATCTGCCCGTCGGCGAGGTACATCAGCTGCAGCAGCGATGGCATGACACCGCGGGTGCGCCAGACCACGAGCGCGTAGAACTTCATCTGGAACAGCGCCTTGTCCTCGAACCGCTCGCTCGGCGCCTTGCCCGTCTTGTAGTCGACGATGCGGATGCGGCCGTCCGGGGCGACGTCGACGCGGTCGACGATGCCGCCGAGGGTCACGGTGTCGTCGAGGCGGTGCTCGACCCGCTGCTCGCGGGCCGCCGGCTCGAGACGCGTGGGGTCCTCGAGCCGGAAGTAGGTGGTGAGGAGGTCGGCCGCCGAGGCGAGCCAGGTGGCGTGCTCGGGGGCGTCGCGGTCGGGAAAGAGCTCGTCGAGTCGGGGGTCCTCGGCACGGCAGCGCTCCCACGCGTCGGGCAGCATCGTGCGGGCCGCCTCGATCGTGCGCTCGGCGGCGGGACGCTCGAAGAGGTCCTCGAGCACGGCGTGGACGACGGTGCCGCGCACCATGGCCGGACTGGCCGGCTCGGGCCGGCGGTCGATCGTGCGGTACCGGAACAGCAGCGGGCAGGTGAGGAAGTCGGACGCGCGGCTCGGTGACAAGCGCGACCGCACGACCATGGACCCGTCTGCCTGCAGGCTGGCGGCGGGATCCTGGGGCCGAGTGTCGGGTGCGATCGTCATGCAGGAACGGTAACCCCGGCCACCGACAGGACCCCGGAGGCGCGAGCGGCGGCGGGGTGGGCCGCCCTGCTGCGCGGGTCGCGATAGGTTTCCTAGATGTCACGCGCGGGAGGAGTTCGGGTCGCCCGGGTCCTCGGTGTCGACGTGCTGGTGCGTCCCAGCCTGGTGCTGATGGGGGCCGCGCTCGCGGTGCTGCTGGTGCCGCGGCTCGATGCCGCCGGGGTCGAGCAGCCCGTGCTGGTCGGCGTGCTGCTGGTGGTCTCGATCTACCTCTCGGTGCTGCTGCACGAGCTCGCCCACGTCGTGGCCGCGCGCTCCTACGCCATGGAGGTCGAGTCGGTCACGCTCCACCTGCTCGGCGGCGAGACCCTGGTCGTGGGGGAGAGCCGCACCCCGACGCAAGAGCTGATCACGGCCGGGTCAGGTCCCGTGATCTCGGGCCTGCTCGGCTCAGGCTGTCTGCTGCTGACGGATGGGCAGGACGCGGGAACCGTCTCCCAGCTCCTGTGGGCCCTCGGCTGGATCAACCTGCTGGTCGCGGCGACGAACCTGCTGCCCGCCCTCCCACTGGACGGCGGCCGCGTCCTGCGCGCCATCGTCTGGGCCGTCACCGGCCGCGAGTCGCTCGGCGTCGTCGTGGCGGCGTGGATCGGTCGTCTCGCCGCCCTGGCCTGCCTGGTCGTCGGTGTGGTCCTGGTCGTCCGCGGCGATCGCACCGCGTGGCTCGACCTCGCCGTGCTGGGGCTGGTCGCGGTGTTCCTCTGGCAGGGCTCCGGGCAGGCTCTCCGGTTCGCCGACCGCTCGGCCCGCATCGACGGCCTGGAGGCCGCGCGGCTCGCCGACCGGGGTGTCGCACCGGACGACCCTGACGCCGCGGACCTGCCGCGACTCTCGTCCGACCTGCGGGGCACTGCCCTGCTGCGGGCGATGACCCGGGTACCCTCCGACCGCTACGCCGTGGTCGACGACGACGGCACGGTCCGTGGCGTGCTGTACGCCCGCACGGTGGACCGGGCGTTCCGCACGGGAGGACGACGATGACCAGCCGCACACCGCCCACGACACCGCCCACAGCACCCCACAGACCGCTCTCCGAGGGGGAGTGGGTCCGGCTCAGCGACGCCAAGGGACGCAAGCACAACCTGCAGCTCGCCGCCGGGCAGGAGTTCTCGACGAAGAAGGGCCAGATCAAGCACGACGACATGATCGGCCGGCCGGAGGGCATCGTCATCCAGGCCGCGCTGGGCGGCGAGTACCAGGTGTTCCGGCCCCTGCTCTCGGAGTACGTGGTCTCGATGCCGCGCGGCGCCGCGATCATCTACCCCAAGGACGCCGCGCAGATCATCACGATGGCCGACATCCATCCGGGGGCACGCGTCGTCGAGGCCGGTGCCGGCTCGGGCAGCCTGACGTCCTACCTCCTGCGCGCGGTGGGCCCCGAGGGACACCTCGGGTCCTACGAGATGCGCGAGGACTTCGCCGAGATCGCCCGCCGCAACGTCACTCAGATCGCCGGCGACCACCCGGCCTGGACGCTCACGGTCGGCGACGTCCGCGAGGTGATCACCGAGACCGCGATCGACCGGCTGATCCTCGACATGGTCGATCCGTGGACCTGCATCCCGCTCGCGGCCGAGCGTCTCGTGGCCGGGGGCATCATCTGCGGCTACGTCGCCACGACCACCCAGATGTCCCGCTTCGTCGAGACACTGCGTGAGCACGGTGAGTTCACCGAGCCGCGAGCCTGGGAGACCCTGGAGCGCGACTGGCACCTCGAGGGTCTTGCCGTGCGGCCCGCGCACGGGGCGGGCTCGCACACCGCCTACCTGGTCACCGCCCGTCGCATGGCCCCCGGCCAGCGAGCGCTCGCGAAGACCCGACGGCCGGCGCCCGGGGCCTACGGGCCCGACTACACCGGGCCCCGTCCCGCCGGTGAGCAGCTCGACGGGCAGGTCTGACCGGCGCGTTCCCGGGCGCGCTCGGGCCTGACGTGCCACGGTATGGACACGACTCCGCCGCCCCTCACGTCGACACCGACTTGTCATCGTCCTCACGTCGCGATGCCTGCCCGTGCCACACGTGAACAGGTAGGGTCGACGACACGAGCAGGAGGTGGCAGATGTTCGACGACGATGCCCGGCCCACAGGCTCGAGCGCGGCCGGAACCGAGGCCGAGCTCGCCTACTTGCGAGCCGAGGTGGAGCACCTGCGGCGTCGCGTGTCGGCGGCGGGACGCCCCGAGTCGCGCGCCACGGACGACCGCCTCGGCGAGATCGAGTCACGCCTCGCCAGCCAGACCGCGCACAACGAGCGGCTCACGGCCACGCTGCGTGAGGCGCGCGACCAGATCGTCGCGCTGAAGGAGGAGGTCGACCGTCTGGCGCAGCCGCCCACCGGCTTCGGCACCTTCCTGCAGCTCAACGACGACGAGACCGTCGACGTCTTCACCGGCGGGCGCAAGATGCGCGTCAACGTCAGCCCCGCGGTCGAGCGCACCGAGCTGCGCCGCGGCCAGGAGGTCATCCTCAACGAGGCCATGAACGTCGTCGCCGCGCTCGAGTTCGAGCAGACCGGCGAGGTCGTCATGCTCAAGGAGATCCTCGCCGACGGCGAGCGAGCCCTGGTGCTGGGCAACGCCGACGAGGAGCGCATCGTGCGCATCGCCCACAGTCTCGCCGACGTGAAGATCCGCGCCGGCGACTCCCTGCTGCTCGACGGCAAGTCCGGTCACGTCTACGAGCGCGTGCCCAAGAGCGAGGTCGAGGAGCTGGTGCTCGAGGAGGTGCCCGACATCGACTACGACTCGATCGGTGGCCTCAAGGGCCAGATCGACTCGATCCGCGACGCCGTCGAGCTGCCGTACCTGCACCCCGACGTCTTCATCGAGCACGAGCTGAAGCCGCCCAAGGGCGTGCTGCTCTACGGACCTCCCGGCTGTGGCAAGACCATGATCGCCAAGGCGGTCGCGGCGTCGCTGGCCAAGAAGGTCTCGGAGAAGACCGGCGAGGAAGGGCGGTCGTTCTTCCTCAACATCAAGGGTCCCGAGCTGCTCAACAAGTACGTCGGTGAGACCGAGCGGCACATCCGCCTGGTGTTCCAGCGGGCCCGTGAGAAGGCCAGTGAGGGCACTCCGGTCATCGTGTTCTTCGACGAGATGGACTCGCTGTTCCGCACCCGCGGCTCAGGCGTCTCGTCCGACGTCGAGAACACCATCGTGCCGCAGCTGCTGAGCGAGATCGACGGCGTCGAGGGCCTCGAGAACGTGCTGGTCATCGGTGCGTCCAACCGCGAGGACATGATCGACCCCGCGATCCTGCGCCCCGGCCGCCTCGACGTGAAGATCAAGATCGAGCGGCCCGACGCCGAGTCGGCCCGCGACATCTTCAGCAAGTACCTGACCGCGGGCCTGCCCCTGCACCCCGACGACCTGGCGGAGTGGAACGGCGACCGGCAGGCGTGTGTCGACGGCATGATCCAGCGCACCGTCGAGCACATGTACGCCGAGTCCGAGGACAACCAGTTCCTCGAGGTCACCTACGCCAACGGCGACAAGGAGGTCCTGTACTTCAAGGACTTCAACTCCGGCGCCATGATCCAGAACATCGTCGACCGCGCGAAGAAGATGGCCATCAAGGACCTTCTCGAGCACGGTCAGCGCGGCCTGCGGGTTCAGCACATGCTGCAGGCGTGCCTCGACGAGTTCAAGGAGAACGAGGACCTGCCCAACACGACCAACCCCGACGACTGGGCGCGCATCTCGGGCAAGAAGGGCGAGCGGATCGTCTTCATCCGCACGCTCATCACGGGCAAGAGCGGCAACGAGCCCGGCCGGTCCATCGACACCGTCGCCAACACGGGGCAGTACCTCTAGCCACGTCCTCGCTGAGGCGGGGGCCGGTTCTGGCAGAGTCGCGGCGTGGAAGTGCATGTTCACCCGGTCCGGTACGACCATCCGGACGTCGTCGCGATGACGGCCGAGGTGCAGGCCGAGTACGGCCGCCGCTACGGCGGCGACGGCGACATCTCGCCGATCGACCCGCAGGAGTTCGAGCCGCCGGACGGCCTGTTCCTCGTCGCGTCCGTCGACGGAGCCGCCGTCGCCATGGGCGGCTGGCGTCGCGGGGGACCGGACGGTCCGACCGACGCCGAGATCAAGCGGATGTACGTGCGCCCCGGCCACGTGCGGCGCGGACTCGCCCGGCTGGTGCTGGCCGAGCTGGAGCGCACCGCTGCCGCCGTGGGCGTCACCCGGCTCGTGCTGGAGACCGGCACGGCCCAGCCGGAGGCGATCGCGCTGTACGAGTCGTCCGGCTTCGCGCACATTCCGGCCTTCGGCTTCTACGCCGGATACGACGACAGCGTCCACCTGGCCAAGGCGCTGGGGTAGGCGCCCCTAGGGTGGGGCCATGACGGTCCGACGGGTGCAGGGCAGCGAGGTCGAGTACGGCATCGCGGTGCAGGGCCAGCCGCACGCCAATCCCATGGTCGCGTCGACGCAGATCGTCAACGCCTATGCCGCGGCCCATGGCCTCACGCGGCGCGCCCGGTGGGACTTCGAGGAAGAGAGCCCGCTGCGTGACGCCCGCGGGTTCGACCTCAGCCGCAGCGACGCCGATCCCTCGCAGCTGACCGACGAGGACCTCGGACTCGCCAACATCATCCTCACCAACGGGGCACGGCTGTACGTCGACCACGCCCACCCGGAGTACTCGAGCCCCGAGGTCACCTCGCCGCGCGACGTCGTGATCTGGGAGAAGGCCGGCGAGGAGGTCATGCGCTCGGCCGCCGAGCTGGCTGCCCAGGTGCCCGGCAGCACGCCGATCGTGCTCTACAAGAACAACATCGACAACAAGGGCGCCTCCTACGGCTCGCACGAGAACTACCTCATGGACCGCGCCGTGCCGTTCGAGTCGATCGTGACGCACCTGACGCCGTTCCTGGTCTCCCGACAGGTCATCTGCGGAGCCGGACGCGTCGGGCAGCGGCAGGACGGCAGCGTCCACGCCTTCCAGATCAGCCAGCGCGCCGACTACTTCGAGGTGCCGGTGGGGCTGGAGACCACCCTCAAGCGGCCCATCATCAACACCCGCGACGAGCCACATGCCGATCCGCGCAAGTACCGCCGGCTGCACGTCATCATCGGCGACGCCAACTGCGCCGAGACCTCGATCTACCTCAAGCACGGCACGATGTCCCTGGTGCTGGCGATGGTCGAGGCCGGCGTGCTGCCCTCGGGCCTCGAGCTCGAGAACCCGGTCGCCGCCCTGCACCGCATCTCCTACGACCCCAGCCTGAAGCGCACGGTGAGGCTCGCCGACGGTCGCGAGATGACTGCGCTCGACCTGCAGGGTGAGTACCTGCGGCACGCCCGCGACTTCGTCGACTCCCAGGGCGGGCCCGACGAGCAGACCCGCGACGTCCTCGACCGCTGGGAGGACGTGCTCACCCGGCTCGCCCGCGACCCGATGGAGCTCGTCGACCAGCTCGACTGGGTGGCCAAGCTCGCGTTGCTGGAGCGCTACCGCGAGCGCGACGGCCTCGACTGGGACCACGCCAAGCTGCACCTGGTGGACGTGCAGTACCACGACGTCCGGCTCGAGCGGGGGCTCTACCACCAGCTGGTGCGCACAGGCCGCATGCAGCGACTGGTCGAGCCCGTCGAGGTCGCGGCCGCGGTCACGACTCCGCCGGTCGACACCCGCGCGTGGTTCCGCGGCATGTGCCTGAGCCGCTTCTCGAACGACATCGCCGCCGCGTCGTGGGACTCGGTCATCTTCGACCTGCCCGGCTATGCGTCGTTGCAGCGCGTGCCCACGATGGAGCCGTTGCGCGGCACCCGTGAGCACGTCGGCGCCCTGTTCACCGACGACGTCACCGCCACCGAGCTGTTCCGCGCCCTGACCGGCTCCTAGGCGGGCGCGTGCAACCGTTCACGGTCTAGGGTGAGGACATGTCCGAGCAGCAGCACAAGAGCACCCGCAAGGCCGAGGAGTCCGACGAGGCCGTCGAGGCCCCCGAGGTCGACGTCGAGGCGAAGGCGAAGCTCGACGACGACGTCGACTCCATCCTCGACGAGATCGACGACGTGCTCGAGGAGAACGCCGAGGAGTTCGTGCGCAGCTTCGTGCAGAAGGGCGGCGAGTGATGCTGCCGGAGGCCTTCCGGTCCGTCGGCTCGTCGTCGTTCGCCGACCTGCTCGCGCAGCACGCTCCGGAGCAGCTGCCCACGTCGCGCACCGCTGAGGCCGGGGCACTCGCCGGCGTCACGCACGGCACCACGATCGTCGCCGCCACGTTCCCCGGTGGCGTCGTCATGGCCGGCGACCGCCGCGCCACGATGGGCAACGTCATCGCGCAGCGTGACATCCAGAAGGTCTTCCCGACCGACGAGTACTCCTGCGTCGGGATCGCCGGCACCGCGGGCATCGCCGTCGAGATGACGCGGCTGTTCCAGGTCGAGCTCGAGCACTACGAGAAGATCGAGGGCATGGTCCTGTCGACCGACGGCAAGGCCAACCGGCTCGCCGCCCTGATCCGGGGCAACCTCGGCATGGCGATGCAGGGCCTGGCCGTCGTGCCGCTCTTCGCCGCCTACGACCTGCACCTCGGCGTCGGGCGCATCTTCGCGTTCGACGTCACGGGCAACAAGAACGAGGAGCGCGCCTTCCACTCGGTGGGCTCCGGCTCGCTCTTCGCGCGCGGCTCGCTGAAGAAGCTGTACCGCGACGACCTCACCGAGCGTGAGACCGTCACCGCCGCCGTCCAGGCGCTGTACGACGCCGCCGACGACGACACCGCCACCGGCGGACCCGACCTCGCCCGCCGCATCTTCCCGATGGTCGCCGTCATCACGGCCGACGGCTTCCGTGCCTGGCCCGAGGCCGACACCGCCGCCGTGGCCGACGAGATCATCGCCGCCCGACTGCACGCGCCCGACGGCCCGTCGGCGCCCCTGATCTGAGGAGTGCCGCCATGACCCAGCCGTTCTACGTCTCGCCCGAGCAGCTCATGAAGGACCGGGCCGACTTCGCCCGCAAGGGCATCGCCCGCGGGCGGTCCGTCGCCGTCGTGCAGTACCGCGACGGCATCGTCTTCGTGGCCGAGAACCCCTCGCGCGCGCTGCACAAGATCAGCGAGATCTACGACCGCATCGGCTTCGCGGCCGTGGGTCGCTACAACGAGTTCGAGAACCTGCGCATCGCGGGCGTCCGGCTCGCTGACGTGCGCGGCTACTCCTACGACCGGCGCGACGTCACCGGTCGGGCACTGGCCAACGCCTACGCCCAGACCCTCGGCACGATCTTCTCCTCCGGCGGCGAGAAGCCGTACGAGGTCGAGCTGTTCGTGGCCGAGCTGGGGGAGTCGGCCGCCGACGACCAGATGTACCGGCTCACGTACGACGGCTCCGTCGCCGACGTGCAGGGCTGGGCCGTCATGGGAGGCACGACCGAGCCGGTCGAGACGTGGTTCGAGCAGCACTACGAGGCCGATCTCGACCTCCCGGCCGCCATCGGGCTGGCCCGCACTGCGCTGGGTCACGACGGCACCGACACGCGAGAGGTTCCGCCGGAGTCGTTGGAGGTCGCGGTGCTCGACCGCACCCGCACCCAGCTGCGCAAGTTCAAGCGCATCCCCGACGCAGCCGTCGCCGACGCACTCTCCTGAATCTCTTGGCCTGAATCTCTTGGCCTGAATGTTTCGGCCTGAGCATCCCGGCCGAATGACCGGTCCCGGTCTAGGCTGACGCCATGGACCGGCGGATCTTCGGCATCGAGAATGAGTACGGGGTCACGTGCTCGTTCCGTGGCCAGCGCCGACTGTCGCCCGACGAGGTCGCCCGGTACCTGTTTCGCCGCGTCGTGTCGTGGGGACGCAGCAGCAACGTCTTCCTGCGCAACGGCTCCCGCCTCTACCTCGACGTGGGCAGCCACCCCGAGTACGCCACCCCGGAGTGCGACGACCTCGTCGACCTCGTCACGCACGACCGGGCGGGGGAGCGGATCCTCGAGGGTCTGATGCTCGACGCGCAGAAGCGGCTGCACGAGGACGGCATCGAGGGCGACATCTACCTGTTCAAGAACAACACCGACTCGGCCGGCAACTCCTACGGGTGCCACGAGAACTACCTGGTGGGCCGTGGCGGCGAGTTCTCGCGCATGGCCGACGTCCTGATCCCCTTCCTGGTGTCGCGGCAGATCATCTGCGGCGCCGGCAAGGTGCAGCAGACGCCACGCGGCACCGTCTACTCGGTCAGCCAGCGCGCCGAGCACATCTGGGAGGGCGTCTCCAGCGCCACCACCCGGTCGCGCCCCATCATCAACACCCGCGACGAGCCGCACGCCGACGCCGAGCGCTTCCGCCGCCTGCACGTCATCGTCGGCGACTCCAACATGAGCGAGACCACCACGCTGCTCAAGGTCGCCACGACCGACCTCGTGCTGCGGATGATCGAGGCCGGCGTCTCGATGCGCGACCTCACGCTCGACAACCCCATCCGCGCCATCCGCGAGATCTCCCACGACACCACCGGTCAGCGCAAGGTGCTGCTGGCCAACGGGCGCGAGCTGTCGGCGCTGGAGATCCAGGCCGAGTACTTCGGGAAGGCCGCCGAGTTCGTCGACCGGCACGGTCTCAGCACGCCGGTCATCGACCGCGCCATGGACCTGTGGGAGCGCACCCTCAAGGCCGTGGAGTCCGAGGACCTGTCGCTCGTCGAGCGCGAGATCGACTGGGTCATCAAGCTCAAGCTCCTCGAGCGCTACCGCACCACGCACGACATGACGTGGAGCGATCCGCGCATCGCCCAGCTCGACCTCGCCTACCACGACATCCGCCGTGACCGCGGCCTCTACTACCTGCTCGAGCGCAAGGGAGCCGTCGCCCGGGTGACGCGAGACCTCGACGTCTTCCAGGCCAAGAGCGTCCCACCGCAGACCACCCGGGCTCGCCTGCGCGGTGAGTTCATCAAGCGAGCCCAGGAGCGTCGTCGCGACTTCACCGTCGACTGGGTGCACCTCAAGCTCAACGACCAGGCACAGCGCACCGTGCTGTGCAAGGACCCGTTCCGCTCCCAGGACGATCGGGTGCAGCGGCTCATCGACGGCATGTGACCTGTTCCGGGTGCTCTCGCGAGGGGGCTTGGTGACGCTCGGTTACTGTGGGCGACGGTCTTCCGTCCCGCGCTCCCGCGCCCAAGTCCCCTGAGGTCTCTCCGTGCGTCGTAACGTCGTGGTGGCTGCCGTCACCGTGCTGGCACTCGCCGTCATCGCCTTCTTCATCATCCAGCCGTTCTCCGATGACGACGGCGCGGCACTGGCCGACGTCTCCGTCACCGATGGCGAGGAGCCCGAGCTCGAGATCGACTCCGCCATCGAGGTCGAGGAGCCGGTGGTCCGCGTGGTCGAGGAGGGCGACGGCCGTGAGCTCGCCGAGGGTGATTACTTCCGTGCCGGCTACCTGATCGGCGACGGTGCCGACGGTGAGCTGCTGGACTCCTCCTACGCCGGTGGCGCCGAGCAGGCGTTCCAGCTGGTGCCGCCGCAGGAGGCGACACAGCCCCAGGTCTTCCCCGGCCTGCCAGACCTGATGATCGAGGAGCTCGAGGGCACGCCGATCGGCTCGAAGGTGCTCGTGGCCGCGACGGCCGGTGACTTCTTCGGCGACAGCATCTCGAACACACAGTTCAAGCAGGACCAGACGCTGGTCTTCTACTTCGACATCACCGACGGTACGGGCGTCTCGGACACCGAGGTCCCCTCCGGCGAGGCGCAGGACCTGCCCGCCGGCATCCCGACGCCCGTCGTCGACGGCGAGAACGTCACCGGGATCGACGGCTCGGCCGCCGCGCCCACGCCCACCGCGTCGGTCAACGTCCTCATCGAGGGGGACGGGGAAGAAGTGACCGCCGACCAGGCCGTCGTCGCCGACTACTTCGGCACGGTGTACCCCAACGGCGCCATGTTCGACGAGTCCTTCAGCAAGGAGGATCCGGCGGTCTTCAGCCTCTCGGGCGTCATCCCGTGCTGGACCGAGCAGCTCACCGGCCAGAAGGTCGGCAGCCGCGTCGTGCTCACGTGCCCCACCGAGACCGCCTACAACGACCAGCCGCCGCCCGGTGGCGTGATCCAGCCCGGCGACGCGCTGACGTTCGTCATCGACATCCGCGACGCGTTCTGACAGCCTCTGAGCGTGGCCGAACGCAAGACCGAGAGGTTGATGAACCTCATCTTCCTGCTCCTGTCGACCCGTCAGTTCCTCTCCAAGGACCAGATCCGCGAGGCCATCGCCGACTACCGCGCCGACGGTGACGTCGCGTTCAACCGCAAGTTCGAGCGCGACAAGGAAGAGCTGCGCGAGCTCGGCATCCCGGTCGAGACCGGCACGCACAGCCAGTTCGGCGACGAGCCGGGCTACCGCATCCCGCGGGAGTCCGCAGAGCTGCCCGAGCTCGACCTGACGCCCGAGGAGTCCGCGGTCATCGGTCTGGCCACCCAGGTCTGGGAGCACGCCGGACTGGCCGGGCAGTCCTCGGCGGCCCTGCTCAAGCTGAAGGCGGCCGGCGTCGACGTCGACACGTCGGCGGTCCGCATGGCCGAGCCACGCCTGTCGGCCGAGGAGCCGGCGTTCGACGCGATGTGGGAGGCCGTCACCGGTCGCAGCGAGGTGCAGTTCGCCTACGCCAAGGCCGGCGAGCCCAGCACGACGCGACGCGTCCAGCCGTGGGGCATCCTGTCGTGGCGCGGTCGCTGGTACATGGGCGGCTTCGACCTCGACCGCGAGGCACCGCGCCTGTTCCGGCTGTCGCGCGTCGAGGGTGAGGTGCGCACCGTCGGGGCTCGGGGCGGGTACGAGATCCCCGAGGACGTGACGATGCAGGACCTTGCGCGGAGCCTGTTCCCGCCCGAGCCCGTGGGCGAGGCGGTGCTGCACGTGCAGCGCGACCGCGCCGTGGCCCTGCGCCGTTCGGCCGTCAGCGTGACCCGGCTGGACGACCGGACCGACGAGGTCGTCGTGCGCTACGCCTCGCCGTGGCAGGTGGCCGCCGAGGCCGCTTCCTACGGTCCCGACGTCGTCGTGCATTCACCCCCCGAGGCCCGTCAGCTCACCGCGACGCTGCTGCGCAGTGCGCTCGACGCAGCAACTCTGGACCCCGCCTCATGAGCGCATCGGCCCGCCAGGTGCAGCGGATGCTGGCGCTGGTGCCGTACCTGCAGGCCCAGCAGGGCATCCCGGTCGACCGGGTGGCGCAGGAGTTCGGCGTGGCCCCGAAGGTGATCCGCAAGGACCTCATGCAGCTGATGTTCACGGGCGTGGGGGAGTACCACGGCGAGCTGATCGACGTCGACCTCACGGCGCTCGAGGAGGACGGCGTGGTGCACCTGCGCGACGCCGACTTCATGACGCGGCCCTTGCGGGTCACCGCGCGCGAGGGGGCCGCCCTGATCGTCGCCCTGCGCACGCTGCGAGCCGCCGCTGACGCCGAGCAGGCCGCCATCATCGACGGCGCGCTGGCCAAGCTGGAGCACGCGGTCGGTGGTTCTGTCTCCGCGCCGGTCGACGTGCACGTCGAGCCGCTGGACCCGCAGGTCCGCGACGCGGTGTCCCGGTCGCTGGCCGAGAGCCGTCGCCTGCGCATCGAGTACGCCACGGCGTCCCGCGACGAGCTCACGACCCGCGACGTCGACCCGCGACGCACCTTCACGCAGGAGGGCCGCCTGTACCTGGAGGCCTGGTGCCTGCGCGCCGAGGACCTGCGGTTCTTCCGCCTCGACCGCATGGCGTCGGCGGAGGTCCTCGACGTCCCGGTCGACGACCACGGGGTCGACCCGGTCGACCTGCGTGACGGCTTCTTCGCCGGGGGCGACACCGGCCCCAGCGCGGTGCTCGACCTCGACCCCACGGCGCGGTGGATCGTCGAGTACTACGGCGCCGAGGTGCTCGACGACTCGGCCGACGTGTGGCGGGTCCGCCTGCACGGCGGCGACGAGTCCTGGTTGCGTCGCCTCGCGCTGCGCAACGCCGGCTCGGTGCGCGTGGTCGAACCGGCTGCGCTGCGCGCGCAGGTGGCGGATCACGCCCGGTCGGCCCTACGGGCGTACGATGGACCAGTAGCCACCGACGAGGAGTTGTGATGTTCCGCAGTATCGGCACGACCGAGATCATCCTCATCCTGGCCGTCGTGGTGCTGCTGTTCGGCGCCAAGCGCCTGCCGGACCTCGCCCGCGGCACGGGACGCGCCCTGCGAATCTTCAAGACCGAGATCAAGGATCTTCGCGACGACGACGAGACGCCCCACGAGTCCACCGACGCGTCGCGACCGACCACCACCGCCCACGTCGAGCCGACGCGCGACCCCGCCACCACGCCTGACACCACCCGGAGCGACACGCCTCCCGACCGGGGCTGACCTTCGTGCGGCGCCGCAAGCCCGCCCCCACCTCGGCGGGCGGCTCGATGCCGCTGCTCGACCACCTGCGTGAGCTGCGTACTCGCGTCTTCCGCGCCGCCCTGGCGGTCGCTGTGGGCACCGTCCTCGCGTTCGTGTTCTACGAGCAGCTGCTCGACTTCCTGACCCGTCCCTACACCCAGATCGAGCCCGAGCTGGCCGACCAGGGCATCGACACCAACCTGGTCATCACCGGGATCGGCGGAGCCTTCCAGTTCCAGCTCAAGATCTCGGTGGTCGCCGGCATCGTCATCTCGAGCCCGGTGTGGCTCTGGCAGCTGTGGGCGTTCGTCCTGCCCGCCCTGCACCGCAACGAGCGCAAGTGGGCGCTGCTCCTGACGGCTGTTGGCTTCCCGCTGTTCGCGGCCGGCGTCGCCTTGGCCTACGTCATCCTGCCCAAGGCGATCCTCGTGCTGATCGGCTTCGTGCCCGAGGGATTCGCCTCCCTGGTCAGCGGAGCCGAGTACTACGACTTCGTCCTGCGCATGATGCTGGTGTTCGGCGTGGCCGCCGAGATCCCACTGGTGGTCGTCATGCTCAACCGCCTCGGCGCGGTGAGCGGCGCGCAGCTGGTGCGTGCCCGGCCGTGGACCGTGATCGGCCTGTTCGTGTTCGCGGCCGTCGCGACGCCCAGCACCGACCCGCTGACGATGCTGTTCCTCGCGGTGCCGATGACGGCGCTGTACCTGGTCTCCGAGATCATCGCCCGTGTCACGGACCGCCGCCGTGCCTCCGCCGCGGGCGACGATCTCGCCGACGACGAGCTGTCGCCGCTGTGACGACCTCTCGACGCGTTCAGACCGTCGCCCTGGTCGTCAACCCGACGTCCGGGCGACGCCGAGGCGAGGAGATCGCTCGCGTCGCCCAGCGCCGCATGCAGGCCGTGGGGCTTCAGGTGCGCATCGCGCACGGACGCGGTCTGGAGCAGGTGCGTGCGGGACTCAGCGAGCTGCTCGACGCCGGCGCCGACACCGTGGTCGTGGTGGGGGGTGACGGTGCGCTGCACGGCGTCATGGACCTGCTGGTCGCGGCCGACGCCACGATCGGTCTTCTGCCGGCCGGAACCGGCAACGACACCGCGCGAGCCTTGGGCATTCCGGTCAAGGACCCGGTGGCCGCGCTCGAGATCGTGCTCGCCGGCCACAGCCGGCGCATCGACCTCGCCCGTACCGGCACGGGAGCCTGGGTCACGACGGTCGTGGCGTCCGGCTTCGACTCCAAGGTCAACGAGCGCGCCAACGCCATGACCTGGCCGCGGGGCAACATGCGCTACAACATCGCCATCGCCGCCGAGCTGCGGGCGTTCTCGCCGCTGGCGTTCCGGCTCGAGCTGGACGGCCACACCATCGAGCGCGAGGCGATGCTCGTGGCCGTCGGCAACGGACCGTCGTTCGGCGGAGGCCTGCGCATCGCCGAGGGCGCCGTGCTGGACGACGGTCTGCTCGACGTCTGCATCATCAACCCCGTCAGCAAGGCGAAGCTGGTGCGGGTCTTCCCACGGCTCCGCACCGGCTCCCACGTGACGCTGCCGGAGTTCGAGCGGCACCTGGTCCGCCGCGTCACCCTGGAGTCTCCCGGCATCGTCGCGTACGGCGACGGCGAGCGGCTGGGGCCCCTGCCCGCCACGGTGGAGGTCGTGCCCGGCGCCGTGAGCGTCCTCACGCGGCAACCGTAGGCTGGACGCGTGTCCAGTACCGCCTCCAGTCCGGCAGAGTCCTACGCGCGCGCCCGGGCCGACCGGGAGCACCCGCACCTGGCCGAGTTCCGCGGCCACCACGGTTTCGAGCTCGACGACTTCCAGGTCCGCGCCTGCCGCGAGGTCGAGGAGGGCCACGGCGTGCTGGTGGCAGCGCCCACGGGATCGGGCAAGACCGTGGTGGGGGAGTTCGCCGTGCACCTGGCGCTCGCCTCGGGGCGCAAGGCGTTCTACACGACGCCGATCAAGGCGCTGTCGAACCAGAAGTTCCACGACCTCGGCGTCCGGCACGGTGTCGAGAACGTCGGCCTGCTGACGGGTGACAACTCCGTCAACGGCGAGGCTCCGATCGTCGTCATGACGACCGAGGTCCTGCGCAACATGATGTACGCCGGGTCCCGCACGCTCGACGGCCTCGGCTACGTCGTCATGGACGAGGTGCACTACCTGGCCGATCGCTTCCGCGGCGCCGTCTGGGAAGAGGTCATCATCGGCCTGCCCGAGGCCGTGTCGTTGATCTCGCTGTCGGCCACGGTGTCGAACGCCGAGGAGTTCGGCGACTGGCTCACCGAGGTGCGCGGCGACACCGTCACGATCGTCGAGGAGCGCCGCCCCGTCCCGCTGCACCAGCACGTGCTGGTGGGCCGGTCGATGTTCGGCCTGTTCGAGGAGGGCGCCTCCTCGCCCGACGGTGCGCCGGTCGTGAACCGCCAGCTCGAGCGGTTCGCCCGCGAGGACTGGCAGCTGAGTCGCATGCAGCGGGGTCGCAGCGGAGGCAAGGGCCCCAAACGGCCCCGCACCCGGCACCGCACGCCCAGCCGGCTCGAGCTCGTCGAGAAGCTCGATGCCGAGGGCCTGCTGCCGGCCATCTGCTTCATCTTCAGCCGCGCGGGCTGCGCGGCTGCCGTGCAGCAGCTGCTCGACGCCCGCGTCATGCTGACGACGCAGGAGGAGCGCAGCGAGATCGAGGCAACGGTCGACGAGGCCTGCTCACACCTGCCCGAGGAGGACCTGCACGTCCTCGGCTTCCACGACTTCCGGGAGGCCCTCGGCCGCGGTGTCGCTGCCCACCACGCGGGGATGCTGCCGACCTTCAAGGAGGTCGTCGAGGAGCTGTTCAGCCGCGGCCTGGTGCGCGTCGTGTTCGCCACCGAGACCCTGGCCCTGGGCATCAACATGCCGGCGCGCTCGGTCGTCATCGAGAAGCTGTCGAAGTGGAACGGCGAGACGCACGCCGACATCTCGCCGGGGGAGTACACCCAGCTGACGGGTCGCGCGGGACGGCGCGGCATCGACGTCGAGGGGCACGCGGTCGTCCTGTGGCAGGCGGGGCTCGATCCGCGTCAGGTCGCGGGCCTGGCCTCCACGCGCACCTACCCGCTGAACTCCTCGTTCCGCCCCAGCTACAACATGGCGGTCAACATGGTCGGCCAGGTGGGCCGCCGCACCGCGCGCGACCTCCTGGAGCAGTCGTTCGCGCAGTTCCAGGCCGACCGCGGCGTCGTGGGCCTGGCGCGCCAGATCCACAAGGCCGACGAGGCGCTCGCCGGCTACGCGGAGTCGGCCACGTGCCACCTCGGCGACTTCATGGAGTACGCCGACCTCCGCCGTCAGATCAGCGACATCGAGGCCTCCGGCGCCAAGGACCGGCGCCAGCGTGCTCGCCAGGAGGTGGCCGAGTCCCTGCTCGCCCTGCGCCGGGGGGACATCATCGACGTGCCGCGCGGCAAGTGGGCCGGCACCGCCGTGGTGCTGGACCCCGGCAACCGCGCCGACCACGACGGCCCGCGCCCCATGGTGCTCACCGAGAGCCGGCACGCACGTCGCCTGGCGGTCGTCGACTTCGCCGTCCCGGTCACGCCGATCGACCAGATGCGCATCCCCAAGTCGTTCAACGCCCGCAACCCGCAGTCGCGGCGCGACCTGGCGATCGCCCTCCGCCAGAAGGTGCCGCACGGTCCGCCGCCGCGCCATCATCGCGACTCCGCCGGTGCCGACGTCGATCCCCGCATCGCCGAGCTGCGCCGCCAGATGCGCGAGCACCCGTGCCACGACTGCCCCGACCGCGAGTCACACGCCCGATGGGCCGAGCGGCACCAGAAGCTGGCCAAGGACACCGAGCAGCGGCGACGCACGATCGAGCAGCGCACCAACACCGTGGCGCGGCAGTTCGACCGCGTCTGTCAGGTGCTCGACCAGCTGGGCTACCTCGACGGCGACGAAGTCACCGAGAGCGGCGTGCGTCTGCAGCGCCTCTACGGCGAGCTCGACCTGCTGGTCAGCGAGTGCCTGACCCGCAACGTCTGGGACGGGCTCAGCCCGGCCGACCTGGCCGCCGTCGCCAGCGGGCTCACCTACACGTCCCGCAACCTCGAGGATGCGCCACCGCCGCAGTTCGGCACGCTGCGCCAGCGCGAGGTCGCCGACCGGATGCTCGATCTGCACGCCGATCTCGCGCAGCTGGAGCGGCAGCACCGGTTACGTTTCCTGCGCTCGCCGGACTTCGGCTTCGCCGCCGGCGTCTCACGGTGGGTCGACGGTGCGTCCCTGGACGAAGTGTTGGCGCTCACCGACCTCGCCGCGGGTGACTTCGTGCGCTCGATGAAGCAGCTGATCGACGTGCTGGCGCAGATCGCGGTGGCGGCTGGTCCCGGGAAGCTCCGCTCCACGGCCCGCACCGCGCTCGACGAGCTGCGCCGCGGTGTCGTCGAGTACAGCTCGCTCAGCGGCTGAGGCGCTCCACCAGGCGGCCCACGGGGCTCTCGACGCCCCACCGCTCACCGAACGCGGTCAGCGTCGCCACGGCCTGCTCGTCGAGCGGCTGCAGCGGCTCGACCTCGGGGACGTCGAGCTCGGCCCGCACCGTGACGACCTCCCGGGCCCGCGCGACGTAGTCGGCGGAGTCCTGCAGCGAGCTGCGGACCTTGGGCCGCATCGTCACCGACCGGTCGTCGGCCGCCGCGAGGATGGCGTCGATGTCGCCGTGCTCGGCGATGAGCGCGGCCGCGGTCTTCTCACCGATGCCGGCCACCCCGGGCAGCCCGTCGCTGGCGTCGCCACGCAGCACCGCGTAGTCGACGTAGCGCGACGGCGGGACGCCGTACTTCGCCTCGACCCACGCGTCGTCGACGACCTCGTGCTTGGCCACGCCGCGGGCGGTGTAGAGCAGACGCACCGGCTGGGAGTCGTCCACCAGCTGCATGAGGTCGCGGTCGCCGGTGACCACGTCGATCGGGCCCTTCCAGCGGTGCACCAGCGTGCCGATGACGTCGTCGGCCTCGGCATCAGCGGCACCGATCATCGGGATGCCTGCCGCGGCCAGCACCTCGGCGATCAGCGGCACCTGCGGGGCGAGCAGGTCCGGTGTCTCCTCGGAGTCGGCCGAGCCCTCGGCGAGCCGCTGCGTCTTGTAGGTGTCGACCAGGTCGACACGCCACTGGGGGCGCCAGTCGTCGTCCCAGCAGGCGACGACCGCCTCGGGCTCGTAGCGCTCGACGAGCGTCGCGGTGAAGTCGAGCATGCCGCGCACCGCGTTCACCACGGTCCCGTCCGGGGCCTTGAGGCTGTCGGGCAGGCCGAAGAACGCGCGGTAGTAGAGGCTTGCGGTGTCCAGCAGCAGCAGTCGTCCGGCCATGCTGGGAGTCTAGGGCCGCGGCCGTGGTCGATAGGCTCGTCGGCATGGAGCGACTGCAGCGTGCCCGCGAGCACGCGGCCCAGGCCGGTATTGACGCACTGCTCGTCACGCCGGGTGCCGACCTGCGCTACCTGACCGGGTACGCGGCCAAGCCGCTGGAGCGGCTCACCTGCCTGGTGCTCCCCACCGAGGGTGACCCGGTGCTGGTGGCACCGGCGCTCGAGGTCGCCGCCGCCGAGGCGTCCGGCATCTCCTGCGACATCGCCGCCTGGAACGAGACCGACGACCCGTTCGCCCTCGTGCGCAGCCTGCTCGGCGACGTGCGCCGCGTGGCACTCGACGACGAGATGTGGGCCTCCCGCGTGCTCGCCCTCCGAGACGCCCTGCCGACCACGGAGCAGGTGCTCGCCGGCCCCGTGCTGACCGAGCTGCGCATGCGCAAGGACGCCGCCGAGGTCGCTGCTCTGCGCGACGCGGGTGCCGCGATCGACCGGGTGCACCGCCGCATGGGGGAATGGCTGCGCCCCGAACGCACCGAGCGCGAGGTCGGGCACGACATCGCCCTCGCGCTCGTCGAGGAGGGGCACGAGAGCGTCGACTTCGTCATCGTGGGGTCCGGTCCGAACGGTGCATCGCCCCACCACGAGGTCAGCGACCGGGTGATCGAGGCCGGCGATCCGGTGGTGGTCGACATCGGTGGCACCACCCCGGCCGGATACTGCTCCGACAGCACCCGCAACTACCTGGTCGGCGGCGTGCCTCCCGAGGGATACACCGAGGCCTACGACGTGCTGCTCACGGCGCAAGAGGCGCAGCGCGCCCACGCCGGCCCGGGTGTCACGGCCGAGTCGGTCGACCGCGTGGGACGCCAGATCATCGCCGACGCCGGCTACGGCGACCTCTTCATCCACCGCACGGGGCACGGCATCGGCGTGCAGACCCACGAGGAGCCCTACATCGTCGAGGGCAACCAGCGGGTGCTCGAGCCGGGCATGGCGTTCTCGATCGAGCCCGGCATCTACCGTCCCGGCGCGTGGGGCGCGCGTATCGAGGACATCGCCGTCGTGACCGATGACGGTCTCGAGGTGCTCAACTCCACCGAGCGGCGTCTCGTCGCCCTCCCAGCGTGAACCCCTGGACGGCGGCCGCCGCCGTCGTCGCCGCGGGCCTCCTGTCGGCCCTGGCCTTCGACCCGTTCGCCGTGCCGGGCGCCGGGGTGGTCGGGCTGGCGGTCCTGTTCGCGACGGTCCGAGCCGTGCCCGACCTGCGCACTCGCACCGTGCTCGCCCTCGGCCTGCTGCACGGGCTCGTCTTCTTCGGCGTGACGATCTGGTGGATGCGCGCGGTCAGTGACGGTGCGTACGTAGGCCTCGTGATCGGCGAGGCGGTGCTGCTGGCCCTCATCACGGTGGGTCTCTGGCACGTGGCGGCGCTGCGCTGGTGGCCCCTGCTGATGCCGGCCGTGTGGGTGCTCGGCGAGAGCCTGCGGGGCAGCTTCCCGTTCTCGGGCTTCCCGTGGGTCCGCCTCGCCCACACGTCGGTCGGCACCCCCGTGGAGTCGTGGGTGCGGCTCCTCGGCGTTCCCGGCACGTCATTCCTGCTGGCGCTCGCCGCGGCCGGGCTGGTCGTGGCCGTCACCACCTCGGGGGCACGACGGGCGGTGCCGATCGTGGGGATCGCAGCCGCGATCGGTGCCGGACTTGTGTTGCCGACCGGAGTCGCCGACCCGGGCGAGACGCGAAGATTCGCGCTGGTGCAGGGCGACGTCCCCGGTGAGTTCCTGACGTGGCCCCGGGGCGAGATCTTCGAGCTGCACGCCGCCGAGACCCAGCGGCTGGCCGACCGTGTCACGGACGGCGACACCGAGGCCCCCGATGCCGTGCTCTGGCCCGAGAACGCCACCGACGTCGACCCGAACTTCGCGCCGGGCGTGCGGGGGATGATCGAGGACCTGTCCGCGCAGCTCGGGGCACCGATCCTGGTGGGCGGTCTGTTCGACGGGCCCACGGCCGACACCGTCTACAACGCGGGTGTCGTCTGGGACGAGGACGGTCCGGGAGAGATGTACGTCAAGCGCAAGCCCGTCGCGTACGGCGAGTACGTGCCGTTCCGGGACACCCTCGGCAGCCTCGTGCCACGGATCGACCGCGACATCCCGCGCGACATGCTGCCGGGCGACGAGGTCGGATCGCTGACGATCGGCGACATCCAGATCGGCGACACGATCTGCTACGACATCGCCTTCGACGGGGTCGTCCGCGACGCCGTGACCGACGGGGCCGAGGTCATCGTCGTCCAGACCAGCAACGCCGCCTTCACGGGCACCGCCCAGCCGGAACAGCAGTGGGACATCAGCCGGTTGCGGGCCATCGAGACCGGTCGCTGGGTGCTCGTGCCCTCCACGAACGGCATCAGCGGCGTGATCGACGCCGACGGCCGGGTCGTCGAGCGAGCACCGCTCGGTGAGCCCGCCACGATCGAGGTCGACGTCCCCCTGGCCTCGGGCACGACCCCCGCGATCCATGCAGGGCGCCCGCTGGCGTGGCTGGTGGTGACCCTCGGTGTGATGGGATGGGTGGTCGCGATCGTCGTGCGCCGGCGCGATCGGGCAGGGCACATTCATCTGGAGGGAGACCAACCGTGAGGACACTCGTGGTCGTGCCGACCTACCAGGAGGCCGAGAGCCTGCCCCTGCTCCTCGACGGGCTTGCCGCGCACGCCCCGGACGTCGACGTCCTGGTGGTCGACGACGGCTCCCCGGACGGCACGGGAACGATCGCCGACGCCGCCGCAGCCGCCGACCCCCGCATCCACGTGCTGCACCGCGCGGCCAAGGCCGGCCTCGGGGGCGCCTATCGTGCCGGTTTCGCCTGGGCCCTGGAGCGCGACTACGACGTCGTCGTCGAGATGGACGCCGACGGGTCGCACCGCCCGCGGGACCTGCCGCGGCTGCTCGATCGCCTGCGGACCGGCTCGGCCGACCTCGTGCTGGGCTCGCGCTGGGTGCCGGGTGGCGGTGTCGTCAACTGGCCCTGGTACCGGCGGTTCATCTCACGCGGGGGCACCTGGTACGCCCAGCACATGCTGGCGATCCCTGTCGCCGACGCCACCGGTGGCTTCCGGGCCTTCCGGCGCGAGACGTTGGAGCGACTTCCGCTCGCCGAGGTGGCCTCGCAGGGCTACTGCTTCCAGATCGACCTGGCCCGCCGCGTGCTCGACGCCGGCATGACGATCGACGAGGTGCCGATCACCTTCGTCGAGCGGACACAGGGGCACTCCAAGATGAGCGGCTCGATCGTCCGCGAGGCACTGTGGCGCGTGACGCTCTGGGGCATCAAGCGTCGTCTGGTGAGACGCCGAACGCCGGCACTCTTCGGCTGAGGCCACGAGCACCGGCGTTCGGCGGAAGGTCGAGCGTGTCAGACCTTCGAGGAGCTCTTGCGCTTGCGACTGCGGTGCAGGTGCACCGGTCCGATCTCACCGGCGCGCAGCAGCTCGAGGCGCTCGGTGAGGATGTCCTCGAGCTCGTCGACGGAGCGACGCTCGAGCAGCATGTCCCAGTGCGTGCGCACCGGCTTCTCGTTCTTCGCCGCCGGCTCGGAGCCGTCGGTGCGACGACCAACCTGGCCCGTCTTGGGGTCTTCCCACTCGGCGGGGACGTCGGCCTCGTCAGCCATCGTGACGGTGAAGATGTGTCCGTCCGGCAGCGCGTACTCGACCTGCTGCCGCGGTGCCATCTCGACACCACGCTCGTCCTCGAAGCTCTGGGCGCCCAGTCGTGCTCCACGTAGGGATCGTTCAGCCATGGCCCGACTCCTCTCTGTTCAGTGGTGTCAACGTACGGGACCCTCATGAGATTCCCCTGAACCGGAGGTCTCCGCATCTTGGCGACGACAGAGTTCCAGCGAAGCGCCTACAAGGCACGATCCCGCAGGTCCTTCGGCACGGCCAGCAGGGCCGCGAGGCCGGCGGCCAGCACGATCATGATGCCGAGGATGCCCCAGCGGTCCTCGCCACCGAGGTAGGCGCACAGGCCGAACAGGGCGGGGGTGAGGAACGACGCCGCCCGGCCCGTCATGGCGTAGAAGCCGAAGTTCTGGCCCTCCTGCCCGGGTGGGGTCAGGCGCGCCAGGTAGGTGCGGGCCGACGACTGCGCCGGTCCGACGAACAGGCACAGGGCGAGGCCGAAGATCCAGAACGCGGTGGTGCCGTCGAGGAACAGCAACGCGGTGCCGGCGGCCAGCATCGACGCCAGCGAGAAGCTGATGACGACCCGGGGGCCGACCGTGTCGTCGATGCGGCCGGCGAGCAGGGCGCCGGCAGCGGACACGACGTTGGCCGCGATGGCGAACTGGATCACCGTCGAGGAGGTGAATCCGTAGGACGAGACCGCCAGCACGGCGCCGAAGGCGAAGACGCCCGCCAGGCCGTCACGGAAGACCGCGCTCGCCAGCAGGTACTGCACGACGACCCGGTCGTCGTTCCACATGCGCTTGAGGTCGGCGGCCACACCCCGGTAGGCGCCGATGACCCCCGTGCGCGGCGCCGGGCTCGCGTCGGCCGGCAGCTCGGGCACGAGCAGCAGCGCCGGCAAGGCGAAGACGGCGAACCAGACGGCGGCGACGAGCACCACGACGCGGATGTTGAGGCCGTCGTCGGTGCTGACGCCGAGCGCCCCGCCGTCGCCGTCGATCAGCCCGACGAAGCAGATCAGCAGCAGCACGATGCCGCCGAGGTACCCGAAGGCCCAGCCGAGCGCCGAGACACGACCAACGGTGGCGGGGGTCGAGACCTGCCGCAGCATCGCGAAGTACGGCACCTGGGCCAGCTCGAACAGGATCTCGCCGATCGCGAGCAGCAGCAGGCCGAGCCACAGGTAGTGGTAGTCATCGCGCACGAAGAACATCAGCGCCGAGACGACGACGACGGCGCCGGTGAGGAACGCCAGCGACCGCTTGCGACGTCCGCCCGCATCGGCCTGCCGACCGGTGACGGGCGCCAGCACCGCGATCACGATCGCGGCCGCGGCGATCGACCACGCGAGCCACGAGGCCGCGGAGATCGAGCCCGGCAGGTCCTTGCCCACCGAGTCGACGAGGTAGACCGAGAACACGAAGGTGACGATGACGGCGTTGAAGGCTGCCGAGCCCCAGTCCCACAGGCTCCACGCGATCACCTGGCGGCGCGACGTGGCGGTGCCGACCGCCTGGGTCGTCACGCCTCCTCCTCCCACTGGTCCCGCGCGATCAGCACGTCGCGCAGGACGTCGGTGCGGTCGGTGAAGATGCCGTCGACCCCCAGGTCGAGCAGCTCATTGATCTCGTCGGGCTCGTCGACGGTCCAGACGAGCACCTTGGCGCCGACCTCGTGGGCCCGTCGCATGAAGCGGCGGTTGACGACCCGCAGGCCGTAGCGCGAGACGGGGACGCCGAGCCACTGGTAGGCAACACCGCGGCGCAGCACGCGGCGGGGGAGCAGCACGAGCTGGAAGACCTCGCGCCGGGAGGCGGCGGTCTCGACGCCGGGAAGCCGAGCGCGGACACGCTGCAGCCGACCGTGCTCGAAGCTGCCGAGGCAGACGCGGTGCTGAGCGCCGAGCTTCTCGATGACCCGGCAGGTCTCCTCGACGGCGGCGTCGGCCTTCACGTCGATGCTGAACCACGTCTCGGGGAACCGCTGGAGGAGGTCTTCGAGCCGCACGAACGGCTGCTTGCCGGCCAGCCGCAGCTCGTCGAGCTCGGCCGCCGTCAGCTGATCCAGGCGGGCGTCCACACCCGTGAGCCGCTCGAGGTGCTCGTCGTGGCAGGCGTACGCGACGCCGTCACGCGTGCAGAGCACGTCGGTCTCGAGGTGGCGGTACCCGAGGGCGTCCGCGTGCTCGAAGGCGGCCAGGGTGTTCTCGATCCCATGGTTGGCCTCCGTGAAGGAGCCGCCGCGGTGCGCGATCGCGAGGGTCACGGCTCCACGCTAGGGGGTCGGGGGTCAGATGTCGCGGAAGGTCTCGATCCGCGCGCCGAGAGCGTTGAGCCGCTCGGCGAGATCCTCGTAGCCGCGGTTGATGACGTAGACGCTGCGCAGCACCGAGGTTCCCTTGGCAGCCAGCATGGCGAGCAGGATCACGACGGCCGGGCGCAAAGCCGGCGGGCAGACGATCTCGGTGCCGCTCCAGTGCGTGGGCCCCTCGACCAGGACGCGGTGGGGATCGAGCAGCGTCACCTTGGCGCCGAGCTTCGTCAGCTCGGTCAGGTAGATGGCGCGGTTCTCGTACACCCAGTCGTGCAGCATGGTCTGGCCCTGCGCGGTGGCCGCGATGACGGCGAAGAACGGCAGGTTGTCGATGTTGAGGCCCGGGAACGGCATCGGGTGGATCTTGTCGATCGGGGCCCGCAGCGACGACGGGTGGGTCGTGATGTCGACCAGGCGGGTCTCGCCGTTCTCGGCGGGGTACTCCGGGCTGCGGTCGTAGAGGAAGCCCATCTCCTCGAGGAGCGCGAGCTCGATCTCCATGAACTCGATCGGCACCCGGCGCACCGTGATGCTCGACTGCGTGACGATGGCGGCGGCGATGAGGCTCATCGCCTCGATGGGGTCCTCGCTGGGCGCGTACTCGACGTCGCAGTTGATGTGCGGACGGCCGGTGACGCGCAGCGTGGTGGTGCCGATGCCCTCGATCTCGACGCCGAGCTTCGTCAGGAAGAAGCACAGGTCCTGGACCATGTAGTTCGGGCTGGCGTTGCGGATGACCGTGACGCCGTCGAAGCGGGCCGAGGCCAGCAGGGCGTTCTCGGTGACCGTGTCACCGCGCTCGGTGAGGACGATGGGACGCTCCGGACCCTGGCCGGGGGAGGCCATCGCGTGATAGCTGCCCTCGGTGGCGACGACCTTGAGGCCGAACGGACGCAGGGCGGTCATGTGCGGCTCGACCGTCCGGGTGCCGAGGTCGCACCCACCGGCGTAGGGCAGCTCGAAGCTGGCCTCGCGGTGCATCAGCGGGCCCAGGAACATGATGATGCTGCGGGTGCGGCGCGCGGCGTCCTCGTCCATGTCCTCGAGGCGCAGGCGCGAGGGCACGACGAGCTCGAGGTCGTTCTCGTCGTTGAGCCAGCGGGTGCGCACGCCGATCGAGCCGAGCACCTCGAGCAGGCGGTTGACCTCCTCGATGCGGGCGACCTTGCGCAGCACCGTGGTGCCCTCGTTGAGCAGCGAGGCGCACAGCAGGGCGACGCCGGCGTTCTTGCTCGACTTGACGTCGATCTCGCCCGAGAGCGTCGTGCCGCCCTGGACGCGCAGGTGGCTGGGACCCGAGGAGCCGACGTTGACGAGCCCGGAGTCCAGCGCGTTGCCGATGCGGGCCACCATGTCGAGCGTCAGGTTCTGCTGACCTTTCTCGATGCGGTTGACCGCGCTCTGGCTGGTGCCGAGCGACTCGGCCAGCTGGGACTGGGTCTGGTTGGCCCGCTGGCGGGCGTCCCGGATCATTGCGCCGATGCGTCCCAGGTATCCGTCGTCAGTCATGAGGACCACTGTATCTCGCATGTGAGATATTCAAACTACGTGACCGGCGGGCGTGCCGGGCGCAGTGCCAGGGCGATGACCACGCCCAGGATCGCCACGAGACCGCCCGCGACTCCCAGGGCACCGACCTCGGCGGCGGGCTCGAACAGCTCGAGCACCTCGGCGCACACGACCTGGCCGGCGATCATGCACAGGCCCAGCACCAAAACGCCGTGCACGTGCACCGTGATGGCCGCGATCGCGATGAAGACGATGCCCATCGCACCACCCAGGTACAGCCACGGATCGGACGGCAGGCCCACGAGGCGACCGTCGACCGTGAACGACGCGCCCAGCACGACGAGCAGCGCCAGGGTGCCGACGAGGAAGTTGTTCCAGGTCGTGGCCACCGGACCGGCGACGGCGGAGATCCGACCGTTGAGGGCCTGCTGCACCGCCTGCCCGGTGCCGGCCACGAACGCCAGCACCGCGAGGCCGACCGTGACCCACGTGGACGTGGTCTGCAGCTGGTCGAAGGCCTTGAGCAGCACGGCCACGACCGCGAAGGCCGCGGCCACCATGCGGGGCGGCGTGGCGTGCTGGCGTCCCGCCGGGCCGAAGCCCAGGTGGTCGACCACCACCGAGCTCAGCGACTGCCCGGCGGTGTACGCCACGATGAACAGCGCGATGCCGATGACGCCGACCGCGATGCCCTGGCTGGCCACGAAGAACGCGCCGCTCAGGCCACCCAACAGCTCGGGCCAGTGCAGTCGCCGCGCAGCCGGTCCGCCCCGCAGCCCGTCCCGGAGTCGGCGCATCGAGACCCGGCCGTGCCGCGTGCCGATCGCGACGAGGGTGACCAGCACCAGACCCGAGCCGAAGCTGATGACGGCGGCCAGGATCGCGGCGCGGAGCCCGTCGCCCAGCTCGCCGGCCAGAGAGCCGTTGATGCGGGACTGCAGGGCGACACCGGCGCCGGCCACCACCATCAGGGGGACGGTCAGGATGCGCGCCGTGCGCGCATTCACGCGGGATCGACCGTCGTCGCGTCGGCCTGGCCGAGGCGACGGAAGTCCGCGAGGCCCGCGTGGTTCTCGACGTGCCCGAGGTACATGCCCTGCGCGAGCTCCGAGATCGTCCGGTCGTGCACCGGGAACGCCACGCGCGGTGCCACGCGGCGCGCGAACGCCACCGTCTCGCTGACCTTCGCCCAGGGCGCACTCAAGGGGAGGGCCAGCACGTCGACGCCGGCCGGTGCGTGCTCATAGCTGTCGCCGGGGTGGAACAGGGTGACGCCGTCGGCGCCCTCGACACGCACGCCGACGTTCGCGACGCGGGGGAGCGTGGGCAGGATCTCGGCATGTGTGGCGCCGACGCCCACGAGGGTGGCGCCACGAAGGTCGGTGCGGTCACCGTCACGATGCGCCCTCCACGGGTCGCCCAGCTCGGCAGCGGTCTCGGCATCCGCGAGCAGCACGGCTCCGGCATTCGCGCGGAGCAAGGCCGCTCCCCGCTCACGGTCCCAGTGATCGAGGTGCTGGTGGGTCACCACGACGGCGTCGAGATCGGTCAGCGCGAACGCGTCGGGCGACGAGAAGGCCCCCGGGTCGATCAGCACCCGGGTGTCCCCGGACTCGACGAGCAGG
Organism: actinobacterium LLX17; assembly: GCA_000471045.1. Taxonomy (GTDB): domain Bacteria; phylum Actinomycetota; class Actinomycetes; order Propionibacteriales; family Nocardioidaceae; genus Aeromicrobium. The sequence continues at coordinate 1,171,403 of KI301992.1, read as the reverse complement.
CAGGCGTGGCCGTGGCGCGTGATCCTCACGGGACCATCATGACCGCCGACCCAGCCGCAGCGGCACCGGCTCCGAACTCCAGTCATGGCGCTGCTGGCGGACCTCGAGGCTCTGATGATCGGTGCGTCCGCGCGCCTGACGGTGCGACTGCGCCCGCACCTCGACCTGGCGGGCGACGACCTGCCCCCGCCGGTCGTGCGCCGCGTCCCGACGCGCCACGGGCTCGTCACCTGCCACGTGCACCGTCCCGTGTCCGGTCACGTGGACTCGGCCATCGAGGACGACGCGACCCCGGTGCACGTCCACTTCCACGGCGGCGCCTTCCTCATGCGCTATCCGCAGATGGACGACTACTTCTGCCGGCTCGTGGTGGCCGAGACGGGGGCGACGGTCGTCAACGTCGACTACGACGTGGCACCGCGACGCCGGTACCCGGTCGCCCAGGAGCAGGCCCACGACGTCATCGCCTGGCTCGCCGAGCACGGCACCGACTGGGGTCTCGACCCGGACCGGCTGACGGTCAGCGGCTTCAGCGCCGGAGGCAACCTCGCGGCCTCAGCCTGTCTGCAGGCCCGCGACCGGGGCACGCCGCTGCCGCGTCTTCAGCTGCTGGTGGTGCCGTCGCTGGACGTCTCGACGACCGACAAGCCCGCGCCGCGCGGGCGGGCCATGATCACGCCGCGGCTGATCCGGCTCGTGCGCCGCACGTACTTCAAGGACGCCGCCCGCCGCGCCGAGCCGTACGCGTCGCCGCTGTTGGCTCCCGACCTGGCGGGACTGCCACCGGCCGTGGTCATCACGGCCGAGATCGACCGGCTCCGGGCCGAGGGCGACGCCTACGCCACGCGCCTCGCCTCCGCCGGCGTGCCGGTGCGTCACCTCGTGGCCCCTGGGCGCGACCACTACGTGCTCGACGGGCCGCCCCACGAGGCGCGCCGGGTGCTCGACGTGATGATCTCCGGCATCGCCGGCGCCCACGTCTAGCAGCACGACTGCTCAGCCCAGCCTGCCGACGTCGGGACGGTCGGCGCCGAAGTACCGGTACGTCTGCTCCTCGCGGTAGCGCTCCGCCCACCCGTCGATCCGGCGCAGGCCCCACGGCGTGCGAGCCAGCACCCGGTAGCGCCAGATGTTGCCCGGCAGCACCAGGGCCGTCGCCCAGGGCAGCCGCACCGGCAGGCCGAGCTCCTGCATGCTGCGCCTGCCGAGGAAGGGCCGCAGCATGCTCAGCAGACGACGCGGCGCGTAGAACCTCTGCCACGCGGCGAACCGCCGGAAGCTCAGCTCGGACTGCGCCTCCACGATGGCGGTCGCCAGCTTGGCCCCGGCGTCGGTCACCCCGGCCTGGGCGCGCAGCACGTGGTAGTTCAGTCGGTGCTGCTCGCGTTCGGTGTCGAACAACCAGTCCTCGTCGACGCCCATGAGCCAACCGATGTACTTCCACAGGTGCATGACCGCGAGGGACTCCTCGCGCGTCACGCGGACACCGAGGGCGCGCACGCCGAGCAGCAGCGCACCGGTGAACAGGCCCAGGGTGGCGGCCTGGTCGCTCTGGTTGATGGGCCGGCCCCAGTAGGCCGTGTCCCACCGGTCCTTCTCGCTGAATCGGTGATTGACCAGGGCGTGCATGAGTCGCACGTGCACCGTGAGCTTCCAGCCCTCGCCGTCGCGCCGCATTGCATCGTGCTGCGTGGCGGCCACGGTCCACTGCTGGGTCTCGGCCAGGCGCCGCCGGGTCATGTCACCGGTGAGGCCGCCGGTCGCCACCAGGAGGTCCGTGGGGCCGCCGAAGCGGTAGCCGCCGATCAACGAGAGCTGCAGGAGCACGTCGCCGGCGTTGCGGCCGAAGCGGCGGTAGACCTGGGCACCGCGGTTCACGAGCGTCCAGTCGACCCAGTCCGGCGTCGCCTCCACATGGTCGAAGAACGCGCGCAGCGCCGGGGGAGCGTCCGGCACCGCATCGACGCCGTCGGCGAGGGCCCGGTGGAACTGATCGAGCCGCACCGCGTCCGGACCCGAGGACCGGATCGCCGACACGAGGGCGGCGGCCGGTTCGTCGACGGTCATGAAGCGCTCGCCGATCGTGCGCATGAGGTCCTCGTCGAGGCGGTGGACCCGCGCGACGGCGCGCAGCATCCGGCCGATGCGAGCGCCACGCTCCTCGCCGGCGCGATAACGCCCCGGGATGACGGCTGGTGCGTTCTGGGTCACGGTCATGAGGGGATGTTCACACGAGCAATTACTCGCATACAATTCGCGTCATGCCCCGGGCCTCCACGGAAGACGCGATGCGCAAGCGACCGCAGCAGGAACGGTCGCGCCTGATGGTCGATCGCATCGTCGCGGCAGGCCGCCGGGTCCTCGTCGAGCACGGCTACGAGAAGGCCACCACCAACCGGGTCGCGGCCGAGGCCGGCATCAGCCCGGGCTCGCTCTACCAGTACTTCCCGCACAAGGACGCCATCCTGGCGGCGGTCATCGAGCAGTACTCGGCCGAGATCGGCGAGGAGCTCACTGCCGTGCTCACCGACCGGCTGGACCTGCCGCCGGTCGAGCTGGTCCGCGCCGCCTACACGGCCCTGCTCGACGTCCTGGACTCCCACCGCGAGTACGTGCGGCTGGTGGCGATGGAGCTGCCGCGCAGCCGCGTCGCCGACCACGTGGGGCAGGTGGAGCGCCGGGTGGGGGAGCTGGTCAGCGCCTACCTGACGATCGCCCGCACGACCGACCGCGTCGCGCCCACCACGTCGGCCTGGCTCCTGGTGCGCATGGTCGAGCACCTCTGCGTCCAGTACGTGCTCGAGCAGCCGGCATTCGGCCGCGAGGTGCTGGTCGACGAGCTGGTGCGACTCAGTCTCGCCCACCTGGACCCGGGGTCCGACCACGCGCGCGAGTGAATGCGAGCCACGCCTCGGTGCTCCAGAGGGCCCATGCCACGAGCAGCGGCTGGAAGAACAGCCGGATCAACCGGGCGCGGTCCGTGTCGAGCCCGAAGGCGTCGCGGCCCTCGACGTACTGCGCCACGTTGCCCGGGAACACCGCCACGAAGAACGCAGCCACCACCCAGCCCACGAGGGCCCGGCGTTCCCGGACGACGAGCACGGCGAGCCCCAGCACGATCTCGACCACGCCGGAGGCGAGGACCACCAGGTCGACGTCGAGCGGCAGCCAGGGCGGCACCTGCGCCCGGAAGTCCTGGCGCTGCCACGTCAGGTGCGCGACGCCGGCCAGCACCAGGAAGGCGCCCAGCAACCAGCGAGCAACGGGGCGGGCCGCACTGCGGAGGAGGGTCACAGGGTGACCCTAGACTGCTCGTGCCCAGATGACCGACCACGTCGACCGACGACCAACCAGCACGCTCGGGGGAGCCCTCATGCACGCACCGAAGACTGCGTCCACCACCATCCAGACCACGCCTCAGGCCGCGTTCGAAGCGGTGCTCGGCGTGGTGCAGAACGGCAAGTACGACCTGCGAGGCGTCAACAACGAGACCCGCAACCTCGTGTTCCTCAAGGGCAAGACCGCGCTGTCCTGGGGGACGATGTATCTCGTCGACATCGCGTCCGACGGCAGCGGCGCGCGCGTCAACGTGCTGGTCGGCGGTCGCGACGACGCCCCCAAGGCGCTGCTGGACGGCTGGAAGCACGGCAAGGCCGCCTCGAAGCTCCTCAGCGAGGTCGAGGGCGTCGCCACCGGCAGCACGTCGGCTCCCGCCACGCCGGTCGCCTCGTTCGCCAAGCTCGACGACGGGCGCGAGGTGCCGTGGGTCGGCCCGGACTTCCCCGTCGGTTGAGCACGCGCCTCATCGCCCTCACTCGCTGGTGAGCACGACCAGGCGCTGCGTCGCGCGGGTCATGGCGACGTAGCGGTCGACGGCGCCCTCGATCCCAGCGCCAAAAGTCTCAGGGCCAAAAGTCTCAGGGCCAGACGTCCTAGGGCCGAACGTGTCGGGGTCGATCAGCACCACGAGGTCGAACTCGAGGCCCTTGACGAGCTCCGGCGTCAGGGTCCGCACACGATCGCCGGCGTGGGGGAGGGGAGCGGGCAGAGGCTCGGTGCCGATGATGCAGACCATGCCCTCGTCGTGCTCGTCGAGCCACGTGGCGAGCAGCGTCTCGAGGCCCGCGACGACACCGTGGGTGACGGGCACCCCGGTGCTGCGGACGGAGGTCGGCACGTTCGCGTCCGGCAGCGCAGCACGGATGACGGGTTCGGCCTCGGCCATGACCTCGACGGGGGTGCGGTAGTTGATGCTGAGCGACGCGATCTCGACCCGGTCGAGGCCGAGGCGTCGGAGGCGTTCCTCCCACGTCTCGGTGAACCCGTGGCGGGCCTGGGCCCGGTCGCCCACGATCGTGAAGCTGCGCGAAGGGCAGCGAGCCAGCAGCATCTGCCACTCGGCGTCGGTCAGCTCCTGAGCCTCGTCGACCACCACGTGGGCGAACGGACCGGCCAACCGGTCGGTGGCGACCCCCGGACGCCCGGACTCGTCGACGAGGGTCTCGCGCAGGTCCTCGTGGCGCAGTGTGGAGACCAGGCCCACGCCGTAGGCGTCGTCGTCGGCCTGCACCAGCTCGTCGATGACCCGGTCCATCTGCTCGCGCTCGAAGGCACGCTCGGCCCGGTCGCGTTGCTGTCGCCGGGACGATCCCGGATCTCCCAGACGACGTCGGGCCGCGTCGAGCAACGGCAGGTCCGAGACCGTCCACGCGTCGGGTCGGTCGCGCTGCAGGGCGCTCACGTCGGTGGGGGAGAGCCACGGGGCACAGCGGCGCAGGTACGCCGGGACCGTCCAGAGGTCGCCGACCAGATCGGTCGGCTCCACCACGGTCCACGCGCGGTCGAAGGCGTCGACGAGATCGCGGTTGGCCCGCAGGGCTCGGCGGACCAGCTCGGACGGCGCGTCCTCGTCCCCGTCGCCGTGCTTGTCCACCAGGATCGTCAGCAGCTCCTCCCACACCGCGTGACGCACCTCGTTGTGCGGCGCGCCCGGCTCCGCTGCGGCGAAGGCCTCGGCCCAGTCCTCGGGCCCGAGCCGCACGTCCGACCACGGGGTCTCGACGAGCATGCTCCGTCCCGGCGGCTCCTCGTACAACCGGACGGCGGGCTCCATCGCCGCGACCATGGCGGCCGACGCCTTCAGGTGCGCGATCGTGACGTCGGCCTCCTCCTGCGCCGAACGTCCCTCCGGCACCAGGTCACGGAGGGTGCAGACCTGCACGCCCTCTTCGCCGAGGCTGGGCAGCACGTCGCCGACATAGGACAGGTATGGCTGGTGCGGGCCAACCACCAGGACGCCGCCGTGACGCTCGTTCAGCCGCGGGTCGGCGTGCAGGAGGTAGGCGGCGCGGTGCAGCGCCACGACGGTCTTGCCGGTGCCGGGGCCTCCGTCGACGACGAGCGCGCCCCGCGAGCTCGCCCGGATGATCGCGTCCTGGTCGGCCTGGATCGTGCCGAGCACGTCACGCATGCGCTCGGACCGGTTGCTGCCGAGGCTCGCGATGAAGGCTGACTGGTCGTCGAGCGCGGCCCGTCCGGGCATGCTGCCGGCGGTGAAGACCTCGTCCCAGTAGTCGCTGATCCGGCCATGGGTCCACCGGTAGCGGCGGCGGCTCGTCAGGCCCATGGGGTTCGCGTGGGTCGCGCCGAAGAACGGCTCGGCCGCGGGGGAGCGCCAGTCGACGAGCAGGCGCTCCCCGTCACGGTCGGTCAGGCCCAGGCGACCGACGTAGACGGGAGCGCTCCCATCGGCCGGCACCATGTGCCCCAGGCAGAGGTCGAGCCCGAAGCGGCGAAGCGTGCGCAGGCGAGACGACAGCCGGTGGATCTCCAGGTCGCGGTCCAGGGCGGTCTGTCCCATCCCGCCGGGTGCCCGCCGCTCGGCCTCGAGCCGTGTCTCCAGGTCGGCGACGGACTCCTCCAGCGTGCGAGCGATGGTCGCGAAGTGCTGCTCGTCCGCACCGATCAGGGCGGGGTCGGCCTTGGCCGAGAGCCGGTCCGGCAGGTGGAAGGCGGTGTCTGACATTGAGGTCCCCGAATCGTTGGCGTTCCAGTGCGAAACGCCGATTCTGGAACACCCCTGGGGGCTTGCGGCAAGCCCCCATCTGGGCTATACCTTGAAGCACGGCAGGGGATGTCGACGCCGTCGCACGCGAGCAGCACGCGCGTGGCCCTAGGAGCTCGACGGTGAGTGGCTGACCGCCGCCGCGGCGGGTACCTCCACCGGCTTCGCCAGCGACTCCTCCTGCGACTCTTCGATCGACTCAGCGTCCAGCTCTGGCAGCAGCCGATCCAGCCACCCCGGCAGCCACCAGTTCGCGTCACCCAGAAGCTTCATGGTGGCCGGGACGAGCACCATGCGGATGAGGGTGGCATCGAGGAAGATCGCCGTGGCCAGTCCCACGCCCATCATCTTGACCACCGGGTCGCTGCCCAGGACGAAGCCCGAGAAGACCGCCACCATGATCAGCGCGGCGGCGGTGATGGTGCGGCCGGTGCCGGCGATTCCCTCGATGACCGCGCGCGTGTTGTCGCCGTGCCGGCGGTACTGCTCGCGCACCCGCGACAGCAGGAAGACCTCGTAGTCCATGGAGAGCCCGAACAGGATCGCGAACATGAACAGCGGGATGAACGACACGATCGGCACCGTCGACTCCACGCCGATCAGACCAGCCGCCCAGCCCCACTGGAAGACCATGACGAGCACGCCGTACGCCGCACCGACGCTCAGCAGGTTCATCGCGACCGCCTTCAGCGGCACCAGCACCGACCGGAACAGCACCGTGAGCAGGAGGAACGACAGCAGCAGCACGGCCGCGACGAAACGCGGCATCCGCTCCTGCACCCGGTCGCCGAGGTCGGCGAACGTGGCGGTCTGACCGCCGACGTGCGCGGTCGCCGCACTGTCGTCAAGCCCAGTGCCGTCGAGAACCGCGGGGAAGACCTCGCTGCGGAGCCTCGCGACGGTCTCCTGGGTGGCCTCGTCCTGGGGCGAGGTGGTCGGCTGCGCCACCAGGGTTGCCACGCCTGCCGCGACGTCGATGATCGGCTCGCCGACCGAGGTGATGCCGGGGTCGGCCGCCACGGCCTCGGCCAGCGGTGTCACGACGGACGCGTCCCGGGAGATGTCGACCGCGATCACCAGCGGTCCGTTGGCCCCGGGACCGAAGCCCTCGGCGATCAGGTCGTACGCCCGGCGCTCGGTCCTCGACTCGGGCTTGGTGCCGTCGTCCGGGAAGCCGAGGTTGAGTGCGAGAACGGGTGCGGCCAGGGCGATCATGAAGACCGCTCCTGCGACGAGGTACGCCGTCGCGTTGCGGGTCACGTGAGCGCCCCAGCGGTACCACCCGGTGCTCGGCCGGTGCTCGCTGCCGTCGGCCCGTCGCCGGCGCCCGTTGATCCGCTGCCCGGCCAGTCCCAGGAGTGCGGGCAGCAGGGTGACCGAGGCGAGCACCATCACGAGCACCATCGCCGAGATGGCGACCCCGCCGCCGGTGACGAAAGGAATCTCCGCGACGAGCAGCCCGAGGATCGCCACGACGACCGTGCCGCCGGCGAAGATCACGGCCTGGCCTGCGGTGGCCAGGGCTCGGCCGGCTGCTTCGGGAACCGACATCCCCAGGGCCAGGTGCTCGCGGTGCCGGGTGACGAGGAAGAGGGCGTAGTCGATGCCGACCCCGAGGCCCACCATGGCCGCGAGCTGCGGCGCCCACGCCGGGATGTCGGTCAGGTACGTCACGAGCTTCATCGACGTGACGCCGACGACCAGACCGAACAGCGCCATCCCGATCGGCAGACCCATCGCGACGAAGGAGCCGAAGGCGATGAGCAGCACGATCATCGCGACGACGAGGCCCGCGACCTCGCCGAGCCCGGTGGGGGCTTCCTCGAACGCGAAGAACAGATCACCTCCGGTCTCCAGCGTCAGCGACGACTCCTCACGCAGGTCGGCCACGGCGTCCTTGAGGTTGTCCAGGTCGGTGGCGTCGAGGTCCTCGATCGCGGGGTACTGCACCCGCACGAGCGCCACCTCGCCCTCCGGCGAGACGCTGCTCGCCGTGCTCAGGACGCGGGGGAGCGCCTCGAGCGCGGTCTCCACCGGCGCCAGCTGGGCCGCAGCGTCCGGTGCCTCGAGCACGACATGTGCGGTCACGCCACCCTCGTCGGCCTGGGCCTCGGCGAGCAGCTCCGCGGCTTGGTGGGAGTCGAGGCCGGGCGCCTCGAAGCTCTCCTCGAGATCACGCCCGAAGGCCACGGAGGAGGTGATGACGACGAGCGCGAGAGCGACCCAGACGCCGATGGCGACCCAGGGGCGGGTGGCGGCGGACCGGCCGAGCCGGTAGAGGAGATTCGACATGCCTCCACGGTGGCCGGATGGCGAGCGACGCACATCGGGCCCAGGAGTGGGAGGCTCCTCGGCCGAAAGGACGGGAAGCGGCTCGTCCTTGTGCCCCGTACAGCGAGCCTCTCCGCTCTCTAGGCTGCAGAGGTGTTCGCCACCTTCGTCCGCTCGATCCTGGCCGAGCCCCGTGCCCCGGACCCGCCGGCGCGGGACTGGCGGGACTGGGCCCTGGTCGGCGCACTCATGGTCTCGGCCGTGGCCGAGTCGGTCTTCCGCACCGACATTCCGTGGCGGCCGTTCGTCACCGCGGTCGCGCTCCTGGTGATGCCGGTCCTGCTCTGGCGTCGCAGTCATCCGCTGCTGGCGACCGCGATCGGCTTCGGTGGCGGCGCCATGGTGCTCCACCTCCCGGCCTTCGTCGACGATGTCACCGAGGTGGGGCTGAACTCGATGGTCGGCATCGTGCTGCTGCCCTACGCGCTCTACCGCTGGGCGTCAGGACGCGAGGCGCTGATCGGTACGGCGATCGTCGCCGTCCCGGCGGGCCTGGGTCTCGCGACCAGCCGGACCCTCGGGGACGCGGTCGGCGGCGCCGCCTTCCTCGCCGCGGTGTTCGCCCTGGGCGCCGCGATGCGCTACCGCGCGGTGGCGCGCCAGCGCGAGGTGCAGCAGGTCCGGACGCTCGAACGCGGCGAGATCGCCCGCGAGCTGCATGACACCGTCGCGCACCACGTCTCGGCCATCGCGATCCAGGCGCAGGCGGGCCGGGCCGTGGCCGCCACCGACCCGGCTGCGGCGGTCGAGGCGCTGGCCGTGATCGAGGCAGAGGCCTCCCGGACCCTGTACGAGATGCGCACGATGGTCGGCGTGCTCCGCGACAACGACGCTGTCGACTCACGACCAACCGAGTACGGCCCCCAGCGAGGCGTCGGCGACCTGGAGGCGCTGACACGGATGAGCCCCCTCGTGCAGGTGCGCCGTGTCGGTGACCTCGCCGGCTTGCCGCAACCGGTGGAGGTGGCGGTGTACCGGATCTGCCAGGAGGCGGTGACCAACGCCATCCGGCACGCGCGCAACGCCACCACCGTCACCGTGACGGTGCGGGACGACGACGGCGTCGTACGGTTGCGTGTGCATGACGACGGAGAGACACCCCGCCTCTCGACCACCGGGGGCTACGGCCTGCTGGGGATGGGGGAGCGGGCCAAGCTGCTCGGTGGCGTCTGCCAGGCCGGGCCGGACCCTGCCGGCGGCTGGACCGTCGAGGCGACGCTGCCGCGCGAGGTGCCCAGGTGACGGGTCCTGCGGCCATCCGCGTGGTGGTGGCGGACGACCAGCTCCTGGTCCGCACCGGCCTCACCATGATCCTCAACGCCCAGCCCGGCATCGAGGTCGTCGGCGAGGCGACCGACGGTCACGAGGCCGTGGCCGTCGCCCGCGAGCTGCGTCCCGATGTGTGCCTCTTCGACATCCGGATGCCCGGCATCGACGGCGTCGAGGCCACCCGGCAGCTCGCCGGCCCGGGCGTCGAGGATCCCCTCGCCATCGTCATCATCACGACCTTTGACCTCGACGAGTACGTCCACGGGGCACTCAAGGCGGGCGCCCGAGGATTCCTCCTCAAGGACGCCGGGCCCGACCTGCTGGTCCAGGCGATCCAGGCCGCCGCGAACGGTGACGCGCTCATCTCACCCACCATCACCCGCCGCCTGCTCACCACGCTGGCCGGTCTGGAGCGAGCCACCCCACCTGCCCAGCCGATCGAGCCGCTCACCGAGCGCGAGGAGGAGGTGCTGCTCACCGTGTCTCGTGGCCGCACCAACGCCGAGATCGCCGAGGAGCTCCATATCAGCCTGAGCACGGTGAAGACCCATGTCGCCGCCCTGATGAACAAGCTGGGCGCCCGCAACCGTGTCGAGGTCGCGATGTGGGCCTACGAGACCAAGCGCGTCAAGGACTGACTGCCGGCCTGATCTGGATCTCTGGACGGGGGAGTGGGACGCTGCCAGCGTGAGCGCATTGATTCCTCAGTCCTCGGACTTCGGGCCGTTGCCGTGGCCGACGATGGATGACATCCGGCGCGCCCACCACGTCGTCCGAGCACACCTTCCGCGCACGCCGTTGATCTCTCACCCCACGCTGGACGCGGGATCGTGCGCGCAGCTGTTCGTGAAGCACGAGAACGTGCAGCCCACGGGCGCCTTCAAGGTGCGCGGTGGCCTGAACCTCATGGCGAGTCTCGACGAGCCGACCCGGTCGCGGGGAATCGTCGGCTACTCGACCGGCAACCATGCCCAGTCCCTGGCGTTCGCTGCTGCGACGGTGGGGGTGCGGTGCATCATCGTGATGCCGACCGCTCCCAACCCGGCCAAGGCCCGTGCGGTCCGCGCCCTGGGCGCCGAGCTCGTCGAGCACGGAGCGAACTTCGACGAAGCCCGCACGCACGCGGAGCTCTTGGCAGCCGAACAGGGGTTGCGACTGGTCAGCGCCGCCAACGAGCCCGCGATCCTGGCCGGCGTCGCCACGGCGTACGTCGAGGTCCTCGAGCAGGCGCCCGACCTGGACGCCGTGGTCGTCCCCGTGGGCGGCGGGAGTGGCGCTGCAGCAGCCTGCCTCGTCGCCGCCGCGCTCGCACCTCACGTCGACGTGTTCGCCGTGCAGTCGGACGCCGCGCCGGCTGCCCACGACTCGTGGCGAGCTCGCACGTGCGTCGAGCGCGCGAACACCACCCGGGTCGAGGGGCTGGCCACCGGCGCAGGATTCGAGCTGACCCAGCAGATCATGCGGGAGCGGCTCACCGACTTCCTGCTCGTCACGGATGCGGAGATCCTCGAGGCTCAGCAGGCTCTGCTCCACGACGCTCACACGTTGGCCGAAGGCGCCGGCGCCGCGGCCCTCGCCGCGGTCCATCAGCACGGCGACGTCTTCGCGGGCCGGCGAGTCGCTGTCATGTGCACCGGCGCCAACGCCTCGGCGGACGAGATCCGTCGGGTCGCCTGCGTCTAGGCGAGACGCGCCCTTCTAGGCTGGTGCGATGACCGCGTCGGTGACCCTCAACGACACCCTGGTGGGGGAGTCCGGACCCGTGGTGGTGTTCCTTCACGGCCTGTTCGGCCAGGGCCGCAACTTCACGCAGATCGCCAAGTCTCTGGAGCCGGACTACCGCAGCCTGCTGGTCGACCTGCCCAATCACGGCCGGTCCGGGTGGAGTGACGACATCGACTACGTCACGATCGCGGACCTGGTCGCCGACCATCTGCGAGCCGGAGTCGTGGCCGATGGACCGGTTCACGTGGTCGGCCACTCCATGGGCGGCAAGATCGCGATGGTGCTGGCTCTGCGGCACGCCGACCTGGTCGACCGACTGGTGGTCGTGGACATCTCGCCTGCGGAGAACTCGGACAGCAGCGAGTTCGAGCACCTGTTGGACAGTCTTGCGTCGCTGGACCTCACCACGTTGACTCGCCGGGGGGAGGCCGATGAACGACTGGCCGACCGGATCGGCGACCCCCGGGTCCGGGGTTTCCTGCTGCAGAACCTCCGGTCGCGTGATGGGTCGTTCCACTGGCAGGCCAACCTCGACGTCCTGCGGCAGGGCCTGGAGCGGATCGGTGGGTTTCCGCGCCTTGACGGCACCTTCGACCACCCGGTGCTGTGGATGGCGGGGGAGAAGTCGCCCTACATCACCGACGACGACGAGCCGGCGATGCGGGCCTTGTTCCCGCGCACTCAGCTCGTCACGGTGAAGGACGCTGGGCACTGGGTGCACTCGGAGAAGCCGGAGGCATTCGTGTCGATCCTTCGAGTGTTCCTCGCCGCCTGAATCCACAGGCGCAGCAGGGCCCGATAGTTACCCACAGGCGGCCCGGTCACGGTGGTGCCGCCACCTCGCCGTGGGCCTCACTGGACTCTCCACCTGACGTCGGAGGAGTCCACGATGCGTGCCCTTGCCCTGTTTCGCCACCTACGCGACACCATGGCCGTCCTGGCTGCCTTGCTGGTGGTGGCCGGCCTCATCATGATCGCGGCCATCGCCCCTGCCATGGCTGCTGGCGTCCACCATCCCGCCGGCGCTGGCCTCGAGCGCGGCACCAACGTCTGGTACGGACACATCAAGGGCGCCGGGGGAGAGCGGTGGTACTGCGGAGACCCGTCGGCCGGCGGCCGCTACCTGGCGGAGCCGTTCCATCAACCGGGCTCGACCTACTCCGAGATGGCTCACACGACCACGTGGACACCGGCGTCTGATGGCGGCCGCCCGATGCCTCCCGACGCGGTGCGGGCCTTGGCGTACCTGCTGGCCACCCACGCCGCCACCGACGACAACCACGCCGCTGCCTCAGCGGCGTGGGCCATCCGCACGCTGAGCGTGTCCGGTGGGGGAACCGGCAACCCGACCCCGGCCGGCGGAGACCTTGCCGCGTCCGGCCAGGCGATGATCGATGACTCCTACGCTCGCCGCGGGCCGTATGTCGTCGTCCCGGACCTGGCGGTCGACCCCGCAGGAACGACGGCGACGGTCACCAACTACACGGCCCGCTCGGAAGCCACGGGCGCCCCGGTCGGCGGCGCCGCGACGCTCATCATCGAAGGGCCGGCAGTCTTTGCCGAGACCGGCCAGGCCACCGCCACGGGGGATGGTTCGCCCCTGACGCTGGTGTCGACCGGGTCGGGTGCGGTGCGGGTGGTCTCGACGGTCACCGGCCTGCCGTCGGACCAGCTGACCTACCGAGTGCCCCACACCCCGGGATACCAACGCATGCTGGTCGCCGGGCAACAGATGGATGTCTCAGGTGCCGCGACGGCTGACCTGACCGGGTTCCCCGACGCGGCGGTGACGATCACGACGACGATCCTCCGCGAGGGCGAGACTCCGCAGCTCCCGGCACGTCCTGACGACGCGAACGCCACCTTCGCCGCGAACACGCTGCCGGGGGACCGGGTGGTCGACGCGATGTGGCTCGATGGTGCGTTGTGGCGTGAGGACCTGACCACAGGATTCGTGGGCACGGTGACCGCCGAGCTCGTGCGCCTCCCCGCCGAGGGTGCGACTGACGGTTCTGTGGTCGACACCGTGACGATCGATGTCGACACCTCCGATGACGCCCACTGGGAGACCACGGCCGATGGCCACCGCCAGACGCGTCGAGATGCGCCGTACGTGACTCCGGCGGTCACGATCCCAGCTGACGCTCGACCGGGGGAACGCTTCAGCTGGCGGATCAGCACGCCCGAGTGGTCGGACCCGAGTCACTTCGGAACCGCACGCCAACCAGCCATGACGGTCGAGGCCGGGGTCGTGACCGAGACCACCACGATCGACCGAGGCCGCCCGCGTTTCTCGACGACGGTCTCGGCATCGCAGATCGCTCTGGGGGAGTCGGTGACCGACAGCATCACCGTCGACGGCATGTGGAGCGGAGCTGATCAGCACGGAGCTCCGGCCTCGGTCGACGTCGTCTGGGCCGTCTACGGTCCCTACCGCGAGCACCCGGCGCTGACCGACCGGTGCGACGCATCGTTCTTGGCCGGCAGCGGAGTCATGACCGTCGACGCCGATGGCGTGTACGAGACGCCGCCATTCACGCCGACCGCTCCCGGCTACTACACCTACGTCGTCGAGTCGGCGCAGACCCGCGAGAACCATGCGGCCACGACCCCGTGCGGTGAACCGGCGGAGACCACCCGCGTCGTCGCACCCGAGGAAGCCGTGCTGCCCGACGTGGGCGCCGCTGGCGACCTGGACTGGATGGCCGTCATGGGGTTTGGGCTGATGGGTTCGGGTGGAGCTGCACTGGGCCACGTGTTCATGCGCCGGCCTGCTGCTCCGACGCCTCGGCACTCGGTCAGGTAGCCACGGCACCTGATGAGACGCGAGCAGCGGCGCCAGCACCACGCAGACTGGTACCGTAAAGTCGTACCACCGAGGGAGGCTCCCCATGTCGATCAGCGCCAGTGATGCCCGCAAGCAGCTCTTTCCCTTGATCGAGAAGGTCAACAACGATCGAGTCGCCGTCGAGATCACCTCGCGCCGTGGCGACGCCGTGTTGATCTCGGCCTCGGAGTTCGCTGCCCTCGAGGAGACGGCCTACCTGCTGCGGGTGCCCGCCAACGCCACACGACTTCTCGAGAGTCTCCACCAGGCCCGAGCCGGTGATCGACTCGAGCACGCGCTCGAGCTCGACGAGTGAGACTCGTCTTCACGCCTCACGGCTGGGACGACTACACGCACTGGCTTCAGGCGGATCGACAGGTCCTCAAGCGCATCAACCGGCTCATTGACGATGCACTGCTGGACCCGACCGAAGGCATCGGCAAGCCTGAGCCACTGAGGCACATGTTCGCCGGCGCCTGGTCGCGAAGGATCACCGACGAGCACAGGCTCGTGTATCTCGTTGACGATGACGATCTCGTCGTCCTGCAGGCTCGTTTGCACTACAAATGACGGGTGTCGTGCGAGCGTGCCGCTCCCCTCCGAGATCTCCGATAATGCACATTATGTCAACTAGCATGCAGAAGCACGATCCGGATCGCTCGCCCGCGTGACGATGCAGACGCAGATCAGAAGAGCTCAACCTCGCCGTCGGCGGCGGCCGCGCGAAGCCGCTTGTCGCGGGTCGCCAACGGCAGCGCAAGTCGCTGGGCCAGGAGCAGGTAGGCGGCGTCGTAGGCCGTGATGTCGTGAATTCGTGCTGCGTCGAGCAGCGAGGACGCCGCCGAGGTGTCGACCTCCTCGATCGGGAGGTCGACCAGGATGTCGAGCATTGCGACGGCGTCATCGGGCTCAATGCGTCCACGGCGCTCCGCCTGACGCAAGCCGTTGGCCATCTCATAGCGCCACAAGGTGGGGACGTAGGCGACGTCGCCGTCCGCGAAGGCCTGCTCAATTCGTGCGGTGTCGGGCCCGACCTCGTCGTCGAACACCAGCGGCAGTGCGCTGGACACGTCGAGCACGAAGCTCACCAGCGACGCCCCTCATCGATCAGCTCCCTGATCGTGACGTCCGGTCCCAACGTGATCCCCTTCCGCAGCTCACGGAGCTCCTCCAGCGCCTCGTTCACGCTCCGGACGTGCCGAGGAGGCGGCGTCAGGTGGGCAATCTCCTTGCCGTGGCGGGTGATGACGATGGTCTCCCCCCGCTCCACGGCGGCGAGCAGCTTGGACAGATGAGTCTTGGCCTCGTAGGCACCGACGGTCACGGTCATGCAGTTCAGACTAGTCGCCGACCAGTCTGATGAGCCACCTCTAGAGGGCGGAGCGGTCCCCCGATCGTCCGTGTGACGATGAGGTCATGAAGCATGCCGTGCTGGCGATTGCTGAACGCCGCGAGCTCGCGGACCTGCTGGCTTCGTTGAGCCCGGCCCAGTGGTCGGCGCCGTCGTTGTGCGCCCGATGGTCGGTGCGCGACGTCGCCGTGCACGTCGTCAGCTATGACCAGCTGCCGCCGCAGGCGCTCGCCGAGTCCCTCGTCCGCGGCGCGTTGTCAGTCGATCGCGTCAACGAGCAGCGCATCCGTGCGTACGACCACCTGTCGCCGGCCGACGTCGTCGAGCTGATTCGTCGGCATGCTCGTCCGCAGGGGCTCACCGCCGGGTTCGGTGGTGCGATCGCCGTGACCGACGGGCTCATCCACCAGCAGGACATCCGCCGACCGCTCGGCCTCCCGCGGTCGATCCCCCGCGACCGACTGCGACTGGCCTTGGACTTCGCCCACAAGGCGCCGACGATCCGCGGGTTCTGGACGGTCCGTGGGCTCCGCATGACCGCCACGGACCTGGACTGGGGTGTCGGCGACGGGCCGGAGGTGCGCGGTCCCGGCGAGGCCGTGCTGATGGCCATGGCGGGTCGGCGGCACGCAATGCACGACCTCACGGGCCCGGGACTTCCGCTGCTCGGCTCCCGACTCCCCTGACCTGGGCGCCTAGCGAATCCGTGGGGGCAACCGGTGCAGCTGAAGGTCGTGGATCTCCCCTGCCTCCGCGACCGCCGTCATGTACGTGCAGTTCGGCTGGCGGCGCCGATCCGTGGGCGAGCCCGGGTTGATCAGGCGCAGACCGGTCGCCGTTGTGGTGTCCCACGGGATGTGGCTGTGCCCGAACACCAGCACGTCGAGGTCCGGGTACTGCTCGCTGCAGCGTGCTTCACGACGCTTGGAGTCGCCGGTCTCGTGCACCACGCCGATCCGCACACCCTCGACCTCCGCTCGTGCCACCTCCGGCAGTCGTTCGCGCAGCTCGCCGTGGTCGTTGTTGCCATAGACCGCGAGCAGTCGGCTCGAGCGCTCCTCCAGCTCGTCCAGGGTCGCGACGTCGACCCAGTCCCCCGCGTGCACCACCAGGTCTGCCTCATCGACCGCCGACCACACCTCCTCGGGCAGCACCTTCGCGCGCTTCGGCAGGTGAGTGTCGGCCAGGATCAGCAACCGGGTCGTCATGCACCCAGTCAACCGTCGCTGGGTGCCGGTTGCGCGTTGAAGAGGTCGGCGGCCCACTGGCTCCACGTCGGGTCGGCGTAGTCGCTAGCGGTGGCTCCGTCCTCGATCAACACGCTCGCGAAGTCCCCGGCCTCCGTGCTGAAGTCGACCGCCGACCCGTCCTGGTGCGGCGACGCAGCCACCAGCGTCAGTACCGACTGGATCACCGGCATGAGGACCGAGCGCCAGGTGGCGAAGTCCGGGACGACGCCGACGGGCAGGTCCCCTCCCAGGGTGACCTCCACACGATCGAGCGCATCGCCGCGGACCAGCACGTAGGTGTAGACCGGCGCAGCCTGGGGCGGGACGGTCACGACGGCGTCGATCACGGACTGCCAGTGACGTCCGGCCGTCTCGGTGACAGGACCGTCGACCCACACCCGCGCATAGGGCACACCCTCGACCGAGCTCTTCACCGAGAGCGCGGTGTTGCTCATCTCCCCCAGCGCCGGGTGTTGATCAATCTCGGCGAGAATCTCCGAGACCCGCATGCCCAGGGGGTCGATCTCGTTGATCTGCAGACCGGTGCCGTCGACCATGACGCTCGCCTCTGGGTAGCGCTCCAGGGCCGCCAGGAACGCCTCGGCACGCAATCGGGGATGCGGCACTCCGGGACTCGTGAACAGCGTGGGTCCGCGTTCTCCGCCCTCAGGGTCCTCGTCGCCGGCGGCATGCCGCGCCAGCTGGACGCTGGCGCCGTGGTCGTCGGCCTCGACGCGGGCCGCCGCCGCATCGAGGGCCCGCACGACAGTGCCGAGATCCTCGGCGGTGATGCCGTCCTCCACCACCACGTCGACGCCGAGCACCCAGTACTCGGTGTCCTCCTGGGTGCGCTCGGCCTCGGCCTCCACCACCCCAGGGAGCCTCTCGATCAGGGCGGCGACCTCTCGGGGCGTGTCAGGAGGGGGCGGTCCTCCCCCGTCGTGCTGCTCGGGGGTGCCTGCCGAGCAGGCACTGAGCAGCAGGATCACCAGACCCACCAGCAGGCCGGGCCGACGCGGCGTAGTGGACGTCATGCGGACTCAGAGCGGCTCGGACACCGTCATGTTCCCCGCGACGTCCGTGACCCCCTCCCCTACCCTGATCCCGTGACCACGACCCGCGCCTCCCGGAGCGTCCGATGAGCGGCGGACTCGTCGCCCTCCTCGACGACGTCGCCGCCCTGACCCGGCTCGCCGCCGCCTCGATCGACGACGTCGGTGCCGCCGCGGGACGCGCCAGCGCCAAGGCCGCCGGTGTGGTGGTCGACGATGCGGCCGTCACGCCGCGCTACGTGCAGGGTCTGCAGCCCCAGCGCGAGCTCTCCATCATCTGGCGCATCGCCAAGGGGTCGCTGCGCAACAAGCTGTTGGTGATCCTGCCGGCCGCCCTGCTGCTCAGCCAGTTCGCCGAGTGGGCGCTCACCCCGATCCTCATGCTCGGGGGCACGTACCTGTGCTTCGAGGGCGCGGAGAAGATCTGGGAGAAGATCAGCCCCCACGAGCACGCGACCGAGGTGCCGGCCAGCGCGGCCGGTCCGGAGCACGAGAAGACGGTCGTGGCCGGCGCGGTCCGCACCGACTTCATCCTGTCGGCCGAGATCATGGTCATCGCCCTCAACGAGATCGCAGGCGAGGCCTTCGTGTCACGCGCGGTGATCCTGGCGGTGGTCGCCGTCGGCATCACCGCGCTCGTCTACGGCGTCGTCGGCTTGATCGTGAAGATGGACGACATCGGTCTGTCGCTGGCGCAACGCTCCTCCGCCGTCGCCCAGAAGGTGGGCCGCGGACTGGTCAAGGGCATGCCGATGGTGCTGGCGACCCTCTCCACCGTGGGCATCGTCGCGATGCTCTGGGTCGGTGGCCACATCCTGCTCGTCGGCACCGATGAGCTGGGCTGGCACGGCCTGTACGACGTGGTGCACCACGCCGAGGAGGCCGTGAAGGACGCCACCGCGGGTGCGGGTGCCGTCCTGGCCTGGTTGACGAACACCGCGGCCTCGGCTCTCATCGGCATCGTGGTCGGCGCCGTCGTGGTGGCCGTGTTTCACCTCGTGGCGAAGGTTCGGCGCGCCTCCTAGAATCGTTGGCACCGCATGACCGACCACGAGCGCCGCGCTGCCCACTACCGGGCCCACCAAGAGCTCCCCGACGACCCGCAGGACGCCGGCGACGGGGAGGACGAAGCGAGCCCCCAGGACGCGTCGGCACGCGGGCGCCGCCCTGAGGACACAGCACTGTGGGTGGAGCAGCAGATTCGCGCGGCGATCGCCCGCGGCGAGTTCGACGACCTGCCCTACGCCGGCAAGCCGTTGCCGAACCTGCGTACCACGCACGACCCCGACTGGTGGCTCAAAGGACTCATCGAGCGCGAGCAGATCACTGGCGTGCTGCCCGAGGCGCTGCAGCTGCGCAAGGACGACGCCGGGCTGGATGCCGAGCTCGACCGACACGGTCGCGAGGAGACGGTGCGTGAGCTGCTCGAGGGCTTCAATCACCGGGTCGTCGCCGCGCGGCGCCAGCTGACCGGAGGTCCCCCGGTCGTCACGCCGCTGCGTGACGTCGAGGCCGAGGTGGCCGCCTGGCGAGAGCGCCGCCGTCCGCGCCGGGTCGAGCCGATCGGACCTGCGGACCCACCGGTGCGCGCCCGCCGTCGTTGGTGGGGCCGTTCGGGTCGGTGACGGGCGTCACTCCCCCGGTCCACTACTTGGGCGTACCTTCCGGCGGTCCGTAGATTGGACGGTGTGACTGCTCTGCAGGTTGGCCCCTCGCCCACCGTCCCGGCCCCGATGGCCCGTTCGTGGCGCCTCGTCGCGGCCGAGCAACTGGTGCACACCGACGCCCTCGAGCTCGCTGCCAGCGACATCGTGGTGGTCGACCTCGAGGCCGGAACACCCGAGGACCGCAAGGCTGCCGCCCGCGATGCGCTCGTGGCCCACCTCGACACCGGCCACCGCACCTGGGTGCGAGTCAACGGCACCGACACCGAGCACTGGACCGATGACCTGGCGCTCGTCGCGGCCGATGACCGCATCGACGGCGTCGTGCTGGCCATGACCGAGCACGGCGACCAGGTTCGGGCCACGCTCGACGCCGGCCGCCGCCCCGTCGTGGCGATGGTCGAGACGGCACTGTCCATCCTGAACCTGCCCGAGATCGCCGCCTCGGGTCCGAGCCGCATCGCCTTCGGCACCGGCGACTTCCGGCGCGACCTCGGCGTGGGCCCCGACCGCACCGCACTGCTGTACGCCCGCTCGCAGCTCGTCATCGCCAGCCGCGCCCACGACCTGCCCGGTCCGATCGACGGTCCCACCGTCAGCGACGACGCCGAGCAGACCCGCGCCGACACCCAGCACGCCGTCACGCTCGGCATGACCGGACGCATCTGCCTCACGGCCACGCAGACCGCGGTGGTCAACGAGGTGTGCGCACCGTCGTCGTCCGACGTGGTCGCCGCCCGCGACCTCCTCGATGCCCCGCCGGAGGGTTACGCCGGCGCCGTCGGCCCACGGTTGGCCCATGCACGCCAGGTGCTGCATCGCGCCGGCATCTACGGCATCGACGCCTGACGCACCCCTACTCGAACGGGGCTGGGTCCCCCGCGCCGACGCGGATCACCTCGGCGTAGCCCTCGGAGAGGTCGACCACCGTCGTCGGCTCCGCGGCAACCTCGTCACCGGAGTCGACCACCGCGTCGACCCGGCCGTCGAGTGCCTCGGAGATCTCCCACGCCATCGTCATGGCCTCGGACTCCCCCGGCAGGATCAGCGTCGTCGAGAGCACCGGCTCCCCCAGCGTCGTGACGATGGCCTGGGCCACCCGGTGCGGCGTGATGCGCACGCCCACGGTGCGCTTCTTGGCCTGCAACAGGCGCTTCGGCACGTCGCGGGTGGCCGGCAGGATGAAGGTGTACGGCCCGGGGGTCGCCGCCTTGACGGCCCGGAACACGGCGTTGTCGACGTGCACGAACTGCCCCAGCTGCGCGAAGTCGTGGCACACCAGGGTGAAGTGATGCTTGTCGTCGAGCTGACGGATGGCACGGATGCGATCGAGCGCATCGACGCTGCCGATCTGCGCCCCGAGGGCGTAGCCCGAGTCGGTCGGGTAGGCGATCAGCCCCCCGTCGCGCAAGATCGCGACCGCCTGGTCGACGTTGCGCTGCTGCGGGTTCTCCGGGTGGATGTCGATGAAGCGCACCATCGCGCCAGTATGCCTCGCCGCACGCTCGAGCGAATCTTGTGACCTGGCTCACGTGATCGCGTTCCGGGATGTGGACGTCCGCTCGAGGGAATGGGTCGGGCCGAGGCCCGGTTCTACGCTGGGACGGCTGATCCCGTCGGAAGGAGTGCGTCATGGCTGAAGTCACCCTGGCCGAACGTCGCGAGCGCCAGCTCCGCCACGACGCGGAGCGTGCCGAGCACCTCGCCGAGCGCGAGCACCGCCTCGCCCCCCGCCGCACGAACGACGAGCTGCGCACCTTGGCCGACGCCGCCGAGCAAGAGTTCGCCGACCCGGCCACCACGACCGATGACGTGCTGGCATGGGTCGCCACCACGTTCGGGCACCGCACCGCCGTCGCCTGCTCGATGGCCGACGCCGTGCTGCCGGCGGTCGTCGCCGAGCACGTGCCGTGGGTCGACACGCTGTTCCTCGACACCGGCTACCACTTCGCCGAGACGATCGGCACCCGTGACGCCGTCGAGTCCTCGATGCGGCTCACGATCGTCGACGTGCGCCCGCGCCTCAGCGTCCCCGAGCAGGACGCCGAGCACGGCGAGAAGCTCTACGAGCGCGACCCCGCCAGGTGTTGCGAGATGCGCAAGGTCATCCCGCTGCACGACACGCTGCAGGGCTACGAGGCCTGGATCACCGGCGTCCGCCGCGACGAGGGCCCCACCCGGGCCAACACGCCCTTCGTCACCTGGGACGTCAAGAACGGCCTGGTCAAGATCAATCCCCTGGCCACCTGGACGTTCGACGAGGTCCTCAACTACGCCGAGAAGAACCAGATCATCGTCAACCCCTTGGTCAACGACGGCTACCCGTCGATCGGGTGCTCCACCTGCACCCGTCGCGTGGCACCCGGCGAGGACCCGCGGGCCGGCCGATGGGCCGGCTTCGAGAAGACCGAGTGCGGCCTGCATGCCTGAGACCCGAGGACCCATGAGCACCCACGACACCCGACGACTCACCCACCTGCAGTGGCTGGAGTCCGAGTCGATCCACATCATCCGTGAGGTCATCGCCGAGTTCGAGCGGCCCGTGCTGCTGTTCTCCGGTGGCAAGGACTCGGTCGTCATGCTGCACCTGGCCGTCAAGGCGTTCTGGCCGGCACCGGTCCCCTTCCCCGTGCTGCACGTCGACACCGGGCACAACTTCCCCGAGGTGCTGGCGTACCGCGACGCGACGGTCGAGCGTCTCGGACTGCGCCTCGAGGTGGCCAGCGTCCAGGACTACATCGACGACGGACGCCTGCGCGAGCGTGCCGACGGCACCCGCAACCCGTTACAGACCCAGCCTCTGCTCGACGCGATCGAGGCACACAAGTTCGACGCCGTCTTCGGCGGAGGCCGCCGCGACGAGGAGAAGGCCCGCGCCAAGGAGCGCGTCTTCAGCCTCCGTGACGAGTTCGGCCAGTGGGACCCCCGCAACCAGCGCCCCGAGCTGTGGAACCTCTACAACGGTCGGCACCGGCCGGGTGAGCACGTCCGGGTCTTCCCGCTGAGCAACTGGACCGAGCTCGACGTCTGGCAGTACATCGGCCAGGAGAAGATCGAGCTGCCGCCGCTGTACTACGCGCACGACCGCGAGGTCTTCGAGCGCGACGGCATGCTGCTGGCCGTCGGCGAGTTCGCCCAGCCCAAGGAGCACGAGGTCGTGCAGACCCGCACCGTCCGCTACCGCACGGTGGGCGACATGTCCTGCACCGGCGCCGTCGACAGCCCGGCCGTCACGGTCGAGGACGTCATCGCCGAGGTCGCCGCCACCCGCGTCACCGAGCGCGGCGCCACGCGCGCCGACGACCGCATGTCGGAGGCCGCCATGGAGGACCGCAAGAAGGAAGGCTACTTCTGATGAGCACGACCCTCTTGCGCCTCGCCACGGCCGGCTCGGTCGACGACGGCAAGTCCACGCTCGTGGGCCGACTGCTGTTCGACTCCAAGTCGGTGCTGGCCGACCAGTTCGACGCCGTCGAGCGCGTCAGCCGCGACCGCGGCATGGCCACCGCCGATCTCGCCCTGCTCACCGACGGACTGCGGTCCGAGCGGGAGCAGGGCATCACGATCGATGTGGCCTACCGCTACTTCGCCACCGCCGAGCGCGCCTTCATCCTGGCCGACTGCCCGGGGCACGTGCAGTACACCCGCAACACCGTCACCGGTGCCAGCACGGCCGACGTCGTGGTGCTGCTGGTCGACGTGCGCAAGGGCCTGCAGGAGCAGACGAGCCGCCACCTCGCGGTGTCGTCGCTGCTGCGAGTGCCGCACGTGGTGGTCGTGGTCAACAAGATCGATCTCGTCGACTACGACCAGGCCACCTACGAGGGCGTCGAGGCGCAGGTGCAGGCGGCGGCCCAGCGTCTCGGCCTGACCGACGTCACCACCGTCCCGGTCTCGGCCCTCGCCGGCGACAACGTCGTCACGAAGTCCGACCGCACGCCCTGGTACGAGGGGCCCAGTCTGCTGGAGCACCTCGAGCAGCTCTCCCCCGCCGGCGAGCCGCAGTCCGAGCCGTTGCGCTTCCCCGTGCAGCTGGTCATCCGCCCGCAGTCCGCTGCCGAGGACCGCTTCCGCGACTACCGCGGCTACGCCGGTCAGATCGCGTCCGGTCTGGTCCGTCCGGGCGATCCCGTCACGGTGCTGCCCAGCGGCCGCACGTCGACCGTCGAGGCGATCGACACCGCCGACGGCGAGCTGGCCGAGGCGCACGCTCCGCAGTCGGTCACCCTGCGCTTGACGGACGACATCGACATCTCGCGGGGCGACCTGGTCGTCACCTCGCGCAGCGTCCCCGGCCTGACCCAGGACATCGACGGCACGGTCGCCTGGCTGGCCGACCACCGGCTCACCCCGCGCACCAAGGTGTTGCTGAAGCACGGCACGCGCACGGTGCAGGCCATGGTCGTCGCGATCGGCGGTCGTCTCGATCTCGACACCGCGCGTCTGACGCCCGCCGAGAGCCTCGAGCTCAACGACATCGGTCACGTGTCGCTGCGGCTCGCCGCGCCGATCCCCGCCGAGGAGTACCTGCACTCGCGCGCGACCGGCGCCTTCCTGCTGATCGATCCGCAGGACGGCGGCACGCTCGCAGCCGGCATGGTCGGCGATGCACTGCTCGCCTCGGTCGAGCCGCTCGACGCCTGACATGGGTCTGCCGCTGACCCTCCGCGTCGCGGGGCGCCGCGTCGTGGTCGTCGGTGGCGGCCACGTCGCCACGCGTCGGGCGCATCGGCTGGCGGCCGAAGGCGCCGACGTCCTCGTCGTCGCACCTGAGCTCACCGAGTCGTTGGCGTCGGCCGTCGACCGGGGCGAGATCGCCTGGGTCGACCGCACCTACCGCACCGGCGACCTGGCCGGTGCGTGGCTGGTGCAGACAGCCACGGCCGACGAGGCGATCGACGACCTCGTGTCCGCCGACGCTGAAGCGCAGGGCACGTGGTGCCTCAAGGGCGGAGACCCGGACGCCGCCACGGCCTGGATGCCGGCCGTCGCGGCCGTCGAGGACGTGACGGTCGCCGTCAGCGGTGGTGGCGACGCCGGACGCGCCACGGCCATTCGCGACGCCGTGGCTGCAGCCCTGCAGGCCGGCGACGTGCCGCTGCGCCACCGCACCCACCACCCCGAGGGCTACGTCGCCCTGGTCGGTGGCGGTCCTGGCGACCCCGGGTTGCTGACGTCCCGCGGCCGGCGGTTGCTAGCCACGGCCGACGTCGTCGTGACCGACCGCCTCGGTCCCCGCTCGGTGCTGTCAGAGCTGCCGGCCGAGGTCGAGATCATCGACGTCGGCAAGAAGCCCGACCACCACCCCGTGCCCCAGGAGCGGATCAACCAGATCCTGGTCGAGCGCGCACAGGCCGGGCAGGTGGTGGTGCGGCTCAAGGGCGGAGACCCCTACGTCTTTGGCCGCGGTGGCGAGGAGCTGATCGCCTGCCGCGAGGCCGGCGTGCACGTCGAGGTGGTGCCGGGCGTGACCAGCGCCATCGGCGCGGCCGCGGCCGCGGGCATCCCGGTCACCCATCGCGGGGTCGCGATCGGCTTCAGCGTCGTCACCGGGCACGAGCAGCTCGGGGCACTCCCCCACTCCGGGGACCACACGATCGTCATGCTGATGGGCGTCAAGCGCCTGGCCACGACGGCCGAGGAGCTGGTGGCCGCCGGGCACGATCCCGAGACGCCCGTGGCGGTCGTCGAGCGCGGCACCACGCCCGAGCAGCGCGTCACCGTCGGCACCCTCGCCACGATCGCCCAGCGGTGTGCCGAGCTCGGAGCCGGCGCCCCCGCCATCACCGTGATCGGTGACGTGGTGACGCTCGGCCCCGACTGGGCCGGCTTCCAGCGCTGATCAGTGCGTGGCGAGCCAGGACCGCAGGCTGCGCTCGCCGCGGCGCATCACGACGGCGTGGGCCATTGCGAAGACCGGCTTCAGGACGACGCCGCTCCGGCGCATCCAGCGTTGAGTCGGCTCCACCGTCCAGGCGATGTCCATCCGGCTGGTCGCGTCCGACTCGGCCACGAACTGCACGTGGCCGAGGCCCACGAGGTCACCAGCCGCACGGAACCGCAGCGCCACGGGTGGCTCCTGCTCGAGGGCCAGCAGTCGGAACCGCAGCCGGTACCCCAGGCCGCTGCGTGTCACCACGCGGATCTCGTCGTCGTCGCGGCCCACCACCTCCAGGTCCGGCCACCACGGGAACGGGTCGTCATCGTCGACCATCGCGTCGAAGACGTCCCAGACCACGCCGACCGGCGCGTCGAGCCGCCACGTCGAGGTGAGCTCGTACCGAGTGGCCGCAGACCTCATCGGCCAGGACGACCGTTGCGACGGGTGCGGTGCAGCCACCACAGCCCGACGATCGGCAGCACCAACGGGACGTACCCGTAGCCGGCACCGAACTGCGACCACACCGTGGCGTCCGGGAACAGGTCGCCGTCGAGCACCGTCAGCAGCCCCACGCCCAGCACGCCGACGAGCTCGAAGCCGATGGTGACGACGGCGAGCCGGTGGCGGTCGGTCGCGAGCGCGTAGGTGGCGACGACGTAGACGAGTCCCGCGACGGCCGACAGCGCGTAGGCCACCGGCGCCTCGTCCGTCTTGGTGACGAGCTGGTAGATGGAACGCGCCGATGCGGCGAGCGCGAAGACGGCATAGACGGCGACCAGGGCCCGCCCGAAGCCGTGGGAGGTGGGCTCAGACATACGTCCCCTGCCAGATGCCGAGCACCCGGATGATCAGCACCGACACGGTCAGCATCGCCACCACGACGACCCCGGTCCCCCAGCGTGACTTCTCGGCGATGCCCCAGACGACGGCCGCCGGCGGGATCAGCACGACGGTCAGCAGGTACGACACGAACAGCACGCCGTCGACGTCCCGCTCGGTGCGTCCCAGCGCCACGCACCCGGCGACGAAGAGCACGATGAGCACCAGCTCGAGGACACCCATGACGTAGAACAGCGGGTTCGAGAACGGCGCGTCCCGCAGCATGTGCCATCCGGCGTAGAGCGCCACACCGAGGGCGAGAACCGCCACGGTGTAGGCAACGGGGTCGTTCACGCTCGTCCTTCGATGCTGATCGGCCACGTCGTGGAGGGCCATGATCTCCGGGAATGAGTCTCTCACGGTCGCCCGGGAGTATCGTGGTCGCGATCCAGGTCGTGGGTCACGTCCCACCGCGGAAGGCAGAAGTTGCCCAGAATGTCACCCATCCGACGCCGTCGCAGCAGCGAATCCCCTCCAGAGACCAACTTGACCGGAGGACAAGACGTGAGCGAAGCGACCGCAGGTCACTTGACCGTCGTCCCCCAGGACGTCGCGCCGGTGCTCGACCTCGACGATCTGCTCGTCCGCACCGCCCGCGGTGACGAGCAGGCCTTCGCCGCGCTGTACGACGCCCTGGGTCCCTCGGTCTTCGGTCTCGCCAAGCGGCTCGTCCGCAACCCCGCCCGCGCCGAGGAGATCTCCCAGGAGGTCTTCCTGCAGGTGTGGCGCACCGCATCCCGCTTCGACCCCGACCGGGGCCGCGCGAAGACCTGGATCCTCGTCCTGGCCCATCGCCGCGCTGTCGACGCCATCCGGCACGACCAGGCCGCGTCGAACCGTGAGGACACGTACGACTGGGTCGGCGGTCCCGACCACGACGTCGTGACCGAGGAAGTGATGGTCCGGCTCGAGCACGAGCAGGTCCGCAGGTGCATGGAAGGCCTGACCGAGCTGCAACGCGAGTCGGTCAATCTCGCCTTCTACGGGGGTTACACCTATCCGGAGGTCGCCGAGCTGCTCGACGCGAACCTCGCCACCGTCAAGACCCGCATGCGCGACGGACTCATCCGTCTGCGCGACTGCCTGGGGGTAGCCTCATGACCACCGATCTGCACGACCTCGTCGGTGCATATGCACTCAGTGCACTTGATCCCGACGAGCAGTCGGCCTTCGAGTCCCACCTCACCACCTGTGCCACGTGCCGTGACGAGGTGGCTGGTTTCCACCTGACCGCCGCTCGGCTCGCCGAGGGTGTCGCCGAGACGCCTCCGCCGGAGCTGCGCGACCGTCTGCTGGCATCCATCACCCAAGTGCCGCAGGAACGGCCCGTGGTGACGCACCTGCGTCCACGGGGCGCCCTGCGCCGCACCCTGCCGTCGCTCGTCGCCGCTGCCGCCATTGCCGTGGCTGCCGTGGGCGTGACGGGCTACGTGGTCGAGAACCGCAACAACAGCGAGCTCGTGGCCCAGCAGGACGCCGTGCAGGAGCTGATGACCGCGGCCGACGCCTCGATCATCGCCGAGGACCTCGCCGATGGTGGCCAGGTCCGCGTCGTCCACTCCCCCACGCTGGGTGCCGCCATGGTCTCGGTCAGCTCGCTGCCGAAGCTGTCGAACCACGACTACCAGCTCTGGACCCTCTCCAGCGGGGAGGCCACGTCGGCCGGCATCCTCGACGCGTCCGACATGGTCTACCTCGGCGACATCGCTGAGTCCGACCGCATGGCCGTGACGGTCGAGCCCGAGGGTGGGTCCGATCGACCCACGACGGTGCCGATCGCTGCGATGGATCTCTGACGCGAATCGCGGTGCCTGGCCGGACTGGCAGGATGTGGGGGTGACCGCCCCCATCGTCCTCGTCGGTCCGGCCATGGCCGTGCCGTCGCGCTACTACCGTCCGCTGGTCGAGGAGCTCGAGTCCCGAGGCTGGTCGGCGCGAGCTCTCCATCGCCGCGGCTTCGAGCCCGAGGGGCCCACCGCCTCACGCCGCGACGACTGGTCGTACGCCGACGAGATCGCCGACCTGGCCGCGGCCGTCGACGCGGCCCGCGCCGAGGACCCCGACCGCCCGGTGATCGTGCTGGGCCACAGCCTCGGCGGGCAGATCGCGATCGCCCACGCGCTGCACCACTCGCCCCCCGATGGCATCGTCACGGTCGGCGCCTCGGTGCCGCACTTCCGCCGGTACCCGTTCGGGGGCGTCCCGGTGCTGGCTGCGGGCCTCATGGTCGGTCCCTTGACCACGGCGTTCGGGTACCTGCCGAAGCCCGCCTTCGGTGCACCCGGGGCCCGCACGCTGATGCGGGAGTGGGGCCGCTGGAACCTCACCGGTCGCGTGCCGTTCGACGTGCCCCGGCGGGTCGACGTCCCCAGCCTGGTCATCCGGCTGCAGGGTGACGCCTACGCCGTTCCGCGCGCGATCGACGCGTTCGCCGACCGCTTCCTCGACCCCGCCAGCACAACGCGCTGGACCTATCGGCGGTCGGAGGTGCCGGAGGGCGGAACCACCCATCACGTGCGGTGGGTCCGCTCCCCCGGCCCCGTCGTCGACCGTGTGCTTACCTGGTGGGCCGGCGAGGCTCAGGACCCTGTGAGCTCCGGTTCCGCGAACGCCTCCAGCGGCGGGCAGGTGCAGGCCAGGTTGCGGTCGCCGTAGGCCTGGTCGATGCGAGCGACCGGAGGCCAGTACTTGTCGTCGGTGCTGCCTGACGGGAACACGCCCTCGGCGACCGAGTAGGCGTGCGTCCACTCCAGGAGGTCGCGCGCCGTGTGCGGTGCGTTGACCAGCGGGTTGTCGTCGGCGTCGACCGTGCCGCTCGCCACCTGGTCGATCTCGGCCCGGATCGCGAGCATGGCCTCGCAGAACCGGTCGAGCTCGGCGAGGTCCTCGGACTCCGTGGGCTCGATCATCAGGGTTCCCGGCACCGGGAAGCTCATGGTCGGGGCGTGGAAGCCGTGGTCGATGAGCCGCTTCGCGACGTCGTCGATCGTCAGGCCGGCCGACTTCGTCAGGCCACGGAGGTCGAGGATGCACTCGTGCGCCACAAGGCCGCGGTCACCGGCGTACAGCACCGGGTAGGCGTCGCCCAGGCGCTTCGCGACGTAGTTGGCGGCCAGCACCGCGACCGAGGTTGCCTGCGTCAGGCCTGCGGCACCCATCAGTGCGATGTACGCGTACGGGATGGGCAGGATGCCCGCCGAGCCGTACGGGGCCGCGCTGATCGGACCCAGACCGATGCGACGGGCCGGGTCCGGGTGCAGGGGGTGCGTGGGCAGGAACGGCACGAGGTGCTCGGCCACGGCCACCGGACCGACGCCGGGGCCACCGCCGCCGTGCGGGATGCAGAACGTCTTGTGCAGGTTGAGGTGCGAGACGTCGCCGCCGAACTCGCCCGGCCGTGCGTGACCGACGAGTGCGTTGAGGTTGGCGCCGTCGACGTACACCTGCCCGCCGTGCGCGTGCACGACCTCGCACAGCTCGGTGATGCCGTGCTCGTACACGCCGTGGGTCGACGGATAGGTGACCATGATCGCGGCCAGCTCGTCGGTGTGCTTCTCGCACTTGGCCCGCAGGTCGTCGAGGTCGACCTCACCGTCGTCGGTCGACGCCACCACCACGACCCGCATGCCGGCCATGACGGCTGACGCCGCGTTGGTGCCGTGCGCCGAGCTGGGGATCAGGCACACGGTGCGTGCGGCGTCGCCCCGGCTGCGGTGGTACGCGCGGATCGCCAGCAGACCGGCCAGCTCACCCTGCGATCCCGCGTTCGGCTGGATCGAGACGGCGGCGTATCCGGTCACGTCGGCGAGCCAGGCCTCGAGTCGTGAGATGAGGGAGATGAATCCCTGGGCGTCCTCGGCCGGCACGAACGGGTGCAGCTCGGCGAATCCCGGGTAGCTGATGGGCTCCATCTCGGCCGTCGCGTTGAGCTTCATCGTGCAGGAACCCAGCGGGATCATGCCGCGATCGAGCGCGTAGTCGCGGTCGCTGAGCTTCTTGAGGTAGCGCAGCATCTGCGTCTCGCTGCGGTGCTCGGTGAAGACCGGGTGGGTCAGGATCTGGTCGGTGCGCAGCAGGCCGATCGGCAGGCCCGAGCCCGCCGTGCCGGCCAGCGGGTCGACGCCGAAGGCCGCGACGACGGCGAGCACGTGCTCGGTCGTGGTGGCCTCGGAGACGCTGACGCCCACGTGGTCGTCGTCGAGGTGCCGCAGGTGGATCGAGGCCTCGCGCGCGGCCGCGACGATCTCAGCCGCGCGACCGGGCACCTTCGCCGTGACGGTGTCGAAGTAGGCGTCCGCCACCAGCTCGATGCCCGCCGAGCGGAGGGCACCCGCGATGGTCGCGGCGTGCGCGTGGACCCGCTCGGCGATCTGCCGCAGTCCGTCGGCTCCGTGGTAGACGGCGTACATCGAGGCCGTGACGGCCAGCAGCACCTGGGCGGTGCAGATGTTGGACGTGGCCTTCTCGCGGCGGATGTGCTGCTCACGGGTCTGCAGCGCCAACCGGTACGCGGGGCGGCCGGCTCGGTCGACCGAGACGCCGACGAGACGACCCGGCAGGTGCCGCTCGAGGCCCTGGCGGACGGCCATGAACCCCGCGTGCGGGCCGCCGTAGAACATCGGCACACCGAACCGCTGCGAGGAACCGACGGCGACGTCGGCCCCCATCGACCCCGGGGAGGCCAGCAGCACGAGCGCCAGCGGGTCGGCGACCACGACGGCCAGCCCGTTCGCGGCGTGCGTGGCCTCGATGAGGGGACGGGGGTCGATGATCGCGCCGTCGCTGCGCGGGTAGGCGATGATCGCGCCGCCGCAGTCGTCGACCAGCAGTCCCTGGGACAGGTCGGCCTCGATGATCTCGATGCCGAGCGCCTCGGCGCGGGTGGCGACGACGGCGATGGTCTGCGGGTGCAGGCCGGAGTCGACGACGATCGGCGCGTCGTCGCGCCCTCGCACGGCGCGGCGGACCAGGGTCATGGCCTCCGCGGCGGCCGTGCCCTCGTCGAGCAGCGAGGAGTTGGCGGTCGGGAGACCCGTGAGGTCGCCGACCATGGTCTGGAAGTTCAGCAGCGCCTCAAGACGCCCCTGGCTGATCTCGGGCTGGTACGGCGTGTACGCGGTGTACCACGACGGGTCCTCGAGCACGTTGCGCCGGATGACGGGCGGGGTGACGGTCGGGTGGTAGCCGACGCCGATCATGGCCGTGCCGGGGTGGTTGCGCTCGGAGATGGCGCGCAGGTCGGCCAGCACCTCGGACTCCCCCAGCCCGTGCGTCGCCAGCAACGACGTGGACTCCGAGCGGATGCCCGCCGGCACGGCGGCCGTCATGAGCTCGGTGAGCGAGTCGAAGCCGACCCGGCGCACCATCGCCTCGATGTCGGAGGGGCGGGGGCCGATGTGGCGGTCGACGAACGAGGTCACGGACGCTCCAGGAGGACGAAGGGGTGGGTGCCCCTCCCCTTCTGTCGGACATGCCTCCAGAATCGCCTGTCCGCGTGGTCCTGGGTGCCTGAGAGGTTCCGGGGAGGAATTGCCCCTTCGGCGCTGCCCTGGCTGGGCGAGTCTCTCCCACGCGGCGTCGTCAGCACGTTCACCCTACCAAGGGTGAACGTCGTGCACGTGGGTCAGACGACGTCGCGGGCGCGGCGGCGCGCGGCGAGCTCGTCGCTCGCGGTGTCGACGAGTCCCTCGGCGCGCTCGCTCGGGAGCTCGTGGAGCGAGCCCTCGATCTCCTTCCAGACACCGCCGATGGCGATGCCGAAGACTCCCTGGCCGCCCTGCAGGAGGTCGATGACCTCGTCGGCCGAGCGGCACTCGTAGACGCTGGCGCCGTCGCTCATGAGCGTGACCTGGGTGAGGTCGTCGGTGCCGCGCTGGCGCAGGTGGTCGACCGCGGTGCGGATCTGCTGCAGCGAGACGCCGGCGTCGAGCAGACGCTTGATGATCTTGAGCAGCAGGATGTCGCGGAAGGAGTAGAGCCGCTGGGTGCCGGAGCCGCCCGCCGAGCGCACGCTGGGCTCGACGAGCTTGGTGCGCGCCCAGTAGTCGAGCTGGCGGTAGGTGATGCCGGCCGCCGAGCACGCGGTGGGGCCGCGGTAGCCGGTGTCGACCGGCACGGGGGCCAGGTCGTCGTCGAACAGGAGGCCTTGGTCGTTCGCGCGGGCTGCCGCAACGCGACCGTTCTGCTCGTCCTCGTGCGGATCGATCATCGCGACTGGCCTTCCGAAGGTTCGGTACGGAGAAGACTACCTCGCCGCCCCTCCAGAACGGGGGCGTCGTCGTGCTCCGGCAGCAGTCTCAAGGTAAAGGTGAGGGTTTGTCTGGTCAACGACCGGACCCGGCGTGTCGCCGCGCCCCTTCGTCTCAGGCGAAGTCCTCGGGGTCGACCTCGTCGAGGAACTCGCGGAACTGCTCGACGACCTGCTCCTCCTCGTCGGTCGCGAAGATGCCGGCTTCCTCGAGCACGTCCTCGGCACAGAACAGGGGCGCGCCGCAGCGGAGCGCGACGGCGATGGCGTCGGAGGGGCGCGCGTCGACGGTGATGCCGGAGGCGAACCGCAGTTCGGCGAAGAAGACGCCTTCGCGAACGTCGACGATGTCGACGCGCCGGAGCTCGTCGCCCAGTGCGGTGACGAGACGGCTGATGAGCTCGTGCGTCAGGGGACGCGGGGTCTCGGTGCCCTGGTGCGCTGACGCGATGGCGCTGGCCTCGACCGCGCCGATCCAGATGGGCACGTAGCGCGACCCCTCGGACTCGCGCAGCAGCACGAGCGGCTGGTTGGTGGGCATCTCGACACGGACGCCGACGACCTCGACCTCACGCATGGTCATCAGCCTGCCAGGTCACGACCGCAGGATCGAGCGCAGGAGCAACGTGTGCAGGCGGACCGACGCGGCGGCGAGGGAGGCGGCCGTGGTGGAGGCGTCCTCACCGGCGCGCGGGTCGACGACCTGGCGGACGAGATCGGCCTCGCGCTGGGCCGCGGTGCGGAAGGACCGCAGGTGTCGGGGCTCGACACCGAGGTGGGCGAGCTCACCAGCCACCCGCGCCACGGCGAGGTCGTCAGCGTCGAAGTAGGCCTGCTTGGGACGGCGCACGATCAGGCCGTGCGCCTCCAGCTCGTCGAGCACGTCGGGCGCGATGCCGGCCCGGTCGAGGAGGTCGTCGCGGGTGAGGCGCTCACGGCTCGGCTTCTCGGTGAACGAGGCCGGGACAGGCGTGCCGTCGGGCGCCAGGGCCAGGTGACGGATGTCGGTGCCGTCCGGGACGCGTCCGTTGTCGAGGTCGTCGAGAACCTGACGGATGTGGCTGAGCGGCCAGAAGGCGTCGCGCTGCTGGCGCAGGATGAACCGCAGCCGCTCGACGTCGTCGAAGCTGAACTTGCGGTAGCCCGACGGCGTGCGCTCGGGCTCCAGCAGGCCCTCGGACTCGAGGTAGCGGATCTTGGTGATGGTGAGATCGGGGAACTCGGCGCGCAGCTCGTCGAGCACCTTGCCGATGCCGAGTCGCTGAAAGGCGTGAGCCGCCTCGCTCATGCAGTGCCTCGCAGCGCCCCAGCGAAGTAGATGAGACGGAACTTGCCGATCTGGACCTCGTCGCCGCCGCTCAACGTGATGTCACCGTCGATGCGGTCACGGTTGACGTAGGTGCCGTTGAGGCTGCCGAGGTCGGCGACCACGAAGCCGGCGTCGGACCGCCGGAAGGTGGCGTGGCGACGCGAGACGCTGATGTCGTCGAGAAAGATGTCGCTGTCGGGGTGGCGGCCCACCGTGACGACGTCGTCGTCGAGCAGGAAGCGCGCCCCGGCGTCGGGACCACGCTGCACGAGCAGCATGGCGCTGCCGGCGGGCAGTCCCTCGACGGCCTTGACGTCGTCGGTGGACAGCTCCTCGGTGTCGTGATCGACGACCGGGATGTGCGACGTGCGCTCGCTCGCGTCGCGGTCGGACGGTCCGTCAGCGGGCGCTGCCATGGCGCATCACTCCTGGGCTCGAAAGGTGCGGCGGGACAC
Organism: actinobacterium LLX17; assembly: GCA_000471045.1. Lineage (GTDB taxonomy): Bacteria > Actinomycetota > Actinomycetes > Propionibacteriales > Nocardioidaceae > Aeromicrobium. The sequence continues at coordinate 1,137,120 of KI301992.1, read as the reverse complement.
CGCACCGCGTGGCTGCAAACGTAGCATCCGCAGGTCTCAGGCGGATGTGATCGAGGTGTACTGCTCAGCGGTCAGAAGTCCTTCGGTGGGGTCCTCGGCCGAGGCCCGCACCCGGAACAACCAACCCTCACCGTAAGGGTCGGAGTTCACGACCTCTTCACCACCCTCGAGACCGTCGTTGCGTGCGACGACCTCGCCGGAGACGGGGCAGAAGATGTCGCTGACCGACTTGGTGGACTCGAGCTCGCCGACGGTGGTGCCGGCCTCGACGGTGTCACCCACTACGGGCAGCTCGACGTAGACGATGTCGCCGAGCTGGTCCTGGGCGTAGTCGGTGATGCCCACCGTCACGACGTCCTCGTCGATCCGCACCCACTCGTGCTCCTCGGTGTAGTACAGGTCCTCTGGGATCACGCGGGTTCTCCTTGGCGGGATGGTGCGGGGGGTGGATCGGGGTGGATCAGATCGGGCGGGGGTGCCGGGCTCTGGGCGGCAGGTCGAGCACCGTGGGCGGCAGGTCAGTCCCGCTCACGAATCGGCACGAGCGTACTCGGGGGTCACCGAGTCGGCCAGCGCCGTCACCGTGATCGACTCCACGGTCTCGGCGTCCAACGCACCGCCGCGGTTCGCGACGCGGTCGGAGATGCCGTTGCGGATGTTGACCGGGCCGAGGAGCGTCTCGGGCTTGCCGATGGCCTCGATGACGTAGGGGGCCTCGACGAGGCGCCCGCTGATGAGCACGCCACCGTCGTCGGCGTCGGCGAACCAGGACTGGGCGACGACACGGGCGACGCCGTTGACGGCGATGACCTCGGCCCCGGCGTCGCGCAGCTCCTGCACGGTGTCGAGCAGGGTCGCGGCCCGTAGCCCGTCGTCGGGGTCGGCGATCGTCAACCGGATGCCGGGACCGGTCGCTCCGACGGTGCCCGCGAGGATCGAGAGCTCGTCGAGTCGTCGCTGCGCCTCTTCCTGCGCCGTCTCAGAAGCGTTCGTCGACGACTCGAGCTCGTCGCGGACGGTCGTCAGGTCGGAGATCTGGTCGTTGAGCCTGCCGTTGGCCGCGTCGAGCGACTTGAGCAGCTCGACGAGCTCCACACCGCGCAGGGCGGCGTAGGAGTCGGCCTCGTCCTGGCGCACTTGCACCGTGACGGCGAACGCCAGGGCGGCGAGCAGGATGCCGGCGACGAGGTGACGCGGCCGGGTGCGGCGCGGCGGTGGACCCTTCGTCTCAGGCGTCTTCTTCTCGGGATCCTTCTCGGGACCCTTCTTCTCGTCACGCATGGAAGATCCTGCGGCGGATGGCGGCGGCGTTGGCGAAGATCCGGATACCGAGGACCACGACGACGCCCGTGGAGAGCTGCGACCCGACGCCGAGCTGGTCGCCGAGGAAGACGATGAACGCCGCGATGAGGACGTTGGAGATGAACGAGACCACGAAGACGCGGTCGTCGAAGCGCCGCTCCCCCAGGGCCCGCACGGCGCCGACGACGGCGTCGAGCGCGGCGATGATCGCGATCGGCAGGTAGGGCTGCAGCGTCGCGGGCACCTCCGGCTGGACCAGCAGCCCGAGGCCCACGCCGATGATGAGACCGAGCACGGGAATCATGAGGCACCTCCTGCTCGGACGGGCGTGGCTCGGGTGACGGACGTGCGAGTCGCCGGGGCCGCGGTCAGGGCCTGATCGTCGACGTCGACGACCGTGTAGGTCAACTCCCCGGAGTCCTCGCGGCGTTCCCAGTAGGTGTCCTCGCCGCCCGTGGCAAGCCGCTCGCGGATCTGCTCACGGTTGCCGATCACCTGGAGCACGTACGGGGGGCCGATCGATCGGAAGTTCACGATCATGGTGCCGCTGGCCGCACGCAGCGAGCTGAGCGCACCCCAGCGCTGGTCGTTGATGCTGATGGCCTCGGCGCCGGCGAGCCACAGCTCGTTGAGCAGGGCGCGCAGCTCGGCGTCGCTGACGCCGTCGCCCTCCACGGGACTGATCGTGACGACCAAGCCGTCACCGCGGACACTGGCGGAGCCGGTGGCGACGCGCAGTCGCGTGGCCTCGGGTGACTCCACGAGACTGCCCTCGAGCGCCTGCACCTCGGCCTCGAGGGACGCGAGCTGCAGCTCCAACGCGTCCTGCCGCGCCTGGCTCTCGGCGACGTCGGAGGCCAACGCGTCGATCGCCGCGTCGCGTCCGGGTCGGTCCAGGTAGCTCTGCACGGCCGTCACGGTCACCAGCATGGCGAACACGGCCAGCACGGCGGCCGTGGCGACGGTGTTGATGCCACGCGACCGGGAGTAGCGGCCCGGCCGCACCACGTAGTAGTCGTCGTCGAGCGCGCGTTCGGCGATCTGGTCGAGCAGGCCCACGGCGGCGCGGCTGTACGGCGTGCGTGGTGCCGGGTCCGGCGGAGTGCGGTCCATGGGTCAGGGCGTCGGGCGCTGGGACGGACGATCGGTGGCGGGCCTGGCCGCTGGGCCGGCAGTGTCGGGGCCTGCCGTGTCGGGGCCTGCGGAGTCGGGTCGCTCGGTGGTGGTGAGCAGGCGACGGACCTGGAACGCGTAGAGCACGCCGCCCCACCAGTACAGGCCGACGCCCCAGATGGCGAACGCCCAGCCGAAGACGTTGGCGAGGTCGGCGATCGTGCCGGACCCGTCACCGAGCAGCAGCAGGGGGAAGGCGTAGAGCAGGCCCGCCGTGGCGGCCTTGCCGAGGAAGTGGACCGGCAAGGAGCTGTAGCCGCGCGTGCGCAGGAACGGCACGAGGCTGAACAGGAAGACGTCCCGCAGCGGCAGGGCGACGGCCAACCACCAGGGGATGATCTCGCGGATGCCCAGGCCAACGACGACCGCGAGGATGTAGAGCCGGTCGGCCACAGGGTCGAGGATCGCGCCGATCTTCGACGCCTGCCCGAGGGTGCGGGCCAGCTTGCCGTCGAGGTAGTCGGTGATGCCCGAGACCACCAGCACGACCAGCGCCAGCTCGTCCCACTCGGGGCCCAGCACCAACCACAAGAAGACGGGCACCAGCAGCAGACGGACGAAGCTGAGGATGTTGGGGATCGTGACGATGCGGTCGGTGCGCTCCACGTGCCACCTCCCCATCTCGCTTGCCTGGTCTCGGACGCCGATCCCGCGGGCTCGGACCCGCATGACGTGACGGGTGGCGTCGCGCGACGCCACCACGGGTCCCAGCGTAGGTCATCGGCCGGGGGCGGCCTTGCCATGGGGAACAGGACTGACAGGATGGGAGTTGACCCGAACGACTGCACTCAACTAACTACTGGGGGGCCGTGTTCCGGCCCGAACCCTGAGGAGGACGCGTGGCTGACTACACCCTGCCCGACCTGTCGTACGACTACGGAGCCCTGGATCCGCACATCTCCGGCAAGATCATGGAGCTGCACCACTCCAAGCATCACGCCACGTACGTGAAGGGCCTCAACACCGCCCTCGAGAAGCTCGAGGAGGCGCGCGAGACCGAGAACTTCGGCGCGATCGCCGGCATCGAGAAGAACCTCGCGTTCAACCTCGGTGGCCACATCAACCACTCGATCTTCTGGAAGAACCTGTCCCCCGAGGGTGGCGACAAGCCCACCGGTGACCTCGCTGCGGCGATCGACCAGAACTTCGGCTCGTTCGACAAGTTCCGGGCGCACTTCGAGCAGGTCGCGCTGACGATTCAGGGGTCCGGCTGGGCCATCCTGGCGTGGGACTCGCTGGGACAGAAGCTGCTCGTCGTGCAGCTGTACGACCAGCAGGCCAACATCCCCGCGACGCTGATCCCGATCACGCAGCTCGACATGTGGGAGCACGCGTTCTACCTCGACTACCTCAACGTCAAGGGCGACTACGTCAAGGCGTTCTGGAACATCGTCAACTGGGCCGACGCCCAGGAGCGGTTCACCGCTGCGACGTCGGGCGGCCAGATCATCTTCTGATCTGCCACAGCACCACCGGCACAGCACTCCGTGAGCGCCGCGATCCCGTCAGGGGTCGCGGCGCTTGCCGTGGGCGGCCAGGTCCTGCAGGTGCTCGTTGTAGGCGCGCAGGGCGGCGTCGTCGTCGCGGTCGGCCGTCCGGTCGAGGCGCCGGGCCTCGCGGATGTCGCTGCGGAACCACTGGACGAGCAGGGCGCCCATCACCAGCAGCAGCGGCACCTCCCCCAGTGCCCACGAGATGCTGCCGCCGAGGTACTGGTCGGCCAGCAGGTCGGTGCGGTACGGGCGGTCGATCGTCAGCCAGTAGTCCTCGCCGAAGACCGTCGTGGCCGACATGATCGCGATGGAGAAGAACGCGTGGAACGGGATCGTCACCAGCAGCAGGCCGAAGCGCGCCAAGGGAGCGAGCTGTCGCGGTGAGGGGTCGATGCCGACCAGCACGTAGTAGAACAGCGTGCCGACGGCCAGGAAGTGCAGCTCCATGCCGACGTGCCCCAGCACGCTGCCCATCAGCGCCTCGAACAGCGGCGTGAAGTACAGCGCGTAGAGACTGCCGATGAACAGCGCGGGACCGACGAGCGGGTGCGTGACGACCTGGGCGAAGCGCGAGTGCAGGAAGCCCGTCAGCATTCCCCGGGGCGAGACCTCGCCGGGCTGACGCGGACCCGGCAGGGTGCGCAGCGCCAGGGTCACCGGGGCGCCCAGGACGAGGAAGATCGGCGCCACCATCGAGAGCAGCATGTGGCTGACCATGTGCGCGCTGAACAGGACGTGCGAGTAGGTGCCGAGGCCGCCCATCGTGGCCCACGCGACGACGAGCATGCCGAGGCCCCAGGCGATGCTGCGGCCGACCGGCCAGCGGTCACCTCGCCGGCGCAGGACCAGGACGCCCGTCACGTACGCCGCGACGCCGAGGCCCACGACGGCCATGCCGACGCCACTCGGGTAGAGCCCGTACACAAGTCGCCCGACGGTGGGCGCGGCGGGCAATGGCCCACCGATGAGGTTCTCGGCGGGCGTGAGCAGCACGTCACCGACCGGCGGAGCGGTGCGGGACAGGGCGACGGCGACACCCACGGTGCCGGCCATGATGGCGAGCTCGGTCGCCGCCAGGCGGGCGAAGCCCGACCCGGCCCGAACGATCCGCCGGCGCTGCCACCAGCCGAACGCGCCGAGAGCGACGAAGGCGGCAGCCTTGACCAGGACGGCCTTGCCGTACGACGAGGTGAGCAGCTGGTCGAGCGAGCTGGCGCGCACCGAGGCGTTCAGCACGCCGGAGATGCCGACGACCACGAAGCACCACAGCGCCAGGGTCGAGTAGCGCGCGATCGCGGGCTCGAGCCGCTTGCTGCCGCGCCGGACCACCCAGCCGAGGGCCACGAGGCCCCCGACCCAGACGGCCACGCCGACGAGGTGCAGGTACAGGCTGACGGTGGCGAGCGAGTGCGAGCCGCCGGACGCCGCGTGCCCGGTGAGCGCGACCGGCAGCATCGCCACCAGGGCGAGCGCCGTCCAGCCGACGAGTGCCCGCACGCCGATCGTCCAGCTCAGCGCCAGGGCCACCAGCACCGCGCCGAGCGCCTGCAGGGCGATGCCGCGTCCGATCTCGCTGTCACGGAACAGGCTGATGAACAGGTCGGGGTTGACGCCCGACAGCGTCACCGCGAAGACGTCGCCCACCGTCGCCACGTAGAGCACGAAGGTTGCCGCCGTCCAGGTCCACGCGGCGCGCCGCGCCAGCCGGACGGCGTCGACGGCCAGTCCCTGCACGTGGTCACCGGTGGACGGCAGGAGCAGCGCGGCCAGCACGAGGAAGCCGACGACGGCGATGCCCGCCAGGTCGGCCACGAGGTCGGAGGCCGGGACCAGCCAGCCGATCAACCGGCCGGGGTCGGGAATGCCGGGCGCAGCCTCCTGCGGAGCAGAGCCGGCCAGCACCATCGCGAGGACCAGGGCGGTGAAGGCGGTGGTGACGAGGGCGGCGATCGCCAAGCCCGGCCCCGGGCGGGTTCCTGCGTCAGCTGGTCGTGTCGCTGTCTCGGTGGTCATGGCGCCGTCAACTGCTCACGCGTCGTCGACGGCGCAGCACCAGGAAGGCCAGCAGCACAATCCACGGCACGGCCACCAGGGCGATCCACCAGGCCGAGGAGTCGGTGAGGCGATCGATCGTGCCGGCCTCCACCGTCTCGCCGGAGGTCACCTCGAACTCCAGAGCACCGGCGACCGGATGGCCGTCCGCCGAGACGACGCGGTAGTCGACCCGGTAGGTACCGGCGAGCCCGGGGTCGTCGGCGATCATCTGGACGACGTCGTTGCCCTCGATCGTGCCTTCGCCCTCGACGACCGTGGAGCCGTCCGGAGCACTGAGCGTGACGTACGAGGGACGGTTCATCTCCTCGTTGAACGTCAGCCGGATCTCGGCAGGCAACGTCTCGAGGCTCGATCGGCGCTCCGGGTTGGAGTCGACGAGCCCGGCGTGGGCCGCGGCCGGAACCGTCGAGGCGAGCACGAGCAGACCGGTCAGCAGGGCGGCGAGGAGAGGGCGGAGGGGGCTTGACATGGCGGTGCCGAGCGTACCTGCCGCCTCCGAGACGACCGTCCGGCCGGTGCTAGGCTCCGCGGCATGTGGGACCCGGGGCGTGGACGATTGCGTGCCCTGCGTTCCCTCGTCGCCGGCGTCGCCGTGGCGCTCATCGCGTCGGGCTCGCACGTGGTGGGAGGCGGCGCCCACACCTCGTGGCTGGCCGTCGTGCCGGCCGCGGCGGCCGTGGGGATGGTCGCCTGGCTGCTCGCCGGCCGCCGCCTGGGCGCCGGGACGTTGCTGGGGCTGCTGTCGCTCGCCCAGCTCGGCGTGCACTTGCTCTCGGCGCACCTCGAGGCTCACGCGATCTCGCACGGCCTGCCGATGCTCCTGGCGCACGTGGCGGCGGCGGCCGTGACCGCCGTCCTGCTGTCGCGCGGTGAGCTGTTGCTGTGGTGGCTGCACGCCTGGCTCCGTCCGCGCCTCCTGCCTGCCGCGCCGGTCGTCCCTGTCCCGGCTGTGGAGCGTGCCATCGAGCACGCACCGCACTTCCTCCCGCTCCTGTTCCTCGTCGGCGGTCTCGGCCGTCGTGGTCCCCCGGTCGTCCTCGCCTGACCGCCCGACTCCCGCCCACCGGCGGGAGCCACTTCCACGACCCTGAGGACCACCATGACCACTGTTCGATCACTCCTGCGCGCCTCCACCCGGGCGGGCGCCGTGGGCGCCCTCGCTCTGGGCGGCGTCCTGCTCGGCGCTTCGCCGGCGTCGGCGCACGTCACCGTCACCCCCTCGACGACGGCGGCCGGCGCGTACTCCGTGCTGACCTTCGCCTGGGCGCACGGCTGCGACGCATCCCCCACCACTCAGGTGACGGTCCAGATCCCCGACGGCGTCTACTCCGTCAGCCCCACCCGGCACCCGAGCTACAGCGTCGAGAAGGTGATGGAGACTCTCGACGAGCCCGTCGACGACGGGCACGGCGGTGAGTACACCGAGCGCGTCGCGCAGATCGTCTACACCGCGACCACTCCCCTGCCGGAGGGCTACCGCGACGCGGTCGAGCTGTCGCTGCAGCTTCCCGAGGGCGAGGCCGGCGACGTCGTCGAGTTCCCGACCATCCAGACCTGCGAGCAGGGCGAGACGGCGTGGATCGACGAGACCGTCGAGGGTGAGCCCGAGCCGGAGACCCCGGCACCGACCGTCACCCTGACGGCTGGGGGCGACGGCAACCACGGGCATGCGGCGGATGAAGCGTCCGACGCCGCCGAGGCCTCCGACGGTGGGTCGTCGGCAGTCGCCTGGACCGGCGTGGGGCTCGGGGCCCTCGGCCTCGTGGCCGGTGGCGCCGCCCTGGCCAGGAGCGGCACGCGCGCGTGACGTCCTCCGTCCTCCGACGGGCGCGGCTCCTGGCCGCGCCCGTCGGGCTCCTGCTCCTCGGCTGGATCGCCCTCGCGTCGCCAGCCGCGGCCCACGCGTCCCTCGTGTCGACCGACCCCGCGGACGGTGAGGTCGTCGCGACGTCTCCCGACGCCATCACCCTGACCTTCACCGAGACCGTTCGCCTGACCGACGGCATCGAGCTGCTGGCGGGCGATGGCACCGTGATCCCCGCCGACATCAGTGGCTCCGACGCGGTCGTGACCATCACACCGACCGAGACGCTCGCCGACGGCACGTACGTCGTGGGCTGGCGCGTCATCTCGGCCGACAGCCACCCCGTCGCGGGTGGATTCAGCTTCTCGGTGGGTGCGCCGTCGGAGACCACCGTCGCGCTGCCGACCGTCGAGACCCCGCACGACGTCGACCTGGTGCGCAAGACCGCCGAGGCCACCCGGTACGGCGGCCTCCTGGTGGCGACGGGCGCGCTTGCCTTCGGCCTGCTGGTCGCGCGGCCTGCACTGCGCCGCTCTCCCGTCGCCCGCCGCCGTCTCCTCCGCGTCGGGTTCGGGGCCGCCGCGCTGGCGGTCGTCGGCGCCATCCTGCTGGTCCCGCTGACCGCCGTCTGGCAGGCCGGCGACACCCTGGCATCCTTCGGCTCCGCCGTGGTCGACTCCGCCACCTGGACCACCAGCACCGGGGCGGCCGCCCTGGTGCTCGGCCTGGCACTGCTCGTGGGCGCCGTGACCGTGCGCCGCGCACCGGAGCTCGCGCTCGCGGCCGCTGCGGTGGCCCTCGGCTCGCTCGCCCTCGTCGGACACACTCGCACCTACGGTCCGGTGGCTCTGGTGCTGACGGCCGACCTGGCGCACGTGCTGGTCGCCGCCCTCTGGTTGGGCGGACTGGTTGGTCTGGTCGTGGTCTTCTCCGCGGGTCGCGACGTGCGCGCCGGCGACCTGCAGAAGGCCGTCCACCGGTTCTCGGCGGTCGCGCTCGGCTCCGTCGCCGTCCTCACGGTCTCCGGCCTGGTGCTCTGGTGGCGGATCCCGCAGACCGTGACCGACCTGCCGGACAGCTCGTACGGTTGGCACCTGCTCGTCAAGGTCGTGCTGGTCGTCGTGGTCATCGGCGTGGCGACGTTCAATCTTCGGCACTTGCGCCGCTCGCGCACGATCGATGCGCGTCGTCTGCGCCTGATGGCCGAGATCGAGGCGGGAATCCTCCTGCTCGTGCTGGCGGTGACCGCCGGGCTGATCACCCAGGTGCCCCGGCAGGAACCGGTCCAGGCCGCGTCCGCCGAGCGGGCGGCGATCACCCGCGAGCTCGACCTCGGTGAGGGTCGCACCGGCACCCTGACGCTCACGCCCGGCGCGGTCGGCACCAATGCGGCCCAGCTCGAGGTCGTCGCCGACGACGGGACGCCCGTCTCGGCCGTCGAGCCACCTGGCATCGCCGTCGGCATCGAGGAGTTCGAGCTCGGCCCGTTCCGCAGCACCCTCACGGAGGTCGCTCCCGGCCGCTACGAGGGCAGCCTCGACCTGCCGATTCCCGGCACCTGGCGCATCGAGGTCGGGGTCCGCGTGGACCGCTTCGAGCGCGTGACCGACTCCATCGACCTGGAGGTGAAGGAATGATCCGCACCCGACGCTCGTTGCTGGCCGTGGCCATGGCACTCGTCGCGCTCCTCACGACGGCGAGCCCGGCGGCAGCGCACGTGCTGATCGACCAGACGACGCCCCGCGGGGACGGGTCGGTCGAGGTGTCCCTGACCTTCGATCACAGCTGCGACGCCTCTCCGACGACCGAGCTGGTCGTCGAGGTGCCCGAGGGCGCCGAGCTGCTCAGTGGCAGCGGGCCCGAGGGATGGTCCGCCACCGTGGACGGCAGCCGGGTGGTGTTCACGGGACCCGGCATCGAGAGCGGTCAGGCCCCGCGATTCACGCTGATCACCCGCTTGACCGGGTCGGTGGGGGAACCATTGCTGTTCCCGACCAGACAGACCTGCGCGGACGGGGACGGCTACGACTGGGACGACGCCACGGAGTCCGAGGAGCGTCCGGCGCCCCGGGTCATCGCGACGACCGCCGTCCTGGCCGAGGTGGAGGGCGCGACGACGGCTGCAACGCCGGCCTCTCGACCTGACGAGGGGGCGTCCACGACGCAGGTGGCCGTGGCGCTGGCCGTGCTCGGCTTGGCGAGCTTGGTGACGGCGCGCGTGATGCTTCGCCGGGCCGGTTAGCCTGCCGGTATGGCCCAGCAGATCACGACCCAGTCCGTCATCGAGCTCGACGACGCGTGGGGAGCGCACAACTACCACCCGCTCCCCGTGGTGATCGCCGAGGCGGAGGGCGCGTGGGTCACCGACGTGGAGGGCCGGCGCTACCTCGACTTCCTCTCCGGGTACTCCGCGCTCAACTTCGGGCACCGCCACCCGGCGCTGATCGCGGCGGCGCACGAGCAGCTCGACCGCCTCACGCTGACGTCGCGCGCGTTCCACAACGACCGGTTCGGAGCGTTCTGTCGCGACCTGGCGGCGCTGACCGGCACCGAGATGGTGCTGACCATGAACACCGGCGCCGAGGCCGTCGAGTCGGCCATCAAGGTCGCCCGCAAGTGGGCCTACGAGGTCAAGGGCGTCGCGTTCGACTCCGCCGAGATCATCGTGGCCACCAACAACTTCCACGGCCGCACCACCACCATCGTGTCGTTCTCCGACGACCCGGCCGCCCACGACAACTACGGACCGTTCACGCCGGGCTTCATCACGGTGCCCTACGGCGACGCGCAGGCCGTGCGCGACGCGATGGGCCCCAACACCGCGGCGGTGCTGATGGAGCCCATCCAAGGCGAGGCCGGCGTCGTCGTGCCGCCCGAGGGCTTCTGGTCCGACGTGCGTCAGGCCTGTGACGAGAACAACGTGCTGCTGGTCGCCGACGAGATCCAGTCGGGCCTCGCGCGCACCGGCAAGCTGTTCGCGCTCGACCACGAGAACGTGCGGGCCGACCTCTACACGCTCGGCAAGGCGCTCGGCGGCGGCATCATCCCCGTCTCCGCCGTGGTGGGACGGCGCGATGTCCTCGGTGTCCTGAAGCCCGGGCAGCACGGCTCCACGTTCGGTGGCTACCCCGTCGCGGCTGCCGTCGGCCACGCCGTCGTCGACCTGCTCAGCACCGGCGAGTTCCAGGAGCGCGCCACGGAGCTCGGTCACCACCTGCACAAGCGTCTCGGCGAGCTGATCGGTCAGGGCGTGGCCGAGGTGCGCGGCCGCGGACTGTGGGCCGGCGTCGACATCGACCCCGCGGCCAAGACCGGCCGCGAGGTCTCGATGGCGCTGCGCGACCAGGGTGTGCTCTGCAAGGAGACGCACGAGCGCACGCTGCGCATGGCCCCGCCCCTGGTGATCACCGCCGACGAGATCGACCATGCGGTCGACGCCCTCGCGGCCGCGCTCGATGCCTGACAGAGCTGGGCCTAGCGACTCGTTCGCGATCGACCTGCGAGGCGTCACCTTCATCCGATCCGGGCGGACCCTGCTCGACGATGTGGACCTGCAGGTCGGCAGCGGCCAGCAGTGGGCGCTGCTCGGGCCCAACGGGGCGGGCAAGAGCACGCTGCTGCAGATCTGCTCCGCAACGACCTTCCCCAGCCGCGGCACGGCGTCGATCCTCGGCAGCCGGATGGGGCGGGTCGACCTGCGCGAGTTGCGCCGCTCCATCGGCTTCGTCGAGGCGTGTCACCCGCTCGGCTCCAGCCTCCCGGCCCACGAGGTCGTGCTGACGGGCGCGACCGGCACGATCGAGATGGTGCCGCACTGGGTGCCCGATGACAGGCAGCACGAGCGAGCCGAGATGCTGCTGAAGTCAGTCGGGCTCGAGGACGCCGGGGCGCTGCGGTGGCGGACGATGTCGCAGGGCGAACGCGCGCGATCGCTGATCGCCCGTGCGTTGATGGCCGACCCGCGTCTGCTGCTGCTCGACGAGCCGAGCACCGGACTCGATCTGGTCGGACGCGAGATCATGCTGCGCACGATCGACGACCTGCCGAGCACCTCGCCCGGACTCACGACCCTCGTCGTGACGCACCACTTCGAGGAGCTCCCGCGGGCCACCACGCACGCGGCGCTGCTGCGTGCCGGCCGCATCGTGGCCGCCGGTCCGGTCGACGAGGTGTTGACGTCGGAACCGGTCAGCGAGTGCTTCGACCATCCCGTGACGGTCGAGCGCGCAGCGGACGGGCGCTGGCGCGCGAGCGCCTGACGTCAGGTCGTGGCGGGAGCCGGGTGGCGCCGGGTGATGGCCCAGCCGAAGCTCGCTGCCAGCACGTACATCAGGATCGAGTAGACGGCCGCCGGGATGGCGACCTCGGTGCTGTCGAGCACACTCAGGGCGATCGTGAGGGCCACGGTCGTGTTGTGGATGCCGATCTCCATCGAGCAGGCGACGGCCTGGCGGTGGTCGAGGTCCAGCAGTCGCGTGACGCCGTAGCCGAGGCCGAGGCTGATCGCGCAGAACAGTCCGGTCACCAGACCGACCTGCTGGACGTAGTCGGCGATGTTGTCGCGCTCCCCCAGGATCGCGCCCACGGAGACGGCCACCAGGACGACGATCGAGAAGATGCGCACCGGCTTGTCGGCGCGTGCCGCGACGCCGGGGTTGCGGCGGCGGACGACCATGCCGATGCCCACGGGGATCAGGACGATCGCGATGACCTGCATGACCTTGCCGAGCTGCAGGCCCAGCTCGCCGTCGGCGTCGAAGTAGCCGATCGCGAGATTGGTGATGAGCGGGATGGTCACCGCTGCCAGCACCGAGTTCACGGCCGTCAGCGTCACGTTCAGCGCCACGTCACCCCGGAAGAGGTGGCTGAAGAGGTTGGCCGTCGTGCCGCCCGGCGACGCCGCCAGCAGCATCACGCCGACGGCGAGCAGCGGGTCGAGGTCGAAGGCCACAACCAGACCGAAGGCGATCACGGGCAGCACGAGGATCTGCAGCACCAGGGCGATCACGACAGCACGCGGTGAGCGGGCCACGCGGGCGAAGTCGTCGGTGGTCAGGCTCAGACCCAGGCCGAACATGATGATCGCGAGGGCGATCGGAAGGCCGATCGTGATCAGCGCGGAGTCGTTCACGCGCCGAGCGTACGTGAGACATGAGTCACGCCGGCTGTCCACAGGTCGGTGCCGTGGTGCGGGGTGGTGTCGGTGGGCCTGGGGATGCTGGGTTCATGTTCGAGGACCTGGCCGTGGAGGACGTGCTCGCCGCTGTGGCGGGCACCGACTTCGCGCGCCTGGCCGTCGATGACATGGGCGCCTCGCGGATCGATGCGATCACCGCGCTCGAGAAGGTCGTACGGGTCGCCCAGGCCCGTATCGCCGAGCAGGTCGACGGCCTCCACCACGATCGCCGGTCCCAGGCCGCGTTCGCCCGCTACGGGGACCCGGCGCCGTCGGTGATCGGCGAGGTCGGCCTGGCCCGGCAGGTCTCCCCCACAGCGGCCACCACCCACTTCATGTTCGTCCTCGGTCTGCGCTCGATGCCCTCGGTGCGCACCGCGTTCGGTCACGGTGTGATCAGCGAGCCCACCGCCCGCGCGATCATCCGCGAGGCCCGCACCCTCGACCCCGATGACGCCCTGCTCGTCGACGCCCAGATCGCCGACCACCTCGACGGCCTCACCCCCAAACGCGCCGCCACCCTGACGCGTGAGGCCGTCATCCGGGCCGACGCCGAGGCCGCCGAGGCCCGCGCGACCGCCGACCGTGCCGACCAGCACGTCTCCTACCACCCCGAACCCGACGGCGTCGGCACCCTCATCGTCCGCGGCCCCGCCGAACAGCTCCTCGCCACCCACGACACCCTCGAATCCTGGGCCCGGGGCCTGCGAGCCTCGGGCGACTCCCGCACCATCGGGCAGATCATGACCAGCACCCTCGTCGAACGTGCCACCGGCCTCGCTCATGCCGACGCCATCGACGTCGAGCTGTCGATCGTCATGCCCCTCGACGCCCTCACCGGCGCCCAGCAGCCCGCCGACCTCGTCGGCCACGGCCCCCTCTCCCCCGGCCTCGCCGCCGAGATCGCCACCCGCGCCACCCACACCTGGTACCGGCGGCTCCTGACCGACCCCGTCACCGACACCCTCATCCACGTCGACCCCCGACGCCGACGATTCACCGGCCAGCTCGCCCGCTGGATCAGATCCCGCGACCGCCACCGATGCCGACAACCCTCCTGCGAGTGTCGGATCCGCGACCTCGACCACATCACCCCCCACCGCGCCGGCGGTCCCACCACCGGCGCCAACGGTCAAGGACTCTGCACGACGTCCAACCACCTCAAGGAACAACCCGGCTGGACCGTCACACCCCAACCCGACGGGACGGTCATCTGGACCACCCCCACCGGCCACACCTACACCTCACCCGTCCCCACCTACCCGGGACGCACCTGAGCTTCAATCTCCTACGCGGAAGCCGTCCACCGGCCTAGGGTGTGGCAACTCAACCGCCGGAGGTCACCATGAGTGAAGAGACATGGCATGCCGCACGACTGATCCCGACGTCGGGGATCAACGGAGCAACCGAGCAGGAACGGCGCGCGACATCTGCCCTTCTTGCGGTCATGAGCGTCGTGCCCGACTTCAGCAAGACCCTGCTCTCACCGCTGGGAGCGCCGTCCGGGACGCCGTCCACGTTCATTGAAGTGCCGTTCGACCACGACGGAACCCGGATCTACCCGGACGGTCTCATCCGTGTGAAGCGGGGGAACCGGCTGTGGACCGCGCTGGTCGAGGTCAAGACGGGAAAGAACGCCCTGGAGTCACAGCAGCTCGAGAACTACCTCGACATTGCTCGGGCAGAGGACTTCGACGCACTCATCACGATCAGCAACGAGATTCCTCCCACGCCCGGCCAGCACCCGACTCAGGTCGACAAGCGGAAGCTTCGGCGGGTCGCGATGCTGCACTGGTCGTGGTCGTACGTGCTGGCAACGGCGATCGTCCAGAAGGAGCATCGCGGAGTCTCGGACCCTGAGCAAGCGTGGATCCTGGGCGAGCTCATTCGATACCTCGAACACGAACGATCCGGGGCCCTGGAGCTCGAGGACATGGGCGCGAACTGGGTGTCCGTGCGCGAGGCGGTGGCGGCCGGCACCCTCCGTGCCAGCGATCCGACCGCGCCCGAGGTCGTGTCTCGATTCGACGCGCTCCTTCGCTACGCCAGCCTCCGGTTGGGTCAACGCCTCGGCACCGATGTCGTGCAGAGCCTGACGCGCAAGGAGCTGGCGGACCCCAAGGTTCGCCAGACGGACCTGCTGAAGTCGCTGGCGGGCACGGGAGTCCTCGAAGGCGCCATCCGCATACCGGGTGCCGTCGCGCCGGTCGTCATCACCGCTGACCTCCGGGCCTCCCAGATCTCATGCCACGTCGACGTTCCGGCGCCGCAGAGTGGGCGGCCGACCACCCGGGTCAACTGGCTCGTCCGGCAGATGAAGGGGGCGCCCGATCATGTCCGGGTCGAGGCGTTCGCTGCTCGGAGCCGCGGTGGTGGTTCCGCTGAGCTGTTGGGCGTCGTTCGGGACGATCCGAAAGCCCTGGTAGACGATCCGCAGAAGGAGCTGCGTTCCTTCCGCGTAGCAATGTCGACCACGATGGGGGCGAAACGCGGACGCGGTCGCGGATCGTTCATCGACAGCGTGCTCGACACCCTGGACGCGTTCTACGGCGACGTGGTCCAGAACATCAAGCCGTGGTCTCCAGCACCGCCGAAGCTCCGCGAGCCCGTGACTCCGGATCCCGAGGACGACGGTCTCAGCTCCACCGACCTCTCCTCCCAGGACGAGGAGGTCGCCGCTCGGCGAGCCTGAGCCGCCCGGTGCCATGCTGGGGGCATGACCCAGGCTGCTCACCTCGCCGCTGTCATCACGGTGTCCGATCGCGCCTCGGCCGGCACGGCGTCCGACCGCAGCGGTCCGCTGGTCGTCGAGGCGCTCCGAGATGCCGGCTTCACCTGCGACGACGCCACCGTGGTCCCGGACGGCTCCGACTCGGTCGAACAAGCGTTGCGCTCGGCGATTGCGCCAGGCGCCCGGGTCATCATCACGACCGGCGGCACCGGCATCGGTCCCCGCGACCTCACTCCCGAGGGCACCGCCCCGGTCCTCACCCGGCAGCTGCCCGGCATCGTCGAGGAGATCCGTCGAGTGGCGACGCTTGAGACCCCCGGTGGCATGTTGTCGCGCGGGCTCGCCGGGGTTGTGGACTCGCCGGGCGCCCCCGGCACGCTCGTCGTCAACCTCGCCGGGTCGACCAAGGCGGTCACCTCGGCCATGCCCATCGTCCTGGCGGTCGCCCGTCACGTCGTCGCCCAGCTCGACGGTGGCGACCACTGATGCAGTCGCAGCTCGTCATCGCCCGCATCAGCGACACCCCGATCGACCTCACCGACCACGTCACGGCAGTCACCGACCCGGCCGCGGGTGCGGTGGCCACCTTTCTCGGCCAGGTGCGCGACCACGATCCTGACGTCAGCGGCACCGTGACGCTGCTCGAGTACGAGGCTCACCCCGACGCGACGGCGACGCTCCATCGGATCGCTGGTCACGTGATCGGCGAGCGGCCCGTCCGGGTCGCCGTCAGCCACCGCGTCGGATCCCTGGAGGTGGGCGACGTCGCCGTCGTCATCGCCGTGGCATCCGCCCATCGCGCGCTCGCCTTCGACGTCTGCCGCGACCTGATCGAGGCGATCAAGACCGACCTGCCCATCTGGAAGCGCCAGGTCGATCAGCAGGGACGAGCCTCCTGGACCGGGATCGGCGAGGTTCAGCCGCCGGCGAACGGTGGCAGCACGTCAGCCAGCACGGCTTCGTCCAGCACGTAGTCGTCGGCACGTCGAGTGCCGTCCACCAGCAATGCGCAGTGTCCCAGCACCGGCGCCAAAGCAGGATGGTCGCGCACGAGAGCTGCCCGCAGCTGTCCCACCGATCGCTCCGCCCTCGTCTCGGACGCGACCCCGGCGGCTTCCCGCGCGGCGGCGAAGTAACGGACCTCGATCACGGTCGCTGCCAGTCGCCGGACCGCCCACCGGACTTCGCGACCACCCGTACGTCGGTCATCGACGCGGTGCGATCGATGCCCTTGACCATGTCGATGATCGCGAGCCCGGCCACGGAGACCGCAGTGAGGGCCTCCATCTCCACACCCGTCCGGTCGGCGGTGCGGACGGTCGCCGCGATCTCGACACCGGTGTCCGTCACCTCGAGGTCGACGGTCGCGCCGTGAACGCCGATCACGTGGGCGAGCGGCAGCAGCGTCGGCGTGGACTTCGCCGCCTGGATGCCGGCGATGCGCGCCACCGCCAGCACGTCACCCTTGGGCACGTCCCCCGACCGCAGCAGCTCGATCACCTCGGCCGAGCACGCGACGAAGCCACGAGCCGTAGCCGAGCGCGTCGTGGGCACCTTGTCGGTGACGTCAACCATGCGGGCCCGGCCCGCCGCGTCCAGGTGCGTGAACTTCATCATCGAAGTCTGGCAGAGCCGGTGGCGACGGGTCGATCGACGTCAGACGCGCCGGGCAGCATGCACCGCGACCTCGACGGCCTTGATCGAGAGGTGCACCTGACTGCCCGGCGTGAGGTCGAGCTCCACGGCAGCTGCAGGCGTGACGTCGGCCGCGACCGGCACCGGGCTCGGCGAAGAACAGCCGACGAGCGTCCGGATGCGCACGCGGTCACCGAGCGGCTCCACGTCGGTGATGACACCCGTCAGGCTGGTGCGCGGACTGCCGGCGGCGGGTTCCGCGAAGACCGACACGGCCGACGGCGAGAACACCGCCACGACCTCGTCTCCGTCGCGGGGCTGGAAGCCGACCGGAAGCCCGGTGACCGACGCTGTCGGGTGGACCACCGCCCCGTCACGCCACCGCCCCGTCACGAGGTTCAGCCCCGCGATGCGCGCGGCGAAGTCACTCCGCGGACGGGTGAGCACCTCACGCGTCTCGCCCTGCTCCACCACACGTCCGTCCTCGACCACCACGACACGGTCGGCCAGCAGCAGCGCGTCGAGCGCGTCGTGGGTGACGAGCAGGGTCGTCCGATCCGCCAGCACCGTCCGGAGCACTTGTCGCACTCCGGGCGCGGCATCCACGTCCAGGGCCGCCATCGGCTCGTCGAGCAGCAGCAGCTCCGGCTCAGCGGCCAACGCGCGTGCCAGGGCGACACGCTGCGCCTGCCCACCGCTCAGCTGATCCGGACGGCGATCGGCCCACGCCACCATCCCCACCCGGTCGAGCCAGGTCCCGGCGGCGGCGCGCGACTCCCGGCGTCCGGCTCCCCGGCTGCGTGGTCCGAAGGCGACGTTGTCGAGCACCGACAGGTGCGGGAAGAGCAACGGTTCCTGGGCCAGCAGCGCCACCCGCCGTCGGTGAGGTGGCACGCCGCCCAGCGCGCGTCCCCCCGCGGTCACGCGCCCCTCGGTCGGCACGAGCCCGGCGACGACGCCCAGCGCGGTCGACTTGCCGGCACCGTTCGGTCCGAGCAGCGCGACCGTCTCCCCCGGCGCCACCGCGAGGGTGACGGCGACGCCACGCGACGGGACCACTGCCTCCAGCTCGAGAGAGCTCACGGCGCACCCCGTCCCGGCCGGGCCACGCCGATGACCACGACGGCCACTGCCACGAGGACGAGCGACAGTGCGACCGCTGCGTCCGGGTCGCTGACCCGCTCCAGGTAGATCTGGGTCGGCAGCGTCGTGGTGGTGCCCTGCAACGAACCAGCGAAGGTGATCGTGGCGCCGAACTCGCCGAGGGCACGCGCGAACGCCAGCACGATCCCACTCAGCAGCCCGGGCAGGACGAGCGGCAGCGTCACCCGGCGGAACACGGTCGTCGGCCCGGCGCCGAGCGTCGCCGCCACCACCTCGTAGCGCTGTCCCGCCGTGCGGAGGGACCCCTCCACGGAGATGACGAGGAAGGGCAGCGCCACGAAGGTCTGCGCCATCACGACGGCGACCGTCGAGAACGCGATTTCCAGGCCCAGCACGTCGAGCGTCGGACCGAGCAGACCGCGTCGGCCGAACGTGTAGAGGAGGGCGACGCCACTGACGACCGGGGGCACCACCAGGGGCAGCAGGACGAATGCCCGCACCACGCTCTGTCCCCGGAAGCTCGTGCGAGCCAGCACCAGCGCCATCGGGACCCCCACCAGCACGCACAGCACCGTGCTCGTGGCGCTCGTGCGCAGGCTCAGCCACAGTGCGTCGCGAGCCGAGTCCGAGGTGACCAGCGAGCCGAAGTCGGCCCAGTCGACGCGGCCCACCATGGCGACCAGCGGCAGCAGCACGAAGAGTGCTCCCACCAGCGCGGGCAGGTACATCCAGCGGGGCAGACCGACCGATCGCATCACGGCACCCCGAATCCGGCGTCCTCGAGCACCGTTTGCCCAGCCTCGGCCAGGACGAAGGCGACGAACTGCGCCGCCAGGTCCGCCTGCGGGCTGCCGGCGACCGTGGCGATGCGGTACGTCGTGACACCCTCTGCCAGGTCCGGGATCGCGATGCCCTCGACCGCGTCATCCGCGCCGAGCACGTCGGTGACGTAGACGAGCCCGGCATCGGCCTCACCCGACGCGACCTTGCCCAGCACGTCGGTCACGGACTGCTCACGGCTGACCGGGTCCAGCTGAATCCCAGCCGCTTCCGCCACGGCCTCGCTCGCCCGACCACACGGGACCTCGGGTGCGCAGACCACGAGCCGCACCCCGTCGCGCGCCAGGTCGGCGAAGTCCTCGACGTCCGCCGGGTTGCCCGGGGGAACCGCGATCTGGAGCGTGTTGGTGGCCAGGTCCTGCGGGTCGACGACCCCGTCGCCCAGAGCGGCCATCGTCGTGACGTCGGCCGAGGCGAAGACGTCGGCCGGGGCACCGGCCAGGATCTGCGTCGCGAGGTCGGACGACCCGCCGAAGCTCAACCGCACGGTCACACCGGGGTGCTCGGCCTCGAACTGGTCGGCGAGCTCGGTGAACGGCGCGGACAGTGATGCCGCCGCGAACACGGTCACCGTCGTGTCGTCGGAGCGACCCGTGCCCTCGCCCTGGGATCCGCAGCCTCCGGCCGCGAGCCCCGTCAGGAGCACGGCCACGAGCACGAGGACGGTGCGGCGCAGTCCCCGTCGTCCTCCGCGTCGGAGCCCGTCAACCATGGTCGGAGGCTAGCGCGTCGAGATTCTTTTTCAGATGGACCAATCCGTCTGGTGAACGGTGGCGAATCCCCGGTACAACCAGCAGCCAACCGAAGGACATCTCATGAACGCCATTCGCACGCACCGCAACCGCAAGCTCGTGGCGGGCATCGCCCTCGCCGCCGTCGCCTCCCTCCCGCTGGCGGCCTGTGGCTCCACCGAGAGCAACGACTCCGAGACGAGCGCCGGCTCCAGCAGCGACATCGCCAAGCCCGTCGCCCGCATCAACGCCCTCTCCGGCCAGGACACGGGCATCCTGCTCGACAGCGGCTTCGCTGACGCCCTGACCACCCTGGGCCTGACGCCCGGCACCGTGGGCACCGCGACCCTCGCCGACGGCTCGATCAACTTCCCGATCACGGGCGGCAACGTCACGTACTTCGAGCCCGGAACCGCCAAGCCGTACGTCATCGGCCAGGTGCAGCACGAGGGCTCGGGCCTGTCGCTGACCGCCGGCGACACCACGGTCGAGCTGACCAACTTCAACGTGGATCCCGGCATCTCGCGGGTCTACGGCGACGTCTCGGTCAACGGCGAGACCGTCGTCACCAGCGCCTTCCTGTTCCAGCTGCGTGGCGCCACGCTGAAGCCGCTGCAGGTCGAGGGTGACACCGCGATCCTCGAGGGCACCAAGGTCTTCATCTCGCCGGTCGCCGCCGAGCTGCTGAACTCGACCTTCGGCACCGACGCGGTCACCGACCAGCTCCTGGTCGGCATCGCGAAGATCACCGTCAACACCACGCCGGCCGCCTGAGTCGTCTCACCACCCACTCGGTGCCCCGGTCTCCTCGCGGAGACCGGGGCACTGCCGGTTCGACAGCGTTACGGTCGGACCACGGCACTTCGCCCACTCACTGATCGGTCAGCGCCATGAGGCTCCCCACCGTCGAGGACATCGAGAAGCGCATCCCGCGCCCCGAGACCTTCACGAGCCAGTCCCGCGGCACGCGCCTGACCACACGAGTCGGCACGGCCCTCGGGATCGCCTTCCTCATCTGCTTCCTGACCGGCCTGTGGAGCCACTTCCAGTACGACCCACCGTCCTGGCTGCCGATCGGCCCCGACCCGACGCAGCTGTACCGCATCACCCAGGGCACCCACGTCATCTCCGGCACCGCGGCCGTCCCGTTGCTGCTCGTGAAGCTGTGGTCGGTCTTCCCCCGACTCTTCGCCCGCCCGCACGACACCACGAAGCGCGGCCTCCTGCTCGAGAGCCTCGAGCGGGCCTCGATCGGTGCGCTGGTCGGGTCCTCGGTCTTCATGCTCGCCAGCGGGCTGCTCAACATCGTGCAGTGGTACCCCTGGGACTTCAGCTTCCGCCGCACGCACGAGGCCGTCGCGTGGATCGCCATCGGCTCGCTGCTCGTGCACATCGCCGTGAAGCTCCCCGTCATCCGCCGCGCCTTCGCCGCGCCGATCGACGAGCCCGGCGACAGCGACGAGGCGATCGCACGCGCCTCCGACACCACCGCCTCCGACACCCCTCTCGAGGACCAGCCGGACTCCGCCGGGCGGCGCGCCGTGCTGGTCGGGACGTTCGCGTCGGCCGGCCTCGCCGTGCTGCTCACCGCCGGCCAGACGGTCCCCTTCCTCCGCAAGGTCTCGGTCTTCGCGGTTCGCGACGGGGACGGACCCCAGGACCTTCCGATCAACCGCACCGCCCGATCCGCCGGCGCCACCGCCTCGGCGCTCGACCCCGCCTTCGTGCTGGAGGTCGTGGGCGCTGACGGCACGGTCATCTCCCTCGACCGCGAGCAGCTCAAGGCCATGCCGCAGCAGACCCACCGGCTGCCCATCGCGTGCGTGGAGGGCTGGAGCCGCAACGCCACGTGGACCGGGGTGCCGGTGCGCGACATCATCGCGTTGACCGGCGCCGACCCCCGCTCGGACGTGAAGGTCCGGTCCATGCAGACGCGCGGGGCGTTCGCCACGTCCGAGCTGCCGGCCGTCTTCGTCGAGGACGACCGCACGATGCTGGCGCTCGAGCTCAACGGCCAGGCGCTCAGCCTCGATCACGGCTACCCCTGCCGCATCATCGCCCCCAACCGGCCGGGCGTGCTGCAGACCAAGTGGGTCCGCCGGCTGGAGGTGCGCGCATGAGGACCGACACCGTGATCCGAACCGCACTCGGCGCCGTCGGCGTCGGCTTCGGTCTTTGGGGCGTGTGGCTGATGCGCGACTTCTCGTTCGAGCAGCTGCTCTCGACCGGCATCTGGCTCGCCGGAGGCATCCTCCTGCACGACGCCGTGCTCGCGCCGCTGACCGTCGCGCTCGGCGTCGCAGCCTCGCGGCTGCTGCCCGGCCACTACCGGGCGGCCACCGGCCTGGCCTTCCTCGTGTGGGCCACGCTGACCATCACGTTCATCCCCGTGCTCAGCGGTCAGGGCGGCAAGCCTGACAACGACACGTTGCTCGACCAGCCGTACCTGATCAGCTGGCTCGTCCTCACGGGCGTGCTGGCCGGAGCGGCCGTCATCGCAGCGCAGCGGCGGAAGAGGCGTGTGACTCGCCCTGCCGACGCCGACGCCGGGTGACATGCTCTCCTCCGTGAGCTCTCCCGACCGTCCCGACGTCGCCGTCATCGGCGGCTCCGGCTTCTACACGTTCCTCGACGACCCCGTCACGACCGAGGTCGAGACGCCCTACGGCCCGCCGTCGGCGCCCATCTCGATCGGCTCGGTCGACGGACGCAGCGTCGCGTTCCTGCCCCGCCACGGACCGCACCACCAGTTCCCGGCCCACCGCGTGCCGTACCGCGCGAACCTCTGGGCGTTGCGCAGCCTCGGCGTCCGCCAGGTCCTCGCCCCCTGCGCTGTGGGCGGTCTCCGACCGGAGCTCGGGCCCGGCACGTTCGTCGTGCCCGACCAGCTGGTCGATCGCACCTCCGGGCGCACGCAGACGTACTTCGACGAGGGGGCCTGCCACGTCTCCTTCGCCGACCCCTACTGCCCGCGGCTGCGCGGTCACCTCGTCGACGGGCTGTCCGATCACGAGCCCGTCGACGGCGGCACGATGGTCGTCATCGAGGGTCCGCGCTTCTCGACCCGCGCCGAGTCGCAGTGGTACGCCGCCCAGGGCGGGTCGGTCATCAACATGACCGGGCACCCCGAGGCGGTCCTGGCCCGGGAGCTGGCGCTCTGCTACGCCACGGTGGCACTCGTGACCGATCACGACGCCGGCGTCGACGCCACCACGTCGGTCAGCATGGACGAGGTGTTCGCGGTCTTCGCGTCCCACACCGACACCCTGAAGGAGACCCTGCGCACCGTCGTCGGCCGCCTCGGCACCGACCGCGGGTGCGCGTGCGGGTCGGCCGTCGACGGCATGAAGCTGCCGGTGGAGCTGCCGTGAGGATCCTGCTGACAGGAGCCGCAGGATTCATCGCCACGCACATCGCCCGGCAGGCCCGCGAGCGTGGTCACGAGGTGGTGGGCGTCGATGCGTACCTGGCCGCCGCGCATGGGCCCGACGTCGCGCCCGACCCCATGATCCACCGGCGTGACCTGCGCACCGATCCGCTCGACGACCTGCTGACCGACGTCGACGTCGTGTGCCACCAGGCCGCCATGGTCGGCAATGGGGTCGACGCCCAGGACCTGCCGGCGTACGCCGAGCACAACGACGCCGGCACGGCCCGGCTGCTCGCCGCCATGGCGCGCACTGGTGTCGACGACCTGGTGCTCGCGTCGTCGATGGTGGTCTACGGCGACGGCCGCTACACCTGCCCCCGCGACGGTGACGTGCCCCCGGCGACGCGCCGGGAGGACGACCTGGCGGCTGGTCGCTACGACCCACGCTGCCCCCGGTGCGACGGCGACATCACCTGGCGCCGCATCGACGAGGACACGCCGTTCCTCCCCCGCACCAGCTATGCCGCCTCCAAGATCGCGCAGGAGCACTACGCCGCGGCCTGGACCATCCTGCAGGGGTCCCGAGCCGTCGCGCTGCGGTACCACAACGTCTACGGCCCCGGCATGCCTGCGGACACCCCCTACGCGGGCGTCGCGGCGATCTTCCGGTCCGCGATCGCCCGCGGCGAAGCACCTCGGGTCTTCGAGGACGGCCAGCAGGTACGCGACTTCGTGCACGTGCACGACATCGCCCGCGCGAACGTCCTGGCGATCGAGCAGGTGGCCGAGCACCCCACCGGGCTCACGTCCTACAACGTCGCGTCCGGGCAGACCTTCACGATCGGCCAGATGGCCGAGACCCTGGCAGCGGCGGCAGGCGGGGCGCCACCGGAGCGAACGGGCGACTACCGCGCGTTCGACGTGCGGCACGTCGTCGCCTCGCCAGAGAAGGCCCGCGCGGGTCTCGGGTTCACCGCCGAGGTGGCACCCGAGGACGGCTTGGCCCGCCTGGCCAGCGACCCCCTGCGGGTGCGCTGAGCTACCAGCGGGTCAGCAGCAGGTGCTGCACCAGCAGCGCCAGCACGACCTGCGAGGCGAGCAGCGGCGTGTGCCAGCGTCGCGGCAGCAGGAGCGGCAGGGCCACGACCCAGATGGTGAACGGCAGCCAGATGCGCTCGACCTCGGCCTTGCTCATCCCCGACAGCGTCGCGACGAGGATCGTGACCACCCCGGCAGCCGCCAACCGTGCCAGCACCGTGAAGTCGGGAGGCCGGTGGGCCCCGGTGGTGTCCCGGAGCGCGGCGATCATCCGCGGGAACGCGGCCCACACCGCCAGACCGACGGTGAACGTCCAGGCCGCCACGTCGGCCCACACCCAGTACGAGTAGGCCCGGTCGGAGGCGATGCCGTCGTAGTAGCGCTCACGTAGGACCGGGAACGCCTCCCACCATGCGAAGCCGGCCACGGTGAACGCCGCCGCGACCGCCAGCGCACCGGCCAGCGCCCACGGCAGTGGCTTCCACGACCGTCCGACCCACAGGATCGTCAACGCGAGGATGCCGAGCAGAGGCAGACCGTACGACAGGTACACACAGAGCCCGAGCAGCACGCCGGCCCCTACTGCAGTGGGCACGGCCCAGCGACCGCCGCGCGTGGCGAGCGCCAGCAAGCACAGGCCCCAGGCCGCGACCGCCGTGAAGAACGCATCGCCGTTGACGCCCATGTAGACCACGCTGGGAGCGAGCACGATCCACGGAAGCGCGGAACGCGCGAGCTTCTCGGAGCCGAGCGCCCGCAGCGTCAACAGCACCGCCACGATCGCCGAGCTGCCGATCACCACCGTCACCGTGCCGACCCAGAACGGATCAGTGACGCCGAGCCGGTCGAGGATCACGAAGTACAGCAACGCTCCCGGCGGGTGACCGGCGACGTGCGTGTGCCAGTTGTCGGTGGCGTCCATCGGGATGCGGTCGATGAAGTTCCGCAGCATCAGGCCGATGTCGTCGACCCGCACCGCGTCGTAGACGTACTCGCCCTTGCGCTCGGGCGTCCGCGACAAGCCTTCGGTGCCCTCCGTCAGCGCGACCGCCATGGTCCAGGCGAACGTCGAGACGTAGGCGATCACCAGCGTCGTGCGCCAGCTCACCGCGGCGACGACCCGAGGCAGCCCGAGCACCAGCACGATCCCGAGCACCACGGCAGGAAGGGTGAGCCACCCGATGCGCGGGTCCCAGTCGGCGTGCAGGGGCGGCCAGTTGACCTCCACGTCGTCGCCGGTCAGCTGGGGCACGATGATCGCGGCAGCGACCAGCACCGCCCCGGCGAGGGCGGAGAGGAGGGCGGCGCGGCGGGAGGTGAGGCGATCAAGCACGTACCTCAGCGTAGGCCGCAGGATCCCGACTCGCCGGGTGATCGCCGGCACGCGCGAGTCGCCCGAAGAATCTCCGGATGGCGACCAAGACTCAGGGGCTCTAGCGTCGAACAATGAGTATGAGGGTGTGCGACGTGGTGATTCCGTGCCGGGATGAGGGTCCAGCGCTCCCCCAGGTGCTGGTCGACGTCCCCGACGGGTGGCACGTGATCGTCGTCGACAACGGCTCGACCGACGACACCGCCGCCGTGGCACGTTCGCTCGGAGCGACGGTCGTGACCGAGCATCGCCCCGGCTATGGCGCCGCCGTGCACGCCGGAGTTTTGGCCGCGACGGCCGATCACGTGGCCGTCATGGACGGGGACGCCTCCATGCGCCTGCGTGACCTGGAGCCCATGCTGGACCTCGTCCGCTCCGGCGACGTGACGATGGCTGTCGGTCGTCGTCGACCGACGTCGCGGGGCGTGTGGCCGTGGCACGCGCGGGCCGGGACCCTCGCGCTCGCCACGATGATCCGACGCCAGAGTGGCTTCGGCATCCACGACCTCGCCCCCATGCGCGTGTGTCGCCGCGCGGACCTCCTGGCCCTCGGCGTCGAGGACCGTCGCTTCGGCTACCCGCTCGAGCTCATGCTCAAGGCGGCCGCGGCCGGCTGGAGCGTTCGCGAGATCGACGTCGACTACGACCGGCGGGCCGCCGGGACCCGTTCGAAGGTCTCGGGCTCGGTCCGCGGCACCGCCCGCGTCATCCACGACTTCGCCGGGGTGCTGCGATGAGCCCCACCCCCACGCTGCTGATCGTCGCCAAGGCACCCGTCGCCGGGTTCGCCAAGACCCGCATCGGTGCCGAGCAGGGACACGACCGGGCCGCCGAGGTCGCTGCCGCCGCGTTGCTCGACACGCTCGAGACCGCCACGACGGCGGGATGGCCCGTCGTCGTCGCCTTGACCGGCGAGCTCGGTGACGCGGCTCGCAGCACCGAGATCGCCCGCGCACTCGAGGCCACGCGCGTCGTGGCGCAACGGGGCAACACCTTCGGCGAGCGCCTCGCGCACGCCCACCTCGACGCCGATGCCGGCCACGGGGTCGTGCAGGTCGGCATGGACACGCCGCAGGTGACGGTCGACGACTACCTGGCCGCGGGACGCGCTCTGCAGGACGGTGCGAGCGTCCTCGGTCCGGCCACGGATGGCGGGTGGTGGCTCCTGGGCCTGCGCGACGGTCGCGACGCCCACGTGCTGACCGACGTGCCGATGTCCCGGCTCGACACCGGCGAGCTCACCGTGCAGGCGCTCGCCAACCTTCACCCACACCACGACGTCCCACTCCTGCGCCCGCTCACCGACCTCGACACCTGGGCCGACGTCCTGGCCGTCGCCGCCGAGCTGCCGGGGTCGCACCTCGCCCGCGCCCTTGCGCAGGTGGCCGCATGAGCAGCGCGATCACCACCGGCGGTGCCTTCGACGACATGTTCTCCGCAGGCTCCGGACGCTTCGTCGGGTCTGACGGCCAGTTCGAGCACCTCGCCGTGCGGCAGTGGGCCGGCGACACCGACCAGGCCGACCGCCAGCTCTTCACCGAGCGGTGCACGGGGCGGACGCTCGACATCGGGTGCGGGCCGGGCCGGCTCGTCGGCGACCTCGTCGCCCGGGGCATCCCCGCGCTGGGCATCGACGTGTCCCTCGAGGCCGTGCGCCGGACCCGGGTCCGCGGCGCCATGGCCGTGCAGGTCGACGTCTTCGACGACGTCCCGTGGCCGGGCCGCTGGGACCACGCCCTGCTGGCCGACGGCAACATCGGCATCGGCGGTCATCCGGTCCGGCTGCTCGCCCGCGTCCGCGACCTCGTGAGCCCCGGGGGCACCGTCCTCGCCGAGGTCTCGCCCGAGGGCGTGGGCATCGTCCGGGACACCCGCCGCCTGTGGGTCGAGGGCCAGTACTCGCCGCCCTTCGAGTGGGCCGTCGTGGGCCTCGACGCGATCACGGACGTGGCGCGCGCCGCCGACCTGGCGGTCCGGGACGTCAGCACGCACGACGACCGCCACGTCGTCACGTTGGGCCGCGCCGAGGACTGACCCTCTCAGCCCGACCCTTTCAGCCCGACCTCTTCAGCGCCGCGACTTGACCCGCTTGCGCAGGAGCCCGAGAGGGAACGGCTCGGCCGGCGGCCCGGTCTCGATCGCCGCGGCGTAGTGCCCCACCAGCTCGCCGCACACCGACGACCAACGACGCCCCAGCACGGCCCGGCGAGCGGCGGTGCCGAACGCCTTGCGCTTGGCCTCGTCACCCACGAGGTCGCGCACGAACCCGGCCAGCGCGTCGAGGTCTCCGGGCGGGTAGAGCCAGCCGGTGCGGCTGTGGTCGACGAGGTCGATCGGCCCGCCCTTGCCGACCGCGACGACGGGCACGCCGGCCGCCAGGCCCTCCTGCACGACCTGGCAGAAGGTCTCGGTCTCCCCCGGGTGCACCATCACGTCGAGGCTGGCGACGTGGCGGCCCAGGTCGTCACCGTGCAGCATTCCCGCGAAGTGCGCGTCCGGCAGCAGCGCCTGCAGGCGGGCGCGGTCCGGTCCATCGCCGATGATCACCAGACGGATGCCCGGCACCGCGGCCAGTGCCGCCAGATCGCCGACCTGCTTCTCCGGCGCGAGCCGTCCGACGAAGCCGACGAGCTTCTGCCCCTCCGGCGCCAGCTCGGCGCGCAGGACGGGATCACGCCGGTCGGGGGTGAAGCGCTCCGCATCCACACCGCGCCGCCAGATCCTGATGCGCTCAACGCCTTGCTCCTCCAACGCGGCGACCGCGCTCGTCGAGGGCGCCAGAGTCAAGGCGGCGCGGTCGTGGATGTCGCAGACCCGACGCCACAGCAGCCGCTCCGCCCACGGGACGCCGTAGCCGGCGGCGTACGCCGGCACGTCCGTCTGGTAGATCGCCACGACGGGGATCTCCAGCTCGCGGGCGGCGAGCGTCGCCCGCCAGCCCAGCACGAAGGGCGACGCGAGATGCACGACGTCGGGTGCGAAGTCCTGGAGCAGACGCACCAGGCGCCCCGAGCCACCCGTCGCGACGCGCACGTCGGGGTACATCGGCAACGACCAGGACGGGACGGTCACGACGCGCGCGCCGTGCACCTCCTCCGGGACGTCCGCACCGGCGGCGTCCGGGACGATCACCAGCACGTCGTCACCGCGACGACGCAGGTGCTGCAGCACGTGCAGCACCGAGGTGACGACACCGTTGGTCTGGGGCAGGAAGGACTCGGCCACGATCGCGATCCTCATGACCCCCACGGTCACGAGACCATCTGGCCTGATGCCGACCACACGGTGTCGTGTCGGAGAACGTTCAGGGCTGGACGCCGGGAGCCTCGCGGTCCCACTCCTTGTCGCCCCAGTCGTACGGGCGGTCGAGCAGGTCCAGCAGCGTCGTGACGTCGGGGCTGAACGAGGCGATCGACGCGTGCTGGGCGGTGACGAAGCCCGCGGCGACCATGGCCTCGATGCTCGCCTGGAACGGGGCCCAGAACCCGTCGACATCGAGGAACCCGCTGCGCTTGCGGTGGATGCCGAGCTGGGCCCACGTCCATTGCTCGGTGACCTCCTCGATCGTGCCGAGGCCGCCGGGCAACGTCAGGAACGCGTCGGAGCGCTCGGCCATCAGGGCCTTGCGCTCGTGCATCGTCTCGACGACGTGCAGCTCGGTCAGGCCCTGGTGGGCGACCTCGCGGTCGTCGAGCGAGCGCGGGATGACACCGATCACGGTGCCTCCGGCGGCCAGGGTGGCATCGGCGACCGTGCCCATCAGCCCGACGCGACCACCGCCGTAGACCAAGGTGATGCCGCGTTCGGCCAGGAGCCGCCCGGTCTGCTGGGCGGCGTCGGCGTACCCCGGGTCGTTGCCGAAGCGCGACCCGCAGAAGACCGCGACCGCCGACAGCGTCACGCGTCGCCCCGAAGGGCGCCAGCGAGGGTCGCGACGGCCGTGGGTGGACCGGCGACGGACCAGCGCAGCCCGTCGACCTCGATGCGGTCGGTCGCGAGACCGGCGCCGGCCAGGATGGCCGCACCGGGGTACCAGTCCCAGTCGGGCGTGCTGTGCTGGAACCACGCGCCCACCCGGCCGGTGGCCACACCCACGAGGTCCATCGACCCGGATCCGAGCATGCGGAGCGTGGCGGGCAGGCGTGCCGCCCGGAGGAACGGCCCGCTCACCTGCGGCGTGTCGATGCCGCGCGGGTGCAGGTACGTGGCCACCGAGAGCGTGGCGAGCTCGACGTCGTCGCGTGGCGCCACCGGCTCCCCGTTCCTGGTGGTGGGCAGGTTCGGTCCGCCGACCACGACCGACCCGCTCGCGTGGTGCGCCACCGCACCCAGGATCGGGCCGTCGGCGTCGACGAGCGCCAGGGCGGAGCACCAGTAGTCGGATCCGACGCTGAAGTTGTACGTGCCGTCGACGGGGTCGATGACCCAGCGTCGGCCCGACGTGCCCTCGGCCGCAGCGCCCTCCTCGCCCAGCAGGCCGTCGTCCGGTCGCTCGACCGCGAGGGTGTCGACGATGAGCTTCTCGGCGGCGTGATCGGCATCCGTCACCACGTCGGAGATGGAGGTCTTGCTCGAGACCTGCAGTCCCGCGGACCGCATCGCTGCGGCGAGTCCCACGGCCTCGGTGACGAGTCGGGTGGCCAGCTGTGCATCGTCGTTCAGGGTCACGACCTCACGGTATCGGTCGCATGACTCGCGGTTGATCGGGTACGGCCCTGATGACCGGGGGCGTGAGCCCCGACGTCGTACGAGGAAGGTCGATCGTGGCCCAGCACACCATCGACGACGAGCTGTGGAACTCCTTCCACGCCGTCGTGAACATGACATCGCGCGAGCTCCTGGAGTGGTTGCGCACCGACACTGCGGGCGAGAGCACCGAGGACCTTCCGGACCTGGCCGGCGACGAGACGGGCCAACAGGTCGTGGCCGTGCTGGGCAAGCGTCGCACCGACCTGACGCGGGAGGACGCCGAGGTCATGGAGCACGTGGTGCGGTACGTGCGCAGCCTGCGGCCCGGCGACCTCGAGCCGGAGGCCGGTGACACCGCGTGGCGTCACGGCCTCATGTCGGTCGGTCACGACCCGCTCAAGCCCGTGGGTGGACGTTGACCCCGTGACCGCGGACGGTCGCGCCACCGGACGGGTGCGCATCGGCATCTCGGGATGGCGGTACGCCGGGTGGCGCGGCGACTTCTACCCCGAGGGTCTGGTGCAGCGACGTGAGCTGGAGTACGTCGGCGAACGCATGCCGACCGTCGAGCTGAACGGCTCGTTCTACTCACTGCAACGCCCCGAGAGCTATCTGCGGTGGCGCGACAGCGTGCCGCCGGAGTTCGTCTTCGCGGTCAAGGGCTCGCGCTACATCACGCACATGCTGCGGCTCCGGGGCGTCGAGCAGGCGATGGCCAACTTCCTCGCCTCCGGGGTGCTGGCGCTCGGCGAGCAGCTGGGTCCGCTGCTGTGGCAGCTGCCCGAGCGTCACGTCTTCGAGGCCGAGGCGCTGGAGGCCTTCCTCGCCGCGCTTCCGCGGACGACTGGGGAGGCCCTGGACCTGGCGAAGCAGCACGACTCCCGCCTCGACGGTCGCGCCTGGCTGCAGATCGACGACGACCGACCGCTGCGCCATGCGCTCGAGCCACGCTCGGCCAGCTTCGAGGACCCCGCCGTGCCGGACCTGCTGCGTCGTCACGATGTCGCCCTGACCGTGGCCGACACCGCAGGCAAGTGGCCGGCGTTCGGCGACGTCACCGCCGACTTCGTGTACGTGCGTCTGCAGGGGCACAGGACCTGTACGCCAGCGGCTACACGCCCGACGAGCTCGACGGCTGGGCCGCTCGCGTCACGGGGTAGGCCGACGGCTCAGCCGCGCCCGACGGCCGGCCGCGCAACGTGTACGTCTACTTCGACAACGACGCCCGTGGTCACGCCCCGCACGACGCCCTCGCCCTGGCGGATCGGCTCGGCGGCTAGAGCGGCTCGACGACGGACCGCTCCCCCGGCAGTCCGCTCCTGCGCTCGACCGGACCGGCTCCGGGTGGGTGCTCGCGGAACTCGCGGAACACGATGGGCAGACCCCGTGCCGTTCCCATGTCCTGCCGGTCCGTCACCTGCAGGTGCACGTGCGGCTCGGTCGAGTTGCCGGAGTTGCCGCACTCGGCCAGCTGCTGGCCGGTCGTCACGTCGTCGCCGACCGCCACGTCCATCGAGCCGGCCCGCAGGTGCACGAGCGCGACGAAGGCACCCGTGAGTCGATCCTCGAGGACCACTCGGTTGCCGGCGAGGGCGTCCACCCCGGCACAAACCCTTCCGGCCTGGGAGAGCGCGTACGGCAGGAGGGCCAGCTGCGACCGCCGGGCCTCATGATCGACCTCGCCATCGTGCACCTCCACCACACGTCCGGCGACGGGCGCCAGGATCGGCCGGCCGAAGCCGACGAAGCGCTCCGGCGGCTCTGTGCTCAGGACCGTGCGCCAGTCGCGGAGCGCGGACGACCGTCCGGTGTCGACGACTCCCACGAAGTCGATCGCGTACCGCTGGCCCAGCACGTCGACCCCATGGCTCGGCACGCGGTGCGCGGGGCTGTTCTGGACCAGCCACCGTCCCGTGAACGGGAGCGCCAGCTCGATGGGTGCCGGGTCGGGGTTGTTCATGGGCGCCCACGGTAGCCCGTCGACCGCTAGTCGAGGATGCGCATGCGCGACGGTCGGCGCTCCGGTCCGAGTCGCTCGGCGACCTCTTGGGCGGCGCGCATGACCCGCAGGACGTTGCCGCCCGCCACCAGCTCGCACTCGGCATCGCTCCAGCCTCGTGCCACCAGCTCGGCGAACAGCGCCGGGTAGCCCGAGACGTCCGGCAGGTCCTCCGGGAAGTCCGGCGAGCCGTCGTAGTCGCCGCCGATGCCGATGCCCTCGACGCCGAGGATCTCGCGGGCGTGCTCGAGGTGGTCGGCCACCTGGCTCAAGGTCGCGCGGGGGGCCGGGTCGCGAGCGATGAACTCCTGCCGCGCGGCCTCACGCGTGCTGCGGGTCCCGCCCGAGATGCCTTGGTGGCGTAGGTGGTCCTCCAGTCGCGTCTCCCACGCGTGGCAGTCGGCCGAGACGAACTCCGGCACGAAGCTGACCATGCACAGGCCGCCGTTGTCGCGCAGCCGCAGCAACACGTCGTCGGGCACGTTGCGGGGATGGTCCACCAGCGCGCGGCACGAGGAGTGGCTGAAGATGACCGGCGCCTCGGTGACGTCGAGGGCGGCGTTCATGGTGTCCGTCGAGACGTGCGAGAGGTCGACGAGCATGCCGATGCGGTTCATCTCGGCGATCACCTCGCGACCGAACCGGGTGAGTCCGTGCACCGCGGGCTCGTCGGTCGCGGAGTCGGCCCACGGGACGTTGCGGTTGTGCGTGAGCGTCAGGTACCGCACGCCGAGCATGTGCAGCGTGCGGAGGGCGCCGAGCGAGTTGCCGATCGAGTGACCACCCTCGGCGCCGATGAGGCAGGCGATGCGTCCGTCGGACTGGGCCAGCACGACGTCGTCCGCCGCGACCGCCAGCGCCAGGTCGTCGGGGTAGGCCGCGATCATCTGGTGCACGAAGTCGATCTGCTCGAGCGTCGCGACCAGCGCGCCGTCGTCGGCGAGGTCGGTCGGCACCCAGACCGACCAGAACTGGGCCCCCACGTGCCCGGCGCGCAGGCGGCGCAGGTCGGTGTGGGTCGCCTCGGCCGTGTCGTGCAGGTTGAGCACGTCGAGGTCGTAGTCGGCGACCTCGCGGGCCGCCCACGGCAGGTCGTTGTGGCCGTCGACGATGGGCTGACGGCGCAGGATCTCCAGCGCGCGGTCCAGGGCTGCACCAGGTCCAAGCGCCGTCATGCGGGAGTCGCCAGGACGGGCGCGACACGGTGGGTGACCTTGCCGACGAAGGGTGACGTCATGGCCCGGACCAGCGCGCTGTAGTCCAGCTGGAACGCCAGCTCCTGGCCCACGGTGACGTCGTGGTCGCCCACGTCGACGACCAGATGGTCGCTGCTGGCACCCAGCACGGCCATGCCGAGGGCCAGCGTCAGCCCGTCGGGATCGACGTCCTGGCGCCCCAGGGCGAGGATCGCCTGACGCACGAGGCCGGGCCGACCGGGCTGGTCGACGTGCCCGAAAGCACTCTGAGCGGTGTCGCCCCAGGACTTTCCGGGCTTGCTCTTGACCTCGATGACCTCGGCGAAGAGCGTGAACGCGTCCGTGCGGAGCCCGTCGAGCGCGCGGCGATGGAGTGGTTCGGTGCCGAGCAGGATGGCCTCCCCGAGGCGCAGCTCGTCGATGCGGCCGACGTCGTCGGTGGCGAGCGCCCAGTCCAGGTTCGCGGAGTTGCCACCGGTCACGATCGTCATGGGGCGGCCGACGCGGTCCTCGACCTGCTCGACGAGCCGCGAGAGGTCGTCCATCTTGCTCTGGTCGGGCACGACACCGCTGCGGCACGCCAGGTTGGTGCCGAGACCGGTGAGGCACAGGCCCGGCAGCGCGGACATCGCCTGGGCGAGGTCGACGACGTCCTCGACGGCGACCCCCTCGCGCAGGTCCCCGAGCTCGACCATCAGCACGACGTCGTGCGTCGTTCCCTGGTCGACGGCGGCGGCGGACAACGCCGCCAGCACGACCGCCTCGGTGTTCAGGCTGGTGTCGGCGTCCCGCACGACCCGCGACACCTGACTCAGCATCGGGGAACGGATCAGCGTCAGCGGAGCGGGCACGCGGGCCGCGCGGAGTCGCGTCACGTTCTCGATCCGTGAGTCACCGATGCCCGTCGCGCCTCCCCGCAGCATCGCCTCGACCACGTCCGCCGACCCCAGGGCCGCCTTGGACACGCCGGTCACCCGGATGCCCTTCGGCGCCAGCTGATCGACCAGGGCTCGCGTGTTGTGCGCGACCAGGTCGAGGTCGATGTCGATCCGTGGCGCCGTCACTGGGTCGGTAGCGTGGCCACCGCGGCGAGCTCTGGGAACGCGTCCAGCACCATGTCGGCCAGCTGGTCCAGCGGTCGCGTCAGCGGATCCGTGGCCGGGAGGCCCAGCTCGGTCTGCAGGGCCTCGATGGCCTCGCCGATCTCGTGGTCCGCCATGTGCTCGTGGTTGACGGTGATGCCGATGACCTTGGTGTCGGCGAAGGCCTCGATGAGCGTGACCTCGCTCGCGGCCGTCGGCATCGCGACCATCGGGAAGTCGCCGAGCATCTTCCGCTTCGGCGCGTGCTGCACGATGACGCCGGCCGGGCGGCTGCCGCGCAGGATGTGCGCCGACGTCAGGTAGGCGGGGTGGCTCAGGGCGCCCTGGCCCTCGACGATGATCACGTCGGGGTCCTCGCCCTCGAACGCCGACACCACCTGGTGCTCGACCTCACCGGAGCAGAACTGCGGCACCAGTGCGTCGAGCGCGACGCCGTACTTGCCGCCCTGGATCAGCGTGGTCTGTCCGGTGCCGACCATCACGGCCTTGATGCCCCGGTCGATCAGCGCCTGCACGAGCAGGGTCGCCGTGGTGCGCTTGCCGATCGCACCGTCGGTGCCGAGGATCGCGATGCGCGGGCAGGTGACGTCGAAAACCCGGCCGGAGAACAGGTGCAGGTCCTTCTTCTCCTTGGGGCGGCGCACGTCGGTGATGGTGACGTTCGCGAGCAGGCTGGCGGCCACGAACTCGGCGTCGTCGTTCAGGAACTCGTGCAGGCCGTTGATGATGTGCATCCCGCGGGAGATGCCGTCCAGCAGCACCAGGCGCTGCGCAGGCGAGAGCAGCCCGTCAGCCGGCGCGACGCCGCAGATCAGGTAGTCCGGCACGTAACCGGCGCGGTCGATGGCCTCGGCCAGGTCGGCCAGCACCGGGATGCCGTTGGGCGTGCCGTCGAGGAACTCCCCCGCGTCCTTGCCGGCCTGGCGGCTGTCGATGACGCTGAGGATGTCGTACTTCTCAGAGTGCCGGACGAGGCCGTTGGCGGTCTTGCCGTCCTGCTCGCCGAACTGGCCCTCGCAGTAGGTGATGGCCGAGCTGCCGGTGGGCAGCGATGCGGCGAGGCCGGGCACGGACTGCAGACGGGTACCGAGAGCGGAACGGGGAACGGGCGGGATCATGCGTCTCCTCAAGAGGTCATTCAGAGGAGGCGAAAGAGAACGCGAGGTGGGCCCGAAGGGGCCGGACGGTCGACCAAGAAGTCTTCCCTGAGCGCGGCAAGATGCCGACGTCCTCAGGGTAGCAGTCGGGGACGCACCTCTCGGACGCTCTCGAGGTTTTCTCCTCGAATTGCAGCTCATATGCTTGCCATAGAACACATGTTCGAGTATGCTGGAGACATGGTTTCGGCGAGCTCGAGCAGCACGGTGTTGTCACTCGTGACGCGCTCGCGGGCTCAGGCCGAGGCGCTCGAGATCGCCACCATGCTCGATGCGCACGACGCCCTCTGGACCGAGTCCGCCAGCACTGCGCCCGCCATGAAGCGGCTCACCGAGCGTTCCCTCATTCCTCTCGTCATCGGGCAGGCCACCGGGTTCTCGGAGGCACAGGTCAGCCACCGGCTCTCCTGGGCCCGGCGGGCCCGCGACGAGGCGCCGGCCGTGTGGGCGGCATTCGTCCATGGCGACCTCGATGCTGCCCGTGTGCGCGAGATCTCCCGCACCCTCGACCAGCTGCAGCGCGAGGCGTCCCGGCAGGAGCTCGACCACCGGGCGGCCGACTACGCCGCCTCTCACACACTCGCCGAGACCCGCTCCTGGCTGCGCCGGTTCGTGCAGACCCGCGAGCCCGACCACGCGACCGACCGCGCCGAGACCGCCCACGACGGCCGGCACGTCGAGATCGCCCACGTCGAGGACTCCATGGCGTGGCTCAATGCTTACCTTCCCTCCCACGTCGCCTCGGCCATCGACAAGCGTCTCGACCGGGAGGCGAAGGCCTTGGGCTCTCGCTCCACCGACCCCCGCACGGCACCGCAGCGGCGGGCAGATCTTCTCGCCGCGTGGATGACCACCACCGAGTCCGGGTCGCCAGCTCTTGGCGCCGACATCGCCGTCACCATCGATGCCGAGGTCCTGACCGGCATCGTCCCGGGTCTCGCGGAGTCTGCGGACGGCCGCTGGGCCGTTCCCCACACGTGGGTCACCGAAAACGCCGCCGCCGACAACACCTTCTGGCACCGCATGCTGCTGTCTCCCATGAGCGGCGACGTTCTCGCGCACGAGTACCAGGGCCGCTACTCCCCGGAGATCCTCACCAAGGCTCTCGCCTTCCGCGACGGCGTCTGCATCACCCCCGGGTGCCTGACACCCGCCGACCGGTGCGACATCGACCACCGAGAACCGTGGCCCGAGGGCAAGACCGTCGGTCGCAACCTCGATCCTCGGTGCAAACCTCACCACAACGCCAAGGGCCACGGCATCCTCACCTGGTACGTCAACGGCAGGCCTCTCGAGCCACCACCCCCACCGGTCATCGAGTACGCCGCCTGAGGCGGCGCACCCCGACAGCCGGGTCAGGGGGCGATCAGCTACCAGCTCGTCCGTCGGCCACGAATCGGGTCGCCTGGCTCGTGGGCACCTGGACGATGGTGGTCAGCGCGGTGAGCGCGGGCGTCCGCGGGGTGGAGCTGAAGCCGAACTCCGGCGGCGGGTCGACATCGGTCATGGCTCCGAGGTCGGTGCCTGACCACGAGGTGACCGAGTCGGTCACGCGGTGGAGGTCGCGCGCGGCGTACCACTCGGCCCGAGCGTTGCCCGCTGTGCCGAGCGTGCGGACGCCGGGGAACACCCGTTGCGCGATCACGTCGGTGACGCGCGCGAACGTGTGGGTGCGGCCGAGCGGCGGCGGGACGGCGCGGAGCAGGTGGCCGAGGGCCGTGCGTCGCGCGACCGTGAAGCTCCAGGCCAGGGGCCCGGCCGACACGGTCCAGCGCGGCCGGCCGGCATCGTCATGGATCCGCACGTCCACCGGCACCTGGACGACCTCGTCGAAGGTGTAGGTGCTGGACACGAACTCGGCGACCCAGGGATCCGGCGCGAGCAGGACCCGGTGTCCGTCCGGACGCTGCACCATGACGTCGGCGAACCCGCCGTGCGGACTGCGAGTCCAGTGTCCCAGGACGAGCCGTGTCCCCGACTCCGTCCCGGCCCCGGCGATCTGCCCGTCGAAGCGGAAGCGGGTGGATTCCGGCATGACCTCAGGCTAGTCGGGACGGAACAGCCCCACCGGGTGATCATCCGGCCACAACGGGGTACGCCCCCAGAGACCGACCGCCCACGAGAGGAGCCGTTCCGATGACCCACACCGTCACGGCCATGATGAAGGCCTACCCCGCCGAGATCCGCAACGACCGCGAGCTCTGGGCCGAGTGCATCGCCGCGTGCATCGAGTGCGAGCAGGTCTGCACCGCATGCGCCGACTCGTGCCTGAGTGAGGAGATGGTCGCCGACCTCCGTCGCTGCATCCGGACCGATCTCGACTGCGCCGACATCTGCGGTACCACCGCGCGTGTCATGTCCCGCCACACCGGCTACGACGCCACCATCACCCGTGCCGTGCTGGAGGCCTGCGCACAGGCCTGCGCGACCTGTGCCGACGAGTGCGCCGGCCACGCCGACATGCACGAGCACTGCCGCATCTGCGCCGAGGCCTGCCGTCGCTGCGAAGAAGCCTGTCGGCGCGTGCTCGCCTCGCTGTAGGAACCAGTTGTTCTCCCATCCCCCGACCCGAAGGAGCACGATGAACCGCCGTACCCGCATGATCCGTCCCTCCGCCGTCCTGTTGACCGCCGCTCTGATGCTGACGAGCGCCTGCGGGCCGGACGGCGACGGTGACTCCCAGCCGCCTATCGGACAGGTCGAGCGGAACGCGACCGTGACGGCCTCGAACCTCGCGATCGTCACCGATGGCGAGGGGCGAGGGGTCCTCGTCGGCACCCTGGTCAACGACGGCGAGGGCGAGGACCGCCTCATCGACGTGGACGCCGAGGGCGAGCTCGAGTTCCCGATCGCCGTCGAGCTGGTTGGCGGCCCCGTCGTGATCCCACCCGAGACCCCCGTCCAGCTGGCTGACGACCCCGCCGTCCTCATCTCGGCCGACCGACTGGTGCAGGGCTTTCGTGCACCGCTCGAGCTGACCTTCGAGTCCAGTGCCCAGATCGTCACCACCGTGCCGGTCGAGCCACGGACGGGTCCGTACGCCGACATCGAGATCCCTCCGGCGGGGTGAGTGACGGTGACCTGTGAGGTGGAAGGATCGTGGCCATGGGCGAACAGCGGTCGACGCGGTGGTTCACGGAGCGGACCCCGGAACAGCGACACGAGTATGCCCAGCGGTTCGTGAGCATCGCCGCCGAGGGCAAGGACATCGACGGCGAGGCCCGGCTCATCGATGCGATGGTCGCCCCGGGCAGCACGATCCTCGACGCCGGCTGCGGCGCCGGACGGATCACCCATGCCCTCGGACTGCGCGGTCACGACGTCATCGGGGTGGACGCCGATCCCGTACTGATCGAGGCGGGACGTGAGCAGCACCGCGGATGTGACCTCCGGGTCCTGAACCTGGTCGACCTCAGCCCGCAGGTGGGTGGTCCCTTCGACCTGATCGTCTGCACCGGCAACGTGATGCCGTTCGTCGAGTCCGGCACCGAGCCGGCGATCCTGGCAGCGATGGCCACCGTGCTCGCTCCCGGCGGCCGCGTCGTGTTCGGCTTCCACCTCGATCGGGCCTATGCACTGCATTCGCTCGACCAGGACGCGACGGCCGTGGGCTGGAACCTCGAGCACCGGTTCGGCACCTGGAACCTCGACCCCTTCACCGACGACAGCGACTGGGCCGTCTCGGTCTTCCGACGCCCCTAGATGTGCTCGGCTGACCACGAAAAGCGGCCCTCCTGCCGGCAGGCAGAAGGGCCGTTCTCGACTGGCATTCCAGCCTGAATTCAACGTCGGGCTGACAGGATTTGAACCTGCGACCCCTTGACCCCCAGTCAAGTGCGCTACCAAGCTGCGCTACAGCCCGTTGAACCGTCCGCCACTTTATCGCAGGTCGGTCGTGGGTGGTGCACCCGGTTCGGCGACGAGCGGGAGGGCCCGCCGACTCGTGAATTGCCGGGGCGCGCCGTCGACCGGATCGGTGAACGACAGCTCGTGCGCCAGCAGCTGCAACGGGGTGCTGAAGTCGTCGACAGCGACGTCCAGCACCTGCGGATACAGGGGGTCACCGACGATGGGAACACCCAGCCCGGCCAGGTGGAGGCGCAGTTGATGGGTGCGCCCGGTGCGCGGGGTGAGCCGGTAGACACCGTGCCCGTCCCGGACGTCCTCCAGCTCGACGAGCGTCTCGGCGTTGACCGGTGCACCGGGAATCACCTCGGCCTGCAGCTCGCCGGCGATCTTGCGGATGTGGTTGCGCACCACCACCGGCAGCTCCAACCCCGGATCGTGACCGGCCAGGGCCAGGTAGGTCTTGGTGACCTCCCGCCGCTGGAAGAGCCCCTGGTAGGCGCCACGCCACCGACGCTCGGTCGCCAGCACCAGCACGCCGGACGTGACCCGGTCCAACCGGTGAACGGGCGACAGCTCCGGCAGGCCGAGCTCGTCCCGCAACCGCACGACGACGCTCTGCGCCACGTGCCGCCCGCGCGGAATCGTGGCCAGG
Organism: actinobacterium LLX17; assembly: GCA_000471045.1. Lineage (GTDB taxonomy): Bacteria > Actinomycetota > Actinomycetes > Propionibacteriales > Nocardioidaceae > Aeromicrobium. Next base: position 1,096,651 of record KI301992.1, on the reverse strand, counting down.
AACGGCGGCTTGTCGACCACGACCAGGCGCTCGTCGCGATGCAACACCTCGATGTCGCCGGGCACCCGCACCTCGTCCCTCAGGTCGCGGTGGAACCACACGAACGTGTGCGGGCGGTAGGGGTCGTCCTCACGTACCGGTCGGCCGTCCTCGCCGACGAAGCGCTCGTCGGCGAGCAAGCCCCCGACGTCGACGCGGTCGGGCAGCTTGTGCCGCAGCCAGGCGCCCATCGTGGGCCACGGCGACGGCCCCGGGGCGCGATCGGGCGTCCGGACCCAGGCAGCACCGAGCCCGTGGCGTGGCGGCAGGGGCGACCGCGGCGGCACGTGCCGAGCCTCAGCGTCGCTTGCGCTTCTCGCGGACGCGCTGGGTCAGGTGGATGGGCGAGCCGACGAAGCCGAACTCCTCGCGCAGGCGCCGCTCGACGAACCGCAGGTAAGGGTCCTCGAGCTTGCCCGAGCTGAACAGCACGAACGTCGGCGGTGCGGTGGCGGCCTGCGTGCCGAACAGGATCTTCGGCTGCTTGCCGCCGCGCACGGGGTGCGGGTGCTCCGAGACGAGCCGGCCGAGGAAGGCGTTGAGCTGGCCCGTCGGCACGCGGGTCTCCCAGCCCTCGAGCGCGGAGTCGAGCGCACGCACGAGCCGGTCGACGTGCCAGCCGGTCAGGGCGGCGATGTTGATGCGCGGCGCCCACTTGACCTGCACCAGCTCGCGCTCGATCTCCTTCTCCAGGTAGTAGCGGCGCTCCTCGTCGACCGTGTCCCACTTGTTGAAGGCGATGACGAGAGCGCGTCCGGTCTCGGCGACGGCCGAGATGATGCGGGTGTCCTGCTCGGTCAGTGGATGGCCAGCGTCGATGATCATCACGGCGACCTCGGCACGCTCGATGGCGGTGCTGGTGCGCAGGCTGGCGTAGTACTCGTGGCCGGACGCCTCCCGCACCCTCTTGCGGATGCCGGCGGTGTCGATGAACGTCCAGGTGCGGTCACCCAGCTCGACGATCTCGTCGACGGGGTCGACGGTGGTGCCGGAGGCGTCGTCGACGACCACGCGCTCGGAGCCGGCCAGCTTGTTCAGCAGGCTCGACTTGCCGACGTTGGGCTTGCCGACGATCGCCACGCGACGCGGGCCGCGGATGATCTCGCCGTCCCACTCCGGGGCCTCGGGCAGCGCGTCGAGGATGGCGTCGAGCATGTCGCCGCTCCCCCGCCCGTGCAGGGCCGAGACAGGATGGGGCTCGCCGAGTCCCAGGTTCCACAGCGACGCAGCCTCGGACTCGGTGCGCTGGTCGTCGACCTTGTTGGCCGCCAGCACGACCGGCTTGCCGGAGGCGCGCAGGATCTTGACGACGGCCTCGTCGGCGTCGGTGATGCCGACCGTGGCATCGACGACGAACAGGACGGCGTCGGCCACGGAGACGGCGATCTCGGCCTGCGCGGCGATGCGCTCGGCGAGACCACGGGCGTCGGGGTCCCAGCCACCGGTGTCGACCACGGTGAAGTTGCGGCCGTTCCACGTGGCGTCGTACGGGACGCGGTCACGGGTGACGCCGGGGACGTCCTCGACGACGGCCTCACGGCGACCGATGATGCGGTTGACCAGCGTCGACTTGCCGACGTTGGGTCGCCCGATCACGGCCAGGACCGGCTGGGGTCCGTCGTCCGGGCCGGTGCCGTCGATCCCGGCGTCGGGCTCGAAGTCAGTCATCGAGGTGTTCCTGTCGTGGTGGAGGTCCGGGCAACTCGCGCCCGAGCAGCTCCGTGGTGGCGGCGACGTGCTCGCGCAACGCGGTGGCCACTCGGTCCTGCTCGACCGCCAGGGCCTCGAGGTCGCGCGGCCACGGGCGCGGTTCGACGTGCAACGTTCCACCATAGACGACGTCGACTCGCTGGCCGTCCGCGGGGCGTGACTCGATGTCGGCCCCCGGGTCGCGCGTGCCGAGGACCGCGACGGGCACGATGGGCGCTCCGGTGACCATGGCGAAGTAGGCGGCGCCCGGATACGTGCTGCGCACCTCGCCCTCACCCCGGGTGCCCTCGGGGTAGACCAGCAGCACCTGGCCGGCCCGCAGCACCCGCAGCGCGGTGCGCACCGCCTGGGTGTGCGTGCGCCCCCGGTGCAAGGGGATCTGCGCCCCCACCCGCATCAGCAGGCCGGATCGACCCTCGAAGGCCTCCTGCTTGACCAGCGCGTGCACCGGCCGGGATGCCGTGGCCACCGTGAGCGGGCCGTCGAGCCAGCCGATGTGGTTGCTGATCAGGATGACCGGTCCCGTCGCCGGCAGCCGGTCGGCGCCCGTGACGTGCACGTCCCACCGGGACGAGAGGCGCCGCGCCAGCACCGGACGCAACCGTCGCAGCGCACGCTCCGGCAGCCCGCGAGCCTTGGGCGTCGAGCTCGCCTCGGTGCGCAGCACGGTCATCGGCGCTCCTCGACGATCGCGACGATGGTGGCGACGACCTCCTCGAGCGTGAGGTACGTGCTGTCGATCTCGACGGCACCGTCGGACTTGACCAGCGGCGACGTGGCGCGACTGGAGTCGATGTGGTCACGACGCGCCAGTGAGGCGGCGGTCGAGGCGGTGTCGGTGGCCCCCACCTCGGCGGCACGACGCGCGGCACGGGCCTCGGGATCGGCCACGAGATAGATCTTGACCGGCGCGTCGGGCGCGACGGTCGAGCCGATGTCACGGCCCTCGACGACGATGCCTCCCGCGGCAGCGGCGATGATCTCGCGCTGCCGGGCCACCAGCGCCGCACGGACCTCGGGCACGACGGCGACGGGACTCACGTGGGCGGTCACCTCGTCGCCGCGGATCTCGACCGAGACGTCGACACCGTCGGCCGCGATGGTCGGCGCGAGCGGATCGGTGCCCGACGTGATCTCGATCTGGTCCATCACGCCGGCGACAGCCCCGGCGTCGGCGGTGTCGATCCCCCGGCGCAGCACGGCCCACGTCACGGCGCGGTACATCGCCCCAGTGTCGAGGTAGGCGAAACCGAGCCGGTCAGCCACCCCACGGGCGGTGCTCGACTTGCCGGACCCCGAGGGCCCGTCGACGGCGACGACGAAGGCGTTGGTCACTGATCTCCTAGCGGTAGGCGGGCCAGCCGCGCTCGATGAGCGACGCGACCAGATGGTCGGCTCGGTCGACGGCGACCTCGATCGCGGCAAGTCCCACGGGCCGACCGTACTCGTGGTCGATGCTCAGGTCCTCGAGGTTGACGCCCGACGCGCCGACGTCGGCCATCAGGCGCGACAGCTCACCCGGGCGGTCCTCGACCGGCACCAGCACCGCGGCGGACTCGATCCGGGTGGCGCCGTGCTTGCCGGGGATGCGGCGGGTGCCGGCGCGGCCGGCGTCGAGGACGTCGGACATGCGACCGGCCAACGTCTCTCCCCCGCTGTCGAGGGCGTCGAGCACGCGATCGAGGTCGCCGCGCAGCGAGACCAGCAGCTCGCGGACCGGACGGGCGTTGCTGTCGAGGATGTCGAGCCACATGCCGGTGCCGCTGCCCGCGATGCGGGTGACGTCACGCAGGCCCGGGCCCGCGAGCTCGAGGTGGTCGCGGGGCGCGCTCGCGAGCAGTCCCGCGGTGAGCACCGAGACGAGGTGCGGGACGTGCGAGACCAGCGCGACGGCCTCGTCGTGCGCGTCGGCGGCCATCCGCAACGGCACCGCCTGCAGGGACGCTGCAACCTCCTCGACGAGCGCGATCGCCTCGGGCGTCGAGTCCGGTGTCGGGACAACGGCCCAGGGACGGCCCTCGAACAGACGGGCGGATCCGGCCACGGGACCGGACCGTTCAGTGCCGGCCATGGGGTGTCCCCCCACGAATCGGGCCGAACCGTCGCCGGCCGCAGCGACGGAGACCACGGGCTGCTTGACGCTGGCGACGTCGGTCACCACGGCATCGGGGAACTCCGCCAGCAGCATGGCGGCGGTGTCGGGCGTGGCCGACGGCGGGACGGCCACGATCACGAGCTGCGGAGCCTCGACGGGCTCGGCCGTGCCAGCGCCGACCGCCACTGCCATCTCGACGACCGTCGACTCGCGGTCGCGCAGGTGCACGGCGACGTCGAGCTCACGCAGCGCGAGGGCGACCGACGTGCCGATCAGACCGCAGCCCACGACGAGGACCGGGCCCGTGACAGCACCCGTCATGCGTCCGCCACGCTGTCCAGCAGGGCACCCAGCTCGTCGCGGGTCAGGTCGCGCGAGCGGCCGGAGCCGAGGCCGCCGAGTCGCAAGGGACCGAAGGCGGTGCGGGTCAGCTCCCGCACGGGGTGACCGACCTCGTCGAGCAGTCGCCGGACGATGCGGTTGCGTCCCATGTGGATGTCCAGCTCAACCATCGAGCGGCCCTGCGAGACGTCGCGGACCCGGAAGCGGTCGACGACGGCGCGACCGTCCTCGAGCTCCACGCCGGCCCGCAGCCGCACGCCCACGGCGTCGCTGACGGCACCGTCGACGAGCGCCACGTAGGTCTTGGTGATCTCGAACGACGGGTGGGCCAGCCGGTGGGCGAGCTCGCCGTCGTTGGTCATCAGCAACAGGCCGGAAGTGTCGGTGTCGAGCCGGCCGACATGGAACAACCGTTCCGGCCGGTCCCCGATCAAGGTGCGCAGGTCTGGGCGGTCCCGTTCGTCGGCCATCGACGTGACGATGCCGCGGGGCTTGTTGACCAGCACGTAGGCGTGATCGCTCGGTGGCGGGAGGCGACGACCGTCCACGCGGACGACCGATCGAGAGGGGTCGACCCGAGCCCCCATCTGGGTGACGACCTCGCCGTCGACCTCGACGCGTCCCTCCTCCATCAAGCGCTCGCACGCGCGGCGACTGCCGATGCCGGCCTGCGCCAGCACCTTCTGGAGCCGAATGCCCTCATCGGGCTGAGCGTCAGACATCAGCGCCTCCCCCGGCTGGTCCCACGGCTGACGGCGTCTCGTCCATGTCGCCCAGCTCCGGCAGCATCGGGGCGATCTCGGGCAGCTCGTCGAGCCCGCCGAGGCCCATGCGCTCCAGGAAGTAGCTGGTGGTGCGGTAGAGGATGGCGCCGCTCTCGGCGTCGGTGCCGGCCTCCTCGATCAGCCCGCGCGTCACGAGCGTCCGCACGACGCCGTCGACGTTGACACCGCGGATCGCCGAGATGCGCGAGCGGCTGATCGGCTGCCGGTACGCGACGACGGCGAGCGTCTCGAGCGCCGCCTGCGTCAGGCGGGCCTGCTGGCCGTCGAGCACGAACCGTTCCACGGCCGCCGAGACGGTCTCGCGCGTGAAGTAGCGCCAGCCGCCGGCGATGGACCGCAGCTCGAAGCCCCGGCCCTGCTCGTCGTACTCGGCGGCCAGCTCGGCCAGCGCGTCGGCGACGTCCTGCGGCGGGTGACCCACGGCCTGGGCCAGCGTCAGGTGGTCGAGCGGCTGGTCGGCGACCATGAGGACCGCCTCCAGCGCGGGCCGCAGCTCGAGCATCTCCAGCTCCAGCTCGTGCGGTCCGCGGGGCAGGCTCGCGTCACTCATGCTCGTCCTCCTCGGGGTTCGGGATGGTGTGCTCAGTGGGGTCGGGCGTGCCGGGAGGCGCGTCGAACTCGTCGCCCACGTCGATGTCGCCCTCGTCAGTGCCGGTCCACCGCAGGTGCAGGTCGCCCAGCGGCGTGGCCTGCTCGAACGCCACGACACCCTCGCGGAACAGCTCCAGCAGCGACAGGAACCGCGCGACGGTCGTCATCAGGTCCGGGGAGTCGGCCGTCAGCTGGCGGAACGTCAGGGAGTGTTCGCGGCGAAGCCGGTCGACCACGAGGTGCCCCTGCTCGCGGACGCTGACCTGGGGCGCGTGCAGGTGCGCGAGCGACAGGATCGGCACCGGCTTCGGCGTCAGCGCGGCGGCGGCGAGCCGGGCCAGGTCGTCAGGTGTGGCGCTGATGAGGATCTCGGGCAGCAGGTCGGCGAACCGCGGCTCCAACGACACCGCGCGCGGGTGCCGGTGGGCCTCGCGCGCGAGCCGCTCCCCCAGCTGACCGGCGACGAGCTTGAACGCCCGGTACTGCATGAGCCGCGCGAACAGCAGGTCACGGGCTTCCAGCAGCGCCAGGTCCTCCTCGTCCTCGACCTCGGCCTGCGGCAGCAACCGGGCGGTCTTGAGGTCGAGCAGCGTCGAGGCGACGAGCAGGAAGTGGGTGGTCTGCTCCAGATCGCCGTCGAGCTCGGCGATGTAGGCGATGAAGTCGGACGTCACCTCCGACAAGGCGATCTCGGTGACGTCGAGCTGTCGCTTGCCGATCAGCTGCAGCAGCAGGTCGAACGGACCCTCGAAGTTGCCGAGGGTCACCGAGAACTCGGTGGCCGGGGCGTCCTCGACGTCCGTGTCGCTCACGAGCCGCTCGAGGCCGCGCGCACCCGCTGCACGAGGTCACTGTCGGGCCCGTTGCGCTCGAGGTCGTCGAGCGCGGCGGCCAGGGCCGCACGCACCAGGCGGCCGCGGTCGACGTTGCGCCCGACCGCCGCGCGCACGGTGAGTCGCGCCTGCTCCAGCGCCAGGAGCTCGTCGGCCGTGACGTAGACGGTGATCTTCTCGTCGTGCTTGACGCGGCCGCTGCTGGCGACCGGGGCCCCCGACTGGGCCGCCTCGGCCGGGGCCGGGGCGACCTCCTCGCGCGGCTCCTTGGCCGTCGCGCGGAAGAGCTCGTCGGCGCCGGGCATGGGGCGACGACGGTTCGAGGGCCCGCTGGGGCTCACGCCGCGGGGCATCGCACCAGCACCTCTCGGGCCAGCTGGCGGTAGGAGTCGGCGCCCGGGGAGGTGGGGGCGTACTCGGTGATGGGCTCACCGGCGACGGTGGAGTCGGAGAACTTCACCGTGCGGCGGATGACGGTGTGGAAGACGAGGTCGCCCCAGCCCTGCACGAGTGTCTGCAGCACCTCGCGGCCGTGCAGCGTTCGGCTGTCGAACATCGTGCCCAGCAGGCCGACGATCTGGAGGTCGGGGTTGGTGCGCTCGCGCACCTTCTCGATCGTCTCCTTGAGCAGCGCCACACCGCGCAGGGCGAAGTACTCACACTCCAGCGGCACGATGACGCCGTCGGACGCCGTGAGGGCGTTGACGGTGAGCAGTCCCAGCGATGGCTGGCAGTCGATCAGCACGACGTCGTAGTCGTCGCGCACGGTGCGGATCGCCCGCGCCAGCACCTGCTCGCGGCCGACCTCGGTGACCAGCTGCATCTCGGCGGCCGAGAGGTCGATGTTGGCCGGCGCGAGGTCGAGACCCTCGACACTGGTGTGCATGATGACGTCCTTGAGCGCGAACTCGCGGTCCATCAGCACGTCGTAGATGCTGTGCTCGATCTCGTGGGCGTTGAACCCAAGACCGACCGTCAACGACCCCTGCGGGTCGAAGTCGAGCAGCAGCACCTTGCGGCCTGCCTCCACGAGGGCGGCGCCCAGGCTGATGGTCGTCGTCGTCTTGCCGACGCCACCCTTCTGGTTGCACATGGAGATCACCGTGGCCCGGCCCGGGGTCCGTGGAGAGGCCTCCGGAAAGCTGGGTAGCGGGCGACCCGTGGGACCCAGATCCTGGCTCATCGGCACCCCGTTGGTTCTGCTGTGGTTGGTCGGACGGACTCGGGACACTCTAGCGTCACCGCTGGGCGCGCGGGTGCGCCGAGGCGTAGACCTCGCGGAGTCGTTCGACGGTCACCAGCGTGTAGATCTGCGTGGTCGTCACGGAGGCGTGCCCCAACAGCTCTTGCACCACGCGGACGTCGGCGCCACCGTCGAGCAGGTGCGTCGCGAACGAGTGCCGCATCGTGTGCGGCGACACCTCGACGGGCACCCCGGCGCGCCGCGCGGCCCGGGTCAGGACCGTCCAGGCGCTCTGCCGGGACAGCCGTCCGCCACGGGCGTTGAGGAACAGGGCCGGGCTGGCCACGGTGGCCGAGGTGAGCGTGGTGCGGGGGCCGTCGAGGTACCGCTGCACGGCGGCGGCGGCGTAGGTGCCGACCGGCACGATGCGGTGCTTGCCGCCCTTGCCGCGCAGCAGCAGCGTGCCCTCGGTGAGGTCGAGGTCGTCGACGTCGATGCCCACCGCCTCGGAGATGCGGGCACCGGTGCCGTACAGGAGCTCGAGCAGGGCCCGGTCGCGCAGCGCCAGCGTGGTGCCGGCGGCACCGGCCGCCTCGAGGATCGCCTCGATCTGCTCGAGCGGCAACGCCTTGGGCAGTCGCTGGGCCGGCCGCGGTGGCTTGACCTCGGCGGCCACGTCGACCGCCACCAGCTGCTCGCGCAGCCAGAACTTGTGGAGTCCGCGGACGGTCACCACGTGGCGGGCGACGCTGGCCGCTCCGAGCATCACGTGGTCCTCGTCGCCTGATCGCAGGCCGGCGACGAACGACAGCACGTCGGCCTCCTTGATCTCCGCCGGGCTGGTGCGACCCAGGGACTCCAGGTGGTCGAGGTATCGCAGCAGGTCACGCTTGTAGGAGACCAGGGTGTTGGCCGCGAGACCTCGTTCGACTCCGAGGTGGTCCAGGTAGTCCTGGACGGCGCGACCGAGGCCGCCCGCTGTCATGGCCCGTACCGCCTCACCGTCGTCGCCGGGCGTGCTCGGCCAGGATTCCCGCGACGGCCAGTCCATTGGTGATGCGTCCGGCCAGCACGGCGTCGACGGCGTCCTCCAGTGGCATCCACCACTGGGACATGTCGGCCTCCTCGGCCTCGCGCTGGGTGCGCTCGTCGTCGGGCAGCGGCGAGAGGTCGGTCGCGCGGAAGATCTGCAGGGCCTCGGACGTGTAGCCGGGCGACGAACGGGTCAGCAGGTGCTCGGTCCACGTGGCGGCCTGCAGGTCGGCCTCCTCGGCCAGCTCGCGCGCCGCCGTCTCGAGCCCGGACTCCCCCTCGACGTCGAGCACCCCGGCCGGCAGCTCGACCATGCGATGACCGACCGCGTGCCGGTACTGGTCGACCAGCAGCACCCGGTCGTCGTCGTCCAGGGCCAGCACGGCGACCGCGCCGGCCGGCTGGACGACGGCCCGCGGGTGCTCGGCACCGTCGGGGCCCACGATCGTGTCGCGGCGCAACGAGACGTAGGCGCTCTCGTAGAACGACTCGGTGCGCGCGACGGGCCAGGACGCCTTCTGGTCGGCGAGGTCGCTCGGCGCGATGCGTCCCGGCAGGTGGGGGTGGTTCGTCACGAGGCCTCGACCGGCACGTCAACGGGCAGGCGGGTCTCACGCTGGCGGCGCAGGGCCGCCTTGATCAGCCCCGAGAACAGCGGGTGCGGACGCGTGGGACGCGAGCGCAGCTCGGGGTGGGCCTGGGTCGCGACGTAGTACGGGTGCACTTCGCGCGGCAGCTCGACGAACTCCACCAGGGTGCCGTCGGGCGAGGTGCCGCTGAAGACGAGCCCCGCGTCCTCGATCTGCTTGCGGTAGGTGTTGTTGACCTCGTAGCGGTGCCGGTGCCGCTCCTCGACCTTGTCGGACCCGTAGGCCTCCGCGACGATGCTGCCGGGCGTCAGAGCGGCCGGGTAGAGACCCAGCCGCATCGTGCCGCCGAGGTCTCCTGCCCCTTCGACGAACGCCTGCTGCTCGGCCATCGTCGCGATGACCGGGTGCGTCGTGGCGGCGTCGAACTCCGAGGAGCTGGCGTCCTCGATGCCGGCCACGTGGCGGGCGTACTCGATGACGATGCACTGCAGGCCCAGGCACAACCCCAGCACCGGCACGCCGCGCTCGCGGGCGTAGCGCAGGGCGCCGATCTTGCCCTCGATGCCACGGATGCCGAAGCCACCGGGCACACAGATGGCGTCGACGTCGCCGAGCAGCCGGGCGGCACCGGACTCGGTGGCGCACTCGTCGGACGGCACCCAGCGCAGGTGCACCTTGGCGTCGTGGGCGAAGCCACCGGCGCGGACGGCCTCGGCGACCGACAGGTAGGCGTCGGGCAGGTCGATGTACTTGCCGACCAGCGCCACGGTGACCTCGTCGGCCGGCTCGTGGACGCGTCGCAGCAGGGCGTCCCACTCGGTCCAGTCGACGTCGCGGAACGGCAGGTCGAGACGCCGCACGACAAAGGCGTCGAGGCCCTCGGAGTGCAGCACCTTGGGGATGTCGTAGATCGACGGCGCGTCGCTGGCGGTGACGACGGCCTCGGGCTCGACGTCACACATCAACGAGATCTTGCGCTTGACGCTCTCGGGGATCTCACGGTCGGAACGGCAGACGATGGCGTCGGGCTGGATGCCGATCGAGCGCAGCGCGGCCACCGAGTGCTGGGTGGGCTTGGTCTTGAGCTCGCCCGACGGACCGATGTACGGCACCAGCGAGACGTGCAGGAAGAACACGTGCCCACGGCCGATCTCGTGGCGCACCTGGCGTGCCGACTCCAGGAACGGCTGGCTCTCGATGTCGCCGACCGTGCCGCCGATCTCGTGGATCACGACGTCGACACCCGGACCGCCCATCGAGAGCATCCGGTCCTTGATCTCGTTGGTGATGTGCGGGATGACCTGCACGGTGTCGCCCAGGTAGTCGCCGCGGCGCTCCCGGGCGATGACCTCGGAGTAGACCTGACCGGTCGTGACGTTGGCCCGGCCGATGAGGTCCTCGTCGAGGAAGCGCTCGTAGTGGCCGATGTCGAGGTCGGTCTCGGCGCCGTCGTCGGTGACGAACACCTCGCCGTGCTGGAACGGATTCATCGTCCCGGGATCGACGTTCAGGTACGGGTCGAGCTTCTGCATGGTGACACGCAGACCGCGCGACTTGAGCAGTCGTCCCAGGCTCGAGGCGGTGAGCCCCTTGCCGAGCGACGACGCCACGCCTCCGGTGACGAAGACGTGCTTGGTGACCGCGCTACCTGCCAAGGTGACTCCCGTGGATCGCTGCCCCCATGGGGGGCGCCATGTGGAGGTTCCTCCACGGGATTCCAGCCTACCAACGATCCGGCCGGCCGGGACACCGACACGCGTCCCGGTGACTCACCTCTCAAGCCGTGACTACTGCGGCAGCTGGCCGTCCGCGCTGCGACTGGTGCCCCACGAGCCCGTCGTGCCACCGGCGGCCTTGGCCAGGGCCCACACCGCCAGCACACGACCAGCGGCGGTCTCCGTGACGTCGGCGGTGGCGAAGGCGTCGATCTCGTCGCTGTTGCGCACCAGGTCGAGCACTCCCCCGCCGACGCTCGTGACCGACGGTCCCACGACGGCGGCGGCGCCACCGGCAGCCGTCAGCTGAGCCGTGATGTCGGCCAGGATGTCGCCGCGCGCGTCGTCGGCGGGCGACGGGCCGACCACGACGAGCGCGAGGTCGGCGCTCTGGTCAGGGGCGTCGGGCAGGTCGATCAGTCCGCCCTGGTCGAACGCCGAACGGATGGTGGTGGCCGTCTCGTCGAGCGGGCCGCCCTCGGGCGACATCATCGACCGCGCCAGCGCGGCGCCGACACGGTCATAGCTGTCGCCGCCCTCGGCGACACCGGGCACGTCCGGGGCCGACTGCTGCGCGACGCTCTCGGCGAACTGGCGGTTGTTGGACTCCAGGAGCTTGGCGGTCAGTGCCACCTCGCCGACGACCGTGCCACCTGCGGCGGTGACCCGGGCCGCGAGGTCCTCGACCTCGGCGGTACGGGCGCCCGGCGTGGTGATGATGACGATGCGGCGCTCGGTCAGGGTGTTCGCCACGAACGCCGGCGCGGCGCTGTCGGCGAAGGCGGCATCGAAGGCCTGCACGGCCGGGTCGACGCGGGTGTCGCCCGACGAGGTCGTGGAGCCGGACGACTCGTCCAGGACCCCGGCTCCCAGGGCGACGCCGGCAGCGAGCGCCAGCAGGACCGCTGCGAGCGAGACCAGGTGGTAACGGAAGTTGATCACGGCAGAAGTCCTTCGATCCAGGTGCGGAGGTCGGCGAAGCGGTCGCCCGTCCAGTCGACGGCGTCACCGCCGGCCGGGGTGGTGGCGATGGCGACGGCGACGGCCACGACACCGCACACGAGCAGCAGGACGATCGGCCAGAGCGAGATGCGCCCCGACGTGACGTGACCGACGGCCTTGGCGTCGATGAGCTTCGAGGCGGCCCGCAGGCGCACCACGAACGCCGCACCCATCAGGCCGGCGCCCTGACCCAGGAAGTCGACGAGGGTCGGCGGAGCGCCCGCGTGCACGATGACCGCGGCGCGGTTGGCGTCGGCCAGCAGGATCGCCAGGTCGGTGTCGTCACCGGCCGCCACGAATCGCACGACGTCGCGACCGTGCTTCTCGAGCCGCTCGGGCGTGGTGATCTGGCCGGACGCCGTGGTGACGACGACCTCGTCGGCCCGCTTCAGGGCGTCCTGGGACAACGACTCGATGTCGCCGACGACGATCGCCGGGGTGTAGCCGACCTTGATCAGCACGTCGGCACCCTTGCCGGCACCGATCAGCACCGGGTCGCGGTCGGCGATGAAGCGCTTGAGGCCGCGCAGGTCTGCCTCGGCGTCGAACGCGTCGGAGACGACCACGACAGGACGCTGGCCGAGCCGGGTGCTGGTGCGCGGCACGCGCACGCCCTCGAGCAGCATCGCGTGCTCACGACGCAGGTGGTCGGAGGCGTTGACGGCCAGGGTGTCGAGCCGGGTGGTCAGGTCGGACGACGCGGTGTCGAGGTCGACGCGGTTGCGCTCGATGTCGCGATCGGTGCCGCTGGCGATCAGCACACCGTCGCGGAAGATCTTGCCGTCGTGGACGCGGACGCGGTCGCCGCTGCGCAGGCGGGACACGACACCCTGCCCGACCTGGTCGATCAACGGGATTCCCGCGTCGAGCAGGGTCTGCGGGCCCATGTTGGGGAATCGGCCGGTGGTCGAGGCCGAGACGTTGATGACGGCCGCGACCTTGGCGGCCACCAGCCGGCCGGCGTCGTCGGCGTCGAGATCGGGTCGGTCGATCACGGCGACGTCGCCGGCGCGCAGGCCGGCGGTGAGGTCGCCGCCGGGCCGCGCGAGCCGCGCGGGGCCGGTGACTCCCGGACCTGTCTCCTCGGGCGAGGACGTACGTCTGAAGATGGACATCGTCGTCCATCGTGCCACGCAGCAGGCCCGAATCCCGGCAGGCGAGCGCTACTCGTGTCCCGCCATCTGCAACAGCTCACGCGCGTGCTGCTGCGCGGCCTCGGAGTTCTCCTGACCAGCGAGCATGCGGGCCAGCTCGTCGACGCGGTCCTGCCCCTCGAGGCGCACGACGGAGCTGCTGGTGATCTGCCCGTCGTCGTCCTTCAGCACGCGGAAGTGGTGCCGGGCGAAGGCGGCGACCTGCGGCAGGTGCGTGACCGCCAAGACCTGGGCCCCGGCGGACAGGGTGGCCAGACGGCGCCCGACCTCGACCGCGGCGCGGCCACCGATGCCGGCGTCGACCTCGTCGAAGACCAGCGTGGGCACGCTGGACTTGTCGGCCAGCACGACCTCGAGCGCCAGCATGAGGCGCGAGAGCTCGCCGCCGCTGGCGCCCTTGTGCAGCGGACGCGGGGCGGCACCGGAGTTGGCCGCGAAGGTCAGCTCGACGGTGTCACCGCCGTGCGGTGACAGCTCGGCCTCGCGCACCTCGACGTGCAGGCGGGCCGACGGCATCGACAGGTCGGCCAGCTCGGCCCCGACGGCCGTGGCCAGTCGCTCGGCGGCGGCGCGCCGTGCGGTGGTCAGCTGCGCGGCCAGGTCGCCGAGTCGCGCCCGCAGGGAGTCGCGCTCCTGCTCGAGCGCCGCGATCGTGTCGTCGTCACCGGCGAGCTCGACCACCCGCTGGCGGGCGTCGTCGGCCCACGCCAGCACGTCGTCGGTGCCGGGACCGTACTTGCGCTGCAGCGCCACGATGTCGGCCCGACGGGACTGCACGAGCGCCAGCCGGGCCGGGTCGAGCTCCACCGCACTGACGTAGGACGCGAGCTCGGTGGCGAGGTCGTCGAGAGTCACGGAGACCTCGCGGGCGCGGCTCGCCAGCTCGTCGAGCGCTGGGTCGTGCCCCGACTCGCTGTCGAGCGACGCGGCAGCCTCGGCCACCAAGGCGGCGGCCGCTGCCGGTCCGACGGCCGACTCGGCGTCGCCGGCCAGATGACCGCGCGCGGTCTCGGCGGCTCGCGCGAGCGACTCGGCGTGGGCCAAGCGGGACTCCTCGGCCACGAGCTGCTCGTCCTCGCCCGGCTGGGGGTCGACGGCGTCGATCTCGTCGAGACCCCGCTGTGCGGCGTCGAGGGCGCGCGCACGTTCCTGGGCGTCGGTGCGCAGCAGGTTGAGTCGCTCGTCGACCTCGCGCCACCCGCGCCACGCGGGCGTGTAGTCGTCCATCAGCACCCGCACGGGGTCGCCCGCGTACTGGTCGAGGGCATCGCGCTGGTGCGCCGGCCGCACCAGACGGTGCTGGTCGGACTGCCCGTGCACCGCGACGAGGTCGTCGGTGACGTCGGCGAGCACGGCGGCCGGCACCGAGGTACCGCCCGCGAAGGCCCGGGATCGGCCCTGGGCCGAGAGCGTGCGGCCGATGACCAGCTCACCGTCCTCGACCAGTCCCCCGGCGTCGTCGATGCGACCGGTCACGGAGGGATGTGCGGTGACGTCGATGACCGCCTCGACCCGCGCTTGGTCGGAGCCGTGGCGCACGAGTCCGGAGTCGGCACGCTCGCCGCGCAACAGGCCCAGGGCCGTGACGACCATGGTCTTGCCGGCGCCGGTCTCACCCGTGATGACCGTGAAGCCGTCCTCGAGGTCGAGCTGCGCGTCGTCGATGACGCCAAGACTGCGCAGGGCGAGGTGCCGCCACATCAGGCCTCACCGGTCCGGGCCTGGGCGATGCGACGGGCGGCCTCGCCGCGCCAGCCCTCGACGGGCAGGTCGAACTTGCGCACGAGCCGGTCGGCGAACGGCGCGGTGTGCAGCCGGGCCAGCTGGACCTGACGCGCCCCGCGACGCACCTCGACCCTGGCCCCGGGCGGCAGGTCGGCGGCTCGGCGACCGTCGCACCACAGGACCCCGACACCGTGCTCTCCCACGACCTCGATGGCGACCGTGGAGTCGGGCGAGACCACCAACGGCCGCGCGAACAGCGCGTGGGCACTGATCGGCACCATGAGCAGGGCGGCGACCTCGGGCCAGACGATGGGTCCGCCGGCACTGAAGTTGTAGGCCGTGGAACCGGTGGGCGTTGCGCACACGACGCCGTCGCACCCCCAGCGGGACACGGGGCGGCCGTCGATCTCGACGACGAGCTCGACCATGCGCTCCCGCGCCGCCTTCTCGACCGTCGCCTCGTTGAGGGCCCAGTTGTGGGCGATGACGCGCTTGCCGTCGAGCACGCTGACGTCGACCGTCAGGCGGGCCTCGACGGTGTAGGTGCGATCGACCACCGCGCGCACGACGTCGGCGAGGTCCTCGGCGTCGGCCTCGGCGAGGAAGCCGACATGGCCCAGATTGACGCCCAGCACCGGCGTCTCGTGGTCGCGACACATCTCGGCGGCCCGCAGGATGGTGCCGTCGCCGCCGAGGACGACGGCCAGCTCACACCCCTCGGACGCTCCCGTGGTGGGCTCGACGACCTCGGGGTCGGTGATGCCGGCCTCAGCGAGACTCGCGGCCTCGGGGGCCAGCACGCGGATGCCGACCCCTGCGGAGGTCAGCTGGTCGGCGAACGCAGCGGCGAACGTGGCGGCCTCGGGACGGCTGCCGTGCACGACGAGCAGTACGGTTCTCATCGCTCCACCTCCAGGGGGCCGTCAGCGACGACGCGCGCCACGGCGTCGGGCTCGACGGGTGCGGCGTCGGTACGCAACCAGCAGAAGTACTCGACATTGCCGGCAGGCCCCGGCAACGGACTGGGCGCGAGGGCGCGCGTGCCCCAGCCGAGTCCGTCGGCGGTGCGACAGACGTCGGCGACGGCCTCGGCATGCAGGTGGGGGTCGCGCACGACGCCATTCTTGCCCAGCCGGTCCTTGCCGACCTCGAACTGCGGCTTGACCATCAGCACCAGGTCGCCCTCGGGTCGGCAGCACGCCGTGAGCGCCGGCAGCACGAGGCGCAGCGAGATGAAGGAGAGATCGGACACGACGAGGTCGACCGGACCGCCGATCGCCTCCGGGGTGAGCGTGCGCACGTTGGTGCGGTCGTGCACCTGGACGCGGGGATCGCTCTGCAGCGCCCAGACCAGCTGCCCATACCCGACGTCGACGGCCACGACCTCACGGACGTCACGACGCAGCAGGACGTCGGTGAACCCGCCCGTGGAGGCTCCCGCGTCGAGAGCACGGCGACCGGCGACGGACAGGCCGAGCGGCTCGAAGACCTCCAGCGCTCCCAGCAGCTTGTGGGCTCCGCGAGAGGCCCACCCGGGGTCGTCGTCCTCACGCACGACCAGGGCGACGTCGGTGCCGACCTGCGTGGCGGCCTTGCTGGCCGTGCTGCCGGCGACCGAGACGGACCCGGCCTGGATGAGCTGGGCGGCATGCTCGCGAGAGCGGGCCAGGCCCCGGCGCACCAGCTCGGCGTCGAGCCTCACGCGCCGACTCACGGCAGATCCGTTCCACCCTCGCGTCCGGCCTCGGCCAGCACGGTGCGCAGGACGCCGTGGACCGCGTCGAACACGGCCACGTGCTCGTCGACAGGGCGCTCGGGCAGCTCCTGCAGCTGCGCGAGCGCAGCGTCGATGTCGGTGTGACCGGTGGGCTCGACGGCGGGGTACGCCTCGGGATGCACCTCGGGGGTCGGCTCGGTCATGGCGTCATCCTCGCATCCGCTGCGGACACGGTCACGGCGGACACGGTGTCGCCGCGGTCGCGGGTCGCCCAGCCGAGTGCGACGACCGCACGGAGGGCGTCCAGTCCCCCGTCATCACCGTCGGTGAGGCTCAGCTCGCCGTCGTGCCACGTGGCGCGGGCGCTGCCGCATCGCGCGGTGTCGCCGTCGATCTCGATCGGCTCGTGCGGCTCGAGCAGCCCCGTGAGGTCGTGCGCGACGTGATCGGGCCGATGGCCGGCGTCGAGCTGCACGGTCTCGGCGAGGTCGGCCACCCCGGTCAGCACCAACAGGCTCGGCAGCTCGGCGCCGATGGCCCCGTCGATGTCGGTGTCGGGCCGGTCGCCGACCATCAGCGGTCGCTCTGCTGCGCAGCGCAGCCGGGTCTCGTCGAACAGGGCCCGCTCGGGCTTGCCGGCCACGATCGGTCGGGCGCCCGTGGCCGTGGCGACGACCTCGACCAACGCCCCGTTGCCCGGGGCGATGCCGCGCGCCGTGGGAATGGTGCGATCGGTGTTGCTGGCGTACCAAGGCAGACCCGCCTGCACGGCGTACGAGGCCTCCGCGAGCTGCGTCCACCCCACGGTGGGGTGGTAGCCCTGCACCACGGCGACAGCGTCGTCGGCGGAGTCGACGCACCGCAGGCCGAGCGCCTCGAGGGGCTCGCGCAGTCCTGGTCCCCCGATGACGAGCACCGCAGCACCGGCGGGCAGCGCCTCGGCCATCAGGCGAGCGACGGCCTGGGCGGAGGTGACCACGTCGTCGGGACCGTCGCACGGCATGCCGAGATCGGCCAGGTGCTGAGCCACCGAGACCGCCGGTCGGGAGGCGTTGTTGGTGACGTAGGCGAGCGCCGTGCCGCCGGACCGAACCTCGCGCAGCACGTCGGCGGCACCCGGTACGGCCTCCGGTCCCACGTAGACCACGCCGTCGAGGTCGAGCATCACCAGGTCGTGGCGGGCGACCAGCGCCTCGGGGCAGGAGTCCAGGCGCACGCCACGCGTCGTCATGCCGATGAGGCTACCGGGGGTCTGCGGACGCACGCCTCGAGCTCGACCGACACGAAGGACTGCGGGGCACCCCCGGAGCGACGGAACCGTCGGCGCAGCTGACCCGTGACCGTCACCTCGTCGCCCGCGCTGAGGCGCAGCGCCGTGCGTCGGGCCTTGGCCGACCAGGCCGAGACCTCGATCGTGTCGACCGTCTGGCGGGATCGTCGGCGCGCCCGGGCGTCGCGCGGCACGACGACGCGAAAGCTGACGACCTCGTCACCGCTGGGCAGCGTGCGCGACTCCGGATCGGCCGAGACACGTCCGCTCAGCTCGACGGAGTTGACGGCCCCGGGCTGAGGAGGGGTGTCTCGCGTGGGACTCTTCGTGGTTCTCGTTGACTCACTCATGGCCCCAGCGTGCGCCCGAGCTCCGACGCGCGGGAAACGCGCCGGAGCAAGCTGTGGACAACGAGAGGGTCAGCCGCCCAACGTGGACAGCCGCTCCTCGGCATCGGTCTGGCCGTTGCCGTCGACGGCCACGGTGCGGTGGAACCACTCGACGGCCTCCTCGCGACGTCCGAGCTCGAGCAGCGTGTCGGCGTAGGCGTACCGCAGGCGCGCGACCCAGTCCGCCCGGGAGGCCGAGTGCAGGTTCTCGGTCTCCAGCAGACGCAGTGCGGCCTCGGCCTGGCCGAGATCCCGCCGGGCCCCGGCCACGACGATGCTGAGCTCGACGTTGCCCGCATCGTCCAGCGCCGCGCGAATCTCCGGGGTGTCGTAGGCCAGTGCCTTCTCCGGACGCTTCAGAGCTCGCTCGCAGTCGGCCATCATCGGCGCGTAGTGCTGCTGACCGTTCAGACGCCGGGCAGCACGGAACTCGGCCAACGCATCGCGGAACTTGCCCGCGGCGTAGGCCGTCTCTCCGCACGCCTCACGGATGAGCCCGTTGCGGTTGGCCCGGGCCTTGGCGGCCAGGGCGTGCAGGTACGCGGTCTCGGGATCCTCGGCCACCAGCAGGCCGGCCATCACCAGGTGACGTGCCACCCGCTCGGCCAGTTTCTCGGGCAACCCCTGCAGAGCCGCGCGAGCGTGCTTGTCCAGGTCCTTGGCCCCGACGTCGTCGGGGATCGGCGGACCGTCATAGATCTTCTGGTCGACCGTGCGCTCCTCGCGGTCGTCACGACGGCGAGGTCCACGATCGAATCCGCGGGAGTCACCACCGCGGGAATCGCCGCGCGAGTCACCACGTCGCTGATCACCGCCGCGGGACGGACCCGCGTCACGGCCGCGACCCCGACTTCCGCCAGCACCGCCAGCACCCCCACTGGGACGCCGATCGCGCCCTCCGGAACCACTGCCGGCGCCACCGCGCGAACCTCCGGTGCCCCTCGACGGGCCACCGCTGCTTCGACCGCCATCACGCGGTCCTCGTGCATCAGCCATGATGCGATCCTCTCCTGACTCATACCGGAGTCACCAGGCCCTCTCGGGCCCACAAATGCAGCGAGGCCGCTCCCGAAGGAGCGGCCTCGCGCTAAAAATTGTCCGGCGACGTCCTACTCTCCCACACCGTCTCCAGTGCAGTACCATCGGCGCTGAAGGGCTTGACTTCCGGGTTCGGAATGTAGCCGGGTATTTCCCCTTCGCCATGGTCGCCGAAACTCTATTGAGATATCAAACCAGGGCTCGTGAGCCGGCAGCCTCAGCTACCGATCACGAGTATCTAGTTCCCGACACATATCTCGGGAACCTCACAGTGGACGCGACACTTCTTTGTAAGAAACAAGCCCTCGGCCTATTAGTACCGGTCAGCTCCATGCATTGCTGCACTTCCACTTCCGGCCTATCAACCCAGTGGTCTGCTGGGGGCCTTACCTGGTAAACCAGTGGGAAACCTCATCTTGAAACGTGCTTCCCGCTTAGATGCTTTCAGCGGTTATCACTTCCGAACGTAGCTAACCAGCAGTGCTCTTGGCAGAACAACTGGCACACCAGAGGTTCGTCCACCCCGGTCCTCTCGTACTAGGGGCAGCCTTTCTCAAGTTTCCTACGCGCGCGGCGGATAGGGACCGAACTGTCTCACGACGTTCTAAACCCAGCTCGCGTGCCGCTTTAATGGGCGAACAGCCCAACCCTTGGGACCTGCTACGGCCCCAGGATGCGACGAGCCGACATCGAGGTGCCAAACCATCCCGTCGATATGGACTCTTGGGGAAGATCAGCCTGTTATCCCCGGGGTACCTTTTATCCGTTGAGCGACGCCGCTTCCACTTGCCAGCGCCGGATCACTAGTCCCGACTTTCGTCCCTGCTCGACTTGTCAGTCTCACAGTCAAGCTCCCTTGTGCACTTACACTCGAAACCTGATTGCCAACCAGGCTGAGGGAACCTTTGGGCGCCTCCGTTACATTTTAGGAGGCAACCGCCCCAGTTAAACTACCCATCAGGCACTGTCCCTGATCCAGATAATGGACCTAGGTTAGATATCTAGTACAGTCAGAGTGGTATTTCAACGTTGACTCCACATGAACTGGCGTCCACGCTTCACAGTCTCCCACCTATCCTACACAAACTGAACCAAACACCAATACCAAACTATAGTAAAGGTCCCGGGGTCTTTCCGTCCTGCCGCGCGTAACGAGCATCTTTACTCGTAGTGCAATTTCGCCGAGTCCATGGTTGAGACAGCGCCCAAGTCGTTACTCCATTCGTGCAGGTCGGAACTTACCCGACAAGGAATTTCGCTACCTTAGGATGGTTATAGTTACCACCGCCGTTTACTGGGGCTTAAGTTCTGTGCTTCGCTTGCGCTAACACGTCCCCTTAACCTTCCAGCACCGGGCAGGAGTCAGTCCGTATACGGCGTCTTTCGACTTAGCACGGACCTGTGTTTTTAGTAAACAGTCGCTTGGGCCTGGTCTCTGCGGCCTTCAACGCTTCTCGGAGCAAGTCCGATAACGCATCCGGCCCCCCTTCTCCCGAAGTTACGGGGGCATTTTGCCGAGTTCCTTAACCATGGTTCACTCGATCACCTTAGTATTCTCTACCTGACCACCTGAGTCGGTTTGGGGTACGGGCGGCTTTGAATCTCGCTAGATGCTTTTCTCGGCAGCATAGGATCACTCACTTCGACTAAATCGTCTCCGCATCGGCTCTCAGACATGTAGGTGACGGATTTGCCTATCACCAGTCCTACGACCTTGCCCGTGGACTACCATCGCCACGGTTGAGCTACCTTCCTGCGTCACACCATTGCTTGCCTACTACCAGCTTGGGTCGTGCGCTCCCCCGGCCAATGACTCCGAAGAGTCTGGAGGCCGGCTTTGGGCACTTAGCATTACTGGATTCAGCATGGGCGATTCAACGCCGGTACGGGAATATCAGCCCGTTGTCCATCGACTACGCCTGTCGGCCTCGCCTTAGGTCCCGACTTACCCAGGGAAGATTAGCTTGACCCTGGAACCCTTGGTCATTCGGTGGAGGAGTTTCTCACTCCTCATTCGCTACTCATGCCTGCATTCTCACTCGTGTGGCATCCACGGCTGGGTTACCCCGCCGCTTCGCTCGCCACACGACGCTCCCCTACCGATCCACACGGCTGGACCACGAAGGCCTACCACATGTGTGAATCCCATAGCTTCGGTGGATTGCTTGAGCCCCGCTAAATTGTCGGCGCGGAATTACTTGACCAGTGAGCTATTACGCACTCTTTCAAGGGTGGCTGCTTCTAAGCCAACCTCCTGGTTGTCTCTGCGACTCCACATCCTTTTCCACTTAGCAATCGCTTTGGGACCTTAGCTGATGGTCTGGGCTGTTTCCCTCTCGACAATGGAGCTTATCCCCCACTGTCTCACTGCTGCGCTCTCACTTACCGGCATTCGGAGTTTGGCTGGGTTCAGTAAGCTTGTAGGCCCCCTAGCCCATCCAGTGCTCTACCTCCGGCAAGAAACACGCAACGCTGCACCTAAATGCATTTCGGGGAGAACCAGCTATCACGGAGTTTGATTGGCCTTTCACCCCTATCCACAGGTCATCCCCCCAGTTTTTAACCTAGGTGGGTTCGGTCCTCCACGCGGTCTTACCCGCGCTTCAACCTGCCCATGGATAGATCACTCCGCTTCGGGTCTAGATCCAGCAACTCAATCGCCCTATTCGGACTCGCTTTCGCTACGGCTACGGCTCTCGCCTTAACCTCGCTACTGAACGCTAACTCGCAGGCTCATTCTTCAAAAGGCACGCTGTCACAGTTCCGAAGAACCGCTCCAACGGATTGTATGCACATGGTTTCAGGTACTATTTCACTCCCCTCCCGGGGTACTTTTCACCTTTCCCTCACGGTACTAGTCCGCTATCGGTCATCGAGGAGTATTTAGGCTTAACGGGTGGTCCCGCCAGATTCACACCGAATTTCAGGGGTTCGGTGTTACTCGGGGTGACGCAAAAGAGCCATGAGCTTACGTGTACGGGGGTCTCACCCTCTGTGCCGCGACTTTCCAGTCGGCTTTCACTTCACTCATGGTTTGTGACTCTTTGTCTGCTCGGCAGAACAGACCATGCGGCCCCACAACCCCCCAGTGACAACGCCTGCCGGCTATCACATCACTAGGGTTTAGCCTCTTCCGGTTTCGCTCGCCACTACTACCGGAATCACTTTTGTTTTCTCTTCCTGCGGGTACTGAGATGTTTCACTTCCCCGCGTTCCCTCCAAACGCCCTATGTGTTCAGGCGCAGGTACCTGGACTTTCCTCCAGGTGGGTTTCCCCATTCGGACATCCCCGGATCACAGGTCGGTTGTCACCTTCCCGGGGCTTTTCGCAGACTCCAACGTCCTTCATCGGCTCTCGATGCCAAGGCATCCACCATGTGCACTTAGTAGCTTGTTGTTACTACAAAGATGCTCGCGTCCACTGTGAAGTTCTCAAAATACGGTCGGTACCGCTGGAAGTTCCGACGCCTGCTCGCCAGAGCGAGTGGTTCGAAGGGTTCAGCGGTCCGAGAAACTAAGCCTATGGCCTAATCCCTCAGGACCCAACAGTGTGCCTGATTCAATGAGCTCCGCGAGCTGAGGTTCCGTCCGGGCAAGCCCGGTGTACTGACAGCGTTTGGTGCTCATCAAGCCAAATAGTCGACGATCCACTAGTGAGCTGTGCCGCGCAGAACGTGTGTCTGCGAACGGTCACGCTTGGACAGGGCCCGAAGACCTCGCCAAATGCTCCTTAGAAAGGAGGTGATCCAGCCGCACCTTCCGGTACGGCTACCTTGTTACGACTTCGTCCCAATCGCCAGCCCCACCTTCGACGGCTCCCTCCACAAGGGTTGGGCCACCGGCTTCGGGTGTTGCCGACTTTCATGACGTGACGGGCGGTGTGTACAAGGCCCGGGAACGTATTCACCGCAGCGTTGCTGATCTGCGATTACTAGCGACTCCGACTTCATGGGGTCGAGTTGCAGACCCCAATCCGAACTGAGACCGGCTTTTTGGGATTCGCTCCACCTTGCGGTTTCGCAGCCCTTTGTACCGGCCATTGTAGCATGCTTGAAGCCCTGGACATAAGGGGCATGAAGACTTGACGTCATCCCCACCTTCCTCCGAGTTGACCCCGGCAGTCTCCTATGAGTCCCCACCATTACGTGCTGGCAACATAGGACGAGGGTTGCGCTCGTTGCGGGACTTAACCCAACATCTCACGACACGAGCTGACGACAGCCATGCACCACCTGTATACCGACCACAAGGGGGGCTACATCTCTGCAGCTTTCCGGTATATGTCAAACCCAGGTAAGGTTCTTCGCGTTGCATCGAATTAATCAGCATGCTCCGCCGCTTGTGCGGGCCCCCGTCAATTCCTTTGAGTTTTAGCCTTGCGGCCGTACTCCCCAGGCGGGGCGCTTAATGCGTTAGCTGCGGCACGGAGACCGTGGAAGGTCCCCACACCTAGCGCCCAACGTTTACGGCATGGACTACCAGGGTATCTAATCCTGTTCGCTACCCATGCTTTCGCTCCTCAGCGTCAGGTTATTCCCAGAGAACCGCCTTCGCCACCGGTGTTCCTCCTGATATCTGCGCATTCCACCGCTACACCAGGAATTCCGTTCTCCCCTGAATACCTCTAGTCTGCCCGTATCGGAAGCACGCTCAGGGTTAAGCCCTGAGTTTTCACTCCCGACGCGACAAACCGCCTACGAGCCCTTTACGCCCAATAATTCCGGACAACGCTCGGACCCTACGTATTACCGCGGCTGCTGGCACGTAGTTGGCCGGTCCTTCTTCTGCAGGTACCGTCACTTTCGCTTCGTCCCTGCTGAAAGAGGTTTACAACCCGAAGGCCGTCATCCCTCACGCGGCGTTGCTGGATCAGGCTTTCGCCCATTGTCCAATATTCCCCACTGCTGCCTCCCGTAGGAGTCTGGGCCGTGTCTCAGTCCCAGTGTGGCCGGTCACCCTCTCAGGCCGGCTACCCGTCGTCGCCTTGGTGGGCCGTTACCCCGCCAACTAGCTGATAGGCCGCGAGCTCATCCTTCTCCGCCGGAGCTTTCCACCTCCGATCATGCGAAAGGAGGTCGTATTCGGCATTAGCCATCGTTTCCAATGGTTATTCCGATGAGAAGGGCAGATTGCTCACGTGTTACTCACCCGTTCGCCGCTCGTGTACTCCCGAAGGAGCCTTACCGCTCGACTTGCATGTGTTAAGCACGCCGCCAGCGTTCGTCCTGAGCCAGGATCAAACTCTCCGTTGAAGCAGTGATAGCACTGCCAACTTCAGTTGATTCTGACAAACTATTTGCTGACAAATAAATTGTCGGAATTGATTACCGTCGAGATCAGCAAGCCGAAGCTCACTGACGGGTCTCGACGGGGTGTTACTAATTAATCTCGTCGACTTTTGGCACACTGTTGAGTTCTCAAGGATCAGACGCACACCTGCGGGCCACCGTTTCCGGCTTCCCCGCTCGGGGCAACTCGTCCAACTTACACGGTGTGTTTCGGCCGGTCAAACCAGCTTCAGTTCCCGTGCTCACCCTCCGTTGTCAGCGACCAGTTTCCGGGTTCTGCCTCTCAGAGGCACCCTGGCGTTGGCCGTTTCGGTTCAGGTGGCTGCTAGCTCCGATCGCCCGGCGTTCCCGCCTTGCGCTCCGTCGTGCTGTGCAACAAGAAGAACATTACGCAGTCGTTCACCAGTCCGTCAAATCGATTCCGTGTGACGCCGACCACAGAATGTCAGCGATGTAATTTCACGCCTGCAATTTGGCGCTTTCCACGGCGCAGAACGGCCCAGGAATTGTGCAGGAGGTTCGCCTCGGCCACGAGGGCCTCGGGGTCGCTCACGCGTTCGTTGTTCACGTAGGCGCCACCATCGGCGATCGCCCGGCGCGCGGCCGACCGGCTGTCGACGAGTCCGGTGGCCACCAGAGCGTCCGTGACCGTGGAGTCGGGCCCCACGTCGGCCACGCCGGCCTCCGTGAGCGCGGCGGCGAGCGTCGCCTCCGGGAGGTCACCCAGCTCCCCCCGCCCGAACAGCGCCGTGGCCGCCAGCTCGGCGGCCTCGGCCTCGGGCGTGCCGTGGACGATCGATGTGAGCTCGTGCGCCAGGCGTCGCTGCGGTGCCCGCCGGCCCGGGGCCTGGGCGTGCTCGGCCATCAGCTGGTCCACCTCCTCGACACCGAGGAAGGTGAACTGCTTGAGGTACTCCCCCACCTTGGAGTCCTCGGCCTGGATCCAGCTCTGGTGGAACGCGTACGGACTCATCAGCTCGGGGTCGAGCCAGATCGTCCCTGACTCGGTCTTGCCGAACTTGGTGCCGTCGGCCTTGGTGATCAACGGCGTGGCGAAGGCGTGCGCCTTGCCGCCGTCGGCACGGCGGATCAGCTCGACTCCCGCCGTGAGGTTGCCCCACTGGTCGCTGCCTCCGGTCTGCAGCACGCACCCGTGCCGCCGGTAGAGCTCGAGGAAGTCGAGCGACTGCAGCAGCACGTAGCTGAACTCGGTGTAGCTGATGCCCGACTCCAGCCGGTTGCTGACGACGTCGCGGGCCAGCATCCGGTTGATCGGGAAGTGCTTGCCGATGTCGCGCAGGAAGTCGATCGTGTTGATCTGGCTGGTCCAGTCGAGGTTGTTCACCAGCACGGCCGCGTTGTCGCCCTCGAAGGACACGAACCGCGAGACCTGGTCACGGATCCGTTCCACCCACGCCGCCACGGTCTCCTTGGAGTTCATGGTGCGCTCACCGGACTGCTTCGGGTCGCCGATCAGTCCGGTCGACCCGCCCACCAGGATCAGCGGCTTGTGTCCCGCCAGCTGCAGCCGACGCGCCGTCAACACCTGCAGGAGGTTGCCGACGTGGAGGCTGGGGGCCGTGGGGTCGAAGCCGACGTAGTAGGTGACGGGTCCCGACGAGAGGGCGTCGCGCAGGGCGTCGCGGTCGGTCGCGTGCGCGACCAGGCCGCGCGCGTCGAGGTCGTCGAGGACGTGGGTCACCGGGGTCTCCAGGGTTCGGGGGTATGGGTCAGACCGAGCCATTCTCGCCCACAAGCTCCCCGGGCCCTGAGCGGCCCAAGCGTGATCAGCGCAGAGGTGGGATCGCTCGCAGCTGCGTCATGGCGGCGTCGAGGTCGACCTCACGGGAACGCGCGTCCCGCAGCACCGCCCACGCGGGGCTGTCGACGACCCGGCGCGGGTCGCGCGCGGTCAGCCGTCGCGTCCAGGTGGGTGACACGACCTGGGGGTCGGGGGTGGTGCAGTACGCCTCCAGCTCCTCATATCGGTCATGGAGGATCCGAGACCCGGGGTCGAGGTTCGTGACGAGCACCGTGCCGGTCGGGTTGGTGTTGAGGGGCAGCACCACCAGGTCTGGTCTGTGCTGCCCGAGGATCTCGGTGACCTTGTAGACGTCACCTGCCCAGGCGTTGGTTCGGCGCACCCGATACGCCTCCAAGGAGTTGCGCGGCAGCATGTCGTCGAACACGATCACGCCGGTGCGGGGCATCAGCTTCTCGAGGTTCATGAAGTCGCGCAGTGCGAACTCCGACAGGTGCATGCCGTCGATGAACGCGAGGTCGAGCGGCACGCCCCCGAGGTGCGCGAGGGCGTCGGGTCGCGCGAAGAAGTCGTCGCTGCGGTCGCGCGCCACCGCGATGTGCGGCCCGAGGTCGTACGTGATCTGCGGAGCCGGATCGACTCCGATGGCGGGGACCTGCACCGCGTGCAGGCTCGCCCCGTTGTCGATGCCGATCTCCAGGTAAGTGCGAGGACGGACCACGGCATGCAGCTGGGCCAACGTGCGGTGCCGGCCCTGGGGTGCGACGGGGAACCGCTCGAAACGGTCCGGGGCCACCCAGCCCAGGTTGGTCTCCTGGTGCGTCAGACCGTCGAGCGAGGCCTGCCCCAGCGCGGCGATCCGGCGGGTACGGGATGAGCTGTCGACGACTCCGGCGATCCGCCGCCAGGCGTTGTGGCCACCGCGATACACCCGGGAGACGTGCTTCGTCTCCAAGGCGTGCAGGACCTTGTCGCGTCGGGACTCGTTGAGAAGCACGTCACACCCTTTCCTCGGCGCCCTGATCGTAGGTCATCCATCAGGCACTGGAATACGCAGTGTGCGGCGATGGGTTGTGCTTGTCGTGCAGATCGAGATCTTCTCCGACATCGCGTGCCCCTGGTGCTTCGTGGGCAAGCGTCGCTTCGAGCGCGCGCTGGAGCAGTTCCGCGCCTCCCACGACGAGGACGTCGTGGTGGTCTACCGCAGCTTCGAGCTGTCGCCCGACACCCCTGTCGACTTCACCGGCTCGTCGGTCGACTTCCTGGTGCAGCACAAGCGGATGCCGGTCGCCCAGGTCGAGCAGATGCTGGCGCAGATGACCGAGCTCGCGGCCGGCGAGGGTCTGGCCTACGACTTCGACACCGTGCAGCACACCAACACCCGCCGCGCTCACGAGCTGCTGCACCACGCCAAGGCGCTCGGCGTGCAGGCCGCGCTCAAGGAACGACTGCTGACGGCGTACTTCGAGCAGGGCCGCAACGTCGGCGACGTCGAGGAGCTCGTCGACCTGGGCGCCGACGTCGGGCTGGACCGCGACGAGACCCGCGAGGCGTTGACCACGGGCCGGTACGCCGGCGCCGTGCAGGCCGACATCGACCAAGCCGTCGACTACGGCATCGGCGGCGTGCCGTTCTACGTCATCGACGGCCGGATGGGCATCTCCGGCGCCCAGTCGAGCGAGACGTTCCTCGCCGCGCTCGAGAAGGTCACCCGACCGTGAGGGGCCCGCTCGAGATGGTGGGCGACGACGACGCGCCCGTGTGCGAGGACGGCGTCTGTCAGGTGCCCGACGCGTCGGGGGCGGGGGCTCTCGGCGAGCGCCGGTAGGCCGAGACGGTCGGGTCGCCGGCGATCCAGAAGCGCCAGGGGACGTCGGCCGCCTTCGAGACGCCGACCCGCGGGCCGGACAGCACGGTCAGCGGCTCAGCCGGTGCGGGACCCAGCTGGACGTGCGACTGTTCCACGTCCGCACCCCCCACGTCCGCACCCCGGTCCTCCAGCGTGATGCCGAGCGCGGCCGCGAGGTTGCCCGGACCGCGAGCCAGCTGTCGGTCGGCGACGCCGCTGCGGCGCTCCTGCGCGAGCTCCAGCCCGTCGACGACGCGACCGGCCCGCAGCAGGACCGCGGCCGCGATCTCGCTCGGTCCGGTGACGATGTTGGCGCAGTGGTGGATGCCGTACGAGCGGTACACGTAGAGGCGTCCGGGCGGTCCGTACATGATCTCCGAGCGGGCCGTCCGTGTGTAGGCGTGGGACGCGGGATCCTCGATGCCGCCGTACGCCTCGACCTCCGTGATCACGATCGTGACGCCGTGTGCCGTCAGCTCACGGCCGAGCAGGTCACGCGCACGTTCGGCGACATTGCCGGAGGCCAGTGGTCGCTCACCCATGGGTCCCGATCCTGCCGCACACTGTGCGAGTGGGCGTGACGGTGGTGGGGCGGGTAGAGGTCTTCTGGGGTCTCGCCGACGACCCGACGCTGCTGCGCCGCGCGGTCGCCACTGTGCTGGAGGTCGCGATCGAGGAGGTGCACGAGCACCGGCTGTGCCCGAGGTGCGGCAGCAGCGAGCACGGTCGCCCATCGGCGCGCGTGACTGGTCGTCCCGCACCGCACGTGAGCCTCTCCCGCCACGGCGAGCACACCGTCGTCGCCGTGTGCCAGCACGTTGCGGTGGGGGTCGACGTGGACGTCGCGTCCGAGCCCGCGTGGGTGCGGCGGGAGGCGGTCGGCAAGGCGTTGGGCGTCGGGATCGTCGAGGACGTCCGTGAGCCGGGACCCGCCTGGGTCACCATCGCCGCTCCCCCGGGCACGACCGCCGTGGTCGCGGTCGACCAGCCGGACGCGCCGGTCGTCGTCACGCGGGAAGGTCCGGCAACGCCCGTTCGGTGAGCCAGGGCCCCAGCAGGGCCGCGGCGTCGACGCCGGTCGCCTCGGACACGTGGTCGAGGAGCTGCTCGGTGGTCACGGTGCCGTGGCGGTGCGCGGCGGTCCAGGACCGGAGGACGTCGAAGAACAGGTCGTCGCCGAGGGTGCGGCGCAGCGTGTGCAGGGTCAAGGCGCCGCGCTTGTAGACGCGGTCGTCGAACAGGTCGTCGGGGCCCGGGTCGCCGAGCAGCAGGTCCTGCTCGAGGCCGGCGAGCCGCTCGTGCTGCTCGCGGGCGTGGGCGTCGGCGTCCGGGCCGCCGGACAGCTCGGACCACAGCCACTCGGCGTAGCAGGCGAAGCCCTCGTGCAACCAGATGTCGCGCCAGTGCCGCAGCGTCAGGCTGTTGCCGAACCACTGGTGGGCCAGCTCGTGCGCGACGAGCCGCTGCGCGGACCAGTCGCGCGTCGCCAGGTTGGAGCCGAAGATCGACAGGGTCTGCGCCTCGAGCGGAATCTCGAGCTCGTCGTCGGTCACGACCGCGGCGTAGGTGTCGAACGGGTAGGGACCGAAGAGCTCGGCGAAGCGCTCGACCATCGTGGTCTGGTCGGCGAACGCCTCGATGACGGACTCGCGGCGGGCCGGCGGGCACCAGGTGGTGACCTCGACGGCGCCGGCCGTGTCGGTGATCGGCACGTACCGGCCGACCTGCAGCGTCGCCAGGTAGGTGGCCATCGGGGCATCGGCGACGTACTCCCAGGTGGTGGTGCTGCCTCGCCGTCGCTTGTCCCCCGCTCGACCGTTGGCCACGACGGTGTAGTCGTTCGGGGCGGTGATCTCGAGGCGGTAGGTGGCCTTGTCGTCCGGGCGGTCGTTGCAGGGGAACCACGAGGGTGCGCCATGGGGCTGCGAGGCGACGATCAGGCCGTCCTCGAGCTCCTCCCAGCCGGCCTCCCCGTCGGGACCGGGCATGGGCCTCGGCGACCCGGCGTAGGTGACCTCGACGGCGGCCTGCGTGCCCGCCGCAAGGGGTTCACGCAGCCGGAGCACGAGCCGGTGCCGCCGCTGGCTCCACTTGGCCGGCTGGGCGCCGTCGACCTTCACGCGAGACACCCGCAGGGCGAACAGATCGAGCTCGAGGCGGTCGAGGTCCTCGGTCGCCTCGATGGTCAGCGTCGCGCGACCGGACAGCGCGTTGTTCTCGAGCGCGACCGACAGCACGAGGTCGTAGTGGCTGACGCCGAACGTCGGGTCACCGTGGTCGGGGACGTAGACGTCGTTCGGGGTGCTCTGCTCCATCGCTCGCTGGCGCTCGCTCATGCGTCGTCGGTCCAGGGACCGACGGGGTTGCCGATCCAGCGCGTGCGCTTCGGGATCGACTCACCCCGCATGACGAGCGAGACCGGCCCGACCGTGGCGTGGGCACCGATCTGCGCGGCCGGCAGGACCACGCCGTGGGGACCGAGGGTGCCGCCCGAGCGCACCGTCACCGTGTCCATGCTGAGTATCCGATCGTGGAAGAGGTGGGTCTGCACGACACACCCACGGTTGACCGCCGAGCCGTCGTCCAGCCGGACGAGGTCGGTCTCCGGCAGCCAGTACGTGTCGCACCATACGCCGCGCCCGATGCGTGCGCCCATCGAGCGCATCCAGGCGTTCAGGACGGGCGTGGCGACGACGTGGCGGGCGAACCACGGGGCGGCGACGACCTCGACGAACGTGTCAGCGAGCTCGTTGCGCCACACGAACGAGCTCCACAGCGGGTGGTCGCCGGCTCGGACCCGGCCGACGAGCAGCCACTTGGCAAGGGTCGTGACCGCGGCGGCGACGACACCACCGGCGGCCAGCACCGGGCCGGCCAGCAGCATGACGACAGACCCACCCGTTCCGAGCGCGCCATCGGCCAGCACCAGCAGCGTCCCGGCCACACCGACGACGAGCCACGCCGAGACCCAGACCGGGACCCAGCGCGCGACCTCGACCGCCGCACGCGCCCCACGGGTACGGCGCGGCGGTGACCACGTGCGACCGGGGTCGGCCTGGCCCCGGGCGCGGCGCAGCTGGGTCGGTGGGCTGCCGAGCCACGAGGTGCCGGCCTTCGCGGAGGCGCGCCGGGGCGCCGCCGACAGCACCGCGACCAGCCCGCCCTTGGGGACCTTGCGGCCGGGAGCCGTCATGCCGGAGTTGCCGACGAACGCCCGGCGGCCGATCTTGACGCGCTCGACACGGAGCCACCCGCCACCGAGCTCGTACATGCCGAGCATCGTGTCGTCGGCGAGGAAGGCGCCCTCACCGACCGACGTCAGGCTGGGGACCATCAGGACCGTGGAGGCCTCGACGTCGGCGCCGATCTTCGCACCGAGCAGCCGGAGCCACTGCGGGGTCAGGAAGCTCGAGTAGAGCGGGAACAGCCAGGAGCGCGCCTCGTCCATCGCGCGCACGACGGTCCAGGCGCGCCAGGCCTGCGGTCCGTGCACGGCGTGAATGCCGGGCTCGAGGCCCCTGGACTGCACCCGCACCACGAGCAGCACGAGGGCCGCCAGCGCCAGCCCCGCCACCACGGCCGCCAGCGGCGCCAGCAGCAGTGCGCGCGTCACCAGCGCTCCGACGGACCCCGGGTCGCCGACCAGCGGCAGCACGGCGAGCACACCGGCCACGAAGGCGACGACCGGCAGGGCCGCGAGCAGCGGGCCCGTGAGCGCGTAGGCGACGATCCAGACGGGGCGTCGCGGCGCCCTGCCGGAGCCGGCAGGGCCGCGGGCGGGTCCGACGCGACCTGCGGGCGCTCCGGACCAGTACTCGCCGGCCGGGACCTCGCCGAAGACCGCGGAGCCCGGGCCGATCTCGGAGTCGTCACCGAGCCGGCTGCCGTCGGCCAGCGTGCTGCGAGCACCGACCCGCACCCGCTTGCCGATGCTGATGGCGCCGAGGTGGAACGTGCTGCCGTCGACCCAGTGGCCGGCGAGGTCGACCTCGGCCTCGATCGCACTGTGGGCGCCGATCGTGAGGAGACCGGTGACCGGCGGGAAGGTGTGCAGGTCAACGCCCTTGCCGATCGAGCACCCGAGCAGCCGGGCGTACCAGGTCATCATCGGCGCGGCGGCGGTGCCGGTGGCGCCGAGCTCATCGGTCAGGCGCTCGGCGAGCCACACGCGCAGGTGGGTCGACCCGCCGCGAGGGTGTCGACCGGGCTGCACGCCAAGGAGCACGAGCCGAGCGGCGCCGGCGCTCAGCAGCACGCGGCCGGGCGGGCTCACCAGCAGGAGCCATCCCAGCACCGGGGCCCACCAGGTGATGTCGGGCAGGAAGGTCCAGCCGAGCCAGGACCGGGCGGCCAGGACGGCCAGGCCGCCCCACACCAGCCAGCGCAGGCCCGCGATCATCCGCACGGCGACCGTGGCCGCCACCTGGCAGGCCTGCGACACCCGCGACACGGGCGTGGCGTCCGGGTTGACGCGCCCCGCCGGGCCGGAGGCGCGATCGAGGCTCACGCGATCGAGCACGGTGGACAGGTCGCCGACGGTCGGGTGCTCGTAGATGTCGGCGACGGCCACCTCGGGGTGGTCGTCGCGCAGCCTGGCGACGAGCTGGGCGGCGGTGAGGCTGCCGCCTCCGAGGTCGAAGAAGTCGTCCTCCAGGCTCGCGGGCGTGGCGCCGAGGATCTCCTGCCACAGGTCGCGCAACCGGGCGGCGGTGCCGGAGAAGTCCGCTGCTTCAGTCTCCGGCTCTCTCGTCGGGAGTGGCCACGGCAGGGCGTCGCGGTCGACCTTGCCGGACGTGCGGGTGGGGATCGTGTCGACCACGGCGATGCGCGGCACCAGTGCCGCCGGCATCGTGGCTCGCAGGTGCTCGGCCGCGGCGCGGACGTCGAGCTCCGGCCCGGCGCTGACGTAGCCGACGAGCACCTTGTTGCCCGCACCGGTGACGCGCACCGCTGCGGCGGCACCGCGCACGCCCGGCAGGGCGAGCAGGGCGCTGTCGAGCTCGCCCAGCTCGATGCGCCGTCCGCCGACCTTCACCTGGTCGTCAGCACGACCGCGGAACAGCAGCCCCTCGGGGTCGTTCTCGACGACGTCGCCGCTGCGGTAGGCGCGGTCCCACCCCAGCGTGGGCATCGGGGCGTACTTCTCGGCGTCCTTGACCGGATCCAGGTAGCGCGCCAGGCCCACGCCGCCGATGATCAGCTCCCCCACTCCACCCACGCCGACGGGCTGACCGTCGGCGTCGACCACGGCGAGGTCCCAGCCGTCGAGGGGCAGGCCGATGCGCACGGGCGGCTCCGGCTCGAGCTGCGCGGCACACGCGACGACCGTGGCCTCGGTGGGCCCGTACGTGTTCCAGACCTCGCGGCCGGCCGTGGCGAGCCGAGCGCCGATCTCGGGCGGGCACGCCTCGCCCCCGAGGATCAGCAGCCGCACCGCGGCCAGGGCGTCGGTGGGCCAGAGCGCCACGAGCGTCGGCACGGTCGACACCACCGTGACGTCGTTGGCCACGAGCCACGGTCCGAGGTCGGTGCCGCTGCGCACGAGCGACCGCGGGGCCGGCACGAGGCAGGCGCCGTGGCGCCACGCCAACCACATCTCCTCGCACGAGGCGTCGAAGGCCACCGACAGGCCGGCCATCACCCGATCGCCCGGGCCGAGGGGGGCGTCACGACAGAACAGCCGCGCCTCGGCGTCGACGAAGGCCGCGGCGTTGCGGTGCGAGACGGCGACGCCCTTGGGCGTGCCGGTCGAGCCGGAGGTGAAGATGACCCAGGCATCGTCCTCCGGGTCCGGCGCTCCGCCGGCCGGCTCGCCGTCGGGCCGCCGGACGGCGATCGTGAGGCCGTTGCCGACCACGGCGGCCACGGCCGCCTCGCCGAACACCGTGCGGGCCCGCTCGTCGGGGTCGTCGACGTCGACCGGGACGTAGGCGGCACCGGCCAGCAGCACCCCGACGACGGCGACGTAGAGCTCGACCGTGCCGGAGTCGATCCGGATGCCGACGCGGTCACCCCGCCCGATGCCGTGGCCCGTCAGCTCGTCGGCGAGCTCCCCGGCGGCCTCGAGCATCTGGGCGTAGGTGAGGACCTCGGCGCCGTTGTCGATCGCCGGGGCATCTGGCGCGAGGGCCGTCGTGGCGTCGAGGATGTCGACCAGAGTCCGCGGAGCCGGTGCGCGATCGGATCGGAGCAACGGCTGGTCAGGACGTTCCGGCTCGAGCACCGGCCGAGCGTGCCGGGTCCGCGTGAACGGCCGGTGAACGGTCCTCCCCGATGTGGCCCAGCCGCTCCCTGGCGCCGCTAGAGGGGGACGGACTGCCCGGGCTTGACGGCGAGCACCGGCACCGTGGCGTCGAGCAGGATGCGCTGGGCGACGCTGCCCATCAGCATCTTGCCGACCGGTGTGCGGTGCCGGAGGCCGACCACCAGCAAGGTCGCGCCGACCTCCTCGGCGACCTGCAGCACCGCGTCGGCGACGTCCGTGCCGACCGGCTGCCGCACCGTCGACGCCACGGTCGACGCCGCCAGCAGCTCGTCGAGCGCGGCCCGCTCGCTCGATCCCGCGAACTTCGTGTCGACCAAGGCATCCCCGCGGGTGGCGTTGACGACGACGACGTCGCCGCCCCGGGACGCCGCCACCGCGAGCCCGGCCTCGACGGCCGACCGGCCGAACTCGTCCGGCGCGTACGCCACCACGATGCTCATACGTGCTCCTTCTGCTTCGGGACTGTGTCGGTGTCTGGCTCGGTGTCGAGGGTCGACCGCTTGGCCCGCCGGCCCGCCAGCACGGATCCGACCAGGGCGATCACGATGATCGCGTAGACGACGACGGCGAGCGGCTCGCTGACGAGCGCACTGGCGTCACCACCGGAGATCGCCAGCGCCTCACGCATCTTGACCTCCATGAGCGGGCCGAGGATGACGCCGAGGATCAGCGGCAGCACCGGCAGCGCGAACCGGCGCATCGCGAGTCCCAGCAGCCCGAAGACCAGCAGGAGTAGCAGGTCGAACGGCTGCTGGTTGACCGTGTAGGCCCCGAGCGCGGCGAAGAACAGGATGCCGGCGTAGAGGTACGGGCGCGGGGTGCGCAGCAGCTTCGCCCACGCCGGGGCGAGCGGCAGGTTCAGCACCAGCAGCAGCGTGTTGCCGATCAGCAGGCTCGCCAACAGGGTCCAGACCAGGTCGGACTGCGTGGTCATGAGCTGCGGTCCCGGCTGGATCCCGTAGCCCTGCAGCGCAGCCAGCATGATCGACGCCGTCGCGGTGACCGGCAGGCCGAGTGCCAGGAGCGGCACGAAGGTGCCGGCGGCCGACGCGTTGTTGGCGGCCTCGGGTCCGGCGACGCCCTCGATCGCGCCTTGGCCGAACTCGTGGTCCTTGCCCGCCAGTCGACGCTCGAGGATGTACGACAGGAAGGTGGGCGTCTCGGCGCCACCCGCGGGCACGGCGCCGAACGGGAAGCCCAGGGCCGTCCCGCGGAGCCACGGCTTCCACGAGCGGCGCCAGTCGTCGCGGCCCATCCACGGTCGTCCTGTGGGGATGACCGTCAGTGGCGAGCGGCGCAGGTGCGCCGCGACCCAGAGGGCCTCGCCGAGGGCGAAGATGCCGACCGCCACGACCACGATGTCGAGCCCGTCGGCCAGCAGCGACTGACCGAGGTCGAGGCGCGGCTGGCCCGTGGACAGGTCGAGACCCACCAGGCCGATCGTCAGGCCGAGGAACAGCGCGATGAAGCCGCGCAGTCGAGACGAGCCGAGCACGGCGGTCACCAGCACGATGGCGAGCAGCATGATCGCGAAGTACGACGGCGCACCGATGTCGACGGCGACGTCGGCGAGAGCCGGCGCGAAGAACACCACGAGCAAGGTGCCGATCGTCCCGGCGATGAACGAGCCGATCGCGGCGGACGCCAGCGCCTGGGCGGCACGGCCTCGCTTGGCCATCTTGTTGCCCTCGATGGCCGTCATGACCGACGAGGACTCCCCCGGCGTGTTCAGCAGGATCGACGTGGTCGACCCGCCGTACATGCCGCCGTAGTAGATGCCCGCGAACATGATGAACGCGGCGGTGGGCTCCAGCCCGTAGGTGGCCGGCAGCAGCAGCGCGACGGCCATCGCGGGACCGATGCCCGGCAGCACGCCGACGAACGTGCCGAGCAGCACGCCGAGCGCGGCCCACAGCAGGTTCTCGGGGCTCAGCGCGGCCTCCAGGCCGCCCCTCAGCAGGTCGAGGCTCTCCATCAGAGGATCCCGTCCAGGATGCCCGGCGTCAGGGGGATGTTGAGCCCGACGTAGAACGCGTACCAGCTGCCCACCGAGAGCACGATGCCGATCAGCACGTCCTTGATCAGCGTCCTGCTGCCGAGCGCCCAGGTGCAGCCGGCGAAGAGGATCGCGCCGGTGACGGCCCAGCCGAGGACGTCGACCAGCACGATGTTGACGACGAACACGGCGATCAGCTTCAGCACCGTCGGCCAGTCGGCCGGTGTCGTCAGGTCGACGTCCTCACCGTCCTCGGCCGCCGGCCGGTCGCCCCGGGCGGTCGCCACAGCCAGGAGGGCACCGAGCCCGATCATGACCGTGCCGATGATGTAGGGGAAGACGCGCGGTCCGACAGGATCGGCGAAGCCGACCGCCAGAGTCGTGGCGTCGTAGATCGTGTAGGCGCCGAGCAGGGCGACGACGGCGGCGAGGCCGTACTGGGCCCTGTCTGGACCAGCACTGTCTGGACCCGCCCCCGCGGGAACGGTCCCTGCGGACGCGGCTGTGGTGTCGGTGCTCATATCAGTCCCAGCTCCTCGAGCGTCGTCGCGACGCGTTCGTCCTGCTCCTGCAGGAAGTCCTCGAAGTCCTCACCCGTCACGAAGGCATCGGTCCAGCCGTTCTTCTCGAGGGCCTCCTCCCACTGCGGGGTCTCGCGCATCTCGGCGAGGAAGGCGATCAGCTCGTCGCGCCGCTCCTGGGAGATGTCCGGCGGCGCCAGCACACCTCGCCAGTTCGTGAACGAGAAGTCGATGCCCGACTCCATCAGCGTGGGGATCGCGGCGAGCGGGTCCCGGTCGAGACGCTCCTCGCCGGAGACGGCCAGGACGCGGAGCTCGCCGGAGGCGATCTGTCCCTCGAACTCGCCCAGGCCGGAGAAGCCGACGTCGATCTTCCGACCGAGCAGCGCGCTGGTCAGCGGGCCGCCTCCGTCATAGGAGACGTACCGGACGTCGCGGGCGTCGATGCCGAGCGCCGCGGCGAGCTGCATCGGGAACAGGTGGTCGGGTCCGCCGGGCGACGAGCCGCCGCCGATCGTGACGGACCCCGGGTCGGCCTGCCAGGCCGCGACCAGGTCGTCGATCGTGCCGAACGGCGAGTCGGCCGGCACCAGCACGCCCTCCTGCTCCTCGATCAGCTGAGCGATCGGGGTGGCGTCCTGCAGCCGGTAGTCGGCACCGAAGGAGTACGTGGAGCCGACGACACCCAGGCCGACGGTCATCATGATGTGCTCGTCGCCGGCCGCGTTCATCAGCTGCGCCATCGCGACCGAGCCGCCGGCGCCGATGATGTTGGAGACCTCGAACCGGCCGCCGGTGATGTCTTGCTCCTCCATGATGCGGACCGCGGTGCGTCCGGTGAGGTCGTACCCGCCGCCCGGGCTGTTGGGGATCATCATCGCGATGTCCCGGTCCTGGTCGCCGCGCGTGACGCCGCAGGCACCCAGCAGCGCCAGCAGCACCGCGAGGGCGATTCCCCCGCGGGCGGTGCGCCGCAACGAGCTCCTAGGCTGCATGTCGTCCTCCTGCTCGACCCACCCGCCGTCCGACGGGTCTCATGCGATCCTGAGTGACGATGTGGCGCGCGTCACCCATGCGCAGGTATCGGAGGTAACGAACGTTGTGGTCCCGGCGACGGCGCTCCCCCACCTTGGCGGGGCAGTTCCTCCTTCTCCAACTGGCAGTGATCGCCGTTGTGCTCGGCTGCGTCGCGGTGGTCTCGCTGCTGCAGGCCGATGCCGACTTCCGGTCCGACCGGGGATCACGCGTCGTCGCGGTCGCCACCAACCTGGCGAACACCCCGCTGGTGCGCGACACGATCTGCGGACCGGCGTGCCGGCCGAGCGGAGGCACCGAGCCGGCGGAAGGGTCCACGGGTGACGGCTCGACGGGTGAGGGCGTCGTGCTGCCCAACGAGCTGGCGTTCGCGACCGACCGGGCCGTGTCACTGTCCGGTGCCGACGTCGCCTGGCTGACCGACGCGGAGGGACGCGTGCTGGTCTCGACCGACCCGACGTCGGTCGGCCGCCGCATCGACCTCGGCGCCAGCGACGTCCAGCAGGGGCGGGCCTGGCGTGGCGAGGTCGACCTGGCCGGCAGTCCGGCCATCGCCGGTCACGTGCCGCTGCTCGACGACGACGGGCAGCTTGTCGGCATCGCCGCCGTCGCCCAGGACCTGCCCTCGTGGGGGGAACGCTTCCGGGCCGCCGCACCCGACCTCGGCCTGTTCCTCGGCCTCGCCGCCCTGCTGGGGGTGACCGGCACGACCCTGTTGTCCCAGCTGATCAAGCGGCGCACGCGCGGTCTCGAGCCGGCCGAGATCGCGTCGCTCGCCGATCACCGCGAGGCGCTGCTGCACAGCATCCGTGAGGGGGTCGTGGCGGTCGGCGTCGACGGCGTGGTCACGGTCGCGAACGACTCGGCCCGGGCGCTGCTGGACCTGCCTGCCGACGTGGTCGGCCGCCACGTCGACGGGCTCGGTCTCGCCCCTGCCGTCCGAGAGGTGCTGCTCGCCGACGACACCGTCGCCGACGCGACGCTCGTGGTCGGCGACCGGATCGTGGTGGCCAACCGCAGCCGCGTGACGGCCGGCAACCGGCTGGTCGGCACGGTCACGACGCTGCGTGACCGGTCGGAACTGCTGGCCCTGCAGAGTCGCGTCGACACCCACCGCACCATCACCGACACGCTGCGCGCCCAGACGCACGAGTTCGCGAACCAGCTGCACACCATCTCCGGGCTCGTGCAGCTGAGGGAGTACGACGAGGTGACCGAGCTGGTCGGCGACCTCACCCGCCGGCGGGCCGCCATCGTCGACGAGGTGGCCGGCGTGGTCGAGGACCCGCTCGTCTCCGCGCTGCTGGTGGCGAAGTCCAGCCTGGCTGCCGAGGCCGGGGTGCGGCTCGAGGTCACCACCACCGCCCCTGTCCCCCGGCTGGCGCGCGAGCTGTCCGGCGACGTGACGACGGTCCTGGGCAACCTCGTCGACAACGCCCTGGACGTCAGCCGGTCCGGTGAGCGAGTCGTCGTCACCCTCACCGCCGACGACGACGCCATCGTCGTCGAGGTGGCGGACTCCGGCCCCGGGGTCCCGGAGGCGTTGAGCGAGGTGATCTTCGAGCGAGGCTGGTCGTCCAAGCCCGACGTCGTGGGCGGGCGCGGCATCGGCCTCGCACTGGTGCAGATGGTGTGCGCACGCCGGGGCGGCAGCGTCCGGGTCGACAACTCCGACGGCGCCGTGTTCCGCGCCGTGCTGCCGACTGGCACGGTGGGGGCATGATGCGCGTGCTGGTCGTCGACGACGACTTCATGGTCACCCGCATCCACACCGCGTTCGTCGACCGCGTCGACGGCTTCGAGGTCGTCGGCACTGCGGCCACGGCCGCGGCGGCGCGGCAGGAGATCGCCCGGCTCGACCCGGACCTCGTGCTCCTGGACGTGCACCTGCCCGACGGCTCGGGCCTGGACGTCCTGCGCGACGCCCGGCACGACGGGTACGACGGCGGCATCATCATGATCACCGCGGCGCGCGAGGCCGAGAGCGTCCGTGCCGCAGCGGCCGGCGGGGCCGCCGCCTACCTGGTCAAGCCGTTTGAGCAGCCCGACCTCGCGCTGCGGCTCGAGGACTTCCGCGCCCGTCGGGCCGCGCTCGACGCCGGTTCCGACCAGCAGGCCATCGACGCGTACTTCGCCCGCGCCCCGGCCGGCGCCGCGACCCCCTTGCCGAAGGGGCTCAGCGAGCCGACTGCCTCAGCAGTCCTCGAGGTGCTGCGCGGCCGCGCGGACCTGTCGGCCGTCGAGTGCGCCGACGAGATCGGCGTCGCCCGCGTGACCGCACGCCGCTACCTCGAGCACTTCGTCGCGACCGGCCGCGCCGCCGTCCGGCACAACTACGAGACGGGCGGACGACCCGAGCGGCGCTACCGGGCCCTCTAGCTGGGCTCTCTGACGGCTACGACAGACGCGTGCGGACCTCGGCGAGCTGCTCGATGACGCGCGCGGGCGCCGTGCCGCCGCGGGAGTCGCGGGACCCGACCGAGCCCGCCACGGTGAGCACCGAGCGGACGTCGGGGGTGAGGTGCGGGGAGATGGCGGCGAGGTCGTGGTCGTCGAGCTGGTCGAGCTCGATGCCCCGCTGCTCACACACCTGGACGCAGGCGCCGGCGACCTCGTGGGCCACCCGGAACGGCACACCCCCGCGCACCAGCCACTCGGCGATGTCGGTGGCCAGCGCGAAGCCCTGCGGGGCCAGCTCGGCCATCCGCTCGGTGTGGAAGGTCAGCGTGGCGACCATCCCGGTGAAGGCGGGCAGCAGGACCTCGAGGGTCTCGAGGGAGTCGAACAGGGGCTCCTTGTCCTCCTGCAGGTCGCGGTTGTAGGCCAGCGGCAGCCCCTTGAGCGTCGTGAGCAGACCCGTCAGGTTGCCGATCAGCCGCCCGGACTTGCCACGGGCCAGCTCGGCGATGTCGGGGTTCTTCTTCTGCGGCATGATGCTCGAACCGGTCGAGTAGCCGTCGTGCAGCGTGACGAAGCCGAACTCCCGGGTGTTCCAGAGAATGATCTCCTCGGCCAGGCGTGAGACGTCGACGCCGATCTGAGCCAGCACGAACGCCAGCTCGGCCACCAGGTCGCGAGCGGACGTGCCGTCGATCGAGTTCGGGGTGGAGCCGGTGAAGCCGAGGTCGGCCGCGACAGCCTCGGGGTCCAGGCCCAGCGACGACCCGGCGAGCGCCCCGGCGCCGTACGGGGAGTCGGCGGCGACGCGGACGTCCCAGTCGGCCAGCCGGTCGAGGTCGCGCACGAGCGGCCAGGCATGTGCCAGCAGGTGGTGCGACAGGAGGACGGGCTGGGCGTGCTGCAGGTGGGTGCGGCCGGGCATCACGGCGCCCACGTGGTTCTCGGCCTGAGCCGTCAACGCGATCGCCAGCTCGTGCACGAGCTGACCGACCTGGCGCGCGTGGTCACGCAGGTACATGCGAAAGAGCGTCGCGACCTGGTCGTTGCGGGAACGGCCGGCGCGCAGCCGGCCGCCGAGCTCGGCCCCCAGCGTCTCCAGCAGGCCGCGCTCGAGGGCGGTGTGCACGTCCTCGTCGTCGGGATGCGGCCTGAAGGCGCCCGAGCGGACGTCCTCCTCGAGGCGGTCGAGCCCCGCCAGCATCGCGTCGCGGTCGTCGTCGGTCAGCAGGCCGGCAGCGTGCAGCACTGCGGTGTGCGCGCGGGAGCCGGCGATGTCGTACGGCGCGAGCCGCCAGTCGAACTGCGTCGAGCGCGACAGCTCCACCAGCTCGGGTGAGGGCCCGGACGCGAAGCGCCCACCCCACAGCCGCGTCCCGCTCTCGGACTCGCTCTCGGTACTGACGTCGGTGCTGCTGTCGGGCTCGGTCACGAAGGCTCCTTGGGGGTGCTGGCGAGGTCGGTGAAGCGGCGGGCGACGCCCTCGCCTCCCATGGGATCGCGGCAGATGACGAGCACGGTGTCGTCTCCGGCGATCGTGCCCATCACGTCGGCCGGCGCGAAGTGGTCGACGGCGGAGGCAAAGTACTGGGCGGCGCCGGGCGGGGTGCGGAGCACGACGAGGTTCGCCGACCCCTCGGCCGACACGAGCAGCTCACGCGTGATGCGCGCCAGGCGGCCCTGCACGGCGGCGCTGTCCGGCGCGGGACGCGGGGTGCGATCGCCACCCTCGGCCGGCACGGCGTAGACCAGTCCCCCGTCGGTGTGGCGGACGCGGACGGCATCGAGCTCGACGAGGTCACGCGAGAGCGTCGAGGCCGTGACGGTCACGCCCTGCGCCTCCAGCAGGCCCACGAGGTCGCCCTGCGAGCGCACGGGGTGGCGCTGCAGCATCTCGACGATCAGCTGCTGCCGCGCGGTCTTCGTGTCCGGCACGGTCATGAGGAAGAGCTCCTCGACAGCTCCAGCAGGAAGACGAGGACGGCCTTCTGGACGTGCAGGCGGTTCTCGGCCTCGTCCCAGACGACGCTCTGCGGGCCGTCGAGCACGTCGGCGGCGATCTCGAGCCCCCGGTAGGCCGGCAGGCAGTGCAAGACGATCGCGTCGGGCGCCGCCAGCGCCAGGGCTTCCGCAGTGACCGAGTAGGGACGGAAGATCTGCAGGCGCTCAGCCTTCGACTCCTCCTGCCCCATCGAGACCCAGGTGTCGGTGATGACGACGTCAGCGCCGGTCAGCGCGGCCGTGGGGTCGTCGGTGATGGTGACCGAGCCGCCGGTCTCGGCAGCCACGGCCTCAGCGCGCGTCACGACCGCCGGATCGGGCTGGTAGCCAGCCGGCGACCCGACCCGGACGTGCAGGCCCGCGACAGCGCCGCCCAGCACGTACGAGTTGCCCATGTTGCTGGCGCCGTCGCCCACGTACGCGACGGTCAGCCCGGCGAGGCGCCCCTTGTGCTCGGTGATCGTCAGCCAGTCGGCCAAGATCTGGCAGGGGTGGAAGTCGTCGCTCAGGGCATTGACGACCGGCACCCCGGCGTAGGAGGCCATCGTCTCGAGCCCGGCCTGGGCGTAGGTGCGCCACACCACGGCACTGACCATCCGACCCAGCACCCGGGCGGTGTCCTCGACCGGCTCGCCGCGACCCGCCTGCGTGTCGCCGGAGTCCATGATCATCGGGGAGCCGCCGAGGTCGGTGATGCCCACCGCGAACGAGACACGGGTCCGGGTCGACGACTTGTCGAACAGCACGGCCACCGTCTGCGGGCCCTCGAGCGGCCGGTGCGCGTACGGCTCCGCCTTCATCCGGGCAGCGAGCGCGAGCACCTCGGCCTGCTCCGCGGGCGACAGGTCGTCGTCGCGCAGCAGGTGCCTCATGAGCTGGCCTCGTCGAACAACTGCCGCAGGGTCGCGATCGCGTGGTCGGCCTCGGCCTCGGTCAGCACCAGCGGCGGGGCGAGGCGGATCCGGTTCGGCGCGGGGTTGTTGACGAGCAGGCCGGCGTCGAACGCCGCCGCACGGATGTCGGCCGAGACCGGCTGCTCCAGCACGACGCCGCGCAGCAGGCCACGACCGGTGACCTCCCGCACCAGCGGGTGCGAGCCGAGCCCGGAGGCGAACCGCTCCCCCAGGGCTGCCACGT
This sequence comes from actinobacterium LLX17, assembly GCA_000471045.1. Taxonomy (GTDB): domain Bacteria; phylum Actinomycetota; class Actinomycetes; order Propionibacteriales; family Nocardioidaceae; genus Aeromicrobium. The sequence continues at coordinate 1,053,190 of KI301992.1, read as the reverse complement.
GCTCGAGCAGACCTTCCGAACGGATGGTGTCGATGACCGCCAGCGCAGCCGCGGTCGAGACGGGGTTGCCACCGAAGGTGGTGCCGTGCTCGCCGGGGCCCAGCAGGCTGCGGCTCTCACCGAGCGCGATCAGCGCACCGATCGGCAGTCCGCCGCCCAGCCCCTTCGCCAGGGTCACCAGGTCGGGCACGACACCGGACTCGGTGTGCGCGAACCAGGCGCCGGTACGGCCCATGCCGGTCTGGATCTCGTCGAGCCACATCAGGGCGCCGTGCTCGTGCGTGATGCGCCGGACGTCCTGCAGGTAGCCCTCCGGCGGATCGACGACGCCGGCCTCGCCCTGGATGGGCTCCAGCACGACGGCCGCGACGGTCTCGTCGACCGCGGCCTCGAGGGCAGCGGTGTCGCCGTACGGCACGAACGTGACGCCACCGGGCAGCGGCTCGAACGGCTCCCGGTACGCGGCCTTCGACGTCAGCGCCAAGGCGCCCATCGTGCGGCCGTGGAAGCTGCCCTCGGTGGCGATCACCCGGGTACGACCGGTCCGACGGGTGGCCTTGAACGCCGCCTCGTTCGCCTCGGCGCCCGAGTTGGCGAAGAACACTCTGCCCTCTGCGGCCCGTGGCCCCGCACCCCCGCCGGTGCCGTTTGCCGCCCGTGGCCCCGCACCCCCGCCGGTGCCGTTTGCCGCCCCCGGCCCGGCACCCCCGCCGGTGCCGATCAGCTCCAGCAGCGTCTCCGCGAGGCGGACCTGCGGCTCGGAGATGAACAAGTTCGAGACGTGGCCCAGCGTGCCGAGCTGCGTCGTGACGGCCTCGATGATCGCCGGGTGCGCGTGACCCAGCGCGTTGACGGCGATGCCGCCCACGAGGTCGAGGTACCGGTTGCCGTCGACGTCCCAGACGGTCGAGCCCTCACCCCGCGCCAGCACCCGCGGCGGGGTGCCGAAGGTGTTCATGACGGCACCCTCGTAGCGCTGGGTCCACTCCGCACCCGTCGTGGGCGTACCCGCGAAACCTTCCGGCTTGTCGGCCATCACATCTCCTTGTCGACGCTCGTGGCGTACATGGCGGTGCGGATGCGCGTCTCCGCACCCGGCACGACCTGCGTGCCGACGCCCTCGTCGGTGAAGAACTCCAGCAGCACCGAGTGCGGCTCGCGGCCGTCGACGACCGTGGCGCGCTTGACCCCGCCCTGGACGGCCTTGAGGCACGCGGTCATCTTCGGGATCATGCCGCTGGCCAGCGTCGGGATGAGCTCCTCGAGCGCCTCGGGGCTGATCTCCCCGATGACGTCGCTCGAGCTCGGCCAGTCGGCGTACAGGCCCTCGACGTCCGTGAGCACCAGCAGCTTCTCGGCGCCCAGCGCCACGGCCAGCGCCGCGGCGGCGGTGTCGGCGTTGACGTTGTGCACCTGGCCCGACGCGTCGGGCGCGACGGTGGAGACCACCGGGATGCGCCCGGCGTCGATGAGGTCCTGCACGGCCTCGGGCCGCACGCCCACGACCTCACCCACCAGACCCACGTCGACCGGCTCGCCGTCGACGATCGGCTGGGTGCGCTCGGCCGTGAACAGGCCCGCGTCCTCACCGGACAGACCCACGGCCAGTGCGCCGTGATGGTTGAGCAGACCGACGAGCTCGCGCCCGACCTGGCCGGTCAGCACCATGCGCACGACCTCCATGGCCTCCGGCGTCGTGACCCGCAGGCCACCGCGGAACTCCGACTCGATGCCGAGACGATCGAGCATCGCGCTGATCTGCGGACCGCCACCGTGCACGACGACCGGCTTGAACCCCGCCAGTCGCAGGAACACGATGTCCTCGGCGAACGCCTGCTTCAGCGTCTCGTCGGTCATGGCGTTGCCGCCGTACTTCACCACGATGACCTTGCCGTGGTACTTCTTCAGCCACGGCAGGGCGTGCGCGAGCGTGACGGCCTTGTCGGTCGCCTTCTTCCAGTCGGCCGGGTTCCACTCATCAGGGCTCATGCCGCCACCTGCCGAGAAGAACAACGATGGGCAGATGGCGGCATGACTGCCTGATGATTCACTCGCTGGCGCTCGTTCATGCTGTGCACTTCCTCGTTCAGCTCGAGTAGGCGGAGTTCTCGTGCACGTAGGCGTGCGTGAGGTCGTTGGTCCAGATGGTCGCGGCGTGCTCGCCGGACTTGAGGTCGATCGTCACGGTGACGTCGCGCGGGCTGAGGTCGATGCCGTCGACCGACTCCCCCACGCCGCTGTTGCGACACACCCACACGCCGTTCAGCGCGACGTCGAGGTCGGCCGGGTCGAACGCGGCCTCCGTGGTGCCCACCGAGGCGAGCACCCGGCCCCAGTTGGGGTCCTTGCCGAAGATCGCGGCCTTGAACAGGTTGCTGCGGGCCACCGAGCGACCCACCTCGAGGGCGTCGGCCTCGCTGGCCGCACCCCGCACCTCGATCGAGATCTCGTGGTCGGCGCCCTCGGCGTCGGCCAGCAGCTGCAGCGCGAGGTCGCGGCACACCTGGGTGAGCACCTCCGCGAGCTCCTCGACCGCCGGGCTGACGCCCGAGGCACCGCTCGCCATCAGCAGCACGGTGTCGTTGGTCGACTGGCAGCCGTCGGAGTCGAGCCGGTCGAAGGACTGCGCCGTCGCGAGCCGCAGCGCAGCATCGAGCTGGTGCGACGGCAGGTCGGCGTCAGTGGTGATGACGACAAGCATCGTGGCCAGCGCCGGTGCGAGCATGCCCGCGCCCTTGGCCATGCCACCCACGGTCCACCCGTCCGGGTGGGCGACGTGGGCCTGCTTGCTGACGGTGTCGGTGGTCATGATCGCCGTCGCGGCGGCCTCACCGCCGTCAGCCGACAGATCGGCCACGGCGGCGTCGACGCCGGACACCAGCTTGTCCAGCGGCAGCGGCAGGCCGATCAGACCCGTCGAGCACACCTGGACGTCGACCGCACCGATGCCCAGCTGCTCGGCGACGCGCTCGGCCGTGCGGTGGGTGACGACGAATCCCTCGGTGCCGGTGTAGCAGTTGGCGCCGCCCGAGTTGAGCACGACGGCCCGCGCGGAGCCGGCCTTGATGGCCTCCTCGCTCCACAGGACCGGGTTGGCCTTGCACCGGTTGCTGGTGAACACGGCGGCGGCCGCCGAGGAGGGCCCGTCGTTGACGACGACCGCGAGGTCGGACGCCCCGCTGGTCTTCAGGCCGGCGGTGACACCCGCGGCGCGGAAGCCCTGGGCTGCGGTGACTGACATCAGGGGGCCATCCCTACGGTGTGAAGGCCGGTGGTCTCCGGCAGGTCGAGCGCCAGGTTCATCGACTGCACGGCGGCACCCGCCGTGCCCTTGACCAGGTTGTCGAGCGCGGTGATGACGACGAGCCGGCCGACGGCCTCGTCGATGGCCACCTGCACGTGCGCCACGTTGGCACCGAGCGTGGCGGCCGTGGTGGGCCACTGGCCCTCGGGCAGCAGGTGGATGAACGGCTCGTCGTCGTAGACCTGGCCGTACACCTCACGCACGCGGGCGAGATCGACGCCGGGCCGCAGGACGGCGGTGCTGGTGGCCAGGATGCCGCGCGCCATCGGCACGAGGGTCGGCGTGAACGAGATGCTGACGTCGGCTGCTCCGGCGGACCGCAGGTTCTGCGCGATCTCGGGGATGTGGCGGTGGGTGCCCCCGACGCCGTACGGGCTGGCGGCACCGAGTCCCTCGGCGGCCAGCAGGTGCGGCTTGAGCGCCTTGCCGGCGCCGGAGTAGCCGTTCGCCAGCACCGCAACGAGGTCGGTGGGGTTGACGAGGCCGGCCGCGACGGCGGGCTGCAGCCCGAGCGTCACGGCGGTGACGTTGCACCCGGGCACGGCGATACGCCGAACCCCGGCCAGGGCCTCGCGCTGCCGGCCGGCTGCGGTGATGAGCTCGGGCAGGCCGTACGGCCAGGTGCCGGCGTGCTCACCGCCGTAGAACGTCGTCCAGTCGTCGGCGCTCGTGAGCCGGAAGTCGGCGCCGCAGTCGATGACGAGGGTGTCGTCACCCAGCTGCTCGGCCAGCGGACCGGAGGTGCCGTGCGGCAGGCCCAGGAAGACGACGTCGTGACCCGCGAGGGTCTGGGCGTCGGTGGGTTGCAGCACGCGGTCGGCGAGCGGCCGCAGGTGCGGCTGGTGCTCGCCGAGCGTGCTGCCCGCGCTGCTGGCGGCGGTCAGGGCGCCGATCTCGACGTGCGGGTGCTGCAGCAGCATGCGCAGCACCTCGCCGCCGACGTAGCCGCTCGCTCCCGCGACGGCCGCGGTGATGGTGGTCATCTCTCAACCCTTGCAGATGTCGATGCTGATGGGGGTGGTGGAGCCCGTCGGTGACGTCGGGCGAGGACAAGTCAGTCGCTGCCGAACTCCATGGCGGCCGCGTCGAGGGCCTGCTCGCCCGCGGCCTCGGTGTCGTCACCGCTCACCTCGGGGTTGGCCTCGATGCGCGTGGCGCCGCCGGCCGGCAGGTCGCCGAACAGCGTGCCGTTCTCGACCAGGACCTGGCCCTGGTCGAGCGGCTGGGCCGCATACAGCTCGAGCTTGGCGCGCGAGTCGGCGATGTCGAGGTTGCGCATCGTCAGCTGGCCGATGCGGTCGGTGGGACCGAAGACGGCGTTGTCGGTGCGCTCCATCGACAGCTTGTCGGGGTGGTACGAGAAGCCCTCGCCCTGCGTGTCCATGATCGAGTAGTCCTCGCCGCGCCGGAGACGGATCGTGACGCTGCCGGTGACGAGCGAGGCGATCCAACGCTCGATCGACTCGCGCAGCATCATGGCCTGCGGGTCGAGCCAGCGGCCCTCGTACATCAGGCGGCCCAGACGACGGCCGTGCTGGTGGTAGCTGGCGATCGTGTCCTCGTTGTGGATCGCGTTGACGAGCCGCTCGTAGGCGATGTGCAGCAGCGCCATCGCGGGCGCCTCGTAGATACCGCGGCTCTTGGCCTCGATGATGCGGTTCTCGATCTGGTCGGACATGCCGAGCCCGTGCCGGCCACCGATCTGGTTGGCCTCGTGCACCAGCGCCACCGGGTCGCCGCCGAAGGTGTCGCCGTTGATGGCGACGGGACGTCCCTCGGCGAAGGAGATCGTGACGTCCTCGGCGTCGATGTCGACCGAGGGGTCCCAGAACTTGACGCCCATGATCGGCTCGACCGTCTCGAGCGAGACGTCGAGGTGCTCGAGGGTCTTGGCCTCGTGCGTGGCGCCCCAGATGTTGGCGTCGGTCGAGTACGCCTTCTCGGTGCTGTCGCGGTAGGGCAGGCCGTGCTCGACGAGCCACTGGCTCATCTCGGTGCGGCCGCCCAGCTCGGCGACGAAGGCCGCGTCGAGCCACGGCTTGTAGATGCGCAGCTCGGGGTTGGCCAGCAGGCCGTAGCGGTAGAACCGCTCGATGTCGTTGCCCTTGAAGGTCGACCCGTCACCCCAGATGTTGACGCCGTCCTCGTGCATCGCGCGCACGAGCAGCGTGCCGGTGACGGCCCGGCCGAGGGGCGTGGTGTTGAAGTAGGTCTTGCCGGCCGAGCGGATGTGGAAGGCGCCGCACGCCAGCGCGGCCAGGCCTTCGTCGACCAGGGGCCGCTTGCAGTCGATGGCGCGGGCCAGCTCGGCGCCGTACTCCATCGCGCGCCCGGGGACGCCGGAGATGTCGGGCTCGTCGTACTGGCCGATGTCGGCGGTGTACGTGCACGGCACGGCGCCCTTGTCACGCATCCACGCGACGGCGACCGAGGTGTCGAGCCCTCCGGAGAAGGCGATGCCGACGCGTTCGCCGGCGGGAAGACTGGTGAGGACCTTGGACATGCCTCACATTCTTGCACAGTCCTGCAAGTTCTTGCACGCAGGGTCCCGTGCGCTCCCTCCCTTACCGCAGCTGCGCCCCGCACCGTGCGCCGGCCGCGGCCACGGCGGCCTCACGCGCGGTGCGGATGTCGTCCTCGGTCAGCGTGCGATCGGGGGCGCGGAGTCGCAGGGCGAACGCCAGCGAGCGATGCCCCTCGGCCACCTGATCGCCGGTGTAGACGTCGAACAGGCGCACCGACTCGATGATCGGGTCGGCAGTCGCGATCGCCTCGGCCACGCGGGCCGCGGGCACGTCGTCGGCGACGACGAGCGCGAGGTCCTCCTTGGCCACGGGGAAGGTCGAGAACTCCGGCCGCGGCCCCACGGGCGGCGACGCGGCGATGAGCGCGTCGAGATCGACCTCGGCGGCCACCGCGCGTGGCGGCAGGCCGTAGGCCTCGACGACCTTCGGGTGCAGCTCACCCGCGTGGCCGACGACCGTGCCGTCCAGCAGCATGGCCGCACATCGTCCGGGGTGCCAGGGGGCGACGCTCGCGGCCTCGACCTCGAGCGTCACGTGCAGCTCGGTGGCGAGGTGGCGCACGATCTCGAGAGCATCGGCCCAGGTGGCCGCGCGTCCGGGACCGGACCAGTCGGCCAGTTCGCGACGACCCGTCATGACGAGGGCCACGTGGTGCGGCTGCTCGGGCAGGGCGGCGTCGAGCGCGGCCAGCTCGTCGACGGTCGGGCGCCGGTCGACGCCGTAGATCGGCGCTTCCGGTCGCTCCGCCGGACGGAACACGCGCGCCAGCTCGACGATCGCGGCGTCGGTGTGCCCGCGACCGACGTTGAGCTCAGCGGCACGCAGCAGCCCGGTGAGCAGGGTGGTGGTGAGTCCCGGCTCCTCGGTCGACAGCGGGTTGGCCAGCAGGACGAGGTCGCGGCGCGGGTCGTCGGCCGGCAGGCCCAGCCGATCGAGGTCGGCGGGACCGGCGAACGGGAAGGTCTTGACCTCGACGAGCCCGTCACCGGCCAGCACACGCCCGGCACGGCGGCGCAGCTGCTGGGCCCGCGTCAGACCGCGGCCCGCGGGCGCCGTCGGCAGGATCGACGGAACCTGGTCGTAGCCGACGACGCGCAGCACCTCCTCGACGATGTCGTAGGGGTCGGTCAGGTCGGGACGCCACGGCGGCGGCTGGACCGTCAGCCGGTCCCCCGCCACCTCGACGGTGCAGCCGTTGGCCTCGAGGGCAGCGACGGCCGTCGGGGTGTCGATGTCGACCCCCGTGATGCGCGCGGGCAGACCGGCATCGAGGGTCACGGCGCCCAGCACGGGCGGCTCCCCGATGAGGGTCAGACCGGGCAGGAGGGTGCCGCCGCCGTGCTCGACGAGCAGGTCGGCCACGCGCCGCGCCACGCGGGCGGGCAGGGTGGGATCGACGCCGCGCTCGTTGCGCTTGCCGGCCTCGGACGAAACCTTCTGCAGGCGGGCCGTGCGGGCGATCATCGGCGGGTCCCAGTACGCCACCTCGATGACGACGTCGGTGGTGGTGGCCGACATCTCGACCTCCTCACCACCCATCACGCCACCGAGGCCGACCGGGCCGCGGTCGTCGCAGACCACTGCGTCCTCGGCCGTCAGCGTGCGCACCGTGCCGTCGAGGGTCGTCAGCTGCTCGCCCTCGGTGGCGCGCCGGACCCGCAGCGGACCACGCAGCAGCGCGCGGTCATAGCCGTGGATGGGGAACCCGAGCTCGAGCATCACGTAGTTGGTGACGTCGACCGCGAGCGAGATCGACCGCATGCCGGCCAGCTCGATGCGGCGCGCCATCCAGGCGGGCGTGGTGGCCGTGGGGTCGATGCCCTCGACCGTGAGGGCGGCGAACACGGGGCACGCGGCTGGATCGTCAACGACCACGGGGTACGCACCGGGACCGTCGGTCGCAACCTCGACCGCGTCGACATCGGCAGGGTCGTGGAACGCCACGCCGAGCGCGATGCCGGCGTCGCGGGCCACGCCGCGCATCGACAGCGCGTAGGCGCGGTCGGGGTTGACCTCGAGGTCGAGCACGACCTGGTCGAGCCCCAGCAGGGCGATGGCGTCGGCCCCGGGGGCCGCAGCGTCCGCGGGAAGCACAATGATGCCGTCCTCGCTGCCCGGGAACGCGTCGGCGGACAGGCCGAGCTCGGCGGTCGAGCAGATCATGCCGTCGGACACGTGCCCGTAGGTCTTGCGCGCCGAGATCTCGAAGCCCACCTCGGGCAGCACGGTGCCGGGCAGCGAGACGACGACCAGGTCGCCCTCGACGAAGTTGTGCGCGCCGCAGACGATGCCGCGCGAGGGCACGTCGTCACCGGGAGCGTCGGGCACCGAGGGGTCGTTGCGCTCGCCCACGTCGACCCGGCACCAGTTGATGGTCTTGCCGTTCTTCTGCGGCTCCTTGACCAGCGCAAGCACGCGGCCGACGACCAACGGCCCGGAGACGCCCGAGGAGACGATCTCCTCGAGCTTGAGGTCGAACGCCGTGAGCCGGTCGGCCAAGGCCTCCGCGGACAGGTCGGCGGGCAGCTCCACGTGGTCGCGGAGCCAGCTGACGGGGACGCGCATTACAGCTCCACTCCGAAGGGCTCGGTGAACCGGACGTCACCGTCGAACAGGTCACGCAGGTCGGCGATGTCGTAGCGGCCGGTGATGGTGCGGTCGAGACCGATGCCGAAGGCGAAGCCCGAGTAGCGCTCGGGATCGACGCCACAGGCGGTCAGCACGCGCGGGTTGACCACGCCGCAGCCGCCCCACTCGACCCAGCCCTCGCCCTTGCAGGTGCGGCAGGACGCGACGTCGGCGGGCTCGTTGTGGCAGACGTAGCAGAGCAGGTCCATCTCGGCGCTCGGCTCGGTGAACGGGAAGTACGACGGGCGGAACCGCGTGGTCATGCCGTCGCCGTAGATCGCCTGGGCGAAGTGGTCGAGCGTGCCCTTCAGGTGCGCCATCGACAGTCCCTCGTCGATCGCCAGGCCCTCGACCTGGTGGAAGACCGGCGAGTGCGTGGCGTCGAGCTCGTCGGTGCGGAACACACGTCCGGGGCACACGACGTAGATCGGGGGCTTGCGCGTCAGCATCGTGCGCGCCTGCACCGGAGAGGTGTGGGTGCGCAGCACGGTTGCGGCCTGCTCGGGGCTGACCCAGAAGGTGTCCTGCATCGTGCGAGCCGGGTGGTCAGGGCCCAGGTTCAGGGCGTCGAAGTTCAGCCACTCGGCCTCGACCTCGGGACCCTCGGCGACCTCCCAGCCCATCGCGACGAAGATGTCGGCGACGTGCTCGGAGATGGTGGTGACCGGGTGCCGGGCGCCGGGACGGCGCCCGTCGGTGGGCAGGGTGACGTCGACCTTCTCGGCCTCCAGCGCACGCTCGAGCTCGGCGGACTCGACCTCGGCCGTCCGCGCGGCCAGCGCCTGCGTGACGGCGCCACGCGCCTGGCCGACGCGCTGGCCGGCCTCCTTGCGGGCCTGCGGCGGCAGGGCGCCGATCTCGCGGTTCGCCAGGGCGAGCGGCGAGCGGTCGCCGGCGTGGTCGATGCGCACCTGCTTGAGCGCCGCGACCGAGTCGGCCGCAGCCACCGCGGCCAGGGCCTCGTCGCGCATGCGGGCGATCTCGTCGGGGTGCAGCGGCGTCACCTCGACGGGGTCGTAGTCGGAGTTCGGCGCAGACACGGGCAGACCTGACTTTCGAGAGAGAGGGGTCGGGCGACCCGGGCCAGTCTAGTGACGGCCCTCGTCAGTCCGTGAGCGCGTCGGGCTCGTTGACCGGCAGCCAGACCGCGATGGCCGCGCCACCGCCCGGAGCGTCGTCGATGTCGACCTGTCCGCCGTGCTGCGACACGATGCCGCCGACGATGTACATCCCGAGTCCGCTGCCCGCGCCGGGTCCGGCCCGCCAGAAGCGGCTGAAGACGCGGGGGCGTGCTTCGACCGGGATGCCGGGCCCCTGGTCGATGACGTCGACGCGGACGCCGGGCACGCCGTCGTGCGACGCCTCCGCCACCGCGATCCGACGCAGGCCGTGGCCGTGGCGCATCGCGTTCTCGACGAGGTTGGTCAGCACCTGCACCAGCCGGTCCTCGTCGCCCCAGATGACCGGCACCTCGGGCAGGTCGGCGGTCCACGACGGCTCGGCGGTGCCGGCCTGGATGCTTCGCAGGACTCCCCCGACCACGGTGTTGAGGCGGACGGGTCCGCGCTTGAGGGTCAGCCGGCCCGCATCGAGTCGCGCGGCGTCGAGCAGCTCGGTGATGAGGCGGGTCAGGCGGTCGGCATCGGCGTCGACCGTCTCGAGCATGAACTGGCGCTGCTCGTCGGAGAACCGGTCCCACTTGCTCAGGAGCGTGGCGGTGAAGCCCTTGATGCCGGTGAGGGGCGAGCGCAGCTCGTGGGCGACCGTGGCGACGAGGTCGGACCGCTCGCGGTCGCGGGCGTTGCGAGCGCGGGCGCTGCGGATGCTCAGCACGACCTGCTGCACCGCTCCCCCGGGCACGTCACGCACCAGGGAGGCGGTGATGAGGTACTCCGAGCCGCGCGGCGAGTACCAGGACTGCTCGGTGATGCTGCGGCGCGTGGCCAGCCCGTCGTACGGGCGCATGCACTCCATCCACGTGTGTCCGCGGAGGTCGTCGAACGGTAGCGCCTCGTCGAGCGGCATGCCGATCATCTCGTCACCCTCAGCGCGGGCGAGCCGACGGACCCGGTCGTTGACGTAGGTCACCCGACCGTCGGGCCCGGCGATGATCACGCCGTCCGGGAAGTCGTCGAGGTCCACGGCTCGACCCTAGTGGTGCTCGGGTCCTCAGCGGGTGCGGTGCTGCTCGCGGGCCGAGGCGTACAGGCAGATCGCGGTGGCCGTCGCGAGGTTGAGGCTCTCGGCCTGGCCGTAGATGGGGATGGCGACGACGCGGTCGGCCAGTGCGCGGCGCTCGGGCGGCAGCCCCCACGCCTCGTTGCCCGTGAGCCACGCCGTGGGCCGCGCGAGGTCGAGCCCACCGCCGGCAGATTCCTCGAACAGGCCGACGTCACCGTGGCCGTCGGCGGCGAGCACCTGGAGCCCAGAAGCGCGGACCGCGTCGAGGGCAGCGTCCAGGTCGCGCTCGACCACGACGGGCAGGTGGAACAGGCTGCCCGCGGTGGAGCGCACGACCTTGGGGCCCAGTGGGTCGACGCTGTCACCGGTCAGCAGCACTGCGTCGGCCCCGGCGGCGTCGGCGCACCGGATGACCGCACCGGCGTTGCCGGGGTCGCGCACGTCGGCACAGACGACCACGAGCCGGGCACCGGTGAGGTCGACGTCGGCCAACGACCGGACGATCGACCGGCAGCGGGCGACGAGCCCTTGGGGCGCGACGGCATCGGCGATCTCGGCGACCACGTCGTCGTCGACCACGTGCCAGGCATCGGCCGCCACGGTGGCAGCGACCTCGGCGTACCGCTCCGTGGCCTCGACGGTCGCGAAGACCTCGAGCACCGCGTCGGCGGCGGCGGCCTCGCGGACCGCTTGCGGGCCCTCGGCGAGAAACTCGCCGGTACGGGTCCGGAACGCACGAGTGGCGAGCCGCCGGGCGTGCTTCACACGTCCACTACGGACGGTGAGCGGCCCGGGGCTCGCCACGGGTGGAGAAGGTCGGTCGCTCAGGCGGCCGGCTCCTTCGGAGCGTTCACGTCGGCCGGGAGGTTCTCCTTGGCCAGCGCGACGAGCGCCGAGAACGCTGCGGGCTCGTTGACCGCGAGCTCGGCGAGGTTCTTTCGATCAACCTCGACACCAGCGGCCTTGATGCCCTGGATGAAGCGGTTGTAGGTCATGCCCTCGGCGCGGACCGCAGCGTTGATGCGCTGGATCCAGAGGCGACGGAAGTCGCCCTTCTTGGCCTTGCGGTCACGGTAGTTGTAGACCAGGGAGTGGGTGACCTGCTCCTTGGCCTTCCGGTACAGGCGTGACCGCTGACCGCGGTAGCCCGAAGCGCGCTCGAGAGTCTCGCGGCGCTTCTTCTGTGCGTTGACAGACCGCTTGACGCGTGCCATCTGGTTCTCCTAACGAATGGGGGGAAAAGCGGCGGTCAGCGACCGAGCAGCTTCTTGACCTTCTTGGCATCGGCCTTCGCCACGTCGACCGTGCCGGCGAGGCGCCGGGTGCGGGTCGAGGACTTGTGCTCCAGCAGGTGGCGACGGTTGGCCTGCTCGCGACGGAGCTTGCCGCTGCCGGTGACCTTGACGCGCTTCTTCATCCCCGAGTGGGGCTTGAACTTGGGCATTTATGCCTCCATGTCCGGGTCGAGGTTCTCGGAACGACGACGTGGCTTCTTGGGTGATGCGGTGCTGGCGACGGCCTCGCGGTGCGCCTTCTCGGCGGCCTCCTCGGCCTCCTTCTCGGCGGCCTTCTCAGCAGTCTTCTCGGCCTTCTCGGCCTTGACCTCGGCCTGCGCCTCAGACTTCTTCTTCAGCGGCCCGAGCACCATGGTCATGTTGCGACCGTCCTGGCGGGCGTTCGACTCGATGAAGCCAAGATCCTCGACGTCGGCGGCCAGCTTCTGCAGCAGCCGGTACCCGAGCTCGGGACGGTGCTGCTCGCGACCGCGGAACATGATCGTGATCTTGACCTTGTCCCCGGCCCGGAGGAACCGCACGACGTGACCCTTCTTGGTGTCGTAGTCGTGCTGGTCGATCTTCGGGCGGAGCTTCATCTCCTTGATGACCGTGTTCGTCTGGTTGCGCCGGGACTCGCGGGCCTTCTGCGCGTTCTCGTACTTGAACTTGCCGTAGTCCATGAGGCGGCAGACGGGCGGTCGGGCGGTCGGGGCGACCTCGACCAGGTCGAGGTCGGACTCGGCGGCCAGACGCAGGGCGTCCTCGATCCGGACGATGCCCACCTGCTCGCCGCCGGGTCCGACGAGTCGGACCTCGGGGACGCGGATGCGCTCGTTGACGCGGAGCTCTGTGGTGATGGGTCCTCCTGGTGGTCGTGGGGAGGCCCAACATAGGAAAAGCCTCCGTGAGAAACGGAGGCCACCAGGCGACCGGAGCCGGGGCACGCCAAGGGGCGTGACCGCTGTGCTGCCGGTCGTGGACCCCGGGATCGCTAAACCCCGCAGGTGGGAGGTGGACTCCACTTCTCGGACAAGACTAGCAGCGAGAGGTGCAGACGGGGAAATCTCACAGGGACGACACGCCCGTGACCCCGGCCCGAAACACCTTCGATCCACGCTGAGCCCATGGCTTGGCGCGTGCGCACGACCCTCGAGGACCGGCCCGGGGCCCTGGCAGCAGTCGCTCGGGCCTGCGGGGACGCCGGCCTGAACATCGTGGCGATGCAGGTGTTCACGGTCGCCGGGCGTGCGGTCGACGAGTTCGTCGTCGAGCACGGCGGGGGTGCGGCCCACGGCGGGGGTGCGGGGCCGTGGGCCGCAGACAGCACCGAGCTCGACGATGTCGCCGTCTCGCAGGTCTTCGCCGGTGCGGGCGGCCACGACGTGGCGGTCACGCGGATGACGGGACGCGAGGTGACGGACGGGCCCACCCGCTACCTCGAGGCCGTGCACCAGGTGCTCGAGGACGGCCGGTCGGTCGAGGAGGTGCTGGGCGAGCTGCTGGCGACCGAGCCGCCGGACGTCGCCGACTACGCGGGGCACGACGTGCTCGACCTGACGCGCCGCAACGGCACGGTGCTGCGCATCAGTCGCGCAGTGCCCTTCACGCCGGCCGAGCGGGCGCGCGCCCAGGCGTTGTTGTCACTCGTCAGTGATGCGGGAGCCGACGTCCCGCTCGTCGCTTCGCCGCCGCGGCCCCTGTCGGGCATCGATCCGGTCCCACTGGTCCGCGAGGCGTCGTTGGCCGACATCGACGGTGTGGCCGCCCTCCACGGGCGCTGCAGCGTGGCGACGCTGTACGCCCGGTACCAGGTGCCGCTGCGGATGCCGATGACCACGCGGATGACCCGGCGCCTCGTGGTGCCGGAGGCCGGGACGGCGTTGGTGCTGCAAGCGGGGCTCGACATCGTCGGGCACGCCTTGGTGGAGCCGGTCGACGGCGGGTGGGAGTGCCGGGTGCTGGTGGACGACGCCTGGCAGAAGCGGGGCGCGGGCTCGACACTCGTGAAGCACGCGGCGGCGAGGGTCCGGGAGCGTGGTGCGACGTCGTTGGCTCTCGTGTCGGCGGGGTCGGACGACGCCCTGTTGCGTTCCGTCGGGGGCGCCGGCTTCGTCGCCCGCGTCGAGCGGCACGACGACGTCGTGCGGATCACCGTGCCACTGGCGCGATAGGAACACCGTGCCACTGGCGCGCTGAAGCACCGTGCCACTGGCGCGCTGAGTGTCACCTATTGGTCGTGAAACCGGCCTTTTCGCGACCGAAACGTGACACTCAGCGGGGAGGTGCGCTGAGCTGGCGGTCAGTCCGAGCCGGTGACCCAGGCGGTGCCGGCGGCGGTCTGCACGAGCCGGTCCCCCGCGGCCAGGTGCTGCAGGTCCTCGGTCTCGACCACGACCATCTCGGGCGATCCGAGGTCGAGGAGCAGGGCCGACGCGCCCTCGGCGATCGCGGAGATCGCCGCGGCCTGCCCGTACACGGGCACGGGCCGGGCGTCGGGGTTCCATCGGGTCATGGTTGCCACACTGCGGAACGCCAGCAGGGCGCGGCGGCCGTCGGCACCCGTGATGAGCACCGCAGCCATCTCCGCATCCTTGTCGGTGCCTGGAGCGGCCTTCTCCCCCAAGAGGGCGATGATCGGCACGAAGACGCGGGCCGGGCCGAGCGCACCGAGCGTGCCGAGCCGGTCGTGCATGACCTCGGCCAGCGCGGGGTGGACCTGTCCGTCGTCACCGGGGAACGCCGGCTCGGCCAGGGACCGCTCGTGGGTCACGCGATCCACTCGCGCAGCTTCTGCACCGCGTCGCGGGATCGGGGGCCGTCGGTGCGCTGGATGGCGAACAGCATGATCCGCTCGTCGTCGGTCGTGACGAGCGTGGGCCACGGAGCGCCCTCGCGCATCGAGACGCCCTCGACCTGCGACCACGGGACGTGGTGGCGGCGATAGCCGTTGAGGACCTCGACACCGTCGTCGTCGGCGCGGACGAAGCTGCGGCCCACGCCATGGAGGAGTCCGATGGCGGCGGCCAGGATGAGGGCCAGCGTGACCTTCTCGGAGAACCGGAAGACGATCTCGTCCGGCAGCGCGAGCCCGATCACCGCGGTCAGCACGAGCAGGATGGCCGCCACGCCGTAGGCGACGACGCGGGCGCCCTGCGGTCGGACCGTCATCAGATGCGGCACGCGTGGATGTCGGTGACGAGGATGCCGCGGGCCCCGAGGGCGTAGAGCTCGTCCATGATCCGCTGGGCACCGTCGCGCGGCACCATCGAGCGCACTGCGACCCATCCCTCGCGGTGCAGCGGCGAGACCGTGGGCGACTCGATGCCGGGCGTCAGCTGGATCGCCTGCTCCATCGCGTCGGCGTTGATGTCGTAGTCCATCATCACGTACGTCCGGGCGACCAGGACACTCTCGATGCGGCGCCGGAACACCGCGAACGCATCCGGCTTGGGGGCGGCAGCCGGCGTGATCAGGACGGCCTCGGAGCCGAGGATCGGGTCTCCGAAGACGGCCAAGCCAGCCTGGCGCAGCGTCGTGCCGGTCTCGACGACGTCGGCGATCGCGTCGGCGACGCCGAGCCGGATCGAGGTCTCGACCGCACCGTCGAGGCGGACGACGTCGGCCGTGACGCCGTGACGCTCCAGGTAGGCGCGAACGATGCCCGAGTACGACGTGGCGACCCGCTTGCCCTCGAGCTCGGCGACGCTGGCGAGGCCGCCCTCGGGAGCGGCGAAGCGGAAGGTGGACGCGGCGAAGCCGAGCTCCATGACCTCGTCGGCCTCGGCCTCGGAGTCGAGCAGGAGGTCGCGGCCGGTGATGCCGACGTCGAGCGTGCCGGCACCGACGTAGATGGCGATGTCACGCGGCCGCAGGTAGAAGAACTCGACCTCGTTCTCGGCGTCGACGGCCACGAGGTCCTTGCTGGTGCGACGTTGGCGGTAGCCCGCCTCGGTCAGCATCTGCGCGGCGGCCTCGGCGAGCGCCCCCTTGTTGGGAACGGCGACTTTCAGCATGTCGGGCACTCCTAGAGGTGCGCGTAGACGTCGTCGAGGCTGATGCCGGCGGCCAGCATCATGACCTGCGCGTGGTAGAGCAGCTGGCTGAGCTCCTCGGCGGTGCGCTCGCGGCCCTCGTGCTCGGCGGCCATCCAGGACTCGGCGGCCTCCTCGACGAGCTTCTTGCCGATGGCGTGGACGCCGGCGTCGATCTCGGCGACGGTGCGCGACCCCTCGGGACGGGTGGCGGCCTTGTCGCTGAGCTCGCTGAACAGCTGCTCGAAGGTCTTCATGGCGTCGTCAGTCTAGGCCCACGCCGCGCAGCA
This sequence comes from actinobacterium LLX17, assembly GCA_000471045.1. Classification (GTDB taxonomy): domain Bacteria; phylum Actinomycetota; class Actinomycetes; order Propionibacteriales; family Nocardioidaceae; genus Aeromicrobium. The sequence goes on along the minus strand of KI301992.1, from coordinate 1,036,954 downwards.
CCTGCCACGCGCCCAGTGCGGCCTCGACCGCCTCGCGGCCCTTGTCCTCGGTGCTGCCCGGGAGCCCAGCGCGGTCGAGGGCCTGCTGGTCGGTGTCGCAGGTCAGCAGGCCGAAGCCGACCGGCACGCCCGTGTCGAGCGCGACCCGGGTCAAGCCGTCGGTGGCGGCGGCCGAGACGTACTCGAAGTGCGGGGTGCCACCGCGGATGATGACGCCCAGAGCGATCACTGCGTCGTAGCCGGCGCGGGCGTGCGCCTGCACCAGCAGCGGCAGCTCGAACGAGCCCGGCGCACGCACCAGGGTCACGTCGGTGGTGCCCGCGTCGTCGAGCGCTCGCTGGGCGCCGGCGATCAAGCCGTCCATCACCTCGGTGTGCCAGCTCGACGCGACGATCGCGACGCGTGCACCGCTGCCGTCGACGGTCAGCTCGGGAGCTCCGTGCCCGCTCATGCGCGATCTCCCTCGGTCGTGGGGACCTCGAGGGTCACGTCCATGGAAGCCAGCTCGGGCAGGTCGTGACCCATCCGCTCGGCCTTGGTCTGCAGGTAGCGCAGGTTGTGCACCGTGGGCGTGATCTGCAGCGGCAGTCGCTCGGCAACCTTGACCCCGTACGCCTCGAGGGCCGCGGTCTTGTCGGGGTTGTTGGTCAGCAGGCGCACCGAACCGATGCCCAGCTCACGCAGGATCTGCGCCGCCGCCGCGTAGTCGCGCTCGTCCTCGCCGAAGCCGAGGTCGAGGTTGGCGTCGACCGTGTCGCGCCCGGCGTCCTGCAGCGCGTAGGCCTGCAGCTTGTGGATCAGGCCGATCCCCCGGCCCTCGTGCCCACGGAGGTAGACGACGACACCGGCACCCTCGGCCGCCACGGCGGCGAAGGACGCCTGCAGCTGGGGCCCGCAGTCGCAGCGCTGCGAGCCGAGGACGTCACCGGTCAGGCACTCGCTGTGCACGCGCACCAGCACGTTCTCGCGGCCGATGCTCTCGATCCCGTCGGGCGCATGGATGAGGGCGACGTGCTCGGCGCCGCTGATGCGGTCGCGGTAGCCGAGTGCGGTGAACTCGCCGAACTCGCTCGGCAGCCGCGTCGTGGCCAGCCGCTCGATCTGGTTCTCGTGCAGGCGCAGGTAGGTCTGCAGGTCCTCGATCGAGACGAGCGACAGCCCGTGCTCGTCGGCGAACTCGCGCAGCTCCGGCAGTCGCTTGAGCGTGCCGTGGTCGTTCATGACCTCGCCGATCACGCCGGCCGGGGTGAGCCCGGCCAGACGCGCCAGGTCCACTGCGGCCTCGGTGTGACCGGGGCGCTCGAGCACGCCGCCGGGCTTGGCGCGCAGCGGCACGATGTGGCCCGGCTGCGTGATCTCGAACGGCTCGGTGGCCGAGTCGGCCAGCACCCGGCAGGTGCGCGCGCGGTCGGCGGCCGAGATGCCCGTCGTGACACCGTCGCGGGCGTCGATCGAGACCGTGTAGGCGGTGCGCAGCCGATCGCGGTTGTGCGGCGTCATGAGCGGGATCGCGAGCCGGTCGAGGATCTCGCCGGTCACGGGCGCGCAGATGAGGCCGCTGGAGTAGCGGACCAGGAAGGCCATCAGCTCGGGCGTGGCCTTGCTGGCGGCGAAGATGATGTCGCCCTCGTTCTCGCGGTCCTCGTCGTCGACGACGATGACGGCCTTGCCGTCGCGGATGTCGGCGACGGCCTGCTCGATCGAGTCCAGGCGCACGCGCCCAGAAACAAGCTCTGCCCCGGCGTCCTGGGGAATGGTGGTGGGCTCACTCATGGGTGGCTCCCTTTCTGTGGTCGAGCAGTCGCTCGACGTACTTGGCGAGAACATCGACCTCGAGGTTGACGGCGTCGCCGGGGGTCAGCGTGCCGAGGGTCGTGTCGGCGAGTGTCGTGGGGATCAGGGAGACCGAGAAGAAGGAGCCCACGTCCGGATCGGAGTCGACGACCTCGATCACCGTGAGGGACACGCCCTGCACGGTGATCGAGCCCTTCTCGACGAGGTAGCGGGCGATGTCGTCGGGCAGCGAGAAGCGCAGGACGTCCCAGCGTGGATCGGGACCGGGCTCACTCGGCGTGCGGTCGATGAGCCGGCCCGTGCCGTCGACGTGGCCCTGCACCATGTGTCCGCCCAGGCGGCCGCCGGCCGTCATGGCGCGTTCGAGGTTGACCGGGGAACCGACCTCGAGCGCACCCAGGGACGTACGGTTCAGTGACTCCGCCATGACGTCGGCGCTGAACCGGCCGGGGGCCAGGCCGACCGCGGTGAGGCAGCAGCCATTGACCGAGATCGAGGCGCCGTGGGTGGCGTCGGAGGTGACCACGGGGTCGGCGATCGTCAGCCGCACGGAGTCGCCCAGCGACTCGATGGCGTCGACGGTGCCGACCGATTCGACGAGTCCGGTGAACATCAGGGGTAGGTCTCCCTCGGGGCCTGGCCCGGCGTGCCGATGATGCGGATGTCCGGGCCGATGGTGGTCAGGTCGGTGATGTCGATGGGACGCAGGTCGGCGAGCGTCGTGGCCTCGCCCTCGAGCGCGGCGCGTCCCGAGCCCAGCATCGAGGGCGCGATGTAGCCGATGACGCGGTCGATGAGCCCGGCGTTCCAGAAGCCGCCGGCGAGCCGCGGCCCACCCTCGAGCCAGACGTGCCGGATCTTCTGCTGCGCCAGGCGCTGCAGCACCTCGGCCGGCTCGCGCGTCTGGATGACCAGGGTCGGCGCGACACGGTCGAAGACGCGGAAGTAGCTGGGGATCGTCGTCTCCCCCACCACGACGCGCAACGGCTGGCGGTCGAACGGCAGGGGCAGGTCGTCGGCGTCACGCACGGTGAGCCGGGGGTCGTCGGCCAGCACGGCACCGGTGCCGGCCACGATCGCGTCGCACTGCGCGCGGAACTGCTGCACGTCGTGGCGAGCGTCGGGCCCGGTGATCCACTTGCTCGAACCGTCCGGCGCGGCACTGAGGCCGTCCAGCGTGGCGGCGTACTTCCAGGTGACGAACGGCCGGTCGTGGGTGACGGCGAACCGCCAGGCATGGTTCAGGGGGGCGGCCTCGTCGGCCAGCACGCCGGTCTCGAGGTCGATGCCGGCGGCGCGCAGCACCTCGGCTCCCCCGGCAGCCTCCGGGTTGGGGTCGGTCTCGGCGACCACCACGCGGGCCACACCAGCGGCGATCAGCGCGTCGGTGCAAGGACCGGTGTTGCCCACGTGCCGGCAGGGCTCCAGCGTGACCACGGCGGTGCCACCGCGAGCCCGGTCACCGGCCACAGCGAGCGCCTCGACCTCGGCGTGGGCGCCACCCCGGACCGTGGCGCCGCGCCCGACCTCGGCACCGTCGGCGCCCAGCACCACGCACCCCACCGTGGGGTTGGGCAGGCAGCTGCTGCGCTCGCGGGCGGCATCGATCGCCCGCCGCATCGCATCGAGCTCGTTCTCGCTGGCCATGAAGTCCTCCGGTGGGGCTCGCCCGATCCGGGGGTGGTCCCGGTCCCGACCCGTGGGTCGCGACCGGTCAGCGTCTCCCGTGCGCGGCACGGGAGCTGCGTGCGCCTCTCATCCGGACTTTCACCGTCGGCGCCGGAATTCCACCGGCTCAACCGCACCAGACTGCATGCGGGTCGCGGACTGTCACCGCCGGTTCGGAATTACACCGACCCCGGAGCACGCGAGCGTTAACTCGTCGTCAAGCATCGTAGCGCGCGCCCACGACGCCTCACCGTGGTGTCCGTCTCACGGACGGCTGGTGCTGGGTCAGTGGCGGCAGGCGGCGGTGGCCCGCTCCCGCAGGGACTCGACCATCGCCTGCGGGTCGTCGGCACCGAAGACGGCCGACCCGGCGACGAACACGTCGGCGCCGGCCTCGGCGCAGCGCTCGATCGTCTCCAGCGACACGCCGCCGTCGACCTGGAGCCAGAGGTCGGCGCCGCTGCGCTCGATGAGCTCGCGCGTGCGGCGAATCTTGGGCAGGCAGAGGTCGAGGAACTTCTGGCCGCCGAACCCGGGCTCAACCGTCATGACGAGCACCATGTCGAGCTCGGGCAACAGGTCGGCATAGGGCTCGATCGGCGTGGCGGGCTTCAGGGCCATGGAGGCGCGGGCGCCCTGGGCGCGGATCTCGCGAGCCAGCCGCACCGGCGCTGCCGCGGCCTCGACGTGGAAGGTGATGCTGCCGGCCCCGGCCTCGGCGAACGCGGGGGCCCACCGATCAGGGTCGGCGATCATCAGGTGCGCATCGATCGGCTGGTCGGCGGCCTTGCTCAGGGCCTCGATGACCGGTGCGCCGAGCGTGAGGTTGGGGACGAAGTGGTTGTCCATCACGTCCATGTGCAACCAGTCGGCGCCGGGGATGCGCGCCGCCTCCGCCGCAAGGTTCGCGAAGTCGGCGTTCAGCAGGCTCGGGGTGATCTGGATGCCCATGGACGCGACCCTATCGGCGGGGCCAGCGGCGGAGTCATCAGCGGGCCCCTCACCGTCGGCGCAGCAGCGCCAGGAACATCGCGTCGGTGCCGTCGCGGTGCGGCCACCACCGGTGGACGGCCTCCAGCGTCGCGACGCCGGGGCCGACGGACTCGACGACCTCGATCGTCTCGGCGGGCAGCGGCGAGCACGTGGCATAGCCGACGACTCCCCCGGGCCGGGTCAGGGCGAGCGCGCGGCGCAGGAGGTCACGCTGCAGCACGACCAGGTCGTCAAGGTCGGACGGCTGACGCCGCCACCGAGCCTCAGGGCGACGCCGCAGGGCGCCGAGACCGGTGCAGGGCGCGTCGACCAGCACGCGGTCGAACGACCGCTCGGCCCACGGGCCCTCGCGACCGTCGTGACAGGTCACCTCGACGTCGGGCAGGGCGCGGAGGCCTTGGCGCACGAGCTCGGCCCGGTGCGGCAGGACCTCGTTCGCCACGAGGTGCGCGCTGTGCTGCGCAGCCAGCGCGCCCAGGAGCGCTGCCTTGCCGCCGGGACCGGCGCAGAGGTCGAGCCAGGACGTGTCCGATCCCTCGACCGGGTGCTCGGCCAGCGTGAGCGCGACCATCTGGGAGCCCTCGTCCTGCACGCCGGCGCGACCGTCTCGGATCGCCTCGATCGCGCCGGGGTCACCACCGTCGAGGATGCGCGCGTACGGCGAGTGCTGCCCCGGTTCACCCGGCAGCTCGTCGGGCGTGCTGAGGCCGGGGCGGGCCACCAGCGTCACGCGCGGCGCGAGGTTGTCGGCCTCGAGCAATGCCTCGAGCTCGTCGACGGCATCGACAGCCCGCAGCGAGCGGCGCAGCTGGTCGACGACCCATGCCGGGTGCGAGTGGCGCACGGCCAGCGCCATGTCGCCATCGGGAGCGCTCGCGGTCAGCCGCTCCTGCCAGCCCTCGAGGTCCTGCTGGGCGACCTTGCGCAGCACGGCGTTGACGAAGCCGGCCGGTTTGTGGCCCACGTGCCGCCGCACCAGCGCCACCGTGGTCGACACCGCCGCGTGGTCAGGCACACGCATGCCCAGCAGCTGGTGGGCGCCGAGGCGCAGCACGTCACGCACCGGCGGGTCGAGCGGCCGGTTGACCAGGGAGTCGAGGATCGCGTCGTAGGTGCCCTGCCGCCGGATGGTGCCGTGCGTCAGCTCGGTCGCGAACCCGGCGTCACGGCCCTCGATCTCGTGCTCGCGCAGGAGCCGGGGCAGCAGCAGGTTGACGTAGGCGTCATCGTCACGGACGGCCGTCAGCACCGCCAGGGCGATGTCGCGGGGGCCCGTCACGCGAAGGCCGCCGGTGGGTCGCTGAGCCCGCGGCCCCAGTCGGCCGCAGCCATCGGCTTGCGTCCATGCGGCCGCACCGTGCCCAGCAGCACGTCGGTCGTGGCCGTGCCGACGCGCACCTCCCGCTTGCCGAAGACGACGTGTCCCGGCGCCAGCGTGTTCTCGTCGGTCATGCCGAAGGGCTCGATCTTGACCCGGAGATCACCCAGCTCGGACCACGCGCCGGGGGCGGGCGTGCAGCCGCGCACATGTCGGTCGACGGCGAACGCCGGGCGGTCCCAGTCGATGCGCGCGTCCTCGGTCGTGAGCTTGGGCGCGTGGCTGATGTTGTCCTCGGGCTGCGGGTGGGCCGCGATGTCGCCGATCTCGATGTGGTCGAGCGCGTCGACGAGCAGCCCGGCTCCTTCGTGGGCGAGCCGCTCGAGCAGCGTGCCGGCGGTGTCGTCCTCCCGGACGCGCTCGGTCAGCACGCCCAGGACGGGCCCCTCGTCCAACCCCTCGGTCAGGCTGAAGACGCTGGCGCCGGTGACCTCGTCGCCAGCCATGATCGAGCGCTGCACGGGCGCCGCGCCGCGCCAGGCGGGCAGCACCGAGAAGTGCAGGTTGACCCAGCCGTACTCCGGGATGTCGAGCGCCTCACGCCGGATCAGCGCACCGTAGGCGACGATCGGGCAGCAGTCGGGGGCCAGCTCGCGCAGCCGCTCCAAGAAGTCGGGGTCGGACGGCGTGACCGGCGTCAACACCTCGATGCCGTGGGCCGCGGCGGCCTCGGCCACCGGCGAGTCGGCAAGGCTGCGACCGCGCCCCGACCGGGCGGGCGGACGCGTCACGACGGCGACGACCTCGTGGCGGCTGGCGACCAGGGCCTCGAGGGACGGGACCGCCGTCTGCGGGGTTCCGGCGAAGACGACTCTCACCGGCCCGAGTCTAGGTCCCACCCCGGGCGGCCCGTCGTGGCCGTGCCGCTGTTGCTGCTACCCGTCGCCGGTGCTTGACTTCGCGCATGACGAGCATCCCCCGCCGCCTCCTGTCACGTCGATCATGTGCGGCGGCGGCATGTCTCGTGGTGCTGGGAGGCGCCCTGCCGTACGGGACCGCCAGCGCCGACGAGGTGGACCCGACACCCGCGCCCGGCGCGACACCGCCCGCGGAGGAGGGTGTGACGCCTCCCCCCGCGTCGGCACCGCCGGCGGTACCGGCGCCCACCGAGTCCGACGCGCTCGAGGATGTTCCGCCGCCCGCCGCCGCAGCCCAGGTCCGCTGGCTCAAGGTCGCGTACAGCCCGGTCCTCCTGCGGGAGGAAGGTGACACGCTGACCCATGCGACCTCCGAGGAGTGGGACGCTGCCGGCAACCCGGCGCCGACCGTGGTCCCCGAGATCGAGGGCACCCGCTACGTCTCGGTCGCCCGGTCGAGCAACGTCTACGGCGTGCTGCCGGTGGTCGACGCCGGCTACCACATGTCGGCGGCGGACTGGCGCGCCGCAGGATCCCCCACCCCGGAGCGCGAGCCGATCGTGCCCGGCTCCACGTTGCAGCGCACACGCACCGGATCGGCGATCTACGCCGTCACCGTGCAGGGCATCGCCCACCACCTCCAGGCCGATCAGTGGGACGCCATCGGCCAGCCCAGCGACCAGCTGCAGATCGTCCCGGCGATCCCCGGTTCCTACGTCGCGAAGACCGGTGGCGCCGCGTCACTGTTCGCGGTGTCCCCGGACGGTGAGGCCAGCCACCTCAACGGCGAGGAGTGGCGCGCGCTCGGGTCGCCCGCACCCCGCCTCGTCCCCGCCATCCCTGGCTCGCGCATCGTCAACCTCGCCGGGATGAGCGAGATCTATGCGATCGCTCCCGACAACACCCCCACCCGCCTCACCCTCGAGTCATGGTCGGCCATCGGCCGCCCGGCACCGACACCCATCGCTGCCGTGCCCTTCTCGCGGTTCGTGCGGACGCCGGAGTCGCCCTCGCTCTGGGCCATCGCTCCCGACGGGCCCACCCGCTACATCAACGCCTCGGAGTACGCGGCGCTCGGGAAACCCCCGGTCGAGGTCGTCGCCTACTCGTCTCGCCTGCGCGACGTGAGCGGCGGCGAGGTCTGGGCCAGCTACCGTCCCGGCTGCCCCGTCGGTCCTGCGTCGTTGCACGGTCTGGACGTGACCTACTGGGGCTTCGACGGCCAGCTGCACGTGGGCTCCATCGTCGTCGCCCGTTCGGCGGTCAATGCGGTGGACGCCATGTTCCGCGCCGCGTTCAACGACCACTTCGCGATCCGCCAGGTGCTGCCCATCGAGTACTACCGAGGCGACGACGTCGCCAGCATGAGCGCCGACAACTCCTCGGCGTTCAACTGCCGCACCGTGGTGGGCAACCCACGGCAGCTCTCGCAGCACAGCTACGGCAACGCTCTCGACGTCAACCCCTTCGAGAACCCGTACGTCACCGGGTCCACGGTCTACCCCGCCGGGTCGAACACGTACCTGAACCGCGGCCATGTGCGGCCCGGCATGGTCATGCCGGGGGACGCGATCCACGGCACGCTGTCGGCGTACGGCTGGCTGTGGGGCGGCCGGTGGAGCCTGCCGGACTACCAGCACTTCTCGTCCAACGGTGGCTGACGTGCGCCGGATGGCCGTCGCCATGGCGACCCTCGTCCTGCTGGGGGCGTGCACCGGCTCCGGCAGCGGGCCCGACGACCCCACGCCCTCGCCCGACCCGACCGTGACCGCCGGGAACCTCGACGGCAAGGACCTCCCCGACCCCGAGCAGCTCGGCGAGGGGTGGACCACTGGTCAGACGGCCGACGGGCACGGTGAGCTCGACGGCGACTGGCTCGTGGCCCGCGACCCCGGCGACCTCAACGCCGCCCTCCCCCCGATCGGCTGCCTCGGGATCACGGCTCCTCCGGCGTACCCGCAGCCCGTCGCCGCCCTGCAGGGCACCTACATCGCGTCCTCCGCCGGGCTCGACGCGGTCGTGATCTCGATCCAGTACGCCTCCGAGGCGGAAGCGGTCGCCTTCATGCAGTCCTATGCACGCGACATCTCCGCGTGCCCACCGCCGGCGTCCCCCACGGACGCCTACGTGCGGGCGATCACGGTCGAGGCGGCCGACGACGCCCGCATCGTCGACCGCTGGGTCGAGTCTGGTGTGGGAGCGGCGCCGCACCCGTGGCGGGAGCTGATCGTGCGCTCCGGGCCGAAGGTGGCCCTCGCGAACGTCCAGGTGCCGGCGGGCTCGCCGTTCGACGCCGCCGGACTCGAGACGGTGCTGCGCGACATCATCGACTGACCGCGCCGTCGTCGACGCCTCACGTCAGAACGTCGGCGGGTCGACCCGGATGCGCCACGGGGCCAGCTTGGCCGCCGACCGCTCAATCTGGTGCCGGCGCAGCGCCGCGGCGAGCTGGGCTCCCTCGGAGCGTGGGGCGCGCAGCACGAGCCGGACCGTTGAGGCCTCTCCTGGAGGCCCCCCACCCGACAGCACTGGCACCGGTACCGGGCCGAGCACCTCGGTGTGGGGCGTCCACGGCTGCGTGACGAGTGGTTCGATCTCGGCGGCCGGGCCGTCGATCGTGGCGAGCCGACCGGAGGGCGGCAGGTGCGTGGCGGTGCGGTCGGCGAGCTCGCGGATCGCGACGCCCACGGGATCGGTGCGCACGAGCCCCTGCAGCAGCGCGGCTTCACCCACCGCGATGGCCCGGCCGTCGGGCCGGGCGAGCGCGAGCGCGTTGAACCAGCGACGGTGTGACTCCTCGACGACGCGGACGTCGTCGCGGGACAGGGTGAGCCAGGTGTCGAGCAGCACCACGAGGGCGTACCCACCTGTCGCGGGTGGCTCGGCCCCGGGCGTGGCCAGCACGAGGCTGCGGGGATCGTCGACGGTGTCGAGCACGGTGTCGCCGCCGGAGGTGACCACCTCACGGTCGGTGAAGGTGCGGGCGAACTCCTCGGCCGTGCGCACGTGCCCCACGACTGGGGCCCGCAGGACGGTGCCCGAGCAGTGCAGGCACTGCCAGGGCTCCGAATGGCCGCACCACCGGCAGACGGGGTCGGCTCCCCCGCGGTGCTGGGCCAGCGGGCCCTCGCAGACCCGGCACCGCGCGGGAGTGCGACACCGCTGGCACGCCAGGGCGCTGCGGTAGCCGCGCCGCGGCACCTGCACGAGCACTGGACCGTCGGCGTCGCGCACGAGCCGCACGACACGCTGCGGAAGACGCACGGGCGCCGTGCCGGCCTCGCTGCCGTCGGTGACCTCGACCCGGGGCCACGCGGCACGGCGGTGCTCGGAGTCGTCGGACCGGTCGCGAGCCCATCCGGACTCGACGAGCGACTGCGCCTCGACGCTGCGGGCGTGCCCGACCAGCAGCGCGGCCGCCCCGGTGCGTGCCGAGCGCAGCAGCAGGACCTCGCGGGTGTGCGGATATGGCGCGTGCGGCTCGGCGTGCGCGTCGTCGCCGTCGTCGACCACGACCACGAGGCCGAGGTCGTGCACCGGGGCGTAGGCGGCAGCGCGCGTGCCCAGCACGACGAGCCGGTCGCCTCGGGCGGCAGCGAGGAAGTTGCGGTACCGGCGCTCGGCCGAGAGCGCTGCCGTCAGCTCGACGTGTCCGCCCGGGCCGAGCACCTCGGCAAACGTGGCCGACCACCGCTGCACGTCGCGGTGGTCGGGCAGGCACACCACGACGCCCCGCCCCTCGCGCGCCGTGGCCGCGGCGAGACCGGCGACCTCACGAGCGACGTCGTCGGTGGGCAGGGCGGTCCAGACCGTGCGTCCCTGCGGCGGTGCCACCTGGGGATCGGGGATCTCGACGGCCTCGGGGCGGGGCGCCTTCTCGCCGCGGGCGTGCCGCGGGGGCACCGCCAGCCGCAGCACGTCGACGAGGGAACCGGCGTAGCGGTCGGCGACCTCGCGCGCCAGCGCCAGCACCTCGGACCGCAGGACCGGCTCGGACGAGACCACCGTGGCGATGGGCGCGAGCTTGTCGTGCGCCGAGGTGGCGACGCGCTCGACCACGTACCCCGCGACCCGGCGTCCGGCGAAGCGGACCTTGACCCGGCAGCCGGGCACCACCTGCTCGTCGAGCTCCGGCGGCACCAGGTAGTCGAACGGGCGGTCGAGGTGCGCCAGCGGCACGTCGACCACGACGCGTGCCACCGGTGCTGCCTGCTCGCTCACCGTGAGAGTTCTACCAGCCGCGGACGACACACGACCCCTCCCCCACGCACGCGGTGGAGAAGGGGTCGTGTGGTCGAGCGGTGATGCTGTGCTGACTCAGAGACCAGCAGCCGCGCGGAGCGCATCGGCGCGGTCGGTGTTCTCCCACGGCAGGCCCGGACGGCCGAAGTGGCCGTACGCGGCGGTCTGCGCGTAGATGGGGCGCAGCAGGTCGAGGTCACGCACGATCGCGCCGGGACGCAGGTCGAAGACCTCGAGCACCGCGTCGCGGATCGTGTCGACCGGAACGGTCTCGGTGCCGTAGGTGTCGACGTAGAAGCCGACCGGCTTCGAGACGCCGATCGCGTACGCGACCTGCACCTCGGCCTTGGTCGCCAGGCCGGCGGCGACGATGTTCTTGGCGACCCACCGCATCGCGTAGGCGGCCGAACGGTCGACCTTCGACGGATCCTTGCCGGAGAACGCGCCGCCGCCGTGACGGGCGTAGCCGCCGTAGGTGTCGACGATGATCTTGCGGCCGGTCAGACCGGCATCGCCCATGGGGCCGCCGATGACGAACTTGCCCGTCGGGTTGATGTGCAGGCGGTAGTCCGAGGAGTCGATGTCGTACTGCGCCAGCACCGCGTCGATGACGTGCTTCTTGATGTCGTCGGGCAGCTGGTGCTCCAGGTCGACGCCGTCCTCGTGCTGGGTCGAGAGCACGATGGCCTCGACGCGGACCGGCTTGTCGTTGTCGTCGTACTCGATGGTGACCTGCGTCTTGCCGTCCGGACGCAGGTACGGCAGCGTGCCGTCCTTGCGCACGGCGGTCAGCTGCTCGGCCAGGCGGTGCGCGATCGTGATCGGCAGCGGCATCAGCTCGGGGGTCTCGTCGACCGCGAAGCCGAACATCAAGCCCTGGTCGCCGGCACCCTGGAGGTCGAGCGGGTCGGTGGCGCCGCCGACGCGGGCCTCCTCGGCCGTGTCGACGCCCTGCGCGATGTCGGGCGACTGGGCGTCGAGGGTGACCTGCACGGCGCAGGACTCGCCGTCGAAGCCCTTGGTGGAGGAGTCGTAGCCGATCTCGAGGACGCGGTCACGGGCGATGCGCGCGATGTCGACGTAGGCCTCGGTGGTGACCTCGCCGCCGACCAGCACCATGCCGGTGGTCACGAACGTCTCGGCCGCGACCCGGCTCTTGGGGTCCTCGGCGAGCAGGGCGTCGAGGATGCTGTCGCTGATCTGGTCGGCGATCTTGTCCGGGTGACCTTCGGTCACGGACTCGGAGGTGAAAAGTCGGCTCACACCTGCTCCTGGGGAATCGGTACGGGAGGGCCACCGGCGGGTGCCGGGAGGCCGGTTCGAGTCTAGACCGGCGGTCTCGCGGGTCGGTCACTCGTCTCGATCAACGGACGGGGTCCCCAGAGGTCACGGTGGGGTCACCGTGGGAGTCACGGGGCGGGTCACTGAGCGGCTCGTCCAAGCCGGTCGGCGACGTGGCGCCAGACCTCGTGGGCCAGCACGGACTTGGGACCGTGAGGCACCTCGTGGGCCGCGCCGTCGGCGGTGAGCACGACGGCCTCGGTCTCGCCGAGACCGAAGACGCGGCCGTCGCTGACGTCGTTGACGACCAGCAGGTCGCACCCCTTGCGGGCCAGCTTGGCGCGGGCGTGGTCGAGGACGGAGCCGTTGGTGTCGCCGGTCTCGGCCGCGAAGCCCACGATGACCGGGGCGACACCGGTGCGCTCACGCACCAGCTCGGCCAGGACGTCGGGGTTCTCCTCGAGCTCGATGACCGGGGCCGTGCCGTCGAGCGTCTTCTTGATCTTGCTGTCGACGTACTTGGTGGGCCGGAAGTCGGCCGGAGCGGCCGCCATCACGACCGCATCGGCGCCGATGACCCGCTCGAGCATCGCAGCCCGCAGGTCGGCCGTGCTGACGACCGGCACGACCTCGACACCGGCCGGCGTGGGCAGCGCGAGGTTGGCACCGACGAGCGTCACGGTGGCGCCGCGGGCGACGGCGGCCTCGGCCAGCGCGATGCCCTGCAGGCCCGATGAGCGGTTGCCCAGGTAGCGCACGGGATCGAGGTACTCGCGGGTGCCGCCGGCCGACACGACCACGTGACGACCGACGAGGTCGCGCGGGTGGCCGGCCAGCAACGACAGGGCTGCGGCGAGGATCTGCTCGGGCTCGGGCAACCGCCCGCGCCCGGAGTCGGACCCGGTGAGGCGACCCACCGCGGGATCGAGCACGACGACGCCACGCTCGCGCAGCGTGCGGACGTTGGCCTGCGTGGCCGCGTGCTCCCACATCTCGGTGTGCATGGCCGGAGCCATCAGCACGGGGCACCGTGCCGTCAGCAGCGTGTTGGTGAGGAGGTCGTCGGCGATGCCGGCCGCGGCTCGGGCCAGCGTGTTGGCCGTCGCCGGCGCGACGACCACGAGATCGGCGTGCTGGCCGATACGGACGTGCGGCACCTCGTGCACGTCGCTGAAGACGCCCGTGTGCACCGGGCGGCCCGACAACGCCTCCCACGTGGCGCGTCCGACGAACTCCAGGGAGGAGTCCGTCGGCACCACCTGGACGCCGTGGCCGGCCTCGGTGAACAGTCGGACCAGCAACGCCGCCTTGTAGGCAGCGACGCCGCCGCTGACGCCGAGGACGATCTCGCTCATGAGCGTCGGATCCGGGTCAGGCCTGCTCGGGCTCGATGTCCTCGACCGTCAGCAGGTCGGCGTTGATCTCACGCATGGCGATCGAGAGCGGCTTCTCCTGCACGTGCGTCTCGAGCAGCGGACCGACGTACTCGAGCAGCCCCTCACCCAGCTGGGAGTAGTACGCGTTGATCTGGCGTGCACGCTTGGCGCTGTAGAGCACCAGCTTGTACTTGGAGTCGGCCTTCTCGAGCAAGTCGTCGATCGGCGGGTTGGTGATGCCGGCGGCGACGGAGCGCGTGGTGGACACGGAACCTCACAAAAGTGTTAGAGACGACCCCTCGCAGAGCCTGAACGAAACAACTCTACCAACTCCTGGCACGCGGACTCGACATCCGTGTTCACGATGGTGATGTCGAACTCCGCCTCGGCGGCCAGCTCGGCGCGCGCGGTCTCGAGCCGGCGGGCCCGTTCGGCGGCGTCCTCGGTGCCCCGGCCGAGCAGGCGGCGCTCCAGCTCCTCGAACGACGGAGGCGCCAGGAAGACCATCAACGCCTCCGGCAGGCGCTCGCGCACCTGCCGTGCGCCCTGCAGGTCGATCTCCAGCAGCGCGGGACGGCCCTCGCGCAGCTGCTCCTCGACCGCGGCGCGCGGGGTGCCGTACCGGGCGGCCTGATGGACCACGGCCCACTCCAGGAACCCGTCGTGCTCGACCAACCGGTCGAACTCCTCGTCGCTGACGAAGTGGTAGTGCACACCGTCGATCTCACCGGGCCGCGGCGCACGGGTCGTGGCCGAGACCGAGATCCAGATGTCGGGGTGGTCACGCCGGATGCACTGCGCGACCGTGCCCTTGCCGACCGCAGTGGGCCCCGCCAGGACGACCAGACGGGACGGCACGGCGCGCGAGGCGGCTCCTGCGGAGGATGCGTCAGTCACGGTGGCCGAACTCGCGGAGCAGGGCCTGGATCTGGTTGGCCCCGAGTCCGCGCAGCCGGCGGCTGTCGGCGATGCCGATGCGCTGCATGATCTCCTGCGCACGGACCTTGCCGACGCCGGGCATGGCCTGCAGCAGGTCGACGACCTTGAGCTTCGCGACGACCTCGTTGGCGCGCGACTCCGCGATGACGTCGGCCAGGCTCGCGCCGGACGTCTTCAGCCGGCGCTTGATCTCGGCCCGCAGCTGTCGGGCCTGCGCTGCCTTCTCGAGCGCAGCCTGTCGCTGCTCCGGCGTCAACTTCGGAAGAGCCACGGTGCTCACCTCTCGGGTTCGGTCGGCTGGGCCTGCTGGGACGGGGTCTTGAGCGAGACGTCGCACGCGTCGGCGACGTCCTCGGCGATCGCACGCCGCTGCGTGACGGTGTTGGCGAACTCGGCGTAGGCGGCCCGGAGGGCGTCGACCTTCGGCTGGTCCATCGCGACGATGGCCGCGCGGTCGAGCTGGTCCATCGGCACGCCCGACTCGTCCTGCGCGGTCACCACGGACTCGGCCGCGTCGGCGGTGGCCTCGTAGTCGTCGCGCACCTCGGAGGGGGCCTCCTTCGCGATGGCGCGCATCGCCTCGGCACCGTCGCGGAACGCCTCGGTGCTGAGCGTGAAGCCGTCGAGCGCGGCCCGGTTGTCCTCGACCGCCTGGCAGTAGCTGCTGGTGCCGCAGGAGGCCAACGTCGTGGCGGTCACGGCGGCGATCACCGCACCAGCGACGCGACGCACGTGGTTCCTCCCGGGACTGGTCGATGCAACGGGGCTGGTCAGGCGGTGTGGGACGAGGCCCCTGACGGTGGTCACCACTGTACGAGCTGCTCCGTGAGTCGTCCGGCTGACGCGCGGAGCTCGGCGACGTCGGGTCCGGCCTCCAGCACGGCTCGGGACACCGACGGGACGACCTGGGGCCAGACGTCGCCGAACAACCGGCGGAGGTCGTCGACGGTGCCGCCCTGGGCGCCCAGACCCGGCACGAGCAACGGTCCGTTGATGGCGAGGTCCTCGTCGGTCTGGCCGATCGTGGCACCGACGACGGCACCGAAGGATCCCATCGGCTCGGCACCGGCGTTGTGCTCGGCGAGGTGAGCCAGGATCGTGCCGGCGACCGTGCGGCCGTCGGCGCCGCGGGCGTGCTGCACCTCGGCGGCCTCGGGGTTGGAGGTCAGCGCCAGCACGAAGACGCCCGCGTCGTTGCGAGCGGCCTCGGTCAGGAAGGGCTGCACCGAGCCGAACCCCAAGTACGGGCTCACCGTCACGGCGTCGGCCGCGATCGGCGAGTCCTCGTCGAGGTAGGCCTCGGCGTAGGCCGCCGCGGTGCTGCCGATGTCACCACGCTTCACGTCGAGCACCACCAGGCTGCCGGTGTGCCGCAGGTCGGCGATCGTGCGCTCGAGCACGGCGACGCCGCGGGAGCCGAAGCGCTCGAAGAACGCCGCCTGGGGCTTCACGAACGCGACCTGGCCCGCGAACGCCTCGACACATGTGGCGGCGAAGCGCTCCAGGCCCTCGAACGTGTCCCCGACGCCCCACTGCTCGAGCAGCGCGGAGTGCGGGTCGATGCCGACGCACAGGGGCCCGTAGGCCTCCATCGCGGCCCGGGCCCGGGAACCGAAGCTCACGCCCAGTCCTCGGCCCCGTCCGTGCCCCCATCGTGGCTCGGATCGGTGGACCCATCGGTGGCGCCGGCGTGCGACAGCTCTTCGCCGCGACCGAGACGCGCCCAGTCCTGCAGCGAGCGGACACCGAGGCCACCGTCGATCAGCGCCTCGATGCCCTGCACCGCTGCCGCGAGCCCCTGCACCGTCGTGATGCACGGGATGCCCTCGGCGACGGCCGCGGTGCGGATCTCGTTGCCGTCGATGCGTGCGTTCGAGCCCGACCCCACGCCGTGGGGCGTGTTGATGATGAGCTGCACGTCCTGGGCGCGGATCTTGTCGACGATGGTGCTGCGCTCGTCGCCCTCCAGCGGCTCCTCGGCGAGCTTGCGGATCTCCGTGGCGGCCACGCCGTGCCGACGCAGCACCTGCGCCGTGCCCTTGGTGGCGAGGATCTCGAAGCCCAGGTCGGCGAGGCGCTTGACCGGGAAGATGACGTTGCGCTTGTCGCGGTTGGCCACGGACACGAAGACCTGGCCCTCGGTGGGCAGGCCGTTCTGCGCGCCGGCCTGGGCCTTGGCGAACGCCGTGCCGAAGCCGGAGTCGAAGCCCATGACCTCGCCGGTCGAGCGCATCTCCGGACCCAGCACGGTGTCGACGTAGGTGCCGTCGTACGTGCGGAAGCGGTTGAACGGCATCACGGCCTCCTTGACCGCGATGGGCGCGGTCTCGGAGATGTAGCCGCCGTCGCCCGTGGCCGGCAGCACACCGGCGGCGCGCAGGTCGGCGATCGACTCCCCCAGCATCAGGCGCGCGGCCGCCTTCGCGAGCGGCGTGGCCGTCGCCTTCGAGACGAACGGCACGGTGCGCGACGCCCGCGGGTTGGCCTCGAGCACGAAGACCGTGTCGGCGGCCAGGGCGAACTGGATGTTGATCAGGCCGCGCACGCCGACGCCGGCGGCGATCGCCTCGGTCGACTCACGGATGCGCTCGATCTCCATCGCGCCAAGCGTGATGGGCGGCAGGGTGCAGGCCGAGTCGCCCGAGTGCACGCCGGCCTCCTCGATGTGCTCCATGACGCCACCGAGGAACAGCTCGGTGCCGTCGTAGAGCGCGTCGACGTCGAGCTCGATCGCATCGTCGAGGAAGCGGTCGACCAGCACGGGGTGCTCGGGCGAGATCTCGGTGGCGCGACCGATGTAGTCGGCCAGCGTCGCCTCGTCGTAGACGATCTCCATGCCGCGACCGCCCAGGACGTACGACGGCCGCACGAGCACCGGGTAGGTGATTTCGTCGGCGATCGCCTTGGCCTGCTCGAACGTCGTGGCGGTGCCGTGCTTGGGTGCCGGCAGGTTCGCCTCGGCCAGGACGCGGCCGAACGCTCCGCGGTCCTCGGCGAGGTCGATGGCCGTGGGGCTCGTGCCGACGATCGGCACACCCTCGGCCTCCAGACCCTTCGCCAGCCCGAGCGGCGTCTGGCCGCCGAGCTGGACGATGACGCCCGCGATCGGGCCCGCCGCGCGCTCGGCGTGGTAGATCTCCAGCACGTCCTCGAGCGTCAGCGGCTCGAAGTACAGGCGGTCGGAGGTGTCGTAGTCGGTCGAGACCGTCTCGGGGTTGCAGTTGACCATGATGGTCTCGTAGCCGGCCTCCGAGAGCGCCAGCGCCGCGTGCACGCACGAGTAGTCGAACTCGATGCCCTGGCCGATGCGGTTGGGACCGCTGCCGAGGATGATGACGGCCGGCTTCTCGCGGGGCACGACCTCGGTCTCCTCGTCGTAGGACGAGTAGTGGTAGGGCGTGCGGGCGGCGAACTCGGCGGCGCAGGTGTCGACCGTCTTGTAGACCGGCCGGATGCCCAGCGAGTGGCGGACACCGCGCACGACGTCCTCGCGGACCCCGCGCAGCTGGGCGATCTGCGCGTCCGACAGGCCGTGCCGCTTGGCGCGGCGCAGCACGTCCGGGCGCAGGTCGACGGCGTCGCGGACGCTGCGGGCGACCTCGTCGATCAGCACCAGCTGGTCAACGAACCACGGGTCGATGCCGGTGGCGGTGAAGATCTCCTCGGTCGTCGCGCCGGCGCGGATGGCCTGCATGACGACCTGGATGCGGCCGTCGTGCGGACGAGCGCTCTCCTTCAGCAGGGCGTCCTTGTCGAGGTCGGCACCATCGCCGGCCCAGCTGAACGACGAGCCCGTGCGCTCCAGCGACCGCAGGGCCTTGCCCAGGGCCTCGCTGAAGTTGCGGCCCATGGCCATCGCCTCGCCGACCGACTTCATGTGCGTGGTCAGCGTGGAGTCGGCTGCCGGGAACTTCTCGAACGCGAACCGCGGCACCTTCACCACGACGTAGTCGAGCGTGGGCTCGAAGCTGGCCGGGGTGCCGTAGCCGCCCGGCTCGGTGGTGATGTCGTTCGGGATCTCGTCGAGCGTGTAGCCGATGGCCACCTTCGCCGCGATCTTGGCGATCGGGAAGCCGGTGGCCTTCGATGCCAGGGCCGACGAGCGCGACACACGCGGGTTCATCTCGATGACGACGATGCGCCCGCTGGCGGGGTCGACCGCGAACTGGATGTTGCAGCCACCGGTGTCGACGCCGACCTCACGGATGACGCCGATCGAGATGTTGCGCAGCTTCTGGTACTCGACGTCGGTGAGCGTCATGGCCGGGGCGACCGTGATCGAGTCGCCGGTGTGCACGCCGACCGGGTCGAAGTTCTCGATCGAGCAGACGATCACGACGTTGTCGGCGCGGTCGCGCATGACCTCGAGCTCGTACTCCTTCCAACCGAGGATCGACTCCTCCAGGAGCACCTCGGTGGTGGGGCTGAGCGCGAGGCCCGACCCGGCGATGCGGTGCAGGTCGGACTCGTCGTACGCCAGGCCTGAGCCGCTGCCGCCCATCGTGAAGCTGGGCCGCACGACGACCGGGTAGCCGAGCTCCTCGACCGCGGCCAGGCACTCGTCCATCGTGTGGCAGATGGCCGACTTCGCGACCTCCGCACCCCACTCGGGCGGGAGCTGCTCGACGATGCGCTTGAAGGACTGGCGGTTCTCGCCCTTCTCGATCGCCTCGACCGAAGCGCCGATCAGCTCGACGCCGTACTTCTCGAGGACGCCGCGCTTGTCGAGGTCCATCGCGCAGTTCAGCGCGGTCTGGCCACCGAGGGTCGCCAGCACGGCGTCGGGCCGCTCGAGGGCGATGACCTTCTCGACGAACTCGGGCGTGATGGGCTCCACGTACGTGGCGTCGGCGAACTCCGGGTCGGTCATGATCGTGGCCGGGTTGGAGTTGACCAGGATGACGCGGATGCCCTCCTCACGCAGGACACGGCACGCCTGGGTGCCGGAGTAGTCGAACTCGCAGGCCTGGCCGATGACGATCGGGCCGGACCCGATGACCAGGACCGAGGAGATGTCAGAACGCTTGGGCATCTCAGGCCTCCTCGTCGGTGGTCGGGGTGGGACGGTCGAAGCTCACGCGCGGCGGCGGTGCAGCTGACGGCGGGGGGGCTGTCGGGGGTGCGGGGCGTTCCTCGTCGGAGGCCCTGTCCGTGTCTTGGCGCTCCGAGGGCGGCCGGTCGAAGGGCGGTGCCTCCGGCTCCTCGGTCAGGTAGTCACCGAGCCAGCCCGGGGGGGCCGGCATCGGCTCCTCGTCCGAGGTCGGCTGGTCGAGCTCGGGCACGTCGTCGGCGTCCGCCTCGTCCGCCGACACGTCGAACCGGGAGGTCTCGGCCTCCGGCAGGTCGTCGAGGTCCGAGAGGTCGTCGAGGTCCTGCGGCTCGTCCCAGACCGCGGCCAGCTCGTCGTCGTGCGCCGGCACGAAGCGGTGGTCGTCGCGGTACAGCTCGGCGGCGCGTGCCTCCGGCTCGACCGGAGCAGGTCCACCGGCGTCGGGGCCACCCTCGTCGGGACCGTCTGGTGCGGGACTCACCTGGTAGGGGTCAGGCAGGGTCGGGTCGTCCTGCGCGGCCGGGACCCGCTCGGGCCAGCCGTCGTCGGACGCCACGGCGCCCGCGTCGATGCTCGCGCCTTCCGCCTCAGTCGACTCCGCGGCCGGGGCCTCGGCGTCGTGTCCGGCCTCGGTGACGATCTCCGGCTCCGGCTCGGGCTCGGGCTCGGGCGCGGTGGCGAGAAGGTCGACGAAGCGGTCGAACAGGTACGCGGCGTCATGCGGTCCGGACGCGGCCTCGGGGTGGTACTGCACGCTGAACGCGGGACGGTCCAGCAGCGCAATGCCCTCGACGACGTCGTCGTTGAGACCCACGTGCGTCACGTGGCCAGGGCCGTACGGCGTGTCGAAGGTGCCCTCGAGCGGCGCGTCGACCGCGAAGCCGTGGTTCTGGCTGGTGATCTCGACCTTGCGGGTCGTGAGGTCCATGACCGGCTGGTTGATGCCGCGGTGTCCGTACTTGAGCTTGTAGGTGCCCAGGCCCAGCGCGCGGCCGAAGATCTGGTTGCCGAAGCAGATGCCGAAGTACGGGATGCGGCGGTCGAGGACTTCCTGCAGCAGCTCGACCGGGTGGTCGGTGGCCGCGGGGTCGCCAGGACCGTTCGACATGAAGACGCCGTCCGGCTCGACGGCCAGGATGTCGTCGATCGTCGATGTGGCGGGCAGCACGTGGACCTCGACGCCGCGCTCGGCCAACCGTCGGGGGGTCATGCCCTTGATGCCCAGGTCGATGGCGGCGACGGTGAAGCGCTTCTCGCCGTCGGCCGGCACCACGTACGCCTCGGGCGTCGTGACCTCCGACGTCAGGTCGGCACCGGCCATGGTCGGCGCCTCGACGACACGCTCGAGCAGCACGTCGCGGTTCGAGGTGATGGAGCTGATGCCGGCACGCATCGAGCCGCGCTCGCGCAGGTGACGCGTCAGGGCGCGGGTGTCGATGCCACTGATCGAGACGACGCCCGCCTCGCGCAGCGCGTCCTCGAGGGTGCCCTGCGAGCGCCAGCTGGACGGCACGCGGGCGGGGTCGCGCACGACGTAGCCGGCGACCCAGATCTGTCGCGACTCCATGTCGGTGTCGTTCCAGCCGGTGTTGCCGATGTGCGGGGCGGTCTGCACCACGATCTGGCGCTGGTACGAGGGGTCGGTGATCGTCTCCTGGTACCCGGTCATGCCGGTGGCGAAGACGATCTCGCCGATCGTCTCGCCGATCGCGCCGAACGCCTCGCCGTGGAAGGTGCGGCCGTCCTCGAGCACGAGGATGGCCTGCGTACCTCCGTCGATCGTGGGGCTCATCTGACTGCCTCCTGCAGGTGTCCGTCGAGGACGGTGGGGGTGCCACGCAGGAACGTGGCGACGACGCGACCCGGTAGCTCGAGTCCCGTGTAGGGATTGTTCCGCGACAACGACGCGGTGTCCGTCGACTCCACCGTGCGGGTCGCGGCGGGATCGTGCAGCACCAGGTTGGCGGGCTCGCCGACCTCGAGGGGGCGACCGTGGCCGCCGCCGACGCGGCTGATGCGGGCGGGCGTGGCCGACATGCGCTCCGCGACCTGCGCCCAGGTGAGAAGGCCCGTGTCGACCATGGCGTGCTGCACCACCGAGAGCGCGGTCTCGAGGCCCTGCATGCCGAAGGCGGCAGCGGACCACTCGCACTCCTTGTCCTCCATGGGGTGCGGCGCGTGGTCGGTGGCGACGATGTCGATCGTGCCGTCGGCCAGGCCCTCGCGGACGGCGGCGACGTCGTCGGCCGTGCGCAGGGGCGGGTTGACCTTGTAGATGGGGTCATAGCCGCGCACCAGGTCGTCGGTCAGCAGCAGGTGGTGCGGCGTGACCTCGGCGGTGACGTCCCAGCCCTTGCTCTTGGCCCAGCGGACGATCTCGACCGAGCCGCGGGTGGACAGGTGGCAGACGTGCAGGCGCGAGCCGACGTGCGCGGCGAGCACGCAGTCGCGGGCGACGATCGCCTCCTCGGCGGCGGCCGGCCAACCCGTCAGGCCGAGCTCGCCCGACAGCAGGCCCTCGTTCATCTGAGCGCCCTCGGTGAGCCGCGGCTCCTGGGCGTGCTGCGCGACGACACCGTCGAACGCCTTCACGTACTCCAGGGCGCGACGCATCAGCACGGCGTCGGAGACGCACTTGCCGTCGTCGGAGAAGACACGGACGTTGGCGGCGGACTCGGCCATCGCGCCCAGCTCGGCGAGCTGCGTGCCGCCCAGGCCGACGGTGACGGCGCCGACCGGCTGCACGTCGCAGTAGCCGGCCTCGCGGCCGAGCCGCCAGACCTGCTCGACGACGCCGGCGGTGTCGGCGACGGGATCGGTGTTGGCCATGGCGTGCACGCAGGTGAACCCACCGCGAGCGGCGGCGCGGGTGCCGGTGAACACGGTCTCGGCGTCCTCACGGCCCGGCTCCCGCAGGTGCGTGTGCAGGTCGACGAGCCCGGGCAGCGCGACCAGGCCCGTGGCGTCGACCTCGGTCGCCTCGTCGGCGGGCAGGTCGGTGCCGATCGCGGTGATGACGCCGTCGGCGATCGCGATGTCGACGACGTCCTCGCCCAGCAGGCGGGCGCGCCGGATCACGTACTTCGTCATGCCGCCACCGCCTCGAAGTGCGCGAAGGTAGGCGATGCCGCCATGACCGCTTCGATGTTCGCTCGCTGGCGCTCGCTCATGCTTCTCCCTCGTCGTTCGTGGCCCCGCCGACCAGCAGGTACAGCACGGCCATGCGGACCGCGACACCGTTGGTGACCTGCTCGACGATGACTGAGCGGCCGGAGTCGGCGACGTCGGCGCCGATCTCCATGCCGCGGTTCATCGGGCCGGGGTGCATGACGATCGCGTGCTCGGGCAGGCGGTTCATGCGGGCGGTGTCGAGTCCGTAGCGGCGGCTGTACTCGCGGGCGCTCGGGAAGTAGGACGCGTTCATCCGCTCGCGCTGGACGCGCAGCATCATGACCGCGTCGGCCTTCTCGAGCGAGTCGTCGAGGTTGTAGGACGTCTCGACCGGCCAGGCGTCGACCCCGACCGGCAGCAGCGTGGGCGGCGCGACGAGCGTGACGTTGGCGCCCAGCGTGTGGAGCAGCAGCGCGTTCGAGCGGGCGACCCGGCTGTGCAGGACGTCGCCGACGATCGTGACGTTCTTGCCGGCCAAGTCCTGTCCGACTCCCCCGTCTGTGCCGAGGTGTGATCGCATCGTGAAGGCATCCAGAAGCGCCTGCGTGGGGTGCTCGTGGGTGCCGTCGCCGGCGTTGACCACGGCGCCGTTCGTCCAGCCGGCGGTGGCCAGGCGGTGCGGCGCGCCCGAGGCGTGGTGGCGGATGACGACCGCGTCGGCGCCCATCGCCTGAAGGGTCATCGCCGTGTCCTTGAGGCTCTCGCCCTTCGACACGCTCGAGCCCTTGGCCGAGAAGTTGATGACGTCGGCGCTGAGGCGCTTCGCGGCGGCCTCGAACGAGATGCGGGTGCGCGTGGAGTCCTCGAAGAACAGGTTGACCACGGTGCGACCGCGCAAGGTGGGCAGCTTCTTGATCGGACGCTGCGCGACTCCCAGCAGCTCCTGCGCGGTGTCGAGCACGCGGATGGCGTCGTCACGCGTGAGGTCGCCGGCGCTCAGCAGGTGCTTCTTCATGCCGCACCTCCCCCGCTGGATCCGACGATGGAGACCGAGTCGTCGACCTCGTCGACCTCGGTCAGCTGCACGCGCACCTTCTCGGTCAGGGCGGTCGGCAGGTTCTTGCCCACGTAGTCGGCGCGGATGGGCAGCTCGCGGTGGCCGCGGTCGATCAGCACGGCCAGCTGCACGGCGCGCGGACGACCGAGGTCGCCCAGGGCGTCGAGCGCGGCGCGGATGGTGCGGCCGCTCATCAGCACGTCGTCGACCAGCACGACGATCTTGTCATCCACGTCGTCGGGCATCTCGGTGTGCTCGAGCGGACGGGCAGGCTTCATGCGCAGGTCGTCGCGGTACATCGTGACGTCGAGCGCACCGGCATGGATCTCGCGACCCTCGACCTCACCCATGCGGCGAGCGATGCGGCGGGCCAGCGGGACGCCCCGGCGCGGGATGCCCAGCAGCACGACCTCGGCCGAGCCGTGGTTGCGCTCGAGGATCTCGTGGGTGATGCGGGTCAACGCGCGATGGATCTCGCCGTCGTCCAGCACGGTGCGCACGGACGTCTCGTCGGATGGGGGGAGCACAGGTCCCGGCACAGCATCCGGTCCGTCGGCAGGGTGGACCATGCTGACCTCCTTCTCCGCCTCACGGGACGGCCGTTAAAGGATGTCGATTCGTCCGCGAGCCTATCAGCGTCGGAGGGTCGTTCGGTCGGCGGAGTCGAGGGGCTGAAAC
The DNA here is from genome assembly GCA_000471045.1 of actinobacterium LLX17. Taxonomy (GTDB): domain Bacteria; phylum Actinomycetota; class Actinomycetes; order Propionibacteriales; family Nocardioidaceae; genus Aeromicrobium. Next base: position 1,012,530 of record KI301992.1, on the reverse strand, counting down.
CGTGGTTGTGAAGGGCGCAGATGACAGACTGCACCTGTGAGTGCACTGATTCTCCCGGCGGCCTCGTTGGTCTCCGTAGCCCTGCTGCTCGGGTGGTTGGCGCACGCATCCTCCGACACAGACGTGGGCCGCAACTCCCTCATCGGGATCCGCACACGAGCGACCATGGCGTCCGACGAGGCGTGGGCCGCCGGGCACCAGGCAGCCGCCGGTGTGGTGCTGGCCGGTGCCTGGACGTCCGCCGCTGCCGGGCTTCTGGGCGGCGCGCTCGCAGTCGCCGGCTCCCGGGTCGCGATCGGTGTGGTGATCGCCGGTTACCTGGCGATGCTCGCGCTGTTGCTGGTCGCCACCGCCCGGGCAAACCGTGCCGCCAGGCGTGCGCACGACGCGTACCGTTGAGGCGTGGAGACGACACCGCAGGAGCGGCACCGGCACGACACCCGACGTCGCGGGTCGGCGATCGTGGCAGTCGTCGTGGCGATCGTCCTGGTGGCACTGGCGGCGTGGTGGTTCTGGCCCGAGGCGGAGGCCGATCCCGCCCCAGCGGCGGCGCCGAGCTCGACCGCAGCGCCCGTCGAGACACCGGCTCCGTGCACGTCGACCGCGACGGGGCCGTTCACTCCGACGTCCGTCACCGTGCCGGGTGCGATCGACGCCGCTCGCGTCGTCCCGGTCCCACCGGACGGTGAGGTGAGCGGCACCCTGCCCGAGTCCGAGGGACGCGCCTTCGCGTGGGAGCCCTCCCCCGGCGCGACGCCCGGGTCCCCGAAGGGCAACGTGCTGATGAACGTGCACACCTTCCCGGGCGACGGCGCCAACGGCAACGTGCTGCTCGACCAGCTGCCGGAAGGTGGTCAGATCGTCCTGGCGGGCACGGCGCCGGACGGCTCGGCCGTCGAGCTCTGCTACGTGGTCTCCGAGCGGCTCGAGATGCCGGCAACCGAGCTGCTCCCCCGCTACTACGCGACCGACGGACCGCCGCAGGTCGCCATCGTCGTCTGCTCGGGCGAGCGACGCGGACCCGGCGACTGGACCCACCGCACGGTCTGGTTTGCCTCGCCTGTCTCGACCTGATTCTTCCTCACATTCCAGCACATTTCCTCGTGTCCGAACGTGCGTTCGAGTAGTATGGACGCATGAGTTCGACGGTCGTGATCGAGAGATTGCGGACCGCGGCGCGCTCGCTCGATTCGGTCGATCACCGCGAGGCACTGGTCGCCATTCAGGCCGCGCAAGACGCGCTTTGACCAGTACCTCCGCACGATCAAGCAGCAACCCACCACGCGCCAGGTCCCCACACCGCTCCGCCTGTGACCGAGTCGACGACCGACCGCCTCACGAGGACTGGCGTTCAGCAACGGTCATCGACTGGCGCAAACCTGGCCTCGAGTGGCGCAGATTGGCGCGACGCGCCGTCTCAGAAACGCCACCTTGCGCCACTCGCGGGGGCGGCCGCCGAGACTTCAGCCCTGCAGGGTGGGCTTCAGCTCCACGAGGCGTCCGAGCACACCCGCCACGAAGGACGGGGACTCGTCGGTGCTCAACTCGCGGGCCAGCTCGACGGCCTCGCTGACGGCGACACCGTCCGGCACGTCGTCGACGTAGAGGATCTCGTACGCGCCAAGGCGCAGCAGGTTGCGGTCGACGCCCGGCATGCGGTCGAGCTCCCAGCCCTTGGAGTGCTCGGCGAGCAGGCCGTCGATGCGCTCCTGCGCGCCGGCCACACCCTCGACGAGCATGATCGTGTACTCGTTGATCGGGGGGTGGTTGGTCACCAGCCGCTCAGCGAGCGAACCGCCGAGCTCGAGGCTCTGCATCTCGGACTCGAACAGGACGTCGAGCGCCCGCTTGCGGTACTTGCTGCGTGCCCCCATCAGGCCTTCACGCGACCGAGGTAGCTGCCGTCGCGGGTGTCGACCTTGATCTTCTCGCCCGACGTGAGGAACAGCGGCACCTGGATCTCGCGGCCGGTCTCCAGCGTGGCGGGCTTGGTGCCGCCGCTGGACCGGTCGCCCTGCAGGCCCGGATCGGTGTGCTCGACGAGCAGCTCGACCGAGGCCGGCAGCTCGACGTACAGCACGCGGCCCTCGTTGGTGGCGACGACGGCGTTCTGGTTCTCGAGCAGGAAGTCGGTCGCCGTGCCCATGGCCTCGGGAGCGATCTCGATCTGGTCGAACGTCTGGATGTCCATGAAGACGTAGCTGGTGCCGTCGTTGTACAGGTACTGCATGTCGCGCTTGTCGACGCTGGCCGTCTCGACCTTCGTGCCGGCGTTGAACGTCTTGTCGACGACCTTGCCCGATCCGATGTTCTTGAGCTTGGTGCGCACGAAGGCAGGGCCCTTGCCCGGCTTGACGTGCTGGAACTCGATGACGGACCACAGGTGTCCGTCGATGTTGAGAACCATGCCGTTCTTCAGGTCGTTCGTGGTGGCCATCAGCCGATCTCCAAGAGGTTCGTGGGTGCCGGCGTGAGGACCTCGGGTCCATTCGGTGTCACGCAGACGGTGTCTTCGATGCGCACGCCCCCGCGACCGACCAGGTAGATCCCCGGCTCCATGGTCACGACGGTGCGATCGGTCAGTCTACCGGTCTGGTGCGGTCCGAAGAACGGGTCCTCGTGGATCTGCAGTCCGACGCCGTGTCCGAGACCGGTGGTGAAGTGCTCGGTCCACCCGCCGGTCTCGAGATCGGCGCGCACCGCGGCATCGATCTCGGCCGGCGTCACGTCGGTCCGGAGCATCGAGACGCCCAACGACTGCGCCTGCAGCACGGCCGCGTGGATCTCGCGCTGCCAGTCGGCGGCGGCACCCAGAACGACGGTTCGCGTGCAGTCGGCGTGGTAGCCGGCGACCAGGGCGCCGAAGTCGATCTTGAGCAGGTCGCCGCGGCGCAGCTCACGATCCGACGGCTGATGGTGCGGGATCGCGCTGTTCTCCCCCGCCGCGCAGATCGTGTCGAACGCCACGCCATCGGCACCGAGGTCGACCATCCGGCGCTCCAGGTCGCGGGCGACCTCACGCTCCGTGCGTCCGACGAGCGGGCCCTCCCAGATCGCCATGAGCGCGGCGACCGAGATCTCACAGGCCCGGCGGAGCAGCTCGACCTCGTCGACGTCCTTGACCACGCGAAGGGTCTCGATGAGCCGACCTGACGCGATCGGCTCCTGGGTGAGGTAGGCGACGAACTGACGGTGCGTGTCGACCGTCATTTCATGGGTCTCGACCGCCCAGCGGGCGTCGGCGGCGGTGGTGGCCGCCATGCCCTCCAGATCGCGCCCCACCATCACCTCGACGCCAGGGCACTCGGCCTGCGCCTGGTCCCGGTACCGGCCGTCGGTCAGCAGCACCGCCGTGCCGTCGGTCGTCAGCGTGGCCACGGCGTTTGAACCGGTGAACCCGGTCAGCCACCGCACGTTGACGAGCGGCGTGACCAGCAGACGGTCGGCCTCGGTGGCGGCGAGCGCCTCGGCAGCGCGGAGTCGGCGGGCAGCGAAGTCCATGCAGGTCAGGCCGACACGGCTCGGTAGCAGTCGCGCAGCACGTTCTCGTCCGGTGCAGCCAGGATGCGCGGTGACGCGAGCCCGTCGAGCACCACGAAGCGGATCGTCGACCCGCGGCTCTTCTTGTCCAGGCGCATCGCGGCCAGGAGGTCGTCCCAGACGTCGCCGCGGTACGAGGTGGGCAGGCCGACCAACGAGAGCTGCTCACGGTGTCGGTCGAGCAGCGCGTCGTCGATGAGTCCTTCGCGGCGGGCCAGCTCGGCGACGAAGACCATGCCGATGCTGATCGCCTCACCGTGCCGCACGCCGTAGCGCTCGTGCCGCTCGATCGCGTGGCCCAGCGTGTGGCCGTAGTTGAGGGCCTCGCGACCGATGTCCGAGCCGCTGCCGCCACCCTCGCGGAGGTCGCCGGCGACGGTGCGCGCCTTGACCGCAATGCCCTTGCCGATCAGCTCGGCCAGCACGGGCGAGTGCACGTCCTGCGCGGCCGCGGGATCGGCGCTCACAGTCTCGAGGATCGACGGGTCGGCGATGAAGCCGCACTTGATCACCTCGGCCAGACCGCTGCGCACCTCCGCCTCGGACAGGCTCGTGAGCGTCTCCAGGTCGCACAGCACCCCGGCGGGCTCGTGGAACGCGCCGACCAGATTCTTGCCCTGCGCCGTGTTGATGCCTGTCTTGCCGCCCACGGCGGCGTCGACCATGCCCAGCACCGTGGTGGGCACGTTGACGAACCGCACACCCCGCAACCAGGACGCGGCCACGAAACCGGCGAGGTCGGTGGTGGCGCCGCCACCGAGACCGACGACGACGTCGGACCGCGTGAAGCCGGCCTCGCCCAGCACGCGCCAGCACTCGGTGAGCACCGAGGCGGTCTTGGCGGCCTCGCCGTCCGGCACCTCGAGCAGGTGCACCGCCAGTCCGGCGTCGGCCAGCGGCATGCGCAGCTCGGTGGCGCGGCCGGCGAGCGCGGGGCCGTGCACGATCGCGACGCGGGCCGCCTGGTCGCCGACCAGCTCCAGGACCTGCTCGCGCACCCCGTGCCCGATCAGCACGTCGTACGGTGTGGCGGTCTGGACCCGCAGCCTCATGAGTTCTCCTCGATCGCGCCGAGCACGGCGTCAGCCACCTCGTCGGGGCTCAGGTCGTCGGTGACCACCGTGGCGGTGGCGACCTCGGTGTAGACGGGGCGGCGCTCGTCCAGCAGCTGCTTGAGGCGGCTGCGCACGTTGCCGAGCAGCAAGGGGCGAGCCGCACCCATCCCCACCCGCGACGTCGCGCCGGACAGGCCGACGTCCAGGAACACCACGCGGTGCCCGGCGAGCGCCTCACGGGTGCGAGAGCTCAGCACCGCTCCCCCGCCCAGCGACAGCACGCCCTCGTGCTCGGCCAGGGCTGCGGCGACCGCACGCTCCTCTAGCGCCCGGAAGGCCGGTTCGCCGTCGGTGACGAAGATGTCCTGGATGCTGCGCCCCTCGGACTCCACGATGTCGGCATCGGTGTCGCGCAGGGCCACGCCGAGGCGCGACGCCAGCAGCTCGCCGACCGTGGTCTTGCCGGCGCCCGGAGGTCCGACGAGCACCACGCGGGGGCCGCGAGCGGTCAACGGAACCTCAGGTTGGCGAGGTAGCCCTCGACGTTGCGGCGCGTCTCGCCCAGCGAGTCACCGCCGAACTTCTCGAGCACGGCCTCGGCCAGCACGAGGGCGACCATCGCCTCGGCAACGATGCCTGCGGCGGGCACGGCGCAGACGTCGGAGCGCTGGTGGTGCGCCCGGGTCTCCTCGCCGGTCTGCACGTCGATGGTGCGCAGGGCGCGCGGCACGGTGGCGATGGGCTTCATCGCAGCGCGGACGCGCAGGATCTCACCGGTGGTCATGCCGCCCTCGGTGCCACCGGCTCGGCCGGTGACGCGGCGGATGCCGTCCTCGGAGGGCACGATCTCGTCGTGCGCGAGCGAGCCGCGAGTGCGGGCCAGCTCGAAGCCGTCACCGACCTCGACACCCTTGATGGCCTGGATGCCCATGAGCGCGCCCGCCAGGCGGGAGTCGAGGCGACGATCCCACTGCGTGTGCGAGCCAAGGCCCGGGGGAAGCCCCTCGACCACGACCTCCACGACACCGCCGAGGGTGTCGCCATCCTTGTGGGCGGCGTCGATCTCAGCGACCATCGCGGCGCTCGCCTCGGGGTCGAAGCAACGCACCGGGTCGGCGTCGAGCGCCTCGACGTCGGCCTTGGTCGGGATGACGCCGGCCGGAGCCTTCGCGGCACCCAGCTCGACGACGTGCGACACGATCGTGGCCCCGGTGGCCTGCTCGACGAACTGCGCAGCCACCTCGCCGAGGGCGACGCGGGCCGCCGTCTCGCGGGCGCTGGCCCGCTCGAGGATCGGACGGGCCTCGTCGAAGTCGTACTTCTGCATGCCCACCAGGTCGGCGTGACCGGGACGGGGACGCGTCAGGGGCGCGTTGCGCTTGAGCCCGGCGAGCACCTCGGGATCGACCGGGTCGGCCGACATGACCTGCTCCCACTTGGGCCACTCGCTGTTGCCGATGCGCAGGGCGATGGGACCGCCCTGGGTCAGGCCGTGGCGGACGCCGCCGATGATCTCGAGCTCGTCGGCCTCGAACGCCATGCGCGCACCGCGCCCATGGCCGAGCCGACGACGCGCGAGCGCGTCGGAGATGTCCTTGCTGGTGACGGCCACACCGGCCGGGAGGCCCTCGATGAGGGCGGCGAGCGCGGGGCCGTGCGATTCACCGGCCGTGGACCAACGGAGCATGTCGGTGATTCTCCCACGCGCCCCCGAGGGGTCGGTCAGGAGCCGTACAGGCTCGGACCCCACACGGCTCCGACGACCGCACCGAGCACCATGTACGGCCCGAACGCGAAGCTCTTGCGGTCGACGAGCTTCAGCACCGACAGGCCGATCCCGAAGATCGCCCCGATGAGGAAGCCGGCGTAGAGGCCGATCAGCGTGGCGTCCGGCCCGAGCGGTCCCAGCACCACGGCCAACACGGCCGCGAGGCGCACGTCGCCGTAGCCGAGCGCCCCGCCGAAGCGCTGGCCGATGGCGTGCATGACCCGGAAGATCACGTAGACCACGATGTTCGCGACGAGGGCGCGAATCAGGATGCGCGGATCGGAAGCCAGCAGCGCCGCAAGGCCCACCAGCGCCCACGCGGCGAGGTACAGCGGCGCAACGACGGCGTAGGGCAGCAGGCGGGTGCGCGCATCGACGTAGGACAGCCAGGCGCCGACGCCGCCGACGAGGGCCCACGCGGGCATCAGCTCGGGCAGGTCGGTCGCCCAGGCCACCAGCCCCGCGGCGGCCGCGGCCGCGACCGCCAGCAGCACCGGCAGCCAGCGCGGACGGGCGATGTCGGCGTAGAGCGGCTTGTCGTCGTCCGGCTCCGGCGGCTCCGGGATGCGGCCGATCACCAGCGGACCGACGAGGCCGATGAGTCCCGCAGCACCAGCGGTCAGGGCGATCTCCACCTGCGGCACGCTACCCGGATCCCGGCTCAGGGCCAGCCGGCCGTCCCCAGGTGTTCCTCGCCTTCGTGGCTCCGGCGCAGAGCGCCGTCACACCTCAGGCAGCGGAGCGCGGGCGGCGAGCTCGAGCGCGGCGGCACCGCGCAGCAGAGAGGGCCGCACGCTGCCCCCGGTCATCAGGTGCACCTGCAGCGCGGCCTGATGTGCCAGCAGGTCGAGCCCGTTGGCCACCGGCAGGCCCAGCCGTTCGGCCTCCTGGGCCAGCGGCGTCGGCCACGGGTCGTAGACGACGTCGAAGACCGCGCCGGCGTGGCGTGCGGCGAGTGGGTCGACCACAGCGGTCGGCACAGTGGACACGAGCACGTCGACCGGCGTCTGCGGAACGGCGTCGAACGTCGTCACCCGGGTGCTGAGGGAGCAGCGCTCGGCGACGTCGACCACCTCGCCGGCCCGGGCCGGGTCCCGCACGACGACCTCGACCGCGCGAGCACCCAGGCGGGCGAGGGTCAGCACCATCGACGCGGCGGTCGCCCCGCCACCCAGAACACGAGCCGTCTCGACCGACACCACCCCTGCCTCGCGCAGCGCGTTGAGGCCGCCCGGCACGTCCGTGTTGTGCCCCACGCGGTCCTCGCCGAGCAGCACGGTGTTCGCGACCCGCAGGAACGCGGCGTCCTCGCTCAGGTCGTCCATCAGGTCGACCAGCCGGCGCTTGAGAGGCGCGGTGACCGACAGACCTCGCCAGGAGTCGTCGAGGCCGTCGAGGAAGGCCGCGAGTCCGTCCTCGGTCACCTCGATGGCCGTGTAGTCCCAGTCAACGCCGAGCTCCTGGTACGCCGTGCGGTGCATGACCGGCGACAACGAGTGCGTCACCGGCGACCCGAGCACCGCACAGCGCCCCGACGCCGACGACTCAGACCCCGACGACTCAGGCGCCGATGACGACCCCGAGACCATCAGCAGAGCTCGGACTCGCGGCAGTACGCCTGGAGCTCGGTGACGTTCTTGTTGTGCTCGCCCAACGTCGTGGCGAACTTCGTCTCACCGGTCTCGAGGTCGACGGCCACGAAGTAGACCCAGTCACCCGGTTCCGGGTTCAGCGCGGCCTCCAGGGCAGCCTGACCGGGCGAGCTGATGGGTCCCGGCGGCAGACCGGCGTTCTCGTAGGTGTTGTACGCCGACGGGTTGGAGCGCTCGGCCTCGGTCGTGAAGACGTCGCCCTCGCGACCGCTGACGTACGCGACCGTGGAGTCCATCTGCAGCGGCATGCCGTCCTCGAGCCGGTTGTAGATCACCCGGGCGGCCTTGGCGCGGTCCTCGTCGCGGCTGACCTCCTTCTCGACGATGCTCGCCACGGTCAGTACCTCCTCGGCGTTGAGACCGAGATCGGCGGCACGCGCCTCGATGTCGAGCGACGCGGTGGTCTCCTGCGTCTTGGCCACCATCTGGGCGACGATGTCGACCGCGGTGGCGCCCGGCGCGACCGTGTAGGTGGCTGGATAGAGGTAGCCCTCGGGGTTGCCCCCGGCGACCGCCGGGAGGCCGATGGCGGCGGGGTCCTCGAGCGCGGCCACGACCTCCTGCTCGGTCAGCTCGGTCGCCTCGACGATCCGCTCGACGATCTGCGTCACCCGCGAGCCTTCCGGCACGGTGATCGTGAGCTCGGCCTTGATGATGTCGGTGGTCAGGGCGCGGTACGCGGCGGCCGCCGACATCTTCTCGCGCATCTGGTACGAACCGGCCTGGATCTGTGACTGCTCGGGATCGTCCAGCGCCTCCTGGTAGAACGCCTCAGCCGACTTCACGACGTCCTTCTCGGCCAGGATCTGGGACACCTGCAGCCAGCCCGAGCCGGACGGCACCTCGATGACGACCTCACCGGTGCCCTCGCCGGTGTAGTCCTCGGGGCTGCCGAAGCGGTCGCTGACCCAGCCGTAGGCGAACCAACCACCTGCGACCAGCACCGCCAGCACGAGGAGCCCGATCAGCAGCGGACGCCACGACTTGCGCGGCGGACGCTCGGCGCGACGGGACCCGGGCTCACGGCGCGGCGGTTCGCCGCCCGTGACCATGTCGAGGCCGCCGTCGTTCCGCCGACCTCCACCGGCCGACCGCTTGCCCTCGCTCATGCGACTCGCTCGCTCATGGGTCTCCTTCAGTGGGTGGCGGGACGACCGTCTCGCCCGGGGGGATGCCACGGGTACGTTCGCCGTCCAAGGCATTCTGCAATATGACAGTGGCGGCTGCTTGATCGATCACCTTGCGCTGGCCCTTCGCGCGGGTCCCGCCGGCGCGGAGCATGCCTGCCGCACTGACGGTGCTCAGGCGCTCGTCGATGAGGCGCACAGGGCGCTCGGTGCGCGTCACGAGCTCGGCCACGACACCTCGGACCTTCGTCGCTGCCGGGCCCTCACGCCCCGACATCGAGTACGGCAGACCGACGACGATCTCGATCACCTCGTACTCGTCGGCCACCGCCACGAGGCGGGTCAGGGCGTCCGGGCCGGCCGGCACGGTCTCGACCGGCGTGGCGATCATGCCGTCGGGGTCGCAGATCGCGACGCCGATGCGCACGTCGCCCACGTCGACCCCGAGCCGTCGCCCTCTGCGCACTGTTCCGTGGCTCCGGGAGCTCAGGCGCCCAGTGCCGATGACACGGCGGCGATCGCGGCGTCGACCCCGGAGGCGTCGCTGCCGCCACCCTGCGCCACGTCGGCCTTGCCGCCGCCGCGTCCACCGATCTTCTCGCCGGCGGCGCGCACCAGGTCGTTGGCCGAGAGTCCGCGCTCGACCGCCGAGGGGTTCAGCGCCACGACGACCGACGGGCGGTCGTCGACCACGCCGAACAGAGCGACGACCGACGGTCGCTCGTGACCGAGCCGGTTGCGCACGTCGAGCGCCAGGGTGCGGAGGTCGCCACCGCCGACGCCGTCGAGTCGCGCGCCGACGTAGGCGACACCGTCGAGGTCCTTCGCACCGTCGGCGAGCGAGCCGGCCCCCGACAGCAGCTGGGCGGAGCGGAACTTCTCGAGCTCGCGCTCGGTCGAGCGGAGTCGCTCGACGAGGTCGCCCACGCGGGCCGGGAGGTCGTCGGGCGTGGTCTTGAGCAGACCCGTCAGCTGGCCGACCAGGTCACGCTCGCGTGCCAGGTAGGCGAAGCCCTCGAGGCCGACCATGGCCTCGATGCGCCGGTTGCCTGCGCCGACCGAGCTGTCGGACGTCACGACGACCGTGCCGATCTGCGAGGAGTGCTCGACGTGCGTGCCGCCGCAGAGCTCGCGCGACCAGGGTCCGCCGATCTCGACGACGCGGACGTCCTCGCCGTAGGTCTCGCCGAACAGGGCCAGGGCGCCCAGGCGCTTGGCCTCCTCGAGCGGCATGGTGGCTGCGCTGACCGGCAGGTCCTCACGGAGGGCCCGGTTGGAGGCTTCCTCGACCGCGCGGACCTGGTCGGGCGCCAGGGCGCCGCTCCAGCCGAAGTCGAGGCGCAGGTAGCCGGGGCGGTTGTACGAGCCGGACTGCAGGGCGTTCGGGCCGAGCACCTCGCGGAGCGCGGCGTGCACCACGTGGGTGCCGGAGTGCGCCTGGCGAGCGCCGGTGCGCCACTCGGGGTCGACGGCGGCCTCCACGTTCGCGTCGAGCGTCAGCTCGCCCGACAGGATGCGCACCTGGTGCACGACGAGTCCGCGGATGGGGCGCTGGACGTCGAGCACCTCGGCCCGCCCCCCTCCCCCGGCAGCACTGTCGAAGACGAGCTGACCGGCGTCGGCGTTCTGGCCACCGGACTCGGCGTAGAACGGCGTGCGGTCGAGCACGACCTCACCGACCTGGCCCTCCGACAGCACCGGGACACTCGCACCCTCGGCGAGCAGCGCGACGACGCGCGACTCGGTGGTGAGCGTCGTGTACGCCTGCCAGTCGGTGGGACCGTGCTGGTCGAGCGCCGAGCGGTACACGCCGGTGTCGGCGTGGCTGCCCTTCTTGGACTTGGCATCGGCCTTGGCGCGAGCGCGCTGCTCGGCCATGAGCGAGCGGAAGCCCTCCTCGTCGACGCTGAGGCCCTGCTCGGCGGCCATCTCGAGCGTCAGGTCGATCGGGAAGCCGTAGGTGTCGTGCAGCGCGAACGCCTGCTCGCCGGCCAGCACCGACGCGCCGGACTTCTTCGTGGCACCGGCCGCGAGGTCGAAGATCTGCGTGCCCTTGCCGAGGGTGGTGCGGAACGCGTCCTCCTCGGCGTAGGCGATCTGGCTGATCCGGCCGAAGTCGGCCTCCAGCTCGGGGTAGCTGGCCTTCATGCGGTCGAGGCTCGCGGGCAGCAGCTCCGGCAGCGCACGATCCTCGAAGCCGAGCAGGCGCATCGAGCGGACGGCGCGACGCAGCAGACGACGCAGCACGTAGCCGCGGGCCTCGTTGCCGGGCGTGACGCCGTCACCGATCAGCATGAGTCCGCTGCGCACGTGGTCGGCCACGACGCGGAACCGCACGTCGTCACCGGGATCGGCCCCGTACCGGCGGCCGGTCAGCTCGGCGGCCCGCTCGATGACGGGGTACACCTCGTCGATCTCGTACAGGTTGGCCTTGCCCTGCAGCAGGTACGCGACTCGCTCCAGGCCCATGCCGGTGTCGATGTTCTGGCTCGGCAGGGGGCCCAGGACGTCGAAGTCGTCCTTGGCGCGCACCGCGCCGAGCTCCTCCTGCATGAACACGAGGTTCCAGATCTCCAGGAAGCGGTCCTCGTCGACGACCGGTCCGCCGTCGGGGCCGAACTCCGGCCCGCGATCGATGTAGATCTCGCTGCAGGGACCGCCGGGACCGGGGACGCCCATGTGCCAGTAGTTGTCGAGCAGCCCACGGTTCTGGATGCGCTCGTCGGGCAGGCCCGCGACGCGCTTCCAGATCTCGCGCGCCTCGTCGTCGCTGTGCAGGACGGTGACCCAGACCGTGTCGGGGTCGAAGCCGAGACCGCCTTCGTCGAGCGATCCCGTGATGAGGCGCCACGCGTGGGTGATGGCGCCTTCCTTGAAGTAGTCGCCGAAGGAGAAGTTGCCGTTCATCTGGAAGAACGTGCCGTGCCGCGTGGTCTTGCCGACCTCCTCGATGTCGAGGGTGCGAACGCACTTCTGGACGCTCGTGGCGGTGTGGAACGGCGGCGTCTCCTGCTGCAGGAAGTACGGCTTGAAGGGCACCATGCCGGCGTTGACGAACAGCAGGTTGGGGTCGTCGAACAGCAGAGGTGCCGAGGGCACCACCGTGTGGCCGGCGTTCTCGAAGTGAGCGAGGAAGCGGCGCCGGATCTCGGCGGTCTCCATCAGGTGCGGTCCTTGTCGTCGTCGTCGTCGAGCTGCGTCAGGGCGGGCGGGGCGGTCTCGCCCGGGGGTGCAGCGCGACGGTACAGGTCGCCCAGCAGGTCGCGTTCCCTGGCCTGCATGCCGTCGCGCACCTCGCTGCTGAACGCACGCCAGCCCAGCCCGAGGGCCGCGGCCTGGTCGACCAGGCCCGGGACCGAGAGCCGGTAGGCGGCGCGGCGGGCCTTCACCGTGGCGTAGGCCCCGGCCGCGGAGCCGGCCGCGAACCAGAGGGCTCGGGGTGTCATGCGGTCCGTCCTCCCGGGTGCTCGTCGGTGTCGGTGGCCACCCACGACGTGGCCGAGGGGACATTCGGTGCAGCCGCGGGCACGTGGGTGTGCGCGGCACGGCGGGCGGCACGTGAGCGTTCGCGACGACGCCGGTTGAGCTCGCGGCGCATCAGGGCGGCGATGCGGTCGCGGCTCTCGGGGCGCAGCGCGTGGGCGATGCCGTGCACCACCACCGTGAGACGCGTGGCCGGCCGGTTCAGCGCGGTGGCCACGACCTGCTGCTCGGTGGGCACGATGACGACCCGGCCCTCGACCACGCGGGCCTGGCTGGGGGTGAGCGGACCGGCCGGCGCCTCGTACGGCACCGGCAGCAACACGTCGTCGTCGGCCGAAGCATCCGCGACGGGCTGCGTGGATGCCGCCGTCGGAGCGTCGGGCTGCTCGGCCGCGGCACGCGTGACGATGCGGGCGGCCCGAACCGTGACCACGGCCGCCACCAGGGCGACGACCGCCAGCAGGGCGGTCGCGCCGAGGATCAGCACGTCGGTGGGCATGCCCCCGAGGCTACTAGGGAACGACGGAGGTCATCGATCGTGGATGATCGCGCGCAGCCGCTCCAGCCGATCGCCGAGTGGTCCCTCGGCTCCGTGCGGCGACGGCTCGTAGTACCGCTCACCGTCGACGTCGTCGGGGGCGTACTGCTGGCTGACGACTCCGCGCGGGTCATCGTGGGCGTAGCGGTAGTCGTGCCCGTGCCCCAGCTTCTTGGCGCCGGAGTAGTGCGCGTCGCGCAGGGCTGGCGGCACCGCGCCGACCTTGCCGGCGCGCACGTCGGCCATCGCCGCGTCGATGGCCCGCACGACGGAGTTGGACTTGGGGGCCGTGGCGAGGTGCACGACCGCCTGGGCCAGCGGGATGCGGGCCTCGGGGAACCCGATCATGGCCACGGCCTGGGCCGTGGCGGTGGCGACCGGCAGGGCCGTGGGATCGGCCATGCCGATGTCCTCGCTGGCATGGATCATCAGCCGGCGGGCGATGAAGCGCGGGTCCTCCCCCGCCTCGATCATCCGGGCCAGGTAGTGCAGCGCGGCGTCGACGTCGGACCCGCGGATGGACTTGATGAACGCGCTGGTGACGTCGTAGTGCTGGTCGCCCTGGCGGTCGTATCGCACGGCCGCCCGGTCGACGGCGAGCGCCGCGTCGTCGACGGTGATGTCGGTGCGACCCTGCGCGGTGGTGGCTCCAGCGGCGGCCTCGAGGTAGGTGAGTGCCCGGCGGCCGTCACCACCGGCGAGGCGCACCAGGTGGTCGAGGGCGTCGTCGGTCAGCGTGACCGCCCCCGCCAGTCCGCGCTCGTCGGTGAGCGCGCGGGTGATCATGGTGGCGATGTCGTCGTCGGTCAGCGACTGCAGGGTCAGCAGCAGTGAGCGGCTGAGCAGTGGTGAGATGACGCTGAAGTGCGGGTTCTCGGTGGTGGCCGCGACGAGCGAGACCCACCGGTTCTCGACGCCGGGCAGAAGGGCGTCCTGCTGGGCCTTGCTGAAGCGGTGCACCTCGTCGACGAACAGCACGGTCTCGCGGCCGGTGTTGGCCACGGCGCGGCGCGCACCGGCGATGACCTCGCGCACCTCCTTGACGCCGGCCGAGACGGCCGAGACCTCCATGAAGCGTCGGTCGGTGTGCCGGCTGATGAGGGACGCGATGGTGGTCTTGCCCGTGCCGGGTGGCCCCCACAGCAAGATGGTGAGCGGCTGGTCGCCGTCGATGACCTGACGCAGCGGCGAGCCGGGCGCGAGCAGGTGCTGCTGGCCGACGAGCTCGTCGAGCGTGCGCGGCCGCATGCGCACCGCCAGCGGGGCCGACCCGTGGGGGTTTCCGGCGAGGCTCCCACCACCGGCGGGGTCGGACAGCTGAGGACCCCCACCGGGCAGGTCGAACAGTCCGTCGTCGCTCACCCGTCCGAGCCTAGTCGGCACGTCCGACGGGCCCCACCCAGCCGAGGGCGGTGAGCAGGCAACCTCTCCGCTCACTCGGCGGTCAGTGGGCAACCTCATCAGCGCCGATGAGGTTGCCAGCTGACCGCCCGACGGGGAGGGCGAGGCGGTCAGTGCGGCTGGTGCACGACTCCCCCGTCGACCACCAAGGTCTCGCCCACGACGTAGTCGCCAGCTCGTGACGCGAGGTAGATCGCGGCGGCCGCCATGTCTTCGGGGTTGCCGATGCGCCCGGACGGGATCGACTCCGCGAGCGCGTCGGCGTTGTCACGGGCGTCGCGGTTCATCTTCGAGGCGAACGCGCCGGGGGCGATGGCCGACACGATGACGCCGTCGCCGGCCAACCGCAGCGCCATCCGGCGAGTCAGGTGGACCAGCCCGGCCTTCGACGCGTGGTAGGAGTACGTCTCCATCGCGTTGACGGCCAGGCCGTCGATCGAGGCGATGTTGATGACCTTGCCGAGGTGGTCACCCTTGCGCGCGGTGATCATCGGCATCAGCGCCTGCGTGAGGAAGAACGGC
The DNA here is from genome assembly GCA_000471045.1 of actinobacterium LLX17. Classification (GTDB taxonomy): domain Bacteria; phylum Actinomycetota; class Actinomycetes; order Propionibacteriales; family Nocardioidaceae; genus Aeromicrobium. The sequence continues at coordinate 997,444 of KI301992.1, read as the reverse complement.
GTCTTGACGTTGAGGTCCATGACCTTGTCCCAGCCGGCCTCGGGGAACTCCTCGAAGTCCGCACCCCACGCGGCACCGGCGTTGTTGACCAGCACGTCGAGGGTCGACTCGTGCTCACCGAAGCGGGCCACCAGGTCGTTGATGCCGTCGAGCGTCGAGACGTCACCGGGCAGCGAGACGCAGGTGCCGAGTGCCGAGAGCTCCTCAGCGGTCGCGTCGCACTCCTCGGCCTTGCGCGAGGTGATGTAGACGCTGGCGCCGCTGCGGAGGAAGCCCTCGGCGATCATCTTGCCGATGCCGCGCGAACCTCCCGTGACGAGTGCCGTGCGTCCTTCGAGGCTGAACAGGGTGCTGACGTCCATGAGGTCTCCTGGCGAGGTCGTGGGGGTGGTGTCGGATCGGTGCCGTCATCGACCCACTCTCCCGGATCACTAAGCGCTTGCTTAGTTGCACGCTATCGCACGGTTGTGGTGCACGTCACCCGACCCTCAACCAGCTCAGGCGTCGTCGGACCCGCCCTCGGCCTTGTCGGGCCCCTTGTCGTCGGGCTCCGCGTCGACGCCGGCCTCGGCGCGCTGCTGCGGCGTGATGGGCGCGGGCGCCGCGGTCAGCGGGTCGTAGCCTCCGCCGGACTTCGGGAAGGCGATGACCTCGCGGATCGAGTCGGCCCCGGCCAGCAGGGCCACCGTGCGGTCCCAGCCGAACGCGATGCCACCGTGCGGCGGGGCGCCGAAGGTGAACGCGTCGAGGAGGAAGCCGAACTTCTCCTGCGCCTCCTCGTTGCCGATGCCCATGATCTCGAAGACGCGCTTCTGCACGTCCTCGCGGTGGATACGGATCGAACCACCACCGACCTCGTTGCCGTTGCAGACGATGTCGTAGGCCTGCGCGAGCGACGAGCCGGGATCGGCCAGCGTCTCGGGGTCCTGGGGCGCGGTGAACGCGTGGTGCACCGCGGTCCACTCGCCACCACCGACGGCCACGTCGCCGGAGTCGAGCTCGCTGACCGACTCGAACATCGGCCAGTCGACCACGAAGCAGAACGCCCAGGCCGACTCGTCGATCAGGTCGCAGCGGCGGCCGATCTCGAGGCGGGCGGCGCCCAGCAGCTGGCGGGTCGACTTGACCGCGCCTGCGCCGAAGAAGATGCAGTCACCGGGCTTGGCGCCCACGTGCTCGGCGAGGCCGGCCTTCTCGGCGTCGGACAGGTTCTTGGCGACGGGGCCACCCAGCTCGCCGTCCTCCTGCACCAGCACGTACGCCAGGCCCTTGGCGCCGCGCTGCTTGGCCCACTCCTGCCAGGCGTCGAGCTGGCGGCGGGCCTGCGAGGCTCCCCCGGGCATGACGACCGCGCCGACGTACGGGGCCTGGAACACGCGGAACGGCGTGTCCTTGAAGTAGTCGGTGCACTCGACGAGCTCGAGGTCGAGGCGCAGGTCGGGCTTGTCCGAGCCGTACTTGCGCATGGCGTCGTCGTACGTGATGCGCGGGAACGGCGTCGGCAGCTCGACGTCGATGAGCTTCCAGAGCGCGGCGTAGATCTCCTCGGCCAGGGCCATGACGTCGTCGGACTCGACGAAGCTCATCTCGATGTCGAGCTGGGTGAACTCGGGCTGGCGGTCAGCCCGGAAGTCCTCGTCGCGGTAGCAGCGCGCGATCTGGTAGTACCGCTCGACGCCGCCGACCATCAGCAGCTGCTTGAACAGCTGGGGGCTCTGGGGCAGCGCGTACCAGCTGCCGGGGCGGAGCCGGGCGGGCACCAGGAAGTCGCGCGCACCCTCGGGGGTGGACCGGGTGAGGGTCGGCGTCTCGACCTCGACGAAGTCGTGACGGGCCAGCACGTCGCGCGCGACGGCGTTGACCTTGCTGCGCAGGCGAAGGGCGTGGGCCAGGGCCGGACGACGCATGTCGAGGTAGCGGTAGCGCAGCCGCGCCTCCTCGCCCACCTCGCCGGCGCTGGAGGCCGCCGACTCATCGATCGGGAACGGCAGCGGCGCGGACGTGCTGAGGATCTCGACGTCCTCGGCGATGACCTCGATCTGGCCGGTGGGGATGCCGGGGTTCTCGTTGCCCTCGGGGCGCCGCTCGACGGTGCCGACGATCTTGAGGCAGAACTCCGAGCGCAGCTGGTGGGCGACCTCCTCGCGCACCACGACCTGGACGACGCCGGAGGCCTCGCGCAGGTCGATGAAGGCGACGCCGCCGTGGTCGCGGCGGCGGGCGACCCAGCCGGCCAGCGTGACGCGCTCGCCGATCGAGTCGGCGGTCAGGGTTCCGGCGTCATGCGTGCGGATCACGGGGTGCTCTCCTGCTGGTTGGGGGTGATGGGGCGGACGATCTGCGGGCGCAGCTCGTCGGGGGCGGGTGTCCACGTGGCGGGGTCGGCCTCGACCTGCTCGCCGCTTCGGATGTCCTTGACGGTGTGGGAGGTAACGCCCTCGGCGGGGGTGCTGCCGGGCCGTGGGCGGCTGTCAGCAGGGAAGAAGACGTAGGGGATGCCGCGGCGCTCGGCGTGACGGATCTGCTTGCCGAACTTGGCCGCCGCGGGCGCGACCTCCGTGGGGATGCCGCGCGAGCGCAGGGCGTGGGCCACGGCATCGGCCTCGGCGCGCGTGTCCTCGTCGGAGACGGCCACCAGCACGGCCGACGGCACCGTGCGGGAGGCGGTGACGCCGTCGGCGAGCAGTGCGGCCAGGAGGCGCGAGACGCCGAGCGAGATGCCGACGCCGGGATACGTGCTGCGGTTGTCGGCGGCCAGCTGGTCGTAGCGGCCGCCGGAGCAGATGGAGCCCAGCTGCTCGTAACCGCTCAACCGGGTCTCGAACACGGTGCCGGTGTAGTAGTCGAGGCCGCGGGCGATGCGCAGGTCGGCCAGCACGACGACGCGCTCGGTCGCGCGCACGCTGCCGACGACCTGCGCCAGCTCGGCCAGGCCCTCGTCGAGCAATGGATGCTCGACCCCGAGGGCGCGGACCCGCTCGACGAACGATGTGTCGGGGGTGGCGATCTCGGCCAGCGCCAGGCAGGACTCAGCCTGGGCTTGGTCGAGGCCCTGCTCGAGCAGCAGCGCGACGATCTTCTCGCCCGGCAGCTTGTCGAGCTTGTCGACGACCTGCATCACGGCGGTGGGGTCGGCCACCCCGAGTCCGAGGTAGAAGCCCTCCAGCACCTTGCGGTTCGAGACCTGCAGGGTGGCCTGCGCGCCATCGGTGCCGACCAGGGCGATGACGCCGTCGAGCGCCTCGGCCATGACCTGAGCGATCTCGACGTCGAAGTGGGGGCGCAGCACGTCGCGGGCGACGATGTCGATGTCGGCCTGCGTGAACTCGCGGAAGCGGCCCTGCTGGGGGCGCTCACCCCGCCAGACCTTCTGGATCTGGTAGCGGCGGAACGGGAACTCCAGGCGCGAGGCGTTCTCGACGACGTAGCGGGCGAACGGCACGGTGAGGTCGAAGTGCAGCGCCAGGGAGGCGGCCTCGTCGTCAGCTCCCTGCAGGCGCTTGACGACGTACACCTCCTTGTCGATCTCGCCCTTGCGCAGCAGCACGTCGAGCGGCTCGACGGCGCGGGTCTCGACCGACCCGAAGCCGTGCAGCTCGAACGTGGCGCGCAGGTGGTCGAGCACGGCGAGCTCGACGATCCGCTCGGCCGGCGTGTGCTCGGGGAAGCCCGAGAGGCGGCTCATAGCGACCCGTCCGCGATCTGGGTGAGGAAGGGGTTGGTGGCGCGCTCGCGACCGACCGATGTCTGGCCCCCGTGGCCGGGCAGCACCACGACGTCGTCGCGGAGCGGCAGGATGCGGTCGCGGAGGCTGGCGATCATCTCGGGGTGCGAACCGCCGGTGAGGTCGGTGCGGCCGATCGACCCGGCAAACAGGAAGTCGCCCGAGAACATCACCTGCGACACGCCGTCGTCGTCGGGCCAGTCGATCCGGTAGAACACGGTGCCCGGCGTGTGGCCCGGCACGTGGTCGACGGTGAACGTGATGCCGTCGACGTCGAAGGTCGCGCCGTCGGACGCCTCGCGCACGTCGGCGGGCTCGGTGAACTCGGGCACCTCGGTCATGCCGAGCTGCGCGCGCAGCATCGCGGCCGACTCCCCCGAGATTGCCGCCATCGGGTCGCTCAGCAGGTGCCGGTCGGCCGGGTGGATCCAGACCGGGCAGCCGTACTCGTCGGCGACCTTCTGCGCGTCCCACATGTGGTCGAAGTGACCGTGCGTGACGAGCACTGCCTGGGGGCTCAGCTCGTGCTCGGCAACCAGCTCGCGGACCCCGTCGACGGCGTCCATCCCCGGGTCGACGATCGCGCAGCCCGCGCCACGGTCGCGGGCGACGAGGTAGCAGTTCGCCTGCAACGGGCCGGCGGGAAAGGCGGTGAGGAGCACGACGCACAGGTTACGCGAGCCGCACCGCCCGGCGGACGGCACGCTCGGCCTAGGATGCACGCATGAGTTCTGCGCCCGAGCACCCATGGGGCCGCGTCGATGACGAGGGCAACGTCTACGTCCGCACCGCCGATGGCGAGCGGCTGATCGGACAGTGGGCCGCCGGCGACCCTGGCGAGGCCTACGCCCTCTACGAGCGACGCTTCGCCGGCCTGGAGACCGAGGTCGACCTGCTGGAGACGCGCCTCAAGAGTGGCGCCCTCTCCCCCGACGACGCCGCCAAGGCCATCACGAAGGTGCGCGCCGACGTCACCGACGCCCAGGCCATGGGCGACCTCGCGTCGCTCGAGGCCCGGCTCGACGCGCTCGAGCCCCTGCTCGAGAAGCACCGCGAGGAGCGCAAGGCCGCCAAGGCCGCCAAGCAGGCCGAGGCGCTCACGGCCAAGACACGCATCGTCGAGGAGGCCGAGAAGCTCGCCACGGGCAACGACTGGAAGGCCGGCGCCGACCGCTTCCGCGAGCTGCTGGACGAGTGGAAGGCTCTTGCCCGGCTCGACCGCGCCACCGACGACGCCCTGTGGCACCGGTTCTCCGGCGCCCGCACCACCTACACGCGTCGCCGCAAGTCCCACTTCGGTGAGCAGGCGCAGAAGCGCGAAGGCGCGCAGAAGATCAAGGAGAAGCTGATCGCCGAGGCCGAGGCGCTCTCCTCCTCCACCGACTGGGGTGCGACGGCCGGCAAGTACCGCGACCTGATGACCGAGTGGAAGGCCGCCGGCTCCGCGCCGCGCAACGTCGAGGACAAGCTCTGGAAGCGTTTCCGCGCCGCCCAGGACGCGTTCTTCGACGCCCGCACGACGGAGAACGAGAAGCTCGACGCCGAGTTCGCCGAGAACGCGGTCGTCAAGGAGGCCCTGCTCGTCGAGGCCGAGGCGCTGCTGCCGATCAAGAACCTCGACGCCGCCCGCAAGGCGATGAACGACATCGCCGACCGCTGGGAAGCCGCCGGCAAGGTGCCGCGCGCTCGCATCAGCGAGCTCGAGGGACGTCTGCGCACCGTCGAGCAGGCGGTCCGCGCCGCCGGCGAGCAGGAGTGGAAGCGCTCCGACCCCGAGAAGTCCGCGCGCGCCGACGACATGGTCAGCAAGCTCGAGCGGGCGATCGAGGACATCCGTGCCGACATCGCGAAGGCCGAGGCCGCCGGCAACACCAAGAAGGTCAAGGACCTCACCGAGAACCTGAAGTCCCGCGAGCAGTTCCTCGACATGGCCCGCAAGGCCCAGGCCGACTACTCCTGACCTCGGCGTGCACCCCGCAATCCCCGGGTGCACGCTCTCGGATGCGCATGACCCCGCTGTGGGATTGACTGGGGCGGTGCCGGAACGACCTTCGACCGCTGACCTCCCGCTCACCCAGCTCGGATCGGACGCGCCGTCGATCACCCCCGCCCGGGGTGAGCCGACCGCCGCGACCCTGAGTCTGGCCGCGCACGGCCTGCTCGACGCGCCGGTGCAGTCGCGGTTCGATCGCTACGCCGAGCTGGCCCGCACCATCTGGGACGCGCCCATCTCCACGGTCACGATGATCGATCGCGACCGGGCCTACTTCACCTCGTGCGTCGGTCTCGACCTGACCGACATGGCGGCCGACCAGACGTTCTGCAGCTCGGTGGTCCACGCCTCGGCCCCGGTCGTCGTGCCCGACGCCTTCGACGACCCCGCCTACCGGGACCTGCCGGCCGTGGCGGGCGAGCCGCACATCCGCTTCTACGCCGGGCACCCGGTGCGCGATCGCTGGAGCACGGTCCTCGGCACGGTCTGCATCTACGACACCCGGCCACGCGAGTTCACCGACCACGACGCGGCCGTGCTCGCCCAGCTGGCGCGCTGCGTCGAGGACGAGCTCGACACCACGTCCGACCGCGACCGGGCCGGTCAGGTGCAGCGGGCTCTGCAACCGCGTGACGTCCAGCCGGTGGCCGGGTACAGCTTCGCGGCCCGTAGCGTCCCGACCGCCCTGGTGGCCGGTGACGCCCTCGACCACGTCCAGTGGGACACCGGGCACTACTTCCTGGTGGCCGACGTGATGGGCAAGGGCACGGCGGCCGCCATCTTGATGGCGTCGGTCCGCACCGCACTCCGTGCTCGGGTCGCCGATCTCGCCACGGGCATCGCCGACGACCTCGGGCAGGTCGTCGGCGCCGCCCGCGACCTCGTGCAGCACGACCTCGAGGCCGCCGGGTCGTTCGTCACGGGCTTCGTCGCCTGGGCTGATCCGAGCTCGGGTCGCCTGCGCTACGTCGACGCCGGGCACGGGCTCACGGTCCTGGTGCACCCCGATGGTCGGTGGACCAGCATCGGGTCCGACGACCTTCCGCTCGGGGTCGACGCGACCATCGGCTGGACGGAGCGGGTCCTCGACACCGAGGAGGGCGACACCCTCGTGTGCTTCAGCGACGGCGTCCTCGACGTCCTTCCGGGCGCGGAGGCCGACCCGGGCCGCGCCGTGGCCGAGCTCGTGCTGCGCAGTGACGGCCCGGACGACGTGGTGCGGCGCGTCGGGCGGCTGGCGCACTCGGTCCCCACGCGTGACGACGTCACGATCCTCGTGGTCCGTCGCGAGGCGGCTGGCGCGTGACCCGGCTCGGACTCGTCCGGATCGTGGTGGTCCTCTCGGGCCTGCTCGCGATCAACTACATCACCTGGCGCTGGCTGGCCTCGGTGAACTGGTCGTACTGGTGGATCGCCGTACCGCTCGTGGTGGCCGAGACGTACAGCGTCATCGACTCGCTGCTCTTCGGCCTGACGTCGTGGCGCGCCCGGCGGCGGGGCGAGCCGCCGTTGCCCGACCCCGAGGCCACCGTCGACGTCTTCATCGCGACGTACAACGAACCGCTGGAGCTCGTGCAGGCCACCGCCCTCGCGGCGTTGAAGATCCGGCACCCGCACCGTACGTGGATCCTGGACGACGGCGGACGCCCCGAGCTCGCCGAGTGGGCGGAGCGGCACGGCATCGGCTGCATCCACCGCAGCACCGACTGGGTCGACCGGCCACGGCACGCCAAGGCCGGCAACATCAACAACGCGCTGATGGCCACCGACGGAGAGTTCATCCTCATCCTCGACGCCGACCAGGTGCCCCGCCCCGACATCCTCGATCGCACCCTTGGCTACTTCAGCGACGAGAGCATGGCGCTGGTCCAGACCCCGCAGTACTTCGTCAACGTCCCTGGCCACGACCCGCTCGGCAGCCAGGCACCGCTGTTCTACGGACCCATCCAGATGGGAAAGGACGGGTGGAACGCGGCGTTCTTCTGTGGCTCCAACGCCGTCATCCGCCGCGAAGCCCTCATGCAGCTGGGCGTCTCGCGGTACGCCCTCGAGCTCCAGGAGTCAGTGGCGCAGGCTCTCCGTACAGCTCGCCGGGTCGTCCGTCGCGCCCGCCGCGCGCTCGACGATCCCGCTCTTGGCGAGCTCCTGACCAGCATCGAGTACGACTCCGCGCGGGCCCTTCGCGAGCTCGAGCGTGGCGTCGGTGTGGCCGATGTGACCTACCAGTTCGCCCGCCGGCTGCGCGACGCCGAGCGCCGGGTCGCCCGCTCGGACGCCGACGTCATGGCGGCCGACCTCGCCGCCGTGGCCGAGCTGGCCGCGGCCACCGGCGACCCGGCGGTCGGCGTGCCGGTGCTCGACCCCGCCGTGCTGGCCGAGGCCGTCGACCGCGACTGGTCGGCCGTGGGCGCCCTGGCCGCGGTGCGTGAGCTCATCGACGCCGTCGACGTCACTCGCGGCGACGAGGCCCAGCCGATCATGCCGCTCGCCACCATCTCGGTGACCGAGGACATGGCCACGGCCATGCGCCTGCACACGATGGGGTGGCGCACGGCCTACCACCACGAGGTCCTGGCCCATGGTCTCGCGCCCGAGGACATGTCGTCGATGCTGACCCAACGTCTGCGGTGGGCGCAGGGCACCGTGCAGGTCATGTTCCGCGAGAACCCCTTGACGCAGAAGGGACTGACCCTCGCCCAGCGCCTCATGTACTTCGGGACGATGTGGAGCTACCTGTCGGGATTCGCCGCCGTCGTCTACATCACCGCCCCGATCCTCTACCTGTCGTTCGGCGTCCTTCCGGTGCAGGCGTACAGCCTCGACTTCTTCGCCCGCCTGATCCCCTTCCTCGTGATCAATCAGCTGCTGTTCCTCGTCGTGGGACGCGGCATCCCCACGTGGCGTGGCCAGCAGTACTCGCTCGCCCTCTTCCCCGTGTGGATCCGGTCGTTCACGACGGCGTTCAACAACGTGTTCCGCGATCGGCCGCTCGACTTCGCCGTGACACCCAAGGTGATCGGCGCCGATGCCGGACCGCGGTGGGACCTGGTCCGTCCGCAGCTCATCGCGATGGGTGCGCTCGTGGCTGCTTCGGTGGCCGGTTTCGTCCGCCTCGCCCTGGGGCAGGCGCCGGCCTTCGGCGTCGTCTTCAACGTCGTGTGGGTCGTGCTCGATCTGGCCCTGCTCAGTGTCATCGTCCGTGCCGCCCTGTACCGGGGCAGCGCACCGCAACCCGAGAGGCTCCCCGTATGAGCGACATCCAGGTTCATCGCACCGATCACGGGATCGGTGTGGTCACTCCGGTCGGCCGGCTGACGATGGTCGCCGCGAAGCCGTTGACCGAGGCTGTGGTCGCGCTGGTCGACCAGGGCACCAGCAAGGTCGTGGTCGACCTCGGTGAGACGACCTTCATCGACTCCTCGGGCCTGGGCGCGCTGATCGCCGGGCTGAAGCGGTGTCGTCAGGCTGGGGGTGACCTGCGGATCGCCCGGCCGACCGAGCAGGTCACGACCGTCCTGCGGCTGACGAACCTGGACAAGGTCCTCACGCCGCGCGCCACCGTCGACGAGGCCTTCTGATGGCGACGGCGCACGAAGCGGTCCTCGTGGCCAGGCCGGAGGACATCGAGGTCCTGCAGGACATGGTGGCTGCCCTCTGGGACGCCGAGCCGGGTGTCGGCGGTACCGACCGCACGCGCTTCGAGATGGCGCTCGTCGAGATCTTCGCCAACGTCGTGGAGCACAGCGAACGGGCCCACGGTGGTCCCCCCGTGCGCCGTGTCGCCGTGACGCTGACGGTCGACGAGGAGCAGGTGCAGGCCGTGCTGGTCGACGACGGCCGGCCGGCTGCGGTCGATCTCAGTGCCGTGACCATGCCGGATGAGGACGCCACCAGCGGACGCGGGCTGGCGCTCGCCGTGGCGGCCGTCGACGACGTCGACTACCAGCGCGACGGCGACATCAACCGCTGGACGGTGACCTGCCGGAGGACCGCGTGAGTCGTCGCCTTCTCGCTGCCGTGCTGTGCTCGGTGGCCGCGCCTCTGCTCCTGGCGTCCTCGGCGGCGGCCGACGCCGTCCCGGACCCGACGAACGGACCGTACGTCGGCCCCGTCCTCGACTGGGAGCGCGACTCCGCGGACGACTACGTGGACCGACTGGGGCTGGCGCCCTCGGCCTTCGGCCAGTCCCTGCCGTATCCGCTCGACGCCGACGACCGGCGTGTCCTCGACCAGTTCATCGAGCAGGTGGCCGTCCACGGCGCCATCGCCCAGCTGACCCTGGAGCCCCGGCTCCCCCTCTCGGAGCTGACGACCGACCACGCGTCAACGCTCGGCGCCGAGCTGCAGGACCTGCACGCCGAGCACGGCACCACGGTCGTGCTGAGCTTCGCGCCGGAGATGAACGGCACCTGGCGAGCCTGGGGACAGCAACCCGCGCAGTACCGGGAGGCGTACCGCGAAGTCAGCACGGCTGTGCGCGCCGAGAGCGATGCCGTCGAGATGCTCTGGTCGCCGGCCTACGGCGCCGGCTACCCGTACACGGATGCCTACAGTGCCGACGAGAGGACCGCCGAGGGTGGCGAGACACCTCCGCCGAGCGAGCTCGACACCACCGGCGACGGCACCGTCACCGAGTCCGACGATCCCTACGGTCCGTACTGGCCGGGTGCCGACGCCGTCGATCGCGTGGGACTGGTGATGTACCGCTTCGGATTCGCCCGGCCGTTCGGCGAGGACGAGGTCCCAACACCCACCGAGCTCGTCGACCGGTTGGCCGAGCGCCACGGCTACGCCGACGACGCGGGAAGAGCCTCCTTCCACGACCGGTTCGCCGTCGCGAACGGCCTGCCGATGGCTCTCGAGACCGCTGCCGCCTGGTACGACGACGATGGGGTGGCGAGCGAGCGCGCCGTCAAGGAGGCGTGGTGGCAACAGCTGCTCGACCCCGCCCTGGCGCAGACCTTCCCCGCTCTGGACCTCGTCATGTGGTTCGAGGTCGAGCGCCCTGAGCCCGAGGCTGACGACGCAGTGACCGACTGGCGGACCTCCGCCGACCCCGAGATCGCCCAGGCGTTCGCGGAAGCCGTGCGCGAGGACGCGACGACCGGCCCCGTCACCGAGGTCCAGGAACGCGCCTCCGTCGGATCGGGCACCGGGGACGCCGATCGACCATGGATCCGGTGGGCCGGGCCCGCAGTCTTCGGCGGCCTGATGCTCATCGTGCTGGTGGCGGTGCGGGCCGTTTCGCGACGGGCTACTGGGTGATGCGGTAGGCGTCGAAGACGCCCTCGACCGTGCGCACGGCGCTGAGGACGTGGCCGAGGTGCTTGGCGTCGCCCATCTCGAAGGTGAACTTGCTCTTGGCCACGCGGTCGGTACCGGTGGAGAGCGCTGCCGACAGGATGTTGACGTGCTGCTCGGACATCACCCGGGTGATGTCGCTGAGCAGGCCCGGCCGGTCGAGTGCCTCGACCTGGACGGCCACCAGGAAGGTGCTGGTGGCGCTGGGCGCCCACTTGACCGCCATCAGACGCTCCGGCTCGTGGCGCAGGGCCTGGAGGTTGACGCAGCTCGCGCGGTGCACGCTGACGCCTGAGGCACGGGTGACGAATCCCTCGATCGGGTCACCCGGCACCGGCGTGCAGCACCGAGCCAGCTTGACCAGCACGTCACCGTCGAGCCCCTCGACCATGACGCCCGCATCGCCGACGTTGCGCGACCGGATCTTGCGACCGACCGTGGGGATCGTGGTGGCCTCGGCGAGGTCCTCCTCAGCACCCTGCCGGCCGCCGGCCAGCTCGATGACACGATCGACGACGCTCTGCGCGCCCACGTTGCCCTCACCGACCGCGGCGTAGAGCGCCGAGATGTCGGGCAGGTTGAGGTCGGAGGCCACGGTGTCGAGCGTGCGCTGCCGGAACAGCCGCACCAGCGGGAGGCTCTCCTTGCGCATCTGGCGCGCGATGAGGTCCTTGCCGTGCTCGATGGCCTCCTCGCGGCGCTCCTTGGTGAACCACTGCCGGATCTTGTTGCGCGCCCGCGGACTGGCGACGAACTCGAGCCAGTCGCGGCTGGGCCCGGCGTCGGGCGACTTGGAGGTGAAGATCTCGACGACGTCGCCGGTCTCGAGGATCGACTCGAGCGACACCAGGCGGCCGTTGACCCGCGCTCCGATGCAGGCGTGGCCGACCTCCGTGTGCACCGAGTAGGCGAAGTCGACCGGCGTCGCGCCTTCCGGCAGCTGCACGAGGTCGCCGCGCGGCGTGTACGCGTAGACGCCGCCCTGACCCATCTCGAACCGGAGCTGGTCGAGGAAGTCGATCGAGTCCTCGGTCTCGGACTGCCAGTCGAGCAGCTCGCGCAGCCAGACCATGTCGGAGCTGCCGGGAGGTGCCGCGGCCGTCTTGTCGCTCTTGGGACGCGCCGTCGCGTCCTCCTTGTACTTCCAGTGCGCCGCGACACCGTACTCGGCACGACGGTGCATCGCGCGGGTGCGGATCTGCAGCTCGACCGCCTTGCCCTGCGGGCCGATGACCGTGGTGTGCAGCGACTGGTACATGTTGAACTTCGGGACGCTGATGTAGTCCTTGAAGCGCCCGGGAATGGGGTTCCACCGCGCGTGCAGCACGCCGAGCACGGCGTAGCAGTCGGCCACCGAGTCGACCAGCACGCGTACGCCGACGAGGTCGAAGATGTCGGAGAACTCGCGGCCGCGCACCAGCATCTTCTGGTAGATCGAGTAGTAGTGCTTGGGCCGGCCGCTGACGGTGGCCTTGATCTTGGTGTGCTTGAGGTCGGACTCGACATCGGCGACCACCCGCTCGAGGAAGGTCGAGCGCGAGGGCGCACGATCGGCGACCAGGCGCACGATCTCGTCGTAGACCTTGGGGTGCAACGTGGCGAACGCGAGGTCCTCGAGCTCCCACTTGATGGTGTTCATGCCGAGGCGGTGAGCCAGCGGCGCGAAGATCTCGACGGTCTCGCGGGCGATGCGCTCCTGCTTGTCCTGACGCAGGTAGCGCAGGGTGCGCATGTTGTGCAGCCGGTCGGCCAGCTTGATGACGAGCACGCGGATGTCGCGGCTCATGGCCACGACCATCTTGCGGATCGTCTCGGACTGCGCGGAGTCGCCGTACTTGACCTTGTCGAGCTTCGTGACGCCGTCGACCAGGTGGCGGACCTCGTCACCGAAGTCGTCGCGCAGGGCGTCGAGCGTGTACGGCGTGTCCTCGACGGTGTCGTGCAGCAGCGCTGCGCAGAGCGTCGGCGCCGTCATGCCCAGCTCGGCGAGGATGGTCGCGACAGCGAGCGGATGGGTGATGTACGGGTCGCCGCTCTTGCGGGTCTGACCTTCATGCATCCGCTCGGCGATCTGGTACGCCTTCTGGATCGACGCCACATCACCCTTGGGGTGGGTGGCGCGGTAGATCTTCAGCAGCGGCTCGAGCACCGCGTGCGGCGAGGAGGTCTTGCCGCCGATGCGCGACAGCCGTGAACGGACACGCGCACCGGTGGGTGCGGACTCCGTGCGGGACGCATCGGACGAGGTCGTGTCGTCCACGCCGTCGTCGGCGGGAGCATCCTCCAGGAGCGGCTCCGGAACGGCCCGGACGTCGTCGACCGCGGCCGTGACTTCACTGCGATCAACCATGGCGGCCTCCTGGCTCCAGTCTAGCCAGCGGGGCGGTCGCCCGACCGGTCAGCCCAACCGATCAGCTGCTGAGGCCGGACAGCAGCGAGGCCGCGGCGCCGACCACCAGAAGAGCGACGAGCACGAGCGCGACGGCACGCATCTGGGTCGGGGTCACGGTGTCTCCTCGGGGATGACGGTCAGTAGGTGCGGAGCGCGGTGAGCGGCGCGGAGACGCGAGCGCGTCCACCCAGGGCCTCGATCTCGATCAGGACGGCGGTGTGAGCGACCTCGGCGCCCGCGCGGGCCACCAAGGTCAGCGCCGCTGCGAGCGTACCTCCGGTGGCCAGCACGTCGTCGATGACGGCGACACGCTGTCCGGGGGCGAGGGCGCCGTCGGGCAGCTCGACGGTCGCCGTGCCGTACTCGAGATCGTAGGTCTCCGTCAGCGTCGGTCCGGGCAGCTTGCCGGCCTTGCGCACGGGCACGAACCCGACACCGCGCCGCATCGCGACGGCGGTGCCGAACACGAAGCCGCGGGCCTCGATGCCCAGCACGGCATCGACCGGTCCGACCGCGTCGGCGAGCGCCTCGACGACGGCCCCGAACGCGGCCGGGTCGGCCAGCAACGGGTTCACGTCACGGAACGCGACACCGGGCTGGGGCCAGTCCTCGACCACCGGCACCCGCTCGTCGATCAGACCCGCAATGCTCTGTCCCGCGAGATCGGTCACTGCTGGCCGAGCTTGGAGATGTCGACGTCGCAGGTCTCCTTCGCGTGGTCGATGATCGTGTCCAGCGCCTTCTGCGTGTCCTGCTCGGTGAGCTTGTTCGACGCCTCCGTGATGGCCGCCTGGGCCTCCGGCGGAGCCTGCTGCTGCAGCGTCGCGGGGTCCGTCAGGTCGAACCCGGCCTCCTCCGCGACCGTGAAGACGTTGTTCCAGCGGTCGGAGTACAGCTTCCACTCGTCCTGCACCTCGTCCGGCGCGATGTCGGAGAAGTTCTCGTAGGCCTCGAGGCTCGCCGAGAGCCGCTTCGCGACCTCGGTCACCACGGTCTGCTCGTCAGCGTCCTGCGGCAGCTCCTCGGACGTCTCGTCGTTCCAGGTCTTGAGGTCGGCGCAGTACTCCTCGGAGCCGTCGGCGAGGAAGGCGACCGAGCTGGGGCCGAAGCGGCCGAGCAGCAGGACGGCGGCGATGATCGCGACGACGACGCCGGCGATGGCCAGCGCCTTCGGGCTGCGCCAGGCCGGCGCGCCGGAGGTGTTCGAGCTCATGGGTTCTCCTTGGTTCGGTGGCCCACCGTACTGCGACGGCGGACGAGGGATCGTGAGCGTCCGCGGCGCCGGGTGCGCGCGGACGTCGAGGTCATCGTCCGGCGTCGCCGTCGGTGTCGGTGTCGCGCTCGACATCACTGCCGGCGACGTCGGGGTCGACGACCTGGCCGATGGCCTGACGGTGCATGCGGATGACGACGCCGTCGGCGATCCGCAGGTGCACGTCGGACTCGTCGAGGGCCACGACCACGCCGAAGATGCCGCTGGTCGTCATGACCTCACGGCCGACCTCGAGCGAGGCCTGAAGCTTGCCGGCCTGTTCGCGCTGACGGCGCGCGGGGCGCAGGACCAGCAGCCAGAAGACCACGAGGATCAGCAGGAGCGGGATGAGTGGGGCCAAGGTGTCGGACACGTTCACTCTTCCGGGGTTGACAGTCTCCCGCGAACGCGGGCTGGCCGGTGGGCCATCGGCGAGTGTAGACCGCTCCGACCGGTCGAGGCCCGTCGCGCGGTCGATCTCAGTGAGAAATCAGGTCGGGTCGTCGTCGAGCAACAGTTGGCCGCCGGCCGGAGGCGTGAGTCCGAGATGGGCCCAGGCGGCCGGCGTGGCGACCCGACCCCGCGGGGTGCGGGCGAGGAATCCGAGCCGCACGAGGAACGGTTCGGCGATCTCCTCGACCGTTTCGCGCTCCTCGCCCACCGCCACGGCGAGCGTCGAGGCGCCGACAGGACCGCCACCGAAGCTTTGGCACAACGCCCGCAGCACGGCGCGGTCGAGCCGGTCGAGTCCGATCTCGTCGACCTCGTAGAGGTCGAGCGCTGCCCGCGCGGCCGAGCGGTCGACGACTCCCCCGGTGCGCACCTGGGCGTAGTCGCGCACCCGGCGCAGGAGGCGGTTGGCGATGCGAGGTGTGCCGCGCGAGCGTCCGGCGATCTCGCGACCGCCGTCGTCGGTGACCTCGACGCCGAGCAGGCCTGCCGAGCGGGTGACGATGCGGTGGAGATCGTCAGCGGAGTAGTAGTCGAGCTGCGCGGTGAAGCCGAAGCGGTCGCGCAGCGGACCGGGCAGCAGCCCGGCGCGGGTGGTGGCGCCCACGACGGTGAAGGGCGGGATCTCCAGCGGGATGGCAGTGGCTCCGGGGCCCTTGCCCACGACGACGTCGACGCGGAAGTCCTCCATCGCCATGTAGAGCAGCTCTTCGGCCGGGCGGGACATGCGGTGGATCTCGTCGATGAACAGGACGTCGCCCTCGCCGATGCCCGAGATGATGGCGGCGAGGTCGCCGGCGTGCTGGATGGCCGGCCCACTGGTGATGCGCAGCGCCGCACCCAGCTGGTGCGCGACGATCATGGCCAGCGTGGTCTTGCCCAGCCCCGGCGGTCCGGAGAGCAGGACGTGGTCGGGCGTGGCGCCGCGGGCGACGGCGGCTTCCAGCACGAGCGACAGCTGCTCACGCACACGGTCCTGGCCGACGACCTCCTCGAGCGTGCGAGGACGCAGAGCCGCCTCGAAGGCACGGTCCTCGCTCAGCGCGACGGGCGCGACGACGTCGTCACCTGCCCCACCATCGACACCGTCGTCGTCGTAGTTCATCGGGTGCGGGCCAAGGATCGGAGGGCGTCACGCAGCAGGGCCGAGACGTCAGGGGCTTCGCCCTCGGGCAGGTTGGCCGCCACGGAGTCGACGGCCGACTCGGCGTCGCGGGTACCCCAGCCGAGGCCGAGCAGCGCCTCGTGGACCTGCTCGCGCCACGCCGGCGCACCGGTGGGCGCGGCACCGGTGGCGAGTCCGACCCGGTCCTTGAGCTCGACGACGATGCGCTCGGCACCCTTGCGTCCGATGCCCGGAACCGTGGTGAGGGCGGCGAGGTCGGACTGGGCGATGGCGCTGCGCAGCGCGTCGGGCTGGTGCACCGAGAGCATGGCGAGCGCGACCTTGGGTCCGATGCCGCTGGCGGTCTGCACGAGCTCGAACATGTCGCGCTCGTCGGCCGAGGCGAAGCCGTAGACGGTCATGGAGTCCTCGCGCACGACCAGCGTCGTGAAGACCTGGGCCTCGGACCCGAGTCGCAGACCAGCGATGGTGGCGGGTGTGCACCGCACCAGGTAGCCGACCCCGGCGACGTCGAGGACCACGGCGTCGAGGGCGACGGACGCGACCGTGCCACGCAGCGAGGCGATCATCGGCCGGCCCTCGCGAGCGCCTCGGCCAGTCGGCGGTCGGCTCCCCCGCGCCACACGTGACAGATGGCGATGGCCAGGGCGTCGGCAGCGTCGGCCGGCTTGGGGGCGGCGGACAGCCGCAGGATGCGGGTGACCATCTGCGTGACCTGCGCCTTGTCGGCCCGGCCGCTGCCGGTGACGGCGGCCTTGACCTCGCTGGGGGTGTGCAGGTGGACGCCGATGCCGTGGCGGGCGGCCAGCATCATCGCGACACCACTGGCCTGGGCCGTGCCCATGACGGTGCGGACGTTGTGCTGGCTGAAGACGCGCTCGACCGCCACCGCGTCGGGACGGTGCGCGATGAGCGCCGCGTCGATGCCCTCGGCCAGCATGGCCAGCCGGCGCGCGACGTCGAGATCGGGCGGCGTGCGCACCACGTCGACGTGCACGAGACTCATCGGCCGGCCGACGTCGCCCTCGACGACGCCGACGCCGCACCGGGTCAGGCCCGGGTCGATGCCCAGAACTTTCATCGGGCTCGGCCCACTGGTTGCGAACGCATGTTCGACACACTAACCGAGCCCGCGGACTCCCCCGACCCGACACGCCCACCCGCGCTGAGGCGGGGGCACCTCCCTGCACGGAGCGAAGCGGAGTGCTTGGGGGACACGTTCCGGTCGCGAAAAGTGCCACTCGGCGACCGAAACGTGACAGTCAGCGCGGACTCGCCGCGTCAGACCTGCGCGAGGACCTCGTCGGAGGCGTCGAAGTTGGCGAAGACGTTCTGCACGTCGTCGCAGTCCTCGAGCGCGTCGATGAGCTTGAGCACCTTGGTGGCGCCCTCGACGTCGACCTCGACCTGCACCGACGGCACGAATGAGGCGTCGGCCGACTCGTAGTCGAGCCCGGCCTCCTGCAGCGCGGTACGCACCGCGACGAGGTCGGTGGCCTCGCACACGACCTCGAACGCTCCCCCGAGGTCGTTGACCTCGTCGGCGCCAGCGTCGAGCACGGCCAGCAGGATGTCGTCCTCGGTGGTGGGCCCGTCCTCCTGCTCGGCGGACACGACGATGACGCCCTTGCGGTGGAACATGTAGGACACGGAGCCGGGATCGGCCATGGTGCCGCCGTTGCGGGTCATGGCGGTGCGGACCTCCATGGCGGCGCGGTTCTTGTTGTCGGTGAGGCACTCGATGAGCATCGCGACGCCGTTGGGACCGTAGCCCTCGTACATGATGGTGGTGTAGTCGACCGCGTCGTCGCCCACGCCACCGCCGCGCTTGACCGCACGGTCGATGTTGTCGTTGGGGACCGAGGACTTCTTGGCCTTCTGGATCGCGTCGTAGAGCGTGGGGTTGCCGTCAGGGTCGGCGCCACCCGTGCGGGCCGCGACCTCGATGTTCTTGATCAACTTGGCGAACATCTTGCCGCGCTTGGCGTCGATCGCGGCCTTCTTGTGCTTCGTGGTCGCCCACTTGGAGTGGCCTGACATGGCGCGTCCCTTCTCCGACTCTGCCTCTACTGTCCGTCCAGGTGCTGCTGTGCGTCTACGTGCGACGGACCTGCTCGACGAACAAGCCGTGCACTCGATCGTCACCGCCCACCTCGGGGTGGAACGACGTCGCCATCAGGTGACCCTGCCGGACCCCGACGATCTTAGTGGTCCCGGCCACCTCCACCTCGCCGAGCACCTCGACACGATCGCCCGCCTCCTCAATCCACGGCGCGCGAATGAAGATCGCGTGGACCGACTCGTCCAGACCGGCGATGTCGACGTCACCCTCGAAGGAGTCCACCTGACGGCCGAAGGCGTTGCGGCGCACGGTGGCGTCGAGCCCGCCGAACGTCTCCTGGCCCTCGGCGCCGTCCAGCACGCGGTCGGCCAGCAGGATCATGCCCGCACACGTGCCGAAGGTCGGCATGCCGCCGGCGATGCGGTCGCGCAGCGGCTCGAAGAGCTCGAACGTGACGGCCAGCTTGGCCATGGTCGTCGACTCGCCCCCCGGCAGCACGAGCCCGTCGCACTGTGCGAGCTCCTCAGGACGCCGCACGCTCAGGGTGCGAGCCCCGAGGCGCTCGAGGACGTACAGGTGCTCACGGACGTCACCCTGCAGGGCGAACACGCCGATCGTGGGGGAAGCAGGCACGCGGCAAGGGTACGGAGCCTGCGGGAGTCACAGTAGGGCGGTCGTGAAGCGGATCATCGTGACGGTCACATGACCCTCGTTGTCGGTGGCCCTGATGGTGAGCGTGTGGTCCGCGTAGGCCGTGTAAGGGTCTGTCGTGCGGGGCACCGACCACCGCTGCGGGTTGGTCGTCGTGTTGCGACCCGCGGGGCGGTACGTGCAGGACAGGACCCAACTGCTGCCGTCCCAGCACCGCGTGCCGACGAGGAAGCCGCTGCGCTGCAGGATGTACTCGACGCTGGCAATGCTGCCGTCGTCGCTGACGGTGCCACAGGCCGCTGCAGCAGACGAGCCGTAGGCGGAACCACAGAACTGGTTCACACGGCCCGTCGTCGTCGTGAGGGTGCGCCGGGCTCCATCGATGGGCTCGGTGAAGTTGATCGTCGGCGTTGTGGGCGCAGTGCCACAGCTCATGAGCAGGGTTGTCCTGTTGAACGGGTGTCGACGGAAGTCGGTCGACTCCCAGGTCGTGTTGCCCACACGCGCGTAGACACGCAGCTGATAAGTGGCGCCCACGTCGATGCTGACGTTGAAGTCGGTGAGCCCGAAAGTGGAGCTGCGGGTCGTTCCGGTGCCAGTCATTGCCTTGTACTGACTCACCGGCGCGCCCGATGCGTTGAACGCACGAGCCCAGTAGGTGTACCGCGGATCGGTGACCGACGTCGAGACCGTGACCGACAGTCCGCTCGACGTACACGCGGCCGTGGCGGGCTGCATCACCCGATGGGAGACGAAGCCGGACGTCGTGACCGTGGCGCCCAGATCGTTGAAGGCCGCCATCGTGGGCTGGGCTGGGGCCACGAGCACCATGGCGGGCACCGTCACGGAGGCGAGAGCCAGAGATATCTGACGCGTGGCGCCTGCGCGGCGTCGGCCGCCGCGCTCGCCGTCGTCGTTGCCCCTGCGGCGCGCGCCACCGTGCCGATGGCCGTCCCGCGACCCCGGGCCGCGGCGCGAAGAGATGATGTAGAACACGACCCCGGCCGCCACCACCCCGGCCACGAACAACGCAGCTGGGGATGCCAGCCAGGTCAGCACCCGGCCGAGCAGCGGCACCGAGAACACCACCCGGTCCACCTCGGTCACGGCGTAAGGGTCGGCATCGACAGTCTCGTTGGCGTCGCCCTTCAGCGTGAGGACCGCGGCGCCATCGTCTCCACCCGGGGCGATCTCGACGATCCGGTGCGTGACGCGCGCACCCTTGGCGGACTCGACGCTGACCACGTCGCCCACCTCGACCTCATCAGCCGAAACAGTCTCGGCCACACCAAGCGCACCGGCGGAGATCTCTGGCGACATGGAGCCGGACGTGAAGACGAGGGGCACGTAGCCGAGCAGGGCGACCAGTAACGTTGCGACGACGCTCAGCGCACCGATGGACGCACCGATCCACAGCAGCACGTTGGCGATCCGGCGACTCACGGCGCACCCAGCTGATTCGCGTTCAGGCCGATGATGAGCTCGGTCGCCAGCCCCTGCAGCGAGTTGGGCGAGGTGCCCTCGAGCAAGATGCGGGCGCAGTAGATGCGCGTGGCGCCGGCGGCCAGGACCTGGTTCGTCGGGTGGATGTTGACGGTGTTCGTGGTCGTGCTGACCAGCTGATTGCTGACGGCCGTGCCGCTGCAGGTGCCGGACCGGGTGCCCGCGGCTTCGGTACCGGTCTCAGACGGCGTGCTGTCGGGAAAGATCTGCACGCGCAGACCGCTGTTCGCGGCCACCAAGCTGTTGTTGAGCGTCGAGATGCTGCCGTTGTAGGAGAAACCGACCGTGCCAGCGTTGTGTACGGCGAACGGCCGGGCAATGCTCTCGCCGGGGACCAGGTTGGCGATCGTCAGCTGTGAGTACTCGTACGTGCCACCCTGCCCCGCGAGATTCGTGCTGTTCTCGGTCGTGGTGCCCACCGTGAGGTCGAGCCTGCCCGACTGGATCGGGCCCGAGTCGATGACGGCAGTGTCGGTCCAGTAGGCCATCGTGCCCACCCCGGTGGGCAACGCGAAGACGCCGAGGCACAGCAGCAGACGAATCTGCACGGACCCGAACCGGCGGCGCGCGCCGCGCGACGCACGGCGCCGTCCGGCGGACGTGGCGCTGTGGCGGCTCATGAGGTGGCTCCGTTCTGGGCGTCGTCGTCGGACGACCGCCGGGCGATCAGGACGGCGCCGAGGGCGCAGAGCGCGAGAGCGGCGAGCAGGAGTCCGGGTCCGACCGTCGCGCCAGTGCCGGGGAGGACGCCCCCGCGAGCCGGGTCTGCTGCGGTCCCGCCGGAACCAGGCGTCTCGACACCGGGCATCTCGCTGTCGGGACCCTCGGGCGCCGGGACCGACGCCGCGTCGGCGAGGGTGACCTCGAACGTCAGGGGCAGGCTCTTGCTCTGCGACTGGTTGACCGACGTCGGGTCGAAGGCCGCGTTGATCTCGATCTGCACCACGTCCCCGGCGCCGAAGGCCTCGCCCGTCAGTGAGGCGCTGGCGACCCCGTTCCGGAGAGGCACCCACGATCCCCCGTCGACGCGGGCGTGCAGGTGGATGTCGCCGTGGCTGAGCAGCCCGTCGGCGTCTGCGCTGCGCGCCTCGATGGTCATGACGGCCGAGGTCGGGCCCTGGTTGCGCACGAAGAAGGTGGCCGTCCTCGAGTCGCCCGGGACCCAACGGAACTCGGGGGCGAACAAGGGCTGTGCCAAGGCCGGGGCCCAAGCGACACCGTCGACGCTGAAGCCGATCTCGTCGGCGGCGTGCGCCGGGACCGGCCAGAGCAGGACAGCGAGCAGCGCCGTCACCATCAGGGCCGGGCGCGTGCGTCGCGAGGTGTTCATGCGGTGTGCGCGCCTCCCTTCCGGTCTCGACTGGTGCGTCGATCGACGAGCGTCGACCCGAACATGAATGCTGCGTAGGCCACCAGCGCGGCCGCGACACCGAGCGTGACGACCTGCCGCGTGGAGCTGGAGATCCAGGTGTTGACGTGACCCAGGTAGGGCACCGCGTACCAGAGGCGGCCCTTGACCTGGACCTCTTGGACTGGCTGCTGGTCGGCCGCCGTGTTCGCGTCTCCCTGGGTGCGAAGAGTGCGTTCACCCGACCCGCCCAGGCTCGTGCCCACGGAGATGACGCGGTGTGTGACCACGGTCGCCTCCCCTGACTCGAGCTGGTAGGTGATGACGTCGCCGATGGCGATGTCGTCGATCTCGACCGGCTTGACCACCACGAGCGTTCCGGGCGGATAGTCCGGCTGCATCGATCCCGTGAGCACGGTGTAGGGCGTCGCGCCCGCTGCTCGGGGCAGCAGGACCGCGGCGACCAGCACCAGCACCAGGGCCAGCAGCAGCGTCCAGACCATCACGCGCCACGCGAAGCGGAGCGGACTGCCCTTGCGGGGCTGGGTCTCGGACGGAGTCGAGGTCATGGTCGTGCGGTGATGTCATCGGTCCCCGCGGCGAGCGTGGGGACCGATGACGTCCTCACCGGACTGGGATCAGACGACCGGGCTGGCGTCGGTCTGCGTCAGGACGACGTTGATGGCGCTCAGGTCGAGGGTGCTCGACTGAGAAAGGTTGTCGGCCGTCGTGCCGAACGGGAAGTCGATCGAGATGGTCACGCCGAGCGTCTCGCCATCGTTGGTCTCGTCGATCGTGTCGGTGCCCGTGAGCGCGGTGCCCGCGAGGGTGAACGCGGTGGTGGTGGTCACGTCGTCGGCCAAGGTGCCCGACTCGGCGCCGCCCGTGACGCTGACCGTGGCCTCCAGGTTGTCGCCCGTCGCGTCGATCTCGTAGGTGCCCACGAACTCGAGCTCATCGCCCGGAACCAGCACCACGGTGGTCGGGTCGAGGACGGACACGCCGTTGAGCTCCCAGGTGCCCGCCTCGTTCAGAAGCGCCAGGCTGCCGGAGTCGATCGAGCCGCCGTCGATGCCGTCGGTGGCGTTCCAGTAGGCGAGGGTGCCGGCGCCGCCGAGCAGGAGGGTCGCCGCAGCGCCCGCCGCGACAAGGCCCTTGGTGGACTTCTTCATGAGTTTCTCCCAGGTGGTGAGGACGGCCACGCCAACGGCGTGACACCAATGAAACGGCGGCGGTCGCGGTTCATGACGCGAGTGAGGGAACAAATGCCCCAATTTCGCTGTGACCTGTGGCACTCGCTCTCCCAAGCGCTCGTACCACGGCCGCCGACGGCCATCGGACGACGACCGCTGCCACCATTGAAGGGTCCAGCGGGGGTCACTCAGCAGTAACATCGCAGATGTGTGACCAAGACCATCCGAATGAACTATGGCGCTGGCCCGTGCTGACCATCTAGGGGTGGCGCCACGCACAGGCCGCTTCCGGCAGTTGGACAGGTCGAGATGCCGTGGACCAATGGGGCACGCACGACGAACGGCCCGTCTCCGATGAGGAGACGGGCCGTTCGATGTGGTGCAGGGGCGACGAGCGTCGCCCCGCTCACCAACCGCGCTCGGCGAGGCGGTGCGGCTCGGGGATGTCGTCGACGTTGATGCCGACCATCGCGTCGCCCAGGCCGCGCGAGACCTTGGCGACGACATCGGGATCGTCGTAGAACGTGGTGGCCTTGACGATCGCCTCGGCGCGCTCCGCGGGGTTGCCGGACTTGAAGATGCCCGAGCCCACGAAGACACCCTCGGAGCCGAGCTGCATGACCAGCGCGGCGTCGGCGGGCGTGGCGATGCCGCCAGCGGTGAACAGCGTCACGGGGAGCTTGCCGAGCTCGGCGACCTCCTTGACCAGCTCGATGGGCGCCTGCAGCTCCTTGGCCGCGACATACAGCTCGTCGTCGC
Source organism: actinobacterium LLX17 (assembly GCA_000471045.1). GTDB lineage: Bacteria > Actinomycetota > Actinomycetes > Propionibacteriales > Nocardioidaceae > Aeromicrobium. Next base: position 973,690 of record KI301992.1, on the reverse strand, counting down.
GCAGGCCCTGGAGGCGGCGGATCTCACCGGTGATCTTGCGGATGTGGGTGACGGCGTTCGAGACGTCGCCGGTGCCGGCCTCGCCCTTGGAGCGGATGAACGCCGCGCCCTCGGTGAGCCGACGCAGCGCCTCGCCCAGGTTGGTGGCGCCGCAGACGAACGGGACGTTGAAGGCCCACTTGTCGATGTGGTTGGCGTAGTCGGCCGGCGTGAGGACCTCGGACTCGTCGATGTAGTCGACGCCGAGGCTCTGCAGGATCTGCGCCTCGGCGAAGTGACCGATGCGGGCCTTGGCCATGACGGGGATCGAGACGGCCTCGATGATGCCGTCGATCAGGTCGGGATCGCTGGCACGGGCCACGCCACCCTGGGCGCGGATGTCGGCGGGGACGCGCTCGAGCGCCATGACGGCGACGGCTCCGGCGTCCTCGGCGATCTTGGCCTGCGTGGCGTCGACGACGTCCATGATGACGCCGCCCTTGAGCATCTCGGCCATGCCGCGCTTGACCCGGGACGTACCGACGGTGCTGTTCTCGTTGCTCACTGGACTTCCTCGACGCGGGGGTGTTCTGACCCCGGAAGTCTACGCCTCAGCACCACCAGGCCCGACGCGTCTCACCGGTCGGGCCTCCGGCGGGCGTCAGGAGCCGAGGCCGGGGTCGGCCAGCGCCTGCTTGCGCACGATGGCCATCCGCTGGAAGACCGTGATGAGACTGGCCGCCGCGAGCGCCCACAACGTGATCTCCGTGAGGAAGTCCGCCCCGAACAGGCCGTTGAGCCCCGTCATCACGAGGATCGCGACGAGCCGGTCGGCGCGTTCGGCGATGCCGCCCTTGGCCTGCATGCCGAGGCTCTCGGCACGGGCGCGGGCGTAAGAGGTCAGCGAGCCCAGCACCAGGCAGGCGAGGCTCAGGTAGAAGTAGGTCTTGACCGAACCGAGGTCGGCCTCGGCGTGCACCGACGTGTAGTAGATGGCGAGCCCGACAAAGATCGCCGCGTCACCCACCCGGTCGAGGGTCGAGTCGAGGAAGGCGCCCCACTTCGACGACTTGCCCGACGCGCGGGCCATGTAGCCGTCCATGATGTCGCTGAAGACGAACGCCGTGATGAAGATGACGCCCCAGAACAGCTCGCCGCGGGGGAAGAAGAACAGGGCGCCGAACGAGACACCGAGGGTGCCGACGATCGTCACCTGGTCGGGCGTGACGCCCATCTTGAGCAGCAGGTTGGCGAGCGGCGCCCAGACGTTGGTCCAGAACTGGCGGAAGCGTTCGAGCATCAGTCCTCCTGGGACTCGGTCGGGAGGGCCGTGGACCACGCGTCGGCGAGCAGGTCGCGCGTGTCCTCCAGCAGCTGCGGCAGCGTCTTGGTCTGCCCGAGCACGGTCATGAAGTTGGCGTCGCCGGACCAGCGGGGCACCACGTGCTGGTGCAGGTGCTGCGAAAGCGACCCACCGGCCACTCCCCCGAGGTTCAGGCCGACGTTGAAGCCCTGCGGCGCGCTGACGGCACGGATCGTGCGCAGCGCCTGCTGGGTGAGCACGGCGACCTCGGTCGTCTCGGCCTCGGTGAGGTCGGTGTAGTCGGCGACGTGCCGGTTGGGCACGACCATCAGGTGGCCGGGGTTGTACGGGTACAGGTTCAGGACCACGAAGGCGGTGTCGCCGCGGTGCACGACGAGCTCGGACTGCGCGCCCCCGTCGGCGATGCGGCAGAACGGGCACCGATCGTCGGGCTCCGGCTCGCCGCCACGCACGTAGGACATCCGGTACGGCGTCCACAGTCGCTGCAGACGATCGGGTCCCTCGGTCACGCCGACACCCTAGTCGGCCGCACCCCTGTCCCTCGCCAGCCGCGCCCTCCCACCCGTGGGCGGTGAGCTGGCAACCTTTCCCGCATCGCACCACCCGGGAGCGGTCAACTGGCAACCTCACCGAGCGGAATGAGGTTGCTGACTGACCGCCCCGGCGGAATCCACAGGCCCGAAGTCCGTCCACAGCGCCGACGAAGGGGCTGCGCCGGGAACGTGTCGCCGACTGGACTGGAGGCATGCCTAGACCTCCGCACATCCCCGACCTCCTGCGACATCGCCCCTTCACCCGCGAGGAGGCGCTCGCCCATGGCATGACGTCCCACCAGCTCCAGGGCCGACAGTTTCGTCGATTGCATCCGGGGGTCTGGGTCTGGACGGTGCACGACCTGTCTCCTGAGGACGATGTGCTCGCTGCCCGCCTGGCGGTCCCGTCGAGGGCTCGTGTCAGCCACATCACCCGCATCCAGCAGCTCGGGCTCGACACCGGACCGCGGCGACCCGTACACCTGACGATCGCCGGCGACCACCACCTCACCCTCGACGGCGTGTTCCTGCACCGCACGGAGGTGCTCCCACCGTGCGACGACATCGGCGTCAGCGGGGCGGCAGCATTCATCGGGTACGCCGCGACCGCTCGGGTGATCGACCTCGTCGGCGTCGGCGACTGGTTGTTGCACCACGGCCACATGACGATGCTCGAGCTGCGTGAGCGCTCGACGCGACCGATGGCGCCCCGGAGCGCCCCAGGCACTGTGGGTCTCGCGCTTCTTGGACGCGGGAGCCAGGTCGCTGCCGGAGTCACACAGCCGGGTCTTCCTGGAGTTCGCCGGTCTGCCGCGGCCCGCCGTGAACGTGCTGCTGGGCGACGAGCCGGACGCGCCGACCACGGACCTCTGGCTCGAGGAGTGGCGCACGGCCCTGGAGTACGAGGGGGCTCACCACTTCACCGATCCTGAGCAGGTGCGCCGCGACATCGGCCGATACGCGTGGATGCGCCGGCGTGACATCAACTACTTCCAGATCACCCACCACCTGCACGCTCGACCCCGCGCTCTGGTGCTCTCGGTCCACTCGGAACTCGTCGAGCATGGCTACACCGGCCCACGCCCGGACTTCGGACCGCGCTGGCACTAGCTCTTCGCCCGCCCCCCGGTCGAGCGGTCAGCCAGCAACCTCATTCGCGTCGATGAGGTTGCCAGCTGACCGCCCGAGGCCGGAGGCGGGGAGGAAAGGTTGCTGGCTGACCGCCAAAAGCGGGGTCAGACCTGGGCGCGGGTGCGGACGGCCTCGACGATGCGCTCGACGGCCTCGTCGATCGGCACCGCGTTGTCCTGCTCGCCGTTGCGGTAGCGGAACGACACGGCCCCGGCCTCGATGTCGGCGTCGCCGGCCAGCAGCATGAAGGGCACCTTCTGCGTCTGGGCGTTGCGGATCTTCTTCTGCATCCGCTCGTCGGACTCGTCGACCTCTACACGGATGCCTGCCGCCTTGAGCTTCTCGGCCACCTGGTGGAGGTGCTCGGTGTGCCGCTCGGCCACGGGGATGCCGACGGCCTGCACGGGCGCGAGCCACGGAGGGAAGGCGCCTGCGTAGTGCTCGACCAGCACGCCCATGAACCGCTCGATCGAGCCGAACTTGGCCGAGTGGATCATCACCGGCTTCTGCCGCGAGCCGTCGGCCGCCACGTACTCGAGGTCGAAGCGAGCCGCCGACGGCATGTTGAAGTCGTACTGGATCGTCGACATCTGCCACGTGCGGCCGATCGCGTCGCGCGCCTGCACCGAGACCTTGGGCCCGTAGTACGCCGCGCCACCCGGGTCGGGCACGAGCTCGAGGCCGGTCTCGAGGCACACGTCCTCGAGCACCTTGGTGGCCGTGGCCCAGTCCTCGTCGGACCCGATGAACTTGTCGGGCTTGGAGTCGTCGCGGGTCGAGAGCTCGAGGTAGAAGTCGTCCATCCCGAAGTCGCGCAGCAGGCTCAGCACGAAGTTCAGCAGGTGGCGGATCTCGTCCGGGGCCTGCTCGGGCGTCACGTAGGAGTGCGAGTCGTCCTGCGCGAAGCCCCGCACGCGGGTGAGCCCGTGGATGACGCCGGACTTCTCGTTGCGGTAGACGTGCCCGAACTCGAACAGCCGCAGCGGCAGCTCGCGATACGAACGCTGACGGGAGCGGAAGATCAGGTTGTGCATCGGGCAGTTCATCGCCTTCAGGCGGTAGTCCTGCCCGTCGACGTCGAGCGCCGGGAACATGCCGTCGCCGTAGTACGGCAGGTGCCCCGACGTGTAGAACAGCTCCTCGCGCGCGATGTGCGGGGTGCCGACGTACTCGAAGCCCTCCTCGATGTGCCGGCGGCGGACGTAGTCCTCCATCTCCCGCTTGATGACGCCACCGCGGGGGTGGAAGACCGGCAGACCCGACCCGATCTCGTCGGGGAAGCTGTAGAGGTCGAGCTCGGTGCCGAGGCGACGGTGGTCGCGGCGCTGCGCCTCCTCGATGCGGTGCAAGTGGTCGTCCAGCGCCTCCTTGGTCGGCCACGCGGTGCCGTAGATGCGCTGCAGCTGCTTGTTCTTCTCGTCACCGCGCCAGTAGGCGGCCGCCGACCGCATCAGCTTGAAGGCCGGGATGCGCTTGGTGGTGGGCAGGTGCGGTCCGCGGCACAGGTCCTTCCAGGCCAGCGAGCCGTCGCGCTTGAGGTTGTCGTAGATGCTCAGGCCACCAGCGCCGACCTCGACGCTGGCGCCCTCGGCAGCGTCACCAGCATTCGACTTGAGCCCGATCAGCTCGAGCTTGTACGGCTCGTCGGCCAGCTCGGCGTGCGCCTCGTCGTCGCTGATGTCGCGGCGGGAGAAGCGCTGCCCCTCCTTGACGATCTTGCGCATCCGGGTCTCGATCTTCTCGAGGTCCTCGGGCGTGAACGGCACCTCGACGTCGAAGTCGTAGTAGAAGCCGTCGGTGATCGGCGGGCCGATGCCGAGCTTGGCGTCCGGGAAGAGGTCCTGCACGGCCTGGGCCATGACGTGCGCGGTGGAGTGGCGCAGGACGTCCAGCCCGTCCGGGCTGTGCATCGAGACCGGCTCGACGGACTCGCCGCCGACCAGCTCGCGAGCGAGGTCGCGCAGCTCACCGTCGATGCGGGCGGCGATGACGTCGGGGTCGTCGGCGAACAGCTGCCAGGCCTTCGTGCCGGGGTCGACCACGCGGGTCTCGCCGGCGACGTTCACGGTCACGGACTCGGACATGCGGGCACCCCTGCGGATCTGGGCCGCCCCCACGGCTGGGCAGCGCTCTTGATCCGACTCTAACGGTCAGCCGCCGGTCAACGACCGGTGCATGACGTGCAGCCCGACGAGGCCGTGCACCGCATGGTCGAAGGCCCGGGGCACGGTGCCGACGATCGTGAAGCCGAGCGACTCCCAGAGCGCGACGGCGCGGGTGTTGGTCTCGACGACCGCGTTGAACTGCATGCCCCGGAAGCCGGCGGCCGTCGCGGCCGCGACGACGTGCTCGCCCAGGGCCCGTCCGACGCCACGGCCGGTGGCGTGCTCCGCGACGACGAAGCTCGCGTTGGCCACGTGAGCGCCGCGCCCGATGCGGTTGGGCCCGAAGTCGGCGACACCCAGCACCGTGCCGTCAGAAGCGGAACCGTCGTGGTCGCAGGCCACCACGGTGACCCAGCCCGGTCGGCCCAGCCAGAGATCGTGCAGCTCGTCGTCGGTGATGTCGGCGGGCCAGTCGTAGGTCTCGCCCGTCGACGCGGCCGCTCGCAGGATCGGCAGGATCGCCGGCCAGTCGGACTCGCTCGCGTCGCGCAGGATCACGCTTCGACGGTACCGACGAGCCCGGACTCGACGGGATGCTCCCGCGGACGCACGACCGGCATCGGCAGCAGCAACGCTGCGGGCGCGTGGGCCGGCACGGCCGGGGAACGTGGCGCGACCGGATCGACCCGACGGTAGGCCTCACCCAGCGCGGGTCGTGGATCGGCCTCGCCGCGGTTGGGCCACAGCGCCATGGCCCGCTCGGCCTGGGCGGTGATCGTCAAGGACGGGTTGACGCCCAGGTTGGCCGAGATGGCCGACCCGTCGGCGATGTGCAGACCCTCGTAGCCGTGCACCCGCTGGTACGGATCGATGACGCCCTGCTCGGCCGTCTCACCGATGACGCACCCACCGATGAAGTGCGCGGTCATCGGCACGCCCACGAGCTCACCCACCGAGCTGCCGGGGTGACCGCCGATCGCCGCCGAGAGGTCCTTGGCCACCCGGTCGGCCACGGGGATGTAGGCCGGGTTGGGTTCGCCGACGCCCTGCCCGCTCGTCATGCGCCGACCGAAGGGGCCCCGCTTGAGCCGCGTGGTGATGGAGTTGTCGAGCGACTGCATCACGAGCACGACGATGGACTGCTCGGCCCAACGACGCGGCGAGTGCAGTCGCAGCGCTCCGCGCAGGCCGACCTGGCGGTAGCCGCGCAGCACGGCGCGGACGCGACCGCCCGGGCCGGGACGGTCCGGCAGCGCCATGTTCATCAGGCTCAGCGCACTCGACCCGCGGCCGTAGCGCACGGTCTCGACGTGGGTGACCTCGTCGGGGTGGAACGACGACGTGATCGCCACGCCCGTCGTGTAGTCAGCGTCCTTGTCGGTCGCCCGGGCGGTGAGCACGGCCTCGGAGTTGGTGCGGCTCAGCTCGCCGATGCGCGATGAGAGGCCCGGGAGCGACTTCAGCCGCAGCCGGTGCAGCAGGTCCTGCGTGCTGAGGGCGTTGCCCGCGAAGACGACCTGCTCGGCGGTGAACCGGCGGCGCTTCCACGGGCTGCCGGTGCGGCGGGTGCGCACCTCGTAGCCGCCGCCGGCCAGCGGCTTCACGTCGTGGACGGTGGTGAGGGCGTGCACGTCCGCACCCGCCTGCTCGGCCAGGTACAGGTAGTTCTTGACCAGCGTGTTCTTGGCGTTGTGGCGACAGCCGGTCATGCAGGCACCGCAGTCGTTGCAGGTGCGGCGGGCCGGTCCGGCGCCGCCGAAGAAGGGGTCGTCGACCTCCTGGCCGGGCTCGTCGCCGAACAGGACCCCCACGTCCGTCACGTGGTAGGTGTCACCGACCCCGTAGTCGGCTGCCAGCGCCTTCACGAGGTCGTCGCCCGTGGTGCGTCCGGGGTAGGAGGTGACGCCGAGCATCTTCTTGGCCTGGGCGTAGTGCGGCGCCAGCTCGTCGCGCCAGTCGGTGATGTGCGACCAGTGGGGGTCGGCGTAGAAGCCCTCGAGCGGCTCGTACAGCGTGTTGGCGTAGACCAGGGAGCCGCCACCGACTCCGGTGCCGCTGGCGATCAGCACGTCCTTGAGCAGCGTGATGCGCATGATGCCGAAGCAGCGGGCCCAGGGCGCCCAGAGGTAGCGCCGCATCCGCCACGACGTCTCGGGCAGCTCGTCGTCGGCGAACCGGCGCCCGGCCTCCATGACGCCGACCCGGTAGCCCTTCTCGGTCAGGCGCAACGCCGCGACGCTGCCACCGAACCCGGATCCCACCACCACGACGTCGTAGTCGAACTGACCTGCGCTGCTGCTCATGGCGAGCACGCTACCGCTCTATTGACACTTTGCCAATAGTCGGGCGAGACTGACGCCGTGACCCCACCGACCACCGCTGCGCGCAGCCGGCTCGAGCCCGAGACGCGCCGCCGGCAGATCATCGAGGCGGTGCGACCGCTGTACCTGGCGCGTCCGTACAACGACGTCTCGACCGCCGAGCTGGCCGCGGCCGCGGGCGTCGCGCGCGGCTTGATCAACCACTACTTCGGCTCCAAGCGCGACTTGTTCCTGGAGGTCATGCGCTCGTCCATCCGGATGCCCGCCGAGGAGCTGCCGGACCTGTCGGACCTGCCGCTGCCTGAGCGGGTGCGGCGCACGATGGACTGGATCCTGACTGCCGCGGAGACCTACGGACCGTCCTGGGTCAGCGTGTCGGGCGCCGCGAACCTGCACGGCGACTCCGACCTGCAGCTGGTGGTCGACGAGGCCGACGACCACGCCGCGCGCCTCACCCTCGACGCGATCGGACTGCCGGACGACCCGCGCCTGCGGGCCCGCCTGCGCGCCACGGCCGCCCTCGTGAAGTCGGTCTGCCGCGAGTGGCTGCAGCGCGGCACGCTCACCCGCGACGAGGCCCTCGACCTGCTGACCGACACCGTCCTGCTGTTCGCGACCAAGGAGACCTCATGACCTCGATCGGCATCATCGGCTCCGGCTTCGGCGCCATCGCCACAGCCGTCGAGCTGACCCAGAACGGCCACGAGAACGTGCGTCTCTGGGAACGCTCCGCCGAGCTCGGCGGCGTCTGGCGCGACAACACCTACCCCGGAGCCGGGTGTGACGTGCCGTCGCCGCTGTACTCCTTCTCGTTCGCGGTCAACAAGGACTGGAGCCGCCGGTACGCGCTGCAGCCGGAGATCCTCGACTACCTGCGCCGCACCGCCGCCGACTACGGCATCACGCCGCGCGTGCGGTTCGAGCACGAGGTCGTCGCGGCGCACTGGGACGAGCCCGCTCGGCAGTGGGAGGTGACCTTCGCGCACGGCGGCACCGAGCGCGTCGACGTCCTGATCAGCGCCGTGGGCCAGCTGTCGCGGCCGCGCCTCCCCAACATCCCCGGCCTCGACGACTTCACCGGCGAGCAGTTCCACTCCGCGCAGTGGCGGCACGACCTCGACCTGGCGGGCAAGAAGGTCGCGGCGGTCGGCGTCGGCGCGAGCGCCATCCAGTACGCGCCGCACCTGGCCGAGCAGGCGGGGCACCTGACCCTCTTCCAGCGGTCGGCGAACTACATCCTGCCCAAGCCCGACGGACCGCTCCCCCGCTGGTGGCGCGGCATGATCCGGCCCGAGCGTGGCTTGTGGTGGATGTTCGGCGAGCAGTTCTCCCGCGGCCTCGACCTCGACTCCCGCACCGGCCGCGCCATCGGCAGGATCTGCGAGCTGCACCTGCGCAAGACGGTCAAGGACCCGCAGACCCGCGCGGCCCTGACCCCCGACTACCCGCTGGGCTGCAAGCGCATCCTGTTCTCGAACGACTTCTACCCGACGGTCAACCGGCCCGACGTCACGCTGGAGTCGGCCGCGATCAGTCGCATCCTGCCCGAGGGAATCGAGACCGCGGACGGCCAGGTGCACGAGGCCGACGTCATCGTCTACGGCACGGGCTTCGACGCCCAGGACTTCCTCTCCTCGATCGACATCACCGGCACGGGTGGCCGCAAGCTGGCCGCGCACTGGGCCGACGGCGCTCACGCGTACCTCGGTATGTACGTGCCGGGCTTCCCCAACCTGCTGGTCTCGTACGGCCCCAACACCAACCTCGGCGGCGGATCGATCATCTACATGCTGGAGGCCCAGGCCCGCCACATGCGCCAGGTGCTCGACCGGCTCGAAGCCGGGCGGTGGGACACCGTCGAGGTCACCGAGGAGGCCGAGCGGGAGTTCGACACCGCCACGCAGGAGCGGCTCGGATCGTCGGTGTGGGGCCAGTGCGACAGCTGGTACCGCCACCCCTCCGGACGCATCACCTCCAACTGGCCCGGCTCGACCAAGCCGTTCGAGCGACGCACCCGCCACCTGGTCCCGGAGGACTTCGCATGGACGTGAGCTACCCGCCCGAGCCCTGGGACCTGCACGGCCACGCCCACGTGGGCGTGTGGCTCCTGCCGAAGGGGGTCGCTCCCCCGCCGCACCACGCAGGCACACGTCCGATCCGGCTCCTCGGCCGCACGATCGTGGCCGCGGCGTTCTTCCGCTACGACGAACCGAGTCCCCTGACCTACGACGAGATCATGGCGACCCAGCTGGTGCTGGACGGCTGGCGACCCCGCGTCTCGATCACCCACATCTGGGTCGACTCCCCCGCCTCGATGGCCGGCGGTCGCGACCTGTGGGCCATTCCCAAGGACTTGGCGGAGTTCACCCGCACCACCGACGTCTCGTACGACGCGCACGGCATCGGATCACTGACGCTGCGTCGAGTGCGGCGCTTGCCGTTCCGCCTGCCGCTTGCCTTCCGGATCGCCCAGGATCGGGACGGGCGTCTCGTCACGTCGCCCGTGCGCGGCACGGCGCGACTGGGCGTGGCCACCGGGGCTTGGGCCCTCGCTGCGGACGGTCCGCTCGGGTTCCTCGCGGGTCGCCGGCCCCTCGCCACGTTGACGGTGGCGCAGTTCCGGCTGTTCTTCGGTCGTTCGGCGGGCGGCCGCTAGGGCAGCCAGCGCCTGCCACACGAGCAGCACCAGTGCGAGACGCCGAAGACGTCCGCAGGCTGCTGCTGGTGACCGAAGAGTCGATGCAACGTCCTCATGTACCCACCATGACGGGTGGCGGGGTCAATGGCATCTTCGGGGGTTCTTCGACACCCTCTCGGAACTTCTCAGGCCTGCTCAGTCGTCGAGCTCGGAACGGCGCGGATCGAGGTCCGCCTCGCTCAGGCCGGCGGCGATCTCGGCGTCCTGGATCGGCAGCACCTGCTGCCAGACGTGCCAGATGTACTGGCGGAACTGGCGGATGCGCTCGAGCTCGGCCGGATCGGTGGAATGCGGCCAAGGACCCTGGGTCAGGGAGCCGTCGAGGAGGGCCACGACGTCATCACTTCCTCGGCTTGGTCTCGTCCGCTCGGCATGCCTTTTCGATCCTAGGAGCCGATCCCACATCCTGCCCGGGAAGCGCCGTCACGACTGGACGAGCGTGACCGAGTTGCCGAACGGGTCCTCGAAGCGCACGAACAGCGAGGCGTCGCCCTCGTGGGCGGTCGCAGGATCGAGGCCGTGCTCGACGATGCCCCGCTCGACGGACCCGAGGTCGTCGACGACGATCGAGACGAGCCCACCGCCCGAGCGCTCGGCGTCCTCGACGACCTGCAGCACCGTGAAGCCGCCATCGACCACGAGGTGCCACTCGGCGAGGGTTTCGGGCGCGAGCGCGTCCGGCGGACGGTCGAACAGCACCGCGTACCACGTGACGGCCCGGTCGAGGTTGGCCACGGGCACCGCCGCGACCACCGCCCGCGTCGCATCCGCCAAGCTGCTCATCCCGCACCCCCGGTACTCGACCTGCGACAAACCTAGGGATCCGCACGAGTACCGCAACTCGGCGTCCACACCGGAGTTCTGACTGTCATGCCGGGCGAAGCTGGTGGGCAGGCAACCAGGCCAGGTGCGCCGAGGTACGCCCCGTCCCGTCGAGGTCCGGGGTCGTCCAGACGACGTGCGCCTCCCACTCGTCGGCGCCACGGCGCCAGCCCAGGATCAGGCCCGGATACTCGAGCGTGGCGACCTTCGAACGGTGGCGCTGGAGGTTGACCCAGACGTGGTGCGCGCGCGGCGTGGACGGCACCGGGACGCCCGGGCCGTCGGCCGCCACCTTGCCGTAGCCGCTGCGTGTTCCCGGTGGCGCCTCCACCGCACCAGTAGAACACGCGTTCGAGTCGTCCTCCACCGAGGACTTCCTGTGCACCGCTCGGTGCGCGTCCGACGCGCGGGAACGGCAGCCCCGTTCTAATCTCTTTCTCATGAAGTACGTGGTGGGTGAGTTCAGCGGAAATGTCAGCTCGGCGTGGCTCTACGGGTCGCACGAGTCGCACGGGTCCGACGACGTGCGCACGCTCGACGACGGCTGCCCCACGTGCGCCCGCGAGCTGGCCGCCTCGCCGACCCGCTACGTCCAGGTCGAGCAGCCCGGCCTGCACGTCGTGGCCTGAGGCTTCGTCAGCAGTCCCGCCTGGACATGAGAAAGGCCCCGATCGCTCGGGGCCTTCAGTCTCGGTGGGCGATACTGGGTTCGAACCAGTGACCTCTTCGGTGTGAACGAAGCGCGCTACCACTGCGCCAATCGCCCGAGTGCGTCAGTCACGATAACCCACGCGGTCAGCGGCCCACGAATCGGGCCCGCTGCGTTCGACCACCTCAGGGATCGATGCCCTTCGCGGCTTCGCGAGCCCAGATCTGCTGCAGCTTCTGCGTGACCGGGCCCGGCGCCGGATAGGTGCGGTCGTCGACCTGCTCGATGGCCTGCACGTCGCGTGTGGTGCCCACGAGGATCACCTCGTCGGCGCGCTCCAGCACGTCGATCGGGGCGTCGTGCTCGACCGCGTCGAGCTCGTCCATCGCCCACTCGAGCACCAGGGCCCGGGTGACACCGGCCAACGGCCCCGCATCGAGCGTCGGCGTCACCAGCGTGCCGTCGAGGACGTAGAAGATGTTCGAGCCGGTGCCCTCGCACAGCTCGCCGCGGGTGTTCGGCATGACCGCCTCGGACGCGCCACGCGCCAAGGCGTGCTCGACCATGATCGCGTTCTCGGCGTACGACGTGGTCTTCAAACCGGCCAGCGCTCCCCGCTCGTTGCGCGGCCAGGGCACCGTGACGATGCGGCTGACCGCCGGCGGGCGCTCGACCGCCTCAGCGGCCACGATGACCGTCTGCGGGCCGTCACCGCGCGCCGAGCCCAGCGGCCCGCGTCCGGACGTGACCGTGATGCGCAGGCGGCCGAACGGGATGTCCTGCCCGTCGAGCGTCGCCGCCACCCCCTCGCGCACGAGGTCGACATCCGGCGCACCGATGCCGAGACCCTCGGCGGATCGCTGCAGGCGATCGAGATGTCGCGTCAGCGCGAACGGCCGGTCGTGCTCGATCTTGACGGTCTCGAACACCCCGTCGCCGACCACGAAGCCATGATCCAGCACGCCGAGCGCCGGGGTCTCAGGCGTTTCCAGCAGGTGTCCGTCAAGCCAAGCCCTCATGGCTCCACGGTACGGCCACCCCCGTTTTGGCACCGCCGGACCCGTGGGCTAATGTTCTGTGTCGCCCCCGAAACAGGGGCAGTGCGGACATAGCTCAGTGGTAGAGCATCACCTTGCCAAGGTGAGGGTCGCGAGTTCGAATCTCGTTGTCCGCTCGGAGACGGTCTCACCCGTCCTGCGGTGGGTTGGCCGAGAGGCGAGGCAACGGACTGCAAATCCGTGTACACGGGTTCAAATCCCGTACCCACCTCGATCACCACAATGAACACCAGCGGGCGATTGGCGCAGCGGTAGCGCGCTTCCCTGACACGGAAGAGGTCACTGGTTCAAACCCAGTATCGCCCACCACCAGAAAGCCCCCGGATCCTCGATCCGGGGGCTTTCGTCATGTCACTCGGGGATGGGGCCCGCGGCCGTCCCGGGGCAGGTCGCGCCCCCGTAGAGGCGGAAGTCGAACTCGCCCTCGGGCAACCCGGTCGCCGTGGCCCCGGCCTCGCCCTTGGCGAAGCGCACCAGGCCGACCGCGTTCTTGACGAAGCCGGTGACGCCCTCGTCGCAGACGACGTAGATGAACCAGCCGCCGTCCTTCTCGGACTCCTCGATCGTGTCGACCGCGTGCTGGACGGCGGTCCGCACGACCCGGTCGTCGACGCTGTTGACCTCGACCGTGGCCGACGTCTCCTCCTCGGTGACGGTGACGGCATGCTGATCTTCGGCCGTCGGCGCGCAGCCGCCGAGCAGGAGGGCGACGAAGGCAGCCGGAATCGTGGTGCGCTTCATCGGCTGCTCCTTCGTCGAGGTGGGCGGGTGCAGACACCCGTACCCACCTGCGGCGAGCTCGCCCAGGTTCGACCGGTTCAGCTCACCAGCTGATCTCGATCTCCAGCTCGTTCTCGTCGCCGATCTCGACCTCGAGCTTCAGGTCGACCTCGGCGGGGATGCTGACCGTGACGCGGTTCCCACCCTTCTGGACCTCGATCGAGTTGTGCCGCGCGATCGAGTCGGCGAGCTCGCGCAGCCGGGTTGCGGCCTGCTCACGGGTCATGCGCTGGGTCTGGTCGGTCTCGAACAGGTCCATGGGGACTCCTCGGTGCGATGAACGGGCTCTGTCCGTTAAGCATGCCAGTCCGCGTGCGGAAGACTGGCGTCATGATGTCACGCTGCCCCTGCACCAGCGGGCACCCGCTCGAGACGTGCTGCGGGCGCGTGCTCGCCGATCACGCGGCGGCCACGACGGCCGAGCAGCTGATGCGCTCACGGTTCACCGCCTTCGCGCTGGGTGACACGACGCACCTCCTCCGCACCTGGCACCCCACCACCCGGCCGCGCACTCTGCAGCTCGACGCCGACCAGCGGTGGACGCGCCTCGACGTCGAGCGGGTCGTCGACGGCTCGCCGCTGCACGACACCGGCGTCGTCGAGTTCGTCGCGCACCACCGCTCCCCCGCCGGAGCGGGTCGCCAGCACGAGACGAGCCGGTTCCGCCGCGAGTCGGGCCGCTGGTTCTACCTCGACGGCGTCGCGTCCTAGCATCGGGCGCATGTCCCTGGAGTCCGTCCGCGCGCACCTCGCACCCTTCGGTCGCGACGGCGACGTCGTGGTGACCGAGTCGTCCAGCGCCACCGTCGAGCTGGCGGCCGAGGCGATCGGCGTGGAGCCGGCGCGCATCGCCAAGACCCTCGCCTTCCGCACCGCCGATCCCGACGAGTGCCTCCTCGTGGTGGCCGCGGGTGACGCGCGCATCGACAACGCGGCGTTCAAGGCGACCTTCGGACGGAAGGCGCAGATGGTGCGCGCGGAGGACGTGGAGCGCCTGACCGGTCACCCCGTCGGCGGCGTGTGCCCGTTCGCGAACCCGGCGACGGCGACGGTGCACCTCGACGAGTCGCTCAAGCGGTTCACCACGGTGTTCCCGGCCTGCGGCACGCCGAGCTCGATGATCGAGCTGACGCTGAGCGACCTCGAGACCCTCAGCGGCGCCGTCGGCTGGGTCGACGTCACCCGCTGAGCGTCAGGGTGTGGAGGGGTCGGGGCGGTGGATGCGGCGCGCCTCGGGTGAGGGCGGTTCGTCCGACGGGTCGTGGTGGTCCGTGGCCGACTCGACGCGCACCGACTCGGCCGCGCGCTCCTCGGGGTGCCGCAGCTCGTCCAGGGCCGCGTTGACCGAGGCGCCGATCAGCACGGCGATCGACAGCACGTAGAGCAGCAACAGGACCGCGATCGGTGCCGCCAGAGGGCCGTAGATCGACGTGCCGCCGGTGCTGAACCCCAGCACCCACCGCACGAGGTACGCGCCGACGATCCACATCGTCACGGTGAAGAACGCGCCGGGCAGCGCCGATCGCCAGGTCTTCCGCACCGGCACGGCCAGGTGGTACAGCGTCGCCAGGAAGCCGACCGACAGCAGCAGCACCGACGGCCAGTACAGCCGCACCACGAAGCCCGCCTCGTCCGGTACCACCGCCTGCACGACCTCCGGGCCCGCCAGCACCAGCGGCACGAGCACGATGCCGAGGATCAGCGCCACCACGTAGAGCGAGAACGACAGGGCGCGGGTCTTGACGATCCCGCGGTGGCCGCCGAGGCCGTACATGATCGTGATGGTGTCGATGAAGACGTTCAGCGCCCGCGAGCCTGACCACAGGGCGAGCACGAACCCGATCGAGACCACGTCGATGCGGCCGCCGCGCAGCACCTCGTCGAGCGTCGGGGCGATGACTTGGTCGACGGTGCTGTCGGTCAGCGCGCGCGACGCCAGCTCGATGACCCGGTCCTTGGCCACGTCGACCTGGCCCACCTGGTAGCGCTCGGCGACGAAGCCGATGCTGCCGGCCAGGCCGAAGACCAGCGGCGGCAGCGACAAGATGGCGAAGAACGCCGCTTCCGCCGCCAACCCGGTCACGCGGTTGTGGAAGCACGTGCTGAAGGCGTGCGCCGCGACCTCGCGAAGCTGCCCGAGGATGCCCGGCCGACCTGTCCGAACGACCGACATGGGCCTACGGTATCGGCATGGATCCCCGCCAACGCGTACCGATGAACCAGGCCGTGCCGCTCGAGGACCACGACGTGGTCAGCGGAGATGCCGCCCTCACCGACGCGGTGGCCGCCTTCGCCGGCGACCACGCGCACGCCGTCCGGGCATCCTTGGCGCCGATCGGCGTGCTGGCCGGCTCGTCCGAGGCGATCGAGCACGGCCGCCTCGCCAACGCGCACGAGCCGGTGCTGCGCACCGTCGACCGGTTCGGCCGTCGCATCGACGAGGTGGAGTTCCACCCGTCGTGGCACTGGCTGATGGAGCGCGGCATCGGCTTCGGCCTCGGCGCGGCACCGTGGACGAGCGACGACCCGTCCGCCCACCTACGTCGCGCCGCCGGTTTCTACGCCTGGGGACAGACCGAGCCGGGCCACATGTGCCCCATCACCATGACCTACGCCGCGGTGCCGGCCCTCCGGATGGACGACAGCCTCGCCGCCCAGTGGGTCCCGGGACTGGCGTCGACCACGTACGACTTCGGTCTGCGGCAGCCGTCGTCAAAGGCGGGCCTGCTGGCCGGCATGGGCATGACCGAGAAGCAGGGCGGGTCCGACCTCCGCACCAACGTCACGACCGCGGTGGCCTCCGGCGACGAGTACCGCCTGACGGGCCACAAGTGGTTCACGTCGGCGCCCATGAACGATGTCTTCCTGGTGCTGGGCCAGACCGAGGCCGGCGTCACCTGCTTCGTCGTGCCGCGCGTGCTGGAGGACGGCTCACGCAACCGGGTCTCGATCGTGCGCCTCAAGGACAAGCTGGGCAACCGCTCCAACGCCTCGAGCGAGCTGGAGCTCGACGACACCGTCGCGTACCGGCTCGGCGAGGAGGGCCGCGGCATCCGCACCATCATCGAGATGGTCTCGGCCACCCGCATGGACTGCATCCTCGGCTCAGCCGCGCTCATGCGGCGCGCCGTCGCGGAGGCCTCGTGGCACACCGCGCACCGCTCCGCGTTCGGCGCCACGCTGGCCGACCAGCCGGCGATGGTCAATGTCATCGCCGACCTCGCGGTCGAGAGCGAGGCAGCCACGCTCGTCGGCCTGCGCCTCGCCGCGGCCCTCGACCGGCCCGACGACCCGCACGAGCAGGCCTTGCGCCGCATCGGTCTGGCGCTCGAGAAGTTCTGGGTCTGCAAGCGCACGCCGTTCCTCGCGGCGGAGGCGCTGGAGTGCTTCGGCGGCAACGGCTACGTCGAGGAGTCCGGGATGCCGCTGCTGTTCCGCGAGTCGCCGCTCAACTCGATCTGGGAGGGCAGCGGCAACGTCAACGCCCTCGACGTGCTGCGGGCCCTGCAGCGTGAGCCCGAGACGCTCGAGGCCTGGTTGACCGAGGTCGGCACCGTGCGCGGTCTCGACGCGCGTCTCGACGCGGCCGTCACCGCCGTGCTGGACGACCTCGCCGACCTGACCGACCTCGAGCTGCGCGCCCGCCGCATCGCCTCCCGCATGGCGGTGCTGCTGCAGGCCACGGTGCTGCTGAAGCACGGCCACCCCGCGGTGGCCGACGCGTTCTGCGCCTCCCGCCTCGCGGGCGACTGGGCCGGTGTCTTCGGCACGCTCCCCCGCGGTCTGGACCTCGCCGCCATCGTCAAGCGCACCACCCCGACGGGAGCCTGACATGCGGATCGTCCTGCTCGGCGGCATCAGCAGCGCCCTGATCACCGCCGCCGCCATCGTCGGGCTGCGCGCAGCCGACGCCACCCTGACCGTCGCCGCCGTGGCTGCCGTGACTGCGCTGATCGCGTGGCTTGCCGCGCTCCACACCACCGAGGAGGCCTCCGGCCTGGGCGCCACCAGCCCCCTGGCCGCCGTGGCCCTCGGCGTCGTCGGCCGCGCCCCGTGGGCCGGCTTCCTGCCGCTGTTGGCCGCCCAGGCCGTCGCTGCGGTCGCCGTGGGGGCCGGCGCGGCCGCTCTCGACAGTGAGCTCGGACCCACGTTGGTGACGGCCGACCCCGGACTGGTCACCGCAGGTGTCGTCGGCGCTCTGGTCGGACTCGTCAGCGCCTGGGTCGTCCTGGCGGTCGACGGCGGCGGTCCCGCCGCTCTCACCGTGGTGCCGCCCGTGCTCGCCGGTGCGGGCGGACCCGTCGGCCTGGTGCTCGCGTTCCACCCGGCCGCGCTGGCCGGCCTGGCCACCGCCGGGGTCCTGCCGTGGGACGCCGTCGGCGTGGCCGCTGGGGCCGGCCTGGTCGCAGCGGCGGCAGCGTCGTGGGCCATCACCTGGGTGGTCCCGGCCGATCAGTAGACGCTCGGCAAACCTGTGACCCACGGCACACTGGGCCCCGGCGTTGCAGCACTTCGGACTGACACATCTTGCGATGTGGACCTACCGACCACATCGCAAGACGGAATGTTGTCGCGCAGCACTCCGCACCGTCAGACTTCCGGCATGCAGTCCGCACTGACCGTCTGGCTCGTGGAGCGTCTCCACGTTGACCTCGGCCGTGCCCGCACCATGATCTGTCGCTGAACTTCGCGCGCTCCTGACCTCTTCGTCCACTGCGCGCGGCGACTCGTGCCGACTGCGCCTCGCCGTGTGCTGCTCACGCTAGGAATCACATGGCTCCCATCGAGACCCCCGCCGCCCGACGTCCGCGCCAGAAGCGCGGCGAGGGCCAGTGGGCGCTCGGGTACCGCGAGCCGCTCAACGCCAACGAGCAGTCCAAGAAGGACGACAACCCGCTCAACGTGCGCGCCCGCATCGAGAACATCTACGCGCACCGCGGCTTCGACTCGATCGATCCCGGCGACATGCGGGGACGCTTCCGCTGGTGGGGCCTGTACACGCAGCGCCGCCCCGGCATCGACGGCGGCAAGACCGCGACGCTCGAGCCCGAGGAGCTCGACGACGAGTTCTTCATGCTGCGCGTGCGCGTCGACGGCGGTCAGCTGAACCTCGAGCAGCTGCGCACCATCGCCGACCTGTCGATCGAGTACGGCCGCGACACCGCCGACCTCACCGATCGCCAGAACATCCAGTACCACTGGATCGACATCCGCGACGTGCCCACCATCTGGTCGCGCCTAGAGGCCGTCGGCCTGTCGACGCAGGAGGCCTGCGGCGACTGCCCCCGCGTCATCCTGGGCAGCCCGGTCGCCGGCGTCTCCGAGGACGAGATCATCGACGGCACCCCCGCGGTCGACGCGATCGAGAGCCAGTTCATCGGCGACCACGCGTTCTCGAACCTGCCGCGCAAGTACAAGACCGCGATCAGCGGCCACCCCGGCCACGACGTCGTGCCGCAGATCAACGACATCGCCTTCGCCGGCGCGGTCCACCCCGAGCACGGCCCCGGCTTCGACCTGTGGGTCGGCGGCGGGCTCTCGACCAACCCGATGCTGGCTCAGCGCGTCGGCGTCTGGGTGCCGCTCGACGAGGTGCCCGAGGTCTGGAAGGCCGTCACCAGCATCTTCCGCGACTACGGCTACCGCCGGCTGCGCACCCGCGCCCGTCTGAAGTTCCTCATCGCCGACTGGGGCATCGAGAAGTTCCGCGAGGTGCTCGAGACCGAGTACCTCGACCGCAAGCTCGTCGACCTCGCCGACCCCGGCGCGCCGGACACCCCGGCCGACCACGTCGGCGTCTTCCGCCAGAAGGACGGTCGCTACTTCGTCGGCGCCGCCCCCACGGTCGGCCGCATCTCCGGCACGCTGCTCAACCAGGTCGCCGACATCGTCGAGGCCCACGGCAGCGACCGCGTGCGCACGACCCCGATGCAGAAGCTGCTGGTGCTCGACGTCGAGGAGGACCAGGTCGAGTCGCTCGTCGAGGCCCTCGCCGGCATCGGCCTGCACGCCCGTCCCTCGCAGTGGCGGCGCAACACGATGGCGTGCACGGGCATCGAGTTCTGCAAGCTCGCCATCATCGAGACCAAGCAGCGTGGCTTCGACCTGATCGACGACCTCGAGCAGCGCGTCCCCGAGCTCGACACCCCCATCACCGTCAACATCAACGGCTGCCCCAACTCCTGCGCCCGCATCCAGACCGCCGACATCGGTCTCAAGGGCCAGCTCGTCATGAACGACGCCGGCGAGCAGGTCGAGGGCTTCCAGGTGCACCTCGGCGGCGCCTTGGGCCTGGAGGCCGGCTTCGGCCGCAAGCTCCGTGCCCACAAGGTCACCGGCGAGCAGCTGCCCGGCTACGTCGAGGGCCTGACTCGCACCTTCCTGGCCGAGCGCACCGAGGGCGAGTCCTTCGCCGCCTGGGTCGCCCGCGCCGACGAGGCGGCCCTGCGATGAGGAGTCACTGATGACGACGCGCGCGATGCCGTACCACTGCCCGTACTGCGCCGACGAGGACCTGCGTCCGCACGGAGAGACGCACGGCGCCTGGGAGTGCCGCAGCTGTCTGCGCGCGTTCTCGCTGAAGTTCATCGGACAGCTCAGCAACCCGACCCCCACCTCGCCCGAGCCCGGGACGGGGACCCACGAAAGGAGGACAGCACCATGACTGCACCTGCACTCATCGCCCTGGCGCACGGCAGCCGCGACCCGCGGTCGGCCAGCACCATCCATGCCCTGACGGAGCGGGTCGCGTGCTTGCGTCCTGACCTCCGGGTGGCCGCCGCGTTCCTCGACCACAACGACCCGAGCCTGGACGATGTCGTCGACCGCCTGGTCGCGGAGGGTCACTCCGAGATCGTCGTCGTGCCGTTGTTGCTCACCGAGGCCTATCACGCCAAGCACGACGTGCCGGCGGTCGTGGCTGCTGCCGCGACCCGTCACGAGGGTGTCCGGCTGCAGACCACGTCGGTGCTCGGCATCGAGGGCGCGCTGTTCCGCGTGCTCGACCGTCGCCTGCGCGAGGTGCTGAGCCAGGAGCGTGTGCGTGAGCTCGACGCCCTGGTGCTGGCCGGTGCGGGCTCGTCCGACGCCGTGGCCAACGCCGCCGTGGCCCGCGCTGCCCGCGCCTGGGGCAACCACCACAAGCTGCCGACCATCGCGGCCTTCGCGTCCAGCGCGCCGCCGGCCGCCGGCGAGGCGGTCCGCGCTCACCGTGCGGACGGACGCCGGCACATCGCGGTCGGCATGCTGTTCCTGGCGCCGGGCCAGCTCCCGGACCGGGTGCGCGAGCTGGCGCTCGAGGCCGGCGCCGTCGCGGTGGCCGAGCCGCTGGGCGTCGATGACGAGATCGCGTCGATCATCCTGGCGCGCTACGCCGTCGGCGCGGTCGACCTCGTTCCCCTGGACGCCCTCTTCGCCGGCACCTGAGCGGACCGTCCCCGCTGAGTGGCACGTTTCGGTCGCACATCCGCGAATTCTGCGACCGAAACGTGTCAGTCAGCGCGGGATCAGTAGGGCGAGGCCAGGAGGCGGGCGCGCTCGGCCTTGACGTCGAAGGTCGCCCGCGGCCAGTGCGGCGAAAGCGACGACAGCGTCTCGTGCAGCAGGGTCGCCACCGCCCAGTTGCGGTACCACTTGCGGCCACTGGGCACCACGAACCAGGGTGCGGCGTCCGTCGAGCAGCGCTCGACCATCGTCTCGTAGGCGTCGCGGTACTGCGGCCACAGTGCGCGCTCGTCGATGTCAGTGGGGTCGAACTTCCAATGCTTGGTGGGGTCCTCGAGGCGTGCCGCCAGACGGTCGGCCTGGTCGTCGGGGGTGATGTGCAGCAGGCACTTCAGCACCGTGCCGCCACCGTCGACGTAGGCCTGCTCGAAGTCGTTGATGGCGCCGTAGCGGCGCTCGATCTCGGTCGCGTCGGCGAGCTGGCGCACCTTGCCGATGAGGACGTCCTCGTAGTGCGAGCGATCGAAGACTCCGAGATGCCCGGCCGCGGGCAGGTGGCGCTCGACCCGCCACAGGAAGTCGTGGGCCAGCTCCTCCTCGGTGGGGGCGCTGAACGTCGCCACCCGGACGCCGAGCGGGTTCACCAGTCCGACGACCTTCTTGATGACGCCACCCTTGCCGGAGGTGTCCATGCCCTGCAGGATCAGCAGCACCGAACGCTCGCCGCCCGTGGTGCCCTCGGCATAGAGCTGCTGCTGCAGGTGAGCCAGGTCGGGGGCGAGGGCACGCTTGGCGGCCTTGCCGGCTGCCTTGTCCCCGTCGAACCCGGGCGTGGCGCGGGAGTCCATCGTTCCCAGCTGCGGTCGTTCGTGAGCGACGAGCCGATCGCGCAGGGAGGTCACCATTTCGGCAGTATGTCAGCGTGAGCCTCCCCCGTCGCGCCGACCTCGAGCGCCTCTACGCCTACCCGGACCCGACCGATCCGTGGGTCCGGCTGTGCTTCGTGACGACCCTCGACGGCTCCGTCGCGGGCGGTGACGGGGTCTCCGGCAGTCTCGGCGGCGAGGCCGACGCGGCCGCCTACCGGGTGATGCGCGACCTGTGCGACGTGGTGCTGGTGGGCGCCGGCACGGCGCGGGCCGAGGGGTACGGCCCGATCGCGCCGGGCTCGGTCGATGCCGGACTGCGTGAGCGTCGGGGCCTGAGGCCCGTGCCGGTGCTCGCGCTGGTGTCGTCGACCCTCGACGTGCCTGACGCCCTGTTGAGGCCCGAGGTCATCGTCCTCACCTGCGCCGCCGCGAGCGAGCAGCGCCGCGCCGAGGTCGCCGCGCGGGCCGACCTCGTGGTGGTCGGCGACGAGACCATCGACTGGCCGGCTGCGCTCGCCGCGCTGGCCGATCGCGGCCTGCTGCGCGTGCTGTGCGAGGGCGGCCCGCACCTCGCCGGCACGCTCGCCACCCTCGATCTCGTCGACGAGCTGTGCCTCACCGTGGCTCCCACTCTCGTGGGCGGTTCGGGTTCTCGGGTGACGCGCGACGCGCCCGACCTCGATCAGTCCTTCCGGCTCGGCCACGTGGTGCCTGCCGGTGACGTCCTGCTCACGCGCTGGTTGCGCGAGCGGACGTAGTCTGGAGACATGTACACCGTCGCACTTCTCGTCGAGCGTGCCCTGAACGAGCTCGACGCCGACCAGCTCGTCGCCCTGCACGAAGGGCTCGAGGAACCGGTCACCTACCAGCTGATCCTGCCGGTCGAGAGCTCCACCGCCGCCTTGGCCCGATCGCTGGGCAGCCTCGGCTCCGGTGACATCACGCCCGCCGTGGGCTCCGACGTCGTGCTCGACGCGGCCGAGGAGATCCGCCGCCAGGGTGTCGAGGAGCTGGCCCACAGCGCCGACCTGCTGCGCCAGCGTGGTCAGACCGTCGTCGAGACCTTGACCGAGGACGACCCCGTGCGAGCGCTGCTCGACATCGTGAAGTCCTCCGGCGCGGCCGAGGCGATCATCCTGACCGAGCCGCACATGGTCAAGGAGTTCTTCGGCCTCGACTGGTCGGCCCGCGCCAAGCGCCGGCTCGACGTCCCCACCCTGCACCTTCTCGAGCACGTGCCCTTCGACGGACAGGCCATCTGACATGAGCGACAAGACTCCCAGCACCACCGACAAGAGCTACGCGGTCGACAAGTCCGACGACGAGTGGCGCTCCGAGCTCAGCTCCGCCGAGTACCACGTGCTGCGCCAGGCCGGCACCGAGCGGCCGTTCAGCAGCTCGTACGAGACGGATCCGACGGTCGGCGTGTACAACTGCCGGGCCTGCGGCACCGAGCTGTTCCGCAGCGAGACCAAGTTCGACGCGCACTGTGGCTGGCCGGCGTTCTACAGCCCGCTCGCCGAGGACCGCGTCGAGTACATCGAGGACAAGTCGCTGTTCCGCACCCGCGTCGAGGTGCGCTGCGCCAACTGCGGCTCGCACCTGGGGCACGTCTTCGAGGGCGAGGGCTTCGACACCCCCACCGACCAGCGCTTCTGCATCAACGGCATCGCCCTGCAGCTCCAGCCCGACGCCTGACCCAGATTTGCTGACTTCGCCACACTTTCACCGCCGTGGAACGGTGGCGAAGTCAGCAAATCTGGCGCAAGGCAGTGGGGCTAGGGCCAGAGGGCGGTGAGCTCGGCCCAGGTGCGGCGACGGCCCGTGTAGAACGGGACCTCCTCGCGCACGTGGCGCCGGGCTCGGCTGGCGCGCAGGTCGCGCATCAGGTCGACGATGCGATGCAGCTCGTCGGCCTCGAACGCCAGCATCCACTCGTAGTCGCCCAGCGCGAACGACGCGACGGTGTTGGCGCGCACGTCCGGGTACGGGCGGGCCTGCATGCCGTGCTCCTTGAGCATGTCCCGACGCTCGTCCTCGGGCAGCAGGTACCACTCGTACGACCGCACGAACGGGTACACGCAGACCCACTCGCGCACCTCTTCGTCGGCCATGAACGCCGGGATGTGCGAGCGGTTGAACTCGGCCGGGCGGTGCAGCGCGGTCTGCGACCACACCGGCACCATCCGTGAGCCGAGCGCCGTGCGCCGGAAGGCGTTGTAGGCGCCCTGGAGGGCCTCGGCGTTCGGGGCGTGCCACCAGATCATCAGGTCGGCGTCGGCCCGCAGTCCGCTGACGTCGTAAGCGGCGCGCACGACGACATCGCCGGCAGCCAGGGATGCGACCAGCTCGGCGACCTCGGCCGCCTCCCCCTCACGGTCGGCGTCCGGGCCCAGCACGCGATCGAGACGGAACACCGACCACATCGCGTAGCGGATCGTCTCGTTGATCTCCTTGGCCAGCTTGCCCTGGTTCGGCATCCGCTCAGTCATGCTTCTTATTCTCCCGCCTCGTCCAGGAGCCGTGACACGGCCTCCTGCGCGGACGCGATGACGGCCGGGATGCCCACGCCGCGATGAGCCGCGCCGCACACCTCAAGACCGCGGACACCGGCCACAGAGGCGTCGACGGTGGCGATGCGATCGAGGTGGCCCACGTCGTACTGCGGCAGTCCCCCACCCCAGCGCTGCACGTGGTGATCGGCCGGCTCCGGCAACGATCCAACTGCCGAACGCAGGTCGGCGAGCACGGCAGCCACGAGCGTGGCGTCGTCGACCTGCAGCGCCTGCGTCTCCCCCGCGCGGCCCACCGAGGCGCGCAGCACCGTGCGGCCGGACTCGGCCAGCCAGGCCCACTTGGTCGACGAGAAGGTGGCCGCCTTGATGGTGGTGCCGTCGACGGGCGGCACCAGGAAGCCCGAGCCGGGCAGGTCGAGCACCTCGTCGAACACGAAGGTCGTCAGCGCCATGCTGGCGTAGTCGACCGCTGCAAGGGCGAAGGCGGCGTCTGGCGCCACCTCGGCCAGCAGGCGCGCGGTGGCAGGCGCCGGGGTCGCCACCACGACGGCGTCGACGTCGAAGGACTGCACCGCGCCGACCGCGCCGGCGGCGAGCCGCCAGCCGTCGCCGTGCTGGTGGATGGCGCGCACGGTGGTGCCGGTGCGGATGTCGGCCCCCGAGGCTTCGGCGACGGCCTGCGGGAGAGTGCCAACACCCCCGACGATGCCGGCGAACACCGGTCCGTCGGCGGTCGCAGACGCACGCGAGGCGGAGGCGGAAGCGACGAGGTCGGGCGCGAGTGCGGCGATCTGCGGAGCGGCTGCCCGCAGCGACAGACGGTCGGCGTGCCCGGCGTAGACGCCGCCCAGCAGCGGCTCGACCAAGCGGTCGACGACCTCCTGTCCCACGCGCGAGGCGACGAACTCGGCAACCGACACGTCGTGGTCGGGCGCCGGCAACGACCGGGACTCCACGGCGTCGCTGACGATGCCCGAGGCCACCAGGGCGTCGAGGTCGGCCGGCACGCCCATGACGGTGGGCGGCAGCGGGCGCAGCGCACCGCGCGTCCAGATGGCGGCCGGGACGGCTTCCGGGTGCGTCAACCGGTCGCCGAGCCCGACGCGGCGCGCGAGATCGGTCGCCTCGGGACGGCGGGCGAGCAGCGACTCGGCACCGAGGTCGAGTCCGACGCCACCGACCTCCCCCGAGCGCAGCTTGCCGCCGACCCGGGCGGAACCCTCCAGCACGACGACGTCGTGCCCGCGATCGCCCAGCTCGAGCGCCGCGGTGAGGCCGGCGATGCCGCCTCCGACGACCGCGACCCGCACGTCAGACCTCGAGGCTGTGGACGACGTCGACCAGGTGCGAGACCGCGTCGGGATCGGTCGACGGCAGCACGCCATGACCGAGGTTGAACACGTGGCCGCGCGCCGCGCGTCCCTCCTCGACGACCCGGCGCGCGTGCGCCGTGATGACCTCACGCGGCGCGAACAGCAACGTGGGGTCGAAGTTGCCCTGCACCGAGCGGTCGGGACCGATGCGCTTGACGGCCTCGTCGAGCGGCACCCGCCAGTCGACGCCCACGACGTCGGCGCCGGCCTCGCCCATGGCACCGAGCAGCTCCCCGGTGCCCACACCGAAGTGGATGCGTGGCACGTCGAGGTCGGCCACGGACTCCAGCACGGCGGCCGAGTGGGGCATGACCAGCTCGCGGTAGTCGGCCAGGCTGAGCGCACCGGCCCACGAGTCGAACAGCTGCACGGCCGACGCACCGGCCTCGACCTGCATGCGCAGGAACTGGCCGGCGATGCGCGCGATGCGCTCCAGCAGGTCGTGCCACAGCTGCGGGTCGGAGTGCATGAGCGCCTTGGTGTGCAGGTGGTCGCGCGAAGGACCGCCTTCCACCAGGTACGACGCGAGGGTGAACGGCGCGCCGGCGAAGCCGATCAGCGGCGTGGACCCCAGCTCGCCGACGAGGCCGCGCACGGCCTCGATGATGGGGGTGACGTCGTCGGGCTCCAGGTCACGCAGCTGGTCGAGCTGCGCGCGCGACCGGATGGGCTCGGCCACGACCGGCCCGGTGCCCGGGACGATGTCGAGGTCGACGCCGATGGCCTTGAGCGGCACCACGATGTCGGAGAAGAAGATCGCCGCGTCGACGCCGTAGCGGCGCACGGGCTGCATCGTGATCTCGACGACCAGATCGGTGCGGAAGCACGAGTCGAGCATCGCCACGCCCTCGCGCACGGCCCGGTACTCGGGCAGCGAACGGCCGGCCTGACGCATGAACCACACCGGTACGTGGTCAGGTCGCTCGCCACGGCAGGCACGCAGGAAGGGGCTCTCGGTCAGCGTCGTCGTCACACCCCCAGTGTCGCAGGTGGGGCCCGTGCGCCGGAGTGTCGCACCGGCGCTCGACGCGCGGGCGACCTACGATCGACGGGTGGGTGCCCGCAGTGAGATCGGTAGCGTCCCGGCCCAGTTCGTCGCGGCCGTCGAGCAGCTGAGCCGCGGTCCGGTGCGCCCCGAGGTCGCCGTCGAGGAGATGCCGGCCCCGCGCCGCATCGCCCCGCACGCGCACGCCATCGCGGGTGACGTCCTGCTGGGCGACGAGGAGGTGGCCACGGGCCGCTTCATCCTGTTGCACGATCCGGCCGGCAACGACGCCTGGGGCGGCACGTTCCGCTGTGTCACGTTCGCCCGCGCCGACGTCGAGTCGTCCATGGCCGACGACCCCGTGCTGCCCGCCGTCGGCTGGAGCTGGCTGGAGGACTCCCTGCAGCACCGCGGCGCCGAGCACGAGGCCGCGGGTGGCAGCGTCACCGTGGTTCACACCGAGGGCTTCGGGGCGATGGACGAGTCCGAGAGCACCTCCCAGGTCGAGGTCCGCGCGTCGTGGACGCCCACGAGCGGCGTGGCCGACCACCTCGGTGCGTGGAGCGACCTGCTCTGTGCGCTGGCCGGGCTGCCGCCGTTGTCGCCCGACGTCATCGCGCTGCCGCGGCGCCGCACCGCCGGTCCCCGGAGTGGCCAGTGAGCTCGCTCGGACCTGAGTTCATCGTCCCGCAGATGGCGCCGGCTCGGGAGCAGCCCACCCAGAAGCAGGCCCGCGACGAGCCGCCCACCAATGAGGCACAGGGCGAACCGATCCAGCCCGAGGACACCACCGTCGAGGAGCCGTCGAGCCCGCCTGATGACGCTGCCGACAGCGCCGCCACGCCCCCAGACGCCCCCACCGAGCCGGCCGCACCTCCACTGCAGCTGCGTGACCCGCTGCCCCCGGTGGTCGACACCCCCAAGGCGCTCGCCCAGACCGCTGCGGCCGTCGCCGCGGGCACGGGCCCGGTCGCTCTCGACGCCGAGCGCGCCTCGGGCTACCGCTACTCCCAGCGCGCCTACCTGGTGCAGCTGCGGCGCGAGGGGTCGGGCACGCACCTGGTCGATCCCATCGGCTTCGACGACCTGACGCCCCTGCAGGAGGCGATCGGCGACTCCGAGTGGATCCTCCACGCCGCGACGCAGGACCTCATGTGCCTGGCCGACGAAGGCCTCCGCCCGTCCTCGCTGTTCGACACCGAGCTGGCCGGTCGCCTGCTCAACCTGCCGCGCGTCGGCCTGGCCACGCTGGTCGAGCACTTCCTCGGACGCAGTCTCGCCAAGGAGCACTCGGCGGCCGACTGGTCCACTCGCCCGCTGCCGGAGCCGTGGCTCGTCTACGCCGCGCTCGACGTCGAGGTGCTGGTGGAGCTGCGCGACATCCTCGAGGAGGAGCTGCGCAAGGCCGGCAAGCTCGAGTGGGCCATGCAGGACTTCAACGCGCTGCTGTCGTTCACAGGTCCCGCGCCGAAGACCGAGCGGTGGCGCCGCACGTCCGGCATGCACCGCGTCCGCGGTCGTCGCACGCTGGGCCTGGTGCGCGAGCTGTGGGAGACCCGCGACTCCATCGCCGAGCGCCGCGACACCACGCCCGGGCGGGTGCTGTCTGACGCGGCGCTGGTCGAGATCGCCACCGCTGCGCCCACCGACCTCAACGCGCTCAAGAGCCTCAAGGCCGTGCGCAACCGCGGTCCGCGTCGTCACCTCGACGAGTGGTTCTCCGCCGTCGAGGCCGGGCTCGCGCTGTCGGAGGACGAGCTGCCCACCGCCGGCGCCAAGCACGACGGCCCTCCCCCGCCCCGCGCCTGGGCTGACAAGTTCCCCGAGGCCGCCGCGCGCCTCGCCCGGTGCCGCGAGGTCGTCACGTCGCTCGCCGAGCAGCACGACGTGCCCCCCGAGAACCTCGTCGCCCCCCAGGCCGTGCGCGAGCTGGCCTGGGAGCCTCCGAAGCCGCTCGACCTCGAGTCGGTCTCCCGTGTGTTGCGCGATGCGGGAGCACGCCCCTGGCAGGTCGAGCTCGTGGCGACTGCGCTCCGCGACGCCCTGAGGTGATCGTCCGCTGGGCTGACCGCCTCGCACCACCCCCGACGTATCGTCGTGTCCCATGGGTGACTACCACCGGCCGACCCTGCCCGGCCCGCACGCGTTCGCCGCGCTGGAGGGCGCTGCCGACCCCGCGGAGGCGTCGGCGGCCGGCCATCGCATCGCACACCTGCTGGTGCGCGGACCGCACGACGACGCCGACCAGGGGCTCGTCGACCGCGTGCTGCACCTCGTCGACCACGAGGGGCTGGGTGTGCTCGCCTCGCTCTGGGCCGCCGCGCCCTCCGACACCGTCGCCGGCAGCCTGTGGCGGCTGTACCTGCTGCACACGTGGGTCCACCGCGAGCCGGCCCGTGCCGCGCGCGAGTTCGCCGCCGGCACCGCGCACGCGCCCGTGCAGGAAGCGCTGGCCGGCGTCGTCACCCCGCCTGGGCCGGACGACGTCGTGCAGCTCGTCGACACCGTGCTGCGCGGCGTGCTGGGGGTCGACCTCGACGTCGTCCTCGACCGCGCCGCCTCGTTCGCGCACGTCGTGGCCGTGGGCCGCAGCGATCTGGAGAGTGGCGATCCGCACAGCGCTGCCCGGCTGTTCGACCTGGCCACGCAGCTGCGCAACGCCGCCGCCCTGGAACGCGCCGGATCGCTTCACTAGTCACCTCCGGCGGGACGCTTGAACGCACCACCCCGCGGGTAGACTGTGGGGGCGCCGGGCTGCGGTAGCCCCGGGTCCCAACACACGCCGCCACGAGCGGCCATGCGCCGTGAGGCGCTCCCAGCCCGGCGCACCTTCTTCCTCGAGCGGAGTCGCGGGTCGAGCCCGCGTCGAGGTGTAGCGTCGCCACGTGCACATCGTGATCATGGGGTGCGGCCGCGTCGGCTCGTCCCTCGCGCGCGGCCTCGAGCAGCGCTCCCACAGCACGGCGGTCATCGACTCCAACCCGGAGGCCTTCCGGCGGCTCGGCCCCGAGTTCGGCGGCCTCACCGTCACCGGAATCGGCTTCGACCGCGAGGTGCTCTGTGAGGCGGGCATCGAGCGCGCCGACGCCTTCGCAGCCGTCTCCAGCGGCGACAACTCCAACATCATCTCGGCCCGTGTCGCGCGCGAGCAGTTCGGCGTGTCCAACGTCGTGGCCCGCATCTACGACGCCGGGCGCGCCGAGGTCTACGAACGGCTCGGGGTGCCGACCGTCGCGACGGTGCCGTGGGCGGCCGACCAGGTGCTGCGTCGCCTGCTGCCGGCCGGTTCCGAACCGGCCTGGCGCGATCCCTCGGGCGAGCTGCGGCTCGACAACGTGTACGCGCCGCCCGCGTGGATCGGCAAGCCGCTCGAGCTGCTCGAGAAGGCGGCCGGCGTCCGCGTCGCCTACATCACGCGGCTCGGCTCCGGTCTGGTGGCCACCGGTGATCTGGTGATCCAGGAGGGCGACTACCTGAGCGTCTTCGTGCGGGCCGACCGTGCCGACGAGGCACACGCCGTGCTGCAGGACGGGCGGGGGAACCACTGATGCGGGTCGCGATCGCCGGCGCCGGCGCCGTGGGGCGCTCCGTCGCCACCGAGCTGTTGGAGAACGGCCACGAGGTCCTGCTGATCGACAAGTCCCCCGGCTCCATCCGCTCCCACGCCGTGCCCGGCGCCGAGTGGCTGTTGGCCGACGCGTGCGAGATGTCGTCGCTCGCCGAAGCCCGGCTCGACACGTGCGACGTGGTCATCTCGGCCACGGGCGACGACAAGGCAAACCTCGTGGTCTCGCTGCTGGCCAAGACCGAGTTCGCGGTGCCGCGCACCGTCGGCCGCGTCAACCACCCCAGCAACGAGTGGCTGTTCAGCGAGTCGTGGGGCGTCGACGTCGCCGTCTCCACGCCCCGCCTGATGGCTGCGCTGGTCGAGGAGGCCGTCGCGGTGGGCGACCTCGTGCGGCTGTTCACGTTCCGTCAGAGCAACACGAACCTCGTCGAGCTGACGATGCCCGAGGACTCGCGCTGGGTGGGCCAGCGGGTGGCCGACGTGGCATGGCCGAAGGACGCCGTGCTCGTGGCGATCCTGCGCGCCACCGCCACGCTGACGCCCGACTCCGACCGCACGCTCGAGGCCGGTGACGAGCTGCTGTTCGTCACCACGACCGAGGTCGAGGACGAGCTGGCGTCGCTGCTCAGCCCGAAGAGCTGACGAGACCTCAGTCGACGAACGGTTCAGTCGAAGGCTTGGGCCGTTGACGCGCGGCCCACGAGGTCCTGCGCCTTCGCCAGGTGGCGGTGCTCGACCAGCACCTCGTACCGGGTGGCGACGACCGTCTTGACGCTGCTGAAGTCGCGACGCCCGCGCGTGGCGGCGTAGCCGAGGAGCGCCCAGATGGCGCCGAAGCCCACACCGATCGCGGTGGCGGTGGCGACGATGCGCAGCCAGTCACCCTCGGGCGAGAACAGCCCGATCAGCAGACCGACGAAGACACCGAGCCACAGACCGGACAGCGCTCCGGCGAGGGCGACGCGACCGGTGGTGAGCCGGCCGGTGACGCGCTCGACCTGCTTGAGGTCGGTGCCGACGATCATCAGGTTCTCGACCGGGAACCCGGAGTCGGAGAGCTGGTCGACCTCGGCCTGCGCGGTGGCGTAGTCGGTGTGCGTGCTGAGGGTCTGGGGGAACTCGAGACGAAATACCTGGGTCACGATTTCAGCCTAGCCCGGGGGTGGAACCGTGCCCGGGGCCTCGTCGACGTCGCTCGCAGGGGGCGAGGGCTGCTGCATCGGGGTGGCGTTGCGACCCAGCACCCAGGCCATCGCGAACAGCGCCGCGACCTGGAGGGGCCAGCCCAGCACCACCTTGGACGCGCCGAGCCACTCGGTCTCGGCGGCCGCCCACAGGGGGTACTGGATGATCACACGCACGATGCAGGGCACCGCCAGCAACCAGGTGAGGCGGGTGCACAGCCGCACCAGCAGCGGGTCGTGGCGCCAGTCGGCGAGGTCTCCGCTGAGGCTGCCGATCAGGTAGCCCACGAGGGGGCGACCCACCAGGATCGAGGCGATCAGCGCCACGGCGTAGGCCCCGTTGTAGAGGATGCCGGGCAGGAAGACGTCCTCGGCGTTGCCGCTGCGCGAGGCGAACAGGGCGCCGATGCCGATGCCGAACAGCGCGTTGAGCACGAACTGCGGCGTGCTGCGTTGCGCGATGCGCACCACCAGCAGCAGCGCCGTGAGGCCGATGCTGATGATCAGGGAGTCGCGCAGGTCCTTGGTGACGACCCACGAGACGGTGAAGGCGATGGTGGGCACCGCGCTCTCGACGATGCCCCGGCGCCCACCCAGGGCCTTCGCGAGCTGGGTGCGGACCAGCTGCTCGACGGTGGCGACCTGCTGCTCGGCCGACGAGGCGGGTGGCGGCGTGGGCACTGGGGGCGTGGGCTCAGGCATCGAGCTCGTAGCGCGGGTTGTAGAGCACCTTGACACCGTCGTTGCAACCGAGCCGGCCATGGGCGGTGAGGCTGCGGCCGGGCAGGACACCGCCGAGCTGGCGACGACCCAGCCAGACCAGGGTGACGCAGTCGGACCCGTCGTCGAGCTCGGCCTGCAGGGCGGTGCCACCACCGATGGGACGCTCGGCCACCGAGGTCAGGACGCCGTGGATCGAGACGATCGAGCGTTCCGGGACGTCGGCGATGAGCCGGCACTCCGCGGGGGCGCCGTCGGGCGAACCGTCGGGCTGGGGCTCGCCCGTCTCGACCCGTTCGGGCGAGAACCGGTCGAGGGCCCTGCTGAGGAGTCCGGCCATGCGGCAATCCTACGTCGGGGTGGGGCCGTCGGCGGGCGGGCTGGCGGCCTCCGACGCGGGAACGGCCCCCTTCGGCATCGTGAGCAGCAGGGCCTCGCGCGACGGGCGGGCGACGTCGCCGCGCACCACCACGACGTCGCGCAGCGTCTCGAAGAGGGCGCCGTCGTCACGCGGCTCGATCGCCGCCTGGCCCAGGAACGTGGCCCGCAGCATCCAGCGCGGCCCGTCGATGCCGACGACGCGGCTGGGCTGGAAGCCGGTCTCACCAGACGGCAGCGTGGCGGGCACGCGGAAGCGCAGCTCAGGGCCGAACGGACCCTCGACGACCTCGTGCTGGCCCTCGCGGCGCTCGACCTCGGTCGCGAGGTCGCCGCGGACGTCGTCCCACAGCCCGCCGGAGCGAGGTGCGGCGAAGGCCCGCAGGTCGAGACCGCCTTCTCCGTTGGGTCCGACGACCACGACGGAGACGACCTCACCGGTGCGCTTGTCGGCCGGCATCTGCAGGGTGAATCCCTGGGGCACGTTGACGCGCAGAGCGCCGAGGTCGATGTACCCCTCGCCGTCACCGGGTCGTTCGGACACGTCCCACGGACCCTGGGAGCGGACACCGCTCACCTCGGGCAGCGGCGCGGCCGCTGCATCGTGGGTCGTGTCGGTCGTGTCGTTTCGCTTCCAGAACGCCATGTCACGCTCCCCCTTCGCTGATGATGTGATCGCTGCTGCGATCGAGAGCGGCCGAGCCGCCGGTGGACCCGTACCCGCCGTCACCGCGCTCGGTGACGTCGAGCGCGTCGACCTCGGTGAAGACCGCGTGCTCGACGCGCTGCACCACCAGCTGGGCGATGCGATCGCCCCGCTTAATCTCGATCGGCACGGTCGGGTCGTGGTTGACGAGCACCACCTTGATCTCGCCGCGGTAGCCGGCGTCGATGGTGCCCGGGGTGTTGACGATCGAGAGTCCGTGCCGCAGGGCGAGCCCCGAGCGCGGGTGCACGAATGCGGCGTACCCGTCGGGCAGGGCGATGGCGATGCCGGTGGGCACCAGCGTGCGCTGCCCCGGGGCGATGGTGGTGTCGATCGTCGAGACGAGATCGGCCCCCGCGTCGCCCGGCCGGGCGTAGGACGGGACCGGTACGCCGGGATCGAGACGGGTGAGGGCGATGTCGACCATGTGACCGACCCTAGTCGCCGACGCCACCGGCCTCCGACGGCCTCCGGCGGCCAGCGGGTTGACTCGCGTGTCGGGGCGGCGTCACCCAACGTTCACGCCGCGCCCGGACGCGCGATGGCGCCGATCGTGGCTCGATGCCCTAGGCTAGGGATCAGTTGCAAAAGTTTGTGTGTTAGCCGTTGGAAGACTCGGGTGCTTTGGTGCCGGTTATTTCGGGTGAACGTGAACGCTGCGACCACCGCCCCGGAAAAGCCGGAGCGGTCATCGCCTGAAGGAGAAACAACATGGCCACCGGAACCGTCAAGTGGTTCAACGCTGACAAGGGCTTCGGCTTCATCGCCCCGGACGACGGCAGCGAGGACGTCTTCGCGCACTACACCGCGATCCAGTCCTCGGGCTACCGTTCGCTGAACGAGAACCAGAAGGTCGAGTTCGACATCGAGCAGGGCCAGAAGGGCCTGCAGGCGGCGAACATTCGTCCCATCTGATTCATTTCAGAGCCTGATCTGAGCTGAGCAACGCCTTAGTCCAGACAACGACGACGCCCCCTCCGCACTGCGGAGGGGGCGTCGTTGCGTTGCGGGCTGCTCAGTAGTGGCCGTTCTCGTCCCAGGCGTGCTCGCCGAAGCTGCCGGGTCGGGTCAGGTAGCCCAGGCCTGCGGTGCTGACGGCGGGAGCGGACGGGCGGCGGTCGGCCGGGAAGCGGCGCGACGTGCTGGCCACGGCGTCGGGGTCGAACTGGAAGGTGGACTCGTCCATGGTTCCTCCTCGGAATAGACGTCAACATGAGGCTAACCTCACGTTCTCCGCCCCGGAACCCCTACGCGCCAGTAGTCTTCGCCGCCTCCGGCGGGGACCGGCGATGGTGCATATGGGTAGCCCTGGCTACCCATATGCATCACCCTGCGTCCGTCGAAGGACCGGCGATGATGCACATGGGTAGCCCTGGCTACCGCAAGGCATCATCGCCGGTCCCCCGCAGGGCGTCAGATCGTGACGCGAAGGATGCGGTCGTCGCCCTCGTTCGGGTCGCGCCGACCGTCGGTGTTGCTGGTGGTGACCCACAGCGAGTCGTCGGGGGCCACGGCGATGGTGCGGATGCGGCCGTACTCCTCGTCGAGCCAGGCCGTGGGCTCGCCGACGTCCTCGCCGTCCAGCGGCACCGTGTAGACGCACCGGCCCTGCAGGGCGCCGAGGAACGCCGTGCTGCGCGTGATGGCCAGCCCCGACGGTGAACACTCGTTGGTCGGCCAGGTGACCTTCGGCCGCACCGTGTCGGTGGTGGGGTCGTCGCCCTCGACCTGGGGCCACCCGTGATTGGCGCCCGGCGTCACGAGGTTCAGCTCGTCGGCCTTCTTGTCGCCGAACTCGCTCGCCCACAGCCGGCCATCGGCGTCGAACGCGAGGCCCTGCACGTTGCGGTGACCGTAGGAGTAGACGATGGAGTCGCTGCCGGGCACCGGCTTGCCCTCGGTCGTCATGCGAAGGATCTTGCCCAGCGGCGACGAGAGGTCCTGCGCCTTCTGCGGTTGCTGGCCGTCGCCGGTCGCCACGAGCAAGTACCCCTCGGGGTCGATGAGGATGCGCCCACCGTGGTGGAAGGTGGCGGCGGGAATGCCGGTCAGCACGGGCTCGGGAGCTCCCAGTGAGCCACCGTCGAAGGACATGCGCACCACGCGGTTGTCGGACTCGGTGGTCAGGTAGGCGTAGATCGCTGACTCGTCCTCCGGAACCGCCAGCCCCAGCAGCCCGCCCTCCCCAGGCGCCCCGCGCGGCAGCACCCCGGGCACCACGCCGATCTCGGTGACCGCGCCGTCACCGATCCGCACGATGCTGCCGGTGTCACGCTGCGAGACGAGGGCGGAGTCGTCGGCCAGGAAGACCAGCCCCCACGGCACGTTGAGCCCGGTGGCGACCTCGCCCGCGACCTGCAGCTTCACCGGTCCCGTGGCGGTCGCCGAACCGGTGGAGGACGGCGTGGGCGAGGCGCTGGGCGTGGACTCACCCCCGCGCGAGCAGGCCGCGAGCACTCCGAGCCCGAGGGCCCCCGTCAGCAGGGTGCGGCGTTCCATGACTCGATCCTCCACGGAATGTCACGAGCCTGCAGGTCGTTGACTCCGTCATGAGCACCGTGACCCTGACCCAGAACACCATCGACGAGACCCTCGGCGGCGAGGGCATCACGCTGATCGACTGGTGGGCGTCCTGGTGTGGCCCGTGCCGGCAGTTCGCGCCGGTCTACGAGGCCGCCAGCGAGGCGCACCCCGACATCACCTTCGGCAAGATCGACACCGAGGCCGAGCAGCAGCTGGCCGCGGCCGCGCAGATCAGCTCCATCCCGACGCTGATGGCGTTCCGCGACGGCGTGCTGGTCTTCAGCCAGCCCGGCGCGCTGCCCGCCCCCGGCCTCGAGCAGGTCATCCAGGCCGTGCGCGACCTCGACATGGACGACGTCCGTCGCCAGATCGCCGAGGGCGTGGCGGCCGAGAGCCCGCAGGACCCGCCGCAGGCCTGAGGCTCTGCGGCTGGCACGACAGAGCGTCAGCCGAAGATGTGCCGCAGGACGGGCACGTCGGCCTCGAGCCAGTCGAGCACCGGTAGCTGCTCGGGCGTCAGCCAGCGGATCTCGCTGTGCACGTCGCCCAGCACCGGCGGCTCGGCCTCGGCCACCGCGAACCACAGCCGCATCTCGAAGCGGTCGGCGATCGGCCACGCGGGGCCGTCGGGATTGATGATCTCGGCGCCCAGCGTGGCCGTGAACCCCAGCTCTTCCTGCAGCTCGCGCACCAGCGCCTGCTCGGGCGTCTCGCCGGGATCGACCTTGCCGCCGGGGAACTCCCACCGGCCGGCGACGGGCGACGGCCCGGCCAGGCGTCGCGCAGCCAGCACCTTCGTCGGGCGGTCGAGGTCGTCGACGATGACGGCGCCGACGACGAGCTGGCGGGGGGCGACCATGCCGACACGCTAGCGGCAGTGCGCGGGCCCGGCAGGGAGGCGGGGCGGCCGTGTCAGACGGTCAGGAACGAGCGCATGCCGACCGATCCCATGTCGATGCGGTCGTTGAAGAACTCCAGGTCCTCGCCGTCCTCGAGCAGGCCGAGCGAGGCCACCATCGGCCGGTAGTGGTCGTCGGTGGGCACGGCCAGTCGGGCGGTGTCCCAGTGCGCGAACGGGTCGAGCAGCAGGTCGTGACGCCGCTCCACCAGCGCGTCGGCGGTCACCCGGTCGAACTCGGTGGCCCAGTCCCACGCTCCCCCGCCGTCCCACTTCACGCGGTTGAGGGCGTGCACGATGTTGCCGCTGCCGATGAACAGCACGCCACGGTGTCGCAGCGCCCGCAGCCGTGAGAACAGGTCCATCAGCTGCTGCAGCGGCATCGCGTAGTCGATGCTGATCTGCAGCACCGGCACGGTCGGCGCGGGCGCCAGGTGCTTGAGCACCGCCCAAGTGCCGTGGTCGAGACCCCACTGGGCGTCGAGCTGCGCCTCGTACTCGACGAGCTGGCGCGCCAGGATCCGGGCCACGGCGGGGTCGCCGTCCGTGGGGTACTGCACGCGGGAGAGCTCGGCGGGGAAGCCACCGAAGTCGTAGATGACGCGATTGCGCGGGGCGTCGGTGATGTGGGTCTGGCCCGGCGTCAGCCAGTGCGCACTGATCACCACGATCGCCTGGGCCGGCGGCAGGTCCGCACCGACTCGAGCCCACGACTGCGTGAACTCGTTGTCGCTGATGGCGTGCATCGGGTTGCCGTGGCCGATGAACAGGACCGGGGTGCGGGGACTCGGCAGGAGCCGGGACTCCAGGTCGCTGATCGAGTACGAGGTCATGTCGGTGCCGCCACATCTGCTGAATGAACTAGTTGACGGTTCAATCATACAGGGTCGGCATCGGGACGTTGGCGGAGTCCGTCATCATGGAGGGATGCCCAATGGTCCGGACTTGCGCCCGCTGCTGCGGCACCCGGTCAGGTTCGAGGTGAGCGACGATCCGGCCAAGTCCCGCTTCGTCGTGGAGGCCCCGGACGGCGAGCATCACGCCTCGGCCTACGACGCCATCGGCGCGCTGAGCCAGGGCATCCGGGCCATCAACGCCCACCCCTCGGTGCGCGCCTGGGCCACGCCGGCGATCATCGCGCTGCGCCTCATGGCCAGCGGCAGCCTCGCCAGTCCTGCGGGCGGCGACGTCGACCGCCTGCGTGCGTCGGGGGCGGCCATCGGTCCCGACCCCGCGTCGGGCCAGCGCGCGGTCTTCTCCTTTCTCGAGGCCCTGGCGGTCGACGCCCCCGAGGTGGCGATGCGATCCCAGAACGACCGGCCCTCCACCGTGCAGTCACGTCGCACCGAGACCGAGTTCTCCTACGCACTCGTCGTCAGCTTCCTCAACGTGCCGACCGACACGGAGTCGGCCGTCGTCCGGCTGCGGGTGGTCCCCCGGGCCGCGGTCGCCTCACCGTTCGACGGCGCCGAGCTGCACAGCGGCAGCGAGCGCGCCATCGTGAAGGACGCACTCGCGCCCACCCAGGCGATGCTCGAGCGGCTCTCCCGCTCGTGGGCGCCGGCCGAACGGCTCGCCGATCCCGGGTTCCGCGGCGGCGTCACCGTCAACGCCGACGACCTCGCCGAGCTGGGCAGCAACCGCATCGCGGCCGCACTGATGGCCAACCGGGTCGAGGTCCGTTGGCCCGAGGAGCTCGTGCGCGACCTCAACACCCGAGTGGTGCTGCGCGCCGACGGAGGCCCGACCCACGACCGCCCCGCGGCATTCACCAGCGGACAGCTGTTCCGGTTCGACTGGCAGGTCGCGCTCGGTGGTGACGTGCTGAGCGACTCCGAGCTCGACCAGCTGGCCACCGAGCAGCGGTCGGTGCTGCGACTGCGCGACAAGTGGGTCATGGTCGACCGCGCCCGCATCCACCGCGCCCTGCACGGCGGTTCCTCCTCGGTCGACGCCGGCGAAGCCCTGCGGGCAGTCATCACCGGCGAGATGATCGTCGACGGCCGGCGCACCGAGATCGAGACCGAGGGATGGCTCGACGCCGTACGTCGCCGGCTCTCGGTGCTCGACCGCGACCTCGTACCGGCGGAGCAGCCCACCACGCTCGACGGCACCCTGCGCGAGTACCAGCTGCAGGGCCTGCGGTGGATGGGTCAGCTGACCGAGCTGGGACTCGGCGGATGCCTCGCCGACGACATGGGTCTGGGCAAGACGGTCATGCTGATCGCCCTGCACCTGCAGCGCGCCGAACGGCACAGCGGTCCCACGCTCGTCGTCTGCCCCGCGTCGGTGCTGGGCAACTGGGAGCGCGAGATCAAGCGGTTCGCGCCCGGCGTCCCCGTCGTCCGCTATCACGGTGCGGGCCGGTCGCTGGAGGGCGTGACCGAGGGATTCGTCGTCACCACCTACGCCACCATGCGCACCTCGGTGGCCGACCTGCGCGAGCACACCTGGGGCCTGGTCGTCGCCGACGAGGCGCAGAACGTCAAGAACCCGCGCTCGCGCGTGGCCCAGGCCTTGCGCTCGATCGACGCCACCGCACGGCTCGCGCTCACCGGCACCCCGGTCGAGAACCACCTCGGCGAGCTGTGGGCCATCCTCGACTGGACCACTCCCGGACTGCTGGGCGGTTCCGACGAGTTCCGCCAGACGTGGTCGCGGCCCATCGAGTCCGGCCGCGAGCCGAACAAGGCCGCCGAGCTCGCCGGGCTCATCCGGCCGTTCGTGCTGCGCCGTCGCAAGTCCGACCCCGGCATCGCGCCCGAGCTGCCGCCCAAGATCGAGACCGACTACACCGCCAACCTCACTCGCGAACAGGTCGGTCTGTACGAGGCCGTCGTGCGCCAGACGATGCGCGAGATCGAGGCGGCCTCGGGCATCCAGCGACGCGGCCTGGTCATCAAGCTGCTCACCCAGCTCAAGCAGATCTGCAACCACCCGGCGCACTTCCTGCGCGAGGACGCGGGGCGCCTGCCGGGTCGGTCGGGCAAGCTGACCGTGCTCGACGACATCCTCGAGGAGATTGTCGACGAGGGCGGCGCTGCGCTCGTGTTCTCGCAGTACGCGCGGATGGGCTCGCTGCTGGCGCGCCACATGGAGCAGCGCAAGATCCGCCACCAGTTCCTGCACGGCGGCACCGGCGTGCGCGCCCGCGAGACGATGGTCAAGAAGTTCCAGGACGGCGAGATCGACGTCTTCCTGCTCTCGCTGAAGGCGGCCGGCACCGGCCTCAACCTCACGCGCGCCGACCACGTCGTGCACTACGACCGCTGGTGGAACCCCGCGGTCGAGGATCAGGCCACCGACCGCGCCCACCGCATCGGCCAGACGAAGGCCGTCCAGGTGCACCGGCTCATCACCGAGGGCACGATCGAGGAGTCGATCGCCGAGCTCATCACCAGCAAGCGCGCGCTCGCCGATGCGGTCGTCAACGCCGGCGAGGCCGCACTGACCGAGCTGAGCGACCTCGAGCTCGCCCGCCTGGTCCAGCTCCGCCGCTGACGCAGCGCCTCAGTCGAACGACACCGTCGACGACGGGCGACGCAGGCTCAACCGGCCGAGGATTCCTCGTCGGCCGCTCGTGTCGCTGGCAGGTGCAGCGCGCTCGACGGCACGCCGCCGTCCTTCGGCGGGGGTTCCTGAGTCCACCGGCACGTCGGCCCGGCGCCGTCCCGCGGATGGCGCCGGCTCCTTCACGTCTCCCATCGGGTCTCCCTCCCTGACGTGACGACGATCATGCACGGGCCGGGGGTCACCAGCACCTGAAACCTCGAACGCCGCGCGGACCGTTGAAATCGGCACTAGCATTGAATGCTGCCGATCGACAGGAACTCGCATGAGCGTGCTGCCATCTCTCCACCCCGGCCCGCTGGGCGTGGTGCGCGAGCTCGTCGGCATGCCGCTGGAGTTCGCTCGCATGTACCGCGGATTCGGCGACGCCGTGGCGCAGTGCCCCCGCGGCGACGGCCACACGGTGCTCGTTCTGCCCGGATTCACGGCCACGGACGAGACCACGCTCCCGATGCGCCGATTCCTCGACCGTCTGGGCTACCGCACCGCCGGCTGGTCGCTCGGCTGGAACCTGGGCATCAAGCCCGAGGACGAGCCAAAGCTCGAGGCCCACGTGGAGCGACTCGCCGCCGACGGCCCGATCACGATCGTCGGCTGGAGCCTCGGCGGGGTCTACGCCCGCGAAGTGGCTCGTCGGCGCCCTGAGCTGGTTCGTCGTGTCGTGACGATGGGCACACCGATCCGGGGCCGCGAGGGCACACAGTGGGTGGTGTTCTTCTTCCGTCTGCTCAACCAGGCCGCAGGCGAGGATCTGACCGACGAGGGCGCCGAGCGCATGGCGCAGCCCATCGACGCACCGACCACCGCCATCTGGAGCTCCCGCGACGGCGTCGTCTCCGGGCACGCCTGCCAGGTGCGCGAGGAAGACATCGGCCCCGATGCCGAGAACGTGGAGGTCGACTCCACCCATCTGGGCTTCGGGTTCAACCTCGACGTCCTGCAGGTGCTGGCCGACCGACTCTCCCGTCCCGCGTCGCTGGCGGCTGCCTCGTGAACATCCTGCCCGCCTTCGAGGCCGCGAACGTCAACGCCGTCACCGAGCGCATCTGGATCGGCGGAGACCTCTCGGTCCACCACGACGACCTCGCGTTCGAGCAGGCCGAGGAGCTCGTGGCCAAGGGTCTGACGCACGTGGTCGACGTGCGCTCCGAGCTCGACGACGCGCACCGCTGGGCTCGCTATCCCTTCATCGACTACCGCGCCTTCGACATGCCCGACGAGAGCCAGCAGGTGCCGCCGGAGTGGTTCGACCAGGCGGTCGGCCACCTGCAGGACGCGCTGCAGCACACCGACACGACCGTGCTGACGCACTGCCACTCGGGCGTCAACCGCGGACCGTCCCTGGGCTTCGCGCTGCTGCTGGCCGAGGGCTGGGAACCGGTCGACGCCCTGGCCGCCATCCGCACCGCGCGTCCCAGCGCCTACGTCTACTACGCCGAGCAGGCCCTGGCCTGGTACCACCGGCGGTTCGGCACCTCGGCCCGTGAGCGGCTCGACGAGGCCGACGCACTGGCGGCCTGGCGGCTGGCGCACCCGCTGGGCGAGTCACACCTGATGGTCTGATTCACCCCGAAGTCCAGCGCAGGGACTCAGCCGAACGACTGGGCGACGTACTGCGCGATGTGGTCGCGCGCCCGGCGGCCCTCGGGGACGGGCAGCAGCGGGTAGACGTGCAGCCCACCTTCGAGCTCGACGTAGGTCAGATTTGATCCGGGCAGGCGGTCGCGCAGTGCTCGGCAGTCCGGCATCGTGATGTCGCGGGTGCCGATCCAGAGCCCGACCGGCGGCAAGGTGTCGACGGGTCCGTGGATGGGGCTGACGCGCGGGTCGTCCAGCGGCACGTCGCCCACCCAGGCGTCGGCGATGGGTCGCAGGCCGGCGCGCGTCAGCCACGGGTCGACGGCCTCGACGGCAGGGATGTCGGGGTTGGCCATGGCCATGTCAAGCCACGGGGCGATGGCGGTGACGCCGACCACGGCGGGTCGGGTCTGCTCCCTCACCTGCTGGGCAGCGAGCAGCGCGAGTCCGCCACCGGAGGAGTCACCCACCAGGTGCAGCTGATGATCCTCGGCGGCGAGGTCGCCGAGCACGGCCTGCACGAACGTCATCGCTTCGGCAGCGGTGTGCTCCGGGGCGAGCGGGTAGATCGGCACGTGCACGTCGCAACCCGCGCGGTCGGCCAGGTGCGCGACGAGCTGCCAGTGCTGCTTGACGATCTGGTTCACGTAGGCGCCACCGTGGAGGTAGACGACGGCACGATCGGGCTTTGGCGTGCCGGAGCGCGGTGACACGACGACGACCGGGTGGCCGCCGACCTCGCGTCGCTCGACGCTGCGGCCGGACGCGACGCTCGCGGGCGGGTCGTAGGGCTTCTTCGGCTGGCTCAGGCGCTCGTGGCCCGCGGCGGTCGTTGCGTAGCGGCGCTTGTACGCCACTCGGAAGAAGGCGCCGAGCGCCTTCATCTGCCAGCCGGCCATCGAGCCACCACCTTCTGGCTCCACGGCAGAGCCGCCCCCACGATAGGCGGCCGGTGCGAATGCTCCGGGCGGACTACCACCCGGCGGGCTTGACGACGTTCGGCGGCGTGTCGGCGAACCACGGCCGCACCTCGTCCTCGGCGTACCCGGCGATGCCGCAACCGACCTTGGTCAGCAGGAAGGTGAGGTCGGGATTCTCACGGGCGAAGGTGATGAAGCGCTCGGCCGCGGCCTGGAAGGCGCCCGCCCCCTCCATCGTGGGCAGCGCGTAGGTGCGTCCGGTAAGTCCCTCGCCCACGCCCATCTCGGCACCGAACATGCGGTGCGCGATGAGCGCCGCTCCCCCGCCGTGGGCGCCGGAGGCGTTGCTGCCGAACACGAAGACCTCGTCGTCGGCGAGCTCTGTGATCATGTCGGGCGTGGTGCGAGTCATGGGCGGATCATGACGCAGGCCCCGCCACATGTCCATGGCGGGGCCTGCTTGTCGTACGTGGGAGGTCAGTCGTCGACGACGTTGACCTCGACCTCGATGTTGCCGCGGGTGGCGTTGGAGTACGGGCAGACCTGGTGGGCCTTGTCGGCCAGGGCCTGGGCCTCGCCGTGCGGCAGGTCGGGGATGAC
Organism: actinobacterium LLX17; assembly: GCA_000471045.1. Taxonomy (GTDB): domain Bacteria; phylum Actinomycetota; class Actinomycetes; order Propionibacteriales; family Nocardioidaceae; genus Aeromicrobium. The sequence goes on along the minus strand of KI301992.1, from coordinate 930,459 downwards.
GACCTCGAGGACGACCGCGAGCTTGAAGCCGCCGTTGCCGTCGGAGCCGATCGAGACCTTCGCGCCGACCGAGGACTCGCCCAGCTGGGCCTTCTCGGCGCGGGCCACGGCCTGGAGGGCCCCGTGGAAGCACGCGGAGTAACCGGCGGCGAAGAGCAGCTCGGGGTTGGCCGCTCCCCCGGCGCCGCCCATGTCCTTCGGGACGGCGAGGTCGAGGTCGAGCTGGCCGTCGCTGGTGCGGACGTGACCGTCGCGGCCACCTCCGGTGGCGAGGGCTTCTGCGGTGTACAGGGCGTCCATGCGGATCTCCTTCGGGTCGGTTCGTGCGATCAGTTCGTGCATGCCTGGGTTCAGGCGGTCTGGGGGTTGTCGAGGGCTGCGACCTTGCGCGCGAGGGTGCGCAGGGCGAGGAACTCCTCGGCATTGATGTCGATGGCACTGGCGATGCAGCGCGCGACGTCGTCGGCCTCGTCGCTGAGCTTCCGGCCGGCGGCGGTCAGGTGCACGTGCACGCGGCGCTCGTCCTCGGTGGACGCGCGACGCTCGACGAGTCCCTGCCCCTGCAGGCGCTTGACCAGAGGCGAGAGCGTGCCGCTGTCCAGCTTGAGCCGGCCACCGAGGGCGGAGACGGTCAGGCCGTCGTCCTCCCACAGCGCCATCAGCACAAGGTATTGCGGGTACGTCAGGCCCAGGCGCGCCAGCGGCTCGCGGTACGCGGCGGTCATCGTGCGCGATGCCGCGTGCAGCGCGAAGCACAGCTGGTCGTCGAGCCGGACGGTGGTCATGCGTGAAGCATTGCACGCAATTGGGTTGCGCGCAATGGACCTCCGGTCGTCAGGCTGGAAGGTGAATCGTGTAGGAGATGTCGAGCTCGTCGAGCAGCTCGAAGATTTCGGGCTCGGCGCCCATTTGATTGGTGTGCCCACTGGCAAGGAAGTGCCAGTGAGCGCCGTCGATCAAGCCGCGATTCACAAGGTGGGCATCGGATCTGATCTGTCGCTCGACGTCGTCGACCAGCTGGGTGTATCCGACCCTGGCCTCGTGAGCGACACCGTCCACGAGAACGTCGACCTTGCGAAGTCCGGTCTCATTGCACACGTCCTTGCAGTCGCTCGTCGAAAAGCGAACCTCTCGATCGGCGCCGTCCTCCGTAGCTCCTTCCAGCTCCGCCAGCCACTGCTCGCCATCCCGGGAGCTCGGGAGGAAGTCGGCAGGCGCGCCTTCAACATGGCCCGACGCCTCAAGAGCTTGACCCAGGTCGTCGAGATCGGTCCTGCCCTCTGCCAATCGGAGCAGAGCGTCTTCGCTGGCACCTTCGTCTTTGAGCTTGTCCCACTGCTTGAAGACTTGCTTGCCGGCCTGGACCTTCACCTTTCGTGGAATCTTTGAACTTGCCATCACCGAGGCTGCCACGACGGCGGCCAGCTCCCTGTTACGCAGCACGAACTCGCCAACCTTGGCCGGCATGCTGACCGCGTCGCCGGCGTAGGGCACGGTCCCCAAGGCACTGAATCCCGATCCCACCCAGTCGCCACGAATGGCCGACGCAACCGCATCGCGAACGTCCGCAGCCGGACCGAAGACCCACCCGACGCCGGGGATTGAGCTCGATCCGCTGGACACGAGATAGCCCGCAAGCCAGGCCGCGGAGTCCTTGCGCCAGGCGTCACCGAAGACCAGTCCGACTGCGAAGTCTGTGGCGTATGTCGCCGTGCTGATCTTGACGTCGACCAACAGGGGGTCGAGGCCGCGATCATCGAGGTCGGCGTCTTCGTAGCCGTCGTCGAACCCGTCGCCGTCGGAGTCGACAATGCTGGGCGACGTCCCGACGAGATTGAACTCCCGGCCGTCCTCGATGTCGTCACCGTCGGTGTCGCGCTTGTAGGGATCGACGCCGAGGTCGGCTTCGTCCGCGTCACCGAGCTCGTCACCGTCGGTGTCAGGCACCAGCGGATCTGAGTACCCAGTGAAGACGCGGAGCTCGTCGAAAGGCGGGCCGCCAGCCGCGTCGTCGTCCTCGCCCCGGGGACCGGCCTCGTCGCGATCAGTCAGTCCGTCACCGTCGGAGTCGGCCAGCTCCGGATCGGTCCGGTACGTCTCCCCCAGGGACGTCTTCCACCCCAGCACCTCGACCTCGTCCGGCAACCCGTCGCCGTCCGAGTCCGGGACGCCCCGACGCTGGACCTCGCCACCGCCGAGCCCGATCATCAGCGCAAGGACCGCGATCGCGGCGACGAAGCGCCCACCACGAGACTGGCTCACGAGGGTCTGCCGCAAAGCCGCGCCATGACCTCCGGGCCGCCGAACTTCTCGATCATCGCGGGATCAGCGCAGACCACCAGCAGGTCACGTGCGCGGGAGAGGCCGACATACAGCCGTTCCTTGGCTCGACCCAGGTCATTCGAGTCGTTGACCGCGAGCACAACCGCTGGGCGCTCGAGGCCCTTGAATCCCAGCACCGTGCCGTAGAAGACCTGGTCGTCGTCCCAGAAGGAGTCCCAATACGACTGGTGCCCCTCGGCCTGACGGTTCTTGTGCTCGGTGTGCCGGGACTGCGTGGTCAGGAGAGCCACGTCGGACGGCTGCCACCCCTCGTCGAGGAGCCGCTCGACCTCGTCGTCCGCGACCGAGATCGCATCCTCCAGCGTCGTGGGGACGAAGCGCACCTCCACACCGTCGTGCTCGGACGGCACCATGCGGTTGGGCACCATGGGCTCGAAGGCCTCGCTGATCTGCCGCGTGTTGCGCAGGTTGCGGTCGAGCACCAGCGGCACCAGTCCGCCCGGGAGGTTGCCGTACCGCTGGAAGATGCGCTGCCCCTCGTCGGAGAACACGTACAGCCCGTCGTCCTCGTACTTGAGAGACTCGAGCACCACCGGCCACCACTCGTCGGCGAAGTCCTGGGCCTCGTCGATGACGATGGCGTCGAAGAGCCGCTCGAGCGGCTGCGACTTCGCGACCTCGAGGAGCTGCGCCGGCAGCGCGTGCTCCCAGAAGTCGGGATCGTTGTTCTCCGCGTCGACCTCGTGCCCCCACACCGAGCCGATCTCGTGGAAGGTGCCGACGTAGGCGGGGCGTTCGGCCGGGTCGAAGGTGGAGACGCGTCGGCGCATCCACTCCCCCAGCCCTCGGGTGTACGACAGCAGGGCGACGTGCAGACCCTGGTCGGCGAGACGTCGCGCTTGCTCGACGGCCAGCCAGGTCTTCCCGCTGCCCGCGCCGCCGCGCACCTCCACCCGGTTCAGCAGGCGCGTGGCGTCGAGGATGGTGGCCTGCTCGCTGCTGAGTCGCTCCACGACGTCGTCGCGGTTGGCCACGGACTCCTCGATGTCGGCAGACGCCAGCGGCGTGGGAGTGAAGCGACCCACGAGCGCACCATGGATGGCGAAGGCGTCGTCCCCGTCAGAAACGCGGTACTTGGTGTCCTGCGTAGCGAGGAGGTTGCGCAAGCGCGTGGCGATCTCGTCGAGGTCGTCGCGGTCGACCACCATCGAGCGGGAGCAGTCAGGCAGCGCGAACTTGGGGTCGACCTGGGTGTGCGGGAAGGCGACGGCGTGCGCCCACCGCACACGACGGCGCCCGGCCCAAGCGTGCGACTCCTCGACCCACGACCGCAGGATGTGCTTGACCTCTGATGCCTGTCCCACCGGATCGATCCGGTGCGACTCATGACGCGCGCCCTGGCGCCAACGTCCGTCCTCGACCCACACCGACCCGCCCTTGACCTCGACGACGATCACCCCGTAGCCGTGCAGCACCACCGCGAGGTCGAGCTCGTAGTCGCGCTGGCGCGTGACGAATGCTTGGTTGGCGATGAGGAGGTCGTTCGGCCCGAGCTGGTCCCGCAACGCGGTCCAGACCCGTCGCTCGGCAGAGTTCACGAACTCCGGCTCGGCCGGCCACAGCAGCGGTCCGTCGGTCACGGAAGGAGCCTCTCGATCGGGATGTACTCGTCGTCGACCGTCACCAGGCAGCCGCGGGACGCCCGACCGTCGTCGAGGACGACGTCGGAACAACGCAGTCCCCACACATCCTCGACCACACGCACCACCATGTCAGCCAGAAAGCCGGACCAGTGAACTTCGGCGTCGACGCGGAAGGTGCGCAGACCATCCCGCGGCGACTGCTCCACCCAACCCTCGTCCAGCAGGACGTTCACACCCGCTTTCGTCAGCAGGTCGACGGGCCTGACGAGCTCATCGCAGGCGATGCGGGCGCGCACCATCCCGGGTCCGCACCTCCTGATCGCGAGGAAGCGCCCGTCGTCCGGCGCGCTGACGACGATCTCCTCGCCGTCCCGCAAGCGCGGCACCAGCTCATCGATGTCGGAGCCGAGGTCGGTGACTGGATGGGGCGCGAGCCTCATGCCGCACCCTCTTCGCACGCGGCGCGAGTACGACAGACCACACGCTCCACCCGTTGCCACTTGCTCCGCGTCCGCCGACGCGCGTGGCGCTCGGACGGCGACATGTCGTCGTCGGCCACGAACCGAGCGGCCATGACCCGTGCGGTCCGCTGCCACCGAGCCAATACGTCGACGTCTCCGCCACTGAGCTCCTCGGCGAGTTCATCGGCGTCGATGTCCTTGGCCCAGATGCCGGCGAACAGTGTCATCAACGCGTCGTCGAGGTCGTCGGCGGCAACCACCGCCCGGCGCCGGCGCAGGCGGTACTCCAAGTCCTGAGTCCGACGACTCACCTCGAGAACTCGTCGCATCGCGGCCACGACGTGACGGGGAACGAAGGGATCGGACTCCACCACCACCGACGCGACCAACACATCCTGTGCGAGGAAGAACCGGACGTCGCGGTACGTGCTCGAGAGCCGGTCGGCCGCGCGGTGCGCCGCCTTGAAGCGGACCTGTCGGGCCAAGACGCTCCACACCTCGATGCGGCCGTCTGCTCGCTGAGCGACCACCGCGCGGCCGCCGTCGTGGCCGCTGACGCGAATGTCTCCATCGGGGTCACGACGCGGCGGGTGCCCGAACACCTCCCCGAGCACGTGATCCGTCCACCTGGCGACCACCTCCGGGTCGGCGGACTCGACGAGATCGGGCACAGCCGCGTCATTCGAAGGGCGTGCCACCCCGACCTCCGGCTCCGTGACCGCCTCACCGACGAGGTCCAGCCCCGCCGTGTCGACGAGGGTCGGCATCAGCACCCCCCACACGTCGCGAAGGACCGTCACCGCGATGTGTGCCACCTGATCCACCAGATGGTCCGGCACCAACAGGCAGGGAGCACCCTCACGCAGACGAAAACCCAGCTCGCGCAGACGCACCCGTTGCTCGCGATCGAGCTGGTACGGCGGGACCAGCGGGCCCTCAGCCTCGAGCGCCACCTCCCACGACCCGAAGGTCCACATCAGGCGCAGGAAGGGAGCGTCCGCCTCGGGGTCCGGGGATGGGCACAGAACGACCTGGCTCCGCCCTGCCTCGCCGGCCAGGTGCTCGGCCAGCCGATCTCGGAACGCCGCCCACGCCGTGTCGATCGCGCGGTCGACGACCATCTCCTCGTAGCTGCTCATGACCCACCTCTTCGTTCGAACCGATGCTTGCAGCATAGAACGATGTGGCGACAAATTCGCTACGACGCTCCCCCGCGATCGATGAGCCGGCGCATTGCGAGCTTCTGCACGTCGGCCAGGACGTCGAGCCGCTCTTGGACGTCGACCTCCTCGAGCAGGTCGACGATCTGGGCCACGAGGTCCTCGCGGGAAGACGGACGCCAGCTGCCACTGGTGCGCTCGAGCGCGGGCGACACCATGGCCGCCAAGACCATCGGCTCGCCCGAGATGAGCGTGTCTGCGGCCGCGGAAGCTCTGCGATTCTGGTCGTCATCGCTGTCGTCCCGCGGAATCGCCGCTTCGAGGTCGAAGGCGCTCACGCCGAGCGCCTCCGCCAGCTTGGCCGCCGCTTTGCGCGAGGGCTTCCGGAGTCCGGTCTCGATCTGGGAGACGTACGGGTAGGACAGCTCGGCCCGCTCCGCCAGCTGCGACCGGGTCATTCCGCGTCGGTTCCGAAACTCGACCACGACACGTCCGAAGCTCCGCTCACTTGACACGATTATGCTCCTTGCGTAATTCTGTCGGTCTCAAGCATTATGCTCGTTGCATACGCTACCGCAAAGGGGTCGACATGGACATCACGACACGACTGGGCCAGGACCGCCACGGCTGGATGGAGGACGACAACCTCCGCACCGAGCCGGCCGTCGTCCTGGTGGACGTCACAGCCCCCGAAGCCCCAGCGTCCGAGCGCCTCAACGCCACGCACCTCGTGGTGGTGCTGGACCGCAGCGCCTCCATGAGCGGTGAACGGCTCGACCACGCCAAGATGGCACTGCAGGAGGTCGTCACCGGGATGCGTCCCGACGACTCCTTCGGGCTCGTGCTGTTCGACGACCAGGTCGACGTCGCCGTGCCGGCCGGACCCGTCGGCGACCGTGCCACGGCTCTCGCGGCCATCGACGCGGTGCAGCCTGGCGGATCCACCGACCTCGCTGCCGGCCTATCGGCAGGACTGCGTCAGGCTGCCCGGCTGGACCGGCGCGAGGGGGTGCGGGTCCTGCTCGTCAGCGACGGGCACGCCAACCGCGGCGTCGTCGACCACGCCGTGCTCGCACGGCACGCCGCCCGCTTCCTCCGCGAGGACGGGGTCAGCACGTCGACGCTGGGCATGGGCCTGGGCTACGACGAGGAGCTCCTCGGCGCGGTCTCGCAGGCCGGCGGTGGTGCGGAGTACTTCGCCAACGAGGCCGACACCGCCGCGAGCCGGATCCGTCAGGAGTGCGGCGACCTCGTCGCCGAGCGACACCTTCGCTGCCGCCTCGTGGTCGAGACCGGCACCACCATGCGCCACGTCGAGGTGGTCAACCACGTCACCCTGCACGAGGCGGCGCACGGCGTTGAGATCGAGCTCGGCGGCCTGCGTCCCGACGACGTCCGTTCACTCGTCATGCGGTTCGAGCCCACGCTGGCGACGCGTCCCGGACGCCGCAAGGTGGCGCGGATTCACCTGACGTGGGTATCGGCCGACGACCTCGAGACGTACAGCGTCTCGACGTCGGTGTGGGCCCACGTCTCCCGTCCCGGCGAGTCCCCTGCCGTGGTCGACCGCGAGGTCATGGCAGAGCTGCTGTTCCAGCGAGTGCAGCGCCGCAAGCGCCGAGTGGCCGCCAAGCTCGCAAAGGGCGACGTGCTCGGCGCCGCCCGGAGCCTGCGCCGCCTGGTCCGGCTCATCAAGCGGGAGCTGCCGTCCGTTCCGTTGCAACGTCGCCCCGAGATGGAGGGCGAGCTCGCCGATGCACTGCGACAGCTCGAGGTCACCGAGCTCGGATCCATGGAGGACCGCGCCTTCGCCTCGAAGGCCATGTTCGCCGCCACCGCCGTCGGCTCCCGCCGGCGCGACCGCCGCATCTAATCTCAGGAGAACTCATGAATCGCATCAAGATCGCCGCGCTCGTCGCGGCCCCGATCATCGTGCTGGGCGGATCGATCACCGCCGTGGTCGTCGACATGCAGCGCGATGCCCGCGCGCAGGAGGAGCGCGACGAGCGCAAGGAGCGCGCAGCCCAGGAGAAGGAGGATGAGAAGCAGGCACTTCTCGCGGCCAACCGCGATTGTCTCGACGCCACCGAGCCATACCTCCAGTCGGTCCAGGCCGTCGCCGCGGTGGTGGAAGCGGGGGTCAGCTACAACGACTACTCGTCATTGCTGCAGGCGGCCGCCATCGCCTCCCGCCAGGTGCCGGCGGTCCTGCCGGACTGCCAGTCCGAGATCGTCGACCCCCTCGACGCGGCGCTCGTCGAGTACCTGGAGGCCGGGACGCGCTGGGAGGACTGCATCTTCGGCGACGCCGAGTGCGACGTCGACGCGCTCGACCTCTCCGCGGACTTGGTCCCGGCCGCAGTGTCCGTCCAGACCGCCGAGATCCAGGCCGACGTCATGTCGGCCTTGTCATGACCCCCGAGGAGACCCACATGACCACCACACTCCCCCGGCCGCAGCTCGCGAACGCGAGCGCGGTCACCCCTTGGCTGTTCATCGGGGGCGACCTTTCACCCGACCCGTCGGTCGCCGTCGAGCAACGTGACGAGCTCGTGCGGCTCGGCGTCACCCACGTGGTCGACTGCCGCGCCGAGTGGTCGGACGCCGAGCACTGGTCCGGCGTCCCCTCCGTCGCCTACACCCATCACGGCATCGACGACGCCGGCCAGACGATCGCGCCGGTCTGGTTCGACCGCGCCGTCGGCATCGTCCGCGACGCCCGCACCGATCCACACGCCGTGGTGCTGACCCACTGCCACATGGGGATCAACCGCGGACCGACGCTCGGGCTCGCCGCACTGCTTGACGCCGGGTGGGACGTCATCGAGGCCATGGACGCGATTCGGCGTGCCCGTCCGATCGCCTACGTCTGGTACGCGGAGCAGGCCCTCGCCTGGCATCACCTCGCGACAGGCGCGACGCCGGACGTCCGCCGTGCTGACACCCGGGCGCTGCGACAGTGGCGCGCAGCGGACTCCCTGGACGTCGGCGCCGTCATCCGCCGGATCCGCATGGACGAGGAGCTGTCATGACCCACCACCCCGACAGGGCAGCCGGCGTCCTGCTCGGCCAGGCCTGCGGCGATGCCCTGGGCGTGCCGTACGAGTTCGGTCCGGCGCTCCCCGACACGTTCGAGCCGCAGATGACCGGCGGTGGCCCGTTCGGGTTCGACCCGGCCGAGTACAGCGACGACACCGCGATGGCCGTGTGCATCGCCGAGGTCTCCCGCACCGGCGCGGACCTGACCTCCGACGACGCGCTCGACGAGATCGCCGAGCGGTTCCTCGCCTGGGCCGCGGTGTCAAAGGACGTCGGAGCGCAGACCAGCCGCGTGTTCGCTGCGACGCGACGCGGTGGCACGGGCCGCGTCGGTCGGGTCATGCGCGACGCCTCCGACGCCCTCGCGGTGGCGCAGCCCGGTCAGGTCGGCAACGGTGCGCTCATGCGCACGGCCATCGTCGGACTCACGTGGCTCGACGACCGCGGGGCCACGGCGGCAGCCGCGTCCGCCGTGGCGCGCCTGACCCACGCGGACCCGCTCGGCCGCGACTCCGCGGTCTTGTGGAGCGAGGCCGTGCGGCTCGCGGTCACCGAAGGACGACTCGACGTCGCGGCCGGCCTGGACCTGCTGCCCGAGTCGCGACGCGACCGATGGGCCGGTTGGATCGACGAGGCCACCGGAGTCGACCCGCGCACCTTCGCTCGCAACGGATTCACGGTGTGGGCCCTGCAGGCCGCGTGGGCAGCCATCACGTGGACGCCGGTGCCGGAACTGGACCCGTCACGCGGGTCGTTCCAAGCCCAGCACCTGGCCGAGGCGACGAAGAACGCGGTGCGGACGGGCGACGACACCGACACGGTGGCGGCGATCGCCGGTGGGCTGCTCGGGGCCTACTGGGGTCAGTCCGCGGTGCCGCTGTCGTGGACCCGCCGCATCCACGGGTACGGCGGCCACCGGGCCCGCGGCCTGACGACGCTGGCGCACCTCACCGCCACCCGCGGCGAGGTCACGGGCCAGGGCTGGCCGACCGCGCCCCGCATGACGTCCTGGGAGTACACCGAGGCGCGGCCGATCGCAGTGCCTCACCCGGTCGACGACGGCGTCGTCCTCGGCACCTACACCGCTCGCGACCACGGGTGCGACGCGATCGTGTCGCTGTGCCGGATCGGGACCGACGACGTCGCGCCCGAGGGTGTCGCCCCGGAGGACCACGTGCTGGTGCGACTAATCGATCGCGGCGGTCCCGACCACAACCCGCACCTGGCGTTCACGCTCGCCCAGGCCGCGCGCGCCGTGGCTGAGCTGCGTGACGAGGGGCGACGGGTGTTCCTGCACTGCGTCGCGTCGCAGCAACGCACGCCGACGGTCGGCGTGGCCTACGGGATGCTGCGTGGACAGTCCCTGGAAGAAGCGCGCGCTGCCATGCGGCAGGCGTTGCCCGGACTGCGCGGGTCGGGCCGACTGTGGGACGCGGTCGCCGACCTCGAGCCAGCAGGGGCACGCCGGTGAACGCCTTCGAGGTCGTCCCCGGCGACCCGTCGTCGAGCGTACTGCTGCACGTGCCGCACTCGTCGCGGTCCATCCCCGACGACGTGCGTGCCGTCATCGTGCTCGACGACGACGCACTGGCGGCGGAGCTGGACGCAATGACCGATGCGTTCACCGACCGGTTGGCCGAGCGCGCTGCGGCACTGTCCGGGTGCCGGCCGTGGCTCTTCGCCAACCGGCGCTCGCGCCTGGTCGTCGATCCCGAGCGGTTCCCCGACGATCGCGAGGAGATGAACGCGGTCGGCATGGGCGCGGTCTACACGCGCACGTCCGGTGGCGCCGTCCTGCGCGACCCGGCGCCCGACCTGATCGACCGGTTCTTCGAGCCCTACGCCGCGGCGCTCACCGAGCTGGTGCAGGAGCGGCTCGACAGCACAGGCGCGGCCACCATCCTCGACGTGCACTCCTTCCCGGTGACACCGCTCCCCTACGAGCTGCGCGCCGACGGACCGCGGCCCGAGCTGTGTCTCGGCACCGACGTCACTCACACACCGAGCGCTCTCATCGACGCTGCCCGGCAGCACCTGGCCCCGGTCACGCCCACCGGTGACGTCGGGCTCGACTCCCCCTTCGGCGGGACGTACGTCCCGCTCCGCCACTACGGGACCGACACGCGTGTGAGATCGCTGATGCTCGAGGTCCGTCGCGACCTGCTGTCCCACTCGCCGCGCGTCGCCGACGATGCCGGCATCGACCGACTGGCCACGGGCGTCGCCGCCTTGGTCGACCACCTTCAGGAGATCGCATGACTCGTCCACCCATCTGGTTCCTCGACATCGACGGCGTCGTCAACGCGCTCGCGCCCGCTGACGGCCTCGTCCAGACCACGGCCGTCTGCATGGACCACCCGTTCACCATCCACTACTCCCCCGAGCTGGTGGAGACGATCAACGCCTGCCACCGTGCGGGGGTCGTCGAGATCCGCTGGCTCTCGACGTGGGAGCAGGAGGCCCGCACGTCGTTCGCGAAGGTGGTCGGCCTGGACGACTTCCACGCCTACGACATCCCCGAGGACGACACCGGCCGCTGGTACAAGGCGGAGGTGGTCGACCGGGTCATCGCCCACGAGGGTCGGTCGTTCGTGTGGACCGACGACGAGGTCGACCTCGAGAAGCACGGCCTCCTCGACCAGGCACTCGGCATGCCCCACCTGCTGGTCGCCCCGCGCGAGGACCGCGGACTGACGCCCGAGGACATGTACCGCGTGCTGGGCTTCCTGCTGCGCGACGCCGCCGGCATGAACCCTGAGGGCGACCACCACCCTCACCGGCCGATCTGGTTCTTGGGCGACGGCACGTTCGTAAGCGCTCGTCCGATCGACGGTGCACGGGTCTATGAGATCGAAGACGTCGACTACTACGTGGACGTCGCGGTCGTGGAGCGGATCTCGGCGTTCCGCAAGCGCTTCGACCTCGACCTGCGCTTCATGTCCGACCTGCCACGCCACGCGCTCTTCGCGATCGCCCTCGACACCGGGCTGGGGCATTTGTGGGCCCACGTGGACCCGGGCGCGGAGGAGTCGCCGATGTCGTTCTGGAAGGGCCAGATCGCCGTCGACCACCTCGTCGGCGGACGCGCGCCGTTCGTCTGGACCGACCACGACATCGATGACGAGGTCCGTGAGTCGTTCTCACTTGAGTCGAACGTCCACCTGACGACACCGGTAGATGACAGGCTGTCCACCGAGGAGCTCGACCAGATCGAGCAGTTCCTCTCAGGTCTCGGGAAAGGCAACCACTGATGGCGAACAACATGGCGGGCATCGCGAAGTTCCTGGGTCCAAATGCCAAGAAGCTGGCCGGTGCCGCTCTCGTCGGGTGGATCGGGCGTCCGGAGAACCAGACCAAGGCGCTCAACATGGTCCAAGGTCTCGCGAGCTCGAACCCCACACAGAAGCTGCTCTCGCAGATCGACCTCGCGATCGTCGCCTTCGAGGAGATTGCTACGAACACAGCGAAGGACTCTGACCGCTTCCAGCTCGCGGAGACGACGCTCGACGAGCTTCGCACGCTTCGCACCCGCCTTCAGCTTCCGTTTCCATCGGCGAAGGCGCGCCGTGAGAATCGTAAGAACGTCAAGGTCCGGTTCAACGAACTCCTGGCCGCGGCCAACGAGTCACTTTGAGGCGCTCGTGGTGATGCTGACGAAGGACGGCGGCTTCGTGCTGAGTCCGTCCGACCTTACGGCTAATGCGAGTTGCGAGTTTGCCTGGCTGCGGGGAGTGGATGTCAAGCTCGAACGGCTCGCGGACGTCCAGCACAAGGCCGACGCGATGCTTGAGCGCGCTGCGGTGCTGGGCGATGTCCACGAGTCCCGCGTGCTCGAAGGTCTCCGCGCGCAACACGGCGCAGGAGTTGTCGAGTTGGACCGACCTGATCCCTACACACCCGCGATACTCGTTGAGTCTCATGCACGCACGATCGATCACCTGAAGCAAGGTGTTGATGTGCTCTTCCAAGGCACGCTGTTCGACGGACGCTTCGGCGGCATGGCCGACTTCATGGTGCGTCAGACTGACGGCACCTACCAGGTGCAAGACGCGAAGCTGGCGCGCAGCGCGAAGGTGCCCGCTCTGCTGCAGATCGCCGCCTACGCAGATCTGTTGGACGGCGAAGGTGTGCCGCGGAGTCGTCTGGGTGTGTTGGTGCTGGGTGACCAGTCAGTTTCCGAGCACGACCTCAACGACATCATCCCGGTCTACCGCCATCGCCGTGCTCAGCTCGAGGACCTCCTGCACCGCCACCTCGCACAGTCCGAGCCCGTTCCCTGGGAATCGCCCGACGTATCCGTTTGCGGTGCCTGCGACTGGTGCCTCGATGAGATCGGACACCACCGGGACGTGCTGCTCGTGGCTGGGCTCGGTCGCCCTCAGCGAACGAAGCTGCGCGCATCTGGCATAGAGACGATCGAACAGCTCGCCGAGTCCACGCATCCCGTCGCAGGCTTGGGTTCGGGCACGTTGGAGAATCTGCGTCTTCAGGCGACCCTCCAACTGGTTTCGAAACCAGATGGCAGCGAAATCACCACGTGTCTGCTCAATGGCGGTCGCGCCATCAGCCTGCTGCCCGCACCAAGTGATGGCGACGTCTTCTTCGACTTCGAGGGCGACCCGCTCTGGACCGACGACGGCACCGACTGGGGTCTCGAGTACCTCTGGGGCGTCATCGAGCCTGACGGTGAGGACGGCGTCTTCCGGAAGTGGTGGGCGCACGACCGCGTTCAGGAGAAGGCGGCACTGATCGATTTTCTCGACTACGTCGTTGCCCGACGCCAGATGCATCCAGGCATGCACGTCTACCACTATGCCCCGTATGAGGTCACGGCCCTGAAGCGGCTGGTCGCCCGTCACGCGACGCATGAGGACAAGCTCGATGACCTCCTTCGAGCCAATGTCTTCATCGACCTCTACGCGACGGTGCGACGCGGCATCCGGGTCGGCACCCGCTCATACAGCATCAAGAAGCTCGAGCCGCTGTACATGGGCGACCAGCTCCGCGGGGAGCTGGACAATGCCGCCGACTCGATCGCCGAGTACCAGCGCTTCTGCGACCAGGTGCTCGCCGAACCCGACGCCGCGGAGGCGACACTCGAAGGGATCGCCGACTACAACCGCTACGACTGCCTCTCGACCTGGCGTCTTCGGGACTGGTTGCGTTCGCAGGTGCGATCAGGTGCCACGGTGACGACACCAGATTCCGAAGCCTTCGGTGACCTTCCCGCAACCGAGCGCATCGACGAGCTGGCACCGCTCGTCGACGCTCTACTTGCCCATGTTCCGGACGTTGCTCGTCACGAGCGCAGTAACGACCAGCAGGCGATGGCGATGCTCGCTGCCTCGCTGGGTTATCACCGTCGCGAGCGCAAGTCGTTCTGGTGGTCCTACTTCGAGCGCCTGGTGGCTGACGTCGACGAGTGGCCCGAGCCGCGCGACTGCTTCGTGGTTGAGGAGGTCGAGCTCGTTGACGACTGGCACCGGAAGCAGGGCGACACCCTCGAGAAGCGCCGTCTTCGCCTTTACGGCCGCTTGGACCCCGCCACCCGCATCGACGGAAAGTCCGAGTACCGCCTGATCTACGACGAGTTCCCTCCCGGCGTCGTCCCCGACGACCCGCGCGGGCGCTGCCTCGGCGGTAGCACGAAGATAGAGGCCATCGAGAATATCGACGAGCACCGTGATGCGCTCACTGTCTTGGAGTCGTGCAAGACACTCAAGCGAGTCGTGGTGGCAACAGGCTGGTCCGAGCTGCCGATGGGCCTGTGCGTCAGTGGGGTAATCGGCACGACGTCAATCGACGAGGCACTCCAAGCACTCGCCCGCGAGGTGCTAGGCCTAGCACCAGGCATGCCGATGCGCGCTGCGCTCGACCTCCTCAGGCGGGTACCGCCACGACTCGACGGCGGGGGTCTGACCGGCATCGAAGCGGCCGGATCCTCGGAGCACGCCCTCCTCGACTCGGTGCGACGCCTCGACCGGTCGTACCTCGCTGTCCAAGGGCCTCCCGGCACTGGCAAGACCTACGTCGGCTCGCGTGTCGTGAAGCAACTCGTCGAGAGCGGCTGGAAGGTTGGTGTCGTCGCGCAGTCTCACTCCGTCGTCGAGCACTTCCTCCGCGCGACGATCAAGGCCGGCCTCGCTCCGGCCCGTGTCGCAAAGCAGAAGAGTGCGAAGGAAGAGCCGTGGCTGTCGCCGACTGATGCCAAGCTTCGAGCGTTCATCGCTGAGTCCGGAGGGTGCCTCGTCGGAGGCACACCCTGGGACATGACCAACCGCAACAGGGTGCAGGAGGAACAGCTCGATCTGCTCGTGATCGACGAAGCCGGTCAGTTCTCGCTCGCGAACACTCTTGCCGCAGCCTCGTCCGCCCAGCGGGTCATGCTGTTGGGCGACCCTCAACAACTGCCACAGGTCAGCCAAGGCACGCACCCCGAGCCCGTCGACGAGTCCGCCCTCTCGTGGGTCGCAAATGGCCAAGCCACGATGCCGCCGACTCACGGTTACTTTCTGGAGCGCACGCGGCGGATGCACTCGGCGCTGACCGAGGTCGACTCGAATCTGTCCTACGAAGGTCGCCTGCACTCTCAGGTCGACGCCACGGACTCACGCGAGCTGACCGGGATGGAGCCGGGTCTTCACCCCGCGCCAGTCACGCACCACGGCAACGGTGTGCAGTCGCAGGAGGAAGCCGACGAGGTCGTGCGCATCGTTCGGATGATTGCGGGCGAGACGTGGCGGGAGTCAGTCGCAGCTGTGCCGCGACCGACGTCGCCGGCAGACGTTCTTGTCGTCGCGCCGTACAACGCTCAGGTGTCGCTGATCCGGGCGACTCTCGACGCCGCCGGACTAACGGACACGCGAGTCGGCACCGTCGACAAGTTCCAGGGTCAGGAGGCGCCGGTCGTCATCGTGTCGATGACAGCGTCCAGCGCCGCCGACGCCCCCCGCGGGCTCGACTTCCTCCTCAACCGAAACCGCCTCAACGTCGCGATCTCCCGCGGCCAGTGGGCAGCCCATGTCGTGCACTCCCCTGCGTTGGCGGACACCATGCCCGCGACTCCGCACGGTATCGCCGAGCTCGGCGCATTCTTGAGAACCACGACGCCCATGCAAGATCCCGGTCGATACCTTTCGACCTCACCCGTTTCCTCCAGGAGCTGACCGTGCCGGACATTTTCGACAATCTGAGCGTCGACACGAGGCTCGGCCCCGCACTCGAGACTGCCTTGACGGCGTTCCGGACCTGCGACGTCGCTACCGGGTACTTCGACCTTCGAGGCTGGGCCAGCTTCGCCGACATCGTCGATGCCAAGGAGGCGGACCGGCAAGATGGGGAACCAGCCATCGTCCGAGTGCTCGTCGGCATGGTGATGCCCGCTGACTCGGAGCTCATGCTCTCCGCGCTGCAACAGGCGGTGCAACCGACGCCGTATGGAGCCGACATCAACGACATGCCGAAGGCGCAGGCTGCCAAGGAGGCGCTCGTCAGGCACCTGCGGACTCAGCTGATGAGAGGGTTGCCGTCGGAGGCGCAGCAGCGAACACTTCAACAGCTCAAGGCTCATCTGGCGTCCGGAGCGGTCGAGATGAAGGTCTTCACAACCGCACCCCTGCACGGCAAGACCTACATCTTCCACGCGCCCGGCAATGCGTTGGCGCAGAGACGGGCGTACGTGGGGTCGTCAAACCTGACCAACGCTGGCTTCTACAGGAACCTCGAGCTCAACATCGACGTCACCGACAACGACGCCACGGAGAAGCTCTCGAACTGGTTCGCGAACCGCTGGGACGACGTCTTCTCCCTCCAGATCACACAGGAGATCCTCGAGCTCATCGAGGAGTCGTGGGCGTCGGAGACCCAGCCGACCCCGTATGAGGTCTACCTGAAGGTCTGCCACGCCTTGTCCGAGGACGCGCGCGAGGGCATGGGCTACGTCCTGCCCCCGTCGATCGAGAACCTCCTCCTCGACTACCAGACCACGGCCGTCCGCACGCTCGCCCGACGCATCGTCCGGCGAGGCGGCACGATGCTCGGTGACGTCGTCGGTCTCGGCAAGACCCTCACAGCCATCGCCACCGCCCTGATGCTCGAAGCTGCCGAGGACTACACGACGCTCGTGCTGTGTCCCAAGAACCTGCAGCACATGTGGGAGGAGCACCTGGAGAAGTACGGGCTGGTCGGCGCCAGAGTGATCCCCTACTCGATGGCCGACAGGAAGCTCCCGGAACTCAAGCGCTTCCATCTCGTGATCTGCGACGAATCGCACAACTTGCGGAACAACACCACCAGGGCGTCCGAGGCGATCAGGGACTACGTCCGCCGCAACGGCTCCAAGGTCCTGCTGCTCACAGCGACTCCCTACAACCTCGCGTTCGCCGACGTCGCCAACCAGATCGGCCTCTACATCGAGGACGACGACGACCTCGGCATCCAGCCGACAGCCGCGATCACGAAGGATCCGACCCTGATCGAGAAGGTCGACGGGAAGATCACCACCCTGGCCGCCTTCCGAAAGTCGGAGGAGCCCGAGGACTGGAAACGACTGATGAGCGACCACCTCGTCCGGCGCACCCGCTCCTTCATCAAACGAACGGCGAAGAAGGAGAGCATCACCCTCGCAGACGGCAGAGTCGTCGAGCGCGAGTACCTCCAGTTCGCCAACGGCCAGAAGTTCCACTTCCCGACCCGCGTGCCCAGCCCGCTGTGGCACGAGTTTGCGGATGACGACCCAGCACGACTCATGGAGGACGAGACCACCCTCGATGCAGTTCGCGACCTCGCCCTACCGCGCTACCGGCTCGCCGACTACGACGACCCGAAGGCGTTGCACAGCGAGTCCGACACCAGGATCCTTGACGACATCCGCTCCGGCCGCGGCAACGTCAGCGGATTCGTCCGGATCGGCCTCTTCAAGCGCCTGTCGTCGTCAGGCCACTCCTTCATCCTGAGCCTCCAGCGCCAGCGTGCCCGCAACGAGCTGTTCATTCATGCGATCGACAACGGACTCGACGTGCCGCTCGGCAGCTTCAGCGATCACCAGTTCATGGTCACCGACGAGGATGTCGAAGAAGAGCAGGGCGGCTACGGAAGTCTGGAGTCGCAGTACGAGGAGCTCAAGCGCCGGCTCCCGGCGTCGACGAAATGGCTGGCAACCCAGGTCTTCAAGAAGACGCTGCGCAAGGACCTCGAGCGGGACAATCGCATCATCACCGACCTGCTCGACAGCTTCGGCACCTGGGACCCAGCCAAGGACTCCAAGATCGACGCCCTCGTCGACAAGCTCCGTGGCGAGCACAAGGGTGACAAGGTCCTCGTCTTCACCGAGTACGCCGACACCGCCGTCTACGTCGCCGAGGCACTCAAGTCGGCCGGGATCGCCAATGTCGGACTCGCGTCCGGTGACTCCGAGGACCCGTCCGCGCTCGCCCGCCGGTTCTCACCAGAGAGCAACAAGCTCCCCGGCGATGAGGGAGACGCCACTCCGGTCGACGATCCCATCGATGTTCTCATTGCCACCGACGTCCTCTCCGAGGGCCAGAACCTCCAAGACTCCCACGTCGTCGTCAACTACGACCTGCCGTGGGCGATCATCCGGATCATCCAGCGAGCCGGCCGCGTCGACCGCATTGGTCAGAAGTCCGACACCGTCAACATCTACCTGATCTCGCACAAGAAGGTCGAGGACGCGATCCAGCTCCGCCAACGCATCCGCCGCCGCTTGGGCGACAATGCGGCAGCCTTCGGCTCCGACGAGCGCTTCTTCGGTGACGACAAGGAAGTCAATCTCCTCGACGACCTTTACAAGGGGGTCGTCCCGGGCGAGGCCGAACTCGAACAGGACGAGGGCGAGGCGGACGCGGTGAGCGAGGCGTGGCTCGTGTGGTCGAGCGTCAAAGACCACAAGCCCGAGCTCGCGGGCAGGGTGCTCAGGATGCAGGACATGCTCCACAGCACTCGCGACCCTTACGACCACGAGACCAAGTCCGGCATCACCACCTTCGCCAGCACCACCTCCGGAGTCGACGCGTTCGCTGCATCGTTCGACAACGGCGACGGTGGAGCCGTCGAGCGGCTGCTCACTCCGCTCGAGGCACTGCGCATCTTCCGGGCCCAGGAGTCCACACCGACCGCACCGCTTCGCGAAGATCATTTCGCGCGCGAGGTCAAGCTGGTCCAGGAGAAGCTGACGACAGAGATCGTCACCGCCGGCAACCTCAAGGGTGTGCGCAAGTGGGCCGTCGAACGACTCGGGGGGACGATCTTCGGCGCAGACGCGAGCGAAGCGCTCGCAGCCATGAATGACCGGCCCCTCACGGAGTACGCGAACATCCGGCTCCGCCAGGCGCGCCGCGCGAAGTACGCCGACCAGGACCTCGCCGATCTGGTCAAGCAGCTGCATGACGAGGAGCGCCTCGTCATCGGAACCACTGAGAAGGACGAGATCAAGATCGTGTGCTCGATCGGGGTGACACCGCGATGACCGACAAGCTCATCGCCCGAGCTGAGGAAGGCAAGTACGGTGACCTATTTCGGCTCGACTTGTTCTGGGGCGCCCCGAACCACCCGCCCATCGAGGTCGACCTGGGCGACGGGTTCAAGCTCACCGCTACCAACGTCTCTTCCCACCAAGGCGTTCGCGTCTGGGAGGTGCCGTCGCTGCCCGGCTCCGCGGGTGAGGCCAAGATCGACCAAGCCATCGCGAAGACCTCGACAAACCGCCTCGTGATCTTCCACGACGACGACAAGCAGATCTGGCGATGGCCGTCGCGCAGCACCAAAGGCTCTGGGGTCATCTCGCGCCCCGCTCGTCACGTGCACAAGGCGGGGAGCAACGACCCCAAGTTCGGTGCGAAGCTCGACGCCATCCGGCTCCCTACGGACGTCCAGATCGACGTCAACGAGCTGCTCTCCCGCGTCCGCGGCGCTTTCGACGTCGAGACCAAGAACGAGACCAAGCGCGCATCCAAGCTCATGGCTCGGATGTACGCGGCGGTCGAGAAAGGCTACACACCGGACGGCGACCCGAAGAAGCGCGACCACGAGATCTCGGTGACCCTCGCCCGAGTCCTCTTCCTGCTTTTCGGCGACGACACCGAGATGTGGAAGGACTCGGCCGGCGAACCGCTGCCTGACTTGTTTCAGGACTTCATCAAGGACCACACCGAGCGTGACGGTTCGGACATCGCTGCCCGGCTCAACGCACTCTTCCGTGCCCTCGACACGGCACCCGACAAGCGCAAGGGCCTCGGGTCAGAGTTGGCGGCGTTCCCGTACGTCAATGGCGGCATCTTCGACGAGATGATCACGTTGCCCGACCTCGACAACGACTTCCGCAAGGCCATTCTCGACGCAAGCGGGGTCGACTGGTCAACGATCAGCCCGGCCATCTTCGGCTCGATGTTCCAATCCGTGCGGGATGCGCGGACACGACGCGAGCTTGGTGAGCACTACACATCCGAGGAGAACATCCTCAAGACGCTGAATCCGCTCTTCCTTGATGAGCTTCGTGAGGAGTTCGATCACATCCTGACTCTCCGGGCGGGAAAGCGACAGAAGCTCCACGACCTCTGGAACCGCCTTGGAGGTATTCGCTACATGGACCCTGCTTGCGGATGTGGCAACTTCATCATCGTCGCCTATCGGGAGCTGCGCGATCTCGAGCTGCGAATCATGGATGCGCTCGCCACACTCACCGACGGCGAGAAGGCGGTCGCCCTTGATGCGGATTGGACCCACTTGCTCAAGGTGACGCTCGACCATTTCTACGGTATCGAGATCGACGAGTGGCCGGCGCGAATCGCGGCGACTGCAATGTTCCTCATTGACCGCCAAGCGGACCTGAAGATGAAGGAACGGTTCGGGACCGCTCCTGAGCGACTCCCGATCCAGAACTCGGCAAGAATTGTTGTCGGAAATGCGCTGCGGACGGACTGGCAGGAGGTCTGCCCTCGATCGAAGAACGTTGTGATTGCCGGAAACCCGCCATTTCTCGGGCACGCCACACGGAGCCCTATGCAAGCGCAGGAACTCCGCGACGTCTGGGGAACGGATGACATCAGTCGCCTTGATTATGTCACCGGTTGGCACGCGAAAGCGCTGGCCTACTTCGAGGACCAGCCCGGCCTATGGGCATTCGTTACCACGAACTCGATCACCCAAGGTGACCCGGTTCCGCACCTTTTCGGCCCGATCTTCGATTCCGGTTGGGACATCAAGTTCGCCCATCGCACATTCCCCTGGACCTCGGAGGCAGCCGGCAAGGCGGCGGTCCACTGCGTAATCGTCGGGTTTGCGAGATCCGTGACGAAGCCACTCCTCTACGACGCGTCGGCCTGGGGAAGCCAACCGCACCACGTCCGGCGACTCAACGCTTACCTCGTTGATGGGCCTCGAGTGTTCATCGCCAAACGCGCTGCACCGATCTCCGCCGGCTTACCCCCGGCAATTTTCGGCGCGATGCCACGCGATGGCGGCAATCTCATCGTGACACCTGAGGAGTACGACGACGTAGCTGCGGACGCTTTGGCATCGAAGTACCTTCGACCTTTTCTAGGTTCGGAGGAGCTCCTCCATGGCAAGCAGCGCTGGTGCCTATGGCTCACCGAAGCGGCTCCTGAAGAGATCGCCGAGAGCCCCGTGCTGCGTGCACGGACAGAGGCCGTTAAGAAATTTCGACTCGCCAGCACCGCGTCAAGCACCCGCGGTATGGCCGCGACTCCCCACCTTTTCGGACAGCGGCCGCCCGAACGGACCAGTCCCTTCTTGTGCATACCAAGCGTGGTTTCAGAGAAGCGTCCCTTCTTTACAGCTGCGTGGTTGCCACCGGACGCAATTGCAAGCAACCTCGCGTTCACCGCAACTGACCCGGACGGCATGCTTTTCGCGCTGATCTCATCGTCAATGTTCATCGCCTGGCAGAAGGCGGTTGGCGGTCGTTTGAAATCGGACTACCGCTTCTCGAACACAATAGTTTGGAACAATTTCCCGCTTCCTCAGCTCACCATCGGCACACGCTCGGCCATCATCAATGCCGGGAAGGGTGTTCTGGAGGCGCGTGTCAATACTTCTTCCCTCTCCCTCGCGAAGATGTATGTAGCTTCTAGCATGCCTTCGGAACTCGCTACCGCCCATCGGACATTGGATGAGGCAGTAGACAGCGCGTTCGGACTGGCCGGTCGGGACGTTGCGGAGGAAGAACGACAGAGCGTCCTCTTCCGCGCTTACGCCGAGCTCAACCCGGACGGGCTCGGCGGTCGAGTTGAAGACAGGAACCGCTGCAAATGAGTAAGTTTCAGATTGGTCGTGCAACTCTTCTCGTCCCGGACCACGGTGGGCGCGAACTGCAGGTCAGTGACTTCGCTGGCGAGACTCATACCGCCTGGGAGATGCCTGCCGTCGTCGTCGCCCCCGACGGCCTGCTCATGGAGATCGCTTACCAGCGATGGGATGACGCCGGGGCGGTCATCGCTCTGAGTCGGGGCGACAGCCCACCGGCCTACGACCGTCTCTTGCACGGTGAGCGAATGTCTGTGTTGAAGCGTCAGGATGGTGCCGAGCACGTCGTCGCAGACCTTCTGCGGTGGGACAGCACACACGGACCGCATGGATGGGGCAGCTGCAAGAAGGCCACACCGTCCGATCTTGACCAGTGCCTAGAGAGCTCGGCGGAGGCACTGTTCATTGAAGCCGGCGCAATTGACTTCGGAACTCGTGCCAAGGTCCTCGGCGATACCAGCAACGCCTACAAGAACCGGCTCGCGGTCGTCTTCTCCGGGTACGAGCCGCTCGGTCCGCTCGCGGTCTACGTGCTGACTCGTGTCCTCCCGATCGTGAAGGCGAGGCTCGCGCCATGATCCCACGTGTAGGAACGGCGCTGCCGGTCGACGGCTCGTTCGGCGAGGTCATCAAGGGCACCCAGACGATGCTCCGTGCATTCGGGTGGGATCTCGGCAAGTACTACCACGACAAGATGTGCCCCAAGTTCGGTGATGACTGGCTGGAGAAGCTGGTCGAGGTCCGCAAGCAGCAGCATCCCGACGTACCGATGTACAAGAAGCTGCCGAACTTGTGGGACCCCAATTTCTGCGTGAACGAGCCCGCGAAGAACACGGACTCACCTCTGAAGCAGTGCCTCGGGCCCATGCCACTCAATGTCTGGAGCAAGTTCAAGAGCATCCCCTTCAAGTTCCGCAACCGCGAGCAGCACTTCGACGAGGTGCCCGCGCTGCAGACGTTGCGAGCGGACGCTGAGCTGATTCGAGACGTCGCGTCGTTCCTGGGCCTCCCTGTCGCCGAAGAAGCTACCGAGCTCATCGCGCGGGTCGATGCCCTCGAAGGCGGGGCCGTCTTCGGCGGAGCGCCGGAGGAGATGGTGGCTGAGCTCGCCCGGGAGCTCGAGGAGTATCAGGTCAAGCACAAGGCCCAGGCGGCGGAGGTTGCGAAAGCCCGCACGACTGGCGAAGCCGCCAAGGCTGACGCCGAGGCCGCCGCCAACGAGTTGGCTGTCATGGCGGAGACGATCGCCGGCCTTGAAGCGGCGCTGGAGGCGCAACGCAACGCGCAACGGCGCACCTTCTCCGACGAGTACGTCGATCTTGCGGCAGGTGACGTCTGGCCCGCCGCACCGCCGAGCCGGACACTGCGTCTGCTTGGCCACGTCGGCGACCTTTACGACCCGGCCGCGACGGACCTCCTGTCCAATGAGTACGGCGCGATCGCGGTCAGGGCGGCTGAACGGTGGCGTGAGTTTCTACCGCACGGCGGCAACGTCCACCTGAGCCGTGTCGGTCAGGCCGTCGCCCTGGTGAGCGGCACCTGGACCTATCTCGGCTCGCTCGACGACTACTCGGCCGAAGATCAACTTGAAGAGGTGGTGTGAGTGGAAGCCAAGACCTGGGCGCTCGGGGAGATTCTCAAGCCTGAGCGCCGCTACATCATCCGCACGTTCCAACGCAGCTACGAGTGGACCGAGGGAAAGCAGTGGCGCCGGCTGTTCGCAGACCACGGCAGCGCTCGTCCACCTAGTACCGATTCCAGAGTTCGGCGAGGGATCGACTGATGGCGGATGAAATCGAGCTCGTGAGTGACGGCGACGGTCGTGCTCGCGGGAAATTCGTTGGCAGTCGAACGCTTCCTCGACCACGCGGGTCTCCTGGAGCAGGCTCACCAGTTCGACCTCAGCAGGCTCAGCACCGTCCTCAAAGTCGGAGCCGACAGCGTCACGTCCGTTTCCGGCATCGTCGAGCAGTCCGCGATGTACCTGAAGCTGACGCCCGAGTCGGCGAAGCGGCTCAAGGACGCCGGCGGCCTGATGAAGACCAAGACCAAGGGCGTCAGCCACGCGATGTTGGGCGAGAGTGGCAAGAAGTCACTCAAGTGGCTCCAGGTTCAAGACGGTCCGAGATCGCTCCTGTCGAACCCGGCGGTCCTCTCCGGCATCGGTAGCCTCATGAGTCAGTTCGCTCAGCAGTCCGAGGCACACGAGCTGAAGGCGCTGCTCCTGCGAATCGATGACAAGCTCGACGATGTCCGCCGTGCGCAACGGGACGGCGTGCTCGCCAAGATGACGAGCGCAGCCGCAGCCATCGACGACGCCATGATCATCCGTGCGCAGGGCGGCGATCCGAAGACACTGTGGGACAAGGTCAGCGGAGTCTCAAACACGATCTTCAACGTGCAGGACGATGCGCTCAATGGGTTACGCGCACTCGCCGATAAGGTCGTGCGCAAGAGCACGGCCGGCGAGTTGAAGCGAGCTGTCCGCGAGATCGAACACGAGGCTGGCGTTCAAGTCGCGATTCTCGCCCGCTGTTTCGAGCTACAAGATGAGTTTCGCATCGTCGAACTCGACCACGTTCTTGCAACTGCTCCGGAGAACCTCGAAGGCCACCGGCTTGGCGTTGCCGCCGCACGAGAGAGGCGGCGGGCAGGCGTTATGGACAACACGAGGCGCTTGATGTCGCGCTTGGATGTAGCCGGCGAGATCGCCAATGACAACATTCTGCTCCACGCACGTGCAGCGCGGTCCGTGATCGACTCCCTCAACGCCACGGCAGAGATCATCAACGACTTCCACGCCCCGCTGGGAATCGCATCCGACCGCCCTCCCCTGAACGCGATCCCTTGGCGTGAGGCGGCCCGCGACCCGAAGCAAAGGCGGACCGCCGGTAAGGAAGCCGGCCAGAAGGCGCTGGTGGCCGGTGGCACGGTCGCCGCCGTCGCGGCCACTGGCTACGCGATGGTCACGAAGAACGGTTCCAAGTCCGACTCGTAACAGTGGAAGGCAATCGACACCACTGCTGGCGAGATAGGTCGGGCAATCGAACCGAGCGGCAGCCCTCGGCGACGGCGGACATGTTCCCACGGATCCTCTCAGCTCACCGTCCATCCCATAGGTAGTCGAACTCATGGAAGGCGAGTTGATCGCCGAATTGCTCGAAGTTGTCCTCCACGTTGACGATCAGGACACTGTCTGACCCTCCGTTGGCAGGGCCGCGAAGTCCGCGCCCGATCATCTGCTGGTAGAGGTTGGGACTGAACGTGGGCCGCGTGATGTAGACAGCTTGTACCGCCGGCGCGTCAAACCCCTGGGCCAGCACGCCATAGTTCGTGATGACACGCACTCGCCCGGCCTTGAACTCCTCGATGACGTTTCGTCGGACGGCTCTGTCGGTCTCTCCCGAGATCGCCACAGCGCTGACCCCCCGGTAGGTGAGGAGGGATGCGAGGACCTGAGCGTGGGACACGGAAGCCGCGAAGAGGATGGCGGTCCAGTCGTTCGGGAGGGACTCGATCGACTCGATGATCTGACGATTTCGCTCGACATCCTCACCAAGCCGAGCTTCGACCTCCGGATGCAACGTGTTGTAGTTCCGCGTGTACGACTTCTCTTCCTCCGACATCTTCACGTTGACGCCGCTCAGAACGCGATGGGAGACCTGTGCAAGCACGCCGGCCGACTGGAGGAACTCGTGGGCCGGCACGTCGCCGAAGGCTCCCGCATCCAATCGATTCGAAGCGTACCGACGAGCGAGAGCCAGGCCTTCCTTGTCATTCGAACCCCGAAACGGAGTGGCGCTCAGACCGATCATTGGACGTTGATGGTCGTCGACGTTCCGGAAGTCACGTCCGAGCCATCCGAAGACTTGAGTGTATTCGGGAGCGATCGCGTGGTGAGCTTCGTCCGTGACGACGAGATCCGCACTCTGCAGCCATTCGTACTGACTCTTGTTGACGCAGTGCCGGAGTGTGGCTGGCGTAGCCACAACCAGGGCCATCCCGGGCGACTCATCCACCACGTTCCCGCCCCACAACCGTCCCACGGAGAGCTCCCGATCGGGTCCGATGGCGCGCCAGATGTACGTCCAGGTCTGAACCGCTTGCTCGCAGAGCTCATCCGTCTGAGCGATCCACAACACGAGCATGGGGTCTGCCGATTCGTGCATGTGGCCGACGATGGCCTCGACGGCGACGCGTGTCTTACCTGCTCCGGTTGGGAGCCCGACCATGCCTCGCGCTGGGCCGTGACCAGCGAGAAGCCGTCGAATGTTCCCGATAGTCACTGCCTGGTAGTCGTGCGCCGGCGGAAGGGTCGTCGGTCCAGGCACCAAGAACATCTGGTCTCGACCCGTGTTGGGCGTGCCCGCGAACTCCGGCGGAAATCCGAACATCGACACGAATTGTCTTGCCCTCGCTCCCCCGACCCATTGCGAGGGTGGATCGAAGTCCGCCAGATGTGACTTCAACGCCTTCAGCGCGCTGACCCCATGGACCGCGAGGAAGACACGTCCCAGGTCCGCCCCCGAGACCGGTTCGGCACTTCCTCCTTCGATGTATTGCAGGGCGAGTTCGGGAACGTGCTTGCGCAGCAGCTCGTCCCCGAAGAGTTGGACCAGCTTCTCCTCGACCGAGTCGACCGCCCGAACCGCATCGATCCTCGCTTGAGTGTCCTCATTCCGCTTCGCTGAGAGGATCGCCGTGACCTGCTCCTCGGTCAGCTCCTCGGGCATCAAGACCGACGACGAGATCGCTCGCAAGATGTCTGCCAGGTCCGTCGCCACGGTGAACACGGTGCGCTCCTCTGCGCGTCTCAGGATCCGACGTGATCGCATGCCGGCGTGAGTCAAGACTTCGAGCGCCATGGAGGTGCAGCGCTGGAGATTCCAGCCGTGCACTTCGGGACGGATACGCGCCAAGGCCGGGAAAGCGTCACTGATTGGCTCGGGCGCTCCCGCAGGCTGATAGGTGAAGATCTGATCGAGTAGTTGTCGACCGTCTTCCAGTCCCCAGACATCGACGAGATTCTCTCGGTCGACTTCCTCTTGGACCTGCAACACGGCGAACTGCTGCTCCAAGAGCGAACGCACGTCCTCGTCGTCGATCACCACGGCGACGTCCGGCGCTGGCACCTCGGAGATCTTCGACCCAAAGCGAACGAGGAGCTTCGGTGGCGGATCGACGCGGGACTCAGCCGCCCACGCGTACAGGCGCTCTCGCCGGGCAACCTCCCACTCCCTCGCCCGCATGAACATCGCCTCCCAGGCTTCGGCTGTCAGCTCGTGTCGGTCGCGCTCAAGGTTGAGCCACCCGCAGCTGTCCGGCACGTCTGCGACCGGCATGACCTCTCGGTCGGCATCTCCGCCCGACGCCAAGGACCATCGCACCGGGAATGGCCCGATGGTGGTCTCGAGCACTCCGTGAGCCCGGACCATTTCCGCGACAGGATTGTCGGCTGGAATGGCGCCGAAGTCCGGATGATGGACGGACCACGTCGAACCGTCAACGAGTCCCAGCAGATGCCGAGTCATCGCAACACGCGCCGGCACGCTCAGCTCACGGAACATCTGGATGGGGAACGGGACCTTCGGCATCTCGACCGCGATCTTCTCCCGGTTCAGCCCCGGCTTGCCCAGTTGCGAAGCGTAACGATCCCGGATCCGCTCAAGGAAAGCGTCGAGCCACGGCTCGGGGTGGGGCGGATCCTCGAGCCGAGGCGCTGCCAGTGCGCCCAAACGAATCAGGAGCTCTTGATCGTTGGTGTGATATGCCAAGTCGACCATGAACTTGCCGTCCGACGCAGCGAGCGACCTGTCGAGGATGTTCCCGGGCAGCAAAACTCGGGCCACCGGGACGAATGCCCCTGCCACAGACCTGACTCTCAAACTCATGCGAAGAGGAGAAGGCAGTTCGGCGACGAGGATCTCGTGCGCGACCTCCGGCGCGCATCCGCGAGCTAGGCCCCATACGCGGTCCCAGTTGAGCCTGTTCGCATCACCGCCGGCAAGAGCGGCCCGTAGTTCGCCAGCCTTGTCGAGCTCTCGAATCCCGAGTTCCTTCAGGATGCGCACGGTCTCGGGGAGTTCAGCTAGGCCTGGATGCACGAATGCATGGTCCGAAGGGGCCCCGGTGGTTCGCAAGAAAATCGTCCCCGGCCGGACCGCGACCTTCGCCCCGTCCTCGTCGAGCAGAATCCGTGCATCCTTGGCTTCGCTGCGCGCTTGCTTCAGGTGGTCGAATGTCTCCAGCGCGATCGCAGAACCTTCGACCGTTCCGTCCGCAACCAGCGCCTCAAGCCATTCCCTCAGGGAGGCGTCTGCGCGCTGACCAGCAAGCCGCATCGCCTTGGGGCGGCGCGTGCGGGTCCAAGCGTCAGGGTGCAACCATCCCTGCGGCCGTGGATGCCGGCGGGACCACGCTTGGCTCGCCTCCGGATTGTCCTTCTCATTGATGATCGCTGGCGGGATGCGAAGGGTCGAGGGGACGCGAAGGACGCCGTCACCGTCAGGGAGACTGGGAACGACTGCCAGCCGATCCGACACCGCTCGATTCACGATGTCATCGGCCCAGTTGCGAGTTTCGACCTTCGCATAGCGCCCCGGGTACATGTCCAGCACGTCAGCCGGCGAACCGCTCTTGCCCACTACGGGAACCAGGTCGGCGACGAGCAACGGAACCACTGATTCGAGGAGTTCTTCGTTGTAAGCGCCCGGCTGAAGGTGGGTGCGGTCTGGGCTCAACTTCCACGGCGCGTTCACGATGGCGCTGAGTGTCGTCTCGTCAAGAGTTGGGAAATACGACCAGAACTGTCCTATGGCGAAAGACTGCCTACGGTCGATCGGTGTCGCCACCTGCACGACGACCGCCTCGCCCTTCTTCATTGCGCCGATGTCTTCCATCTGGGCGCGGGTCAACGTAGCGATGCGTTTCGCCACCGCCCATCGCTGACGTTCCCCGCCGGTTTCCAGCGTGACTTCCTTCGGGGAGACGACCGCCAGCTTGTGCTCGACCCGTCGACCCGACTCCGTGTCGGCGAGGGTCAGTTTCTCGATGTGCGTGGAGAAGATCAGGAACCGCGCGGGGAAGGTCATCAGATCGTCCGCCAGACGTACGCGGTCGCGACTCAGTGGAACCTTGACGACGGTGGTAGCCCAATCCATCAACTGCGCCAGCTGCGGGTCCGCGGCAGCGTGGGCCTCCGGGTTGAGTGGTCTCGCCAAACGCAGCAGAGGGTATCCCTCGGCGTCGGGGACCACCCGGGCTACCTCTTGCTTCGACCAGCTCAAATCGAAGCCGAACGAACCCGATCGGCTGAAAATCTGGGGCGAATCAGAGACGACGACAACGGACTTGAACCCCAGTCCATATCGTCCGATCTCCTCTTCCCCCTTGCTGGAGAGATGAGCAGCCATGACGGCTTCCACACCAGCGCGATCGAAGGGCGCTCCTTCGTTCGCGACGTACAGAACATCATCCGTCAGGACCACTTCGATCCGTCCAGGCTGACCAGTCATCGCGTCCGCCGCGTTCTGGACCAGCTCGTGGAGCTGCTTGACCGCGTAACCACTCTCCGCGGTCCGCCGCTCGTTGCGGTAATCCTCTTTCACCCTGTTCGGGTCCGCTGCGTAGGCTTCCATGCAGCGCGCGGACTGCTCTTCGACGATTGCCGCCAGCACGCCGTCCTTGCCTTGCCAGCCTTCCACGGCTCCCCCTCCGAGATCTACGACACGGCGAGCCTAGTGACTGTCCGAGTCAGAAACGGAGCGCACCGCAGAATCGCGCCACACCGATGAGCGAAATGGCCCGTTCGAGCTACGTCCTGTCCACCTTGGCTCCGGCAAGGGCGGCCAGTGTCGCCGTCTGACCAAGGATTGTCGGAACCGCGTTCCCGATCCACCGCGTGAGCTGGGCCCGAGATGCAGGACGACGCTCATCGACCACGAAGTCGTACCAATCCGGGAACCCCTGCACTCGCGCCGCTTCGCGGGGAGTCAGCACTCGCCTTCGCAGCGGATGCACGAAACGCCCTCGCCCTGGTGTCAAGAACCCCCCCGTTATGGTGGGCGCGGGTTCATCCCACGCCATGCGCCCATAACTGGATCCATACGTGGTGCCCTCCCGATGACACTCCGGACGAATGTCATTCGGCAAGTTATACGTATCGTTGTCGAAGAGATGGGCGATGCGCTCGACGTTCTCATCACTCATCTGCGGAACAGACCGCATCACGTCGCCGGCTACGACATCGTCCAGGGTGTCCTGCAACAACCATCCGACCGGCAGCGCGTCCCGCGCGAGCTGCGCCTGAAGCGTGTGAAGGTCCAAGGGCCGGGAGTCCCGAGAGGCAGCAATGAAGAAGCGCTTTCTCGTCTGGGGCCAGCCGAGCTTGTGGGCCGCAATCACCCCGTAGGTGACCTCGTAGCCGGCGTTTCGCAGGAGCGCCACACTGGTTTGAACGACCCCGTACTTGTCGGAAACGACGTTCGGCACGTTCTCGATGATCACGTGTGTTGCCTGTGTCGCCACGGCCACGGCCGGCACGGCCAAGTAGAGGAGGTTCTTCGGGTCGTCGTGCCGCGAGTAGTTGTTCAGCGATGAGTGTCCCTGGCACGGCGGACCTGCCAGGATCAAGTCGATCGTGCCAGCGATGCCAGCAAGGCGATCATCCCGAATGGATGGCTCATAGGCGAACGACGCGTCCTCACCCATCCCCGACACGCGGTAGTCCACGAGGTTGGACACTGACTCGCTGAGGGTCTGCCGCGGACGCATGTTGTGGGCATAGACTTCCAGCGCCCCAGCGTCGACATCCGCGGCCAGCAGCGGCACCGGGCGCATTCCGAGCGCCTCTATCGCCTCCGAAGCACCTAGCGACAGGCCGCCGATCGACGAGAATAGATCAACATACCGAACCGGCTCGCGGGTCCGGTCGCGTCTTGGACGGCTACCGCGCAGGTAAGCCTTCCACCAGTCGGCGAAAGCGTCACCCGTTTCCGCTTCGACGAAGGCGCGACGCCCCTCTGTGATTCGATCCTCCAACACTGCCCGTCGGACAACTTCCTCAGGGTGCACTTCGTGCTCCAGACTGAAGTGCGGCGGTTCCCCGGCAGTGGTCTCGAGCATGGAGGGATTCTAGTCGGTCGGACCTTCCGACTTCGCCGCCGACACGGCCATGGCCCTATGAGAGTCGATCAGCCGCCGGCATTCGTCCTGATCAAGCAACTCGAACATCACGTTGGCACGCGTGCGTTGCAAACGTTTGACGAAGTCTCGGAGGAGCTGCGACGGGAGTTCGCCGCGAGAAGCATCCAGGAGCATCTCGTTCACCAGCAAGGGAGCGTTCCCGATGAGGACTCGCAACACGTGGCTCCGCCACAAATCAGTCCCCGCGACGTATGCCCCCCAGAAGGGGTCAGCCGCGCTTGGCGGCGCTCCGGCCTTCGCGATGAGCGCTCGATTGAACATGCGATGCGGGACGCAGTCCCAACCTCCCGGTCCTCCGGCGCCGAAGCTCGCAAGTTTGCAGTTTTCCCCATCGCGCCATTGAACGAAGTCGTAGATTCCGTGGACCGCTACGAAACGCCAGAACCCCCTATCGGTCAAGATCTCGGCGGGGAGTGTCTCGAGATTCTCGTACAGCTCCACGGACAGTCGACCCTCCAGCGCATCCTTCTTCGATGCCGCGGTCTCGTCCCGATTCTCGATCCACGCATCCAGCAGGTCCTCGATGGCGCCGTCAACGAGGTCGTCGTACTCCTTGCCGACGCCCTCCCACACGATGGCCGGTTTCGCCGACGGAGGATATTTGCCTGCACGCCGGCCCTCGACGTATTCGACTGCATCGCGAATGGTGACAGTGGGATACCTCATTCCGAGCCCGCTTCCTGCACCGAGTGCGTTGGCGTCGACTTGAGCGCCGCTAGCGTGAAGCGACGGATGTCGAACGCCGCTCTCAAGTGCGCCTCCAGGGCATCCGGATCGTCGATCAGACTGAGGAGCGAACTGAGGGTCTCCCTCTCGAGGCGCTTCGCCAGTCGCGTGAGGAAGTGTTCGACTGCCGGGTAGTCCGCCACGTCCGTCGGTGCAGCCGGACCGTCGACTTCGCGCGAAACGGCGCCGACCGCGGCGCGCGCGACTGCGCCCATCGTCGTCACCGCCAATTCAGACTGAATATGAATCGACAACGCGTCATTCTGCGACTGCTGCAGCAATCGCAGAATGTCGTCATCAAGATAGACGCTGACGGCGCTCGAAAGCTCATCCGCAGTAAGTAGATGGTCCTCGTCGATCCGCACGTAGCTCGGCGCCCGGTCGGGCAGACCGAACTGACGCCGTATATCGCCCGTCAGCGGTTCAGGACTGAAGCTGAACTCGGCACGCTCGGGGATCAGACGGAACTCTCGCCGGGCGAGCCAAGTACCGACTAGATGAGGTCGCAGTGGTTCGGATTGCAGTTCGTGAAGCAAAACAAGCGCCACGGTGATGACGAAACCGCCTCGGTCTTTGAAAACCAAGGGATCGATCTCGCGGTCGATCTCAAGCTCTTGTCCGAACGTCAGGTATCGGGCGTAGTCGCGGAAGACGACACACGAGCGGCGGTTACTGTTCGATGCCGCTACAACGACCAGGCCACAATCGATCGGAGCCACCGGCGTCCGCTCTACCGCTTCGACGATCTCGGCTGGCGAAGGGAGCCGCAGAACCAGGTCTGCCGATGACAGGGTGTGCTGGTCGAGCACGACCGGTCCGGCTTCGTGTTCTTGCGCATCCAGACACAACCGGACGTTATGGAAGAGTTCCTCGGCCGCGTCCAAGTCCACGAACGGCCGAATGACGTACTTCTCGGAACGCACGGCACTCATGCCGAGACCCACTCCCCGACGCGGGTGACCGTAGGCACCAGTCGCGTCGTCCAAGCATTCGAATACGGACTACTCGCAACCGAGAACTCCTGACGCTTCCCCTGCTCGATCACACCTTCCCATTCCCCGTCCTCGTTGAGCACGAAACCCGCGGTCTCGTCGGACGGCTCAATGCTCACCGGCCACCGCGAGCCGGCCCGGTCATCCTCTTGGATGTACAACTTGCAGGCCACCACAGCCATGCACGACTGGCCTGGCGCGGATCCGAGAACGGACACCGTGAAGGCGGCCGTGAGGACGACGGAGTCGTTTCCTTCGATCTCGGGCCGAGGTCGCTTCGTGAGTTTCAGTTCGATCGGTTCCCCCCCGGGCGGGATGGGACTGAAGGGTCCGACCTTATCCCCGAGAAACCCTGACATGAGCTTCGAGAAGTGCGTGAGCGCGCGGTTGTCCTTCGGGGGCGGCGGAGCGACTTCCTCGGCCATCTTGCGGATGGAAGACCTGATCCGGTCAAGGATGGCTTTGGCTTTCTGGGTTGCTTCCGGGTCCACGTCGCTGCTGCGATTGGTCGACCAGGTCTCGTGAAGTGCAGGCTCCGTCTGGCGCAGAAGGGCGTTGGCGTCCTCCGAGGCAACGAACGCTCCCCGGAGCGCCACCCGCGCGCGTCCGTACTTCAGGTACTTGATGACCATCCGAGGGGACCGCATCAAAGCGACCAGAGCTTCCCCCTCTGCGTCCGAACCATCCTCCTGGAGTGCTCGATCTGGAACGTGCAAACCCAAGGCGCCGAGGTTCGCGGAGGCACTACCCCGGGCCCGCCAATTGTCGGAGGGACGACGCGACCTGTTCGGATCTGACGGCTCATCCTGGCCGATCGCGATCCGGTAGGCGGGGAGGAACTGCGAGACGAAAGGGTTGTCGGCGGGTCTGGGGATGAGGACACGGCCGTCCGCCGTAACGACTTCGATCTCGAAAGCATGCTCATGGAGGGCGGGCCACCACCACTTCTCCAGCTCGACTACCAAGTCCTCGGGGTCGATGGCGGGGTCCACGACCAGGAAGCCGGTACCGAGTTCGTCGGCTTCGATAGGGCTGCGCTCCGCGAAGCCCAGACCCTCTGCCAGTTCATAGGATCGGGCACCCTCGACTGGTCCCGGTCCAGCTCCACTGGAAGCTCCGAAGATCGCCCGACCCTGGTATGAGTCGCTCTCACTACGGTGCCCCGGCCACCAGGTGAAACCCACCAGTCGTGACGTTTCGTCGTCGTATGGGTCTTCCTGCTGCTCGAATACCGAGTGAGCGACGACGGAATGGACGCGGCTCGCCCGCTCGAGAGCGCTCTTGCCGAAGCCATAGGAGCCCCCGGAGCCGGGTGTCTTGTCCGACCCGCCGATGTAGTACATCGCGAGAAAGAGGTGGCTTCTCGTGCCAAGGTCGGGGTGCCCATAGAGTCCGTGTGTTCCGAAGTCCTCCACGTAGAGCAGCCGCATGGGGGTCTCATCGTCCAGGTGATCCAGAATCGTCCCGTCCAGTACAGGACTCTTCGCGAACACCGATCTTCTTTCCGCCAGTCCCCGAAGATCCAGGTCCGAGATCAATCTCTGCTTCTCTTCCGCGATCACGTCCACGAAACGAAAGCGCATTCTGAACGGCACGGCCAGATTCGAGGCTCGAAACGCCGTGGCGGCGTCCCACGAGTTCTGAACAGTCTCCCGCGCAAGCTGCGCGGTGTCCGAGACCTCACCGGAGTTCTTGAAGAGCTTGCCCATCGCGCTGCCATCGACACCACCCATCCGGTCCGACTGAAGCCAAGTCCAGTTGATGGAAACGTCTTTCGACAAAGCTCCGCGCCCTCTCCCCTAGTGGAAAACTTTCCACACCCTAACCCAGCCGGTCAGTGTTAGCTGTGACCTGCTGTGCCGCGGCGCTCGCTCACTGCGCGGACGATTCTTTCAGCGACTTCCTCGGGCTTCTCGTGCTCCCACGCGCGCACGGGAAGCCAGCCGGCCGCGAGCAGCGCTGCATCCGTCTCTGCGTCACGACGCCGATTGGTTGTCACCTTCTCGCTCCAGAACACAGAGTTGGATTTCGCTGCCGTGTGATGCGTCGGACACCCGTGCCAAAAACAACCGTCAATGAACACCGCGACTCTCGCACCCCTGAAAACCATGTCTGCTCGTCGGTTCAACCGAGGCAGTGGTCTGGCGTCCACGAGATAGCGAAGACCCCGCGCATGGCACGCGCGGCGCACGGCCAACTCTGGCGCGGTGTCTCTGCGTCTGTTTGCTCTCATGACACGCCGACTCGTAGGCGACGACGCCCAACTTGCCGATTCGTTCTCCTCGTTCATCCCTCCAATCCTCGGCGTGCTAGGACCATGCCGCAGGACGACAACCTACGTTCCAAGAAGGACCCACTTGAACCACTCGGCTGGACCATTGACCGTCATCGGGCGACCGGCTTCCAGGTCCACTAGCCAGGCTCGTGAGATGACTTGGGCATCGAGCACTGTGAAAGCGGCGCGGTAGTTCTCGACCGTGCCCGTCGCGCTCATCAGCCGCTCCACTTTGAGCTGCTCCGACTCAGGCAAGAGCGCCGACCCCGGGACGAGCAGTCCCGCAAAGGTCACGTCACGACCGCTACCCGCCTTCAGGAAAAGGAAGAGGGGGGCTATTGAGGCGCGGGCTTCCAGATCGTCTCGCTGCACTCGGTCGAAGACGTGTCTCAACAGACGGTTCCCGCCTCGCGGAGTGTCGTGGAGGTCAACGCCTGGGCTTCGCTGATCCCCGTAGTAGAAGAACGTTCGCCCGTCGTTGATGAAGCGATCGGGCCATCCCTCCTCGGTACGAGTCGAGTACAGAGCCACGTATCGGGGTTTACCCCGACCACGCTGCCGAAAGCCGCCGGCATTACCGACGCGAAGCAACGGGTGCAGCGGATCGTCTCCCTGGTGGCCCTTCGATCCACCCCGGTAGATCGCACCAACGTGGAGGTCGACTTGCGGAAGCTGGTCGAAAGCGAAGACGGCAGGGATCACGCGAGGACCCTAGACCAGGCACGGGTCGTACAGGGTCGCCTGAGCAGCCAGGCACGAGTCACGCCAAGCCGTCCCTGGACGCACGCTCCCTCGGGCCGCGGCAGGGCACGGGCACGAAGGAGTCCACTGCAGTTGCAGTGAATGTACATCGCACCTACTATGTAGACGTGGGAAGTCATCTAACGCCTGAGTCAGGAGCTCGAATGACCAATGATCCGAACGCCTCCACTTCACTGCTGAAGGCTGCGCGCGCCGCGGCCGAAGCTTTCCTTGCCGCACTGGATGAATCGTCGGGCGATTCGGACTCCGGCCCAATCGCACTCGTGGGTGGTCCTGCCGGACCACTCAAGTACGACCCTCTACACGACGATCCGCCATTCACTCCTGACCCGAAGGGCACGAAGTCCCAGATGTCGATGGCATACCTCGCATACTTGGGAGCGATCGGCAGGCTCAACGCAGAGGAGGGTCGAGGGGCCACCAGCAAGGAAGTTTCGGAGTTCGCGCAACGAGCCGGCTACATGGATGGCAAGGCCGTGAACGGTTGGAACTCCCGCCCGGGCAGTCCTCGAGCCGTCGAGAACAAGAACGGCGAACGATTCTTGAACGACGACGCACTCGGGTGGATCTTGAAGGACGCGCAGCGACTCGGCCTCGAAGTCGTCGGAGAGATCGCAACTGTCCCCCGGCCGCCGAAGTCTCGGTCGTAGGTGCGGTCGCCAACGGCTCGGCATGCGCCGGTTGCGGGCCGGTGGCACGTGGCAGAACCCAGTCCTGGGCTGCTCGTGTAGCTCACGAACTAACGGAGACTCAACGAGGAACGGCCCCACCGAATGGTGGGGCCGTTCCTTGCTTCAGCTGCTCAGCTGCAGCCGCTGGTGCTGCCGCAGCCCTCGCACACGTGGCAGGAGCCGGCGGGACGCATCTTGGTGCCGCAGGTCATGCACAGGGGCGAGTCAACCGCGGAGCCGGTGATGACCTCGAGGAGCTCAGCGGAGGTGTGGGCCGTGGCCGGAGCCTCGTGGGTTCCGGCTTCGTGGCTCGTTCCTCGCACCTCAGCCGCCGGAGCAACCTCAGCCTGTGGGGTGGGAGCGGCCTCAGCCGCCGAATCCTCGACGAGCTCGGCGGCGGTGGTGCCGCTGCCGATCGGCTGGTGCGAGCCCGTGTCGAGGTAGCGCTGACGCTCCTCGGCCGAGTGGATGCCCAAGGCCGATCGGGTCTCGAAGTCCAGGTAGTCCAGGGCCAGGCGACGGAACGTGTAGTCCATGATCGACTGGCTCATGCGGACGTCCGGGTCGTCGGTCAGACCGGCCGGCTCGAACTTCATGTTGGTGAACTTCTGCACGAAGGTCTCCAGCGGCACGCCGTACTGCAGCGAGATCGAGATCGCGATGCTGAAGGCGTCCATCATGCCGGCGAGGGTCGAGCCCTGCTTGCCCAGCTTCATGAAGATCTCGCCGAGCGAACCGTCCTCGTGAGCACCCGAGGTCATGTAACCCTCGGCGCCACCCACGCTGAAGCTCGTGGTGATCGACTGGCGCGACTTCGGCAGACGACGACGGATCGGCTTCTCGACGACGACCGTCTTGACCTCGACCTCGGCGGCCTCGGCCGACGCGTTGGTCTTGTCGTCCTGCGACTTCTGGCTGGACAGCGGCTGGCCGACCTTGCAGTTGTCGCGGTAGACGGCGAGCGCCTTCAGGCCGAGCTTCCAGCCCTGGAAGTAGACGTCGGCGATCTCCTCGACCGTGGAGGTCTCGGGCATGTTGACCGTCTTGGAGATGGCGCCCGACAGGAACGGCTGCGCCGCCGCCATCATGCGCACGTGGCCCATCGGCTTAATGGCCCGCTCGCCCACCGCGCAGTCGAAGACCTCGTAGTGCTCAGGCTTGAGGCCCGGCGCGTCGATGACGTGACCGTGCTCGGCGATGAACTCGACGATCGCCTCGATCGTCTCGTTGGTGTAGCCGAGCTTGGTGAGGGCGGCCGGCACCGTCTGGTTGACGACCTGCATCGAGCCGCCACCGACGAGCTTCTTGAACTTGACCAGCGAGAAGTCCGGCTCGATGCCGGTGGTGTCGCAGTCCATCATGAAGCCGATGGTGCCGGTGGGTGCGAGCACCGACGCCTGGGCGTTGCGCCAGCCGTTCTTCTCACCGATCTTGAGGTTGTCGGCCCACTGCTTGGTGGCCTCACGGTGCACCGCGATGTCCATCGAGTGCAGCGTGCGGATGTCGTCGTTGGCAGCCAGGTGCTTGCGCATGACCCGCGTGTGCGGGGCAGCGTTCTGCGCGTAGCCGTCGTACGCACCGACCACACCGGCCAGCTCGGCCGAGCGGCGGTAGGACGCACCGGTCATCAGCGAGGTGATGGAACCGGCCAGCGCGCGGCCACCCTCGGAGTCGTACGCCAGGCCCGAGGCCATGAGCAGCGCACCGAGGTTGGCGTAGCCGATGCCCAGCTGACGGTAGGCGCGCGTGGTGTCGCCGATCGCCTCGGTCGGGAAGTCGGCGAAGCAGATGCTGATGTCCATCGCGGTGATGATGAGCTCGACGCTCTTGACGAACTTCTGCACCGCGAACGAGCCGTCGTCCTCGAGGAACTTCAGCAGGTTCAGGCTGGCCAGGTTGCAGCTGGAGTTGTCCAGGTGCATGTACTCGCTGCACGGGTTGGAGGCCGTGATGCGGCCCGCCTCCGGCGTGGTGTGCCAGTCGTTGATGGTGGAGTCGTACTGGATGCCCGGGTCGGCGCAGGCCCAGGCGGCCTTGGCCATCTTGTCCCACAGCTCGTTGGCGTCGATCTCCTCGATGACCTCACCCGACGTGCGCGCACGCAGGCCGAACGGGCCGTTCTCCTCGACCGCACGCATGAACTCGTCGTTGACGCGCACCGAGTTGTTGGCGTTCTGGTACTGGACGCTGGTGATGTCGGACCCACCGAGGTCCATGTCGAAGCCGGCGTCGCGCAGGACGCGGATCTTCTCCTCCTCACGCTCCTTGGTCTCGACGAACTCGACGATGTCGGGGTGATCGACGTCGAGCACGACCATCTTGGCTGCGCGACGCGTGGCGCCACCGGACTTGATGGTGCCCGCGGACGCATCGGCGCCGCGCATGAAGGAGACGGGGCCGGAGGCGGTGCCACCCGAGGAGCGGAGCAGCTCCTTGGACGAGCGGATGCGCGAGAGGTTGAGGCCTGCACCGGAACCACCCTTGAAGATCAGGCCCTCCTCCCGGTACCAGTTGAGGATCGAGTCCATCGAGTCGTCGACGGCCAGGATGAAGCAGGCGCTGACCTGCTGCGGGCTGGACGTGCCGACGTTGAACCACACCGGGCTGTTGAAGCTGAAGACCTGGTGCAGGAGCATGTGCGTCAGCTCGTGCTCGAAGATCTCGGCGTCGGCGTCGGTGGCGAAGTAGCCGTGCTCCTTGCCCGCCTTGACGTACGTGAGCACGACGCGGTCGAGCAGCTGGCGCAGGCTCGTCTCACGCTGCTCCGAGCCCACGGCACCACGGAAGTACTTGGTGGTGACGATGGTGGAGGCGTTGACGCTCCAGAAGTCGGGGAACTCCACGCCGCGCTGCTCGAAGACGTTCTCGCCGGTCTTCCAGTTGGTCTGCACTACGTCGCGGCGCTCCCAGTTGACCGCGTCGTAGGGGTGCACGCCCTCGGTGGTGTAGACGCGCTCGACGGTGATGCCCTTCGATGCGCGCTTGCGGGTGGATCCGGTGGATCCGCTGACCGTTTCCGTCATGGACGTGCTCCTGTGTGTTCTCGCGGGTGGCGGTTTTTGAAAGTGCTGGGGTGACGTACTAGCTGCTGGTGCGGCCGGCGGCGGTGTGCTCGGCGAGCTCACCGTCGGCGGACCGGGCCATGAGGCTGGCGATCTCGGCGGCGAAGTCGTCGGCCGACTCGAACGCCTTGTAGACGCTGGCGAAGCGCAGGTAGGCGACCTCGTCGAGCTGGCTGAGCGGCTCGAGGACGGCCAGGCCCACCTGGTGCGCCTCGATCTCCGGGCAACCCGACGCACGCAGCGTCTGCTCGACCTGATGACCGAGCCGGGCGAGGTCGTCGGCCGAGACCGGGCGCCCCTTGCACGCCTTGGCGACACCGGCGACGGCCTTGTCGCGCTGGAAGGGCTCGACGGCCCCCGAGCGCTTGACGACCATCAGCTGCATCTGCTCGATCGTGGTGAAGCGCTTCTCGCACGCCGAGCACACGCGGCGACGACGGATGGAGACGCCCTCGTCGGCCACACGGGAGTCGAGGACCCGGGTGTCGGTGTGCTGGCAGAAAGGACAGTGCATCGGTCGGGTCTCCTCTCGGGAGTGTGGACGAAACCGGGGACGAACCGGTGGAGAAGTGCGATTTTCTGTGGAAAGCTCTCCGAAGCTGTGGACCTACATGTGGAGAACTACATCCGTGTAAGTACTAGATGTAGGGGTAACCGTACGCCTCGCTGCCGGGGAGTGCAACCACTTTCGCAGCCGTGTCGGACAGTTCTTCTCCGCTTCGCATCGCTGCAGGTCAGCGCACTGTTCGGGCTTTCTGGCCGCCTCTAGTTCAACGCTTTTCGAGCCTCAGACCATCCGCATCCGGCGTCCGATTCGGCCTGCCGCCCTCCCCCGATCTGTGGACAATGGCGGCATGACCGACGTCGACCGCGAGCTCGAGCGCACGATCCTCGAGCTGCTCGACCAGCGGGCCGCCGGCGCCACGATCTGCCCGTCCGATGCTGCTCGATCGGTCGGCGATGACGACTGGCGCGAACTGATGGAACCGTCACGGCAGGCGGCGCAACGGCTGGTCGACGCCGGCGACGTCGTCATCACCCAGGGCGGCCAGGTCGTCGATCTGGCGACCGCGAAGGGACCGATCCGCATCCGCAAGGCGTGACCGATTCTCGTGTCCGCTCGGCTCTTGTGAACTGTGGGCGCTCGGGTGGACGCTGTCCACATGACGATTCGCCTGAACCCGTACCTGAACTTTCGCACCGAGGCTCGTGAGGCCTTGGAGTTCTACCAGTCCGTCTTCGGCG
Source organism: actinobacterium LLX17 (assembly GCA_000471045.1). Taxonomy (GTDB): domain Bacteria; phylum Actinomycetota; class Actinomycetes; order Propionibacteriales; family Nocardioidaceae; genus Aeromicrobium. Next base: position 889,655 of record KI301992.1, on the reverse strand, counting down.
GCGAGCTGAGCCTGTCGACCTTCGGCGAGAACGGCATGGGCGACGACCCCGACCTCGCCGGCCTCCTCATGCACGGCATGCTCACCGCACCCCACGGGATGGTCATCATGGCCGGCGACACTCCTCCCGGCATGGATCCGCCCACCCTCGGCACCGCGGTCAACCTCTCCATCAACTCCGAGGGCGTCGACCTGCGCGAGCTCTGGGACGCGCTGTCCGAGGGCGGCGAGGTGGCGGTGCCGTTCAGCGAGGCGCCGTGGGGCGACATCTTCGGTCTGGTCAACGACCGGTTCGGCATCGCCTGGCTGTTCAACCAGTCGCCCGGCCCGGACGCCTGAGCCCGAGCGCCTGAGGGACCGCTGCGGGTGAGGGTCGTCACGTAGGCCCTGACCTGCGGCGATGCGCTTTCGACTTGCCTCGTCGGCACAGGGTCGTAGCGTCGGAGTATGCCTACTTCCAACACCCCTGCCCGTTACACCGTCCCCGGCCTGACCGAGGCCGAGGGTGAGAAGGTCGCCAACCTCCTGCAGGAGCGACTGCACGCCCTCAACGACCTCGCTCTGGTCCTGAAGCACGTGCACTGGAACGTCGTCGGCCCGCACTTCATCGCGGTGCACGAGATGATCGATCCGCACGTCGTCGAGGTCCGCGACGCCGTCGACGAGACCGCTGAGCGCATCGCGACGCTCGGCGCCTCCCCCAACGGCCTGACCGGCTCCATCGTCAAGGAGCGCTCCTGGGACGACTACTCCCTGGGCCGCGCCACCACCAACGAGCACCTCGGCGCGCTCGACCAGGTCTACGAGGGCGTCATCGCCGACCACCGCAAGGCGGTCGAGATCTCCGGCGAGATCGACCCGGTCACCGAGGACATGCTCATCGGCCAGCTCGGCCAGCTCGAGCTGTTCCACTGGTTCGTCCGCGCTCACCTCGAGAACGCCGGCGGCCAGCTCAGCACCTCCGGTGCCACGAGCGAGCAGGACGCTGCCGCTCAGGCCGGCGAGGCCGACAAGGCCTGACAGCCCAGCACGTCGCACGACAGTCGTCCGGGTCCGCATGGCGGGCCCGGACGACTGCTGTGTTCAGGGGTCAGTCGGCGCAGCCGAGGTCGGTGACGTCCTCGTCGACGAGCCGGCCGTCCGCGCCTGCCACGTCAAAGGCCGAGCAGTAGTAGAAGCTCAGATTCGCGTCGCGCTGCAGGGTGATCGGCTTCCACACCCCGCCGCCCTGCGGCTCGAGGTACGGGAAGCTCGTGGCGGTGAGCGGCTCTGCGCTCTCGTGCTTCAGGTAGTGCCCCAGCCACGCCTGGATGTACGCGCTCGACAGGGCCTGCCCGTAGCGGCTGGCCGGCAGCACCAGCGGGATGTCGGTGTACTCCAGGTGGGTCGAGGCCCGCGGCACGACCACCATGCTGTCGACGCCGGCCGCCTGCCAGGCCTCGAAGCCCGAGGTTTTTTCACGCATCGGATCGGGCCCGGCGGTGAGGGCATTCGGCGACGACGGCAGCGGCAGGAGCGACGAGCCGCCGCTCAGGGCGTACGGGGCCACCGTGAAGCCGTACTCCGCTTGGAGCCCGAGGCCGGGCACCACCGGGGTCACCGGACCGACGTCGGGCAGCCCGGAGTCCGGCGACGCGTTGAGCTTGTCGAGGGCCACCACGGTCGCCACGCGCTCGTCGATGCCCTGCACCTGCGAGACGGCGGCGGCGCCGAGCGAGTGGCCCATGATGGCGAGCTTCGTGGTGCGGCCCGGGGTGAACGGATCGGGTTCCTCGGAGCGGTCGAACTGCGCGTGGACGGGGTTGAACGCGTTGACCTTCGCCCCTGCGGCCCCGACGTTCGCGTACGGCGCATCGGGCGTCGACATGAAGAAGTCGATGGCGTCCTGCGTGCCGAACACGAAGTTCGACGGCTGCTGGAACGGCACACCCGGGCACGGCGTCTGCTCCCCCAGGATCGCCGGCGCGAAGAGGCTGCAGAACGGGAGCGGTGAGCCGGTGGTGTGCGGGAGCGTCTCGCTGGTCCCCTGGCCCTGCACGTCGAAGACGAACGTGACGTACCCGCGCTCGGCGAGGTCCTGGGCAACCCAGTGGTACATCGGCGCACTCCCCTGCACCGAGCCCGGCGTGATGACGACACCGGGGAACGGACCCGCCAGCGCGGCGCCCGTGTAGGGGTCCGTGGCGCCCGGCTTCGGGGTGAACATCGTGCCTCGCAGCAGTGCGCCGTACCGGTTCGTGAACGAGACCGGCGTCATCACGCCGCGGGTGCCGTTCCAGCCCGAGCGCAGCGGGTTGCCGACGCTCCAGCCGGGCACGAGCTGGCCGGCGGTCAGGGCGAGACGCGTGGGGTTGGCGACCTGCGTCAGCAGCTGCGAGGTGGTGGTCAGTCCGGCCGTCTTGATGAGCGCCGGGAGGTAGCGCGGGTTGGTCAGCTGACCGCCCGGACCCGTGATGCGCCCATACGCGTCGAGGACGTTCTGGGTGTCACGGGCGAGGTAGGCCACCGAGCCCGGCTCGGGCGGCGGCGAGGACGCGGCCGCGGACCCGGCGGGAACCGCCACGGCGACGGCGAGCGCCATCGAGACGAGGACTGAACGGGACGTGCGGAAACGTCGAGCCATGATCGGCACCTTCGTGAGGGAGGAGGTGCGGTCACACTAGTCCGATCGGACTGTTTTGTCTGGTACTCAGGCGGTTCGCTCAGACCGGGGAGGCCGACACCATCAGGTACTCCAGCGCGGCGTCGACCAGCGCGAAGGCCCGGGTGCGTGCCCGGGGCGCGTTCGCCCGTGCCTCGCGCATCAGGTCGTCCGGGTCGGCACCGCCGGCGCGGACCACCGCCGCGTTCTGCTCGATCCAGCGCGCGTACACCTCGGGAGTGACCTCGGGGTGGAACTGCCAACCGATCGCCCGCGCTCCGTGCGAGTCGTCCACGAAGCACTGCGGGCCGTACCAGGTGTGGCCGAGCACGCGGGCCGTCGGCGGCGGGCTGAAGGTGTCGGCGTGGAACTGCCCCCACGGGCCACGCGGGCACAAGACGTCGTCGAGGGTGTCGACGCGACGCCACCCGACCTCTGGCACGTCCATCGCGTACGACGTGCCGCCGAGGGCGCGGGCCATCAGCTGCGCGCCGAAGCAGATGCCCATGACGGGCGTGCCACCCACCAGTGCGTCTCGGACCAGCTGCGACTCGGCCATCACGTCGTGCACGTGCGCCGGGTCGTGGGCCGAGCGGTACGAACCGAGCAGGAGCAGCAGGTCGAACGCTCCGTGGCTGGCGGGCTCGACCAGGTGCTCGCGCTCGAGGACATCGATCGTCGCGCCCCGCTGACGGAGCCGCTCGACGACGTACCCGCCGTCGCGATCGGTCTCGTCCGCCACCACCAGAACCCGCATGCGTTCCATTGTGGGTCGGACGCGCATCCGGCGATTGGGCGGGTTCGCCCAATCCTGGGGACAGCGGGCTGACAACTCGCAGGCAAGTGGCTAGTTTCGGTGCCGCACCGATCGGGGGATCCATGCGAACACGCACTGTCATCAGCACCATCACACTGGCCGCGGCGGTCTTGGCCGGATGCTCGGACGAGCCCGTGCCGAAAAAGCCGGACGGCACGGCGTCGACCTCACCCACGCCCACCAGCACCGAGTCGCCGCCACCCCTGCCGGAGCAGGCGACGGAGAACTCCGCCGAGGGCGCCGCCGCGTTCCTCGACCACTACCTCGACGTCATGAACTACGCCTCCCACACCGGCGACGTGGCCCCACTCCAAGCCCTCAGCCTCGACACCTGCTCGGGATGTCAGACGTACGTGGAGATCTACACCACCCGACACAATGCTGGCGGCTGGATGACCGGGGGCGAGCGGTCTGTTTCGAAGGCGGAACTCAAGCCGTACGGCAAGGACGTCGCAATAGTTGCCAAGGTCGAGATCTCTGAGGGCGAGTACGCCGACGCCCCATCAACCGATGCAACGCCATTCACTGCGGTGCAAGAGGACGTGACTTTCGTAGCTGGATACGACGGGACGCGTTGGCAAATGGTGCAGCATGTGGCAGGGCGGCAAGCATGACGGGCGTCGGCCTGGTCGCCCTCATCCTCGGCGCCAGCCTCCATCTGCAGGTGGACGTCACACCGAACCCGGACAGGGAGTCAGTCCGCCTTGAGGGCGAGCTGGCGAAACCGAGGCCGAGCGGTCCTGCGCCTTCGGGTTCAGCGGCTACCCCCGCATTGAATCCGACAGAATGCCTCTACGAAGACGGGGCCGTGAGGGCATGCCGGGCGATCGCAGTCGCGGCAACTGACGCGGTGCTGCCGGCGGACGTTGAGCGGGCGGTGCGGGAACTCGGGCTGCCGGCGCTGACGATCCAGATCCAGCCCGGTGGGCAGACGCTCGTCAACGTTCCGACGATCTTCCACACACAGCCGGCCGACTTCCGGCGCACCGTCACCCTGCTCGGTCAGAGCGTCGACGTCGAGGCCACACCCACCAGCTACCGCTGGAACCACGGCGACGGCACGACCGCCACCACCACTGGTCCTGGCCGGCCCTACCCGAACACCGACATCACCCACACGTACCAGCGCTCGGCGGAGGCTCTTCAGCCGAGCGTCGACGTCACCTATCGCGTGCGGTACCGCATCAACGGTGGTGACTGGCAGGACCTCTCGAGCACCATCACCGCCACGGGCCCGGCCACCACGCTGCGAGTGACCGAGGCTCCCCCGGTCCTCGTCCACCCCTGAACCGACCCTGACCACACAGACCCCGAACACACCGACACCGTGGCCGCCGAAGCAACCACGGTGTTGGTGTCGCAGGCGTCAGTCCGCGGCTTCCCCACCGCTGGACCGACGCACCAGGGGCTGGCTCAGTCGCCGTAGACGGGAACCGCGAGCGGCGTGCCCATCTGCAGGCTCTGACCGTCGGCCAGGGCGTTGAGGCGAACGATGTCGTCGACCGTGTCGCGGATGTCGCCGTCAGGGTTGGCGTCGGCCGCGATCGACCACAGGGTCTGACCGGGCTGCACCGTCACGGTGGCCGTGTCGACGATGGTGCCGGCATCGCTGGTGGCGGCCGTGCCGGACCCGAACACGACCATCAGCGCGACGATGACGCCCAGGGCGGCCAGCACGACGGCGACCCGTCCACGGCGGGTCAGCCGCACCTGGGGCGCGGAGACCGCGGTCGGCGCGGGCACCAGGCTGAGGTGCCGCTGCTGCGCGGCGCGGGCATCGCGATCGGTGACGTAATGATCGTCGGTGAGCGGGAGCTCGAGGTGGGTGATGCTCATGATGACCTCCATGGGGGAAGTGAGGTTCGAAGTTGGTGTGTTCTCACGAGCGCCGGCCCGAGTGTCATCCGATCCGGAGGGTTCCAGAGGCACGAACAGGCGTTCGATCGAACACACGAACGACTGTACGGCGAAGGTCGGACAAAAGTGAAGACCTTGTTCGAACAAACTTACGAATGGACCGCATTCGGACGCGCAACGACGCTCTGACCTGCACAAACACCGCGCGTTGTGATCTGCCGCACAGCGTGTCGCCCGACCGAGACCGGTCCGAGCGACGCGAAAGAGCCGTTCGAACGACTCAGGAGGAGCGCCGCAGGCGCCGAGCGCCCCACCAACGCATGGCGCGGTCGGCCGGCTCGAACACCGTCGGCAGCACCGAGCTGGAGCGCGCCAGCACGCCGCGCCAAGCCGGCAGCGTGCGGTAGACGCGACGCCGCCCGAAGAGATCGACCAGCTCGCGGGCGACCGTCTCCGGCGTCAACATCACGCCGGCGGCGAGGGCCGAACGCACTCCCCCGGACGGGTCCATCGAGCCGACCATGGCCGTTTCCACGCCGTCAGGACACACCGCATGCACGCGAATGCGATCACTGCGCAGCTCTGCCGCCGTCGAGGTGGCCAGCGACAGGACGGCGGCCTTGGTTGCCGCGTAGGTGGCGAGCCCCGGCACCGGAGCGTGCGCACTGAGCGACGCGACGATGCCGATGTCACCCGCCACACCTTCGGCGCGCATGACGTCAGCGGCCGCGCGGACCCCCCACAGCACGCCCAGCAGGTTCACCTCGACCTGCGAGCGCACCTGGCGGTCCGAGAGCGTCGTCAGCGCGCCTTCCTGCAACACGCCGGCGTTGCACACCCAGGCCCCGAGCGGCGCCAGAACCGTGGCCCGCCGAGCCACCGCACGATTCGCCTCGGCATCGGTGACGTCGAGACCGCAGGAGTCGGCCGCCCCGATCGTCGCGGCCGTCAGTCGCGCCGCCTCAGCGTCGATGTCGGTGACCACGACGAGGTACCCGCGGGCGACGAGCTCAGCCGCAACGGCGCGCCCGATCCCCCGCCCGGCTCCGGTGACGACGGCGGAACGAGGGCGTCCGGCACGGACCAACGAGCGAGGCATGGGCGTCAACCTATCGCCGACACGCCCCGACACGCTCTCGAACAGATGTTTGATTCCGGTCTCCGGTGGTCCTACTGTGAGCCCATGAGCAGCGACACGCCCCGCAGCGACTCACCCGGCCCCGCCGTTGACGACAGTGCCGTCGACAACGTCACCGAGCTTCCTGACGGCCCGCCCGACGCCTCGGGTCTCACCGCTCGGCAGCGCCGTGTCCTGGAGTTCCTGCGCGACGAGGTCGCGTCCCGCGGCTACCCGCCCAGCATGCGCGAGGTCGGCGCGGCAGTGGGCCTGCACAGCACGTCTTCGGTGTCGCACCAGCTCAAGCAGCTCGAGAAGATGGGTTACATCCGGCGCGATCCGTTCCGTCCCCGCGCCATGGAGATCTTCCTGCCCGACGGCCAGGGTGCGCGCTCGGGCGCCGGTGCTGCTGTCAGCAGCGCCACCGAGTCGGTGGTCGACGAGACCGGCATCAACGACTCGATGCCCACCGCCACCTACGTGCCGGTGGTCGGTCGCATCGCGGCCGGCGGGCCCATCCTGGCCGAGGAGCGCGTCGAGGACGTCTTCCCGCTGCCCAAGTCCATCGTCGGCGACGGCACCCTCTTCCTGCTCGAGGTGTCCGGCGACTCGATGATCGACGCGGCCATCTGCGATGGCGACTACGTCGTCATCCGCCAGCAGCCGGTGGCCGAGAACGGTGAGATCGTCGCGGCGATGCTCGACGGCGAGGCCACGGTCAAGACCTTCCAGCGCAAGAACGGTCAGGTCTGGCTGCTGCCGCACAACGAGCAGTACTCCCCCATCGACGGCACGCACGCCACCATCCTCGGCAAGGTCACCGCGGTCCTGCGCCGCATGTAGTCGGCTCAGTCGTCCCGCCCACGGGCCACGCGGTCGAGATGGGCCTGCACCTCCTGGCGCGTGCGCCGCTCGAGCGCCCCGGCCAGCATGACTCGCACGGTCGTCAACGTGAGGCGTCGCAGCCGCACGAGGAGGAAGGCGAGCTCCTCGGACTGCTCACCCTCCGGCACCCAGGTGGGCCCACGGTCGGCGATCAGCCGCTGGGCCGCCGTGCTGACGAAGTCGTCGGCCACCGCGTCGAACTCGCGGGTGAGCGACTCGTACAGCCCCACCAGCTCCTCCCGCGACCAGCCGAGGTCGTGCGCCTCCTCGAAGGACTCCAGCAGGCGGCGGCTCTGGAACACCGCACCGTCACTGGTGCGCTCGAGCCACCCGAGTGCCTCCAGGCGCTCGATCGTCCGTTCATCACCGACGCGGTGAGCGAGGTCGTCGGCAGGCAGCGGCACCGGGTCCTCGACGCTCCACGGCTCGGTGATGACCTCCTCGAGGTCGAGCACGTACTCGATGTCCAGACCCCGGTCCCAGGCGTCCAGCAGCTCCTGGATCTGCGGGGCGTCGTAGCCGCGACTGAGCAGCGAGAGGATGCGCCGCAGTCGGCGCACGTGGGTCTCGGAGTAGACGCCCACCCGTCCGAGCAGTCGCGGCGGGTGGAGCAGGCCGCGCTGCTGGTAGGCGCGGATGTTGCGCGCCGTGGTGCCGACACGGCGCGCGAGGTCGTCGATCCGGTACTCAGCCATCGCGCCCCTCGGTCATGGTTGACATCCTGCCGCATCGTGCGATGATCGTGACATTCCCGATGTAACATCGCTCAATGGCACGTTCTGGAGGGCCAGATGACCGCGACCCACCCCGCCGCGACCGACTCTGCCGAGGCCAACCGGTCCGACTACGCGACCGTGCTGCACCAGCTCTCGGTGGCCTCCGTCGAGCGCAACTTCGACCCGTTCGTCGACATCGACTGGGAGCACCCCGACTTCCAGGTCCGCCGGGACGATCCCCGCTGGGTCCTGCCGCCCGGCACCGACCCTCTGGGCGGGCACCCCTGGTACCAGGCACTCCCGCTCGATCGCCAGATCGAGATCGGCTTGTGGCGCCAGGCGAACATCCTCAAGGTCGGCCTGCAGTTCGAGAACCTGCTGATCCGCGGGATCATGCAGTACGTCTTCTCGTTGCGGAACGGTTCACCGGAGTTCCGGTACCTCACCCATGAGGCGACCGAGGAGTGCCACCACACCCAGATGTTCCAGGAGACCGTCAACCGCATCGGGATCGACGTGCCGGGCATGCCGCGCGCGGTGCGGACGTTGTCGGCCCTCATCCCGCTGGCTGCCTCCGTCGTGCCGGTCGGCTTCTTCATCGGCGTCCTGGCCGGCGAGGAGCCCATCGACCACACCCAGAAGGCGATCCTGCGTGACGGCCACGAGATGCCGCCGGTGATGACCCGCATCATGCAGATCCACGTGGCCGAGGAGTCGCGGCACATCTCCTTCGCCCATGAGTACGTCAAGCGCCGTGCGGCCCGCCTGGGACGGGTCGACCGCTTCCTGACCTCGCTGGCGTTCCCCGTCATCATGCGCGTGGGCTGCGACCTGATCATGGTGCCGCCGAAGAGCTTCCGCCGCGAGTTCGGCATCCCCCGCTCGGTCATGAAGGACCTGTACTGGAAGTCCCCGGCCTCGCGTGAGCGACTCTCGGAGATCTTCGCCGACGTGCGCACCCTGGCTGACGAGTCCGGGCTGATGAACCCGGTCGCGCGCCGTCTCTGGAAGCTGCTCAAGATCGACGGCCGACGCTCGCGATACCGCAACGAGCCGGCGCCCGTGTTCGTCGACGAGGCGGCCTGATGCCCCACGTCGTGACGCAGTCCTGCTGCGCCGACGCCTCGTGCGTGTTCGCCTGCCCGGTGAACTGCATCCACCCCACCCCCGACGAGCCCGACTTCGGCACCGCCTCGATGCTGTACATCGACCCGGACTCGTGCGTCGACTGCGGTGCTTGCGTGGGGGCCTGTCCCGTCGGGGCGATCACCGCCGCCTCGCGCCTCACCCCGGACCAGCAGCCGTTCGAGCTGCTCAACGCGGCGTACTTCGAGCAGCCCGCGCCCCGACCGCTGCAGGCTCCAGTGCCGACCTTGGTGCGCCGGCAGTCCACCGCCCCCGTGTCTGTCGCGGTCGTCGGTTCCGGCCCGGCCGGCATGTTCACGGTCGAGGAGCTGCTCAAGCACGCCGACGTCCGCGTGACGGTGCTGGAACGTCTGACCGAGCCGTTCGGCCTCGCCCGGTTCGGCGTGGCCCCCGACCACCCCCGCACCCGGGAGGTGGTGCGCCTGTTCGACCGTCTGCTGAGCGATCCTCGCGTGACCCTGGTGACCGGGCAGGAGGTCGACGACGCCGGTCTCCGCGACCTGCAGGCTCGCCACGACGCCGTGGTGCTCGCCACCGGCGCGAGTCACGACCGGCTGCTCGGACTACCGGGCGAGGACCTGCCCGGCGTGCACGGCGCCCGTCCGTTGGTCGCCTGGTACAACGGCCACCCTGACCACCGAGACGACGCCCCCGACCTGAGCACCGAGCGCGTCGTGGTGGTCGGACAGGGCAACGTCGCCCTCGACGTGGCACGCATCCTGACTCGTGACCCGGAGCGGCTCGCTGACACGGACATCTCGCCCGCCGCTCTGGCTGCCCTGCGCACGAGTGCGGTGACCGAGGTCGTCGTCGTCGGGCGCCGCGGTCCCGTGGGTGCCGCCTTCTCGGTCTCCGAGCTCGTGGGGCTGGCGGGCCTCCCGGACGTCGACGTCGTGGTCGACCCGGACGACCTCGCCGACGCCGTGCCACCGACCACCGAGGAACAGGTGCGCGTCGAGCTGCTGCGCGACCTCGCCGCGCGTGAGCGTCGGCCCGGGACCCGGGCGGTGCGACTCGTGTTCGGCGCGGAGCCGGTCGAGGTACGTGGCGACGATCGCGTTCGCGGGCTGCGACTCCGCTCGCGTGGCGGCGATGAACTACTGATCGAGACCGGCCTCGTCGTGCGGTCGGTCGGCTACGCCGTGCCGGCCCGCCCGGGGACGAGCGTCGCTCCGCACGGCGGCCTCCACCACGACGCGGGACGAGCGTTGAGCGACGCCGGGCTGCCGAACGGGCTCTACGTGGTCGGCTGGACCAAGCGCGGCCCCCGCGGCCAGCTCGGGACGAACCGCGCCTGCGCCAGGGAGACCGTCAACAGCGTCGTGCGCGATCTCAACCGGAGCGTCGTCGAGCGCAGCGCCTGACCCTTCGTGGCTCAGGCGCAGAGCGCCTTCACACCTCAGGGAGCGGCGGGCCCGGCGGTCCAGGCGCTCTCGAACATGTCGCGCACCGAGTAGCGGACCTTCCAGTCCAGGTCGCGAGCGGCCAGCTCGCCCGAGGCGACGATGCGGGCCGGGTCACCGGGTCGGCGGGGGCCGATCTCCGGCTCGAAGTCGATGCCGCTGACCTCGGCTGCGGCGTCCATGATCTGCCGGACCGAGACGCCGTCGCCGCACCCGAGGTTGTAGATCCGCTCGAGGTCGCGGCCGCTCAGCAGCGCCCGCGTGGCCACCACGTGCGCGTCGGCCAGGTCGGCCACGTGCACGTAGTCGCGCTCGCAGGTGCCGTCGGCCGTCGGGTAGTCGGTGCCGTTGATCCGCGGCGTGCGGCCGTCGCGCAACGCGCGGATGACCAGGGGAAACAGGTTGTGCGGGCTGGTGTCGTACAGCTCCGGCACGGCCGAGCCGACCACGTTGAAGTAGCGCAGCGACGTGTGCCGCAGCCCGAAGGCGCGGTCGGCGTCGCGCATCAGCCACTCGCCGATCAGCTTGGTCTCGCCGTACGGCGACTCGGGCGCCGTGGGCGTGTCCTCGGTGACCAGGTCGACGTCGGGCGTGCCGTAGGTGGCGGCGCTCGAGGAGAACACGATGGCGTCAACACCCGTGGCCTCCATCGCGCTCAGGAGGCTGACCGTGGCCTGCACGTTCTGCTCGTAGGTGTGCAGCGGCCGCTCGACGGAGACGCCGGCGTACTTGTACCCCGCCAGATGCACGACGGCCTCGACGCCGTGCTCGTCCATCGTGTTCTGCACCGTCGCGGTGTCGAGCAGGTTGGCATCCACGAACGGGACGTCGTCGGGCACGAAGTCGCGGTGCCCGCTGGAGAGATCGTCGATCACGACGGACTCCAGCCCGGCCAGCCCGAAGGCGCGGACGATGTGCGAACCGATGTAGCCGGCGCCACCGGTGACCAGGATGCTCATGGCGTTCGATCCTACGGGTCAGCCGCAGCGTCCAGCCGTCGCAGGGCGCCCAGCACGGCCTCGCGGTCGGTGGTGCGCCACATGGGCGGCAGCGACGCCGTGAGGAAGCTGCCGTACCGGGCCGTGACCAGCCGCGGATCCAGCACCGCCACGACGCCCTTGTCGCTGGAGCGGCGGATCAGCCGACCCGTGCCCTGCGCCATCAGCAGGGCAGCGTGCGACGCGGCCACACTCATGAAGCCGTTGCCACCACGCTTCTCGACCAAGCGCTGCCGCGCGCTCATCAGCGGGTCGTCGGGGCGCGGGAACGGGATGCGGTCGATGATCACCAGCTGGCAGGTGTCGCCCGGGACGTCGAGCCCCTGCCAGAGGCCGAGCGTGCCGAACAGGCACGTGCGCGGGTCCTCGACGAAGCGGCGGGTCAGCTCGCTGAGCTGCGCATCGCCCTGGCACAGGATGTCGAGGTCGGGCAGTCGCTCCCGCACCGTCTCGGCAGCAGCCTCCGCACCGCGGCGTGACGAGAACAGGCCCAGCGTGCGACCGCCGGCAGCCTCCACCAGCGCGGCCAGCTCGTCGACGTGTGCCGGCGACGCCCCGTCACGACCCGGCGGCGGCAGGTGCTTGGCCACGTAGAGCATGCCCTGGCGGCCGTAGTCGAACGGCGAGCCGACATCGAGACCGGTCCAGCCGTCGCCGTCGGCGTCGAGTCCCACCGTGCGGGCCACCGGTCCGAATCCTCCGCCGAGCGTGAGCGTGGCGCTGGTGAGCACGACGGTGTGCTCGGCGAAGAGCTTGTCGCGCAGGCTGGCCGAGACGTCGATGGGCGCGAGGTGCAGGCGCGGACCGGTGCGTCCGTCGCCCAGCCACATGACCTGGAAGTCACCGGCGGCAGCCATCCGTTCGGCCACCGATCGCACCTCCTCGACCTGTCCCCGCGCCTGCTGCCGACCGGCGTCGGGCTCGCCCTCGGCGGCGGTCTCCTTCGTGAACGCCGACAGGCAGGCGCGCGCGGTGTCGCGGACGAAGCCCAGCACCTCGGCCAACGGCTGCGACACCTCGTCGATGCGCCCGGCCTCGGTGCGGGTGAGCACGTCGGCCAGCGCGTCAGAAGCGTCGGCGAGGTCGTCGGCGGCCTGCGACTCGGTGACGTGGCTGCGAGCGCGTTGCGCCGCCCGCTCGACCATCACGGGGTCGAGCTCGACCGTGGAGGCCTGCGTGACCCGCGCAGCCAGCTCGTGCGCCTCGTCGATCACGACGGTGTCGTACTCGGGCAGCATCGGGATCTCGTCGATCGCATCGATCGCGAGCAGCGCGTGGTTGGTGACCACGAGGTGCGCCCGCTGCGCGTCCTCCTTGGCCAGCTCGGCGAAGCACTCGGCGGCGTAGGCACAGCGCGTGGCGCCCAGACAGTCACGATGCGTGACGCTGACCTGCCGCCATGCGCGATCGGTGTGCGGCGGTGCCGACTCCTTGTCGCCCGAGCGCCCCTGCTCGGCCTGCGTCTCGGCCCAGGTGCGCAGCGTCACGACCTCGGCGCCCAGCGTGCCGTCGGGCACCTCGACCAGCACGCCCTGGTCGTCCGGGGCGCCCTCGCGCACCCGGTGCAGGCAGGCGTAGTTGGCGCGCCCCTTGACCACCGCGTGGTGCGGCACCTTGCCCAGCACCTCGCGCGCGGCCTGCTTCAGGGCGGGGATGTCGCGCTCGACCAGCTGGTGCTGGAGCGCGAGCGTGGCGGTGGCGACGACGACCCGCTTGTCGTGCAGCAGCGCCGGCACGAGATAGCCCAGCGACTTGCCGGTGCCGGTGCCCGCCTGCACGACGAGGTGCTCGTCGGACTCGATGGCGTGGGCGACGGCCTCGGCCATCTCGACCTGGCCCGGACGCTCGGTGCCGCCGACCGCGGCCACCGCGGCGTGCAGCACCTCGCGGACCGACGCTCGCGGCGGGGTGGACGACTCCTGGGGCCCGGACTCGGTCTCGGTCTCGTCTGGCGCAGCTGCGTCGGGCATGCCGGTCAGGGTAGCCGCGCGGTGACGCGCTCCCCCGCCGTCCTCCACAGGAGGGCGAGAGGCATCAGTCGGACGTGCGGCTGCGGTCGACCGCGTCGCTGTCGGTGTCGGCGTCGGCGTCGTCGGCCGCGTGGACATCGACGTGGGTGTCGGCGTCGGCGCTGGTGTCGCCCGCGTCCCCGGTGTCGGTGGGCTCCGCCGCGGTCGCCGTGGCACCGACCTTCTGGTCACGCCGGCGGGACCACACGAAGTACGCGAGCGCCAGTGCGAAGACGATCATCGAGGTCCACACGTTCAACCGGAACGGGCCGATCTCGTTGACGGTGTCGATGCGCAGCTGCTCGATCCAGAACCGGCCGGCCGTGTAGAACATGACGTACAGCGCGAACAGGCGCCCACCGGTGAGCTTGAAGCGCCGGTCGATGGCGATCAGCAGGGCCGCGGCCGCGAGGTTCCACAGCAGCTCGTACAGGAACGTCGGGTGGTACGTGGCGAACTGCACGAAACCGGCCGGGCGGTTCTCGGGGTCGATCTCGAGCGCCCACGGCACCTCGGTCGGCTTGCCGAACAGCTCCTGGTTGAAGTAGTTGCCGAGGCGGCCGACGGCCTGCGCCACCAGCAGTCCCGGGGCCAGCGAGTCGGCCACCATCGAGAAGGAGACGCCCGCGCGCCGCGCCGCGATGTACGCACCGAGCGCACCGCCGGCGACGGCGCCCCAGATGCCGAGACCGCCCTGCCAGATCTTGAAGGCGTCGATGGGGTCCTGCCCGTCGGCGAAGTACAGCTGGGGGTCGGTGACGACGTGGTAGAGCCGGGCGCCGACGATGCCGAAGGGGATGGCCCAGATGGCGATGTCGGCAATGACGCCCTCGTCGCCACCGCGGGCGCGGAAGCGGCGCTCACCGATCCAGATGGCCAGCAGGGCGCCGATGATGATGCCGAGCGCGTAGGCCCGCAGCGGGAACGGGCCGATCTCCCAGACACCGGTCTCGGGACTGGGGATGTAGGCGGGCAGCATCATCGTTCGACTCCCTGGCGCAGGTCGCGGGCGAGGTCGGAGATGGCGGCCAGGCCGGCCGCCTCGTCGGGGGCGTCGAGCAGGCAGCGCACGAGCGCCGACCCGACGATGACGGCGTCGGCGAAGGCGGCGACCTCGTGGGCCTGCTCACCGTTGCTGACACCGAGACCCACGCCGACCGGCTTGTCGGTGACCTCGCGCAGTCGTTCGACCAGGCGCGGCGCGAGGCTCGAGGTCTGCTGACGCTGTCCGGTCACGCCCATGACGGCGGTGGCGTAGATGAAGCCGCTGGCGGCCTCGGCCGTCAGGGCGAGGCGCTCGTCGGTCGACGACGGCGCGACGAGGTAGATGCGGTCGAGGCCGTGCTCACGGGAGGCGCGCTCCCAGTCGACGCCCTCCTCGGGGATGAGGTCGGGCGTGATGAGGCCCGACCCGCCGGCCTCGGCGAGGTCGCGAGCGAAGGTCTCGACCCCGCGGCGCTCCACGGGGTTCCAGTACGTCATGACGACGGTGGGCGCACCGGCGGCGACGGAGGCGGCGACGACCTCGAAGACGTCGTCGACACGGGTCCCGGCCGCCAGCGCGGTCTCGGCGGCGGCCTGGATCGTGGGACCGTCCATGACGGGGTCGCTGTACGGCAGGCCGACCTCGACGAGGTCGACACCGGCCTCGACCATCGCCTCGATGGCGCGGATGGAGCCCTCGACGGTCGGGAATCCGGCCGGCAGGTACCCCACGAGAGCGGCGCGGTTCTCGGCGCGGGTGCGGGCGAACAGCTCGTCGATGGCGTTGATGGCGCCGCTCGCGGGAGCGTCGACGGGTCCGCTCACCGGTCCGCCGCCAGCAGGCCGAAGTACTCCGCCGCGGTGTGCACGTCCTTGTCGCCACGTCCGGACAGGTTCACCAGGATCGTCGCGTCGGGCCCCAGCTCACGGGCGAGGTCGACCGCGCCGGCCAGCGCGTGCGCCGACTCGATGGCGGGGATGATGCCCTCGGTCCTGCAGAGCAGGTCGAAGGCCGACATCGCGTCGGCATCGGTGCAGGGGCGGTACTCGGCGCGGCCGATGTCGGCGAGGTAGGCATGCTCGGGGCCGACGCCCGGGTAGTCCAGGCCGGCGCTGATCGAGTGCGACTCGACGGTCTGCCCGTCCTCGTCCTGCAGCAGGAACGACCGGGCACCGTGCAGCACGCCGACCTGGCCGCCCGTGATGGTGGCCGCGTGGCGACCGGTCTCGACACCGTCGCCACCGGCCTCGATGCCGACGATGCGGACCTCCTCGTCGGGCACGAAGGCCGTGAACAGGCCGATCGCGTTGGAGCCGCCACCCACGCACGCCACGATCACGTCGGGCAGCTTGTCGTCGAGCTCGAGCACCTGGCGGCGAGCCTCGTCACCGATGCCGCGCGTCAGCTCCCGCACCATCGTGGGGAACGGGTGCGGACCGGCCGCGGTGCCGAACAGGTAGTGCGTGGTGTCGACCGTGGTGACCCAGTCGCGCAGCGCCTCGTTGATGGCGTCCTTGAGGGTGCGGCTGCCGGTGGTGACCGGGATGACCTCGGCGCCCAGCATGCGCATGCGGGCGACGTTGAGCGCCTGGCGCTCGGTGTCGACCTCGCCCATGTAGACGGTGCACTCGAGATCGAGGTACGCGCACGCCGTGGCCGACGCGACGCCGTGTTGACCGGCACCGGTCTCGGCGATGCAGCGGGGCTTGCCGATGCGCTTGGCCAGCAGGGCCTGCCCGATGACGTTGCGGATCTTGTGGGCACCCGTGTGGTTGAGGTCCTCGCGCTTGAGGAGCACGCGGGCACCGACCGCGGCACTGAAGCGGTGCGCCTCGTACAGCGGGCTGGGCACGTTGGCGTACTCGCGCAGCATGCGGTCGAGCTCGGCGCCGAAGGCGGGATCGGCCTGAGCGGCCTCCCACTCGCGGGTGATCTCCTCCAGAGGCGCCATGAGCGCCTCGGGCATGAAGCGGCCACCGAACCGGCCGAAGTGGCCCGGACCGTCGGGCAGGACGAAACCGTCGTCGTGGAGCGTCACGGGCTCAGCCTCGATGCTGGAGGGCGGGATGGGCGCCGGCCGCGACGAGATCAGCGACACTCGCGCGCGGGTCGTCGTCTCGGACGAGCGTCTCACCGACCAGCACCACGTTGGCTCCGTGCTTGGCGTAGTCGATGACGTCACGCGGGCCGCGGACGCCGGACTCGGCCACCTTGACCACGTGATCGGGGATGAGGTGGGCGACGCGGGCGAACGTGCCGCGGTCGACCTCGAGGGTCTTGAGGTTGCGGGCGTTCACGCCGATCAGGTCGGCACCGGCGGCCAGGGCTCGCTCGATCTCGTCCTCGTCGTGCACCTCGACCAGCGGCGTGAGGCCGATCGACCGGGCGCGCTCGATGAGGCTCTCGAGGGCGTTCTGCTCGAGGGCCGCGACGATCAGCAGCGCCATGTCGGCACCGAACGCGCGGGCCTCCCACAGCTGGTAGGAGGTGGTGATGAAGTCCTTGCGCAGCACCGGGACGTCGACCTTGGCGCGCACGGCCCGCAGGTCGTCGAGCGTGCCGCCGAAGCGGCGCTCCTCGGTGAGGACGCTGATGGTGGCAGCGCCACCGGCGGCGTAGTCGGCCGCGAGGGCCGCGGGATCCTTGATGCTGGCGAGGGCGCCCTTGCTGGGGCTGGACCGCTTGACCTCGGCGATGACGGACACACCGTCAGCGCGGTAGGCCGGCATCGGGTCGAGCGCGACGGACTGGCGGGCCGCGCGCTCCTTCAGGTCGTCGATGCTGGTGGTCTCCATCCGACGACGGAGGTCGTCGGCCACTCCCTCGAGGATCTCGGCGAGGACGGACATGGCACCTCCTGGGATGGGACCGGACGGGACGGGACGACTGTGCCCCACCAGCGTAGACCTGTCAGCGGGCTCCGGCTGCGGGGGTGTCGCGGGGCGGTGACCCCGCCCAAACAGTGGGCTCGGTCGGCGGGCTCGACCGGTCCGCCGGAGGCTCGCAAGCGGGCAAGGGCGCCAGTAGGCTCGCAGGCATGACGACCAACGAACCGAACCAGCCGTCCGGCGACTCCGGCCTGCCCAGCTACGGATCGACCCCACCGCCCTCCGGGAACTACCCGCCGCCCGGTGGCGGCCAGCAGTTCCCGCCGCAGTCCAACTCGAAGGCCACCATCTCCCTGGTGCTCGGCATCGTCGGCATCGTGCTGTGCGGCCTCTTCACCGGCATCCCGGCGATCATCCTCGGGCGCTCCGCCCAGCGCGAGATTGCTGCTTCCCACGGCGCGCAGACTGGCGCTGGCATGGCGAAGGCGGGCTTCATCACCGGCATCGTCGCCACGGTGCTCTCGGTCCTCGGCGCCATCTTGTGGGTCCTTCTGCTGACCAGCGGGTCCTTCGAGACCAGCTGACCTGCAGCACCTGAGACGTCCTGGGGCCGCCGAGCGATGCTCGGCGGCCCCAGGGCGTTCGTCAGCGCGGGGTTCGTCAGCGCGGGGTCTGGTCCGCCGTGAAGAACGCGTTGCTGTCGGGTCGGTACAGGAACACCAGCGTGGCGATGCTGAGGATCATGCCGATGAGGCTCACGATCATCAGGACGGCCGGCTGCTCGCCCATCAGGCCGAACAAGCCGAAGAGGATCGAGATCACCGTCAGCACGGTGTAGACGATCCGCGCCCAGTTGAACCCCTTCTTCAGGAGGAACACGAACAGGATGGCGATCGCCACGCCGAAGGCGATGCTGATCACGACCCCGATGATCGCGCCGATGCGTGCCGCGTCGCGATCGATGGTCGCGTTGCTCTCCATGACCTGGTCGATGATGTCGTCGAGCATGGCGAAGGTCAGGATGCTCGAGATGATGCTCAGCACGACGCTGGCCCAGATCAGGTTGATCGCCGTGCGCACGGACGCCGGCGGCTCACCCTTCGTGGGCGGACGGTACGGCTCTTCGGGTCCCGCGGGATAGGGCTCCACGACACGTTTCCTCTCGCTCGGGGACCGGCCTCACCGGTCCGTCGCCCCGATCCTGCCGCAGTTCGCTGTCTGTACGAAACCTATCGACGGCGTGTGGCTCCGCGGTTCGTCAGGCATCAGGCTCGCCCGTCACGACCGTCCACTACGCTCCCGGTCATGTCAGCGACGCCGCCGTACGGTCCTCCGCCCGGCTCCCCCTACGCCCAGCCCTACGCCTACGGGCCCGCGCCGCAGCAGAACCAGAAGGCGCTGTGGTCGATGATCCTCGGCATCTGCGCGGTGGTCGGCGCGTTCCTGAGCTTCCTGTGCTGCATCCCGTTCGGACTCATGGCCGGCATCCCCGCCGTGATCCTCGGCCCCATGGCGACCAAGGAGATCAACCAGTCCCAGGGATGGCAGACCGGTGAGGGGCAGGCCAAGGCGGGGCTGATCTGCGGCATCATCGGCATCGTCCTGAACCTGCTGGTGCTCGCGCTGCTCGTGGTGGTGTTCGCCACCATGCCCAGCGAGTTCTGGTACGACGATGACTGGTGAGCAG
>KI301992.1:863980-869991 GCA_000471045.1 actinobacterium LLX17 | reverse complement strand
GGGATGGCAGACCGGTGAGGGGCAGGCCAAGGCGGGGCTGATCTGCGGCATCATCGGCATCGTCCTGAACCTGCTGGTGCTCGCGCTGCTCGTGGTGGTGTTCGCCACCATGCCCAGCGAGTTCTGGTACGACGATGACTGGTGAGCAGTCGCCTCCGCCAGGCCCGCCGGCTCCCGACGCGCACAACCCCTACGGGGTGCCCACCGCCGGCCCGGGGCCTGCAGGCCCGCCACCCGGGCCACCACCCTTCCCGAGATCGCCGCGTCCGCTCGCGCCGGTGCAGAACGACAAGGCCCTGTGGTCCATGGTCCTGGGCATCGGATCGATCCTCGGCGTGTTCGCGAGCTCGGCCTTCTGCTTCTTTCCGTTCGGGCTGGCGGCCGGCCTCCCGGCCGTGGTCCTCGGGCCGCTCGCACGGAAGGAGATCGCAGCGTCGGGCGGTCGTCAGACCGGCGAGGGCATGGCGCAGGCCGGTCTGATCTGCGGCATCATCGGGATCGTGCTGACCGTGCTGGTGACCGGCGCGATGGTTGTCGCCGGCGTCATCCTCGGCATCTCGTTCCTCACCGCCGACTTCTCCTGACGACCGTCCGGTCGCGAAGGCTCAGGGCTGCAGGAACTCGCCCCACGGCGTGAGCCGGAAGATCGCGAACGAGAACACGACCACGAACGCCACCGCGGCGGTGCGCCACCCCAGCTTCATCAGCGGCACGTCGCGCCCGCGGGCTCGGCGCACGACCCACACGACCCAGGCCACGCCCAGGGTCAGCACGAAGGCGACCGCCATGGCGTTGCTGCTGAGCGCAGCGGCCCAGTCGCCGCGGGTGAGGTCGTTGACCGCCCGCAGACCTCCGCAGCCGGGGCACGGCTGACCCGAGATCAGCAGGAAGGGACACAACCCCCACGAGCCCTTGTCGTGCGGGTCGCGAAAGTGCAGCGCGACCGTGGCTGCAGCACCGGCAGCGCCCCAGAGGAGCGGAGCCCGCAGCAGCTCGCCCCGCGAGCGGGGTGCACGCTGCGGTCCGACCGGGGTCGGAGGCGGCGGAGTCAGCGTGCCGGTCATCGGGGGACGTTCCTCAGTGGTGGTCGGCGCCGTAGCCGGCCTTCGACATGACCAGGCCCACCGGGCCGGCGATCAGGGCGACCGCGACACCGATCGTGAAGACGATCCAGTTCGGGTTGGGGATGAGACCGATGCCGCCGATGGTGGTGCCCACGAGGGCGAGGAGGACGGCGGTCCAGGCGGCGGGTGACGATCCGTGCATGTGTGAGGTCTCCTGAGGGTGACGTGCGGTGGCCTCAGCCTATCGGGCGCCATCGGGGTCGGTCGGGTCGATCCCGTGGTCGAGCGACTTCCACAGGTCGGCCTCGGTCTGCTCCGGCGCAGCAGCCTCGTCGGAAGGACCGGTGCCGGGCGCCTCGTAACGGCGGCCCATGGTCGGCCAGGCAACGCCGTACCGGGCGACCATCGCTCCCAGCACCGCGGCCACGCCGAATGCCGCCAGCGCCACCCACGGCCAGATCGTGCCGTCGGAGGCGACGGGCTCACCCGTGCTGAACGTCACGCTCTCGGCGACCGTGCGATCGATCGCGTCACCGGGATCGGTGAACGTGGCCCACGCCCCGCCCCCCGACACCAGCACCACCACCAGGCCGATGACGCGGCGGAACCAGCCGCCCGAGGCCAGCACGGCGAGCGCGGCGGCCACGATCACGACGCCCAGGGCACCCGCGGCCGGCGCGACGTCGGAGCCCGTGAGCTCGAACGACGCACCCGGACCCTCGCCGTCACCGATGGCGGCCGTGACCCACGCTCGGCCGGCGGCGACGAAGGCGAGGCCCCCGGCGACCAGGAGGGCCAGCACCACCGAGCCGTACCACCGACGCGGGTCGCTCACAGCAACCGGTCCGCGTCGAAGCAGGTGGTGGCGCCGGTGTGACAGGTCGGACCGGCCGGATCGGCGAGCACCAGCACGGTGTCGCCGTCGCAGTCCAGGCGCACCTCGCGCACGGCCAGCGTGTTGCCCGACGTCTCGCCCTTGACCCACAGGGACTTCCGGCTGCGGCTCCAGAAGGTGGCCGCGCCGGTGGTCAGCGTGCGGTGCAGGGCCTCGTCGTCCATCCACCCGACCATCAGCACGTCGCGCGTGGTGGCGTCCTGCACCACGGCGGCGACGAGTCCGGCGTCGTCGAGCTTGAGGCGTTCGGCGATCGCGGGGTCGAGGGAGCTCACCGGACCATTGTCTCAGGCCGGACGCCGAGCGAGGCCTGGGCGACCCAGCTGGCGTGCAGGCGGGAGTAGACCCCACCGGCATCGACCAGATCGCTGTGGTGCCCGTCCTCGACGAGTCGGCCCGCGTCGAAGACCAAGATGCGGTCGGCGTTCTCGGCCGTCGAGAGGCGGTGCGCGATCGTGACCGACGTGCGGCCGTCGAGGAGGCGCTCCAGCGCCCGGGTGGCGCGCAGCTCGGTCTGCGGGTCGACCGCGCTGGTGGCCTCGTCGAGCACGAGGAAGGCGGGATCGGCCAGGGCCGAGCGGACGAGGGCCACGAGCTGACGCTCCCCCGCCGACAGCGACTCACCGCGCTGCCCTACGCGGGTCGCGAGGCCCCGGGGCAGGCCGGCGAACCAGTCGACCAGGCCGAGGTCGCCGATGGCGGCCTCGAGCTCGGCGTCGGTGGCCTCCCGGCGGCCGTACCGCAGGTTCTCGGCGAGCGTGGAGTCGAACAGGAAGCCCTCCTGCGGCACCATCACGACGTGCCGGCGCAGGTCGTCGAACGAGACCTGGGAGACGTCGGCCCACGCGGTGTCGCGCCCGAGCTGCACCGTGCCCTCGACCGGGTCCATCAGGCGGGTCAACAGCTTGGCGAACGTGGTCTTGCCCGATCCCGTCTCGCCCACCACGGCGACCCGTTGGCGCGGCTCGATCGTGACGTCGAGGTCGTCGAGCACCGTGGGGCCCTCGGGGTAGGCGAACCGCACGGCCGTGAAGCGTGCGCCGAGGTCACCGTCGGGCAGCGGCGTGCTGCCGGGGCCGGGGTCGACGACGTCGGCCGGGGTCTCCAGCAGCTCGATGACCCGGCGCCACGAGGCGACGGCGTTCTGCGCGTCGGTGATGACCTGCGTGGCCATCTGCGCCGGCCCCACGAACAGGGTGATGAGGAAGATGAAGGCGATGACGGTGCCCATCGACATGCCGCCGACGACCCCGAGCCAGACGCCGATGCCGAGTGCAGCCGCGTTGGCCACGCCGCCGACGAGGATCGCCGAGGCGAACGTGATGGCCACGATCTTCTGCGCGTTGACGTTGGCGCGGTAGTTGGTGGCGATGGCGTCGTCGATGCGCTGCTGCGTGCGGCGCTCGATCGCGTACGAGCGGACCACGGCGGCACCGACGACCGGCTCGGCGATCGTCGTGAGCAGCTCGGCGACGGTCTGCCGCACGTGGTCATAGGCCACCGACATCCGCTCGGCAAAGACCTTCAGGCTGATGACCAGCGGCACGAACACGGCCAGCACCACGAGCGTCAGCTGCCACGACAGGAACGCCATGACCGCGGTAGCGATCAGCATCTGCCCGGCGCTCAGCACCAGGATCATGCCGGTGGACTGCAGGAACAGCGAGATCTGGTCGATGTCGGACGTCACGCGCGAGACCAGCGACCCGCGCCGCTGGGTGTTCTGCGTGAGCATCGACAGGTCGTGCACGTGGCGGAAAGCCAGCACGCGCAGCTGGGTCAGGCCGCGCTCGGTGCCGGTGAAGATGCGGATCTTGGCGAAGTAGGCCGCGACGGCCGAGATCAGCAGCAGGAGCCCGGCGGCGGCCACGATCATGACGATGCGGTCGCTCGCTACGCCTCCGTCGGTGGTGCCGAGGCCGTTGTCGACCGAGCGCTGCACGACGACGGGCACCAACGAGGTGCCGGCCGTGCCGAGCAACGTCAGCAGCACCGTCACCCGCCAGCCCTCGATGATCTGCGGGCTCAGCGAGAGGCCGCGGCGGATGATGCGCAGGCTGCCCTCGCGGGACTCCTTGATCGGCAGCTCACTCATGGTCGACCTCCTGACGGGCCTGGTCGTAGGCGTCGACGAGGTCGCGGTAGGCCGACGACCGCTCCCGCAGCTCGGCATGGGTGCCGGTGTCGGCGATGCGCCCGTCGGCCAGGTGCACGACCTGGTCGGCGAGCGCGATGGTGGCCTTGCGGTAGGCGACGACCAGCACCGTGGGCCCGTCCTCGCCCTGCGACCGCTCGGCCAGGGCCCGCAGGATGCGCTGCTCGACCGCGGGGTCGAGGGCGCTGGTGGCGTCGTCGAGCACCAGCAGGCGCGGGTTGCGCACCAGGGCACGCGCCAGCGAGAGGCGCTGGCGCTGGCCGCCCGACAGCGAGGTGCCGCGCTCCCCCAGCTCGGTGTCGAGACCCTCGGGCAGCGCCTGCACGAAGCGGTCGGCCTGCACGGTGCGCAGCACCTCCCAGACGGTCTCGTCGGGGATGTCGGCGTCGAGGGTGATGTTGCTGCGCACGGTGTCGTCGAACAGGAAGGTGGCCTGCGGCACGAGCGAGACGGCGGCCGCGAGCGCGTCGTGGTCGATCTCGGCGGCCGGGCGGCCGTCGAGCAGCACGCGTCCCTCGTCGGCGTCGAGCAGGCGGGTGACGAGCGTGGCGAGCGTGCTCTTGCCGCTGCCGGTGGAGCCGACGACGGCGGTGACGCTGCCCGGGGCGACCTCCAGGTCGAGGTCCTCGAGCACAGGCTCGTCCGGCTCGTAGGAAAACCCGAGACTCTCGAGCCGCAGCCCGATCGGGCCGGTGCCGTCGAGACCGGCGGGCCCGTAGGGCATCTGGGTGGTGTCGTCGAGAACGCCGCGCACGCGGTCCCAGCCGACGACGGTGCGGGGCAGCTCGCCCAGGACCCAGCCGATCGCCCGGACCGGCATGGCCACGATCGTGAAGAGGTAGGCGATCTGCACGACGTCACCGGGCGCGGTGGCGCCGGACTCGATGCGACCGATGCCCAGCAGCACGACCAGCAGCACGCCGATGCTGGGCAGCGCCTCGAGCAGCGGCTCGAAGACTGCACGGACGCGGCCGACGGAGATGTTGGCGTCGCGCAGCTGCTCGGATGCCGTGGCGAAGCGCGCCGTCTCCTCCTCCTCGCGGCCCAGCGACTTGACCACGAGAGCGCCGTCGAAGGACTCGTGCGCCACCGAGGAGACGTCGCCGCGCAGGCTCTGCGCCTGCGCCATGCGGGGACCCTGGCTGCGCTGGTAGACGACGTTCAGCACGAACAGCAGCGGGAAGACGACCAGGCCCACCAGCGTCAGCACGACGTCGGCGGCCAGCATGGTGGCCACGGCGCCGATCAGCATCGCGATGACACCGATCGCCATGGGCAGCGGGTTGAAGACCATCCAGGTGGCCTCGACGTCGGCGTTCGCGTTCGACAGCAGCTGGCCGGTGGGGTGCGACTGGTGCCAGGCGACCGGCAGCCGGAGGTACTTGCGCGTCACGTTGCGGCGGTCGCCCGCGACGAGGCGGTAGTAGACGATGCCGCCGATGAGCCGGCGGCCGACGACGCTGATCATGCGCAGCAGCGCCGCGGTGATGAACAGCAGCGTGCCCGCCACCAGGGCGCCGGTGGCGACGTCGCCGTCGGCGAAGGACGGGCGGATGACGTGGTCGGTGGCCCAGCCGAGCACCCAGGCGTCCGCGACCGTGGTGAGGCCGAACAGCACCGAGAACAGCACGGCGAGCGAGAACATCGCCTTCTGGCGGCCGATGCCGATGCCCAGCACCCGGAAGCCCCGACGGGTCAGGTTGGTCGTGTCGGTGCCACCCAAGCTGTCCAGGGAGGTCATCGGCCCCCCTTTCCTGGGTGGACTGTCATCGAACGGTGTGACCGGCTGCGCGCAAGGCGTCCTTCACTGCTCCGACCGTGAGGTCGCCGAAGTGGAACACGCTCGCCGCGAGCACGGCGTCGGCACCGGCCTCGACGGCGGGAGCGAAGTGCTCCA
>KI301992.1:862468-863601 GCA_000471045.1 actinobacterium LLX17 | reverse complement strand
TCGACGGCGGGAGCGAAGTGCTCCAGCCGGCCGGCACCACCACTGGCGATCAGTGGCACCTGTGTAACGCCACGGACCGCCCGAATCATTTCCAGGTCGAAGCCCGACTTCGTGCCGTCGGCGTCCATCGAGTTCAGGAGGATCTCGCCGGCACCCAGCTCGGTGGCCCGCCGAGCCCACTCGACGGCGTCGATGCCGGCCGAGCGGCGACCTCCGTGGGTGGTCACCTCGAAGCCGCTGGGCTGGGCTCCGTCGCCGGTGGTGGGTGCGCGTCGCGCGTCGACGCTCAGCACCAGCACCTGGTTGCCGAAGCGGTGCGCGATCTCGCTGATGACCTCGGGCCGGGCGATGGCTGCGGTGTTGATGCCGACCTTGTCGGCGCCGGCGCGCAGCAGGCGGTCGACGTCGTCGACGGTGCGCACTCCCCCGCCCACCGTCAGCGGGATGAAGACCTGCTCGGCGGTGCTGGCGACCATCTCGTAGGTCGTGGAGCGCTCTCCCGAGGAGGCCGTGATGTCGAGGAACGTCAGCTCGTCGGCACCCTCGGCGTCGTAGACCTTCGCCATCTCGACCGGGTCGCCCGCGTCACGCAGGTCGACGAAGTTGACGCCCTTGACCACACGCCCGGCATCGACGTCGAGACAGGGGATGACACGGACGGCAAGACTCACCCGTCGAGCCTATCGGGGCCCTGTTGGAAGGCCCCGTCAGAGGGCGGCGACGGCGGCGAGGGCCTCGGGCAGGGTGAACGACCCCGCGTAGAGGGCCTTGCCGACGATGGCACCCTCGACGCCGATGCCGCTCAGACCGGCGATCGCGCGCAGGTCGTCGAGGCTCGAGACGCCACCGGAGGCGACGATCGGCTTGTCGGTGTGCTGGGAGACCTTCTCGAGCAGCTGGAGGTTCGGGCCCTTCAGCGTGCCGTCCTTGGTGACGTCGGTGACGACGTAGCGGGCGCAGCCGTCACGCTCGAGGCGGTCGAGCACCTCGAACAGGTCGCCGCCCTCCTCGGTCCAGCCGCGGGCGGCCAGGGTCGTGCCGCGCACGTCGAGGCCCACGGCGATGCGGTCGCCGTGCTCGCTGATGGCCCTGCGGCACCACTCGGGGTTCTCGAGGGCGGCGGTGCCGAGGTT
>KI301992.1:824931-862042 GCA_000471045.1 actinobacterium LLX17 | reverse complement strand
GGCCCTGCGGCACCACTCGGGGTTCTCGAGGGCGGCGGTGCCGAGGTTGACGCGTCGGCAACCGGTGGCGAGGGCGGCCTCGAGCGAGGCGTCGTCGCGGATGCCGCCGGACAGCTCGACCTTCACGTCGAGCCGGCCCACGACCTCGGCCAGCAGCTCACGGTTCGAGCCCTTGCCGAAGGCGGCGTCGAGGTCGACGAGGTGGATCCACTCCGCTCCGTCGCTCTGCCACTGCAGTGCGGCGTCGAGGGGGGATCCGTAGGTGGTCTCGCTGCCGAGCTCGCCCTGGACCAGGCGCACGGCCTGGCCCTCGGCGACGTCGACGGCGGGCAGCAGCTCGAGGGTCACGCGGGCGATCGTATCGTCCGGCGCGGCCCGCCTCGGCCCCAGCCCTTCCCCGAATTTTGAAGCGTTGTGTCACGCGTCCGCGTCGTTTTCGTGGCACAACGCCACAAAACTTGGGGTCAGAGAGTGGCGAGCCAGTTCTCGAGCAGGCGGCGGCCGGCGTCGCCGGACTTCTCGGGGTGGAACTGCGTGGCCCACAGGGGTCCGTGCTCGACGGCCGAGACGAACCGGTCGGTGTCGTACCCGGTCCACGTCACCTGCGGCGGCGCCACGGGCCCGCCCGGGGTGACCTCCCACGTGCGCACGCCGTAGGAGTGCACGAAGTAGAACCGCTCCTCCTCCAGCCCTGCGAACATCCGCGAGCCCTCGGGCGGCTGCACCGTGTTCCAGCCCATGTGCGGCACCACGGCGGCCTGCAGGCGTTCGACCGTGCCGGGCCACTCGCCGCAGCCCTCGGTGCGCACACCGTGCTCGATGCCCTCACCGAACAGGATCTGCATGCCCACGCAGATGCCCATGACGGGCCGGTTGGCGATGAGTCGACGCTCGATGAGTCGCTCACCGTCGACCGCGCGCAGGCCGGCCATGCAGGCCTCGAAGGCTCCGACGCCGGGCACGAGCAGACCGTCGGCCTCGTAGGCGACGGTCGGATCAGCGGTCAGCTCGACCTCAGCACCCGCCCGCTCGACAGCGCGCACGGCCGAGCGGAGGTTGCCCGAGCCGTAGTCGAGGACCGCGACGCGGGGAACGCTCACCTAGAGCGCTCCCTTGGTGGACGGCACGCCCGTCTCGCGCGGGTCGAACCCCAGCGCCTCGCGGAACGCGCGGGCCACGGCCTTGAACTGCGCCTCGGCGATGTGGTGCGGGTCGCGACCGTCCAGCAGCGTGACGTGCATCGTGACGCCGGCGTGGTGAGCGATCGACTCCAGCACGTGCGACGTGAGCGAGCCGCTGTAGTCGCCGCCGATGACGACGGTGATCTGCCGCTCGGGCTCGCCGGAGTGCACGAAGTAGGGGCGTCCGGAGACGTCGACGACGGCCGTGGCGATGGCCTCGTCGAGCGGGACGGTGGCGTTGCCGTAGCGGCGGATGCCGGACTTGTCGCCGAGCGCCTCACGGATGGCGTCGCCGATGCAGATGGCGGTGTCCTCGACGGTGTGGTGGGCGTCGATGTGCAGGTCGCCCTCGGTGCGCACCGTCAGGTCGATCAGCGAGTGGCGCGAGAACGCCGTCAGCATGTGGTCGTAGAAGCCGACACCGGTCGAGATGTCGTGCGTGCCGGTGCCGTCGAGGTCGAGCTCGACGACGACGTGCGACTCCGAGGTCTTCCGCTCGATGCGTGCAGTCCTGCTCATGCCGAGGTCACCTCCTGGAGTGCCGTGTGGAACGTCTCCATCTCGGCCGGGGTGCCGATCGAGACGCGCAACCATCCTAGGGGCCCGGTCTCGCGCACCAGCACGCCGCGGTCGACGAGCGCCTGCCACGTGGCGTGGCGGTCGGCGAAGGTGCCGAACAGCACGAAGTTCGCATCGGACTCGGCGACGGTGAAGCCGCTCATGCGCAGACGGTCGGCGGTCCGGTCTCGCGTGTCTCGCAGCGCGTCGACCTGGGCCAGCAGCTCGTCGGTGTGCCGCAGGGCGGCCTCGGCGGTCGCCTGGGTGACAGCCGAGAGGTGGTAGGGCAGCCGCACGACCCGCAGGGCGTTGATCACGGCGGGGTGCGCGGCGACGTAGCCGAGACGCCCGCCCGCCAGCGCGAACGCCTTGCTCATCGTGCGGGTGACCAGGAGTCGCGGGAACTCCTCCAGCAGCTCCAGCGCCGTGGGTGTGCCGGCGCGGCGGAACTCGGCGTACGCCTCGTCGACCACGACGATGCCCGAGGCCGCCTCGAGGACGGCTCGGGTGTGCTCGGGATCGAGCGCCGTGCCGGTCGGGTTGTTGGGCGACGTGAGGATGACGACGTCCGGCTGCTCGGTGGCGATCAGCTGGAGGGCCGTCTCGACGTCGACGGTGAAGTCGTCGCGCCGCTGGCCGGTGACCCAGCGCGTGTGGGTGTTGCGCGCGTACTCCGGGTACATCGAATAGGTCGGCGCGAACGAGATGGCGGTGCGCCCGGGACCACCGAATGCCTGCAGCACCTGCTGCATGACCTCGTTGGAGCCGTTGGCGGCCCACACCCGCGAGGCATCCAGGCCATGCCCGAGGTAGGCCGCGAGGGCCTCGCGGAGCGCCGTGGCCTCGCGGTCGGGGTAGCGGTTGAGGCCCGTGGCGACGGCGCGCACTGACGCGGCGATGTCGTCGGCCGCGGCGTCGCTGGGGCCGTACGGGTTCTCGTTGGTGTTGAGCTGCACCGGCACGTCGAGCTGCGGCGCGCCGTAGGGCTCCTCGCCCCGCAGCTCGTCGCGGATCGGAAGCCAGGCGGGGGTGCCGGGCCCTCGGCGGCGATCAGACGGAGTCACCGGTCGGTCCGGACCGAGACGGCGGCGCCGTGGCTCGGCAGGTCCTCGGCCTCGGCGAGCGCGACGACGTGTCCGCCCACCTCGCGCAGGGCAGCCTCGTCGTAGGTGACGACGTGCATGTTCTTGCAGAACGCGCGCACCGACAGGCCCGAGGAGTGGCAGGCGCAGCCGGCCGTGGGCAGCACGTGGTTGGAGCCGGCTGCATAGTCGCCCAGGGAGACCGGCGTGAACGAGCCGACGAACACGGCCCCGGCGTCGGTGATGCGCGCGGCCACGGCGGAGGCGTCAACGGTCTGGATCTCGAGGTGCTCGGCGGCGTACGCGTTGGCGACGGCGACGGCCTGGTCGACGTCGCGCACCAGCACGGTGGCCGACTGCTGGCCGGCCAGGGCGGTGCGGATCCGCTCGGTGTGCCGCGCGGCGGGCACCTGGCGCTCCAGCTCGCGATCGACCGCCTCCGCGAGGTCCTCGCTGTCGGTGATCAGCACGCTGGCGGCCATGGGGTCGTGCTCGGCCTGGCTGACCAGGTCGGCGGCCACGAACGCAGGGTCGGCGGTCGCGTCGGCGATGACCGCGATCTCGGTGGGGCCGGCCTCGGAGTCGATCGCCACGGTGCCCTGCAGGTGACGCTTGGCGGCGGCCACGAAGATGTTGCCCGGGCCGGTGATGAGGTTGACGGGACGGCACTCCCCCGCGCCGTAGGCGAACATCGCCAGCGCCTGGGCGCCACCGGCCGCGTAGACCTCCTCGATGCCCAGCAGCGCGCACGCCGCGAGGATCGTCGGGTGCGGGAGTCCGCCGTGATCGCGCTGCGGCGGGCTGGCCAGGGCGATGCCGGGCACGCCGGCGACCTGCGCGGGCACCGCGTTCATGATCACGGTGCTGACGAGCGGCGCGAGGCCGCCCGGCACGTACAGCCCGACGCGTCGCATCGGCACGATGCGGCGCTCGACCGTGGCCCCGGCGGCGACGTCGGTGGTCACCGACGACTCGAGCTCGGCCTCGCTGGTGGCGCGCAGGCGGGTGATGGCGACCTCCAGCCCCGCGCGGACCGTCGGGTCGAGCGCGGCCAGAGCTTCCCTGAGGGCCGCGGCCGGCACCCGCAGCGAGGCCGGTCGCACGCCGTCGAACCGCTCACCGGCGTCGAGCACGGCGTCGGCGCCGCGCTGACGCACGTCCTCGCAGATCGGCACCACGGCGGCCAAGGCGTGCTCGACGTCGACCTCGGCACGCGGCACCACGGACCGGTAGGCATCGGCGGCGTCCAAGGCGGTCTCGTCGGACCGCACGCCCCTCACGTCGAGTCGTCGCATCACGGGCTGAAGTCTACGGACCGCGCGGCGTAGGCTGCCGCCCGTGCCCGACGCGACCACCAGTGCCTCACTCCGCCAGCCGGTGGTGGCCGGCCTGGTGGCGGCGCTGGTCGGGTTCACGTCGTCGTTCGCCGTCGTCATCGCCGGGCTGCGAGCCGTGGGCGCGAGTCCCACCCAGGCGGCCAGCGGGCTGCTCGCGCTGTCGATCGTCTTCGGGCTGATCATGCTCGTCCTCGCCGTCCGCACCCGGTTGCCGCTCTCGTTCGCCTGGTCGACGCCCGGGGCCGCGCTCCTGGTCAGCACGGGTGAGGTGGAGGGCGGGTGGTCGGCCGCGGTCGGCGCGTTCCTCGTCATCGGTGTGCTGCTGGCGCTCACCGGCGCGGTCCCGGCGTTGGGCCGGCTGATCGGTCGCATCCCGGTGCCGCTGGCCCAGGCGATGCTCGGCGGGGTGCTGCTGCAGCTGTGCCTGGCGCCGTTCGTGGCGGTTGCCGACTCCCCCGTGCTGATCGCTCCGATTCTCGTGGTCTGGCTGCTCGCCACCCGCTGGGTGCCGACGTGGGCGGTGCCGATCGCGTTCGTCGTGGCGCTCGGGGTCATGGCGCTCGACCTCCTCGACTCCGGTGCGTCCGTGCCGCGAGGCGACCTGCTGCCGGTGCTGGAGTGGACCGGTCCGACGTTCACCGTCGCGGCCGTCGTGGGCATCGCCATTCCCCTGACCGTGGTGACCATGGCGTCGCAGAACATCCCGGGCGTCGCGGTGATGGCGTCGTTCGGCTACCGGGTGCCGTGGACACCCAGCATGGTCGCGGCCGGGGTCGGCACCGCGGTCGTCGCGCCGCTCGGTGGTCACGCCATGAACCTCGCCGCATTGTCGGCCGCACTCAACGCAGGCGACGGCGCGGGTCCCAAGGATCGCCGTTGGATCGCCGCCGCCACGACCGGTGCGGCCTACCTCGTGCTGGGTCCGCTGGCCGGCGCGCTGGTGGCCCTCTCGGCCGCCGCCTCCCCCGGCATCGTGGAGTCCGTCGCGGGCCTCGCGCTGCTGGCGGCGTTCGCGGCCGCGCTCCGCGGATCGTTGGAGGATCCCGAGCACCGCACCAGCTCAGCGGTCGCCTTCCTGGTGGCCGCGTCGGGGTTGACGATCCTCGGCGTCGGCGGTGCGTTCTGGGCGCTCGTGCTCGGGCTCGCGGTCCGGTGGGGCATCGAGCGTCCCGCCCGAGGAACGGCCCCATGAGCAGCGCAGGCACCCCGGCCACCGACGCTCTCCGGGCCGCCGGAGTGGCGTTCGAGCTGCGGGCGTACGACCACGATCCGCGAACGGCGTCGTACGGGTTGGAGGCAGCCGAGGCGCTCGGTGTGGAGCCGGACCGGGTGTTCAAGACGCTGATGGTCGAGGCCGATGGCGCCCTCGCCGTCGGCATCGTGCCCGTGACGTGCACGCTCGACCTCAAGGCCCTCGCGGCGGCGCTCAGGCGCAAGCGTGCCCAGATGGCCGACCCGGCCGCAGCTCAACGAGCGACCGGCTACGTGCTGGGCGGCATCTCGCCGTTGGGACAGAAGCGCCCTCATCCCACTGTGGTGGACGAGACGGCCGAGCTCTGGGACACCGTGCTGGTCTCGGGCGGCAGGCGCGGCCTCGACGTCGAGCTGTCACCCGCCGACCTGCTGCGCCTCACGGCTGCCGTGGTGGCGCCCATCGCCCGCTGACGGCTCAGTCGGGAATGCGGCTGAAGCCCGAGCCGGCGAGCACGCCGGCCATCGCACCGATCGGCCAGGCCAGGAACGCCACCCAGGTGTCGACCACGAGCTCGGCCGGAACCGAGTCACCGATCGACAGGTCGCGGACGGCCGTGGGGTCGGGCGGACCGATCACGACGCCCAGCCGCCAGGCGATCAGCGACGCCACCACCGCCAGCAGGCCGACGATGAACGTCATGGTCCAGCCCAGGCGCGGCGAGGTGACCACGGCGATGAGGCCCAACAGCAGGCCGGCGATCAGCCCCACCAGGACGAAGGTGACGACCGTGCCGAACTGCCCGCGTGAGCCGGGCTCGTTCATCGTCAGGCCGCCCTCGACGACGACCCACGTGCCCGGGTCGGCCCACGTGGCCCAGGCCACCGCACCGGCGAGACCGACCGCCACGGCCGTGGCCACGACGCCCACGATCCACCTCGTGCCGAACGTGCTCATGCGGTCATCTCCCTCGAGCATCGGGACACTCATGCGACGCAGCTCGGTCCCAGGAGCTCCTTGAGGTCGGCGATGAGCGCCGACGACTGGGTGACACGGTAGGCGTTGTCGAGCCGCATGACCTTGGTGCCGGACGGGCTGACCAGCTTCAGGTGCACCTCGGAGGCGCCCGGGTGGGCCGACAGGACCTGCTTGAACCGCCCGATCATCTCGGCGGTGCAGCGGGCCACCGGCATGCTGACGGCCAGCGGCATCTCGGACCCGGACGTCGACATGGCGGGCAGCGTGACCTCCATGCCCATCAGGTCGAGTCCTTCGTCGCGGCGGCGGAGGCGCGCCTTGACCGTGACGACCGTGTCGTTCTGCAGCACCTGCGACGCGAGTGTGTAGGCGGCCGGGAAGACCATGACCTCGACGGCGCCCTCGAGATCCTCGATCGTGACCGAGGCCCAGGTGTCGCCCTTCTTGGACAAGCGCCGCTGCACCCCGGTGATGAGGCCGCAGATGCGGACGATGGACCCGTCCTCGCGGTCGGTGTCGCCGATCAGCTCACCCAGCGAGCAGTCGCTGCTGGCGCGCAGCACGTGCTCCATGCCGAGCAGGGGGTGGTCGGAGACGTACAGCCCGAGCATGTCGCGCTCGAACGCGAGCAGCTGCGTCTTGTCCCACTCGGGCATGGCCGGCACGACCACGCTGACACCACCGCCGCCGGAGTCGTCGAGACCGCCGAACAGCGAGTCCTGACCGATGGCGGCGTTGCGCTTGAGGTCGACGTGCTGGTCGACGGCCTCCTCGGCGATCGTGGCGAGGGCGCGCCGGCGGTGGTTCAACGAGTCGAACGCACCGGCCTTGATGAGGGAGTCCAGCACCCGCTTGTTGCAGACGAGCAGCGGCACCTTGTCAAGGAAGTCGGCGAAGTCGCTGAACGCGCCCTTGGCCTCGCGGGCCTCGATGATGCCGCCCACCACGTTCTCGCCGACGTTGCGCACCGCCGACAGGCCGAAGCGGATGTCGGTGCCGACGGACGAGAAGTTGGACTGCGACTCGTTGACGTCGGGCGGCAGCACCTGGATGCCCATGCGACGGCACTCGGCCAGGTAGATGGCCGACTTGTCCTTGTCGCCGCGGGTGCTGGTGAGCAGCGCGGCCATGTACTCGGCCGGGAAGTTGGCCTTGAGGTAGGCGGTCCAGTAGCTGATGACGCCGTACGCGGCCGAGTGCGCCTTGTTGAAGGCGTAGTCGGAGAACGGCAGCAGGATCTCCCACAGCGCCGTGATGGCCTTCTGGGAGTAGCCGCGCTCGAGCATGCCGGCCTGGAAGCCGGCGTACTGCTTGTCGAGCTCTTCCTTCTTCTTCTTGCCCATGGCACGACGCAGGTTGTCGGCCTGCCCGAGGCTGAAGCCCGCCAGCACCTGGGCGATCTCCATGACCTGCTCCTGGTACACGATCAGGCCGTAGGTCTCGCCGAGCACGGTCTCGAGGGGCTTCTCGAGCTCGGGGTGGATGGGGTCGATCGGCTCGCGGCCGTTCTTGCGCCGCGCGTACTTGTTGTGGGAGTCGGCGCCCATGGGGCCGGGACGGTAGAGCGCACCGACGGCCGAGATGTCCTCGAACTTGTCGGGCCGCATGCTGCGCAGCAGGGCCCGCATGGGGCCGCCGTCGAGCTGGAAGACGCCCAGGGTGTCGCCGCGCGAGAGCAGCTCGTAGGTGACCGGGTCGTCGAAGGTGAGGTCCTCGAGCACGACGTCGATGTCGCGGTTGAGCTTGATGTTCTCGAGGGCGTCGTCGAGCACCGTGAGGTTGCGCAGGCCCAGGAAGTCCATCTTGACCAGCCCGAGCGCCTCGCACATCGGGTAGTCGAACTGGGTGATGATGGCGCCGTCCTGCTCGCGGCGCATGATCGGCACGATGTCGATGAGCGGGTCGCTGCTCATGATGACGCCGGCGGCGTGGACGCCCCACTGGCGGATCTGGCCCTCGAGGCCGACGGCGGTGTCGTAGATCTTGCGGACCTCGGCGTCGCTGGCGTGCAGCTCGCGGAACTCCTTGCCGTCGGAGTAGCGCTTGTGGTCGGAGTTGAAGATCTCCTTGAGCGGCACGCCCTTGCCCATGACGTCGGCCGGCAGCGCCTTGGTGATGCGCTCACCCATCGCGAACGGGTAGTCGAGCACGCGGTTGGCGTCCTTGATGGCGGCCTTGGACTTGAGCCGGCCGAACGTCGCGATCATCGCGACCCGCTCCTCGCCGTACTTCTGCGAGACGTAGCGGATGACCTCGCTGCGGCGGCGCTCGTCGAAGTCGATGTCGAAGTCAGGCATCGAAGGGCGCTCGGGGTTGAGGAAGCGCTCGAAGATCAGGCCGTGCGTCAGGGGGCACAGGTCGGTGATGCGCAGCGCGTACGCGGCGATGGAGCCGGCGCCCGAGCCACGACCGGGGCCGACGCGGATGCCGTTGTCCTTGGCCCAGCCGATGAAGTCGGCGACCACGAGGTAGTAGCCGCAGTAGCCCTTGGTGCGGATGACCTCGAGCTCCATGTCGACGCGTGCGCGGACGGCGTCGGTGAGCTTCTCGCCGGGGTAGCGCGACTCGATGCCGCGCCAGACCTCCTTGACGAACCAGCTCTCCTCGGTCTCGCCGGCCGGCACGTCGGCGCGGGCCATGTAGCCGCCGTTGGACTCGGTGAACTGCAGGTCGCAGCGCTCGGCGATGAGGAGCGTGTTGTCGCACGCCTCCTTCATGTCGAACTTGTCCTCCCACAGCGAGCGCATCTCGGCGGCGGACTTGATGTAGTAGCCGCCGCCGTCGAACTTGAGGCGCTTGGGATCGCTGATGGTCTTGCCGGAGGCGACGCAGATGAGGGCGTCGTGGGCGTCGGCGTCCTCGGGGTTGTTGTAGTGCGAGTCGTTGGTGGCGACCGGCGGGATGCCGAGGTCGCGGCCCAGCTTGAGGAGGTCGTCGCGGACGATCTTCTCGATGCCGATGTCGTGGTCCATCAGCTCGAGGAAGAAGTTCTCGCGGCCGAAGATCTCCTGGAACTCACCCGCGGCGCGGCGGGCCTCCTCGTACTGGCCCAGGCGCAGACGGGTCTGGATCTCGCCGGACGGGCAGCCCGTGGTGGCGATGAGTCCGGTGGAGTACTGCTGGAGGAGCTCGCGGTCGGCGCGGGGCTTGTAGTAGTAGCCCTCCATGCTCGACAGCGACGAGAGCCGGAACAGGTTGTGCATGCCCTCGGTGGTGCTGGCGAGCATCGTCATGTGCGTGTACGCGCCGCCGCCGGCGACGTCGTTGCCGCCCTCCTCGGCCGCGCCACCCTTGCCCCAGCGGACCTTCTTGCGCTCGCTGCGGTGGGTGCCGGGCGTGAGGTAGGCCTCGAGGCCGATGATCGGCTTGATGCCGTGCTGCTTGGCCTTGGACCAGAAGTCGTAGGCACCGTGCACGTTGCCGTGATCGGTCATCGCGATGGCCGGCATTCCCAGCTCAGCCGTGCGGCTGAACAACCCGTCGAGCAGCGAGGCGCCGTCGAGCATCGAGTACTCGGTGTGGACGTGCAGGTGCACGAAGGACGAGTCGCTCGACATTGCTGCGGCGGCCTCCAGACATGACGAACGGACGTGCCCTCGCGGGCGGGTTCGGGGAAGACCAACAGCGTACGTCAGCGCTCTGACGGATCTCGGGCGACGCGCGTGGGCCGGGCGGGAACGACCCCACCCGGCCCGCGCGGGGTCAGCGGCTGCTGGCGATGCGGTACTGGCGGACCGACAGCGGGACGAAGATCACCAGGATGATGACGACCCAGATCAGCGTGTAGAGCACCGGGTTCTGCATCGACCACACGTCGGGCACCGGCACGGCATCGGAGGTGTTGCCGAACAGCTCACGCACCGCCTGGGTGACCGCCGAGACCGGGTTCCACTCGACGAACTGCCGCAACCCGCTGGGGAACGACTCGAGCGGCACGAACGCGTTGGAGACGAACGTCAGCGGCATGATGACGATGAACGAGGCGTTGTTGATGACCTCGGGGCTCGGCACCAGCAGTCCGACGTAGCCCATGACCCAGCTGATCGCGTAGGCGAACAGCAGCAGCAGCGCGAAGCCCGCCAGCATGTCGAACAGGCCCTCACGTGCCCGCCAGCCGACGACCAGGCCGGTCAGCGCCATGATGATCAGCGACAGCACGTTGTAGACGATGTCGCTCGTGGTGCGTCCGATCAGCACCGCCGACCGCGCCATGGGCAGCGACCGGAAGCGGTCGATGATGCCCTTCTGCATGTCCTCGGCCAGCCCGGCTCCGGTGAACGTGGCACCGAAGACGACGGTCTGGGCGAAGATGCCGCCGACCAGGAACTCCTTGTAGTCGAGCCCCGCACCGGCGTCGATGGCGCCGCCGAACACGTACGCGAACAGCAGCACGAACATGATGGGCGAGATCAGGACGAAGACCAGGATCTCCGGCACCCGCTTGATCTTGATGACGTTGCGCTTGGCCACGACCCAGCCGTCGGAGGCGACCCGCATCGGGCTCAGCTTCGTCGCGGTCATGCGGGAACCTCTTCCTTCTCGTTCTCGGCGGACTGGTCGGACTCGGCCGTGCGGCCGGTCAGGGTCAGGAAGACGTCGTCGAGGGTGGGACGCCGCAGGCCGACGTCGAGCACCTCGATCTGGGCGTCGCGCAGATTCTGCAGCACCTGCATCAGACGGCCGGCACCGTCACCCTCGACGGCTGCGGTGACCGAGCGCCGCGAGACGTCGGACTGCACCTCGCCCTGGGCGACCGTGCCGAGCGCCCGAGCCGCGTCATCGACCCGGGTGGCGTCGGCCACCACGACCTCGATGCGCTCGCCACCGACCTGGGCCTTGAGCTGGTCGGCCGTGCCGCGGGCGATGGCCCGCCCGTGGTCGATGACGACGATGTCGTCGGCGAGCAGGTCGGCCTCCTCGAGGTACTGCGTGGTGAGCAGCAGGGTGGCACCGTCGGAGACGAGGTCTCGGATGACCGTCCACATCTGCTGCCGGCTGCGCGGGTCGAGACCCGTGGTGGGCTCGTCGAGGATCAGCACTGGCGGCTCGGCCACCAGCGCCCCGGCGAGGTCGAGCCGCCGGCGCATGCCACCGGAGTAGGTCTTGGAGGGGCGGTCGGCCGCGTCGGCGAGGTCGAAGCGCTCGAGCAGCTGCCGCGCGCGGGCCGCCGACGCCGACTTGCCCATGCCGTACAGCCGGCCGACCATCTCGAGGTTCTCGTATCCCGTGAGGTGCTCGTCGACCGCGGCGTACTGGCCGGACAGACCGATCTTCGCGCGCACGCCCATGGGGTCGGCCTTCACGTCGACCCCCGCCACCACGGCGGAGCCCTCGTCGGCGGCCAGCAGGGTGGCCAGGATGCGGACGGCGGTGGTCTTGCCGGCGCCGTTGGGACCGAGGAGTCCTAGCACCTTGCCTTCAGGCACCACGAGGTCGAGACCTTGCAGTGCGACGGTGTTCTTGTAGCGCTTGACCAGACCGGTCGCGCGAATCATGTCGGACATGCTCCCGACTATGTCCCTCATGTCAGACAATTTCATCGACCAAAGGTGGAACATTTGTCCCAGCGACGCCCTCTGAGCGGCGAACGCAGATCCTTCAAGGGGGCACGATGTCGGAGCAGGCAGTCATGTGGGCGGGGCAGATCGGACCCGACGCCATCACCATCCCGGGCGAGCCTCAGCGTCTGCGCAGTGCCGCCGACGGGCTGGAGCGGTTGTGCGAGCAGCTGGAGACCGTCGCCCAACAGCTCAAGGACGCCGACGCCGACGAGGCCCGCCGCGGTCGCACCGTGCGCTCGTTGTCGCGCATCGCCCAGCAGACCGGCCGGGTCCTGACGTCCGACGTCGAGCGCCTACGACAGGTGCACGGCGCGGTCACCCAGGAGGCCGACCTCCTCGACGAGGCGCAAGGCGGCCTGCAGGAGGCTCGGCGACGGTGGCGCCAGGCACGTCAGGACCTCCGCGCGGCCCTGTCGAACGGTGGTGGCGGTGGCCGGGCTGGTCAGGGCGGGGCCGGCGAGGGCGGCGGCGGCCAGCATCGCGACGCCGAGGCTGTCATCGACCGGGTCGACCACAACGTGGCCCAGCAGCACGAAGGCCCCTTCCAGCGCCTGGCCGGGCTCGCGTTCACCTCGGCCGGCGGCGGGCGGGGCGAGCCGCACGCCATGCTGGTCGACGCCGAGGCCGACCAGGCCATCACGGCCTACCGTCGCGAGGTCTCGGCCATCCTCGAGGACGTCGTGGAGTCGATGCGCCGCGTCCGTCGCGTCGACGACGACCTGGCCGGGCTCCTCCCCCGCGAGGACCGCGCCCAGCTCGTTGCCGCCCCCGTGAACCCCCAGCAGGGTTCGCCGGAGACCGCGGCGATCTCCTTGCCCGAGGACATCCGCACCGTCGGTCAGCAGGTCCAGGACGGTGCCCGCACCCTCGAGGACGTCGTGGGTCAGCTGCGCGAGGTCCGGCTCTCGATCCGCGAGGGCCGCATGCTGCCCGAGAGCGAACGCATCGGCAGCATGGAGGGCTTTCAGCGCGACTGGACCGCGCACCTCGAAGAGCTCTGCGAGGACCTGCGCCACGCCAAGTCGGCCGCCAACGACATCGCCGACCAGCTCGCCGAGCTCGACGAGCGGGGCGCCCAGCAGGTCCGCCGGTCCCTCCGGGAGGGCTGACCCCTCAGACCTGGCGCCGTCAGACCTGGCGGTACGAGGACAGGAAGTGGCCCATGCGGCCGATCGCGTCCTCGAGGTCACGCGCCCACGGCAGCGTCACGATGCGCAGGTGGTCGGGCTCGGGCCAGTTGAACCCCGTGCCCTGCGTGATGAGAATCTTCTCGGCCTCCAGCAGGTCGAGCGCGAACTGCTGGTCGTCCTTGATCTGGTGCACCTCGGGATCGAGCCGGGGGAAGGCGTAGAGCGCACCCTTCGGTGCCACGACGCTCACACCCGGGATCTTGCGCAGCTCCCGCACCGCGGTGTCGCGCTGCTCGAGCAGCCGGCCCCCGGGCAGGATGAGGTCGCGGATCGACTGGAAGCCGCCGAGCGCCACCTGGATGGCGTTCTGGGCCGGCACGTTGGGGCACAACCGCATCGAGGCCAGCAGGGTGATGCCCTCGAGGTAGTCACGGGCCCGCTCCTGGGGCCCGGTCACCACGAGCCAGCCGGCCCGGTAGCCGCACACCCGGTACGCCTTCGACAGACCGTTGAAGGTCAGCGTCAGGACGTCCTCGGCCAGCGTCGCGATCGAGATGTGCTTCGCTTCGTCGTAGAGGATCTTGTCGTAGATCTCGTCGGACATCAGCACCAGGTCGTGCTTGCGCGCCAGCTCGACCATGCGCGTCAGCGTCTCGCGCGAGTAGACCGCACCGGTGGGGTTGTTGGGGTTGATGACGACCAGCACGCGGGTGCGGTCGGTGATCTTCGCCTCGAGGTCGTCGAGGTCAGGGTTCCACTCGTTGTCCTCGTCGCACCGGTAGTGCACGGGGCGGCCGCCGGCGAGGTTCGTGACCGCCGTCCACAGCGGGTAGTCCGGCATCGGGATGAGGACCTCATCACCGTTGTCGAGCAGCGCCTGGAGGGCGATCTGGATCAGCTCGGAGACGCCGTTGCCGATCCAGACGTCGTCGATGTCGAGCTGCGGGAAGTCCTCGACGAGCTGGTAATGGTGCACGACGGCGCGGCGAGCCGACTGGATGCCACGGGAGTCGCTGTAGCCGGCCGACCCGGGCAGCGCGGCGATGACGTCCTGCAGGATCTCTGCGGGCGCGTCGAACCCGAACGGCTGGGGGTTGCCGATGTTGAGCTTGAGGATGCGGTGACCCTCGGCCTCGAGGCGGGCGGCGCGGGCGCTGATGGGTCCTCGGATGTCGTAGAGGACGTCCCTCAGCTTCGCCGACTGCTGCACCGATCTACTCATGGCCCCATTGTCCACCCCGGCTCGTCACCCCCTCCCCTCCCCCGTGACTGTCACGTTCTGGCAGTGGGTCGGGCGGTTTCACGACCGATCGGTGCCACTCAGCGGGGACGGGAGTCAGTCGAGGGCGCGGATCGTGTCGAGGGCCCGCTGGAGGTCGTCGGGGTACTCCGAGGCGAACTCGACGGGCTCGCCCGTGCGGGGATGGGTGAAGCCGAGGCCCTTCGCGTGCAGCCACTGCCGCTCGAGGCCGACGCGCTTGGCCAGCGTGGGATCGGCACCGTAGAGCGGGTCGCCGACGCACGGGTGCTTCAGCGCGGCCATGTGCACGCGGATCTGGTGCGTGCGGCCGGTCTCGAGCTTGATGGTCAGCAGCGAGGCGTAGCGGTGCGCCTCGAGGGTGTCGTAGTGCGTGACCGAGGCCCGGCCGTCGGCGCGCACCGTGAACTTGAAGTCGTGCTTGGGGTGGCGGGCGATCGGGGCGTCGATCGTGCCGGTGTGCGGATCGGGGTGACCCTGCACGAGCGCGTGGTACGTCTTGTCGACCACGCGGTCACGGAACGCCTGCTTGAGCACGGTGTAGGCGTGCTCGGACTTCGCGACCGCCATCAGGCCACTGGTGCCGACGTCGAGCCGGTGCACGATGCCGCGCCGCTCGGGCGCGCCCGACGTGGAGATGCGGTAGCCGCGCGCCGCGAGCGCACCCAGAACGGTCGGACCGGTCCAGCCCACACCCGGGTGGGCCGCGACGCCGACCGGCTTGTCGACCACCACGATGTCGTCGTCGTCGTGCACGATCGTGAGGGCGTCGACCGGGATGGCCTCCACCTCGACCGCACGCACGACCGGGATGACGGCCTCCAGCACCGAGCCGTCCATGACCCGCTCGGACTTCATCGGCGCATGACCGTCCACCTGCACCAGTCCGTCGGCCACCAGCTCGCCGGCGCGGGTGCGCGACAGGCCCAGCAACCGGGCCAGGGCGACGTCGACGCGCTCACCCTCGAGCCCCTCGGGCACCGTGATGACCCGGTGATCGCCCTGCGACGCGTCCAACCCCGTCATGACCGCTCCTCCTGCTGCTCACGCGTGCCGTCGATGCTGACGCCCTGCAACGAGCGCAGGATGATCAGGACCGCGGCGACCGTGAGGTAGATGTCGGCGACGTTGCCGACGAACCAGCCGTTGTAGTTGATGAAGTCCACCACGTGCCCCTTCAGGGGCGCCGGCTCGCGGAAGAAGCGATCGGTCAGGTTCCCGAGGGTGCCGGCGAGCAGCAGTCCCAGGGCCACGGCCCACGGCACGTCGCGCAGCCGGGTCGACAGGCGCACCACGACGACCACCACGACCACCGCGATGAGCGTCAGCACGACGGTCCACGCCGACCCGAGGCCGAACGCGGCGCCGGGGTTGCGCAGGAAGTCGAAGGACAACCAGCCGGGGATGATCTCGACGGGCTCGCGCCCGGACAGTCGCTCGACCGCCCAGATCTTGGTCACCTGGTCGAGGCCCCAGGCCAGCACCACTCCCACGGCGAGGACCGGGAGCAGTCGGCGACGGGTGGGCCCGCCGGGACCGTCTGAGGTCAGCGACGCTCCTCGCGCTGCTTGCACGTCATGCACAACGTGGCGCGGGGGAAGGCCATGAGCCGACCCTTGCCGATCGGCTCGCCACACGACTCGCACTGGCCGTAGGTGCCACCATCGAGACGCTCGAGCGCCTTCTCGGTCTGCATCAGCAGCTCGCGCTGGTTGGCGGCCAGGGACATCTCGGCGTCACGCTCGAGCCCCTTGGACCCGACGTCGGCCTGGTCGTTGCCGGCGCCGTCGACGCCGTCGCGGAGCAGGTCGGCCAGGTCGCGGGCCGTCTGCTCGAGCTCGACCCGGAGTCGAGCGAGGTCACCCTCGAGCTCGGTCCGGACCTCCGCGAGCTCTTCGGAGGTCCAAGGGTCCTCGTCGGACCTGACGAGGAGCGTGGTCTTCGGCATGCCCGGAATCTACACCGCCCGGACCAGCAGGGCACGCCTGCCACCACAGCGACTCAGCGGGCCGTCAAGGCGGTACTCTGGGCGCACAGCGTTCGAGCCGTCATCAGCGGCGAGCCTCCGGAAGAACCGGGACCCTCGGGCCCCTCAGTAGAACCGGACGGGTGGGCCCGTCACAGCCTCGACGAGTGGTCGTCGCCGGAGCGCCGGCGCCGGCAATCGAGGTGGTACCGCGGCCCGCACGGGTCGTCCTCGCCAGGACGACGACGCAGGAGCCACCCATGACGTACCCCAAGGTCCAGAGCACCGACTCTTCTGACGGCCGCCCCGATGCCGGCGTCCCCTCCACGCCGCGCTTCCCCGAGCTCGAGGAACGCGTCCTCGCCTACTGGCAGGCCGACGACACCTTCCGGGCCAGCGTCGAGGCGCGCGAGACCGGCACCGACGGCGACAACGAGTTCGTCTTCTACGACGGGCCGCCCTTCGCCAACGGTCTCCCGCACTACGGCCACCTCCTGACCGGGTACGTCAAGGACGTCGTGCCCCGCTACCAGACGATGCGCGGCCGCAAGGTCGAGCGGCGCTTCGGCTGGGACACCCACGGCCTGCCGGCCGAGCTGGAGGCGATGCGCCTCAACGGCATCAAGACCACCGACGAGATCGTCGAGATGGGCATCGACGCCTTCAACGAGGCCTGCCGCCAGTCCGTCCTGAAGTACACCGGCGAGTGGCGCGAGTACGTGACCCGCCAGGCCCGCTGGGTCGACTTCGACAACGACTACCGCACGCTCAACCCCGACTACATGGAGTCGGTCATCTGGGCCTTCAAGACCCTGTACGACAAGGGCCTGGTGTACGAGGGCTTCCGCGTCCTGCCTTACTGCTGGAACGACGAGACGCCGCTGTCGAACCATGAGCTGCGCATGGACGACGACGTCTACCAGAACCGGCAGGACCCCGCGGTCACGGTGGGCGTCGAGATCACGTCGCCGGGCGAGCTGACCGGCGCCAAGCTGCTGGTGTGGACGACGACGCCGTGGACGTTGCCCAGCAACCTCGCGGTCATGGTCGGCACCGACATCGACTACGTCGCGGTCGCCGCAGACGGTCCGCACGGTCCCGACCGCTTCATCCTGGCCGAGGCCCGCCTGTCCGCCTACGCCCGCGAGCTGGGCGACGAGCCGAACGTGGTGTGGCGCGGCACGGGCGCCGACCTGCTGAACCTGACCTACACGCCCCCGTTCTCCTACTTCGCCGGTCACGAGAACGCCTTCCGCGTCGTCGCCGCCGACGAGGCCGTCACCACGACCGACGGCACCGGCCTGGTGCACAGCGCCGGCGCCTTCGGTGAGGTCGACAAGGAGGTCACCGACCGCGAGGGCATCGCCGCCGTCATGCCGGTCGGCAAGGACGGCCGCTTCACCGCTCCGGTCACCGAGTACGAGGGTCTGCTCGTCTTCGACGCCAACTCGCGCATCATCGACGACCTCAAGAACCGCCAGGCCTCGGTCTCCGACGGCACCATCCTGCTGCGCCGCGAGACGTACGACCACAGCTACCCGCACTGCTGGCGCTGCCGCGAGCCCTTGATCTACAAGGGCGTCTCGTCCTGGTTCGTCGAGGTCACGGCCATCAAGGACCGGATGCTGGAGCTGAACCAGCAGATCCAGTGGGTGCCCGACCACATCCGCGACGGCCAGTTCGGCAAGTGGCTCGAGAACGCCCGTGACTGGTCCATCACCCGCAACCGGTTCTGGGGCTCCCCCGTCCCGGTGTGGAAGAGCGACGACCCCGCCTACCCGCGCATCGACGTGTACGGCTCGTTCGAAGAGCTCGAGCGCGACT
Organism: actinobacterium LLX17; assembly: GCA_000471045.1. Classification (GTDB taxonomy): domain Bacteria; phylum Actinomycetota; class Actinomycetes; order Propionibacteriales; family Nocardioidaceae; genus Aeromicrobium. Next base: position 843,975 of record KI301992.1, on the reverse strand, counting down.
TCGGCTCGATCCCGTCCAGCCTGAACGAGGAGGGGGACGTCGTCCCCGACCTGCACCGGCCGTACGTCGACGACCTCGTGCGGCCGAACCCCGACGACCCGACAGGCCGCTCGATGATGCGCCGCGTGCCGGACGTCCTCGACGTGTGGTTCGACTCCGGCTCGATGTCCTTCGCGCAGGTGCACTACCCGTTCGAGAACACCGAGTGGTTCGAGCACCACTTCCCCGGGGACTTCATCGTCGAGTACGTGGGCCAGACCCGCGGCTGGTTCTACACCCTGCACGTCCTGGCCACGGCACTCTTCGACCGCCCCGCATTCGAGGCCTGCGTGAGCCACGGCATCGTGCTCGGCTCCGACGGCAACAAGATGAGCAAGTCGCTGCGCAACTACCCCGACGTCTCGGAGGTGCTCGACCGCGACGGCGCCGACGCGATGCGCTGGTTCCTCATGGCCTCGCCGATCCTGCGCGGCGGCAACCTCGTCGTCACCGAGCAGGGCATCCGCGACTGCGTGCGCCAGGTGATGATCCCGCTGTGGAACAGCTGGTACTTCTTCAGCCTCTACGCCAACCTGGCCGGAAGCACCGACGCCGAGGGGGACTTCGAGGCGCGCAGCATCTCGGACGCCGACGACCCGATGGACCGTTACGTCCTGGCCAAGCTCGGTCAGTGGGTGCGCGAGATGACCGACCACATGGACCGCTACGCCATCGCCGACGCCTGCGAGTCGATGCGCTCCTTCCTCGACGTGCTGACCAACTGGTACATCCGCCGCTCGCGCGAGCGCTTCTGGCTCAGCGACGGCCAGGCCGCCGAGGGCGCGGCCCGCGCGCCGTTCGACACGCTCTACACGGTGCTCGAGACGGTGTGCCGGGTGAGCGCTCCGCTCCTCCCCCTCACCACCGAGGAGGTCTGGCGGGGACTGACCGGTGGCCGTTCGGTGCACCTGGCCGACTGGCCCGACACCGAGTCGCTGCCGGCCGACGACGACCTGGTGGCCGCGATGGACGCGGTGCGGGAGATCTGCTCCGCCGGCTCGGCCCTGCGCAAGGCGGCCAGCCTGCGCGTGCGCCTGCCCCTCGCCTCCCTCGACGCCATCGTGCCCGACCCGGCAGCGCTGGAGGGCTTCGAGACCGTCGTCGCCGCCGAGCTGAACCTCAAGCAGGTGCGCTTCGTCGCGATCGACTCACCCGAGGCCGCCGGTTACGACCTCTCGCAGCGCCTCGTGGTGCACGCCCGCGCGGCGGGACCGCGCCTGGGCAAGGACGTGCAGCGGGCCATCAAGGGCTCCAAGAGCGGCGACTGGTCGGTGGCCGACGACGGCACCGTCACCGCAGGCGGCATCGCGCTGGTCGACGGCGAGTACACCCTCGAGCAGGTCGCGGACTCCGCTGACACCGCGCAGATCACGATGCTGCCGGACGGGGGCTTCATCGCGCTCGACACCCGCGTCACGCCGGAGCTGGAGCGGGAGGGTCTGGCCCGCGACATCGTGCGCGGCGTGCAGCAGGCTCGCCGCGACGCCGGGCTGGACGTCTCCGACCGCATCGAGCTGGTCGTGGGCGGCAGTGCGTCGGTCCTCGACGCGGTGCGCGTGCACGGCGACCTGATCGCGGGCGAGACCCTCGCCACGAGCCTCACGACCGGCGAGCCCAGCGAGTCCACGCCGATCGACGTCACCGACGCCACGGCCGTCATCTCGCTCACGCGGGCCTGACGCTCGTCCGGTCCAGATCGGCCCCGGACGCACGACGAGGCCGCCCACACGATGTGTGGGCGGCCTCGTCGTTGACCGATGTCGAGTGGTGCTGACTCAGACGTCCTCGTCGCCGAGCAGCGAGCGCATGCGGCGCGGCGCCTGCTCGTTGGAGGGCTGCTGCACGTTCTGCGCCTCCGGCGTGTTGTCGGTCGAGGAGATCTGCTCGAGCTGGCTCTGGAAGTAGTTCTTCAGACGGGCGCGGTACTCACGCTCGTAGGCCCGCAGGTGCTCGACCTCGCGCTGGATCTCGTAGCGCTCGCGCTCGATCGTGGCCAGGGCCTGCTCGCGACGCTCCTTGGTCTCGTCGTCGAGCTTCTGCGCGCGGATGCGGGCGTCGGTCTCGAGACGATCGGCCTTGCCGCGCGACTCGGTGGTGATGCGATCGGCCTTGAGACGGGCCTCGCCGACGATGCGGTCGGCCTCGTCCTTCGCAGCCTCCATGAGCTGGTCGGCGTTGTTGGACGCGATCTCCAGCAGTCGGGCAGCGGCCGACGACGCGTCGGCGACCGACGGCGTCGAGCGGACCTGCACGGGGGCGGGCTCCGGCGCAGCCTGGGGCTCGGGCTCCGGCTCCGGCTCGGGCTCCGGCTCCGGGGCGTTGACCGCAGGTGCGGGCGGCTCCTCGACCGGAGCCTTGTTCAGGGACGGGATGAGCCCGGTCGGCTCGCCCGTGGAGGCGGCGGAGACCTTCGCGCGAAGCTCGTCGTTCTCGACCACCAGGCGCTCGAGCTCGGCCTCGACCTCGTCGAGGAACTGGTCCACCTCGCCCATGTCGTAACCTTCGCGGAGTCGGACGGGCGTGAAGCGCTTGTTGCGCACGTCCTCGGGGGTCAGCGGCATCAGTTCACCTCGTGGTTGACATCAGTCTTTCGGACGATCCTACGGTACTCGGTCCGGTGTCCCACGTGCCACAGGCGCCCCACGCGAACCGCCACGAATGTCATTCGCGCGTCATTCAACGATGACGAGCAGGATGTTCATGAGGATCTGCAGGCCGATCAGCAGGATCAGCGGCGACAGGTCGAGGGCGACCTGGCCGAGCCGCAACGGCGGGATGACCCGGCGGATGGCCCGCAACGGAGGGTCGGTGACGGCGTAGATGCCTTCACAGAGCACCGCCACCCAGCCGCGCGGACGCCAGCCCCGGGCCAGGAGCTGCACCCAGTCGATGACGAAACGGGCCAGCAGGATGACGATCGCGATCCAGAAGACGAGCCGGATGACAGAGGCGACCTCAGACATCAATCAGGTCTGGTCGTAGAAGCCGCCGCCGGCGATGCGCTGCTTGTCCTCGTCGGAGACGAGCACGTTCTCCGGCGTGAGCAGGAAGACCTTGGCGGTGACGCGGTTGATCGAGCCGTGCACACCGAAGACCAGGCCGGCAGCGAAGTCGACGAGGCGCTTGGCGTCGTCGTCCTCGATCTCGGACAGGTTCATGATGACCGGCACGCCGCTGCGGAAGTTCTCGCCGACGACGCGGGCGTCGTTGTAGGTGCGGGGCGTGACGGTCTCGATGCGGGAGACGTCACCGGCCGCGGCACGGCTGACCGGACGGCGGCGCTCGTCGATGCTCGCGACCGTGGCAGGACGCACGACGGCCGGGGTGCGGCTCTCACGCGCGGGTGCGGGGTCCTCGTCGTAGGCGTCGTCGAAGTCGGCCTGCTCGACGAGACCGAGGTACTCGCCCATCTTTCGCATTGCGCCAGCCATGGTTGCCCCTTGATTCAGCGTGGTCGGCGTGAGCCCGGGTGCGGAATCACACTCATGAGATTAGCGGAGTGGAGGTCGATCTCCGAGGATGGCGCGCCCGACACGCAGGTGTGTCGCGCCGGCGGCCACCGCCTGCTCGAGGTCGGCACTCATCCCGGCCGAGACGGTGCGGGCGTCCGGGTGGTCGGCCTGCAGCCGCGCGGCCACCTCGGCGAGCCGGTCGAAGGCTCGGGCGGGATCGACGTCGAGCGGGGCCACGGTCATGACACCACCCAGCTCGAGCCCTTCGGCCGCTGCGACCGCCTCGGCGAGGGCGGCGATGTCGTCGGGCTCGGCGCCCGAGCGTCCGTCGGACGGTCGTCCCAGCTCGGGCCCGAGGTCGACCTGCAGCAGGGCCGTGAGCGTGCGCTCGGCCGCCACGGCTCCTCGCGACAGTGAACCGACCAGCTTGGGACGGTCGACACTGTGCACCACGTCGGCGTACCGGGCGACCGCTCCGGCCTTGTTGGTCTGCAGGGCGCCGAGGAAGTGCCAGCGCAGACCGGCGCCAGCCTGCTCGCGAGCACGGAGCGCCTCCCCCACGTCGACCGCCTTCTCGCCCGCCTCGGGGTGCCGGTTCTCGCCCACATCACTCACACCCAGGTCGACCAGGTGCAGGACGTCGCTGGCCGGGTAGGTCTTGGTGACCGCGATCAGCGTGATCTCGTCGCGCGACCGACCGGCAGAGTCACACGCCGCAGCGATGCGCTCCTCGACGGCAGCGAGCGCATGCGCAAGTTGCTGGCGACGCTCGGCCTCACTCATCGGACCACCACCACGACACCCTGTCGGCCGGACTCGTCGCCCTGGCGGCGGTAGGAGTGGAGGCTCTCGTCCTCGATCGTGCAACCGCCGAGGTCGACGACCTCGACACCGGCCGCCTGCAGCTGCTCGATGACGCCGGCCCCCACGTCGAGCGCGGGGGTGCCCCACGAGGTGGTGCTGCGCGCGGCGGGAGCGACGGCGGCGACGTCGTCGGTCATCTGCTGCGGCACCTCGTAGCACTGCCCGCAGGCGCGGGGACCGACGTAGGCGCGCAGGGTCGCGGACCCGCCGCGACGCAGGGCCTCGACCGCGGCCGGGACCACGCCGGCGACGAGACCCACCCGCCCGCTGTGCACCACGGCGGCGCGAGGCGCCTCCAGATCAACCAGCGCCACGGGCACGCAGTCCGCGGCTCGTGCGGTGGCAGCACCAGGACGGTCGATGACGATCGCATCGGCGTCGGGCAGGCCGGCGTCGTCGGGCGTGGACCCGAGCGGCAGCGCCTCGTCCAGACCGACCACGGTGCGGCCGTGCACCTGGTGCATGACACGCAGCTCGTCGACGCCCAGGTCGGCGGCGACCCGCGCGAGGTCCGCGGGGACGGTCAGGTCGGTCGACGCGTCGGTGAACGCGACCTCGACCTGTCCGTCACCGACCCGCAGCTCCGTGCGGTGGACGAACACTCAGCGCAGGAAGTCGGGGACGTCGAGGTCGTCGTCGTACCCGACCTCGACCGGCTCGACCGGACCGTCGAGGTGCGGGTCGGGCTTGAGGTAGTCGGACGCCGACGGCGGTGTGGGAGGCGCGGCAGCGGGCTGGGCCGCCGCGACCGGCTCGGACTCCTTGCCGGCGTCGCGCAGCAGGGCGGGCTGGCCCGTCTCGCGCACCTTCGGCTCGCCACCGTCGAACCCGGCCGCGATGACGGTGACCCGCACCTCGTCGCCCAGGGCGTCGTCGATGACGGCACCGAAGATGATGTTGGCCTCGGGATGCACCGCATCGCTGACCAGACCGGCAGCCTCGTTGATCTCGAACAGACCCAGGTCGGAACCACCGGCGATCGACAGCAGCACGCCACGGGCACCCTCGATGGACGCCTCGAGCAGCGGGCTGGAGACGGCCATCTCGGCGGCGACGGCCGCGCGCGACTCACCGCGTGCCGACCCGATGCCCATGAGCGCCGAGCCCGCGTCGGACATGACCGACTTGACGTCGGCGAAGTCGAGGTTGATCAGGCCGGGCGTCGTGATGAGGTCGGTGATGCCCGAGACGCCCTGGTGCAGCACCTGGTCGGCCTGGCGGAAGGAGTCGAGCAGGCTCACGTTGGGGTCGCTGATCGACAGCAGGCGGTCGTTCGGGATGACGATGAGGGTGTCGACCTCCTCGCGCAGCGCCTGGATGCCGGCGTCGGCCTGGCCGGAGCGGTTGCGACCCTCGAACTTGAACGGGCGCGTCACGACGCCGATGGTCAGCGCGCCGAGCGAGCGGGCGATGCGGGCCACGACGGGCGCGCCACCGGTTCCGGTGCCGCCGCCCTCGCCGGCCGTCACGAAGACCATGTCGGCGCCCTTGATGGCGGCCTCGATCTCCTCCGCGTGGTCCTCGGCGGCGCGCTTGCCGATCTCGGGGTTGGCGCCGGCGCCGAGGCCGCGGGTGGAGTCGCGACCGACGTCGAGCTTGACGTCGGCGTCGCTCATGAGGAGTGCCTGGGCGTCGGTGTTGATCGCGATGAACTCGACACCCTTCAGCCCGACCTCGATCATCCGGTTGACGGCGTTGACTCCACCGCCACCGATGCCGACGACCTTGATCACGGCGAGGTAGTTCTGGACCGCCATGGTGTGTCCTTCCGAAGTGCGTCGACGTACTGCGACAGCTGATGGTCGTGGTCAGGTCGGGGGCTGAACCGTAACCCTCTGGTGGAGAGTTATAGTTATGTCAACCCCGTCAGGACGACGGTACGCGGCGCGGCGCGCCCGACCCGGGCCGACACGCCGTACCGATTCTGCCGCCCACGCCAGGCCTGATCTGCCGCCCACGGCCCGGCGCCCCCGCCGGGGCGTCTCAGGCCTTGGTGGTGGGCTGCTCCGGGGCGCTGACGTCGTACTGGCTCGCGTCGACGCTGGCGAGGAGCGCCGTCAGCACGGCGATCTTCTCCTCCGTCTTCTCGAAGTTGCCCCACCGCACGGTGCGCCCGTCGGTCAGCTGGAACGTCAACGAGTCCTGGCTCTCGGCCGTCCCGAACGCGATGCGGTCGACCAGCGCCTGGTTCTCGGCCCGCATGACCGACAGCACCGAGCCGAGTCCCTCCAGCGACTGCTGCCGCCGGCGAGGATCGGTGGTCGCGACGCGGATCTCGGTCAGGGGCGGCGGCTCGTCGTAGCTGCGGAAGTCGGCACCGAAGCGATCGACGCCCCGTATCTGTCCCCCGATGTCGATCCAGGCGACGGCAGTGCGCTCGACCACCCGCAGCGAGACCGTGCGCGGCCACGAGCGGGACGCCTCGACGCTCTCGACCCGCGGCAGGCTGCGCACCCTGGACTCGACGGCCTCGAGGTCGAGCCGCGCCAGGGGTGTGCCGAGCGGCACGGCGGCCGCTGCCTCGACCTCGGTCTTCGTCAGGGTGGACAGACCCTCGACCTCGACCGAGCGAGCCGCGAGCAGGTCGGAGAACGTGACCACGTACACGCCACCGGCCAGCACGGCGACCACCAGCAGTCCCACGAGCACCCGGACCACGGACCGACGACGCTGTCCGCGGCGTCGCTGCGCGAAGGGGCTGGCGGGACGGCCCCGGTCAGCCATCGCCTCGCTCGTTCGACCGCCGGTCTGGCCCACCCCCGAGGGCGGCCAGCACGCGAGGCCCCACCTCGGTGATGTCGCCCGCGCCGAGGGTCAGCAGCAGGTCACCCGGCTCCAGGAGCTCGAGCAGCGTCGTGTGCGCGGACTCGATCGGTCCGCCGGCCTCGGCGCGGGGTCCGACGACGGCATCGAGCACGAGGGCGGCCGTGACCTCGGGGTCGGGCTCCTCGCGGGCGAGGTAGAGATCGACGACCACGACGAGGTCGGCCGACGACAGGGCCTCCCCCATCTGCGTGCCGAACAGCCTGGTGCGGCTGACGAGGTGCGGCTGGTAGGCGACGACGAGCCGGTCGGCCCCGGCGACAGACCTGGCCGCGGCGAGGTCGGCGCGAATCTCGGTGGGGTGGTGCGCGTAGGAGTCGTAGACCCGGACGCCACCGGCCTCGCCCAGGTGCTGCATGCGGCGCTGAGCACCGGTGTAGCTGCCCAGGCCCTCGGCCAGTGCGTCGGGATCAGCACCGAGGTGGTGCCCGGCGGCCAGCGCCAGGAGCGCGTCCTGTGCGTAGTGGGCTCCGACGACCGCGAGCCGGACGGGAACGCGGATGTCGCCCGGCCCGTCGGCGGTGAAGCGGGTGCCGTCGGCGCTGACGTCGAGGTCGCTCCCCCGCCACGTGGTCTCGGCTGAATGGGTTGGAGCAGTGGGGTCGGCGAAGGTCGTCGTGATCACGCGCAGCCCACGGCCGGTCGCCGAATCGATCAGAGCGGCGGCGCCCGGGTCGTCGGCTGCCAGCACGACGAACTCGCCGACGGTGCCGATGAACTCGTCGAAGGCCGCCGCGTAGGCCTCCTCGGTCCCCCAGGTGTCGAGGTGGTCGGCGTCGACGTTGGTGACCACGGCGCCCGCCGGGTGGTAGACGAGGAAGGCGCCGTCGGACTCGTCGGCCTCGACGACCAGCAGGTCGCTGGCGCCCGCCCGGGCGTTGGTGCCGAGTCCGGCGACCTCGGCCCCGATCGCGAACGTCGGGTCCTGCCCGGCGCCGAGCAGCGCGCAGGTGAGCATGGCGGTGGTGGTGGTCTTGCCGTGTGTTCCGGCGACGGCCAGCGTGCGCCGGTCGGTCATCAAGGAGGCGAGACCGGCGGACCGTGGCCAGAGCCGCAGGCCGAGCCGCTGGGCCTCGACGATCTCGGGGTTGTCGTCACGTACTGCGGTGGAGGCGATGACGGTGTCGACGCCCGCGAGGTTGGCGGCCGCATGGCCCACGTGGGTGCGCACGCCCTCGGCAGCGAGGGCCCGCAGCACCGGGGAGTCGGCCTGGTCGCTGCCGCTGACGGTGAGACCGCGCTGCGCCATGAGGCGGGCGATCGCCGAGAGGCCGGCGCCGCCGACGCCGATCAGATGGACGTGGCCGAGCTGGTCGGCCGGCACGATGTCGGCCGGCACGGGAAGCCTCATCGGGCCGCCCCGACCTTGGGACCGCCCGCGCGGCCGACGGCCAGCACGAGGTCGGCCAGCCGGCGGTCGGCGTCGCGCGGCAGCTCGTGGGCCGCAGCCGACCCCATGCGGGCCAGGCGGCTGTCGTCGAGCAGCAGCGGAATGACTGCTTGGTCGATCCAGCTGGAGGTGACGGCGGCGTCGTCGATCAGCAGCGCGCCGCCGGCCTGCACGACGGGGTGGGCGTTGACCGCCTGCTCGCCGTTGCCGTGCGGCAGCGGCACGAAGGCGGCCGGCAGCCCGGTGACGGCGACCTCGGTGACGGTGTTGGCTCCGGCCCGGCACACGATGAAGTCGGCCGCGGCGTACGCGAGGTCGATGCGGTCGATGAAGTCGGCCACGACGTAGGGCGGGTCACCCTCGCGGCGCGCGGGAGTGGCCTCCTCGGTGCGTCCAGCGGCGTGCAGCACCTGGATGCCGGCGTCGGCGAGGTCGCGGGCGGCGCCCGAGACGGCCTGGTTGATGCGTCGCGCGCCCTGCGAGCCGCCGGTGACGAGCAGCGTGGGGCGGTCGGGGTCGAGGCCGAAGTGCGCGCGTCCCTCGGCCCTCAGCGCGGCGCGGTCGAGCCCGGAGATCTGTGCCCGGATGGGCAGCCCGAGGCACTGCGCGTGCGGCAGGTCGGTGTCGGGGAAGCTCGTGGCGACGTGCTCGGTGAAGCGCGCGCCGAGCTTGTTGGCGACGCCCGGTCGCGCGTTGCCCTCGTGCACCACGATCGGCACCTTGCGGCGGCGAGCGGCCAGGTAGGCGGGCACCGAGACGTAGCCGCCGAAGCCCACGACGACGTCGGGCTGCACGCGGTCGATGACCTCGATCGCGGCCTTGACGGTGCGACGCAGCCGCACCGGCATCTTGGCGAGGTCGGCGTTGGGGCGTCGCGGCAGCGGCACCGGCGGGACCAGCTCGAGCGGGTAGCCCGCCTGCGGGATCAACGTGACCTCGAGCCCACGCGGCGTGCCGAGGCAGGTGATCTCGACGCCCTCGGCCGCGAGGACCGCGGCGGTGGCGAGCAGCGGAGACGTGTGGCCGGCGGTACCCCCGCCGGCGAGCAGGACCCGCACCGTCATCGTCCCTTCGTCGCGACCGGCCGACGGGTGGGCCGGCGGGCCGATGTGCTGGCAGTACGGGTGGTCGCACGACCGGCAGCGCGACCCACGGGGCGGCCGGCGTGCAGGGCCTTGCGTGCCCCTGGCTCGGTGAGGGCACAGTTGGCCAGCAGTCCCACCGCCACCATGGTCACGAGCAGGCTCGAGCCACCGTAGGACATCAACGGCAGCGGGATGCCGATGACCGGCAGCAGGCCGAGCACCATGCCGATGTTGATGATGGCCTGGACGCTGATCCAGATCGTGATGCCGACCGCGACGTAGTGGGCGAACGGATCTCGGGTGCGCATCGCGATACGCACGCCGGCGAGGGCCAGCACGACGAACAGCGCGAGCACGACGAACGTGCCGAACAGGCCCAGCTCCTCGCCCACGACCGACATGAGGAAGTCGGTGTGCGCGTTCGGCAGCGAGCCCCACTTCTGTCGGCTTCCGCCAAGGCCCACGCCCCAGAACCCGCCGGTGGCGAGCGCCATCATCGAGTGGATGGACTGGTAGCCGGCGCGCTCGGGATCGGCCATCGGGTCGAGGAAGTTCAGCATCCGCGAGACGCGGTGGGGGGCGGTGGCCACGAAGAAGATGAGGACGACGCTGAGGGCGGCGAAGACCATGCCCATCTGCCGCGTCGGGAGCCCCACGGCCCAGAGCAGGCCCACGGTCACGGCGAACAGGACCAGGGCGGTGCCGAGGTCCTTCTGCAGCACGACCAGGCCGGCGAGCGCTCCGGCGACCAGGACCATCGGCATCAGCATCATGCGGGCGGCGTGCGGACCGCGCAGAGCCTTCTGCCGCCCGGCGTACAGGGCCGAGATCCAGATGATGAGGGCCAGCTTGGCGAACTCCGACGGCTGCAGCATGAAGCCGCCGAAGAGCGGCAGCCAGTTGCGGTTGCCGCCGACCTCGACGCCGATGCCCGGCACGAGCGTCAGCACCACCAGCGCGGTGACCAGCAGCAGCAGCGGGAACGCGAGCCGCCGCACGAGGGCCAGCGGCACCTTGAGCGCGATGTACGCGCCGAAGAGACCCAGGACGGCGAAGACACCCTGCTTGACGAAGATCGCGTACGAGTTGTCGTGGATGCGGTAGGCCAGCACCGAGCTGGCGCTGAGCACCATGACGAGACCCAGGCCGACGAGGAGCGCGCCGGCGCCCAGCACGAACTGGTACGACGCCAGCGGACGGTCGAGGACACGGCGCAGCGCCTCGGCCGCGGGACGACGCTCGGGGGTGGAACTCACCGTGCCTCCGTCCGGTGCTGATTCTTGGGGCTCGCGTGCTGGGTGGGTCAGACCTCGGCGCGGCGGCGCACCGCTGCGGCGAAGGAGTCACCACGGTGGGCGTAGCTGCGGAACTGGTCCATGGACGCGCACCCCGGAGCCAGCAGCACCACGTCGCCCGGGCGGGCGAGCGACTCTGCCGACGCCACGACAGCGTCCATGAGGTCATCCTCGCCGGTGGCGACCTCGATCACCGGGACCTGCGGCGCGTGTCGGCGCAACGCCTCGGCGACGAGGGGCGCGTCGGTGCCGATCAGCACCGCACCCCGAAGGCGATCGGCGGTGGCCGCGACGAGGTCGTCGAAGGTGGCACCCTTGGCCAGCCCACCGGCGATCCACACGACGTGCTCGAACGACTGCAGGGAGGCGCGGGCAGCCGCCGGGTTGGTGGCCTTGGAGTCGTCGATCCAGCGCACGCCGTCGATCTCGCCGACGGGCGCCATGCGGTGCGCATCCATCTCGAAGCCGCGCAGACCGTCGCGCACCGCACGCTGCGAGACCCCGTGGGCCCGTGCCAGCGCGGCGGCGGCCAAGGCGTCGGCCACCACGTGGGGCGCGGCCTCGACCCCGTTGCGAGCGAGGTCGGCCAGCGTGCCGAGCTCGGCGGCGTTCGACTGGCGGTCCTCGACGAAGGCGCGGTCGGCCAGGACGTCCTCGACCAGGCCGATCATGCCCGGACCGGGCAGCCCGAGCGTGAAGCCGATGGCGCGAGCGCCCTCCACGACGTCGGCGTCCATGACGAGCTGCTCGGTGACGGGGTCCTGCACGTTGTAGACGCAGGCCATCTGCGCGTTCTCGTAGATGCGCCCCTTGGCCTTCGCGTACTCGGCCTCGGAGCCGTGCCAGTCGAGGTGGTCGGGGGCGACGTTGAGCACCGCGGCCGCCCGGCAGGACAGGGAGCTGCTCCAGTGCAGCTGGAAGCTGGACAGCTCGACGGCCAGCACGTCGTACGACTCGGGGTCCATGACGGCCTCGAGCACGGGACGGCCCACGTTGCCCACGGCGGCGCTCCGGAGGCCCTCGGCCCGCAGGATCGCGTCGAGCATCTGGACGGTCGTGGTCTTGCCATTGGTGCCGGTGACCGCGAGCCACGGCGCCGCGTCGGGACCGCGCAGGCGCCAGGCCAGCTCGACCTCGCCCCACACCGGGATGCCCCGGTCAGCGGCCTCGACGAACAACGGGTTCGAGGGCGGCCAGCCGGGCGAGGCGACCACGAGGTCGACGCCGTCCAGCGGCACCCCGGCCTCGGGCCCCATCCGCACCTCGACACCGAGGATCTCCAGCAAGGTGGCCTTCTCACGCTGCGCGCCCTCGGGGATGGCGTGGTCGAGCACGACCACGTCGGCTCCGAGGTGCTGCAGGGTGTCGGCCGCCGCGTAGCCGCTGGCGCCCAGCCCGGCCACGACGGCACGCACACCGGTCCACCGGGAGTCGCGGCCCAGGGTCTCGAGGTCGCGCCCGCGTTCAGGATGCGGAGTCACAGGCCGATGACCCATTCCCAGTAGAAGATGCCGAGGCCCGTGGCGACGCAGAGGCCGCTGATCAGCCAGAACCGCACCACGATCGTGATCTCGGCCCAGCCCAGCAGCTCGAAGTGGTGCTGCAACGGAGCCATGCGGAAGATGCGTTTGCCCTTGGTGAGCTTGAAGTACCCGACCTGCAGGATCACCGACGCGGTGATGGCCACGAACAGGCCTCCGAGCACCACGAGCAGCAGCTCGGTGCGGGTCATCGCGGCGAAGCCGGCCATCGCGCCGCCCAGCGACAAGGACCCGGTGTCGCCCATGAAGATCTTGGCCGGCGAGGCGTTCCACCACAGGAAGCCGAAGCAGGCCCCGGTGAGGGCGGACGCCACGACCGCGAGGTCGAGGGGGTCACGCACCTCGTAGCACTTGGGGCCCGGGAAGAGCGAGCAGTTCTGGTTGCTCTGCCAGATGTTGATGAGCACGAACGCCCCGAACACCATGGCCGACGCGCCCGTGGCCAGGCCGTCGAGACCGTCGGTGAGGTTGACGCCGTTGCTCGTGCCGGCGATCAGCAGCAGGATCCAGATGACCAGCAGCACGGTGGGCAGCTCCCAGCCCGGCAGGTCGCGCGTGAAGCTGATCGCGTTGGTGATGGGCGTGATGCCGTCGGCGTCCTCCCAGTTGATCGCGAGGACCGCGAACACCAGGCCCACGGCGATCTGGCCGATCATCTTGGCCTTGCTGCGAAGGCCGAGGCTGCGCTGGCGGGAGATCTTGATGTAGTCGTCGAGGAAGCCGATGCCCCCGAGGCCCACGAACAGGAACAACAGCAGCAGGGCCGAGGCGCTGGGGACGGTCTGCGTGATCAGCATCGCCGCCGCGTAGCCCAGCAGCACCGACACGATGATGACGAGCCCGCCCATCGTGGGCGTGCCGCGCTTGGTGTGGTGCGAGGTGGGGCCGTCGTCGCGGATCAGCTGGCCGTATCCCTTGGCGACGAGGACCTTGATGGCCATCCGCGTGCCCAGCAAAGTGCCGAGCAGGGCGACGCCGCCGGCGATCAGGATGGCCAACATCGTGCGGACGACTCCTCTCGGGACCGGGTTCAGGACCCGTCGGCAGTATGCCGGGTGTCGTCGAGGAGGGCATCGGCGACGCGCTCCAGACGGCAACCTCTCGATGCTTTCACGAGGACGACGTCACCGCTGCGCAGGCTCGCCCGAAGCGTGGCGATCGCCACATCGACATCGGGCACCGCGAGACCGGCCTCACCGGCCGCAGAAGCGATCGGCGCCGCCTCCTCCCCCACCGCCATGACGCGGGAGATGCCGAGCGACTGGGCGAGTCGGCCGACCTCCTGGTGCCGCGCAAAGGACTCGCCACCGAGCTCGAGCATCGCGCCGAGGACGGCCGTGGCGCGCCCGGGCTCGGCCGCGCGGGCCAGCCACCGCAGGGCGGCGGCCATCGACTCCGGATTGGCGTTGTAGGCGTCGTCGACGACCACGACGCCCTCGGACGACACGGACCGGGCCATGCGGTGCGGCGACCGGGCGCTCGCCGTGGCGAGCCGTTCCGCCACCGTGTCCAGCTCCACACCCAGCGCGAGCGCGGCCGCAGCCACGGCCGCGGCATTGCTGCCGTGGTGCAGGCCGGGCTGGGGCAGCACGAAGGTGACGCTGCGGCCGTCGTGCTCGAGGCTGACCTCCGGGCAGCCGTCGGAGGTCAGCTCGACCCCGGCGAGCCGCACCTCTCCCGCCTCGCCGAACGTGAGGACGGGCGCGGAGGTGCGATCGGCCATCGCCGCGACCCGGTGGTCGTCGGCGTTGAGCACGGCCGTGCCCGTGGGCGGCAGTGCCTCCACGAGCTCGCCCTTGGCGACCGCGATGGCCTCGACCCCGCCGAACTCCCCCACGTGGGCAGTGCCGACGTTCAGGACGACGCCCACGGTGGGTGGGGCGATCGCGCACAGCGTGGCGATGTGGCCGATGCCCCGGGCGCCCATCTCGACGACGAGCGCGGTGGTGGAGCTGTCGGCGCGCAGCACGGTGAGCGGCACACCGAGCTCGTTGTTGAAGGACCCCTCCGGCGCGACGACCGGCCCCGCCGCCTCGAGCACGTGGGCCAGGAGGTCCTTCGTGCTGGTCTTGCCCGCCGATCCCGTGATGCCCACAGTTCGCAGCCCGGGACCATCGGCAGGGTGCGTCAGCCGGTCGTGCACGTGGCGAGCGAGTCGCGCGAGGGCCGCCGCGACGTCGGCGACCTGGACTGGGGGCCCTCGACCGGGCGGGCGACCAGCGATGCGGCAGCCCCCGCGCTCAGGGCGGCGGACACGAAGTCGTGACCATCGGTGTTCTCGCCCGGCAGCGCCACGAACAGGCCCCCGGCGGCGACGCGCCGGGAGTCGATGGCGGCCGGGGCGTCGACCAGCACGTCCCCATCGATGCCAGTGCCGCCGACAGCCGTGCCGTCGACGACCGTGGCGATCTCACCCAGCGTCATCGGGATCATGCGGGGCCTCCCAGCAGCTCGCGGACCACCTGGCGGTCGTCGAAGGGGTGCACGACGCCCTCGATCTCCTGACCGGTCTCGTGGCCCTTGCCGGCGATCACGACGGTGTCACCCCGGCGAGCCATGCCCAGCGCGTGGGCGATGGCCTCACGCCGGTCACCGACCTCGAGCGTCGACGCCTGGCCCGACCGCGTGCCGTCGAGCAGGGCGGCCCGCACGGCGCGGGGGTCCTCGGTGCGGGGGTTGTCATCCGTCACCACAACGACGTCGGCGTGCTGCGCAGCCGCCTCGCCCATCAGTGGGCGCTTGCCCGGGTCGCGGTCGCCACCCGCGCCGATGACGATCAGCAGGCGTCCGGCCGTGACGGGGCGCAGGGCCGTCAGCACCGCCGTCACCGCGTCCGGCTTGTGCGCGTAGTCGACGACCACGGTGAAGTCCTGCCCGGCCTCGACGCGCTCCATGCGCCCCGGCACCCCCGGGCTGGCCGCCACACCGGCGGCCAGCTCCGCGAGATCGTGGCCCTCCCCGGCCAGGGCGGCCAGGACCGCCACCGCGTTCGAGACGTTGAAGACGCCCGGCAGGGGCACCGAGACGTCGATCGAGGCGCCGTCGGGGGTGACGAGCTCCAGCTCGGAGCCGAGCCGGTGCGGACGGACGTTGACCGCACGCCAGTCGGCCTGCCGCCCGGCGGTGGAGAACGTCTGCACGGGGATGCCGGCAGTCTCGGCGAGGAGGCGGCCGTGCTCGTCGTCGATGCTCACGACGCCCCGCCGCGCGTGCTCGGGCGTGAACAGGCTCGCCTTGGCCGCGAAGTAGTCATCGAGGTCGCGGTGGAAGTCGAGGTGGTCGCGCCCCAGGTTGAGGAACACCGCGACGTCGAAGGCGAACCCGTCGACCCGGCCCTGCACGAGCGCGTGGCTCGAGACCTCCATGGCGCAGGTGTCGACGGCCTCCTCACGCATCACGGCGAACAGAGCCTGCAGCTGGGGCGCCTCGGGCGTCGTCAGGGCCGAGGCCACCGGGCGGCCGCCGATGCGGGTGCCGATCGTGCCCACCACGGCCGAGCGCCGCTGCACGGCGGCCTCGGCGAGGTACGTCGAGGTGGTCTTGCCCTGGGTGCCGGTGATGCCCAAAGTCGTGAAGGCTGCCGTGGGGTGGTCGTAGACCTCGGCGCTCAGTGCACCGAGGACGGACCGCGGCGCCTCCAGCACGATGCGCGGCACCCCGGCCAGCGCGGGATCGGCGTCGAGATGGGCTTCGCCGGCGGCGTCCGTCAGTACCGCGACCGCGCCGGCCGACAGCGCCGTCGCGGCGTGCACCGCACCGTGCGAGCGGGCGCCCGGCAGGGCCGCGAACAGATCACCCGGGCGCACGTCGTCGGTGCGGACGGCCAGGCCTGCGATGCGCGCGTCGCCCGAGACGGAAGCCGTCGGTGCCACCGTCCGGACGAGGTCGACGAGGGAGCGATCGGGAGCCTGTGTGGGGCGTGCGCGCATCTCCTCAGTCACCCGCACGAGCCTAGCGGCCCGGCGGATCTTCGCTATTTCCTGCCCGCGGGTCATTCTCGAGTTGATTTTCCCCCCTTGAATCTGAGGGGGTTTTGTCGTTTATGGTGATGTTTATGGCCAAGCGAACTATTGCGAAATACTTTTCCGATCTCAGCGGTGTCGAGATCGAGTCGAATTCCCCCACCGTGTACTTCGCGATCGACGGCACGAGCTACGAGGTCGACCTCACCGACGAGGAGCAGACCCGGCTGCGCGAGGCCGTCGCCCCGTACGCGGCCGTCGGCCGACGGGCCGCGGGAGGTCGCCGCTCGAGCACGTCCAGCGCCTCGAGCCGCAGCACCGACGGGCCCTCCCCGAAGGACGTGCGCGCCTGGGCGGTCGAGCAGGGACTCGACGTGCCCTCCCGCGGACGCATCCCGGCCGAGATCTCCGACGCGTACGCCTCGGCTCACCAGTCCTGAGCTCTGCTCAGCGTTCTGGGCTCACCACTCCTGGGCGATGGTCGGGCTCGGCGCCCCCGTGGGCACGACCCCGAAGCGCTGCAGCGCCATCGTCATGACGTCGTGGAAGACCGGCGCCGCGGTCGAGCCACCACCGGCGGCCGCGTACGGCTTGTCCAGCACCACGTAGGTGACGAAGCGCGGGGCGTCCGCCGGCGCGAAGCCGATGAACGAGACCGTGTTCTGACCCCGGATGTAGGTGCCGGACTCGGGATCGACGCGCCACGCCGTGCCGGTCTTGCCCGCCACCCGGTACCCCGGGATCTGGGCGGCCGGCGCCGTGCCGTCATCGGCCGTGACGGCCTCCATCATCGTCGTGACTGCGCGGGCCGCGTCCTGTGACACGACCTGCGTCATCTCGGCGGCCGGCTCCGACGACGTGACACCGTCAGGGCTCTGGAAGCCGCTGACCACCGTGGGCTCACACATCGAGCCACCGTTGGCGATCGCACCGATGGCCCGCACGACCTGCATCGCAGTGACCGAGATGCCCTGACCGAACGAGATCGTGGCGTGGTTGGCGCGCGTCCAGGTGGAAGCGTCGAGCAGGATGCCCTGCGACTCCCCCGGCAGGCCCGTGCCGCTGGACTGGCCGAAGCCGAACTTGCGGAAGTACGAGTGCATCGTCTCGTCGTCCATCTGCTGGGCCGCGACGATCGTGCCGAGGTTCGACGACTTCGCGATGACGCCCGCGGCGGTCAGGTTCAGCACACCGTGCTCCCAGTAGTCGCCGATCGGGAAGCCGTCGACATTCATGCCCGACGGCACCACGATGGGCGTGTCCGGTGCGATCTTGCCCTGGTCGGCGAGCGCGGCCATCGTGACCGTCTTCAGCACCGAACCCGGCTCGTACACCGTCTGGTAGGCACGCGAGACCGTGTTCTCGGGAGTCATCCCACTGCCCGCGTCCGGGTCGAAGGTCGGGACCTGCGACATCTGCAGGACCTGGCAGGTCTTGACGTCCATCGTGATCGCCAGACCCCAGTCGGCCGACGACATCTGCACCGCCTCGGCGAGGCGCTGGTCGGCGTACCACTGCAGGTCGCGGTCGATCGTGGTGATCACGTCGGAGCCGGGAACCATCTCGGTCACGTCGCTGTCGGCGAGCGGGATGCGCTGGCCCGACGGCGACACCGTGTAGGTGGCGGATCCGTCGGTGCCCTTGAGCAGCGCGTCGTACTGCTGCTCCAGGCCGCCGACACCCGACGCCGAGGCGTCGAGGTGGCCCAGGAGGTTGGCGGCAACCGAGCCGCCGGGATACGAGCGGAGGCTCTTCTGCTCGGCGAACACGCCGTTGAGGTCGGCCTCCTGCAACGCCTTCAGTGCGGCGTCGGCCGACCACGCCGGCAGGTCCTTGACGAGGTAGACGAACCGCGAGTTCGGTGTGCGCAGCTGCTCGATCGCCTCGAAGTAGTCGATGTCGTCGCCCAGCGTCTCGCTGAGGATGCGGGCGATCTGAGGCGCGTTCTCGGCCGTCAGGCTGGGATCGGCCGTCAGCGTCATGCCGCTCATGCTCGTGGCCAGCGGCACGCCGTTGCGGTCGAGGATCTCGCCACGGTCGGCGGGCACGACGGTCGAGCGCGTGCCCGCATCGTCGGCCATCGCGGCGTAGGCACTGGTGTCGAAGCCCTGGATCTGGAACAGCCGGATGCCGAAGATGCCGAACAGGAAGACCACGAGGGCCAGACCGATGCGCAGGCGACGCCGCGTGACGATCTGGCGCCGCGTCAGGCGGGTCGCCGTCGTCACGGTCGCCCGCCGAGCACGTTGGAGTTGGGCTCGGCGGGCGTGGGCACGCCGACGACCTCCCCCGTCGACGGCCGCAGGAACACCGGGGACGCGTTCGGGACCATGCCGAGGGCGGCGGCCGCCTCGGCCAGGGACGACGGCTCGGCCATGCGGTCCTCCTCGTACTGCAGCTGCGACTGACGCACCTCGAGCGAGGTGGCCTCCTGCTGGAGCTGGGCCAGCCGGAACGCCTGGTCCTGCAGGGCCGTGTTGGTGACGACGAGCCCGACGAGACCTGCGGACGAGGACCGTCACCACCACGACCACGAACGGTGCGCGGCGCGCCCGGTTGCGGCCGGCGCGACGAGGCCGGAGCGCGCGCTCCC
>KI301992.1:626605-824884 GCA_000471045.1 actinobacterium LLX17 | reverse complement strand
CGCTGCGGTGGCGCGCGCTGCGGCCCGCACCGTCGAACGTGCCGGTGCCGCGCTCATGCGGCCACCCCCGAGAGGAAGGAACGGTACGAGGGTGCCCGCATGACGGCGTTGTCGATTCGCTCGCTGCGCTCGCTCATGCGGCCACCCCGTCCGTGCTGACCCGCTCGATCGCGCGCAGGCGCACGGAGGCGGCACGGGGGTTCTCGGCGATCTCGCTCTCGGAGGCCCGCTCCGCACCCCGGGTCACGAGGCGGAACTTCGCGGCGTGGGAGGCGGGCACGACCGGCAGGTCGCGCGGCACGTCGTTGCGGGTCGCCGAGACGAACCGGCGCTTGGTGATCCGGTCCTCCAGCGAGTGGTACGACAGCACCACGACGCGGCCGCGCGGCACCAACAGGTCCATCGCAGCCGGCAGGGCCCGCTCGTAGACGCGCAGCTCGTCGTTGACCTCGATGCGCAGCGCCTGGAACGTCCGCTTGGCCGGGTTGCCGCCGGTACGCCGGGCGGCCTGGGGGATGCTCTCGCGCACCAGGTCGACGAGTCGCGCGCTCGTGTCGAACGGTCGCTCGTCACGCTCGCGCACGACGGCATCGGCGATGCGGCGGGCGAACTTCTCCTCGCCGTACTCCCGCAGCACGCGAGCCAGGGCCGAGGCGTCGTAGGTGTTGAGCACGTCGGCGGCCGTGAGCGGTCCGCTCGCGTCCATGCGCATGTCGAGCGGCGCGTCCTGGGCGTAGGCGAAGCCCCGCTCGGCCTCGTCGAGCTGCATCGAGGAGACCCCGAGGTCGAACAGCACGCCGTCGACGCGCCGTGCGCCGGCACCCTCGACGGCGCTCGCGATCTCGTCGTAGACCGCGGGGACGAGTCGGGCCCGGTCACCGAAGGGCGCGAGCCGCTCCCCCGCCAGGCGCAACGCGTTGGGGTCGCGGTCGATGCCGATGACCGTGGCGCTCGGGAACCGCTCCAGCATCGCCGCCGCGTGTCCACCGAGACCCAGGGTCGTGTCGACCAGGACCGCCGGGCGCTGAGCAGCACCGGCCGCCTCGACCGCGGGCTCGAGGAGCTCGAGCACGCGGTCGAGCAGCACGGGCACGTGCAGTGGTGCGCTCACAGCCGCTCCTGGCGTTGGGGTGGTAGGGCGTTAGGGGTGATCAGGTGTCGTTCGGTGGGGGGCGGGCCGTGGGTCCAGACCCCCGTCCGGATGGGTCTGACGCCGGGGAAGTGCGTCAGAACCATCTGGGCGGAGATCTCGCTCCACGGGCCGGTCGATCAGAAGATGCCGGGCATCACCTCGTCCGACATGTCCGAGAACGCCTCTTCCTGCTCGGCGTTGAAGGCCTCCCAGCGCTCGGCGTCCCAGATCTCGATCCGGTCCATCGCCCCGATCACCGCGCAGTCGCGACCCAGCTGGGCCCACTCCCGCAGGACCGGCGTGATGGCGATGCGGCCCTGCTTGTCCGGGACCTCCGACGAGGCGCTCGCGTAGAGCATCCGCTGGAAGTACCGCACCTGCTTGTTCGTGAACGGGGTGTCCTTCATCCGGTCGGTGAAGGAGCTGAACGACTCGGGGGTCCACCCGAAGATGCAGTGCTCCTGCCCCTTGGTGAGGACCACGCCGTTCTCCAGCCGCGGCCGGAACTTGGCCGGCAGGAACAGGCGTCCCTTGTCGTCGAGCTTGGGCGTGAAGGTGCCGAAGAAGTGGGCGACGTCGACGTTCATCGCGTCCCTCCCTCTCCTCGCTCCGGGGAGCGATCTGCTGATCGAGCACCTCGGCGTTCAGGTCCACGATCATCCCGGCTCCTCCACTTTGCTCCACATTACTCCACATTCCACCACCCGTCACCAAAACCACTGCTACGACAGCGGCGTGTCGGAATTCCGCATCGGCGTGCGGGCATGAAAAAACCGCCCCCGTGGGGGCGGTTCACCGCTCAGAGGCGGTCAGGTGGTGCGAAGTGGAGCGTCAGAGGGGAGAGTCGCCATCCTGCCGACGCTGCCAGCGCTCCTCCATGCGATCGACGAAGGAGCCGGACGACTTGGGTCGCTTGGGACCGTCGCCGCGGGGCGCGGCGGACGGGGGCCCGCCCTCACTCGTGATGCCCTTGCGCCACGCCGTGACGGCCAGGTAGGCACTGCCGAGCATCAGCACGAAGCCGGCCACGCCCACGATCGTCAGCTGGGTGACCGCGCCGGCGAACAGGACGCCGATGCCGGCCAGGAGCCCGACGACGCCGAGGATCGCGAGGCGGCGATTGCGGGCGGCATAGGCCGAGCCGCGAAGGGTCGAGGCGAAGTCCGGGTCCTCGGCCGCCAACGACTGCTCCAGCTGGTGGAGCAGTCGGGCTTCCTCGTCTGACAGCGGCACGGTTTGCCTCCTTGAGGTCTGGTTCCCCAAGTCTAGGTCCGTCGGGGTCCGGAGACCACCCGGAGTGGGCACTAGGGTGCTGACATGGTCCAGGTCGTGGTGGTGGGAGGTGGCTTCGCCGGTCTCTCGGTCGCCGCGCGGCTCGCCAAGCTGCACCACCAGGTCACCCTGCTGGAGGCGTCCGACCGGCTGGGCGGTGGCCTCCACGGCGTCGAGATCGACGGCACCCGCTGGGACCTGCACTCCCCCCTCGTGACGCTGCCGGGGGTCTTCCGTGACCTCTTCCGCAAGTCGGGCCGGCCGATGGACAAGACGCTGGGGCTCGAGCACGGGCCCGGGCGGCGGCACGTGTTCGCGGACGGCACGACGCTCGACCTGCCCATGGGCAACCGGGGCGACCAGCACGAGGCCGTCACGGAGGCTTTCGGCGACGACGCGTGGTCACCGTTCGTCGACGGGTACGCCGACACGTGGGAGGTCCTGCGCCGCCGCAGCCTCGACGTCGTGCTGGAGGGACCCGAGGCCTTCGACCGCGCCGCCCGCTCAACCCTCGAGATCCGCCGGATGATGCGCTCGATCAACCGCCGCCGACTGTCGGACGAACGCCTGCGCAAGATCGTCCTCGACCCGGTCCGGCACGAAGGACTCGACCGCGGCTCCACTCCCCAGTTCCTGGCGATGTGGCACTGGGTCGAGCGCAACTTCGGCAGATGGCGCTTCGAGGGCGACGGCCCCGGGCTGGCCGCGGCGCTCGAGCGGCGCCTCACCGAGCGCAAGGTGACGGTGCTCCGGGGCGTCGCCGGTCACCGCGTCCTGCGGACCGACGGCCACGTGACGGGCGTCGAGGCCGACGACGGCGTGCACGACGCCGAGGTCGTCGTGTGGTGCCACCGCACGATGCCCCAGGGCGACCCCCAACCGCCCGGCATCCCCGCCGTGCCGGCCTCGCGCACGCTGCTGCGTCTGGCCGAGGACCCGCCTGAGCTGGCGCCGGAGACCCTGGTGCACGCCAACCCCCGGTCGTGCTGCACAGCTCGGCGCCGGGCACGTGGACCCTCGAGCACCGCAGCGGCGAGGACCCGCTCAACGCGCTCGCCCGCTTCGGCATCAACCTGCGTGACCTGGTGCTGGAACGACACGACCTCTCACCGTCCGAGATGGTGGCGCTGACGCACGAGGGCTGGGCGTGGCTGGGCTGGACGTCGATGTTCCGCCGTCCCGGCGTGGCACCCACCGGCGGGCTCTACCACGCCGGCGCGCACGCCCACCCCGGTCCGCGGCTCGAGCAGATCGGCATGGCCACCGCCGCGATCGCCGCCCACGTGGGCGGCGGAGTGAGAATCTGATCCCGCCCACGGCCCGGGACCCCGCCGGGCTAGACCAGCCCGTCGGCGCGGAGGGCCTCGAAGATCTCGCGGGTCGCCTTGGACCGGTTCAGCGTGATGAAGTGCAGGCCCGGCGCACCGCCGGCCAACAGGTCGCGGCACAGCTGGGTCGCCAGCTCGATGCCCGCCGCGCGCACCGCCGCCTTGTCGTCGGCGATCGGCTCGATGACGTCGAGCACCTCACGCGGCATCTCGGCCCCCGACAGCTCGGCCATGCGAGCGACCTGCGCGAAGTTCAGGATCGGCATGATGCCCGGCACGATCGGCATGTCGCAGCCGAGCGCCCCGACCCGGGAGACCAGGTCGAAGTAGTCCTTCGCCCGAAAGAACAACTGGGTGATCGCGAACTCCGCGCCGGCCTCGGCCTTGGCGGCGAGCATGCGCGCGTCGTGGTCGAGGTCCTCGGCGTCGGGGTGTCCCTCGGGAAAGGCCGCCACGCCGACGGTGAGGCCGCCGATCTCGCGCGCCAGCTCGACGAGCTCGACCGCGTGGGTCATGCCACCCGGATGCGTCTCCCACGGGGCGCGCGGACCGCCCGGCGGGTCACCCCGCAGCACCAGCACGTGATCGACCCCGGACGCTGAGTACTGCCGCAGGACGTCCGCGACCTCGTCGCGCGTCTGCCGCACCAGCGTCAGGTGGCCCATCGGGCGCATCGACGTCTGGCTGGCGATGCGCGACGTGATGCGCACCGTGCGGTCCTGGCTGGTCCCGCCGGCGCCGTAGGTGACCGAGACGAAGGTCGGATCGAACGGCTCGAGGTCGGCGATGGTCGCCCACAGCACGTCCTCGCCGGCGTCGTCCTTGGGCGGGAAGAACTCGAACGACACCGTGGGACGGGCGGCCTGCAGGTCGGTGATCAGGGAGTCGGGCACGGGCTAAAGGTATCGTCACGGCTCGTGGCCCACGGCGAGAACTCCCCCCGCGAGAAAAGTTCCGACGACCTGACGGCCGTCGAGTCCGCACTGTCCTCCTTCGTCGCGACACAGCGTGAACGCCTGGCCCCGCTGGGCGCGGACGTCGCCCAGTTCGTCGACTCCGCCGCCGCCTTCGTCGCCGGTGGCAAGCGGATGCGGCCGTCCTTCTGTCTCGCCGGCTGGCGCGTGGCCACCGGGGCGGGCCCCGATGACGTCCCCCCGGCATCGGTCGTCACGGCCGCCGCGGCGTGGGAGTGGCTGCAGGGCAGCGCGCTGGTGCACGACGACCTGATGGACGCCTCCGACACACGTCGTGGACGGCCCAGCGTGCACCGTGAGCACGAGACCCAGCACGGCAACGAGGCCCGAGAGGGCGATGCAACCCAGTACGGACTCTCGGTCGCGGTGCTGCTGGGCGACCTCATGCTGTCGTGGTGCGACGAGATGCTGCGCTCGGCCGCCTCGGTCGACGACACCTTCACCTCCTCCGAGGGACGCCGACGGCTGGATGCCGCGTTCGCGGTGCTGGACCGGTGCAAGACCGAGGTCGTCGCCGGGCAGCTCCTCGACGTGGCGGGCCAGACCCGCCGCGAGGTCTCGGCCCGCGAGGCGATGCTCGTGGTGCGGTACAAGTCGGCCAAGTACACGATCGAACGCCCCCTCCACCTGGGCGCCGCGCTCGGCGGCGGTAATGCCGAGCTGGCCGACCGGCTCTCGGCCGTCGCCCTCCCCCTCGGCGAGGCCTTCCAGTTGCGCGACGACGTCCTCGGGGTCTTCGGCGACCCGGCCACCACCGGCAAGCCGGCCGGTGACGACCTGCGTGAGGGCAAGCGCACGCTCCTGGTGGCCCGAGCGGTCGAGCGGAGCTCGGTGACCGGCGCCGATCGCCTCCGCGCCCTGCTCGGCACGGCCGAGGGCGTCGACGAGGCCCGTGCGCTCATTGCGTCCTCGGGCGCCCTGGACGACGTCGAGGCCGAGATCGAACGACTCGCCGACGAGGCGCGCCGAGCCCTCGATCCCCTCCCGGCCGCCGCCCACGCCGCGCTCGAGCCACTCGTGGCGCGCGCGGTCCGCCGGGAACGCTGAGCGACTCACTAGACTCGCTCCGCACGGGGTGTTCCCGGGTGGCACTGACGAACCGGGGAGGAGGACGCACGTGGCGGTGGTCGGCGACGAGGCTCTCCTCGGTCACGTGCTGAACGGGCGCTATCGCATCGTCGAGCGGATTGCCCGGGGCGGCATGGCCAGCGTCTTCCTGGCCGACGACACCCGGCTCGACCGACGCGTGGCCGTCAAGGTCATGCACCAGGGCCTGGGCGACACGCAGCAGTTCACCGAGCGCTTCCGTCGCGAGGCCAAGTCCGCCGCCAAGCTGAACCACCGCAACGTCGTGGCCGTCTTCGACCAGGGCACCGACGGCGACATCACCTACCTGGTCATGGAGTACGTGCCGGGCCGCACGCTGCGTGACGTGATGCGGCAAGAGGCCCCGATGCCGTCGCTGCGGGCGCTCGATCTCATCGAGCAGGTCCTCATCGCGCTCTCGGCGGCCCACGAGGCGCACCTGGTCCATCGCGACGTCAAGCCCGAGAACGTCCTCATCACGCCCAGCGGCGAGGTCAAGGTCGCCGACTTCGGCCTCGCCCGCGCGGTCAGCTCGTCCACCACCGCGACCGGCAACGCCCTGATCGGCACCGTCTCGTACCTGGCGCCCGAGATCGTCGTGAACGCCGGCACCGACGCCCGGTCCGACGTGTACGCCGTCGGCGCCGTGCTCTACGAGATGCTCACCGGCATCAAGCCGCACCACGCCGACACGCCGATCCAGGTCGCCTACAAGCACGTGCACGAGGACATCGGTGCCCCGTCCGACCTGCGGCCCGGTCTGCCTGAGTACGTCGACGCCCTGGTGGCCCGCGCCACCGCCCGCGACCGCGACTCGCGCTCGGCCGACGCCCACGTCCTGCTGCAGCAGGTCCGCCGCGTGCAGCACGCCCTGCGGGCCGGCGTTGACGAGGACGACGACCTCGTGGCCGACCTCATGCCCGGGCACCGTGGTGCGAACAATTCCGAGGGTGACACCGACGGGGAGGACACCGCGATCGTCGCCGTCGGGGCTGCCCCGTCTCCGCCGTCGGGCGCCGACGCGGACGCCTTGACCGAGTCAGTGGCGCTGTCCGGTCCCGAGCACACCGTCGTCTGGGGCGGCGGCAGCCCGACGGTGGTGGGCGCCCCGGCCCCGTCGAGCCCCAGCGACGACCGGCCGTTGCCCGGCGCCGCGCCGCACCCGCCGAAGAAGACGGGCAACAGCAGCCGTCGCGGGCAGATCCTGCTCCTCGTCGCCCTGCTCGCCACCGTGCTGGTGGCGCTGCTCGGCTGGTACTTCGGCATCGGTCGGTACGAGGACACCCCGAACCTGGTCAACATGACCGAGCAGCAGGCCGCCGCCGACGCCGAGGAGGCGGGATTCGCCTTCGAGGTCGAGTCTCGCGAGTTCTCCGAGACCATCCCCAACGGCACCGTCATCTCCACTGATCCCTCGGCCGGTGACCGCATCCTGCCCGGCGACACGATCGCCGCGGTCGTCTCGAAGGGCCAGGAGCGCTACACCGTGCCCGACCTGCGCGGAAAGACGCCGGAGGAGGCCACGAAGATCCTGGCCGACCTCAAGCTCGAGCTCGGCGACCTCCGGGAGGCGTTCGACCAGGAGGTCCCGCAGGGCCAGATCATCACGATCGAGGGCGTCGAGGTCGGGGCGCTCGTCAAGCGCGACACCGTGGTCGACGTCGTCGTCAGCAAGGGCCGTGAACCTCTCGAGGTCACCGACTACACCGGCAAGAGCCGCGAGACGGCCGTCGCGGGGCTGGAGGCGACCGGGTTCGTCGTCGCCGCGCCCGAGGAGTTCAGCGACGACGTGCCGCCCGGCACCGTCATTCGTCAGGACCCCGCCAGCGGCACCGCCCTGCGCGGCGACACGATCACGATCGTGGTCTCGAAGGGTCCCGAGCTGTTCGCGGTGCCCGACGTCGTCGGCAAGACCCGCGACGAGGCCATCGCAGCGCTCGAGGCGGCCGGATTCGTGGCCGAGACCGGTGTGCTGACCGGCAACCGCAACTTCACGGTGCGCCTGCAGAGCCCGGCCGCGGGCACAATGGCGCGCAAAGGCACCACGGTCACCATCGTCGGCTTCTAGCCGCGACCCCGAGCTCGCCACCACCGGCAAAGTCAGACATACGTCTAGGATCGGATCCATGGACACGACCCCCCGCATCGCGCCCGGCACCCGCCGCGAGCTCGGCCTCGTCAACCACGCCATCAGCTCCGTGGCCGGCCGTGTCATCGGCGGTCAGCGGCCCAACGTCTTCACGACCCTGGGCCGCCAACGCGGGTTGTTCCGGGCGTGGCTCTGGTACAGCGCCAAGATGATGCCCGGTGGTCGACTCCCCCGCCACGAGACCGAGCTGGTCATCCTGCACGTCGCGACGCGCCGGGAGTGCGAGTACGAGCTGAACCACCACCGACGCATCGGGCTCCGCGTCGGGCTCACGGTCGACCAGATCGAGCACGTCGGCGACCTCGCCTGGTCGGAGTGGACCGACCGCCAGCGGGCCTTGCTGACGGCGGCCGACCAGCTGGTCACGACTCGCGACATCGACGACCCCACGTGGGAGACCCTGCGTCAGCACCTCGACGAGGCCACGGCCATCGAGCTCCTGATGCTCTGCGGCCAGTACGACTCCCTGGCCACGACGCTCCTCACCCTGCGGGTGCAGCCCGAGCGCTGACACGCCACCATCTGTACCGGGGAATCAGGCCTCGGCGAGCATCTGCGCGACGAGGAAGGCCAGCTCGAGCGACTGCGCCCGGTTGAGGCGCGGGTCGCACAGCGTCTCGTAGCGCGTCGAGAGGTCCTCGGCCGACAGCCGACTGCCGCCACCGATGCACTCGGTCACGTCGTCGCCGGTCAGCTCGACGTGCACCCCGCCCGGCCAGGTGCCCAGCGAGCGGTGCACCTCGAAGAATCCCCGGACCTCGTCGATGACGTCGTCGAACTCGCGGGTCTTGTAGCCGTTGTCGGTGGCGAAGGTGTTGCCATGCATCGGGTCGCACACCCACGCGACCTCGATGCCGGCGGCCGTGACCTTTTCGACGATGTGAGGCAGTCCGTCGCGGATCTTGCCCGCGCCGAAGCGCGTGATGAACGTCAGCTTGCCCGGCACGCGGTCGGGGTTGAGCTTCTCGGCTAGGGCGATGGCGTCGTCGGGCGACGTCGTGGGGCCGAGCTTGACCCCCACGGGGTTGCCGATGCGGCTCAGCAGCTCGACGTGCGCGCCGTCGAGCTGACGGGTGCGCTCGCCGATCCACACGAAGTGGCTCGAGACGTCGTACGGCTGCTGGGTGCGCGAGTCGATGCGGGTGAGGGCGTGCTCGTACTCCAGCAGCAACGCCTCGTGCGAGGCGTAGAAGTCGACCCCGTGCAGCTCCTCGGGATCGACGCCGATGGCGTCCATGAACGACAGCGCCTTGTCGATCTCGCGGCCGATGCTCTCGTACCGCTGGCCGACCGGCGAGTTCTTGACGAAGTCGGTGTTCCAGACGTGCATCTGACGCAGGTCGGCGTAGCCACCGGTGGTGAAGGCGCGGGCAAGGTTGAGCGTGGCCGCCGACGCGTTGTAGACGTCGACCAGCCGCTGCGGGTCGTGGGCGCGGGCCTCGGGCGTGAAGTCGAAGCCGTTGACCGCGTCGCCGCGGTAGGCCGGCAGGGTCACGTCGCCCCGGGTCTCGGTGTCGGACGAGCGCGGCTTGGCGTACTGACCGGCCAGACGGCCGACCTTGACCACCGGGACGCTGGCGGCGTACGTCAGGACGACCGCCATCGACAGCAGCACCCGCAGCTTGTTGCGGACGTTCTCGGCCGTCACGCCCTCGAAGGTCTCGGCGCAGTCACCACCCTGCAGCAGGAACGCCTCGCCACGGGCCACCTGACCCAGGCGGTCACGCAGCGCGTCGCACTCACCCGCAAACACCAGCGGCGGCATGCGTCGCAGGGTGTCGACGGCGGTGTCGCGCGCCGCCGCGTCGAGATACGTCGGCTGCTGCGCCGCGCCGATGGCGTGCAGGTCGGCCAAGGTCGGGATGCTCACCGGCCTAGGATATCCGCTCCGCCATGGCGCCCGAGCCCGGCGGTTCCATGGCGCCCGAGCCCGGCGGTTGGCAGCGGACGCTCAGAGCGGCTTGATCTCGTCCCAGACCTCGTCGGACGCGGCGCGATCGACGGCCTGCTTGTCGCGCTTCTTGGCGTCCTGCGCGTAGAGGTCGACGTACTCCTGGCCCGACAGCCGCATGATCTCGTACATGATCTCGTCGGTGATGGCCCGCAGGATGTAGCGGTCGCCCTCCATGCCGTCGTAACGGCTGAAGTCGAGCGGCTCGCCGAACTTGACGCCCGGACGCACGCGCTTGCCGAAGACCTTGCCGGGCGGGGCGATCACGTCGGTGCCGATGACGGCCACGGGAATGACCGGCACCTTCGACTCCAGCGCGAGGCGGGCCACACCCGTGCGGCCGCGGTACAGCTTGCCGTCGTGCGAACGGGTGCCCTCGGGGAAGATGCCGCACACGTGGCCCTCGGACAGCAGTCGCAGCTGGGTCGAGATGGCCCCGGCGGCCGCCGAGCCACTGGTGCGGTCGATCGGCACCTGGCCCGATCCCGAGAAGAAGGTCTTCTGCAGCCAGCCCTTGAGGCCCGGCCCCTCGAAGTACTCGGCCTTGGCCACGAAGGTGACCCGGCGGGGCAGCACCAGCGGCATGAACAACCAGTCGCTGTACGACAGGTGGTTGACGGCCAGGATCACGCCACCGTCGCGTGGCACGTGCTCGAGGCCCTCGGCCCACGGCCGGAAGATGAGCCGCAGCACGGGGCCCAGAGCCGCCAGCTTGAGGAACCAATAGAACACGTCGCCTCCTTGAGCGTCCGGCGTGACTCTACTCCGACGCGGCGCCGAGACCTACGATGGCGCCATGCCCTCCCCCAACCGTGACGCTGCCCGAGTCGTGACCAGCGTCGTGAAGCCGGGCGCGGAGCCCTTCGCGTTCGATGGTGACGAGGTCGGCTTCCTGCTCAGCCACGGCTTCACCGGCTCGCCGGCGTCCATGGTGCCGTGGGGCCGACACCTGGCGGCGCGCGGGCACACCGTGCGCGTGCCGCGCCTGCCCGGGCACGGCACCACGTGGCAGGACATGAACCGCACCCGCTGGACCGACTGGTACGGCGAGCTCTCCGCCGCGCTCGACGAGCTGCGCGACCGCTGCGAACACGTGGTGGTGGCGGGACTGTCGATGGGCGGGTGCCTTGCGCTGCGTCTGGCCGAGAAGCGTCCTGACGACGTCGACGCCCTGGCGCTGGTCAATCCGGCACTCGGAGTGCGCCGTTTCGACGTCAAGCTGGTGCCCGTCCTGCAGTGGATCGTCCCCTCGATGCCCGGCATCGGCAACGACGTCAAGAAGGAGGGCGTCGACGAGATCGGGTACGACCGCACCCCGCTCAAGGCGCTGGCCTCGCAGCTGACGATGTGGAAGGACGTGCGGTCGGGACTCGACCGGGTGCAGTGCCCCGTGCTGCTGTTCCGCAGCGAGGACGACCACGTCGTCGACACCACGACGCTCGACCTGCTGCGCGCCGGTCTGGCCGGATCGGTCGTCGAGCACGTCTCGCTCATCGACTCCTTCCACGTCGCGACCCTCGACCACGACGCGCCGCTCATCTTCCAGCGCACCGACGCCTTCGTGGCCGAGCACGTCCTGGGACGGGAGCACGGTCCCGCCGATGCCTGACGACTCTGGGCACGACGACTCTGGGCACGACCACTCTGGGCACGACCACTCTGGGCACGACCACTACCGACAGCGGTTCGACGAGATCGTCGACGGTCTCGAGCTGGAGCTGCCCGACGACCTCGAGCTCGACGACCCCGAGCCCGACGACTGGGAGGCGTTACGGCCCTCCCCGCGTCCCACACCTCCCGCCTCTGAGGTTCCGCCCGAGCTCCGGCCGGACCCCGAGGACGTCTTCGACGCCATGCCGGACGAGCCGTTCTACCGCCAGGCTCCTCCCGTGCGCTGGGACACCGGCGGACGGGCCGGCACGGCCGCGTGGAGCGCCGTGCTCGGCGCGCCGTCGCTGCTGGTGCTGTGCACGTTCCTGCAGATCTGGTTGCCGCGTCCGTTGGTGGTCGCGGCCGGCTTCACCTTCGTCGCCGGGGCGATCTACCTGTTCTCCCAGCTGCCCTCACGCGGGCCGCGGGATGGGCCGGACGGCGGCGCCGTGCTGTGATGCGGGCCATGTCGGCGGCACCGACGAGGCCTGCCTCGGGTCCGAGGTGGGCTCGCACGATTCGCGCCTCCGACCGGTAACCACGCCCCGTCAGCTGGCCGGAGTAGGCCTGCCGGGCCGGTCCGAGCAGCAGCTCGTCGGCGTCGCTGACGCCACCGCCGATCACGAAGAGAGCTGGATCGAGCGAGGCCGACAGGTTGGCCAGGCCGATGCCGAGCCACCGGCCGACGTCGGCGACCCACTCGGTGGCGGTGGCGTCACCGGCTCGCGCCAGCTGCGTCACGTGGCTGCCGTCGACGAGCTCGGCGGCCGTGGCCAGCACGACCAGCCGGTTGCCGAGGTCCGACCCGGACGCGACCTCCGCCTGCGCGCGGCGTGTCAGGACCCGGCCGGACGCGTACTGCTCCCAGCAACCGGCGTTGCCGCACTCGCACGGCCGGCCGTCCGGCTCCACGAGCTGGTGGCCGAACTCCCCCGCGATGCCGTGGGCACCGCGGTACAGCTGGCCGTCGATGAGGATCGCTCCCCCGATGCCGGTGCCCAGCGTCACGGTGACGACGTCCGGCTCGTTCTGGGCCGCGCCGAAGCGCCACTCGGCCCAGCCACTGGCGTTGGCGTCGTTGTCGACCAGCACCGGCAGCCGGGTGCGACGAGCCACGCGGTCGCGCAGGGGCTCGTTGCGCCAGGCCAGGTGGGGTGCGAACAGCACGGTCGACTGCGAGGAGTCGATGAAGCCGGCGGCACCGATGCCGACGGACTTGACCGGGTGCTCCGCGGCGAGCTCGGCCGTCAGGTCCGAGATGGCGTCCAGCACCAGGGCGGGATCGGTCGAGGGAGTCGTGCGCCGCCGGCGCGCCAGGATCAGCCCGTCCTCGTCCACGACACCCGCGGCGATCTTGGTGCCACCGATGTCGATGCCGATCGCCAGCTTGTCGGGCACGGTCAGTCCGTCCGCACCGACAGGTCGGCCGCTCCCACGAGCCCGGCGTCGTTGCCCAGCAGGGCCGGGCGCACCACCGGACCGGGCCGCCTACCCGTGGCGGTCAGGTGCAGCTCCAGTGCTCGGCGCACCGGGTCGACGAAGTCGGTGCCCGCCTCGGCGACACCGCCGCCGATCACGACCATCTGCGGATCGAGCACGGCGGCCATCGTCGCGATGCCCTGACCCAGGTCGTGGCCCACGTCGGCCAGGACCGCCAGGGCCTCGGGGTCACCGGCTGCCGCACGCCGCGTCACCTCGTGCCCCGAGACCGGCGTGGTGGGGTCGTCGGGCTCCATGACCTCCCGGGCCCGCCGCACCAGCGCGGTACCGCTGGCGTACTGCTCGAGGCAGCCGCGCTGGCCGCACCCGCAGGGCAGGCCGCCCGGCACCAGGCGCACGTGACCGACCTCGGCCGCGATGCCGTGGCCGCCGCGGTAGATGCGGCCGTCGTGCACGATGCCGCCACCGACGCCGGTGCCCACGGTGATCAGCAGCATGTCGTCGACGTCGCGGCCCGCCCCGAACCGGAACTCGCCCCAGGCGGCGGCGTTGGCGTCGTTCTCGACGACCACCGGCACACCCAGACCGTCCTCGACACGCTCGGCGAGCGGCTCGTCGCGCCAGTCGATGTTGGGCGCGAAGATGATGGTGCGACGGTCGGCACCCACGAATCCTGCCGCGCCGATGCCGACGCCCGCGACGTCCTCACCCTCGGTCAGACCGCGCACCAGGAGACGCACTGCATCGGGGATCTCGGCCGCCGTGGGCGTGGCGCACTGCTCCATCCGCACGATCGTGCCCTCGGTGTCGACGACCCCGGCAGCGATCTTCGTGCCCCCGATGTCGACGCCGACCCTCAAGCCGGTGCCCCCGCCGGTGCCGGTCACGACTCACCCCGCCGATCAGCCGCTGCCGTCTCGACCACCGACCGCATCGCCTTGAGGAGCTCGTGGCCCGCCGAGAACACCTGCGCAACGACCTCGGGGTGGTCCTGCACGAACTCCACCGTGGAGCACACCGGACACCACCCGTGCGGACACGACTCGCCAGGTCCGTGCGTGGAGCCGGGCTGCGCGTCGTCGGCCGGCTCGTCCTCAGCCGTCGGCTCGCCGGCCTGCGACACGACCGCGGAGAACAGCTTCATGGCCTCCTCGGCCAGCGTCCCTACGGGCTCGGTGTCGTCTGTCGCCCCGGTGTGGTCTGTCGCCCGCGGCCCATCAGTGTGCTCAGGCACCGGCGGCCTCGACCTGCTGCTTGAGACCCTTCAGGGCGGAGTCGATGACGACCTTCTCGGCCTTGCGCTTGAGCATGCCGAGCAGCGGGATCGAGACGTCGACCCGCAGCTGGTAGGTCACCTTCGTGCCGGCGGCGCCGGGCTCCAGCAAGTAGCAACCGTCCATCGAGGTCAGCATCGAGCCAGGCTCGACGATCTCCCACGACACCGACCGGTCACCGTCCCACGTGTAGCCGAGGGTGTACTCGTCGCGGATCGGGCTCGCGTCCAGCGCGAAGTGCACCCGGTCGGCCCGCCCACCGTCGCCGGTGGCCTCGACGCGCGTGCTGCGGACGCCCGTGGCCCACTCGGGGTAGGCGTCGAAGTCGGCGATCACCGCCATGATGGCGTCGGCCGGTGCGTCGATGACGATGTCGCTCGACGTGCGCGCCATGGAGGTCTCCTCGGTCTTGCGTCCTGTCCGCCCATCCTAGGGCGTGGGGTCGACCCCACCGCCGCACGGGGCTGCGGCTCCACGGCCCCCGATCAGGGGCGAGTAGCCTGCCAGCGTGAGCGCAGAATCCCCCGCAACCCGCACCGTGACCGACCCCTACGGGGGCGACCTCACCCAGGACGTCCTCGACCGCCTGGTCGACCCGGACGCCGTGGCCTTGGCCCGCCGCACCCCGAACGGCTGGACCGACGTCACGATCGGCACGTTCCACCGTGAGGTCGTGGCGGTCGCCAAGGGACTCGTCGCCAGCGGCGTGCACCCCGGTGACCGCGTCGCCCTGCTCTCCAAGACCCGGTACGAGTGGACGCTGCTCGACTACGCGATCTGGTGGGCCGGCGCAGTGACCGTGCCGATCTACGAGACGTCGTCGGTCGCACAGATCGCCTGGATCCTGTCGGACTCCGGCGCCGTCGGCTGCGTCGCGGAGTCGGCCGAGCACGTCGAGCGCGTCAACGCGGCCGCCAGCGAGGCCCCCGCACTCCGCTCGGTCTGGTCTCTCGAGTCCGACGCCGTGGCCGCGCTGACCGCCACCGGCGACGGCATCACCGACGCCGAGCTCGAGGCACGCCGCGCGACGCTGACCTCCGACACCCCCGCCACCCTCATCTACACCTCGGGCACCACCGGCCGCCCCAAGGGCTGCGTGCTCACCCACGGCAACTTCCGCTCCGAGCTCGCCGGCGCCCTCGAGCGGCTCCCCGACCTGTTCGGCCGCGAGAACGCCTCGACGCTGCTGTTCCTCCCGCTGGCGCACGTCTTCGCGCGCATCATCCAGATCGGCGCCATCCGGTCCGGCGCCAAGCTCGGGCACACCGCCGACGTCAAGGACCTCGTCCAGCACCTCGGTGAGTTCCAGCCCAGCTTCGTGCTGGCCGTGCCGCGGGTGTTCGAGAAGGTCTTCAACACGGCCAGCACCAAGGCGTGGGCCGACGGCAAGGGCCCGATCTTCGACAAGGCGGTCGCCACCGCCATCGCCCACAGCCGCGCCCAGGTCGACGGGGGACGTCCGTCGATGGTGCTGCGTGCCCGGCACGCCCTCTTCGACCGGCTGGTCTTCGGCAAGCTGCGCGACGCCCTGGGTGGGCACGCCGAGTGGGCCATCTCCGGAGGCGCCCCGCTGGGCGAACGACTCGCGCACTTCTACCGAGGCATCGGCGTCACGGTGCTCGAGGGCTACGGGCTCACCGAGACCACCGCGGCCCTCGCCGTGAACACGCCCGACGAGCAGCGCGTCGGCACGGTCGGCAAGCCGTTCCCCCGCACCGAGGTGCGCCTGGGCGACGACGGCGAGCTGTTGTTCCGGGGACCGCAGGTCTTCGGCGGCTACTGGAACAACCCCGAGGCCACCGCCGAGGCGATCGACGCCGACGGCTGGTTCGCCACGGGCGACCTCGGCGACATCGACGACGACGGCTACGTCCGCATCACCGGTCGCAAGAAGGAGATCATCGTCACCGCCGGCGGCAAGAACGTCGCCCCCGCCGTGCTCGAGGACCGCGTCCGCGCCCACCCCGTCGTCAGCCAGTGCCTCGTCGTGGGTGACGGCAAGCCGTTCGTGGCCGCGCTCGTCACGATCGACCCCGAGGGCTGGGACGGACGGCTCGACTCACCCGAGCTGAAGGCCAAGGTCCAGGAGGCGATCGACGACGCCAACACGCAGGTCTCCCAGGCCGAGGCGATCCGCAAGTTCATCGTGCTCGACGAGGACTGGACCGAGGAGAACGGCTACCTGACACCCTCGTTCAAGGTGAAGCGCCACGCGGTCGTCCGGGACTTTCACGACATGGTCGAGGCGTTGTACGTCAGGTAGTCCTGCCACTGCGCCGTGAGGGTCGGCACGTCGGTGCCGATCTTGGCGAGCGCCTCCGGCACCGGCACGCCGGCCAGCACGTCGCCGTAGAAGCTCAGCACCGCCGCGGCCGAGGTCTGCTCGGCCAGCACCTGGAAGACCAGCCAGGCGCCCTCGTACGTCGCGCCCAGCTGATCGCCGGCGAAGTCCGCCGCGGTCGGCAGGGCGGCCGGTGGTCCGTCCTGCGCGACCTGGGCCAGGACCTGCCCCGCACTCACGGTGAGCGGCGCGCCGTCGCCCCGCAGGGCCACCCAGTCGGCGAAGCCCTCGACGACCCAGGTCTCCAGCGGCGAGGCGATCGCGTCCGTCACCAGGTGCACCGCCTCGTGCGTGATGACCACCTGCCGGGCCCGAGCGTCCATCGCGTCGAACTCGTCGGGGTTCAGCACCACGGCGGGCGCTCCGTCGAGCCGGGTCGAGACGCCGGCAATGCCCGCCACGTCCGCCTCGGGGCGCCCGAGCAGTGCCGCCGCGCGCTCACCGCTGGGCGGGTCCAGCACGAGGATGCGGGGCTCGGCCGGCCCCGGGCTCAGGGGGCTGTCCCCCAGCACCGTCGCGACCTGGGTCCGGGCCTCGGCGGCCATGGCGTCCAGGCCGTCGATCGACCCACCGTCGACGCGCAGCACCGTGACTCCGTCGACTGCCGACACCGAGACCTCACCGGCAAGCCAGACCGGCAGGGGGACGCCAGGTGCGGCATCGGCGCCCACCAGGTCGAACCCGTCGGCGTCGCGGGGTCGCAGTCGGAGCTCGACGGTCGACCGCACCTCTCCGGCGCCCAGCACCGATCCCTCATCGCGCTGCCAGGTGACCTGCGTCGTGGCGGCGTACGTGCCGTCGGGGCCGTCGGGAGCCGCCGCCAGGCTGATGAGCCGCAGGTCGACCCCGGAGACCCCGGTCGCCTGCACCGACGTCATGAGGTCGTCGGCGAGCTCCTCGGCGGCCTCACCCTCGCCGGCCGCAGCCGCGACGTCGTCGCTCGACCCTGCCGCGAGCGCGTCACTCACGGCCGCCAGCTGTGCGCGGACCGCGACGGCCGGGTCCTCCGGCAGGACTGCCGCACGGTCGTCACCCGAGGCCCACGGGCGCTGGAGGAGCAGCACCACCGCCACGAGGACGGCCAGGGCGAGGAGCGCGACGACGTTCGGGGACGGACGGCGTCGGGTGCTCACGCGAGCACCGTAGCCGTCACGTCCTCACACGGACTCAGCCGAAGCGGCCGGCCTTGGTGAACTTGCTCGACATCCCGGCGACACGGACACCGGTGCGCGGGTTGGCCGCCTCGACGACCTGACCGTTGCCGATGTACATGCCGACGTGCGACATGTCGCCGTAGAAGACGAGGTCGCCGGGCTGCAGCTGGTTCATCGGGACGTTGGTGGCGGCGCTGTACTGCGGGCCCGCCACGCGGGGGATGCTGACGCCCACGGCACGGAACGCCGCCTGGGTCAGGCCCGAGCAGTCGTAGGCGTTGGGGCCGGTACCGCCGTAGACGTAGGCCTTGCCGACCTGCGCGAGTGCGAACTCGATGGCCGAGCCGGCGCGACCGCTGGCCGCCACGGGGCCGGCGACCTCCTCGGACGAGGCAGCCTGCGTGAACTCGGCCTGCTGAGCGGCATCGAGCTGGTCGAGCTTGGCCTTGGCGGCGTTGTAGGCGGACTGGACCTCGGCCTTCTTGGCCTCGGCGTCGGCCTGCGCGGCCTCCAGCGAGCTCTGCAGCTGCTGCATCTGGGCCTTGCGGGTGTTCAGGTCGGCGCTGACCGTGCCGAAGGCGTCGAGCGCCTCGGCCTGCGTCGAGCTGAAGGCCTGGACGGCGCTCAGGCCCTCCAGGAACGCTTCGGGGTCGTCGCTGCCGAGCAGGCTCGCGGTCGGACCGAGCGGCGTGTCGATCTGCTGCTGCACGATGGCGGCACCGAGGACGGCGCGCTGCTCGTCGTACGTGGTCTGGATGCCGGCGATCTCGGCGTCCAGCGACGCGATGTCGGCCTGCGTGCGGGCGACATCGGCATCAAGCTGGTTGACCTCTTCGTTGGCGGCCGCGGCGGCGTGGAACGCCTGCTCGACCTCGGCCACGGTGGCGGCCCGGTCGGGCTCGGCCACGGCAGACGGAACGGTGAGACCCAGGGTGACGAGGGCCGCGGAGGCTGCCGCAAGGGCAGCCCGACGGGCCCGGTGGTGAGTGGAGACCACGCACAAACTCCAGACGTCGGCACCATGCTGCACGACAGAAGTCTTCCCCACGTCCGTCGCGACACGGTGGTGCGCCCGACGTCGGCCTGGGGGGCCGGCGTTCTCCGGACGCACAGTTGCTCACTCTAGACGCCGCCGGGGGCGCGGTTCAAATCTCAACCTTCCCCGGAGAGTCGCGTCAGTGTTGTCTGCCGCCCACGGCCCGGCACCCCCGCCGGGTGCTCAGCCGGCGTCGGCGTGCGGGGTGACGAGACGCAGGGGCGGCACCAGGCCGGAGTCGGCCAGCGCGTCGAGCGCGGCCTGCTCGTCGGAGTGCAGCTCGACACCCTGGGGCGGTGAGCCGAGCAGCACCGTGACGACGCAGTCGCCGCACGCCGCGGCGCTACGCACGACGCAGCTGTCGCAGTCGACGACGACCGGACCGTCCTCGGGGGGACGTCGGCCGCTGATGGGGACGATCGGAAGCGGGTGTCGCATGGTCGGATGCACCTCCTCGGTACGTCCAGGACGCTAGGCGGCCCCTCCGACAGAACTCGTCCTGCACCCCCGCCTGCGGCGCGGGAGACGGGTCCTGTCGGTGCCGCCGCCTACGGTCGTCCTCCATGACCGCGGTGCAGGCCTCCTTCGACGACCTCGGGCGTCTGCTGTCCGACGTCACCTTCTGCGTCGTCGACCTCGAGACCACCGGCGGGTCCCCCGCCAACGGCTCCCGCATCACCGAGGTCGGCGCCGTCAAGGTCCGCGGTGGCGAGGTCTGCGGCGAGTTCCAGACCCTCGTCAACCCCGACGCCGCCATCCCGGCGTTCATCACGGTGCTCACCGGCATCACCCAGTCGATGGTGGCGCCCGCACCGTTGATCGACGAGGTGCTGCCCAGCTTCCTGGAGTTCGCCCGCGGCACGGTGCTCGTGGCGCACAACGCTCCCTTCGACACCGGCTTCCTGCGGCACGCCGCCAAGGAGCTGGGCATCCCGTGGCCGCGCTTCGAGGTGCTCGACACCGCCGTGCTCGCCCGCCGCGTCCTGCTGCGCGACGAGGTGCGCAACGTCAAGCTCTCCACCCTCGCGGCCCACGTCGGGGCCACCACCACCCCCAACCACCGCGCCCTGTCCGACGCCCGGGCCACGGTCGACGTTCTGCACCACCTGTTCGAGCGCATGGGCCCCCTCGGCGTCCACACCCTCGAGGAGGTCCGCGACTACACGGCCACGGTCAAGCCGGAGCAGCGCCGCAAGCGCCACCTCGCCGACCGGTTGCCCAGCGCGCCCGGCGTGTACCTGTTCCGCGACCGCAATGACGACGTGCTGTACGTGGGTACGTCGTCCGACCTGCGCAGCCGGGTCCGCTCGTACTTCACGCGGGCCGAGACCCGCACCCGCATGGGCGAGATGCTGATGCTGGCCGAGCGGGTCGAGTCGGTCGTCTGCGCCACGGCGCTCGAGGCACAGGTCCGCGAGCTGCGCCTCATCGCCCATCACCGCCCGCCCTACAACCGGCGCTCCAAGTTCCCCCACCGCACCACCTGGCTCAAGCTCACCGACGAGCCCTGGCCCCGCCTCTCACTCGTGGCGGGGGTGCGTGACGACGCCGTCCACGTGGGGCCGTTCCGCAACCGGGCCGACGCCACGGCGGCGCTCGACGCCCTGCACGACGTGTTCACGGTGCGTCAGTGCACCGGACGCCTGGCCCGCCGGTCACGGCGCACGGCGTGCGCCCTCGCCGAGATGGGCCACTGCCTCTCGCCGTGCGACGGCGTGGCGGATGCCGACGCCTACGCCCGCGAGGTCGATCGGCTCCGCGCGGCGCTCACCGGTGATCCAGCCGAGGTCGTCGCGGCCCTCGACGCCCGGATGGGCGGGCTCGCCGCCGACGAACGCTACGAAGAAGCCGCCGTCTGGCGCGACCGCCTGCGGGCCGTCGTCCGTGCGGTCGACCGCACACAGCGGCTGCGCGAGCTGACCGAGGCACCGGAGGTCGTCGCCGCCGCGCCTCACCCGGACGGGTGGGAGATGCACGTCATCCGCCACGGCCGGCTCTGCGCCGCCGGAGTCCTCCCCCGCGGCCGCCCCTACGAGCCGTGGCTCGACGTCCTGCTGTCGACGGCCGAGACCGTCGACCCAGGCCCCGGTCCGGCACCGGTCGCCACGGTCGACGAGACCGAGATCGTGCGTCGGTGGCTCACCCAGCCGGGCGTCCGTCTGGTCCGCGGCTCGTGGCAGACGTCGCTCGCCACCGCCGCCCGACACCTGGCACGCCTGCAGACCTGACGGTTCTGCTGCCGGATCACAGGCCGATGCTGAAGGCCTCGTCGAGGTCGTGCTGGCTGTAGGCACGGTAGGCGATCTGCGTCTGCGTCGAGAGCACACCGTCCACCGTGTTGATGCCATCGGTCACGGCCGTCGAGATGTCATCGACGGTGCGGACGCGCACCATGGCCACGAGGTCGAGCTCGCCGGTGACGGAGTAGACCTCGCTGACGCCTGCCACCTCGGCAATGCGCTCGGCGACGTCGCCCAATCGGGCGACATCGGCCTGGATGAAGACGATCGCGGTGATCACGTCGCCACCCTAGCCCCGCGCCTCGGCGGTGACCGTGGCCCACGCAGCGAGGCGCTCGCGGGCAGCACCCGAGTCGATCGACTCCCGCGCCCGCTCGATGCCCGCACTGATGCGGTCCTCGAGCGACCCCGACAAAGCCGCGTGAGCGGCGATGCCCGCACCCGCGTTCAGCAGCACGGCATCGCGCACCGGACCGGTCTCACCCTCGAGCACCCGGGTGAAGACACCGGCGTTGTGGGCGACGTCGCCACCGGTGAGCGCACCGGGCTCGGCCAGGGCCAGCCCCAGGTCGCGCGGGTCGAGCGTCGACTCCACGACAGCGCCATCGGTCACGGACCAGACCCGCGACGTGGCGGTGATGGTCAGCTCGTCCAGCCCATCATCGCCGCGGAACACCAGGGCGTCGGTGCCGCGGCCGGCCAGCACGCCCGCCATCAGCGGCGCCATGCGGGCGTCGGCGCACCCGATCGCCATGGCACCGGGTGACGCCGGGTTGGTCAACGGACCCAGGAAGTTGAACGCCGTGGCGATGCCGAGCTCGCGCCGCGGGGCTGCGGCGTGACGGAAGGACGGGTGGAACACCGGCGCGAAACAGAACGTGATGCCGCACCGCTCGTACACCTCGGCGATGCGTCCGGCCGGCACGTCGAGCCGCACCCCGAGGGCCTCCAGCACGTCGGCCGAGCCGCTCGAGCTCGAGGCCGAGCGGTTCCCGTGCTTGACGACGCCCACCCCGGCGCCGGCCGCCACGACCGCCGACATCGACGAGATGTTGACCGTGTTGGCCCGGTCGCCGCCCGTGCCGACGATGTCGAGGACGCGATCGGCAACCTGCAGGCGGGTGGCAGCAGCCAGCATCGCGTCGGCGAGACCGGTCAGCTCGGCCGCGGTCTCGCCCTTGGCCCGCAGCGCGACGACCAGACCCGCGACCTGCGCCGGGGTGGCGTTGCCGTCGAGGATCTCGCTCATCGCCCACCGGGTCGTGTCGGCGTCGAGGTCGGTGCGGGCGACGAGGGCGGACAGCACGTCACCCCAGGAGTGAGTCATGGCCGCGAGTCTGTCAGCCCGCGGCGAGCACGCCGCGCAGCATGCCGATGACCGTCTCGGCGAGGCGCAGCGGCTGGATGGGGTGCGAGACCACGGCGTCGGCGCGCGACCACGTGGCCAGCCACGCGTCCTGCGGGCGGCCGGTCAGCACCAGCACGGGCGGCGCCTGGAAGATCTCGTCCTTGACCTGGCGGGCGATGCCGATGCCACCGGCGGGGACCGCCTCGCCGTCGAGGATGACGAGGTCGATCGCGTGGCCCGGACGGCGGTCGTCGAGGCGCTGCATCACGACCGGCTCGGTCGCGACCTCCACGTACTCGACGGGCGGAAGGTCCGGATGCGGCCGGGACCCCAGGGCAGCGAGCACCGAGGCACGGACGTCGCGATCGTCGCTGTAGACGAGGACACGCAGGGGCTGGTGATCGCTCACGATCGAATCGTACATAATGGAGCCGTGGCGACTACTTCCGTGATTCCCGCGTCCCGACTCCATGGCCAAGAAGGCCGTCCGTCGATGGTGGCGGTGGGCACCATCATCTGGCTGGCCAGCGACCTGTTGTTCTTCGCGGGCCTGTTCGCGGCGTACTTCACCGTCCGCAACGTCACGCCGGAGCTATGGGCGCAGGAGACCGAGCTCCTCAACTTCCCGTTCGCGGCGACCAACACCTTGATCCTGGTGCTGTCGTCCGTGACCTGCCAGCTGGGCGTCTTCGCTGCCGCCAAGGGCAAGGCCGGCCGCACCGGGTCGCTGCTCCAGCTCGGCAAGTGGGGCATGCGGGAGTGGTTCATCCTCTCGTTCATCATGGGCTCGATCTTCATCGCCGGTCAGGCCACCGAGTACGCCGAGCTGGTGCACGAGGGTCTGACCCTCTCGTCGTCGGCGTACGGCAGCCTCTTCTACCTCGCCACCGGCTTCCACGGACTCCACGTGCTCGGCGGACTGATCGCCTTCCTGCTGGTGGTCGGCCGAACGTTCGTGGCCCGCAAGTTCACGCACGAGCAAGCCATCAGCGCGATCGTGGTGTCGTACTACTGGCACTTCGTCGACGTGGTGTGGGTGGCGCTGTTCGCGTCGATCTACATCCTGCGCTGACGTAGGCCCACCTAACTCCATGACCCGTGTGTACTCACGGGTACTCTGACGACTGAACTCACACGGAATGAGGTACCTGGTGCGGACCCTGTCGACCAGACGCCGGCACCCCCTCGCCGGCCTGTTTGTCCTCCTCGGCGCGCTGGCTGTTGCCGCCGCCCTCTACACGGTGTTCGCCCCGAAGAATGCGACCGCCCAGGAGTCGTCCACGGCCGATGTCGAGGCGGGTCGCGACCTGTTCCTCATCGGGTGTGCGAGCTGCCACGGCGAGAACGCCGAGGGCATCGTCACGTCCGACGACTCCAACTACGGCCCGTCGCTGATCGGCGTCGGCGCTGCCGCGGTCGACTTCCAGGTCGGCACCGGCCGCATGCCGATGGCGCAGT
Source organism: actinobacterium LLX17 (assembly GCA_000471045.1). Taxonomy (GTDB): domain Bacteria; phylum Actinomycetota; class Actinomycetes; order Propionibacteriales; family Nocardioidaceae; genus Aeromicrobium. Next base: position 801,051 of record KI301992.1, on the reverse strand, counting down.
CGGCTCCGCAGGCCCCCAAGAAGGCCCCGGAGTACGACGAGGAGGAGACCCGCCAGCTGGCGGCGTACATCGCCTCGCTCGGACCCGGCCCGGCGATCCCCGAGGACGAGTTCCTCGAGTACGAGGACGCCACGGCTGAGGAGATCAGCGAGGGTGGCGAGTTCTTCCGCACCAACTGCACCGCCTGCCACAACTCGGTGGGCGCCGGAGGTGCCCTGCCGGACGGTCGCTACGCGCCTACCCTTGAAGGTGTGACCGCCAAGCACATCTACGAGGCCATGCAGACCGGTCCTCAGCAGATGCCCGTCTTCGGTGATGACGTCATCACCCCCGAGGACAAGCGCGCCGTCATCGCCTACATCAAGGCCGTCCAGGACCAGCCCAACTACGGCGGACTCGGCGGCGGTGGCCTCGGCCCCGTGGCCGACGGCGTCTGGGTCTGGCTCGTCGGCATCGGCGGCATGGTCGGCTTCGCCATCTGGATCGCGGCCAACGGCACGCGGTCGAAGAAGAAGGTCAAGGGAGCAGAGCAGTGAGCGACGAGATCGAGCGTCACCACGGCCCGTCCGAGGTCGCCGAGCCCATCGCCGACCCCGGCCTGCCGGTCCACCAGTACCGGGTCACCGACGTCGACGAGGCCCAGGCCCGTCGCACCGAGCGTCAGATCTCGCTGATGTTCGGCCTCGCGACGCTGCTCGCGATCGGCTTCACGGTCGCGTACTTCGCGGTCGACTTCGAGACCACGTTCCTCGGTTGGTCGGCGCAGAACTTCGCGCTCGGCGCCACGCTGGGTGGTGCGCTGCTGCTGATCGGCGTCGGCATCATCCAGTGGGCCAAGAAGCTGATGTCCGACCACGAGATGGTCGAGATGCGCCACCCGGTCCGTTCCTCCGACGAGGACCGCGCGGCCGTCATGGCCGACATCAACGCGGGCATCGAGGAGTCGGGGATCGGCCGCCGGCCGCTCATCCGCAACAGCCTGCTCGGCGCCATCGGCGCCCTGGCCCTGCCCAGCATCGTACTGCTGCGCGACCTCGGTCCCACGCCGCACGGACAGGCCACCACGGTCTGGAAGCGCGGCATGCGGGTCGTCAACGACGTCTCGGGCACCCCCATCCGTCCGTCCGACGTCGAGGTCGGTCAGCTCATCAACGCCGAGCCGGCCGTGTTCTTCCCCGCCGAGGGCGAGGACCACAGCGAGTTCCACGGCCACGAGCTGCTGGCCGCCAAGGCCAAGGCCGCCGTCATCGTCGTCCGCATGCGCCCCGAGGACATCACGCCCGAGAAGGGCAAGGAGAACTGGGGCATCGACGGCATCCTGTGCTACTCCAAGATCTGCACCCACGTCGGGTGCCCGATCTCCCTGTGGGAGCAGCAGACGCACCACCTGCTGTGCCCCTGCCACCAGTCGACCTTCGACCTCGCCGACAACGGCAAGGTCATCTTCGGCCCGGCATACCGACCGGTCCCCCAGCTTCCTCTGGGGATCGACGACGAGGGGTTCATCATCGCCATGAGCGACTTCCCCGACATCGTGGCTCCGAGCTACCCGGAGCTGGCCCGCGACCAGAAGAAGCTGGACGGTGAATGATGGCCACTGACACCTACACCAAGGTCGAGGACACCAAGGTCGGCAAGAAGGCAGCCGGTCCGGTCGGCTGGGTCGATGACCGTCTCGGTCTCGCCGGCGTCGCGCGCAAGAACCTGCGCAAGGTCTTCCCCGACCACTGGTCGTTCATGCTGGGCGAGATCGCCCTGTGGAGCTTCGTCGTCCTGCTGCTGTCGGGCGTCTTCCTGACGTTCTGGTTCCAGCCGAGCATGGCCGAGGTCGTCTACGACGGCTCCTACGAGCCGCTCAAGGGTCTCGAGATGTCGCAGGCCTACGCCTCGACGCTTGACATCTCCTTCGACATCCGTGGCGGCCTGCTGATGCGGCAGATCCACCACTGGGCCGCGCACCTGTTCATCGCCGCGATGATCGTGCACATGCTGCGCGTGTTCTTCACGGGCGCGTACCGCAAGCCGCGTGAGATCAACTGGCTCATCGGTGTCGGCCTGCTGGCGCTCGGCTTCATCGAGGGCTTCGCCGGCTACTCCCTCCCGGACGACCTGCTGTCTGGCACGGGCCTGCGGTTCGTCGACGGTCTGATCCGCTCGATCCCGATCGTCGGCTCCTACCTGGAGTTCTTCATCTTCGGCGGCGAGTTCCCGGGCGAGCTGATCATCCCCCGCCTCTACATGGCGCACATCCTGCTGATCCCGGCGCTGCTGCTGGGGCTGATCGCCGCACACATGCTGCTGCTCGTCTACCACAAGCACACGCAGTGGCCTGGACCCGGACGCACGAACGAGAACGTCGTGGGCTTCCCGATGCTCCCGGTCTACGCGGCCAAGGCCGGCGGCTTCTTCTTCGTCGTCTTCGGCTTCACCGCCCTACTGAGTGCCACGATCCAGATGAACCCGGTGTGGGCCTACGGTCCGTACAACCCGTCCGAGGTCACCGCCGGTTCGCAGCCTGACTGGTACATGGGCTTCTCCGAGGGCCTGGTCCGTCTGATGCCGGGCTGGGAGAGCACGTTCTTCGGCTACACCTGGAGCTGGAACGTCTTCATCCCCGGCGTCGGTGGTCTGGGACTGCTGTTCACGTCGCTGGCGCTGTGGCCGTTCATCGAGCGGTGGATCACCAAGGACAACCGCGAGCACCACCTGCTCGTGCGTCCGCGCAACGCTCCGACCCGCACCGCACTGGGTGTGGCCGGCATGACGGCTTTCGGCGTCGGCTGGGCCGCGGGTGGCAACGACATCATCGCCACCCAGTTCGGTCTGGACATCTACGCGCTGACCTGGGTGTTCCGGTTCGGGTTCTTCATCTTCCCGGTCATCGCGTTCCTCATCACCAAGCGGATCTGCATCGGCCTGCAGCACGCCGACAGCGACCGGATCCTGCACGGCTACGAGACCGGTGTCCTGGAGCGCTCGCCCGACGGCGGGTACTCCGAGCGCCACGCTCCCCTGCCGGTCGCTGGCCAGTACACCCTGACGGCGCGTGACCGGGCCCCGGAGCTCGCTCCGGCCCAGACGGTCGACGCCAACGGTGTCGAGGCGCCGCACAACCGCCGCGAGCGGGTGCGGGTGTGGCTCCGCGACAAGTACTACGCGGGTGCGGTCGACAAGCCCACGGCCGATGACGTGCACCACGCCGAGGAGCACCTGGGCCACTTCGAGGGTCACCCCAGCGATCACGGCGACGACTTCCGGGGCGTCTCCGACGCGGGTGTCCCGAAGGTGCACTGAGTCACCAGCTGGCACACCGAAGGCCCCCTCCCCCACCCGGGGAGGGGGCCTTCGCCGTTCCCGGTCCCCAGGAGGGACGGACGATGATGCTCTTGGGTAGCCAGGACTACCGCAATGCATCATCCCGCGTTCCCCGCGAGACCGACGATGATGCATACGGGCCGCCAGGGCTACCGCAATGCATCATCCTGCGTCCCCCGCGGGACCGACGATGATGCATACGGGCCGCCAGGGCTACCGCAACGCATCATCCTGCGTCCCCCCGGGAGGGGCGGGCGCGCCGGACGGGGGGCTCAGACGGTCGGAGCGGGCTCTTGGCCGGCCAGGGCCGAGCCCTGGACCCACTGCTCCCACGAGACGTTCCAGTCGGTCCAGCCGTTCTGCGGCTCCATCGGGCGTGTGCCATTGATGTAGGTGACGATGTCGCCCCGCTGGGAGTTCTGGTACAGCCAGGCCGCGTTGGCGGTGGACATGCCCACACAGCCGTGGCTGACGTTGGCCCGGCCGTGCGAACCGGCCGACCACGGCGCCGCGTGGACGAACTCACCAGAGTTGGTGAGCCGCATGGCCCACTTCACGTCCTCGATGTTGTAGTAGTCGGGGTCGGTCGAGTCGACGCCCGTGGAGGCGGCGTCCATGTTCACGCTGGCGAACTTCTCCATCACGACCTTGGTGCCCACGCGCGACTGGTGGGACCTGTCGCCGGCGCTGATCGGGATCGTGCGAGCCACCTGGCCGTCGATCGCGACCGACATCGTGTAGGAAGCGAGGTCGACCGTGGAGACGACGGAACGGCCCACCGTGAAGTCGATGACGGTGTCCTGCTGGCCATAGATGCCGTTGCCCGCCGGCAGCGAGTTGACGGCGACATTGACGTTGACCTGCGTGCCGGGCTGCCAGTAGTTCTGCGGCCGCCAGTGGACCACGCGATCGGAGATCCAGTACCAGCTGCCCGTCTGCTGCGGCGTCGAGCTGACGCTCATGTTCTGCTCGTACAGCGCCCGATCGGTCACCGGGATGTCGAAGTTGACGATGACCGGCATGCCCACGCCCACCGTCTCGCCCTGCAACGGCGAGACGGACGGGAAGGTCTGCTGGTCGAGCGAGAGGTCCTGGGTCGTGAAGCTGCGCGTGAGCTCGGCCGTCTCACCGTCCGCGCCCACTGCCCGGGCGGTCAGCTGGTAGGTGGTGCCGGGCTCGAGCCGCTGCGCCGCCTGCCAGGTCACGTCAGCCTCGGCCGACTCCTCGAGAGGCGCACCGGCCACCTCGGCACCCTCGGCACCGGTGACCGTGACTGACTCGAGCTCGCCGTCATCGAGGCCGACGGTGACCAGGGTGTCGACCGGCACGTCGACGGCGGCGTCCTCGATGTTGGCGGTCAGCACGGCCGCCGCCTCGCTGGAGCTCCCGTCGTCGGACGACCCGCCGCCACTGCACGCGGACAGGACGATCAGGGTCGTCAGAGTCAGGACAAGTCTTCTCACCCAGACATTCTACGGGCGATCACAGACAACCCCGAACCATGACGCTCAGTGCGCGTGGATGCCCCGGTAGTACTCGAAGATCCAGCCCACGACGGCCACTGCGCCCAGGACGGCACCGATGATGAACAGCCACCACCCGAAGACGATGCCCAGCATGCAGACGCCGAACGCCGAGGCGGTCCAGAGCGGCCACCAGCTGTAGGGCGGGAAGAAGCCCAGCTCGCCGGCACCGTCGATGATCTCGCCGTCGCTGCGGTCCTCGGGACGCTCGGGGATCTGCCCGGCGACGATGGCCAGGTAGAAGCCCAGCACGACGCACAGCAGCGTCGTCATGACCAGCGCCGTGGTACCGGTGGGATCGGAGGTGAGCACCCAGTAGATGGGCGCGATCAGCGCGAAGAAGACTCCCACCGCGATGATGGTCCAGAGCTCGGCCTTCATGCCTTGTCGTCCTTTCGGGGCTGTCGGATGGCCTCGGACTTGCCGTCGACATCAGGCGCGTCGGCGAACCGCTCACCCTCGTTCGGGTTGTCCTGCAGCTCCAGCGCAGCGATCTCGGGGTGGTGCAGGTCGAAGGCCGGGCTCTCGGAGCGGATGCGCGGCAGCGACACGAAGTTGTGGCGCGGCGGCGGAGAGGACGTGGCCCACTCCAGCGAGCGGCCCCAGCCCCACGGGTCGTCGAGGCCGACCAGCTTGGCCTTGCGGGACTTCCAGACGTTGAGGAAGAACGGCAGCGTCGAGGCACCGAGGAGGAAGGCACCGACCGACGAGATCTCGTTCAGCGTCGTGAAGCCCCAGCTCTCCTGGTAGTCGACGTAGCGACGCGGCATGCCCTCGACACCCAGCCAGTGCTGCACCAGGAACGTCAGGTGGAAGCCGATGAACAGCATCCAGAAGTGGATCTTGCCCAGCTTCTCGTCGAGCATGCGACCGGTGAACTTCGGCCACCAGAAGTAGAAGCCGGCGAACATCGCGAACACCACGGTGCCGAACACGACGTAGTGGAAGTGCGCCACCACGAAGTAGGAGTCGGACAGCTGGAAGTCGAGCGTCGGCGACGCCAGGATGACGCCCGTCAGACCACCGAAGAGGAAGGTCACGAGGAAGCCGAGCGAGAAGATCAGCGGGGTGTCGAACGACAGACTTCCGCCCCACAACGTGCCGATCCAGTTGAAGAACTTCACACCGGTGGGCACCGCGATCAGGAAGGTCATGAAGCTGAAGAACGCGAGGTCGACAGCTCCGGTGACGAACATGTGGTGCGCCCAGACCGCCACCGACAGCGCGGCGATCATCAGCGTGGCGCCGACGAGGCCGACGTAGCCGAAGATGGGCTTGCGGGCGAAGACCGGCAGGATCTCGGTCACGATGCCGAAGAACGGCAGCGCGATGATGTAGACCTCTGGGTGCCCGAAGAACCAGAACAGGTGCTGCCAGAGGATCGGTCCGCCGTTGGCGGCGTCGAACACGTGGGCGCCGAACATCCGGTCGGCGGCCAGCGCCAGCAGGGCCGCGGCGAAGATCGGGAACGCGATCAGCACCAGCAGGCTGGTGACCAGCGTGTTCCAGACGAAGATCGGCATCCGGAACATCGTCATGCCGGGCGCGCGCATGCAGAAGATCGTGGTGGTGAAGTTGACCGCACCGAGGATCGTGCCCAGACCCGACATGTAGAGCCCCATGACCCAGAGGTCACCGCCGAGACCCGGCGAGTTCACGCCGTCCGAGAGCGGGGCGTAGGCGAACCAGCCGAAGCTGGCCGCGCCACCGGGGGCCAGGAAGCCCGAGACCGCGATGGTCGAGCCGAACAGGTACAGCCAGTAGCTGAACATGTTGAGGCGCGGGAACGCGACGTCGGGTGCGCCGATCTGCAGCGGCATGATGGCGTTGCCGAAGCCGAAGAACAGCGGCGTCGCGAACATCAGCAGCATGATCGTGCCGTGCATCGTGAACAGCTGGTTGTACGTCTCGTCGTCGACGAACGTCGTGCCCGGCTGCGCCAGCTCGGCCCGGATGATCAGCGCCATGATGCCGCCGATGATGAAGAACACGAACGACGTGACCAGGTACATGTTGCCGATCACCTTGTGATCGGTCGTGGTGAGGCAGGTGATGACCTTCTGCGCCAGGGTCTTGGTCGGCGCGTGAGCCGTGTTGCCGGACTCGGTCGTGTCGAAGGACGCCGTGGTGGTCGCCATCAGTTCTCTGCTCCTTCGGGTTCGAGACCAGCGATCTCGTCGGCTTCCTTGGCGCCTGTGGGGGCACCGGTCGCGCCGCGGGTCTCCAGGTCCTGCAGATGCGCGTCGTACTCGGCGCGCGAGACCACCTTGACGGTGAAGATCATCCGCGAGTGGTAGAGCCCGCACAGCTCGGCGCAGCGGCCGGTGAACTCACCCTCGCGGGTGGGGGTCAGGGAGAAGGTGTTGACGCGTCCGGGGACGACGTCCATCTTGAAGTAGAACTCCGGGACCCAGAACGAGTGGATGACGTCGGGCGACTTGAGGTCGAACTGCACCGACTCATCGACCGGCAGCCACAGCTCGGCGGGATCGGCCGGGGTGCCGATGTCGAACACATCGGCGCCGTCGGTGGCGTCCTCCTCGAGGTAGTTGAAGGCCCACTGCCACTTGGAGCCGACGACCTCGATCGTGTGATCGGGGTTCTCGACCTCCTCGAGCATCGCGTTCTGGCTCGTGACGGTGTGGAAGAAGAACACCGCGACGATGATCAGCGGCGCGAACGTGTACAGAGCCTCGATCGGCAGGTTGTACCGCACCTGCACCGGGACCTCGTCGTCGCTGCGACGGCGGTACCGGAACATGCACCAGACCATGAGACCGAACACGATGAGGAAGATGACCAGCACGGCGATCCAGGCGCCGAGCCAGACGTCCCACATGGCGTCGGTACGGTCACTGGCCGCGACCGGGAGCGCGAGGCGCTGAAGGTCGGATTCTGCAATGGGAGAGCAGCCGCTGAGAGCGACCGCGGCGATGACGAGCAACGCCAGCTTCAACCGACCCACGGGGCGCCTTTCTGGTCGTGAAACGTCACGGGAGAACAGGAGCACCTTACTCCAGCGGCCCTCTCGGGCCGCGGTCAGGGGACCCTTCGTCACGCGAGTGTCAGGGCGGCGTCGACGCGTGCCGCGGCGTCGTCGCCATAGGACTTGCCGAGACGCGCGAGGAAAGCCGCGCCGTCGAGCGTGTACTCCTGCGTGCCGGTGGTCTCGACGACGCTGGCGGCGATCGTGCACCCGATCTGGACGCACGTGGTGGGATCGAGCTCGGCGGCCACGCCGGCGAGGTACCCGGCGCGGAAGCTGTCGCCGACTCCGGTGGGGTCGATGGCCTCGACACCGGCGAGCGCGGGGACATCGATCGGGTCGCCGTCGACGGGGAAGACCGTGGCGCCGTCCTTGCCACGAGTGATGATCTGGGTGCCCACGGCGGCGCGCACGTCGGCGGCGGACCAGCCGGTCTTCTGCTCGATGAGCGCGGCCTCGTAGTCGTTGGTGAACAGGTACGTGGCGCCCTCGACGAGCTCACGGATGAGGTCGCCGTCGGCCCACGCCAGCTGCTGTGACGGGTCGGCCGCGAACGGGATGCCCTGGTCGCGTGCGGTCGTGGTGTGGCGCTGCATGCCGGCCGGGTCGTCGGGGCCGATGAGCAGGATGCCGATGGGCTGCTCGGCGTGGATGGCCGCGACGTCGATGTCGCGGGCCTCCGACATCGCGCCGGGGTAGAACGTCACGATCTGGGCGTGCGCCTCGTCGGTCGTGATGGTGCACAACGCGGTGTGCAGCGAGGGCGAGACGTGCACCCGGCTGCAGTCGACGCCGGCGCCCTCGAGCCAGCCCTGGTAGCCCTGCTCGGCGAAGTCGCGGCCGACGGCGGCGACCAACGTGGGGCGGTGACCCAGCGCGGCGAGGCCGAAGGCGATGTTCGCCCCGCAGCCACCACGACGGATGTCGAGGTCCTCGACCAGGAACGAGACCGAGAGCTTGTCGAGCTGGTCGGGGACCAGCGAGTCGGAGAAGCGACCGGCGAAGGTCTGCAGGTGGTCGGCGGCGACGGAGCCGGCGATGGCGATGTGCATGGGGTGAGCCTAGACGTGACGAACCGGGGAGTCCGCAGGACTCCCCGGTTCGTCGTGCTGGCTGGTGTGCTGCGTCCTCAAGACGGTCGGTCGCGGCCGCTCAGCGCTGTGGGTCGCGGTCGCTCAGCGCTGTGGGTCGCGGTCGCTCAGTGGAACGAGTCGCCGCAGGCACACGAGCCCGTGGCCATGGGGTTGTCGATCGTGAAGCCCTGCTTCTCGATCGTGTCGACGAAGTCGATGCTGGCGCCGCCGAGGTACGGCAGGCTCATGCGGTCGACGACGACGTTGACGCCACCGAACTCGAAGACCTGGTCACCGTCGAGCGAGCGCTCGTCGAAGAACAGCTGGTAGCGCAGGCCGGAGCAGCCGCCGGGCTGCACGGCGATGCGGAGCGCGAGGTCGTCACGGCCCTCCTGCTCGAGAAGGCTCTTGACCTTCGCGGCGGCGCCGTCGGTGAGCTTGACGCCGTCGGGCGCGGTGGTCTCGATCTGGACGTCGGTGGTGCTGTCGACGCTCATGCCATCTCCTGAGGTGCTCGACGAATGGGGTCCGCAACGCTGGTTCACGTGTGGCTTGCTGGGGTCAACCGTGTGCGCTGCGGTTCTGTTCCCATCGTACGCGCCCCGCCGCCCAGACCCAGCGCACCGTGTCATCGCGCTGGCGGCGACCACGTGCGCGCCACCCGAGCGGCGAGGTCGACGAGGTGCTCGCGGGGGCGGGCCAGGGAGGCTTCCTCCCCCACCACGTCGGCCACGGCGTACGCCGACTCGACGCCCATCGCGCGCATCTCGCGCGCCCCCACGTCGACGCGTCCGGCCAGCACGATGCAGGGGCGTGCCTGGGCCGCCGCGACGGCCGCCACCCCGAACACCGCCTTGCCCGAGCGCGAGGTGATGTCGTAGGACCCCTCCCCCGTGACCACGAGGTCGTGGTCGGCGGCGGCCGCGTCCAGGCCGAGCGCCTCACCCACCAGGTCGACGCCCGGCACGAGGTCGGCCCCGAGCACGGCCAGTGCAAAGCCCAGACCTCCAGCGGCGCCGGCGCCGGGGGTGTCGGCGATGCGACGCTCGGCGGGCGTGGGGCCGCAGACGGCCACGACCCAGGCGTCGAGCCAACGGTCGACGCGCAGGACCTGGTCGTCGTCGAGTCCCTTCTGCGGACCGAAGGTGCGGGCTGCCCCGAACATGCCGAGCAGCACCGTCTGCACGTCCGTGGCGGCGGTCAGGCGCACGCCGTCGACGGCGGCACGAGCGGCGGACAGGTCGACCGTCGCGACGTCCTCGAGGCCCTGCGGCCCCTGGTCGAGCGGCACGTCGGCCGTGGCGCCGAGACCCGCCAGCAGGCCGGCGCCGCCGTCGGTGGTCGAGCTGCCGCCGAGCCCCACCACCACGTGGCGGGCGCCCCCGGAGACGGCGTGCGCGACGGCCCGCCCGACCCCGAGCGTCGTGGCGCGCAGCGGGTCGCGCTCGTCATCCGCCACCAGCCCGCAGGCCTGGGCGGCCTCCAGGTAGGCGGTCTCCCCGTGTCGCAGCACCGTGACGGGCACGTCGTGGCCCAGCGGACCCGGGACGACGACGACCTCCAGCTCGCCCCCGAGGGCGTGGTGCAGCGTGTCGACGAAGCCCGGGCCACCGTCGGCCACCGGGAGCTCGGTCACCACGTCATCGGGTGCCTGCCGTCGCCAGCCTTCCGCGATGGCCGCGGCCGCCTCGGGGCCCGAGAGCGTGCCGGCGAACTTGTCGGGTGCGACGAGGACGCGCACTACGCGGTGAGCGCCTGCTCGGTCGCCGCCAGCAGCACGCAGGTCGTGAGCGCCTCCATGGCCTGCTGGAGGTCGTCGGTCGCCGGAAGGGTCGGCGCGATGCGGATGTTGCGGTCGCGCGGGTCCTTGCCGTACGGGAAGGAGGCGCCGGCGGGCGTCAGGGCGACACCGATCTGCTTGGCGAGCTGCACCACCCGGGTGGCCGTGCCGTCCGGCACGTCGAGGCTGACGAAGTAGCCGCCCTTCGGCGTCGTCCACTCCGCCACGTCCAGGTCACCGAGGCGCTCGGCCAGGACGTCCAGCACCAGCTCGAACTTCGGCGCGATGATCGCGCGGTGGCGGTCCATCAGCTCCAGCACGCCCTCCGGGGAGCCGAGGTGGCGGGCGTGCCGCAGCTGGTTGACCTTGTCGGGGCCGATGGTTCGCAGGCCGACGTGACCGAGGTACCAGGTGATGTTGGCGGACGATCCACCCAGGAAGGAGACGCCGGAGCCGGCGAAGGTGATCTTCGAGGTCGACGCGAAGATCAGCGGTCGGTTGGGGTGGCCCGCTGCGCTGCAGAGACCGAGGATGTCGGGGGTCTTGGTGCGCTCGTCGGTGAGGTGGTGGACGGCGTAGGCGTTGTCCCAGTAGAGCCGGAAGTCCGGGGCCGCGGTGTCCATCGCGGCGAGCTGGGCCGCGACGTCCTCACTGACGATCGAGCCCGTGGGGTTGGCGTAGGTGGGCACGAGCCACATGCCGACGACCGCGGGGTCGGCGACGAGCTCGCGCACCTGGTCCATGTCGGGACCGTCAGCGTGCAGGTCGACCGGCACCATCTCGATGCCGAGGTGCTCGGTCAGGGCGAAGTGCCGGTCGTAGCCGGGCGTGGGGCACAGGAACTTGACGTTGCGTCCGACCCACGGGCCCTCGGAGTCCGGCGTTCCGTGGAGCATCGCGAAGGTCAGGGTGTCGTGCATGAGCGCCAGGCTCGCGTTGTCGGCGGCCAGGAGCTGGTCGAGCGGCAGGCCCAGCAGCTCGGCGAAGATCGAGCGCAGCTCGGGCAGGCCCAGCAAGCCGCCGTAGTTGCGGGTGTCGGTGCCGTCGGCGGCACGGAAGTCGTCGCCGGGCAGCGTGAGGAGGTCGTTGGACAGCGACAGCTGTTCTGCCGAGGGCTTGCCCCGGGTGAGGTCGAGCTTCAGACCGGCGGCGCCGAGGGCGTCGTAGGCGGCCTGCTGCTCGGCGTGCAGGGCTTCGATCTGGTCACGGGTCAGGTCGTCGAGGCTCACGCCGCCAACCTAACGCTTAACCCAGCTGGGGGGCTCCCCAGAGGGCCATCCACCGAGTGAGGTCGGACTCGACGGGGACGTCGGCGGCGATGATGCCCCGCACCTGCAGCTCAAGCGCGTTGTCGCGGCGTTGCGCGTCGAGTGGCGCGAACGGGTAGAAGGTGCCGCGCTTGAAGAGGTAGACCAGGCCGAGCGGACCGCCGGCCGGCGTCCTGAACACGACGGTCGAGCACAGCAACGAGCTGCCGAACCCCGCCTGGTCGAGGCCCGAGTTGACCGCGTGGAGGTCGGTGCAGAGTCCGGGCGCGTCGTGCGGACGGGTGACGGTGAGCCAGTGGAAGCCGTGGGCGTCGTCAGTGCGCTCGATGGTGGCGGCGCCGTCGAGGGCGAGGAGCTGCTCAGCCTCGTCGACGACGGCGTTGTCGGCCGAACCCTCGGCGTCGCGGAAGCAGACCGCGCCGGTGCCCGTGAACGTGAAGCCTTGGGTCTCCAAGGAGATGACGGCCTGGGGCACCTGGAACAGGATGTCGAGGTCCGCCTGCGGGGGCTTGGTTCGGCCCAGGATCGAGTCGAACAATCCCATCAGTGCTCCCCCATCTCACGGCTGATCTGCTGGAGCTGCGCGAGTCGCTTCTCGAGCGGCGGGTGGGTGGAGAACATCGCCGACACGGAGTCGCGGTTGAGGGCGGGTGCGAAGAAGAAGGCACTGACGGCCCCGGTGTCGCGCAGGTCGTTCGATGGGATGCGCGCCATGTCGCCGGAGATCTTGCTGAGCGCAGAAGCGAGCTGCGACGGACGACCAGTGATGTACGCGCCCGAGCGGTCCGCGCTGAGCTCGCGGTAGCGCGAGAGCGACCGGGTCAGCACGAAGCTGATGGCGTACACGACGATGCTGACGACGAGGACGATGAGGAACCCGATCGCACCGTTGCGGTTGCGGTTGCGGCCGCCGAGCAGCATCCCCCACCGCGTGATGAAGCCAGCCAGCAGGCCGAGGGTCGACGCGACCGTCATGACCGTCACGTCGCGGTTGGCGACGTGGGCGAGCTCGTGGGCGAGCACGCCCTCGAGCTCGTCGGCGGTCAGCCGCCGCATGATGCCGGTGGTGACGCAGACGGCCGAGTGACTCGGGGTGCGCCCGGTCGCGAACGCGTTCGGCATGTCGGTCTGCGCGACAGCCACTCGGGGCTTCGGCATGTCGGCCAGGGCGCAGAGCCGGTCGATCATGGCGTGCAGCTCGGGCGCCTGGTGCGGCTCGACGACCTTGGCCCGCATCGACTTCAGCGCGAGCGTGTCGGAGAAGTACCACTGGCTCCAGGCCATGCCGAGCACGATGACGAGGACGAGGAAGGCGCTGGCGGGAGTGTCGCCGTACACCGAGAGGAGCACCGCCCCGAACGCGACGTAGAGGGCGCCGAGCGCGAGGCTGACGCCGCCCATGCGGAGGGTCAGACCGCGGTCACTCCGGAAGCGATTTCGGGCCACGGGAGTCACCTTCCTCCAGGCTCGCTGCCTCGAACGTCCGGTCCCAGCTCGCTGCATCCGTGGGATCAGTGAGCTCGTCATAGGCCGCTGCCGTCGCCTCGGCCTGGCGAGTGTGCCGTTCCACGTCGTCGAGCTCTCCCGCGATCGCTCCGTTGTCGCGGCTGATGCGGTGCATCTCGGTCTTGGCCGATGCCGCGGACTCGCGTGCCACGAGGGTGTCCTTGCGGATGCGGAAGTCCTCGATCTGGGTCTGCACCTGGTCCGCAGTGGCGGTGAGTCGCTGCTCGTCGGCGAGCAGGGTGGCGTGGCGATCCTCGAGGTCGACGATCGCCTTCTCCAACGAGACCTTGCGCGCGAGGGCCGCTCGGGCCCCGTCGTCGTCGCCGGAGGCAACGCGCTCCTGGGCGGTGGCGTCGAGCTGTCCGGCCTGCTGCTGGAACTTGTTCAGCTGCAGCTCGACCCGCCGACGGTTCGTCGAGAGGTCGGCGAGCGCCCGGCGCAGCTGGGCCAGCGTGCTCTGCTGCTCGCGCACGGTCGTGTCCATCTGGTCACGCCAGGCACCAGGATCCTCGTCTCGGCGCGAGCGTGCGATGCGCCGCATCCGGTCCCACAGCCCCATGGCAGCAGCGTACGGGGCGCGAGGAAGCCCGGGCCGTAGGCCTCGAGCCCGGTCGATAGGGTGACGCCGTGACTGACGACGCCCAGAGCCCCGAGCCGAGCCGCAAGGGTCGGCCCACGCCGAGCCGCAAGGAGGCCGAGGCCGAGCGTCGCCGCCAGATGAAGCGGGCTCTCACGCGCCGCGAGCAGATGCAGCGTGAGCGTCAGGCCCGGGCCGAGATCCGCGCCAAGCAGCAGGAGTCCCTGCGCACCGGTCAGGGAGCCCACCTGCCGCCCCGCGACCGCGGTCCGGTCAAGGCGTTCGTGCGTGACTTCGTCGATCGCCGCCGCAACGTCGCCGAGTACCTGTTGCCGATTCTCGTGCTGATCCTGCTGGTCAGCGTCTTCACGCAGAACACCCCGGCCGGTGGCTTCATCGTCTCGGCCATCTGGGCCACGGTCGTGCTGGCCACGGTGCTGGACGAGATCGTCATGGTGCGCGGCCTCAAGAAGGCGCTGCGCGACCGCTTCCCCGACGAGAAGCACAAGGGCACGACGTCCTACGCCGTGCTGCGCAGCAGCCAGCTCCGCCGGTTCCGTCTCCCGAAGGCGAACATCACGCGCGGCGGCGACCTCAAGCCCCGCTACTGAGAGCCCACGCCTACTCGGCGTGCAGGGACATCGGTCCGTAGATCTCCGTCTCGCCGTCGAACAGGCGCACCTGGTCGACCCCGTCGTCGACGAGGTCGCCGAACGCCTCGCCGACCCACGACTCGGCGTCGGCGCGGGTCTCGAACTCCGAGGAGCGACCCGCCTCGGTGCCGTCGGCCTTCTCGTACGTCCAAGTCCATGCCATGAGTGCCTCCTGAGGTAGGGGTACGGGTCAGCTGCTCGTCGACGACGTGACGAACGGCGGCTTGACCACCGTGAACGACTCGCTGCGGGTGCGCACGTCGACCGTGACGGTGGTGTCGGCGGGGACGCCAGGCTCGAGCAGGGCCAGACCGATGCCCTTGCGCAGGGTCGGCGAGAACGTGCCGGACGTGATCTCGCCGATGACGTGTCCCTCGACGTTGCGGACGACCATGCCGGGTCGCGGGATGCCGCGCCCCTCGGCCAGCAACCCGCGGAGGGTGCGGACGGTCTTGGCGGCCCGCTGCTCCTCGAGCGCGGCCTTGCCCCAGAACTCCGGCTTGTCCCACCCGACGGCCCAGCTCGCCCGGGCCATGACGGGGCTGATCTCGGGCGACAGCTCGTGCCCGTGCAGCGGGTAGCCCATCTCGGTGCGCAGGGTGTCGCGAGCGCCCAGCCCGCACGGCACGATGCCGTGATCGGCGCCCGCCTCCAGCACCGCGTCCCACACCTCACCGGCGACATCGACCGGCACCACGAGCTCGTAGCCGCGCTCGCCGGTGTAGCCGGTACGGCAGATGGTGGCCTCGTGCCCACCGATGGGCGCCTCGACGAAGGACATGTAGCCGTGGTCGACCGGCACGCCGAGAGCGGTCAGCACCTCGTCGCTCCTCGGGCCCTGCACGGCCAGCACGGCGTGCTCCCGGTGCTGGTCGAGCACCTCCACACCCTCGGGTGCCGCCGCGCGGAGCCGCCGGACGACCTCGGCGGTGTTCGCGGCATTCGGGATGAGGAAGACCTCGAAGTCGTGGCGCAGGTAGGCGATGAGGTCGTCGACCGTGCCACCGTCCTCGCTGCAGCACAGGGTGTACTGCGCCTGCCCGGGGCGGATGCGCCCCAGGTCGTTCGTCAAGCAGGAGTTGACGAAGTCGGCCGCGCCGGTGCCGCGGACGAGGGCCTTCCCGAGGTGGCTGACGTCGAACAGGCCGACCCGCTCGCGCACGGCCGCGTGCTCGCTGACGACGCCCGAGTACTCGAGCGGCATGCTCCAGCCCCCGAACTCGGCGAGCTTCGCCCCGAGAGCCACGTGACGGTCGTGCAGCGGCGAGTGCAGCAGATCCATGCGGGCCAACCTAGCGGCCCTCCCCCGGGCCGTCTGACTACAGTGACGACATGCCCGTTCGCGCCCTGTCGACCGTGTCCCTCAGCACCGCCAAGCCGCTCACCGCGAAGGCCGACGTCCTCGTCCTCGGCGTCCGCGGTGGCACCAGCCCGAACGACACCGGGACCGAAGGAGGTGACCGCGACGGCGTGGCCGACGTGCTCGACCTGCTCGGCTTCACCGGTGAGCGCGACCAGGTCGTGACCTTCCCGGCCGGCGACCGCGCGACCGCCGGCGTGGTGGTGGCGGTGGCGCTGCCCGCCACGCCGACCGCCGCCGACCTGCGGGCTGCTGCCGCCCGCGGCCTGCGGGCCGCCCCGAAGGGGTCGGTGGCGATCGCGCTGCACCCGGCCAGCATCGAGGAGACCGTCGCGGTCGCCGAGGGCGCACGTCTCGGCAGCTACACCTACGACCGCTACAAGACGTCCCGCAGCCAGGACAAGGCCGACAAGCCCGCCCCGCGCGAGGTCACCGTGCTGAGCTCCTTCGCTCGCCAGAGCGCCGCGTCCGCCGCCGTCGAGCAGGCGCACGTCGTCACCGAGGCCGTCGCCCAGGCCCGCGACTGGGTCAACGCCCCGCCGGCCGACCTGCGGCCCCCGTCGTTCGCCGACGAGATCGTCGCCTACGCCGGTGACGACGTGAAGGTGTCGGTCTGGGACGAGAAGCGCCTCGCTCGCGAGAACTGTGGTGGCATCCTCGGCGTCGGCCAGGGCTCGGCCGTCCCGCCCCGCCTGGTCACGCTCACCTACTCACCGCGCAAGCCGGTCACCCACCTGGCGCTCGTCGGCAAGGGCATCACCTTCGACTCCGGCGGCCTGTCGATCAAGACCGGCGCCGGCATGAAGACCATGAAGATCGACATGGCCGGCGCCGCCGCGGTGGTTGCCGCGACCCTGGCGATCGCCCGCCTGGGCCTGCCGATCAAGGTCACCGCCTACGCGTGCCTGGCCGAGAACATGCCCAGCGGCACCGCGACGCGTCCAGGTGACGTGCTCACGATGCGCAACGGCTCGACCGTCGAGGTGCACAACACCGACGCCGAGGGGCGCCTGGTGCTGGGCGACGGCCTGGCCATCGCCCTCGAGGGCGCTCCTGATCGCATCGTCGACGTCGCCACCCTCACCGGCGCGTGCGTCGTGGCGCTGGGCGACCGCACCTCCGGCGTGCTCGGCAGCGACGAGCAGCTCGTCGACGGTGTCATCGCCGCGTCACGCACGGCCGGCGAGCCGATGTGGCCGTTGCCGATCACCGACGAGATGGGCCCGGCCGTCCGGTCGTCGTCGATCGCCGACCTGCGCCAGCACAACCCGAAGACGTCCGGCGGCACCCTCTACGCGGCGGCCTTCCTGCGGGAGTTCGTCGGCGACGTGCCGTGGGCGCACCTCGACATCGCCGGTCCGTCGTTCAACGAGGGCTCGGCCTACGGCGAGATTCCGGCCGGTGGCACCGGCGTGGCCGTGCGGACGCTCGTCCAGCTGGCCCGCGACCTGAGCGCCTAGGACTCCAGACCGAGGACCCGCGCGGCGGCCTCGACCTTGTCCCACGCCGTCCGGTCGCCACCGCGGCGGTCGGGGTGGGCCTTGGCGCGAGCCTGTCGCCAGACCTGGTTGAGGTCCTCGTGCGTGTGGTCGTCGGGCAGCGGATCGGCCCCGGCGATCGACTCCAGCGTCATCATCGCGGCCGCCTCCTGCGGCGTCTGCTGCGGCGCGGCCGGCGTGGTGCCGCCGGCACGGACCGAGGAGGTCTTGCGCTCGCGCAGGTCGAACTCCCGCATGCGCTGCGGGTAGCCGACACGGTTGGTGTCGTAGACGGGGATGCCGAGCTTGCGGGCGAGATCGGCCGCCGCCTGCGGCGATGCGATGCGTCGCCGCGTCCACTCCCCGTCGCCCGCCACCAGCACGACCGTGCTCTGGGTGACCGACGTGGCCGGCTCGAGGTAGGCCTCGACACCCGTGCGGGACTTCGCGAAGTCGCGCAGGTGGTCGAGGTCGGCACGACCGGCATGACGGTCCGAGACGGCCGCTCCGGCCTCCGTTCGCGACGCCTTGCGCCGGTTGAACCACGACATGGCACCAGTGTGCCCGACACCCGGGAGCACAGTGACCGACGAGTAGCCCCGCACGCCTCAACCCCCGTGGTGCGGGCTGGGCGCACAGTGCAAAGATGGCCGAAGGTGACGATCTCACCGTCGACCAACATTCTCTGCGTGGAGGACACCGTGGCAGACGCCCCGAACGGCCCTGGAACTTTCGACCTTGTGATCCTCGGCGGCGGGAGCGGCGGCTATGCCGCGGCGCTGCGCGCCAGCCAGCTCGGCCTCTCGGTCGCCCTGGTCGAGAAGGGCAAGCTCGGCGGCACCTGCCTGCACAACGGCTGCATCCCCACCAAGGCCCTGCTGCACGCCGCAGAGGTCGCCGACGAGACCCGCAACTCCGAGGCCGTCGGTGTGAAGGCGACCTTCGAGGGCATCGACATGCCGAAGGTCAACGACTTCAAGAGCGGCGTCGTCGACAAGCTCTACAAGGGCCTGACCGGTCTCATCAAGTCCGCCGGCATCACCGTCGTCGAGGGCGAGGGCAAGCTCGCCTCGACCGATGAGAACGGCGGCGGCACCGTCGAGGTGAACGGCGAGAAGTACGTCGGCAAGAACGTCGTGCTGGCCACAGGGTCGTTCGCGCGCACCCTGCCCGGTCTCGAGATCGGCGGCCGCGTCATCACCAGCGACGAGGCCCTCACGATGAGCGAGGTCCCCGAGCGGGTCGTCATCATCGGCGGCAGCGTCATCGGTGTGGAGTTCGCCAGCGTCTGGAAGTCCTTCGGCGCCGAGGTCACGATCATCGAGGCCCTGCCCACACTGGTCCCGCTGGAGGACCCGGCGCTGTCCAAGCAGCTCGAGCGTGCCTTCCGCAAGCGCAAGATCGCCTTCAAGACCGGCACCAAGTTCACCGGCGTCGAGCAGACCGACAACGGGGTCACCGTCTCCCTGGAGAAGGGCGACCCGATCGAGACCGACCTGGTGCTCGTGGCCGTCGGCCGCGGGCCCCGCACCGAGGGCCTCGGCTTCGAGGAGGCCGGCGTGAAGCTCGACCGCGGCTGGGTCCCCACCGACGAGCGCCTGCACACCAACGTCAAGGGCGTCTTCGCCGTCGGCGACCTGGTGCCCGGGCTGCAGCTCGCACACCGCGGCTTCGCCCACGGCATCTTCGTCGCCGAGGAGATCGCCGGGCTCGACCCGCAGCCGGTCATCGACTCGGGCATCCCCCGCGTCACCTACTGCGAGCCCGAGCTGGCCAGCGTCGGCATCACCGAGCCGCAGGCCAAGGAGAAGCTCGGCGAGGACAACGTCGAGGTCGTCGAGTACAGCCTCGGCGGCAACGGCAAGTCCCAGATCCTGCACACCGCCGGCAGCATCAAGCTGGTGCGTGAGAAGGACGGCCCCATTGTCGGCGTGCACATGATCGGCTCGCGTCTCGGCGAGCAGGTCGGCGAGGCATCCCTCATCGTGAACTGGGAGGCGTACCCCGAGGACGTCGCCCAGCTGATCCACGCCCACCCCACCCAGAACGAGGCACTCGGCGAGGCCGCACTGGCCCTGGCCGGCAAGCCGCTCCACTCGCACGCCTGAGACCCGAGGAACCGATCGACATGGCTACGAACGTCACCCTTCCTGCCCTCGGCGAAAGCGTCACCGAGGGAACCGTCACCCAGTGGCTCAAGTCCGTCGGCGACACCGTCGCGGTCGATGAGCCGCTGCTGGAGATCTCGACCGACAAGGTCGACACCGAGATCCCCTCGCCGGTCGCCGGCACCCTGCTGGAGATCAAGGCCGAGGAGGACGACACCGTCGAGGTCGGCGCCATTCTGGCCGTCATCGGCGAGGAGGGCGAGAGCCCGTCGTCCGACGACGACGGCTCGAACGACGAGGCCGAGGCCGACGCGGAGCCGGCGGACGAGGACGAGGCCGAGAAGGTCGAGGAGCAGCGCTCCGAGCAGGAGGACGAGGAGCCCGCCGAGAGCGTCGACGACAACAGCGACGACCAGGGCGGCAGCGACGAGGGCGATGACGCCCCCTCCGGCGACGAGCCCGCACCCAAGGCGGACGCCGAGCCGGCCTCCGGCAACACCGAGGGCACCGCGGTCACGCTGCCCGCGCTGGGCGAGAGCGTCACCGAGGGCACCGTCACGCAGTGGCTCAAGGCCGTGGGCGACGAGGTCGCGGTCGACGAGCCGTTGCTCGAGATCTCGACCGACAAGGTCGACACCGAGATCCCCTCCCCCGTGGCCGGCACGCTGCTGGAGATCAAGGTCGACGAGGACGAGACCGTCGAGGTCGGCGCCGAGCTGGCCATCATCGGCTCCGGCGACGCCCCCTCCGGCGACAGCGGCTCGTCCGACACCAAGTCCGCCCCGAAGCCCGAGCCCGAGGAGACCCAGCCCGAGGAGACCCAGGCTGAGCCCGAGCAGGAGCCGAAGCCCGAGACCGCCGCCGAGCCCGACACCGCGGACGAGGAGAAGCCCGAGCCCGCCAAGCCCGAGACGCAGGCCCAGCCGGCCGGCGACTCCAGCGACCAGCCGACGGCCGACTCCTCCGGCGGCGACTCCGCCGGCGGTGATGGGGACGGCTACGTCACCCCGATCGTCCGCAAGCTGGCCAAGCAGCACGATGTCGATCTCTCCACCGTCACCGGCAGCGGTGTCGGCGGTCGGATCCGCAAGTCCGACGTCATGGAGGCCGCCGAGAAGCAGAAGGCGTCGGCGTCCGCCGAGAAGCCTGCGGAGTCCACGAGCGAGAGCAAGCCCGAGGCGAAGCAGCCCGAGCCGTCGGCGCTGCGCGGCAAGACCGAGAAGCTGTCGCGCCTGCGCAAGGTCATCGCCTCGCGCATGGTCGACTCGCTGCAGGTCTCGGCCCAGCTGACGCAGGTGCACGAGGTCGACGTCACCGAGGTCGCCCGCATGCGCGCCAAGCACAAGGACGCGTTCGCCGAGCGTGAGGGCGTCAAGCTGACGTTCCTGCCGTTCTTCGCGAAGGCGACCATCGAGGCGCTGAAGGCGTACCCGCAGCTCAACGCGGCGCTCAACCTCGAGGAGGGCACCGTCACCTACCCCGACGGTGAGCACCTCTCCATCGCGGTCGACACCGAGCGCGGCCTGCTGGCCCCGACCATCCGCGACGCCGGCGACCTGTCGATCGCTGGCCTGGCCCGCAAGATCGCCGACATCGCCGAGCGCACGCGCACCAACAAGATCGGGCCCGACGAGCTGTCGGGTGGCACGTTCTCGATCACCAACCTCGGCAGCAACGGCGCCCTGTTCGACACGCCGATCATCAACCAGCCGCAGGTCGCGATCCTCGGCGTCGGTGCGGTCGTCAAGCGTCCGGTCGTCATCACCGACGCGCAGGGCAGCGACAGCATCGCGGTGCGCTCGATGGCGTACCTCGCGCTGACGTACGACCACCGCATCGTCGACGGCGCCGACGCGGGACGGTTCCTCACGGCGGTCAAGCAGCGCCTGCAGGGCAGCTCCTTCGAGGGTGAGCTCGGCTGACGTCATGACCGAACCGCTGCGGGTCGTCGTGGGTGGGGCGTCGGGTTTTCTCGGCACTGCACTCGTCGACGAGCTGCGCGCCCGCGGCCACGCTGTCACCCGGCTGGTGCGGGGTGACGCGGGGCCGGCGGACGCCTCCCCGTGGGACCCGGTGTCGGGTCAGATCGACCAGCGCCTGATCGACGAGGCCGACGTCGTGGTCAACCTGTCGGGCGCGGGCATCCAGCGATGGCCGCGCACGAAGGCGTACAAGCGCGAGATCCTCGACTCCCGGGTCTCCGCCACGTCCACCCTGGCTCGAGCCGTGGCGCGGTCGCGGACGCCGGCGGCACTGCTGTCGGGCTCGGGCATGTCGTACTACGGCGCCGACCGCGGCGACACGGTGCTGCCCGAGTCGGCCACGCCCGGCGAGGGGTTCCTCGCCGACGTCACCCACCAGTGGGAGGCCGCGACGGCTCCGGCCGCCGAGGCCGGGGCGCGGGTCTGCCTGCTGCGCACCTCGCTGGTGCTCGACGAGTCCGGTGGTGCGCTGAAGCTGATGGCGGTGCCGTTCAAGCGCTACGGCGGAGCGGTGCTGGGCTCGGGCGAGCAGTACTTCTCGTACATCTCGCGCCGCGACTGGGTGCGGGCGGTGGTGCACCTCGCCGAGCACGACGTCTCGGGACCGGTCAACCTCGCCACGGCCGACCCCGTCACCAACCGGACGTTCACGCACGAGCTGGCCCGCGCCCTGGACGCGAAGGCATTCCTGAAGGCCCCCGCGCCGGTGCTGAAGCTGGCGCTGGGCGGACTGTCCGACGAGCTGCTGGGGTCGCTGCGGCTCGAGCCGCGTGCCCTCTCGCAGTCGGGGTTCTCCTTCGAGGCGCCCGACCTGTCGTCGACGCTCGCGGACGCCCTCGGCTCCTGATACTCGGCCTGCCTCACGACCCGGCGTACCGCCAGGTGCCGTCGACCTGCTGCAGCACCACCGTGCGTCGCGTCGGCTCGTCCGTCGGCAGGGCGCGCCGCTCCCCCGCGGCGTCGACGACGACGGTCGGCGCCAGCCGGTCGGTGACCTCCAGCCAGACGAGGTCACCGTCGCGGGCACTGACGGCACACTCCAGCACGATCAGCATCGCGCCGTGCACCGTGAGGCCCCGTGCGGCGTAGCCATCCAGCACGGCGAGGTCGACGGCCCCGTCGTCCGGGCTGACGTGCAGGGCACCGAGGGCCTCGCGATCTCCGGCGGCCAGGGCCTCGGCCCGCTGCGCGTCCAGTCCGACCAGGGCAACACACTCCGGACCTCCGGGCCGCGCCCCCAGCAACGACAGGACCCACCAGATCAGCCAACCGGTCATGTCCCGCAGCGTGCCCGGCCCACCCCGGCCGCGGCGACCGCTCGTCCACAGGTGGGTCCCGGCGCAGGCGTACGCTGGAGGACGTGAGCGAGCTGCACGTCATCGACGACTGGTACGGCGAGAACGCCCTCGACTACCTCGAGGCCTGGGAGCTGCAACGCAGCCTGCTGCAGCAGCGCGCCGACGGCCAGATCGGTGACACCGCCCTGTTCCTGGAGCACCCGCCCACCTACACGGCCGGCCGCCGCACCGAGCCGCACGAGCGCCCGTTCGACGGCACCCCCGTCATCGACGTCGACCGCGGCGGCAAGATCACCTATCACGCTCCGGGGCAGCTGGTCGGCTACCCGATCACGCTCCTGCCCTCGCACGTGCTCGTCGTCGACTACGTCCGTCGTGTCGAGGAGGCGTTGATCCGCGCGCTGGCCGGCCTGGGCGTCTCCACCGGCCGCATTCCCGGCCGATCCGGTGTGTGGCTCGCCGCCGACGCCACCCGCATCGAGCGCAAGATCGCCGCGATCGGCATCCGCGTCTCCCGCGGGGTCACGATGCACGGCTTCAGCCTCAACTGCGACATCGACCTCGCGGGGTACGAGCGCTTCGTGCCGTGCGGCATCGCCGACGCCGGCGTCACCTCCATCACCGCCGAGCTGGGCCGCCGGGTCACCGTGCCGGAGGCCGCCGACGCCGTCCGTCCGCACCTCGTCGAGCTGCTCGACTGGCACGACTACATCCCGTCGCCGGACGTCGATCGGACCCCTGTCGGACCCACGGTTCCCGTGCTGGGAACGCTTTCGGCACAGGCGTAGGCTGGTTGCGTGACGATCGCACCGGATGGCCGCAAGATGCTCCGCCTCGAGGTCCGCAATGCCGAGACCCCCATCGAGAAGAAGCCCGCCTGGATCAAGACGCGCGCGAAGATGGGCCCGGAGTACAACGAGCTGATGAACCTCGTCAAGGGCGAGGGTCTCCACACGGTCTGTCAGGAGGCCGGTTGTCCCAACATCTTCGAGTGCTGGGAGGACCGCGAGGCCACCTTCCTCATCGGCGGCGAGCAGTGCACCCGCCGGTGCGACTTCTGCCAGATCGACACCGGCAAGCCGTCGGCGCTCGACCGTGACGAGCCCCGCCGTGTGGCCGAGAGCGTGCAGAAGATGCAGCTGCGGTACTCGACCATCACCGGTGTCGCGCGCGACGACCTCCCCGACGGCGGCGCCTGGCTGTACGCCGAGACCGTGCGGCAGATCCACGAGCTCAACCCCGACACCGGTGTCGAGAACCTCATCCCCGACTTCAACGGCATCCCCGAGCTGCTGACCGAGGTGTTCGAGTCGCGGCCCGAGGTGCTCGCCCACAACCTCGAGACGGTGCCGCGCATCTTCAAGCGCATCCGTCCGGCGTTCCGCTACGAGCGGTCTCTCGACGTGCTGACTCAGGCCCGCGACTTCGGCCTGATCACCAAGAGCAACCTCATCCTCGGCATGGGCGAGACCCGCGAGGAGGTCTCCGAGGCGCTGCGCGACCTGCACGAGGCCGGCTGCGACCTCATCACCATCACCCAGTACCTGCGCCCGTCCAAGCGCCACCACCCCGTGGAGCGCTGGGTCAAGCCCGAGGAGTTCGTCGAGCTGGCCGACGAGGCCACCGAGATCGGCTTCGCCGGCGTCATGTCCGGGCCTCTGGTGCGTTCGTCGTACCGCGCCGGCCGCCTCTACCAGCAGGCCCTCGAAGCCCGCGCGGCCGTCAGCCTAGACTGACCCCCATGTCTGCAGGAATGCCCGAGCCGGCCACCGGGCGCATCGCCCAGATGCGCCAGGCCTACACGATCACCAAGCGGTCCGACCGCAACATCGGCCTCATCCTGCTGCTGTGGTTCCTGCTGGTGGGCGGCGTCATGGCCGTCGGCAACCTGCTGCTGTTCGGCGCCGACTGGCTGGGCATCCTGCTCGCCGTCGTGCTGGGCATCCTGTCGGGCACCTTGGCCGTGCTCATCGTCTTCGGTCGCCGCGCCGAGCGGGCCGCCTACAACCAGGTGGAGGGTCAGCCCGGAGCCGCCGCCAGCGCTCTGCAGATGCTGCGTCGCGGCTGGGTCGTCAAGCCGGTCGTCGGGTTCACCAAGAACCAGGACATCGTGCACCGTGTGGTGGGCCGCCCCGGCGTGATCCTCGTCGGCGAGGGCAACCCCAACCGGGTCAAGAGCCTGCTGGCGTCCGAGCGTCGCAAGCACACGCGCATCCTCGGCGACGACATTCCCGTCCACGAGATCGTCGTCGGACGCGAGGAGGGGCAGATCCCGCTCCCCAAGCTGAACCGGCACGTGCAGAAGATGAAGAAGAACCTCAAGCCGGCGGCCCAGACCGAGGTCGTCAACAAGCTCAAGGCTCTCGACGCGATGCGTCCGGCCGCCCCCATGCCGCGTGGGCCCGTGCCCACGAGCATGAAGGGCGCCCGCAAGATGATGCGCGGCTGAGCATGCGCCGACCGGCCACGTTCGTCGTGCCGGTCCTGCTGCTCCTGGCGGCGGCGTGCGGTGCTGATCCCACCGAGCCCGGTGAGATGACCGATCAGCACTATCGCTCGATTCAGGCCATGCAGCCCTCGGACGTGTCGATCCAGCACGTCGAGGACCGTGGCGCTGTCCGGTCGGACGAGCTGGCGACGACCTTCGAGTCCGAGGGCGGGTCTCCCCCGGCGCCGGCCCTGGACTGCCTCTACGCGCGGGTCCTGCACCTTCGGACGACCGAGTCCGAGCAGTACCGCGGCACCGCCCGCTTCTGCTTCGACGACGAGGGCCGTTCAGTGAGCGTCGAGAGACACCGAGCGGACGTGCAGGGCACCACGCGAACTGAGGTCCTCTGACTCGCTCAGACCGGGGTGCGGACGACGCGGCTGCGGGCTGCGAGGTCGTGCAGGCCGCGCTTGTCCTCGGTCATGACGATCGCCGGAATCACCAGGCACAGCAGCACCGTGCGCAGCAGCGCGCGCAGGATTCCGATGGGCTGCCCATCAGGGCCCTCGATGCGCAGACCCATCACCCGCTTGCCGATGGAGTAACCGAGCAAGCCCACGAGGATCGAGATCTCGCCGACGAAGAACGCGGTGATGATGAGGTTCTCGCCGATGTCGGCGGGCGGATAACCCACACCGGTGAGGCCGACCGCGGCGAGCGCGGCCACCACCCAGTCGATCAGGAGCGCCAGCAGACGACGGCCGAGCGAAGGGATCACGTGACGAGCCTAGCGAGGGCGACCCCTGCGGCCCGGGCCAGGGACTTGTAACCTGCCGGAAACAATCCGGTGATGGGTGGGAAACTGCCTGCTCATACGCTCGACCCTGCGGGGCGACGCCCCCGTGCTTCACGACGAGACCGATCTACCTGTGCCGCTGAGCGGCCGAGGAGGCCCAATGTTCGGCAATGCCGACGAGTTCTTCAAGTTCGTCAAGGACGAGGGGGTCGAGTACCTCGACGTCCGTTTCACCGATCTTCCCGGCATCCAGCAGCAGGTCACCCTGCCGGCGTGGACGTTCGACGCCGACGCCGCCGAGAACGGTGTGGCCTTCGACGGCTCGTCGATCCGTGGCTTCCAGAGCATCGACCAGTCCGACATGGTCCTGTTCCCCGACTTCGGCACCGCGTACGTCGATCCCTTCAAGCGCCGCAAGACGCTGGCGATGGAGTTCTTCGTCCACGACCCGATCACCGGCGAGGCCTACTCGCGCGACCCGCGCAACATCGCGCGCAAGGCGGAGGCCCACCTGGCCACCACCGGCATCGGCGACACCGCGTTCTTCGCCCCCGAGGCCGAGTTCTACATCTTCGACCGCGTCAGCTACGGCACCAGCGCGAACAAGTCGTTCTACGAGATCCAGTCGGCCGAGGCTGCCTGGTCGGTCAGCGACGGCATCGACGACAACCGTGGCTACAAGGTCCGTTACAAGGGCGGCTACTTCCCCGTCGCGCCGACGGACCAGACGGCCGACCTGCGCAACGACATGATGAGCAACCTGACCGATGCCGGGCTCGTGCTCGAGCGCGGTCACCACGAGGTCGGCACCGCCGGTCAGGGCGAGATCAACTACAAGTTCGACACCCTGCTCAAGGCTGCCGACGACGTGATGAAGTTCAAGTACATCGTGCGCAACACGGCGTGGGCGAACGACAAGACGGTCACCTTCATGCCGAAGCCGCTCTTCGGCGACAACGGCTCGGGCATGCACGTGCACCAGTCGATCTGGAACAACGGCGAGCCGCTGTTCTACGACGAGGCCGGCTACGGCGGACTGTCGGACCTGGCGCGCTACTACATCGGCGGCATCCTGAAGCACGCCCCGAGCCTGCTGGCGTTCACGAACCCCTCGGTGAACTCCTACCACCGTCTGGTGCCGGGCTTCGAGGCTCCGATCGCGCTCGTGTACTCGGCCCGCAACCGTTCGGCCTGCGTGCGCATCCCGATCACCGGCGCCAACCCGAAGGCCAAGCGCATCGAGTTCCGCTGCCCCGACCCGTCGGCGAACCCGTACCTGGCGTTCTCGGCGCTGCTGCTCGCCGGTCTGGACGGCATCAAGAACAAGATCGAGCCCGCCGCCCCGATCGACAAGAACATCTACGAGCTGCCCGCCGACGAGTACGAGGCCATCGACATGGTTCCGACCTCGCTCAACGCGGTGCTCGACAACCTCGAGCAGGACCACGAGTTCCTGACGGCCGGCGGTGTCTTCACCCCCGACCTGATCGAGACGTGGATCGACTACAAGCGCACCGAGGAGATCCTCCCCGTGCAGCTGCGGCCGCACCCGCACGAGTTCGAGCTCTACTACGACATCTGATTCAGAGGTTCTCCATCTACTTTCAGTAGACCGCGAGAACGGCCCCTGACCTGCACAAAGCCTTACGGCGTCTGTCAGCGTCAGGGGTCGTTCTCCGTTGTTCTGCGACCCCCGGCCCCAGCGTCGCCCCGTTCTGGCCCGGCCTGCCCACCTGCTGCCGCGCGTGTTCGGTTCGAGAGCCCGACCGTAAACTTTGAGACGCCGTCCGAGCTATTGCAGATTCCGCTGCGAACAAGGGCGTTGCCAGAGCATGGGAGCGTTGGGTGACATGGCCGAAAAGAACGTGCTGAGCGTCTGGGACGCGATCGAAGCCTTCTCCGACCGTGGCAGACCCATCGACTACCCGAAAGAGTCGGCGAAGAGCCTTTCGTTCCCGGCAGCGCTCATCTCGCTGACGACCCTTGCCGTCGCGGCCGTCCCGTTGGTGCTTCTGAACCCCGAGCGCGTTGATGGTTTGCCGATGCTGCTCTCACTGTTTCTCTTCCCGATGATTGCCGGAGGCTTGATCATCGAGCTCGTCGTGCTCTGCGAGCTTCAGCGACAGGAGCCCTTCTGGGACCTGCTGTGGTGGCCGCTTGCCGTCCTTCCGACAGGTCTTCTCATCATGAGTATCGGGCCGTTGCTCGCTCACCCTGACTACTTCGACGTGACGAGCTTCACGAGTGCCTTCGAGGTGATGTTGACGTTCGCGCTGCTCATCGGCCTCGGCCTCGGTCTCAGTTTCGTGTTCTGGCCGTTGGTCGTGCTGCCCCTACGAATGCTGGGTCTGGCAGCATTCGATGCTAGTCGCGGCCGACGCATCGCAGCGTTCAGGATCTACACACCCTTCATCTTTCTAGCGATACCAGCCATCAGCCTGTTGGCCGTTGCAAGCCTTGGTGACCTGGAACCCAGCAGGGCCGTGGGCGGACAAGTCGTGCTGGCGCTGCTCGGCATCCCCGGCGACTATGAGATCACTTGGCAGCCCGGACTCTGGGTCGTGCGCGGAATCACGCTCGCACTGATCGGGAGCGCCGTCTGGGCACGTGCCCAAGCCCAATCCCCGAGAGTTCCGCGAGGACGTCATCCGGGTCGCCCGCAAGCGTGAGTCAGGCTTCGTCGGAAGCAGGTCGCTGCCGACTCCGACGGTCAGCGAGTCGTGTCTGAACAACGGGAGCGCCAGGCCCGACCGGACGGACGGCGTCCGGTGCTGCGGCACCAGCCCACGCCCGGTCGCAGCCCTCTGGGGACGTGACGCGCGTCAGAGAGCCGCGGCGACGGCTTTCGACTCCATCGGCAGCGAGAACATCGGGAAGTCGTAGGTGATCGCGTTGTCGTGCTCCTCGACCGAGGTCGCGGCGACACAGTCGGTCAGCGTGATCACGCGGTAACCGTTCTCGTAGGCCGAGCGCATCGTCGACTCGACGCAGCAGTTGGTGAGGAAGCCGCTGAGGATCACCGTCTCGATGCCCTTGCTGCGCAGGATGAAGTCGAGGTTGGTGCTGGCGAAGGTGTCGAGGCCCCGCTTGCCCTCGATCAGGATGTCGCCCTCGGCCGGCGCCAGGTCGTCGACGATGGCCGCGCCCCAGCTGCCCTTCTCGAAGGCCTTGCCGTTCACGACTCCGGCGAGGATGCCGTACGGGTGGCGCGTGAGCTCGCCGTAGCCGGGGGCGAAGGTGATCGGGGCGTGCATGATCGTGGCCCCGGCCGCGCGGGCCTTGTCGACGAAGGCGACCGTGTTGGCGAGCATGCCGGTCTTCTCCATCACCGGCGCGACGGGATCGTGGAGCACGCCGCCGGGGGTGGTGAACTCGTTCTGGTACTCGATGAGGACGACGGCAGTCGTGGTGGGATCGAGGGTGAGCTGCTCAGACATGGGACCTCCAGGTGGACCATCAGAAATGTGGCGTGGATCGCATCGCACCACCGAGTGAACCACTTGTCTGACAAGCAGGCAAGACCCCTTCGAGCGGCTAGAGTGACGGCATGTCCACCCATCTCGCGCCGGTCGCCCGGCTGCCGCTCAGCCTCGAGATCGCCTCGCGGCTGCGCGAGGCGATCCTCGTCGGGGACCTCACCGCCGGCGAGGAGCTGCCGACGGAGTCCGCGCTGGCGAGCACCTTCGGCGTCGGGCGATCGACGGTGCGGGAGGCGCTCCGCGTGCTGCAGTCGCAGGGGCTGGTCACCGGCGCCGAGTCGGTCTCGACCACTCGCCCGCGGGTGACCCACGACCGTCTGGCCTCGACGGCGGCCTCGGCGTTGACCACCGCCCTGCGGGTGTCGGCGGTCTCGCTGCCCGACCTCGTCGGACTTCGCGTGCTGCTCGAGCGTGACGCAGTCCAGTCCGTCACCGACGTGCCGGCCTCGGCGCGTGAGGGTCTCGAGATCATGCGTGCCGCCGCTGCCGCGGGTGACATCGAGGCCTTCCACCTCGCCGACGTCGACTTCCACGTCAGCCTCGCCTACGCCGGCGGGAACGCCGCGATCGGTCTCGTCGTGGAGGTCATGCGCGGCACGATCGCCGGCTACCTGCGCGCCGCGCTGAGCGAGCGTGGCGATCCGGTCCCGGTGCTGAGCCATCTCTGCGACGAGCACGAGGCGATCGTCGCCGCCCTCGACTCGGGCGATCAGCAGCGCGCCGCCGAGCTGGTCGTGGCGCACATCCGCGGCTTCTACGAGCCCGAGACCGAGCGATGAGCCTGATCGAGAAGCTGGTCGAAGCGCTCGACGGCCGGGTGGTCACGGAGCCCTCGACCATGGAGGCCTACCGCCACGACCAGTGCCTCGTCGCCACCGCCGGCATGCCGCTGGCCGTCGTGCGCGCGATTGACGCGGCCGACGTCGCCGCCGTCCTGGCTCTCGCTGACCAGCACGCGGTTCCCGTCGTCACGCGCGGCGCGGGCACGGGCCTGGCCGGCGCTGCCAACGCCCTCGACGGTTGCATCGTGCTTGACGTGTCGAGACTGAGCACGCTGAGCATCGACCCCGTCGCACGCACCGCCACCGTCGGCCCGGGTGTGCTGAACGCCGACCTGGACGCCGCAGCCCGCGAGCACGGTCTCTTCTACGCCCCCGATCCCGGCAGCCGGGCGATCTCCTCGATCGGCGGCAACATCGCGACCAATGCCGGTGGCATGTGCTGCACGAAGTACGGCGTCACCGCCGATCACACCCTCGCGCTCACCGTCGTCCTCGCAGGAGGCGAGACGATCCACACCGGGCGGACGACCCACAAGGACGTCGCCGGGCTCGACCTGGCGCGACTGATCGTCGGCTCCGAGGGCACTCTCGGCGTCGTCGTCGAGGCGACCGTGCGCCTGCTGCCCGCCCCAGCAGGCACCGCCACGGCGGCGCTCACCTTCCCCACCGTCGCCGCCGCTGTCGGGGCCGTGCTGGCGATCGAGCGCGTGGCGCAGCCCAGCGCCGTCGAGCTGATGGACGAGACCACCGTCCACGCCGTCAACCTGATGACGCGAATGGGGCTCGACGAGGTGCCCACCCTGCTCGTCGTCACCGACGGCACCGACCCCGCAGCCGAGATCGCCACCGTCGCCGACGTCGCCGCCGCCCACGGCGCCCTCGCGGTCTTCCACACCGACGACGCCGACGAGGGGTCGGCCCTGATGGAGGCCCGGCGGGTGGCCCTGACCGCGCTCGAACAGCTCGGCACCACCCTGCTGGACGACGTCTGCGTGCCGATCCATCGACTGCCCGAGCTGGAGACGCGCATCGCCAAGGCAGCCGCCGAGCACGGCGTCACGGTCGGCGTCTTCGGGCACGCCGCCGACGGCAACCTGCACCCCACGATCGTCTACGACGCCACGGAGCCCGGTGCCGCCGAACGGGCCCAGGCCTGCTTCGACCAGATCGTCCTCGCGGCCGTCGAGCTCGGCGGGACGGTGAGCGGGGAGCACGGCATCGGCACGCTCAAGATCGACTACCTCGAGCAGCAGGTCGGCACCGCCGAGCGAGCACTGATGCACCGGATCAAGGCCGCCTTCGACCCGACCGGCATCCTCAACCCCGGCCGCGGCTACTGATCGCGGAGGCCCACCGCGCGGCTCCGCCGGGCCCACGGAAGACTGGCCGGATGAGTGACGAGCTGCGTCAGATCGGTGTCGAGGAAGAGCTGTTCCTCGTGGACGCCGTCACGGGACGCGGCAAGCCTGTCTCCCAGCGCGCCCTGCGGGCCGACGAGGCCAGCGACGCCGAGGACGAGGAGGTCGAGCAGGAGCTCTTCCTCGAGCAGATCGAGACCGCGACCGAGCCGTGCCGCACCCTCGACGAGCTCGCCGAGCACGTGGTCGCCGCACGCCGCCGCGCCGCCGAGGCGGCAGCTCGCGCCGATGCGTCCCTCATGGCCTCGGGCACGCTCGTGGTCGGCCAAGACGAGCACGTGCCCACCCCGGACGAACGCTACGGACGCATCATCGACACGTTCGGCGCCCTGGGACGGCAAGCCACCGTGTGCGGCATGCACGTCCACGTGGACGTCGATGGTGACGACCCCCGCGTGCGGGTCGTCGACGCCTTGCGTCCGTGGCTGCCGCTGCTGATCGCCCTGTCGGCGAACTCCCCGTTCGACAACGGTGAGGACACCGGGCACGCCAGCTGGCGTGGGGTCGCGTGGGACCGATGGCCGGCCGCCGGCCCGGGCGAGACGTTCGGCTCCGCCGCCGGCTACCGCGCCGCCATCGACGGCCTGGTCTCCAGTGGAGCGGTGCTGGACGAGGGCATGGTCTACCTCGATGCCAGGCCCGCGGCGTCCTTCCCCACCGTCGAGGTCCGGGTGGCCGACGTCTGCGCCGACGTCGACGACGTGGTGCTCATCGCCGCGCTGACCCGCGCACTTGTCGACACCGTCGCCGAGGAGGACCCCGCGGCACCGTGGCGCGTGGAGATGCTGCGCGCTGCGCGGTGGCTGGCTCGCAAGGACGGTCCGGCCGGGCGGTTGCTGCACCCGGTGACTGCCGAACCCGTGGCCGCCGAGGACGCGTTCGCGGTGCTCGTCGACCACGTCTCCCCCGCCCTGCAGCGGGCGGGCGACGCGGACCTCGTCCGGACCGGCATCGATCGGGTGCTCCGCACCGGCGGCGGCGCGGCCCGGCAGCGCGAGGCGGCCCGCACCGACGGGCTCGTCGGCGTCGTGCGTGACCTCGTGGCTCGCACGACCCCGGACGCGGACTAGCTGCGGGTGGATCGCTCCCTCGCGGTCGCGTCCGGCTTCCTCGGACTCGTCGCCCTCCTGGCGGCGACGACCACGCTGCCGAACTGGCTGTTCCTCGTCTACCTCGCCCTCAGTGCGGTGGTCTTCTTGACCTACGGCGCCGACAAGAGGGCAGCCGTCGCCGGCCGACAGCGCACCCGCGAGTCGACCCTCCACCTGTTCGCTCTGGCCGGAGGGTGGCCCGGTGCGCTGGTCGCTCGGCAGCACTACCGGCACAAGACGATCAAGGAGCCGTTCCGCACCATCTTCTGGCTCACGGTCGCCGCCAACTGCGCGGCTCTCGGCGGCCTGGTGATCGCCGAACCCCTGTCGTTGCTCTGACTGACCGGTCGCCCTACGATGCCGTGACCGGACAACGACGTCAGGAGCGCACGATGGCGACCGCAGGACCGCAGGACGGCACCCAGCAGACTGGCGGACAGGAAGCCCGCCGAGGAGCGTTCTCCTCGAGGAAGGTCTTCATCCTCGCGGCCATCGGCTCGGCCGTCGGCCTCGGCAACATCTGGCGCTTCCCGTACGTGGCGTACGAGAACGGTGGCGGCGCGTTCGTCATCCCCTACCTGATCGCGCTGCTGACGGCCGGTCTCCCGTTCCTCTTCCTCGACTACGCGCTGGGCCACAAGCACCGCGGCTCCGCTCCCCTGTCGATGGCCCGCGAGAACCGCAAGGCCGAGCCGCTCGGCTGGTGGCAGGTGGGCATCTGCTTCGTCATCGCCGTCTACTACGCGGTGATCATCGCCTACGCCCTGCGCTACACCTTCTTCTCCGTCAACAAGGCCTGGGGCGACGACCCGGAGGGTTACTTCTTCGGCGAGTTCCTGCAGACCAGCGACCCCGGCGTCACCCTCGACTTCGTCGCGGGCGTGCTGATCGCCCTCCTCGTGGTGTGGGCCGCGGTCCTGCTGATCATGGGACTCGGCGTCCAGAAGGGCATCGGCGCCACGTCGGTCGTCTTCATCCCGCTGCTCGTCCTAGCCTTCGGCTTCCTCGTCGTGCGGGCCCTGTTCCTGCCCGGCGCCGCCGACGGCCTCGACACGCTGTTCACCCCCGACTGGGACGCCCTGACCAACGCCTCGGTGTGGGCCGCGGCCTTCGGGCAGATCTTCTTCTCGCTGTCGATCGGCTTCGGCATCATGATCACGTACGCCTCGTACGTGGGTCGCCGCACTGACATGACCGGCTCCGGCATGGTCGTCGGCCTCTCGAACTCCGGCTTCGAGCTGCTCGCCGGCATCGGCGTCTTCGCGGCGCTCGGCTTCATGGCGCAGGCGAACGGCACCGCGGTCGACGAGGTGGTCGCCGACGGGATCGGCCTGGCGTTCGTCGCGTTCCCCACGATCATCAGCGAGGCCGCCGGCGGTTCGCTCATTGGCGTGCTGTTCTTCGGCTCGCTGGTCATCGCCGGACTCACCTCGCTGATCAGCGTCCTGGAGGTGGTCGTCTCGGCCGTCCGGGACAAGTTCGACCTCCGCCGGCTCACCGCCGTGCTGGTCGTCGGCGTCCCGGCGACCGTCCTGAGCGTCGTGCTGTTCTCGACCACGAGCGGACTGCTGGTGCTCGACATCGTCGACTACTTCATCAACCAGTTCGGCATCCTGCTGGTCGCCGTCGTGACGATGGTGGTGCTGGGTCTGGCTCTCCGCGCCCTGCCGGGCCTCGCGGCCCACCTCAACCGGCACGGGTCGCTGCGCCTCGGCAAGGTCTGGATGGCCATGGTCGCCGTCGTGACGCCCCTGGCCCTCGGCTACGTGCTGGTCCGCGCGTTCATCGACACGGTGAAGGAGCCCTACGGCGGCTACCCGGACTGGATGCTGAACGTCTTCGGCTGGGGCACGGCGGCACTCGTGCTGATCGTCGCCCTCGTGATCACCTTCGCCCGACGGACCGCCGTCACTCCCGCCGACGAGACCGACCAGGAGGTCGACCGATGAGCACCGAAGCGATCGTGATGATGGTCATCGCCATGCTGCTGCTCTGGGGCGGGCTGGTCGTCGCCGTGATCAGCCTGAACCGCAGGCCTGATCCGTCCGACGAGTCATACGACCCAGATCACCTCCACCGCGACCTCTGACCGTGGACGCCGACGTCAACTTCTACTTCGACCCGGTCTGCCCGTTCGCCTGGATGACGAGCAAGTGGGTGCGGCTGGTGCAGGCGCAGCGTGACTACACCGTCGACTGGCGGTTCATCTCGCTGCGCCTCATCAACGCCGAGGTCGACTACGACGCGCACTTCCCACCCGAGTACGAGGCCGGACACACCGCCGGGCTGAGGCTCCTGCGGGTGGCCGCACGCGCCCGGGCCGAGCACGGACGGGAAGCCGTCGGCCCCCTGTACGCTGCCCTCGGCGCCCACATCTTCGACACCCCGCCGAACCCGGACCGCGACGCCCAGAGTGATGCTGGGCGCCGGGGCACCCACGAGTTCGTCGCGCCGATCCTGACCGAGGTAGGCCTGCCGCTCGACCTCGCGGAGGCGCTGGAGGACTCGTCGTGGGACGCAGAGATCCAGCGCGAGACCGACGAGGCGCTCTCGCTGACGGGCAAGGACGTCGGCACACCGATCATCCACTTCGAGCCGCCTGCGGGCGTGGCCTTCTTCGGGCCCGTCATCAGCCGGTTGCCCGATGAAGACTCGGCCGCAGAGCTCTGGGACCACGTGGTCGGCCTGGCCCGCTTCCCCGGCTTCGCCGAGCTCAAGCGCAGCCTGCGGGAGCTGCCCCAGCTGGCCGCGCTCGGCGTCGACCCGGACGCCGTCGGCCAGCAGGAGGACTGGCACGGCGGCAGCCGGAGGCAGAAGAAGTAAGGCCCCAGGAGTCGGTCACACCTCGGCGATCATGACCGTCTTGACGTTGACGAACTCGCGGAAACCGGCGTCGCCGTGCTCGCGGCCGTACCCGGAGTCCTTCACCCCGCCGAAAGGCAGGTGCGGCTGCGCCAGGTTGAAGCCGTTGACGTTGACCATGCCCGTGTCGAACTCGTCGCGGGCCAGCTCGATGGCGCGCTTCTCGTCGCGGGAGAAGATGCCGCCGCCCAGTCCGTAGCGCGAGTCGTTGGCGATGCGCATCGCGTGCGCGTCGTCGTCGGCGCGGATCAAGGCTGCCGCGGGGCCGAAGAGCTCGTCGTCGTAGGCGGGCTGGCCCGGCTTGACGTCCTCGATCACCGTGGCGGGGTACCAGGCGCCGGCGCGGTCGGGCTTCTCGCCGCCGAGCAGCACGGTGGCGCCGTTCTTGACCGACTCCTCGACCTGCTCGTGCAGCTCGTCGCGCAGCTGGACACGCGACATCGGGCCGAGCTCGCACCCCTCCTGCGTGGGGTCGCTCAGTTCGACGGCCCGCATGGCCTCGACGTAGGCGTCGCGGAACTCGTCGTACACGGCGTCGACGACGACGAAGCGCTTGGCGCCCACGCAGGTCTGGCCGTTGTTGGTGAGGCGACCGGCCACGCTGGTCTCGACCGCCAGCTCCACGTCGGCGTCGGAGAGCACGAGGTAGGCATCGTTGCTGCCCAGCTCGACGACCGACTTCTTCAAGTGCTCGCCGGCCTTGGCCGCGATGTGCTTGCCGGCGACGTCCGAGCCGGTCAGCGTCACACCGCGCACCTCCGGCCGCGCGATGACGTCGTCGGACTGGTCGTGGTCGATGAGCAGGACCCGGAACGCGTTCTCCGGCAGGCCGGCCTCGCGGTACAGCTCCTCGAGGCGCAGGGCGGTGCCGATGACCGACTCGGCGTGCTTGAGCAGCACCGTGTTGCCGGCGACCAGCTGCGGCACGCTGTACCGGATGACCTGGTAGATCGGGAAGTTCCACGGCTGGATGCCGTAGATGACGCCGATCGGCGCGTGGGTGATCACCGCGCGACCACCCTCCATGGGCTGCTCGACGTCGGCGAGCGCGTCCGCGGCGTTGTCGGCGGTCCAGTCACAGATGGCGGCACAGAGCTGCACCTCCTGTGCGCCCTGGGCGATCGGCTTGCCCATCTCATCGGTCATCAGCTCGGCGAGCTCCTGCTCGTTCTCGCGCAGCAGCTCGCCGATCTTCCGGATCACCGCGGCTCGGTCCTCGATCGTGACCTTGCGCCAGGAGTCGAAGGCGGCATGAGTCGCCTCGACGATCTCGGTGACCTGGCTGTCGCTGTGCAGCTCGTAGGTCTTCAGGTCCTCGCCCGTGGCGGGGTTGTACGTCGTGGTGGAAGTCATGGAGGGTGCGTACCCGATGCGCGCCGATGAACCCGTGTGCACACATGACCATTGCCTGAGAACGCCGGGCGGGCCCGTACGATGACCGGACCTCATGCCTGCCCCCGAAGACCGTCCTCGCCGACTGCTGCTCGTGGTGGACGCGCCCTCGCTCCTGCACCGCAATCACCACGCCCGCGCCCACACCAGGCTCGTCGATCGGTCGGGACGTCCCGCCTGGGCGCTGCACGGCATGCTGCGCCAGATCCTCGAGGCGATCGAGGGGTTCGCGCCCGACGCCGTGATCTTCGGACTCGACGATCGGACCGCCTCCGTGCGCCGGGACTTCTACCCCGGCTACAAGGCCGGGCGGACCGAGAAGGACGCGGCACTCGTCGAGCAGCTCGAGCGCGCGGGTGCGTTGCTCGACGCGCTCGGCCTCGCCACTCTCACTCCCCCAGGCCTCGAGGCGGACGACGTCAGCGCTTCCGGGGCCACGTGGGCCGAGCGCAACGGCTGGGACTGCGTGATCATCACGTCCGACCGTGACGCGTTCGCCCACATCAGCGACCACACCCGGGTGTTGCGGCTGATCAACGGCGGCATCAGTGGATCTCCCCTGCTCAACCCGGCTCGACTCCTCGCCCTGTACGGCGTCGCGTCCGAGCACTACCTCGACTTCGCGGCCCTCCGCGGCGACGCGAGCGACAACCTGCCCGGCGTCGACGGCATCGGCGAGAAGACCGCCGCAACCCTCCTCACCCAGGTGGGACCCATGCAGGCGGTCTGGGCCGACATCGACCACCAGGAGGGACGGGCGGTCGCTGCCACCCTCGACTCCTGGGCGACGGAGGTCGGGGCGCGACGCATGGGCGCCACCGTCGTCCGCCGCCTGAGGGCCCCCGGAGCCCGCGAACGGTACGACTTCAACGTCCGGGTGATGGCGGGCAATGATGACCTCGACCTCGGCATCACGCCCGACGTCCCCGGGACCCCTGGGCTGCTTCCGCTGGACACCCACCGCGTCAACACGGTGGTGAGCTTCCTCGGCGTGGAGGCGACGACCTCACTCGCCATTCGCGTCCTCAGCACGGACCCGGCCTCCGCCGCCGTGCGTCCTGCGCGCTAGCTGTCTGGCTCCGAGTGGCCGCTCCGTGGCGATCCGTGGGGACTTGTGGCGATTCGTGGAGCACCGGTGGAGCTGAGGTGGAGGGGCCGTGGATCGCTCTTCGACAGAGTTGTCACATCGGCACCGGCAGTCAAGAAGCGGCCGCCGGCGCCACCCACCACCACACCTCGTCCCCATCACCTCGTCAAGGAGAAACCATGAAGAACTCGCGCAAGATCCTCGTCCCCCTCGCCACCCTCGCTGCCGCCGGCGCCATCGCCATCGGCTCGGGTGCCACCTTCACCTCGACCACGGCCAACTCGATCAGCTCGGTCACGTCCGGCACGCTGTCGCACACCAACTCCAAGGCCGACGCGGCCATCTTCACCCTCTCCGATCTCAAGCCGGGCGACACGCTCAACGGCTCGCTGACGCTGAAGAACACCGGCAGCCTGCCGGCCGCGTTCAGCCTGACCGAGACGACCTCGACCAACGGCTTCACCGGCGAGAACCTCAGCCTCGAGATCACCAACACCACGACCAACGCCACCGTCTACTCCGGCACCTTCGGTGGTCTGGAGGACGGCATCAAGAAGTCGATCGGCGACATCGCCCCCGACGCGACGAACACCTTCGTCTTCACGGTGAAGCTGGCCCAGGGCGCCGACAACGCCAACCAGGGCAAGAAGGCCACCGCCACCTACACCTGGGACTCGGTCCAGCTCGAGGGCTCGACCTTCAACCAGTGATCGACGCCTGAACCCCGCGGCCCACACCGCACCCCCCTTTGACGAGGAGACACCATGAGCGCCGCCCAGCCAGCCACTCGCACGAGCCGCCTGCGCGGCCTCATGGTGAACCTCGTCCTCGTCGCGTTCACGGCGCTCGCCGTCGTCTACGTGGCACCCGCACTCTTCGGCTACGAGCGCTACGTCATCACCGGCGGCTCGATGGCCGGCTCGATCGAGAAGGGCTCGGTCGTCTTCTCCGAGCAAGTGCCCACCTCCGAGCTCGCCGTCGGCGACGTCATCACCTACGAGCCCCCCGCTGACAGCGGCGTGAGCACGCTGGTCACCCACCGCATCCTCACGATCGAGGCCGACGCTGCCGGGCGCACCGTCCTCCGCACGCAGGGCGATGCCAACCCCGACCCCGACCCTTGGACCTTCTCCCTGGTCGACGAGACGCAGCCCGTGGTGACGCAGGCCGTGCCGCACGTCGGCTGGGTGATGATCGCCCTGGCCGACCGGGAGACTCGCATGCTGCTGGTGGGACTGCCCGCCGCGATCATCGCGCTGATGGCGCTCGTGCAGCTCATCAACGCCTTCCGTCCAGCGGCGCGACCCGCACCCGCGGCCCCAAGCGTTCCGAACTGGGGAGGTCCCGTGGAGGTTCTGTCGCCGGCCTGGTCCGCACCGCTCACTAGCGTTGACCTTGTCACTCCACGGCAGCTGACCGCCGTGGGCCCGGGCACCCAGACCTGAGAAGCACCCCACACGAATGAGGACTCCGATGAAGCGCACACCGACCCTGCTGGCCCTGGCCGTCGCGGCCGGGTTGGGCATCGTCGGGGTCACGGGCTTCTCGGCCGCCAGCTTCGTCTCCGCGTCGTCGAGCACCAGCTCCGTCACGGCGGCCTCCGACTGGACGCCCCCCACCGTCTCGGTCACCTCGCCCGGCCCCACGGTCCGCGGAACGGTCGCCATCACAGCCACCGCTGCCGACGACCGCTCGGGTGTCGCCTCGGTGCAGCTGCAGGTCCGCGCGGCCGGCGCCACCGCCTGGACGACCCTCTGCACCGCCACGACGGCGCCCTACTCCTGCTCGTGGAACACCGCGGGTCTGGCCGACGGCGCCTATGACCTGCAGGCGATCGCCACCGACAAGGCCGGCAACGCCGCAACCTCGACCGCCGTCCGCACCACGGTCGCGAACTCGGCCGACATCGCCCTGGCCGACCCGGGCGACGTGGTCCGCGGCACGGTCAGCCTGCAGGCCAGCATCTCGGCCGGCACCGGCTGGACCGTCCGGTTCGAGCGCGCGCCGATCGGCACGACGAGCTGGACCTCGATCTGCAGCGGCGTCACGGCTCCCCTCACCTGCTCCTGGTCGACGACCGGCACGCCGAACGGTCGCTTCGACCTGCGCGCGGTCGCCACGTCGGGCAGCACGACGATCACCTCGCCCGTGGTCCTCGACACGCTGGTCGACAACCTCGCGCCCACGGTGACCCTCGCCGATCCCGGCGCTCCGCTGCGCGGCGTCGTGGCGCTCATCTCCACGTCGGCCGACGCCCACTCCGGTGTCGCCTCCGTCGCCTACCAGGCCGCCGACAGCGCCACCGGCACCTTCACGACCGTCGCGACAGCGACGACGGCTCCGTTCTCCGCCGCGTGGGACACCACGTCACTCCCCTACGGCCCGCGCCACCTGCGTGCCGTGGTGACCGACCGCGCCGGCAACGTGACCACCTCGACGGTCATCGGCCCCCGCCTGGTCGACAACACGACCCGCGCCATCACGCTCGCCGACCCCGGCGCCTTCCTCGAAGGAACCGTCAAGCTCACCACCGCTCCCACCTCGACCGCGCCCATCGCGTCGGTGGTCATCCAGCGGGCGCCGGCCGGGTCCACGACGTGGACCCCGATCTGCACCGTCTCCGCGGCCCCGTGGTCCTGCGCCTGGGCCACCAACGGTGTGGCGGACGGCAGCTACGACCTGCGGGCCGTCCTCACCGATGCCAACGGCAACACCGCCACGTCGAACGTCGTGGCCGGCCGCAAGGTCGACAACGTCACCACGCCGCTCAAGGCGCTCGACGTGCAGTCGACCAACGGCGGCAGCCCCAACAAGATCGACAAGGGCGACCAGATGGTCCTCACGTACAGCCGTCAGGTCGACCTGACCACCATCACCCCCGGCTGGGACGGCAGCGCCATCCCGATCAAACTGACGATCGCCAAGCCCTTCCTCGGCGGTGACGACCTGGAGCTGACTCGCGACGGGCTGCCGCTCAACCTGGGCACGGTCCGCACCAACAACAGCTTTGCCGCCCTGCTCGGGTTCGACGTCACCCTGCGCGCCACCCTCACCGCGACCACCGAGATCGTGAACGGCGCGGCTCGCACGGTGGTGACGGTGGACGTCGGTGACCTCGTCAGCGGCAACGTGCGCACGGTCTCCCGCGACAACACGCTGACGTGGATCCCGTCGACCCAGGTGTTCGGTCTCAACGGCCTGCGGCTCCCGTCCACGGCAGCGGTCGAGTCCGGCATCAGCGACCGGGACTTCTGATGGCCTCCCGGACGCGACCGGTGCTCCTCGTGGCCGGCGCCACCGTCGTCCAGTCGGCACTGCTGGTCGTGTGGTCGACGCGTGCCACGACCATCGAGCTGACCGGGGCCATCCTGGCGTTCGCCGCCTTCACCGCGGTGATCGCGGCCGGCCTGGTGTGGCGCAACACCTTCGAGGCGCGCCTCGCCGCCACCGTCGTCGCGACCTACGCCCTGACCTCCGGGATACTGGTCGTCACGATCGGCCTCCCCGCGATGGGCCCGGATCGCGATGACCCGGTGGCGATCATCTCGATCGTGGGCGCGGTGGTGGGGTACGTCGGACTCGAGCTGGATCGTCAGGTCCGGGCGCGTCGAGCGGCCCGCCGCAGGGCC
The DNA here is from genome assembly GCA_000471045.1 of actinobacterium LLX17. GTDB lineage: Bacteria > Actinomycetota > Actinomycetes > Propionibacteriales > Nocardioidaceae > Aeromicrobium. Next base: position 759,180 of record KI301992.1, on the reverse strand, counting down.
CGGTCACTCTATGCTTGAGGACGTGGCTGCTCGCATCCTGATGGTGGAGGACGACGATGCGATCGCGGCCCCCTTGGCCCGCGCGCTGACCCGGGAGGGATACGAGGTCGAGCGCGCTGAGAACGGCACCGACGCTCTGGCGCTGGCCGCCTCCGCCCCCGTCGACCTCGTGCTGCTCGACCTCGGACTGCCCGACATGGATGGCCTCGACGTGTGCCGTGGCCTGCGCGCCAGCGGGTTCGACGGTGGCATCCTCATCCTGACCGCCCGCGGGGGTGAGCTCGATCGCGTGGTCGGCCTCGACGTCGGCGCCGACGACTACCTCAGCAAGCCGTTCAGCCTCTCCGAGCTGCTGGCTCGTAGCCGTGCCCTCCTGCGCCGCTCCACCCGGCCCCTCGGTGACGCCGAGGCGCCGCCCGCGACCCCGACCACCCTTGGCGCGCCGGCCCCCACGTCCGGCGGTCTGCGCGTCGACGCGGACGCCCGCCGCGTCTGGATCGACGAGACCGAGCTCGGCCTGACCGCCAAGGAGTTCGACGTGCTGCTGCGCCTCGACGCACAGCGCGGCTCGGTCGTGACCCGCGAGACGTTGATGGCCGAAGTGTGGGACGAGAACTGGTTCGGCTCCACCAAGACCCTCGACACCACCGTCGGCCGCCTGCGCCAGAAGCTGCTGGACGGCGGCGCTCCCGTGGTGCTCAGCACGGTGCGCGGCGTGGGATTCCGCCTCGAGGACGTCGCAGGCCATGCGTGAACGACTGATCGGGATCCTGGTCGTCCTGGTCGTCGGCGTCGTGGTGCTCTACGCACTGCCGCGTGCGTACTTCACGGCCAACCTCGTGCGTGACCACGAGCTGGAGCTGCTGGACCGCACCACCGACTTCCTGGAGAGCCGCGTCGACTCACGCCTGCGGTCCGGCACCGCGATCGATCGACCCACGCTGCTGTCCGCGCTCGACGGCACGGACGGCGCGCGCTACTCCCCACCTGACGGGGATCCGATCGTCGCCGGCGAGCTCGTCGTCGACCCCGACCGATCGCTGATCGAGACGCGTTCGACGAACGACGGCGGCACCCTGACCGTCACACGCAGCCGTGCCGCCGTCACGGCTCAGGTCGAGAGTGCCCTGCTGCCGCTGATCTTCCTCGGGCTCGGTCTCGCCACCGGCGCGTGCGTCATCGGCTACGTGGTCGCGGGGCGGACCAGTCGGCCCTTCGGCCAGCTCGCCGAGGCCGCCGAGGAGCTGGGGCGCGGCAACTTCGCGCTGGACGTGCCACGACGCGGCGTCCCGGAGGCGCTCGAGATCGGGCGAGCCCTGCGCATCTCGGCCAGCCGGCTCGACGACCTGGTGCGCCGCGAGCGCGAGTTCGCCGTGAACGCCTCCCACCAGCTGCGCACGCCGATCACGGCCCTGCGTCTGGAGCTCGAGGACCTGACGTACTGGCCCGAGACCACCCCGGAGGTCGCTGACCAGGTGCGACGGTCGATCGGCGAGATCGACCGGCTCACCGCCTCGATCGACGACCTTCTCGACCTCGCTCGCCGGCAGCGACACGGCGATCAGGTCGAGGTCGACCTCACGGAGTTCGTGGCCGACACCGTCGAGCGGTGGCAGCGGCAGGTGGCGGCCGGGCAGCGCCAAATCCTCCTCGCCGAGTCCGGTCCGGTGCCGGCGGTCATCTCCACCGGACCCGTCGGGCAGGTGCTCGACGTGCTGATCGAGAACGCCCGGTTGCACGGCTCGGGGACGATCACGGTGTCGACCCGTGCGGTCGCCGACAAGGTCGAGGTCCGCGTGGGTGACGAGGGGCCACGCACCGTCGGCAGCGAGATCTTCCGCCGGGGTATCAGCTCGCGTCTCACGGACGGTGTGGGCACCGGCATCGGGCTTGCTGTGGCGTCCGAGCTGGCCGAGGCCGCAGGCGGTCTGCTGAGCCTCGACGAGGGCTCTGCCACCACGACCTTCGTCGTGCTGCTCCCCTCCCGCCGCTCGTCGGGCAGCTGACCCGGGGTGCTGTCACACTCCACCTGACGCGGACCGCCATCTCGGACGGCCGCCCTCTGGGAGAATCCATGAAGCGTATGACCAGCCCTTCCCTTCTTCGCCGACTGCGAGGCCCGGTTCTCGCGGTCACCGTGGCCGCCGCCCTGACCCTCGCGCCGTCGGCCGCCTCCGCCGACACGATCACGGGTGACGACGATCCCAACGTCATCGTCGGCACGTCCGGCGACGACGAGATCGACGCCGCCGGTGGCGACGACGTCGTCAGCGGCGACCCGACCACCCCCGGCGTCTTTCTCGACGGAGATGTCGTCGACGGCGGCAACGATCGCATCAAGGGCGGTGCCGGGAACGACGTCATCCGCGGCGACGGCGACGCAGGCGCCAGCCTCGGGGGCGGCACGGTCAACGGCGGCATCGACTTCATCGAGGGTGGCGACGGCGACGACCTCATCTACGGCGACGGCGTGGCCGCCGACGGCCTGTTCCCGGGGCAGCTCAACGGTGGCGAAGACATCATCTTCGGCGACGACGGCAACGACCGGATCTACGGTGACGGTTTCGCGGGTGTCGTCGTGGGCGGCAACGACCAGCTGTACGGCGGCAATGGCGACGACTACGTGGACGGCCAGCTCGGCAACGACCTGGTGTGCGGTGGAGAGGGCAATGACACCCTCATTGGCGGCCCGGGGGTCGACCTGGCGTGCTCGGTCGACGACGCAGCCACGGTGACGGCCGGCCAGGCCCTGCTCATCGCCCTCGCGGCCAACGACGAGCGTCTCGACGACGAGGCTGACGAGCTCTCGCCGCTGCGGTACTTCATCGACCAGATCTCCAACGGCATCACCATCCTGTCGTTCGACGAGAACACCGGTGACCTCACCTTCTCGGCGTGCCAGTCCGGCTTCGTCGGCTACGCGTCCACGCGTGAGGGCACCGTCTACTCGGCGTACGGGTTCCTCACGGTGACCGTGCTCGGGACGTGCGCGGCTCCCGTGGTCACCGCCCCCGTGGCCCCGGTGTCGGCGACCACGGCCGACACGGTGAACGCTGCCGTGACGACCGACCTGGCACGCGCCGGCGTCCTGCCCGACACGGGAGCGGCGTCCGACCTGAAGCTGCTCGGCGTCGTCGGTGTGCTGGCGTTGGCCGGCGGGTTCGTCCTGGTCGGTCTGACGCTCCCGCGTCGCCGGCTCAGCGCTGCGCGCTGAACCTAGTCAAGTGCACGGAGCAGCGGGCCGATGACCTCACCGGGGTCATCGGCCCGCATCACGTCACCCATGACGGCGACCCCATGGGCCCCGGCGGCAACGGCTCGTGCCGCGTTCTCGGGCGTGATCCCGCCCAACGCGTAGACCGGAATATCGTGCCCCGCGTACAGGTCGGGCGAGAGGGCCGGGCCGTACCCGGGCTTCGAGCGCGTGGGCGCGAAGGGTGACAGCGTCACCCAGCGCGCTCCCCTGCTGATCGCCGCGGTGACCTCGGCGGCGGCGTGGCAGGACTGCCCGAACGGCAGGCCACCGGCAGCGCCGGCCTCCTGTCCTGCCGCGAGGTGCACGCCCCATGCGCCAGCGAGCGCACCGTGGGCGGCCACGACGACCAGTCCCAGTGCGGCGAAGTCGGCCGCCAGGCAGGTTCGCTGTACCTCGTCCAGATCGAGCTCCCGCAGCACCACGTGGGTCAGGCCCGCCTCGGCACAGCGCGCGAGGGCCGACGTCAGGTCGGCGCCGGGCGGCAGCTGGTGCCGATCGGTCAGCACGAGGAGCCGGGGCAACGGCTCTGCGCTCACGTCGCAATTCTGCCGGTCATCGGCGACGACGCGCGCGCCACGGCTCGTCGGGGGATGCGTCCCGCCTGTCGCGCCAGCCGTCCGGACTCCACGGCAAGTCGCAGGGCGTGGGCCATCGTCACCGGGGAGTCTGCACGGGTCACGGCCGTCGCGGCCAGCACCGCGTCGCAGCCGATCTCCATGGCAAGGGCTGCGTCGCTGGCGGTGCCGACCCCTGCGTCGAGCACGACCGGGACGTCGACCGCGGCGCAGACCGACTCGATCGCATGGGGGTTGAGCACGCCGAGGCCCGATCCGATCGGCGAGCCGAGCGGCATCACCGCAGCGCACCCGACGTCGGCGAGTCGCCGTGCGATCACCGGGTCGTCGGTCGTGTACGGCAGCACGGTGAACCCGCGGTGCACCAGCTGCTCAGCCGCCTCGACCAGGCCGATCGCGTCGGGCATCAACGACACCTCGTCGCCGATGACCTCGAGCTTGACCCAGTCGGTCTCGAGCGCCTCGCGGGCCAGCTCGGCGGTCAGGACCGCTTCGCGGACCGACAGACAGCCGGCCGTGTTGGGCAGCACCCGGACCCCGGCTCGTTGCACCTGCTCCAGCAGGCCGCCGGCGCTCGACCCGGAGGTGCGGCGCATCGACACCGTGACCAGCGCAGGTCGGGCCGCTTCGAGGACCGGGGCGACCAGCGAGACCTGAGGCAGCCCGCCGGTGCCGAGGAACAGGCGCGAGGGCAGCGTCTCACCGGCGATGACGAGTGGGTCGGTCTGCACGGTCATCCGCCCTGCACCGCCCGGACGATCTCGACGACGTCGCCGTCGACGAGGCGGTGGCGCGACCACTCACCACGTGGCACCACCGCCTCGTTGACCGCGACCGCGACACCCTGCGACCCACTGTCGGGCAGGTGCAGCTGCAGCAGGTCGGCGACGGTCTCGGCCGTCTCGTCGAGCTCCTCACCGTTGAGCGTGAGTGACATGGACTCCTCCTGAGTCGTCGGATATGAAGCGGCGGGGATCGACCGCCGGATCGATGTCGGGATGATCCGACTCGAGGGCGTCGGCGATCACCTGGGCCGTCAGGGGGGCCAGCAGCACCCCGTGGCGGTAGTGGCCGGCGGCGAGCATCTCCCCCGGTCGGCCGGTCCAGCCGATCAGCGGGAGGCCGTCGATGGTGCTGGGGCGGTCGCGGACCGTCGTCTCCACCAGCTCGGCGCGATCAAGGGCGGGCCACAGGACGCGCGCGGCGGCCAGCAGGCGCAGGACACCACCGGCGGTCACCACCGGCGCACCATCGTGCTCCTCGCTCGTCGCGCCCACGACGACCTCGGCCGACACCCCTTGCTCGGGCGTTCGGGGCACGAGATAGACCGGTTCTCCCGCGACCCAGCCGCGCACCGTGCGCGTCGGTGGGTCGTCGGTGCGGAGTCGCAAGATCTCGCCGCGAACGCCGCGCACGAGGTGGCAGTGGGGGTCGGGCAGCACGGAACCGGTGGCGATGACCGTGACGTCGGGACGCCACGACTCGGGTGGCTCCGTCGCCTGCACCGGCACGCGGTCGAGCAGCGCGGCGCACACACGTCGCGGGTCGACCCTGCCCTCGCCGGGCACCCACGCACCTCCGCCGACGCGCGCCAGGCTCGGTTCGTGCTCGACGACCTCGCGCCGGTCCCACGTCTCGGTCGCCACGCCATGCCGCGTCAGCAGCTCGACCTGACGATCGACCTGCTGGAGGTCACCGGCGTCGACACCCACCAGGAGGGTGCCGCCGGTCTCCAGAGGAACCCCGAGACGGCGGGCGAAGTCGGGCCACAGGGCGAGCGAGGCCAGGCCGAGCCGCAGCACGTCGTCCTCGCCGTGCCACACCTCGGCCGCCGGTGCGAGCATGCCGGCGGCGGCGTAGGACGCGCCCTGCGCCGGCGCCGGGTCGACGACCCGCACGTCGTGCCCACGCTGCACCAGCTCGTCGGCCACGGCAAGGCCGATGATGCCGGCACCTCGCACGGTGACGCGCAACGCCATGACTCACTTCCTTCGCCGGCATGACCCGGATCAGGTGCGACGGTCGGAGCGGATCAGCTCCCTCTCAGCCCGATGCCTCGGGCTCCCGCGGGGACGGTGTCACGCTAGCAGCGCGTCATCCACAGGGAGGCACGCAGCCCGGAAGCACCGTCGGCGCGCCCTCCTACGTTGGATTCATGGCGACGAGAACAGGTCCGTGGGTGGAGGTCTCCCGCGCGCGAGCTCAGGCGGAGTTCGCCGAGCTCGCCTGGCTCCTCACGGAGTACACCTCTGGTGTGGCCGCCATCGACGAGCCGCAGTCCTGGCACGGCCGCTCCGAGGAGATGGGCGTCGTCATGGATCTCGCCCTCGCCACGGGGTACAGCGAGCAGCAGGTGCGCAACCGGCTCTCAGCCATGCGCACGGTGCGCGACCACCTGCCGGCCACCTGGCTGTCATTCCGCGCCGGCGACATCGACGCCGCCCGCACCACCCAGCTCGCCAACGCTGCCAACAAGCTCGAGCGACCCGACTCGCTGGTCCGGCTCGACCAGAACGGCTCCACCTACGCCGCCGGCCACAACAACTCAGAGCTGCGCCGCTGGATCACTCGCTTCTGCGCCACCATCGAGCCTCTCCAGACCAACGAGGCGTCCGAGAAGGCCCGCGGGCTGCGCCACGTGCGGGTCCACCACGACGGTGACGGCATGGCCTGGCTCAACGCCTTCATCCCCTCCGCCGTCGCCGCTGCTGCTGCTGATCGTCGCCTCAACCAGGCCGCGCGGGTTCTCGAGGACGAGCCCGACGGGCCCGACGGGCCGCGTAGCCTCCAGCACAAGCGCGCCGATCTGCTGGGCGCGTGGCTCACCCATGGCGACGAGACCATCTCCACGCCCACCGTGCACATGGACGTCGCCGTCACCGTGCCCGTCGAGGCCCTGGCCGGCCACACCGACCTTCCGGTCGCGTCGTACGACCACTCCTGGACGATGCCCGCCGACTGGCTGACCGCCCTGGCCGGCACCGGCAACACCCTCTGGCACCGCATCGTCACCGATCCGGCCGGCGGGGTGCTCGATCACACCTACCTCGGCAGGTTCGCCCCCGACATCCTGGCCACCGCCCTCGCCTTCCGCGACCAGGTCTGCACCGCCACCGGGTGCACCACCCCGGCACGACAATGCGAGAAGGACCCACCCCAGCAGAACGGTCCCACCGCCGGGTGGAACCTCGATGACAAGTGCAAGTGTCACCACCGCATGAAGGGATCCGGTGTGCTCAGTGCCGGGCTGACGAGGCCACGGCACAGCCAGGCTCCCCCTCCCGATGAGCACCAGCCGAGCACCTGTTGCTCGATGGAGAACCATGCCCTCGCCGCGGCCTTGGTGGAGTACTTCGACCGTGAGCAGACCACGGCCGCCTGACCCTCAGCGTTCGAGCGACCGCCGTAGGTAGGGCGCAGTGATGCTGTCCTCGTGAGCCAGAAGGTCGGACGGGGTGGCTGCCGCGATGACGGTGCCGCCGCGATCACCGCCGCCGGGGCCCAGCTCGATGACCCAGTCGGCGGCCGCGACGACCTGCATGTCGTGCTCGACCGTGACCACCGTGGCACCGGAATCGACGAGCCGGCCCAGCACCCGCACGAGGTCGCGCACATTGACGGGATGCAGTCCCCCGGTCGGCTCGTCGAGCACGAACACGGTGCCGTCACGGCGGGGACGCTGCAGCTCGGTGGCCAGCTTGATGCGCTGAGCCTCGCCGCCCGACAGCTCGGTCGCCGGCTGACCGAGCGTCAGATACCCGAGCCCCACGTCCAGCAGCGTGGTGAGCGAGCGGTGCACGCCCGGGACGTCGGCGAAGAACTCCGCGGCCTCCTGCGTGGTCATCGCCAGCACCTCACCGATGTCCCGGCCGTGGTAGCGGACCTCGAGCGTCTCGGGGTTGTACCGCGAGCCCTGGCAGGTGGGACACGTCGAATAGCTGGTGGGAAGGAAGACGAGCTCGATCGCGATGAAGCCCTCCCCCTCGCAGGTCGGGCAACGACCCGCGTCGACGTTGAACGAGAACCGGCCCGCCGCCCAGCCGCGCTCCTTCGCCTCCGGCGTGGCGGCGAAGAGGCGCCGCACCGCGTCGAACAGTCCCGTGTAGGTGGCGAGGTTCGACCGCGGGGAGCGCCCGATGGGCTTCTGGTCGATCGAGATGACGCGCAGCTCGTCCTCCAGCCGCTCGACGATCGCGGTCAGCAGCGAGGACTTGCCCGCACCCGAGACACCGGTGATGGCCGTGAGCACGCCGACCGGCAGACGGACGCTGACGTCCTGCAGGTTGTTGACCGACAGGTGGTCCAGCTCTCGCCAACCATCCGGTTCCCGCGCTTGAAGGGTCGGCGCCTCGTCGCGGCCGAACATGAACTCGGCCGTCGCGGACTCGGTGACGTCGGCGAGGCCGTCAGGCGGTCCGCTGTGCACGATGCGTCCGCCGAGCACGCCGGCCCCGGGACCGACGTCGACGACCCAGTCGGCATTGCGCGCGATCGAGAGATCGTGCTCGACCACGAACAGGGAGTTGCCGCTGGCCACCAGCTCCCGCAGCGCGGTGTACAGCGCCTCGGAGTCGGCCGGGTGCAGGCCGGCCGACGGCTCGTCCAACACGTAGAGGACGCCGAACAAACCCGCCCGCAGCTGGCCCGCCAGACGCACACGCTGCAGCTCGCCGGCCGAGAGCGCCGTGCTGGAACGGTCCATCGAGAGGTAGCCCAGACCAAGCCCGATGATCGCCTCGACCCGGGCGCCGAAGTCCTTGACCAGCGATCGCGCTGCCGTGGCAGCGGCCGCACCGTGACGGTCGGTGCCACGGGCCTGCTCCTCGAGCCCGGTGTCGAGCAGCTGGCAGACCTGCGACAACGGCATGGCGGCCATCTCAGCGATGTCGACGCCCGCGAACGTCACCGCCAGCGCTGCCGGTCGCAGCCGCTTGCCGTGGCAGGCCGGACACGGACCTTCGGCGAGGAACGCCTCGAGCTTCTCGCGCTGGGTGGGCGACTGGGTCTTCGCGAGGTTGCGCATGAGGTACTTCTCGGCCGACGACCAGTGCCCGTGGTACGCGCTCGCCTCACCCTGCTTGTTGCCCTGCAGGAGCATCCGCGGCTCCTCCTCGGTGAACAGCAGCCAGTCACGGTCGGCCTGCGCCAGCGTGTGCCACGGCGCGTGGATGTCGATGCCCAGCTTGGTCACCATGCGCCGGACGTTCAGGCCGACCCACGCCTTCGTGGCCCACACGCCGATGGCGCCCTCGTCGATCGACAGCGTGGGGTCGGGCACCAGCAGCGCCTCACTGGTGCTGCGCGCGACGCCGCTGCCGTGGCAGGTGGGGCAGGCGCCCGTGGCGGTGTTGGGCGAGAAGGCCGATGCCGGGAGGTGCTCGGCGTCTGCGGGATAGGTGCCGGCGCGGCTGTAGAGGAGGCGCAGCACGTCCGACAGCGAGCTCAGGGTGCCGAGCGTCGATCGCGAGCTGGCAGCCCCCCGGGCCTGCTGAAGGGCGACGGCCGGCGGAAGCCCCTCGATCGTGTCGATCGCGGGTGCCCCGACCTGCGACAACAGGCGCCGGGCGTACGGCGCGACCGACTCGAAGTAGCGACGCTGCGACTCGGCGAACACCGTGCCGAAGGCCAAGGACGACTTGCCGGAGCCGGACATGCCGGTGAAGGCGACCAGGCAGTCGCGCGGCAGGTCGACGCTGACGTCCTGCAGGTTGTGCTCCCGCGCACCGCGGACCCGGATCCACCCCGACGATCCGGTGGGAAGGGCATCGGTCTGCTCAGGTTCAGGCACCTCGCCAACGTAGTCGGAGTGTGGGCGGGCTGCCCGTTCGCGAGGAGGGGCTACTCCGCGAGGCGCGGTCCCGTCGCCAGGTACACCGTGCAGCTCGAGACTCCGCCCGTGAGCGGGTTGTCGAAGCTGACGACATTCGCCTCGGCCTCGGCGAAGGACCCGCGCATCAGCTCGACCATCGCGGGGTCCGGCGGCTCGTCGGACCACAGCCCGAAGACACCGGCGGGGGGTAGCCGAGGCCCAGGCCACCGACGAGCACCCGCAGCTCTTGGCCGACGGCTGCCGCCATGCCCAGTCGAGCCAGCTCCACCTCCGAGACCGTGAACTGGCTCGACATCAGGTAGTCGTCACCGAGCTTCACCTCGTCGACCTCACGCTGCGTGGCGGGATCGAAGCGTCGTCGCAGGACGAGCGTCCCCCACGGTGTCTCGGCCCAGTCGAGCTCGGCGAACGGTGTGGGAGGCATGGTCGGGACCCTACGGAACCTCAGGACCTGAGCCGGGCCATCACGGGCTTGCTCGAGCGGTGGTAGGCGATACCGACAGCGATGGAGGCCAGGACGGCGAGGTAGGGGTGGTCGACCTCGAGATGCGGGTAGACCTGCCACTGGGTCACGTAGATCGCGAGGGAGGCCGCCGACACCGAGCCGATCACCGTGGCGACCAGGCGCGGCACCCGCACCTGCGGGACCCACAGCACGACGAAGAGGCCGACGATGATGAACCACTCACGCTGGGGGTCGGCGAAGAAGCCGACGAACGAGGCGCCGATGACGACCGACGTCAGGACTCGCTGCTGGAGCGATGTCGACCGCGCCATCAGCCACCCGAGGGCGAAGACCCACAGCACGTTGGCGAGGGCGTACTTCTGCTCCTCGTCGGCGGTGACGCCGACCAGCGTCCAGCGCACCACGAGGGTGGCGAGCAGCACGACAGCGGCCACCACGAAAGGGTGCCGCGCCTCGATCGCTCGGACCCGACGGACGGACAGCGCCGCGGCGAGCGCGACGAGCGTCCACACGAGTGCCTCGAGGAACCAGAACCGCCACTGGTCGTCCCACGCCGTGCTGCCGCGCGTCCAGTTGAGGAAGACCACCGTGCGCCAGGTGTACTCCCCTGTGGTCGAGGCCACCCCGGCCAGCCAGAGGCAGGCGGGAACGGCGATCGCGGTGAGCGCCCACCCGATCCGCCGCCAGAGCGGACGCCTGCCGGCGGCGAGGTGGAATCGAGCGAAGCTGTAGCCGGCCAGGGCAAGCAACAGGTGGGCCCCGCCGAGGAGGACCCAGGCCTCGCTGTGCGAGCCGAGGATGGCGACGATCGCGAGTGCGCGCAGCAGCACGTTGGTGTCGAGCGCGCGTCCCCAGCGCTGACGCTGACCCCCGGAGGCCAGCGAGACGATGGATCGCGTGTGCCAGTCATGGGGCAGCGGGTCGATCCGCTCCCCCAGGCGCACCGACATCTCGACGTACGACAGCGAGTCGGCACCGAGGCCCACGAAGCTGTCGGCCACCGTGGCGTCGGGCCGGTTGAGGATGCGGGCGTACAGCTGGCAGACGTCCTCGGGGTCGACGACGCGGGGGCGCTTGTCGCGCTGGGCCGGGGTTCGACCGGCAAGCTGCGAGAGGGCGGCGTAGTCGGGCTTGCCGTTGGCCGTGAGTGGCATTCGACGCGCCGCCTCGACGTGCACGACCCAGAGCGGCAGACCGCAGGCCGTGGCCGCCACCTCCCGGGCGCGGTCGCGGTGCCGCCGCGAGGTCACGAAGACGACGAGCGCGTCGTCGGTGCCGACCACGCGCGCGGGCAGGTCGGCGGCGGCGAGGTGCTTCTCGACGTCGTCGAGGTTGATCCGCAGGCCGAAGACCTTGGTGATGCGCTTGAGCCGACCGACCACCTCGAACAGCCCGTCGCCGAGCTCGCGGGCGAGGTCGCCGGTGTGCAGGACCGGCTCCATCGGAGGCAGGGCGAGGTCAGCCGGGGACTCGGCGTAGCCCATCATCACGTTGGCACCGGTGTACACGAGCTCGCCGACGCCGTCCTCGACACCTTCGACTGCGTCGTCCAATGGGGCCAGGTGCAGGGAGCCGCCGGGCACCGCGCGGCCGATGGACGTGGGGTGCAGGTCGGCGAGGTCCGGCGGCAGCCACGCCATGCGCGCGGTCGCCTCGGTCTGGCCGTACATGACGAAGAAGTCCCAACCGCGACGGACGCCCAGGTCGTGCCAGGCACGCACCCGGTCGGCCTCGAGCCGACCGCCGGCCTGGGTCAGGTAGCGCAGTCGCGGGAGGTCGCGCTCGGCGAAGCCGGTGCGGTCGAGCAGGTCGAACGTGTGCGGCACACCGGCCAGCCCCGTGACACCGGCGTCCTCCGCCAGCCGCCAGAAGTCCACGTCGACCACGGAGGCATCGGTGATCGCGATGCTGGCGCCCGCGAGGAGGTGACTGTGCAGGATCGACAGGCCGTAGCAGTAGTGCAGCGGCAGGCTGGTCATGCCGCAGTCGTCCGCGGTGAGCCGCAGGTACTCGACGATGCTCGCGGCGTTGCTGCGCAGGTTCTGACGGCTGAGTCGCACCAGCTTCGGCGAGCCCGTGGACCCGGACGTGGAGAGCAGCAGGGCGAGGTCGGGATGGAGGTCGCGACCGGAGACCTCCCGGCGCACCTCGACACGATCGGTCTCGGCGTCCACGACGATGTCGGGATCCCACGCGGCGGTCAGGGCGTCGCGGGCACACCCGTTCACGACCAGCACGGGGCACTCGGCCTCGAGAGCAGCGAGGTAGTTCACGACGAAGTCGATGCTGTTGTGACCCGAGAGCATGATCAGGCGCCGCGAGCCCCGCCACTGGGCGGCACGTTCCTCCACTCGACGCGCGAGATCGCGGTAGGTCAGGGTGCGCTGGTGGTCGACGAGAGCCGGCAGGTCTCCCCCGGTCGCGAGGTCGCCGATGACCTGCCCGTCGGGGCCGACCAGCGGTGAGTTGAGGATCGTCATCGCTCGTCCCCGAACGCCGTGGCGGCCCCGCGCACCGACAGCCGCACCTCGTCGCCGGTCGCCGGCAGCTGGTCGCCGCGGACGCGCGACAGCACGTCGTCGTGGCCCGGAACAGCGACGTGGACGCACGCCTCGTGGCCGAAGAAGTCGAGCCCGGTGATGGTGCCGCGCACCGGGCCGTCGGGATCGATGACGACCTGTTCAGGCCGGACGAAGACCGGAGCCTCGCCGTCACGCGGCGTCACGGCGGCACTGACGGGGAAGGTGCCGATCGCGGTGGTCGCCATGCCGGCGGCGACGGTCGCCTTGAGGACCGTGCCACTGCCCACGAAGGTCGCCACGAACGGCGTGGCCGGACGGGTGTAGACCTCCAAGGGCGGGGCGGTCTGCAGCACGCGACCGGCCGACATCACCGAGACCACGTCGGCCAGCGACAGGGCCTCGTCCTGGTCGTGGGTCACCAGCAGCGCCGCGGCCCCCGTCGCACGGACGGCCTGCACCACGGCCCGTCCGGTGCTCTCGCGCAACGAGGCGTCGAGGGACGAGAAGGGCTCGTCGAGCAGCAGGAGCGACGGCTTGCGCGCGAGGGCCCGCGCCACGGCGACCCGCTGCTGCTGCCCACCGGAGAGCTCGTGGGGCGCTCGGGTCGCCAGCGAGGGGTCGAGGTCGAGGATCTCGAGCAGCCCGCCGATGTCGGCACGCCGGCGCTCGGCGCGCGGCAGACCGAAGGTGATGTTGGCGGCGACGTCGAGGTGCGGGAAGAGCGCACCCTCCTGCGGGACGTAGCCGACGTTGCGCGCCTTGGTGGGCACGCGGGAACGGCCATCGGCGAACACCGTGCGACCGGCGAGGTCGACGCTGCCGCTGTCACCCGGCAGGAACCCGGCGATGATGCGCAGCAGCGTGGTCTTGCCGCAGCCGGACGGTCCGAGCACCGCGACCACCTGGCCGTCGGCCACCGTCAGGTCGACGCCGTCGAGCGCCCACACGGGGCCGAAGCTGCGGGTCAGCTTGCGGACGTCGAGCACACACGTCTGGTCGCTCATGTGGTCCTCCCGGACGACCGGCTGAGCAGGTAGACCGCGGGCATCGACAGCAGCACCATCAGGAGCGCGAACGGCGCGGCCGCCCCGTACTCCAGCCCGCCGGAGAGGGCCCAGAACTCGGTGGCCAGGGTCTCGGTGCCGGTCGGCGCGAGGAGCAGTGTGGCGGTGAGCTCGGTGCAGATGGCGATGAACACCAGGGCGGCACCCGCGCCGATGCCGGGCAGCACGATCGGCACGGTCACCCGCAGCGTGGTGGCCAGGTTGCCCGAGCCCAGCGACTTCGCGACCTGCTCCAGCACCGGCGGCGCCTGCTCGAGCGAGGCGCGCACCGAGACGACGGCCCGCGACAGGAACATGATCAAGTAGGCCGCCACCAGCACGATCGCGGTCTGGTAGAGCCCGGGCGCCAGCGCCAGGGTGACCGTCACGAGCGCGAGCGCGATCACGATGCCCGGCAGCGCGTTGGCCGTGTACGTGCTGCGCTCGACCACCGTGCTCGACAGCGAGGCGTGGCGTACGGCGAGCACCGCGACGGGAAGGGCGAGCATCACGGCGACGAGCGCTCCGAGGCCGGCGTAGGCCACGGTCGTGACCGCTGTGGGCAGCAGCCCGTCAAGACCCGTGCCGGTCGAGGAGCCGACCACCATCCAGCGCACGAGGCTCCACCCCGGCACGCCGAGCGCCAGGGCGACGACCGTGCCGGGCACCAGCAGCGCGGGGAGCCGCAGGCGGCCGAGCTGGCTGCGCCGCTGGCCGCGAGGCGTGCCGCTGCTGGTGCGCGCGTACCGGCGGCGGCCACGCAGGCGCAGCTCGAGCATCAGCACCGCCAGGCACAGCAGCACCAGGACGCTGGCCGACAGGTGCGCGGCAGGACCGTTGAACGTGGAGTTGAACTGGTCGTAGATCGCGGTCGTGAAGGTCGGGAAGCGCAGGGTCTTCAGCGCTCCGAACTCGCTGAACATGTGCAGCGCCACCAGGAGAGATCCCCCCAGGATGGCCGGGCGCAGCTGCGGCAGCACCACCCGGGTGAAGGTCTGCACGCGTCCCAGCCCGGCGGTCGCGGCGATCTCCTCGTGCACCGGGTCGAGCCCTCGGAGGGCGGCGCAGACAGGGAGGTAGATGAAGGGGAAGTACGAGAGCGTGACGACCAGCGTCGCCCCGGCGAAGCCCTCGACCGCGCGCGTCACCGAGATCCACCCGACGCCGTTGACGAAGGCCGGCACCGCCAGCGGGGCGGTGAGCAGGACGTGCCAGAGCTTGCGCCCGGGGAGATCGGTGCGCACCACGAGCCAGGCGCACGCCACCGAGATCACGATGCCCAGCGCCACGCTGGCCATGGTCAGCCCGATGGTGTTGCGCAGCAGCATCGCCATGCGCGGCCGGAACAGCTGCTCGCGGGCCACCGCAGGATCGACCGTCACGGCGTACTGCACCACGTGCAGCAGCGGGACGAGGGCGAGCACGGCGATGACGGTGCCAAGCAGCAGCAGCGCCACGGGAGTCCCGCCCGTCCCGCCGACCCGGCGCACAGGCCGGGGTGGGGCGAGCACGGCGGCCATCAGAGCAGCCCGACGTCCTGCATCATCTCGATGACCAGCGGACCGTTCAGCTCGGTGACGTCGACCGTCGGCGGCTGCAGCTCGCTGAACGGCTTCACCGCCGGGTCGAGCGGGGTCTCACCATCCAGCGGGTACTCCAGCGCGTAGCTGTCGGCGAGCGCCTGCTGGCCGGTCTTGTCGGCGAGGAACCGGACGAACTTCTGCGCGTCCTCCCGCTTGTCGCTCGACTTCAGCACGCCGGCACCGGAGATGCTGACGAACGCGCCGGGGTCCTGGGCGCCGAAGAAGTACAGCTCGGTGCTGTCGCTGTTCTCGCCCGACTCCTTCTGGTCGCGGTACCAGTAGTAGTGGTACGCGATGCCGGTCTCGACCTCACCGTCGTTGACCGACTGCATGACGATGTTGTTGCCCTCGTAGACCTCACCGTTCTCGGCCAGCCCCTCGAGCCAGGCGCGGGTGGCGTCCTCGCCCTCGAGCTGCAGGACCGCCGACACGATGGCCTGGAAGTCGGCGCCGGTCGGCGAGAACGAGACGCGGCCCTTCCACTGCGGCTCGGCCAGCTCGAGGATGCTGGTCGGCAGCTCCTCGGGCGTGATGTCCTCGGTGTTGTACATGAGGACGGTCGAGCGGGCGGCCCAGCCGGTCCACATGCCGCTGGCCGGGCGGTTCTGCTCCGGGATCAGGGCGAGGGTCTCCTCGTCGAGCGGGGCGAACAGGCCCTCCTGCTCGACCAGCGACATCGCCGGGGAGTTCTCGGTGAGGAAGACGTCGGCGGGCGACCCCTCGCCCTCGGCGACGAGCTGGTTGCCCAGCTCGAAGTCCTTGCCGTTGCGGAGGCGGACCTCGATGCCTGTCTCCTCCTCGAAGATCGGCGCCATCTCCTCCAGCAGCGGCTTGTGCTGGGCGTTGTAGACCGTGATGAACGGTCCGTCCTCCTCGTCACTGCCGCTGCCGCACGCGGCGAGCGTGCCGGCGGCGAGGATCGAGGCGGCGAGAGCGGTCAGCAAGCGGGTGTTCATGGTGTCCTCACGTCATAAGGGTCGGCTTACCTTAACGGCAGATGACCCTGGCGAGAAACTCAGGAGCGTCGAGATTCCCTCTCGCACAGGGAATTTACAGCCTGCGCGTGACGTCTACGCTGATCTCCATGAAGAGCGCGCTGATCGTCGTCGACGTCCAGAACGACTTCTGCGAGGGCGGCGCCCTCGGGGTCGACGGTGGGCACGACGTTGCTGCCGCCATCAGCATCCTGCTGCGAGAGCAGGCAAATCGGTACGACCTCGTCATCGCCTCCCGCGACTGGCACGACGGCGACAACGACAACGGCGGCCACTTCGCGCACGGCGAGCCGGACTACGTGACCACGTGGCCCGTGCACTGTGTGGCGGGCACGGAGGGCGCCGAGTACGCCCCGGAGCTGTTGACCGACCTCATCGACGTCGAGGTCCTCAAGGGCCAAGGCGTGCCGGCCTACTCCGCCTTCGAGGGAACCACCGACAGTGGCGAGCTCCTCGCCGACCTGTTGCGCGATCGCGGTGTCGAGGCCGTCGACGTCGTCGGCATCGCCACCGACTACTGCGTCCGGGCCACTGCACTCGACGCCGTGTCGGCCGGTTTCTCCGTCCGGCTGCTCGACGGCCTGCACGCCGGGGTGGCCCACGAGTCCAGCGAGGCAGCCCTGGTCGAGATGGAGACCGCCGGCGTCGAGCTCACTGTCTGACGAGCGGGAGGGGGGCTCGGGTCAGCACCGGCCCGACCACGGCGAGCACCAGCACGTAGGCCGTGACGAGGTTGCCCAGCTCGGCCTGCTGGGTGCCGACGAGGCCGATGATCACCAGGGAGAACTCGCCGCGCGCCGTCAGCACCGTGCCAGCGCGCCACCGTCCAGGGGCGCCAGCCCCGTCGCGACCTGCCGCGAACCACCCTGTCGCGATCTTGGTCGCGGCCGTGACCGCGGCCAGCGCGACGGCAGCCGGGAGCATCGGCAGCAGGTCACTCGGGTCGACCGACAGGCCGATCGCCAGGAAGAACACGGCGGCGAAGAGATCGCGCAACGGAGAGAGCACCGCGCGGGCGCGATCGGCCACGGGACCGGTGAGGGTGAGACCCACGAGGAACGCGCCCACCGCTGCGGAGGCGTGCACCAGCTCGGCGAGGGCCGCGACGACCAGGGCCAGTCCGAGCACCCGCAGCAGCAGCTGCTCCGGGTCCGGGTGAGCGACCAGCTGTCCCACCCGGTGCCCGTAGCGGCGCGAGGCCAGCAACGCGCCGGTGAGCGCTCCGACCGCGATCGCGGCGCCGATGACGGCCTGCCACCACGTGCCGCCGGCCGCCAGGACGGCCAGCACGGGGAGAAAGGCGGCCATCGCGAAGTCCTCGAGCACGAGGACCGAGAGCACGGCGGGCGTCTCGCGATTGCCCAGTCTGCCCAGGTCGCCGAGGACGCGCGCGACGATGCCCGACGACGAGATGTAGGTCGCGCCGGCCAGGGCGACGATGCCGACGGCGTCGAACCCCAGAAGCCACCCGGCGAGCGCACCGGGCGTCGCGTTGAGCACGATGTCGACGAGCGCTGACGCACGGTGGCGCTTCAGGCTGACCGCGAACTCGTCGACCGTGAACTCCAGGCCCAGCACGAGCAGCAGCAGGACGAGGCCGATCGACGCGCCGGTGTCGACGAACTCCTCCGTGGCCGGCACCGGGGCAATGCCCTCGGGGCCGAGGAACAACCCCGCCACCAGGTAGAGCGGGATCGGTGAGAGTCCGACCCGTCGTGCCGCCGAGCCGAGGACCGTCAGCACCAGCAGCAGCATGCCCAGCTCGAGGAGCAGCGCGGTCGAGACCTCCACGTCAGGCGGAGTCGATCAGATCGGTCAGGGCCGTCAACCCGTCAGCGGTGCCGATGGCGACGAGGACGTCTCCGGCCCGCAGCACCTCTTCCGGCCCCGGGGAGGCGACGACGTCGTCGCCGCGGACCACAGCGACGATCGAGGCGCCGGTGCGGGTCCGAGCCCGACTGTCACCCAGGGGGCGATCGACGTACGGCCCCCCAGCACGCAGCTCCACCTGGCCGGCGGCCAGACCTGGGACCTCACGCGTCAGGTCGGCGAAGCGCTCCGAGATGCGCGGCGCGCCCAGGATCTGGGCGAGGGCCTCCGCCTCCTGCGCGTCGAGGTCGAACGACGACGTCGCACGGTCAGGGTCGGCGCCCTCGTAGAGAGCGACCTCGAACCCACCGTCGCGGAGGGCGACCACCCCGACACGGGCGCCGCGGTGGTTGACGAACTCGTAGCGCAGCCCGACGCCTGGCAGCAGCACTTCCTCGATGTCCACGTTCTTCACCCTAGTCCCGCCGCGCGCGACAGCGCCCCGGTCGATGACCGGGGCGCTGCTGTTCCTCAGGTGGGAACGTCAGGGACGACGTCCCGATCGGAGGAACACCACACCCAGGCCGACCAGTGCCAGGGCCAGGGCCAGCACGCCCAGTCGCAGGGCCGTTCCGGTGCTCGGGAGCACGGAACGCTCCGGCTGTGCCGTCGGCGGATCGGTCGCAGGCTGCTCGACGACCGGTCCGTCCTGGATGAGGACACCGGCGTCCCAGGTCGGGTCGATGCCCTGGGTCGCGCTGATCTGGCGGTGCTCGTAGTCGCCCGTGAGGGCGGTGTTGGTGTCGTCGAGCACGATCGTGACCGTCATGCCGTCCGCGGGGTTCGCGTCGGAGTCGAGGTCGTCGCCGTCCACGTCCCGCTGCGTGAAGGCGTAGATCGCCTTCTGTGCGTCGGTCAGCGTGAAGCGCACCTGGTACGTGCCCGCCGGCAGGTTGTCGAAGACGTACCGGCCGTCCTCGGCGGTCGTCGTGGTGGCGACCACGTCGCTCTCGGCGTCGAGCAGCTCGACCAGCACGCCGGCCAGCACCGCCTCGTCCTCGCCCTGGAGGCCGTCACGGTCGGCGTCGATCCACACGAGGTCGCCGACCGCGTAGGTCTTGGTCACGAACCCGAAGTCCAGCGTCGGGTCACGGTCACCGTCGTCGTGCAGGTCACCCGGGACGGTCACCGCCTCCCACGTGGAGGAGTCCAGGTCGCGGTCGCCCTGCTGGGCGATCGTCGGGACGTAGGGCCGAAGGGCCTCGGCGGACGCATCGCGATCGATCCGGACCGTGTAGGTCTGGTCGCCGGTCAGCGCCGGCAGACGGTCGAACGTGTATCCACCGTCCGGTCCGGTCGTGACGGGCCCGACCGGGTTGCCGAGCACGTCGGTGACCGGCTCGCCGTCGGGACCAACGACCTCGAGCACGACGCCCGGGGTCCCCGGCTCCCCGGCGCCCTGGCGGCCGTCGCGGTCGATGTCGACCCACACGAAGTCCCCCACGGAGACAGAGGTCAGCGGCACGATCTCGGCGAACGTGTCACCGATCCGGTTGACGACAGGGGCCGAACCGTCGGTGATCTGCACGGCCACGTAGGCCGCGATCGGGGTGCCGGCGTCGAGCCGGGTGCCGTCCTTCTGGACGATCCGCACGGTGCCGGACGTCGCGTCGTAGGTGGCCTCGAGGTTGCCGCCCACGTCGACGGGTCCGGTGGTCGGGTTGGCACCCGTCGCGGCGTCCGCCTCGGAGACGAAGCCGAGGAAGTCCGCTGCCTCGGGCAGCACGTCGACGACCGGGACGACCACGACGTCGTCATAGCTGCCGTGCGGGATGAACTCGATCCGGTAGACGTAGGTGTCCTGCACGAGCTGGCCCGACCCGTCGGTCTCGGCCTTGACGGTCTCGACCCACTCCTCGGACGCGCGGTCGAAGACGCGCTTGCGGACCTCGGCCTCGTCGCCGAACGACGTCGCCTCCGTCTCGGTGCCCGACCAGTACAGCGGGGTGTCGTCCCCGCCGAAGAGGGTCGCCGTGTTGGTGATCGAGAGCGTCTCCTTGCCCTCGAAGGGGCGCGTCGTCAGCGCGATGTCGACCCGGTACTCCCGGTCCGCACCCAGCGCGAGGACCGTGGCCCGGCCGGCGTCGCTCAGGTCGATGACGAGGTTCCCGTCGTCGTCGACGCTCAGCTCGAAGCTCGAAGAGGTCAGCGCGACCCCGGCGTAGCTGCCGGAGACGGCCACCGCCTCCGGATCGTTCAGGTCGAAGACCTCGGTGTCGACGTGGTCGACGATGCGACTGGTCGTCACGTCGATGCCCTTGCCGGCCGCGACGACGAAGTCGTAGTCGACCGTGACCGTCTCGCCCGGCGCGACCGACGTCTCGCGGGGCGTGCCGGTCTTTCGGAAGACGCTCGGATCGTTGATGCCCTCGCTGGTGTCGGGCAGCACGACCACCGTGACGTCGCGCGTCGCGCTGTGCGGGTTGCCGTCCCGGTAGTGGAAGTCGGCCACGTTGCGCCAGCGGTACGGCGTCGCGTCGACGATGGGCGTGCTTCCGGCCTGGGTCAGACCCTCCACGGTGGCGAGCTGCGCCTTGACCGCGATGGTCGCGTTGGTCGTGTTGTCGCGCCCCACGTTCACGAGCAGTCGCTGGCCGTCCACGCAGTACTGACCGACGAACTCGTCCCCTTCGAAGGCGTCCGTGGTGGCCGGGCAGGTCGACGCCTCGGTGAGGGTCAGGCCGTTCGCGGTGATGAAGTCGGTCGCGTCGGTGCTCCAGGCGGCCTGGCTCGGCAGGACGTCGCTGATGACGACGTTGCGGTTCAGCGTGAAGTTCGGGGCGCCCGTCCACTGCCGTAGATCGGCCTTGAACGTGTAGGTGAGGTCGGCCGGCGGGACCAGGTTGCCCGCGGCGTCGGTCACGACGTTCTGGGTGCTCCAGCTGGCGTTCTTGCCGAAGGCCTGACCGATGTTGACGCCGGGCACGGAACCGCGCAGCCGCACCGAAGCAGTCCGCTCGGTCGTGCCGAAGGTCGCGGTGTTCCGCAGCTGGATCTCGAAGTTGCCGGTGCCTCCACCGAGCTGGTCGTAGCGTGTCTGCAGCTGCTGCTCGAGCGCGGCGATGTCGGTGACGGTCGCGCGGTAGGTGAGGGCGAGCTGCGAGGGACCCGGAACGCTCAGGGTGCTGGCGAAGGAGTCGCCCGTGACGGTGGGCGCGAACGGGAACGGCTTCGTGGTGCGGTTGAGGCCGTTGGCGTCCCATGTGGTGAGCTGACCGGCGAACGAGCCGTCGACGTACGTCAGACCGTCGGGCAGCTGGTCGGTGACGGGCAGATCGGTCCGCGCCTCCGGTGAGTCGAGTCGCAGGGTGTAGCTGATCTCCTGGCCGGCGATCTCGGGACGCAGCCGGACCTGGCCGTCCACGACGGTCACGAAGCTGTCGAGGTTGCCCGGCGTGGCGCTCTTGGCGTAGTTCTCCTGCACGGAGGCGAACTGGTCACCGCTGTTGCGCACGATGACGTTGACCGAGCTGGGCTCGCCGTCGATGGTCCAGCGGATCTCGCCGGGCGTGCTCGTCTCGACGCTGTTCACCGTGAAGGTCAGGTCGAAGACACCCTGGTTCACTCCGGCCGGCCACGGGTCCCGGAAGGTGATCGACACCCGGTTGCCGTCCTGCGTGACCGACTCGATCGCGGTGTTCGCGACCGGGACCTCGCTCACGGTGACGTTCGTGCCGAGCTCGAACACGACGGTCGACCCCGGCGTGACCGCGGTGTCGTACTGCACGCGCAGCGTCAGCTCATCACCTTCGGTGACGACCGGAGTGCCGCCGTACGTCTCGCCGTTGAGCAGGACGTTCGAGGTGATGCCGGGCGTGGCGGCGGTGGCCGGTGCTGCCAGCGTCGACACCGTCAGCAGCAGCGTCAGGGCCGCGACGAGGCAGGCTCGCCAGTCGAGCAGGGTGCGTCTCATCAGTACTTCTCCATGCGATCGGGGGTCTCACGCCGTGCGGGCAGATGCCTGCGCGACATCAACTGGAGATCCGTCCCGGCGAATCTCGCGCCACCTGCACGGAATGTGACGAGGATCACTTCCTGTGTGGTGAATGGGTCCCACCTGTACCGTCGATCAGTTATCGTCAGCCTGGGAGAGGGATCAGCGCGGCGAGGCTCGTCGCGCCAGGACACCGAGATGACGCAGCAGGACCTGACGGACGGCGCCACCGACGCCGAGCTGGTCGCCGGCCTGCGCGCAGGCGACGGCCGCGCCTTGGCGGTGCTGCACGCCCGGCACAGCGCCGACGCGCTGCGTGTGGCCCGGATCGTCACCCACGGCCGCGATGCCGAGGACCTGGCCGCTGATGCCTTTCTCCGCGTGGTCGACCAGATCGTCAGCGGCCGCGGCCCCCAGACGAGCTTCCGGGGCTACCTGCACACGGTGATCCGCAACCTCCACGGCGAGCGATCGCGGCGGGCGGCCCGCGAGCACGCGGCCTCCGACAAGCCCTGGCTCCTCGACACCGTCGACGGCGACGACGGCTCCTCGCTCTTCGACGAGCTCGACGCCCACCGGGCCGCCCGAGCCCTCCGCACGCTGCCGGACAGCTGGCGATCCCTGCTGTGGGAGCTGGAGGTCAAGGGACGCAAGCCGGCCGAGGTCGCCGCCGACCTGGAGGTTCCGGCAGCCACCGTCTCCTCCACCGCCTATCGCGCTCGTGAGGGGCTGCGCCTGGCCTACCTCGACGAGCACGTCGCCGGTGCGACCGACCGCCACTGCGACTGGACCAGGCGTCACCTCGGGCGGCTCGTCCGCGGGACGCTGAGGCCTCGCACCGAGAACAAGGTCCGAGCCCACCTCGACGACTGCCGCGAGTGCGCCCTGCTCCACGCCGATCTCGACCAGCTGAACACCCGGCTCGGCGCCGCGATCTGGCCGGTTCTGCTGGTGGGTCTGACGACCACGGGGGGCATCGTCACCATCCCCGACACCGGTGACGGCACCCCGAAGAATTCGCGGCTCCCCCGCCCGTCCGTCCGCGCGATGGCAGGCGCGGCGGCAGCCGTCGCGATCGTCGTGGCCGCCGTCGCGGCCGCGCTTGCGGGCTCAAGCGACCCGGCCGAGTCCTCGACGGTCGCCTCGCCGGTCGCTGAGGGCCCGGGTCAGCCCGTCCTCGTCCCGCCGGTCGAGAAGCCCGCGGTCCCGGCGGCGTCGGCATCCCCCTCCATGGCGAACGTGGTGGCTCCCGCAACGGTGGTCCCGGCCGCACCTCCGGCGCCCGCGCCTCCCCCTCCCGGGCCCGCAGACCTGCAGGTCGGTGCACCCACGGTTGAGGCGACCGGCGCACCGGATCGCTACCTGTTGACCGTGCCCCTGCTCGCGGCCGGTGCCACACCGGCCACCGGGTTCACGATCAACCTCACGATCACGATGGCCCAGCCCACCGCGTTCGTGGAGCGCGCCTCAGCGGGGTGGGCCTGCGGCCCCATCGAGGCCGGTGACGCCAACGGCGACCCGTTCTACTTCGACACCGTCACTTGCAGCTACACCTACGAGCCCGGCCAGCCGGTCGCACCGTTCGAGCTCGTCGTGGAGTCGCTGCTGGGAACGCCCGCCGGCAGCGTCACGGTCGAGGGTGTCGGCAACGCGGACCCCGACTCGACCAACGACACGCGATCGTTCTAGTCGCCCGGTTGCCCGGCGTCGTGACGTCGGCGAGAGTCGAAGGCGTACCCCACAGGAAGGTGCTGCCTCGTGTGCCGACTGCTCGGCTACGTCTCGACCCGTCCGACCTCCGTCACCGACGTCCTCGGCCCTGACGGCTTCGACACCTTCACCGCCCTCACCGCGGTGCACTGCGATGGTTGGGGCATGGCCTGGCACGCCGACGACGGTGGCACGCAGGCGACGTCGTCGGCGGACTCCGCAGCGGACGACCCCCGCTACCGGGACCTGGCCGAGCAACCGCTGGGATCGGCCGGGCTCGTGCACCTGCGCTGGGCCACCGGCGGACTGCCCGTCTCGCCCGAGAACACCCACCCTTTCGTCGACGGCGAGTACGCCTTCGCGCACAACGGGCACGTCGCGCCGATCGACCAGCTCGAGCGTCTGCTCACACGGGAGTCGTGCGCGAAGCTGTCCGGCGACACCGACAGCGAGCGGTACTTCAGGTTGGTGCTGCAGTGCATCGAGGAGCAGGGCGACGAGGTCACCGGCGTCACGCGGGCGCTCGAGATCCTCATGGCGGAGTTCCCCAACGCGAGCCTGAACGCCCTGCTGCTCGGCTCGCGCCGCATGTTCGCCGTGCACGTCAACAGCCGCGCCAGCTCCCCCGTCAAGGCCCTCCGCGAGATGTTCGAGTCCGACGAGGCCATGCCGGCCGAGCACTCCACTGCCTACTTCGCCATGAACTACCGCGTCACCGACGACGCCGTGCACGTCATCTCGACCGGACTCGAGCAGGAGGGGTGGGACCGCGTGCCGGCCGACACGGCGGTGGCGGTCGACCTCGAGACCCGCGAGATCACACCACTGCCCCTCGTCTCGGTCGGCATGCGCGGGTCCTGACAGGCAGTCAGCTCAGCGGGTCGTGGCCCCAGTTCATCAAGGAGTAGCGCCACGCGGAGTCCTCGATGTCGCCGGAGGGCCGCTGCGCCAGGTGGCGGTGGACGTAGCCGACCACCTTGCGCATGTGGGTGGCGTCGTCGTCCGTGAGGTCGGTCTTCTTCGTCTGCAGGATCTCCACGATGCGTCGACCGGAGCGGTGCCCGGTCGACTCACCACCGGACGAGCTGTCGCCGACGGACCTCGACTCGTCGGTCTCGAGAAAGTCCTCGAGCTCCTTCGCGGTCATCGTGACGGCTTCGTGCCACTCGTCCCAGATCTCGTCGACCGCGTCGTTGGTGCCGGACATGGCGTCACCTCTCCGGACCCGGAGCGTCCCGGCCCTCTCTCTGGACTACCTCGTCCGGCGGCCGGCGAAACCCCGGTCACAGCGAGGCGACGAGCTGACGCAGGGCGGTGACCACGGCCCCGGCCGCCAAGACGTCGGTCACGCCCGCCCGGATGCGATCGGTGACGGCCTGCGCCAGCTCCTCGACCGCGGTGTCGGCAGCGTCGACAGACTCCGAGGTCGCCTCGTCGTCCTCGTCCCGATCACGCAGCATCTGGGCGACGGCAGCCATCGCCCGGGACGTCGGAGCGCGAAGCTGAGGACCGAGGGCGACGTCAGGCCGATCGGCGTTCTCGACCTCGGCGAGCAGTCCGGTGAGGTCGTCGACGACGAGCGAGAGTCGTTCGAGCGCGCGAGCGTGCTCGGCCTGTCGGTCAGCCCGATCCCGGAGTCGCCGGGCCCGCCAGTTGACCCGCCGGGCCTCCGTCGTCTGCACGACCACCCGGTTCATGTCCCGGGCCCGGGACGCGATGTCGTGGTGCCGGGCGAGCCAGTCCTCGCGGCTGAGCGGCTCGGACTGGTCGAGCGCGTCCGCGAGGTCGTCGAGCTGGTCGGCCAAGGACCCGCGCAGCCTCACGACCTCCCGCTCACCCGGTACCAGGGGCATCGGCGGCATCGCGGCGTTGACACCGACGCCCACGGCGGCGCCCAGACCCGTGAGCAGCACGTAGCCCACCACGTAGTCCGTGAGCCCGGAGCTGCCGATGATGAGCACGAACAGCGCCGAGATCGGTACCCAGCTGCTCATCTCGCCCAGACGCCACCACCCGGCCACGAGCGTGCCCACCAGCACCACCACGGCGATGGCCAGGGCATTCGGCAGGACGGCGCCGGCCAGGATTGCCAGGGCCGCGCCCACCAGGATGGACGCGACACTTTGCAGGGACTCGCGCAGAGAGTCCGCGACAGTCGCCGAGACCGCGATCACCGCTCCGAGCGGCGCGTAGTACGGATACTCGTCGGCCGCCCCGCCGAGCGGCTGGACCACGAGCCAGGCCAGCACAGCGGCCAGTGCCGCCTTGACGGCGCGCGGCACACGGGGGTGCAGCGCGATGATGTCGCGAGAACGCTCGAGAAGCGTCGACGGAGAGGTCATACGGCAGTCGTACCCAGCCGTGGCAGGGTTGGACGCGTGACCGCCCTCCTGACGGACCACTACGAGCTGACCATGCTGCGCACCTTCGTCGCCGACGGTCTCGCCGAGGCACCCGCCACGTTCGAGGCGTTCGCCCGCCGACTGCCTGCCGGCCGCCGGTTCGGGCTGCTCGCGGGCACCGGCCGACTCATGGAGCTGCTGCGGGACTTCACGTTCGCCTCCGACGAGATCGAGTGGCTGCTCGAGCGCGACGTGATCGACGATGCGACGGCCCGCTACCTCGCGGACTTCCGGTTCACCGGCAGCATCCGCGGCTACCGCGAGGGCGACCTCTACCTGCCGCACTCCCCCGTGTTGACGGTCGACGCCCCTCTGGGGCAGGGTCTGCTGCTCGAGACATTGGTGCTGTCGGTGCTCAACCACGACACCGCCGTCAGCTCGGCCGCGGCGCGGATGGTGCTGGCCGCCCAGGGGGCCGGCCTGATCGAGATGGGTTCGCGGCGCACGCACGAGCGCAGTGCCGTGGCGGCGGCCCGCGCTGCCTACATCGCCGGATTCACCACCACCAGCAACCTGCAGGCCGGCCGCGACTTCGGCATCCCGACCGCGGGGACGGCAGCGCACGCCTTCGTGCTCGCCTACCCCAGCGAGGCCGACGCGTTCCGGGCGCAGCTGAAGCGCGGGCCGGCCACCACGCTGCTCGTCGACACCTTCGACACCTCAGAGGGTGTGCGCCGCGCGATCGAGATCGGCGGGCCCACGCTGGACGCCATCCGCATCGACTCGGGCGACCTGGGCGAGGAGGCGCGAGCGGCCCGCGCGGCGCTCGATGCCGCGGGCAATGTCGCCACGCGCATCGTGGCCACCGGTGACCTCAACGAGCACCGCATCCATGACTTCGTCGCAGCCGGTGCGCCGATCGACGCCTTCGGCGTGGGCACCGAGCTGGTCAGCGGTGGCAGTCACCTGACACCGGGATTCGTCTACAAGCTCGTTGCCATCGCCGATCCGGCGACCGGACGCATGCGCCACGTGGCGAAGCAGTCGATCGACAAGACCTCGACCGGTGGACGCAAGACCGTGCGTCGTGGTCTGCGCGACGGTGCGCTGGTCGAGGAGCGGTTCGTGGTCGAGGAGCGGCCGGGCCAGGTCGAGGGCCTCGAGGAGTCACTCCGTGACGAGGGGCTCGATTCCGAGGACCCGACCGTCAAGTACCTCGCGGACGGTGAGGAGTGTGGCGCGCCCGACGTCCACGCCGCTCGGAAACGAGCCACGGCGGCCCTGGCGAGGACGCTTCCCGCAGCGGCCCGGGTGCTGGAGGCCGGAAAGCCGTTCGCCGTCGCACGCCGTCCCGACTCGACAGAGTGATCGTTTTTCGATAGGTTCTGATCGACCAACGATCAGGAGACATCATGGGACGCCTCACCATCTTCGCACTGCGCGCGGTCATCGCGATCGCCTTCGTCGGCTCACTCGTCGTCCAGGGCGTCATGGTGCCGCTGCTGTGGATCGACCTGGAGGACGCACCCACGTCGGCGCGTGTGGCGGTGGCGGTGATCGTGATCCTGGGCGTCGGCACGCTGCAGGTCCTGGCCGTCTGCATCTGGCGTCTGCTGACGATGGTGCGACGCGGCACGGTCTTCTCGCACAGCGCGTTCCGCTACGTCGACGTCATGATCGGGGCGATCGCCACCGCTGCCGTGCTGGCGTTCGCGATGGCCGTCACCCTCGCGCCCAGCGACGTGGCCCCCGGCATCGTCGGTCTCATCTGCGGCATCTCGCTGACCATCGGCGGATTCGCACTGCTGATGCTGGTCATGCGGCAGCTGCTCGCCCAGGCGACGCACCTGCGCTCCGAGCTGGACGAGGTGATCTGATGCCGATCGTCGTCGACATCGACGTGATGCTGGCCCACCGGAAGATGGCCGTCGGCACGTTGGCCGAGCGGGTGGGCATCACCCCGGCCAATCTCGCTGTGCTCAAGAACGGTCGCGCCAAGGCCGTGCGCTTCACGACCCTCGAGGCGCTGTGCGAGGTGCTGGACTGCCAGCCGGGAGACCTCCTGCGCTGGGAGCCCGACGCGCCCTGATCGTCATCGACATCTGCCACGAACGCAGGAGCACGCCACCCGCGGCACGGCCACGGTCACTGAGCACGCCGACGTGGTGACTGGCACCAGTACGACGACGGCCGTTGTGTCACCCTCGGTCAGCAGAGCGTCGTGATCTGGTGCGACCGGTTCAACGTCTCGTTCGGGTCGGCCCCAGTCGCGCTCTGAGTCAGTTCTGCCGGATGGTGCTCCATCCCCCGTCGGCCACGTCGACGTGGAGCTGGGCGGGGATCGTCTCCTTCATCGCCTCGACGTGACTGATGAGGCCGATCGTGCGGCCGCCCTCGCGGAGACCGTCGAGGGTGGCCATCGTGGTCTCCAGCGTCTCGGGGTCGAGGGAGCCGAAGCCCTCGTCGATGAAGAGGGTGTCGAGCCGCAGGCCGCCGGCGCGGCCGGTGACGACCTCGGCCAGGCCGAGCGCGAGCGCGAGTGACGCCTGGAACTTCTCGCCACCCGAGAGCGACTGGGGAGGTCGGGTGTCACCGGTGTGCGAGTCGAGCACCTCGAGCGACAGGCCGAACTGGCCCTGCCCCTTGCCGACCTTGTCGGAGTGCAGGAACTCGTACCGGCCGGAGGTCATGACGGTGAGGCGGGTGTTGGCCGCCGCCACGATGTCCTCGAGCTCGGCCGCGAGCGCGAACGTCTCGAGCATCATCTGCTTGGTGTTGGGACCCCGGCCGCGGACGGTCAAGGCGAGTCGCTCGACGACCTCGTAGTGCTCGCGGGCCGCGGCGGCGCCGGCCAGCGTGCTGGTGACCGCGTCGCGGAGTCCCGTGAGCGTGTGCAGCTTCTGACGTGCGGCGGACTCGACGCCGACGGCGTCGTCATGCGCGGCCCGGGCCGAGCGCTGCGCCTCGGTGGGTGCCTCGAGGTCGACGGGTTCGGCCGGAAGGTCCTGCAGCTCGGGTGCGGCCAGCGTCTCGGCCACGACCTGCTGGGAGGCGTCGTGGTCCTTGACGCGTTGGGTCAGCGTCTCGCAGAGGTCGGTGGGAAGACGGGCGGCCCGCACGGCTGCGACGTCGTCGAAGCCGTGCTCGGCGAGAGCGGACGCGCACACGGCACCGGCCTCGTCGGCCTCGTGCGCGGCGTCGCCGAGCGCGCGGTGGGCACGCAGCAGAGCCTCGGTGAGCCGCAGGTGGCGCTCGACGACCTCCACGCGGTGGGCGACCGTGGGGTGCTCGGCCCGTGCGGCTTCGACGGCGGTGAGCGCGGCACGAAGACGCTCGGTGGCCGACACCTCGGCCGCCGCGAGGTCGGCGCGCCGCTGATGAGCGGACTCAATGAGCGCTGCCACCTGCTCGAGCCCGGCGCTCAGGTTCTGGTGGCGCGTGGCGAGGGCGGTGAGCTCGTCGCGATTCTTGCGAGCGAGGTCGCGAGCCTGCTCGGCCTCGGCGACGATGCCGATCAGCTCGGCGGTGTCGCGCTCCCCCGCAGCGGCGAACTCGGCCTCGGCCTGCGTGGTGAGCCTCGTGACGACCTGCTCGAGCCGCTGGGCCTCTGTGACGGCCTGCGCGAAGGCATCCGCGGCCTGCTCGAGGTGCGAGTCGTCGACGAGCTCACCATCGGGCGTGGCGGGCGCCGGGTGGGTGGTGGAACCGCAGACGGCGCACGGCTCGTCGTCAACGAGCTGGACGGCCAGCGCGCTCGCGAGTCCCGCACGGTGGGCGGCCCTGAGGTCGTCCTGCGCCCGGGAGGCCGCAGTGACGGCTCGGCCGCCGGCGTCACGCGCCTCGACGGCCTCGTCCAGCTGGCGACGCAGAGTGTCGCCGCGTCGTGCTGCCGCCAGAGCCGCCTGCTGCGTGGTGAGCTCGTGCGAGGCCGCGGCGAGCTCGTCGGGAGCCTCGGCGAGCTCGGCCTGCTGCTGGACGACCTGCGCCAGCTGTTCCTGCAGCTCCGTGCGTCGGGTGGTCTCGGCCCGCGCGGTCTGGTCGAAGTCCTGCAGCGCCGCTGTCGCCGCCTCGACCGACGCCTCGAGGGCCGGCAAGGCTGCTTCCTGGTCGGCGGCGGCCCGCAGGGCGCCTCGCTGCTCACCGAGTCGCGCTGCGGCCTCCTGCAGGGAGTCGGCGTCCTGGGCTTGCTGGGGCATCTCGGCCGTCAGGGCCTCGGCTGCGGAACGGTGCTGCGCAGAGGTCTTGGCGAGCTGCGTGGCCGCGCGCTCGTCACGATCGACGGCCGAGGCCGCCCGATCCGCCCGGGTACCGGCGCTGACTCGAGCCCGGTCGGACTCGATCTGCGGGGCCTCGACCTCCAGACCCACCTGCCGCTCCAGCGCCTCGCGAAGTCGGCGCTGGCGACCGGCGAGATCGGTGGCCGCCAGCTGCTGCGTGGTCGCGTCGTCGAAGGCCTCGCGAGCGACGCCGGCCTGCAGTGCGGCGGCATCGACGAGGGCCTGCTGCTGGGCGACCAGGTCCGCAGCCCACGCGGCGACGCCGGAGCCGGTCGCCGGGTCGACGCCGTCAGGAATCGGCTGCCCGGACACCCGCTCGAGCGACTCGCACGTGCTGCCCAGGGAGGCCGCGGAGGACGCGAGCTCCTCGCGCAGCACCTTGGCC
Source organism: actinobacterium LLX17 (assembly GCA_000471045.1). Taxonomy (GTDB): domain Bacteria; phylum Actinomycetota; class Actinomycetes; order Propionibacteriales; family Nocardioidaceae; genus Aeromicrobium. The sequence continues at coordinate 728,393 of KI301992.1, read as the reverse complement.
CGCGCGTCGAGGATCTCGCTGTAGTCGGCGAACCTGCGGGTGTCGAAGAGGCTGCGCAGGAGGTCGCGGCGCTTGTCGCTGCTGGCCACGAGGAACTCCTGGAACTGCCCCTGCGCCAGCAGGATGACCTGCTGGAACTGCTGGGCGGTGAGCCGCACGACCTCGCTGACGTGGGTCTCGGCGTTGCCGAGCCGGGTCTCGATGACCGCCCACTGGCCGTCGTCGAGTCGCGACAGCGTGCAAGTGGCGGACTGGGTGGTGAACCCCGTGCCCTTGAGCTTGGGCCGACGGTAGGAGGGGGTCCGCTCGACCCGGTAGCGGGAGTCGCCGGCGGTGAACTCGACCTCGACCACGCACGGCGCATCGGGAGCGATGTGGTCGCTGCGCACCTGCTCGTCGACCTTGCCCTCGTACCGCGGCACCCGGCCGTAGAGGCCGAAGGTGATGGCGTCGAGGATCGAGGACTTGCCCGCGCCCGTGCGGCCGGCGATGAGGTAGATGCCGTCGTCGTCGAACGCGTCGAGGTCGACGACCTGGCGGTCGCGGTACGGGCCGAAGCCCTCCATGGTGACGCTGTGGATCTTCACGACGTCACCCGCGCGCGGCGCTCGCCCACGACCTCGTCGATGAGCTCGATCTCGTCGTCGGTGGGCCCCTCCCCGTTGCGTACTCGGACCAGGAAGGCCTCGACGACCTCCTCGTCGGTGCGTCCGCGCACCAGCGACGCGTAGCTGTCGGCCCGGTCGTCGTGGACGGTGTCGGGTCGGAACTCGAGGTGGGCGCACGCCGGGAAGCGCTGCTGCAGCTTGCGCATGGCATCGAGGGGACGAGAAGCGTCGGTGATGACGGCGCTGACCCAGTGCTGCTCGGCGGCGGTGTGGGTGGTGTCGGACAGGAGCTCGTCGAGCGTGCCGCGGATGACGCTGAGCGGACGCGGGACCGGCAGGTCGAGCCACTCGACCCCGGCGAGCCCCTGGGCGTCGAGGTCGACCAGCCAGCCGCCGCGGGGCTTGGCAGCCTCGGAGAACGAGTAGTGCAAGGGCGCCCCGCTGTAGCGGACGTGCTCGGCGAGGGTGGCCCGGCCGTGGATGTGCCCCAGCGCCGCGTAGTCGACACCGTCGAAGGCGGGCACCGGCACCTTGTCGACGCCACCGACGGTGACGATGTCGCGCTCGGAGTCGCACGACTCACCGTCGGCGCCCTGCACGAAGGTGTGCGCCAGCACCACCGAGCGACCGTCGCGCTCGGCGAGGTCGTCGCGGACCAGCTGCATCGCGTGGCCGACGGCGTCGCGCTGGGTGCGCATGGGCACGTCGGTCCAGACGTGGCGCAGTCGCGCGGGCTCCAGGAACGGGATGCCGTAGAAGTGGACCGGCCCGTGCGCGTCGGTCAGTGTGACGGGCATCAGGTGAGGCCGGGTGACGACATGGACCCCGGCGGCTGCGGCGAACTCGGCCATGGTGCCGAGCCGCGCCGGCGAGTCGTGGTTGCCGCTGGTGATGACGAGCGTGGCGTCGGCTTCACGCAGCCGCAGCAGGGCCTGGTTGAGGAGCTCGACCGCAGCGGCCGACGGGGTGGAGCTGTCGTAGACGTCGCCCGCCACCAGCACGACATCGACCGCGTGCTGCTCGACCAGGCCGACCATCGCCTCGAGCACGCCGTCGAGCGCCTCGAGCGTCGAGTGCCCGTGGAACGTACGACCGACGTGCCAGTCGGAGGTGTGCAGGATGCGCATGTCTGCAGCGTAGGAGACAGGACGGACATCCCTTCCGAGGCAGGACGGGCACCACCCGTCGGGATGGTTCACACCACCCGAAGGAGCCATCTGCACCGGATCCGGCGGAACGAGCCTGTCTGCAGTCGCATCCGGTGACAGCGTGCGCGGGTCACGACCCATCCCAGGAGGACTCCATGACCGCATCACCCCCGCCCCGCCCCTCGACTCCCCCGCCGTCCGGTCACGCGCCGCCCAAGAAGTCGCACACGCTCCGCAACGTGATCCTGATCCTGCTGGGTGTCTTCGCTCTGCTGATTGCTGGCTGCTTCGCGGTCACTGCGGCGTTCGTCAACGAGGTCGACAACGCGATCGAGGCCGAGGAGGACAAGGACGCCGTTCCCGGCGGCCCGGACAACCCGCTGCCGATCGTGCCCGGCGAACCGTTCTCGGTGCTCGACTTCGACTACCAGCCGGGCTGGTCCGTCTCGGCCGACGCCCTTGGCTACGTGCAGATCAACGACCTCAAGGTCCAGAACAACCGCGACGAGGAGGACGGGGCGATCGTGGAGATCCGCTTCATGCAGGGCAGCGAGGTCCTCGCGCTGGTGGACTGCAGCACCGAGCAGATCCCGGTCGGACAGATCACGACGCTGGGGTGCTTCTCCGGCGACGAGCTGCCTGCGGCCTACGACCAGATCACCATCAGCGACACCTTCTGACGATCGACGCTGCCGGGGGTCAGCAGCCCCCGGTAGCGTCGTGGAGATGAGCGAGGCCACAGATCTTGCTCAGCGGTGGGTCTCTGCCTGGGCTGCGACGCGAGGGATGCGGGTCGAGCAGCGCGGTGAGTGGCCGCTCCTGCACGTGCGGTCCGCCTCGCGAGCCACCGAGCTCATCGCGATCGACCCCGATCCGGACGACCTGCCGGCCATCGCGGCGCACGTGGCCGACGACCCCCGCGCCATGGCGACCCTCGTGACGCCCGACCTCGCCCCCTTCCTCGCGGCGCCGTTCCCCGGCGGGGTGCGGGTCGACCGCGCCGACGAGACGTTCATGTCGACGCGTCTGTCCCCGCAAGGTCTGCCGCTCCTCCCGGGCTACCGAACGCGCTGGTCACCCGACGGCCACCGCATGCGGTACAGCGTCGAGGACGGGCGGTCCGTCGCGGCCGAGGGCGTGGTCGGCGTCTGGGGTGACGTCGCCGTGCTCGACGGCATCGAGACCTCGTCCCGGCATCGTCGCCGTGGTCTCGCCGCACACGTCACCGACACGTTGACCGCCTGGGCAGTGTCCGAGGGAGCGGCGACGGGCGTCCTCGCGGCGAGCCCGCAGGGACGCGACCTGTACGTCTCGCTCGGCTGGCAACCGCGCCTCGCGATGTGGTCGTGGATGGGAATCGCGAGAAAGTCCCACATCTGACCCAGAACTGTGGTGTCCTGTGATCACACCCACACGGCGAGGGAGACGTCCATGGGAGTACATCAGCAGTCCGCGCACCGGTCCCAGCACCTGCGCCATCGCGTCGCGACCGTCGTCCCGATGGTCGTGCTGTGGTCGATCTTCGTCGCCATGGCGACGGTCGCGATCACCACGCTCGTGCCCGAGGGCGGCGCGCAGGCCTACGCCATGGGCGCGGTCCACGCCGCCCTGACGGTGCTCGCCTTCATCGGCGAGCGCTTCCTGCACCACGTGCTCACGACGCCAGACGCCCAGCTCGCGCTCCTGCGCGAGGAGCTCGTGGCCGACGGGCAGATCAGCCCGCCCGTCTCGCTCTACCGCACCTGGTAGCCAGACCCCTCGGGGAACCCGGTGGTGGGGCGTACCCCCGACTGCCCCACCACCGGTCCCGATGGCCAGGACGACGCCCCGGCCATCATCTGCCTCCCCCGAGGCGCCGTGGCGTCGCCCTGACACCCCCTACGAGACACGCCGTCCGCGGGATGTTCCCGCGCGCGGCTCAGGGATTCGGGCGACTGCGGAAGATGTCGCGCAGCAGCAGGAAGCCCGTGACGACGAGCGCGATCAGCGCCGGCACGAGCAGCACGAGGTACAGCGGCGACTCGCCGAGGCCGGTGCTGCTCTCGAGCCACATGATGAGCAGGTTGACCAGCACCACGCCGTAGAACGCGGCCGCGAGGCGCCGATCGAACCGGGGACTTCTCACGTCAGCTCTCCCACTTCTCGAAGCCCAGGACGATGAGCCGCATCTGGCGCCGTGCGCCTTCCTTGATGCGTTCCTCGAGGTCGGGACGGTTGTCCGGCATCTCGACGACCTCCTCGGCGTTGTAGACCATGTTGCGCACGAACAGTCGCGAGACCATCTGCACGTCCTCGCTGCGCCACCGCTCGATGTTCGGCAACCGGGCCAGGACGACTGCGAGCTCGCTGACGAACAGGTCGAGCTCGTGACGGATGGCTCCGCGGACCGCGTCGGACCCCCCGAAGCGCTCCCGCGCCACGAAGGCGAAGTGCGCCTTGTACTGCTTGACCGTGTCGACCAGCACCTCGGCGGCGGCGTCGATGATGTTGGCGAACACGTCGGGGTCCCGCTGCGCGTCGCGAATCATCTGCCGCAGCGTGTCGAACGACTGCTCGACGAGCGCGAGCCCCAGCTCGTCCATCGACTGGAAGTGCCGGTAGAACGCCGTGGGCACCACCCCGGCGTGCCGCGCCACCTGCCGCAGGCTGATCTGCGCGAAGCCGTGCTCCTGCGCGAGGGTCAACGCCGAGGAGAGGATCGCTTCACGCGTGCGCTCCTTCTGCTCCTGACGTGTCCCGGCCGTGCTCACATGCCCATCCTATGCGCCATCACTGGGTGAACGCGCGTTTACCGAATGGCGCACCGGGCCACCGGGTGGGCCACGTCACTGGCGCGCCGGGTTGCGAAGGACCCACCCTTGCGGACATACTTTCAGTGTACGGGTGTTCACTGATTGGTGAGCATGACAGCAGCACCAGACCACAGGAGGTCGGACGTGGGAATCGTTCGCAGCGCCCTCGCCTCGCGCCCCGTCGCAACGCTGACCTCCCCGCACCACGTCGACCACTACCTCGAGAAGGTTCACCCGCTCTGGACCGCCGAGGCCGTGCGTGCCCGCGTCGTCTCGGTGCACCACGAGACCGGTGACGCCAGCACGGTCGTGCTCCGCCCCAACGGCGCTTGGCGCGGGTTCCGCCCCGGCCAGCACGTCGAGTTCGGCGTCGAGGTCGACGGCGTCCGCAAGGTGCGCGTCTTCTCCGTCTCCAGCTCCGCCGCTCGCCGCGACGGACGCTTCAGCGTCTCGGTCAAGGCCCACCCCGACGGCTTCGTCTCGCAGTTCCTGCACCGCGAGCTGAAGCCGGGCGCCATCGTCTTCATGTCGCAGGCCAAGGGCGAGTTCACGCTGCCCGAGACGCTGCCCCCCCACCTCCTGCTGCTCAGCGGTGGCTCCGGCATCACACCGGTCATGTCGATGCTGCGCACGCTGCGCGACAAGAAGAAGCCCCTCCCTGCTCATGTCACCTTCGTGCACTATGCACGGTCGCGAGCCGACGAGATGTTCACCGACGAGCTCGACGAGCTGGCGTCGATGCCGGGCGTCGACATGGTGCGCATCTACACCCGCGAGCCGCAGCCGGGCGCCGAGCTGACCGGCCGGTTCACGATCGACCACCTCAAGCACCTCGGCATCGACCCCGCCGAGACCCTCAGCTTCGTCTGCGGACCGGCCGGCCTCATCGGCGCGGTGCGCGAGGCGTACGCCGACCACGGCGCCGAGGACATGATCCGCCAGGAGTACTTCAAGGTGCCTGCAGTGGATCTCGATGCCGCCGACGCCACCGGCACGCTGGCCTTCGACCGCTCCGGCGCCACCGCCGAGAACTCCGGCGCCACGATCCTCGAGCAGGCCGAGGCCGCCGGACTCACGCCCGAGTTCGGCTGCCGCATGGGTGTCTGCAACACCTGCGCCGTCAAGAAGCTGCACGGCGCCGTGCGCCACGTCATCTCCGGCGAGGTGTGCGCCAACACCGACGAGACCATCAAGCCCTGTGTGAACGTGCCCGTCGGCGACGTCACCGTCGCCCTCTAAGGAGCCCTCATGAGCAAGAAGCGCACCTCCCTCCACGACACCGTCAGCTATGACGCCAGCGGCCACGACGCCGCCCCGCAGCCCCTCGTGGGCGACACCGATCGCGAGGCCACGATCGGCCTCGACATCATGACGCGCGATGAGCTCGACGCCTTCGGCGAGGAGCTCGACGGCATCCGCCGTCGCACCCTGGCCTCCCTGGGCCAGGACGACGCGAACTACATCCGCCGCGTCATCCGCGTGCAGCAGGCCAGCGAGGTCGCCGGTCGCATCCTCATCTTCACGCCGTTCTTCTGGCCCACGTTCGTGGCGGGCATCGTGCTGCTCGGCCTGGCCAAGATCCTCGAGAACATGGAGATCGGCCACAACGTCATGCACGGCCAGTACGACTGGATGAACGACCCGCTGATCGACGGCAAGACCTACGAGTGGGACAACGTGGCGCCGGCCCAGGACTGGAAGCACGGCCACAACTACATCCACCACACGTACACCAACATCCACGGCATGGACCGCGACATCGGCTACGGCCTGCTGCGCATCGACACCGGCCAGCCCTGGTACGCCAGCCACCGGTTCAACCTGCCGGCCGCGTTCTTCCTCATGCTGTTCTTCGAGTGGGGCGTGATGTACCACGGCATCGAGCTCGACGAGTACCTCGGCGGCAAGATGACCAAGAAGGAGTTCCGCGACCGCAAGAGCCGCGCGGCCCGCAAGGCCCGCCGCCAGGTGTTCAAGGACTACGTCGCCTACCCGGCGCTCGCGCTGGCCCTCGTGCCCTTCGTCGGCTGGTGGGCCCCGCTCGCCGTCCTGGGCGCGAACTTCGTCGCCAACCTGATCCGCAACATCTGGACGTTCCTGATCATCTTCTGCGGCCACTTCCCCGCCGAGGTGCAGTCGTTCGACGAGGCCGACGCCGTCAACGAGTCCCGCGGCCAGTGGTACCTGCGCCAGCTGCTCGGCTCGGCCAACATCTCCGGCAGCCGCCCGTTCCACGTGCTCAGCGGCAACCTGAGCCACCAGATCGAGCACCACCTGTTCCCCGACATCCCGGCGCGCCGCTACCCCGAGCTCTCGCACGAGATCCGCGAGGTCTGCGAGCGCCACGGCCTGCAGTACAACAGCGGCCGCATGGGCAAGCAGCTGATGAGCGTCGCCCGCCAGCTGGCGCTGTACGCCAAGAAGCCCGACGATCCCTACCTGGTCGGCAAGAGCCCCGAGAGCAAGGCCCTGCGTCGCGCCAAGCGCGAGGCCGCGGCTCGCGCAGTCGACGAGCGTACGGAACACTTGGTGGCATGACCACGAGGGGCGCGCCATGGCGCTGAGCCGCCGCGAGATCGGCAAGGACGCCCTGCAGCAGTCGCTGGACGCAGCGATCGCGACGACCGGACGGGTCGTCGCGATCCTCGTCGACACCGGGCGGCGGGTGACTGCGGAGGTCGGCGGGTTCGCCACCGAGGTCTTCGAGATCGCCGAAGCCAGCAAGCGAGCGGGGGATGACACGCCTCATGACCGGCGGACCCATCCGCCGACGCCCTGACGACGAACTACTCACATGACGCCATCCGTCGCGGTCGTCGGCTCCGGGATCTCCGGACTGACCGCTGCCTACGCCCTGCGCAACACCCATCGGGTGACGCTGTTCGAGGCTGACGACCGCTTCGGCGGCCACGCCCACACGCATACCGTGCCGAACGGTGACCGCGCCGATCGTGTCGACACGGGCTTCATCGTGCTGAACGACCGCAACTACCCGAACCTGCAGCGCCTGTTCACCGAGCTGGGCGTCGAGATCCGTCCCACCGAGATGAGCATGAGCATCTCGTGCGAGGGCTGCGGCCTGGAGTACGCCGGCGGCCGCGGAGGCAAGGGCCTCTTCGCGCAGAAGCGCCGCCTCGCCGATCCCCGGTACCTGCGCATGCTCACGTCGGTCAAGCGCTTCCAGCGCGCCGCGCAGGCGCTCCTCGACGAGCCCGAGGACACCACCGGCGAGGTGCTGACCTACGGCGACTTCCTGAAGCTGCACGACTTCGACGACTACTTCCTGCACCACTACGCGCTGCCCGTCGTGGCGTGCGTGTGGTCGTCCTCCGACGACGACGCCCGCCTCTACCCGGCGCGCTACCTCTTCGAGTTCCTCAAGCACCACGGCTTCCTGTCCATCAAGGGCTCGCCGCAGTGGTACACCGTCGTCGGCGGCTCCGGCGCGTACGTGCAGCGCGTGGCCGAGGAGATCGGTGACGTCCGGCACTCCACCCGCATCACCGCGGTGTCCCGCAAGCCCGACCACGTGCAGCTGCTCGACAGGTCCGGCCAGACCCACACGGCCGATCAGGTCGTCATCGCCACCCACGCCGACGACGCGCTGGCGCTGCTGACCGACGCCACCGACGACGAGCGTCGCGTGCTCGGCGCCTTCGGCTACACGCGCAACGAGACCGTGCTGCACCGCGACACGTCGCCGCTGCCCGGAGCCCGAGAGGCCCGCGCCGCGTGGAACTACCGCACGGCGGCGTGCCGGCCCGACGGGTCCACCACGCCTGTCACCTACTGGATGAACCGGCTGCAGGGACTCGACGAGTCGAGCCCCTACCTGGTCACGCTCAACGGCACCGACCGGCTCGACCCGGACTCCATCATCGAGACCATGCACTACACGCACCCGCTGTACACGCCGCAGTCCGTCGCCGCCCAGGCCGAGCTGCCCTCCCTGCGCACCGGCTCCACCGCCTTCGCCGGCGCGTACCACGGCTGGGGCTTCCACGAGGACGGCTGCCGCTCCGGCCTGGACGCCGCCCGAGCCCTGGGGGCGCAATGGTGAGCCCAGTTCTTCCAGCGCTTCCCGCCCTCGTGAGCGGGACGGTGGCGCACACCCGCCGGGGACCCCTCCAGCACCGGTTCAAGCACCGCGTGTACCAGTGGCTGGTCGACGTCGACCGGCTGCCGCGCACCGCCTGGTGGCTGCGCCCGTTCACGTCCTTCCGCCCCGCCGACCACATCGGTGACCCGAACCGCACCCTGCGGCAGAACATCGAGCACTTCTGCGCCACGCAGGGCGTGGACGTCACGGGCCAGCGCATCGTCATGCTGGCGAACGCCCGGGTGCTCGGCCATGTCTTCGACCCGCTCAGCGTGTTCTGGGTGCTGGCCGACGACGGCTCGCTGACCTGCATCGTCGCCGAGGTGCACAACACCTACGGCGAGCGGCACGCCTACTTCCTGCGTCCCGACGCCGACGGCCGCACCCGGACCGACAAGGCGTTCTACGTCTCGCCCTTCTACGAGGTCGACGGTCGCTACGACCTGCGGTTCGAGCTGGGCGACGAGCGGATCGCCTCCACCATCGTCCTGCGCCACGACGACACCCCCGTCTTCGGCGCCACCTTCGAGGGCATCCCGCGACCGGCCACCACCGGACGCATCGCCCGCACCGTCGTCAGCCAACCGCTGATGACCCAGCGCACCAGCCTGCTGATCCGCGTCCACGGCGTCTGGCTGTGGCTGCGCCGCCTGCCCATCGTCCCCCGACCCCCGCACCAGCCCCAGGAGGGCACCTCATGAGCGACGTCACTGCGCCGTCCTGGACTCTGTCCACCGCGCCCACCACCCCGTTCCGCGCCCGCGTGGCGCGGGCCATCATCCACAACGCCGTCAACCGGTTCCCCGTGCGCGTCACCTTCCCCGACGGCACCGTCTGGGGTGGCGGCGACGCTTCGGCCCCCGAGCTGAAGCTCGTGCGCCCCGACTCGCTGTTCAACCGGCTCGGCGCCGACAGCAAGATCGGCCTCGGCGAGGCGTACATGGCCGGCGACTGGACCACCGGTGACGACACCGATCTCGCCGACCTGCTGACGCCCTTCGCGGCCCGGCTGACGTCGATCGTGCCCAAGCCGCTGCAGCGTCTGCGCGGCTTCGTCGACGAGCGGCTCCCGCACCACGAGCGCAACACGTCCGAGGGCTCGCGCTCGAACATCGAGCGGCACTACGACCTGTCGAACGACCTGTTCGCCCAGTTCCTCGACCCCTCGCTGTCGTACTCCTCGGCCTGGTTCGAGTCGCCGGAGGAGTCGTTGGAGACTGCTCAGCTGCGCAAGATCGACGGCATCCTCGACCAGGCCGCCGTCACCGCCGGGTCACGCGTGCTCGAGATCGGCAGCGGCTGGGGCAGCCTGGCCATCCGCGCCGCCGAGCGTGGGGCGACGGTCACCACGATCACGCTCTCGCAGGAGCAGGCCGCCCTCGCGCAGGAGCGCTTCGAGGCCGCCGGCGTGGCAGACCTCATCGAGATCCGCCTGCAGGACTACCGCGAGGTGCCGCAGTCCGAGACCGGCACCTACGACGCGATCGTCAGCGTCGAGATGATCGAGGCCGTGGGCGAGGAGTTCTGGCCCACGTACTTCCAGACCATCGACCGTCTCCTCGCGCCCGGCGGACGGGTCTCGATCCAGGCCATCACGATGGCCGACCACCGCTACCGCGCGACCCGCAACTCCTACGGCTGGATCCAGAAGTACATCTTCCCGGGCGGACTCATCCCCTCCCCCGAGGCCGTCGACCGCAACCTGGCCGAGCACACGGGGCTGCGCGTCACCGCCACGCGTTCGCTCGGACCGGACTACGCGCGCACCCTGCACCTCTGGCGCGAGGCCTTCAACCAGAACTGGGCGGACATCAATGCGCTCGGCTTCGACGAGACGTTCCGCCGCATGTGGGAGTTCTACCTCGGCTACTGCGAGGCAGGATTCCGCACCGGCTACCTCGACGTGCTGCAGCTGCAGATGAGGCGACGCTGAGAAAGTGCTTGAAGGGGCAACCGGACCCATCCGGGGCCCGAGCCGTGCCGAATCTCCTGTGACAGGCACCCATCCCAGGAGGTCCTCATGGCCAGCATCAGCCGACTGCCGGCTCCCATCCAGGAGTCGTACGACTGGCAAGCTCGCGGTGCGTGCAACGACACCGACCCGGAGACCTTCTTCTCCCCGGAGTCCGAGCGTGGCCCGCGACGCCGCAAGCGTGAGGCGGCAGCGAAGGCCCGATGCGCCGTCTGCCCCGTCGTCGCCGAGTGCCTCGACCACGCACTGACCGTGCGCGAGCCGTACGGCGTGTGGGGTGGCCTCAACGCCACCGAGCGTGAGCACGTCCTGGCCGGCCGTCGCACCGGCTGACGCACCGACAGGGTCACTCCCAGAAGACGCGCTCGACGACGGCGCGGGCCTGGCGGGTGAGGCGCAGGTAGTCGTCGTACAGCTGCTCGCTCTGGTCCTGGCCGTAGCCGAGCAAGTGAGCCAGCCCCGCGCGCTCGGCGGCCTGCTCGACCATCGACTCCGCCGGCTTGGCGCGCATCAGCACCACGCCGTTGCGGATCTGGCTGACGAGCCGCCAGGCCTCCTCCAACGTCTCGGCGTCGGCCGCCTCCACGAGTCCCGCGTCGACGGCTGCGTGCAGCGCCTCGAGCGTCACCGTCGTCCGCAGGCCCGGCACGGCGTGGCCGTGGCACATCTGCAGCAGCTGGACGGTCCACTCGACGTCCGCGATGCCGCCGCGCCCGAGCTTGAGGTGCGTGTTGGGGTTGGCCCCTCGCGGTAGGCGCTCGGACTCGACCCGCGCCTTGATGCGGCGTATCTCGCGCACCTCGGTGTCGCCGAGTCCGTCGACCGGGAAGCGCAGCGGGTCGATCAGCGCGGTGAAGCGTTCACACAGCTCGGGATCGCCGACCGATGCGTCGGCGCGCAGGAGAGCCTGGGCCTCCCACACCGCCGACCACTTGGCGTAGTAGCGCTCGTACGACGCGAAGGTGCGCACCAAGGGGCCGTTCTTGCCCTCGGGACGCAGCTCGGCGTCGACCTCGAGCGGCGGGTCGTCGCCGGCGGCCGCCAGCATCGTGCGGAGCGTCGTGGCCACCGCGGTGGCCGCCGTGGAGGCGGCACGCTCGTCGGCACCCTCCCGCGGCTGGTGCACGAACATCACGTCGGCGTCCGAGCCGTAGCCCGACTCGTGCCCCCCGAGGCGGCCCATCATCACGACGGCCATGCGCGTGGGCATCTCGCCGCGCTCGGCCTCCACCGCCCGGGTGGCGGCCACGAGGGCCGCGCCGAGCGTCGCGGCGTTGAGGTCGGACAGCGCGCGGCCGACCTCCAGGATGTCGAGGCGGCCCAGCACGTCGGCGATGCCGATGCGGCACAGCTCACGGCGCCGGATGCGACGCACCGCGCGGATGGCGGCGCCGGCGTCGTCGTGGCGCCGGGCCCCGAGGACCATCTCGGTCTCCACGCGCTCGCGGTTGAGCGGCACGAGCGCCTCGTCGTCACCCAGCAGCGCCACCGCGTCCGGCGCGTTGACGAGGAGGTTGGTGACGTACCGGCTCGACGACAGGATGTGGGCCAGCTGCTCGGCACCGGCGCCTTCGTCGCGCAGCTTGCGCAGGTACCAGTGCGACTCCCCCAGCCGCTCCGAGATGGTCCGGAAGGCCAGCAGACCGGCGTCGGGGTTGGGTGACTCGCTGAACCACGCGAGCATCGCCGGCAGCAGCGACCGCTGGATGGCCGAGCGCCGCTGCACGCCGGACGTCATGGCCTGCAGGTGGGAGAGGGCGCCGCGCGGGTCGACGAAGCCGAGGGCCTTGAGCCGCTGCTCGGCCGCCTCGGGGGTCAGGCGCAGGTCCTCGGTCGGCAACGACGCGACGGCCTCGAGGAGCGGCTGGTAGAACAGCTTCTCGTGCAGCCGTCGGACGACACGGCGGTGTGACTGCCACTCCGAGACCAGGCTCTCGGCCGGCTTGAGCTTGTAGCCCATGCTGCGCCCGATGCGTCGCAGGTCGTCCGGGTCCTCGGGCACGATGTGGCTGCGCCGCAGGCGGTACAGCTGGATGCGGTGCTCGAGGGTGCGGAGGAACTCGTACGCCTCCTCGAGGGCGGCACCGTCGCGCCGGCCCACGTAGCCGCCCTGGATGAGCGCCTCGAGGGCGTCGAGGGTGGTGGGGCTGCGCAGCGTCTCGTCGGCGCGACCGTGCACCAGCTGCAGCAGCTGCACCGCGAACTCGACGTCGCGCAGTCCGCCGCTGCCCAGCTTCAGCTGACGCTCGCGGTGCGCGACGGGGATGTGCTCGATGACCCTGCGCCGCATGGCGCGGGTGTCGGCCACGAAGTTCTCGCGGGTGCTGGCCTCCCAGACGAGGGGCTTCAACGCGTCGAGGTAGGCCTGGCCGAGGTCGGCGTCACCGGCCGCGAACCTCGCCTTCAGCAGCGCCTGGAACTCCCACGTGGTGGCCCAGCGCTCGTAGTACGCCACGTGGGAAGCGAGCGTCCGGGTGAGCGGACCTTGCGTGCCCTCGGGCCGCAAGTTCGCGTCGACCTCCCAGATGGTGCCCTCGACCGTGGGCTCGCTGCAGATGCGCATCAGCGCGGCGGCCATCCGCGTGGCGGCGGCGAGGGCCTTCTGCTCGTCGGCGCCCTCGACCGTCTCGTGCACGAAGATGACGTCGACGTCGCTGATGTAGTTCAGCTCGTGGCCGCCGGTCTTGCCCATCGCGATGACCGCGAGCCGCACCGTGTCGGCGTCGCGCTCGTCGGCAGCCGCGATGCGCAGGGCGGCGTCGAGCGTGGCGACCGCGAGGTCGGAGATCTCGGCCGAGGTGTCGCGGAAGGACGAATGGGCGTTGAGGTCGCGAGCGACGATGCAGAGCAGCTGCCGGTAGTACGTGACCCGCAGCTCGGCGGCATCCCGGGCCTCGGCCAGCTCCTCGCGCATCGCGTCGGCCGGACGGCGGGTGAGGTCGAGGCGCCCCTCCTCCAGCTCGTCGAGCATCTCGGGGTGCCGCGCGATGAAGCTGCCCATCGCCTCGCTCGTGCCCAGCACCACCAGCAGACGCTCCCGCAGCACCGGGTCGTCGAGCCGTCGGCGCAGCACGTCGGCGCCGGCCGACTCGGCGATGGCCGCCAACGACGTCAGCGCCGTGTCGGGCGCGGCCACCTGCGCGATCTGCGCGACGAGGTCGTCGGCCACGTCGCCGAGCACGGCCAGGTGCGCCGCGGCCGACTCCGGGTTGTCGAAGCCTCGCCGGGACAGGTCGAGGGGTTCGAGGGCCACGGACTCAGACGACCGGCATGAGCCGGTCGATCTCGAACTGCGTGACCTGCGACCGGTAGTCCTGCCACTCGGCCCGCTTGTTGCGCAGGAAGAAGTCGAAGACGTGCTCGCCCAGGGTCTCGGCGACCAGCTCGCTGTTCTCCATGATGCGGATGGCCTCGTCGAGGTTGCGGGGCAACGGTGCGATGCCCATGACCTTGCGCTCGCGCTCGTTGAGCGACCACACGTCGTCCTCGGCCTCGGCCGGGAGCTCGTAGCCCTCCTCGATGCCCTTCAGGCCGGCCGCCAGCAGCAGCGCGAACGCGAGGTACGGGTTGCAGGCGGCGTCGATGCCGCGGTGCTCGACGCGGGCCGAGCCGCTCTTGTGCGGCTTGTACATCGGCACGCGCACCAGGGCGGAGCGGTTGTTGTGGCCCCAGCACACGTAGTTGGGCGCCTCGCCCCCGCCGGCCAGCCGCTTGTAGGAGTTGACCCACTGGTTGGTGACAGCGGTGATCTCCGGGGTGTGGTGCAGGATGCCCGCGATGAACCGTCGGCCGGTCTGCGACAGCTGGTACTGAGCACCGGCCTCGTAGAAGGCGTTCTCGTCACCCTCGAACAGCGAGACGTGCGTGTGCATGCCGGAGCCGGGGTGCTCGGTGAACGGCTTGGGCATGAACGAGGCCCACTTGCCGGCGCTGAGCGCCACCTCACGCACCACGGTGCGGAACGTCATGATGTTGTCGGCCATCGACAGCGCATCGGCGTACCGCAGGTCGATCTCCTGCTGCCCCGGGCCGCCCTCGTGGTGGCTGAACTCGACGCTGATGCCCATGCTCTCGAGCATGGTGATGACCTCGCGGCGGAAGTCCTGGCCGCCACCCTGCGCGGTGTGGTCGAAGTACCCGCTGTCGTCGACCGGCACGGGTCGCTCGCCCAGACCGGGCTTGCCCTTGAACAGGAAGAACTCGATCTCCGGGTGGGTGTAGTACGTGAAGCCGGCGTCGGCGGCCTTCTTCATCGTCCGCTTGAGCACGTGCCGCGGATCGGCGAACGACGGGTTGCCGTCGGGCATGTGGATGTCACAGAACATGCGGGCCGTCGCCGGGGTCTCACCGCGCCACGGCAGGATCTGGAAGGTCGACGGATCGGGCTTGGCCAGCATGTCGGCCTCATGCACCCGGGCGAAGCCCTCGATGGCCGATCCGTCGAACCCGATGCCCTCCGAGAAGGCCCCCTCCAGCTCGGCCGGCGCGATGGCGACCGACTTCAGGGAACCCAGCACATCGGTGAACCACAGGCGGACGAAACGGACGTCGCGCTCCTCGAGCGCACGCAGCACGAAAGCCTCTTGCTTACCCATGGGCGTCATCCTCGCACGCAGGTGCGGCGCCGGCCGTCGTGACTACGCTGGCGCCATGCCTCGCCTGCGTCTCGCCCTCGCCCAGGTCAACGCCACGGTCGGGAATCTGCCCGGCAACGCCGAGCTCGTGCTGAAGCGTTGTCGCGAGGCCCACACCGCCGGAGCGCACCTCGTCGTCACGCCCGAGATGGTGCTGACGGGCTACCCGATCGAGGACCTCGCGTATCGCGCCACCTTCATCGAGGCCAGCCGAGCAGCGGTCGCCGACCTCGCCGAGCGGCTCGAGTCGGAAGGACTCGGCGACCTCGTGGTCGTCGTCGGCCACCTCGACACCGCGAAGTCCGACACCCTCGACAACGTCCCGGACCGGCTCGGCGTGCCGGCGAACGCCCCCACCAACTCGGCCTCGGTCATCACCGGCGGCAAGATCGTGGCTCGCTACGACAAGCACCACCTGCCGAACTACGGCGTCTTCGACGAGTTCCGGCACTTCGTCCCGGGTGACGAGACGCAGATCGTGCAGGTGCACGGGGTCGACGTCGCCATCGCCATCTGTGAGGACATCTGGCAGGACGGCCCGTCGGCCGCCGCCAACGCCGCGGAGGCCGGCCTGCTCGTGGTGCTGAACGGTTCGCCCTACGAGGCCGCGAAGGACGACGAACGCCACGACCTCTGCGCGCGCCGCGCTCGGGAGGGTGGGTGCGCCCTGGCCTACGTCAACCTCGTCGGCGGCCAGGACGAGCTGGTCTTCGACGGCGACTCCCTGGTGGTCGACTCCCAAGGCGAGACCGTGGGACGTGCTGCGCAGTTCGAGGAGGAGCTGCTCGTCGTCGACCTCGACCTCCCCGCGGCCACCGCTCGCATGCCCGAGGCCGACGAGCGCTTCGAGGGCCTGCGGGTCCAGCGCACCGTCGTCTCCTCCGAGCCTGTCAGCGACGACGCGGAGCCCCTTCCCGCGCGCATCGCCGAGCGCTGGGACGACCTCGGCGAGCGCTACCAGGCGACCGTGCTCGGCCTGCGCGACTACGTGCGCAAGAACGGCTTCTCCAGCGTGCTGTTCGGTGCGTCCGGCGGCATCGACTCCACGCTCGTGGCCGCCATCGCCGTGGACGCCCTCGGGCCCGAGAACGTCCACGGCATCTCCAACCCCAGCGAGTGGTCCACCGAGCACAGTCGCGGCGACGCCGCCGAGCTCGCCCGCCGCACCGGCATGCACCTCGACACCGTGCCGATCGCGCCGATGTTCGACGCCTACCAGGACGCGCTGAACCTCGACGGTCTGGCCGAGGAGAACCTGCAGGCCCGCATCCGCGCCGTGATCTGGATGGGGCTGTCGAACCAGGACGGGCACCTCGTGCTGGCGTGCGGCAACAAGTCCGAGCTCGCCACCGGCTACTCGACCATCTACGGCGACGCCGTCGGCGCCTACGCGCCCATCAAGGACGTCTACAAGACGCTGGTCTGGGAGATGTCGCGGTGGCGCAACGCATGGGCGGAGTCGCAGGGCGAGCAGCCGCCCATCCCCGAGAACACCATCAGCAAGCCGCCGTCGGCCGAGCTGCGCCCGGGGCAGGTCGACTCAGACTCGCTGCCGCCCTACGACCAGCTGGACGCGGTGCTCGACCTCTACGTCGAGCAGGGCCTGGGATCGACCGAGGTGGTGGCCCGCGGATTCGACGCCGAGCTGGTCGAACGCGTGGTCACCCTGGTCGACCGTGCCGAGTACAAGCGCCGCCAGTACCCGCCGGGACCCAAGGTCAGCGCCCGCAACTTCGGACGTGATCGTCGTCTCCCCATCACCACCCAGTGGCGCGAGTCGCTCTAGACTGACGGTGTCCGTGGACCCCCACCGAGGGGCTGCGAGAAGGAGAAGACCATGAGCGATCCCGTCATGCCCGAAGAGGCCGCGCCCTACGGTGGAGGCAGTGCCTCCTCCCGCCCAGGGCCCGGGACCCCTGCCGGGAACCCGAAGATCAAGCGCGTCCGCACCCACCACCTGCAGCAGTGGAAGGAGCAGGGCCACAAGTGGGTCATGCTCACCACGTACGACCAGTACACCGCCCGCATCTTCGACGACGCCGGCGTGCCGGTGCTCTTCATCGGTGACTCCGCGGCCAACAACGTCTTCGGCTACGAGTCGTCGCTGCCGGTGACGGTCGATGAGCTGCTGCCGCTCGTGCAGGCGGTCAGCCGCAGCTCGGACCGCGGTCTCGTCGTCGCCGACCTGCCGTTCGGCTCCTACCAGCGCTCGCCCGAACAGGCCTACGACACCGCGGTGCGCTTCATGAAGGAAGGGCACGCGCACGCCGTGAAGCTCGAGGGTGGTGCCGAGATGGCCCCCCAGATCGAGCTGCTGACCCGCGGAGGCGTCCCCGTCATGGCACACATCGGCTTCACGCCGCAGTCCGAGCACGCGCTCGGCGGCTACCGGGTGCAGGGCCGCGGCGAGACCGCCCAGCGCCTGATCGACGACGCCGTCGCCGTGCAGGAGGCCGGCGCGTTCGCCGTCGTGATGGAGATGGTCCCGGCGCCCACCGCCGCGAAGATCACCGCCACGCTGCGCATCCCCACGATCGGGATCGGCGCAGGACCCGACTGCGACGCGCAGGTGCTGGTCTGGCAGGACATGCTCGGCCTGCGTCCCGGGAAGGGTCCGCGCTTCGTCAAGAAGTACGCCGACCTGCACGGCATCATCGACACCGCCGCGCGAGAGTTCGCGGCCGACGTCGCCGGCGGCACCTTCCCGGCGCCGGAGCACACCTTCGAGACCTGACCGTCAGGTCAGTCCATCCGCCAGCCGAGCAGGCCGATGCCGATCGCGTTCAAGGTCGCCCAGATCGCGACGCCGAGCAGCGGCAGCCAGGCGCACCGGCGCGGTTGCTCGCGGGCCCACCGGGCCACGAGCACCGCCGGTGGCGTGATGGCGAGGACGTGCAAGGCCACGCCCCACCACGGGGCGTAGAGCACGGTCGTGATGGCGAGCCAGAGGTGGATGAAGACGCCGCCGACGCCGATCCACGGCCCGGACCGCTCGAGGCGAAGATTCACAGGGGACGGGGGTTCACGGAGCGCTGTCGGGCTCGGGCTCGTTCCAGTCCGGGTCGTTGTCCCACTCCTCGTTCCGCTCGGCCACCTTGTCGAGCGCGCGAGACGCCTCGGCCTCCGTCTCGTACGGTCCGAGGCGGTCCTTGGCGCGGCAGCCATCCTCGCCCTCCACGGAACGGTGCTTGAGGCAGTAGTAGTAGGACATACCGGCATCGTGCCAGACTCGCGTCCGGACGCACCCCGTAGACTCCCGTGGTGCCTGTCGAGCTCCTGTCCCCCGGTGTCATCGGCCCGGAACGCGCCGTCCCCGGCAGCATCGACCGCCCCGAGTACGTCGGGCAGTTGGCCCCGCTGCCCTACCGCGGTCCGCTCGTCCGCAGCGCCGAGACGATCGCCGCCATGCGGGTCGCGGGACGCCTTGCGGCTCAGGCCCTCGACGCCGTCGAGGCCGCCATCGCGCCGGGCGTGACGACCGACGAGCTCGACCGAGTCGCCCACGAGTTCCTCCTGGCGAACAACGCGTATCCGTCGACCCTCGGGTACCGCGGCTACCCCAAGTCGATGTGCAGCAGCGTCAACGAGGTCATCTGCCACGGCATCCCCGACGACCGTCCTCTCGCCGACGGCGACATCGTCAACATCGACATCACCGCCTACATCGGCGGCGTGCACGGCGACACCAACAAGACCTACTTGGTGGGCGACGTCGACGAGGAGTCGCGACTGCTGGTCGAGCGCACCCACGAGGCGACGATGCGAGCCATCCGCGCTGTGAAGCCCGGCCGCCAGATCAACGTCATCGGCCGCGTCATCGAGGCCTACGCGCGGCGCTTCGGCTACGGCGTCGTGGAGGACTTCACCGGCCACGGGGTCGGGCCCGCCTTCCACGACGGCCTGGTGGTGCCCCACTACGACGACCCGTCGGCCACCACGGTCATCGAGCCGGGCATGACGTTCACGATCGAGCCGATGCTGACCCTCGGGACGATCGACTTCGACCTGTGGGACGACGGCTGGACCGCCGTCACGCGCGACGGATCGCGCACGGCTCAGTTCGAGCACACCCTGCTGGTCACCGAGGACGGCGCGGAGATCCTCACCCTCAGCTGACCGGGAACGGCGCTACGGCGTTCTCCAGCTACGGGGTCTTCCAGCTCCAGCGCGCGCCCTTCGACGCGGCCGGGTCCGTGATCGTCACGATCGCCTCGGTGATCAGCGTGCCGGGGGTCTCACCCGCAGCCTCGGTGATCTGGCAGGTCATCTGGTTGTCGCGCTTGAGCTCGATGCGCGGCGGGCAGATGACGACCACGGGACGGTCGAGGTTGCGGCCCGCCTGCTCGGTGATGGTGGTGACCATCTCGTCGGTCACGATGCCGGCCGGCGGGGGTGTCGTCTGCGCCGGTGCCGACTCGCGCTTCTCCTGCTGGTCCAGGTAGTCCATGAGGAAGTACGCCGCGACCGCCAAGATCATCACGAACACGGTCAGGTACGTGACACGGCGGAACAGGTGGCGAGACGTCATGCGGGCTCCGTCGACGGGTCGGGGACGGCCCCCACCCTAGGGCACAGGTGCGAATGAGCCGGCCTGTAAGCCGGATTCTGTCGAGACCCTCGCGGGCCCCGGGCGACCATCCATCTGGGACGCCCATTGCTGGACGCCTCGTGCGACCTACCCGCTGACATCGGACGAGCAGCCCGTCAGCGCAGGCCCGCCCGGAGACGGGCCCTCTTGGTCTTGCTCCCGGTGGGGTTTACCGAGCCGCTTCCGTCACCGGAGGCGCTGGTGAGCTCTTACCTCACCGTTTCACCCTTGCCCGCACCTCTCAGCTCGAGAGCCGAGAGGCCGTTGGCGGTCTGTTTTCTGTGGCACTGTCCCGCACGTCACCGTGGGTGGCTGTTGGCCACCACCGCGCTCTGTGGAGTCCGGACTTTCCTCGACCCACGTCAGTGGGCCGCGGCCGCCCGGCCGGCTCATTCGCACCCTGATCCTAGCCCCGGCGGCCACCCTGTAGTCTTGCGGCAGCGAAAGGGAGTAGTCCCCAATCGCTGCATCGACATACTGAGCCGCTTCGCCAGGGCTCCGGTGCAGCGGGCCAGCCCCAAGAACAAGCACTGCTTGTTCAGGCTGGCGGACGAGACTTTCGACCGGATCTGTCATGTGACGAGCCCGGTCGAGGACTCGTCACGCTGAGGCTCTTCGTCCGGGAGACGAGGAGCCCTTCTTCATGATCGACGCCCTGCTGCTCAGCACGGTGGTCATCTTCATCGCCGAGCTCGGCGACAAGAGCCAGCTGATGGCGATGACCTTCGCCTCCCGCTATCGCGTGCGGGACGTGCTGATCGGCATCACCGTCGCCACGGCGATCGTCCACCTCGCCTCGGTCGGCATCGGCTACTGGATCGGTGACGCGTTCTCCGAGTACCAGGGCTGGATCTCGATCGTCGCCGGTGTCGCGTTCCTCGGATTCGCCGCGTGGACCCTCCGCGGGGACGAGCTGACCGAGGACGAGGCGCAGAAGGCCAGGAACGCGTCCGGGCGGGCCCTGCTGGCGGTCGGCCTGGCGTTCTTCCTGGCCGAGCTGGGCGACAAGACGATGCTCGCCACCATCACGCTGGCCGTGAACAACGACTGGGTCGGCGTCTGGATCGGCAGCACCGTCGGCATGGTGGCGGCGGACGCGATGGCGATCGTCGTCGGCGCGATGCTCGGCCGCAAGCTGCCCGAGAAGGTCATCCGCTACGGGGCCGCGGCGGCCTTCGCGGTCTTCGCGGTCCTGCTGGTGGTCGAGGGCATCCGCCTCCTGTGACGCCGGATAGGGTCTCGGGGTGCTGATCCTGCTGCCGCCGTCCGAGGGCAAGACCCGGCCCGAGGGCGGCGACCCGCTCGACCTGTCGACCCTTTCCTCGCCGGGGCTCACGCGCGTGCGCGAGCAGCTGCTCAGCGCTCTGGTGCGGCTCAGCGCTACGCGCCGCGGGGCCGAGATCCTGGGGCTGGGGCCGACGCAGGCCGACCTGCTCGAGCAGAACACGCGCCTGCGCGAGGAGCCGGCCGGACGGGCCGACGCGGTCTACACCGGCGTGCTGTTCGGCGAGCTGGGTCTCGACTCGCTCGACGCGACCGCTCGGCGGCGTGCTGACGAGCGCATCGCCATCGCGTCCGCGCTGTTCGGACTCGTGCGTCCCGGTGACCGCATCCCGGCCTACAAGCTGTCCGGCGGCACGACGCTCCCCCGGCTCGGCACGGTGGCCAGCCGCTGGAAGCCGGTGGTGCCACGCGCGATCGCCGACCTCGCCGACGGCGGGCTCGTGCTCGACCTGCGCTCCGGCACCTACGTGCAGCTGGGCCAAGCACCGACCGGGGTATCCACGGCCACGATGCGGGTGCTGCACGAGGCGAACGGCAAGCGCACGGTCGTCAGCCACTTCAACAAGGCGACCAAGGGGCGCATCGCCCGGGCGCTGCTCGAGTCGGGCGACGAGCCGACCACGCCCGACGAGCTCGTCGATTCCGTCCGCGCCCTCGGCTGGACCGTCGAGCCCCACGACGACCGCCTCGACGTCATCACCACCTGAGCGTCAGGGTGTGACGGAGAAGGAGCGGAGGCTCGGGGTGCCGTCGGGCCACCAGACGATGGTGGTCAGGGAGGCCGGGGCGAGCTCCATGCGGTAGATGACGTCCATCGGTGCGCCGAGCGCCAGGCGGGTCAGCATCTTGATGGGCGTCACGTGACTGACCGCCACGATCGTCTGCCCCGCGTGCTCCTCGACGAGGCGCTGCTGCAGCTGCGCGGTGCGCTCGGCCACGGCGTCGAAGGTCTCGCCTCCCGGCGGGGCGACGGCCGTCGACGCCAACCAGGCGTCGAGCTCGGTGGGCCAGCGATCCATGATCTCGGCGAACGAGAACCCGTCCCACTCGCCGAACGCGGCCTCGGCGATCAGGGGCTCGGTGGTGACGTCGAGACCGAGGGCCTCGGCAACCACCCCCGCGGTCTCCTGCGTCCGGCGCAGCGGTGACGCGATGATGGCGTCGATGCCTCTCCGCGCCGCGAGGTGCTCGGCGGCCCGTCGGGCCTGCTCCTCACCCTCGGCCACGAGACCGGGGTCGCTGCCGCCGGAACCGCAGAACAGCTTGCCGAGCGTGCTGGCCGTGACGCCGTGCCGCAGCAGGATCAGGGTCGTCGGCTCACCGTGCATGGCGCCGCGCCACCCGACGAGCTGGTTCTTCGTCACAGCCCCGACTCGTCGGTGCGCACCAGGATGCGGCTGCACTCGGGGCACCGCACCACGGTGTCCTCGGAGGTGACGGCGATCTCGCGGATGTCCGAGCCGTTCAGCTCGAGCCGGCATCCCTCGCAGCGCCGGGCGCGCAGGACCGCGGCGCCGGAGCCGTACTGGGCTCGGATCTTCTCGTACAGCGCCAGCAGGTCGTCGGGCACCAGGACGACCATGTCCTTGCGGTCCGACAGCGCGGCCGCAGCTTGCTCGTCGAGGACGGCGACCTGCTGGTCGCGCTCGGCCTCGGCCTCGGCGATGCTGGCGTCGATCCCTGCCAGCTGCTCGACGACGACCGACAGCTCGCCCTCGGCGGTCTCGAGCTGCTCCATGATCTCGAGCTCGGCGTCCTCGAGCACGCCGATGCGGCGCTCCAGGGCAACGAGCTCGTGCTGGATGTTCTCGAGGTCCTTGGGGTTGTTGACGGCACCAGAGTTGAGGCGTTCCTCGTCGCGCTGCTTGCGGGCCTTGACCTGCTCGACCTCGGTGTCGGCCTTGCGCTGCTCGCGCGTCAGGTCGTCGACGGTCGTCTGCAGCTCGATGCGCCGGTCGTTGACGTCCTTGCGCTGGGCACCCAGCTCGGCGAGGCGCGCCAGCTGTGGGAGCGAGCGGCGGCGGTGGTCGAGCTGGGCGATGACGGCGTCGCGATCAGCCAGGTCGAGCACGACCAGCTGGTCGGAGGGTGCGGCTTTCAGCGTGGGCTCCCGGGTCGAGGGTGTACGAGATGCCCACCGTACCGTTCAGGGCCGGTCGTGAGTGCGGCTGACGGTCCACGGGTCGGTGACGAGCGTGGAGACGTGGGTGCTGACGCCATTGCCGAGGCGCTCCTGCACGGCGCGGGCGGCCACTGGCAGCCAGGTCCACTCCGCGGCCCAGTGCGGGACGTCGACGACGGCACACGCGCCAGGTCGTTCGAGATGCTCGCTGACCGTGTGGTGCTTGAGGTCGGACGTGACGTGCACGTCGGCACCGGCCGCAGTGGCCGGACCGAGCAGGAAGTCGCCCGAGCCGCCGCACAGCGCGACGGTGCGGATGGGCCGCTCGAGGTCGCCCGCCACGCGGGTGGCGCCGCCGTGGGCGGGCAGCGAGCGAGCCACGTGGTCGGCGAACTCCCCCAGCGGCATTGCCTCGGGCAGCAGGCCGATGCGGCCGCTGCCACGGTCGGACGGCGTGGGCTCGGCGGCGACGACGTCGTAGGCGGGCACCTCGTAGGGGTGGGCCGCGAGCAGTGCCGAGCGCACGGACTCACGCACCCCCGGTGACGCCACGAGGTGCAGGCGGGTCTCGGCGACCTGCTCGACGTCGCCGACGGCGCCGATGGCGGGCCTGGCACCGTCGAGGGGTCGGAACTGGCCGGTGCCGGCGGAGCGGAAGGCGGCGCTGTCGTACAGGTCGTACCGTCCGGCTCCGGCCCCGTGCATCGCGGCGAGTACCGAGTCGGCGTGGTCGTCGGGGACGAAGACCGTCCAGACGTCCATCGGGTCGGTGTCGACGTCGAGGGGCCTGACGTCCTGCAGACCGAGCGCGAGCGCCATCGACTCCGAGACGCCGAGCGGCGGCACGTCGGCGTTGGTGTGACAGGTGTGCAGGGCGACGCCAGAGCTCAGCAGCGTGTGCACCACCCTGCCCTTGGGATCCGAGGCGGCGACCGACGTGACGCCCTTGAGCCACAGCGGGTGGTGCGTCACCAGGAGCTGGTGCCCCCCGGCGACGGCTTCGTCGGCCACGGCCTGGACCGGATCGACGGCGAACAGGATGCTGCGCACCTCGGCCTCGGGGTCACCCACGACGGTTCCGACGGCGTCCCATCCGTCGGCCCACCGGGGGTCGTACAGCTGGTCGAGGACTGCCACGACGTCACGCAGGGAAGCCATGCGACGAGCCTAGTGCTCAGCCCACGGCGGCCAGCGCGAACGGCAGGACGGCGCTGGCGCCGGCCCGGCGGAGCTCGCGGGCCGCGACGGTGAGGGTCCACCGGCTGTCGACGAGGTCGTCGACGAGCAGCACCGGACCGCTGGTGCTGGCGAGGGCGGCGGAGAGCTCGGGGCCGACGCTGAACCGCCCCCAGACGCCGGCCAGACGGTAGGCGCTGTTGCCACCGGGACCGGAGACCGGCACGTGGGGGTCGACGTCGAGCGCGCCCAGCACGGGAAGCCGGCCGATGCGGGAGAGCTCGGCGGCCAGCGAGGTGACCAGCTCGGGACGACCGAGCGACGGCATGACCACGATGCCCACGGGCCGTTCGGCCCAGCCCCAGTCGCGGAGGGCTCGGACGCATCCGTCGACCAGCGTGGCGTCGACCGGACCGTCGGGCGCACCGGTGGCGAAGCGTTCGCGCAGCGGACCACCCCACCCGAGGTCGGTGAGGCGGACGAGGGCCCGACCGGGCTCGGCCCGCTCCTCGGCGGCGATGCGCCCCTTGACGTCGACCCCGAGGCGACCGACGCCGCTGGGCCAGGCAGAGCGCGGCTCGATGGGGACGCCCACGCGGTCGAGCGCGGCGGCAGCCGTGCCGGAGGCGGCGTCGGGCACGTCGACCGGATACCAGGGGCCGGCGCACACGTCGCACCGGCCGCAGGGGGCGGCGGTGGGGTCGTCGAGCTGGCGCTGCAACAGCTCCATGCGGCACTCCTCGCCGCGCTGGTAGGACCGCATGGCGGTCTGCTCGGCCTCGCGCGCCTCGGCGATGCGGGCGTAGCGATCGGCGTCGTAGGTCCACGGCTCCCCCGTGGCGACCCAGCCGCCCTGCACCTTGCGGACGGCGCCGTCGACGTCGAGCACCTTGAGCAGCAGCTCGAGGCGCGTGCGGCGCAGGTCGACGCGGGTCTCGAGCGCGGCGGTGGACAGCGGCTCGTCGCCCAGAGCCGCGATGACGGCGGCCGCGCGCTCGGGGTCGGGCATGGCTGCGGTGGCGAAGTAGCGCCAGATCTCGGCGTCCTCGCGCCCCGGCAGCAGCAGGACGTCGGCGGACTCGGTGGCACGACCCGCGCGGCCGACCTGCTGGTAGTACGCGACCGGCGACGACGGGGCGCCCAGGTGCACGACGAAGCCGAGATCGGGCTTGTCGAAGCCCATGCCCAGGGCACTGGTGGCCACGAGGGCCTTGACCTCGTTGCGGCGCAGCGCGTCCTCGAGCTTCTCGCGATCGGCCGGGTCGGTGCGGCCCGTGTAGGCGCGGACCTCGTGCCCGGCCTCGCCGAGGGCTCGAGCGGTGTCCTCTGCCGCGGAGACCGTGAGGGCGTAGACGATGCCACTGCCGGGCAGGTCGTTCAGGTGGGCCACGAGCCAACCGAGCCGGTCGCGCGGACCGTCAAGGGTGAGGCTGCCGAGCCGCAGCGAGGAGCGGGCCAACGAGCCGCGCACGGTGAGGACGTCGTGGCCAAGCTGCTCGGCGACGTCGGCGACCACGCGAGCGTTGGCCGTCGCCGTGGTGGCGAGGACCGGCACGGACTCGTCGAGGACATGGATGAGGTCGGCCAGGCGGCGGTAGTCGGGGCGGAAGTCGTGGCCCCAGTCGGAGATGCAGTGCGCCTCGTCGACCACGAGCAGACCGAGGTTCTTGACGAGGTCGGGCAGCTGCTCGGCACGGAAGCGCGGGTTGTTGAGCCGCTCGGGCGAGACCAGCAGGACGTCGACCTCGTCGGCGGCGATGCGGGCGCGCACGTCGTCCCACTCGGTGACGTTGGCCGAGCTGAGCGAGACGGCCCGGACCCCCGCACGCTCGGCAGCGGCCACCTGGTCGCGCATCAGGGCGAGCAGCGGCGAGACCAGCAAAGTGGGCCCGCGGCCCGCGGCGCGCAGCAGCGACGTGGCGACGAAGTACACCGCCGACTTGCCCCACCCGGTGCGCTGGACCACCAGGGCCCGCCGGTGGTCGTCGACCAGCGCGGTGACGGCCTCGAGCTGCCCCTCGTGGAACTGCGCCTCAGCACGCCCCGTCAGCCGGCGGAGCGCCTCGAGCGCGGCATCGGCGGTGGGGCTGGCGGCAGTGGAAGTCGGCATGCCGCCATCGTGTCAGCCGGTCCCGACAGTGGGCGGCAGGTTCTCCACAACCCGGCTAGACAGGCTCGAGGAAGGCGAGCAGCAGCTGCGGGAGCATCTGCGAGAAAGCCGCCGTGTCGGCCTCGTCGTCGTCGGACTCGAGGAAGGCCTCGCGCATGACCATCTCCCAGGCGCCGATCAGCACGAGCGCCGCCTGGTCGAGGGGCACGGTGAGGCGGCGGTTCAGCACCGTGAGGGCGTGGTCGATGATGCGCACGAACTCGCGGTGGGTCTCGTTCCAGACCTCCCGGTACACCTGCGCCACCGCGCGGCCGCGAATCCCGTGCGTCACGAACTCCTGGTGCACCAGGAAGCTGGTGCGGTCACGGGGGTAGGCCGCGAGGAAGTGGTCGGCGGCCCGCAGCATCGAGGCGACGTCGTCGTCGGGCCGCAGCTCGGCGTCGAGCGCGGCCTGCATGAGGCTGACCAGGATCGTCTTCTCGTGATCGAACAGGTCGAGGATCAGCTCGTCCTTGCTGGCGTAGTTCGAGTAGAACGCGCCGCGCGTGAACCCCGCCCGCTCGCAGATCGCCTCGACCGTCGCGCCCTGGATGCCGATCTCGGCCATCAGCTCGCGGCCGGCCTCGAGGAGGCGGGCGCGGGTCGCCTGACGACGCTTGGTGCTCACGCGGTGACCGTATCGTTCCGCCGCCCGGAGACGACGGTGCCGTCGAGCGCGTCGTCCGTGACGATGGACGCGTCGAGTCCCGACGCGCGCATCAGGTCGGCCAGCGTCGACGCCTGGGGACGCCCGCACTCCACCACGAGTCGTCCGCCCGGCGCGAGCCACTCGGCCGCCTCCGGCACGGCCCGGCGGTGCAGCCTCAGGCCGTCGTCGCCGCCGTCCAGGCCCAGGCGCGGTTCGTGGTCGCGCGCCTCGGCCGGCATCGTGGCGATGGCGGCAGTGGGCACGTAGGGGAGGTTGGCCGCCACGAGGTCGACGCGCCCCCACAGGCGCGACGGCAGCGGCTCGAAGAGGTCGCCGACCCGGACGGGCCCGCCCAGGTTCTGCCGCGCACTGGCGGCGGCCGTCGGATCGAGCTCGGTGGCCCACAGCTCGACGTCCGGCCGGGCACTCCCGATCCCCGCGCCGATCGTTCCCGCCCCACAGCACAGGTCGATCGCGAGCGCGTCCGACCGCAGGGCCCGCAGTCCTTCCTCGACGACCAGCGCGGTGCGCTGGCGGGGCACGAACACCCCGGGGGTCAGGACGAGCCGAAGACCGCGGAACTCGACACGACCGAGCAGGTGCTCCAACGGCTCCCCCGCCACCCGCCGGGCGACCAGATCATCGAGCGCCACACCGTCGGCCACGTCGTGCAGCAGGGCCGCCTCCTGCTCGGCGTAGACACATCCCGCAGCGCGCAGCCGCGCCACGACCTCTGCCATCTCGGTCATGGCCCCATGATCACCCGCGAGGGCCGGCTGGTACGACTGAACACTCCCCCACGGAAGGACGTCCATGAGCTCGACCGAACCACCCGTCCTCGCTCGTCGAGCGGGTCGCCTCGGCCATCTGGTGCTGAATCGCCCGCGTGCGATCAATGCCCTGACGCACGAGATGGTGCTCCTCCTGACGGCACAGCTCGAGGAGTGGGCGGACGACGATGCCGTCGAGACGATCGTGCTGAGTGGCGCCGGGAGTCGCGGCCTGTGCGCCGGTGGCGACATGGTGGCGCTGTGGCGCGACGCCCGCGAGGGCGGTTCGGCCGCGGCGGCGTTCTGGGCCGACGAGTACCGCCTCAACGCCCTGATCGCCGAGTACCCGAAGACGTTCGTGGCGGCCATGGACGGCATCGTGCTCGGCGGCGGCATCGGCCTGTCCGCGCACGCCGGCACCCGGGTCGTCACCGAGCGCTCGTCGATCGGCATGCCCGAGACCGGCATCGGCTTCCTGCCCGACGTGGGTGGCACGTGGCTGCTGTCGCGCACACCCGGCCAGCTCGGGACCCACTTGGCCCTGACGGCGGGCTCGGTCGGGGCGGCCGACGCCATCGCGCTCGGCCTCGCCGACCACATGGTGCCCAGTGACCGGCTCGGCGACCTCATCGAGCGACTCGCCGTCGAGGACCCGGCCGACGCGGTCGCTGCCGTGGAGTTCGGCGCACCGGAACCGGAGCTTCCCCTCGCACAGGACTGGATCGACTCCTGCTACGCCGGCGACGATCTGGGCGTCATCGTCGAACGGCTCGCCACCTCGGACGAACCGGCGGCTCGGGAGGCCGCCGACACGATCGGCCGCCGCTCCCCCACGGCCCTCGCGGTGACCCTGCGCGCCCTGCGGGAGTCGGCCGACTTCAGCGATCTGCGCGAGTCGCTCGATCTCGAGTACCGCCTGGCCTGCCGGTTGTTCGCCACTCACGACGCGGCCGAGGGCATCCGCGCGCAGCTCGTCGACAAGGACCGCGACCCGCGGTGGGACCCCGCCACGATCATCGGGGTCGATCCGGCGCTGGTCGAGTCCTGCTTCGCGTCGCTGGGCGACGACGAGCTGGGGCTCGCGAGCAGCTAGTCCGTCGGCTCGCTGAAGGAGACCGTGCCGTCGGCGTCGACGTGCCAGCCGGGGTTGTGCGCGATCTCCCAGATCACCCCGTTGGGGTCCTGCACGTGCGCGTGGAAGATGCCACCGAACTGGCCGGCCTGCGGCTGCTTCAGCACCGCACCACCGGCCGCGGCCATCGATCCCGTGAGCTCGTGGACCTCGGCGGGGCTCTCGACGTTGTGCGACAGCGTGACACCGCCGAGCCGGGAGTGGTCGGTGGAGGCGGCGAGGTCCTGGCCGAACTTCTCGGCGTCGAAGAACCCCAGCACCATCCCTGGCGCCACCTGGTAGAAGACGATCTCGTCCTCGACGTCGATGAGCGGCGTCCAGCCGAGGGCGCCGTAGAACGCACGGGTGGCGTCGAGGTCGATGGTGGCGAGCGTGACGAAGTGCAGGTTCTGCTTCATGGTCATGGGTCCCGACTCGGATGTGACTGGTGGGCGAAGAGGGTCTCGAACCCCCGGCCTTCCGGGTGTAAACCGGACGCTCTGACCAACTGAGCTATTCGCCCGCGAACCCCGGAACCCTACCCCAGGACCGGGCGTCAGCGCCCTGGGCGGCAAGAGACCGGCAGGGGTGCCGGGCCCTGGGCGGCATGAGACCGGCAGGGGCGCCGGGCCCTGGGCGGCATGAGACCGGCAGGGGTGCCGGGCCCTGGGCGGCATGAGAATACAGCGCGCGACCGCCGGGGTCTCGGGTCCCAAGCGGCCGCGCATCCCCATCAAAGCGCACCGCGGGGGCACGGCGCAGAGGAATCGACGAACCGGCTCAGAGAGCTGCGAGGGCCTCGCGGTACTCGTCGAGCGAGCGGGCGTCCGGGATGCCGTTCTCGATCTTCCAGCGCACGACGCCCTCGGCGTCGATGACGAACGTGCCGCGCACGGCGGCGCCCGCCTGCTCGTTGAAGACGCCGTAGGCGCGGGCGACCTCGCCATGCGGCCAGAAGTCGCTCAGCAGCGAGAAGTCGTAGCCCTCGCGCTCGGCGAAGACCCGCAGCGAGAAGGTTGCGTCGCAGGAGATGGCGAGGATCTCGGCACCGTCGGCGGTGAGGTCGGAGAGGTTGTCGCGGATCTCGCAGAGCTCACCGGTGCACACACCGGTGAACGCCCACGGGTAGAACACCACGACGACCGGCCGGCCGCGCAGACCCGACAGCGAGACCTCCTCGCCGTGCTGGTTGCGGAGGGTGAAGTCGGGGGCGGCCTGGCCGATCTCGATAGTCATGCCGTAACCCTATGGCTGCGTCACCCCAAGGACCCGACCACGGGCCGAGCGCAGCGAGGCGAGGCGAGGCGGCCGGGCGAAGCCCGGCAGCGGTGAGGCACGAACCGCTGGAGCGGCGACGAAGGAGCCGCGCGCTACCGCTTGTGGCTGGAGAGCTTCGTGGCGGCCCAGTCGTCGGTGGCCGACGACGTGGTGGTGGTGGACATGCCGGCCACGGGTGCGGCCTCGCCGATGTCGGCGCCGGAGACGTAGCCGGGGCGGCCGACCTTCGGGGTGAGCAACCAGATGAAGCCACCCTCGACGAGGTCCTGCAGCGCATCCATCAGCGCGTCGGCGAGATCACCGTCGCCGTCGCGCCACCAGAGGATCACGCCGTCGACCACGAGCCCGACGTCGCCGTCGACCAACGCGTTGCCGGTGGTCTGCTCGATCGCCTCGCGCAGCTGGTCGTCGACGTCGTCGTCCCAACCCAGCTCTTGGATGACGCTGTCGGGGACGAACCCCAGCTTGCCCGTGTCCACGATCCTCCTCATTGATGGCGGTGATGCCCCGAAACCTACTGAAAAGTAAGGAAAGGAGCACCGTTCCCGCCCTCACCCTAGCGAACCTCGCGTGGAAGGATGGAGAGGTCCACAAGACACGCCCAAGGAGTCACGATGCCGCACACCGGCCCGAGCGACCGCCGCCCCGTCATCCACGAGGGTCTGCCCACCCAGCTTCCCGACATCGATCCGGAGGAGACGAAGGACTGGATCGACTCGCTCGACGCGATGATCGACACCCGCGGCCGCGACCGCGCCCGGTACCTGATGCTGCGTCTGCTGGAGCGAGCGCGTGAGCAGGCCGTGGGCGTCCCGGCGCTGCGCAGCACCGACTTCATCAACACGATCCCGCCCGAGCACGAGCCGTGGTTCCCCGGCAACGAGGCGATCGAGCGTCGCATCCGTTCCTACATCCGCTGGAACGCGGCCGTCATGGTCTCGCGCGCCAACCGCCCCGGCCTCGGCGTCGGTGGGCACATCGCCAGCTACCAGTCGGCGGCCAGCCTGTACGAGGTGGGCTTCAACCACTTCTTCCGCGGCAAGGACCACCCCGGCGGCGGCGACCACATCTACTTCCAGGGGCACGCCGCTCCCGGCATCTACGCCCGGTCCTACCTCGAGGGCCGCCTGACCGAGTCGCAGATGGACCGGTTCCGCCAGGAGGTCTCGCAGGGCGCCGGCGAGGGCCTCTCGTCGTACCCGCACCCCCGCCTGATGCCCGAGTACTGGGAGTTCCCCACCGTCTCGATGGGCCTGGGCGCGATCAACTCGATCTACCAGGCGCGGTTCAACCGCTACCTGCACCACCGCGGCATCAAGGACACCAGCC
This sequence comes from actinobacterium LLX17, assembly GCA_000471045.1. GTDB lineage: Bacteria > Actinomycetota > Actinomycetes > Propionibacteriales > Nocardioidaceae > Aeromicrobium. The sequence goes on along the minus strand of KI301992.1, from coordinate 696,684 downwards.
AGCAGCGCGTGTGGACGTTCCTCGGTGACGGCGAGATGGGCGAGCCCGAGTCACTCGGCGCGATCGGCCTGGCCGCCCGTGAGGAGCTCGACAACCTCACGTTCGTCGTCAACTGCAACCTGCAGCAGCTCGACGGGCCCGTGCGTGGCAACGGCAAGATCATCCAGGAGCTGGAGTCGTACTTCCGCGGCGCCGGCTGGAACGTCATCAAGGTCGTGTGGGGCCGCGAGTGGGACGATCTGCTGGCCCGCGACACCGACGGCGTGCTGGTCAACCAGATGAACCGCACACCCGACGGGCAGTTCCAGACGATGTCGGTCGAGACGGGCGGCTACAACCGCGAGAAGTTCTTCGGGCCCGACCCGCGCCTGCAGAAGATGGTCGAGCACCTCAGCGACGAGCAGATCGAGCGGCTCCCCCGCGGCGGGCACGACTATCGCAAGGTCTACGCGGCGTTCGAGGCTGCGACCAAGCACACCGGTCAGCCGACCGTCATCCTGGCGCACACCGTGAAGGGCTGGCTGCTGGAGTCCTTCCAGGGCCGCAACGCGACGCACCAGATGAAGAAGCTGACGAAGGACGATCTGAAGAACTTCCGCGACCGGCTCAACATCCCCGTCACCGACGAGGACATCGATCGCGACGAGCTCGCGCCGTTCTACCACCCCGGCGCGGACAGCGAGGAGATCCAGTACATGATGGCTCGTCGCGAGGCGCTGGGCGGCAGCCTGCCGAAGCGTCGCCTCGACGTCACCCCCGTCAAGCTGCCCGCAGACGACACCTACAAGGCGCTGCGGCAGGGCTCGGGCAAGCAGGAGATCGCGACGACGATGGCGTTCGTCCGGCTGCTGCGCGACCTGATGAAGGACGAGGGAGTCGGCCAGCGCATCGTGCCCATCGCGCCCGACGAGTACCGCACGTTCGGCATGGACTCGATGTTCCCCTCGGCCAAGATCTACAACCCGGGCGGCCAGGCCTACGAGTCGGTCGACCGCAAGCTCCTGCTGGCCTACAAGGAGTCCGAGCAGGGCCAGATGCTGCACGAGGGCATCAGCGAGGCCGGCGCCGTCGCCTCGGCCATCGCCGCCGGCAGCGCCTACTCCACGCACGGCGAGCCGATGATCCCGGTCTACCTCTTCTACTCGATGTTCGGCTTCCAGCGGACCGCCGACTCGATCTGGGCCATGGCCGACCAGCTGGCCCGTGGATTCCTCATCGGCGCCACCGCCGGTCGCACGACGCTGACGGGCGAGGGCCTGCAGCACGCCGACGGCCACTCACCGCTGATCGCCCAGACGAACCCGGCGGTCGTGCACTACGACCCCGCGTTCTCCTTCGAGATCGCGCACGTCGTCAAGCGCGGCCTGGAGCGGATGTACGGCACCAGCGACGAGCACCCGCACGGCGAGGACGTCATCTACTACCTCACCGTCTACAACGAGCCCCTGGTGCAGCCGGCCGAGCCCGAGGACCTCGACGTCGACGGTGTGCTGCGCGGCGCCTACCTCTTCAAGCCGGCCCCCGACGCGGGATCGGACGCCACGGCCACCCGCATCCTCGCCTCGGGCGTGGCGGTGCCGTGGGCGCTGAAGGCCCAGCAGATCCTGGCCGAGAGGTTCGGCGTCGCCGCCGACGTGTGGTCGGTCACCTCCTGGAACGAGCTGGCCCGCGACGCCGCCCAGGCCGAGCAGTGGAACCTGACGCACCCGGCCGAGTCGCAGAAGGTCCCGTACGTCACCGAGAAGCTGCCCGAGGACCGGGCCGTCACGGTCGCGGTCAGCGACTACATGCGCGCCGTGCCCGACCAGATCGCTCGCTGGGTGCCCGGACCCTGGATGGCCCTGGGCGCAGACGGATTCGGCTTCGCCGACACCCGCGCCGCGGCTCGCCGGCACTTCCGCATCGACGCCGAGTCGATCGTCGTGGCGACGCTCAAGGGCCTCGCCGATCGGGGACTGGTCGACGTCGCCACCGTCCAGGAGGCCGCCGAGACCTTCCGCATCGACGATCCCACGGCTGTGGCCGACGTCCCGCAGGAAGGTGGCGACGCCTGACCCGGCGTCTCAGCGAGGTCTCAGCGACCGGCCACTAGAGTGTCGGCCATGCGTCGCAATCCCTACACGTTCGTCGGCATCGTGTCCCTGGGGATCGCAGCGACGGCCATCTACTTCTCGCTGAGCCTGGACATCAAGCTGCGAGACCCGGAGGGCTTCCTGGGCCCGGCGTACGTGCGGCTGCCGTTGCTGGCGCTGATCTTCTTCGCCGCCGGCATCGTCCCCCAGGCCATCGCTCGCTACGGGTTCCGGGGCACGATTCCCGGCGTGCGCAAGGTGATCCAGAACGACTGGACGTGGGCACGCTTCTCCTACATCGCGCTGGGACTGCTGGCGTTCTACACCTGCTACGTCAGCTACCGGAACCTCAAGAGCTACCTGCCCGAGCTGCGTCCCCCGTCGTACGACCTGGAGCTCGAGAAGCTCGACCACTGGCTGTTCTTCGGCAACTATCCGTCCGACATCCTGCACAGCCTGCTGGGCACCGGCATCGTCGCGCAGATCATCGCCGCGATCTACGTCAGCTACCTGATGCTGATCCCGATCACCCTGGGCGCCTACCTCGTGCTGAACCGCGACGTGTCGATCGGTGCCTGGTACGCGACGGCCCTCAGCCTGAACTGGGTGCTGGGCACCATCAGCTACTACATCCTTCCCACGGTCGGCCCGGCGTTCGCCTTCCCCACCCGGTTCGAGGAGATCGACGGCACCCCGGCCTCAGAGCTGCAACGCTCGTTGTTCAGGTCCGGCCGAGACTTCATCGAGAACGACCAGAGCAGCAGCATCTACGGCATCGCCGGATTCGCCTCGCTGCACGTCTCGGTCGTCTTCACGGCGTGCCTGTTCTTCGAGATGACGAAGATCCACCCGCTGCTGCGCATCACGGCGTGGGTGTACTTCGTGGGCACGATGCTGGCCACGGTCTACTTCGGCTGGCACTACGTGTCCGACGACATCGCCGGCCTGCTGATCGGCTGGATCGCGGTCATGCTGGGCGCCTGGGCCACTGGCAACACGAAGAGACAACGGCGCAAGGCCGCCGAAGGACACTCCGAGGTCGACCACCCGGACGTGTTCCCCCACCCCGACCACGAGCACGAGGCGGCGGGCGCGACCCGGTCCAGCTAGACCGCGGACTCCAGGACGGCCTGGTCGCCCCGGCGCAGCATGCCGCGCCACCGGCCCCGGTGATAGGAGGCCGGGGGGTTGTCGGCGACGAACGTGCTCACCAGCTCGACGAATCGCTGCGGGTGGTCACGGTGCGGGAAGTGGCCGGAGCGGTCGAGCACCCGCACGTCCGACAGCGAGGCGCGGGCCGCGTGGGTGGCGTGGGACACCGGGATGACCATGTCGTCGCGGCCCCACACCACCAGCACCGGCATCAGCTGAGCCAGGTAGGTGCGATCGGTCATGGTGATGAACTGGCCCCGCCAGTCGAGCACGTGGCTGGTCAGGCGCCGCACGGCGGCCCGGGAGCGCGGCTCGGCGAGCGACTCGTAGATGCGCGCCACCTCACCGAGGTCGCGGGTCGAGGCCCAGCCGGTCGACGACAGCGCCTGCAGGGTCGCGCTGACCACGGATCGCCACGGCCTGGCCGTCGCGATCGCAAGGGCGGCGCCCGCACCCGGCAACGTCATGGCCCGGATCAAGGGACTGACCTCGCGCCCGAGGCCGCCGGTCGAGACCAGCACGACGCGCTCGGTGCGCTCGGGGAACTGGTAGGCGAACTGCATCGCCACACCGCCACCGAAGCTGTGCCCGACGATCGTCGCCCGGTCGATGCCGAGGACGGTCAGCAGGTCGCGCATCCCGTTCGCGTAGCCGCCCAGCGAGTAGTCGCCGGTGGGCTTGTCGGAGTCACCGTGGCCCAGGAGGTCGGGCGCCAGCACCGTGAAGTGCTCGGCCAGCGGCTCGATCACGGTGTCCCACGTGCTGGAGTCGCACCCCATGCCGTGGATCAGCAGCAGGACCGGCCCGGAGCCGGTCATCCGGTAGGCCCGCCGGTACCCGTGCACGACGACGTACTGCAGGTCTGGCCCGGACCGGTGGGGTGTCGTCACCGCGCCATCGTAGGGCTCCCATGTTGCCGCGGTGTGTCGCGCGCCGGCCGCCGTTAGACTCGCTCCATGCCGTCCCGGGGAGAAGTCCAGTCGACGGTGGTCGACCTCGTGGTGCAGCTGACGCACGCCGACCCGGCCGAGATCGGCCCCGAGACGTTTCTCAAGGACGTCGGCATCGACTCGCTGCTCACGGTCGAGCTGGCCGAGGAGCTGGGCCGCCGCTACGACACGTACCTGTCCGACGAGACGGTCGACGGCCTGCGCACCGTGCAGGACGCCGTGCGGGCCGTGGAGTCGCACCAGGGCGCTGCGGTCGGTGCCTCCGCACGTCCCAGCGCGGGACTGGCGGCTGTGCCCCTCGACGACTCCGACCTGCCCGCCGACCGGGGTGCGCTCAAGTCCGGGGCCATCTCCACGGCCATCACCATGACGATCATCGGAGCGGTCATCGGTGGTGTGCTGGGGTTCGGCGTCATGACGGCCATGAGCGCCACGGGCCTCAACGACGCCGCGCTCCCCCCGCTCAGCGCCAGCCCCACACCGGAACCCACGAAGTCGAGCACACCGTCTCCCACGCCGGCACCTCCACAGGACGACGCGGAGCCCCAGCCGGTCCTCACGACGCCCAAGGACCGGGTGGCCCCGGGTGAGCGGTTCGCGCTCACCGGCACGTTCCCGGGTGCCGGCGAGGGTGCCGAGCTGCAGGTGCAGGTCAAGGAGGGCGACACCCCCTGGGACAACTTCCCGGTCACCACACCGGTGCGCGCCGGCGACACCTTCGAGACGCAGGTCTACACCTCGCGCACCGGCACCCGGCAGTTCCGCATGCTGCTCATCGGCACCGACCGCGCCACGCCCGAGGTCACCGTCACCATCGGCTGAGCCCGCTCAGACGACCTGGTGCAACCACCGCACGGGAGCGCCGTCGCCGGCGTGCCGGAACGGCTCCAGCTCGGCGTCCCAGCGGGCGCCCAGCAGGCCGTCGAGGGCCTCGTCCATCGTGATCTCCCCGGTGGCGGCCTTGGCGCGGATGGCGCGGATGCGGTCCTCGGGGATCATCAGGTCACCGTGCACCCCCACGACGGAGTGAAAGATGCCGAGATCCGGTGTGTACGAGTAGCGCGCTCCCTCCGTGGACGCGGTGGGCTCCTCGGTCACCTCGAAGCGCAGCATGTCCCAGCCGCGCAGCGCGCTCGCGATCGAGGCGCCCGTGCCGATCCCGGCCTGCCAGGAGACCTCGGCGCGGTAGGCGCCGGGCTCAGCGGGCTGCGGCCGCCACGCGACGTCGGGGGCGTCGCCGAGCACACCGGTGACCGCCCACTCGACATGCGGACAGAGGGCCGAGGGGGCGGAGTGCACGAACAGCACACCACGCGTGGCGGGGCGCACGGCAGAGCCGACGGCGATGCTCATGGGGCCTCCTGGTCTCGAGGGTCGCCTTCCCCAGCGTTCTCGAGCGCAGTGCCGCCGTCATCCCGACGTCAGTCCCATTGTGCCTGACCTGCGGCAGAGTGCCAACTAGTGCCTTCGCTCAGCCGCCCACGAGGTGGCCGGCGATGCCGTTCTCGCGCCACATGTCGACCACGCGGGACTTGTCGTCCCACGCCTCCAGCACGCGGTATCCGTCGGCTTCGATCTGCTCGAGGATCTCAGCCTTGATCACGATGTCCTTGCGGTAGTCGCCCACGATGCGCAGGTAGACCGCGTCGTGCGGGATCTCGTGCTCCACCAGCCAGTCGAGGGTGTGGTCGTGCCAGATGAACTCGCGTCCGGAGACGATCAGCACCGCGCGACCGTCGGCGGCCTGCTGGCGCGCGACCTCCACCAGCTCGGGGTCCGGCGGACAGCCGACCGCGGCCTCCTGGAACGTCGCGAAGTCGGCGTCCTCGATGAGGTGCTCGACCGAGGAGGTGTCGCAGAGCGTGCCGTCGAGGTCGAGCACCACCGCGTCCCGGGGCCCGTCGTGCTTCGTCGCTGCCATGGGGTCCAGTCTGCCGACTCCTGCGGCGCTAGGCTGGTTCGACCCGGGGAGGTAGCTCAGCCGGTCAGAGCAGGGGACTCATAATCCCTGGGTCGCGGGTTCGAGCCCCGCCCTCCCTACCGAAGCTCCGCACGTGTGTCCGTGCCGCCGTCCCGAGGGGCGGGGTGCGGGTCCGCTGGCTACCGTGAGCAGATGCGACTGCCGATCCCCGATCCTCGCGATGCCCTCGCGCTCGCCGCCGGGGGTCCCGCCCTCGTGGCGCAGCTCGTCGGAGCGCTCCCCCGGATCCTCGACCTGCTCGACGACGCCGAGGCCCTCGTCAAGCGGGCCCACCAGCTCGTCGACGACATCGACCGGACCCGGCAGGACGCCGACGAGGTCGTCCGCCAGACCCGGGAGACGGTCAAGACGGCCGACGAGTCGATCTCCAGCACCGGCAAGACGCTCGACGACGCCAACGCCCTCGTCGTGCGGGCAGCCGGGACCATCGGCAGCGTCGAGCCGACCCTCGAGCGCACCGAGCGACTGGTCGACGGCTTCGCTCCGTCGCTCGAGAAGCTGCAGCCCATGCTCGAGCGGCTGGCCAGCACGACCGACGTCACGGAGGTCGACGCGATCATCGAGATGATCGACCAGGCCCCCGTCCTGATGAAGCGGCTCGAGACCGACGTCCTGCCGATGATGGCCGGGCTCGGCACGGTCGCCCCCGACATCCACGACATGCTCGACCTGATCGAGGAGCTCAACGAGATGCTCGCGAAGGTGCCCGGGCTCGGCCGGGTCAAGAAGCGGATCGACGAGGAGCAGGCCGAGGAGGCTGAGACGAGGGTCGTCGAGGCCGCAGAGGCCCATCAGGAGCCGTCGGGCCGCGCCGGATAGGTCAGCCCGGCGTCGGTCACGACCGCGCCCTCGGACGGGTGGTGGGGGCTCTTCCGGCCGTCGGGCATCACGTGGATGACGGGGACGTCGTGCAGGAGGACCGTCACGTCGGAGACGAGCCGGCGGTGGCACCGCCACCAGACGTTCTCGCTGCACATGATCGCGACGGTCTGACCTTCGGACAGCGCGAGCAGCTCGGCCATCGCCTCGCGGAAGTCGTCGGTTCGGGTGTGCGCGGCGTAGGCGCGGAACTGCTCGACCCGCCACCACGCATCGGCATCCTCGGCCTCGGGATCCTTCCGCCGCCGTCCACCGAGCCGTTCGTCCCACACGTACTGGATGCCGTGCTGCGGGAGAGCGGCCTCGAGCGCCTCGCGGCCCACCTCGGGGTTGCGCCGGCTGCCGGGGAAGCGCCGCACGTCGACGAGCACCTCGATGCCGGCGGCCTGCAGGCGCGTCACCAGCTCGGCGCCGTCAGAGGCCCCGTGCCCGATGGTCAGCAGCGGTCGACGCGGGTCTGCCACGACACCTCCTCACCTGGACCAACAGCAAGGGCCGCAACCTCGCGCTGCGAGATTCCGGCCCTGCGTGGCTCCCCCATCTGGACTCGAACCAGAAACCCTTCGATTAACAGTCGAATGCTCTGCCAATTGAGCTATGGGGGATCGACTCCCTTGCGGGAGCACGGTGACCAACCTTAGCAAGTCCCGCGCGCACACGACGCATCGCCCGGCTCTCCTCCGCACGGACCTGCGCGACCGTGAGTCCGAGCAGCGCGGCCACCTCGTGCCGCGGGCGCAACGGACCCGCCGGCTCACCCAGTCGGAACCGCAGGCGCAGCACCTCGGGCACCTCGACCGGCAGGTCCACAGCCGGCTCCGCTGCCTCCGTGCGGACGTCCATGACGGCATTCGGACGCGGGACGGCCGTGCGCATCGCGTCGCCGATCCACCACCACGCGAAGGTCTTGAGCCTGGCTCCGCGATCGGGGTCGAAGCGGTCGACCGCGGCGATCAGCCCCAGCGAGCCGGCCTGCACCGCGTCGTCCAGCTCGTCTCCCCCGAACCCCAGCAGCCGGGCGCGCTGCACGACGTACCGCAGACCCGCCGTGATGAGCTGCTCGCGCGCCCGCCGGTCGCCGGACCGGGCGGCCCGGCCGAGCCGTCGCTCGGTCTCGGCGTCGATCTCGGGCTCGGACAGGACGCGGCGCACGTGCAGGTTCGACATGCCTCCACGCTGCCGCTCGACGCAGCTCGACGGAGCCTTCTGACGGCGGGCTGTGGACGACGGAGGCGCTGGTGCCGGCCTGGGGACGGTCAGGCGGAACGGTCAGGCGGGGACGTCGCCGCCGACCGCACGCTCCCGCAGCTCGCGGTGCTGCTGCTCGAGGGCGATCAGCTCGCCGAACATGCGGTTGTAGGCCTCGACCTCGTCGACCGGGTTGGTGCGCTGCAGTCGCGACTTGAGGTCGGCGATGTGCCGGCCCAGCGTGAGGGTCTGCAACCGATAGAGCGTGGACGTGACGACCTGGCCGGTGGTCTGCTCACGGGCCAGCAGGGGCTCGACGGCCGCTCGCGAGAGCACCGGGCGCAGCTCCTCGGGCAGGTGCTCGGATACGCGCGAGATCCAGCTGGAGTCGGGCGCCTGGGGCCACTCCTGCGCAGCGAAGGCCCGCCAGACCTGCTGCGAGACCGGATGCGTGAAGTCGTTCTCGTCGAGCTCGGTGGCGAACCGGTGGGCCAGGTGCGGGTACTGGGCGATGGCCTTCAGGGCTTCGCGCTCGTCAGCGAACTTGGGCGCGCCGAACGACTCCCCCGACGGGCGGACGGCGGCCGGCGCGGCGGCGCCCTTGCCTCCCCCGCCGGCGTGCTTGCGGTGCTCGGAGCGCACCTGCTCGACCTCGACGCCGACGCGCCCGGCGATCTCGCGCAGGAAGGCATCGACCTTCGAGGCGTCGCGGATGGCCGAGGCCAGGCCCACGGCCTCGCGGACGGCATCGACGCGGTGATCGACGCGGTCGAGGTCGTACTGCTTGAGCGTGTTCTCGAGCACGAAGCGGTACAGCGGGATGCGTGAGGCGATGAGCTCGCGCACCGCGGCGTCGCCGTCGGCCATGCGAAGGTCGCACGGGTCCATGCCGCGCGGCTCGACCGCCACGTAGGTCTGGCCCACGAACTCCTGGTCGCCCTCAAACGACTTGACCGCGGCGCGCTGGCCGGCCTCGTCGCCGTCGAAGGTGAACACGACCTCGCCGCGGAAGGCGTCGTGGTCGATCATCAGCCGGCGCAGGATGCGGGCGTGGCCCTCGCCGAACGCCGTGCCGCAGGTGGCGACGGCGGTGGTGACGCCGGCCTGGTGGCAGGCCATGACGTCGGTGTAGCCCTCGACGACGACGGCCTGGCTGGCACCGGAGATCTGTCGGCGGGCGAGGTCGATGCCGTACAGCACCTGCGTCTTCTTGTAGATCGGCGTCTCGGAGGTGTTGACGTACTTGCCGGCCATGAAGTCGTCGTCGAACAGCTTGCGGGCGCCGAAGCCGATGATCTCGCCGGTCATCTCCTTGATGGGCCAGAGCAGCCGGCCCTGGAAGACGTCGAACGTGCCGCCGCTGGTGCGGCGCGCGAGACCCGCCACCACCAGCTCGTCCTCGGAGAACCCCATGCCGCGCAGGTGTCCGGTGAGGCTCTGGCGATCCTTCGGCGCGTACCCGAGGGTGAAGTGTTCGGCCACGGACTGGTCGAAGCCGCGGTCGGTGATGAACTGGCGCGCCGTCTGTGCCTCGGCCGCACTGACGAGCTTCTGGGCGTAGAACTCCCCCGCGTGGCGGTGCGCCTCGAGCAGCCGCTGGCGCTGGCGAGGGTCGCGGCGAGGGCCGCTGGGCCGGGTCGTGTCCTCCTCGTAGCGCAGCTGCACGCCGTACTTGGACGCGAGCCGCTCGACCGCCTCGGCGAACGGCAGGCCCTCGATCTCCATGAGGAACTTGATCGAGTCACCACCGACACCGCAGCCGAAGCAGTGGTAGAAACCCTGGGCCGGTCGCACGTTGAACGACGGCGACTTCTCGTCGTGGAACGGACACAGACCCTTCCGCGCCCCACCACCGGCGTTGCGCAGCGTGACGTACTGCTCGACGACCTCGTCGATGCGGGCGCGTTCGCGGACGAGCTGGATGTCCTCGTCCTTGATCAACGCCATGCGCGCATCTTATGTCGGCGGGCCGACGCGGCGAGCAGGCCTGGGGACAGGGCCTACACGCCCAGCCGCTGGGCCCAGAGCCGAGCGCTGAGGTCGGTCAGGCATGCCACCTGATCGATGACGACGCGCAGTCGCGCGGCGTCATCGTCGGCGCGCGCCCAGTCCTCGGCGATGTCGCGCTCGAGGTCACGCCCCTCGCGCTCGAGCAGCCGCGCCACGAGACCCGTGAGCAGGTCGCGCTGGCTCCCCAGCTGCCCGGCTCGGTCGTCGGCGAGCATCACGTGGTGCGCGGCCAGTGCCTTGAGCACCGTGATCTCGTGCAGCGTCTCGTCGGGCACCTCGAGGTCGGCCTCGAACAGCACCAGCGGGCCGTGTCCCCAGCGCTCGATCGTCGCGGCCTGGGCGGCCGTGGCGAAGCGGCCGATCAAGGCGCTCGTGAGCCCCTTGATCGCGGCGAGCGCGGGTCGCGTGCCGTCGAAGCGCCGCTCGGGCCAAGCGGGGAGCTGGCGCAGACGGGCGAGCGCCGCGGCGAGCTGGTCGGTGGGCACGTCGGGGGCGTACCAGGACTGCGCGACCGTGTAGACACCGTCCTCGTCGAGCCCCTGCGTCAGGTCGAACCAGCCGCCGACCACGCCGTCCTCCACGTCGTGCACGGAGTAGGCGATGTCGTCGGACAGATCCATGACCTGCGCCTCGATGGGCCGGCGGAACGGCTCGGCGTCGGCGCGGATCCAGTCGAAGACCGGGCGGTCGTCGGGGTACACGCCGAACTTCCCGCCCCCGTCAGGCGCCTCGCCGCGAGCCCACGGGTACTTGATGCAGGCCGACAGGGTGCCGCGGGTCAGGTTCAGGCCGACGCTGGTGCCCTCGGAGGTGACGGTCTTCGCCTCCAGCCGCGTGAGCAGCCGGAGCGTCTGGGCGTTGCCCTCGAACCCGCCGCACTCCTCCGCCACGGCGTCGAGCGCCTTCTCGCCGTTGTGGCCGAACGGTGGGTGCCCGAGGTCGTGCGCGAGGGCGGCGGAGTCGACGATGTCGGGGTCGCAGCCGAGCGACGCACCCAGCTCGCGCGCCACCTGGGCGACCTCCTGGGAGTGCGTGAGCCGGTTGCGGACGAAGTCGTCGAAGCCGGCACCGAGCACCTGCGTCTTCGCCGACAGCCGGCGCAGCGCCGCGGAGTGCACGATGCGGCCGCGGTCGCGCTCGAACGCCGTGCGCCCGGCACGCTTCGGCGGCTCGGCCACGTACCGCGCCCGCGCCTGCGCCCCGTAAGAACTCACGACCGAACCGTACCCACACCCGACCACGGGGCGAACGCAGCGAGGCTGGCGCCCGGGCGAAGCCCGTCAGCGGCGAGGGACGAGCCGCTGGAGCGGGGAGCGCAGCGAGCCGCGCGCCTCACCGCTCGGGGCAGCGAGCCGCACGCTTCAGTAGCGGCCGTTGCGGGGGCGGGGCTGGCAGCGGGGGCACCAGTAGGACGAGCGGTTCATGAAGGGTGATCGGCGGATCGGCGTGCCGCAGCGTCCACACGGCTCGCCCTCCTGCCCGTACGCCTGCAACGAGCGGTCGAAGTAGCCGCTGTTGCCGTTGACGTTGACGTACAACGCGTCGAACGACGTGCCGCCCTGCGCGAGCGCCTCGGTCATCACGTCGCGCACGTGCGCCACGAGCGTCGCCACCTCGACGCGACGCAGGTGGCGGGTGTTGCGGGCGTAGTGCAGCGGGGTGCGCCACAGCGACTCGTCGGCGTAGATGTTGCCGACGCCCGAGATCAGCGTCTGGTCGAGCAGTGCGCGCTTCACCCCGGTCTCGCGGCGGCGGATGCGGGTGTCGAGCTCCTCGGCGTCGAACAACGGGTCGAGGGGATCGCGGGCGATGTGGGCGATCTCAGCAGGGAGCTCGGCGCCCTCGTCGCTGATGAACAGGCCCCCGAAGATGCGCTGGTCGACGAATCGCAGCTCGGTGCCGTCGGCCAGTGCCAGCGTGACCCGCAGGTGCTTCTGGGGCGGAGCGCCGGCGGTGGAGATCAGCATCTGGCCGCTCATGCCCAGGTGGCACAGCAGGGCGTCGCCGTCGTCGAGCGGCAACCAGAGGTACTTGCCGCGACGCCGGGCATCGACGATGGTGCGACCGGCCAGACGCGCGGCCAGGTCGAACGGACCGGCCAGATGACGCCGCACCGAGCGCGGGTCGTGCACGGTGACCTCGGTCAGCCGCTTGCCCACGACGTGGTCGACCAGACCGAGCCTGACGACCTCGACCTCGGGAAGCTCAGGCACGGGGCAGCTCAGGCACGGGCGGCCTCGGAGTCGCCGGACAGGCTCTCCCAGGCGATCTGCGCGACCTGCTGCTCGGCCTCCTTCTTGGAGGTGCCGCCACCCCCGCCGAAGACGTGCTCACCCACGTGCACCTCCGCGGCGAAGATGCGCGCGTGGTCGGGGCCCTCGCTGGTGACGACGTACTTGGGCACGCCGAGGCCTTGGTCGGCTGAGATCTCCTGCAGGGAGGTCTTCCAGTCCAGGCCGGCGCCCAGGCGGGCGGCATCGGCCATGACGGGGTCGAAGACGCGGTGCACGACCTCGGCGGCGCGCTCGATGCCGAACTGCAGGTAGACGGCACCGATCAGCGCCTCGACGGTGTCGGAGAGGATCGAGGCCTTCTCGCGACCGCCGGTCGCCTCCTCGCCACGTCCCAGACGCACGACCTCGCCCACGCCCAGCGTGCGGGCGACCACCGCGAGCGCCTTGGCGCTGACGACGGCCGACCGCAGCTTGGCGAGCTGACCCTCGGGCAGGTCGGGATGCGTGCGGAACAGGTGGTCGGTGACGACGACGCCCAGCACCGAGTCGCCCAGGAACTCCAGGCGCTCGTTGTTGGGGATCTGACCGTTCTCGTACGCGTACGAGCGGTGGGTCAGGGCATGCGTGAGGAGCTCGGGATCGAGATCGGGAACCCCGAGCACGTCGCGGAGGTCATCCACCGACGTGGTCACGTGTGTCGAGCAGGCCTCAGAGGACTGTGCCGACGAGGTCAGAGGACCTGGCGACGCTCGCCACGGGCGCCGTACTGTCCGCACTCGCCACAGGCGCGGTGCGGGATGACCTTGCTGTCGCAGGCGGGGTTGGCGCAGTCGACCACAGCGACCTTCGTGGCCTTCCAGGCCGAACGACGGTGACGGGTGTTGCTGCGCGACATCTTCCGCTTCGGGACGGCCACGATTACTCCTCGGGTTGTTCGGTCAGCTGGGTCAACGCCGACCACCGGGGGTCGATCGCTGGTCCGTGTGTGTGATCTGGATCGTCCGCGAGCCGTGCTCCGCACTCGGGGCACAGTCCCGGGCAGTCCGGGTCACACAACGGGTTGAGCGGCAGTGCGAACACCACCGCGTCCCGCAGGACAGGCTCCAGGTCGAGCAGGTCGCCCTCGAGCCACGGGACTTCCTCGGCCTCCTCCGGGTCGGAGGGCCGGTCGTAGAGGTACAGCTCCTGGACCTCGATGTCGAGCGCGAGCTCCACATCGTCCAGGCACCGCACGCACTCACCGGTCGCCGTCACCGAGGTGTCTCCTGTTGCCAGGATCCCGTCCATCACCGCCTCGAGCCGAAGCTCGATGTCGAGTGCTGAACCCTCAGCCACGCCGAAGACGTCGTAGCCCCATCGTGTTGGCACCACGGTGGACAGGTGGTACGTACGCTCGTTACCCGGACGACGACCCAGTTCGTGGGTGTCGACCACCAGCGGTCCCGATTGCACGAGCATCCATCCGTCGAAGTGCACAACACATGACCTGCGAGCAGGCCAGCGACGATTCTAGCGTGCGGAGCCGCCCACGCGGTAATCGGCGGTCTGTGGGAGGTGGTCTGTCGGAGGCGGGGGTCATGATGGGCCCATGACCGGGACGCGCCTTCGATGACCGAAGGTACCGTGCTGCACGCCGACCTCGACGCGTTCTTCGCGTCGGTCGAGCAGCGTGACGACCCGGCTCTGCGCGGGCGGCCGGTCATCGTGGGTGGGGGCGTCGTGGTCGCGGCGTCCTACGAGGCAAAGCGGCGAGGCGTGCGCACCCCGTCCAACATCCGCCAGGCCCGGCGTGTCTGTCCCGAGGCCGTCGTGGTGCCGCCGCGGTTCGAGGCCTACACCGAGGCCAGTCGCGCGGTCTTCGAGGTGTTCCGCGACACCACTCCCCTGGTCGAGGCGCTCTCGATCGACGAGGCGTTCCTCGAGGTGGGTGGCCTGCGCAAGATCCGGGGCGCGCCATCGGCGATCGCCGCCCGCCTGCGCGCCGACGTCGCCGAGCGCGTCGGACTGCCCATCTCGGTCGGCGTGGCGCGCACCAAGTACCTCGCCAAGATCGCCAGTGCCTCGGCGAAGCCCAATGGTCTGCTGGTCGTGCCGGTCGAGGACGAGCTCACCTTTCTGCACGCGCTGCCCGTCGAGCGCCTCTGGGGTGTCGGCGCGGTCACGGCGGCAAAGCTGCACGAGCAGCACGTCAGCACGGTGGGGCAGATTGCCGCGATGGAGCTGCGCGAGGCGCAGTCATTGCTCGGCAAGGCCGTCGGCAGCCACCTGTGGGCGCTCGCGCAGGGACACGACCCGCGCCGCGTCGAGACCGGCAAGCGCCGCGGATCGATGGGCGCCCAGCACGCCTTGGGTTCAGCGCCTCGGTCGCCCGAGGAGATCGAGGCGATCCTGCTCGGCCTGGTCGATCGCGTCACCAGTCGCATGCGCAAGGTCGACCGCACGGGCAGCGTGGTCACGATCCGGCTGCGATTCGGCGACTTCGGCAGCTCCACCGCCTCGCACACGTTGCCCCGGCCCACGTCGCACACCGCCACGGTGCTGGAGGTCTCCCGTCACCTCCTGCGCGAGCGCTGGCCGGAGGTCGAGCGTCGAGGTCTCACGCTCATCGGTGTCTCGGTCGGTCAGGTCGACGACGCTCCCCCGCAGCTGGCGCTGCCGCTCGACGCCACGTCCGGCAGCCAGCTCGACGACGCGATCGACGAGGTCCGCGGCAAGTTCGGCCGCGCCTCGGTGCAGCGCGGCGCGCCCGCCGATCAGCACCAGCGAGCGCCCCAGCCGATCCTGCCGGACTAGCGGCCGGTTCAGCCCCGGCAGGGGTGCGGGGCCCTGGGCCGCAAGATGTGGCCCGGCGGGGGTGCCGGGCCGTGGGCGGCAAGGTCAGCTCAGTGGCCGTAGGCCTCGTCGAGGGCGGCGAGAACGACCGGCGGGACGAGGCCGGCGACGTCGCCTCCGTGCTTGGCGACCTCCTTGACCAAGCTGGAGGCGATGAACATGTAGTCGGGCGCGGTGGGGATGAAGACCGTGTCGACGCCCGTGAGGTTGCCGTTCATCTGCGCCATCTGCAGCTCGTAGTCGAAGTCCGAGACCGCGCGCAGGCCCTTGGCGATCGCATCGACGCCGTTCTGGGCGCAGTAGTCGACCAGCAGGCCCGAGAACGCATCGACCGAGACGTTCTTGAGCTTGGGCGTCGAGCGGCGGATCAGCTCCATGCGCTGCTCGATCGAGAACAAGCCCTGCTTGGACTCGTTGACCAGCACCACGACGATGACCTCGTCGAACAGGTGCGCGGCGCGCTCGATGATGTCGAGGTGCCCGTTGGTGACGGGATCGAACGAGCCGGGACACACCACACGCGTCATGTCAGCGACCGTACCAAAGGGTCGTCTCGCCATAGGTGCGCTCGTCGAGGGCCTCGATGCCGTCGGGCCAGGTGAACGGATCGCGGGTCGAACGCTCCACCACGATCATGCCGTCGGGCGCGCACCAGACGGGCTCGGCCAGCACCGCCACGAGGTCCTGGACGTCGGCGGTGGGCACCGCGTAGGGCGGGTCGAGCAGCACGAGGTCATACGGCTGCGCCGGGGCTGAGCGCACGAACTTCTGCGCAGTCGTGGCGTGGGCGCGCACGCCGTCGACGCCCAGCTCGGCGATGTTGGCGCGCATCGCCTGCACGGCCTTGCGGTCGGGATCGACGAGGTCCGCCGCCACGGCTCCGCGCGACATCGCCTCGAGCCCCAGTGCGCCGGAACCGGCGTAGAGGTCAAGCACGCGCAGGTCGTCCAGGCCGCCGAAGGCGCTGGTCAGCGAGGCGAACATCGACTCGCGCACCCGGTCGGACGTGGGTCGGGTGCCGTCGCCGGCCGGGGTGCGCAGACGCCGGCCCTTGAAACGTCCGGCCACGATGCGGGTCACGTGCGCTCCAGGTACTCGGCGCGCTCGGACGACTCCAGCGCCACAGCGGCATCGCGCAGCGCGGGCTCGGCCGCCAGCGTCGGGTCGCCAGCGACGACCCGCTCGGCCGACTCGCGGGCCCGCACGATGACCGACTCGTGCTTGACCACCGAGAGCAGTCGCAGGCTCGAGCGGAACCCCGACTGCCGGGTGCCCAGCACGTCGCCCTCGCTGCGCATCTCGACGTCGAGGCGCGACAGCTCGAAGCCGTCGGTGGTCGAGGCGACGGCCCGCAGGCGCTCGGCAGCCACCGACTCCGCGTCGGCCGACGTGACCAGCAGGCACAGTCCCGGCTCACCGCCGCGACCCACGCGACCACGCAGCTGGTGCAGCTGGGAGATGCCGAACCGCTCGGCATCCATCACCACCATGACGCTGGCGTTGGGCACGTCGACGCCGACCTCGATGACGGTGGTGGCCACCAGCACGTCCAGCTGCCCGGCCGCGAACGCCGACATCACGGTGTCCTTCTCGTCGCCCGACATGCGACCGTGCAGCGCGCCGACGCGCAGCCCCGAGAGCGGGCCCTCGGCCAGCTCGGCATGCAGGTCGACCAGCGAGTGCGTCTCCTGAACCCCCTCGGACGCGCTGTCGCCGATGCGCGAGACGACGACGTAGGCCTGCCGTCCCCGGCCGACCTCCTCGCGCACGCGGTCCCACGCGCGCTGCAGCCAGGCGGGCTTGTCGGCCACCGGCACCACCGTGGTCTGGATGGGCTGGCGACCGGCGGGCAGCTCGCTGAGCACCGACGTCTCGAGGTCGCCGAACACGGTCATCGCGACGGTGCGCGGGATGGGCGTGGCGGTCATGACCAGCACGTGGGGGCGCACGTCGGAACGGTCGACCAGAGCGGCTCGCTGCTCGACGCCGAAGCGGTGCTGCTCGTCGACCACCAGCAGGCCGAGGTCGGCGAACTCCACCTTGTCCTGGATCAGCGCGTGGGTGCCGACGACGATGCCGGCCTCGCCCGAGACGAGGTCGAGCATCGACTCCTGCCGCGACCGGGTGGGCATCGAACCGGTCAGCAGTCTGACCCGAGTGGCGCCGTCGGCGCCGCCGATCATCCCGGAGCGGGCGAGGTCGCCGAGCATCGCCGAGATGGTGCGGTGGTGCTGGGCCGCCAGCACCTCGGTGGGCGCGAGCAGCGCCGCCTGTCCCCCGGCGTCGACGACCTGCAGCATCGCCAGCAGCGCCACGACGGTCTTGCCCGAGCCCACCTCTCCCTGCAGCAGCCGGTGCATCGGGTGCGGCACCGACAGGTCGGCCGACAGCTGGTCGGCCACCTCCTGCTGGCCCGCCGTGAGTGTGAACGGCAACCGATCGACGAAGCGGTCGCGCAACCCGCCGGCGACGGCGGGGCGTGCGGTGGCCCGCGCCTCGGCGGCTTCGTGACGGCGTTGCGCCAGCACGGTCTGGATGACGAACGCCTCCTCGAACCGCAGTCGTGCTTGAGCGGCGTGCGCCTCGGCCAGGGAGCGGGGTCGGTGCACGCTCTCGAGCGCTGCGTTCAGGTGCTGGTACCCGTGCTCCTCGCGCACCGCCGAGGGCAGCGGGTCGGGCACCTCGTCGAGCACGTCGAGCACCGTGCCGACACACTTCTCGATCAGCAGGCTGTCGGCCTTCGCGGCGGCCGGGTAGACGGGCATGACACCGCGGGAGAGCCGGTCACCGACCGGGTCGTGCTGCGGCTGCGAGAGCTGCAGCTTGCCGCGGAACTCCTCGATCACGCCGGAGAAGAGGCCGACCTCGCCGGGCGGCATCTTGCCGCGCCACGGCTGGTTGAAGAACGTGAGGGAGATGTACCCCGTGTCGTCGGTGACGACGACCTCGGAGCGGGTGCGGCGACCGCCCGGCCCGAAGCCGAAGTTCTTCGCCGAGACGACCTTGGCCATGATCGTGACGCGCTCACCGACGGTGAGGCCAGCCAGCGTCGTCAAGGCGCCGAGCTCGAGGTAGCGCCGCGGGTAGTGCCGCAGCAGGTCGTCGACGGTCCGCATGCCGAAGGCCTGCTCGAGCGGCTTGGCCGACTTGTCGCCGACCACTCCCGTCAGCCTGGACGTGAGCGTGACGGCCACGGTCACTCCACCGCGAGGAACAGCGGGTAGTTCTCCTGGCCGCCCTCGTAGACGGTGGCGTCGACGTCGGGCCGGGTGCGCGTCAGGTGGGCGCAGAGGTCGTGGACGAGGTTCTCGTCGGCGCCGTCGCCGACGACGAGGGTGACGAGCTCGGACGACGGGGTGAGCAGGCGCTCGAGCACCCGCTGGGCCACCTCGGCCTGCTCCTGGCCGACCTCGGCGAAGTCGCCCGACACCACGCCGAGCACGTCGCCCGCCTCGCACGGACCGGCCATCGTCATGCCCGGCTCGGTGGCCATGGTGATGGCGCCGTGCGCCGTGCTGCCCGCGGCGCCCGACATGGCCACGACGTCGACGTCGAAGTCGACTCCGGGATCGTGCACCGCCAGCGCGGCGAGACCCTGCACCTGCGCGGCCGTGGGAATGACCGCGACGCGGATGCCGTTCTCTCGCGCCGTCTTGGCGGCGGCCTCGAACAGGCCCACGTAGCGGTGGTTGTTGGCCAGCACGATGATCTCGTCGGCATCGGCCTCCATCAGCGCCGTCGCGACCGCGCTGCCGGAGAGCTGCTCGGCACGGCTGAACGGCAGTGACTGCGCACCGGACTCCTCGCACAGCGCCGTGATGCCGGACCCCGTGGTGGCCGTGAGCACGACCCGCGTGCGGCGGGGCTGGCGCTGCCGACTGATCTGGTCGGCGAAGTGGGTGACGGCGATGCGACGGGGTCGGCCCGCCGCCAGCCCGGCCTCGATGGCCGCACCGACGTCGTCGACGTGCACGTGCACGTTCCACAACCGCTCACCACCGACCACCACGAGCGAGTCACCCAGAGGCGCCAGGGCCTTGCGGAGCGTGGGGATGGCGTCGTCGTCGGCGTCGAGCAGGTACATGACCTCATACGCGGGGCCGCCCTCGACGAGGTCCTCACCCGCCTCGATCGGCACCGGCACCATGGGCTTGACCGGCTCCGGCACGCGGCCGGTGAGCGCGTGCTCCGTGGCGTCGAGCACCACCACGAGCGCCCGGCCCCCGGCGTCGACGACGCCGGCGCGCGCCAGCACCTCCATCTGCTCGGGGGTGTGGGCGAGCCCCTCGCGGGCGGCTGCTGCGGCGGCGGTGAAGGCGTCGCGGGCGGTGAGTCCGGCCTCGGCGGCAGCGCGGGCGCCGTCACTGGCGGCCCGGGCGACCGAGAGGATCGTGCCCTCCTTGGGGTCGCCGACGGCCACGTACGACGCCTCAGTGGCCCGCTCGAACGCCTCGGCCACCTGCTCGGCCGTGACGTCCTCGTCGATCGGCAGGCCCGCGAAGCATCCCCGCACCAGCTGCGACAGGATGACGCCGGAGTTGCCGCGAGCCCCGGTCAACAGTCCGTCGCGGTACGTGCGCACCAGCGTCTTCAGCTCGGTGTCGGGCTCCAGGGCCTCAACGGCCTCGGCGCCGGCGACGAACGTCATGAACGCATTGGTGCCGGTGTCACTGTCGGCCACCGGGAAGACGTTCATGGCGTCGATCTCGGCCCGGGCGGACGAGAGCGCGGAGACACACAGGCGCGTCCACTGGACGAACGCCGATGCGTTGAGCCGCAGTCCCATGGGCCGAAGGTTATCGGGCCGCTCCCCCACTTCGTCGCTTGCGTACCCACCGATTCGCCTTTGCCCGGGACGACCCGCTATTCTTGAGCGGTTGCCTTGCCGGACCTGCTGGTCTGCGGCAGCTCAGAACATCTTCGTCTCGATACTTCAGGAGTGGTCACCGTGGCAGCGGTCTGTGATGTGTGCAGCAAGGGACCCGGCTTCGGTCACAACGTCTCCCACTCGCACCGACGCACCAAGCGTCGTTTCGATCCCAACATCCAGCGTGTGCGCGCCGTCATCAAGGGCACGCCGCAGCGCATCAACGTGTGCACCTCCTGCCTGAAGGCCGGCAAGGTCTCTCGCTGAACCTGTCGCACGGCCTCACAGCCGTGTGACATTCTCTGTGGCGTGAGCCACATCGCAGACATCCGCGTGCACGCCTTCGGCGACGACGCGCTCGGCGACCTCGACTCCGTCGGGGTCGCCGCTGCCATTTCCGACGGCACCATCAGTGCCCGCGAGGCGGTCGAGGCCGCGATTGCGCGGATCGAGAAGGTCGAGCCCCACGTCAACGGGGTCGTCCACGCATCGTGGGAGACCGCGCTGCGTGACGCCGACCTGCACGACTCCAGCGGCACGGCGGGTGTCTTTGCGGGCGTTCCCACGCTGATCAAGGACAACACCGACGTCGCCGGCATGCCCACGCAGCACGGCTCCCAGGCGTGGGTCGCGGGTCCCGCCGAGACCGACGAGCCGTTCACGCAGCAGTACCGGTCGACCGGGTCGATCGTCCTGGGCAAGTCGACGCTGCCGGAGTTCGGCTTCAGCGCCAGCACGGAGTTCGAGGGACTGGCACCCACCCGCAACCCCTGGAACACCGCCTACTCCTCGGGCGCGTCGTCCGGCGGTGCGGCCGCCTTGGTGGCAGCCGGTGCCGTGCCGTTCGCCCACGCCAACGACGGCGGTGGATCCATCCGCATCCCCGCGGCAGCGTGCGGACTGGTGGGCCTGAAGATGACGCGTGGCCGCGAGCTGATCGCGAAGGAGGCTCGGAGCCTTCCCGTCAACATCGTCTCCAACGGCATGGTCAGCCGCACCGTGCGCGACACCGCCGCGTTCGTCGCCGCCATCGAGCGGTATCAACCGGCGTCTCGGCTGCCGCGCGTCGGCCACGTGGAGGGGCCGTCCGATCGACGGCTGCGCGTCGGCCTGATCCTCGACTCGTTGGTGGAGCCGACGGACGACGAGACGCGCGCCGCCGTGCAGGGGGTCGCCGACCACCTGGCCGCGAACGGGCACGAGGTCGTCGAGGTGCCGCTGCCGGTCGGCCCGGAGTTCGCCGAGCACTTCGCGCACTACTGGTCGCTGCTGGGCTTCTCGTTGCACCGGTTCGGCAAGCGACTCATGCACCCCGACTTCGATCGCACCCGCACTGACGCCCTGACGAAGGGACTCGCGCGCGACTTCGTGCGGCACGCGTGGCGCACCCCGGGAGCCATCAACGGGCTCAAGCGCAGCACGGCGGTCTACCGACAGTCGTTCGAGGACCTCGACGTCGTGCTCTCCCCCGTGCTGGCACACACGACGCCGCCGCTCGGGCACCTCTCCCCCGAGATCGGCTACGACGAGCTGTTCCCGCGCCTGATGCGGTACGTGTCGTTCACGCCGGCCAACAACGCCGCTGGCGGCCCGGCGATCAGCCTGCCGCTCGCGCAGACGGCCGACGGGCTCCCGATCGGTATCCACTTCTCGGCCGACCACGGCGACGAACGCACCCTCCTCCAGCTCGCCTACGAGCTCGAGTCGTCGCTCCCCTTCGCCACCATTCAGCGATAGTGCTGGTGGCCGGGGTCGCCGTCGAAGGCGATGCCGTCGACGGTGACGGACGGCTCCTCGTCGGCCTTCAGGTCGTGCACCGTGCCGATGACCGTCCAGTCGTCGGGCAACGTGGTCTCGGCGCTGAAGGTGGCCGCGAGGGCGTAGTCGTCGCCTCCGGTGAGCACGAACGAGACCGGGTCGCGCCCCAGCGCCTCCCCGACCGTGATGACCGGGGTGGGCAGCGGCAGCCGCTCGGTGTCGATGTCGATGCGCACGCGGCTGGCCCGCGCCACGTGGCCGACGTCGGCCAGCAGGCCGTCACTCACGTCAACCATGGCCGTGGCGCCCAGCCCGGCAGCTTGCGGTCCCGCGGCGTACGGCGGGGTGGGCACACGATGAGCCTCGACGGCGGCGCGCGGTGAGCGGAAGCCACGGCTGAGTGCGGCGAAGCCGGCACCCGCCAGGCCCAGCTCGCCCGCGATGGCCACCTGGTCGCCCGGCATGGCGCCACTGCGCTGCACGGGCCGGCCGGCGTCACCGAGCGCCGTGACGGCGATGGTGAGCGCGTCGGAGGCCGTGACGTCGCCGCCCACCACCTGTGCGCCGACCTTGGCGCACTCGGCCACGAAGCCGCGCACCATCTCCTCGACCCAGGTGACGGGCAGGGCGGCCGGGGCGGCGAGGCCGATGGTCAGCGCGGTCGGCACCCCGCCCATCGCGTTGATGTCGGAGAGATTGCACGCGGCGGCCTTGCGCCCCACCTCGACGGCGGTGGACCAGTCACGCCGGAAGTGTCGCTGGTCGACCAGCACGTCGGTCGAGACCAGCACGTGGGTCTCGCGGGTGCGCACCAGCGCGGCGTCGTCTCCGGGTCCGATCAGCACCCGCTCGTTGGTGCCGAGCAACCGGCGGACCCGGGCGATGAGCTCGAACTCCCCGATCTCGCCGACCGTCTGCACAGTCACGTCCTCTGGTCCGTCCGCCGCTGGTGCCATGCGCCCATTGTCCAGCAACCGGGGACCAGTCCGTGGAGGTGATCCGATAGCGTTGCCGCGTCGCACACCGCATGAAGGAGCCCCGATGACCGTTCAGGCATACGTCCTGGTCCAGACCGAGGTCGGCAAGGCCGCCGAGGTCGCCGACGCCATCGCGAGCCTCGACGGTGTGCTGACGTCCGAGGACGTCACCGGTCCCTACGACGTCATCGCACGCGTCGAGGGCCCGTCGATCGACGAGCTCGGCACCCTCGTGGTCAGCCGCATCCAGGTCACGCCGGGCATCACCCGCACCCTGACCTGCCCCGTCGTCAAGCTCTGACGTGAAGCTCTGACGTCTACCGCAGCCCCGTCTTGCGGGCCAGGGCGAGCCTGAGCAGGCGGTCGACCAGCTCGGCGTAGCCGATGCCAGACGCCTCCCACAGCAGCGGGAACATCGAGCTGGTGGTGAAGCCGGGCATCGTGTTGATCTCGTTGAGCACGAGGTCGTCGCCGCGCAGGAAGAAGTCGACGCGGGCGAGTCCCTCGGCGCCGATCGCCTCGAACGCCTGCACGGCATAGGTGCGGATGCGCTCGGAGACGGTGACGGGCAGGTCGGCCGGCACCATGTTGGTGCTGGTGCCGTCGAGGTACTTGGCCTCGAAGTCGTAGAAGGTGTGGCCCGAGGAGTCGGCGACCACCACCTCGCCGACGACGCTGGCGATCGGCGTGCCATCCGGCCCCTGGATGACGCCGCACTCCACCTCGCGAGCGCCGACGGCGCCCGCCTCGATCAGCACCTTGGGGTCGAACTCGCGGGCCTGCTCGATCGCGGCGGCGAGGTCGTCCCAGTCGTCGACCTTCACGACACCCGAGCTGGACCCGGCACGGGCAGGCTTGACGAACACCGGCAGGCCCAGCGCGCGCGAGCGGGCCTCGACACGGTCACGATCGGACGGCCACGCGGACCCCTCGACCGTCACGTGGGGCACCTGCGGCAACCCACCGGCGGCGAAGAGTGCCTTCGCGAACGGCTTGTCCATGCCCACCGCGCTGGCCAGCACACCGGCGCCGACGTAACGGACGTCGGCCATCTCCAACAGCCCCTGCAGCGTGCCGTCCTCGCCCCACGGGCCGTGCAGCAGCGGGAAGACGACGTCGGACTCGGCGACCGACTCCCACGCCATGGTGGGCAGCGAGTCGTCGACCTCGGGCAGCCGCCCGGCCGGCAGGTCGGGCCAGTGCGGCAGCTGCTCGACCCAGCGCCCGTCGCGCGTGACACCGACCGCACGGACGTCGTAGACGTCGCGGTCGATGACCGCGCTCACCTCGCTGGCCGTCGCACACGAGACGCCGTGCTCGCTCGAACGCCCGCCATAGACGAGCAGGACGCGGGGCCGCGCGGGCGAAGACTGAGTGATCATCGCGTCGACCCTACCGCCCGAGTGAGGGGACCCTGCACAATGGAACTCATGCCCGTCCGATCCACGTCGCTCGAGACCCTCGCGGTAGCTGCTGGCCGTCCGGCCCGCACCCCCGGAGCACCCCTCAACGCACCCATGACGATGGCCAGCGCCCTCGTCCCCGGCGGAGACTCCGAGTACGCCCGCCACGGCAACCCCACGTGGACGGCCTTCGAGGAGGCCGTCGGCGCCCTCGAGGGTGGTCACGCGGTCGCCTTCGCCTCCGGCATGGCCGCGACGGTCGCGGTGCTGGAGATGCTGCCCGTCGGCGCCAAGGTCGTGGCCGCGTCCGGCAGCTACTACGGCACCACTGCCGAGCTCACGCGGCGCGCCCGGCGCGGCCTGCTGGAGCTGCAGCTGGTCGACGTCACCGACACCGACGCCGTCATCGCCGCGTCCGAGGACGCCGCGCTGCTGTGGCTGGAGTCGCCCACCAACCCCGAGCTGCAGGTGGCCGACATCAAGACCATCGCACCGGCCGTCACGGCCCGCGGCACGGCCCTGGCGGTCGACAACACGCTGGCCACTCCCCTGCGGCAGCGTCCGCTCGACCTGGGTGCCGACTTCGTCATCCACTCGGCCTCGAAGCTGCTCTCGGGGCACAGCGACGTCGTGCTCGGCGTCGTCGTCACCCACGAAGACCGTGCGCTGAGGGCCTTGACCTCGCGGCGGTCCGGCCTGGGCGCCATCCCAGGTGCGCTCGAGACCTTTCTGGCCCTGCGTGGCCTGCGCACGCTGCACGTGCGGCTCGACCGCAGCGAGCAGACCGCCCGCGAGCTCGTCTCGCGCCTGCACCAGGCGTCCGGCGTGGTCGACGTCCGCTATCCCGGCTTCGGCTCGATGATCTCCTTCGAGATCGCCGCCGGACCTGCTGCGGCCCAGTCGATGACCGAGAGCAGCGAGGTCATCGCGTACGCCACGAGCCTCGGCGGCGTCGAGTCCACGTGGGAACGCCGCCGTCGCCATCCCGGCGAGCCCGCCGACGTGCCCGAGTCACTGATCCGCCTGTCGGTGGGTCTGGAGAACGTCGAGGACCTCTGGGACGACCTCGACCGCGCGCTCGACTCGGTGCGCGAGCTTCAGCGCAGCTCGGGCTGAGTCTGCCGCGCGATCATCGCCGTCACCAGGTCCTTCGGGCTCAGACGGCCCTGCACCAGGTCGTCGACGCCGTCGACGATCGGCATCTCCACGCCGTGCAACGCGGCGAGCTCCTTGACCGACGTGCAGGACTTGACGCCCTCGGCGACCTGACGCGTCTGCGCCACGATCTCGTCGAGGCTCATGCCCTTGCCGAGCTTCTCGCCGAACGTGCGGTTGCGCGAGAGCGGCGAGGAGCACGTGGCCACGAGGTCACCCATGCCTGCCAGCCCGGCCAACGTGCGCGGGTCGGCGCCCAGGGCGTCGCCGAGGCGTGAGGTCTCGGCCAGACCGCGAGTGATGATCGAGGCCTTGGCGTTGTCGCCGAAGCCGAGGCCGACGGCGACGCCGACCGCGAGGCCGATGATGTTCTTGGTGGTGCCGCCCAGCTCGCAGCCGATGACGTCGGTGTTCGTGTAGGGCCGGAACGTCGGTGAGTGGCACAGCTCCTGCAGCTTCGCGGCGGTGGCCTCGTCGGCGCACGCGACCACGCTGGCGGCCGGCTCGCGCTGGGCGATCTCGCGGGCGAGGTTCGGTCCGCTCACCACCGCGATGCGCTCGGGGCCCGCGCCGGTCACCTCGGCGATGACCTCGCTCATGCGCAGGTGGGTGTTGAGCTCGACGCCCTTCATCAGACTGACCAGCGTCGCCGTCTCGGGGATGTGTGACCCCCAGCTGCCGAGGTTGTCCCGCAGCTGCTGCGAGGGCACCGCCAGCACGACTACCTCGACACCCGACAGCACCTCAGCGGGGTCAGACGACGCGCTGATGGCCTCAGGCAGGTCGATGCCGGGCAGGTAGTCGGGGTTCTCGTGGGTGTCGTTGATGGCACGGCACAGCTCGTCGCGGCGCCCCCACATCCGCACGTCGTTGCCCGCGTCGGCCAGCACCAACGCGAACGCGGTGCCCCACGAGCCCGCTCCCATCACAGCGATCGAGGCCATCAGGACTCCAATTCGTCGTAGTTGCTCTTGGGCTTGCCCAGCGTGCGGACGTCGACCCGCGGGCGGGTCGGCAGCTCGCCGCGGATCTCCGACAGCATCGCAGTCAAGGTGTCCATGAGCCGGTCGGTGGCGGCGTTGAGGACCTCGTCGGTCAGCTCGCGGCCCTCGAGGTCGGACAGGTCGAGCGGGTCGCCGACGTGCACGTGCATCGTCTTGCGGGGGAAGATCTTCGGCACCTTGGTGTACGGCCACAGGATCGCTTGCGGCCCCCACTGCGCGACCGGCACGACCGGACGCCCCGTGGCCAGCGCGACCCGCACGGCGCCCGTGCGGCCCGACATCGGCCAGCCGTCGGGATCGCGGGTCAGCGTGCCCTCGGGGTAGATGGTGACGACCTGGCCGGACATCACGGCCTCGTTCGCGGCCTTCAGCGAGTCGGCGGCACCCTTGGTGGCGCGGTACACGGGGATCATCTCGGCGCCGCGCAGGATGCGCCCGACGCCCTTGATGGTCATCAACGTGTCCTTCGTGAGGAAACGTGGGGTGACGCCGTGGTCGACCATGAAGTGCGACAGGAACAGCGGGTCGAGGTGCGACAGGTGGTTCGGGGCCAGCACGTAGCCACCGTCCCTCGGCAGCTTCTCGACGCCGCGCCAGTCGCGCTTGGTGAAGGCCATGAACGAGGGATGCAGGAGGCGAACCACCCACGCCGTCGTGCGCGGCAAGAAGGACCACCTACCCATCCCCGCACCCTAGTACGTTGGCGCTCACACATGACGCAGGTCACTCACCGGAGGACACCATGGCACTGCTGCCCGGCAACCCCGCCGCCATCCTGAACCGCGCCGACAAGGTGCTCGTCCACGTCGACGGCGTCCTTGGTCGCGTCGACGGCACGTTGTCATCGGTCGACGAGACCCTCACGACGGTGGGTGGCACGCTCACCGAGACCCACCAGGTGCTCGCCCAGACGCAGACCACGTTGGCCCAGACCCAGGAGGCCCTCGGTCAGGTGCAGGCGCTGCTGACCGAGCTGGAGGTGGAGATGGCGCTGCTCAAGCAGGTGCCGCAGATCGCCGAGCAGGTCGCCGCGATCCACGCCGCCGTCACCAAGTCCTGATCGCCTCCCCCTCCAGATTTGCTGGGTTAAGCACCCTATTGCCGAAGCGGAACGGTGGCGTAGTCAGCAAATCTCGAGCGGGGGTCAGGTCCAGTGCTCGAGGAGGCGGCGATGGCGGTGGGTGAAGAGCGCGCCGACGAGACGCAGGGCGAGTCGGCCGACGCCGCGGCGCGAGCGGAAGGTCAGGGTGTCGCGCACGCGACAACTGCCGGCATCGATGGGCTCGACGATGCGCTCGTGCTGCCACACCGGCGCGCTGAGCATGCGCGACCGCTCCAGGAAGCGCAGGCCGGGACCGATCTCGGCCACGGTGATGTCGTCGAAGTCGACCGGGAGCACGCCCAGCAACCGGATCCACGACCGCCCGAGGTGCTGCGGCGGTGCGACCGAGGCGAGGTCCAGGCCTTCCGAACCGGACGGCACCGTCATCGACATCCACGGCCGCAGCTCGTGGTCGATGCCCTCGAACGTGACTGCCCGCGCCCACACGTCGTCGGCGGCAGCCGGGATCACCGACTGCCGCACGACCGTGACGGTGGGACTCACGAGGAGACGCTCAGATGGTGGCGGGCTTGAAGCTGGGGCGCTTCGCCTCGTACGCGGTGATGTCGTCCTCGTGCGAGAGCGTGATGGCCACGTCGTCGAGGCCCTCCAGCAGGCGCCAGCGGGTGTAGTCGTCGATCGAGAACGAGTCCTCGATGCGGTCGACGCCCTCACCGGCGCTGACGGTGCGCGACTCGAGGTCGACCGTCACCGGAGCGCCCGGGTTCGCCTCGACGAAGTCCCACAACGCCTGCACGACCTTCTCGTCGACCTCGGCGGCGAGCAGCCCGGACTTGCCCGAGTTGCCGCGGAAGATGTCGCCGAAGCGCGAGCTGATGACGGCCTTGAACCCGTAGTTCTGCAGGGCCCACACCGCGTGCTCACGCGAGGAGCCGGTGCCGAAGTCGGGACCCGCGATGAGGATCGTGGCGTCGCGGTAGGCGTCCTGGTTCAGCACGAACTCGGGGTCGTTGCGCCAGGCGGCGAACAGGCCGTCCTCGAAGCCCGAACGCGTGACCCGCTTGAGGTAGACCGCGGGGATGATCTGGTCGGTGTCGACGTTGCTGCGCTTCAGCGGCGCCGCGACACCGCTATGAGTGGTGATCTTCTCCATGGCTCAGACTCCTGCAGTGGCGGGGACGGGGGGCAGGTCGGCCGGCGAGGCCAGGTGGCCGAGCACGCCGGTGGCGACGGCGACGTCGGGCGAGACGAGGTGCGTGCGACCGCCCTTGCCCTGACGACCCTCGAAGTTGCGGTTGGACGTGGAGGCGCTGCGCTCGCCCGGCACCAGGGTGTCGGGATTCATGCCCAGGCACATCGAGCATCCCGCGCCGCGCCACTCGGCGCCGGCCTCCTTGAAGATGACGTCGAGGCCCTCCTCCTCGGCCTGCAGGCGCACCCGCACCGAGCCCGGCACCACGAGGATGCGGGTGTTGTCGGCCACCTTGCGGCCCTCGATCAGCTCGGCGGCGCGGCGCAGGTCGCTGATGCGGCCGTTGGTGCACGAGCCGATGAAGACGGTGTCGACGTCGATGTCGCGCATCGGGGTGCCGGCGGTCAGGCCCATGTACTCGAGGGCCCGCTCGGCGGCGACGCGCTCGTTGGCGTCCTCGATGGTGGCGGGGTCGGGCACGCTGGCCGACAGCGGCACGCCCTGGCCCGGGTTGGTGCCCCAGGTGACGAACGGCGTGATGGTGGAGGCGTCGATCGTGACGACCTTGTCGAAGTGCGCGTCGTCGTCGGTGACCAGCGACTTCCAGTACTGGACGGCGGCGTCCCACTCGGCACCGGTGGGCGCGTGCTGACGGCCCTTGACGAACTCGAACGTGGTCTCGTCCGGGGCGATCAGGCCGGCCTTGGCACCCCACTCGATGCTCATGTTGCACACCGTCATGCGCTCCTCCATCGTGAGCGCCTCGATGGCCTCGCCGCGGTACTCGACGATGTAGCCCTGGCCGCCGCCGGTGGTCTCCTGCGCGATGAGGGCGAGGATGAGGTCCTTGGCGGTGGTGCCGGGCTGCAGCGCACCGGTGACCTCGACGGCCATCATCTTGGGCTTGGCCTGCGACAGCGACTGCGTGGCCAGCACGTGCTCGACCTCGCTGGTGCCGATGCCGAAGGCGATCGAGCCGAAGGCGCCGTGCGTCGACGTGTGCGAGTCGCCGCAGACGACGGTCATGCCCGGCTGGGTCAGGCCCAGCTGCGGCCCGACGACGTGGACGATGCCCTGGTCGAGGTTGCCCATCGGGTACAGCCGCACGCCGAACTCCTCGGCGTTGCGGCGCAGCGTCTCGACCTGCGTGCGCGACACGATGTCGGCGATCGGCTTGTCGAGGTCGGTGGTGGGGATGTTGTGGTCCTCGGTGGCCAGCGTCAGGTCGGGGCGGCGCACAGAGCGGCCCGAAAGGCGCAGACCGTCGAAGGCCTGCGGGCTGGTGACCTCGTGAATGAGGTGGAGGTCGATGTAGAGCAGGTCCGGCTCTCCGGCGTGGCTGCGAACGACGTGGTCGTCCCAGATCTTCTCGGCCATTGTCTTGCCCATGAGGTCTCCTTCTCCATCACCGTGCGCCACCGTGCTGGCGCGGTTGCGTCTCACGATGCGATACGGCAGTATCAAGTCATGGACAACTCTAGCGGAGTCGGGGTCCTCGACAAAGCCGCTCTCGTGCTCGCCGCGCTCGAGCCCGGCCCGGCGACGCTCGCCGGACTCGTGGCCGCCACCGGCCTGGCGCGTCCCACCGCGCACCGCCTCGCCGTCGCGCTGGAGCACCACCGCCTCGTGGCCCGCGACATGCAGGGCCGCTTCGTCCTCGGACCCCGCCTCGGCGAGCTGGCCTCGGCCGCCGGCGAGGACCGCCTGCTCGCCGCCGCCGGCCCCGTGCTGGCGCGTCTGCGCGACATCACCGGCGAGTCCGCCCAGCTGTTCCGCCGCCAGGGCGAGCACCGGGTGTGCGTCGCGGCCGCGGATCGTCCCACCGGCCTGCGCGACTCCATCCCCGTGGGCAGCCAGCTGACGATGACCGGCGGATCGGCCGCCCAGGTGCTGCTGGCCTGGGAGGACCCCGAGCGCATGAACAAGGGACTGCTCAAGGCGAACTTCTCGGCCGCCGAGCTGTCGGCCGTACGTCGTCGAGGCTGGTCGCAGAGCATCGGCGAGCGCGAGACGGGCGTCGGCTCGGTCTCGGCACCGGTGCGCTCCCCCTCCGGCAAGGTCGTCGCCGCGGTTTCGGTGTCCGGCCCGCTGGAGCGACTGACGCGACAGCCGGGACGCATGCACGCCCCGGCCGTCGTCGCCGCCGGCGAGCGGCTCTCGCAGAGCCTCCGCCGATCGGCCTGACTTCAGGCGTCAGCGGAGCTCGGTGAGCAGCTGCTGCTTGGTCTTGCGCGAGTAGCCGGTCAGTCCGCGCTCGCGGGCGAGTGCGCGCAGCTGGGCCAGGGTGAGCTTCTCGATGGACCAGTCGGGGTCCATGGTCGTGCCCGACGGTGTGGGAGCGGCCATGCTCTCCGGCTCGGGCTCCTGGTCCTCGATCGGCGTCGTGGGCAGCGTGACCTCGGCGGGCTCGTGCACCAGCACGTCGGCGGCGATCCCGTCGACGGCGTCGTCGACACCCTCGCTGGCGGTCTTCTCGGCCGAGGCGCCCTTGCGCACCGACTTCTGAGCCTTGCGAGCCTGCTTCTCGGCGCGTCGGGCGACCTTCTCGATCTCGGCAGTGGCCTTCTTCGCGGCCTTCGCGGCGGCGGACTTGGCCGCGTCCGTGACGCGCTGGGTCTCGGCCTTCTGCTTCTCCAGTCGCTTCTCGAGCTTGGCGACGGTCTTCTCGAGACGGGCGATCGTCGCTGTCAGCTCGTCGATGGCAACGTTCTTCGAGGACTTCTTGGCAGCCATGGGACTCCTTGGTCTCGGTGGGTGCCCCATACTGCCGGACCTGCGTGAACGTGTCGTGCCGCCCTGCGGCAGGCCAGCCGTCGACTCAGCCGTCGACTCAGCCGGCGACGGGGGGCAGCTCGCCCCAACCGACGACGCTGCCGTCGGCGCGCTCGACCTGCAGGGCCGTGGCGTCCTCGCGCAGCACGGCAGCATTCATGCGGCAGTGCACGACACCGTCGGCGCCGAGGAATCCACCGGCCTCGATACGCGAGCCAGCGGCGTCGAGCACGACGATCTCGAACTCTTCACCGACCGGCAGTCCACCGATGTCGATGATCGCCTCGGTGCCCCACGTGTGGGCCACGACGGCCGCCTCGAGATCCACCCCGGGGGCGACGTTCACGACCGTGACGTCCTCGACGGCGCCGAGCTCGCCGGGCGGTCCGACCGGCACGGCGGTGGTGACGTCGTCGGAACCGCCGATGGCCGCACCCACGAGGCCGCCGGCCACGACCAGGGCGGTCGCGGCGACCCCGAGCAGGGCGGGACGCCAGATCCGGGCCCGCCGACGGTCGGCGAGCTCGTCGGTCGCGGACAGGATCCGCTCCTCCAGATCGGCAGGCGGCGTCGCCCGGTGCCACTCGTCAACCGAGACGAGTCGCGCCATCACCTCGCGGAGCTCGGCGACCTCGGTGAGGACGGTGGGATCGGCGGCGGCGAGCGCATCGAGCTCGCGTTGCTCGGTCGCGTCGAGCCGGTCCGTCGCGGCCGCCGCGACGAGCTCGTGGCGACGATCGCGCGCGTCAGTCATGGCCGTCTCCCTCCCCCACCAGGTGGGATCGTAGCGCTCGCAACGCGTGGTACATCCGAGTGCGCAGGGTGGCGACGGGAACGCCGGTGAGCTCGCTCAGTGACTGGTAGGTCTGCTGCCGGATCGCGACCGCGACGACGACCTCGCGGTGCGCCGCCGACAACCGCGAGAGGGCGCTGACGATGGTGACGCGGTCCAGCACGCGCTCGGTGCCCCACTCGTACGCCCCGGTGGTACGCCCAGCCTCCAGCGCAGCAGGTGACGCCTCGGCCGGTTCGGCGACGGGCATGGGGCGTCGCGACCGGGCGCGGAACAGGTCGGCCAGCACGTTGCGAGCGATGGCGAACAGCCAGGTGCGCTCGGAGCCGAGCTCGGAACGGAAGCCGTCCCGTCCTCGCCAGGCCCGCACGAAGGTCTCCTGCACGCACTCCTCAGCGAGGCTGCGGTCGTGCGTGGCGTTGAGGGCGAACCCGAAGATGACCGAGCCGTGGTCGGCATACGCGCGACGGACGTCGAAGGCGTCGACCTCAGCCACCCCGGTGCCTCCCTGTCGCCCTGCCCGCCGGGCCTCCCACGCACGGCCCCGCTCCATCCTCGCCCGCGCGCGAGGACCCGGCTGGGCAACTGCGGCGACGAGAGCGGTCATGCCGAGGGATACGCCCGAGGTGACGGCCCCGTTCACTTCCGAGCCGAGGAAAAGAAATCTGTGAGCTCGATGAACGCGGGGCCTGCGAGAGCCGTACACCCTCCCGACGGCGTCATCGGGCGCCGCTGGCCGAAGGGTTCTTCATGTCCATCTCCTCCTCGACCCGCTGGGGCGCCGTCGCCACGGTCGTCGCAGCGCCGCTCCTCGTCACCGGACTCGCGTCGCCCGCCGCCGCCGAGACCGCGGTCGACCGTCCCGCCCAGTTCACCAGCGCGTTCGTCGTGAACGCCACCCCGGAGAACGTCATCGGCCCCGACGGCACCACGCCGTCCGGCGGCACGCCCGGCGCCTCGGGCACGTTCCGGTTCCTGATCAACTCCGAGCTCGACATCATCTGCTACGACATCAGCACCACGGGTGTCGGCGCCGACTACCAGAGCGCCGCCAAGACCGCGACGCACATCCACGAGACCCCGGCCGGCAGCAACGGCCCGCCGCGCATCGCGTTCCCGAACCCCGGCGGCACCACCGACCCGCTGACCAGCGCCGGCTGCTTCCAGGGCCCGTTCACCACCGGCCTGACGCCCAACGGTGGTCCCGACACCGGCACCGGCTTCACGCTGGCGCAGATCGAGGCCAACCCGGCCGGCTTCTCGGCCGACACCCACACCGCCACCGCGGTGCCCGGTGCGGTGCGTGGCCAGCTCGTGGCCGATCCCGCCGCGTTGGCTGCCGCCAACGCCGTGACCCCGCCGCCGGCCGTCACCCCCGGCCCGACGCCGGCGCTGCCGCAGCAGGTCCCGACCGGTGGCGTCCGCACCGGTGAGGGCGCCACCGAGGGCTCGGCGCCTGTCGGTGTCCTCGGCGCCGTCGTGGCTGCCGCAGCCGCTGGCGCGTTCGCGGTCCGTCGTCGCCAGCAGCGTGCCTGAGCCTTCCCGGCTCGCTGGACTCGTCCTGCTCGCCGCACTCCTCACGGGGTGCGGCGGGCAGGGCGATCAGGCGTCTCCGGAGCCGTCGCCAAGCCCGTCAGCCTCGACGTCTGCGGAACCATCGCCCGCAGCAGCCGCCACGCCTCCCACCCGTGTGGTGGTGCCGACGATCGAGATCGACGAGCAGCTGATCGACCTCGGCATCGCCGAGAACGGCGAGCTCGAGGTGCCCGAGGATCCCGACCGTGTGGGCTGGTTCACCGGTGGCGGCAAGCCCGGCGAGGCCCTCCCAGTCGTGATGGCCGGGCACGTCGACTCGAAGACCGGACCTGCGGTGTTCGCGCGGCTGCCCGAGGTGGCCGTCGGCGACGAAGTGAGCGTGACCAACGCCGAGGGCGCCACCTTCACGTATCGCGTGCACGAGGTGCGCGACGTGCCGCAGGACGCCGACTTCCCCACGCAGGACGTCTACGCCGCCACGGTCTCACCCGAGCTGCGCCTCATCACCTGCACCGGCGACTACGACCGTTCCATCGGTCGCTACACCGAGAATCGTGTCGTGTTCGCGACGATGGTCTAGAACGGCTCAGAACAACCCGGGGTTCTCGAGCGCGAGCAGCGTGCGCTTGCGGTCGACTCCTCCGGCGTAGCCGGTCAGCTTGCCGCTGCCACCGATCACTCGGTGGCACGGCACGATGATCGGGATGGGGTTGGCGCCGTTCGCCGCTCCCACGGCCCGCGAGATGCCGGGCTCGTAGCCGAGCCGCTGGGCGATGGCACCGTAGGAGGCCGTCTCGCCGAAGGGGATGCGGCTGATCTCGTTCCAGACCTTCTGCTGGAACTCGGTGCCGTCGTTGGCGAGCGGCAGGTCGAACTCGGTGCGCTCGCCGTTGAAGTACTCGGTCAGCTGCTGCTCCGCCTGGTCGAGCAGCGGGTCGGCGACCCGCGTGCCGCGGACCTCGGCGCCGAAGTCGATCGCGGTGAGCAGTCCCGCCGAGACGTGCAGGCGGAGTCCTCCGATGGGTGAGTCCATCCAGCGTGTCTTCATGGGGCGATCCTCTCGGGTGTGGTGGCGGAGCGCCACAGGTGCAGGCCGGCGTAGGAGCGCCAGGGACGCCATCGCTCGGTGTGGTCGGGGGTGACGCCGCGACGGTCGAGCTCGCGGCGCAGCACCAGGTCGGTGGTCAGCAGGACGTCGGGATCGCCGAGACCGCGCATCAGCACGTAGTCGGCGGTCCAGGGGCCGATGCCGCGCAGGGCGAGCATCGTGGCGCGGGCCTCGGCGCGGTCGGCACCAGCGGTCAGGTCCAGCTCGCCGCGGGCGACGGCACCGGCGACGGTGGCGAGGGTGCGGCCGCGCGAGCGGGGCATCGGCAAGATCTCGGGATCGATCTCGGCCAGCGCCTCGACGGACGGGAAGAGGTGGGTCAGGCCTTGCTCGGCAGCGAGCGACAGCTCGACCGGCTCCCCCAGCTGCTGCACGACGCGACCCAGCACGGTGCGCGCGCCGGCGACCGAGACCTGCTGGCCGACGACGGTGCGCAGCGCTGTCTCGGCCGCGTCGAAGCTGCCGGGCAGGCGTTGTCCCGGCACCTCGGCCACCAGCTCGGCCAGCGCGGGGTCCGTGCCGAGCGCGGTGTCGATGGCGATCGGGTCGGCGTCGAGATCGAGCACGCGGCGCGAGCGCTCGACGGCCACGGCCGTGTCGCGCAGGTCGGCCAGCTCGAGCCGGGCCACTACGTGGTCGTCCTCGAGGGTCAGCTCCACGACGCCGGGTCCGTGTGGCAGCGACACCAAGCGGGCGAAGGTGCGGTCGCGCACGGACTCGAGTCCCGGCACGGCATGGTCGTCGAGGAACTGCAGCAGTCCCGCCGCGTCGAAGGGCTGACGCACGGCGAGACGCAGCGTCAGGTGTCCGCCGGAGGGCCCGGGGCTCCGGCGGCTGCGCAGCTCGGTGGGGGTGCGGTCGTAGACCTCGCGGAGCGTGTCGTTGAACTGCCGCACGGAGGCGAAGCCGGCCGCGTGGGCGACGTCGGCCATCGGCAGCGTGGTGGTCTCGACCAGGATGCGAGCCGTGTGTGCACGCGCGCCGCGGGCCAGGGCGAGCGGACCGGCGCCCAGCTCGGCCGCGAGCATGCGGTGCACCTGGCGGCTGCTGTAGCCGAGCCGGCGGGCCAGCCCCTCGACGCCGTCACGCTCGACCACGCCGTCGCGGATGAGTCGCATGGCCCGACCGACGGCGTCGGCGCGGTGGTCCCACTCCGGGGAGCCGGGCACGGTGTCCGGGCGGCAGCGCCGGCACGCCCGGAAGCCGGCGCTGTGGGCGGCGGCCGACGAGCGGTAGAACACGACGTTGCCGGGCTTGGGGGTCACCGCCGGGCAGGACGGCCGGCAGTAGATGCCGGTGGTGCGCACGGCGGTGAAGAAGAAGCCGTCGAACCGGGCGTCCTTCGCCGCGACCGCGCGGTATCGCGAGTCGTGCAGCGCGGTGTCCGCGTCGCCCTCGTGCAGTGCCGTCATGACTCCATCATGCGTCGCGGCACCGAAGGACTCTGGCGGTTTTCGGACGCGACCGTCCGGCTCCTCAGATCAGTCGAGATCCTTGCGCTTCAGCAGCACGTTGGGCGTGGAGCGGTCGATCTCGAACAGATCGATCTCCTCCAGCAGCGCGATGAGCTTGGCGTAGCCATAGTTGCGCGGCTCGAACGACGACTGGTTGCGCACCTGCTTGCCGACGGCCGAGAGCGTGGCCCAGCCGTGGTCGTCGGCATCAGCGTCGACGGCCGCGCGCAGCATCTGCACGAGGCGGGAGTTGCTGCGCATCTTCGCGCCGGGGGTGCGACCACCGCCGCCGCCACCAGTTCCGCCGCCGCCGGTGGGGCGCTCGGGACGCTCGCTGGTGTCGCCGCCGGCGCTGGCACCGTCGGCCTCGCCACCGATGCGCTCGACGTACACGAAGCGCGTGCAGGCGTTCACGAAGGCCTCGGGCGTCTTGCCCTGGCCGAAGCCGAGCACCGTGGCGCCGGACTGGCGCAGTCGCATGACGAGGGGGGTGAAGTCGGCGTCGCTGGAGACGATGGCGAATCCGTTGGCGTTGCCGGAGTGCAGGATGTCCATCGCGTCGATGACCATCGCGATGTCGGAGGCGTTCTTGCCCTTGGTGTAGGCAAACTGCTGGATGGGCGCGATCGCGTACTCCTGCAGCTGGCGAGCCCAGGGGCCGATCGTGGAGTTGGTCCAGTCGCCGTAGGCGCGGCGGACGTGCGCGACCCCCACCGTGGCCACCTCGCTGAGGATCGCGTCGATCTTGGCGGCGGGCGCGTTGTCGGCGTCGATGAGGACGGCGATCCGGGGTTCTTCCATGCGCTCGACGCTACAGGTGGTCCGCCGTCTCAGTCCTTGCGGCGCTCCAGCCGGCGTCGCAGCTCGGCGTTCTCGGACTCCAGCTCCAGGATGCGGGCGACGCTCACGAGGTTGTGACCGGCGGCGATCATCTCGACGATCTGTCGGGCACGGTCGACGTCGTTCTCGCTGTAGCGCCGGGTGCCGCCGTCGGTGCGGTCGGGGTCGAGCAGACCGCGGCGCTCGTAGGTCCGCAGGTTCTGGGTGCCGGTGCCCACGAGGGTGGCCACGACCGAGATCGCGTACACCCCGCGATCGCGCGATCTCGACATGTTTCTCCTCTTGACATCTTGACCGGAAATATATACTTAGTGATACAGGTTATCTGTGAGTGACAGTAGCACTCACACTCACTCTCGGAGGTGACATCATGTTGATGAGGACCGATCCTTTCCGCGATCTCGACCGGCTCACGCAGCAGGTGTTCGGCACCGCCGCACGCCCCGCGACGATCCCGATGGATGCCTGGCGTGACGGCGACGAGTTCCGCATCGAGCTCGACCTGCCCGGCGTCGACGTCGACTCGATCGATCTCGACGTCGAGCGCAACGTGCTCACGATCCGCGCCGACCGCGCGCCGCGCGAGTCGACCAACGAGCTGATCGCGGCCGAACGCCCCCGCGGCGTCTTCAGCCGTCAGCTCATCCTCGGCGACAACCTCGACCTGGACCGGATCTCGGCCGACTACTCGGCCGGCGTCCTGAAGCTCCGCATCCCGGTCGCGGAACGCGCCAAGCCGCGCAAGATCGCCATCAACACCGAGTCCGACGCCCAAGCCATCTCGGCCTGACCCGGACCGAAGCGGGGCCTCGATCACGCATCGAGGCCCCGCTTCCACGTCCGCACCCCCGCTGGCTGAGGCGCACCCGTTTCCGCTGGCTGAGGTGCGAGGAGCGCAGCGACGAGCCACGAAGCCCCTCGGTCAGTCAGAGAACACGAACCAGCAGATGTCGTTGCGGCGGGCCTGATCCGCGAGCACGAGCTCACGGACTGAATCCGGCAGCCGGGACCGCTGCCAGTCGCGCTCGGCCCGAGCAGCCTCGGCATCGTCGGGTTGCGCACTGGCCGCCGCCGCCTTGATGGCGTAGGCCGCGGCACCCAGATCGTGCTCGGCGACGTGCCCGACGCAGGCGGCCTGGCCGGCCGAGTAGGCAGCGAAACGCGCTGCACCGGTCAGCGGCCGGGCGGCACCCATGGCGTGTCCGCCGAGGGCCCGCGCCTCCATCATCGGCAGCTCACCTCGCGCCCAGGCGCGAGCGGCAGCGATGGCTTGCCGTGGGCGCGCGTCGTCCGGCTGCTCATGCTCGAAGTGCGCAAGGACGTGCTCGGCGCACTCGGCGGCCCACATCGCGAGCAAGCCGTGGTTCTCGTCCGTCAGCGTCCCGCCCCGACGGATGGTGATCAGGCGGGGGTCGCGGACCGTGGACAGAATCACCGTCCCGATCGTATCCGGCGGCCCGCCCCCGCCTGCCGAACGCCGGTAACGGTCAGCGACTGCCGAGGCGGAGGCGGTCGTGCAGCACGGCCGCGCGGGCGGCGTTGGATCCGGGCGCACCGTGCACGCCGCCGCCGGGGTGGGCGGACGCCGAGCCGAGGTACAGCCCCGCGATGCCGGTCTCGGCGCGGCCCATGCCGGGCACGGGCCGGAAGATCAGCTGCTGGTGCAGCTGCGAGGTGCCACCGTTGATCGACCCACCGACGAGGTTGGCGTTGCGGGCCTCCATCTCGCGGGGGCCGAGCACGCGGCGGGCCACGATGCGGGACGCGAGGTCGGGGGCGTGCTCCTCGATGCGGGCCTGCATGCGGTCGGCGAACCGCTCGCAGTCGTCGCGGTCCCAGACGCCGCGGATGCCGCCGTCGCCCGCGTCGCGGATCGCGTGCTGGGGCACGTGCGTGTACGCCCACAGCGACTCCGTGCCGGCCGGGGAACGGCTGGGGTCGGTGGTGGTCATCTGCCCGGTCAGCACGAACGGCTTGGCGGGGATGGCGCGGGCCCCCACCTGGGCGAGGGTCTCGCTCATCTGCTCGACGGAGTCGGCAATGTGCACGGTGCCGGGCGCGTGCTGCGGCGGCGATGCCCACGGCACCGGCCCGTCGAGCGCCCAGTCGATCTTGACGGTGCCCGGGTCGAGCTCGAA
This sequence comes from actinobacterium LLX17, assembly GCA_000471045.1. Lineage (GTDB taxonomy): Bacteria > Actinomycetota > Actinomycetes > Propionibacteriales > Nocardioidaceae > Aeromicrobium. The sequence continues at coordinate 657,326 of KI301992.1, read as the reverse complement.
GTGCTTCATCGCGCGCTTGGTGCGCGCGGGCACGTCGGACTGGTCGAGCAGCTCGCCGAAGAGGGCGGGGGCGATGACGTCGGCGATGACCGCCCGGTGGGCGCGGAACTGCTGACCGTCAGCGGTGCGGACGGCAGACGCGCGACCGCCGTCGACGACGATCTTGGTGACCTCGGCGTTGCAGCGGATCTCACCGCCGAGCGACTCGACGCGGCTGGCGAGGGCCTCGGTGATCTTGCCGGCGCCACCCTCGGGCACGGGGAAGCCGACGGTCTGGCCGAGCATGGTCAGCAGCAGTCCCATGAGGCCGGAGCCGGGTGAGTCGAGCGGGATGTCGGCGTGCCCGGCGTTGCCGGCGAGCAGCAACCGGGGTCCTTCGTGCTGGAAGCGCCAACGGCCCATCTCCATGGCCGGCGTCAGCAGGGTCTTGACGAAGCCGAGTCCACCGACCTTGCGCAGCTTGGCCGCTGCCGCGAGGCCGTGCTTGACCGGCGGGAACGGCGAGATGAGCGACTTCACGAGGGAGTCACCGATCTGGTCCCACTGGCGGACGAGCTCGAGCCACGCGGCGCCGTCGCCGGGGGCGCGCTGCTCCATGAGTCCGGCGGTGAGGTGACGGTCGCGGTGCAGGATCGACCAGTCGCCGTCGGCCATCGGGTGGCCGAGCACGGCCGGGGCGTGGCGCCACGTGAGCCCGTGCGGCTCGAGGTCGAAGGACTTGATGACCGGCGACGCCGCTGCCAGGGGGTAGAAGGTGCTGAAGGTGTCGTGGATGAAGCCTTCGTGCACGTCGGTGTCGCTGCGGGCCCCGCCACCGACGGTCGGCTGGGCCTCCAGCACGAGCACCGACCAGCCGGCGTCGAGCAGGCGGTTCGCGGCGACCAGGCCATTCGGGCCCGCGCCGATGACGATCGCATCGTGGCTTTGCGTCATCGCGCCGCCTGCAGAGAAAAGCGACGGTATGCAGACGGCGCGATGACTGATTCGTAGATCGCTCGCTGGCGCTCGCTCACCGGCTCTCCTCGTCGACCGCGTCTTCCTCGATGGGGTGCAGCACGTTGCCCGTGGTGGGCTCCTTGTGACCCTTGCGGTCGGTGGCCAGGATGGCAAACATCGGGCCGATCAACCGGTCGAAGGCCCACGGCATGGCGGTGAAGCCGAAGCGCATGGCGCCGTTGAGCAACCCGGTCTGGGTGTGGGGCTTGGGGTCGTCGAGGCGCTTGAGGATCACGCGGCCCACGTGCTCGGCCGAGGCGACCGGCGGGGGCGGCGAGCCCGGCTTGCCGGTGTAGTCGGCGGAGCGCCCGTAGATGGGGGTGTCGACTCCCCCGGGCGCGACGTAGCTGATGTGCAGGTCGGCGATGTCCTGGTTCTCCAGCTTCAGCTGGCGGGCCAGGGCGCGGACGCCCCACTTGCTGACCGTGTACGGGGTCATCGTGGGCACGGCGAGGTGGCCGATGACCGAGCCGATCAGCACCAAGTTGCCGTGGCCCTGCTGGCGCATGCGCGTGACCGAGTGGCGCGCGACGTTGACGCTGCCGAACAGGTTGGTGCGCAGCACGCCCTCGAAGACCTCGCGCGGCACCTCCTCGGTGCGGCCGTACGAGACGACGCCTGCGGAGTGAACGACGGCGTCGATCTGCCCGTGGCGGCGGTCGATGGCGAGGAAGGCGGACGCGACGGCGTCGTCGTCACCCACGTCGGTGGGCAGCACCATGACGGACGCGGCGCCGGCCTTCTCGCACTCGAGGGCGGTGTCCTCGAGCGGCCCGGGTGCGCGCGCGAGCAGGACGAGGTGGTCGCCGGCCTCGGCGGCACCGAGGGCGGTGGCCTTGCCAATGCCACTGGAGGCGCCCGTGATCAGCAGGACGCGGCTCACAGCGAGATCACGGCGACTCGGACGTTTGTGCGGGGTGCAGGCATGCGCATGGCTCCCGATCAGTGGGGGTGGGTGGTCCGGTTCTGCGCGATGAAGGCGATGCGGCGCAGGGTCTCGTTGTTGCGCCAGGCGATGCCCGGGGCGGTGACCGGTGGCGGCACCATCGCGCCGGGGCCGGCGGTGGGGTGCTCCTCGATCTCGAGCAACGTGCCCTTGCCCTTCTCGGTGAGGCGGAACTCGACGTGGGCCTCGCCGAGCGGCCAGCCCTTCGCGCGCAGCTTGAGGCGCGCGCCGGGCTGCATCTCGAGGACCTCGGTGGCGTCGTCGATGAGCGCGGGCCACACGCCGACCGAGTGGTGCAGCTTGGTGCCGACCTCGGGCCACGCACGGTCGACGTCACGCATCCGCGAGGCGCCGACGACGAAGAGGGGGTAGTTCCAGCCGTCGGCCAGCACTTCCCAGACCCGGGCCGGCGGTGCGTCGATCTTCCTGCTGACGGTGCTCATGCGTGTCCTCTCGCGGAGTGGTCGTGCTCCACGACGCTGTACCCCTCAGGCGGGGCGGGAAACTGCGGGCGTGGGTCACACCGCGCCGGGGTGTGTCAGTGGACCGCGGCGGGGGTACGCGGGCGACACATCACTTCTCCGACGGAAGGCACCACCATGAACCCCGATCCCGACATCGATCCCGTCCAGGACCCCGACGTCCCCGCCACCGGTCCCGAGGCTCCGGAGGTTCCGACGGAGGAGTGAGTTCCGGGGTCCCAGGCGCCGAACGAGTCGGAGAGTGACGGCATGGACGTTCTCGCCTCCCGCATCCTGCTGCGCCCGACTGACCTGCGTCGGACTCATCGCTTCTACCGAGACACCCTGGGTCTCGCGGTCCACCGAGAGTTCGGTGGCATTGACCACCCGGGCATCGTGTTCTTCCTCGGGAACGGACTGCTGGAGGTCAGTGGCGAGGCGACCGATCCGCCGAGCGACGCGATCGCGCTGTGGGTCCAGGTCCGGGACATCGCATCCGAGCACCGACGTCTTATTGACGCCGGGGTCGAGATCCTCCGGGAGCCTCGTCGCGAACCATGGGGCCTGGATGAACTGTGGATCGCCGATCCCGACGGCGTGCGCATCGTCCTGGTCGAGGTCCCCGCGGAACACCCGCTCCGCCAAGATCAGCGGCATCTCAGCCCCGACGGAGAATGACACTGGCGTCTAGCGGGGCCGGCCTTGGTTCTTGCGGTTCTTGAACGACTGCGCGGCCTGCCGCATCCGCGCCTGGTTCTGCGGCTTGCGGGCCTGGTCGTAGATGGCCTTGCCAATGCCGATCGCGCCGGCCTTCTTGAGAAATCCCATGCTTGAATCTAACCGCGAGGGCGCATCCCCGCCCTTCGAGCGAGAGCCGCAGCTGGCAAACGAAAGACCCCCGACCAGCATGCTGGTCGGGGGTCTTCTCTCGGGTAGCCCCGACGGGATTCGAACCCGCGCTACCGCCTTGAGAGGGCGACGTGCTAGGCCGCTACACAACGGGGCCGGTGGCCCGAAGGCCGGTGAAACCATACCGCAGCAGGTCTCGTACCCCGTACCGGATTCGAACCGGCGATCTCCGCCTTGAGAGGGCGGCGTCATAACCGCTAGACCAACGGGGCGCGGGGTCGGGCAAGCCCGACCTTCGCTGGGGTACTAGGACTCGAACCTAGAACAACTGAACCAGAATCAGCCGTGTTGCCAATTACACCATACCCCAAGGGGGTATCGATTCCTGTCCTTGCGGGCGGGTCTCGAACCGAGGACCTACCTTAGCGGATGAGGTGCAGGTCCCCCAATTTGGGTCCGGGGGCAGGCCTCCTGTGGGGCATCGTGGCTCGTCGCTGCGCTCCTCGCTCCTCAGCCAGCGGGGGTTGCGCGAGTGCGTCAGCCAGCGGAAGTGACGGGGGCGAGCTTTTCGCGGATGGCGTCGGGGATGGGCGTCTTCGCCATCGTCGTGCGGTCGACGCAGACGTGGCGGATGGTGCCCTGCACGACGGTCGACTCCCCCAGCCGCATGTGGATCGCGAACGTCATCGACGTGGTGCCGAGCTTCGCCACCTCAAGGCCGATCTCGAGCACGTCGTCCGGACGCGCCGAGGCGCGGAAGTCCAGCGTCACTGAGCCCACCACCAGGTCGACGCCGTGCTCGTCGAGCATCTCGTCGTAGGAACCGAGCCGGTCGCGCCACAGCTCCACCAGCGCCACGTCGACGTACGTCAGATAGTTGCCGTTGAAGACGATGCCCTGCGGGTCGCACTCGTTGTAGCGGACCCGCAGGCGATGGACGAACTCGCTCACGAGCTCAGCGCCGCCGACAACCGCGCCAGCGTCCGCTCGCGGCCCAGCAGCTCCAGCGACTCGAACAGCGGCGGCGAGATGCGGCTGCCGGTCACGGCCACCCGCACCGGACCGAACGCCAGCCGCGGCTTGAGCCCCAGTCCGTCGATCAGCGCCGCACGCAGCGCCGCCTCGATCGACTCGGTGTCCCAGGTCTCGAGCCCCGCGAGCGCATCGTGCGCGGCGCGCGCCGTGGTGAGGCCCTTCTCGTCGAGCTGCTTGGCGGCGTCGGTCTCGTCGACCGTGAACTCGTCCTCGGCCACGAACAGGAAGCGCAGCATGTCGACGGCCTCGGTCAGCTTCGAGATGCGCTCGTGCACCAGCGGCGCCGCAGCGGCCAGCACGGCGGCCTCGTCGTCGGTCGCCGGATCGGCGATCAGACCGGCCTTCTGGAAGTACGGCAGCAGCCGCTCGGTGACCTGCTCGACCGAGAGGCGGCGGATGTGGTCGCCGTTGATGGCCTCGCACTTGACCAGGTCGAAGCGCGCCGGATTGGGGTTGACGCGACCGATCTCGAACGCCTCGACCATTTCGGCGAGGTCGAACACGTCCTTCTCCTCGCCGTCGACGGCCGGCAGCGACCAGCCCAGCAGCGCCAGGTAGTTCAGCAGCCCCTCGGGCAGGAAGCCGTCGTCGCGGTAGCCCAGCAGGTTCGACTCCGGGTCGCGCTTGGACAGCTTGCGGTTGCCCGCGCCCGTCACGTACGGCAGGTGGCCGAAGCGCGGCGTCACGCCGCTGCCCACGCCGATCTGCGCGAACGCCTCGTAGAGGGCGATCTGCCGCGGCGTGGAGCTGAGGATGTCCTCGCCGCGCAGCACGTGCGTGATGCCCATCAGGGCGTCGTCGGTGGGGTTGGTCAACGTGTAGAGCGGCTGGCCGTTGGCGCGCACGATCACGAAGTCCTGCACGTTGTCGGCGCCGAACGTGATCGGGCCACGCACCAAATCGTCGAACGTGTAGTCGCGGTCGGGCATGCGGAAGCGGATGACCGGCTGGCGTCCCTCGGCCTCGTAGGCCGCGCGCTGCTCGTCGGTCAGGTCGCGGTGCAGGCCGTCGTAACCACTGGGCCGGCCCTCGGCGCGCGCCTTCTCGCGGCGCTCCTCCAGCTCCTCGGCGGTGTCGTACGCCTTGTAGGCGAAGCCGCCGTCGAGCAGTCGCTGGGCGACGTCGGCGTAGATGTCCATCCGCTGGCTCTGGCGGTACGGGCCGTTGTCGCCACCCACCTCGACGCCCTCGTCCCAGTCGAGCCCCAGCCAGCGCATGACGTCGACGAGCAGGTTGTAGGACTCCTCGGAGTCGCGGCTCTGGTCGGTGTCCTCCACGCGGAAGACGAACTTCCCGCCGTGGTGACGGGCGAACGCCCAGCTGAACAGCGCCGTGCGGGCCATGCCCACGTGCGGGTTGCCGGTCGGCGACGGGCAGAAGCGGGCGACGACGGGACGGTCGCCGGTGACACCGGCCAGCGGGTCGGTCTTGAGTGCGTCGTTCACGGGGAGACCACCTGGTTCACGAGGGTGCCGATGCCACCGATGGTGACGCTGACGGTGCTGCCGACCTGCATCGGACCGACGCCCTCAGGGGTGCCGGTCAGGATGACGTCGCCGGGCAGCAGCGTCATGAAGCTGGAGACGTGCGCGACGAGCGTCGGCACGTCGAAGACCATGTCGGAGGTGCTGCCGTCCTGCATGATCTCGCCGTCGAGCGAGGTGCGCACCGTCAGGTTGGACGGGTCGAGGTGGGTCTCGATCCACGGGCCCAACGGGCAGAAGGTGTCGAAGCCCTTGGCGCGGGCCCACTGGCCGTCGCTCTGCTGCAGGTCGCGGGCCGTCACGTCGTTGGCGCACGTATAGCCGAAGATGACCTTCGAGACGTCCTCGGGCGACAGGTCGCGACAGATGCGGCCGATCACCACGGCCAGCTCGCCCTCGTAGTGCAGGTCGTGGGTCTGCTTGGGGTAGACGATCGGGTCGCCGGGGCCCACCACGCTGGTGTTGGGCTTGAGGAACGTCAGCGGCGACTCGGGCACGTCGCCGCCCATCTCGGCGGCGTGCTTGGCGTAGTTCTTGCCGATGCCGATCACCTTGCTGCGCGGGATCACCGGGGCGAGCAGCCGCACGTCCTCCAGCGGCACCTTCTCGCCGGTGAGCTCGAGGCCCGCGTAGAGCGGATCCCCCTTGAGCACCGCGATGGTCGGGGTTCCGTCGTCGTCACCGACGACACCGAACTGTGGATCGTCTTCTCCGGCAAATCTGGCAATACGCACGCTCCCGACCCTAGCCGCCGCGCCGTGCGCCGCCCGACGCAGGCGCGGCCGTCAGGCAGAGCCGTAGCGGCGGTTGCGACTGGCGTACTCCTCGACGGCGGCGAAGAGGGCGCGGCGGTCGACGTCGGGCCAGGCGATGTCGCTGAACACCATCTCGGCGTACGCGGACTGCCAGAGCAGGAAGTTGCTGGTGCGCTGCTCGCCGGACGTGCGCCAGAACAGGTCGACGTCGGGCATCCACGGCTCGTCGAGGTAGCGGGCGAAGGTGCGCTCGTCGATGCGCGCGGGGTTGACCTTGCCGGCCGCGGCGTCGCGGGCCAGAGCGGCCGCGGCGTCGACGATCTCGGCGCGACCGCCGTAGTTGACGCACATCGTGAGGGTGCAGACCGTGTTGTGGCGGGTGAGCTCCTCGGCGGTCTCGAGCTCCTTGATGACCGAGCGCCACAGCCGCGGGCGCCGCCCTGCCCAGCGCACCCGCACGCCCAGCTCGTGCATCTCGTCGCGGCGTCGGCGGATGACGTCGCGGTTGAAGCCCATGAGGAAGCGCACCTCCTCGGGCGAGCGCTTCCAGTTCTCGGTGCTGAACGCGTAGACCGAGACTGCCTCGATGCCCAGCTCGATCGCGCCCTCCACCACGTCGAACAGCGCCGCCTCACCCATCTCGTGCCCGGCGGTGCGCGGCAGCCCCCGCTGCTTGGCCCAGCGGCCGTTGCCGTCCATCACGATGCCGACGTGCCGCGGCACCAGCTCGGGCGGCAGCTGCGGCGCGACGGCACCCGAGGAGTGCGGGCGCGGCGGACGGGGCGGGGTACGGCTCATCGCACCATTCTGGACGGCCGGGTCTCAGCGGTCGACGTGGGCCAGCGAGCGCAGCGATCGCTCCAGGTGCCACGACATGTAGGCGTTGACGATGCCGGTGGCCTCGCGTCGCGCGCGGTCGTCGGACGCGCCGACGGTGTCCCAGTCGCCCTCGAGCAGCGCGCCGAGCAGCGTGACGGTGAAGGGACCGGGCGCCGCCGAGCCGGGCATGCGGCACGTGTCGCACAGGATGCCGCCCGACGGCGCGTGAAAGTTGCGGTGCGGGCCCGCGGCGCCACACCGCGCGCACGAGCCGAAGCTCGGCGCGTAGCCGGCGATGGCCAGCGAGCGCAGCTGGAAGGAGTCCAGCAGCAGGCCGGGCGACTGCCGGTTCGCCGCCAGCGCACGCAACGCGGAGACCAGCAGCTGGTACTGCGGCACCGCGGGCTCGCCGTCCTCCTGCACGAGCCGCTCGGCGGTCTCGAGGATCGCGGTGCCCGCGGTGTACGCGGCATAGTCGGCGCCCAGGTGCTGCGCGAACGGATCGATCGTCTGCACCTGCGTGACGACGTCGAGGGTCTTGCCCTCCGCCAGCTGCACGTCGACGTGCATGAACGGCTCGAGCCGGCCGCCGAAGCGCGACGTGGTCTTGCGAACACCCCGGGCCACCGCGCGCACCTGACCGTGCTGGCGCGTGAGCAGGGTGATGATGCGATCGGCCTCGCCCAGCTTGTGGGTGCGCAGGACCACGGCGCTGTCGCGATAGAGCGCCATGGTCACCTCCCATTGCCGTGCGAGTCTGCGGCTCGAGGGGCCACCTCCCTATTCTGCCGCGCGAAGACCCACCGGACCTGCCGACACCCCGCTGACTTCGTACGCTGGCGACATGACGAGGGCGATCGTGATCCACGAGAACGGCGGACCCGAGGTCATGCGCCTCGACGAGATCGCAGTGCCGGACCCCGGCCCCGGCGAGCTGCTGGTCGAGGTGGTCGCCGCGGGCGTCAACTTCATCGACACCTACCTGCGCTCGGGGCTCTACCCGACGCCGTTGCCGTTCACGTTGGGCAAGGAGGGCGCGGGCCGCGTGCTCGCCGCCGGCGACGGCGTCGACGGCGTCGCCGAGGGCGATCTGGTGGCGTGGTCGATGGGCGACGGCGCCTACGCCGAGCACGCCATCGTGCCGGCCCGGCTTGTCGTGCGGGTGCCCGACGGCGTCGACCCGCAGCTGGCTGCCGCGGTGATGCTGCAGGGCATGACGGCACACTTCCTCAGCACCTCGATCGTGCCGCTCGAGGAGGGTGACACCGCCCTGGTGCACGCCGGTGCCGGCGGCGTGGGACTGCTGCTGACGCGGATGCTGGTGCGCCGTGGGGTGCGCGTGCTCACCACGGCGGGATCGTCCGAGAAGGCCGAGCTGTCGCGCGGAGCCGGCGCGGCCGAGGTGCTCGACTACGACGACTTCGCCACTGCCGCCCGCGACCTGACCGACGGACGCGGCGTGCGGATCGTGTTCGACGGCGTGGGTGCGGCGACCTTCGACTCCGGGCTGGACGCCCTGCAGCCGCGGGGCATGTTCGTGCTGTTCGGCGCGGCCAGCGGTCCGGTGCCACCGTTCGACCCGCAGGTGCTGAACGCGAAGGGCTCGTTGATGCTGACCCGGCCGTCGCTGGGCCACTTCATCGCCGACCGTGCCGAGCTGGAGCAGCGCGCCGGCGAGGTGCTGGGTGCCGTGGCCGAGGGCTGGCTCGACGTGCGCATCGGCGCCACCTACCCGCTGGCCGACGCAGCCGTCGCGCACGAGGACCTCGAGGGCCGGCGCACCACCGGCAAGCTCCTGTTGCTGCCCTGAGCCGGCCTCAGTCGAGGCAGAACTCGTTGCCCTCGGGATCGGCCAGCGTGATGAAGCCTTGCTCCATCCCGTCGGGCTCGACCCGGTAGAGCCGGCGGGCACCGAGCGCGCAGAGCCGCTCGCACTCGGCCTCGAGCGCGGCCATGCGCTCGTCGCCGCGCAGGTCGGGGGCGGTACGCACGTCGAGGTGCAGGCGGTTTTTGCCGGCCTTCTCCTCCGGCACCTGCTGGATGAAGATGCGCGGCCCGACGCCGTCGGGATCGATGACGGCCGAGCGGGAGTTGTGCTGGTCCTCGGGCACGCCCCAAGCGTTCAGCGCCTCGGGCCAGCTCTCGAACGGCTCGGGCGGGGGCTGCAGCACGTAGCCGAGGGCCTCCGCCCAGAACTCGGCGATCGCGGCGGGGTCGTGGGCGTCGAAGGTGATCTGCACGGTCTTGGCCATGCGGCCAGACTCCCGCAGACCACCGACAGTCGGCCAGCACCGGCACTGCCGCGTGGCGCCGACTTCCCGCCATCGTGCTGGCATCATGGCGCGGTGCCTGAACCCCGCCTGATCGACGACGTGCTCGAGACCGTGCTGGCCCTTCCGTTGCACCGCGCCCTCGGCCTGCGGCTCGTCGACCCGAGCGACCCGAGCGCCGGGCTCGCCGTCGAGGCGCACGAGGGCATCATCAACCCGTCCCGCGTGCTGCACGGCGGACTCCACGGCCTGCTGATCGACGTGACCGCGTTCCTGGTCGTGGCGACGGAGCTGCCTGCCGGGGCGAGCGCGGTGACCATCAGCTCGTCGGTGTCCATCGCCGCCGCGGCGCCAGCTGGCAGCACCATCACCACGACCGCGCGCATCGACCGGCTCGGCGGTTCGACGGCGTTCCTGTCCGGCCGCATCGAGAGCGACGGCGCGATCATCGCCACCGCCCAGGTCGTGAAGGCGATCCGGCGCCCCACGCCCTGACGCCGCCCTTGTCCCCGCCCGCGGGGCGGTCAGCCAACAACCTCTCCGCGTTCCAGAAGGTTGCTGACTGACCGCTCGCGTGGGCCTCGGGACGGGAAGGGTTGCTAGCTGACCGCTCAGCGGCCGAGGGCGGCGCGTTCGGCGTCGTAGAGGGCGTAGGGGTCGTGCAGGGTGCCGCCCAACGCGTCCTGCAGCCAGCCGGCGTCGCGCGCGGCGGCCCGCTGAGCCGCGTCGGTGCGGCCCTCCGACGTGAGGTTGGAGGCGAAGATGCCCGCCGCCGACTTCGGCAGGAAGTCCTCGTAGACGATCGGCTGCAGCCGCCCGTCGTCGTCGCGCACGTAGTAGGCGAGGTCGGCAGCGTGCAGCTCCTCGTCCGTGGTCGGCAGACCGGCGAGGCCATCGGCGTCGTAGCGTGCCCGGCCCGCGGCGGTCAGCGCGACGCCGCGAGCCTCCACCTCTCCGAAGCGCACCCGCAGCTCGCCCTCCACCACCGAGCCGTCGGGCTGGCGGAACCGCCGCGGCTCGGCCAGCGCGCGGAACGACGTCTGCCGCAACAGCACGTCTGGCTGGCCCGGCGGCGTGCGCGGCGGGCCCTGGATGCGGTCGATCATCTCGATGCCGCGCTCCCCCATCCGCCGGTACAGCTCGTCGATGTCCAGCACCCGCGGCGTGAGGTGATTGATGTGCGTGCTGCCGACGCCGCCGATGTCGGCCGCGACGCTCGAGATCTCCTCCAGCTCGGCGTACCAGGCCCGGTCGACCGGCTCCGGCGACAGCGCGAACGCCCCCGTGGCGAGCTCGAGGAAGCGTCCGGCGCCCGGCTCGGCCAGTCCCCCGTCGCGCTCTGCGCGGTCGGCCAGCCCCAGCAGCTCGGCCGGGAACAGCTGCCGCGCATCGAGGAACTCACGCAGACGCGCCTCGGTGCGCTCGTCGAAGAAGCGGCGGTCGTCCACCACCAGCACCGACGTGAAGACGCGAAAGGGGTTGGCAGCCAGCTCGGCGCGGTCGATCGGGCGGAACGCCGTCGAGACCACCGGCACCGGCGGGGTCGCCTCCCGCAGGTCGTAGAACCCCACCGGATGCATGCCGCAGGCGCCGAAGACGCGGGCCACCTGCGCCAGCTCCTCGGCCGTACCGACGCGGATGGCGCCGTGCCGCTCGGCCGTCACGCGTTGGATGGAACCGAGCCGTTCGGCCGCGGCGCCCTCACGCTCGAGCACCTCGGCGTTGATCTCCTCGCACACCTCCACGAGCGTCGTGTACGCCGGCACCTCGGTGCCGTAGAGCTCCGAGAGCGACCGGGCGAACGCCGCGCGCAGCTCCGTGGGGGTCATCCGAACTCGACCCCCTGGGCCAACGGCAGCTCGGTCGAGTAGTTCACCGTGTTGGTGGCACGGCGCATGTAGGCGCGCCAGGCGTCCGAGCCCGACTCGCGACCGCCGCCGGTGTCCTTCTCGCCACCGAAGGCGCCACCGATCTCGGCACCGGACGGCCCGATGTTGACGTTGGCGATGCCGCAGTCGGAGCCCACCGCCGACACGAACGTCTCGGCCTCGCGCACGTCGAGCGTGAAGATCGCAGAGCTGAGCCCCTGCGTCACCTCGTTGTGCAGGGCGATGGCCTCGTCGAGGGTGTCGTAGGTCAGCACGTGCAGCAGGGGCGCGAACGTCTCGGCGCGGACGATCTCGGTCTGCGCGGGCATGTCGACGATGGCCGGGGTCACGTAGACGCCGCCCTCCACCCCATCGGCGCGAGTGCCGCCGACCACGAGCGTTCCGCCGCCGGCCTGGGCCTGCTTCACCGCAGCGTCGTACGCCGCGGCCGCGGGCTCGTCGATCAGCGGACCCACGAGGGTGCTGTCGTCGAGCGGCGAGCCGATCGGCAACGTCGTGTAGGCCGCCGCGAGACGCTCGACCAGCTCGTCCTTGATCGACCGATGCGCGATGACCCGTCGCAGCGAGGTGCAGCGCTGGCCGGCCGTGCCCACAGCACTGAAGACGATGCCGCGGACGGCGAGGTCGAGGTCGGCCGACGGGGCGACGACCGCGGCGTTGTTGCCGCCCAGCTCGAGCAGGCTGCGGCCGAGGCGAGCGGCCACGCGCGGTGCCACCTCGCGCCCCATGCGCGTCGAGCCGGTGGCCGAGACCAGCGGCACGCGCGGGTCGTCGACCAGCGCCTCCCCCACCTCGCGGGCCCCCAGCACGACCTGGCTCAGGTGCTCAGGAGCACCGGAGCGTCGGGCGGCCTCGGCAGCGAGCGCCTGGCAGGCCAGCGCGGTGAGCAGCGTCTTCTCCGACGGCTTCCACACCACGGCATCGCCGCAGACGAACGCCAGGGCCGCGTTCCACGACCACACGGCGACCGGGAAGTTGAACGCACTGATGACGCCCACGACACCCAGTGGGTGCCACTGCTCCATCATCCGGTGACCGGGACGCTCGGTGGCGATCGTCAGGCCGTGCAGCTGGCGGGACAGCCCGACCGCGAGGTCGCAGATGTCGATCATCTCCTGCACCTCACCGAGGCCCTCGGAGGTGATCTTGCCGGCCTCGATGCTGACCAGCCGGCCAAGATCGTCCTTGTGCTCACGCAGCAGCTCGCCGAGCTCGCGCACGAAGGCGCCCCGCACCGGCGCGGGCACGACGCGCCACGCGAGGAATGCCTCCTGCGCCCGGCCGATGGCGTCGCGCACCTCGTCGGGCGTGTGGGAGGTCAGGCGACCGATCTCGCTGCCGTCGATCGGCGAGCGGCAGATCAGGTCGCCACCCCCGTCCGATCCGGCACTGCTGAACGGCACGTCGGCGCCCATGCGCTCCAAGACCTGGCGGGCGAGCTGGGGAACGTCGGTCATCGGGTCTCTCCTTGCTCGGCGAACAGTCGTCCAGCCATGGTGCTCTTGAGGTCGGCGAGGGGGATGTCTTCCTGGCGCACGAAGCCGGACGACGGGAGGCGCCCCGCGGCCACCAGCTCGACGACGGCCACGGCGGACGCCGCGGTGGTCCACGAGATGGCGCGCCAGCGGCGACCGCCGACGTCGGTGGGCAGGTAGCCGCGCACGTAGTTCTCGCGGAACGCCAGCCCGTCCTTGATGCCCTCGACGGCGGCGTGCAGGTAGACGATGTCGTCGCTGACCGGCGGCTTGGCGTCCTGCAGGATCTGACCGATCAGCTCGCGGCGGTCACGCAGGCCCAGCTCGTCGAACAGGAAGTGCATCTGCTCGAAGTGGCCCGGGTAGCGCAGGGTCTTGTAGTCGAGCCGATTGACTCTGCCCTCGTACGTGCGGCACATCGTCCCGAGTCCACCAGAGGTGAGCGCCGCCTCCAGCTCGATGCCGCCGATGACGACGCGCTCCTTCTCGGTCATCGCCGGCACCATCTGGCGGCGTCCCGAGCGCAGCACCTCGCAGTCGTTGAGAAACTCGTTGACCACGCCCTCGGCCGACCAGTTGAACGCATAGCCCAGCAGTCCCGTGGGGTTCTGCGGCAGCGCGCCGACCTTCAGCTCGATCGAGCGGATCTGCTCGAAGCCAGCCGCGATGGACGCACCGACGATGCCGATCAGGCCGGGCGCCAAGCCGCACTGCGGCACGAAGGCCGCGTCGGGACTGTCGTGCGCCAGCTCGACCACCCGGGTCGTGGTGGGCACGTCCTCGGTCAGGTCGAAGTAGTGCACACCGGTCTCGTAGGCGGCCTCGGCCACCTCAATGTTGCGGTCATACGGCAGGCACGAGACCACCGCGTCGGAGGCCTTCAGCGCCGCCCGGATCGCTGCACCATCGGTGACGTCGAGCGTGTGCGCCTCGAAGCGCCGGCCCGGCCGTTCCACCGCGTCATAGCCGGTCACCGCGAAGCCGGACTCTGCCAACATCTCCGCCACCAGCTCGCCGACCTTGCCCAGTCCGAAGACCGCCACGCGTTCGATGCTGCGTCCCATCGTTCCTCCTCGACTTTCGCTGATCGTAGGAGCGGAAGTGCCCCGCGCGCTATACCGTCCAGCCGGTACAGAGGTGACGATTCGGTGACGCTGCCATGGAGTCGACTTCGGACGAAGGACGGCGGTGGACCGTCTCTGGTCCACCGCCGTCGCGGGTGCGTCTCACGCCTACCTGTCGAAGCGCGTCGCGCGCCCGTCCATCAGCCGGGCGTCGCGCTCGGCCTGTTGCTGCCGGCGCATGCGCGCGGCGTTCAGCAGGACCTGACGATCGGCCTCCGAGAGCTCGTCCCAGGCGCGCTTGACGCGAGCCTGGCGTCCGAACCGGCCCATCTCCTCCACCTCCCCTCGATCTCGTCCGCCGGGGTTCCGGGTCGGAAGGGTCGGGTGGGGTGCTGGTGGTGTCATGGCTGTCATCGGTACTCCTGTGGTGGTGTGCGGGTGGATGGTCATGAGCGCGCCTCCTTTCTGGTGAGTGATGGACGGGACAACGAAAAAACCGCCCCGGATCGGTTCGATCCGGAGCGGCAGGTGCGTGCTGCAGGCGAGCTACAGCAGGTGCACGGGTCCGGAGGAACCGACGAAGGACACGCGGGCGTCGACGCCGACGGTCATCGAGATGTTGGTCATGGCGTTGCCCTCCTTCGATCGGTCCGGTCAGTCAACCTTTGGTCGACCTGTGCTCCGGCAGGTTATCGACGAACGGCTGCTGTTGTCGAGGCTCTGCGCTGACAGGGTCGAGTCATGAGTCAGCAGACGCAGGAGCTCGACCGCCTCGAGAAGAGCCTCGGCTCGCACGCCTGGGCCGCGGCCGTCGTCTCGAACGGCGACATCGTCACCCGCACCCACGACGTGCCGCCGGAGGGTCACCTCGAGATCGGCTCGATCAGCAAGGGCTTCACGGGCCTGCTCTACGCCGACGCGCTCGAGCGGAGGCTGCTGAAGGCCGACGACCGGCTGAGCCAGCACCTCGACGTGACGGGTCCGGTCGCCGACGTGCCACTCGCCCTGCTCGCCACGCACCACTCCGGCCTGCCACGACTCGCCTCCGGCGACGTGTGGGCCCGCAGCATGCGCCACCTGGTGAAGGCTGAGAATCCCTACGGCGACACGCTCCACGAGCTGTTGGCCCAAGCCTCCCAGACCAAGGTCGGCCGACCGGGCCCGATGTACTCCAACCTCGGCTTCCAGCTGCTCGGCCACGCGGTCGCCTCGGCCTCCGGCCTGCCGTACCGCGACCTGCTGCATGACCGCATCGCGGGTCCGTTGGGCCTCGACTCCCTCCACGTGCCCTACACGCTCGACGACGTTCGTCCGTACGCCGTCGTGGGGCGCACGCGGTTCGGACGGCGCTCGGAGCCCTGGACCGGCGAGGCGGTCGCTCCCGCCGGGGGCATCCGCGCGTCGATCGACGACATGGCCCGCTGGGTGCAGGCCCTGCTCGACGGGTCGGTCGTGGGCACGGCAGCGCTCGACCCGATCGACGACTTCGTGGGCGGCATGCGCATCGGCGCCGCCTGGATCACCACCGCGCGACCGAAGCGCATCACGTGGCACAACGGCGGCACCGGTGGCTTCCGGTCCTTCGTCGGCATCGACCGCGAGCGCGGCATCGGAGCGGTGATCCTGAACGGCCGGGCGGCATCGGTCGACCGCGCTGGCATGCGCCTCCTGGCCTGACTCTGCGTCTGACTCTGGGCCTGACGCGGGGCCGCTCAGCCGAAGTCGAGCAGCTCGTCGAGCTCCTCGCGCGAGACGCCGCTGGCGTACAGCAGGTCTGCCGCGAGCGAGCGCACCTGCGCGGCGATGGCGGCGCCGTTGATCGTCACCTGGTCCTGCAGGGAGGTGACCGCGATGCGAGCGGCCTCCACCAGCTCTGCCCGCGCCTCGTTGAAGGTGTCGTGCTCGCTGAGGTCGTCGGCGTAGATGCGTACCGCGCGAGAGAGAAGGTCGATGGCACGGTGCATGTCGGGCGGGGGCTCCTCGTGGTGCCGCAGCATCGCCGCCACCCGGCGGGCCAGCACGCGGGTGTCGCGCAGCGCGTTGTCGAGGTCGACGACCGAGCCGACGTAGCGCTGCAGCTCCGCCCGCTGCCGCCACCGCACCGGCGACATGCGGGCGATCTCCTCGACGTTGCGCGCCGTGCTGCTGACGGTGTCGATGAGTCCCTGCGAGGTGCGGGCCTCTCCCAGCGCGACGTCGGCCAGCGCCGCGTCACCCGTGCGAAGGGCCTGGGCCACGCGGCCCAGCACCTCGGCGAGCCGGCCCAGCAGCTTCTGCACCTGCACGTCGATGTCGCGCACCGGGTTGCGCGGCAGCAGCAGCACCATCGCCAGTCCGCACACACCGCCGACCATCGCGTCGAGGAAGCGGGTGACGGCGGGGTCGCTGGCGCCGGGCGGCGGCAGCACCGCGACCAGCAGGACGGCAGAGTTCGCCGCCTGCGTCAGCGCCAGTCCCTTGATGCCCACCAGGGTGCCGACGGCGACGGTCAGGGAAACCACGAGCGCGATCTGCCACGCGCCGCGACCGATCGTCATGATCAGCAGCTCCCCCACCAGCACGCCCACGGCCACGCCGAGCACCAGCTCGAACAGGGTCCGGCCACGTTGCCCGGCTCCGGCGATGATCGTGATGACGGCGGCGACCGGCGCGAAGAACGCCTGCTGGTGGTCGAGCGCGTAGGTGGCGATCCCGTACGCCGCGGCCGACGCGACGCTGAGGCGCAGCATGAGGCGCCACCGGCGACGCAGGGCGCGGACGCGATCGCCGAAGGAGTCCTGGGGCTGCGGGATCCGCCGCCGCCAGGGCGTCGAGTCGGGGCTGGAGAGGCTCACAGGTAGAGCCCGGTCTGCCCCTCCTCGATGCGCTCGGACGCGACGGCGTGCAGGTCGCGCTCGCGCAGGAGGATGAAGTCCTCGCCCCGCACCTCGACCTCGGCGCGGTCCTCGGGGTCGAACAGCACACGGTCGCCGATCTCGACGGCGCGCACCTGGGATCCGGTGGCCTCCACGCGGGCCCACGACAGGCGCTTGCCCATCGCGGCGGTGGCGGGGATGACGATGCCGCCCGTGGACCGGCGGTCACCGGCCTCCTTGTCGAGCGACACGAGCAGCCGGTCGTGCAGCATGCGGATCGGCAGCTTCGTCATGGTGAGCCTCCGGTCAGGAGGTGAGCTTGCGGATGACGACCCCGGCGGCGATGAGGCCGGCGGCGACGCCGACGACGGGCACGATGGTCTCGAGACGCGGCGAACCGGTCTCGTCGACGAACTTCGCCTTCAGGTTGGCGACCGTGCGCCGCATGATCGACTTCGGGTGCGCGCGGTCGACCAGCGCGTCGATCGTGTCGGCCAGGTGGTCGCGGGTCTGCTCGATGTCCGCCACCAGCGTCTTGGTCTCGCTCGCCACGTGTTCGTCCGTCCCTCGGGTGCCCACGGAGCCGGGTTCGGCTCCACTCGGCAAGGATAGGGGTCATGACGACGCGCCTGCAGCCCGGAGACCCCGCCCCCGACTTCACCCTGCCGTCCGACACCGGTGACGAGGTGTCGTTGACGAACCTGCGCGGCGGCAAGGTCATCGTGTACTTCTACCCGGCAGCGATGACGCCCGGCTGCACCAAGCAGGCGTGCGACTTCAGTGAGTCGCTCGATCGCCTGCAGGCCGAGGGCTACACCGTCGTGGGCATCTCGCCCGACAAGCCCGAGAAGCTCGCGAAGTTCCGCGAGCGCGACGGCCTGACCATCACCCTGCTGTCGGACCCCGACAAGGAGGTGCTCACCGCGTGGGGCGCCTTCGGCGAGAAGAAGCTCTACGGCAAGGTCGTGCAGGGCGTCATTCGCTCGACGTTCGTCGTGGACGCCGACGGCGCCATCGAGCACGCGGCCTACAACGTGAAGGCGACCGGCCACGTCGCCAAGCTCCGCCGCGACCTCGGGCTCGACTGAGGCTCAGATCGACAGGTCCTAGACTCGGCGACTGAGCCGAAGTGGTGGAACTGGTAGACACGCGGCACTTAGGATGCCGTGCCTCAGGGTGTGCGGGTTCGAGTCCCGCCTTCGGCACCGATCGGCGGCCGCAGGCCGCTCACTAGGGTGGGGTCGTGTTCCGGATCCTGTTCGTCGAGCCCCGCATCGCGGGCAACACCGGCAGCGCGATCCGGCTGGCGGCCGCCACGGGTGCGGAGCTGCACCTCGTGGATCCGCTGTTCGACCTCGAGGACAGCAAGCTCCGCCGGGCCGGCCTCGACTACCACGACCTCGCCGTCGTCACGGTGCACGACGACCTCGCCGCCGCGATGCAGCACCTCTCCCCCGCCCGCGTCTTCGCCTTCACCACCGCCGGCACGACCCTGTACACCGAGGTCGAGTACGTGGCCGGCGACGTCCTGATGTTCGGGCCCGAGCCGACCGGCCTGTCCGAGGCAGACCTGGCCCACCCCGCCATCACCGACCAGGTGCGGCTGCCGATGCTCGAGGGCCGCCGCTCGATGAACCTCGCCAACTGCGCGTCGATCGCCGTCTACGAGGCCTGGCGCCAACACGGTTTCGGCGGCACGCGGTAGCCCGTCCGCCCTCCGGGAGGACGGACGATGATGCGTTGCGGTAGCCCTGACTACCCAGAAGCATCATCCTCCGTCCCTCCAGACCCAAGCGATGATGCATTGCGGTAGCCCTGGCTACCCAAAAGCATCATCGTGCGTCCCCCGAAGGCGGAGCGAGCCTCCGGGGGCGGGCTCTCCCGGCGACTCGATAGGTTGGGCGGCATGACGACGGATGGAGCCCACGGCTACGGCCTCGCCACTCTCACCGACGACGGCACGGTGCTGGACGTCTGGTACCCCGAGCCGCGCCTCGGCGCGCCGAGCGGCCACGACCACGAGCCCGATTCGCTGCGCGCCGCCGAGCGCGACGACGAGATCCGCGGCGTGCGGGTGGCCCTCGTGCACTGCGTCATCGACGACCTCGCCGCCGCGCCGGCCGACGCCTACGACGCCTACCTGCGCCTGCACCTGCTGTCGCACCGCCTCGTGAAGCCGCACGGCCAGTCGCTCGACGGCGTCTTCGGGCTGCTGGCCAACGTCGCGTGGACCTCGCTCGGGCCGGTCGCCGTGCCGAGCGTCGAGCAGGTGCGCAGCCGCGCCCGCGCCGCCGGCCTGCACCTGCAGGTCACCAGCGTCGACAAGTTCCCCCGCATGACCGACTACGTCGTGCCCACCGGCGTGCGCATCGCCGACGCCGACCGCGTCCGCCTGGGCGCCCACCTCGCCGAGGGCACCACCGTCATGCACGAGGGCTTCGTGAACTTCAATGCCGGCACGCTCGGCCACGCGATGGTCGAGGGCCGCATCTCGGCCGGCGTCGTGGTGGGCAACGGCAGCGACATCGGCGGCGGCGCCTCCATCATGGGCACCCTGTCGGGCGGCGGCACCCAGGTCATCAGCATCGGCGAGAACAGCCTGCTCGGCGCCAATTCCGGCATCGGCATCAGCCTCGGCGACGACTGCGTGGTCGCGGCCGGCTGCTACGTCACGGCGGGCACCAAGGTCACGATGCCGGACGGCGCCGTGGTCAAGGCCGGTGAGCTGTCAGGCCAGAACGGCATCCTGTTCCTGACGAACTCCGAGACCGGCGCCGTCGAGGCCCGCCCGCGGGGCGACCGCACCGGCATCGAGCTCAACGCCGAGCTCCACGCCAACTAGTCCGGTGCGTCTGCGATGGATCCTGGCCGCGGCGCTCGCCGCGACCCTGGTGTTCGTCGCCGTCGTGGCGCGTGAGCGCGACCCGAACCGCGCCGAGTACTGCGTCGCCGAGGTCGACGGCACGCGCATCGAGCTCGACCTCGAGCAAGCCCGCTGGGCGTCGCTGATGGCGGCGCAGGCGCAGAACCGTGGGCTCCCGCCGCGGGCGACGACCATCGCGATCGCCACGGCGTTCCAGGAGTCGAAGATCCGCAACATCAACTACGGCGACCGCGACTCGCTCGGCCTGTTCCAACAGCGTCCCTCGCAGGGCTGGGGCACCGCGGAACAGGTCAGGGACCCGTTCCACTCCATCAACCGCTTCTACGACGGGCTCGTGCAGATCGACGGGTACGAGACGCTCGAGATCACCGTCGCCGCGCAGGCCGTGCAGCGCTCGGCCTTCCCCGAGGCGTACGCGCAGCACGAACCGGCCAGCCGGGCCCTCGCCTCCTCGTTGCGCGGCTTCAGTCCCGCCGCCTTCACCTGCCAGATGGAGGAACGTGGCGGGGGCAGCAGCGAGACCGTGGTGACCGATGTCGAGAGCGCCTTCGGGGCCCTCGGCTCGACCATCGCCGCGGACACCGTGACCACGATGTTCGGTGGCGACCCGGTCGACATGTCAGCCCGTTCGTGGGCGCTCGCGCACTACGCCGTGGCCAACGCCCAGCGCCTCGGTGTCACCTCGGTGAGCCTCGACGGTCGCCGCTGGACCATCGAGGACTCCCCGGACGGCTGGGTCGAGGACCTCGCCGCTCCCCCGGGCACCGTGGTGATCAGCACCCGCTGATCACCCATCAACCAATGTCGCGGCGGAACGTCGTGAACCGGCCGATCAGCACGAGCACCACGATGTACGCGAGCATGACCAGCGCGCCGGCCCACTGCGAGAGCAGGTCGACCCCGCCACCTCCGCCGAAGGAGCTGAACGCGCTGCTGCCGAGGATGGCGTCAGCGGCGGCACCGGGCAGGAAGCGCGAGACCTCGCTGGTCGCGTCGAAGGCCCCCAGCGCCACGCGGGCGATGGGCTCAATGAGCTGCGTGAACGCGAGCACGACGACGATGGCGGCGACCTGGTTGGTCAGCACCGTGCCGAACGCGACACCCATGATCGTCCACAGCACCATCACGACGATCGAGAGCACGATCGTCTCGATGATCTCGGGTTCGCCGAGGAACGCTCCGTCGCCGGCCACGGACAGCACGGTTCCGCCCACACCCACGACGGTCGCTGTGGCGAGCACGCCGTAGGCCAGACCCATCGGGATGCTCGAGATGAGCTTGGCCAGCACCAGGACCGTCCGCCGGGGCTCCACCAGCAGGCTGCCGGTGATCGTCTGGTGGCGGAACTCGCCCGTGACGGCCAGGCTGCCCACGATCAGTGGGAAGACGTAGCCGATGGAGCTGGTGATGGAGTACAGGCTCTGGGCGATCTCCTGGGGCGACAGGAAGTTGACCGGGGCCGTGGGCTCGCTGGACTCGACGGTCATCGAGAAGCCGAAGACGCCGGCGATGAAGGCGAGGTAACCCACCAGGGCCAGGAGCAAGATCCACCACAGGCGGGTGGAGAAGAACTTGCGGTACTCCGCAACGAGCGCGGCGATCATGCCTGACCTCCCGTCGTGGGCGCGGGCGGCGGCGGCGCGCCACCTCCGGCCGGGGGCGGGGCATCTACGGGCGGGGTGTGTCGCGGCGGCAACGTGGCCGTCGGGGCATCGGACGACTTCGTCAGCTTCAGGAAGACCGTCTCCAGGTCGGCTCCGCGGTCGGCCAGCTGGTGCAGCTCGACGCCGGCGGCGAACGCGGCCTCGCCGACCTCGGCGGCGCCGACGCCGTGCACGAGGTAGGTGTCGTGCTCGCGTCTGACCTCCCAGCCCCGCTCGGTGCCAAGCGCCGCGAAGGCGTCCTGCGCGGGGGTTCGCACGGCGACGAACCGCTCGGCGAGGGCCTCGAAGCCGTCGAGGGTCGAGGCGTGGATGAGCTTGCCACTGCCGATCACGACGACGTCGTCGACCGACTGCTGCACCTCGGCCAGCACGTGACTGGACACCAGCACGGTGCGCCCGTCGGCAGCCAGTGACCGCAGCAGGCTCCGCAACCAGGCGATGCCCTGCGGGTCGAGCCCGTTGGCCGGCTCGTCGAGGATGATGACCGACGGGTCGCCGAGCAGCGCCGTGGCCAGGCCGAGCCGCTGCCGCATGCCCATCGAGTAGCCGCCCACACGACGCTTCTTCGCCGCCTCGAGACCAACGAGCTCGAGCACCTCGTGGCAGCGGTCGTTGCCGACGCCGGCCTGCGGAGCCAGGGTGCGCAGGTGACCCAGCCCGGTCCGTCCGGGGTGGAAGCTCGATGCCTCCAAGGCCGCGCCGACGAGCTGCGCCGGGCGCCGGATCCGACCGTAGGTGCGGTCGCCGACGACGGCGGTACCGGCTGTGGGCTGCACGAGTCCCAGCAGCATCCGCAACGTGGTGGTCTTGCCCGAGCCGTTGGGGCCCAGGAATCCGGTGACACGGCCTGGCGCCACCGTGAAGGACAGGTCGTCGACCGCCGTGACCGGGCCGAAGCGCTTGGTCAGGTGGTCGACGGTGATGGCTGGTGCTTCCACGATTCCCCCTCCGACGGGGTCAGGTTCAGGACCCCCGCACCGACACTAGCGAGTGTCTGTGCGGAAGTCCTGGACTGCCGTGGGTTCAGCCAGCCTGGTGCGGGATGGTCGTGGCCTCGGCGCGATTCGCGGCCGAGACGACGGCCAGCAGCGAGGCCTTCACGATGTTGGCGTCGATGCCGACACCCCAGACGATCTCGCCGGCGATGTCGCACTCGACGTAGGCGGCGGCGTAGGCGTCGCCACCGGCCGAGAGCGCGTGCTCGGAGTAGTCGAGCACGCGGATCTCAGCGCCGGTCTGCGCCATGCCGTCGACGAACGCGTCGACCGGGCCGTTGCCCTCGCCCTTGAACGAACGCGCCTCGCCCCGCACCACCAGGTCGACGACCTGCTGATCGCGACCGTCGGCCGACGTCGTGGAGGTGAAGCTGTTCAGCGAGTACGGCTCCTCACGCTCGAGGTACTCGCGCTGGAAGGTGGCCCAGATCGCGGCGGGGTCGACCTCGCCGGCCTCACCCTCGGTCATCTCCTGCACGACGCGACTGAACTCGATCTGCAGGCGACGCGGCAGGTCCAGCTGGTGCTCGGCCTTGAGGATGTAGGCGACCCCGCCCTTGCCGGACTGGCTGTTGACGCGGATGACTGCCTCGTAGTTGCGACCGACGTCGTGCGGGTCGATCGGCAGGTACGGCGCCTCCCACGGGATGTCGGTGACGGCCTTGCCCTGGTCGGCGGCCTCGCGCTCCAGCGCCTCCAGGCCCTTCTTGATCGCATCCTGGTGCGAGCCCGAGAACGCGGTGTAGACGAGGTCGCCCGCGTACGGGTGGCGCGGGTGCACGGGCAGGTTGGTGCAGTACTCGACCGTGCGGCGGACCTCGTCGATGTCGCTGAAGTCGATCTGCGGGTCGATGCCCTGGCTGTACAGGTTCATGCCGACGGTGACCAGGTCGACGTTGCCGGTGCGCTCGCCGTGCCCGAACAGGCAGCCCTCGACGCGGTCGGCGCCGGCCATCAGACCCAGCTCGGTGGCCGCGACGGCGGTGCCGCGGTCGTTGTGCGGGTGCAGCGAGATGGCGACGTTCTCGCGTCGGCTGATGTGCCGGCCGAAGTACTCGATCTGGTCGGCGTACGTGTTGGGCGTGGCCATCTCGACCGTTGCGGGCAGGTTGAGGATGATCTCGCGACCGTCCTCGGGCTGCCAGACGTCCATGACGGCCTCGCAGACCTCGATCGAGAAGTCCAGCTCGGCGCCGGTGAAGATCTCCGGGCTGTACTGGTAGCCGAACGCCGTGCCGGCCATGTTCTGCTCGGCGTGCTTCATGACCAGCTCGGTGCCGCGGGTGGCGATGGCGCGCACCTCGTCGGTGGTGGCGTTGAACACGACGCGGCGGAACAGCGGCGCCACCGCGTTGTACATGTGGATGTTGGCGCGCTTGGCGCCTGCCAGCGACTGCGTGGTGCGCTCGATGAGGTCCTCACGGGCCTGGGTCAGCACCGAGATCGTCACGTCGTCGGGGATCAGGTCTTCCTCGATCAGCGAGCGGACGAAGGCGAAGTCGGTCTCGGAGGCCGACGGGAAGCCGACCTCGATCTCGGTGTAGCCCATGCGCACGAGCAGGTCGAACATGCGGCGCTTGCGCACCGGCGTCATGGGGTCGATCAGCGCCTGGTTGCCGTCACGCAGGTCGGTCGAGAGCCAGCGAGGGGCCTTCGTGATGACCTGCGAGGGCCAGGTGCGATCGGGGATGTCGATCGGGGGGAACGCCCGGTAGCGCCCGAAAGGCATGGGCGAGGGCTTCTGCGGAGAGACAGCGTTGTTGGGCAGTGAGTTCATGGTCGAGGATCCTTCGGTGCCGTGGGAGGCGGTCGGCCATGACGCACTCCGCGGCGAGGTGTCCGACCTGTCAGACCTCGACGCGGCAGCGAAGGAGGAGGCTCACGATGCGCATGTCCCGGCTAGCGTAACAGCATGGATGATCATGCAACCACTGGCGCGTACGTGACCGAGGGTGCCGAGTTCACCCGCGACATGGACTACATCCCGGACCGCATCACCCGCGATTCCAGTCAGTGGCCGGTCGAGCCCGGCCGGTACCGACTGGTCGCGGCGAAGGCCTGCCCGTGGGCGAACCGCGCCATCATCGTGCGCCGGCTGCTGGGCCTGGAGGACGTCATCAGCCTCGGTCTTGCTGGTCCGACGCACGACCGCCGCAGCTGGACCTTCGACCTCGATCCCGGCGGCGTCGACCCCGTGCTGGGTTACGAGCGGCTGCAGGAGGCGTACTTCGCGCGCTACCCCGACTACCCCAAGGGCATCACCGTGCCCGCCATGGTCGACGTGCCCACCAAGCAGGTCGTCACCAACGACTTCCCGTGGATCACCCACGACCTGTACTTCGAGTGGCAGGAATTCCACCGCCCGGACGCGCCCAACCTGTGGCCCGACGACGTCCGCGAGGAGATGGAGGAGGTCATGCGGCGGATCTTCACCGAGGTCAACAACGGGGTCTACCGCTGCGGGTTCGCCGGCTCCCAGGAGTCCTACGAGGCGGCGTACGACCGCCTCTGGACCGCGATGGACTGGCTCGAGGACCGCCTGGCCGACCGCCGCTACCTGATGGGCGACGCGATCACCGAGGCCGACGTCCGGCTGTTCACGACGCTGGCGCGCTTCGACGCGGTCTACCACGGACACTTCAAGTGCAACCGCAACAAGCTCACCGAGATGCCGAACCTCTGGGGCTACGCGCGCGACCTCTTCCAGCTGCCCGGGTTCGGCGAGACGATCGACTTCGACCAGATCAAGGCGCACTACTACGTGGTGCACACCGACATCAACCCGACGCAGATCGTCCCCGCCGGCCCCGACCCGGCCGTCTGGCACACCCCCCACGGGCGAGGCTGATGCCCACACTGCTGGTGGTCCACCACACGCCGACCGAGACGTTGACGTCGCTGGCCGACGCGACCCTGGCCGGTGCGCGGCACCCGGAGATCGAGGGGGTCGAGGTCGTCGTGAAGCCGGCGCTCGAGGCGGGCATCGACGACGTGCTGTCGGCAGACGGCTACCTGCTCGGCACGCCGGCCAACTTCGGCTACATCAGCGGGGCACTGAAGCACTTCTTCGACACCGTCTACGACCACGTGCGCGAGGAGACCGCCAAGCGGCCGTTCTCGTACTGGATCCACGGCGGGTACGACACCACCGGCGCCGAACGCGCGATGGAGGCGATCACGACCGGGCTCGGCTGGCGCCTCGTCGCCGACCCCCTCGTCTTCACCGGTGACGTCACCGAGGAGCACCTGGAGGCCGCGACCGAGCTCGGTGGCACGGTCGCGGCCACGCTCAGCGCCTAGCGGGTCAGTCGGCGACGAGCGCCTCGCGCTCGGCGGTCATCAGGTCGGCGACGGCACCGCCGCCGGCGACGAGACCGGCAGCCAGTGCGGCGCCGACGGCCGACATCGCCATGGGCAGCTCGCGGTGGTGCGCGACGTCGCCGGCCGCATAGATGCCGGGGACGGAGGTGCGGCCCATCGTGTCGATGGCGATGCCACCGCTGGGCATGATCTCCAGGTCGAGGTCGGCGACGAAGGAGGCTGCCTGGGTGACGGTCGGGGCGACGAACAGTCCGTCGACCTCGAGCAGCTCGCCGTCGGACATCACGAGCGTGAGCCCGTCACCGCGGGGCTCCACCCGCTCGACCTTCTCGCCGATGATCTCGGCACCAACGGCCTCGAGCGTCGCGCGGCACTCGTCGTCGAGGTCGTCCACGCGCCCCGTCAGCATGATGCTCCGCTCGGCCAGGCGTCGCAGGAAGCCGCTCAGGTGCACCAGGTGCGCGGCAGTGGAACCAAGCACCGCGATGGTCCCGCCGCTGAGCTCGTGGCCGTGGCAGAACGGGCAGTGCGCGACGGCGCCACCCCACGCGTCGGCGAGCCCCTCGACGTCCGGCAGCTCGTCGCGGACGCCGGTCGCCACGATCACCGCGCGCGACTCGTGACGCGAGCCGTCATCGAGCGTCACGGTGAAGTCACCGGCCTTGCCGGTGACGGACTCGACGGTGCCGGACACGACCTCGACGGTCTCGTAGGCGGCCAGGTCGCGGAGTCCGGCCGCCCGGAGCTCGGCCGGCGGCGTGCCGTCGTGGCCGATGAGGTTGTGCATGTGGTCGGCGGGGTCGTTGCGGTACGACCCGGAGTCGATGAGGCGGACGGTCCGGTGGACGCGTCCCAGGGTCAGAGCGGCCTGGAGGCCGGCGGGGCCTCCGCCGATGACGATGACGTCGTGCATGAGCTTCTCCTGGATCGTGGGTGCTTGCGTACGCGTCCAGCGTCTGACTTCATGTCAACATGAAGTCAAGCGTGACCTCCGCCTCAGGTACCCACTTCTCGACCACGTGGTCGATCGGCGACACCGCGGCCCGGTTCGACCTGCCCACCCACGTGCTGCGGCACTGGGAGGACGTCGGGCTCCTCGCGCCGGCGCGGGACGCGGGAGGCCGCCGCAGGTACAGCGAGAACGACGTCGTGCGCATCGCCGCGATCCTGCGCAACAAGTCGGCGGGCATGACGCTCGAGCAGATCCGGGTGCTGCTCGACGAGGACGCACCCGACCGGCACGCGATCCTCCAGGCCCATGTCGCCGAGCTGGACCGCCGGATGGCCGAGATGGAGCGGTCTCGGGAGATGACGCTGCATGCTTTCAAGTGCGATCAGCACGACATGACCACGTGCCCCAACTTCATCCGCAGCGTCGCCGACCTCATCGACGGCGGCACCTGGACGACGGGCCCGCCCGACGGCTGGACCCGCCCGACCTGAGCTCAGCGCAGCTCAACGATCAGCGCAGCAGCGAGCGTGGCAGAAGTCGGGCCCGCAGCCGCTGACTGCTCGAGGCGTGCGCGAACAGGCCCGCGACGACGGCCGCCGCCTCACGCTCGCCGGGATCGGTCTCGGGCTCGGCGAGGGCGACCGACCTACCCGGCGGTCCGTAACGACGGCGTTCGACGTCAGCCGCGAGTCGGTCCAGCCCAGCCCGCGTGCCGGCCGGCACGAGCGCCGACAGCTCGTCCGCGTGCGCCCGCACGGTCGTCGCGGACGTGACCGTCGTGCCGAGGTCGCGCGCGGTGGCGACGACCTCGCGCCACCGGTCGTCCGCGCTCGCGCCCGCCCGCAGTCGAAGACGCCGCAGCGCGAGGCGGACGAGTCCGGGCACCAGGGCCAGGGCGAGCAGCACCATGACCGCGACCCACGGGACTGAACGGCCTCCCGCATCCGTCTCGCCGGTCTGGGCGTCTGCTCCCACCTCGGGGGCCGGGACGGCGTCCTCGGGGGCCACGCCGGGCGCCGGCGCCGACGACGGAGCCGGGGTGTTCGCGGCGTCCTCGGGCACCGGGCCCTGCGAACCTCCGGCGATGCCGGGCGTCGGCTCGAAGTTCACCCACCCGACCCCCTGCACGTAGACCTGGGGCCACGCGTGCAGGTCGTCGGTGCCCACCTGGTAGCGCTGACCGACGGCGTCGTTGTTCGCACCCTGGGGCACAGGCTGGCCCGGGGCGTAGCCCACGACGATGCGCGCAGGCACGTCCAACGCACGCGCCATCACCGCCATGGACGAAGCGAAGTGCACGCAGTACCCGCTGCGCTCGGTCAGGAAGCGCTCGATGACGGCCGCACCGTCGCCGTCGTAGTCGCCGTCGACCGGGGCCGTCTCGGAGTACTCGTACGCCCCTGAGCGGAAGTGGTCCTGCAGGGCACGGGCCTTCGCGTACACGCCGACCTCATCGCCCGCGATGTCCTCGGCAGTCTGCGCGATGACGGGCGGCAGGTCGTCCGGCAAGGTCAGGTACGGCTCGAGGCGCGCCCCGTTCCGCACCGGATCGACCGCCAGCTGGGCCGTGGTGGGTCGCCGCTCCAGGCTCGTCACCCGGTACTGCTGCTCGCGGGTGTCGCTGTCGTCCGACACGTAGGTCAGACCGGCCGCCACCTCTTCCCACGAGCCGGTCAGTCCGTCCACGTCGAGGGCCGGGTACGAGACCGGCAGCAGCGACGAGCGCAAGCCACGGATGCGTACGTCGAGGGTCTGGTAGGCGACGTCGACTCCCTCGGCCACGTCCGCCAACCCCTCCTCGGGGGACGGGGTCTGCGGCGTCACGGGCTCCCACGTCTCACCGGTGAAGTCGCGCAGCATCGCCACCGAGAGGTACGGCGCCGGGCCCTCGGTCGTGTACTCGAGCGCGACCGCCGAGCTGTTGCGGCGCAGGTCGTCGCCCAGGCGCAGCATCGGGTTGATGCCCCGTTCGAAGACGCCGGTGCGGGCCGACCCGTCCGTGCCCGTGAGGCCCGACGTGTCGGGCAGCACCGGGGGCAGCGTCGCCGCCGCCACCAAGGCGCCGGCACCGACCAGTCCACCGGCGACGCCCGCCGCGCGGTTCAGACCCCTCGGCCGCTCGGAGCCCGGCGGTCCCGCCTGGCGGAGCAGCACCAGCCAGGCGGCCGCCGGCACGGCCAGCGCCCAGAACGCCGGCACCTCGTCGACCACGACGGCCGGCACGAGATAGACCGCCACGAGCAGGACGCCCACGGCGGCGACACCCCCACGACGCTGCAGGAACCAGTCGACCGCGACCGCGACCAGGCCGAACGCACCGGCCGACAGCAGCACCAGAGGAGCCGTCGCGGTGACGGGGGCCGGCTCCTCCACGATGATCGTGCCGGCCCGGTCGAGCAGCGCGCCGAGACGCTCCACCGACGCCGGAGTCGGCAGCAGGCCGAAGGCCAGGGTCTCCGAGGCGAACACCCAGCAGACCGCGACGAACCCCGCCACGAGTCCGCCGACCGGCGCCGCAGGGACCCGCAGCATCCGCATCCCGCCGGTGACGACCAGCACGACCGCCGAGACGGTCACGATCGTGGCCCACCAGCTCGGTCCGCTCAGCAGCAACGAGTTGCCTGCCGCAAGGACGGCGAGCGCGAGGAGCAGGAGCCCGTGCTCGACGGCGTGCTGCGCGCGTCCCACCCGAGGCCGGGACCACGTCGGCAGCCGGTCACGACGACGCACGAGCAGCCTTCCGTCCGAGCGCCGACCACCGGTCGGCCACGTCGTCGACGACGCGCCACGTGACGACCTGCCAGCCCGCGTTGGTGAGGACCCGGATCGCCTCGGGACCACTCGGCTCCGCGACCAGGGCCATCACCCGGTCGGCGCCGCGCAGGCCAGCCACCCACTCGCTCGCGCGGTCGACGCCCACGGCGCCCAGCATCGCGACGACGGTTCGACCGTCGCCGGGAGTGGGGCCGATGGGCGGCCGCGGCCCCACCGCCAGCCCGGCGAGGTCGACCAGTGCGTCCTGCAGCACGTCACGGCCTGGCACCAGGACCCGCGGGGCGCAGCCCGGGACGATCGTGGTGACGGCATGCCCCTGCTGGGTCAGGTGCGCGAGCGCCGACGCAGCAGCGACGAGGGCCCACTCACTCACGACCGGGTTCATGCCGGGGTCGACCGCGACCGCCACGCGATCCGCGGCGGCCTGCTCGTCCTGCCGCACCATCAGCTCGCCGCGCCGGGCACTGGTGCGCCAGTCGATGCGCTTCGGGGCGTCACCCGGCTGGTAGACGCGGGACACCACGTCGTCCTCGCCCCCTCCGCGTCGCCGGCCGATCGGACGTCCGCTCGTGCTGCCGCCCGAGGCGATGCCGGGCACGGCCGGGAGCGGGGTGCGACGCGGCAGCACGACCACCTCGAGCGTTTGGTGCGTGTGGTGGCGCCGCTCGAACAGTCCGAACGGGTCGCGCACCAGAACCGTCACCCGGCCCATGGTGTGCCGGCCACGACGGACCCCCATCAGGCGGTAGGACACCTCGGCCGAGCCCCGCACCCCCAGCACCGGCAGGGCCCCGTCGACCGGTCCGCCGAGCGCCCCGGGCAGACGGTCGCTCCACTCCCCCTCGAGCGCGGGAAGGAACGAGCGATTCTCGATGCGGATCGACGCGATGCCGGTGGCGGAGTGGTCGAGCACCTGCGCGCCGGCCGTCCGCGTCACCCGCACCCGGGCCGGGGCGAGCAGCACCGCCAGGAGGCCGAGCGCCAGCAGCCCGAGCAGCAGCCCGCTCACCGGCAGCAGCGCCGGCAGGTCGAAACGGCCGGCGGCCAGCAGCACCACCACCGCGGTCGCGAGAACCACGCCCCCGCGACGGGTCGGCCACACCGAGCCCCGACGGCGCCCGGACGCTGTCGTCGACGACGGGGCCGTGGAGCCGGCCATCAGCGCCGGTCGAGGGCGCCGGACGGCACGGGGGTCGCGGCGACCACCCGCGCGACCGCGTCCTCGCCCGAGC
>KI301992.1:378216-626345 GCA_000471045.1 actinobacterium LLX17 | reverse complement strand
CGCGTGGCCCGCACCAACGAGACGCAGTACTGCTCGACGGAGCTGGCGGCGTGCACCGCGCGGGCTGCGGCGATCATGGCGCGCAGGTCGTCGACCGTGGTGACGGGCACGATGGCGTCCATGGGGTCGCGGGCATCGCGGTCACGCAGCATCGACAGCTCGGCGTCCTCGTCGGGGTACCCCATCGAGATGCGCGCCATGAAGCGGTCGAGCTGGGCCTCCGGCAGCGGATAGGTGCCCTCCATCTCGACCGGGTTCTGGGTGGCGATCACCGCGAACGGCGCCGCCAGCGGGTGCGTCGTGCCGTCGACGGTGACCTGCCGCTCCTCCATCGACTCCAGCAGCGCGGCCTGGGTCTTGGGCGAGGCGCGGTTGATCTCGTCACCGATCACCACGTTGGCGAAGACGGCGCCGGGCTTGAAGACGAAGTCACCGGACTGCTGGTCGTAGACCGCAACGCCCGTCACGTCCGACGGCAGCAGGTCGGGCGTGAACTGGATGCGCCGCACCGAGCAGCCCAGCGTGCGCGCCATGGCCTTGGCGAGCACGGTCTTGCCGACGCCGGGAACGTCCTCGATCAGCAGGTGCCCCTCGGCCAGCAGCACCACCAGCGCCGTCTCCACGGCCTCGGGCTTGCCGTCGATGACGCGCTCGACCCGCTCGATGATGCTGCTGACCTGATTCATGCACGCCCCTCGCCCTCGCCCCTCAAGGCTCCATGGTCGCCCTTTACGGACAACGTCGCAGGCCAACTGCGTGGTTCCCCGAATCGGTCACCGCTTGGCGTGCGTCCAGGCCAGGAGTCGCTTGAGCGGCCAGGTGGTGATGATGCGGTCGAGCGGGACCCCGAGGGCCGCGACCCGCGCGCACCCGTGGTCGAGGAAGGCCAGCTGGCCGGGGGCGTGCGCGTCGGAGTCGATGCTGAACAGGCAGCCGGCGTCGATCGCCATCTTCAGCAGGTCGTCCGGCGGGTCGGCGCGCTCGGGACGCGAGTTCACCTCGACCGCGACGTCGTGCTCCGCGCAGGCTGCGAAGACGGCCTCGGCGTCGAACTGGCTCGGCGGGCGCTTGCCCCGCGAACCCTCCACGAGCCGGCCGGTGCAGTGGCCCAGCACGTTGGTGTGCGGGTTCTCGATGGCCTTCAACATGCGCCGTGTCATCACCAGGCGATCGGCGCGCAGCTTGGAGTGCACGCTGGCCACCACGACGTCGAGCCGGTCGAGCAGGGCGGGCTCCTGGTCGAGCGAGCCGTCCTCGTGGATGTCGACCTCGATGCCGGGCAGCAGCCGGAACTTCGTCAGGCTCGCGTCGACCTCGGCCACGACGTCGAGCTGACGCTCCAGCCGCTCGGCGCTCAGGCCGTTCGCGATGGTCAGCCGCGGCGAGTGGTCGGTCAGCGCCATGTACTCGTGGCCGAGCTGCTTCGCGGTCTTGGCGACCACGTCGATCGGCGAACCACCGTCGGACCAGTTCGAGTGCACGTGCAGGTCGCCGCGCACCTTGGCCCGTACGTCCTCGCCGCCGGTGACGAGCGGCTCCTGGCCCCGTTCGCGCAGGTCGGCCAGGTACTCCGGCACCACACCGGCGGCCGCCTGGTGCACGACCGCCTCGGTCTTCGCGCCGATGCCGTCGATCGAGCGGAGCCGGTGGTCGGCCACCAGAGCGCTCACCTCGTCGGGGTCGAGTGCCGCGAGGGCCCGGGCCGCTCGCCGGAAGGCGTCGACCCGGTACGACGTGGCCCGTTCCCGCTCGAGCCAGAATCCGATCTCGTCGAGCGCGTCCACGGGGTCCATGTCCCCATCGTCACCTGTCGGTGGGAGGGAGGCTCGTCAGAACCCGAGCTTGCGCAGCTGCTTGGGGTCGCGCTGCCAGTCCTTGGCCACCTTGACGTGCAGGTCGAGGAAGACCGGCGAGCCGAGGATGGTCTCGACCTGCTTGCGCGAGGTGGCGCCGATCTCGCGCAGTCGGGCGCCCTTGTGGCCGATGATGATGCCCTTCTGGCTGTCGCGCTCGACGTAGACGTTCACGCGCACGTCGACCAGCGGCGAGTCGGGCTTGCGGCCCTCGCGGGGCACGATCTCCTCGACGACGACGGCCAGCGAGTGCGGCAGCTCGTCGCGCACGCCCTCCAGCGCCGCCTCGCGGACGACCTCGGCCACGAGCGTCTCGGCGGGCTCGTCGGTGAGCTGACCGTCCGGGTACAGCGGCGGCCCCTCGGGCAGCGTCGCGACCAGCAGGTCGGTCAGCAGGTCGACCTGGTCGCCGGACTTCGCCGAGACCGGCACGATCTCGCGGAAGCGCAGCCCTGCGGCCTCGCCGGCACGCTGGATCGCCATCAGGTGCTGCGCCAGGCGCTGGGGTGAGACGAGGTCGGTCTTGGTGGCGACGGCCAGCACGGGTGCGCGGCGCAGGGCCGCGAGCTCCTGCACCAGGTACTTGTCGCCGGGGCCCACCTTCTGGTCGGCCGGGAAGCACATGGCGACGGTGTCGACCTCGGACCACGTGGAGCGCACGAGGTCGTTGAGCCGCTGACCCAGCGTGTTGCGGGGCCGGTGCAGGCCGGGGGTGTCGATCAGCACCAGCTGGGCGTCGTCGCGGTGGACCAGGCCGCGGATGGCGTGCCGGGTGGTCTGCGGCTTGGACGAGGTGATGGCGATCTTGCCGCCGACCAGCGCGTTGGTGAGCGTCGACTTGCCGGCGTTGGGACGGCCGACGAAGCAGGCGAAGCCGGAGCGGAACCCGGCGGCCTTCGGCTCCTGGCCGAGGGGGCTCGTCACGAGTGACGCACCGAGGTGACGGTGCCGTCGGGCCCCGCCGTGTAGACGGGACGATCGGCGCCTGCGAGCTCGGTGAGGGCCTCGAGACTCACGGTCTCCAGCTGCTCCGCCTCAGCCACGACGGCGCCGGCCTCGAGGCCCTTCGCGCCGGACGACACGGCCATGGCGACCGCGAGGTCGAGGGCGTCGACGGCCAGGGCGTCGAGCGCCACCGTCGCCGCCGCGTAGGTGCGACCGTCGAGGTCACGGACCGCGGCTCCCTGACGGGCACCGGTGCGGGCCCGCGAGGCCCTCGCGAGCGTCACGAGCTTGGCGTCCTCAGCGTCGAGTTCCGGGGTCATGCCCTGAGGTTACCGATGCCGGCACCCGCCTCGTCGTCCTGATCGACCCTGGTGACCAGCACGCGACCGATGCGGTTGCGGCGGCCCGACGGCCCCTCGGCCTCGAGCCGGAGCCCGGCGACCTCGATCGCCGACCCGGGGATCGGCACCTTGCCGAGGTGCTTGGCCAGCAGGCCACCCACGGAGTCGACGTCCTCGTCGTCGAGGTCGACGCCTGCCAGCTCGGCGAGGTCGTCGACGTCGTACCGCGCGCTGACGCGCCACGCCCCGTCGGACAGCGGCTGCAGCTCGTCGGGCTCGGAGTCGTACTCGTCGGTGATCTCGCCGACGATCTCCTCGAGGATGTCCTCGATCGTCACGATGCCGGCCGTGCCACCGAACTCGTCGACGACCACCGCCACGTGCGTGCGCTGGGCCTGCATCTCCTTGAGGAGGTCGTCGGCGTGCTTGGTGTCGGGCACGAACAGGCAGGGTCGGGCGACCGTGGCGACCCGCTCGGTCTGCTCGGCCTCGTGGTTGTCGAAGACCCGCTTGGTGACGTCCTTGAGGTAGGCCATGCCCACGACCTCGTCGAGGTTCTCGTCGACCACCGGCAGGCGCGAGAATCCGCTGCGCAGCGCCAGCGACATGGTCTGGCGCAGGGTCTTGGTCTGGTCGATGAACACGACGTCGGTGCGCGGCACCATGACCTCGCGGACGATCGTGTCGCCGAGCTCGAAGACCGACTGGATCATCTTGGACTCGTCGCCCTCGATGACCGCGGAGGCGGCGGCGAGGTCGACCAGCTCACGCACCTCGACCTCGGAGGCGAACGGTCCCTCGCTGAAGCCGCGGCCGGGGGTGAGCGCGTTGCCCACGAGGATCAGCAGCTTGGGGATGGGACCGAGGATGCGCTCGAGCACCACGACGGGCAGGGCGGAGAACACGGCGATCGCCTCGGCCCGCTGACGGCCCAGGGTGCGCGGACCCACGCCGATGAAGACGAAGCTGACGACCATCATCACGACGGTGGCCACCAGGAACTGCGTCCAGAAGCCGTCGAGCTCGCCCACGACGACGAGGGCGGCCAGCACGACCGAGGCCGTCTCGGCCAGCACCCGCACGAGCGTGACGCTGTTGAGGTAGGGCGCCGGATCGTCGAGCACCGTCACGAGACGGGCTGCTCCGGCGCGGCCCTCGTCGTCGAGCTCCTCGGCGCGAGCGCGGGAGAACGACGAGACGGCAGCCTCGACGCTCACCAGCAGGCCGGCCAGGAAGGCCAGCACCACCGATCCGATGATCGGGGTCCAGCTGACGGCGTCGAGCACGTCAGACCACCGGGGTCTCGGGGTCGACCCCGAGGGCGGCGCGCTGCCACTCCAGCAGCAACCGGCCCTGCAGACCGAACATCTCGCGATGCTCATCCGGCTCGGCATGGTCGTAGCCCAACAGGTGCAGGATGCCGTGAACCGTCAGCAGGTCGATCTCGTCGGAGGTCTCGTGTCCCGCCGCCGGTGCCTGTTGCGCGGCGACCTGCGGGCACAGCGCGATGTCGCCGAGGTAGCCCTCGGAGGCATCCTCGTCGTCGCGCCCGGGCGTCAGCTCGTCCATCGGGAACGACAGCACGTCGGTGGGGCCGGTCTTGCCCATCCACTGCTCGTTGAGCCGCGCGATGGTGTCGGGCTCGACGAGGCGGACGGTCAGCTCGGTGGCCGGGTGCAGCCGCATGCGTCGCATGACGAAGCGGCACAACCGGGTGAGGGCGACGACGTCGACCCCCGTGCCGGACTCATCGAGGACGTCGACGTTCACGGCTCTCCCGGTCGGAGTGGTGGGTCTGGCCGGCGTTCGACTGTGCCGGTCGAGACTGGGGCTCGGGCTCGCCCTCCCACGTGTCGTACGCGGCGACGATGCGGCTCACCAAGCGGTGGCGCACCACGTCGTGCGAGGTGAGCCGGGCGAAATGGATGTCGTCGACGTCGTCGAGGATGTCCTGCACCAGGCGCAGGCCGCTGCGGGCGCCGGTGGGCAGGTCGACCTGCGTCACGTCGCCGGTCACGACCATCTTGGAGCCGAAGCCTAGGCGCGTCAGGAACATCTTCATCTGCTCGGCCGTGGTGTTCTGCGCCTCGTCGAGGATGATGAACGCGTCGTTCAACGAGCGGCCACGCATGAATGCCAGGGGCGCGACCTCGATGACTCCGGCGGTGAGCAGCTTCGGGATCGCCTCGGGATCCATCATGTCGTGCAGCGCGTCGTAGAGCGGCCGCAGGTACGGGTCGATCTTCTCGCTGAGCGTGCCCGGCAGGTAGCCGAGCCGCTCCCCCGCCTCGACCGCCGGCCGGGTCAGGATGATGCGGCTGACGTCCTTGCTCTGCAGCGCCTGCACGGCCTTGGCCATCGCCAGGTACGTCTTGCCGGTACCGGCGGGCCCGATGCCGAAGACCACCGTGTGGGTGTCGATGGCGTCGACGTAGTGCTTCTGGTTGAGCGTCTTGGGACGGATGGTGCGGCCGCGGTTCGACAGGATGTTGAGGCTCAGCACCTCCGCCGGACGCTCCTGGGTCTCGGCGCGGAGCATGCCGATGCTGCGCTCGACGGTCTCGCGGGTCAGTCCCTGGCCGGTGCGCACGATCGTGGCGAGCTCGTCGAGCAGGCGCTCGACGAGGGCCACCTCGGCCGCCTCGCCCTCGACGGTGACGAGGTCGCCGCGGAGGTGGATGTCGGCGTCGAAGTCGCGCTCGATCAAGCGGAGGAACTCGTCGGCGGGACCGAAGAGCGCGACCGGCGGGATGCTGGAGGGCACGGTGAAGCTGTGGCGGGGACGCGGCGTCGCGTCGGTCTCATCTGTCATGTGCCGTCAATCGTACGCAGCAGGTCAGCCCGGGGGCCAGCCCAGCGGACGGCCGGACAGCACGTGACCGTGGCAGTGGAACACCGTCTGGTGCGCGTCGGCACCGGTGTTGAACACCAGTCGGTACGACCCGCTGCCCAGCTCGTCGGCCACGCGCCGCGAGTGCAGCAGCAGGTCGACGGTGGCCTCGGGGTCGGCGGCGGCCAGGCTCGCGACATCGGGCTCGTGCCGCTTGGGGATGACCAGCACGTGCGTGGGTGCCTGCGGATCGATGTCGCGGAAGGCCACCGAGTGCTCGGTCTCGCCCACGACGTCGGCCGGGATGGAGCCGTCGACGATCTTGCAGAACAGGCAGTCAGGGTCCTTCGGCATCTCGCTCATTCGGCTGCTCCTGCCCGGAAGGCGTCGCGCACGCGCCCGAAGACGCTGCGATGGGTGCTGCCGAGCCGCGCCTCGGGGCGCTGCTCGTCGCGAATGGTGGCCAGCCGGTGCAGCAGCTCGCGCTGCTCGTCATCGAGCCGGCTGGGGGTCTCGACGACGACCGTGACCTGCAGGTCGCCGGTGCCCACGCCACGCAGGCGCGGCACGCCCTCGCCGCGCACCGAGACGGTCTGGCCCGACTGCGTGCCGGGCTCGATGTCGACCGTGATCGTGTCGTCGCCGTCGTGCTCGGCGAGATCGGCCTTGAGCGCCGGCAGGTCGAGGCTGGTGCCCAGTGCGGCCGCGGTCATCGGCAGCGTCACCTGGCACTGCAGGTGGTCGCCGTTGCGCAGGTAGACGGGGTGGCGCTTGACGTGGATCTCGACGTAGAGGTCGCCCGCGGGGCCACCCCCGGGTCCGACCTCGCCCTGGCCGGCGAGCTGGATGCGGGTGCCGTGGTCGACACCGGCCGGGATGGTCAGGTTGAGGGTGCGGCGCGAACGCACTCGTCCCTCGCCGTCGCACTCGCGGCACGGGTCGGGGATGACGGTGCCGAAGCCGTGACAGGTGGGGCACGGCCGCGAGGTGCGGATGTCGCCCAGCAGCGAGCGCTGCACGTGCTGGATGGCGCCCTGGCCGTGGCAGGTGCCGCAGCGCACCGGCTGCGAGCCCTCGGCGGCACCGCTGCCGTCGCACGTCTCGCACGTCACGGCGGTATCGACCTTGAGGTCCTGCGTGACGCCGAAGACCGCCTCGGCCAGCTCGACCTCGAGGCGCAGCAGGGCGTCCTGGCCGCGCTGAACCCGCGGGCGGGGCCCGCGCGTGGCCTGCTGGCCGAAGAACGCGTCCATGATGTCGTCGAAGCTGAAGCCCTGGCCGAAGCCGGCTCCTCCGCCACGTGCGCCGCCCATGGGGTCGCCACCGCGGTCGAACAGCTGGCGCTTCTCGGGGTCGGAGAGCACTTCGTAGGCGATCGAGACCTCCTTGAAGCGGTCG
The DNA here is from genome assembly GCA_000471045.1 of actinobacterium LLX17. GTDB lineage: Bacteria > Actinomycetota > Actinomycetes > Propionibacteriales > Nocardioidaceae > Aeromicrobium. The sequence continues at coordinate 618,978 of KI301992.1, read as the reverse complement.
GCGGCATCGGGAGCGTCGTTGACGTCCGGGTGCAGCTGGCGCGCCAGTCGGCGGTACGCCTTCTTGATCTCCTCGGGCGTCGCGGTGCGCGCGACGCCGAGCGTCTCGTAGTAGTCCTGGGCCATGAGGTGAATTCGGTCCTTCGGGTCAGGCGTCGTCAAGCAGACGGCCGACGTAGCGGGCGACCGCTGCGACGGCGGCCATCGTGCCGGGATAGTCCATGCGGGTGGGCCCCACCGTGCCGAGCGTGGCCCGCGACGTCTCTCCACCGTACGCGGAGGAGACGACGGCCGTGCCGGAGAGGGTCTCGAGGCCGGTCTCGCCACCGATGCGCACGGTGAGGCCGCCGGTGGCCTCACCGAGCAGCTTCAGCAGCACGACCTGCTCCTCGATCGCCTCGAGCACCGGGCGGATGGAGGTGTCGAAGTCGGCGCCGAAACGGGCCAGGTTGGCGGTGCCGCCGACCGCCAGGCGCGCGTCGGAGCGCTCGTTCGAGAACGTCTGCGTCAGGGCCGTGACGATGGCGGTGACCACCGGTCGGTCCTCGGGCCGGAAGGTCTCGATCAGGTCGGCGACCTTGACCGAGGCGTCAGCCAACCGCTCGCCGATCGTGGCGGGCAGCAGGCGCGAGCGCAGGTCGGCCAGCAGGCCTTCGGTGGGCTCGGCGCCGAGCTCGACCGTGCGCTGCTCGACGCGTCCGGAGCTGGTGATGACGACGACCAGCACCCGGGTGGCGTCGAGGCCGACCAGCTCGATGTGGCGGACCGTCGAGCGGGTGAGGCTGGGGTACTGCACCACGGCCACCTGCTGGGTCAGCTGCGCCAGCACCTTGACGCTGCGCTGCACGACGTCGTCGACGTCGACCGACTCCGACAGGAAGCGCTCGATGGCGCGGCGTTCAGCCGGTGACATCGCCTTGACCGTGGCCAGGCGGTCGACGAACATCCGGTAGCCCTTGTCGGTGGGGATGCGCCCGGCACTGGTGTGCGGCTGGGTGATGTACCCCTCGTCCTCGAGGACGGCCATGTCGTTGCGGATGGTGGCCGACGAGACGCCCAGGTGGTGGCGCTCGACCAGCGCACGCGAGCCGACGGGCTCCTGCGTCGAGACGTAGTCCTCGACGATGGCGCGCAGGACGTCGAGTCGTCGTTCGTCGGTCATGCGGCCTCCCCTCGGCGCGTCGCTGGCACTCTCGGTGTGCGGGTGCCAGTCTAGCGAGATGCCGGAGATCGTGAGGACGGGTGAGACCGTGGTCGTTCGTGGCCGCGACCAGGACCTCACGTACCGACCCCGGGGAGTGACGCTCAGCGACGGCGGCTGGGTCGCCCACGAGTCCCGCGGCGGGTTCATGTCGTCGGTCTGGGCCATCGACCTGGGTGATCGGTTCGTCGAGGTGGTGCACCTGGGTCACGGCCCCTCCGGCGGTGAGCTCGTGGTGGTCGTGCCGAACGCCGACACCGTGCTCATCGGCGACCTGTACACCCCCAACCTCGAGGGCACCGACGTGAAACCCTCCTGGCCCGCGGCGGTCGACCTGGTGCTCGGCCTGACGCACCCCACCACGACCATCCTCGCCTCGTCCGGTCCGGTGGAGCGGGAGGATCTCGCCGACTTCCACCAGACCTTGCTGGGACGACTGCATGGCTGATCGGAGGGGGGCTGATCGGTACGGGCGTGACGTCCTGTCCGACGACTGGCGCAAGCCCCCGCGCGGGCGCTCGACCGAGGTTCCCGTCGAGGTCGACATGGTCGTCGAGGACGCCACCAGCGGGTTCTGCGGAGCCGTCGTCACGGTCGATGCGCAGATGGGCATGATCGTGCTGGAGGACCGGCACAAGAAGCGTCGCAGCTTCGCGTTGGGTCCCGGGTTCCTGCTCGAGGGCGCGCCGGTGGTGCTGCGACCGCCGGTGGCGGCTCCGCGAGCGCCGGGACGCACCGCGTCGGGCTCGGTGGCCGTGACCGGTCAGCGTGCCCGCGTCGCCCTGCCGAGCCGCATCTGGGTCGAGGGCCGGCACGACGCCGAGCTGGTCGAGAAGGTCTGGGGCGACGACCTGCGTGTCGAGGGCGTGGCCGTCGAGTTCCTCGGCGGCATCGACGACCTGCCCGACCGGGTCGCCGAGTTCGGGCCCGCGGCCGACGCCCGCCTCGGCGTGCTGGTCGACCACCTGGTGCCGGGCTCGAAGGAGTCGCGCATCGCCGAGAAGCTGTCCGGCCAGCCGCACGTGCTGGTGGTCGGCCATCCCTACGTCGACGTCTGGCAGGCGGTCAAGCCGCAGCGCCTCGGCCGCGACGCGTGGCCCACGGTGCCGCGCAGCATCGAGTGGAAGAAGGGCGTCTGCGACGCCTTCGGCTGGCCACGCCGCGACCAGGCCGACATCGCCCACGCCTGGCGACGCATCCTCGGCACCGTCCGCTCCTGGACCGACCTCGAGCCGGCCTTCCTCGGCCGTGTCGAGGAACTGATCGACTTCGTGACCTCGCCTCCCCGCTGACTGTCACGTTTCGGTCGCGAAAACCGGGGTTTCGCGACCAGAACGTGCCAGTCAGCGGGGGCGGGGGCGGTCAGACCAGCTCGCGCACCACGTGGTCCGCGAGCAGGCGGCCGCGGCGCGTCAGGACGAGGCGGTCGTCCACCGGCTCCAGCAGGCCGTCGGCCACCAGGTGCTGGTGCGGACCGAGCGTGCGGGGGTCGAGTCCCGAGCGCAGGCGCACGCGCAGCATGACGTCCTCGACCCGCGCGGTGGCATCGTCGATGTCCTCACCGTCGGCCTCGGGCGACTCCCCCGCTGCCAGGCGCTGGGCGTACGCGGCCGGGTGCTTGACGTTCCACCAGCGCCGGCCGTCGAGGTAGGAGTGCGCCCCCGGCCCGATGCCGAACCACTCGCCGCCTGTCCAGTAGAGCTCGTTGTGCCGGCACCGGGCCGCGTCGTCGCGCGCCCAGTTGGACAGCTCGTACCAGCCCAGCCCGGCGGCGGTCAGCAGGTCGTCGGCCAGCAGGTACTTGTCGGCGGTCTCGTCGTCGTCGGGCATCGTCACCTCGCCGCGCGCGACCCGGCGGGCGAAGGCGGTGCCATGCTCGACGATCAGCGCGTAGGCGCTGACGTGGTCGGGCTTCAGCGCCAGGGCCGACTCGAGGGTGAAGCGCCAGTCGTCCATGGTCTCGGTGGGTGAGCCGTAGATGAGGTCGACGCTGACCTGCTCGAAACCGGCCTCGCGGGCCCAGCGCACGGCGTCCGGCACGCGGTCGGGGTCGTGGGTGCGGTCCAGCACCGCCAGCACGTGCCGCACGGCGGACTGAACCCCGAAGGAGATGCGGTTGAACCCGCCCGCGCGCAAGGTCGCCAGCGACGCGGGGTCGACGCTGTCGGGATTGGCCTCGGTGGTCACCTCGACGTCCGGCGCCAGGCCCCAGCACTCGTCGATCGCCGCGAGCATCCGCACGAGGTCGGCCGCCGGCAGCTGCGTGGGCGTGCCGCCGCCGAAGAACACCGTCTGCACCTCGCGGCGCCCGGTCTGCGCTGCGGCGCGGCGGATCTCGGCGATCGCGGTGTCGGCGTACGAGTCGCGCGAGGCCCCCTCGCCCAGCTCGTCGCTGGTGTAGGTGTTGAAGTCGCAGTACCCGCAGCGCACCGTGCAGAACGGCACGTGCACGTACACGCCGAAGTCCGCCTCCGGCGGGGGGACGCCGAAGGGCCGACCACCGGTGTCGGTGGTCGGCCCGTCGATGTTCACGGTCTCAGCGTAGGGACCTACCGGTAGAAGCCGTCGAGGATGTCGCGGTACTTGTCCTCGACCACCCGGCGCTTGACCTTCATGCTCGGGGTGATCTCGCCGCCCTCGATGCTGAGGTCGTTGGGCAGGATGGCCCACTTCTTGACGGTCTCCCACTTGTTGAGCTTGGAGTTGAGCTCGTCGACGTAGCCGCCGACCAGCTTCTCCATCTCGGGCGACGTGACGACCTCGGTGTACGACTTGCCGGACTGCCCGTGGCTCTCGGCCCACGCCTCGACGGCGTCGGGATCGAGCGTGATGAGCGCCGAGCAGAAGTTGCGGTCGTTGCCGTGCACGATCATCTGGCTGGCCAGCGGGCAGACGCCCTTGAAGATGCCCTCGACGTGCGACGGCGCCACGTACTTGCCGCCGGACGTCTTGAAGAGGTCCTTCTTGCGGTCGGTGATGCGCAGGAAGCCGTCGCTGTCGATCTCGCCGATGTCGCCGGTGGCGAGCCAGCCGTCGTCGGACAGCGTGGAAGCGCTGGCCTGCTCGAGGTTGTGGTAGCCCATCATGACGCCAGGGCCCTTGATCATGACCTCGCCGTCGGACGCGATCTTGATCTCGGTGTCGGGGAACGGCGCGCCGACGGTGCCGATCTTGAAGGCGTCGGGGTGGTTGACGACCGAGCCGGCCGACGTCTCGGTGAGGCCGTAGCCCTCCAGGATCAGGACGCCCGCGGCGTGGAACCACTCGGCGACGTCCTGCGACAGCGCGGCGGCACCGGAGATGAAGAACCGCACCCGGCCACCGAAGCGGTCGCGCACCTTGCTGAAGACCAAGCGGTCGGCCAGCGCGTGCTGGACCTTGAGGCCGGCGGGCACGGGCTTGCCGGCGCGGACGAGGCGCGAGCGCTCCAGGCCGACCTTCTCGGCCCAGCGGAACAGCTTGAGCTTGGCGCCGCCGTCCTCCTCCATCATGTTGACGATGCGGCCGTAGGCCTTCTCGAAGATGCGCGGAGCGGCACCCATGAAGGTCGGCTTCACGACGGCGAGGTTGTCGACGATCTTCGGCACGCGGCCGTCAATGGCGCACGCGAACCCGATCTGCAGCTGCGTCGTGAGCAGCACCTTGCCGAACGAGTGCGCCATGGGCAGCCAGCGGAACTCGAGGTCGTCGACCGACAGGATGCCGTTGGCCGCGATGGCCGCGCCCTCGTAGGTCCAGCCGCCGTGGCTCAGGCGCACGCCCTTGGGGCGGCCCGTGGTGCCGGAGGTGTAGATCAGCGTGGCGAGCGACTGCGGACCGGTGGCGGCGACGCGCTCGTTGACGGCCTCGGGGTGCTCGGTGAGGTAGGCGGCGCCGAGCTTCTCGAGCTCGTCGAAGCCGATGACCCAGTCACCGTCGGTCGTGCCGTCGAACGTGACGACGCGCTGGACGCTGGGCAGCTCGGAGCGCTTCGCGACGAGCTTCGCGATCTGCTCATCGTCCTCGGCGAACACGATGCGGCTGTCGGAGTCGGCCAGGATGTAGGCGACGTCATCAGCGACCGTCGTCGGGTAGACCGTGGTGGTGGCCGCACCCGCGAGGTTGATGGCGAGGTCGGCGAAGATCCACTCGTAACGGGTGCCGGCGGCGATGGCGACGCGCTCCTCGAGGCCGATGCCCAGGGAGACGAGACCGGCGGCCAGACGGCTGATGTGCTCACCGCTCTCGGCCCAGGTCAGGGAGTGCCAGTTCTCGGCGGCGTCGGGGTAGCGGAAGGCCTCGCGGTTCGGGCTCTCGCGCACGCGGTCGAGAAACATCTCGCCGACGTTGCTCGCCCGGTTGCGGACGATCTCGAGCTGCTCGGCAGTGGGCTTCATGGCAGTGGGCATTAAATCCTCTTCACAACGCGGCGTACGGTCGGTATGTGGTGACGGTCACCTTAACGTACTGATCGGTCACCTCGGCCGGGCGCCGACCATGCCTCGACCCGTCGCGCGACGTCCTTCGAGAGGCCCGGCACACCCACCAGGCTCGGCATCAGCTCGCGCTGGGTCGTGAGGGCGCGGAAGACGTGCCCGACGGTGAGCTCGTGGTCGGGCCGGTGCACCACCTCGATGGTGTCGCCGGCGCGGACCCGGCCGGTCTCGAGCACCCGCAGGTACGGTCCGGTCAGGCCCCGCTCCATGAAGCGCCGCACCCACTGGGGCTCGCCGACGAACCCCTGGAAGACCGAGCACGGGATGCGCACTCCGGAGACTTCCAGCACGGTCGTGCCCACGGCCCAGCGCTCCCCCATGCGGGCGGACTGCACGTCGATCCCGCGGGTCGTGAGGTTCTCACCGAACGTGCCGGCGCGAAGCGGGCGACCGAGCTCCGCCGACCACGTCGCGAGGTCCTCGCCGGCGTAGGCGTGCACGGCCTGGTCGTGGCCGCCGTGGTGCTCGAGGTCACCGATTCCGTCGTCAGCCAGTCCCGTCGGGCCGACCTCCACCGCACCAACGGCGGAGCGCTTGTCGATGCCCGATCGGCGCACCTTCCCCCACGGGACGTCGCGCACCGGACCGACGTTGACCGACTCCACGACCCCAGGCACAGGCCGATCCTAGAGCCGGCGCGCGTGCCTCAGATCTGGGCTCTCAGACTCTCGCTCATGCCTTGGGACCGTCGCCGGTGGAGAGCGCGGCGATGAACGCCTCCTGGGGGACCTCGACGCGGCCGACCATCTTCATCCGCTTCTTGCCCTCCTTCTGCTTCTCCAGCAGCTTGCGCTTGCGGCTGATGTCGCCGCCGTAGCACTTGGCGAGCACGTCCTTGCGGATCGCGCGGATGTTCTCGCGGGCGATGACACGGGCGCCGATGGCGGCCTGGATGGGCACCTCGAACTGCTGGCGCGGGATGAGCTCCTTGAGCTTGCCGGCCAGAGCGACGCCATACGCGTACGCGTTGTCGCGGTGCACGATCGCACTGAACGCGTCGACGATCTCGCCCTGCAGGAGAATGTCGACCTTCACCAGGTCGGCGTCCTGCTCGCCGGAGAGCTCGTAGTTGAGCGAGGCGTAGCCCTTGGTGCGGCTCTTCAGCGCGTCGAAGAAGTCGAACATGATCTCGCCCATGGGCAGCGTGTAACGGATCTCGACGCGGTCCTCGGACAGGTAGTCCATGCCGACGAGGGCGCCGCGCCGCGCCTGGCAGAGCTCCATGATCGTGCCGATGTACTCGCTGGGCGCCAGGATCGTGGCCGAGACGACGGGCTCGAAGACCTTCGCGATCTTGCCGGCGTTCGGGTACTCGCTGGGGTTGGTCACCACGTGCTCGGAGCCGTCCTCCAGCTCGACGCGGTAGATGACGTTGGGGGCCGTGGCGATGAGGTCGAGGTTGAACTCACGCTCGAGCCGCTCGCGGACGATCTCCAGGTGCAGCAGGCCGAGGAAGCCGATGCGGAAGCCGAAGCCCAGGGCGCCGGACGACTCCGGCTCGTAGACCAGGGCGGCGTCGTTGAGCTGCAGCTTCTCGAGGGCTTCGCGCAGCGTGGAGAAGTCGTCGCCGTCGATCGGGTACAGGCCCGAGAACACCATGGGGTTGGGGTGTGCGTAGCCACCGAGCGGCTCGCTGGCGCCCTTCGAGTTCGACGTGACGGTGTCGCCCACGCGGGACTGACGGACCTCCTTCACGCCGGTGATGAGGTAGCCCACCTCGCCGACGCCGAGGTGGTCGGCCTTGAGCGGCTCGGGCGAGATGACCCCGACCTCGAGCATCTCGTGCACGGCCCCGGTCGACATCATCTTGATCTTGTCGCGGTGGCTCAGCCGGCCGTCGACGACGCGGACGTACGTGATGACGCCGCGGTACGTGTCGTAGACCGAGTCGAAGATCAGCGCGCGGGGCGGGCCGTCGGCGTCACCCACCGGCGGCGGCACCTCGTCGACGATGAGGTTCAGCAGCGCCTCGACGCCCTGGCCCGTCTTGGCCGAGACGCGCAGGACGTCGTCGGGATCGCCGCCGATGATGCCGGCGATCTCCTCGGCGTACTTCTCGGGCAGCGCGCCGGGCAGGTCGATCTTGTTGAGCACGGGGATGATGTGGAGATCGGCGTCCATCGCGAGGTAGAGGTTCGCGAGGGTCTGCGCCTCGATGCCCTGCGCGGCGTCGACCAGCAGGATCGCGCCCTCACAGGCCTCGAGCGAGCGGCTGACCTCGTAGGTGAAGTCGACGTGGCCCGGGGTGTCGATCATGTTGAGCACGTAGTTGGTGCCTGCGTCGTCGCCGTCGGACTTCACGAACGGCATGCGGACGGCCTGGCTCTTGATCGTGATGCCGCGCTCGCGCTCGATGTCCATGCGGTCGAGGTACTGCGCACGTGCCGCCCGCTCGTCGACGACGCCGGTCAGCTGAAGCATGCGGTCGGCCAGCGTCGACTTGCCGTGGTCGATGTGCGCGATGATGCAGAAGTTGCGCAGGATCTCCGGCGGCGTGGATCCGGGCGGCGGTGGGGCAGGCTTCGTCATGGTCCGCTCATTGTCCCATCGATCGGGGTGCCACCTCCCACCCCGGGCGTCACCAGAGGTAGGCCAGGCCCACGTTCACCAGGACGAGCGCTGCCACGACGTGCGCCAGCGGGTTGGGCGCGCCCTTCTTGCGCGTCGCGTGCGCCAGGCCCAGGGCGACCAGTGCGATGACGAGCTTGACCGCGACCTTGGCGTTGTTCGGGTCATCGACGGCGTCACTGGCCGAGGCGATGCCCGTCAGCGCGAGGCCGAGGATGAAGGCCGCGGTCAGGCCGTGGGCCATCCAGAGGTTGATCTCGGGGCCGCGCAGCCCGATGACGTAGCCGACGAGCACCGCCGCCCAGCTCGCGATGTGCAGCCACGTGAGGACGTCGTACAGGGTCTCCATGGGGCCAGATCCTAGGCGGGAGCCGTGATTTGAGGCCTTGGTGCCGCCGATGGTAAGGTGGGCGGTCGCGTGCCGGAGCGAGTCGGACGCTGCCGATGCAGCCCCACTGCCAGCACCGCACCACTCACGAACTCATCCGCACGCCCACCACGAAAGAACAGGTACGCACCCGTGGCGAACATCAAGTCGCAGATCAAGCGCAACCGTCAGAACGAGCTCGCGCGCGAGCGCAACAAGTCGGTTCGTTCGGCGCTCAAGACCTCCGTGCGTCGCTTCCAGGAGGCCGTCGAGGCCGGCAAGACGGACGAGGCCAAGACCCTCGCCCAGACCGCCACCCAGAAGCTCGACAAGGCCGCCTCCAAGGGCGTCATCCACAAGAACCAGGCGGCGAACCGCAAGTCGGCCATCGCCAAGAAGGCCGCTGCTCTCTGAGCTGCCTCACTGAACGCCCCGGTCACCTCGTGACCGGGGCGTTCGTCGTGCCGGCAGCAGGCTGACGGTGCGCACGACCTGCTCGAGCGGTCCCCGCGGGAGCACGGCGCGCCAGAGGGTCGCCAGCACCACCAGCGCGAGCCCTTGGGCCAGCCACTCCAGGTAGGTGCCGTCGGTGATGGTCAGCTCGTGCTCGTCGCCGAGCCACGTGAGCACGACGTGCAGCACGTAGAGCGTCAGCGTCATGGAGCCGGCCGCCCGGAAAGGCGCCGTCAGCGTCGTGCCGGCCACCCCACGGCAGACCAGCACGCACAGGCCGAGCACCAGCATCGCCGAGCCCGCCGCGCCCACGACGGCGAGCGGGCCCGCCGCGTGCGGCCCGGCGGTCAGCAGGACCGAGGTGTCGAGCTCGTCGAACCGCCTGCCCGGCGTGAAGACCTGATGCACCTCCGGCGGCCCGAGCACGTCGATGAACGTGTCTCGGAAGATCACGAGCACCCCTACGGCCAGCGACCCGGCGGTGAGGACGGCGCCCACCCCGACGAGGCTCGCGCCGGTGCGGAGGTCGGCAAGGTCGAGCCGTGACAGCGCGAGGCCCAGCACGACGTACGCGAACCAGATGACCGCCGGGTACCCGCCCCACAGCAGCACCTCGAGCGGCACGTCGCCGAGGTCGTGCAGGAGCGAGGCCTGGTAGTTGTGCTCGAGGATCGGCGGATCGATGCGGCGGCGCAGGAACAGGAGCAGCACCGGCCCCACGACGGCCCAGGCAGCCGCCACCGCGAAGAGCCAGCGGGTGCTGAGGGACCGCAGTGGCAGCACGAGCACCAGCAGCAGCGCGTAGCACGGCAGGATCACCAGGATCAGCAGGTTCGGCAGGGCCGCGAGGCCGAGCCCGATCAGCAGCAGGAGCAGCGCGCGGACCACGATCGATGGCGCCGATCCCATGCCGCGGGGGTCGAACCGACTCATGAGTCCCACGCTGAGCCCGGCCAGCACCGCGAACAGCGGCGCGGCCCGGCCGTCGACGAGCAGGTCGGCCACCGGCGGCCACTCCATGGGCAGCCGCGAGGGACCGAGGTGCGACAGCATCATGCCCAGCAGGGCGACGCCGCGGGCCAGGTCGACCGCCAGCAGCCGACGGGTGGATGCGGAGGTCGTCACGTCAGCCTCGCGGCGGACGACGGCGTTGCGAGGCGACGCGCAGCACCATGCGCTCGGTGGCGTAGGACGCATCGGCCGTGGCGCCCTTGACGTCGAGGTCGGCCTGGGCGACCGCCGCGAGCGCTGCGGACAACCCCTCGGGGTCCCAGCTCTGCAGCTGGCGGCGCAGGGCCGAGATCTTGAACGGCGGCGCCCCCACGTGCGCGGCCAGCTGCTGGTCACGCAGCCCCTGCGGGGCCGTGGCGAGCCGCACCAGCTGACGCAGGCCTGACGCGACCGCCGAGACGATCACCACCGGGGCCACCTTGGTGGCCAGGGCCCAGCGCAGCCGTTCGACCGCGAGGTCGAGCCGGCCGTCGAGGGCGGCGTCGGCGATCTCGTAGCCCCGCACGTCGGCGCGGCCGCCGAAGTAGCGTCGGACGACGTCCTGCGTGACCGGGGAGCCCTCGGGCACCGAGGAGACCAGCTGGTCGGCGGCACCGGCGAGGGCGCGCAGGTCGAGGCCCACGGCGGTGACCAGCACGGTGGCTGCGGGCTCGTCGATCGTGGAGCCGAGGTCGCGGACCTCGCCGCGCACCCAGCTGACGTGGTCGCGCTCGTACTTGGGCGCCTCGTGCTTGGCCTCGGTGACGGCGGGCAGCTTGCGCAGCTTGTCGAGCAGGCCTCGGCCCTTCGCACCGCCTCCGTGCACCAGCACCAGGGCGACCTCATCGGCGGGAGCCGCGGCGTACTCGAGCAGCTCGCCGTGCACGGCCTCGGGCAGGTCCTGCAGCTCGGTGAGCACCACGGCGCTGGCCGAGCTGAACAACGAGGGGCTGGTGAGTCCCACGAGCTCGCCCGGACCGAGGCCACCGGCCGTGGACTCGGCGACGTCGCACTCCGGCGACTCGGCCGCGATGGCGGCCACCGCGCGACGGCGAGTGCGCTCGGCGAGGAACTCTGCGTTGCCCGAGATGAGCAGCACCCTGCCGAAGACCGTCGCCACGCGGCGAGTCTAGTCACGGGTCAGGACAGAGAGATCGCCGTCGCGCACCACGACCGCCAGGTCACCCTGCAGGTCGGTCCGCCACCACGCGGTGCCCGCCTCGCGAAGCAGGTCGAGGGTGTCGGGCGAGGGGTGGCCGTAGGTGTTGTCGGCCCCGGCACTGACGAGGGCCGCGCGGGCCTGCGCGTCGGCGATGAAGGCCGGGTCCTGGTGGGGACTGCCGTGGTGCGGGACCTTGAGCACGTCGGCACGCAAGTCGACCCCTGTGCGCCGAAGCGCGCGTTGCGCGACGGGCTCGACGTCGCCGGCGAGGAGCATCCGGACGCCGTCGACCTCCAGCATGAGCACGAGGCTGGCGTCGTTGCGGTCGTCCTCACCGACGGGCGTGCGATCGACGGGCCACAGCACCTCCGCCCGCGCCTCTCCGATGTGCAGCACGTCCCCCGAGCCCACCTGCACACGATCGGCGCCGGGCACCTCGGGCCCACCGGACGGACCCACGATCACCTGATCGACGGTCCTCCCCCGCGCGACGCCTTCCCAGCCGGCCACGTGGTCGGCATCGGCGTGCGTCATGACGAGCGCGACGACGTGGTCGATGCCGAGGCGCGACAGGCAGCGGTCGATCGGCGCGGAGTCGGGGCCGGTGTCGATGACCACCGCGCTCTCGGGACCGGCCCGGACGACCAGCCCGTCGCCCTGCCCGACGTCGCACGCGACGAGCACCCAGTCGTCCGGCGGCCACCCCGATGACGGTGGGTGCCAGACGGCCACCACCATCACCACGACGGACGTGATGGCCACCGCGGGCCGCCCCAACACCCACCACACCGCCGCCAGGACGAGCGGCGCGATCAGGACCAGCCAGGCCCACGACGCCGACCAGCCGATCGACGCGCCCTCGGCGCGTGCTGCCGCGTGCCCGATCGCGAGGATCCACCGCGCGCACCAGCAGGCGGCCACGCCCAGGACGGTGCCGAGCGCCGGGACGACCAGCGTCAGCAACCCGCCGAGCAGGCCGAGCACCGTCGTGGGAGCGACGAGCGGACCTGCGAGCAGGTTCGCCATCACCGCGACCAGGGACACCTCACCGCTGAGGGCGGCCAAGGCCGGCGTGCAGGCCGCCTGCGCAGCGAGCGGCACCGCGATTGCCACGGCCAGCGCCCGGGGACACCACGCCATGCGCCGCACCAGTGGCGGTGCCAGCACGAGGATGCCGGCCGTGGCGCAGACCGAGAGCACGAAGCCGGGACTCCGGGCGAGCCACGGGTCGAGCAGCACGAGGGCGAGCACCGCGAGCGAGAGGGCCCGGACGCCTCCGCGGGCCCCGATGCCCGTCGCCGCGAGACCCGCCAGTCCCATCGCAGCGGCGCGCAGCACGCTCGGTTCCGGCCGGGCCACCAGCACGAAGCCGACGACCATCGCCAAGCCGATCCAGCCCCACCACCGTCGCCGACAACCGGCCGCGCGGGCGACCCCCAGCACCGCGGCCAGCACGATCGTGAGGTTGGTCCCCGAGACCGCCATGAGGTGGGTCAGTCCGCTGCGCCGGAAGTCGTCGTCGACCTCCTCGGTGATGCCGCTGACGTCGCCGGCGACCAGGGCCGGCACCAGGCCGCGGGGCTCGGTCGGCTGGCCCGCCACCGACCGTCGGACCCCGTCGCGCACCCGCTCGCTGCCCTCCCACCACCACGCCGCCTCGCTGGCCTCCCCGATGCGGACCACCCGCAAGGTGGCGACCTCCGCGCTGTCCTCGGCCGGCGCGAGGCGTGCCGTGAGCGTGAGCTCGCGTCCGACCACGAGATCGGCCGCCTCGGCGAGGTCGGTCGGCACGAAGGCCGTCGCGCGCCCGGCGCGGTCGACGGCGCCGAGGCGCGACGTGACGTGGTCCAGGTCGAGCCCCACGACGGAACCCGCGCCGCTGGCCGACCGGTACTCGCGGGCGTCGATGCGCACCGAGACCGACGCCGTGACGACGACCGCCTCGTCGGCCCACTGCCGCACGGGTGAGGACTCGACCTGCGCCACGCGCCACGCCGTGGTGCCCGCGACGGCGGCGAGGCAGAGCGCCAGCAGCACCAGTCCGGGCCTGCGCGCCAGGACCGCCATTGCGACGCACGCGAGACCCGCGACCACCGCGACCTGGGACCCGACCTCGACCCACCACGCGGCGCCACCCCAGCAGGCCACGGCCGGCAGCACCAGACGCAGGTCAGGCCGGGGTCGGGTGAGACGGGATGGGACGTCGAGGGCTCGGACGTCATGGGTGGGGACGTCGTGGACCACCTCAGACGGTCACGTGGTCGCGCAGGTCCTCGAGCGTCGCCTCGCCGATGCCACGCACCTCCAGGAGGTCGTCGACCGAGGAGAACTGCCCGTTCTCCTGCCGCCACTCGAGGATCGACGCCGCCGTGACGGGTCCGACTCCCGGCAGGTCGTCGAGCTCGGCCTCGGTCGCGGTGTTGAGGTTGATCAGCCCGCCCGCGGGTGCACCAGAGGCGTCGGGGTTGGCCCCTCCTCCTGCCGGGGCGACCGGGGCAATGCCGACGAGGATCTGCTCGCCGTCGGTGAGCTTGCGGGCCATGTTGAGCGCCGTGGTGTCGACCGGCCCGGTGAGCCCGCCCGCAGCCTCGATCGCCTCGTGCACGCGCGAGCCCGGCGGCAGGATCACGATGCCGGGGCGGTGCACGTGGCCGACCACGTCGATCACGAGCTCCTCCCCCGCGGCTGTGTCGGCCCCAGCGGTGGATGCGCTGGACGGGCCGGCATCGATGGCGAGTCCCGGTGATCCACCCGCAGGTGCGGCGCTGGGGCGTCCCGACACCACCTGCCAGCCGATGAGCAGCACCACCACCGCGATCACGGCGGCCACCGCCCGGACGTGCACCGGGCCGATCCGTCGGGGCACACGCCTCGCCACCCGATGACCGGCCGGGACGCCGGGTTCGGGCTCACGGGACCGACCTGCGGGTTCCTGGGCCGGCGCGGGCTCGACGTCCCTGGTGGCGCCATCCGGAGGCAGCCGGGCGTCGAAGGTCTCGACGAGCTGCGCGAGGCGACGACGCGCGATCTCGGCTCGGGTCTCGTCGGGCTGCACGTCTCGACGCTAGGCGCGGACCCCGATCACGGAAGCGCGAAGATGCCGGCCTGTGGACGGACCCAGCGGACCCGTCCAACTGTGGACAACGAACGGGCGAGGTCAGTGCGGGGTGACGGTGACCGCGACGGTGCCCGGCCCGACATGGGCGCCGATGACGGCACCGACCTCGTCGACCGGGACCGACTCGATCTCGAGTGTCGAGGCGAGCCGTTCGGCCACCTGCTCCGCGACGCCGGGGTTGGCCAGATGCTGCACGCCGATGTCGAAGCCCTCGCACGCCTCGCACGCCTCGCACGCGAGGGCCTCCATGCGCGCCAGGGCCTTGCTGGTGGTGCGCACCTTCTCGAGCGGCATGACCAGGCCGTCGGTGATGGTCAGCAGGGGCTTGACCGCCAGCGCCGAGCCGAGCAGCGCCGCTGCGGCACCCACGCGTCCGCCGCGGCGCAGGTAGTCGAGCGTGTCGACGTAGATGAGGGCGGTGGACCCCTCGCCGGCGACGCGGCGATCTCAGCGACCTCCTCGGCCGTGACGCCCTTGCCGCGGGCGCCGGCCGCCTGGCCGGCGGCGAAGCCCGTGGCCAGGCCGACCTGTCGGGAGTCGACGACCGAGACCGGGATCGGCGACTCCTTGGCGGCCAGCAGCGCGGAGTCGAGCGTGCCGGACATGCGGCTCGACAGGTGCACCGAGACGATCGACTCGGCACCTTCGTCCGCGAGCCGGCGGTAGACCTCGACGAACTCGTCGGGGTTGGGTCGTGACGTGCTGACGGGGACGTACTCCTTCAGCGCGGCGGCGATGATCTCCGGCGACGCGTCGACGCCCTCGGTGAAGGACTCGGCACCCACGACGACCTGCAGCGGCACCACGACGATGCCTTCACGCTCGGCGTCCGCCGCGGACAGCGAGGCCGTCGAGTCGGTGACGACCGCGACACCGCCGGGGAAGCTGCGTCCCGCGGGGGACTTCTTCCGACGTCGGGTGGCCATACCGGGAGTCTACCGAGACCCTCGTCACACGCCGCGCCCGCGGCGTGTGACAAGGATTTGGGCTCAGACGACGAGGCTGACGAGCTTGGGGGCGCGGACGATGACCTTGCGCACCTCACGGCCGTCGATGGCCCGCTGCACGTTGGGCTCGGCCAAGGCCTGCGCCGTGAGCTCCTCGTCGGTGGCCGTGGCCGACACCTCGAGCTTGGCGCGCACCTTGCCCTGCACCTGCACGACGCACGTGACGGTGTCGGCCACCAGGTGCTGCGGGTCGGCGACCGGGTAGGGCGCGCGCGCCAGCACCTCGGCGTGCCCGAGCCGCGACCACAGCTCCTCGGCCACGTGCGGGGCGAACGGCGCCAGCATCAGCACGAGCGGCTCGATCGCGGCTCGCGGCGCAGCGCCGGTCTTGGTGAGGTGGTTGGTCAGCTCGATGAGCTTGGCGATGGCGGTGTTGAAGCGCAGCGCCTCCATGTCGGCGGCGACACCGTCGATCGTGCGGTGCACGGCGCGCAGCGTCTCGATGTCGGGCTCGTCGTCGGAGACGATCGACTCCCCCGTCTCCTCGTCGACGGCCAGGCGCCAGACCCGCTGCAGGAAGCGCTGAGCACCGACGACCGCCCGGGTCTCCCACGGACGCGAGACGTCGAGCGGCCCCATGCTCATCTCGTACACGCGGAACGTGTCGGCGCCGTAGGCCTCGTACATCTCGTCGGGTGTCACGACGTTCTTGAGGCTCTTGCCCATCTTCCCGTACTCGCGCTGCACGGGGTTGCCGTCGTGGGTCCAGGTGGTGGTGCCGTCGTCGGCCACGTGCTCGACGACCTCGTCGGCCGGCACGTAGGCGCCGCGGGCGTCGGTGAACGCGTAGGCCTGGATGTAGCCCTGGTTGAACAGCCGGTGGAACGGCTCCTCGCTGGAGACGTGCCCCAGGTCGAACAGCACCTTGTGCCAGAAGCGCACGTACAGCAGGTGCAGCACCATGTGCTCGACGCCACCGATGTAGAAGTCGACGCCCCCAGCGTCTTTCGCCGCCCCCGGCCCGGCACCCCTGCCGGGGCTTCTGTTCTCGTCCGGCCCCATCCAGTAGCGCTCGTTCTCGGGGTCGGCGATGGCCTGGTCGTTGTGCGGATCGGTGTAGCGCAGCTCGTACCAGCTGGAGCCCGCCCAGTTGGGCATCGTGTTGGTCTCGCGGCGGTACCGCTTCGGGCCGTCGCCGAGGTCGAGCTCGACCTCGACCCACTCGCGCACGCGCCCCAGCGGCGGCTCGGGCTCGCTGTTCGCGTCGTCGGGCTCGAAGGTGCGCGGCGAGTAGTCGGGCACCTCGGGCAGGTCGACCGGCAGCATCGACTCCGGCAGGGCGACGGCGTTGCCGGCCTCGTCGTAGACGATGGGGAACGGCTCGCCCCAGTAGCGCTGGCGGCTGAACAGCCAGTCGCGCAGGCGGTACGTGGTGGTGCCGGTGCCGTGGCCGTTCTGCTCGAGCCAGGCGATGATGCGGGCCTTGGCGTCGTCGACGGTCAGTCCGTCGAGGCTCAGGTCGCCATGCGTGGAGTTGATGACCGCACCGTCCCCCGTGTGGGGCAGGTCCCCCTCGCCATCGATGACCCGCGGGATCGGCAGGCCGAACTGGGTCGCGAACTCGAAGTCGCGGGCGTCGTGACCGGGGACGGCCATGATGGCGCCGGTGCCGTAGCCCACCAGCACGTAGTCGGCCACGAAGACCGGCACCTGCTCGCCGTTGACGGGGTTGATGGCGAACGCGCCGGTGAACACACCGGTCTTCTCGCGGTTCTCCTGGCGCTCGAGGTCGGTCTTGGCCGCGGCGCGGGCGCGGTACTCGGCCACGGCCGTGGCGGGATCGGCCGCGCCACCGGTCCAGCGCGGGTCGATGCCCTCGGGCCAGGTGTCGGTCACCAGCGGGTCGACCAGCTCGTGCTCGGGCGCCAGCACCACGTACGTGGCACCGAACAGCGTGTCGGGCCGCGTGGTGAAGACCTGCAGCGGCGTCTCGGAACCCTCCAGCGCGGGAAGGCCGAACTCGACCTCGGCACCCCGCGAGCGACCGATCCAGTTGCGCTGCATCTGCTTGCCCGACTCGGGCCAGTCGACGCGGTCGAGGTCGTCGATGAGGCGGTCGGCGTAGGCGGTGATGCGCAGGTTCCACTGCTTCATCTGCCGCTTGAAGACCGGGAAGTTGCCGCGCTCGGAGCGTCCCTCGGCGGTGACCTCCTCGTTGGCCAGCACGGTGCCCAGGCCCGGGCACCAGTTGACCGGCGAGTCGCTGACGTAGGCCAGGCGGTGGCCGTCGATCGCAGCGGGGTCGTCGGTGCCGAGCTGCTCGATCAGCTCACTGATGGGGCGCGCCTTCTGCTGCTCGACGTCGAACCAGGAGTTGAACAGCTGCAGGAAGATCCACTGCGTCCAGCGCACGAAGTCGGGGTCGATCGTGGCGAACGAGCGGCGGTCGTCATGGCCGAGGCCCAAGCGCCGCAGCTGGCGGCGCATGTTGACCATGTTGGCCTCGGTGTTGGCCCGCGGGTGCTCGCCGGTGGAGATGGCGTGCAGCTCGGCGGGCAGGCCGAACGCGTCGTAGCCCAGGGCGTGCAGCACGTTCTTGCCCAGCATGCGCTGGTGCCGGCCGACGACGTCGGTGGCGATGTAGCCCAGCGGGTGCCCGACGTGGAGTCCCGCGCCCGAGGGGTACGGGAACATGTCCATGATGAAGTACTTCGGGCCCAAGTCATCGGTGCCCGCGTCGCCCGCGAGGTCGCCCACGGGGTTGACGGCGTGGAAGGTGCCCTCGGCCTCCCACCGGTCCTGCCAACGCGCCTCGATCTTGGCGGCCAGCTCGGCCGTGTAGCGCTGCGTCACGCCGGCTCGCCCTCCACGGGGTCGCCAGCAAGTGCGGGCAACAGGTCGGGCAGCTGGTTGTCGACCATCGACAGCGCCGCACCGATCGCCATGTGCATGTCGAGGTACTGGTAGGTGCCCAGGCGACCACCGAACAGCACCTGCGGCTCGGCCGCGGTGCGCTCGCGGTAGGCCAGCAGCATGGCGCGGTCCTCGGGGGTGTTGACCGGGTAGTACGGCTCGTCGTCACCCTCGGCGAAGCGCGAGAACTCGCGCATGACGACCGTCTTGTCCTTGGGGGCGTCACGCTCGGGGTGGAAGTGCCGGAACTCGTGGATGCGTGTGTACGGGACCTCGGCGTCGGCGTAGTTCATGACCGAGGTGCCCTGGAAGTCACCGACCGGCAGCACCTCCTCCTCGAAGTCGAGCGTGCGCCACGACAGGCGACCCTCGGAGTAGTCGAAGTAGCGGTCGACCGGACCGGTGTAGACGATCGGCAGCTGGCCGAGGGTCTTGGACTTCGAGGCCTCGTGCGAGTCGTCGAAGAAGTCGGTGTTGAGCCGCACCTCGATGTTGGGGTGGTCGGCCATGCGCTCGAGCCACGCGGTGTAGCCGTCGACCGGCAGGCCCTCGTGGGTGTCGTTGAAGTACCGGTTGTCGTACGTGTAGCGCACGGGCAGGCGGCTGATGATCTCCGGCGGCAGGTTGGTGGGGTCGGTCTGCCACTGCTTGGCCGTGTAGTCACGGATGAAGGCCTCGTAGAGGGGGCGGCCGATGAGGCTGATGCCCTTCTCCTCGAGGTTCTGCGCCTTCGACGACTCGATCTCACCGGCCTGCTCGGCCAGCAGCGCGCGTGCCTCGTCGGGCGAGTACGCGCTGCGGAAGAACTGGTTGACCGTGCCGAGGTTGATCGGCAGGGGGTAGACCTCGCCACCGTGGTTGGTGTAGACGCGGTGCACGTACGACGTGAACGACGTGAAGCGGTTGACGTAGCTCCAGACCCGCTCGTTGGAGGTGTGGAACAGGTGCGCCCCGTAGCGGTGCACCTCGATGCCCGTCTCGGGCTCGAACTCGCTGTAGGCGTTGCCGCCGAGGTGGGGCCGGCGGTCGATGACGAGCACCTTCTGGCCGTGCGCTGCCGCACGCTCGGCGACGGTGAGGCCGAAGAAGCCCGATCCCACGACCAGCAGGTCTGCATTCACCACGAAAGATCCTCGGTTGATCGACGACGACGGCGGGGAGCCGCAGCCCGCAACGTTACCGGAGGCCACCGGGCTAGACTCGCCCCGACCACGGGGCCGTGCGACGCCGAGTCCGCCCCAGCACCAAGGAGTCCAGTTGTCGGTTCGTCCCTCCGAGGCCGTCCCGGAGATGATCGATCCCGGCCGCGGCACGGGGCTGGTCGACGTCTTCCGCCGGCGCTACCTCCTGGCACTGCTGACCCGCAAGGACGTGCAGGTCCGCTACCGCGGCTCCGTCCTCGGCTGGGCATGGTCGTTCGTCAAGCCGGCCGCCCAGTTCACGGTGTTCTTCCTGGCGCTCGGCGTCTTCCTGCGCCTCAACGACACGATCGTGAACTACCCGGTCTACCTGTTCTCCGGGCTGATCCTGATCAACTTCTTCAGCGAAGGCTTCTCCAACGCCACCAAGTCGCTGGTCGACAACGGGGCGCTGATCAAGAAGATCTACCTGCCACGCGAGCTCTTCCCCGTGGCCACCATCTACGTGGCGGTCGTCAACTTCCTGCCGCAGGTCGCGATCCTGCTGGTGGTGTGCCTCGGCATCGGCTGGCGCCCCACCGTGGCGCAGGTCCTGGGCGTGGTGCTGGCGGCCCTCATCATCATGATCTTCGCGCTCGGGCTCGGCATGCTCTTCGGCGCCGCCAATGTCTCGTTCCGCGACTCCCAGAACTTCGTCGAGCTGATCGTCATGGTCGCCCCGTGGGCCGCGCCGGTCCTCTACCAGGCCTCGATGGTGCAACGCGTGGTGCCGGACTGGCTGTTCACGATCTACCAGCTCAACCCCGTCACCGCGGCGGTCAACTTGATGCACCAGGGGTTCTGGTACCCCACCACCGACGGGGCCGGCGACCTGCCGCCCGACGTCTGGATGTTCGCCGGGTTCGGTCTGCTGTCCTCGATCCTGGTGCTGGCAGCCGGTCAGTACGTGTTCCGGCGTCTGGAGGGTTCCTTTGCCCAGGACCTCTGAGGTGACCGCAAGCACGGCCATCGCGGTCGATGGCGTGCGCAAGACGTTCCGTCTCCGGCACACCCACTCACTCAAGGAGTCGTTCGTCGCGATGGTCCGCGGCAAGCAGATCTCCTCGACGTTCGACGCCCTCAGCGGGGTCGACTTCCTGATCGAGTCGGGCGAGTCCGTGGCCCTGCTGGGTTTCAACGGCTCGGGCAAGTCGACCCTGCTCAAGCTCATCTCCGGCGTGCTGCGACCCGACGCCGGCAGCATCCGCACCCGCGGTCGCATCGCGGGCCTCATCGAGGTCGGTGCCGGGTTCCACCCCGACCTGTCCGGGCGCGAGAACGTCTACCTCAACGCGGCCATCCTCGGCATGACCAAGGAGGAGATCGACGAGCGCTTCGACGACATCGTGGAGTTCAGCGAGATCGAGAAGTTCATCGACACCGAGGTCAAGCACTACTCCTCGGGCATGTTCCTGCGTCTGGCGTTCTCGGTCGCCGTGCACACCGAGGTCGACATCCTGCTGGTCGACGAGATCCTCTCGGTCGGTGACGAGCCGTTCCAGCGCAAGTGCCTGGCGCGCATCCGCCAGCTGCACGAGGAGGGCCGGACCCTGGTGGTCGTGAGCCACGACCTCGACATGGTGGCCAAGCTCTGCGACCGCGGCATCCTGCTCAAGAACGGCGAGGTCGTGTTCGACGGAGCGGCCACCGAGGCCGTCACCCACATCCGCGGTCAGGAACCCACGTTCTCGGACGTCCCGAACTCGCACCCGTTCTTCGACCACGTCGAGTGGGCCGTCAAGACCGGTCTCCTGACGGGCCTGCTCATCGGCGACCAGAAGGAGTTCGGTCCGCACCAGCCCGTCGACGGCGCCACCCTCGCGGTGCTGCTGCAGCGATTCGTCGACGCGACGTCGGTCAAGGTCGCCGAGACCGGCCTCGGCGACGACCTCGTGCCCGATCAGCCGGTCGATCGCGTGGCGTTCGCCGCCCTGCTCCACCGCATGGCCGGCTCGCCGGACGTGACGATGCCCAGCAAGCCCCGTTTCAAGGACGTCAGTCTCGACCACCCGCAGACCCGGGAGGTCGAGTGGTTGGCCGCAGTCGGCATCACGGCAGGCTGGCCGGTGCGCGGCGGCGTGGAGTTCCGCCCCACCGACCCGCTCCCGCGCGAGGCGGCCGTCGCGTTCCTGCACCGCTTCCTCACGTGGACCGAGAGCCGCGCCTGAGACAGGTGCGAGACCTCACCCCAGCGCGGCGTCGATGGCGGGGATCCGGGCGCGGAACTCCTCGACCCGGCGACGCGTGCGGTCGGGCTCGCCCTTCTCGGCGAGGTTGAGCATGCCCGGGTCGGCGCGCTCGATGCCGGCGGCGATGCGATCGGCGGCCGTGGACATGCGGCGGTCGACGGCCTCCAGCAGCGTCATCGGACCCCATTCGGCGTAGGCGTCGACCACAAGGTCGAGCCGGCGCGCGGTCTCGGCCGCACCGATGTCGCGGTAGAGCGGGATGCCGGTCCAGCACAGGAAGGCGAGGTCGTCGATCGGCTGACCGGGTCCGGCGAGGTCCCAGTCGATCATCGCGGCGAAGTGGCCACTCTGGATGATCCAGTTGTAGGCGCCGGGGTCGTTGTGGCAGATGACCTGGCCGGGCTCCAGCTCGACGGGGTCGTCGCCGGTCTGGCGCCAGGTGCGGGGTCCGTCGGGGCGGTAGGACTCCACGAGGTCGTGGTACTGCCGCAGCCAGGTGACGGCCTCGACCAGCACGTCGTCGAGCACGACCTCGTCGTCGACGGGGACGCCGCGGCCCTCGATGTAGGAGACGATCTCGCGATCGTCGTCGTCGATGCCGCCGACGTGCGGCACGCCGCCGAGGCCTTGGTCGACGAGCCACTGCATGAGCTCGTGCACCGCGGGGGTCCAGGGGCCGGTGGGTCTGCGGACCGTGCGGCCCACCTTCCACACGCCGCCCGAGCCTCCAGGCAGGTGCTCCGGCGGTTCCTCGCGGGTCGCGTCGTCGGGACGTGGCACCCTGTCATGGTGACACACGCGCACAGCCACGGACCTGTCGACGAGGGGCCCGCCCGACCCCGGATGGCCCGCAACCTCACCGTCGCGGTGCTTGTCATCGCCGCCCTCGCACTCGCTGGCATGGCGGTGCTCTGGCCGTCGTCCGACGACGTGCCGAAGGGGCTCGACCCGTACGCCGGTGAGGGCGTCAGCACGGTCGATGCCACGGTCAGCGGGGTCGAGTCGTTCGACTGCAACAGCGGCGGACTCGGACCCGACAGCATCCCCCAGGTCGACGGCGACTGCGCCAACGTCACCGCCACGCTCGACGACAGCGGTGACACCGCCGAGTTCGTGCTCGACCCCACGCGGTACGTGGGTGCCGGCATGAACGAGGGCGACGAGATCACGCTCGTGGCCATCGAGCCCCCGGGCCAGGAGCCGTCGTACGAGTTCCGCGACTACCGACGCGGCATGCCGTTGCTGGCGCTCACCGCGGCGTTCGCGGTCATGGTCGCGCTCGTGGGCCGCTGGCGCGGCGTGTTCGCCCTGCTCGGCATCGGCATCACGATGGTCGCGCTCATCCGCTTCGTGATGCCGGCCCTGCTGGCGGGCGAGTCACCGCTGGCCGTCGCGGTGGTCGGCTCGACGGTCATCATGATCTCCGTCCTCTACCTGGCGCACGGCATCTCCATCCGCACCACGTCCGCGTTGTTCGGCACCCTGTTCGGCATCGCCTTCACGGCGGTCGCGGGACTGCTCGCCACCGACTGGACCAGCCTGACCGGCGTCGGCTCGGAGGACGACCACCTGTTGGTGGCCACCGCGCCCGACCTGCGCCTCTCGGGAGTGGTCGCGGCCAGCATGGTCATCGCGGGGCTTGGCGTCCTCAACGACGTCACGGTCACGCAGGCCAGCATCGTGTGGGAGATGCGCGCACTGCAGCCGGCCGCACGGTCGGTCCAGCTGTTCACGGCCGCGATGCGCATCGGCCGCGACCACATCGCCTCCAGCGTCTACACGCTCGTGTTCGCCTACGCCGGGTCAGCCATGACGGTGCTGCTGCTCATCACTGCCTACCAACGCGGACTCGCCGACGTGTTCACGGCCGAGGAGATCGCGCAGGAGGTTGTCCGCACGCTGGTCGGCGCCATCGGCCTGGTCCTCGCCGTGCCGGCCACGACGGCCTTCGCGGTGTGGCTCGCTCCGCCGCCGACCGAAGCAGCGCCCGACCACGAGCCCTCGCACGCCGACCGCAGCTAGCGAGAGTTCCGGTCGGAGCACCACGGCAGCGCACCACGACGGGGGTAGGCTCACGACATGTCCTGGCTCGAACCCGTGCTCATCATCGGCGGCATCCTCGTCGTCGGCCTGCTCGTCACGTGGTCGTTCCAGCGCTCGCTCGACAAGCCCGGTGGCCGTGAGGGCCTCGGCACCGGCGGCAACGGCATGGGCATGGTCGACGCGATCTTCAGCCCCACGCGTGGCGACGCGAAGGAGGAGCTGGAGCGTCAGAAGAAGGTGGGCGCCGTGCTGCCGTCCGCCGATGACGAGCCCCCACGCCAGGATGCCGAGTTCGACGCCGATGGTCGCCTCCGCCGCATCACCGTCACGCGTCCGCAGGACCCGCCTCGCTGATGCCGAGGTTCCCACCGGTCGCCCTGCTCTCGATCTTCACCGCCGGCCTGCTCATGATGGGGCTCGCCGCGTTCGTGCTCGGCTTCGAGGAGCCGGCCGGCTGGATCCTGTTCGCGTTCGGCACGTTCGACGTCCTGGTCTCGACGATCCTCTTCGTGCGCAGCCAGGACCCGCCGACCACCTGAGTCCGTTCCTCCAGCTGGCGTCAGGCTCCGGCGTTCTTGCGGAAGTGAGCGACCAACGCGTTGGCATGCCCGCGGCCGAGGCCGTGCTCGTCCTTGAGGTGGGCGACCTGTGCCATGTGTGGCTGGTCGGCGACGCCGCCCAGCACCGTCATCCAGTGATCGATCGGCTGCCCGTACTTGGCCTCGATCGACGGGAAGTAGGAGGCAGGACCCTTCGGTGCGTCGTTCATGAGGGCAGGTTAGTCCCAGGAGACGCCACGTACGGCGAGCTCTTCGCGGAGGATGCGGATGGCCTTGGGGCCGACGCCGTGCAGAGCGAGGAGCTCCTTGGCCGACCGCGAAGCCACGGCATCAAGACTGGTGAGTCCTACCTCTGTCAGGGCTCGCGTGGCGGGTCGCCCGATGCTCGGCGGCAGGTGCCCGTCCGTTACGGCTTCGCCGTCGCCGTCACTGGTCATGCCGGCAGCATCGCAGAGGCGTGGCAGCGGGTCGAGGGGGTTCGAGCGCTCGGCGCTGACCTGCCGCACCGGCGCGTTGGTAGTAGCGTTCCCCGCGTGTCTCGGCGACGTTCACGGCCTCTCAGGGTGCTCGCATGATGCGCCGCACGGTCGAGCTCGACGTCCATCCGCGAAGCGCCGGGGTGGCCCGTCGCCTGCTGGCCGAGATGCTCGACAGCTCCGGGCTCCAGGACGTCTGGTCCGACGCGGCGGCGATCGCCGTCTCCGAGATGGTGACCAACGCGGTCGTCCACGCCGGGGGTCCGATCACGCTGAACGCGCGGGTCCAGGCTGACAGCGTGCGCGTCGAGGTCGCCGACGGCAGCACCCGCATGCCGGTGGCCCGCAACTACGCGGTGACCTCGGGGACTGGCCGCGGCCTGCGCATGCTCGACAGCGTGGTCACTCGGTGGGGAGTTACCCCGCGGGACGACGGCAAGGTCAGCTGGTTCGAGCTCGGCGAGCCCATCACGGGGGCGCAGGATCCGGACGCGCCGTCGATCTCCCGATCCGAGAACACGACGACCACCGTCCTGCTGCTGAACTTCCCGCTGCTCATGCACTGGGCCTGGCAGGAGCACGCGCAAGCGTTGCTGCGCGAGTACCTGCTCTTCGCACTCGCGGAGCGGCCCGAGACCATCGACCAGCACGCCGAGGCCGGTGCCGCGCTCGACGTCCTGCGCGAGTACATCCCCCTGCCCGATCTCCCGGACGACCCCGAAGAGCTCCTGGCCGACGCACTCGAGCCTCGGGTCACGGCCGAGGAGCTCGACGTCGAGGTCCCCTCGGAGGTCGTGGCACACTTCGCGACACTCAACGACCTGCTCCGCCGTGCCGGTGAGGCCGCGTCGGCCCAGCGCTTCCTCGGACCGCCGACGCAGCCCGAGATCAGCGAGCTGCGCGAGTGGATCTGCGAGGAGGTGGCGGAGCAAGCAGCCGGCGCCAGGGGGCCGCTTCCGTGGGCGCCCCGCACCGGTCTGCTCGAGGCCCTGGCCGACGAGTCGGTCCTGGACGTCAAGTACGGCGACCTGCTCGACCCGGAGCAGGCCCTGCTGGCGGTCGACGAGGCAAGCATCATCGTGGCGGTCACGCCGGTCACCGTCGCGTTCCTCGGGTACCGCACCGCCGAGGAGCTGCTCGGTCGGCGCGTCATCGCCGTGGTGCCCGACCGCTTTCACCAGGCGCACATCGCCGGCACCACGCTGAACGCGACGAACGGCCGAGACCTGCTGCTCGACGTCCCAGTGAACGTCCCCATGCTGCGGGCTGATGGCTCGGAGGCCGACGTCGACCTCGTGGTGAGTCCGCTCCACCTCGGCCCGCGACGCCGCGGGTTCCTCGCCCGGTTGACCCTGCCTGACGTCTCGGACGCCGAGGACTAGGCCGGGTGCGTCGCGCCAACGTCTCCCTGCTCGCGGTGACGGTCGCGCTGGTGCTGGCGGACTCGGCGGTCGTCACGCTCGCGCTGCCCGACATCCTGCGGCATCTCGACGCGACGGTCGGTCAGGTCGCCTGGGTGCTGATCGCCTACAACCTCGTGCTGGCACTCGCCGCGGTGCCGGCGGCCCTCGCGATCTCGCGCGCCGAGCCACGACTCTTCAACGCCCTTGGCATCGCGACGTTCGCCGGCGCTTCCGCCTGGTGCGCGGTGGCCGACTCCATCGAGATGCTGATCATCGCGCGATGCGTGCAGGCGATCGGCGGTGCACTGGCCCTGGTCGGGTGCCTCGAGCAGCTGGTGGCCGAGCGCGGCGAACGGCGCGGCGTCGCGTGGTGGGTCACGGCCGGTGTGATCGGCACGGCAGTCGGACCGGCCGTCGGCGGATTGCTCACCGAGGCCATCTCCTGGCAGGCGATCTTCGTGGTGCAGGTGCCGTTCGCCGCGCTGGCGGTGCCTGCGGCGCTGATGGCGCGCAGCCCGACGACCCACCGGGTCGATCGCCACCGCCCGGCGGTGCGGGCCAACGTGACGCTCGCGCTGCTGTCGGCAGCGCTGACGGCCGCCCTGTTCCTGCTCGTGCTGCTGCTGGTCGAGGGTTGGGGCCGCTCCCCCGCCACGGCTGCACTGACCGTGTCGGTCGTGCCCGTCGCGGCCCTCGCCGCGCGCCCCCTCGCCCGAGCCTTCCGGCCGCCACCGGGGGTCGAGATCGCGGTCGGTTGCTTCCTCGTGGCCGGTGGTCTGGTGGGTCTCGCGATCCCGCCGTCGTCCAACCTGTGGTGGAGCGTCGCACCCCAGGCGCTCGTCGGGCTGGGGTTGGGCCTCACGGTCGACCAGCTCACCTCGCGCGCCATGGACCTGCGGCTGCCACGCGCCGAGCACGCTGCCTGGACGATCGGCGCCCGCCACGTCGGCGTCGTGCTCGGCCTGGCGATCCTGACGCCCGTCTTCACCGCCGACCTGCGGGACGCGGAGGAGCCGGCGCAACAGGCCATCACCTCGCTCGTGCTGGACGCTCCCCTGCCGCCGCAGGACAAGATCGCCGTCGCCGAGACCCTGGGTGAGGCACTGGCTCAGCAGGACGGTCAGGTGCCGGACCTCGCCGCGGCGTTCGCCGAGGTGGAGGTCGACACCACCGACCAGCCGGCTCTCGACCAGCTGGCCCGCGACCTCGACGACCAGCTGGAACGAGCGGCCACCCGGGCGTTCCGCGACTCCTTCCTCATCGGCGCCGCCCTCGCGCTCGCCGCCCTGCTCACGCTGATCCCGGTGCGGCGGAGGACGTCATGAACGGGCCGTGGAGATGGGCCGGCCTGCCTGTACTTGCCGTACTGCTGGTGTGCGCAGTCGTAGGCGTGCAGCTCGCCAATGGCGGTGGATCCTACGAGCCGCTCCGCCCGGCCGATCCGTGCGTCGAGCGGCAGGTGACCTCGCAGGTCGACGGCATCGAGGGACTCACCGAGCGGCTGGTGCTGCTCGGCCTGGACGAAGCCGGCTGCACCCTCGGCGTGACGCGCGAGGAGCTCACCCTCCGGTTCGCGCAGTCGGGCGACCGCGCCGACGCCGAGATCGATGCCGTGCGAGACGGCCTGAAGTCGGCGGTGACGCGGATGAAGGACGACGGCACGCTGCCCCCCGCGTCGGCCCTGGTCGACGAGGCGCTCGACGCCGCCGACCTGAACCGCTTCCTCGAAGCGGGCATCCGGGCCCTGCCGGACCGCGTCATCGACTCCGCGCTGAAGACCGACGACGTGCTGACTCGCGCGATCGACGAGCTGGATCTCCGCGAGCTGTTGGCGGACCCGACCGATCAGGCCGACCTCGAGCAGCAGATCGGCGCCGCCGTGGAGCAGGCCGTCAAGGACTCCCTCGCCGACCGCCTGCGCAACCTGATCTGATCGGTTCGCCTGGGTCACTCGAGGGGTGGCCAGGCCGGTCTCACGTGGATACGTTGCACGGGTCGCCGTCCGGCGAACACTCACCACAGTGGAGGCCCGATGACCCGGCAGAAGAGAGTGCTCCTCACGGGCGCCGCGAACGGCATCGGTGCCGAGACCGCGAACCGGCTCGAGAAGCGGGGCGCCCTGGTCGCCCGGGCCGACCTCGAGGCCGAGGGCGACATCATCGCGTGCGACGTGCGCGACCAGGACTCTGTCGACCGTGCCGTCGCCGAGGCCGTCGAGCGCCTGGGTGGCCTCGACGTCGTCATCAACTCCGCCGGCGTGGGACTCCCCCAGTCGGCCATCAAGGCTCCCGGCCCGGACGCGATGGCCGTGCTCGACATCAACGTGCTCGGCACCTGGCGGGTGAACTCCGCTGCGCTGCCCGAGCTGCGCCGCAGCCGCGGCCGCATCCTCAACATCGCGAGCGGACTGGCCCACCTCTCCATGCCGTTCGCGCCGGCGTACTGCGCCAGCAAGCGCGCGGTGGTCGGGTACTCCGACTCACTACGGCTCGAGATCGGCCACGAGGTCCAGGTGACCACCGTCTACCCCGGCTACATCAAGACCCGCATCCACGACGCGTCGACCTCGCAGGGCTTCGGCCTGGAGGGCATCGTGCCGGAGGAGCGCCTCGAGCCGGCGTGCGACGCGATCGTCAAGGCCGCACTGGGCCGGTACCGCCGTGACGTCGCCACGACCCGCAGCGGCGTCCTCTCCTACGCCGCGCTCCGGCGACTTCCTCGCCCGGCCATCGACGCCGGCACCCGCTTCTCGCTCTCGCGCCAGCTCGGCCGCACGGACTTCACCACCTCGCCGCTGGCCGGCGACTACGCGAAGGCCATGCGCAAGCCACGAAAGTAGGACACGACGATGAAGCTCACCATCATCACGCACGTCTCGGTCGACGGCGTCATGCAAGGACTCGGCGGGCCTCACGAGGATCGCCGTGACGGGTTCGAGCGCGGCGGCTGGGCGCTTCCCATGGTCAGCGGCGAGATCGAAGCCCTGATCTGCCAGATCTACGACCGCGCCGACGCGTTCCTGTTCGGGCGGCGGACGTACGAGATCTTCGCGGCCTCGTGGGGAACCGGCGAATGGGGTTCAGACGGCGGCGACAACGCCATCTCGGCGGCCCTGAACACACGGCCGAAGTACGTCGCGTCCACGACGTTGCCGGAGGCGAGCTGGCGTGACACCACGGTCCTCCCGGCATCCCTCGATAGGGCCATCGCAGACCTCAAGGCCGGGCCGGACGGTGAGCTGCAGGTGCACGGCAGCGGTGAGTTGACGCGGTGGCTGCTCGAGCGTGGCCTGGTCGACGAGATGGTGCTGCTCACGTACCCCCTGGTCGTCGGGCAGGGGACGCGGCTGTTCCCGCTGGACGGTCCCGACGTGGCGCTGGAGCTGGTCGAGCACCAGGCCCTGTCCGGCGGCGTGACGAGCCAGGTCTACCGGCCCGCGGGACGACCTGTGTACGCGACGGGCTGAGGATGGGGCCGGCGTCCACCTTCGGCGCCCCGCTCAGTCGTTGAGGAAGCCGCGGGGGGCGAGCTGCCAGACGCCGCGCTCGCGGACCGGGTCCATGAGTCCGTCGTTGACCATGGCCTGGCGCTCGAACCGGGCGGCGCGGTGCCAGCGGGGCTCGTCCTGCACCAGGTCGTGGTCCTCGGGATGCAGGCGCGACTCCATACGACGACCGACCTCGGCCAGGATCTCCTCGGCCTGACCTGCACCGTCCATGTCGCGCAGGACGTCCAGGATCACCGGCCGGAAGACGGCCTGCGTCGTGCGGCGCGCCGTGCCGACACGGCGCGTCTCGACCCGCGGCTGGGCGGCGGTGCTGCGGCGCACGGGGCTCGCCTTCTTCACCGCCGGGGCGGGCTTCGCCGGGACGACGGGGGCCGGCCGACCGTGGACACACTGGTCGAGCGGCAGGTCGCAGTGGTCGCAGTACTGGCTCACGGGACCAGTCTGTCGGACGAGCGTTCGCGGGCCGACGCAGGAGCCCAGACGAGAGGGATCAGACGAGAGGGATCAGACGAGAGGGATCAGGCCGGGTGGGCCGGGCCGGCCTCCGCCGGACGAGGACGATCTTCACGGTGCAGGCGGACGGCGACGAGCGCGACGTCGTCCTCGGGCCGGCCCGGCAGCATGCGCCGCAGCACCTCGTCGCACGCGCGGTCGAGCTCGACACCTTCGGCCGTGAGCTCTGCCAGCACGCCGGCCAGTCGCGCGATGCCGTCGACGAGACCCTCACCGCGCCGCTCCACGAGTCCGTCGGTGTAGAGCAGCACGGTCGCGCCACGGGGCAGGGTGATGACGCTCTCGGTGCGATCGACGTCCGGGAACAACCCGAGCAGCAGGTTGGTGTCATGACCCCAGAGCTCGCGGACCTCGACGTCGGCCGGCGCCAGCCGGTCGGTGACGTCGACGGGGTCCACGACACCGTCTCCGTCGCGAGCGACGGCCACGAGGGGCGGCGGGTGCCCCGCGTTCGACCAGCGCATGCGCGTCACGCCCTCGGCCTTCTCCTGCGGCGTCTGCTCGAAGCGCGCCATGACGACACTGGCCGTGGTGTCGACCCGGAGACCGCCGATCACGGCGTCCGTGCGGCTCAGCACGTCGGCCGGACCCTCGTCGGTGGTCATCGCGATGCCCCGCAGCAAGGACCGCACCTGTCCCATGGCGGCAGCGGCTGCGGTGTCGTGGCCGACCACGTCACCGATGACGACGTTGATCGCTCCACCCGCCTGCAGGAACGAGTCGTACCAGTCGCCGCCGACCTGAGCGACGTCAGCGGCCGGCTCGTACCGCACGACGACGTGGAGGTGGTCCGGCTCGGGCGGGTCGGTCAGCAGGCTGCGCTGCAGTCCCTCGGCGAGATCGCGCTGCTCGGTGAACGCTCGGGCGTTGCCGAGCGCCAAGCCGGCGCGCCCGCCCACGTCGAGCAGCAGGTCCAGGTCGTCGCGGACGAACGGTATGCGCTCGGCCGAGCGGAACAACGTGAGCAGACCGTTCGTCTGACCCTGCCCCCGCAGCGGCACGACCACCGCAGACTCCGGTGCCAGACGCCGATACAGGTCGCGCGCCTCGCCGGGCTCGAGCACCGCGCTGATCGCCTCGGTGGCGTCGCGCTCGATGATGATGGGCTCGGTGGCCTGCAGCGCCCGGAACAGGAAGGCGTCGTCACGCAAGGCCCGGATCCGCAGATTCGCGTAGCGGTCGACGTGCTCCTGCTGGTCGGGGTCGACGTGCCAGGCGCCGATGTCGCGCAGCTGACGGCGCGTCACCGCCCCGCGGGGTCCGTCGACGGTCGTGACGATGCACCAGTCCGCCAGCTCGGGCACCAGAAGACTGGCGAGCCGGCCCACCCCGGTCTCGGGGTCCATGGTGTCGGTCAGTGCGCCGGTGACCGCGGCGAGCATCGTGCTGCGGCGGGCGTGCCGTTCGAGCGCCTCCTGAGCGGCGCGGCGCTCGGTGATGTCGAGGAAGTAGACCGACAACCCGTCGGGTGTGGGCCAGGCGCGGATCTCGTACCAGTCGTCCAGCGGCGGCGGGTAATACGCCTCGAACGAGACGGGTTCGTGCGTCTCTGCGGCGCGGCGGTAGTTCGTCTCGAAGTCGGTGCCCACGGCCTCGGGGAACAGCTCCCAGATGACGTGACCGACCGGATCGGCGCTCACCCCGCCGAGCAGCCGCTGGGCGACGGGGTTGACGTAGGTGAAGCGCCAGTCGCGGTTCAGGGCGAAGAAGGCGGTGGGCATGGCCTCGAGCACCTTGAAGGCCCGCGCGTCGGCGTCGGTCCCGGTGCCACTGTCGATCGCGGCACCGACGACGCGCGCCGCCGTTCCGTCCGGCCCCGGCAGCGCGCGCCCGCTGGCGCGGATCCACCGGGCTCGCCCACTGGGCAGGATGATGCGGTACTCGGCCTCGTACTCGCCGAGGGACTCGATCGCGGTGGCCAGCGCGCGGGCGACGCGGTCGCGGTCGTCGGGGTGCACGTAGCTGTTGAAGTCCTTGATGGTGCCGGCGAACGTCGAGCGGTCGCGACCGAACAGGGCGAGCAGCCGGTCGTCCCAGCGCAGCTCGCCCGTCGACAGGTCCCAGTCGAACACGCCGACTCCGGCGGCCTCGACGGCGAGCGCCAACCACGGAGCCACCTCGGCGTCGGACTCGCCGAACGGGTTCGGCTCGGGTTCCGGCATATGGGCTCCGCCTCGATGTCGTCCAGGGTCGTCAGGGTGGCGCGACACGGGACCTCCCTCGCCACCGCTCCCCCGGGCGGTGCACACCGCGATCCTATCGGCCGTGAGCCGCACCCGAAGCACAACGAGCGGTCCGGTGTGACCACCGGGGAGGCCGTTGGACCGTGACCTGTGCGTCCGCTCCTCGTTGACGATGACAGTGGGCCCTGTCACATCGCGTCGGCCCGTGACGAAAGCAGGAATGTCCGTGCGTCGTGTCGCCGTCCTTCTGACCTCCGCCCTCGTGGCCACGCTCGTCGTCAACAGCGCGCCCGTGAACCAGCCCGAGGCCAACGCGGCCAAGCCTAAGCTGCGCGACGTCATGCTGGTCGGCAACAACTGGGCCGGCACCGCCACCATCGTCGACGCGAAGACCCGCGAGGTGCTGAAGACCGGCGTCAACTTCATCCCGGACAAGGACCAGGAGATCGCCGACATCCACACCAAGCCCGACCAGCTGGCGTTCTACTACCTCATCCAGCAGGGCCCGGGCGAGGGTCACGACCAGTACGTCGACGACATGTTCACGACCAAGGACGGCAAGTACGTGGCTGTCTCGCGGCCGAGCTTCGCCGACGTGGTCTGGATCGACCTCGAGAAGGCGGCCGCGGGTCGCACTGACAGCATCGTCCGCGAGCAGCAGATGGACGGTTACCGCACCGACCACATGGGCCTGTCGCCCGACGGCCGTCGCCTGCTGGTCAGCGACTCGACCGAGGCGCAGGTCATCGAGTACTCGATGGTCGACGAGGTCGTGGACGGCCAGCAGATCGCGATGGGCGACCGCCTGCGGACGTTCCCCACCGGCGAGACGCCGCACGAGAACAACTACTCCCCCGACGGCTCACGGATCTACCACGCGTCGATCGGCAAGGTGTACCTCCCGGGTGACCAGAACTCGATCGGCCCCATCAAGATCGGCCCGCTGCACGACGCCATCAAGGGCGACCGCTGGTTCCAGATCGCCGACAACGACAGCTTCGACATCACGCAGCGCTGGGACATGGGCAAGGAGCTGGCCGAGGCCGGTCACGAGGGCATGAGCGCGGCCGTGCGCCCCATGGCCGTCGCGCCCGGTGAGCGCTTCATCTACTTCCAGGTGTCGTACTTCCACGGCATCGTCGAGTTCGACACGCAGGCGACCGACATTGACGGCGCCGTCACCTACACCGCCGGCGGCATCCCCGAGCCGCGCACCGGTGCGGTGACGCGGTTGCTGCCGCTGCCGAACCTGGTGCCCCACCTGCCCCTCGAGACCTACGTCAACGACTCGGCCCACCACGGCCTCGCGATGGACGCTGCCGGCACGACCCTCTGCGTTGCCGGCACCATGGACGACTACGCCGCCATGGTCGATCGCGAGACCGGGGAGTTCCGGCTCTACGACGAGGCCACCACCGGTCACGGCTACAAGAAGCCGTACTGGACCACCGAGGGGCTCAACAACACGTGCTGGATTTCGCTGAGCGAGTCCGACGCGGTGGCGGTGCTCGACTTCGAGACCGGTGAGGAGCTGGCGTACCTGCCCGTGGGCGACCACCCGCAGCGCGTCCGCCACGGGTTCGTGCCGGAGTCCGTGGTGGCGAGCTGGGCCCCGCCGACCGAGCCGGAGGGAACCGACTCGACCGTCAGCGGCGGACTCATCCCGACGGTCTCGGTGCTGCTGGGCCAGGTGCTGTTCCTGCTGAACCCGTTGCTGCCACTGCGCTGAGTTCGGCAGGGGACCGGACGTCCTGGGGCTCGCGGAAAGCCTGACCGCCGCGAGACCCAGGACGCTTCTCTCAGAGTCCGTTCTGGTCCACGCCGTAGGTCGCCTGCTCGGGCGTGAATCCCTCGAAGGTGAGCTGGTCGATCAATCCCGAGCGCGAGAAGGGAGTCAGCTCGAGGTAGTTCTCAGCTGACTTGACAGCTTGCTCGTTCCAGTCCGGGTTCACCGTGTCGACCCCGAACGTCGCATCCTCCGTGCTGTAGCCCTCGAACTCGAGCTGCTTGATGAGGCCCGAGCGAGAGAAGGCCGTCAAGTCGAGGTAGTTCTCCGCTGCGTCCCGCGCGTTCTCCTGCGAACGGGTCAGCTCAGGCTCTGGCGGCGCCGGCGGTGCGGCCTCGACGGGCGCCTCTGCGGCTTCTGTCGTGGGCTCGGACTCGTTCGCCGCGTCGGAGGCGGTGACGGTCTGGTCGTTCTTGTCCTCGGTGTCGCTTCCTCCGGCGATAGCGCCGCCGATCACGACGAACGCAACAACCGCGGCAGGAATCAGCACCCGCTTCTTCTTGAACCACGGACGGACCTCATCGCGACGGCGTCCGGGGCCCATTCCCACGGGCGGCGGTGTCGCCGGCCTAGGCGGCGGCGGAGTCGAGCCCCTCGGCGGGGGCGTCGAGCTGGACGGGGGTGGCGGTGTGGCAGTCATAGGTTTCTCCCGAGAAGTCGTTGTGAGACGAGACGCTAGGTCCTTCGACCTTCAAAATCCCGGGAACGCCTAACCTTTCCTCGTTCTCTTCCCGACGAGTCGTCCCGACCTTGCCGAGGACTAGAACGACGTAGTCCCGACTGACCACCCTGCGGATTTCCCACGCGAGACCCGCACGTGATCCGGCACATCGGCCCTGCGAACCCACAGCGAGCAGCGCTACCGTGGACGTGCCCGGTCCACCGACCACGTCGAGGATGCTCGCCATGCCGCACGTCCCCACCCAGAAGGTCGTGCTCCACGGACACGAGCTCTCCTACGCCGACAGCGGTGAGGGCCAGGTGGTGCTGTTCATCCACGGCATCCTCGGCTCGCAGCAGCAGTGGTCGCACCTGGTCGACAAGATGGACGACGACCACCGGGTGGTGCTGCCCGACCTGTTCGGTCACGGCGAGTCGGCCAAGCCCACCGGCGACTACTCGCTCAGCTCGCACGCGGCCACGATGCGCGACCTGCTCGACCACCTGGACATCGAGACGGTGACGCTCGTCGGGCACTCGCTGGGCGGCGGCATCGCGATGCAGTTCTACTACCTCTTCCCCGAGCGGGTCGAGCGCCTGGTCCTGGTCTCCAGTGGCGGCCTGGGGCGTGAGGTGAGCCTGCTGCTGCGCTCGGCGACCCTCCCGGGTGCCGCGCCGGTGCTGAGCGTCCTGGCATCGGCGCCCATCC
Organism: actinobacterium LLX17; assembly: GCA_000471045.1. Lineage (GTDB taxonomy): Bacteria > Actinomycetota > Actinomycetes > Propionibacteriales > Nocardioidaceae > Aeromicrobium. Next base: position 583,577 of record KI301992.1, on the reverse strand, counting down.
TTTCGCAGGTGGAGAAGGTGGGCCGCGGTGCATCGAAGATCGGTTGGCGACCCGGTGCCGACATCACCGAGATCTGGCGGGGCTTCAGCTCGCTCGGCGACCCGGAGAGCCGCCGAGCCTTCCTGGCCACCACCCGCGCGGTCATCGACATCGGTGGGCAGAGCATCAGCGCTCACGACCACCTCGAGGACTCCCTGCCCATCCCGACCCTGATCGTGTGGGGCTCCAAGGACCACATGATCCCCGCGTCCCACGCGCACAGCGTCGAGCAGTCGTTCCCCGACTGTCAGGTGGAGATCTTCGACGGCGCGGGACACTTCCCCCACCTCGAGGACCCGGACCGCTTCGCCCGCCTGCTGCGCGATTTCATCGCCGCCGACCAGGCAGAAGGCTGAGCGGGCGATCGTCGTGGACCGGGACGTCGTCTCGCTGATCGGCTCGGACCCCGAGGACTCGCCGTGACCGGTGCCGGGTCCCCATCGCCCGACCGGCGGCGGTCCGTCGACCGCATCGCGTCCTGGGCCCTGTTGACGCTGGCAGTGCTGGTCGCTGCGGTCCTCAGCGTGCTCTGGCTGCTGGCCTGGACGATGGAGGCCAACCTGTGCAGCGTTCCCCCGTGCGACTCGGGAGGAATCGCCACCGCAACGGTGCTCACGCTGACAGTCATGGCCGCAGTGCTGATCGGCGGATTTCGATTCACCACCACGCGACTGAACCAGGGCGCAACGGCCTGGCCCTGGGCAGGCGCGACCTTCCTCCTGACGTTCGCAGTGCCGCTCGTGGGCCCGGCCATCGCGTTTGCCTGAGCGCGGCGTGCGACCGAGCGACGTAGGCGGGTTACACCTTCAGTCGGGCAAACTTCCGCGAGATGGTCTCGTCGCTCTTCTTCTCGAGGAAGACGATCTCGCCGAACTCCAGGGTCGACCAGTCGTCGGGCTCGTCGGTCAGCGGCTCGGAGGCGAAGACCGCGGCCGTCGCCTCCTCGTGCGTGCACGTCTCGAAGCCGTAGGTCGAGGGGTCGTGGTCGAAGTTGCGGCCCATCAGCAAATACATCGGCTCCAGCAGCATGCCGAGCGCGTAGTCGTCGGTGCCCGGCTCGGCCTTGCGCAGCTCCTGCCAGTCCCCCTCGGGATCGGTCTCGCCCTGGTGGCCGGTGCCGATGTTGACGCCGATGATGCGGTCGGGGCGGACCAAGGCCATCTTCAGCTTGGTCAGGGCGGGGAGGTCGAGCGTCTTCTGCGCCTGCGCGATGAGCCGCAGCATCTCCTCGAACGCTCGCTGGACGTCCTCGTCGCTGTCGCCCTCGAGCAGGGAGAGCAGCAGCACGTAGATGAACTCGGTGTCGGTGGTGCCGGACATCTGCTGCAGGTAGGAGTCCTTGCAGTGCGGCAGCAGCTCGCGCTGCAGCACCTTCCAGTTCGGCATGTCACCGTTCTGCGCGACGATCCAGGAGGTGTCCTGGTAGGAGAACGGGTGGCAGTTCTCGTCAGCCAGGACGGTGAGCGAGTTGTAGTCGGCCGCGCGCACGTGGGCGAGCAGCGTGCTGGCCTGCAGGCTCGGCACGATGGTGGGCACGTTGTCGTCGTAGAAGGCCGCCATGGGCCGGTGGTAGAGCAGCGGCTCCTCGGGCTTCAGCAGGTGCTCGCTCCAGATGCCGAATCCCCAGCCCGCCAGCTGGAGCTGCGGGTGACGCTCGGGGTCGAGGGTCTGATTGACGAGACTGTTCTCCGGCTTGAGGAGCAGGTTCTCGACAGGAATCTCCGGCCCGATGTAGGCGAGTACTCGGCACATGCGCTTCCCTCACTGACGCTGTTCGGCCTGGGGCGTGGATCTCGCCGCAGATGCTGCGCCCTGGCGGAGGCCGAGTGCCCACGGGCACCGGATCGGCGAGACCGCGGGCTTTGCCAGCCTAGGGTGGAACTGTGGGGGCGCGAGTCGGGCTATTTCTCCGACTCCCTGACCGAGGCCAGCGCGCCGAAGACCGCGAGCACCGTCACGGCCGCGCAGGCGACGAACGTCCCGAGGTCTCCGGCGCGGACTGTCACGAAGGACCCGAACGCTCCCGCTGCCGCGCACGCGACCAGAACGACCGCGTTGAGGCGGAGGGCGTGGCGCACCCACGGTGGTCGTCGTCGCATCGGCATGCTGTCACCTGCTGTCTTCGATCATGAGCAAACTAGGCCGCTACGCATCGACGTGCCGGGCAACGATGTTGAGTGGAAGTGCCCATTCAGACGTTGAAACGGAGCGGCCATAGGCGAGCCGATCACACACCGTCGTCGGCCAGGGCCGCGGTCGGCAGCCAGTCGGCGCCGAGCAGCTGGGCGAGTTCGGCGAGCCCGGTGGTATCGCTTCCCGCGGTGCTGGAGGCAGCGGCGATCCGTTCCACCATGACCTTGCCGACCTGTTCCTCGACGGTGCCCTCGGCATACGCGATGTGCCACGGCGAGACCTGGTGGTCGCGGTGGGTCCGGCCGGTCACCTGCCGTCCGGCGATGCCCGAGAAGCGTGCCTGGTGGAAGACGCCGACCCGCGGCTCGGTGCTGGCGCGGCGGCCGTCGGCGAGGGTCTCGCCGGCGTGCAGGCTCATCGATGCGACGGTGGTGAAGACGCAGACCTTCGCCTGCCCGGTCTGGAACCGGAGCCGCTCAGCCTCGACGTCGAACCGGTCGCGGCCGTAGATGGTGGCGACCTCGATGCCGGACTCACGCAGCCGGTCGGCGATCGGGTCGGCGGCGGTGCCGACGAACTCGACCGAGCACGCGACCTGGCGCCCCGCCTGCACCTGTTGGGCGATCCAGTCGACGGTCGAGTCGACGCGGATCAGTCCGGCCTTCTGCCGGAAGCGCAGCAGCGCCGACCGACCCTTCGCGACGTTGCGGCCGCGGCGGGCGATGTCCATCTCACGACAGAACTCGCCCCACTCGGCCTCATACGCCGTCCGTTCCGCCGGACTGAGCGCCACCGGCATGCCGGAGATCTGCACCGGCCCCCACGGCGCGGCACGGTGCAGCATGGCCGGGGGTCGTTCATCGGCCAGCCAGCCGCGCACCAGCTTCAGGTCCGCCGCGCGCCGCGCGGGATCGGTGGTCCATGTCGCGCCATAGCGTCCCCGCTCCACCCCGACGCCGTGGCGCTCGAGCGCGGTGGCGAACGCGGCACCGGGTTGCGTCGCCGAGGTCCACTCCTTCATCGGCTCGCCGAGCACCTGCGCATAGGCCGGAGCGAGATAGGGCAGCTCGAGCGGCGTGTGCCCGGGCGTCGCGGTCGTCGCGATGACGAACGGCGCCGTGTCGTGCGGCTTCCCATGCCCCGAGATTCGCGCCCAGTGCTTCCAACGCATTGTCGTCGTGCGCCGCAGCGCGTGTGCCTCGTCCGCGATGATCACGTCCCACGTGCCGGTGACCTTCTCCAGCCGGTCCCACGTGATCACCACCCACTCCAGGCCACCGTCACCCAGGGCCGTGATGGTGCGGCACCAATGTCCGATCGTGATCGCGGCGGGCCGGTCGGCCACGACCAGCACCCGCTGCCCACCGCGGAGGTCGGCCACCGCCGTCGCCCCGAGAACCGCCGAGATCGTCTTGCCCACGCCGGGTTCATCGGCCAGCAGGAACTGCCGTCCGCCCGCCGCGGCCCGCGCCGCGATCGCGTCGGCCGCCTCGAACTGGAGCCTGCGGGGTTCGAGCTCGTCGGTCGGCTCGGGGTTGGGCGCCCGATGGTCGGGGTTGAGGGAGTTCTCGATGAACCGGCCGAGCGTGTGGGGCCCCGGAGCGTAGGGCACGAGGTGCTCGGGCAGGGCGCGGCCTACGTGGAGATGCGTCTTGACCGCCGGGTGCCAGGTGGCGCCGTCGACCTGTGTCCCGTACGGGACGTCGAGCACCCACACCCGCTCCCCCGGGCCGGCGACCGGCAGCGGCCGCGGCGGCTGGCGCTTCCTGCTGCTTCGACGAGCACCGGATCGGCGAGGACTGGCCACCATCGGACGCTACCGGGGTGTCCGCCCCGAACCGGGCTGGCTCGCCCACTCACCGCCCGCCGCGGAGCCTGTTCGTCCGTCGGGTGGCCGGCGCGTCTCTGGGGTTGTCGGGCCAGGAGTGCTTGGGGTAGCGGCCGCGCAGATCGGCTCGCACCGCCGGGTAGCCGGTGTCCCAGAACGACTCCAGGTCTGCGGTGATGGCTGCGGGTCGGCGGGCGGGCGAGAGCAGGTGCAGCAGGAGCGGGACCCTGCCGTCCGCGAGCACCGGCGCGCGATCCCAGCCGAAGACCTCCTGCAGCCTGACCGCGAGCACCGGCTGCTCAGCGGAGTAGTCGATCCGCACGTTCGACCCGCTGGGCACCTCGACTCGCTCCGGGGCCAGCTCGTCGAGCCGGCCCGCCTGGGGCCACGGCAACAACGCCCGCAGCGCGGCGCCGACGTCGATGCGGCGAAGGTCCTGGGCTGAGCGGACCCGCGCCAGCTGCGGCCCCAGCCATGACTGCAGGTTCCGCGTCAGTGCCTCGTCGCTCACGTCGGGCCAGGGGTCACCGAGCGTCCGGTGCAGGAAGTCGAGTCGAGCGCGCAGTGCCGTGGCCGCCTCCGACCAGGTGAACAGGCCGATCCCCTCGCTCTCCAGGGCCTCCCGGATCGCCTCGGTCACGGCTTCCACCGGTGGATCGCTGAGCGGGACGGAGCTCAGCTCGATCGCGCCCAGCAGCGTGCGCCGGCGGGCCAGCACCCGCCCTCCGGTCCAGCTGACGTCGTCGACCTCGGTCCACAGCGAACCCGCCACCTCCAGCGCCAGGTCCTCCGTCAGCGGGGCAGCGGCCCGGATGCGGGCTTCGCGTTGCCCGGATCGCCGCTCGGCGTCGCCGACGGCGAGCCACTCCAGACCGGCCAGGGGCCCCGGGTCCCGCGGGTCGAGCGCGGCGCCCGTCCCGGATGTCATCAGGTAGCTCGAGCCACCGGAGCGCTTGCGCGCGATCCGGTCAGGGTGCGCCAACGCCACGACCAGCCCCACCGCCACGTCATCGGTCAGTGTGTGGGCCGTGGCCGGCTTCTCGGCGCCCGGTTCCTCATCACCCTGGGCCTTCGCGATGCCCTCCAGCCGGGTGACCTGGCTGCGCCACGAGCCGGCCCGCTGACCAGCGCGCAGCGACCGGAGCGCAGCCACGAGATCTCCGCCGGGAGCGCGGACGTCCTCGCTGAGCATCGCGACCACCTCCGCGGCCCGCTTGGTGCCGACGAGACCGGCCCCGTCGATGAGGGCCCGCGCCAGCCGGGGGTCGACCGGCACGCCGGCAATCAGCCGTCCCCGTGGGGTGGCTCGTCCGTCGTCGGTGACGGCTCCCAGGTCCAGCAGCACCTGGCGGGCTGCCGACAGGGCATGCTCCGGTGGCTGGTCGAGCAGCGCCAGATCGCGCACGTCCGGGCTCCCCCAGCAGGCCACCTCCAGGGCGAAGGCCGTCAGGTCGGCCGTGGCGATCTCGGGCTCCGGGTGAGCGGACAGGTGCGCGTGCTCCGCCTCGGACCAGCACCGCAGCACGGCGCCCGGTCCCAGGCGGCCGGCCCGTCCCGCGCGCTGCTCGGCCGCTGCTCGGCTCACCGCGACCGTGACCAGCGACGGCAGTCCGCGACGGTGGTCGGTGCGCGGCTCACGCGAGAATCCGGCATCCACCACGACGCGGACGCCGGGAACCGTCAGCGACGACTCGGCCAGCGCGGTGGAGACGATCACCCTGCGACGCGGGCCCTCGGTGAGCGCACGGTCCTGCTCGACGCCGGACAGTCGTCCGTGCAGGGCGTGCACCGCCGCGTCCACGCCGGTGAGGCGTCGCATGGTCGCCTCCACCTCGGCCACTCCCGGCACGAAGACCAGCACGTCACCCTGGTGCTCGGCGAGCGCGCGGCGCACGGTCGCGGCGACGTGGTCGTGGAAGGCCGGGGTGATCCCCCGGTCGTCCGTGCGACGCGACCCCGCCGGCACCGGGCACCAGACCGACTGCACCGGGTGCAGGGCGCCAGGCACGCTGATCACCGGAGCGCCACCGAGCAGCGCGGCGGTTCGTTCGGCCTCGATCGTGGCCGACATCGCGACCACGGTCAGGTCTGGACAGAGGTTCGCCTGCACATCGATGAGCAACGCCAGGGTCAGGTCAGCATCGAGATGGCGCTCGTGCACCTCGTCGAGCACGACGGCGCCGACGCCGGCCAGCTCGGGATCGTGCTGGATGCGCCGCAGCAGCAGACCGGTCGTGACGACCTCGACACGGGTCCGCCGACTGGTCTTCCGGTCTCCGCGGACGGAGTACCCGACGGTCTCCCCCACCGGTTCACCCAGCAGGTTCGCCAACCGGCGGGCCGCAGCGCGAGCCGCGATGCGACTGGGCTGTGTGACGACGACCCGACCAGCGACGACACCGGCGACCGCAGGTGGGACCAAGGTCGTCTTGCCGGTGCCGGGCGGCGCCTGGACCACCCCGGCGCCGTGGGTCCGGAGCGCGTCGTCCAGAGCGGCCAGGCCCGCGGTGACCGGCAGGTCGGGCGGTGCGGCGAGCAGCCTGCGCAGCGGGTCGGACACTCCTGCAGTCTGCCCTGACGTGCCCTGCTGAATCATGGGGGCATGTCGACGATCCCCGACGACCTCGCCGTGTGGCGCCGCCTGGAGGCCGCCGGCCAGGCGCACCCGTGGCCCGACGCCCTGCGCCTGCTCGCCGACGGTGAGCAGCCCGCCGGCCTGGACACCAGCCACCTGACCGCAGAGGACCTCGCGAAGCCCGACGTCGCCGCCAACACACGAGCGATCGCCGAGACGGCCGCGCTCATCACCTGGGTCGCGGAGAACACCGACGAGGGCGTGGCGTTCGGCTACTGGCGCGGGCCGGACGACCTGCCGCTCGACGTCGCCCCCGTCGTCGCGTTCGACACCGAAGGACAGTTCGAGCTGCTGCCGGGCACGAGCCTCAGTGAGGCGCTCACCGACGAGTACGGCCAGTGGTCGGAGGAGGACTACACCGCCCTGGTGAAGCAGTGCCGGGCCCACGGTGTGGCGATCAGCGCCGACGACCCCGACGACCTCCTCGAGCCCGAGGTGTCACCAACTCCGGCGCAGCATCACGCCGCGTGCTACGAGGAGCTGCTCGGCAGCAGCTGAGTGCGGCCACCGATGACACGTGGATGGGCGTCAGAGTGAGCCGTTCCTCCCGGGAGCGATCACTTCGAGCCCCACTGCCCGAGCTGCTTCCCCGAGTCTGTGGTCGTAGGTCAAAATGCCCGACGCATCGAGCCGCATGGCTGCCTCGAGGTGCAACGCATCCAGGGTGCGAAGGTGTGGCATCGGGAGAAAACCGGCACTGCGGTAGATCGCTCGGTCGAGGGCCGCGAGAGCGACCCCGTCGAGCACGCGGGTCACGTCGGACTGATCGAGTCCCTGCCTGACGGCGACGCGACGCAGCTCGGTCTCGAGCAAATCGCACGACACCAGCAGCGCTGACGTCTGGTCGAGCCATTCCAGGAGCGCCTGGCTCTCAGGCTCCTCGATGAGCAGCGCGGCGAGAGCGGAGGTGTCGACGTACACGACCGGTTGCGAGGTCACAGTCGATCGTCGCGCAGGTCGCCGAGGATCGTCGCGACGTCCCCCTTCGCGAGCCTTCGCTCGATGTTCAGGGCTTTCCAACCGCCTTCTCGCCGTGCTGGACGGGCAATCGGCAGAGTCGGGGACGGCGCGTCGAGCGGCACGATCCGACCGACAGGTACCCCGCTGTTCGTCAGGACGAACGAGTGTCCCTCGCTCACGGCACGGAGCACGCGACCGGACTCGTTGCGCAGCTCTCGCTGCGACAGACTCTCAGAAGGGTCGGTCACGCTCATTCCACCACCGTAGCACGCGCGCTACGGCAGACGGTGCCACTGTTCACTCGGGCACCGGCCTGAGCCCCGTCAGCGGCAGTCGACGGTCTCGTCAGGCACCTGCAGGTCGAAGGCGACCTTGATCTTCTCCTCCTGCGTCTGCGCATCGACCATGGTGGAGGATCCGAGAACATTCGCCGAGTCCGGCCCCCAGGTGATCTGCGCGACTCCTGAGCTGCCGAAGACACCCTCGGGGCCCGACCAGGAGACCTCATTGCCGGCGGAGCCGCCCACCATCTGCTTGTACACATCGATCTGCACGCGGTCGCCCTCGTGCTCCCCGAATCCTTGCAGCTCCAGCTCGCGCTCGATGGCGCCGTCGCTCAGCGGCTCGCAGTTGCGGAGCTCAGTGATCGTGTAGGTGGTGAAGTCGTTGACCCTGACCGTGCCGAGGGCCTCGCCGGTCTCGGCGCCCTCCGCGGACGAATCGTTGCTCTCCGAAGAGTCCTCGCCGGTGCTGACCGAGGAGTCCTGATCACCCTGCGTCGAATCGACGACATCTGAATCCGACGAGCAGCTCGCGAGCAGCAGCGTCGTTGCGGCGAGGGCGGCGACCCCGATGGGGAACTTCTTCATGCTTCCTCCTGGATGCGACGTGGACAGTGATCGGTCATGGCAGGGGGCGGCGCGCTCGGGGACCGTCTCACGGCCTGCCTTCCCCGGCCAGGCTCTTGCGGCGGTTGATGACGAGCAGTCCGGCGCCGAGGAGGAGCGCGAGCGCTCCCACGGCGCCTGCCCACGGGGCAATCTCAGCGCCGGTCGCGGGAAGCACCTGACGCTGTTCACCCTCGGTCGTGCTCGACCCCTCGTCGCCGACTGGGGTGACCGCGGCCGCAGGCCGGACCTCGATCTCCACGGACACAGGGCTCTCGGTCACGCGGTGCACTCCCGTGAGGGTGTACGTCCCCGCTTCCGCGAAGGTCACCTGGTTCCCGTCCACCAGGATGCTGGTGTCGCTCGGGTCGTCGAGGACGATGTCGCTGGTGACGTCACCCACGGAGTCCCCGCGGGTGTTGAACCCCTCGGCGGTCACCGTGACCGGCTCCCCCTCCACGGCGTCAGCGGGTGTCGCGGTGAGGACGGCGCTCTGCACCCAGAGCAGATCGACCCACGTCGACGACAGCCGCGTGTCGCCGATCACCGGCGAGATGGCACTCCCTGGCTCCCAGGTCATGTTCCGCGAGATGTCCAGCCAGTGCCCGAACTCGTGATCGCTGCGCACGGGGTCGGCCGGCAGGTCGCCGGCCTCGACAGCTCCCTGCAGTCCTCCGGCCTGGTCGAGCAGCACGAGCCGGGTGGCGTGCACGGTGGCGTCCCAGTCCAGGAAGGTGACCTCGGCGATGGCAACGCTGTCGTAGCCCCACATCTGCGGGGCGGTGTAGCCATCGGTCCCGACGGGCACCTTGTCCTGGCCGTCACGCCAGAAGAACTCGATCACCGGGTCCGTGGCGACGTCGGTCGCGCCGATCGGATTTCCCGTCGTGAAGCTCAGCTCCGGGTGTGGCCCGTTGAACCTGACGCGCGTGAGGGACGGGTTGTCGTAGAAGACCCCGGCACCCATCCGAGACAGTCCGGCCGGCAGCTCGACCGCCTCCAGGTCGTTGCCTCGGAAAGCCTGGAAGTCGATCCTCGACACGGTGTCCGGGATGTCGACGGTGCTCAGCGCGGCGTCCTGAAAGGCGAGGTTGCTGATCCTCTCCAGTCCGTCATTGAGGTCGACGGAGCTGAGGTCACCGTTCTCGGCGAAGGCGAACATCCCGATCGTGACCATCGTGGACGGAAGCACCACCGACTCCAGGCCCGCATCCCGGAATGCCGAGTCCCCCACCCTGACCACGGGCACCGCCTCACCGTCGATCTCGACCGAGGACGGCAGCACGAGGTCCGGGTGCGCCGGGTTGGCCGCGTCGTCATAGGACACTGCCGAGACTCCCTGCGCCGGGCTGCCCTCGACGACCAGGTCGTAGGTGACGCCATCGACCACGGCGTCGTCGACCGCGTGCGCAGGCGCGGCTGTGCCGACAAGGACCAGCAGAAAGACACCCACCCCAGCGTTGAGTGCTGCGAAGCGGCCAGAGCGGGGCTCGGTCATGCGGGTCCTTTGCGTGGAGACAGGCGCGACTGCGCGGGAGGTGGGCGCGACGGACGTCACGACGGCTCGCCCCATCCAACTGACCTGTCCGGCAAACGGCCATAGGAACAATTACTCACAGGCGGCCACCGCGATCGTCGGAGGCGTCGGACTGTTAGCGTCTGTGGGACATCCCCGGCAGCCGCGCCCGAGCCGCTGTCCCGTGAGCCGCCCGTGGAGTGGTGACGTCGAACATGCCAAGCCCAGATGTCGGGCCGAGCAATCTGCCGTGGGTCCTGACACGCCCTCGCGTGACGCGGCTGCTCGCCCAGCGGTGGCAGCATCGCGTCGTCTCCGTCGTCGCCGGCGCCGGCTTCGGCAAGTCGACCGCGATGGCGTTGGACATCAGTGCTCCCCCGCCGGAGGAGGACCGCACCCGACGCACCGATCACCAGGTGCGGCTCGACTCCTCGACCGGCTCCGCGTCGAAGCTGGCAGCCCGGCTTGCTGCGGCGCTGGACGTCGATGACCCAGACGGCGATCCGGTCCAGGTCGTGGGCGAGCTCGCTGATCGAGCGGGCGATCATTGCGTGATCCTCGACGACGTCCACACCTTGTCCGCGGACAGCAGTGCGGCACGCGCCCTGCACGGGATCGTCGAGGGTCTCCCGGCGAACGTCGGTCTCGTCCTGCTCTCCCGCTCCGAGCCTCCGGTGCCGCTGGCGCGTCTTCGTGCCGCGGGCAGCGTGCTCGACATCGGCGAGGAAGAGCTCGCCTACGACACCGAGGAGCTGGCCGAGATCGCCGCGCTGACCGGCACGGCCGCTGCCGACCTGGAGGAGACCGGCGGCTGGCCCGCGCTGGTCTCGCTGGTGGTGTCTCGCGGTCACCACGGTGCGTGGGAGTTCCTGGCCGAGGAGGTGCTCGGCACGCTCGCCCCTGCGTGGCGCGACGCCCTGACGGTCGCTGCGCTGACGGACGGTGCCGATGCGCGGCTGCTGCGAGAAGCCGCGGGGTGCGACGAGGATCCTCACGCGATCGCCGCCGAGGTCCCGCTGGTCACGATCGATGCCGACCACCGACTCGTGCCCCATGCCCTCTGGGCGACGATTCTCGACAGGACGCTGACCGGTGATCATCGCGATCAGCTGTTGCGCGGCCTCGCTGGTCACCTCCTCGACCGGGGCATGCCGCTCACCGCCCTGCGGGTCGCTCTGCGCCTGAGCGACCAGAGGGTGGTCGCACGCGTGGTCCGCGCCCTGTGCCGTGAGGAGTTCATCGGTTTCGGCACCGCCGACCTGAGCCGCATGCTCGACGACGCCCCTCCCGGGTTCCTGGACTTCCCCGAGGGACGGCTGCTCGCGGCCGTTCTCGCGGCGCACCGCGATCCGATGTCGGACTCCACCCGATCGGCCCTGCAGGACAGTGCACGCGAGTTCCGCCGTCTGCGGGATCCCGACTGCGAGATCGTCGCTCTCAGCGAGCTTGCCCTGGTGCTGCGCTGGCAGGGCCAGAGCCTCCGGCTCCTCCTCATCATCCGGCGCCTGTCCGCTCTCGCGAGCCACGGGCACGTCTTCGCGGCCCGGCTCATGTCGTTCGCCCGGGCGGGGCTCGCCGATCGACGCGGCGACAGTGCGAAGGTGCTCGAGGAGGTCGCCGATCTGCGCCCCGGGCACCTGCACGACCGCTGGATCTCGCTGGTGGAGTTCCTGCGGTGCAACCAGCTCCTGAACCTAGGACGGATCCGCGAGGCGCACGACGCCGCGGTCCGTTCCCGCGACCTTGCCATGGCCGGGTTCAACGGGGGCTGGTGCGCCGAGCTCATCGCGGCCTGGCACGAAGGCGTCACGCGCACCAAGGTCGCCCGGCTGCCGGTCGCCGACGAGGTCGAGAGCACCTTCCCGGTCGAGCGGATCTGGGTCGGCGCCTGGTGTGGTGCCATGCATGCCTATGCAGGGATGCACTCTCAGGCTGCTCGCAACATCGCTGCCGCTGAGCGGGCCCTCCATGCCCGCACCGACGCACAGCTGATCGGCTTCGTCGTCTGGGCGCAGGCGGCGATGGCGATCGCCGAGCACGACGAGCCCCGCGCCCGCAGTCTTCTGCGCGGCTACCTGCGCCGCCACCCGGTCGGCTCTCCGTTTGGGAAGCGGCTCGCGGCTCGAGCACCCGCGGTGTTCGATCTGCTGCTCGGCGACGAGCTTCCGGCGGAGTGGTCGGCATCGCTCGGCGGGCCGTGGCAACAGAGCGCCCTGAGCAGTGCCGCCGCATTGCGATCGTTCCGGGCTGGTCGGGGCGTCGGGCGGCTTCCCGAGCCTGGCCTCGTGCTCACCGCGCTGCCCCTGCCGTGGGCGCTCGAGCTCGCGGCCCACGCGGCGGCCTCGGAGCATCCCGATGCGGCAGGCCTCGCCCGACGGATCGCCGACGTCAGCGGCGACGCCGCGCGCGAGGAGATCGACCGCCATCTCGTCCCGGACCTGCGAGCAGCGGCAGCGCGCCTGTTCGACGAGGCTCGCGTCAAGCCGGACGAACGACCCGCCGCCCTCGCCTCTCTAACTGTCGCGGAGCGTCGTGTGCTCGAGGAAGTGGCGCGCGGTTTCACGAACCAGCAGATCGCCACCCGCCTGGACATCAGTGCGCGCACGGTCGCCAACCACCTCTACAACGCCTATCCGAAGCTCGACGTGTCCTCACGCACCGAGGCCGCAGTGCTCGTCCGCCTGTCGAGGTGACGGATCGGCACGCGCTGCCGGCCACGAGGTGAGAAGTCTCAGTCAGGCCGACTGCAGCGGTTGGATCGCGTCGATCGCGGCCACATTCCTACGCTCGATCCGCAGGTCGTAGTGCGACTGGAGGTTCATCCAGAACTCGGCCGACGTGCCGAAGTACTTGGCGAGGCGCAGCGCGGTGTCGGCGGTGACACGGCGCTTGCCGTGAACGATCTCGTTGATGCGACGCGGCGGCACCCCGACGGCCACGGCGAGCTTGTGCTGGGTGATGCCGAATCCCGTGATGAAGTCGTCCATCAGGACCTCACCAGATGGATCGGATCCATCGGGTCAGTGGTAGTCGACGAGCTCGACATCATCCGCACCTCCGTCCTTCCACACGAAGCAGAGCCGCTCGGTGTCACGCCCCTGAGGGACCAAATCACACAACCAATGTGTAACGCGTGGTGTTAGTAACGCGAGACCTTATGCCCCTCGAGCCTCATCCGATCATGTAGACCATCCCGCGACCCTCCGATGCGAGGCCCTCGACGTAGGTCCGGGCACGCAGAAGGAAGTGCAGCACGTAGTCCTCATCCTCAATCACGGCAGGCAGGCCGACCGTCGCCACCTCGTCAACCCGGGCACGGAGGTCCTCGGCTACCTCCGCCACGTCCTCTGGTGTGAGCGCTCGGATCCAGGGATGCCAGCCGAGACCGGTCGGCGTGACGCTGCCTTCGAACATGCGAAACGCGGGTCGCGTCGGACCGGTGACCAGCTGGAGCGACCGCCATGCCTTGTCGAGGTACAGCAGATCCCGCTCGGGGACCGCCTGCTTGAACGTCGGAGTCGCCACGCGTGCGTGGGGCTCGAACCCCCACGCGTCCGCCAGCGGGTGGCTGCCGATGAACGATCGCGGATCTGCGAGTGCCTGCTGTGTCTGGTCCTTCTCGAACGCGTATGCGTAGTACCTGATGCCCATGGGTCGACGATGACCTCTTGCACCATCACGCCAACGTTCCCCAATCGCCGACCTGTGGACAACCTTCAGAGCGCCGATTCAGACGTTGAAGCGGAACTCCACCACGTCGCCGTCGGCCATCACGTAGTCCTTGCCCTCCATGCGCACCTTGCCGACGGCCTTGGCGGCGTTCATCGACCCGGCCTCGACCAGGTCGTCGAACGAGACGATCTCGGCCTTGATGAAGCCGCGCTCGAAGTCGGTGTGGATGACGCCGGCGGCCTGGGGCGCGGTGGCGCCCTTGGGGATCGTCCAGGCGCGCGACTCCTTGGGACCCGCGGTCAGGTAGGTCTGCAGGCCCAGGGTGTCGAAGCCGACACGGGCCAGCGCGTCCAGGCCCGGCTCCTCGACACCCATGTCGGCGAGCATCTCGGTGCGCATCTGCTCGGCCTCCTCGTCGTCGCCCAGCTCGACCAGCTCGGCCTCGCCCTTGGCGTCGAGGAAGATCGCCTCCGACGGCGCCACGAGCGCGCGCATCTTCAGCTTCAGGTCCTCGTCGTGCAGCTCCTCGGAGTCGCAGTTGAAGACGTAGATGAAGCGCTTGGAGGTCATCAGGTGCAGGTCGCGCAGCAGCTCGAGGTCGAGCCCAGCCTTCAGCACACCGGTGCCGGCCTCCAGCACCTCCTTGGCCTTCGTCGCCTCGGAGAAGACCGGCACGAGCGACTTGTCCTTGCGCGACTCCTTGTCCAGGCGCGGCAGGGCGTTGTCGATCGTCTGCAGGTCGGCGAGGATCAGCTCGATCGAGATGGTCTCGATGTCGTTGGCGGGGTTCACGTCACCGTCGACGTGCGTCACGTCCTCGTCGCGGAACACGCGGGTGACCTGGCAGATCGCGTCGGACTCGCGGATGTGCGACAGGAACTTGTTGCCCATGCCCTCGCCCTCGGACGCGCCGCGCACGATGCCGGCGATGTCCACGAACTGCACCGTGGCGGGCAGGATCTTCTCGGACCCGAAGATCTCGGCCAGCTTGGCCAGCCGCGAGTCGGGCACGCCGACCACGCCGACGTTCGGCTCGATCGTCGCGAACGGGTAGTTCGCCGCGAGCACGTCGTTCTTGGTCAGGGCGTTGAAGAGGGTCGACTTGCCCGCGTTGGGGAGTCCGACGATGCCGATGCTGAGAGCCACGAGGGTCAAGCCTACTGGGGCACCGCTCCTGCCCCGGTGGCGCGGCGCACTAGCCTCCCCGCATGACCACCGCGCGCCTCGCCACGACCGGACAGCTCTCGGCCGACAAGCTCGTCGTGATCCGCTCGTTGTGCGACGCCGCGTTCGGCGACGCCTTCGACGGTGCCGACTGGGAGCACACCCTGGGCGGCACCCACGTGCTGATCGAGGACGACGGAACGGTCCTCGCCCACGGTGCGGTCGTCCCCCGCGTGCTCACCCACGGCGACCGCGCGCTGCGGACCGGTTACGTCGAGGCCGTCGCGGTCGCACCGACCCACCAACGCCGCGGGCTCGGCGCGATGGTCATGGCCCAGCTCGCCCCCGTCATCGCCCGTCACTACGAGATCGGCGCCCTCGCCTCGTCCGACGACGGCCTCGCGCTTTACCGGGCCACGGGGTGGAGCGAGTGGCGCGGTCCGCTCTGGGTGGCTGGGCCGGACGGCCGCACCCGCACCCCGGACGACGACGGTTCGGTCTTCGTCCGCGCCGGCACGGTCGACCTGCCCGCGCTCGACCTCGACGCCGATCTTACCTGCGACTGGCGCTCCGGCGACGTCTGGTGACCTATCCGGTCACCTCGTCGACGAAGCACCAGCGCCACGCCTCTCCCGGCTCGAACGACCGCATCACCGGGTGACCGTCCTCGTGGAAGTGCCCCGACGCGTGCCGCCCCACTGACGAGTCGCAGCACCCCACGTGTCCGCACTCCATGCACAGCCGCAGGTGCACCCACTTCGTGCCGTCGGCCAGGCACTCCTCGCAGCCCTGCGGCGTGCGGGGTGCCGGCACGGGCGCGCAGCTGCGCAGGTGGTCGCAGGCCCCCTCGGCTTCGGCCGGGCGCAGGTCGGACTCGCGGTGGGCGGTCGTCTCGTCCTCGTACATCCGGTCGAGGATCGACTCCTCCACGTCCAGTGCGTTCAGCACTCGCGCCAGCGCGGTCTGGTCGACGCCGCCGGTGGCGCGGATGCGCAGCACCTCGGCCCGCTCCTCGGCGATCATCGCGGCGCGGGCCCGGGAGTACTGCGCACTGGGGGTGTCGGTGCTGCCGAGCCGCTCCCACACCGCGTTGGTGCGATCGACCGAACGGTCGCGCAGCCGCTGGCGCGTGTCGTCGGGCAGCTCGGGTCCGATCCCGTCGAGCCACGCCAGCCCTGCGTCGGTGACGGCCTGGTAGACGGTGGCCTCCTGCAGGTGGTCCTCGTGGGGGTCTGGTCCCGGCACGCCGAGCCGCCGCACCAGCCACGGCAGCGACAGGCCCTGGATCATCAGCGTGCCGACGGTGACGACGAACGCGATGAGCACCAGCACGTCGCGCTCGGGCGTCGACTCCGGCAGCAGGAACACCGCCGCCAGCGTCACCACGCCACGCATGCCGGCCCAGCCGACGATCAGCGTCGCCTTCCACGACGGCGCGGGGTCGGCCGCCTTGACGCGTGGGATCAGCCGCGGCAGGTAGGTGGCCGGGAAGACCCACACGATGCGCAGGCCCATGACCGCCAGCAGCACCAGCACGCAGGCGAGCACGATCGTGCTGACCGGCAGCTCGCTCTCGCCGACGGCGTTCAGGATGTTGCGGATCTGCAGGCCGATCAGCAGGAACACTGCGTTCTCCAGCACGAAGGAGACCGTGGTCCAGTTGGTGCGCTCGAACAGCCGCGAGGCGCCGGACTGGATGACCGGCGACTTGTGCC
Source organism: actinobacterium LLX17 (assembly GCA_000471045.1). GTDB lineage: Bacteria > Actinomycetota > Actinomycetes > Propionibacteriales > Nocardioidaceae > Aeromicrobium. Next base: position 567,028 of record KI301992.1, on the reverse strand, counting down.
CCAGCACCAGGCCGGCGGTCACGACCGCGAGCACGCCGGACGGGTGTCCCTCGACGCCGGGCAGGTGGATCTCCTCGGCCGGCAGGTAGGCGATCCACGGGGTGAGCAGCGAGACGGCGACGTCGGTCACCTCGTCCTCGATGCGCTTGCGGATGGTGCCCACGAGCAGCGCGACGACGAGCCCGACCGCCACGCCACCGACGGCCGACAGTGCGAAGCTCGCGCCGACCTCCCACACCCCGACCGTTCCGGCGATGGCGGCGATCGCGGCCCGCAGGGTGACGATGGCCGTGGCGTCGTTGACCAGGCTCTCGCCCTCGAGGATCGTCACGACGCGGCGTGGCAGCCCGGCGCGGCGCGCAATGGTGGTGGCGGCCACGGCGTCCGGCGGCCCGACCACGGCACCCAGCGCGATGCCGACGGCCAGCGGCACGTCGAGCAGCACGGTCGTCAGCACGCCGACGCCGAGCGCGGTGAAGAGCACCAGCCCCACGCTCAGCAGCGCGATCGGCCGTCGGTTGGCCTTGAAGTCGACCAGCGACGTGCGGATCGCGGCGGCATAGAGCAGCGGCGGCAGCAGGCCGAGCAGCACGATGTCGGGCGTCAGCTCCAGCTGCGGCACGAACGGCACGTACGACGCGAGGATGCCGACCACGATCAGCACCAGCGGCGCCGAGACGCCGAGCCGTCCGGAGACGGCGCTGACCGCGACGGCGATGGTGAGCAGGGTGACGACAGTCAGGGCGGTCTCCACAACCCACAGTGTCGCAGCACCCACCACGCAACATCACTGGCACGATGGGCTTGTGACCGTCATCAAGATCAATGCCATCACCGTGCCCGCCGGCTCCGGCGACGAGCTGGCCCACCGCTTCGCTGCCCGTGCCGGTGCCGTCGACGGCGCCGAGGGGTTCGAGGGCTTCGAGCTGCTCAAGCCCACCGACGACCGCGACCAGTGGCTCGTCATCACGCGCTGGCGTGACGAGGAGTCATTCCAGGCCTGGGTCAGCTCGCCGTCGTTCGCCGACGGGCACCGCTCGGCGGCCGAACGTGCGGGCGGCGAGGCTCCCAAGAAGCCGGTCTCGACCCACAGCGAGGTCTGGAACTACGAGGTCGCCGGCGGCTCGAAGCCGTAGTCGCTCGGCCGGTCGAGCCCATGGATCCCGTGCCGCACCTGTCGGCCCAGCGGGCCGTGCGGCTTGCCGTGTCCTGCACGGCGCTGGTGCTGGTCCTCGACCTGCTGGACGACCACCTCGGCTGGCTGTTCGCGGCCGGCTTCTGCCTGGTCGTCATCGTCATCGCGCGGATGATCGAGCTGGACTCCGTCGTGACCGCCGCGATGCTCCCGGTGGTGCTGCTGCCCGTCGCGCTGGCCGCGACAGCACTCTTCCGTCCCTCGGCCATCGACGTCGAGGGACTTCCCGCCGACGCGGGCCGACTGGCGCGCTTCATCGGCGCGATCGTCGACCACGGCGTGGTGCTGGCGGCCGCGACCGCGGTGGTGCTGGCCGTGCTGGGACTGCGGAGCTTCAGGCGCGGCCGGCGGCCTTGAGGTCGCGGCGCAGCTCGGGCGGCAGCGAGAAGATCAGGCTCTCGTCGGCGGTGCGCACGGCGCGGGCGTCGCCGATGCCCCGCTCGGCGAGGTAGGCCAGCACGTCCTGCACGAGGTCGTCGGGCACCGACGCACCGGACGTGACGCCCACGGTGCTGACGCCCTGAAGCCAGGACTCGTCGATCTCGGAGATGTCGTCGATGCGGTACGACGCGGCGGCACCGGCCTCGAGCGCGACCTCGACCAGGCGCACCGAGTTGGAGCTGTTGGCCGACCCGACGACGATGACGAGGTCGGCGTCCTTGGCGATCTCCTTGACCGCGACCTGACGGTTCTGCGTGGCGTAGCAGATGTCGTCGCTGGGCGGATCCTCCAGCTGCGGGAACTTCTCGCGCAGGCGGCGCACCGTCTCCATCGTCTCGTCGACGCTGAGTGTGGTCTGCGAGAGCCACGACAGGCGCGTGCCCTCGGGGAAGTCGAGGTCGTCGACATCGGCGGGGCTCTCGACCAGGGTGATGTGGTCGGGCGCCTCACCGGCGGTGCCCTCGACCTCCTCGTGACCGGCGTGGCCGATCAGCAGGATGCGGTAGTCGTCGGCGGCGAAACGACGGGCCTCGTGATGCACCTTGGTGACCAGCGGGCAGGTGGCGTCGATGGTCTTGAGGTCGCGCTCGGCGGCCTCGACGTGCACCGCGGGCGAGACGCCGTGGGCGCTGAACACGACGGTGGCGCCGGGCGGGACCTCGTCGAGCTCCTCGACGAAGATGGCGCCGCGGTCGGCCAGGTTGTTGACGACGTGCTTGTTGTGCACGATCTCCTTGCGCACGTAGACCGGGGCACCGTAGAGGTCGAGCGCCTTCTCGACGGTGATGACCGCGCGGTCGACGCCGGCGCAGTAGCCGCGGGGATCGGCCAGCAGGACGGACCCACCGACGGGGGGCATGCCGAGTTCGACCGAGGACGTCATGCCCCCAGCCTACCGGCGGAGGCCACCGCACCCCAGCCTGTGCACAACGGGAGCGGGGTGACGTCGGACGCTCCGCCTAGGGTGTGATGCATGGCCCTGGAGACGAGCGCGGACTCCCCAGCACCGCTGCGCAGCATCTCCGGTGCCATCGAGGGCTGGGTCGGCCGGCTCGGCGCGGTGTGGGTCGAGGCCGAGGTGGCCCAGCTGACCCGTCGCCCCGGCTACTGCTTCCTCACCCTGCGCGACCTCGAGGCCAAGATCTCGCTCACCGCCAAGTGCCACCGCAGCGTGCTCGACGCCGTGCCCTCCCCCATCACCGAGGGCGCCCGCGTGGTGGTGCACGCCAAGCCCTCCTTCTACGCCCCCAACGGCAGCCTCTCCCTCGACCTGCGCGAGATTCGCGCCGCCGGCGAGGGCGAGCTGCTCGCCCAGCTCGAGCGCCGCAAGCAGCTGCTGGCCGCCGAGGGGTTGTTCGACCCCCGCCTCAAGAAGCGCCTGCCACTGCTCCCCCGCGGCATCGGCCTGGTCACCGGACGCAACTCCGCCGCCGAGCGCGACGTGCTCGAGAACGCCCGCCTGCGCTGGCCCTCGGTCAGGTTCGACGTGCGGCACGCCCTGATGCAGGGCGCCGGGTCGTCGCGCGCCGTCATCACCGCCGTGGCCGAGCTCGACGCCGACCCCACCATCGACGTCATCGTCATCGCCCGCGGCGGCGGCTCGGTCGAGGACCTCCTGCCCTTCTCCGACGAGGCCCTGGTGCGCGCCGTCGCGAAGTGCTCCACGCCCGTGGTCAGCGCCATCGGGCACGAGCCCGACACCCCGATCCTCGACCTCGTCGCCGACCTGCGCGCCTCCACGCCCACCGACGCCGCCAAGCGCATCGTTCCCGACGCCCGTGAGGAGATGGTCGGCGTCGCCGCGGCCCGCGAGCGCGCCATGTTGGCCATCCGCGGCCTGCTCGAGCGCGAGCAGCACGGGCTCACCAACCTGCGCAGCCGGCCCGTGCTGTCCAGCCCCACCACACTGGTCGACGCGCAGGCCCAGCTCGTCGAGGCCGCCCAGCAACGCGGCTGCCGCGCGCTCACCGCGCGCCTCGACCGCGCGCACGACGAGGTGGGTCACCATCTCGCCCGGGTGCGGGGTCTCTCGCCGCTAGCCACGCTGCAGCGCGGCTACGCCGTGGCGCAGGCCCCCGACCACACGGTGCTCACGGCAGTGGCCGACGTTCCCGAGTCCTTCACGCTGCGACTCGCTGACGGTCACATTGTGGCCCGCCGCGAGTCCGTGCACCCCGAACCCCTCCAGCCCCTCGACCCCGAGCAGGACACCCATGAGTGACGAGACCCCCGAGATCGGTTACGAGCAGGCCCGCGACGAGCTCATCGCCACGGTGCAGCGGCTCGAGACCGGCGGCACCACGCTGGAGGAGTCGCTGGCGCTCTGGGAGCGCGGCGAGGAGCTGGCCCGCATCTGCCAGCGCTGGCTCGACGGCGCCCGCGCCCGGCTCGCCGCAGCCACGGGTGACGGCGACGGCGATCAGTCGGCCGAGAGCAGCGCCACGTAGCGCTCGAGGTCCTCGGCCGGCGCGGTGCTGGTGGTCACCAGCGTGCTCACCTCGGGCGTCTCCGACGTCCAGGTGATGCGCTTGTCGGGTCCCTCGTAGACCTGCCAGGTGGTTCCACTGACGTCGATCGTGCCGGCTTCTTCCGCGCCGTCGGCGTAGGTCTCCAGCAGGTCCTCGACCGGCACCTTCTCCTGCTCGACGCCGATGTACCGGTCGTCGTCGGTCAGCACGCCCACGTGCCACGGCTGCGTGTCGAGCGGATCGAACCGCACGCCGTTGGCGCGCCACCCCTCCGGCAGGCTGGACGGCGCCAGCAGCGGGTAGGTCGCGGCCTGCCGGGCGCTGGTGGCGGTGCCGGCGTAGTCGACGTCGTCGCGGATCGGGTCGTCCGGCGTGTTGGTGAACAACTGGCCGAACAGCCACACGCCCAGCACGATGAAGCCGATCACGACGACCGAGCGCACGATGTCGCCCGGGGACGGGTTGCCGCGCTGCTTCGCGGGCGGATTGCCGCTCACCGGGTCAGTCCGTCTGGTTGCGGCGCCAGCGGATGCCGGCCTCGATGAACTCGTCGATCTCGCCGTCGAGCACCGACTGCGTGTTGCCGGTCTCCATCTCGGTGCGGAGGTCCTTGACGAGCTGGTACGGGTTGAGCACGTAGTTGCGCATCTGGTCGCCCCACGACGCCTGCACGTCACCGCGGAACTCGTCGATGTGGGCGCGCTCCTCGGCCTTCTTCAGGGCGAGCAGCTTGGCCTTGAGGATGACCATGGCGCTGGCCTTGTTCTGCAGCTGGCTCTTCTCGTTCTGGCAGCTGACGACCGTGCCGGTGGGGATGTGGGTCAGGCGCACCGCGGAGTCGGTGGTGTTGACGCTCTGGCCGCCCGGACCGCTGGAACGGTAGACGTCGACGCGGATCTCGTCGTCGGGCACGTCGATCTCGTCGGTCTGCTCGAGCACCGGCACGACCTCGATGGCCGCGAACGACGTCTGGCGACGGCCCTGGTTGTCGAAGGGCGAGATGCGCACGAGGCGGTGGGTGCCGGCCTCGACCGACAACGTGCCGTAGGCGTAGGGGGCCTTGACCGCGAAGGTGGCGGACTTGATGCCCGCTTCCTCGGCGTACGACGTGTCGTAGACCTCGACGGGGTAGCCGTGGCGCTCGGCCCAGCGCGTGTACATGCGCATGAGCATCTCGGCGAAGTCGGCGGCGTCGACGCCACCAGCGCCCGAGCGAACCGACACCAGGGCCTCGCGCTCGTCGTACTCGCCCGACAGCAGCGTGCGGACCTCGAGGCTCTCGACCGACGCGCGCAGGCGGGTGATCTCGGACTCGGCCTCGACGAGCACGTCGGGGTCGGCCTCCTCACGCGCCAGCTCGATCAGCACGCCGACGTCGTCGATGCGGGAGCGGAGGTTCCCGATGCGCTCCATCTCGGCCTGCAGCACCGACAGCCGCCCGGTGACGCGCTGGGCGTTGCTCTGGTCGTCCCAGAGGTCAGGAGCTCCGACCTGCTCCTGGAGGTCGGCGATCTCGGTGCGCATGGCGTCGAGATCGAGGACCTTCTCGATCGACGTCATCGTCTGGTCGAGGTCCTTGAGCTGCTCGCTGTAGTCCTGCACTGCCACCCCCTGAGGTTACAGGCCAGGTATTCGAGCGACCGGGCACACCGGGGCCGCGGCTGAGCACAGCGCACACCCACCTCCCTTAGGGTCGAGCCATGAGCACCGACGATCCACAGCAGCCGCAGACGCCGGCCCCCGCACCCGCCCCGCCCGGACCTCCCGAGACCCCGGCAGCACCTGCCGCCCCCGAGGCGCCTGCAGCGCCGGGACCGGCGCCGGCTCCCGGCCCCGGCCAGCCGCCGACCCCGCCCGGCCCTCCCGCCTCGCAGTTCTCCACGCCCGGCGGCGAGTCACCCAAGAAGAAGAAGCCGATCGGCCTGATCATCGGTCTGGTCGGTGGCGCCGTCGCGCTGCTGGCGGTCGTCGCGGTCGTGCTGGTGGTCGTGCTGACCGGCGGGGGTGGGTCGCCGGACGAGTCGGTGCGCACCTACATGAACGCCACGATCGACGGTGACTGCGAGGAGCTCGTCAGGCACCCGGTCTCGGAGTACTCCGACGTCGAGGAGTGCGAGGACGACATCAAGGAGTCCGAGGAGAGCCGCAAGGACGCCGGTGTCGAGGACTTCGCGCTGACGATCGACACCGCCGAGGTCACGGACGAGACCGACGACGAGGCCACCGTCGACGTCGAGGCCAAGATCGACTACGTGCAGGACGGCGACGACGAGACCGACGAGTTCGAGGTGACGTTCAAGCTCGTCAAGAACGACGACGGCGACTGGGTCGTCAAGGACGAGAGCTCGGAGTGATGCTCGTCCCGGTCGGTCGCCACGGTGACCGACCGGGACGAGGTTGCTGCACGAGCGGCGCGCCTCCCCTACTGTGCTGGACATGAGCTCCGACCAGCCCGGCTCCGCGCCGCCGCCCTCAGGTTCCACGCCGCCCGGCCCGCCGGCCGCTCCGGGCCCGGCTCCCGCTCCCGGCCCGCCCGGGGCACCCGCGCCGTCGCACGGCGCGGCACCCGGCGCCCCGGCTCCGCCGTCACAGCCGCCGCACGGCTATCCGACTCCCGGCGCGCAGCCCCCGTCCGGCGACGGAGGCGGCAAGGGCAAGAAGACCGGCCTGATCATCGGCCTCGTCCTGCTCGCGCTGCTGCTCCTGGGTGGCATCGCCACCGCACTCATCCTGATCCTCGGCGGTGACGACGACTCCGACGACAAGGACGACCCCAAGGCCGACGAGGGCTACCTGACCGTCGTCGAGGACTTCACCCAGGCGTTCGACGATCGCGACTGCGCCACGCTCATCGAGCTGCAGCCGGACCGCTTCGACGACGTCGAGGACTGCGAGGACAACTTCCCGTTCGAGGACGCCGACGACTTCTCGATCGACGTCACCGACACCGAGGTGGTCGAGATCGACGACGAGGACAACCCGACCGAGGCGACCGTCAAGGTCACCTACACGGTGACGTCCGAGGACTCCAGCGGCGATGAGAACGAAGAGGAGTTCATCACCGACTTCGAGGTCGAGAAGGACGGCGACACGTGGATCGTCGCCAACGCCGTCGACCGGACCGACGGTGACGACTCCGACCGTGACGACGGAGACTCGAGCAGCGACGACGGCGAGGAGAGCGGCGGTGGCGGCTCGGGCAGCGAGCCGGCCGAGCCCGACGCCAGCGAGAACTGATCGACCGCTTCACCTGAACCGAGCATCGGCATCGGGGTCGCCACCGCGACCTCGGTGCCGATGTCCGTCTCAGGGCGCTGGCCGCAGCTGGCCGGTGGCCTCGCTGACGACGGTGGTGGTCTCAGCCCAGCCGGGCGGCGTCAACGGCAGGTTGACGTCGCGCGCGAGCCGGACAGTGACCGTCCTGCCGTCGAGGTGGACCGCCACCACGCGGACGCCCGGTGCCGTCGCCACGTGCTCCGCCGCCCGACGGCGCGCTGCGGCCGGATCGACCGCGACGGTGCCGGTGGAGTAGAACGTGGCGCCGTCGAGCGCGTCGGCGGCCGCGAGCGCCGCCCCGTCGGCGAGGCCATCGAGGCGCTGGCGCTCCACGAACGCCGATGACGCGTTGACCACGACCACCATCAGCAGGCCCAGCAGCACGAAGAAACCGATCGAGACCACCGTGACCTGACCGCCTTCTCGCCCATGCTTCGTCGACCTCAGAGTCACGAGCGGCCCTCCCGGTAGGTGCCGTAGGGCTCGGTGTGCGTGTTGTCGACGACGATCGCGGCCAGCTGGTCGCCCAGCACCGACGGCATCAGCGGCAACGGCTGCTCGACCCGCACCACGACGCGGACGGACGACCCGGGTCGCAGGCAGTCGGCCGGCGTCGGGCGGCACTCGAGCTGGACGCTGGCTCCTTCGACGCCATGGTCAGCCAGTGCGACCGCCGCGGCCTGACGCGCCCGGGACTCCGCCACGGCCGGATCCGGAGCACGGATGAACGCACGACCCGCAGCCTGGCTGGCCGACGAGACCGCGAAAGCAGCCCGTTGCGCCTCGAAGACGCCCAGCATGATGTAGACGAGCGGCACCAGCAGGATCAGCGTCAGCCAAGTGAACTCGACGCTCGCCGTGCCTCTGTCAGGCTTCACGGCTCCACCTCGCTGATCGCGTGACCGCGCACCGTGACCGTCACCGCGGGACCGAACAACCCGAGCGCAGGCACCTGCGAGGTCACGACGACCTCCACCCCGGGTGCGCCCGCCACGGCCGTGGGGCGCGCCGTCACGTGCTCGGCGAAGCGATCGGCGATACCGGCTCGGATCTGCTGGCGGGTGCGATCGACGCCGACCGCCAGGGGCGCATCGAGCACCGCCGCCGCGCGGGCGCCTTCGGACGCCGCCGAGGTGGTGACGTTGCGAACGTGCAGCACCAGTGCGACCTGGATGATGCCGAGGACGAGTGGGACCAGTATCAGCATCACGAGGACGAAGTCGACGATCGCCGACCCGCCCTCCCGACGTCCGGTGGACTGCTCAGCCACCGCCGACCGACGTGAGCGCCGCCTCAAGCATGTTGCCGAGCGTGGGTCCGGCGAACGCGGTCAGGAGGGCGACGATGCCGGCGCTCATGACCGTGATCATCACCCAGCCGGGCACGTCGCCGGACTCGTCGCGCGGCGGCGGAGCGGGAAGGACAGATCTCATGACGTTTCCTCTCAGTGTCCGGACGTGAGACTCAGGCCGACCAGGCCCGGGTAGAAGGCGAAGACGATCGTGACCGGCAGGATCAGGAACACGACGGGGATCATCATCAAGACCTCGCGCCGCCCCCCGGACTCGATGAGGTCGCGCCGTGCGGCCTCGCGGACGTCGGCGGTCTGCGCGTGCAGCACCTCGACGATCGGGGTGCCCCGCTCGACGGCGACCGCGAGCCCTTCGGCGAAGCGCGCGATGCTCGCCACGCCGGTGCGGGCCGACAGGGCGTCGAAGGCGTCGATCACGGTGGACCCGGAGTGGATCTCGCCCACCACGCGCGAGAGCTCGTCCGCGAGGTCACCGCGGGCTCGGCCGACCACGCGGCGCAACGCGGCCGTGGGGCTCTCCCCCGCCGCGACGGCGATGGCCAGCAGGTCAGTGAGGGCAGGCAGCTCCTCGGCCATGCGGCGTTCGCGTCGCGTGACCCGCGAGGTGAGGTCCTGGTCGCAGGCGAGCGCACCCACGGCGCCGGCCGCGATGCAGAGCGCCAGGAGTGCGAGAGGTGCCGCGGGCCGGCGGGCCCAGATGGCGAGGGCCACGAGGATGCCGGCGGCGAGACCGAGACCCGCCCAGCGCAGCTGACGCATTCGGAAGCCCTCGACCGTCAGGCTGCCGTCCAGCCGGTCGAGCCGCCGTCGCACACTCTCGGTGCCGCCCAGCAGCTCGCCGAGCTGGTCGGCTGCCCAGCGGGTGATCGCCGTGGCCGACGGCCCCCGTCCGGTGGTCACGGGGAGAGTCGGCAACACGTCGCGCACGTAGGGGGCGACACGGTCGTGCAGCGCTGGCCGACGCGAGCGCGCCCATCCCGTGACGGCGAGCAGCAACCCACCGGCGAACGCGGCCCCGATCGTGGCGCCGACCCACGCGGCGCTCATGCCAGCACCCGTCGCTCGAGCGGCAAGCGTCCGACGCGGAGCATCAACCGGTACGCGGCCAGGCAGACCAGCGCTCCGCCGACGAGGATCACCGCGCCGGTCGCGGTGGTGTACCGGTCGATGACCTCCGGGCGTCCGCTCATGCTGAGGATGACGAGCCACGGCGCGGCGACCGCGAGGCGGGCGCCGTTCACGGTCCACGACTGCCGTGACTCCAGCTCGCCGCGAGTGCGCAGGTCGTCGCGCAGGAACGACGAGAGCGTCCGCAGGACCCGGCCGAGATCGCTGCCGCCCACGAGCCGGGCCAGCCGCAGCGACTCCACCACGCGATCCCCCACCGGGTCGGCGAGGCGCTCCTTGAGCAGGTCGAGCGAGTCGTCGAAGCGACCGGTGGCCTGGTGGTCACGGGAGAACTGCGCGAACTCAGCGCGAAGGGCCGAGGGGCCTCGGTCCCCCAGACCTGCGAGCGCCTCCGGCAACGACAACCCCGCCCGGACCGCGGACGACAGGTGGTCGATCGCGTCGGGCCACGACTCGCGGCGCTCCTCGACCAGTCGGAGTCGTCGGGCGCGCACCACCGTCGAGGGGATGCCCGCCGCGGGGAGCATGAGAGCGAGGCCGACGACCCAGGTGCCGGTGACCACCGCACCCACCACGAAGGCCAGCGTGGCGGTGCCGACCGACGCGGCGACCAGGCGACCCGACCCACGGCGCTGGCCCCGTCCTCGCCGTCGACCCGCCCCCATCGGTGGGCCGAACAACCACGAGACGATCAACAGGGCGCCGGTGACGAACAGCACCAGGACGCCGATCACGGGAACCCACCGCCCAGCACGGTGTCGAGGTCGATGCCCACCCGCTCGAACGCCTCGGTGCGGACCGGGCGTCCGGACCCGCGCACGAGGCGTCCGTCGCGGCGAGTGAACAGCCGCTCGCACTCGACGAGCGCGCCCTCGACGCGGCCGGTGACGGCCACAATCTCCTGCACCGCGCGGTGCCCGTCGGGACCGAGGGCGGTGTGCACGACGACGTCGACCGTCGAGGCAACGGTGGGCACGACGAAGGCGGATCCGATGTTGTCGCCCGCCAGGAGCGGGAGCGTGCACAGCTTGACCAGTGCCTGGCGCGCGGAGTTCGCGTGGATCGAGGCCATTGCGGGCAGGCCGGCATTCAGGGCGAGCAGCAGGTCGAGGCACTCGGCCGCGCGCACCTCGCCCACCACCAGGCGGCTCGGTCGCATGCGCAGCGACTCCTTGACCAGCATGCGCAGGTCGATCTCGCCGGTGCCCTCGAGCCCAGCCGGCCGCGTCTGCAGCTGAACCCAGTCGGGATGGCTCGTGCGCAGCTCGTAGACCTCCTCGACCGAGACCAGTCGCTGGGTTCCGGGGATCGACGCGCAGAGGCAATTGAGCAGCGTGGTCTTGCCGGCCTGCGTTCCGCCGGACACGACGATGTTCAGGCCCGCCAGCACGGCGGCATGCAGGAAGCCGGCGGACTGCTCGTCGAGCGTGCCGAGACCCACCAGCTCGGGCAGCGAGTGCGCGCGGGCCACGTACTTGCGGATGTTGACCGACGTGAAGTCCTTCGAGATGCCCTCGAGCACCACGTGCAGCCGGTGCCCACCGGGCAGGGACGCGTCGACGAACGGCTGGGAGACGTCGAGGCGGCGCCCGGAGCTGGACAGCATCCGCTCGACCAGCTCCCGCACGCCTTCGGCGGTGAGCATGACGCTGGTCAGCTCGTGGCGCCCGGCGCGGGCCACGAAGACCCGGTCGGGCGCGTTGATCCAGATCTCCTCGATCTCCGGGTCGTCGAGGAACGGCTGCAGCGCGCCGAACCCCGCCACGTCCGCGACGATGCGGCCGACCGCGACGTCGGGGTCGTCGAGACTGCGGACCGCGCCGGTCAGGCTGCGCTGCTCGTGCTCGGCCACCACGTCGGCGGCCGCCCGGCGCACCGCGTCGACATCGAGCCCGGGATCGATACGGCGCTCGCGCACCACGGCACGCACACGGTCGGCCAGTCCGACGGAGACGTCTGCCATCGCCCACACCTTCCCCCCGGAAACGATGTTGTCGACGGCAGAGTGCCACGACTTCACACCGCTGGGAAGGCACCGGCCCACAGGAGGCCCTTAAACGGGATGGACGTCCGAAATTCCCTGCAATTGCTACCGATCAGTGGCGAGATGGTTTTCGATCGACATCAGCTCTGCAGGTGCGCACCCAGGCGATCGAGCAGCTCGATGGTGCCCTCCTCGCGCTGCGCGCCGGTGTCGATGCCGTCGAGGTGGATGCCGTGCTCGGCATGGGTGAAGCGGGTGCCGCCGTCCACCTCCTCGAGCTCGAACGAAGCGACCGACGTCGAGATGTGGGTGCCGTCGATCCACATGTCGTAGCTCGTGATGATGCGCTCGTTCTCGACGATGTCGGTGTAGACCGCCTCGTAGCGAGACACCGGCCCACCGTGGAACTCACCCTCGGCGACGTCGCGCCCGCCCACGCGGAAGTCGTGCTGCCACTCCCCCGACATCCAGTCGTCCGACGTGCCGAACCACTGCTTGCGCTGCTCCTCCTCGGCGAACGCGGCCCACACCGCCTCGACCGGCACCGGGTACTCGCGCACCAAGGTGAAGCCGGAGTGGGCGACGCTGCGCTCTCTCGTCTCTGACATGACTGCTCCTATCGGGTGAAGGTGACGTGGATGATGCCGCTGGGCGCCGTGACCGACTCGACGCGATAACCGTTCTCGAGCCCGCGCAGGTCGTCCCACAGGTTGATGCCGCGGCCGAGCAGGATCGGCGTGATCGCGACGTGCAGCTCGTCCACCAGGCCCGCGGCGAGGTAGGGCCGAACAGTGGTCGGTCCGCCGCCGACGCGCACGTCGGCATCGCCGGCCGCCTCGGCGGCGACCTCAAGGGCCTCGACGGGCGAGGCCGACAGGAAGTGGAACGTCGTGCCGCCGGCCATCGGGATCGACTCGCGCGGCTGGTGGGTGAGCACGAAGACGGGGAAGCCGAAGGGCGGCTCGTCGCCCCACCAGCCCTTCCAGTCCGGGTCGTCGGGGTGGGCGTGGAGGCCGAACTTGCCGGCACCCATGATCTCGGCGCCGATGCCCTCGAAGTAGCCGATGGCGAACTCGTCGTCGATGCCAGTCGTGCCGGCACCGGTGGTGTCGCCGAAGACGCGCTCGCGGAAGGTGCGCGTCCCGGCATAGGCGGCCGTCAGTCGCTCCCAGTCCTCACCGAAGGGCTTCTCGGGGGTCTGGTCGGTGGTGGTGGCGTAGCCGTCGAGGGAGATCATCAGGTCGACGCGGACTCGGGTCATGAGCGGTTCACTTCCTGGGGTGTCGCGCGAGGTGGATGCCGAGCCGGTCGGCCTGGCGCTCGGCGGAGGTGCGGTGCTCGTCGAGCCACAGGTGCAGCACGTCCAGCGAGCCGGGACGCAGGCTCACCGTCCGGATGCGGCCCTGCTTCTCGGTCGTGACGATGCCGGCCTGCTCGAGGATGCCGAGGTGCTGCATCACCGAGGGCAGGGTCATGTCCGCGCGCTCGGCCAGCTCCGAGACCGCAGCGGGCGCCGCGGCCACCCGCTCGACGATGGCCCGACGCGTCGGGTCAGCGAGCGCGCGGAGGACGGCGTCGACCTCGTCTCGATACTTTGGCATATACCTAACTATTGACCAGAGAACTGCCGCTGTCCAGCCCCTCTTCAGGCTGGGCAGCGACAGGGAAGCCCTACTCCGTCGGGGCGGGTGTCACGAAGAGCCAGTGCGGCCACCAGCCCGAGCCCGGCGATCCGCCACTGAAGTCCGGCACCGGACGTGCCTCGGCCTCCTCGGGCGTTGTGGCCAGACCGTTCTCGGCGATGTCGCCGAGCAGCCACTCCATCTCCTTGATCTCCTTGACCTGGGTGGAGCTGATGCCATCAGCGAGCTCGCGCACCCGGAGATCCTCGATCTGTGCCCGCTCGCTGGTGAGGATGGCGATCGAGTGGTGCGGGATCATCCCGCGCATGTAGGCGCCGTCCTCGACGAGTCGCTGGCTCTGCGAGAGCGTCAGCGCGGTGCCGCCGACGACGAGGGCTCCCACGACGATGCCGATGTTCACCCGGACGTTGCGGTACATCATCCCCCACATGAAGCCGAGCATGATGATGGCCATCGCCGAGCCCATCAGCACGGCCATGTAGATGCGTTCCTCGCTCACGTGCGCGTGCCCGAGGTCGAAGAGGTTCGTGTAGGTCAGCGCATACATGACCACCGTGGAGGTCAGGATCATCGCGGCGAACCGCAGGTACATGCGGCGCTCCTGGTGGCCGCCGTCGTCGTGGTCGTTGTCGTGCTGGTGCTCGTGCGACTCCGTGGACATGGGGAGCTCCTGGGGTGGACGTCACGGTCACCCCAAGGCGTACCCATCGGGCGCCCCGTCACGCCCGAGCCGCTGCTCAGTCGAGCAGGCGGGCCAGGTTGTCCAGCGACGACCGGAGACCGGCCGCGTGGTCGTCGGCGTCGATGCCGTCCGGCACACCCGTGACGACGACCTCGACCGACGTGCCGCGGCCGTGCGCGGCGAACGTCCAAGTCATCCTCATGGTGCCGGCCAAGGCCGGGTCGTCCGACGGGAAGTCCACCTCCCAGACCGCGCGGTGCCCGGGCTCGAGCTCGACGAACCGCACGTCGCTGACGTCGGAGCCGTCCGTGAACTTGCCCGGCGCGTCAGTCGGGTCGTCATAGGTCAGCACCATCCGGAAGCCGCCGCCGTCCTGCGCGTCGAATCGCTCGAGGCGCCCGCTCATGCCCGACGGTGGCAGCCACGCGACCAACAGGTCAGGATCCACGAACGCCCCATAGACCTGTTGCCGCGTCGCCTCGACGACTCCGTGCGCACTGTCGACTCGCATGGGCGCAGCCTAGGGCGAATGCATGGCCACGACCATGGCCTCAGGTCTCGACGTCCTCGAGCGCCGACAGGTCGCCGGCCGCCGACTTCGGCACCACGCTCAGCGATCCGTCGGTCTCCAGCACCACGACCGCCACCGAGGACAAGTCACCCTGCCCGCTGCTGCGGACCGCCTGACGGATCTCGGCCTTCGCGATCCGGGCTCGCTTGGCCGTCGCCTCGTCGATGCGTCCGTCGCGCAACAGGACCGTCGGTCGCGACGTGAAGAAGTCGCGTCCCCCGGGGACCCATGCCGAGATCAGCGCCACCAGAAGCTGCAACCCGATCAGGGTGGCGAGCGCCGCCAGTCCCTCGGACCAGGAGACCGACGTGTTCAGCAGCACCGTCGCCAGCGTCGAGCCGAGCGCCACGGTCACCACGAGGTCGAACGCGTTGAGCTTGGCCAGCGTCCGCTTGCCCGAGATGCGCAGGAGGAACAGCAGGCTGGCGTAGGTCGCGGCGCCGACGATCAGGACGCGCAGGATCTGGGACCAGGAGTCGAACCACATGAGGGCCTCGTACCCCGGCGCCACCGAATCACCCGGGGTCGGCGGCGTGCGCCGGGGTGGCGACGCGCGTCTCCTCGGTGCGGCCGCGCGCCACGAAGGGGTCGATCTCGGTCCAGTGCATCGCCTCGTCGGGCGCGGACTCGAGCATGCGGGCGTTGGCCACCACGTGCGCCGGCACCTGCTTGGCGTGCTCGGTCAGGCGCGCCGCCTCGTTCACCGGGTCGCCGATGACGGTGTACTCGTAGCGCTCGGACGCACCGACGTTGCCGGCCACCGCCGTGCCCGCCGAGACCCCGATGCCCGCCGAGAGCTCCGAGACCTCGTCGGCGAGTCGGACTGCGAGCGTGCGGGCCGCCGCGAGCGCCTTCGACTCGCACGCCTCCACCTCGACCGGCGCGTTCCAGATGGCGAGCGCGGCGTCTCCCTCGAACTTGTTGATGAAGCCGTCGTGCTCGTGCACCACCTCGATGACCACGTGGAAGAACTGGTTCAGCAGCGACACGACCTCCTCCGGCGGGCGCTCGCTGGCCATCGACGTCGACCCGATGACGTCGACGAACAGCACCGCCACGTGCCTCGTCTCGCCGCCGAGCTGGGCTCCGCCCTCCAGCGCCGCCCGCGCGACCTCGGAGCCCACGTGCCGGCCGAAGAGGTCGCGCAGCTCCTCGCGCTCGCGCAGTCCGGTGACCATCTCGTTGAACCCCGCCTGCAGCATGCCGATCTCGGTGCCGTCGTCGATCGTCATCGCGACGTCGAGGTCGCCCTGCCCCACCTTGGCCAGGGACATCCGCAGGCCCCGCACGGGCACGGAGGTGGCCCGGGCCGCGACGAACGTCGTGATGCCCCCGACGACGAAACCGATCGAGCCCAGCACCAGCATCGTGATGGAGAGCTGCCGCACCGTCACCTGGTCGGCGCGGATCAACGATGCAAGTCCGACAGCCGCGAGCCCCCACAGCATCACGCCGGTGCCGAGCACCCACGCGAACATCGTGCGGCCCGCCACCGACCGGACGCGCGTACGCTCCGGCACCCCTGACGCCAGCGCCCGCCGCGCGAGGGGCCGGAAGAGCCGCTCGGCCACGAGGTAGGCGATCGAGCTGGTGGTGGCGCCGGCCAGCCCCACGATCTGGACCACCGTCACGCCCAGCTGCACCGAGGTGAACGCGTTGTACCCGGCGAAGATCAGCGTGCCGATGGACCACAGCACCGCGTGCATGAAGAAGATGCGACGCGGCACGTTCAGCAGCGCCCGCTTCTCCCCGTCGGTCGGTCGCCGGTCCTCCCGCACCCACCGGACCGCGGGCCCCACCATGCGCAGGCCCCAGACGGTGCCGACGAGGGCGAGCACCGGCAGCACGACGGCCGTCATGGCCAGATTGCGAAGAGCCAGGGCGTCGTCGGTCTCGATCGGCAGCGGGATGACCAGCACCGCGAGCGAGTAGACGACAACCGCGCCGACAGCACTCGTCAGCACCAGGACCGCGGTCATGGCGATGCGCAGCCACCACACGATCGACATCCGGCGCGCGAAGGCCAGGAGGCGAGAGGTCCGTGGGTGGGTCACGATGCAGTTGTACCGTGAGTCGGCCCCGCCCGGCGCGTTCCTCGCCCGACGCGACCGCCGGGATGTCGCGCGAGTGGGTTCCAAGCGCAACCAACGTCCACAGGGCGCGCCCAATTCACAGGCTCACGACAGGCTTTCACCAGACAGTCCCCTGACAGGGCCACCACACTGAGGGGATGGATACTTCCCTCACCCGTCCCGACGGGTCCCCCGTGCGCATCCTGGTGGTCGACGACGAGCCCAACATCGCCGAGCTCCTCCAGATGGCCCTGCGCTTCGAGGGCTGGGACGTCGCCACCGCCGGCACCGGACGCACCGCCGTCAGCACCGCGAAGGAGCACCAGCCCGACGCCATCGTGCTCGACATGATGCTGCCCGACATCGACGGGCTCGAGGTGCTTCGCCGCGTCCGCGCCTTCGCGCCCCACGTGCCGGTCGTGTTCCTCACCGCTCGCGACGCCGTCGAGGACCGCATCCAGGGCCTCACCGCCGGCGGCGACGACTACGTGACCAAGCCGTTCAGCCTCGAGGAGGTCGTGGCTCGCCTGCGCGGACTCCTGCGTCGCGCCGGCGCGCTCGACGCCCGGGTCAGCCACGTGCTGACCGTCGGCGACCTCGTGATGGACGAGGACAGCCGTGACGTCACCCGCGGAGGCGACGAGATCGACCTCACCGCCACCGAGTTCGAGCTGCTGCGCTACCTGATGCGCAACCCCAAGCGCGTGCTCAGCAAGGCGCAGATCCTCGACCGCGTGTGGAACTATGACTTCGGTGGACAGGCGAACGTCGTGGAGCTCTACATCTCCTACCTCCGCAAGAAGGTCGACGCAGGTCGCGAGCCGATGATCCACACCAAGCGAGGCGCAGGCTACGTGATCAAGCCGGCTCAGTGAGACGGCTGCTGCCGGCCACACTCACAGGACGCCTTGTCGTCACGACCGTCCTCCTCGTCGCCGTCGTCGGACTGACCGTCTCGATCCTGGCGACGGTGACGATGCAGTCGTACCTCAACGGACGCCTGGACCAGCAGCTGCACAGCACGCTCGACCGCACCACCCGCGAGTTCGACCGGCTCCCCGACGGACCGCCGCCGAACGGTGAGGGCAACCTACCCGTCCCCCTGGGGCAAGGGGCGGGCACGCTCACGGCCGTCATGACCGCCGAGGGCCGGCGCGGCGACATCATCGGCGAGGGCAAGCAGGTCGATCTGCCCGACGCCGC
Source organism: actinobacterium LLX17 (assembly GCA_000471045.1). Lineage (GTDB taxonomy): Bacteria > Actinomycetota > Actinomycetes > Propionibacteriales > Nocardioidaceae > Aeromicrobium. The sequence goes on along the minus strand of KI301992.1, from coordinate 549,053 downwards.
TCTCACGGTGCTCACGAACGTGCCCGCTGACCGGAGCGCCCGCACGATGGAGCTGCCCGGTGTCGGCACCTACCGAGTCATCGCGACGGAGGGTCCCGACGGCAACGTCGTCGTCGCCGGTCTGCCGACCGACCCGGTCGAGGAGATCCTGGCGAGCCTGTTCCTCTGGGAGATCCTGCTGACTCTCGCCGGCATCGTCGCCGCAGGCGTCGTCGGGCGCACGATCGTGCAGCGTCAGCTGCGCCCCCTGCGCGACGTCGCGGCCACCGCCCACCAGGTCGCGGCCCTTCCCCTGGCGGCCGGCGAGGTCACCACCACCCCGCGCGTCCCCCGCGAGCTCACCGACCCCGCCACCGAGGTCGGCCGCGTGGGTGACGCGCTCAACGTCCTGCTCGACCACGTCGAGCGCGCTCTCGACGACCGGCATGCCAGCGAGCAACGGGTCCGGCGCTTCGTGGCCGACGCCTCCCACGAGCTGCGCACCCCGCTCACCACGATCGCCGGCTACACCGAGCTCGTCCGGCGCACGGGCAGCGACGATCCGGTGGTCCTGCGCCAGGCTGTCGAGAAGGTCGAGGCCGAGTCGGCGCGCATGTCGAGCCTGGTGTCCGACCTCCTGCTGCTGGCACGACTCGACTCCCGGCGACCGCTCGACCGGGACGCCGTCGACCTCACCCGACTGGTCATGGAGGCCGTCGCCGACCGGCGGGTCCTCGACCCCAGCCGCCGCTGGCGTCTCGACCTTCCGGAGGCGCCCGTCGAGATCGCGGGTGACGAGCTGCGCCTGCACCAGCTGGTCACCAACCTGCTGACCAACGCGACGCGCCACACCCCCGAAGGCACCTCCATCACTGCCGGACTGGCCCACGCCGACGGCGCCGTCCTGCTCACCGTCCACGACGACGGACCCGGGGTCGACCCCCAGGTGCTGCCCCGCGTCTTCGACCGGTTCGCCCGTGGCGACTCCTCACGCCGGCGAACCTCCGGCGGTGCCGGCCTGGGCACCTCCATCGTCCGGGCGATCGCCGAGGCCCACGGCGGCACGGCGACGGTCGACAGCCGTCCCAGCAGCACGACGTTTTCGGTGTCGTTCCCAGCCTGAAGGCATTTCTGTGAAAACCCTGCGATTCCAGCAGGGCGGTGCCACACTCCGAGAACGGGGCTCCAGCCAGGGACTCCGTATCCCTCCCTCAGCAAGGACTCCCTCATGAAGCATCAACGACGAAGCATGCGTTGGGCCGCCTTGGTCGCCACGGCCGCTCTTGTGTCCCTCCCCCTGTCAGCCCACGCCGAACAGATCGACGGAACGCCGGGGCCCGACGTCCTCGTCGGTGACGGCGTGGTCACCGGCGAGGGTGACGACGACACCATCAACGGTGGTGGCGGCGACGACGCCATCGCCGGGGACGGTGGGTTCATCACCGGTGTCGGTGGCAACGACACCATCAACGGGGGCGGCGGCGACGACGCCATCACCGGTGACGGCATCAACACCGGCGACGGTGGCGACGACATCATCAACGGCAATGGCGGCAACGACCTCATCGGGGGCGACGGCGTCGACGTCGTGGACGGTGGCGACGACACCATCACCGGCGGCGCCGGTGACGACGAGATCTATGGCGACGGCGGCGAAGAAACCTCGGTGGGCGGCGACGACTCCATCGAGGGCAATGGTGGCGACGACCTCATCTTCGGTGACGGCACCGAGTTCGGTGTCGGCGGCAACGACGTCATCGACGGCGGTGCAGGAGCCGACTTCATCAGCGGCGACGGCCAGTTCGGATTCGTTGGCGGCGACGACATCATCTTCGGTGGCGGCGGAGCCGACGAGCTCTACGGCGACGGTGAAGGCGTGTTCCTCGGCGGCGACGACTGGATCTACGGCGGCAACGGAGCCGACGACATCTTCGGCAACGGCGGGGACGATGTCCTCTACGGCGAGCTCGGAGCTGACGAGATCTTCGGGGAGGACGGGAACGACGTCCTCTGTGGTGGCCTGGCGAACTCGACTGGTACCGGCGGTACCGGCGGTGCAGTTCCGGCCGATCTCCTGATCGGTGGGGACGACGAGGACCTGGCATGTGCGGTCGACGACCAGGCGACCTCCACGGCGGGCATGGCCAACACGGTCAATCTGGGCGCCAACGACGAGCAGCTCGACGACGAGGGCGACGAGGACTCGGCGCTGCGCTACCGCATCGTCTCGACGCCGGCCGGCCTGACCGTTATCTCCTTCAACGAGGAGACCGGGGAGATCACCTACTCGGCCTTCGCGTCCGGCACCCTGCTCTACGAGGTCTATCGCCTCAACGGGCCGGACAGCCTCTTCTCGGCCGCGAGCCTGTTCCTGACCGTCAACCAGCTGCCGGTCGTCGTCCCGCCCGTCGTCGCTGACGGCGGGGCCGTCGCCGTGCCGGCCGTGCCCCCGCTCCGCGTGCGCACGGGTGTCCTGCCGGACACGGGTGCCGGCGACACCATGGGTCTGCTCATGATGGGCGTGCTCGCGCTCGGTGCCGGCGCTGTCCTGCTCACCGGCGGACGTCGCCGCACGATGTAGTACCTCGCACGAACCAGTGCCCCGCGCCCATGGGCGCGGGGCACTGGTCACTCCCGGATCGAAACAGCGCACCTTTTGACCATCAGTGTTTGTCCGGCTGGGCTCGATGCAGCAAGATCGACACCACCGCCCGTCGCACCACACTCGCTCTCACACGAAGGACGACCATGGCTCAGAAGCAGTCCATCCTCGGCCGAATCAGCCAGCTCACCAAGGCGAACATCAACAGCCTGCTGGACAAGGCCGAGGACCCTCAGAAGATGCTCGACCAGCTCGTCCGCGACTACACCTCCTCGATCGCCGAGGCCGAGGACGCCGTCGCCCAGACGATCGGCAACCTGCGCCTGGCCGAGTCCGACCACGCCGAGGACGTCGCGGCCGCCAAGGAGTGGGGCGCGAAGGCACTCGCCGCCTCCCAGCGCGCCGACGCCCTGCGCACCGGCGGACAGCCCGCCGAGGCCGACCGCTTCGACCAGCTCGCCAAGGTGGCGCTGACCAAGCAGATCGGCTTCGAGGGCGAGGCGAAGGCCGCTGCCCCGATGATCGCCTCCCAGGGCGAGACGGTCGAGAAGCTCAAGGTCGGCCTGGTCCAGATGCGCGTCAAGCTCGACGAGCTCAAGGTGCGTCGTGACCAGCTCGTGGCGCGCGCCAAGACGGCCGAGGCCCAGGCCAAGGTCGCCGACGCGGTCAAGTCGATCGACGTGCTCGACCCCACGAGCGAGCTGTCCCGCTTCGAGGAGAAGGTCCGCCGCGACGAAGCGCTCGTGGCCGGCCACGCCGAGCTCGCGAGCTCGGGTCTCGACGCCCAGTTCGCCGAGCTCGAGGCCGACAGCGACGCCCTCGAGGTCGAGGCGCGGCTCGCTGAGCTCAAGGCGCTCGGCGGCGGGTCCGGGACGTCTGCCTGACAAAGCGTCGCGCTTCGGCGCCGACGCTGCCAAGATGTCCCCCATGAAGCTCACGGAGACATTCAGGTACAGCGGCGTCGGCGTCGAGGACGTGTACGGCCTCATCACGGGCGAGGCGTTCCGCAACGAGTCCTGCGAGAACCAGGGATCGCTCGAGTGGGACGTGCAGGTCGACGGCGGCAACGTGACGATCGTGCGCACGATGCCGGCCGAGCTGCCCGACTTCGTCAAGAAGCTGACCGGCGACACCGTCAAGGTCAAGCAGACCGAGGTGTGGAGCGACGGCCCCGACGGCTCCAAGGTGGCCGACGTGAAGGTCTCGATCGTCGGTCAGCCGGCCGAGATGCTGGGCACCGCTCGCATCAGCGCCGACGGCGACGACACCGAGTTCGTCGTCAACGGCGACGTCAAGGTGTCGATCCCGTTCCTCGGCAAGAAGATCGAGCCTGAGATCGCCAAGCAGATCAAGCGCTCACTGCGCGAAGAGGTCGAGCTCGGGATGACCAAGATCTGACGCCCGCCCTTCCCGCGCACTGTGCACGAATGGCCCGTCTCTCCGAGGAGAACGGGCCATTCGTGAACGAGTCGCGGGTCAGCGGGTGAGGAGGTCGCGCACGGCCTCGAGCTCGCTGGGTCCGAACCAGGACAGGTGACCGGAGTCGTCGAGCGCCAGGTGGAACGACGCGACCTCGCGCAGACTCACCGGGTCGTCGGCCGCGGCGACGTCGGCAGCCACGGCGACGGGGCCCGTCTCGGCCGCCTCCTCGAGCGCCGCCAGCTCGTCGTCCTCGTCGTTGGACGCCGGCACCCACTGCTCCCCCGGCAGCTGACCACCCGAGGCCAGCAGGGCCAGCGCCTCGGCGTCGGCGGCCAGGTAGACCCTCATGCGGGCCCCACCCCGTTGCGTCCCGTCCCGTTACGACCGGCCTTGTCGGGGCGCTGCCGCCCGCGGGGTGCGCGGCGACCGGCCGACTCGCAGGTCTCGACGAGCTCCTCGAGCGCCTCACGGATGCACTGCGCCAGCACCTCGACGTCGTCGACGGCGTCGCGGTCGGCCACGATGCCGAAGAAGACGTGCCCGTTGTACGACGTGACGGCGATCGAGACGGCCCGGTTGCCGTCGAGCGGGATGCACGGGTACACCTCGGCGACCTCGTGGCCGGCCAGGTAGACCGGCTCCTGCGGACCGGGGACGTTGGTGATGGTGATGTGGTGCTCGCGGGCGTTGTCCGCCACCGCGACGCGCGCCCCGACCGCGTGGAACGTCGAGGTCGCGAAGCCCGGCAGGTTCGCGAGCTCGTTGGCGGCGACCGCCGAGCCCGTCTCCCGGTGGTCCTTGAGGGCGTAGGACACCTGGTGCAGCCGCACGACGGGGTTGCTCTCGCCCACGGGCAGCGACAGCAGGTGCCCGCTGACCTGGGAGCCCCAGGACGTCGGGAGGCCCTCGGAGACGACCGACATGGGCACCAGGGCCCGGAAGCTGGTCTTGGGCGTCACCGGCTCGGCGCGCGTCAGCATCCAGCCACGGATGCCGCCGGCGATCGAGGCGAGGATGACGTCGTTGACCGTGCCGCCGTGGTGCTCGCGCACCGTGCGCAGGCTGGCGAACGGTGCACTGAGACTGGCGAAGCGGCGGTGCTTCGACAGCGTGGTGGAGAGCACCCCGTGGCTGGGCGGCGTGGGTGCGCCGAGTCCCGGCACGCGTCGCAGCAGTCGTCCGGCGGTGCGCTCGGCGACTCGGACCACCTGGGTCGGACTGGTGAGCGTGCGATTCAGTGACTCCCCGACGAGCGCCGCGGGCCCCGGCTCGGTGCGCGCGACCCATGGCTCGTGCGGGATGTCGCGCGTGTGGGCGACCTCCTCCAGCAGCACCTGCGCGAGGTCGACCGTCTCGGAACCGTCGACGAGCGCCTGGTGGGCCTTGAACAACAGGGCAGTGCGGCCGTCGGCCAGCCCCTCGACGAGGTACAGCTCCCACAGGGGGCGCTCGAGGTCGAGCCGACGGGCGATGAGGCGGCCGACGAGCTCGTGCAACAAGTCGTCGGACCCCGGCTTCGGCAAGGCCGAACGACGCACGTGGCGGGTGATGTCGAAGTCCTCGTCGTCGACCCACACGGGTGCCCCGAGCCCACCGGGGACGCGGCGCGGCACCTGGCGGTAGCGCGGCACGAGGTCGATGCGTTCGTCGATGACCTGCAGGAGTCGGTCGTGATCGAGGGCGCGCTCACCGGCGTCGAGGATCGCGAGCGAGGCGATCTGCCGCGGCACCGTGGGACTGTCCGAGTTCAGGAACTTGGCGTCCAGCGGACTCAGGCGCTGCATGGCACTCCTCACTGTGGTGCTGGCGAGGCTACCACCGGGAACCCTGTTTCCCGGTCACTGTCCACGCCCGCGCCCAGGCCGCTCACGAGTCCCGAGACGAGCAGGTCGACGCGCCGGACGAATGGCGAGGTCGGTGCGACGGATCGCGGCGTGCGGCCGAGCATCATCGCGGCGTCGAGACCGGCTCCGTCCCACGGCAGGAAGGCGTGCGGGCGCCGGCCCGACAGGCGTTGCAGCGTGTCGGCGACGTCGCGCTCGGACCACCCGAGGGAGGAGCGCATCTGGTTGACGACGATGCGCTGGTGCTCGGTCTCGCCGACCAGGTCCTGGAGGTCGGCGAGCCCGCGCACCAGGCGGGACAGGCCCACCGGGTCGGCGCGGCCGACGACCACGATCGCGTCGGCCTCCTCCATCAGGTGCAGGGTGGCCTGGTGGCGGCCGCGCGTGGCGCCGTCGGCCTCGAGGCACGACCCCACATCGGCCACCACGACGTCGTGCGTGGTCCGGAGCCGCCCGACCACCCCGTCGAGCGCTGCCGAGCGCACGTGCGGCCACATGTCGCCGCGGGGCAGGCCGCTCAGCAGGTGAAGGCGGTCCTCGACCGCGGCCAGGTGCTCGTCGACCTGGTCGGCACGGCCTTGGTTGGCCACGCGGCAGGCCGCCATGATGCCGGAGACGTCGTCGAGCAGCCCCAGGCTCTGGGCCAGCGAGCCGCCCATCGTGTCGGCGTCGACCAGCGCCGTCCGACGTCCGGCCGCCGCCGTGGCTGCGGCGACCGACAGCGCCACCGTGCTGCGCCCCGGCGCCCCGGCCGGGCCCCACACCACCAGGAGCGGCGTGCGGCGTGAGGGCGGCGGTGGCGGGGTGGGCCGGCTGAGGTCGACGACGCCGAGGCGTGCCGGTTCGACCACGAGATCGATCCCGAGCGCACGGGCCCGGTCGTGGTCACCGACGGCGGCCACCCGCACTCCCCCGGTCACCAGTCGCGAGACGGCGTCGGTGTCGAGCCCCGGCAGGTCCGTGGCCACCACCGCGAGCCCCACCGCGCCCGTGCGGCCGACCGCCAACAGCTCGGCGAGGTCGACGCACCGTCGCTGCAGCTGCAGGTGCGAGGCCTGATCGATCTGCGCCAGCACCTCGGACTCCCAGGGTGCGCCACCCGCGGCGACCGCGACGTCGGTCATGGGACTCGGATGATCGTCACGTGGCGCGCGGCCAGGGCGGCGACGTCGGCGCCGGTGAGGTCGAGCTCACCGAGGTCCACGACCACCGTGCGGGTCAGGTCGGTGCCGAGCGCTGAGCCGTCGCCACCGGGATCGACCACGCGGACGGCCGACAGCACCTGCTCGGCCGGCACCTCCGGGTCGTCGCCGGGTCCTGGCCCGACCCACACGTCGACGCGGTCACCGCGACCGAGGTCGCCCGGCAGGGACCCGGTGGCGACCCGCAGCGGCAGGTGGCCGGATCCGTCTCCCGCTCCGTCCCACGCCGACTCCTCGACCAGCGCGCCGGCCGCGACGTCACGTGACCAGACGAGGTCGTCGAGGTCGGCCGGCAGCTCGGCGTCGACCAGGAGGTAGCGCTCGGCGGCCGCCCCGGAGAGGCCGGCACGCTGCGCCACGAGGTCATCGGCGCTGACCGGCTGACCGGCCCGGACGTCGGCACGGACGGACCAGTACCGGTCGGCATCGTCCTGCGCGACAGCCACCCTCGCGCCGAGCGCGGTGGCCCCGACGACCAGAGCGACGCCGGTCAGCAAGCGTGGGTCGCGCCACGTCCGCACCGTCAGTCGCCGTGCGGCACGCGGTGGCCCCTGCGGGTCCTGGGTCATTCGCCATCCCCCCGAACGGCACTCGAGGCCGGCCCGTTGGCCCGCCTTCCGGCAGCATGTGTAGTCCATCGCGCGAGCACTCGTCCAGCGGTTGTCCCGTCCCCCCGGCGATGTCCACAGAGCCACAGGACGTCCGTCCCGATGACACTGGCGCGTGAAAGACTGTGCGCATGCCTACGCCCGCTCCGCGCTTCTTGACGTTGGCTGACGTTGCCGAGGTTCTCAACGTCACGGTGCGTCAGGTCTACGCGCTCGTGCGGGCGGGTGACCTGCGCGGCATCCAGATCGGCGGCCGCGGTCAGTGGCGGGTCGAGCAGGTCGAGCTCGAGGACTACATCCAGCGCCAGTACGCCCGCTTCGACAGCGTCCGCACCGAGCTCGACGAGGACGTCGAGACCTTCAGCGACTCCTGACGGTCGCCAGCGCCGACCACGGCACCCAGAGCCGGCGCTCGGGGGTCAGCACCACCTCGACGGCGTCAGAGCCCACGTGGCCAATGATCCCGTCGAGCCGTTGACCGTCGACGAGCGTGAGCGCCACCGGGTCCATCTCGCCGGCCAGCGCCCGGAAGACGTGGCCCCAGCCGAGGCGGCCCGCGACCGGGCCGGGGTCGGACGCCCGTCCACCCGCGGTGCGGACGGTGCTCACCGCTGACGTCGCGACCACGACCTCGGCGTTCCCGTCCTCGAGCCGGACCAGCGCCGGGGTGGCGAGGGCGACCCGACCCTGGACCGGACCCGCGCCGCGCACGCCCAGCACGACGTCACCGGCCAGGAGGTCGCGCCAGGAGGTGTCGGCCCACTCGCCCGCCTCGAGCTCGTCGACCAAGGCCTCACGCTCGGCCAGCGCCTCGTCGTCGGCCTGAGCCTCCAGCTCGGCGAACAAGCGGTCCCATCGCATGCGGTGAGGGTAGGCGACCTGGGGATGCCCTTCTTGACGAATGCCTTCAAACGTTCTTGAGTGATGTCAAACGTCCTCAAACGTCATCAAAAGGAACGTCATGCATCTCGCGCGCCCCACCATCGCCCTGAGCCTGGCCCTCGCCGGGGTCGTGGCATCGGGACGGGCGGCCGGGCCCCTGCTCCGAGCCGGCAGCACCGACTTCCCGGCCCTGCTCGCCGGCCTGGCCTGCGTCATCCATGCGCTGGTCTCGATCTGGCTGCTGGTGGCGGTGCTGGTGGTCGCCTCCGGCCAGGTCTCGCACCGGGCAGTCCCGCGGTGGCTGGCCCCGCGTTGGTTGCTGGTCGCCCTCGTGGTCGGCGGCGGCATTGCGCCGTCCGCGGCGACGGCCGACCCGGCGGACCATCTCACCGGCCTGCCCCTCCCCGACCGAGCGGCGACCTCGGGTCCGCCCGCGCCGAGCGCTCCTCACATCCTTCCGGTGGCCGACGCGTCGGACACGCACGTCGTGAGTCCCGGCGACACGCTCTGGTCCATCGCCGGCGACCGGCTGCCGGCCACCACGACCGACGCCGAGGTCGCCGAGGCCGTCGTCCGCTGGCACACCACGAACCGCGCCGTCATCGGCGCCGATCCCGACCTGCTCCGACCGGGACAGGTCCTCACCCCGCCCCAGGAGCCAGCGTCATGAGGTCTGCCACCGCCCTTGCCACCGTCGTCCCGTTCGGCATCGACGAGGACGATCCTCGCCACGCCGTGCAGGTGCCGCTGCCGTTCCCGGCGGTCAGTCCGGTGCTGCCCGCCCCTGTCGAGCGGGGACCGCGGGCCGCACAGCCGTTGCGGGAGCGGGCGTCACGCTTCGTGCAGGCGGTTGTCGAGGTGCTGGCCGGCGAGCGGCCGGCGCGCCAGCTGGCGGCCTGGCTGTCGCCCGAGGTCTACCGCGCGCTGCAGCAGCGCCTCACCGTGGCCGCCTCCGCCCGGCCGTCCCGCGCGCGCAGCAGCGCGCGGGTGGTCTCTGTGCACGTGGCCATGGTCGACGACCACGTGGCCGAGATCGCCGGCCGCATGGTGCAGCGTGGTCGGTCGCGGGCGATCGCCGTGCGGCTCGAGCTCGTCCGCGACCACCGCGACCAGGAGTCCTGGCGGTGCACCGCCCTGGAGTGGGCGTGAAGGCAGAGCCCTGGAGTGGGCGTGAAGGCAGAGCCCTGGAGTGGGCGTGAGGATCAGCGGTTGCGCTTGCGCGACTGTCGCTGAGCCTTCGCCTTCTGCCGCGCCTTGTTCTTGGCGTTGGCGGTCCGCTGCTTCTCGTTGGCCTCGTCGTCGTCGGCGGCGGTCTCGGTGTGCACCTCGGGCTCGCCGTCCTCCGACGGGGCGGAGTACGCGAGCTGCTGGGCCGGCCTCTCGGACTCGATGCCCTTGGCCTTGATCGACGGCTCGGCCGCTGCGCCCTCGGTGGTCTCGACCTGCACGTCGACGTTGAACAGGAAGCCCACCGACTCCTCGGTGATGCCCTCCATCATGGTGTTGAACATGTCGAAGCCCTCACGCTGGTACTCGATCAGCGGGTCACGCTGGCTGTACGCGCGCAGGCCGATGCCCTCGCGGAGGTAGTCCATCTCGTAGAGGTGCTCGCGCCACTTGCGGTCGAGGACGCTCAGCACGACCTTGCGCTCGAGCTCACGCGTGACGGCCTCGCCCAGCTCGGCCTCGCGCGCGTCGTAGGCGCGCAGGGCGTCCTCGGTGATGGTGTCGGAGAGCTGCTCGCGGCTCAGGCGGTCGCGTCCGCCGGCCTTCTCGACGACCTCGTCGATCGTGACACCCACGGGGTAGAGGGTGCCCAGCGCGGTCCAGAGGGCCTCGAGGTCCCACTCCTCCGACGCGCCTTCGGTGGCGCCGGTGACGTAGGCCCGCGCGACCTGGGTGATCATGTCGCGCACCCACTCGGCGAGGTCGGCACCCTCGAGCACGCGACGGCGCTCGGTGTAGACGACCTCGCGCTGACGGCTCATGACGTCGTCGTACTTGAGGATGTTCTTGCGGGTCTCGAAGTTCTGCGACTCGACCTGCGACTGCGCCGAGGCGATGGCGCCGGTGACGCGCTTGTTCTCGATGGGCACGTCGTCGGGGATGTTGAGGCGCTGCAGCACGTAGTTGACCCAGTCGGCCTTGAAGAGCCGCATCAGGTCGTCCTCGAGCGACAGGTAGAACTGGGTGGCGCCGGGGTCGCCCTGACGACCGGAGCGGCCACGCAGCTGGTTGTCGATGCGGCGCGACTCGTGGCGCTCGGTGCCGATGACGGCCAGGCCGCCGAGCTCGACGACCTCGTCGTGCTCGGCCTTGACCTGCGCGGTGGCCTCGGCGACGGCATCGGCCCAGGCCTCCTCGTAGCCGCTCTCGGGATCGGCCGGGTCCATGCCGCGCTTGCGCAGCGCCTGGTCGGCGAGGAACTCGACGTTGCCGCCGAGCATGATGTCGGTGCCGCGGCCGGCCATGTTGGTGGCCACGGTGACGGCGCCCTTGTGTCCGGCCATCGCGACGATGGCGGCCTCGCGCTCGTGCTGCTTGGCGTTGAGCACCTCGTGCACGACGCCGCGCTTGCGCAGCATCGTGGAGAGCCGCTCGCTCTTCTCGACGCTGGTGGTGCCGACGAGGATGGGCTGGCCCTTGCCGTGCCGGTCGACGATGTCCTCGACGACGGCGTCGAACTTGGCGTCCTCGGTGCGATAGACGAGGTCGGGCAGGTCGTCACGCGCGACCGGCTTGTTGGTGCGGATGGGCACGACGCCGAGGGAGTAGATCTTGTCGAACTCGCTGGCCTCGGTGAGGGCCGTGCCGGTCATGCCGGAGAGCTTGTCGTACAGGCGGAAGTAGTTCTGCAGCGTGACCGTGGCGAGGGTCTGGTACTCCTCGCGGATGCGCACCTGCTCCTTGGCCTCGATGGCCTGGTGCAGACCCTCGTTGTAGCGACGACCGTCGAGGATGCGTCCGGTGTGCTCGTCGACGATCAGCACGGCGTCGTCGATGACGACGTAGTCCTTGTCGCGCTTGAAGAGCTCACGGGCCTTGATGGCGTTGTTGAGGAAGCTGATGAGCGGCGTGTTGACCGAGTCGTAGAGGTTGTCGATGCCGAGAGCGTCCTCGACCGCGTCGATGCCCTCCTCGGTGACGCTGATGGTGCGCTTCTTCTCATCGACCTCGTAGTGCACCTCGGGGCTCATGCGGCCGACGATGCGCGCGAACTCGCCGTACCACTTGACCTCCTCCTGCGTGGGGCCGGAGATGATCAGCGGCGTACGCGCCTCGTCGATGAGGATGGAGTCGACCTCGTCGACGACGGCGAAGAAGTGGCCGCGCTGGACGCACGCGGCGATGTCGACGGCCATGTTGTCGCGCAGGTAGTCGAAGCCGAGCTCGTTGTTGGTGCCGTACGTGATGTCGCAGGCGTAGGCCTCGCGGCGCTCGCTGGCCGGCATGCTCGGCAGGATGACGCCGACCGAGAGCCCCAGGAAGCGGTGGACGCGGCCCATCCACTCGGCGTGGTAGCGGGCCAGGTAGTCGTTGACCGTGACGACGTGGACGCCCTTGCCTGCCAGGGCGTTGAGGTAGGCAGGCAGGGTCGAGACGAGGGTCTTGCCCTCACCGGTCTTCATCTCGGCGATGTTGCCCAGGTGCAGCGCGGCGCCACCGAGGATCTGCACGTCGAAGTGACGCTGGCCGAGCACACGGTCGGCGGCCTCACGCACCGTGGCGAAGGCCTCGGGCATGATGCCGTCGAGCGTCTCACCGGCCGCGAGGCGCTCGCGGAACTCGTCGGTCATCCCGCGCAGCTCGTCGTCGCTCATGGCGGAGAACTCGTCGGCGAGGTCGTTCACCTGGGCGGCGATGGCCTCCAGCTGCCGAAGGATCTTGCCTTCTCCGGCGCGGAGGATCTTGTCGATGATCTTGGGCACGGATGCACTTCCTGGCGAGTCGACTCGGAACGAAGCGAGTCTAGGCGGTCACACCCACGCGGGCGCCACCCCAGCCCCTGTGGGACGTCGGGTGTTCAGGCCGGAGCCGTGGCCAGTGCGTGGCTCAGCGCCCCGGCGAGGTCGCCGCGTGCTGGTGGCTGCACGTCGGCCAGTCCCAGCCACTCGGCCATCAGCCGCAGCTCGGCCGCCAGCTCGGCGGCGGTGTCGGGAATGGCGTGGGGCTCGGCGTAGGCCGCCAGCACGCGCAGCACACCGGCCGCGCGGTCGGCCTTGAGGTCGACCCGGGCGACGAGGCGGTCGCCGAGCAGGAACGGCAGCACGTAGTAGCCGTGCACCCGCTTCGCCTCGGGCACGTAGATCTCGATGCGGTAGCGGAAGTCGAAGAGCTCCTCGGTGCGGGTGCGCTCGAACACCAGGGGGTCGAAGGGGCTCAGCAGGGCGCGGGCGCGCACGCGGCGCGGCACGACGGCGTCACGGTGCCGGTAGGCGTCGCGGCCCCAGCCGTCGATCGTGGCCGGCACGAGCTCGCCGGCCTCGACCAGCTGCTGCACGGCCAACCGGGTGGGCTCGGGCGCCAGGCGGAAGTAGTCGCGCAGGCACGGGATCGTGGCGATGCCGAGCGCCTGGGCGGCATGACCGACCAGCAGGCGGTGCGCCTCGTCGGACTCGAGCACCGGCTGCGCGAGCACGGGAGCGGGCAGCACCCGCTCGGGCACGTCGTAGAGGCGCTCGAACTGGGACGTGCGTCCGGCAGCGGTGACCTCGCCGACGAAGAACAGGTACTCGAGCGCCTGCTTGGCGTCGGACCAGTTCCAGCCCCAGTGGTCGCGCGACCGGGGCGAGTCCTGCTCGACCTGGCGTGCGGTGAGGGGACCCCGGTCGCGGACCTCGTCGAGGACGCGCGCGACGAGCTCGGGCTGCTCCTCCGCGACGCGTCGCGGCCCACCCCACAGGCCGCGCCGTTCCTGCATGCGGAACCGGAACGCGGGCCAGAGGCGGACGTCGAGCAGGGCTGCCTCGTGGGCCCAGTACTCGACGAGCCGGCGCGGACCTCGCGAGGACGCCCGGTGCAACAGCTCGGTGTCATAGGGACCCATGCGTGAGTAGAGCGGCAGGTAGTGCGCGCGCTGCAGGACGTTGACGGAGTCGATCTGGAAGAAGCCCAGGCGGTCGATGACCGAGCCAAGGTGGCGGGCCGCGACGGGCCCGGCCGGTCGCCCCCGCGTGAAGCCCTGGGCGCCCAACGCCATGCGCCGCGCCTGCAGCTTCGTGTACCGCTCGCTCACGCGTCGATCCTGCCGGACGCCACCGACAGACCGCGCCCCTGGAGGACCGACGATGATGCATCGCGGTAGCCCTGGCTACCCGAACGCATCATCCTGCGTCCCTCGAAGGCTCGACGATGATGCATCGCGGTAGCCCTGGCTACCCGGATGCATCATCGTGCGTCGCCCGGAGGGCGGGCGACGCGAGTGGTCAGACGTCCTCGACGAGACGGCTGCGGACGGCGTACATGGCGGCCTCCATGCGCGACTTCATCTGCAGCTTCTCGAGGATGTTGCGGATGTGGTTCTTGACCGTGTTCTCGCTGATGAACAGCTCACCGGCGATCTCGCGATTGCTCTGGCCCTTGGCCACGAGCCGCAGCACCTGCAGCTCGCGGGCCGTCAGGCTGGCCGACGGCGCCGGTCCGCGCGAGATCTGCACGAACTCCTCGAGCAGCTTGGTCGCCATCGTGGGGCTGATCAGTGATTGACCGGATGCGACGAGCCGGACCGCCTCGGCCACCTGGTCGTACGTCGAACCGTCCTTGAGCAGGTAGCCCGAGGCGCCACTCTTGATCGACTCGTAGAGATCGGACTCCTCGTCGCTGGCCGTCAGCATGATGATGCCGGTGGTGGGCGACGTGGCCTTGATGGCACCGCAGACCTCGACCCCGCCGCGGCCGGGCATGCGCACGTCCAGCAGCACCACGTCGGGCGGGTTGTCCGCCACCGACTGCAGAGCTTCCTCGCCGTCACCGACCTCGACGATGTCGAGGTCGGACTCCGCGCTGAGCACCATCGAGACACCGCGACGGAACAGCTCCTGGTCGTCGACGATCAAGACCCTGATGCGCGAGGCGACGGCGTCCACGTCCCGCATCATGCCACGCATCCGGTCCGTCGACGGACCAACGCGGTCCGGCGACCCGTCGCCGAAGGGCGCTGCACCACCCCCGAGCGCACGCCTACTCAGCCGTGACGTCGAGATGCAGGACGCCGTAGTCGTACCCGCGACGGCGGTACACCACGCTCGGCTGCATCGAGTCCTTCTCGAGGAACAGGTAGAAGTCGTGCCCGACCAGCTCCATCTCGTAGAGCGCCTGGTCGAGCGTCATGGCCGGGGCCTGGTGCGTCTTCTCACGCACGACGATGGGACCGTCGCCCTCGACCTCGATGGGTCCGGCCGGCGACGGGGCGGGCGCCTCCTCGACGGGCGCGGAGAGCAGCTCGTCCGGGATGGCCGCCGTGGCGGCCGAGAGCGAGGTGGGTGCGTGCTGACCATGGTGGATGCGCTTGCGATCGGCAGCCTTGCGCAGGCGCGTCTCGAGCTTGTCGATGGCGGCGTCGAGCGCGGAGTGCTGATCGGCGGACGTGGCCTCGGCGCGAATCACGGGGCCCTTGGAGAGCAGGGTCATCTCGACACGGGCGGCGCGGTCGTGCTGTCGCGGGTTCTTCTCGTGCGTGACCTCGACGTCGACACGGTGGATGCGCTGGCGGCTGTCGAACTTGTCGATCCGGTGCAGCTTTTCCTCGACGTGCTGGCGGAACCTCTCGGAGATCTCGCTGTTGCGACCCTTCACGACAATTTCCATGAGATGACCTCCTGCGTTGGTGGACGACTGACTCACGCCATGTCTGTGACCGTAGACCGGTCCGGGCCGAAGCGAAAGTGCAAACGGGCCAGTCATCGGCCCTGCCCTTCGCTCAGTCGAGGTCGACACGCCCGGGCGTTCGTGCCACCACCGCCGCGCCGACGACGCAGACGCCCTGCGACCGCAGCACCCGGACCGTCTCGGCGACCGACGAACCGGTCGTCACGACGTCGTCGACCACGAGCACGCGACCGCTGAGCAGCGCGGTGCGGATCGTGCCCGACCGGCGGAGCGCGAAGGCACCGGCGACGTTGCGGCGGCGCGCGCGGGCGCCGAGACCCACCTGGTCCCGCGTCGCCCGGGCGCGACACAACGCCGGGACCGCCCGAGCCGGCAGGCCCGTCGCGACGAGCTCCGCGGCCGCACTGCGGGCGAGGTCGGCCGCCAGGTCGGCACCGCGGCGCCGCACCGTGGCGGCCGTGCTGGGGACCGGCACGAGGAGCAGGTCCTGCTCGTCGGATTCGTGCAGCAGGCACGCCGCCGCCAGCAGGAGACCGAGGTGCCGCGTGAGCCGGTGACGGTCGCCGTCCTTCCAGGCCACGACGAGGTCGGCGACCACGCCCACGTTCTCGGCGGCCGCGGTCACCGGCAGGTCGATCCCGGGGTGCCCGACGCTCACGCGGTGAGGAACCGGACGCGCGACCAGCGCGCACCGGCGGCACCAGTCGAGGGCCGGTGCACCACACCCGGGGCAGTCGGCCCCGACGAACAGGTCGGCGGCAGCGGTGCGCAGGTCCACTCCCCCAGCGTGGACGCGAACCGCACCGAGCGCCGTGTGCTTCGCGTCGGCCTGTGGAAGGGCCGAGGCCGGCCGGGACGCTGTGGACAGGGCCTACCGGCCGCTGGACAGGCCGGAGGCCGTCACGTCGAGCGCTCGCCACGCCCCGCCCCGCGGGAGGTACCAGAGGCGGCGACGATCGTCGGTCACGTAGATCGCGGGGGCCGTCCCCGGCCCCACCGCGAGGCCGTCGATGACCAGGTTCGGCAGGACCGGCCGGGTGCCCGCGTCCCCGTCGGAGGGCGAGCCGTCGGCACGCGCCCGGTAGACCTGACCACCGGTCTCGTCGAACCCGAGCACCGCCACCTCGGTGGGCCCGCTCCAGACCACGGTCCTGGGCCCCGGGACGTCGGGGGCGACCCGGCTCGCAGGCCGCAGGGCCGGGACCGCTGCCCCTCCCTCGACCACTCCTTCGTCGACAGGTCCGCGGTCGATGTCACCGACCCGCACCTGGCCGTCGGTCCCGACGACGGCGTACTGCCGCCCGCTCGCGTCGAGCGCGAAGGAGACGACTCCGGCCCCCACCGCGGACGTCTCGACTGTCGTCGTCCCGGCCGCGGTCAGGATCCGCACGCGCAACGCGCCGTCCGGAGCGTCAGCGACCCACAGCTGTCCGGCGGAGTCCCATGCCAGCCCCACCACGGACGAGACGGTGTCACGCACCTCGGTGCCGTCGTCCAGCACCATGCGCAGCAGACCGGTCGACGTGACGACCGCCGCCGACCCCTGCGCCACCGCCACCAGCACCGCGTCGGCCGCCAGGTCCTCGGGCAGGTCCGGCACGGCCGCGACCTCGTCCTCGATGAGCGTCACCACCCGACCGTCGACGATCGCACCCGGACGACCCTCCGGCGCCGGTGCGTCGAATCGTCGCCAGGCGGTCGTGGGCTGGACGGGCGTGTCACCCACCACCAGCGGTCCTTCGGTGCCCACGATGCGCACGCTGTCGACCCCCGGGACCTGGGCCAGCGTCCGCACGACCTGCGCGGAGAGGCGTCGCCGGACCTCGAGATCGAGCGACGACACATCGATGTCGAAATCGATCTCGGCCACGCCGTCCGGTCCGAGCGTCACGGCGGGCCGCCACTGGTCCAGGGGTGGGAGGTAGGTGCGCGCCTCTCCCGCCAGCCCAGCTGGCGGGCCCGCGGCCAACGACGCCATGAGTGCCGTGGCCAGCTGATCGCCCACCGGGACGTGGACCGGGTCGGCCAACAGCTGCTCGCCGCGCAGGTTGAAGAAGAACACGTCGTAGGGCTCGTAGTAGGTCTCGAAGTACGACTGCGTGATCAGCATCCCCGATGGTGGCGTCGCGACGCGCCACTCCCCGTCGACCTGCTCGAGCTCGAGGGTGAGATCGAGCGAACCGACCGGCGGGCGGTAACGGCCCGTGGCGTCGAGCCCCCCGCTCTCCTCGGCCTGCAGCGCCACCTGGGCCGACGCGTCGCCGACCTGCTGCACGGTGACCTCCGGTGACCGGTAGACCCGCACGCCGTCCGAGGAGGTCCAGTCGTCCGCGGCGTCGGGCGTGAGGTACTCCGAGGCGACGGCCGTCGAGACGGGATAGGCGAGCATCGCGTCGAGGAAGCCCTCGGCGATCTGCTCGGGCGAAGCACCCTCCGCCGGCGGCGCAGGCTCGTAGGTGACGACCTCGACACCGGGCGCGACGTCGTCGGCGCGGACGACAGGGCCCGACCCCGGCAGGCCGGCGCACCCGCCGAGGACGAGGGCCACGGCCAGGCCGAGCGCCGCGCCCCGCACACGGCCCCTTCCGGGGGCTCTCACACGTCCTCCCGCACGGGAACGTGACCGCCCATGGGCTCGAGCGCCGGCGGGCGGGCGTCTCCCCCGGGCTTCGGCAGGGTGAGCACGAAGTCGGTGCCCTCGCCGACCCGACTGCCCACCCGCAGCGTCCCGCCATGCAGGCGGGCGTCCTCACGCGCGATCGCGAGACCCAGCCCGGTGCCGGCCGACGACCGCGCCGGGTCGGCCCTCCAGAAGCGGTCGAAGACCCGCAGTGCCTGGTCGTCGTCGAGGCCGCACCCGTGGTCGCGCACGGAGAGCGACACGCAGCGATCGTCCTGGGCCACGGTCACCACCACCTCGGCAGAGCCGCTGTAGGCCGCTGCGTTCGTGGTCAGGTTGCGGACGATGCGGTCGACCCGGCGGTCGTCGGCGTCGACCACCGCCGGGCGGTCGGCTCCGCGGACGACGACCCGCAGACCCTTGCGGGTGAGCACCGGGTCGTCGGCGACCCGCCGGGCCACCTCGGCCAGGTCGAGAGCGTCGGTCTCCAGCTGGGCCGCCCCGGCGTCGAAGCGCGAGAGGTCCATCAGGTCGCTGAGCAGGCCCTCGAAGCGCTGCAGCTCCCGCAGCAGCAGCTCGGCGGCTCGCGCCGTGGGGGGATCGAACCGAGACCGCGCGTCGTACAGCACGGCGCCGGCCATCGTCACCGTCGTGAGCGGGGTGCGCAGCTCGTGCGACACGTCGGAGACGAAGCGCTGCTGCAGGCGGGAGAGGTTCTCGAGCCGGGTGATCTGCGTCTGCAGGCTGGCCGCCATCTGGTTGAAGGAGGTCGACAACCGCGCGATGTCGTCCTCGCCGCGCACGTGCATGCGTTGCTCGAGGTTGCCCGACGCGAACCGCTCGGCGATGCGCCGCGCGAGCCGCACGGGCCCCAGGACCTGGCGCGAGACCAGCAGGGCCAGTCCACCCAGCATCGCGACCATCGCCACGCCGGCGAGCAGCAGGGCGTTGCGCACGAGCGCCAGCGTGCTCTGCTGCTCGGCCATCGAGAACACGTAGTAGACCGCGTAGAGGTCACCCGTGGACGGCACGCGCAACCGGCTGCCGACCACCAGCACGGGATCGTCGCCCCCGTCGCTCGCAGCGGGGAGCCGCGCATATCGCCAGAAGACGCCGTCGTCGTCGCGGACCGCGTCGGCCAGGTCACCCGGCACGGCGCGAGCCGAGACGCCGCTCGACGACCGGACCGGCACCGTGGCTTCTTCGGTCGTCAGCGGTCCCTCGACCACCAGCTCGTGGCGACGCGGACCTCCGCCCCGCTGGGCCTGGGAGTCGACCAGCTGCGCGATGGCCTGCGAGGCCGCGCTGGGCTCGGTCTCCACCCCGGCCACGAGCTGGGACTGCACCCGGTCGAGACCTGCCCGCGCCTCGGCCACCGCGCTCTCGCGGCGCGAGTCAGCCAACCCCTGGGCGATGTCACCGAGCAGGGCCCAGCCGGTGAGGGCGATGGCGAGACCGCTGAGCACGACCGTGCTGCCGACCACGCGCAGCTGCACCGAGCGACGCCACAACCGTAGGACCGGAGCCGTGACGTCGCGGACGACACGGATCACGCGCTGGTCCGGCCGGGGGCGGGGTTGTTCCTGCCGGGGGCGGGGTTGTTCCTGCCGGGGGCGGGGGCGCGCCATGTCAGTCCGGCGCGATCGCCTGGTAGCCGACCCCTCGGACGGTGCGGATGACGCGGGGATTCTCGGCGTCGTCCTCGATCTTCGACCGCAGACGGGTCATGTGGACGTTGACGAGCTTGGTGTCGCCCGGGTGGTGGTAGCCCCAGACCTTCTGCAGCAGCACCTCACGGGTGAAGACCTGCTCGGGGCGGCCCGCGAGGCACGCCAGCAGGTCGAACTCCAGCGGCGTGAGGTCGAGTGACTGCCCGGCGCGCGTGGCCGTGTGGCCCGTGGGGTCGAGCACGATGTCGCCGAAGACCAGCGGCTCCTGCAGCGCATCGGTGCGCCGCAGCCTCGCCCGGATGCGTGCCACGAGCTCGGAGTTCTTGAACGGCTTGGTGATGTAGTCGTCGGCGCCGGCCTCCAGACCCGCGACGACGTCGGGGGTGTCGGACTTGGCCGTGAGCATGATGATCGGCACCGCCGACTGGGTGCGGATCTGCCGGCACACCGCCATGCCGTCGCGTCCCGGCAGCATCAGGTCGAGCAGCACGACGTCGGGCTTGAAGGCGCTGAGCGCCGACATGACGGTGTCGCCCGAACGACACACCGCCGCCGTCAGTCCCTCCCCCTCGAGGACGATCGTGAGCATCTCGGCCAACGACGCGTCGTCGTCGACGACGAGGACGCGATCGTGGTTGGAGCGGCGAGGACTCATGACGGCCCTACGAGGAGCAGGACGGACGGCGGCGGTGTGCGGACCGGAAGCTCAGTACCGGTAGAGGTCGGACTTGTACGGACCGGCGACGTCGACACCGAGGTACTCGGCCTGCTCCTTGGTGAGCTCGGTCAGCTCGACACCCAGGGCATCGAGGTGCAGGCGCGCGACCTCCTCGTCGAGGTGCTTGGGCAGGACGTGGACGCCCAGCTCGTACTGGTCGGCCTTCGTGTAGAGCTCGATCTGCGCCAGGACCTGGTTCGTGAACGAGTTCGACATGACGAACGACGGGTGACCCGTGGCGTTGCCCAGGTTGAGCAGACGACCCTCCGACAGCACGATGATCTTCTTGCCATCGGGGAAGATCCACTGATGGACCTGCGGCTTGATCTCGTCCTTGACGATGCCGGGGATCTTGGCCAGGCCGGCCATGTTGATCTCGTTGTCGAAGTGGCCGATGTTGCCCACGATGGCCTGGTGCTTCATCTTCTCGAAGTGCTCGACGCGGATGATGTCGAAGTTGCCCGTGGTGGTGATGAAGATGTCGGCGGTCTCGACGACCGACTCGAGGCGACGCACCTCGTAGCCGTCCATCGCGGCCTGCAGCGCGCAGATGGGGTCGATCTCGGTGACGATGACGCGCGCACCCTGGCCACGCAGCGACTCCGCGGAGCCCTTGCCGACGTCGCCGTAGCCACAGACGACGGCGACCTTGCCGCCGATCATGACGTCGGTGGCGCGGTTGAGGCCGTCGATCAGGGAGTGGCGGCAGCCGTACTTGTTGTCGAACTTGCTCTTGGTGACCGAGTCGTTGACGTTGATGGCCGGGAAGAGCAGCGTGCCCTCGCGGAAGCGGTCGTACAGACGCAGGACGCCGGTGGTGGTCTCCTCGGAGACGCCCTTGATGTCCTTCGCGATGCTGGTCCAGTGCTGCGGCTTCGTCTCCAGCGAGCGGGCCAGGACGCGCAGCACCTCCTTGTACTCCTCGTTGTCAGTGGAGTCCTGGCCGGGAACGGCGCCGATCTTCTCGAACTCGACACCCTTGTGCAGCAGGAGGGTGATGTCGCCGCCGTCGTCGAGCAGCACGTTCGGGCCGATCGGCGCACCGTTCTCGTCGGTGAAGTCGAAGACCTTCTCGGCCTCGTCCCAGTACTCGGCCAGCGTCTCGCCCTTCCAGGCGAAGACGGGGGTGCCCTTCGGGGCATCGGGGGTGCCGTCACGACCGACGACGACCGCAGCGGCGGCGTGGTCCTGGGTCGAGAAGATGTTGCAGGTCGCCCAGCGGACGTCGGCGCCGAGGTCCACGAGGGTCTCGATCAGCACGGCGGTCTGAATGGTCATGTGGAGCGAGCCGGCGATGCGGGCTCCCGCGAGAGGCTTGTCCTTGCCGTAACGCTCCCGCATGGCCACGAGGCCGGGCATCTCGTGCTCGGCGAGAATGATCTCCTTGCGGCCGTACTCGGCCAGCGACAGGTCAGCGACGTTGTAATCCATGCGACCCATCCTACCGGCGGGTACTGGGATCTCGTGCATCAACTGAGAGGTGCGGTACCTCACGACCGAGGTCTGCAGCCCCGGCACGCAGGCGTCAGAGGCTGCGGGCCTCGTCGACGAGCATCACGGGCACGCCGCCGCGGACGGCGTACGCGAGGCGGCACGACTGGCACACCAGCTCGGAGGCGTCGTGATCGACGAACAGCGCGTCGCGGCACTGCGGGCACACGAGGATCTCCAGCAGCGCGGGGTCGAGGTCCATGCCGCCACTCTAGTCACGCGCGGGGCCGCGCCCGCCAGCCCCGCGGATCAAGCCCAGCAGATCAACCCCGCAGATCAGCCCAGGGCGCAGAACGCCTCGACCTTGGGGGTGGAGCCCGAGACGATCAGCTCGTCGCCGCCGGTCACGAAGGTCTCGGGCCGGGCGTACGTGAAGTCCTCGCCGCGCGTCTTGACGCCCACGATCGTCACGCCGTACTTCTGGCGGATGTTGGCCTCGGTGAGCGTCTTGTTCTCCGAGCACTCCGGAGCCCGCGTGCGGGCGATGGCGAAGCCGTCGTCGAACTCGATGAAGTCGGTCATCGTGCCGGTGACCAGGTGCGCCACCCGCTTGCCCATCTGCGACTCGGGACGGATGACGTGCGTGGCGCCGACGCGCTCGAGGATCGCGGCGTGCTTGCCGCTGATGGCCTTGGCCCAGACCTCCGTGACGCCGAGGTCGAGCAGGCCCAGGACGGTCAGCACGCTGGCCTCGATGTCGGTGCCGATGCCGACGACCGCGACCGAGAACTGCTCGGCGCCGATCTGGCGCAGCGCCTCGGTGTCGGTCGTGTCGGCGGCGACGACGTGGGTGAAGTCGCTGGCGTACTTCTGCACGATGTCCGGGCGCTCGTCGACGGCCAGGACGTCGTGCCCCAGCTGCACGAGCGATCGGGCGACCGCCGTGCCGAACCGTCCGAGCCCGAGGACGATGACGGGCGCGGTCGGCGAGGTGTCCTTGCTTCTAGCCACTGATGCTCCTAGCCAATGATGGGTTGTTCTTCGGGCCGGTGGTACCGCGGCGCGCGACGGCGAAGGACGAAGGCCGACGCAGCGGCAATCGTGCCGACTCGGCCGATGAACATCAAGCCGACCAGCACGGCCTGGGCCGAGGCAGGCAGCTCGCCGGTGATTCCGGTGCTCAGTCCGGCCGTGGCGAACGCCGAGGTGCACTCGAACAGGACGTCCTCGAACGTGAAGTCGCTCAGCAGCATCACGAGCATCGTCGCCGAGGTCACGATCATGACTGCGAGCAGCGCGATGGTCAGCGAGGTGCGCACGACGGCTGAGCCGATGGCACGCACCCCAACCGTCACCTGCGGGTCGCCGCGCAGCTCGGCCACGATGACGTAGGCCAGCAGCAGGAAGGTCGTGATCTTGATGCCGCCGGCCGTGCTGGCGCTGCCGCCGCCGATGAACATCAGCACGGTGCCGACACTGAGGCTCTCGGGGCGCACCTCGCCCCAGTCGAAGGAGTTCAGCCCACCGGACCGCGTCATGACGCTGCCCTCGAGGCCGGAAAGGATCTTGTTCCCTACGGAGTAGTCGCCGAACGTGGCCGGGTTCGACCACTCCAGGGCGAGGAACGTCAGGGCGCCCAGGACCAGCAGCAGGACCGAGCCCCACACGGTCAGACGCGTGTGGATGGTCCAGCGGCTCGGGGTGCGCCACCCGCTGAACAGCTCGGCCAGCACGGGGAAGCCCATGGCCCCGATGAAGACCGCGAGCGAGATCGGCGCGATGACGAGCCAGTCGCCGGCGTACTGGGTCAGACTGTCGGAGTTCAGGGAGAAGCCGGCGTTGTTGAAGGCCATCACGGCATCGAAGATCCCGTGCCACAGCGAGGTGGCCCAGTCGTCGTAGTAGGACCCGCGGTACCGCACGACCAGGACGGCGGCGAACGCAGCCTGGAACCCCAGCATCATGACGAGGACGCGGCGGAACAGCGGGCCCACCTCGCCGAGGCTCACGACGTGCATGTCGGCCTGCGCCACGAGCCGGGTCCGCAGGCCGAGGCGGCCGCCGATGAACAGGCCCAGCACCGTGGCCATCGCGATGATGCCGAGACCACCGACCTCCACCAGGAAGAGGATGATGGCCTGTCCGGCGGGCGTCCAGTACGTCGCCGTGTCGACGTTGGCCAGTCCGGTCACGGTGACGGCCGACCCGGACGTGAAGAACGCGGCCATGAAGTCGAGCTCGTAGGGTCCGGTCCGGGTGAACGGCAACAGCAGCAGCAGCGTCCCCACGAGGATCAACGCGAGGAAGCTCAGGGGCAGCAGCCGGACCGGATGGGCGATCGCGGCCGGGATGACCGGGCGGCGCACGGGACGACGCTACACCGGGCGAGGCGCGACGGTCGGGCGATCCCCGGCTCTACCGGAAGCGAGGTCCGCGACGCACGAAGGCGAGGCGGTACAGGGCCTTGCGGAACGACTCCGGGATCATCCGGTAGGCACCGCGCACCGCGACGTTGCGGGCGTACTCCCGGCTCGTCGTGAAGCCGGCTCGGCGCATGGCCCGCTGCAGACTCAGCTCGGAACGCAGCAGCGTCCAGCCGCCGCGGCGCCCGTAGGCCCCGTCGCTGACGCGGTACCGCACCAGCGCGGCGTCGACGTTGTCGACCTTGGCGCCCGCGGCGATCATCCGCACCCACAGCCAGTAGTCCTCCATCATCCCGAGGTCGACGTACCCGCCCGCCGACTGCACGGCCGAGATGCGAAAGACGACCGACGGATGGTTGAAGGGCGACCGCAAGCGCGCCTGGGACGCGATGGCGTCGGCGCCACGGACGACGGGTCGGGTGCGCTCGACGGCAGCCTCCTCACCGAACTCGGTGATGGCGCTGCCCACGAGGTCCAGTCCCTCGGCGACCAGCGGCACCTGCACGGCGAAGCGCGACGGCAACGAGACGTCGTCGGCGTCCATGCGGGCGACGATGGCGTGGTGCACCTCGGCCAGGCCGGCCGTGAGGGCGGCGGCGAGCCCCTGGTTGGCCGCCAGCTCGACGTGCCGCACCGGAACGACCGACTCGGCCTCCAGCCGCGCCACCCGCTCGGCGAGGTCGCGGCCCACCGGTCCGTCGCGCACCAGCACGACCTCGGCCGGCGGCAGGTCCTGGTGGGCCGTGACGCTGAGGAACGCCTCCTCCAGGTGGTCGGGGCGGTCACCGGCGTAGTACGCCATCAGCACGCTGAACGGCGGGGCCGCGGGGGCCGTCATCGCCCCGCCTCCACGCTGAGTGTCACATTTCGGTCGTGAATTCGGCGGTTTCGCGACCGAAACGTGACACTCAGCGGGGACGAGTGACGGCAGGCTCGGGTCATCGGGAACCCTCCCAGCGGCGCTGGGCGGTGTCGAGGTCGGCGACGACGGCCAGCACGTCGGCGGGCAGGCCCGCGTCGGCCAGGACCTCGGCGTTCGGTCGCGGGCGGGTGCGGCGTCCGTCGCGCCATCCGCGTCGCAGGCCGTCGCGCACGACGTCGGTCTGCGGGGAGCGTCGCAGCGTCCGCACCCAGCGACGCGCCGTGGCGGCGCCGAACAGCAGCTTCTCGTGCAGCCGGAGGCCGCGGGCGTCCCGGAACAGCCAGAGCTTGTTGCGCACCTCGAAGTAGAAGCGCGGTCCGGGGTCGGCGTCGGTGTCGGCCAGTGCCGCCGTCTTGTGCACGACGACACTGCCGGGCACCGCGAGGCCCCGGGACCCGCGGATCAGGCGCGTGGAGTACTCGAAGTCGTCATTCCAGATGAAGTACTCGGCCACCGGCAGCCCCCGCTGGCGGACCGCGTCGGCGCGGTACATCGACGAGACGAACGAGACGGACCGGACGGCGATGCCACCGACGGCCATGGCATCGCGCTTCTCGGCAGGCCGGGCGAGCGCCCACGGGCGCGGAGTGTTCATGGGGTGCTCGGTGCCGTCGGTCCACTCGGCCCGCGAGCACAGCGCGTCGACCCGGACGGGGATCGACTCGGCGGCGGCGAGCAGCGCACCCAGGGCCGTGGGTGTCGGCACGACGTCGTCGTCCATGACCCAGATCCAGTCGGGATCGTGCCGGGCCAGCGCCGTCGCCATCGCCGTGGCGAATCCGCCGGCACCACCGGTGTTGCTGGTCAGGCGCACGAGGTCGACGTCGGGACGGTCAGCCACCTCGGCGGAGCCGTCGGTGGAGGCGTTGTCGACAACGACGATCGTGGCCCGCACGGTCTGCGCGGCGAGGGCGTCGAGGGTCTCGGCCAGCAGGGCGCCGCGGTTGTACGACACCACGACGGCCGTCACACGGGGCTCAGACATCGCCACTCTCCCCGACGACTCGTCGGGCGGTCAGGATCTGACGGGCCCGCTCGAGGTCGTCCGGACGGGTGATCTTGAGGTTGGACTCCTCGCCCGGCACCACCACCACGGAAGCGCCGGTCTCGTGGGCGAGCACGACCGAGACGTCGTCGGTCGGCACGGCGTGCGGGTCGACAGCGGCCGCCGCGTGGGCGCGGCGGAGGACGCCGAGGCGGAATCCCTGCGGCGTCTGCACCCGGCGCAGGCGGTCGCGCGGCGGGCTGGCCACCACACGGTCGGTCGCATCGACCTCGAGCAACGTGTCGGTGGACTCCAGCGCCGGGGTGACGGCGTCGTGCTGACGCAGTGCAGCGAGGCAGTCGGCGATCACGCGATGGCTGACGAGCGGCCGCGCCGCATCGTGCACCAGCACCAACGCGTCGTCGGGCGCGTCGACGGCCGCGAGGCCCCGGCGAGTGCTGTCGGCGCGGGTGTCACCACCGTCGACGACGGCGACGACTCCGGGGACACGCTGGGCGACCTCGTCGGCCACGGCGCGGCAGTCGGGGTGCGCAACGATCACGACGGCGTCGACCCCGGGGGCTGTCGCCAGCGCCGCGGCGCTGACCTCGAGGATGCTGCGACCGTCGAGGTCCAGCAGCTGCTTGGGGGTGGCGGCACCGAAGCGGGCACCCGTGCCACCGGCGAGGACGAGGGCGTACGTCGTCATGACCCTCCCGCTCCAGGCCGCAGGATGGTCTCCTCGCCCTGCGCGGCCACGTCCTGCTTCCAGGCCCGGAAGCCCTCCTCCGTCTGCCCACGCCGCCAGTACGCGGACACCGAGAGGTCGGCACGTTCGACGCGCTCGCGGACGTAGGGCCGCACGCTCTTGAGCAGCGCGGACTCGCCGTGGACGAAGGCCTGCACCCGGCCGGCCGGCCACTCCCACGCCCGCACGGCGTCGTCGAGCAGCGTCGTGGTGCCGGAGGCGGCCGGGGCGCGGTGGAGCCAGCGCACCTCGACGTCGCCGGCCGACGCGATGGTCACCTCGTCGCCGGGCCCGTCGACCTCGATGAATGCCGTGGCCCGACTGCCGTCCGGCAGCGACTCGAGGCTGGCGGCGATGGCCGGCAGCGCCGACTCGTCACCGACCAGCAGGTGGTGATCGGCAGCCGGATCAGGCCGGTACGCACCACCCGGACCACGCAGGTGGATCGTCTCCCCCGGCTGCACGCGCTGTGCCCAGGGACCGGCCAGGCCCTCGTCGCCGTGGGTGACGAGGTCGATCCAGACCTCACGGGCCTCAGCGTCCAGGTGGCGGATCGTGTACGTGCGCAGCACGGGCCAGGTCTCGCTCGGCATGGTCGCGCGGACGACGTCGAGGTCGATGGGGTCGGGGTACTCGACCCCATCGGCCAGGAAGGCGAGCTTCACGTAGGAATCGGTGAACCCGGCGTGCCGCTCGATCACCTGCGCGACGTCGCCGTCGCCGAGCACGACCCGCCGCATCGAAGGACCGACGTCCTCCGTGCGCAGGACGGTCAGTCGAGCCAGCCGGTTCCTCGTCACGCTGTGTAGCCTACTGACGTGAATCCGGGCATCGACATCTCGCAGCTCGACCCGTCCATCCGGGTGCAGGACGACCTCTTCCGGCACGTGAACGGACGATGGCTCGACAGCACCGACATCCGGCCCGACCGGGCCACCGCCGGCGCGTTCGTGACGCTGGTCGACGAGGCCGAGCTGAAGGTCCGTCAGATCATCGAGGACGCGGCGGCCACGCCTGGCGAGGACGTGGACCTCCAGAAGATAGGCGACCTGTACGCGTCGTTCATGGACACCGAGCGCATCGAGGCGTTGGGGGCCGAGCCGCTGGCCGCCGACCTCGAGCGCATCGACGCCGTGACCGACGTCGCGGGGTTCGCGCGGCTCCTCGGCGACCTGGAGCGCACCGGCACCCACGGGCTCATCGGCCTGTACGTGGCGCCCGACCGCGGCCAGCCCGACCGCTACGTCGCGCACGGGTTCCAGAGCGGTCTCGGCCTGCCCGACGAGACGTACTACCGCGAGGACGACCAGGCGCCGATCCGCGAGGCGTACGTGGCCCACGTCGGTCGTCTGCTGACCCTGGCCGGTGTCGACGCCGCCGAGAAGCGCGCCGCGCGCGTGCTCGACCTCGAGACGCAGCTGGCCGCCTTCCACTGGGACCGCGTCTCGTGCCGCGACGCCCAGAAGACCTACAACCTGCTGTCGTTCGACGAGCTGCAGGCGCTGGTGCCGGCGTTCGACCTGACCGCGTGGGCCGAGGCGTGCGACATCCCCGCCGTGGCGCTGGCCCAGGTCGTCATGGCGCAGCCGTCCTTCCTGGAAGGTCTGCAGACGCTGCTGACCCACGACCTGCTGCCCGCCTGGCTCGACTGGCTGCGCTGGAACGTCGTGCACGCCTCCGCGGCCTACCTGTCGACGCCGTTCGTCGAGGAGAACTTCGACTTCTACGGCCGCACGCTCAGCGGCACCGACGAGCTGCGCCCCCGCTGGAAGCGCGGCGTGGGCTTCGTCGAGGGCGCGATGGGTGAGGCCGTGGGCCGCATCTACGTGCAGACCGAGTACCCGCCGGCATCGCGAGAGCGGATGGACGACCTGATCGCCGCGCTCATCGAGGCGTACCGCCAGAGCATCCGCGAGCTGCCGTGGATGAGCGACGCCACCAAGGAGCGCGCACTCGAGAAGCTCGAGGCGTTCACGCCCAAGATCGGGCACCCGCCGCGCTTCAAGGACTACTCGGCGCTCGAGACCGACCCCACCGACCTCCTGGGCAACGCCCGCCGCTCGATGGCCGTCGAGGCCGCCCGCGAGCTGGCCAAGATCGGTTCGCCGATCGACCGCGACGAGTGGTACATGACGCCGCAGACCGTCAACGCGTACTACAACCCGACGATGAACGAGATCGTCTTCCCCGCCGCGATCCTGCAGCCGCCGTTCTTCCACGCCGACGCCGACGACGCCGTCAACTTCGGGGCGATCGGCGCGGTCATCGGTCACGAGATCGGTCACGGCTTCGACGACCAGGGCTCGCACTACGACGGCACCGGCGCGCTGAGCAACTGGTGGACCGACGAGGACCGCGAGGCGTTCGAGAAGCTGACGGCTGCCCTCGTGGCGCAGTACGACGAGCTCTCGCCCGAGGGCGCGGACGGCCACCAGGTCAACGGCTCGCTGACGATCGGCGAGAACATCGGCGACCTCGGCGGGCTCAGCATCGCCTATCGCGCCTTCCGCCTCACAGATCCTGACGACACCGAGATCGACGGACTCACCCCCGACCAGCGCTTCTTCATCTCGTGGGCGCAGGCCTGGCAGGCGAAGGTGCGTCCGGCCGAGACCGTGCGGCGCCTGACGCTCGACCCGCACTCGCCGCCGGAGTTCCGCTGCAACCAGGTCGTGCGCAACATCGCGGCGTTCCACGAGGCGTTCGGCGTCCAGCCCGGCGACGAGCTCTGGATGGAGCCCGCCGAACGCGTCACCGTCTGGTCGTCGTGACCTTCCCGCAGCGGCGCACCGTCGCGTCGCTGTCGGTGGTGCAGGTGGTCGGCGGCATCGGCAACGGTGCCGGGCTGGCCATCGGCGCCCTGCTCGTCAAGGACGTCAGCGGCTCGTCGGGCTGGGCCGGCACGGCCACCGTCATGCTGACCCTCGGGGCCGCAGTGGCGACGGTGCCGCTCTCGCGCTGGGCCATCCGGTCCGGACGTCGGCCCGCGCTGACGGCCGGCTGGCTGATCGGCGCCAGCGGTGCGGGTGTCGCCATCGTCGGCGCCCAGCTGGAGCTGTTGCTGCTGGTGCTGCTCGGCCTGGTCCTGTTCGGCGTCAGCACCGCGGCGAACCTGCAGTCGCGCTTCGCCGCGGTCGACCGCGCCGACCCGCGCCACGTGGGCCGCTCGCTGTCGATCGTCGTGTGGTCCACCACGGTCGGCGCGGTCGCCGGGCCCAACCTCACCGGCCCGGGCGCCGCAGTGGCCGGGCGGATCGACATCCCCGACCTCGCCGGTCCCATGGTGTTCTCCTTGACCGCGTTCACGACCGCGGGGCTGCTGACGTTCCTGCTGCTGCGCCCAGACCCGCTGGCACCTCAACCCGATGCGGCCGAACGACCGCGGATGAAGCCGTGGCCTCACGTACGGGGCCGCGTCCGCACGGCGGTCATCGCCATCGCAGCCTCACACGGCGTCATGGTCGGCGTCATGTCGCTGACCCCGGTCCACATGCAGGACCACGGCGCCTCGCTCGAGGTCATCGGGCTGACCATCAGCCTGCACATCGCCGGCATGTACGCCCTCTCCCCCGTCTTCGGCTGGCTGAGCGACCGCATCGGCCCGGCACCGCTGATCGTCATCGGTCAGGTGACGCTGGTGGCGGCCACCGCCGTCGCCGGTACGGCCGGGCACTCCGAGCCGCAGATCACCATCGGGCTCATCCTGCTGGGACTCGGGTGGTCGGCGTCGGTCATCGCCGGGGCGGCGATGCTGACCGCGGCGGTCGATCCCGTCGCTCGGCCCGCCGTCCAGGGCGTGGCCGACCTGTCGATGAACCTCGCGGGAGCTGCCGGTGGTCTGCTGGCGGGGCTCGTCATGCTCTGGGGCGGCTTCGGCCCGCTCAACGCCGCTGCAGCCACACTCACGGTGCCGGTCATCGTGCTGGCGGTCGCGGCGTGGCGCGCTGCTGGTCACGCCGTAGATGACGACCTGCCTGACCCCTCGCCCGATGCCGAGGTGTCAGCTCCGCGCGACCACGTCGTCTGACTCGGGCTCGTCGAGCGCGTCGTCCGGCAGGTCGTCGACGGCGGAGGCGTCACGCGCGCTGCTCTCGACCTTTTCGGGCTCGCGACCGTCTCCAAGCTCCGCGAGCTGCGCGTGCTCCTCGTCGTCGTCGGACCCGCCCGGCAGGATCTCGCGGATCCGGTCGGTGAGCGCGTACCAGCCGTCGACGATGCGATCGGTGACGGCGAACCAGAGGTCCTCGAGCCGTTCGGTGACCGGAGCGGCCGTCAGAGCGATGCGGTCGACGGCCGCGTCGAGCAGGTCGTCGGGCACGACGACGAGCGTGACGGCGATGATCGCGAGGGCCGCTGCGGGAGCGCCGTACACGACGGCGAAGAACAGGTTCGCCACGATCGCCAGGCCGGCCGCGATGATGCGCGTGACCCGCGTGAGCATGAGGGGCGCGAAGAACAGCTGCGTCAGGAGCACGCCGTAGGTCAGCACGGCCAGCACCACGGGGCTGGCGCTGACGGCCTCCGACAGAGCCGGGAACGGCCGGAACTCCGGCAGCTGCGTCGTGTAGTACAGCGCCTCGCCGCTGCGCCAGACCCCGCGGGCGATCTTGTCGAAGCCGGCGGTCGTGTAGAGCAGGACGGTCTGCACCACGAGTCCGAGCAGCCCGATGTTGTGCAGGCTGATGCCGAGCCACGGCGGCAGCACGGTCTGGGAGTCGAAGCTCCGCAGGCCGGCCGCGACGTCGGCCTCCATGGCCTCGCGCGTCTCGCGCCGCCGCTGGTCGATCGAGCACCGTGCGCCGGCCTGGGTGAGCACCAACCACAGCAGCGTGAGCCGGATGGCGTTGTCGCTGGGGTTGCCGACCATCGGGTTCTGGCCCACCACGGCGATGAAGCCCACCAGGGTGACGACCGTGGCCAGTCGGGTCATCCAGCCCACGATCAGTGCAGCCGCCGCCAGCATCGTGGCCACGTAGACGAGCGTGACCACGGTGTCGCTCGCGTCGCGCACCAGCACGATCTCGGGGAAGGTCGTCGCGGCTCGCGCCGGGTCGGCCCAGACCGAGGCGCTGCCCACCCACAGCTCACGCTCGGCGAAGCTGGCGATGAGGATGAGCAGCACCGCCACGCCGATGAGCATGCGGCACAGGCCCAGTGCGACGGGCGCGTGGCGTTCGCTGAAGAGCCACCGCTCGGCACCGTCCCGCAGCTCACGGCCGCCGTCGACGGCGCGCCACCAGGTGTCTCGCACCGTCGTCACCTCTCCACGTACTGGTCGAAGGCCTGCTGGGCTGCCTCGTTCGCGCGGATGGCGTCGCGCCATCCCAGATCGAACCACTCGAAGTCCTCGTCGGCGAGGCGGACGTCCTCCCGCTCGGCGTGGTCTGGCACGCGGCGCAGGCCGACGCGGACCTGGACCTGCTCGACCGTACCGTCCCACAGGCCTGTGGCGTACAACGTGCCGAACTGCACGGCCATGAACGACGAGGCGAAGTACCGCGCGGTCTCCACGGGCGTCGCGCCACCGTCCTGCAGCGCCACCTCGAGGTTCCGCAGCTCGTCGTCCGGGACTTCCTCCTGGACCTGCGGGCGCAGGTCGCCCGGAAGGTCCTGGATGGCGGCGTTGAGGTTGACCGCGATCGTGCGCGCGGCGAGATCCATGCGGGTGGGCACCCAGCCCTTGCGGTCGATCGCGGCGGCGGTGAGGTCGACCCACTCGCTCTCGACGGGCTCACCCGACTCGTCGCGGATCCGGACGCGGATCTGCAGCGCCTCGTCGGCGTACTGCACGCCCGGGTCCATCGCTCGCGGAGACTGCTGGAAGTAGGGGTTCACGTAGGACGCCAGGAAGCTGGACCCCACGGACTCCCGGATGGGGTTGTCGGGGCTCAGCCACAGCCCCACGACGGCCGAGTGCACCACGACGACGCCCGCGACGGTCAGCATCAGGAGTCGCTGCCACCCACGGGCGTGGGTCGACGGCGCTTCGGACATGGGCTCCATCCTAGGGCTCGGCGGCGGAAGGGCTCTGCAACGCCGAACGCCGGCGACCCCGAAGGGTCACCGGCGTTCGGTGTGCGTGATGCGGATCAGACCAGGGCGGTCTGACGACGCTTCTCGTTGATCAGCGCGGCGGTGCCGAGCGCGACGAGCAGCAGACCCAGCAGCCAGAACGGCCACAGGTTCGATGCACCCGTGCTGGGCAGCGTGTCGACGGGGCTGTCGACGAAGCCGCCCTGCGCCTGAGCCTGGGCCTGGGCCTGCGCCTGGGCCTGCGCCTGGGCCTGCGCCTGCGCCTGCGCCTGCGCCTGCGCCTGGGCCTGAGCCTGCGCCTGCGTCTGGTCGTCGATCTGGATGGCCGAGTTCGGGCCGACCAGCGAGTTGGCCAGGTTCAGCGCCAGCAGCGGAGCACCGGCGGCCGAGAGGGCCGTGACGCGGATCGCCGAGATGGCGTAGACGCCGTCGGTGGTCGGCAGGCGCTCGCCAGCGGACTCCAGGACGTAGTTGCCCGGATCGGCGTCGGCGTCGGAACCGAAGTGCTGGACGTTGACGCGGACGTCGACCAGACCCTCGAGCTCGGTGAGGATGTCGGCGACAGCCGCACCCAGCTGGGTCGCGATCGGGTCGAGAGCCTCGGTGACCAGCGTGTCGACCAGACCGGCCAACGGCGCCAGCAGCGGGTTGAGGACGGCCTCACCCAGAGGAATGACGACCGGCGGAGCCGGGTTCAGGATGTCCAGGACGCTGACCTCGACGGCGACCGTCTCGGCAGCAGCCGTGATGTTCGCCACCAGGTTGTTGACGAAGTTCGTGATTTCCGCCGTCAGACCCTCGACGACGATCGGCAGCAGCTGCGAGTTGCGCGGCAGGTTGTTGATGTCCACGCCCGCCGACTCCAGCAGGGTCGGCACGTCGACCGAGATCAGACCTGCGTCAGGGCCGGTGAGGTTGATCGTCACACCGTTGTTGGTGGTGTTGGCGATGGCGCCCAGCACGTTGTCGATGCCGACGACCTCGGCGCTGATGACGCCGGGGATGTTCACACCGAGGTTGGTGAGCGTGCTCAGACCGGCACCGAGGTCCTGACCGAGGGTCTGGAGCAGAGCCAGCTCGATGTCGAGGCCGCCACCAGTGATGCCGTAGTCGAGCGCGCCCGGACCGGCACCCGTGAGGGTCGCACTGGACGCGGCCGCACCGAGGTCGAGCACGACGTTCGCCAGGGGGCTGAGGGCCTCGAGCGGAGCGCCGGGGGCAGTGAGGTTCAGCGACGCGTTCGGGGCGGTGGTCGGGTCGAGGGTGTCGACGTTGACGATGCCCTGGTTGGTGACCGCACCGGAGCCTGCGGCAGACGACTCGCGCTCGGCGAAGGCGTAGCTGCCGACGACGCCAACTCCGTCGGAGCCGAGCAGGTCGCCGAGGGGGCCGGTCAGCGCGTCGAGGCCCTGAAGCGGGCTCTCCACGAAGTTGGGGCCGTCGGTCTCGGGGGTGCCCGCGAGGGTGTCGACGAGCGCCTGGGCGCCGGCGGTGCTGGCACCGTCGAAGTCGCCGCCCTCAAGAACGTCGGCGAGGGGATCGATGAGCTGGTCGCCCAGCAGCTGGCCACTCGCGGTGATGTACTGCGACTCCGCGTAGGACTTGTACTCGGTGACGAGCGCCGCGTTGGCGTTGATCGTGGCGGCGGTGGTGACGAGCAGCGTCGCGACGCCGGCTCCGATCACCTTCTTGCCGATGTTCTTCATGGAGACTGTCTCCTCGATTGTCTCTGGGGCGGGTTGGGGGGACCCGCCCCCCGCGTTCATGCAGGTCAAAAGCCCGTGGCTCTCGACCCCGGCACAGTTAACCACATTCTCAGCGCCACCTCAGCATCTCGAACCTGTGCGCGGACTGAGCGAGATGCTTGTCACAGCCTCTCAGGCGTGACAACTGCGTCCGGCCTGTCGGAAACCTGTCCCCGCCGCCAGCGTCGCGTCCGCACGGCCCGCGCCGCCCGACGCCACGAGTCGTCACTCACCAGCACCGCGTCGGCGGCGATCATCACCATCGAGAAGTACATGATGCCCATCAGGAAGCCGATGCCCAGGTGCATCCCGGTCAGCACCACGAAGGCCACCAGCCGCGTCGAGCGGTTGAGCAGCAGCAGCGGGAAGACGAACTGCACCACGAGCGAGCTCCACGTGGCTCCGAGGACGAACGGCGCCCAGCCGTACAACCAGCCGAGCTGATCGAGCCACGGCGAGAACTGCTCGGTGCTCAGGGGGTAGTAGACGGCCGTTCCGTCGACCCACCGGTCGCTCTCGAGCTTCCAGAGCGAGGAGCCGACGTAGACCATCACGATCTGGTGGGCGATCAGCACGACGGCCACGTTGTTCCAGAGCGCGATCCACCAGCCCGGGATGCGTTCGCGCAGCGGCCGGCGGCGCCCCGCGGCCTCGCGCCGAGCGTCGAGCGAGAAGCGCGCCCCGCAGTCACTGAGGACGAGGTAGGCCAGGGTCATCCGCAAGATGGCGTCGCCACCGGTCTCGATCAGCGGAGCGGCGACGAACAGGCTCATCCAGAGCACCAGCGTCGCGATGGTCGTCCAGCGGGTGAACAGGCCGACCGCCATGAGCAGCGCGGCCACGATCGTGGCCAGGTAGACGGTGGTGAACAGCACGGGTCCGGCGTCGGCCACCCACATCGGCCAGTCGGCCCAGACGCCGGTGTCGCGCAGCGGCAGTCCCCAGCGCGCGCCGGCACCCCAGGTGTAGCCACGGTCCGGCGCATTGATGATCAGCTGCACCGCGACCGTGAGGCCCAGGGCGATGCGTGTGGCCGCGAGCCCGTACAACGACCAGCGACTCGACGTCACGGCGTCGACCGCCGTCTCGACGAAGCCCGGACGGGTGGCCGCGGCGCTCACTGGTGCCTCCGCACGTAGTCGGCGATCGCAGCGCGACGATCGGGATCGTCCTCCGCAGGCACCCACCAGAAGCCGTCACGCTGGGTGGGTTCGGGGCGAGCCTCGGCGTCGCGGTCCTCCCAGCGCCGCACCGGATGGTTCTCGACCGCGTAGCGCACCGCCACGAGCTCGCGGTCCGGCTCGAGGGTGCGCAGGACGTCGGTCGCCAGACGGATCGTCGCGTCATCGGTGTCGAGGAACCCGTTGCGCACGTACTCGGGGGCGTCGGCGCCGCTCAGCAGCTCGTCGACCTTCTCGCGGTCCGCCGGCGCTTCGGGGGTGACCCCCGCCTGCGTGCGCAGCGCCGCTTGCTGGTCGGCGAGGAGCCCGGCCCACTGCTGGTCGAGCGAGAAAGTCAGGCGGTTGGTGCCGTACCCGCCCCGGCCGCCGACGAGGTGCTGGCGCACGGAGTCGAGCTCGATGTCGGTGACGTCGACCCATTCGCCCACCTCGACGCCACCCTCTTCGTCGCGCCACGCCGGCTGCACCAGGAGCGAGCGGTCCGAGGCGACGGGGTTGGGGGCGAAGAGGCGCCAGTCCTGGCGGAAGAACGGCAGCAGGTGTCCGGAGGGCGGTCGCAGGGCCTGCGGCGTCGACTCGGGCGGGAGCGCCGCGGTGGTGACCACCAGCAGGTGCCAGGCGACGACCGCGCCGACCAGCAGCACCACGACCGTTCTCACCCGGGACACCGGGTCACTGTAGACGGAGGTACGGCCTCACCTTCCAGATGTGAAGCCTTTCCGGGGCCTTCTCGCCACAGAAGGCCCGACAAGGCATCACGTCCGAAGGCCGGCCGCCTTCTCCTCGAGCACGGCGCGTTCGCGCTCGTTGCGCGCCAGGCTCGCGGCGATGATCAGCTCCGAGCGCGCCTCGTCGAACCGGCCGAGCTGGGCCAGCAGCTCACCGCGCACGCTCGGCAGCAGGTGCGACCCGGCGAGCACGTCGTCGGCGGCCAGCTGGTCGACCATCGCCAGGCCCGCGGCGGGGCCCTTCGCCATCGCGACCGCCACGGCAAGGTTCAGGTCGACCACCGGGTTGGGCGTCAGCTGCGCGAGAGCCCCGTAGATCAGGCCGATGGTCTCCCAATCGGTCTCGTCGACACTGCGAGCCTCCGCATGACACTGGGCGATGGCGGCCTGCAGGGCGTACGGGCCTCTCCCCTTGCCGAGAGCATCAGCACGTTCGAGGGCCGCCAGCCCGCGGGTGATGTGGCCGCGGTCCCACCGGCCGCGGTCCTGGTCGGCCAGCAGCACGGGCCGGCCGTCGCGCCCGATACGCGCCGCGAACCGTGACGCCTGCAGCTCCATCAGCGCGACCAGCCCGTGCACCTCCGGTTCCTGCGGCACGAGCCTGGCGAGCACGCGGCCCAGCCGCAACGCCTCCTGCGCGACCTCCGTACGCACCCAGCGGTCGCCGCTCGTCGCGGCGTACCCCTCGGTGAAGACGAGATAGATCACCGACAGCACTCCCCCGACACGCTGCGGCCACTCGGTGTGGTCGGGCACCTCGAACGGCACCCGCGCTGTCGTCAACGTCTTCTTGGCCCGCGTGATCCGTGCCTGCATGGTCGTCAAGGGGACGAGGAACATGCGGGCGATCTCGTCACTCGAGAGACCGGCGACCACCCGCAGCGTCAGGGCGACCTGCGCCTCTCGCGTCAGTACCGGGTGGCAGGCGGCGAACACGAGACGGAGAACGTCGTCCTCGATCGGCACCCACTCGTCGTCAGCCAGCTCGTCGAGGTCGTGAGCGATGGCCCGGTACCGCTCGTCGAGCCGGTCACGACGCCGCCAGCCGTCAATGGCCCGGCGCTTGGCGACCGCCGTCAGCCAGGCACCGGCGTTGCGCGGCACGCCCGTCTCGGGCCACTGCTCCAGCGCCTCTGCCACCGCCTCCTGCGCGAGGTCCTCAGCCAGGCCCAGGTCACCCACCATGCGAGCCAGCGTGGCGACGACCCGAGCACCCTCGATGCGCCACACCGCATCGACGGTCCTGCTCAGGTCGTCGCCGTCGGCTCCAGCCATGGGCTCAGGCCTGGCCCTGCTTCTGAGCCAGCTCCTCGCGCCAGCCCTCCTCCTTCTGGATGTACTCGTTGTCGGCGAAGTCCTCGAAGTCCGACTCGTCGCTGACGCGCCGCACCTCGAGCTTGGTGCCAGGACCCAACGGGCAGCGCTTGGCCCACTCGGCGGCCTCCTCCTTGGTGGAGACCTGCAGGATCCAGAAGCCGTTGAAGAGCTCGTGGGTCTCGCCGTAGGGACCGTCGGTGACGATCGGCGTCTCGCTGGTGAACTCCACGACGAAGCCCTCGGTGGGATCGGTCAGGCCCTCGCCCCCGAGGAGCACGCCGGCCTCCATCATCGACTCGTTGAACGCGCCCATCGCGTTGATGATCTCCTCGAAGTCGATGTCCGCGGCAGCGGCGTTGGCCTCGTCGGTCGAGCGCATGATCAGCATGTACTTCATGGGATTTCCCTTCGGTCGGGAGCGCCTCGTGCGCCCTCTCACCATGACGTCGAACGGCAAGGACGTCGATCGACATCGCCGGGGAAACTTTTCCACGTCGCGTCCCGCCGCGGGGACGATCGACGCCGATGCCCCGATGTTTGCCAGACTGTGCGCCGTGACGACCGATCTGGACGAACGCTGGCGGCTCGCCTTGATGCTTGCCTTGACGTTCGGGACGGGCGTGATCGACGCCGTGGGGTTCCTCGGCCTCGACCAGGTCTTCACCGGCAACATGACCGGCAACGTCGTCATCCTCGGCATGGGCATCGCGGGTGCCGAGGACCTACCGATCCTCGGGCCCTTCGTGGCGCTGGTCGGGTTCCTCGCGGGCGCCACGATCGGTGGCCGGGCGCTGCGCCGCGCCCCCGGGCACTGGACCGGCCGGGTCACCGTGCTGTTCGGCGTCGTGTCGATCGCCCTTCTGTCCGCGGCGATCGTGCTGCTCACCGTCGAGGTCGCGCAGGGCACCACGACCGCTTACGGCGTGACCACCACCTTGGGCGCGGCCATGGGACTGCAGGCGGCCACGGCTCGCTACGTCGCCGTCCGAGAGATCACCACCGTCGTCGTGACCTCGACGCTGACGGGCCTGGCCGCCGACTCGGTGCTGGGTGCCGGCAAGCCGGGGTCGAGCGGGCGACGCGTCCTCGCGGTGCTGCTGATCACGGCGGGCGCGGCGACCGGCGCCCTCCTCCTGCAGGTGCACATCGGTCTCGGCGTCCTGCTGGCCGCCGGCATCTGCGCCGGCGTGGCAGCACTCGGCGCGTGGCGACGGCCCGTCATGCAGATGTGACCTCCGCCCCCCTCGACTGCGAGAGGAGCATCGGAGACTCCGTCGCTCGCCAGGGCTCGCTCCTCCCCGAATCACCATTCCGATTCGCAGGCAAGGGCCCCACATCACAGAAAAGGCGAGGGCCCCACATGAGTGGGGCCCTCGCCTGCGAGTGGAGCATAGGAGATTCGAACTCCTGACCTCTTCCATGCCATGGAAGCGCGCTACCAACTGCGCCAATGCCCCGCTGGGGTGACCCGAAGGCCGATCACCGATCTTAGTACGTCCCCCCGGACGGTCACAAACCGGGTCAGCGGTCGTCGGTGAGCACCGGTTCGGGCAGCGTCCCCGCGTTCCACTCGGTCAGCCGCCAGAAGCGATGCTGGGGCGGGCCGACCTCGGTCATGACCGACCACGCGCAGTTGTTGAGCGCCCCGAACGTCCGCCAGTTCTCCTCGGGGAACCGCAGGAAGGCGCAGGCTCCCGTGCGGATCACGGCACCGTGGGCCACCACCACGAGGGTCGCGTCCTCGGGCAGGTCGGCGATCACGTCGGCGAGGCCAGCCGCGAAGCGGTCGCCCGCCTGGCGGTGCGTCTCAGAGTCGGGGATTTGCGTCTCGTCGCCGGAGAACCAGGCCTTCATCCCCTCGGGGAAGCGCTCCATGGCCTCCTGCCAGGTGAGTCCCTCGCGCGCCCCGAAGTCCATCTCACGGAAGCGCTCGTCGAGCTCGACCTCCACGCCCGTGACGGCGCCTAGGGCCTCGGCGGTGCGCCGGGCCCGTTGCAGGTCCGACGACACGATGCGGTGCGGGTTCAACGAGGC
Organism: actinobacterium LLX17; assembly: GCA_000471045.1. Classification (GTDB taxonomy): domain Bacteria; phylum Actinomycetota; class Actinomycetes; order Propionibacteriales; family Nocardioidaceae; genus Aeromicrobium. The sequence continues at coordinate 509,131 of KI301992.1, read as the reverse complement.
CAGTCGCGCCGCGGCCGACGCCGCCTGCTCGCGCCCCACGTCGTCGAGCGCGGTGTCGGTCTGTCCCTGCACCCGGCCCGCCACGTTCCAGTCGGTGCGGCCGTGCCGCCAGAGGATGACCTGCCGTGTCATGCGCGACTCACGCGACGGCGTTCATGACAGGGGGACCGACGGGCAGTCACGCCACAGCCGCTCGAGGGCGTAGAACGCGCGCTCCTCGGTGTGCTGCACGTGCACGACGATGTCGGCGAAGTCGAGCAGGATCCACCGGCCCTCGCGGGAGCCCTCGCGGCGGACGGCCTTGGCGCCCATCTCGCGCAGGCGCTCCTCGACCTCGTCCTGCACGGCGCGGGCCATCGTGGGGCTCGTGACGCTGCAGATGACGAAGATGTCGGTGATGTAAAGCTGTTCGGAGACGTCGAAGGCGCTCAGCTCGGTGGCGGACTTCTCGATCGCGGCCGCTGCGGCGGCTCGCGCCAGCTCGACAGCTCGGTCGGTGGCAGTCATGCGGGGGTGCTCTCAGTTGTCGGGGGGCCGTAGAGGCCGTACTTGGCGATGTACTGGACGACGCCGTCGGGCACGAGGTACCAGACGGGATCGCCCGTCGCGACGCGGTCGCGGCAGTCGGTGGAGCTGATGGCCAGCGCCGGGATCTCCAGCACCGTCACCCGCCCGGCGGGCAGTCCGGCGATCATCTGCTCGTCGAGCTCGTGGCCGGGGCGGGTGCAGCCGACGAAGCGAGCCAGGTCGAACAGCTCGTCGTGGTCGCGCCAGGTGAGGATCGCGGCCAGTGCGTCGGCGCCGGTGATGAAGAACAGGTCGGCGTTCGGATGCTGCTGCGCCAGGTCGCGCAGGGTGTCGATCGCGTAGGTGGGACCGGCGCGGTCGATGTCGACGCGGCTGACCTCGAACCGGGGGTTGGCGGCCGTCGCGATGACGGTCATCAGGTAGCGATGCTCGGCCGGCGACACGTCGCGATCGGCCTTCTGCCACGGGCGTCCGGTCGGTACGAAGACGACCTCGTCGAGGTCGAAGCGTGCTTGCACCTCGCTGGCGGCCACGAGGTGGCCGTGGTGGATGGGGTCGAACGTGCCACCCATGACACCGACGCGGCGGCGGCGCGCCGGGTCGGTCACCTGCGCGCTCAGGTGTGCTCGCGTCCCTTGCCGAACGCCAGCAGCACGAAGAGCAGCGACAGCAGGATGGCGAGCGCCACCGCACCGATGATGTAGGGGTTGATGGCGGCCTCCTCCGAGTGGGACTCGGCGGCAGCGATGATCGACGTCAGCATGGGCGCAATCTATCAGCGCACGTGGCCGTCGCCCTCCACGACGTAGGTCGTGGTGGTCATCTCGGTCAGTCCCATCGGACCGCGAGCGTGCAGCTTCTGGGTCGAGATGCCGATCTCGGCGCCGAACCCGAACTCGCCGCCATCGGTGAAGCGCGTGGAGGCGTTGACCATGACGGCGGCCGAGTCGACGCCGAGAGTGAAGCGCCGGGCGGTCGCCGACGTGCCCGTGACGATCGCCTCGGTGTGACCGGAGGAGAAGCGCCGCACGTGGGTGATGGCGTCGTCGACCGAGTCGACGACCCGCGCGGAGATCTCGAGATCGAGGTACTCGGTCGCGTAGTCGTCGTCGCTGGCGGGCAGCACCGACGCGTCGGCGGCGATGAAGGTCGGGTCGCCGTGGATCAGCACGTCGTGCTCACGCAGGGCCGCGGTGACCCGGGGCACGAACTCGTCGGCCACGGCACGGTGCACCAGCAGGGACTCGGCGGCGTTGCAGACGCTGGTGCGCTGGGTCTTGGCGTTGACCACGATGTCGAGCGCCATGTCGAGGTCGGCGTCCTCGTCGACGTAGACGTGGCAGTTGCCGGTGCCGGTCTCGATGACCGGGACCGTCGACTCTTCGACGACTGTGCGGATCAGACCAGCGCCGCCGCGCGGGATGACGAGGTCGACCAGGCCGCGGGCCTTCATCAGCTCCGTGGCGGAGGCGCGGTCCTCGCTGGGCAGCAGCTGGATGACGTCGGCGGGCAGCCCCGCAGACGCGACGGCCTCGCGCATCACCTCGACGATGACCTCGTTCGACCGTGCGGCGGACGCGGAGCCCCGCAGCAGCACCGCGCTGCCGGCCTTGAGGCAGATGGCAGCGGCGTCGGCAGTGACGTTGGGCCGGCCCTCGTAGATCATGCCGATGACGCCCATCGGCACGCGCACCTGGGTCAGGCGAAGGCCGTTCGGCAACACCGAGCCGCGCACGACCTCGCCGATCGGGTCGGGCAGGACCGCGATGTCGCTGACACCGGTCGCGAACGCGGCGACGCGCGCGGTGTCGAGGCGCAGGCGGTCGACGACGTTCTCGGGGGTCCCGGCGTCGCGGGCGGCGGTGACGTCCTCGTCGTTCGCCGCCACGATGCGATCGGTGGCGGCGACGAGCGCCTCGGCAGCGGCCACCAGTGCGGCGTCCTTCGTGCCGCGCGTCGCCGTCGCCAGGTCGATCGAGGCGGTGCGGGCGCGTCGGGCGGCGCCGTGCACCACTTCGCGCAGGTCAGAGCTCATCCCTGAATCGTAGTTGGGGCTCGGTCGAGTCCCGGAGGGACGCACGATGATGCATTCGGGTAGCCCTGGCTACCGCTTTCCATCATCGTCGGTCTGCGGGGAGCGCCAGGCTGATGCATTCGGGTGGCCCTGGCTACCGCAATCCATCATCGTCGGTCCCCCGGAGGGCGGATGACGTCCGAGCCACGGGACGGCGTCAGAGAATCATCAGGTCGTCGCGGTGCACGACCTCGCGGTCGTAGTCGGGTCCCAGCTCGGCCACGAGCACGTCGGTGGACCGGCCCAGGATGCGCGGCAGCTCGGTGCTGTCGTAGTTGACCAGCCCCCGGGCGATCACGACGTCGTCGGGCCCCAGCAGGTCGATCGGGTCGCCGGCGCTGAACTCGCCCACCACACCGGTGATGCCGGCAGCCAGCAACGAGGCACCCCGGTCGCGCAGCGCGCGCACGGCACCGGCGTCGAGCCGGACGCCGCCCTTGGTCTCGCTCGCGTGCGCCAGCCACAGCAGGCGCGAAGGACGACGCTTGCCCGTGGGGTGAAACCGCGTGCCCACCGCCTGCCCGGTCACCGCGGCGACAGCGGCGCCGGCCTGCGTCAGCACCACCGGGATGCCGGCGGCCGTGGCGATGCGGGCGGCCTCGATCTTGGTGACCATGCCACCGGTGCCGACGGCCGAGCCCACGCGCGCGACATCGACCCCCGCGAGCTCATCCTCGGACCGCACGTCGGTGATCAGTCGCGAACCCGGCTCGGCCGGATGGGCCGTGTAGAGCCCGTCAACGTCCGAGAGCAGCACCAGCAGGTCGGCCTGCACGAGGTGGGCGACGAGCGCGGCCAGGCGATCGTTGTCACCGAAGCGGATCTCGCTGGTCGCGACCGTGTCGTTCTCGTTGACCACCGGCAGCACCCCCAGCTCGAGGAGCTTGGCGAACGTCTGCCGCGCGTTGCGGTAGTGGCTGCGCCGGGTCACGTCGTCGACGGTCAGCAACACCTGCCCCACGGTCAGACCGTGCTGCGTGAACCGCGCGGAGTAGCGGGCCAGCAGCGCCCCCTGGCCGACGCTGGCCGCGGCCTGCTGCGTGGCGAGGTCGCGCGGTCGGCCGGGCAGCCTCAGGGGGCCGAGACCCGCCGCGATCGCACCGGAGCTGACCAGGACGACCTCGTCGCCGGCGTGCCGGGCAGCCGCGACCGCCTCGACGATCGTCTCGACCCGTTCGGGGTCGATGTGGCCGTCGAGCGTGGTCAGCGAGGAGGAGCCGACCTTCACGACGACGCGGGTCATGGGGTGTCGTCCCCGTCGGGAAGGTCCTCCGGGTACTCGTCGTCCTGCTCGGGGAACTCCCAGGGCTCGAGGATCTGACCCGACTCACGGGCCTCCCGAATCTCGTTCTCACGGGCACGGTGGGCGGCCAGCTTCTCGCGACGCTCGCGATTGGTGCGGCGGTCGGACTGGTCGATGCGCAGGTCCTCGCCGCGCGGGCCGAGCACCTCGGCCCCGGCCGGAGTCTGCGGGTCGAAGTCGAACACGACCGCACCCTCGTCGTCGGGTCCCGTGCCACCGATGGCGACGTCGTCGCCGGCCTTCGCGCCCAGCTTGAGCAGCTCGTCCTCGACACCCAGCCGGTTGAAGCGGTCGGCCAGGAAGCCGACGGCCTCGTCGTTGCTGAAGTCGGTCTGCCGCACCCAGCGCCGGGGCTTCTCGCCGCGGACGATCCACTGCGGCGCGTCCTCGGTGCCCTGACGCACGATCGTGAAGTCGGCGTCGACGCCCATCTCGGCCTTCGGCCGCAGCACGATGCGCGTGGGTGCCGCGTCGGGCGCAGCATCGCGTCGGGCGGCGACGATCTCGGCCATCGCGAAGCCCAGCTCGCGAAGTCCGGCGTGGCTGGCGGCCGAGATGTCGAAGACGCGCAGACCGCGGGCGGCCAGGTCGTCGTGGACGAACGAGGCGATCTCGGCGGCGTCGGGCACGTCGGTCTTGTTCAGGGCCACGAGCCGGGGACGGTCGAGGAGGTCGGTGCCGGTCTGCTCGGCGTACCGCTGCAGCTCGGTCTCGATGACGTCGAGGTCGCTCAACGGGTCGCGGCCGGGCTCGACCGTGGCGCAGTCGATGACGTGCACCAGAGCGGCGCAACGCTCGACGTGCCGCAGGAAGTCGTGGCCGAGGCCGCGGCCCTCGCTGGCACCCTCGATGAGGCCGGGCACGTCGGCGACCGTGAACGTGGTGGTGCCAGCCGTGACGACGCCGAGGTTGGGCACCAGGGTCGTGAACGGGTAGTCGGCGATCTTGGGCCGGGCCCGCGACAGCGCTGCGATGAGGCTGGACTTGCCGGCGCTGGGGAAGCCGATCAGGCCGATGTCGGCCACAACCTTCAGCTCGAGGGTGACGGTCAGTTCGTCGCCGGGCTCGCCCTTGAGCGCGAAGCCGGGAGCCTTGCGCTTGCTGGACGCGAGGGCGGCGTTGCCGAGGCCACCGCGTCCACCGGCGGCAATCACCAGCTCGGTGCCCGCGCCGATCAGGTCGGCGAGCACCTCGCCCTGCTGGTCGCGCACCACGGTGCCGTCGGGCACGGGCAGCACGAGGTCGTCGCCGTGGCCGCCGCTGCGGTTCGAGCCCGCGCCGGGGGCGCCGTTGCCCGCCGCGCGGTGCGGCTCGTGGTGGTAGTCGATCAGCGTGGTGACGTCGGCAGCAACCCGAAGGATCACGTCACCGCCGTGTCCGCCGTTGCCGCCGTCAGGCCCGCCGAGCGGCTTGAACTTCTCGCGGTGCACGGAAGCAACACCGTGGCCACCGCTGCCTCCCGCGACGTGCAGCGTCACGCGGTCGACGAAGCTGGGGATCGCCATCGGTCATCTCCCTGGATGGGTCGTGCTCGTGAGTGACTGGCACTCGTGAATAGAAAGGACGAAGGGGCGGCCCGCTCGTGCGGACCACCCCTTCAACGATTGCTCGTGTGTCCCGGGATCAACCCGCCGGGACGATGTTGACGACCTTGCGGCCGCGCTTCGTGCCGAACTCGACCGCACCGGCCGAGAGCGCGAACAGCGTGTCGTCGCCGCCACGGCCCACGTTGGACCCGGGGTGGAAGTGCGTGCCGCGCTGGCGGACGATGATCTCGCCGGCGTTGACTTCCTGACCGCCGAAGCGCTTGACGCCGAGTCGTTGCGCGTTGGAGTCGCGACCGTTCTTGGTGGACGCGGCGCCCTTCTTGTGTGCCATGAGAGTGGTCCTTTACCTGGTCCGGTCGACTACTTCGAGATCCCGGTGATCTTCACCTGGGTGTACTGCTGGCGATGACCCTGACGCTTCTTGTAGCCGGTCTTGTTCTTGTACTTCTGGATGATGATCTTCTTGCCCTTGGTGGCGCCGACGACCTCGGCCGTGACGGAGGCCTTGGCCAGCGCATCGGCGTCGGACGTAACGGCGTCGCCGTCGACCAGCAGCACGGCCGGCAGGGAGACGGACTCACCGGCAGCCGTCTCGACCTTGTCGATCTGGATGACGTCGCCGACGGCCACCTTCTGCTGGCCACCACCACTGCGCACGATTGCGTACACCACAGGAAATTCCTTCAGGTCGAAAGTCTTCGCGGACGCCGAGCGTCCATGAGTGAGAGTCGAGCAGTCGCGTGAGCGGGCCTGCACCGACGGTCCAGTCTACGGAGCGTGACCCTCGTCGGTCAAAACGGGTCCCGTCTCGTCCGGCGTGGCGGTCGGCTGGTCCTGGGGAGCAGCGTCCTGCTGCGGCTCCGCCGGCGCCGCGGCAGCCGTCTCGGAGACCGGCTCAGACGTCGTCTGAGCGGTCTCGACGGGCGCCTCGACCGGGGTCGGGTCGCTCGCCACGTCTGCCTCGCTGGGCCCGGCATTCTTGGGCTCGGCATTCTTGGGCTCGGCATTCTTCGGCTCGGTGTTCTTCGGCTCAGTGTCCTTCGCCTCGGCGTCGGACTTGTTCCGCCCGTTGCCGTTGCCGCGGCCTCCGCCATTGCCGCCGCTGTTGCCGTTGCCACCTCCGCCGCTGCCCTGCTGGCCACCGGGGTCGTTGCCGCCGCGGCCACCACGGCCACCACGGCCACCACGCCGGCCCCCGCGCCCGTCGTCCTTCTTGGGCTCGATGGGCTCGGACTCGATGACGATGCCGCGGCCCTTGCAGTGGTCGCAGTCGGTGCTGAACGACTCGAGCAGACCCGTGCCGATGCGCTTGCGGGTCATCTGCACCAGACCGAGCGAGGTGACCTCGGCGACCTGGTGGCGCGTGCGGTCGCGGCCGAGGCACTCGACCAGACGACGCAGCACGAGGTCACGGTTGTTCTCGAGCACCATGTCGATGAAGTCGATGACGATGATGCCGCCGATGTCGCGCAGCCGGAGCTGACGCACGATCTCCTCGGCGGCCTCGAGGTTGTTCTTGGTGACGGTCTCCTCGAGGTTGCCCCCGGAGCCGGTGAACTTGCCGGTGTTGACGTCGACGACCGTCATGGCCTCGGTGCGGTCGATGACCAGTGAGCCGCCCGACGGCAGCCAGACCTTGCGCTCGAGCGCCTTGTGGATCTGCTCCTCGATGCGGTACTCGGTGAACACGTCGGCGGCGGTGCCGCCGTCGGGGTCCGGCTCCCAGCGCTGCACGCGCTCGGCGAGGTCGGACGCCACATGGCCGATGTAGCTGGAGATGTTGTCCCAGGCCTCGCGGCCCTCCACGACGAGGGAGCTGAAGTCCTCGTTGAACAGGTCGCGGACGACCTTGATGACCAGGTCGGGCTCGGCGTAGAGCAGCTCGGGGCTGCGGCCGGCGGCGACCTTGCGCTCGATGTCGTCCCAGCGGGCCTTCAGGGCCGTGACGTCGCGCGTCAGCTGGTCCTCGGTGGCACCCTCCGCCGCGGTGCGCACGATGACACCGGCGTTCTCGGGCAGGACCTCCTTGAGGAGGGTCTTGAGACGGTGGCGCTCGGTGTCGGGCAGCTTGCGCGAGATGCCGCTGGTCTGACCGCCCGGCACGAAGACCAGGAACCGGCCCGGCAGGCTGATCTGGCTGGTCAGCCGGGCGCCCTTCTGGCCGACGGGGTCCTTGCTGACCTGCACGAGGATCGTCTGCCCGGGGGTCAGAGCCTCCTCGATCTTTCGCTGCTTGCCGTTGCCCACAGCGGACCAGTCGACCTCGCCGGCGTAGATGACGGCGTTGCGGCCGGCGCCGATGTCGACGAAGGCGGCCTCCATGCTGGGCAGCACGTTCTGGACCTTGCCCAGGTAGACGTTGCCGATCAGCGAGGTCTGCGACTCACGGGCGACGTAGTGCTCGACGAGGACCTTGTCCTCCAGCACCGCGATCTGCGTGTAGTTGTCGCCGTTGGAGCTGCCGGTGTGCTGGCGCACGACCATGGTGCGGTCGACGGCCTCGCGACGGGCCAGGAACTCGGCCTCGGAGACGATCGGCGCGCGGCGACGGCCGGCCTCGCGGCCCTCGCGGCGGCGCTGCTTCTTGGCCTCGAGACGCGTGGAGCCGGCGACGCCGGTGATCTCGTCCTCGGCGGAGCGGCCCTCGCGGACCTTGACCACGGTGTTCTCGGGGTCGTCGTTGGCGTTGCCGTTGGAGTCGCCCGCGCGGCGACGGCTGCGGCGGCGGCGGCTGGAGCCACCCTGTCCCCCGCCCTCGGCGTCGTCGTCGGAGTCGTCGCTCGTGTCGCCATCAGCGTTGCTGTCAGTGTCGTCGCCGGCGTCGGAGCTGTCGGAGTCGTCGTCGGACGAGGAGTCACCGTCGCTCTTGCGGCGACGGCGGCCGCCGCGGCTGCGACGGCGGCGGCGCTGACCGCCCTGGCCGGAGCCGTCGTCGCCCGAGTCGTCGGACTCGCGGTCGTCGGAGTCGCGGTCGTCGGAGTCGTCGTCCTCGTCGTCGTCGAGGTCCTGGACGACCGGCTTCGAGCGCTGGGGGGCGGGCACGTGCACCGGCGCCTGGAACATGAGGCCACCGGCGACCGGCGGACGGGCCGGCGGCTGCTGCTCGGCAGGCTCTTCGGCAGCAGAGTCTTCGGCAGCGGCTTCCTCGGCCACGGTCTCGGCGACCGCGGTGGCGGCCTCGTCGACGACCTCGGCGGGAACCTCGGCGACCGCGGGCTCCTCGGCCGGCGGCGGGGGCGGCGGAGCGACTTCAGCAGCAGGCTTCTGCTCGGGGGCCTTCTCGCGAGGGGCCTTCTCGGGCTTCTCCTCGCGAGCGGGGACCGCGAACGGATCGGCACTGATGGGGGCCGGCGGACCGGCGGGCCGGCCGGCGGCGCGACGCCGCGGGCGGGAGGTGGCCGAGGTGGTGCTGGCGGTGTTGCTGTCCTTGTCGTGGTCGAGCATGGTGCTCTCCTCCACCCCCGGCCGGTCGACGGACCGTCCGGAGGTCGTGGTCACGGTCCGTCGAGCGGACCTTCAAAAGTCTTCGGGCTCCCGACCCAGGGCTGGTGCGCCACGGTCCGGGTGGGCGACGGTCGCTCGACCTGTCACGCGATGCGGACCCACCGCCGCGGTCAACACCTGTGTGGTGCGTCGCGGTCGAGGGCAGGACCCCACCGGTCGTGCCGGTGCTCGGGGGGTGAGCCGCGCAGGCTGCGCGGTCACCGTCGTCGGGAACCGGCGGAACGTCGTCCGGTCGAACAGCGTCGGGGACGCAGGAACGACCGTGGCCAGTATCGCACAGTCACCTGCGCGTCACCGGGACGTCACCTGGTTTCAGGTCCGCAGGGGGTCGCCGACGACGCCATCCACGAGCGGGCCCTGCGCAGCGCGGGTCGAGACCGGCACGCCAGCCACCACGGCCCCGTGGGCCCGCAATGCGCCGACGACGTCGTCCGGTCGCACGGTCGGCACCATGGTGCGCACGACGGCACTGACGGCTGGGGTCTCGCACCCAGCCTCGACCGTCAGCGACACCACGGCGCCGCGGACGTCGATGTCGCGCAGGCCGCGCTTCGTCATCCGCTCCACGGTGACCGTCTCGGCAGCGAGGAAGGCCTCGGCGGCCACCTGGAGCGACGCGACGTCAGCCTCCGGCAGCGCGATGCTCCAGCGGGAGGCCTCGAGCAGGTCGGCGAGGGCGCCGGGCTCGGCCACCACGACGTCGACGATGTCGAGTCCGGGCGGCAAGGAGGCGTCGAGGGCCGCCTGGACCTCGGCGGGGTCGCAGACGCGGGTCAGGCCGATCTCGAGGTACTCGGCCTCGCTGGCCGCGCCCGTCGGGGCGGCGTTGGCGTAGGAGATCTTGGGGTGCGGGGAGAAGCCCGACGAGTGCCCGATGGGCAGCCCGGCCCGGCGGATCGCCCGCTCGAAGGCTCGGCCGAAGTCGCGGTGGCTCGTGAAGCGCAGCCGGCCACGCTTGGCGTACCGCAGGCGCAGCTTCTGCACGATCGGCAGCTGCGGGTTGGGCGCCTCGGGATTCGGGGTGCCCTCCAGCGTGGTGCCGCGATCAGTCATGCCACGACCCTAGTCAACCCCCGGCGTCGACCCGAGCGAACCGTGGCGTTGGATGGCTCGGTGAGCGTCTCAGCCTCCCCACCACGTCCCGGCCCGGCGTGGGTGGTCGGTGCCGCCATCGTGCTGCTGGCGCTCAACCTCCGCGCCGCCATCGGCAGCCTCGGCGTGGTGCTCGAGCCGTTGCGTGCCGACCTGGGCATGAGCACCACGGTGGCCGGCGTGCTCACGACGCTGCCGGTGCTGTGCTTCGCGTTCTTCGGGTCGCAGACCGCTCGCCTCGTGCGCGCCGTGGGCCTGGACCGTGCGGCTGCGGGCCTGCTGGTCGTGACCGCCACGGGTCTCGCGCTCCGCGCCGTCGTCGACTCCACCCCGGCCTTCATGGTGCTCACCGTGGTGGCCCTGTCCGGCTGCGCCGTGGGCAACGTGCTGCTGCCAGCGCTCACCAAGGAGCACTTCCCCGGTCACGTGCCGCTCGTCAGCTCGCTGTACGGAGCGGCTCTGATGGGTGGCGCGACGCTCGGCGCCGTCCTGACCGTCCCCGTGTCCGACGTGTTCGGCAGCTGGCGTGCGGGGCTCGGCGCCTGGGCCGTGCTCGCTCTCGCCGCGTTCCTGCCGTGGTTGCCGGCCGCGGTGCGGGCAGGCCGGCACGGTCGGGTGATCCGACCCGCGGGACCGACACTGGCGGCCCTGTCGCGCAGTCCGCTCGCGTGGGCCTGCGCCCTGCTGTTCGGGGTCCAGTCCGGGCAGGCCTACGCCCAGTTCGGCTGGTTCCCGGCGATCCTGGTCGACGCGGGTCTGAGCCAGGGCGAGGCCGGGCTGATGCTGGGCCTGGTCACCGGGGTCGGGATCCCCCTGACGCTGCTGCTGCCGGCCCTCATCGCCCGCGCGCCGCAGGGACCCGTGCTGCCGTGGTCCTTCGCACTGCTGACCGGCGGCGGGTGGGCCGGTGTCCTCTGGGCACCCACCGCCGCACCGTGGCTCTGGGCGATCATGCTCGGCATGGGTGGCTGCACCTTCACCTGGACACTGACGATGTTCGGTCGGCGCACCGCCAGCACCGAGGGGACCGCGGCCCTCTCGGGGTTCGCCCAGTCGATCGGCTATCTCCTGGCGGGGCTCGGCCCGTTCGGCGCCGGGTTCCTGCACGACGTCACGGGCTCGTGGACCGTGCCGCTGGTCGTGCTCATGGTCGCCGCCGTCCCCATCGGGGTGCTCGGCACGATGGTCAACCGCGATCGCATCCTCGAGGACGAGCTCGACCGCTGACGCTCAGACCACGCTGAGCGGGATCAGCTTCTGGCCCGTCGGGCCCATCTGGATGTCGGTGTCCATGGCTGGGCACACGCCGCAGTCGAAGCACGGCGTCCAGCGGCAGTCCTCGATCTCGACGGGGTCGTCGGCGAGGGCGTCCTGCCAGTCCTCCCAGAGCCAGTCCTTGTCGAGACCGGAGTCGAGGTGGTCCCACGGCAGGATCTCGTCGGCCCCCCGCTCGCGGGTCGTGTACCAGTCGAGGTCGACCGGCTCGTCGGCCAGCGCCTGCTCGGCCATCGTGGCCCAGCGGTCGTAGGAGAAGTGCTCGCTCCAGCCGTCGAAGCGGCCACCGTCACGCCACACGGCCTCGATGATGCGGCCGACGCGGCGGTCACCGCGGGAGAGCAGTCCTTCGACCGTGCCGGGCTTGCCGTCGTGGTAGCGGAAGCCGATGGCGCGGCCGTACTTCTTGTCGGACTGCACCGACTCGCGCAGCTTACGCAGCCGCTCGTCGGTGGCCTCGTGACCGAGCTGGCCGGCCCACTGGAACGGCGTGTGCGGCTTGGGCACGAACCCGCCGATCGAGACCGTGCACCGGATGTCCTTGCGACCCGAGACCTCGCGGCCGGTGTCGATGACCCGCTTCGCGAGCGCACCGATCTGCATGACGTCCTCGTCGGTCTCGGTGGGCAGACCGCACATGAAGTAGAGCTTCACCTGACGCCAGCCGTGCGAGTACGCCGCCGCGACCGTGCGGATGAGGTCGTCCTCGCTGACCATCTTGTTGATGACCCGGCGCAGGCGCTCGCTGCCGCCCTCGGGCGCGAACGTCAGGCCCGAGCGGCGGCCGTTGCGGCTGAACTCGTTGGCCAGCGTGATGTTGAAGGCGTCCACACGGGTGGACGGCAGCGACAGCGAGGTGTTGGTGCCGTCGTAGCGGTCGGCCAGCTGGGTGGCGATCTCGCCGATCTCGGAGTGGTCGGCGCTCGACAGGCTCAGCAGGCCGACCTCGTCCAAGCCGGTCTTGGCGAGGCCGTTGTCAATCATCTTGCCGATGCCCTGCAGCGACCGCTCGCGCACGGGCCGGGTGATCATGCCGGCCTGGCAGAAGCGGCAACCACGGGTGCAGCCGCGGAAGATCTCGACGCTGAAGCGCTCGTGGACCGTCTCGGCCAGCGGCACCAGCGGGTTGCGGGGGTACGGCCAGGCGTCGAGGTCCATCAGCGTGTGCTTGGCGACCCGCTCAGGCACGCCCGCCCGGTTGGGCATGATCGCCTCGATGAAGCCGGCGTCGTCGTAGTCGACGTCGTAGAACTTCGGCACGTACACGCCGCCGGACGCGGCCAGGCGCCGCAGCAGCTCGTCGCGGCCACCCGGGCTGCCCTCCTCGCGGAACTCGCGAATGAGGTCGCTGATGGCGAGCACGATCTCCTCGCCGTCGCCCAGCACGGCGGCGTCGATGAAGTCGGCGACCGGCTCGGGGTTGAACGAGGCGTGACCGCCGACCAGCACGATCGGGTGGTCGTCGGTGCGGTCCGTGCTGTGCAGCGGGATGCCGGCGAGGTCGAGAGCGGTGAGCAGGTTGGTGTAGCCGAGCTCGGTCGAGAACGAGACACCCAGGACGTCGAACGCACCGATCGGACGGTGCGCGTCGACCGTGAACTGGCTGATGCCGTGCTCGCGCAGCACCGCCTCCATGTCGGGGAAGACGGCGTAGGTGCGCTCGGCGAGGATCCAGTCCTGCTCGTTGAGGATCTCGTACAGGATCTGCACGCCCTGGTTGGGCAGGCCGACCTCGTAGGCGTCGGGGTACATCAGCGCCCAGCGGACCGCGACGGAGTCCCAGTCCTTGACCGTGGCGTTCAGCTCGCCTCCCACGTACTGGATCGGCTTGCTGACCGAGGGCAGCAGGGGCTCCAGGCGGGGGAACAGCGACTCGACGGACATGGGTTCCAGCCTAACGCCGTCGTGTGCACCCTCGGGCACGCCGGAGTCGGCGGCGCCGGGCGCTGCACCTAGGCTCGGGTCATGGGCCTGTTCTCCAAGCGCCAGCGACCGTTCACCGTGCGGTACGAGGCGAAGTCCTCCGAGGGTGGCCTCGACCAGGTGCTCACGATGGCGAACCACACCGAGGCCGACGTCGTGCCGGTGCTGCGGTACCGCCCGCTCGACTTCTACGGGCGCGAGCTGCCGCTGGTCTCGGTCACGACCGTCCAGGGCACGAGCCGCGGGCAAGTCATCGTGCCGGCCGGGCTGGAGGTCCGCGACCTGCTGCGCTTCGAGGGCCCCGGGTGTCGGTCGGTGCGCTTCGTCGACACCGAGGTGCTCGAGCTGGTCGAGGCCGAGCCCACCGGTGTCGACAAGGTGCCGGTGACGGTCATGGTCGACCTCGACAAGCAGGCCACCCGTGACCCGGAGAACTTCTGGGGCATCGGCGTGCAGAACCAGACCGACGCCGAGATGCGGGTGCGCGTCACGCTGGTCGAGCTCGAGGAGCGCGACGGCGACAACCCGCGGCAGCCTGTCGACTGGGTCAGCCTCGAGGGCGACGTGGAGCTGGAGCCGCAGTCACACGACGTCGTCTGGCTCCCTGAAGGCGTTCGCGGTCGCTACCACGACGTCCTCGGCGCCGTCGCCGCTCCGCCGCTCGCGTAGTCGCTCACCAGGCGTCGGGCTCGAGCGCGCCGAGAATCAGGTCCAGGCCGATCGCGAACTCGTCGGCGTAGGCGTACGTGCCGCCACGAACCTGTTCCTCCATCACCTCGGCCAGGTGCGGGTAGAGACCCACGGGCATCTGCGCCGTGATCTCGTCCGCCACGGTCTCGAGCTCGTCCGGCGTGCTGAACGGCAGGCTCACCTCCTGCAGCACGAAGCCGTACACGTAGCTGTCGACGGCCGAGAACGCGTGCACGGCGCCCGCGACCGAGAAGCCGCCCGCGCGCAGGAGGCCGAGCACCGCGTCGTGGTGCTGCAGCGTGGCCGGGCCGGGCTGGCGACGTGAGTCCATCAGGCCCACCGCCCACGGGTGCCGTCGCAGGGCCTCGCGCGCCGAGACCGCCCGGGCCCGCATGGCGTCCCGCCAGTCGGCGGTGGGCTCGGGCAGCACGATCTCCGCGAAGACCACGTCGACCATGCCGTCGAGCATCGCCTCCCGTCCCCGCACGTGGTGATAGAGCGACATCGCCTCCACGCCGACGCGACGCGCGACGGCCCGCATGGTGACGCCTTCGGCCCCGGACTCGTCCGCCAACGCGACGGCGGCCATCACGATGCGCTCTCGGTCGAGCGGCTCACGACGTGGCACCACGAACACCCCTCCTTGACGGAACTTACGCCGTAAGTCTAGATTGCCTTACAGCGTAAGTCTCATCCCGACGCGAAAGGCGGTGGCGACCATGGAGGTCGACCCCGTTCGCCGGATCTGCATCGTGGGGGTCTCGGGCAAGCTCGGGACCTACATGACCCGCCACGCCCTCGCGCGCGGCTACGAGGTCGTGGGGGTCTGTCGCGAGAAGAGCGTGCCGAAGCTGGCCGACCTCGCCGACCGGATCACGATCATCCCCGGGCAGACCGATGACCCGGACGTCATCCGCCGCGCCGTCGCAGGGTGCGACGGCGTGCTCACCGTGCTGGTCCCCTGGGGCGTGAAGGACTATGCCTCCGGGACGGCACGCGCGGTGCTGGACCACGCCGAGCCGGACGCGCGGCTCGTGTTCTCGTGCGGCTGGCACATCACCAAGGACGGCCAGGACCGGTACAAGCGCCGCTTCCTCGCACTGGTGAAGATCATGACGCTGGTGGCCCGCTGGGCGCGGCTGGCCGACATCGACGACCAGGTGCGGGCGACCCGGCTGATCTTCGCGAGCGACCGACGCTGGACGGTGGTGCGTGGCAGCGACCTCGAGGAGGGCGAGAGCCAGGGGCTCCCTGTCTGGAGCCGGCACGTGGGTGACCCGGTGCTGGCCAGCAACCGCACACGACGCACCGACTTCGCGCTGTTCATGGTCGCGGCACTCGACGGCGACTCACTCGTCCATGAGGCGCCAGCCATCGTCGGTCGCACGACGGCGAGCGCCCTCGCTCACGCCGAGGTGCGGACGGTCTGACGCCGCAGGGTCAGCCGGGCAGGGTCAGCCGAGCTGGGGGAACCAGAGGGCGATCTCGCGAGCGCTGGACTCCTCGGAGTCGGAGGCGTGCACGAGGTTCTCGCGGTTCGACAGCGAGAGGTCGCCGCGAATCGTGCCGGGCGCGGCCTGACGGCCGTCAGTGGCACCGTTGAGGGTGCGGACGACCGAGATCGCCTCGTCGCCCTCGAGCACCAGAGCCACGAGCGGACCGGAGACGGCGAACTCGCGCAGCGGCGGGTACCAGGGCTGCTCGACGTGCTCGGCGTAGTGGGCGTCGGCCATCTCGGCGTCGATCGCGCGGTGCTCCATCGCGACGATCGAGAGCCCCTTGGCCTCGAAGCGCGACAGGACGGCACCGACCAGGCCACGGCGGACGGCGTCGGGCTTGATCAGCACGAGAGTGCGTTGCGTCATGGTCGGTAACGTATCGGGCATGTCGGCAGCCGAGACCGCCTGGTGGCGCGACGCAGTGATCTACCAGGTCTATCCGCGGTCATGGGCCGACGGCGACGGCGACGGGATCGGCGACCTGCCGGGCATCACGAGCCGACTCCCACACCTGGCCGCGCTGGGCGTCGACGCCGTCTGGCTGTCGCCGTTCTACACCTCGCCCCAGCACGATGCCGGATACGACGTGGCCGACTACCGCGACGTCGACCCGCTGTTCGGCCGGCTCGAGGATGCCGACGCCCTCGTGGCCCGCGCGCACGAGCTGGGTCTGCGCGTGGTGGTCGACCTCGTGCCCAACCACACCTCCGACGAGCACGAGTGGTTCCAGGCCGCCCTGGCCGCCCCACCCGGATCGCCCGAACGAGCGCGGTACATCTTCCGCGAGGGTCGCGGCGACGACGGCTCGCTCCCGCCGAACACTCTGCCTCCCAACAACTGGCAGAGCATGTTCGGTGGCACCGCGTGGGAGCGGGTCACGGAGGCCGACGGCAGCCCGGGCCAGTGGTACTTGCACCTGTTCGACGTCACCCAGCCCGACCTCGACTGGACCAATCCCGAGGTCGGCGACGAGATGGAGTCGGTGCTGCGCTTCTGGCTCGACCGCGGCGTCGACGGCTTCCGCATCGACGTGGCCCACGGACTCGTGAAGGCCGACGGGCTGCCCGACGGCCCCGACGACTTCGACGCCACCGTGCACCCCACTGCGTGGCAGCCGATGTTCGACCAGCCGGGCGTGCACGAGGTCTACCGCCGGTGGCGGCGCATCGCCGACGAGTACGCCGCCACGACCGGTCAGGACCGCCTGCTGTGCGCCGAGGCGTGGGTGCTGCCGGTCGAGTCGCTGGCCAAGTACGTGCGCCCCGACGAGCTGCACCAGTCGTTCAACTTCGCCTTCCTGATGACCCCGTGGATCGCCGACGAGCTGCATGAGGCGATCCACGAGGGTCTCGCTGCGGTGGCCGAGGTCGGAGCTCCGCAGACCTGGGTGCTGTCGAACCACGACGTGGTCCGGCACGCCAGCCGCCTCGGCTACCCGCAGCTGCCGGGTCGGCTGCGCATCGAGGGGATCGGGGCCGACGACCCGCAGCCGGACGCCGAGCTCGGCCTCCGACGTGCCCGCGCCGCCACCGCCCTCATGCTCGCGCTGCCCGGTTCGGCCTACCTCTACCAGGGCGAGGAGCTCGGCCTGCCGGAAGCGACCCAGCTGCCCGACGACGTGCGCCAGGACCCCACCTGGGAGCGGTCCGGCCACACCTCCCGCGGCCGCGACGGCTGTCGCGTCCCGATGCCGTGGACGGCGGACGGCCCGGCGATGGGGTTCGGGCCGGGCGGCACCCCGTGGTTGCCGCAGCCGGAGTCCTACCGCGCGCTGGCCGTCGACCAGCAGGACGGCGTCGCCGGCTCGACCCTCGAGCTCTACCGCACCCTGCTCCGCGTACGGCGTGAGCGTGGCCTGGGGCTCGGCGGGCTGCGGTGGCTCGACTCCGGCCCGGACGCGCTGACCTTCGAGCTGACCGGCGACCACACGGCCCCGACCGTCGTGCTCGTCAACCTCGGCGAGACCGCCGTGCCGGTGCCCGACGGGCTCGTCCCACTGGTCGCATCTGGCCCGCTCGACGACGACGGTCGAGCCGTCCCGACCGACACGACGGTCTGGCTGAGCCCCGCCTGACCGCCCTGTTGCGTCCCTGTGAGGGCGGGGTTACGGTGCGATGACCGTGACGCGGCACACAACGCCTCGTCCGGCCACGGGGAGGACGCATGCAGCATCGTTCATCAGGTCGACGCCGCGAGATCGCCATCACGACGAGCCTCGTGCTCGCCGGCACGATGCTGGCGGCGTGCGGCGGAGACGGCGGCAAGCCCACGCTCAACTGGTACATCAACCCCGACGGCCAGGAGACGCTGAACCAGATCGCCGAGGACTGCAGCACCGACGAGTACGACATCGAGATCCAGCTCCTGCCGGCCAGCGCCACCGACCAGCGCACCCAGCTCGCCCGTCGCCTCGCGGCCGGTGACGACTCCACCGACCTGATGAGCCTCGACCCGGTCTTCGTGCCCGAGTTCGCCAACGCCGGATGGCTCGAGCCGTTCGACGGCGAGCTGGCCGACCAGGTGCTCGACGACGACGTGCTGGCCGGTGCGGCCGAGACCGTCCAGTGGAACGACGAGGTCGTCGCCGCGCCGCAGTGGTCCAACACGCAGCTGCTCTGGTACCGCAAGTCGCTGGCCGAGGCCGCCGGACTCGACATGGAGCAGCCGGTCACCTGGGACCAGGTCATCGACGCGGCCGCCGACAACGGCGGCACCGTCGGCGTGCAGGCCAACAAGTACGAGGCCTACGTCGTGTGGATCAACGCACTCATCAAGGGCGCCGGCGGCAACATCCTCGACCCCGACACCGTCGAGGACGGTCGCGACGCCGAGGTCACGATCGACTCCGAGGCCGGAGCCGCGGCGGCCTCCGTCATCCAGAAGCTCGCCGAGTCCGAGGCCGCGCAGTCGGACTTCACCACCTCGAACGAGGGCACCAGCCTGGGGCAGATGTATCCCGAGGAGGGGCCCGGCGAGTTCATGACCAACTGGACCTTCGTCTACAAGAACTACGAGGGCCAGATCGGTGAGCCCAGCGGTCCCGCCGACGAGGCCGAGTTCGACGACCTCGGGTACACGCGTTACCCCCAAACCGTGGAGGGCGAGGAGTCCAAGCCCCCGATCGGTGGCATCACGATCGGCGTGGGTGCCTACTCCAAGAACCTCGAGTTCGCCCAGGAGGCGGCCGTGTGCGCCACCAGCGCAGAGGCCCAGACGGCACTCGCGGTCAACGAGGGCCTGATGCCGTCGCGCCAGTCGGTCTACGACTCCCCCGAGCTGAACGATGCCTATCCCGAGGACCTCCTGACGCTCTTCAGCGAGAGCATCGAGACCGGCGGCCCCCGCCCCAAGAGCGCCTACTACAGCCAGGTGTCCAGCGCCGTGCAGAACCGCTGGCACTCCCCCAACTCGGTCGATCCCGAGACCACCCCGGAGGAGTCGGCCGAGTTCCTGTCCGCGGTCCTGAGTGGAGAGGCTCTTCTATGAGCGAGCGCGACCAGGAGGCTGAATCATGAGCACGGTGCAGAACGCGGCCGCGACGACGAAGAAGGACAAGGCGAAGGACCCGAAGCCGCCGGACTCCGACCGCTCACGCTCGGAGAACCGCCTGGCCTACAAGCTGGTGGCCCCGGCGCTGATCCTGATGCTGTTCGTGACGGCGTTCCCGATGCTGCGGGCGCTGTACCTCTCACTGTTCAGCTACTCGCTCACCGCACCCGACGACCGCGAGTTCGTGGGCTTCTCCAACTACGTGACCGCCCTGACCGACAGCCTGTTCTGGCTGACCACGCTCAACACCGTCCTCATCATGGTGGTGACGGTCGCGATCGAGCTGGTCATCGGCTTCGCCTTCGCGATGGTCATGCACAAGCTGATCTTCGCCCGCGGGGTCATCCGCACCTCGATCCTCATCCCCTACGGCGTCATCACGGTCGTGTCGGGCTTCGCATGGCAGTTCGCGTTCTCCAACACCAACGGCTTCGTCAACGGGTGGTTGCCGTTCATCGGCGACGACTTCAACTGGTTCGCCTCGTACGAACCCTCGATGATCGCGATCATGGCGTCGGAGATCTGGAAGACGACGCCGTTCATGTCGTTGCTCCTGCTGGCCGGCCTGGCCCAGGTCTCCAACGACATGCTCGAGGCCGCGAAGGTCGACGGCGCCACGTGGTGGCAGCGGCTGTGGAAGGTGATCCTGCCGAACATGAAGGCAGCGATCATGGTGGCCGTGCTGTTCCGCGCGCTCGACGCCTACCGCATCTTCGACAACATCTTCGTCATGACGGCCGGTGCCAACGGCACGGAGTCCATCTCGTTCCTGACGTACCGCCAGGTGATCGAGCAGTTCCAGCTCGGCATCGGCTCGGCGCTCTCGGTGCTGCTGTTCCTGTCGGTGCTCGTGGTCGCCTTCCTCATCGTCAAGCTGTTCAAGGTCGACCTCGCGTCGGCCAGGCAGGAGAACTGACATGGCATCCGGAAAGAGCGAGCTCAAGAGCCGCGTCCTGACCGGACTCGGGGTTGCCCTGATCCTCACCTGGTGCCTGCTGCCGGTGGTCTGGATCATCTCGCTGTCGTTCAAGTCGCAGAGCGCGGTCACCAACGGCAGCCCCGGCTTCTTCCCGTCGGACGGCGGCGGTGCCGGCTTCCAGAACTACGTCGACGTCATCCAGAACGACCAGTTCGGCAAGGCCATCATCAACTCGATCGGCATCTCGCTGATCGCCACGATCCTGTCGGTCGCCCTCGCGACCCTCGCGGCCTACGCGATCGCACGGCTCGAGTTCCGCGGCAAGAAGTTCGTGCTCACCACGGCGCTCGTCATCGCGATGTTCCCGGTGGTCTCGCTCGTCGGCCCGCTGTTCGACATGTGGCGCACGATCGGCCTCTACGACACGTGGCCCGGCCTGATCATCCCCTACATGAGCTTCACGTTGCCCCTGGCGATCTGGACGCTCTCGGCATTCTTCCGCGAGATCCCGTGGGAGATGGAGCAGGCCGCGCAGGTCGACGGCGCCACGTCGTGGCAGGCCTTCCGCAAGGTCATCGTTCCGCTGGCTGCGCCCGGCGTGTTCACCGCGGCGATCCTGACGTTCTTCTTCGCGTGGAACGACTTCGTCTTCGGCATCTCGCTGACGTCCACGGAGCGGGCCCGTCCCATCCCGGCCGCGCTGTCGTTCTTCGTCGGCGACGACCCGTTCAACCGGCCGGCGTCACTGCTGGCCGCCGGAGCCGTGGTCGCCACGGTCCCGATCGTCATCCTCGTCCTGTTTTTCCAGCGCAAGATCGTCGCGGGCCTGACCGCCGGCGCAGTGAAGGGTTGATCTCATGGCTGCCATCGAGATGAAGAACATCGTCAAGAAGTACGGAGACGGATTCGCCGCGGTCAACGACGTCAGCATCGACGTCGCCGACGGGGAGTTCATGATCCTGGTCGGCCCGTCCGGCTGCGGGAAGTCGACGCTGCTGCGCATGATCGTCGGCCTCGAGGACATCACCGAGGGCGACATGATCATCGGCGGCAAGCGCGTCAACGACCTGGCGCCGCGCGACCGCGACCTGTCGATGGTGTTCCAGAACTACGCGCTCTACCCGCACCTGACGGTCTACGAGAACATCGCCTTCCCGCTGCGGCTCGCCAAGCGCCCCGAGAAGGAGATCGACGAGAAGGTGCGCGAGGCGAGCAAGACGCTCGACCTCGACGAGCACCTCGAGCGCAAGCCCGGCAACCTCTCCGGCGGCCAGCGCCAGCGCGTCGCGATGGGCCGTGCCATCGTCCGCGACGCCAAGGCGTTCCTGTTCGACGAGCCGCTGTCGAACCTCGACGCCAAGCTGCGCGGCCAGATGCGTACCGAGATCGCCCGCCTGCAGAAGAAGCTCGGCATCACCACGGTCTACGTCACCCACGACCAGACCGAGGCCATGACGCTGGGCGACCGGGTCGCGGTCCTGAAGCGCGGCATCCTGCAGCAGCTCGCCACACCCCGTGAGCTGTACGAGCAGCCCGTCAACCTCTTCGTCGCGGGCTTCATCGGCTCACCGCCCATGAACTTCCTGCCCGCCACCGTCGAGAACGGCCAGGTGCAGCTGCCATTCGGCACCTTCCCCCTGGCAGCCGACAAGGCGAAGAAGGCCGAGGGCAAGGGACTGCTGATGGCCGGCATCCGTCCCGAGCACTTCGAGGACGTCTCGGTCATCGGTGACGGGTCGGTCGACGAGTCGCGCACCTTCGAGGCGACGATCGACGTGCGTGAGTGGCTCGGCGACCAGCAGTACGCCTACGTCCCCTACGAGGCCGAGGCCGCGGTGCAGGACCAGCTCAAGCAGCTGGCCCGGGAGTCCGACGGCGAGTCGCTGCGCACCCAGCTGGTGGTCTCGCTCGACGCCGCCAGCAAGGGCGAGGACGGTGAGCACACGACGCTGTTCATCGACACCGACCAGATGCACCTCTTCGACCCCTCGTCAGGTGAGAACCTGACGGTCGGCCTCTGAGGGCTCAACGACGCTTGCGCTTGATCTTGCCGACCTGCTCCATGATGTCGGCGTTCCAGTCGTGCTCGCGGATGAGGCGGTAACGCTCGCACGCGACACGCAGGTAGGCCTCGGCGAGCGTCTCGGTGGGACCCTTCACGCCGGCCTCGTCGATGAGCTCGGCGACGGGGAGGAACTCCTCCTCGTACCAGCGCCGGGCCATCGTGTCACGATCCATGTAGGCGCCCTCGGCATGCATCTGGCGGGCCGCCCAGGCCTCCACCGTCTCGGCGATCTCGCCGTAGAACGCGGGCGTGTCGACCGTGATGGCGGCACGGGCCTCCCCGGCGAACGGCACGCGCTCCAGCATCATGCGCCGCCAGTGCTTGAGCTCGAGCGCGGCGCGGTCGGCGATGCCCACCGGCGTCAGCAACGTGTCGACCACCGTCACCTGGGCCTCGATCAGCTTGAGGTCGAGGCTGCGGGCCACCGAGACTCGGTGGTGGCCGTCGCGCACGAAGTAGTAGTCGCCGACCTGGTAGACCTCGATGGGCGGGATGTCCTCGCCGGTGCGGCTCGCGCGCGCCAACCGCTCCCACCGTTCGCGGCTACGGGTCGACGTGGGCCGGAAGCGCCGGTCGAAGTCACGCACCTTGTCGACCGAGCCGACGATGGCGTCGAGCGGGATGACCCGCGTGCCGCCGTAGTGCTCACCCCGCCGGCCCAGCGCGGCGACGACCTCGTCGAACGACATCGACTGCACGACGTCGTCGGAGTCGTTGCGCACTCGGGCTGCCAGGCCCGACAGCACCTGGTGGCGCCGCGCGCGCATGAAGTCGCTCTCGGCATCGACGCGGGGCGAACCACTCTCTCGGGGCATCTCACACCTCCAGGAGGCGCCACGGCACCACGTTGGTGATGGTCGTGGCGCCGACGTGACGGTCGGGCTTGGCGAAGCCGTGGGGATGGATGTGGCCGTGGACGTGGAACCGCGGCTCCAGGTCGCGCAGCAGGTCGTGCATCGCCTCCACACCGACGTGGGTGCGGTCGTCCTCGTCGCCGAGGCCCTTCGGCGGCGCGTGCGTGAGCAGCACGTCGACCTTGCCGGCCCGGCGGGCGCGACGGGCCAGCCGCCGGGCCCGGCGGTGGTACTGACGCTGCGTGTACTGGTGGGGGCCGTCGTTGTAGCGCACGCAACCACCCAGCCCGGCGACGCGGAGACCGGCGGCTGGGACGACGAAGCCGTCGGCGTTCAGCACGCCACGCGGCGCGGGACGCGAGCCGATGGCCGGGTCGTGGTTGCCGGGCACGAACACCACGGGCACGTCGAAGTTGCTCGCGAGGGCCTCGAGGTAGTCCCACGGCAGGTCACCGGCCGCGAGCACCAGGTCCGGGCGCGGGTCGGGCACCCCGGCACCCTCGAGGCCGACCTCGTGGAATCGGGGCACGACCTCGTCGGCGACCGCCAGGACGCGCACCATGTCCCGAGCCTAGCCCTGCGCCGGAAGGGTCACACCTGCTCTGGCGTACCCGGTTCCTCGGGGTCGGTCCAGGCCGCCCGATCGGCGTCGATGCGTCCGCCGAGCACGAACGCCGTGCCCCACAGCAGGGCGAAGAGGCCGCCCACGAAGTACATGACCGGAACCAGCAGGCCCAGCGCGATCGAGGCCACCTGGATGAGGTGGCCCAGCACCATCCCCCCAGGACGGCGCAGCATGCCCGCCGCCACGATGCAGATCACCATCAGTCCGAGGCCGAGCGCCAGCGCGAGAGCGGGATCGACGTCCTCGACCGAGATCATGACCGGCGTCGAGAGGCCCAGCAAGATGGCCTCGAAGGCGAGGATCGCCGCGCAGAGCCGTGCCCTCATGCGTCCGCACCACCGGTGCCCGGGCCCAGCAGGGTGCGCGCCTCGCCGACCGTGACGACCGAGCCCGTGACGAGCACGCCGCCGCTGCCGATGCCGTCCTCGTAGCCCTCGAGCGCCTCGGACAGGGCCATGCCCCGCTCGATCGCCTCGTCGAGGCGCGGGGCGACCGTCACGCGGTCGTCACCGAACAGGTCGGCCGCGATCTCGGCCAGCTCGCGGGCCGGCAGGGCTCGGTCGGTCGACGGTGCGGTGCACACGATGTGCGCCAGCACCGGCTCGAGCTCACGCAGGATCTCGTCGACGTCCTTGTCGGCCATCACGCCCACCACGCCGATCAGCGGGCTGAACGAGAACTCCTCGGTGATCGCCGCCATCGCCGCGCGCACGCCGTGCGGGTTGTGCGCGGCGTCGAGCAGGACCGTGGGCCCGCGGCGCACGACCTCGAGGCGCCCCGGGGAGTCGACCATCGCGAAGGCCGTGCGCACGAGGTCGTGGTCGAGCTCGCGGGCTCCCGTGAACGACTCGACAGCCGCCAGGGCCACGGCCGCGTTGCGCGCCTGGTGGGCACCGTGCAGCGGCAGGAAGATGTCCTCGTAGTGCCCAGCGAGCCCCTGCAGGTCGATCTGCTGCCCGCCGAGGGCAGGAAGGCGCGCGGCGACACCGAAGTCCACGCCCTCGCGCACGGCGGCAGCGCCCACGTCGACGGCGCGGCGCATCAGCACGTCCATGACCTCGGGGTCCTGCTCGGCAATCACGACGCGCGCGCCCGGCTTGATGATGCCGGCCTTCTCGGTGGCGATGACCTCGGGCTCGTCACCCAGGTAGCGGGCGTGGTCGACAGCGATCGGACCGATGACGGCGACGGTGCCGTCGGCGACGTTGGTGGCGTCCCACGCGCCGCCCATGCCGACCTCGACGACGGCGACGTCGACGGGCGTGTCGGCGAACGCGGCGTAGGCCATCGCCACCACGAGCTCGAAGAACGACAACGGGTGCGGCTGGGTCTCGTCGACGATGCCGGCGTAGGCCGCGACGTCGGCGTAGGCGTCGACGAAGGCGTCCTCGTCGAGCGGCACGCCGTCGATCGAGATGCGCTCGGTCATCGACTCCAGGTGCGGGCTGGTGAAGCGACCCGTACGGACGTCCAGCGTCCGCAGCAGCGCGTCGATCATCCGGCTCGTCGACGTCTTGCCGTTCGTGCCGGTGAGGTGGATGACCGGATAGGCGTGCTGCGGGTCGCCGATCAGGCCGCACAGGGCGGCGATGCGGTCGAGGGAGGGCTCGAGGCGGGTCTCGGGCCAGCGGCCGAGCAAGGTCTGCTGGACCTCGGCGAAGGAGGGTCTCATCCCGGCCAGTATCGCAGCACGCCCGTGACGGCCCCTCAGGGTCGGACCAGGGTTCTTCCGGATGGCCCGAACGTCGGTGGTTTCCGCCATGATGATCGCGGACACACGGCTCGAGAGGCAACGTCATGAATCAACAGATCGCCGGCTGGATCACGCACCGCTGGGCCAAGTGGGTCGTGCTCGTGCTGACGCTGAGCGTCGTGCTCGGCCTCGCCATGTTCGCGAGCAAGCTCACGGGTGCCCAGGAGAACGACATCGCCGCGTTCCTGCCGGGCGACGCCGAGTCCACCAAGGTCATCGAGCGCACCGCTGAGTTCGCCGACGACGAGGAGATGCCGGCCATCGTGGCGTACGTTCGCGAGGACGGCATCACCGCCGGCGACCTGCAGGCCGTGCTGGCCGACGCCGAGGAGCTCACCCGACTCGACGACGTCGTCTCGGTCGTCTCCCCCGCGCTCCTGCAGCTGCCACCGGACCAGCAGGCAGCACTGGACGGCGGAGCCCTCAGCGACCTCACGCCCGAGCAGGTCAGCGCGTTCACGTCCGAGGACGGGCAGGCCGTGCAGCTGTTCGTCACGGTGCGGGTCGACAGCACCGACGGGTGGGAGCGGCTGCCCGACCTGATCGGCGAGATCCGTGACGTGGTCGACGACACCGAGTCCGAGGGCCTCACCGCGTGGGTGGGCGGACCCGCCGCGTTCGGTGCCGACCAGTCCGAGGCCTTCGCGGGCATCGACGGCATCCTGCTGCTCGCGGCGGTGGCGGTCGTCGTCATCATGCTGCTGCTCACCTACCGCAGCCCCGTCCTGTGGCTCATCCCGCTCATCTGCGGCGTGCTCAGCGTCGGCGCCGCCCAGGGCGTGGTCTACCTGCTGGCCGAGTACGCCGACCTCACCGTCAACGGCCAGAGCGCCGGCATCCTCGCCGTGCTCGTGCTGGGTGCCGGCATCGACTACGCCCTGCTGCTGGTGGCGCGCTACCGCGAGGAGCTGCGCCGCTACGCCGACCGGCACGAGGCGATGGCGCACGCCCTGCACCGCGCGGCACCGGCCATCCTGGCCAGCGGTGCCACCGTCATCATCGGCCTGCTGTGCCTGACGTTCGCCGAGCTCAACTCCACGTCGGGCCTCGGTCCCGTGGCTGCTGCCGGCATCGTCGTCTCGCTGGCCCTCATGCTCATCCTGCTGCCGGTGCTGCTGGTGATCTTCGGTCGGTGGGTCTTCTGGCCGTTCATCCCCCACTTCGGTGACCCCGAGCCCTCGCAGAACGGCATCTGGAGCCGGGTCGGCCGACGCATCTCGCATCGTCCCCGCGCCGTCTGGGTCGTCACGGTCGGCCTGCTCGCCGCCTGCACGATCGGCATCGTCCAGCTCGATGCCAACGGCCTGTCCAACGCCGACAGCTTCACCACGTCGCAGCCGTCGATCGAGGCCGACGAGGTCATCGCCGAGCACTTCCCGGCCGGCGAGGGCCAGCCCCTGCAGATCGTCGCCAACGCCGACCGCGCGGCCGACGTCGCCACCGCGCTCGAGGACGTCGACGGGCTCGAGGCCGCGGCCCCGGGTGGCAATCCTGCCGAGGGGCCCACCGGCGTGGTGCAGGGTGACACGGTCTACTTCGAGCGCACCCTGACCGACGCGTCCGACTCCCCCGCGGCGGCCCAGACCGTCGAGCGCGCCCGCGACGCGGTGCACGACGTCGACGGCGCCGACGCCCTGGTCGGCGGCATGACGGCCATCGTCAAGGACGTCCAGGACGCCTCGTCGCACGACAACTTGCTGATCATCCCGATCATCCTCGTCGTCGTGCTCGTCATCCTCGGGCTGCTGCTGCGGGCCATCGTGGCGCCGTTGATCCTGTTGGGCACCGTGGTGCTGTCGTTCGGCGCTGCCGTCGGCATCAGCGCCCTGGTGTTCCGGCACATCTTCGGCTTCGAGGGCGCCGACACCTCGTTCCCGCTGTTCGCCTTCGTCTTCCTGGTCGCGCTGGGCATCGACTACAACATCTTCCTCATGACCCGGGTGCGGGAGGAGACGCTGCAGCACGGCACCCGCAAGGGCGCGCTGATCGGCCTCGCAGCCACGGGTGGTGTCATCACGTCGGCCGGCCTGGTGCTGGCCGGCACGTTCTCGGCCCTCGCCACGCTGCCCATCGTGTTCCTGGCCGAGCTCGGCTTCGTGGTGGCCCTGGGCGTGCTGCTCGACACGATCGTCGTGCGCTCGGTGCTGGTGACGGCCCTCAACCTCGACATCGGCCGGTGGATGTGGTGGCCCAGCGCCCTGTGGCGCACCGACGGGCCCGACCACCTCGCCGACGACCACCACCCGGCCGATCCCGTGGCGGTCCCGGCCGGCCACGAGCCCGAGCACCGGGCGTAGGCGGCCCCGGGCACGAGACGGAGAGGCCGCCGCGCCTCCTAGACTGTTCCCTCGTGACCAGTCCCAGCTCGCGCGTCCCGGCCAAGCCCGTCCTCGAAGGCCTCGAGGAGCGGTGGTCCGCGGTATGGGAGGAGCAGGGCACGTACCGCTTCGACCGCACCAAGACGCGCGACCAGGTGTACTCGATCGACACGCCGCCGCCGACGGTCTCGGGCTCCCTGCACGTGGGTCACGTGTTCAGCTACACGCACACCGACGTCATCGCGCGCTACCGGCGCATGCGGGGCGACGAGGTGTTCTACCCGATGGGCTGGGACGACAACGGCCTGCCCACCGAGCGCCGCGTGCAGAACTACTTCGGCGTGCGCTGCGACCCGTCCATCCCGTATGACGAGTCCTTCACCCCGCCGGAGAAGCCCGATCCGAAGAAGCAGGTGCCGATCAGCCGCCGCAACTTCATCGAGCTGTGCAACCAGCTGGTGGCCGAGGACGAGCAGGTCTTCGAGCGGCTGTGGCGCACGCTGGGCCTGAGCGTCGACTGGTCGCAGACCTACACCACCATCGGCACCGCGGCGCAGCAGGTCAGCCAGCGCGCCTTCCTGCGCAACGTCGCCCGCGGCGAGGCCTACAGCCAGGACGCCCCCACCCTGTGGGACGTCACGTTCCAGACCGCCGTGGCCCAGGCCGAGCTCGAGGCGCGCGACTACCCCGGTGCCTACCACCGCGTGGCGTACCACTTGTCCGATGGCCAGACGGTGCACGTCGAGACCACGCGCCCGGAGCTGACGCCCGCCGCCGTCGCACTCATCGCGCACCCGGACGACGAGCGCTACCGCCACCTCTTCGGCACCACCGCCACGTCGCCCCTCTTCGGCGTCGAGGTGCCCGTCATCCCGCACACCCTGGCCGATCCCGAGAAGGGCTCGGGCATCGTGCACTGCTGCACCTTCGGTGACCTCACCGACGTGCAGTGGTGGCGCGAGCTGCAGCTGCCCAACCGCACCGTCATCGGTCGCGACGGCCGCTTCCTGCGCGAGACGCCCGAGTGGATCGCCGGCGGGGCCGGCGAGGGCCTGTACGCGGAGCTGGCCGGCAAGACCACCTTCACCGCGCGCGAGCTCATCGTCGAGGCGCTGCGCCAGAGCGGTGACCTCGACGGCGACCCGGAGCCGACCCAGCGCGTCGCCAACTTCTACGAGAAGGGCGACAAGCCGCTCGAGATCGTCTCGACGCGTCAGTGGTACATCGCCAACGGTGGCCGCGACGCCGACCTCCGGCGTGCGCTCGTGGCACGTGGCGATGAGATCGACTGGAAGCCCGGCTACATGCAGTCGCGCTTCACCAACTGGATCGAGGGGCTCAACGGCGACTGGTTGGTCTCGCGCCAGCGCTTCTTCGGCATCCCGTTCCCGGTCTGGTACCGGCTCGACGCCGACGGCCAGCCCGACCACGACGACCCGATCTTCGCGTCCGAGGAGTCGCTGCCGGTCGATCCCGCCTCGCAGGCTCCCCCAGGCTACGAGGAGTCGCAGCGCGGTGAGCCGGGCGGCTTCATGGCCGACCCCGACGTGCTCGACACCTGGGCCACGTCGTCGCTGACGCCGCAGCTGGTCACCGGCTGGGAGCGCGACCAGGACCTCTTCGAGCGCACCTACCCGATGGACCTGCGTCCGCAGGGTCACGACATCATCCGCACCTGGCTGTTCAGCTCGGTCGTCCGCGCCCACGCCGAGTTCGGTGGCGTGCCGTGGAGCCACACGGCGCTGTCGGGCTTCGTGGTCGATCCCGACCGCAAGAAGATGAGCAAGTCCAAGGGGAACGTCGTCGTGCCGGACGAGATCCTCGACAAGTACGGTGCCGACGCCGTGCGCTGGCGTGCCGCCGGCGCCCGTCCGGGTGCCGACTCGCCGTTCGACGAGGCGCAGATGAAGGTCGGCCGCCGGCTGGCCATGAAGGTGCTCAACGCCAGCAAGTTCGTGCTGGCCGCCCCCGAGGAGTACGGCCTGGGCGCGGGCGTCGACGACCTCGACCCCTCGCGCGTCACCGAGGCGCTCGACCTGTCGATGCTGGCCCGCCTGCGCACCGTCGTCGAGACCGCCACCGCGGCCTTCGACGCCTACGACTACACCACGGCGCTGGAGACCACCGAGAAGTTCTTCTGGGACTTCTGCGACGACTACCTCGAGCTGGTCAAGGATCGGGTGCGGGCGGAGTCGCCCGAGGGGCGGTCCTCCAAGTCTGCGTTCGTGCTGGCGCTCTCGGTGCAGCTGCGGCTCCTGGCGCCGTTCCTGCCGTATGTGACCGAGGAGGTCTGGTCGTGGTGGCAGGAGGGCTCGATCCACCGCGCCGCCTGGCCGACGCTGGACGACCTCGCTGTCGAGGCCGGCGATCCCGAGCTGCAGGTCGTGGCGGCGCAGGCCCTCGCCGGGCTGCGCGGCGCGAAGTCGGTGGCCAAGGTCGGCATGAAGACCGAGATCACGGCTGCCACCTTCACCGGGCGCCAGCAGGCGCTCGACCGGCTGGCGCAGACGCTGGTCGACGTGAAGGCTGCGGGCCGTGTGACGGGCGAGGTGACCCTGTCGGCCGACGAGTCCGCCGATGCCCTCACTGTCGACGCGACCCTCGACCTCCCCGCCTAGGGTCCGTCGCCTTCAGATTTGTGCACTTCGGCACGCCTGACACGGCGTGTCGCGGGCAGAAGTGCACAAATCTTGCGGGTGGTCACCGGCGGGGGTCGCCCGGCGCGCCTAGCGTGGGGGCATGGATGCGCGCACCCGCCTGATCGTCGCCGTCACGGTGCCCCCGCTGGTGGCTGCCGCTGTGGGGCTGACCCATCCGCACCGGCTCACGCTGGAGGCCGCCGAGCACTGGCAGATGATGCACACGGTGCTGCTGCCGGTCTTCCCACTGCTGGCGCTGGGGCCGTGGTTGGTGGCCCGCCGCTCGAGCAGCGTCTCCGGCATCGTCGCGGGAGTGTTGGCGTTCGTCTACGCGTGCTTCTACACGAGCCTCGACGTCATCGCCGGCATCACGGCCGGGGCCCTGAAGGCGGCCGAGTCCGAAGACCTCGGCGTGGTGTTCGGCCTGGCCACGGACCTCGGCGAGGTCGGCGTCTTCGCATACATGGCTGCCTCGGTGGTCGCGATCGTCGCCGCCACGCGCACCATCGGTGTGGTGCGGACCCTTCCCGGCGCCGTGCTGGTGCTGGTCGGCGCGGTGATGTTCTGGCAGGAGCACGTGTACCGCCCCTGGGGCGTGACCGCGATGGTCCTGCTCGCCGCCGGCTGGGGCTGGCTCGCCCTCGCCAACCGCACCGAGCGCCACGAGGTCACCGCCTGAGCCTGCCGCCCGCTGAGGTGCTCGGTGCCTACAGGGTCTCGAAGCGCATGGCGTCGGGGTGCAGACGCTCGATGAGCTTCTGGCCCAGGGCCACGGCAGTGGTGGTCTGGCCGGAGACCTCGGGGAGGTCGTCGTGCGCCAGGCACAGCGCGGCCTCGCCCAGCATCTTGGCCGTGCCGCCGTAGCCGGGATCGCTGCCGGTCACGCGCGTGTGCAGCTTCTGCCCGCCCGCCTCAGCCAGCAGGTCGAGCTTGAACCAGGCCTTTTCGCGCTTCTCGATCTCCGGGCCGTCGCCGACGTCGATGGCCTTGAGCAGCAGCTTGCGCAGCGGCGGCACCTGCGAGCCGATGCCGAGTACGCCGACGCCCACGGCGCCGGCCGCGAGCATGCGGGTGGTGCGGACGTGGGCGAAGTGACCGTAGGTGAACTCGGGACCGTAGGTCTCGAGAGCGCGCGCTGAGCGCAGCACGATCTGCGGGTCGATGGTGGGCAGCGGAACGGCCCAGCCGGAGTCGTGCGGGGCGCGGCCGAGCTTGCCGGTGCCGCGGATCTTGCGGTCCGTCGGACGCGCTTCGGCCGCGCGACGCCGCTGCGCCACCCGCCCGGACTCGCGGAAGCTGGCGAACTGGTTGATGGCCGAGTGGTAGGTGCCACCGGACGGGGTAATGCCCGCGCGCAGGTAGGCGTTGACGGTGATGGGCACGTCGCTGGGCAGCTGGTCGACCGTGTAGAGCACGCCCATGTCGTACGGGATGGAGTCGAAACCGGCCGCGTGGATGAGGCGAGCGCCGGAGACCACCGCGACGTCGTGGTACTTGAGCCACATCTCGTCGGCGAACTGCGGCTCACCGGTGAGGTCGAGGTAGCCGATGCCGGCCTCGGCGGCGGCCTTCACGGCGCCCTCGCCATGCTTCAGGTACGGGCCGACGGTGGTGACGAGCACCCGCGTGCGCGCGGCCAACGCCGCCATGGACGCGTCGTCGGTGGTGTCGGCCTCGATGATCTCGGGTCGCACTCCCCCGGCAGACTCGATACGGCGGGCCACGGCGTCGAGCCTGCCGCGGTTGCGACCGGCGATGGCCCAGCGGCCACCCTCGGGCATGTGCGCAGCGAGGTAGTCGGCGGTGAGTCCTCCGGTGTAGCCGGTGGCTCCGAGCAGCGTGAGGTCGACAGCGCTCACGTGATCAGGACGCCTTCTTCTCGACCTCGTCGCGCGTCAACACCGTGGGCGGCTTCTCGCCACGCACCGTGCCGCCGTCGACGATGACGCGGGCCGCGTGCTCGTTGCTGGGCACCTCGAACATCGTCTCCTGCAGGACTTCCTCGATGATCGAGCGCAGACCGCGGGCGCCGGTGTCGCGGCGAAGGGCCAGCTCGGCCATCTCGTCGATCGCGTCGTCGGTGAACTCCAGCTCGATGTCGTCGATCTCGAACAGGCGCTGGTACTGCTTGCTGAGCGCGTTGCGCGGCTCGGTGAGGATGCGCACCAGGGCCTCGCGGTCGAGCTTGTTGACGCTGGCGATGACCGGCAGGCGGCCGATGAACTCCGGGATCAAGCCGAACTTCAGCAGGTCGGTGGGCTCGACGCGCGCATACGTCTTGGCGATCTCGGCGGCGCTCTTCTTGCTGGCCCCCGGGTCGGGGGACTCGGCGTTGAAGCCGACGCTGACCTTGCCGTGACGCTGCTCGATGATCTCCTCGAGCCCGGCGAACGCGCCACCCACGATGAACAGCACGTTGGTGGTGTCGATCTGGATGAACTCTTGGTGCGGGTGCTTGCGACCGCCCTGCGGCGGGACCGAGGCGGTGGTGCCCTCGAGGATCTTCAGCAGCGCCTGCTGCACACCCTCGCCCGAGACGTCGCGGGTGATGGAGGGGTTCTCGCTCTTGCGCGAGATCTTGTCGATCTCGTCGATGTAGATGATGCCCGTCTCGGCCTTCTTGACGTCGTAGTCAGCAGCCTGGATGAGCTTGAGGAGGATGTTCTCGACGTCCTCACCGACGTAGCCGGCCTCGGTCAGCGCCGTGGCGTCGGCGATGGCGAACGGCACGTTGAGCATGCGGGCCAGCGTCTGCGCCAGGTAGGTCTTGCCGCAGCCGGTGGGGCCCACCATGAGGATGTTGGACTTGGCGAGCTCGACCTGCTCCTCCTTGGCCCGTCCTCCGGCGGTCTGCGCCTGCACCCGCTTGTAGTGGTTGTAGACGGCCGTGGCCAGCGACTTCTTGGCGTGGTCCTGCCCGATGACGTACCCGTTGAGGAACTCGAAGATCTCGTGCGGCTTGGGCAGCTCGCCCAGGCTGAGCTCGGCACCCTCGGCGAGCTCTTCCTCGATGATCTCGTTGCAGAGGTCGATGCACTCGTCGCAGATGTACACACCGGGGCCGGCGATGAGCTTCTTGACCTGCTTCTGGCTCTTTCCACAGAACGAGCACTTCAGCAGGTCGGCGGTTTCACCGATGCGCGCCACGAGTAGTCCTTTCCTCGGCTGCCATCCACACTAACCGCGATCCGGGCCGTCAGCGCGTGACTGCGCGAACGGCCCGGATCGTGTCGTCAGACGGCGGGGGTCTTGAGGGTGTCGAGCACCTGGTCGATGAGTCCGTACTCGAGCGCCTGCTGCGCCGTGAGGATCTTGTCGCGGTCGACGTCCTTGCTGACCTGCGCCAGATCCTTGCCGGTGGCATCGGCGATCATCTGCTCCATCAGCTCGCGCATGCGCAGGATCTCGTTGGCCTGGATCTCGAGGTCGGAGATCTGGCCACCGGTGCCCTCGGTGTACGGCTGGTGGATCAGGATGCGCGCGTTGGGGAGCGCGAAGCGCTTGCCCGGCGCACCGGCAGCCAGCAGCACCGCGGCGGCCGAAGCAGCCTGGCCGAGGCAGAACGTCTGCACGTCCGGCTTCAGGTAGCGGATCGTGTCGTAGATGGCCGTCATGGCCGTGAACGAGCCGCCGGGGCTGTTGATGTAGATGCTGATGTCGCGGTCGGGCTCCATGACCTGCAGGCTCAGCAGCTGCGCGATGACGGCGTTGGCGACGTCGTCGCTGATCGGCGTGCCGAGGAAGATGATGCGGTCCTCGAACAGCTTCGCGAAGGGGTCGATCCGGCGGAATCCGTAGGACGTGCGCTCTTCCCACTGCGGGATGTAATAACTCATCGGTTCACTTCCCCTGCAGTCGTGACGACGTGGTCGATGAAGCCGTACTCCTTGGCTTGCTCCGGCGTGAACCAGCGGTCGCGATCGGCGTCGAGCTCGACCTGCTCGATGCTCTGGCCCGTGTGGTGGGCCTGGAGCTGGTTGAGCTGCTTCTTCAGCAGGATGGACTGCTCGGCCTGGATCTTGATGTCGGAGGCCGAACCGCCGATGCCGCCCGAGGGCTGGTGCATCATGATGCGCGCGTGCGGCAGGGCGTACCGCTTGCCCTTGGTGCCGGCCGCGAGCAGGAACTGCCCCATCGAGGCCGCCAGGCCCATGCCGACCGTGGCGACGTCGTTGGAGATGAACTGCATCGTGTCGTAGATCGCCATGCCGGCGTCGACCGATCCACCCGGGGAGTTGATGTACAGGTAGATGTCCTGGTCGGGCTTCTCAGCGTTGAGCAGCAGCATCTGCGCACAGATCGCGTTGGCGTTCTCGTTGCGCACCTCGGAACCGAGGAAGACGATGCGCTCCTTGAGAAGCCGCTGGTAGATGTGTCCGTCGAGGTCGGACGGCCCGGCGTCGCCGGCCATCCGATGATCCTGGAGTGTCTCGTCGTGGGTGTTCACGTTCTCGACCCTAGTTGGCGAAACGCCCAGACACACGGATGACCCGCCCCTGTTCGCTGTCGGCGGAGAAGGGCTGACGCCGAGTCGGCTAGCGCGACTCGACCTCGACCTTGAGACGCTGCAGCGTCGTGTGCATGCCCTCGAGGATCTCGCGGTCGTGGCTCTCGGCGCCGCCCAGCATGAGCGTGGCGGTCACGACGGACGCGATGGCCGCGCGATCGTTGACGAGCCGCCGACGCTCGACCACCCGCGTGCCGCCGGACTCGGTCGGCTCGAGGTCGTAGCTCCACACCGCGGCCGGACCGTAGACGTGGAACGCCAGACGACGGGCAGGCACGACCTCGCGGTAGCGGCTCAGCGTGGGCCACACGGCGGCCTTGCGCTTGTTCAGGTTGAGGCTCAGCGTGCCCGCCTTGAGCGGCGAGCCGATGAAGGCCTGCTTGTAGGTCTCGGGCGACCACTCGTTCATGCGGCGCTGGTCGTACAGGACGTCCCACACTGCGACCGGCGAGGCGTCGATCTCGATCTCGACCTCGAGCGGTGCGACGTGCTTGCGCGCCATCAGGCGGCTCGCGACGAAGCCGACTCAGCCGCGGCCTTGACTCGGGCAAGGGTCTGCTCGATGCCGGCCTGGAGGGCCTCTTCGAAGTTGTCAGTGCCGCCGAGGACGTTCTTGGTCAGCGTGTTCGACAGCTTGGAGACGCCGTGCGGGGCCTTGCGCGACTCGGTCAGGCGGGTGCCCGTGGCCGTCGGCTCGAGCTCGAAGCTCCAGATCGTGCCGTTCTCGGCGATCTTGAAGTCGAGCTGACGGTTCGGCTCGAAGACCTTGACCACGGAACGCGTCGGCCAGACCAGCAGGCCCTGACGGTTGATGTTGAGGGTGCGGGTGCCGGCCTTGACCTCACCGCCGCGGATGAACATGCGCCGGCACTGCGGGCTCCACTCGCCCATGCGGCGCAGGTCGGAGACGACCGACCAGACGGCCTCGGGCGATGCGTCGATCTCGATGCTGGACGTGATCAGCTCACGATTGGCCATGGTGACTCCTGGGCGGTGGGGGCCTGAGGGGGCGGGGTCAGCGAGCGCCGGAGGCGATCGCACGACGCGGACGCGCCGACGCCTTGATCCACTCGACGAGCCAGTCGCCCACCCGGGGGTGGTTGAGCAGCGCGAAGTGGTGCGCGCTCGGAATGTACTCGAAGCTGGCGCCCTCGACCACGGCGCCCGTGCGCCCGACGCCCGTGGCCGACGAGAAGTGCACCAGCAGGTCGCCCAGCACGGAGCTGAACGGGTGCTTCTGCGTGGCACCCATCGTGGCGGCGACGAAGTGGTACTCGGCGTGCGGCAGGGGCGCGGCGGCGATGCGGTCGAGACCCCACTGGGCCGTGAGGTCCTGGCCCTCCCACTCGTCGGAGCTGATGTAGCCATGCCGCAGGTCGACGATGCCGGCGGAGCGACTGTCGAGGATGCGGGCGAAGGGTCGCGACTCGGGCAGGAACTTCAGCACCCGCGAGCCGACGTGCGCAGCCTTCTCGAGCACGGCGCCGGAATGGGGCGTGCCGAGGCACACCACGTCGCGGACCAGCCCGGTCCAGGTGGCTCCTGCCGCCGTGGCGTAGTTCGTGGCCGAACGCACGACCAGCCCGCCCATCGAGTGCCCGACGAGGGTGATGCGGGTGACGCGCACGGGCCAGGCGTCGACGAGCTGGCGCATCAGGGCGTCGAGGTGGCGGCCGTTCTCGGAGACGTGCAGCCCGGTGTTGTAGCGGACGAAGACGGGGGTGCCGTCGGTCTCGGCCGCGATGCGCTCGCCGTACGTGGTGCCGTGGACCCGGAGGCCGATCGACCACGACTCGTCGTCCTCGCACAGACCGTGGAGGAAGACGACGACGTGGCTGGTGGCGTCGCGGAAAGCCTCGGTGAGCGGCCAGCCGTTGGCCGGCACGTCGGCACCGTCGACCCGGACCGCCATCGTGATGGCCTGGGGGTCGTCGAGCAGTCGCAGCTCGTCGCCGATCAGCCCGTTGACCGCCGAGACGATGCCCCGGCCGAGCCGGCTGGACTCGACGGGGCGACCGACGCCACGGGCCGAGAGCGCGCGCACCGAACCGCTGGAGATGCGCAGGACGCCCGACAGCCCGCCGTAGATGGACGTGGCGACGGCGTCGTGCAACGACTCCGGCACCCGTCCTCCCACGACCCGGGTGGCGCGGAAGACTCGCTGGGCCACGGCGCGATGGACGTCGCGCGCGGTGCCGACGAGCAGCCGGTCGCCGTAGTCGAGGGCGAGCGCGGCGACGTCGGTCGTCCGCGCGGGTTCGGTGGGCATGGACCTATGGTGCCAAGCCGGTCACGACGCTGCCAACATCACGGTCCCGCAACCTTCGTCACGCTCTGCCTGGGATGAGTGCACATCTGGCCCGTCCCTGAGTCAGGAACGGGCCAGCTGTGAACGAGTCGTGCGGGAGGGTCAGGCCTCGGGCTCGGCGTCCTCACCGGGGGTGCCGAGGGAGCCGTCGGCCTGCAGCGACTTCAGGTCGACCTCGTTGCCGGAGGCGTCCTTGACGGTCGCACCCTCGACGAGGGAGGCGAGCGCCTTGCCGCGCAGCACCTCGCTGACCATCTCGGGCACGTGGTTGTGCTCCATGATGTGCTGGATGTAGGCGTTCGGGTCCTGGCCGGACTGCTGCGCGCGACGCATGATGTGCTGCGTCAGCTCGTTGTCGTCCAGGCCGATCTCCTCGGTCTTGACGATCTGGTCGAGCACGAACTGCGACACGATCGCGTCGCGCACCGACTGCTCGAGCTCGGCCTCGAACTCGTCGACCGTCTTCTCCTCGTCGTCGAGGTACTGCTGGAACGGGATGCCGGCCTGACCGAGCTGCTGCTCGATCTGCTCGCGGCGCGCCGTGATCTCCTCGGTGACGAGGTGCTCGGGCAGCGGGACGTCGACCCTCTCGAGGATCTCGTCGAGCACCAGGTCGCGGGCCTCGCCGGCCTGCTCGATGCGCTTGCCGCGGGTGACCCGCTCGCGCAGGTCGGCGCGCAGCTCGTCGAGGGTGTCGAACTCCGACGCCATCTGCACGAACTCCTCGTCGAGGTCGGGCAGCTGGGTCTCCTTGACCTCGGTGACCGTGACGGTGACGTCGACCTCGGTGCCCTTGAGCTCGCCGCCGACCAGCGTGGTGGAGAAGGTGGTGGTCTCGCCGGCCGACAGGCCCGTGACGGCCTCGTCGAGTCCGTCGAGCATGCCCTCCGTGCCGATCGTGTAGGGCAGGCCGTCGGCGGTGGCGGCCTCGATGGCGGTGCCGTCCTTGTGCGCGGCCGACAGGTCGATCGTGACGGCGTCGCCGTCGGCGGCGGCGCGCTCGACGGCGGTGAAGGTGGCGAAGCGCTCGCGCAGGCCCTCGAGCTGCTCGTCGATGTCGGCGTCGGAGACCTCGGCGTCGGAGACCTGGACCTCGATGCTCGCCAGGTCGGGCAGGTCGACCTCGGGACGGACGTCGAGCTCGGCGGTGATCTCGATGTCGGCGCCGTCGTCGAACTTGGTCAGATCGATCTCGGGCTGGCCGAGCGGCTGCAGGTCGGTCTCGGCGACGGCCTGGCTGTACCAGCCGGGCAGGGCCGAGTTGATGGCCTCGTCGAGGACGGCTCCGCGGCCGATGCGCTGGTCGACGATGGCCGCCGGCACCTTGCCGCGCCGGAAGCCCGGCACCTGGATCTGGGACCCGATGGACTTGTAGGCCGCGTCGAGAGCCGGCTTGAACTCCTCGAACGGGACCTCGATGGTGAGCTTGACCCGGGTGGGGCTCAGGGTCTCGGTGGTGCTCTTCACGTGGGGGTCTCCTGGGACGACGAAAATGAATCCGCCCACGGACGATCCACACGTGGGCCAACGGCCAGTCTACGGAACGGCGGCGTTTGTGCCGAAGGCAGGTCTGACGGCCCTCAGGGGGTGCCGATGCGCGACGAACCCGCGCTCAGCGTGCGGACCGCTTGGCGGCGCACCCCCGTGTTGGCATCGGCCCGGTCGTCGATCGCCCACCACTCCATCCGCGCCTCGTCGTCGGTCAGCTCCAGGACGCAGTAGCCGTGGTCGTCGAGGTTGACGAACTTCACGTGCGGGTTCAGCTCGACGATCGCCTCCTCCATCGCGAGCGAGACCGAGCGGGGCGCGGTGCCCATGAAGTCGTCGACGTTGTTGCTGGTGACGGACGCGCAGACGAACTCGGCTGCGACTGGGGTACGACCCGGACCGGCCACCTCGTTGGCCCAGGCGGTGTGCACGTCGCCGCTGAGGAAGACGACGTCGTCGACGCGCTCGTCCTCGATCAGTTCCAGGAGGCGGCGCCGTTCGGCCGGGTAGCCGTCCCACGTGTCGGTGTTGGGCTCGGCCGGCCCCCACGTCATCGGGTCGGTCGAGGCCTGCAGGGCGATCTGCTGGGCCTTGGGACGTTGCGGCATCAGCATCGGCGCGATCATCACGGGGTTGCCGACGAGCTTCCAGCGGGCGTCGGAGACGCGCAGCTCTTCAGCGAGCCAGGCGAGCTGGTCCCCGCCGGTCAGCGTGCGGTCCTCACCGTCGGTGGCCGGATCGCCGACCTCGAGACGCTGGTCGCGGTGGCCGCGCAGGTCGAGCATCATCAGGTCGACCAGTCCGCCGAAGCGCAGAAGCCGGTAGATGCGCTCACCGTCCCCCACCTGCGCGGTGCCGCCGAGTCGCACCGGCATCCATTCGTCGTAGGCGCGCTGCGCAGCCCACTTGCGGTCGGCGAACGGGCCTTCGTCCGGCTGGTGCTCGAACGCGCCGTCGGGGTACCAGCCGTCGGCGACCTCGTGGTCGTCCCACGTCACCACGAACGGCACCTGGGCGTGGAGCCGCTGCAGGTCCGGGTCGGTCTTGTACTGCGCGTGACGGATGCGGTAGTCCGCGAGCGTGACGGTCTCGTGCGGTGGCTCGTGGTGCCGCACGTCGTCCCAGTCGGCGCCGTAGGAGTACTTGCCCGGCTGGTACTCGTACAGGTAGTCGCCGAGGTGGATGACCGCGTCGAGGTCGCCGCGCTCGGCGAGGTGGCGGTAGGCGCTGAACCAACCGGCCTGCCAGTTCGCGCACGAGACCACGCCGAAGCGCAGCGCCCCGGCGGTGGCATGGTGGGCCGGCGCCGTGCGCGTGCGGCCCACCGGCGAGGTGTCGGGGCCCGAGACGAACCGGTAGAAGTAGTCGCTGCCGGGCAGCAGGCCGGTCACGTCGAGCTTGACGGTGTGGTCGCTGCGGGGGTCGGTCGTGACGGTGCCGGTCTGCACGATCTCGAGGAAGTTCTCGTCGAGGGCCACGTCCCACCGCACCTCGACGGGCTCGCCGAGGCCCGAGCCGGGCTTCGCGTCGACCGAGGGACTGACGCGCGTCCAGATCACGACGGCGTCGGCCAGCGGGTCGCCCGACGCCACGCCGTGCCGGAACCGATGGTGCTTGTAGCCGGTGGCCGGGGAGGGGAAGGCCGCCGGGCCCACCACGCCGGCGACGGCCGCGAGGCTCATGCCACCGATGAGGAC
Source organism: actinobacterium LLX17 (assembly GCA_000471045.1). GTDB lineage: Bacteria > Actinomycetota > Actinomycetes > Propionibacteriales > Nocardioidaceae > Aeromicrobium. Next base: position 468,974 of record KI301992.1, on the reverse strand, counting down.
CTGGCGACGACTGACGACGTCAGGGACGATCCGCACGCCCCCATCACGTCGTACGCGAGGGAGACGACGTCGACCTCTCGGTGAACGTCGGTCGACACCCTGCGGACGATTCGACGTTCGTCAGCGGGAGCTTCACGCGCGCGAGCGCGATCGGTCGGGATGACAGGATTTGAACCTGCGACCCTCCGCTCCCAAAGCGGATGCGCTACCAAGCTGCGCTACATCCCGTGGTCGCCGCGAGTCTAGTGGTCGTACGTCTCGCGGGGCCCCTGTGGCATCATGGGGGCGTTGCTCCGGCAACAGTGCGGAAGTAGCTCAATGGCTAGAGTCTCTGCCTTCCAAGCAGAATGTTGCGGGTTCGAGTCCCGTCTTCCGCTCCACGTGCCGCCCCCGCCCTGATGGTCGGGGGCGGTTCACGTTCGGGTGCAGCAGGGGCGTCAGGCGCGACGGTCGAGGATCAGGACGGCACGGTCGTCATGACTGTGCGCTACCTTCGCGAGGATCCGCTTCGGGGCGTTCTCGAACCCCGACGTCACGGCCGAGCGGGCGGTCTGGCGCAGCCACTCGATGCCCTCGGTCACGCCCTGCGTGCGGCTCTCGATGACCCCATCGGTGTAGAACATCAGCGCGTCGCCATGGTCGAGCCGGCCCGTGGCCTGATGGAACTCCGGCAGGTCGGTGATGCCGAGCGCCATGCCGCGGGCGCCATCGACGATCCACTCCCCGGCGACGGCGTCCCAACGCATGGCGGGCGGGTGGCCGGCATTGGTGATGACGTACTCGCCGGTGCGGAGGTCGACCAGCACGTGCACCGCCGTCGCGAAGCCGTCGTCCCACCGCTGACGCATCATGAAGTCGTTGGCCGCCGCGAAGAGCCCCAGGGGCGGCAGCGCCCCGATCAGGCCACCGAGGGCTCCGGCGAACTGCAGCGACTGCGAGCCCGCGCCGACGCCCTTGCCGCACACGTCGACCAGCACCATCTCGAGGCGCCGTTCGTCCTTGGACAGGTTGGCCACCAGGAAGTCACCGGCGAAGTTGACGCCGCCGGCCGTGCGCATGGCCGACTGGCTGCGCCACCCGGTCGGCAACGGCGGCACGATGCTCTGCGACTGCAGCTTGTTGCGCAGGTCGACGAGCATCGCCTCGCCCAGGGGACCGGGCAGCCCACTGCGGTGCCGGCTGGCCTCCCACAGCAACAGGGTGATCGAGAACGTCATGAGACAGATCGACGTGATCCGCGCGGTCGTGAGCGGCCCCTCACTGATGACCGTGATGCTGCCCAGCACCGTGGTGAACGCGACCAGCCCCACCAGCGGCCAGAACCGCAGGAGCAGGACGCCCATCAGCAACGGCACGTAGAAGCCGCTGATGGGCATGCGGTTGTAGTCCCACAGGGAGATGACGAAGAACACGAGGTCCAGCAGCGCGAGCAGGACCAGCACGATCAGCTGGCCCTCGCGGCTTCCGCTGCGCCAGCGGACCACCGAGTCGTTGCCCGACTGCGTCACGGCCCGCACGATGCGGCGCAGGGTCGTGGTCACCCAGCGACCCTATCGGCCGGTTGGCACGCCGGGCACCAGAACAGATTTCTTGCCGCGACCACCTGAGTGGCCACCGGAGTGCCGCAGACATGGCACGGCGCGCCGGCCCGCCGGTAGACGTAGACCTCGCCTCCGTGGTCGTCGGCACGCGCCGGCCGGCCCATGGCCTCGGGCTCGTGCTCCGGCCTGACCGTGTCGATGCGGTTGCGCTCGACGCCGACCTGCATGAGGTGGACGAGGTCCGACCAGATGGCGGTCCACTGCTCGCGGGTCAGCTCGTGGCCCGGCAACAACGGGTCGATGCCGTGCCGGAACAGCACCTCGGCCCGGTAGACGTTGCCGACGCCCGAGACGACCGTCTGGTCCAGCAGCAGCACGGCGATCGGCGTCCGGGAACGGGAGATGCGCGTCCAGGCCGCCTCGGGGTCCGCATCGGGACGCAAGGGGTCGGGACCGAGCCGCGCGAGGAGCGTGTCGACCTCACCGGGTCCGAGGAGCTCGCACACGTTCGGCCCCCGCAGGTCAGCCGTCACGGGACGACCGCTGCGCGCCGACGCGGTGAGGCGCCAGCGCACCTGCCCCACGACCGCATGACCCGTGCCGGGCATGAGGCGGAACCCGCCGTACAGACCGAGGTGCACGTGCACCAGGCGGGGCTGGTCGGCGACGGTGACGAAGAGGTGCTTGCCCCACGCCTCGGCCCGCTCGAACCGGCGACCGTCCAGGCGGCTCGCGAGGAACCGCCCCTGCGGGCTGGTGGAGGTGAGGCGGCGACCGGCGAACGCCGCGGTGAGGTCGAGAGCGAGCCGGTGGAGGGTGTGCCCCTCAGGCAAAGGTGCCGGTCTCCTCGTAGCCGCGCAGCAGGTCGATGCGGCGCTGGTGGCGGTCGGCCTCGCTCCACGGCGTCGTCAGGAAGGTCTCGACGATCGCCTCGGCCTCCTCGACGGTGTGCATGCGCGCACCGATCGAGACGACCTGCGCGTTGTTGTGCTGGCGAGCCAGGGCGGCCGTCTCGGTGCTCCACGCGAGGGCCGCGCGGGCGCCGGTGACCTTGTTGGCGGCGATCTGCTCGCCGTTGCCCGAACCACCGATCACGATGCCGAGCGAGCCCGGCTCGTCGACCGCGGCCTGCGACGCCGCGACACAGAACGGCGGGTAGTCGTCGTCGGCGTCGTACTCGAACGCCCCGTGGTCGACCGGCTCGTGACCCTGCTCGGTCAGCCAGGAGATGAGGTGGGTCTTGAGCTCGTAACCGGCGTGGTCCGCCGCGACGTGGACGCGCATGAGGTCAGTCTCTCAGGGGCGTCGCGGCGGACCGGGCAGGGGCCTCAGGAGAAGTCGAGGTCGCCCGTGCGGGTGCGCTTCAGCTCGAAGAAGTCCGGGAAGCCGGCCAGGGCCCGAGCGCCGTCGAAGACCACGCCGGCCGTTTCGCCGCGGGGAATGCTGGTGAGCACCGGTCCGAAGAACGCGGTGTCGGCGATCGAGACCACGGGGGTGCCGACCTCCTCGCCGACCTTGCTGATGCCGGCCTCGTGCGAGGCACGCAGCAGCTCGTCGAGCGAGGCGTCGTCGGCCGCTGCAGCCAGCTCGGTGGGCAGCCCGATCTCGGTCAGCACCTCGACGTAGAGGTCGGCGTCGAACTCACGCTCCTCGTTGTGGTGCTTGGTGCCGATGGCGGTGTAGTACTCGCGCAGCGCCTTCTGTCCGTGCTGCTGCTCGATCGCGATGGCCAGGCGCACCGGGCCCCACCCGCGCTCGATCATGTCCTTGTAGTCCTGCGGGACGTCCTTGCCCTCGTTCAGCACCGACAGGCTCATGACGTGGAAGGTCGTCTCGACGTCGCGGACCTGCTCGACCTCGAGCATCCAGCGCGAGGTGATCCAGGCGAATGGGCAGAGGGGGTCGAACCAGAAGTCGACGGTCTCGGTGTCGGACGGGGCGCTTCGCTGGGGACTCATGTAGAGGGCAACACCGGATGACCGGCACGCATTTCCTGCACCAGCGATCCGACCACCGCATCGAGCCGGCCGTCGTTCGCCGTAGCGACCCGACGCTGCCGTTGGTACGAGGGACCGTGGCGCAGGATGTCGTCGATCCCGGCCAGCTCGTCGAGGCAGCGGAGGCGCTCGGCCACCGGCTCCAGCCGCACCAGCAGACGCTTCAGGTCGGCCGTGACGAGGTCCTCCTCGGCGTGCTCGTCGAGGATCAGCCACGAGTCCATGCCGTACCGCGCCGACCGCCACTTGTTCTCCTGCGCGAACCACGGCGGCAGGTTCGGCAGCGTGCGGCCCGCGTCGAGCTCGGACGAGAAGTGCTCGACCAGACAGTGCGTCAGCGCCGAGATGCTCAGCAGCTCGCTCATCGACGGGATGCCGTCACACACGCGCACCTCGAGCGTGCCGAACTTCGGCGACGGGCGCAGGTCCCAACGGATCTCGTCGAAGATGTCGATGACGCCGGTCGTGGTGAGGTCCTGCACGTAGCGCTCGAGCTCGGACCACTGCTCGAAGTGGAACGGCAGTCCCGCGGTGGGCAGCTGCTGGAACATGAGAGCCCGGTTCGAGGCGTACCCGGTGTCCTTCCCGCCCCAGAACGGCGACGACGCACTGAGCGCCTGCAGGTGCCCGTAGTAGGACAGCATCGCGTTGGCGATCGGCAGGACCTTGTCGCGGTCCTCGATGCCCACGTGCACGTGGACGCCGTAGATCAGCATCTGCCGGCCCCACCACTGGGTGCGGTCGATCAGCGTCGCGTAGCGCTGCTTGTCGGTCACCTGCTGGTTGTCCCACCGCGCGAACGGGTGGGTGCCCGCACACATCAGCTCGACTCGCAGCGGCTCCAGCACGGGGCGCAGCTCGTCGATCGCCTCCTGCAGGTCGGCTCCGGCCTCGGCCACGGTGCGCCGCACGCGCGAGACCACCTCGACGGTGTTGAGCAACAGCTCCTGGCGGATCAGCGGATGGTCGCCGCCGCCCTCCGGCGCCACCGCCTCCAGCACCGTCTCGGCCACCTGACGCAGGTCACCGGAGTCAGCGTCGACCAGCGCGAGCTCCCACTCGATGCCGACCGTCGAACGGTCCGAGGAGGCAAAGGGGAGGCGCATTCCTCCATCCTGCCCGAGCCCGCGGAAATCGCGCACAACCCCCGTACTGCCGGATCGGGGGCCTACGCTCCCCCTCATGGCACTCGATCCCAGCCGCGCCTGGCAGCGCGACCACCCGTGGGCCCGCATCTACCAGGCCGTCACCGGCGGGGAACGCGTCGGAGCCCTGCTCTGGCGCCTCGGCACCGGTGCGGGTGTCAGCGAGCTGCACCGCCACGCTCGACGCGAGCTGGAGGCACTCCCGCCCGGGTCCCGCGTGCTCGACGTGCCGTGCGGCGGTGGCATCGCCCTGCAGGACGTGCCGCACGGACGCGACCTGCGGTACGTCGCCGCCGACATCTCCCCCGCCATGCTGCACCGCACCGCCCGCGAAGCCGCCGCACGAGGAGTCGACGGCGTCGTGGTGCGCGAGGCCGACATGCAGAACCTCTCCGACCCCGACGGCGCGTACGACCTGGTGCTGACCTTCACCAGCCTGCACTGCCTGCCCGACCCCGAGCGCGCCGTGCACGAGCTGGCCCGAGTCCTCGCCCCGGGAGGTCGGTTGTGCGGCAGCATCTTCTCGACCGACGCCGGCCTCCGCTTCCTCCCGGTCCACACCGGCGGCCGAGCGATCGGCGTGCTCGGGCCCGGCGCCACCCGCAGCCAGGTGAGGCGGTGGCTCGCCGACGCCGGGTTCGTCGATGCCGAGCTCGAGGTCGCGGGCGGCATCACCTACTTCCACGCGACGCGTTCCTGACGCGTCACACCCGCAGCGACACGCCGCGCGTGACAGAGTGGATCCCATGCCCGGAACCAACCTGACCCGTGAAGAAGCGCAGCAGCGCGCCGCCGTCGTCTCGACCGACTCCTACGTCATCGAGCTCGACCTGACGACCGGCGACGAGCGATTCGGGTCCACCACCACCCTCCGGTTCGGCGCGGTCCCCGGCAGTGAGACGTTCGTCGATCTCGTCGACGCCGAGCTCGAGTCGGTCACGCTGAACGGCCGCTCCATCGACACCGGCGTCTACGCCGACAGTCGCATCCCGATCACCGAGCTCGCGGCCGAGAACGAGCTCGTGGTCGTCGCGCGCTGCGCCTACTCCCACTCCGGCGAGGGCCTGCACCGGTTCGTCGACCCGACCGATGACCGCGTCTACCTCTACACGCAGTTCGAGGTGCCCGACGCCCGCCGGGTGTACGCGACGTTCGAGCAGCCCGACCTCAAGGCCGAGTTCACGTTCCACGTCACCGCGCCGTCGCACTGGGAGGTCGTCTCCAACTCGCCGACCCCCCAGCCGGAGCGCCGCGACGAGACCAGCTCGATCTGGCGCTTCGCCCCGACCAAGACCATGTCGACCTACATCACCGCCCTGGTGGCCGGCGAGTACCACGTCGTCCGCGACACCTACTCGGGTGAGCACGGCGAGATCCCGCTCGGCGTGTTCTGCCGCCAGTCGCTCGTCGAGCACCTCGACGCCGACGACATCCTGCTCATCACGAAGCAGGGTTTTGCGTTCTTCGAGGACGCCTTCGCGATGGGCTACCCGTTCGGCAAGTACGACCAGCTGTTCGTGCCGGAGTACAACATGGGCGCGATGGAGAACGCCGGCTGCGTGACGTTCCGCGACGAGATGATCTTCCGCAGCCGCCAGACGCAGGCCGCCTACGAGCAGCGCGCCAACACGATCCTGCACGAGATGGCCCACATGTGGTTCGGCGATCTCGTGACCATGAAGTGGTGGGACGACCTCTGGCTCAACGAGTCGTTCGCCGAGTGGGCCGCGCACCACTCCAGCGTCAAGGCCACCCGCTTCACCGAGGCGTGGACGGGCTTCACCAACAACCGCAAGAACTGGGCCTACCGCCAGGACCAGCTGCCCTCGACGCACCCCATCGCGGCCGACAACTACGACCTGCACGCGGTCGAGGCCAACTTCGACGGCATCACCTACGCCAAGGGCGCGTCGTCGTTGAAGCAGCTGGTCAGCTGGGTCGGCGAGGACGACTTCCTGGCCGGGCTGCGCGCCTACTTCACGCGCCACGCGTTCGGCAACACCGAGCTGTCCGACCTGCTGCGCGAGCTCGAGGCCTCCTCGGGCCGTGAGCTGCAGTCGTGGGCGGCCGAGTGGTTGCAGACCACCGGCGTCAACACGCTGCAAGCACAGTTCGAGACCGACGAGGACGGCCGCTTCACGTCGTTCGACATCGCGCAGTCCGCGCACCCGGACCACCCGACGTTGCGTCGTCACCGCATCGCGATCGGCCTGTACGACCGCGAGGGCGACCACCTGGTGCGCACCGACCGCCTCGAGGTCGACGTCCACGACGCACTGACGCCGATCGCGGCGCTCGTCGGCAGCCCCCAGCCCGACCTCGTGCTGCTGAACGACGACGACCTCACCTACGCCAAGATCCGGCTCGACGAGCAGTCGTTCGCCACGTTGCGCGAGGGCATCGCCACGATCCGCGAGTCGCTCCCCAGGGCGCTCTGCTGGGGCGCCGCCTGGGACATGACGCGTGACGCCGAGCTGGCCTCCCACGACTTCATCGAGCTGGTGCTCGGTGGTGTCGGCACCGAGACCGACCTCGTGGCCGTCAGCGCCCTGCTGCGCCAAGGACTCGGTGCCGTGAATCTCTACACCTCCGAGGCCGAGCTCGACGAGCTCGCGACCCGCTGGGCCGACGGGCTCGCCGAGCTCGTCGAGGCGGCCGACCCCGGCAGCGACCACCAGCTCGCCCTCGTGCGTGGATACGCCGGGGCCGCCCGTGAGCCGCAGCTGTTGCGCCGCATGCTCGACGGCGGGCTCGAGGGACTGAGCGTCGACGCCGACCTGCGCTGGACCCTGGTCACCGCCCTGGCACGCATCGGAGCCGCCTCGGAGCGCGACATCGCGGCCGAGCTCCAGCGCGACGACACCAACTCCGGCCGCGAGCACGCAGCCGGCGCACGCGCCATCCGGCCCACCGCCGAGGCCAAGGCCGAGGCCTGGGAGCGCGCTGCCGTCGACCCGTCGACCCCCAACGAGACCCGCCGGAGCATCGCCGCGGGCTTCCAGGTCGCCGGCCAGGCCCACGTGCTGGAGCCGTACGTCGACCGCTACCTCGAGCTGGCCGAGACCGTCATCGACGACATGGGCGTCTGGATCGGCCAGGTCGCGCTGATCTCGCTGTTCCCGTCCGCCAACCCCAGCTCGGCCACGTTGAAGAAGGTCGACGCCTGGTTGGCGAAGACCGAGGCGCCCGCAGCCGCGCAGCGGTACGTCCGCGAGGGTCGCGACGACCTCGCGCGAGCCCTCCGCGCCCGCACCCGCTGACCCGCCTCAGACCTCGACCCTCGCGCATTGGGCGTGAAACAGGCGCCGGTCCCCTCGGGGTCCGGCGCCTGATCTCTGCGGTGGCCCAGCGGGCCGGGGTGGGTCAGTGGTCGCTGGCGGGGCGCTTGGAGTCGGTCTGCGGGGCGTGGGGCTCGACCTCGCGGCGGTGGTGCTCCTTCGCGACCCCGGCCTCGACCGGCACGAAGTTGCGACGCGCCGTGAGCAGCGCCAACAGCCAGATGACGAGCATCAGCAGGACCGGCGCGCCGACCAGCAGGCCCAGGTACTGCAGACCGCTGTAACCGTCGTGCTCCCAGCCGGACCCGACGGGCTCGGCAGCCGTCGCGGTCGCCGCGGAGGCGAGCACGAGGACCAGGGTGGAGGTGGCGACGGCGAGCAGACGGGCGGGAGTCGACATGGCGTCATCGTACCGGCCCGTACGCTGGCCACATGCCTGACCTCGACCTGAACCTGCCCCAGGGCAAGCTCTTCGAGTACCTCGTCGAACGCCCCTCGTCGGTCCTGCTCATCATCCTCGTGGCCCTCGGGATCCGCTGGCTCGTCCGCCGCGCGATTCGCCGCGTGGTGCGCCGCGCGAGCGGTGGCACCGTCCCCGGGGTGCTCGCCAGCAGCCGCGCCGGTGAGTTCCTGGCCCGCCCCGGCGCCTCCGAGCGACGCAAGCAGCGCGCCGAGGCCATGGGCGACCTGCTCTACTCGATCGCCACCATCGTCATCGTCGGCATCGCGTTCGTCATGGTGCTCGACAAGATGGGCGTCAACATCGCCCCGCTGCTGACCGGCGCCGGCATCCTCGGCGTCGCCCTGGGCTTCGGCGCACAGACGCTCGTCAAGGACTTCCTGGCCGGCATCTTCATGATCATGGAGGACCAGTACGGCGTCGGTGACGTCATCGACATGGGCGAGGCCACCGGCACCGTCGAGGCCGTCGGCCTGCGCGTCACGCGGTTGCGCGACATCAACGGCACCGTCTGGTACGCCCGCAACGGCGAGGTCGTGCGGGTCGGCAACCAGTCGCAGAACTGGGCGCGCACGGTGCTCGACATCACCGTCGGCTACGAGTCCGACCTCGACGAGGTGCAGCGCATCCTCGCGGAGGAGGCGCACGCCGTGTGGGAGGACGAGGCGTTCCGTGGCCGGGTCATCGAGGAGCCCGAGGTGTGGGGCGTCGAACGATTCGACGACCTCGGGGCCGTCGTCCGCGTGGCCCTGAAGACCGCACCCCTCGAGCAGTGGAGCGTCGCCCGCGCCATGCGCCAGCGCATCAAGCGGCGCTTCGACGAGGCCGGCATCCGCCTGCCGGCCGCCTTCCGCACCACCGTCGAGGAGCCGCAGTGACCTTCTACGAGGAGATCGGCGGACGCGCCACGATCCAGAAGATCGTCGACGTCTTCTACGAGGGGGTCGCCACCGACCCCCTGCTGCGCCCGATGTACCCCGAGGAGGACCTCGGCCCCGCGGCGGAGCGCTTCACGCAGTTCCTCGAGCAGTACTGGGGCGGTCCCAACACCTACAGCTCCGAGCGCGGCCACCCGCGACTGCGGATGCGTCATGGTCCCTTCGCCGTCACCACCACGGCCCGCGACCGGTGGCTCCACCACTTCCGGGCCGGTCTCGACGCGGCCGAGCTGACGCCCGAGCAGGACGCCCAGTTCTGGACCTACGTGCAGCACGCAGCCACGTTCATGGTCAACACGTCCGACTGACCGAACCGCGGCTGGATCAGCGGGTGCGGCCGAAGCTCTGCAGGGCCTCGCGCTCTTCCTCCGAGAACCGGCGTGAGCGCTGCGTGACCGGGTCGAAGCCCACCAGCACCGCCGTGCTGCGGCCGTGCACCGTGGAGCCGTCGCGCCACTCCGCGCCGACCGTGAACGACGCGCCACCCAGGCTGCGCAGCTCGGTGGAGACGTCCCACGGCTCGGGACGCCAGGTCGCCCGCGGCCCGTACTCGACCTCGAGCCGCGCGATGACGAAGGCGCCGAGAGCGTGCCGCAGCGCGGCCAGCGACAAGACGCGGGTCTCCTGGAAGTACTCGAAGACGCGCACGGGATCGACGAGCCCCGACTGGTCGAGGTCGGCACGGCGGCCGTGGAACGGCATGGGCGGGGTGTCGATCGTCGCCGGCCCGAGGTCCAGGCCGGGACCGAGCCGGGTCGTCACGCGGGCGAACAACCGCCGCTCGTCGTCGTGGTGCTGCACGATCTCCTGCACCACCTCACTGCCAGCACCATCGGCGCCGTCGAGGGTCGACTCGATGACCACGGGACGGCGCGTCAGCTGCATCGGCAGCAGGAACTCCACCGTCACCCGCTCGGGCACGAGAGCGGCGTCGAGCAGCCCCTCCTCGACCATGGCGGCACGCGACTCGGCCGCGTAGGCGAGGTAGACCACGTTGTTGACGTGGTTCAGCTGGTCGAGGTCGGCCCAGCGCATGGGCATCCGGTAGACGTGCACCGACCGATCGTCCCAGACCGCTCGAGGCGTCGGTCAGCCGATGGTGGCGGCGTCGATCTCGGCGACGACGTCACCTTCCTGCACGATCTGTCCCTCGTTCACCAGGATCCGCGAGACGTAGCCGCCCGACGGAGCGATCACGGGTATTTCCATCTTCATGGTCTCGAGCACCGCAACGGGGTCACCGGCACCGACCGGATCGCCCTCGCGCACCACGATCTTCCACACGTTCGCGACGATGTCGGCGCGCGCCTCGATCATCGAGCGGTGCCCGCGGTCAGCATCTCGAGTGCGTCGGAGAGCCGGCCTCGGGTCTCCTCGGGCAGGATCACGTCGTCGACGATGCCGGCCTCCGCGGCGAGGTACGGGCGCGCGACCTCCTCGCGGTACGTCGCGGCCAGCTCGTCGCGCAGGGCGATCGGGTCGTCGGCGGCGGCCAGCTCGCGCCGGTTGAGCAGCGTGACGGCACCGCCGGGTCCCATCACCGCGATCTCGGCGTTCGACCAGGCCCACTGGAAGTCCGCACCCAGCGACTTGGCACCCATCGCGATGTAGGCGCCGCCATACGCCTTGCGCACCACGACGGTGAGCACGGGCGTGGGCGCCTCGATGTAGGCCTTGAGGAGCTTGGCGCCATGCGTGATGACGCCACGTCCCTCCTCGACCGTGCCCGGCAGGAAGCCGGGCACGTCGACGAACGTCAGCACCGGCAGGCCGAAGCGGCCGCAGAACTCGACGAACCGGGCCGCCTTGACCGACGCCAGCGAGTCGAGGATGCCGCCGCGGGCGTCGGGCTGGTTGGCCACGATGCCGACTGGGCGGCCCTCGAGCCGGCCCAGCACGGTGAGCACGCTGCGGGCGTGGCCCGGCATGAGCTCGAGGCGGGGACCGGCGTCCAGGACGCCGTCGAGCACGCGGTGCATGTCGAAGACGACGCTGGCCCGCTCGGGCACGACGAACGGCAGCTGGGAGACCGCCGTGGGATCGGCGGGCTCGGGCTCGGTGATCGCCGGCGCGGCGCCGACGTGGGACGGCAGGAACGAGAGGATCTGGCGGGCCGCGGCGAGCGCGGACTCCTCGTCCTCGGCCTCCAGGTGAGCCACGCCGGACTTCTCGGTGTGCAGACGGCTGCCGCCGATGTCGTCGGCGCTGGCATCCTCGCCGGTCGCGGCCTTCACGATGTCGGGGCCGGTCAGGAACATGTGACCGTGACCCTTGACCATGATCGTCCAGTCGGTCAGGGCCGGCGAGTAGGCGGCGGCTCCGGCGCACGGCCCGAGGATCACCGAGATCTGCGGCACCCGCCGCTGGGCGGCGACGTTGAGGGCGAAGACCTCGCCGCAACCGTGCAGGGCGAAGATGCCGTCGGGCACCCGGGCGCCGCCGGAGTCGTTGACGTAGACGATCGGGAAGCCCCGGTCGATCGCCAGGCGCTGGGCCTTGGTCACGGCGTTCGCGAACACCGCACCGATGGCGCCGGAGGCGACAGCGGCGTCGTGGGCGATGACGACGACCGGGCGGCCCTCGACCATCCCCCAGCCCGTGAGCACGCCGGTCCCTCGTCCGTCAGCCGTGCGCAACGGCGTGATCTCGACGAAGGACCCGGCGTCCACGAACATGTCGACCCGTTCCCGGGCCGTGTACTGCCGCCGACCGCGTGGCTCGACGCGCACCGCGGCGTCACGACGGCGCTGCGTGAGGGCGGCGCGATGGGCGGTGGCGTCCAGCTGGTGCAGGTCGGTCTGCGTCACGGTGCCTCCTAAACATGAGGGTTTCCTCAAGTATACACAAAACATGAGGAGTACCTCATGTTCGTTGCGTCACCCTCGACGCCACCCAGGCCCGTTCCGTCTGCGTCACGGATGCGCTACCGTGCTCAAGGACCTAAGCAAGCGCTTACCAGCACACCTCGAACCCAAGGAGCTCTCGTGACCGAGACCCGCACCGCGATCGTGACCGGAGCCGCCCGCGGCATCGGCGCCGCCACCGCCCAGCGCCTCGCCGCCGACGGACTCAACGTCGCCGTCCTCGACCTCGACGCCGGCCAGGCCCAGCCCGTCGCCGACGCCATCACCAACGCCGGCGGCAAGGCCATCGCCGTCGGCGCCGACGTGTCCGACGCCGACAGCGTCGAGGCCGCCGTCTCGCGCGTCGCCGAGGAGCTCGGTGCGCCGACCGTCGTCATCAACAACGCCGGCATCATCCGCGACAACCTGCTCTTCAAGATGACCGTCGACGACTGGGACGCCGTCATGGCCGTCCACCTGCGCGGCTCGTTCAACACCGTCAAGGCCACGCAGAAGTACATGGTCGAGGCGAAGTTCGGCCGCATCGTCAACCTGTCGTCGACCTCGGCCCTGGGCAACCGCGGCCAGGCCAACTACTCCGCCGCCAAGGCCGGACTGCAGGGCTACACCAAGACCCTCGCCATCGAGCTCGGCAAGTTCGGCGTCACCGCCAACGCCATCGCGCCCGGCTTCATCCAGACCGACATGACGGCGGCCACCGCCGAGCGCATCGGCGTGCCGTTCGACGACTTCATCAAGTTCAGCGCCGAGCAGATCCCCGTGGCGCGCGTCGGCCAGCCCGACGACATCGCCAACACCGTCTCGTTCTTCGTCGGCGAGGCGGCCGGGTTCGTCTCGGGCCAGGTCATCTACGTCGCCGGCGGACCGAAGGACTGACATGGTCTCCGGACTCGACCTCGACGCGCTCTCCGGCTGGCTCGCCCGGGAGGCCCCCGGCCTCCTGGACGGGCCACTGGAGGCCTCGCTCATCACTGGCGGCAAGTCGAACCTGACGTACGCGGTCACCGACGGCTCGACCGAGGTCATCGTCCGGCGCCCCCCGCTGGGCCACGTGCTGGCCACGGCCCACGACATGTCGCGCGAGCACCGCGTCATGGGCGCGCTCGCCGGCACCGCCGTGCCCGTGCCCACGATGCACGCGATGTGCGCCGACGACTCGGTCATCGGCGCCCCGTTCTACGTCATGGAGCGCATGGCCGGCACGCCCTACAGCCGTGCCGCCCAGCTGCAGGAGCTCGGCGCCGAGCGCACGCAGCAGATCGGCGAGCGACTCATCGACACCCTCGTGGCGCTGCACGCGGTCGACCCGGCCGAGGTCGGTCTGGCCGACTTCGGTCGTCCCGACGGCTACCTCGAGCGTCAGCTGCGTCGGTGGAAGAAGCAGCTCGACGCCTCGCGCAGCCGCGACCTGCCGGGCATCGACGAGCTGGCCGATCGCCTCGAGCAGCGGTTGCCCGCCGGTGGTGACGGCACGATCGTGCACGGCGACTACCGGCTCGACAACGCACTCGTCGACGAGTCAGACCACATCACCGCTGTGCTCGACTGGGAGATGAGCACGCTCGGCGACCCGCTGACCGACCTCGCGCTGATGCTGGCCTACCAGCAGCTGTCGCACTTCGCAGGCAGCGGCGCGATCGTCACCGACGCCCCCGCGGCCCCCGGGTACCCGTCCCCCGAGGACGTCCTGCAGCGCTACTCGGCCGGCTCCGGCCGTGACGTCAGCACGATGGACTTCCACCTCGGCCTCGCGTTCTTCAAGCTGGCCGTGATCCTCGAGGGCATCTACCTGCGGCACTCGCAGGGACAGACGCTCGGTGACGGGTTCGACGGCATCGGCGACGCGATCGCTCCGCTGATCGAGGGTGGGCTGGCCGCGACGCGCTGAAGGGCCCCGGCGAACCCGTTAGGGTGAGCCGCGTGACCGCAGAGCTCCTCGAGCCGCGGCGGCGCCCCACGCAGGAGCGCAGCCGCATCAAGTTCGACCACCTGCTGCAGGTCTCGCGAGCCCTGCTGCTGGAGGTCGGCTTCGAGTCGTTCACGTGCGAGGAGGTCGCGCAGCGGGCGCAGCTGCCGATCGGCACGCTCTACCAGTTCTTCGCGAACAAGTACGTCATCGTGTGCGAGCTGGACCGGCAGGACGCCGTGGCCGTGCGCGACGAGCTGGTCGAGTTCGCCGGTCAGATCCCGTCGTTGGACTGGCTGCGGTTCCTGGACCGGCTCATCGACCACGTCGCCGCGCTGTGGGTCGCCGACCCGTCGCGTCGGGCCGTCTGGCACGCCGTGCAGTCGACCCCGGCCACCCGCGCGACGGCGGCCGTCACGGAACGCGAGCTGGCGGCCGAAGTCGCTCGCGCGCTTGCGCCGCTGACGCCCGGCACGCCGCGCGAGCGCCGCCGCATCATGGCCGAGGTGCTGGTGCACGTCACCTACTCGATGCTCAACTTCTCGATCCGCGACGGCCAGGAGCACAACGAGGCCGTCATCGAGCTCAAGCGTCTTCTCGCCGCCTACCTGCTCTCCGCCGAGTCCTGACGGGCCCGCGGCCCAAGGCGGTGAGTTCTGGGCGGTGAGCTAGAGGCCAAACGGCGCTCCGGGAGGTGAGCTAGAGGCCAAATCGCGGCGGCATTCGGCGCCTCACTCACCGCCGCCCGACGCATTTGGCCACCTATTCACCGCTCAGGGGCGGGTGAGGGTGACGTAGGCCGTGGCGTGGTCGGCGTCGTGGGAGAGCGAGACGTGCAGCGTGTGCCCGGCCAGGTGCTCGGCCACCTCGCCGTGCAGGCGGATGCCGGGCCGCCCCCACGCGTCGGTGACGACCTCGATCAAGCGGTGCACCTGCTCCCCCATCACCGGCGGACTGCCGAAGAGCGCCGCCGACCACGCCTTGACCACGGCCTCCTTGGCCGCCCACCGCGCGGCCAGGTGGGCCGCAGGCGCGTCGGGGCGGTCGTGGGCGTCGGCGCGCTCACCGGGCGTGAACGCCTCCGCGAATCGCGTGCCCGGGCGGTCCAGCTGCTCGGCGAACGACGGCACGTGCACGAGGTCGACGCCCACGCCCACGACGGTCACCGGCAGGCCGGTCCCGCGTAGACACCGTCGTCGAGGCGCGCCTGCGGGTCGAGCAGCAGCCCGGCCTCGCGCTCACGCACGCCGGCGTCGCCGAGGCGACGGTCAGCCGGACGACGGTAGGCAGGAGCGCCCCCGTGCATCGCCTCGACCAGTCGCACTCGACCGGCCACGCGCCGGGCCTGCGCCCGGGCGAGGTAGTCCTCGCGCTGGTCGGCCGGCACGGCAGCGAGGAACGCTGCCGGATGGGCCAGGGCGATCAGTCCGGCGACGTGCCCGAACCCGAGGCTCGTCACGAGACCGGCCTTCAGCCCGCCTGCTGCGAGCGGACGACGCAGCCACACGAGGTGCTCGTGCTCGGCCAGCACGTCGTCGACGCAGTCCAGGCTCCGGTTGGGCGGCAGCACACCGCTCTCCAGCACCTGGCACAGGCCGATCAGCTGGAAGGCCGCGGCGCCGCCCTTGGCGTGCCCGGTCAGCGCCTTCTGCGAGAGGACGAAGAGGGGGTTGCCCTCACCACGTCCCAGCGCTCCGGCGAGTCGTTCGTGCAGCTCGGACTCGTTCGGGTCGTTGGCTGCCGTCGAGGTGTCGTGCTTGGACACGACCGCGACGTCGTCGTGGGTCAAGCCCACCGAGGCGAGCCCACGGGCCAGCGGCGAACGCTCGCCACCGAGGCCCGCGGCCAGGGCACCGATGCCCGGCGCCGGGATCGACGTGTGCACGCCGTCGGCGAACGAGCCCGCGTAGGCGACGACGCCCAGCACGGGCAGCCCGGCAGCGAGGGCGATGTCGCCGCGTGCGAGCAGCAGCGTGCCGCCGCCCTGTGACTCCACGAACCCGCCACGACGGCGGTCGTTGGCCCGGCTCAGGTACCGGTCCTCGAGACCCTTGGCGCGCATGGCCTCGGTGTCGGCCGTGGCGGACATGTCGGCGAAGCCCACGATGCCCTCGGCACTCAGGTCGTCGAAGCCGCCGGAGACCACGAACTCGGCCTTGCCCAGCCTGATCTTGTCGACGCCCTCCTCGACCGAGACGGCCGTGGTGGCGCACGCGGCGACCGGATGGATCATCGAGCCGTACGAGCCGACGTAGGACTGCACGACGTGCGCGGCGATGACGTTCGGCAGCGCTTCCTGCAGGATGTCGTTCGCCTTGGCCTCGCCCAGCAGCGTGTCGAGGTAGAGGGACTGCATCGACGACATGCCGCCCATGCCGGTGCCCTGCGTGTTGGCCACGAGCGCCGGGTGGACCCAGCGCATCAGCTCAGCGGGGCTGAACCCGGCACCGAGGAACGCGTCGACCGTGCAGATCAGGTTCCACAGCGCCACACGATCGACCGACTCGACCATCTCGGCCGGGACGCCCCACACCGTGGGGTCGAAGCCGGTCGGGATCTGGCCGCCCACCGTGCGGGTCAGCTGATGTCGACGCGGCACGCGGATCTCGGTGCCGGCCGTGCGGGTGACGACCCACTCGCCGTCCTCGCCCTCGGTGATCGAGGTGTGCTCGGGGTCGGCGGCGCGCATGGCCTCGGCCTCGGTGCGGCCACCGACGGTGAAGGTGAGGTCCTCGTCGAGGTAGACGCTGGTGAGGAGCGGAATGGTTCCGTCGACGATCGTGCCGTCGTCACCGTAGGTGCGGACGCCGGAGGCCGCGAGCACGACGTCGTGGTAGCGCTCGTGCAGGTCCTCCTCCGCCACGGTGTCACCGGACTCGGCGTCGACCCAGCCGTCGTTCTCCCACCGGACGAGTCCGGTGGTCCAGGCCAGCTCGAGCACGCCGGCGGCCGAGAGCTCGCCGGAGACCTCGACCTCGAAACGCGTGCGCGACGAGCCGTAGGGACCGAGCTCGCCGGCGCCCACGATGACCACGAGGTCCTCGGGGCGGGCGTCGATCTCGGCCCACTCCGGGGCCGGGGCGTGCTCGACGACGGCGGCCGGCGACGGCATCAGCGCACCGATCGTCGCGACCTCGTCGGGCTCGTCGGCGGCGGGCATCTCGACACCCTCGGCGAGGGCACGCAGGTTGACGTCGGCGCCCAGCAGGCCACCGGTCAGGTCGACCGTCGCCGGGGCGTGCGCGGCGGCGGCACGAGCCGGGCCGTCGCACTCGCGCAGCAGGGCGGCGGCCATGTCCTCGGTCGACCACGTGGTGATGCCGGCCGCCTCGACAGCGTCGACCAGCGGGTCGTTGGCACCCATCAGCCCGGTGCCGCGCACCCAGCCGATGAGGGCGTGCACGAGCGTCACGCGCTCGGCCCAGCGCGGCTCGACCTTCCACTTGGCGCAGATCGCGTCGAGCGCGGCCTTGGCCTCGCCGTAGCCGCCGTCGCCACCGAAGGTGCCGCGGTTGGGCGAGCCCGGCAGGACCACGTGCAGGCGCGCGGCCAGGTCGTGGTCGCGTCCGTTCGTGGCGAAGGCACCGATGAGACGCTCGACCGACCACAGCAGGATGCGCATGTCGGTCTCGGTCCGGCCCCCGACCTCGGCGAGGTCACCGGCGACCGGCCCGGCCGCGAACGGCAGGAGCAGCGTGGGCGTGAGCGCCGGCTTGACCACGGTGGTGGTCGGGCCCGCGGTGACGGTCTGCTCCGCGGTGACCCAGGACGCCAGGGCGTCGACGTCCGCGAAGGACGCCAGGTTCGCCGGCACGACCCACAGCGTCGCGCCCGCGCGGGCCCGGCTGCGGTAGAGGTCCTTGTAGAACGCGAGCCGCTTCGGACCGAGCGATGACGACGTGGCGACGACCGTCGCACCACCGGCCAGCAGGTCTCCGACGACAGCAGCAGCGATCGAGCCGGGCCCGGCACCGGTCACGACGGCGACGTCACCGTCCCAGGCGCCTTTCTCGGTGGTCCGGGCGGCCGCGGCGATCTCGTGCAGACGCTCGGCCAGCCGGGAGTCGGCGACGGTGGAGGCCCAGAAGGTGGCCTGCCGTGCGACGGCCTCGCCGGTGCCCGTGAAGTCGACCGTGAGGTCGTCCCCGTGGGCGATGCGGGCGAGGTCCTCGCGGGCGGAGGCCCACCGGTCGTCGAGCAGCACCGCGCGGCGGGCGTCGAACGCCGGCGCCACGCGCTGGGCCCAGTCGGACCCCAGCTCGGAGTCGACCAGCTCGACGATCGCGGCGTCGGTGTCGTCGACCTCGGTGTGCTCGACCGCCGGCGTGAGCCCCAGCTTGTCGAGGATGACGCGGGCGGCCGACGCAAGGGCGCCGTCCGGTCCGCCGATGTGCGCGGTGAGCTCACCCAGTGCGGCGACGTCGACCGTGCCGCCCTCGGCGCTGGCGCCAGTGGGCATCGCGACGGTCGTGCCGTGGGCGGTGGCGACCTGCGCCACCGCGGTGTCGATCACGCCGTCGAGGTCCGCAGCGGAGCCCACGGACGCGCCGCCCAGGTCTCCCCCACGCACGCTGGCGCCGTCACGGGTCGCGAGGGCGACCTCGGCGAGCACGTGGCTGGCCCAGCCGCCGCCGAGCTGCCAGACCTCGGTCACGCGCTCGGCGATGCTCGCCTGACGCTTGCCCGTCGGGCCGAGGACCTTCTTGAGGTGATCGCCCAGGGCGGCGGTGAGCACCGGGCCGAACGGCTTGTAGCCGCGGGCGAGCCCGTCGACCTGTCCGGCCAGCGTCGGCATGTCGGCGTCGGCCGCGCCGTCGATGGCGCCGAGCGAGAGCTCGCCGCCGAGGTCGACCAGCAGCTGGTTGCGGCGCGACGACGCACCGTCGCACAGCGACTCGATCGAGTCGGCGGCGCCGATCTGGTCGGGACGCATCTTGGTCCACCAGGCCACCAGCACGCGGGTGGCGTCGGAGGCCGTGAAGGGCAGGTCGGCGGCGGTCTGGGTGGCCGGCCCGCCGGCGGCGGGAGCAGCCGCCACCGGGGCGGAGGTGGTCGGCCCGGAGGTGGACGCCTCGGTCTCGGCCGGGGCCTCCTCCTCGACGGCGGGCGGCTCCTCGTCGGTGGCGAAGACGGCAGCGGCGTCGCGCTCGATGTTGAGCACCTGCACCGCGGCACCGCGGCCACCGGGCAGCTTCAGGGTGGACGACGCGAGGTTCGCGACGGTCGGCGACTGGCCGACCCCCACCTCGACGAAGCGCTCGACCCCGAGGCCACCGTCGGCGACCGGCGTGAACAGCACGTCCTGCGTCTCGATCCAACGGACCGGGCTGGCGAACTGCCAGGCCAGCAGCTCGATCAGCACCGTGCGGCACAGCGCGGACGGGCGAGCCGACCACGCATCGAAGTCGGCGAGCACAGCGTTGATCTGCGGGGAGTCGACCAGCTCGGCGATCTCGGTGATGAAGTCCCGCTCGAGGCTGAACGGACGCGGCACCAGGTTGGGCACGTAGCGACCGAGCAGGGTGGACGGATCGATCTCCGGCGGCAGCAGCTCCTCGAGGCGGGCGCGGAAGTCCGGCACGCCGCCGTGCAGCACCCGCGAGTGGAACGGCACGTCGATGCCGGGCACGTAGATGAAGGCGCCCTTGCCGTTGAAGCGCTCGCGGCGCTCGGCGACGTCGGCCTCCAGGGCCTTCAGGCCACGGATCGAGCCGGCCAGCGCGTACTGCGAGTCGCGCAGGTTGTAGTTGACGATCTGGATGAACTCGCCGGTGCGCTCGGCCACGCCGTCGACGTAGGCCTTGACGGTGGTGTCGTCCAGGCCGATCTGCGAGGGGCGGATGGCGGCGAGGCGGTAGTCGCTGCGTCCGTCGGCGTCGCGCTCGACGAGCGTGTGCATGACGGAACCGCGCTGGAAGACCACCTCGACGACGGCCTCGAGCGGGATGACGCCGGAGACGGCGGCGAGCGCGTTGTACTCGCCCACCGAGTGTCCGGCCAGCACCGCGTCGTCGACGAAGGCGCCGGCCTCGCGCAGCTCGGCCATCTGCGCCGAGCCGAGCACGGCCATCGCCACCTGGGTGAACTGCGTCAGGAAGAGCACGCCGTCGGGATGGCGGTGGGTGACACCGTTGGCGACGAGCACAGTCGGGTTGTCACGCACGACGGTCAGGATCGAGAAGCCCAAGGCGGACCGGGTGTGGGCGTCGGCGCGGTCCCAGACCTCGCGGGCGGCCTTCGAACGCTGGTAGCCGGCCATGCCCATGCCGGCGTGCTGGATGCCCTGGCCCGGGAAGGCGTAGGCGGTGCGCGGCGGAGCCAGGCGGGCCGTGGCGGACATCGCCAGCTCACCTTCGCTGCGCACGGTCACCTCGACGACCTCGGCGCCGGTGGCCTCGTCCAGGCCGATGCGATCGGCACGGACGTCGACACCCGCACCGGGACGGACCGGGCTCATGAAGCGCGCGGTCCAGCCCTCGATGCGGCGGCTGAGCGTGCGCTGGGCGACGGCCGACAGCCACATGCCGTGGACGATCGGGCCGTCCAGGCCGGCGAGGTGGGCGGCGGCCACGCTGGTGTGCAGCGGGTTGTGGTCGCCCGTGACGGCGGCGAAGGCGCGCAGGTCCGTCGGCGCCTTGAGGGAGGTCTCTCCGCGCAGGCGACGCGGCGTGTCACGCACGTCGCCCAGCACGCCACCGGCGCGCTCGGGGTCGGACAGCGATCCGGCACCCGTGCGGCCGCGGATCGCGAAGCGCTCGCGCAGGGTCGCGATGACGCCGTCGGCGCTGGCGATGGTCACGTCGATCGCGACGACGCGGCCGACCTCGGTGTCCTCGACGTCCGAGGCGGTGGCGGTGACGCGCAGGTCGGTGCGGGTCGTCGGCAGAGCGCTCGGCACGGCGATCGCGTGGTCGAGGTGCACCAGGTCGAGCATGCCCTCCACGACCGGGATGCCGTCCTCGGTCATCGTGGCGGCGATCGCGGCGAAGACGGCCGGCCAGGCCAGGCCCACCAGCACGTCGGGAACCGCGAGGTCTCCGGCGGACTCGCGGGTCACGCCCGCGTGGTCGGCGGCCAGGTCGGGGGTCCACGAGACAGTCGCGACGGCGCGGCCGTCCTCGACCTCCGGCACGGAACCGCCGGCAGCCGAGCGCAGCAGCTCGCTCATGGCGCCTGCGGCTGCTGAGGTCGTCACGACCGGCGCAGCACCGGTGGCGACCTCGGCCGGCACGGAGATCTCGATCGTCACACTGCGCGACGGTCCGACCGGGACCGTCAGGCGGACCTGATCCGCGGCGGCCTCGAGGGTGGCGCCGGTGGTCGGCGACTCGGCCCGGTCGGGGGCCGTGACGATCCAGTCGTCGCCGACGCGACGCACGGGGCTGACGGCGGCCCGTCCTGCCCACACGACGTCGTGCGCGGCGAGTGCCAGGGCGAGCGCGGGGTGGGCGCCGTCCACGCGGCGGCGACCCGGCTGACGTCCGGCGGAGCGGCCGGCGGCCAGCAGGCCGTCGACGGTCTCGTCCTCGAAGCGCTGCAACAGCTCGGCCACCGGCTCGTCGGTGCGCCTGATGCCCGCGACCGCGACGGGGCCGGGGATCACGCAGACCTGGTCGGCGGAGTAGCGCGGGTCGTGGGCCTGCCACAGCGAGTCCGAGCGCCACCAGCGACGGACGTCCTTGTCGATGACCGGCACGAAGGTGACCGGCTTGCCCGGCATGCGGCAGACGTCGACGAAGAACGCGACGTCGGCGGGGTGCAGGGGCACCTCCTCGACGGTCGGGTACGTCTCGCGAAGCACGGCGAGCGCGGCTCCGGCGTCGGAAGCGTCGGTCGCCTCGCCGAAGAGGGTGGCGATCGGTCCGTGGTCGACCGCGCTCAGGCGCGCCTCGGCCCGCTGCAGCAACCGGTGGAAGCGGTCGCGGAACGAGACGTCAAGGAAGGTCCCGTCAAGGGTGCTGAGATCGACGAAGCGCTCGAGGAGCGCACCGTAGGTCATCGCGGCGACGTCGCCGAAGTACGGCTTGGCGGTCCGGTTGATGGCATCGACGATCTCGTCGTGACGCTCGGCCACGGCGTCGGCGTCACCGGCGACCTCGTCCAGCAGACGACCGGTGCGCGAGGCAGTGTTGTCGATCTCGTGGATGTCGGCGCCCAGCTGGCTGCGGCCGGACGACATGCCGCGCACGGCCGCGCCGGCACCGATCCAGGCGGACGTGCCCGGGGTGTCGACCAGCAGCTGCTTGACCTCCGGGGCCGTCGTGGCCTCGAGCGTGGCCATCGCGGCCGTGCCGACGAGGATGCCATCGACGGGCATCAGCGGCTGGTCGTGGTCGCGCGCCCACTCGCCGGTCAGGTAGGACGACGCGGCCTCGGGCGTGCCGATGCCTCCGCCGACGCAGACGACGACGTTGGATGCCGCGCGCAGCTCGGGGTAGGTGGTGATGAGGAGCTCGTCGAGGTCCTCCCACGAGTGGTGGCCACCGGCCTTGCCCCCCTCGATCTGCACGATGATCGGGACGGGTGCGACGGCCTCGGCGATCGCCAGCACCTGCTTGATCTGCCGGACGGTGCCCGGCTTGAAGACGACGTGCTCGATGCCGACCTCCCGCAGCTCCTCCACGAGCGCGACGGCCTCGTCGAGCTCGGGGATGCCGGCGGTGACGATGACGGCCTCGATCGGCGAGCCGGCCGCGCGGGCCCGCTGCACCAAGCGCTTCTGCCCGAGCTGCAGCTTCCACAGGTACGGGTCGAGGAACAGGGAGTTGAAGGAGTAGCCGCGGCCCGGCTCCAGCAGGCCGTCGAGCTCGGCGATCCGGGCGTTGAAGATCTCCTCGGTGACCTGGCCACCGCCGGCGAGCTCGGCCCAGAAGCCGGCGTTCGCGGCGGCGGCGACGATCGGAGCGTCGACGGTCGTGGGGGTCATGCCGGCCAGCAGGATCGGCGAGTGGCCGGTCAGGCGCGTGAAGGCGGTCTCGAGGCGCACCGAGCCGTCGGGCAGGTGCACGACGCGGGGCAGGTGGGCCGACCACGGGGTGGGCCGCACGGGCGCCGCGCCGGGCGCGACGAGCTCGCGGGCACCGCGGCGGGTCGTGACGGCCAGGCACGCGGCGCCGCGCACCTTCGCCTCCCGCGTGGAGAGCTGCGTGGCGAGGTTCGTGGGTCCGAGGTCGAGCAGCCACTGAGGGCCGGCGTCGAGCACGGAGGCCAGGTCGGCGACCCAGTCGACGGGGTCGATGATCGCGTCCGCGGTGAGCGAGCGGGTCCAGTCGGCGTCGAGGCCGACCGCCGGCGCCCAGCCGGCGACGACGTCGGCGACCTCGGCGAGGTCCGGGTGGTGGAAGGCGGCCGCGGCGGGCAGCTCGTCGAGGACGGGGGCGAAGGGGGCGCCGCCGGTCTCCTTGCGGTCACGGGCG
Organism: actinobacterium LLX17; assembly: GCA_000471045.1. Taxonomy (GTDB): domain Bacteria; phylum Actinomycetota; class Actinomycetes; order Propionibacteriales; family Nocardioidaceae; genus Aeromicrobium. The sequence goes on along the minus strand of KI301992.1, from coordinate 445,429 downwards.
GCCTTCTGCTCGGCTGCGACCTCGGCGAAGCGCGCCTGCACGGTCGCGAGGCCCTCGGACGGTCCGGAGAGCACGACGCCACGGCGGGCGTTGCGCATGCGGCGCACCACGCGGAGCGACGGGGGCAGCTCGGCGAGGATCTCGTCGACCTGCTCCGGTCGCACGCCGGTGACGGCAAGCATGACGGGACGCCCGATGCCGCCCAGCAGTCCGCGGCGGCGAGCGACGAGCTGGGTCGCGACGCCGACCAGGCGCGAGAGAACCAGCACGTCGAGCTCGTCGGCACCCGCGACGACCGCAGCGGCGAGCGAACCCTGCGAGTGACCGGCCACCGGCACGTTCGCGGTCGGGTCGAGGCCCCAGCCGCGCAGCGCGCGCACGGCGGCCAGCTGGGCGAGCAGGATGCCGGGCACGGACGTCGCCGGAGCGGCGAGCGTGGACTCGCTCGGCACGGTCGGCGCGTCGAGGTCCTCGGCGGACTCCCCCACGGCGAGCGCGTCGGCCCAGGCGAGGGGCTCGAACGGCGCATCGACACGAGCCAGCTCGTGGGCGACGGGCGCCAGGCGATCCTCCGCACGACGCACCAGCGCGAGCAACTCACCGCCGAGGCCGTGGTCACGGACCAGCTCGGCCAGCGTCGGCAGCCACGGGCCACCCTGCCCACCGAGGATCACGCCGTACGAGGCACCACCGTCGCGCAGTCGATCCAGCAAGGCGCCGGGGCGCGTGACGGTCCGGTCGGTCGTGTGGGCGAGATCGGCATCGAACGTGGTCACAGAAAGAACCCCTCGTGGTCGGCAAGTCCTTCCATCATGACGAAACATGAGGACTTCCTCAAGTTTTACATGAGGGATTCCTCATGTTTCTCGTCACAAGAGGGCAGCCATCTGGACGTGCGAGGGCCTGACCACGACCGCGGGCCGGCAGAAGATGCTCTGCCGGCCCGTCGGGGTGTCTCGCTGGTGGGTCAGACGCCGCCGGTCAGCAGCAGGCCGCCGTCGACCGAGACGGTCTGGCCGGTCACCCAGCCCGCGTCGTCGGACAACAGGAACGCGACGACCGAGCCGATGTCCTCGGGCTCCCCCAGGCGCTTGAGCGGGTACGGCGCCGAGACCTCGTCCTCGCGTCCCTCGTACAGGGCCGAGGCGAACTTGGTCTTGACGACGGCTGGGGCCACCGCGTTGACGCGGATGTTCGGTCCGAGCTCGACGGCCAGCTCCTCGGTCACGTGGATCAGAGCCGACTTCGAGGCGCCGTACACACCGATGCCGGGCGCAGGGCGCTGGCCCGCGACCGACGCGATGTTGACGATCGAGCCGCCGTTGGCCTCGAACGAGGCGCGGTAGGCCTTCTGCGCCCAGCCGATCGCCGCGACCACGTTGGTGGCGAAGATCTTCTCGGCCGCCTCCAGGTCGATGTCGATCATCCGCCCGTACGCCGGGTTGATGCCGGTGTTGTTGACCAGGTGGTCGAGCCGGCCGAAGGCCTCGAGCGCCGTGGCGACGACCTCGTCCTGGTGCGCTCCGTCACCGGCGTGCCCCGCGACCCAGCGAGCCTTGTCGGGACCACCGAGCGACTCAGCCGCCTCCGTCAGTGCCTCGGGCTTGCGGGCCGTGATGACGACCCGCCCGCCCTCGGCGACGATGCGCTCGGCGACCGCGTAGCCGATGCCCCGGCTCGCGCCGGTGACGATGGCAACGCGCCCCTCGAACCGTCCTGTCACGAGAGGCGCTCCAGCACCATGGCCATGCCCATGCCGCCACCGACACACATCGACTCGACGCCGAACTGCTTGTCGTGGTGCTGCAGGGAGTTGATCAGGGTGCTGGTGATGCGGGCGCCGGTCATGCCGAAGGGGTGACCGACGGCGATCGCACCGCCGTTGACGTTGAGCTTGTCCATCGGGATGCCGAGCACCTTCGCCGAGCCCCAGGCCTGGACCGCGAACGCCTCGTTGATCTCGTACAGGTCGATGTCGTCGATGCCCATGCCGGCGTGCTTCAGCGCCGCGGGGATCGCCTCGACCGGGCCGAGGCCCATGATCTCGGGCGACAGGCCGGTGACGGCGGTCGACACGATGCGCGCGAGCGGAGTGAGGCCGAGCTCCTTGGCCTTCGTGTCGCTCATGATGACGACGGCGGCGGCGCCGTCGTTCAGCGGGCAGGCGTTGCCGGCAGTGACGGTGCCGTCGGGCCGGAAGACCGGCTTGAGCTGGCTGACCGCCTCGAGCGTGGTGCCGGCGCGCGGGCCGTCGTCCGTCGTGGCCTGCGAGCCGTCGGGCAGCGTGACCGGGGTGATGTCCTTGGCCCAGAAGCCGTTGGCGATGCCCTGCTCGGTGAGGTTCTGGCTGCGGACCGCGAACTCGTCCTGCTCCTGGCGGCTCATGCCGAGGTGCTGGGCGACGTTCTCGGCCGTCTGGCCCATCGCGATGTAGAGGTCGGGCAGGTCGCCGGACTCACGCGGGTCGGTCCAGGTGTCGGCGCCGCCCTCGGCGCGCTGGGCGGTGCGGGCGATCGCCTCGGCGAACAGCGGGTTCTCCGAACCGGGCAGGTCCGAGAAGCCGTTGACGAACCGGCTGACGGTCTCGACGCCCGCGGAGATGAAGGCGTCACCCTCGCCGGCCTTGATCGCGTGGAAGGCCATGCGCGTGGTCTGCAGCGACGACGAGCAGTAGCGGTTGACGGTCACGCCGGGCAGGTGGTCCATGCCCGCGAGCACGGCCACGGCGCGGGCGATGTTGTGTCCGCCCTCGCCGGCCGGCTGGCCGATGCCGAGGTGCAGGTCGGTGATGATCTTCGGATCGAGGTCCGGGACCTTCGCCAGTGCGGCCTGGACCATCTGGACGGTGAGGTCGTCAGGACGCATGTCCTTGAGCGAACCCTTGTTGGCGCGACCGATCGGCGAGCGAGCGGTCGAGACGATGACGGCTTCGGGCATGGGGAACTCCTCGTGAGGTGGGACTCGTGGAAAGGGAAGACTGGATCAGAATCCGAGGTCGCGGCCGATGAGCTCTTTCATGATCTCGTTCGAGCCGGCCCAGATGCGGGTGACGCGGGCGTCGCGCCAGGCGCGGGCGACGCGGTACTCGTTCATGAAGCCGTAGCCGCCGTGCAGCTGGACGCAGTGATCGAGGACCTTGTTCTGCACGTCCGAGCTCCACCACTTCGCCTTGGCGGCGTCGATCGCGGTGAGGCGGCCCTCGGCGTGCGCGACGACGGCGGCGTCGATGTAGGCCTCGGTGACCTCGATCTGCGTGACCAGCTCGGCGATGAGGAACTTGTTCCACTGCAGGCTGCCGATCGACTGCCCGAACGCCTTGCGGTCGTGGGCGTACTGGATCGTCTCGGCGAGGATCTGCTTGGCGTGCGCGACGTTCGAGATGGCGCAGCTGAGGCGCTCCTGCGGCAGGCGCTCCATCATGTAGATGAAGCCGCGGTCGACCTCGCCGATGACGCGGTCGTCGCCGACGCGGACGTCCTCGAAGAAGAGCTCGGCGGTGTCGGACTCGGTCTGGCCGACCTTGTCGAGCTTGCGCCCACGACTGAAGCCCTCGTCGCCGGCCTCGATGCCGAACAGCGTGATGCCCTTGGCGCCCTTCTCGGGCGAGGTGCGCACGGCGGTGACCACGAGGTCGGCGCTGAAGCCGTTCGTGATGAAGGTCTTGGAGCCGTTGATGACCCAGCCGTCGCCGTCGCGGACCGCGGTGGTCTTGAGCGCGGCGAGGTCGGAGCCGCCGCTGGGCTCGGTCATGCCGATGGCCAGCAGCGTCTCACCCGTGGCGACCTTCGGCAGCCAGCGCTTCTTCTGCTCGTCGGTGCCGAGGTCCACGAGGTAGGGCGCGGTGATGTCGGAGTGGATGCCGACGCACGACGCGAGCGCGGCGCTGACCTTGCTGAGCTCCTCGGCCCACACGGCGTTGAAGCGGAAGTCCTCGGCACCGGCTCCACCCAGGTCGTCCGGGATCTCGAGACCGAGCAGACCCATCTCGCCGGCCTGCAGCCAGAAGTCGCGCGGCAGCGCCTTGTCCTCGATGTAGGACTCGATGTGCGGGGCGACCTTCTTGGCCAGGAATCCGGCGCAGGTCTCGCGGAAGGTCTCGTGGTCGTCGGAGTAGATGGTGCGGTCCATGGCGGCCTCTCGGGGTCACGGGCGGAAGCGGTGCGGGCGCGCTTCCCGGTCGGCACGGGTTACCGCCAGGTCACTAAGCGCTTGCTTAGCATGCCACCGCTGGTCCATGCTGTCCACCGAGACCCCGGGAGATCCAGATGACAGTGACCGCGCGTGACCGCCTGCTCCAGGCCGCCACCGAGGCGTTCGCCGAGCACGGCTACGGCGCCACGACGACGCGTGACATTGCGTCGCGCGCGCAGATGAGCCCCGCCGCGGTCTACGTGCACCACGCGACCAAGGAAGAGCTTCTCTTCGCGATCTCCCTGGCCGGGCACGAGGACGCCATGCGCGTCCTGTCAGCAGCATCGGCCGAGAGCGACGAGCCCATCGAGCGCATCCGGGCCATGGTGCGGGCGTTCAGCGACTGGCACGCGCGCAACAGCCGCATCGGCCGGGTCGTGCAGTACGAGTTCGGTGCGCTCACACCCGAGCACCGCGCGGTCATCGCGGACCTGCGCCGGCGGATGGAGCAGCACCTGCGGGACGCCCTCGTCGCGGGGGTCGACGAGGGCGTCCTCGAGGTGGCCGACGTGCGCGGCACGGCGCGAGCCGTGCTGTCGCTCAGCGTCGACCTGGTGCGGTGGTTCGAGCCCTCAGGCGCTCACACCGCGAGCGAGCTGGCCGACCTGCACGCGGACCTGGCGATCCGCATGGTCAGGGCGCCCAGCACGCCGGTCTGACTCAAGCTCTCGGGTCAGGCCTGCAGGACGGCCTCGGCCGAGATCTGCAGCGTGATCTTGTCGCCGATCATGACCTTCTCACCCTCGACGGGGATGTTGAAGGTGATGCCGAAGTCCTTGCGGCTGATGACGCCGGTGGCCTCGATGCCCACGCGGGTGCCGCCCCACGGGTCCTTGCCCTCGCCGAGGAACTCGACCGCGAGCTCGACCGGCTTGGTGGTGCCGCGGATCGTCAGGTCGCCGGCGATCGCGAAGTCGGTGTCGGACTTCTGCACGACGCCCGTGGTCACGAAGGTCATCTGCGGGTGCGACTCGACGTCGAAGAAGTCGCCGCTGCGCAGGTGGTTGTCGCGGTCGGCGGTGCCGGTGTTGATCGAGCTGAGGTCGACGGTGACCGAGACGGTGGAGGCGGTGACGTCCTCGGCCGTGACGAGGGTGCCCTCGACGGTCTCGAACTTGCCGCGGACCTTGCCCATCAGGTGACGGACGGTGAAGCCGACCTCGGTGTGGGTGGGGTCGATGGTCCAGGTGCCGGGGGTGACGGCGGTGGCAGTGGTGCTCATGGCGTGCTCCTTGCAAGACAGGTGGTTGTTCGTTCAACCACCTGAAGACCGTACCATGTAGATGAAGATTCAATCAACTGTCGGCGCCGACCGACCGACGACCTAGGATGACCCGGTGACGACGCACTCCCACTCCCCCGACGACACGCCCTGGCTCGACGCTGATCAACAGGTGGCGTGGCGCGCCTTCCTCGGTGGGGTCACCGCGCTGATGGACCAGCTCGACCGCGAGCTGCGCACGCACCACGACCTCTCGATGCCCGAGTACGAAATCCTGGTGCGCCTCTCCGAGGCCCCCGACCGCGCCATCCGCATGGCCGAGCTGGCGGCCGCCGTTGGGCACTCCCGCAGCCGGGTCACGCACACCGTCTCGCGCCTGGAGCGCGACGGACTCGTCCAGCGCGGCCAGTGCGCTGACGACGGGCGTGGCGTCTCGGCAGTCCTGACCGATGCCGGCATGGCCGCCCTCGAGGCCGCCGCGCACACGCACGTCCGAGGCGTGCACGAGCACCTGGTCTCGCGGGCCAGCCGCGAGGACTTCGACGCCCTCGGCCGCGTCATGGGCTCCGTCGTCGAGCACCTCCACGGCCGCACCTTCTGACCCACCGCACGCTCGTCCCGACCCCTTCCCCAGATTTGCTGACTTCGGCACCGTTGGTGGCGTCAACGACGGTGGCTAAGTCAGCACATCTGGCTCAGCGACGGGCCAGCAGCGCTTGGCGGACCCGGGCGACGATGCGCCAGGGGTGCTGGAAGTCCGCGGCCGTCACCACGATGACCCGCCAGCCGGCGGCTTCGAGCTGCTCGCGTCTCAAGTGGTCCCACTGCCGCTGCCGCGCGTCGCGCTCGTGCTGCCACCCGTCGTACTCGACCAGCACCTTCTGACGCCTGTACACCAGGTCGCCCCGCGCGAGCCAGTGCCCGTGGTCGTCGTAGATCTCGACGTTCACCTCGGGCGGCGACAGGCCCGCCCGGTGCAGGGTCCAGCGCAGGTCGCTCTCGCGAGGTGACGCGACACGCTCGCGGACGAGCGGTGCGACGCGCCTCCCCCGACGCACGCCGTCCAGGTGGGACTCTCGACAGAAGTCCCTCAGCTCGTCGAGTCCCACGTGCCCGTTCTTGACGAGCCAGTCCCCCACGCGGAGGAGCCGCCGATCATCCAGCTGGGTCGCCACGTCCACGAAGGTTCGTGCAGCCGGCGTCGCCAGCTGCCCACCGACCACCTGCAGCAGCAGCTCGTGCTTGTACCGGTGCAGGACGATGCCGGACGGTCGGCGATGGACTGGCCGATTCGTCGCGAAGTGCAGGGGAACGACGGGGCCAACCTCGAAGCCTCGGAGGCGAAGATTCGTCACGTGACTCACGGCCACGCCCGGGGGTAGTGCCAGCCGCGCTGCGGCCAGTAGGAGCGCGAACGTCGGCTCGGTCTCGGCCGTGCGGTAGACGCCACGGTGCAGGGCCACGAACCGTCGGCCCTCGAGCATCCGCTTGCTCACGCCACGCTGGCGCGCCTCGGCGACGGTGAACGGACGGCCTTGCAGCTGCTCAGGAATTGGATGCACCCGCCCACGCTGGCAGCTCGTCTCAGGCCAGCGGAGGACGAACTTCCCGCCTGTGGACGGTCACGTGCCAGCGTCGAGCTGTGGAAACCAGATGTGCTGACTTCGCCACCGTTCCGTGGCGCAGAAACGGTGGCGAAGTCAGCAAATCTGGGAAGGGGTCAGTCCCTGGTCAACCGGCGGTGGGTCACGCGGTGGGGGCGGGCGGCGTCGGGGCCGAGGCGCTCGATCTTGTTCTCCTCGTAGGCCGCGAAGTTGCCCTCGAACCAGAACCACCGGGCCGGGTTCTCGTCAGTGCCCTCCCACGCCAGGATGTGCGTGGCGATGCGGTCGAGGAACCACCGATCGTGCGAGGTGACCACGGCGCAGCCCGGGAAGTCCAGCAGCGCGTCCTCGAGCGCCGACAGCGTCTCGACGTCCAGGTCGTTGGTGGGCTCATCGAGCATCAGCATGTTGCCGCCCTGCTTGAGCGTCAGCGCCAGGTTGAGGCGGTTGCGCTCACCGCCGGACAGCACGCCGGCCTTCTTCTGCTGGTCCGGGCCCTTGAAGCCGAACGACGCCACGTAGGCGCGGCTGTTCATCTCGAAGTTGGCGACCTTGATGAAGTCCAGCCCGTCGGACACGACCTCCCAGACGTTCTTGTTCGGGTCGATGTTGTCGCGGTTCTGATCGGCGTAGCTGATCTTGACCGTCTTGCCGACCTCGAGCGAGCCCGAGTCGGGCTCCTCGCTGCCCGTGATCATGCGGAACAGCGTGGTCTTGCCGACGCCGTTGGGGCCCACCACGCCGACGATGCCGGCGCGCGGCAGCGTGAACGAGATGTCGTCCCACAGCACGCGGCCGTCGAAGGACTTGGTCAGGTTCTTCGCGTCCAGCACCACGTCGCCCAGGCGCGGACCGGCCGGGATGTTGATGTCGGAGGTGTCGATCTTGCGGTCCTTCTCGGCCGCCGCGGCGAGCTCCTCGTAGCGGGCCAGACGCGCCTTGCTCTTGGCCTGGCGACCCTTGGCGTTGGAGCGGACCCACTCCAGCTCCTTCTCGAGCATCTTGGAGCGCTTGGCGTCCTTCTGGCCCTCGATCTTGAGCCGTTCCTTCTTGGTCTCGAGGTAGGTCGAGTAGTTGCCCTCGTAGCCGTGGATGTGGCCGCGGTCGACCTCGGCGATCCACTCGGCGACGTTGTCGAGGAAGTACCGGTCGTGAGTCACGGCCAGGACGGCGCCCGGGTAGTTCTTGAGGTGACCCTCGAGCCACTGCACGCTCTCGGCGTCCAGGTGGTTGGTGGGCTCGTCGAGCAGCAGGAGGTCTGGCTGCTGCAGCAGCAGCTTGCAGAGCGCCACGCGGCGGCGCTCACCGCCGGACAGGTGGTCGACGACCGTCTCGGGCGGCGGGCAGCGCAGGGCGTCCATCGCCTGGTCGAGCTTGCTGTCGATGTCCCACGCGCCGACGCTGTCGAGGTAGTTCTGCAGCTCCCCGGTCTCGGTGCCGAGGGCGTCGTAGTCGGCGTCGGGCTCGGCCATCTCGGCGTAGGCGGCCTCGAGGCGGGCCATCTTGGCCTTGATCTCGGAGACGGCTTCCTCGACGTTCTCGAGGACGGTCTTGCCCTCGGTGAGCGGCGGCTCCTGCTGGAGCATGCCGACCGAGGCGTCCGGGTCGCGCACCAGATCGCCGTTGTTGGGGTGGTCAAGGCCGGCCATCAGCTTGAGCAGCGACGACTTGCCCATGCCGTTGGGGCCGACGACACCGATCTTCGCCCCGTGCAGGAACGAGAGCGAGACGTTGTCGAGGACCACCTTGTCGCCGTGGGCCTTGCGGACGTTGCGGAGCGAGAGAACGTATTCAGCCATGGTGCGGCCAGCCTAGCGAGGCACGGCCACCGCTCCCGGGGCGGTGCTGCCAGGTGGGCGACTGGGCCGGCCAGATGAGGGCGGGGTCAGGCGAGGGCGGCGGTGATGCCGGCACGGTAGCGCTCGTAGACGGCCAGCTCGGCCTCGACGGGCGCGACGACGAGGTCGGTCGAGACGCGGCTGATGGCGGCCCGCAGGTCGCGGTCGGCCTTCGCGGCTCGTCGCTTGGACGTGCTGCGCGCCAGGGCGCGCGACCCGACGGCCAGGACGATGCCGACCAGCAGGCCCGCCAGCCCGATCATCAACGGAAGTGACCGTCCGTCGAGCGGACCGTAGCCCTCGATCGTGGGCGCCGTGGGCAGGACGTCGGAGATGGCCGAGACGCCGTCGCCGAGCTTTTCGAGTCCCCACCAGCCCAGGCCGATGACGAGCGCGGCGAACGCCAACCACTGCAGGACGTTGACGAGCTGCCACCAGAACGCGGCACGATGGCGGCCGAGGTCGACACCTGCGACGGCCTGGTCGAGCGCAGCGGCGGGGTTCTCGACCTTCGAGACCGAGCCCCGCACGGCGTCGCGCCAGGGACGCTCGAGACCCACGGCGGCCTTCTCGCCGAACACGCGGACGGCGGTCTCGGCGGCCGACCGCTGCACGCGCGCCTGCTCTGGCAGGCCGGATCGTTCGAGCTGCTCGCGCGAGAGCCCGAGACCCAGCTCGTCGAGCGGGTCCTTGCGGAGTCCGCCGAGCCACCGGGTGGGCGGCCAGCCGGTGCGCCGCAGCGCACGCCGACGGGTGGATGCGGCGATGGCATCAACGAGCTGTGGGACGCCGGCGGCATCGACGAGGTTGCGATCGAGCTCGTCGAGGTCGGCCTGCGTGACGCCCGGAACCTTGGCCCGGCCGCCCACGGCGGCGATCCGTTCGGCCGTGGCCTGCACGTCGGCGCCCAGACGATCCTTGGCCGAGGCCCGCGCACGGATGCGCGTGGCGAGCTCACGCTTCAGGTCGTCGACCCCGTCGCCGCGCGAGGCGGAGACGCCGATGACCGGTACGTCGGCCATGCCGCCGGCCGCCACGATGCGCCGCACGTCGTCAAGTGCGCGCGTGCGCTGCTCGAAGGGAATGCGATCGATCTGGTTGAGCACGATGAGCGAGACGTCGCTGTAGGACGCCATCGGCCGCAGGTAGCGGTCGTGGATGGCGGCATCGGCGTACTTCTGCGGATCGAGCACCCAGACGACGAGATCGGCGTATTGCACCAGTCGGTCCATCTCGACGTGGTGCGAGACCTCGGTGGAGTCATGGTCGGGCAGGTCGAGCAGCACGAGACCGTCGAGCTTGGTGTCCTCCGACGACCGGTCGAGCATGCTCATGCGCGAGACCTGGTGCCGCGGCGGGATGCCCATCCACTCCAGGAGCCCTTGGGCGCCGTCGGGACCCCACGCGCACGCCAGTGCCCACGAGGTGGTGGGCCGACGCAGCCCCACGCCGGCGAGGTCGAGGTCGGTCAGCGCGTTGAACAGCGACGACTTGCCCGAGCCCGTGGCGCCGGCGAGCGCGACGATGGTGTGGTCGCCCGACAGCCGCAGCCGCTCGACGGCGCGTCCGGACAGCTGGCCGGCTCCCGCGAGCAGGCTCTCCGGCAGACGGCCGTGGGCCGCATCGCACGCGGCGACGAGGCCGTCGATGCGCCGAGCGATGTCGCCGGGCTCACCCCGGTAGACGGGTGCGGGCGCGTCGGTCAGGCCGGTCATCCCCCACCTCCCTGTCGATGCGTGCCGAGCTGCTCGTCGAGGAAGTCGACGTGCCGCGCGTAGTCGGCCCGTCGGGCCGTCTCGCGCAGGCTCGATTGTGCCTCACGCACCGCGGCGGGGTCGGGCACGAGGTCGAGGAACCGCCGCCGCTCGGCATCGACGACCTCGACAGCCCGGGAGCGCAGGTCGGTGGCGACGTCGTCGACCAGTCCGGCGAGCACCGGCGGCGTCACGATGGCGTCGAGCACGCGACGTCCGACCCGCAGGGCCTCGGTGGACTCCGGGGCCTCGGCCCCCAGCGCGGCGATCATCAGCGACACACCGATGCCCGGCACCCCGAAGGCGAGGTAGTCGGCGTTGAGTCGCTTGTCGGACGCGACCGCCCGCACGCGCTCGTACACGTCCTGCTGCCAGTCGCGGGCGATGCGCTCGGTGCGGGCTCGCAGGTCTCGTGGTGCACGGTCGAGACCGGGGCGGGCGGCGACGATGGCCTCACCGGCCGGGCTGGTGACCCACGCGTCGGTGACCGACGCCGCGGCGGTCTCGGCGTGGTCGAGCAGCAGCACCGCGAGGTCGTGGACGACAGCGGCGGCGACGTCATCGGCCTTGGAACGCTTGCCGGTGACGCCGTCGACGAGGCGGCTGCGGATGCGACCGACCTTGCCCTCGACCGAGCGCAGCACCTCGCCCGTGCCGACGAAGTCCTGCCACCGGGCGGCGACCTCCCCGCGGACCAGGCTGCCGTCGGTGACGGAGGCGGCGACCGACTCGGTGGCGACGCCGAACGCTCGGTCGACGGCTCCGACGAGCTGCTCGGCGGCCTCGGCCTGCTCGTCGAACGCGTCGGCGAGGTCGTGCGCACGCAGGACGTTGTGCCGGACGGCCCCGTCGACGGTGTGCGCAACGATCATCTGCCGCGCCTCGTCGTTGCGGGCGAGGTCGTGCAGCCAAGCGACGATGGGGGCGACGACGGGCGACGGAAGCAGACCGTCGGGACCCACCGCAGTCTCGGGCACCGTGAACAGCGGGGAGTCCGACAGGCCGCGCGCGGTCATCATGCGCGCCAGGTGGCCACGCACCTCGACCAGGCCATCGGGCGAGGTGCGGTCGAGCACGACGGCCACCGACGTGCTGCGCTCGGCCGCGCGCCGCAAGTAGTCCCACGGCACCTGGTCGGCATAGCGCGCCGCGGAGGTGACGAACAGCCAGAGGTCGGCGGCAGCGAGCAGCTGGGTGGCGAGGTCACGGTTGCCCTGGTCGATCGAGTCGACGTCGGGCGCGTCGAGGATCGCCAGTCCGGCCGGGACCAGGGGCGTGGAGCGCAGCCGCAGCGCGTAGCTGGTGTTGCCCTGCTCAGCCGTCCGCGGCAGCTCGGGCAGGATGCGGTCGGGCTGGAACCAGGCTGCGTCATCAGGGTGGTGCGCCAGGACCGGCGACCGGGTGGTGGGCCGCAGCACCCCCGACTCGGTGACCGGCTCGCCCACGATGGAGTTGACGAGGGTCGACTTGCCGGCGCCGGTGGAACCGCCGACGACGACCAGCAGCGGGGCGTCCAGCTGCACCAGTCGCGGCACGACGTAGTCGGCGAGCTGGTCGGCGATCTCGGCGCGGTTCGCCCGGGCAGCCGGCGCTCCCGGCGTCTCGAGCACCATCTGATCGGTGCGGACGCGGTCGAGCAGCGCACCCAGAGCAGCGAGCAGCGCGGCCGGGGCCGTGGCATCCGTCACGACCACTCCTCTCGCTCCACCGGTGCCGCCAGGCCCTGCGGTCTCCTCGGGGCTGACATGTCTGTGGACAGACTAGTGGACCTGTCGACCAACCTCCCGTGACCACCGCCCAGAGGATGTTGTTCGCCGTCCAAGGCGTGGCGGCAACGGCGCGATGGCCGGCGGGAGCCGGAGGTCGGGACGCAGCTCACGCATGCGCTCCAGGAGGGCGGTGGTCCGCTCGACGCCCCGCCGGCCTCCGCGCCCGAGCATCACGGCGTCGTGCAGGAACGCCGTCTCGGTGGCCAGGCGCTGGTACCGCACCACGACCCGGGCGGCTGGCCGGCCGCCTTCCTTCCGGGCATGACGCCGGGCCGCGGCCCGGTAGGCGAAGCGGGTCAGGAACGGGATCTCGGCCGGGTGGATCCACCCCCGCTGCGCCATGTACGACAGCGAACGCTCCAGCACACGCAGCTGGCGCGACCGCAGCAACACCGCGGCGACGACCACCCCGAGAAGCACGGCGCCCAGCGTCAGGTACATCAGCACGAAGCCGATCGGTCCGCCGTACGACGCTGAGCCGTTCCAGAGCCCGTGCAGGATGACGCTGCCGACCCAGCCACCCGCGATGAGTGGCACGCGCAGCCAGGCCGACCGCAGCAGCACGGCGAGGCCGATGGCCAGGCCGAGCGAGCTGAGGAACAGCGGGTGCGCGAACGGGCTCATGATCCCCCGGACCACGAACGTGGTGGTGGCGCCGTCGGCCCCGGCGAGTGGGACGCCGTCGATGCCCAGATAGCTGACGGCGTAGTACCCGATGTTCTCGACGAACGCGAAGCCGACGCCGACCAGCCCCGCGTAGAAGAGACCGTCGATCAGGCCGCCGATCGCCCGGCGGGACCGCAGCATGATGGCCAGGAAGAACAGGCCCTTGGCGGTCTCCTCGACGGGCGGGGCCACGAAGGTCGCCATCTGCTCGTCCGACAGGTCGAAAAGGACGTCGCCGATGAAGATCTCGAGCGCCAGCGAGATGACGACGGCGATGACCGCGCCCCAGACGAACGCGGCGAGCTTGTAGCGGCGCGGCTCCGGCTCGTAGCGATCGAGCCAGGCGTACATGAGCAGCAGGACCGGCAGCGGGATGAGCGCGAGCAGGACCGACAGGCCCGCCCCCTCGGCATCGCCGGCTCGCGAGGCGAAGAACACGATCCCGGCGATCCCCGCGACGCCGACGATCACCGTCAGGATCAGCAGCGGGAGCCGACCCCGACGTCGCAGCGGATCGCGCGGACGGCGTCGCTTCGACGGCGTGGGACCCGACGGGACCGACGCCGGCACCGACGAGGGGGCCGCTGGCTCGGAGGCGGCGGGCGGGGCTTCGCTCACGCTCGGCATGCTAGGCCACCACGCCTGACGGAGCAGCCGTCATCCACACCGCGACGCCACCCGGGACCTCCCCCGAGGGCCGCCGGACCGGGACGCTGGCCCGATACGCTGAGACCGGACCCAGGTCCGAGCGCCCGTAGCTCAGCGGATAGAGCAGGAGCCTTCTAATCTCTTGGTCGCAGGTTCGATTCCTGCCGGGCGCGCCCCTCCCCCGCACGAACGAGAACAAGGGCCGTGCCCCCACCCGGAGTGGGGCACGGCCCTTGTTCGTCAGGTGGCGATCAGGCGCCGGCAGCGGCGTCGATGGCCTCGAGCAGCGTGCTGTTGTCGTCGAGCTTCTCGCCGTCGACGAACACGGTCGGCGTGCTGGTGACGCCAGCCTCGGAACCGGCCTCGCGAGCGCGCTCGATGCGGCCGTCGTAGGTGCCGTCGTTGACGCAGTCCTCGATGCCGGTGACGCCCAGGCCCTCGGCCGCCGCGATGAGGTCCTCGTTCTCCGGGCCCGCGGTTCCCTCGGGCGGCTGGTTGGCGTAGAGGTACTCGTGGAACTCAACGTACTTCTCGGTGCCGGCCTCCTCGTACACGCACATCGCGGCGTTGTGGGCCCGCGAGGAGTAGTCGTTGAGGCTGGCCCGGTCCAGGAACGAGTACGGACGGTACGTGATCTCGATCTGACCCGAGGCGACCCGGTCCTTGAGCTCGGCGCCGAACGCGGACTCGAAGGCCGCGCACGCCGGGCACTGGAAGTCCTCGTACAGCTCGACCTTGACCGGCTCGGCGGCGTCAGCCGCGACCTCGGCCCCCGCCTCTTCCGGGCCGTAGGTGATGCCGAAGGCCTCGGGACCGTTGTCCTCGCTCATCGTGGTGACGCCCCACGCGGCGACGCCGACCAAGACGATGACGACGGCGACGATCGCGATCGTGATGAGGTTGCGCTGGCGCTTGTCGGCCTTCTCGCGCTCCTTGCGCATCTGCTCGGCGCGCTCGGCTCGCTTCTGACGGTCGTTGCTCACGGGGTTCTCCTGGAGGTCGTGGTCACCACGGTGACCAACGACGCGGGACGGTCGTCGGTTCCCGCAAAGCGTAGCCGGAGGGTTCTCGGGGGCGGGACCACGTAGTGTGAGCGTCCGTGAACGACAGACTGGTGTGGATCGACTGCGAGATGACCGGGCTCTCCCTGGAGACCGACGCGCTCGTCGAGGTGGCCGTCCTCGTGACGGACTTCGACCTCGAGGTGCTGGGCGAGGGCATCGACCTCGTCATCAAGCCCCCGCAGAAGGCGCTCGACCAGATGAACGAGGTCGTCACGAAGATGCACACCAGCTCGGGCTTGCTGACCGAGCTCGACGCGGGCCTGGCCCTCGACGACGCCCACGCCCAGGTGCTCGAGTACGTGCGCGGGTTCGTCAAGGAGCCCCGCAAGGCGCCGCTGGCGGGCAACTCCGTCGGCACCGACCGCGCGTTCCTCGCCCGCGACATGCGTGAGCTCGAGGAGTGGCTGCACTACCGCGTCATCGACGTCTCCAGCATCAAGGAGCTCGCCCGCCAGTGGTTCCCGCGGGCCTACTACGCCGCTCCGGAGAAGGCCGGCCACCACCGCGCCCTCACCGACATCGCCGAGAGCATCGAGGAGCTTCGCTACTACCGGCGCGCCGTCTTCACGCCCGACCCCGGCATCGACTCCGACGCGGCCCGCGCCATCGCGGCCGAGGTCAGCGGCTCGGTGACGGGAACGGTCTGATCCTGCGCTATGCTCGTCCACGCCGTTCCGGGTCCAGCCCGGGACGCGTGGTGGGCGTAGCTCAGTTGGTAGAGCCCCGGCTTGTGGTGCCGGTGGTCGCGGGTTCAAGTCCCGTCGTCCACCCCGAGTCGAACCCCTCGGACCCTCGTGGTCCGGGGGGTTCGTCGTTCCCCTGCTTCCGGCCGCCCGTCAGGTCCAGCGGCCGGGGATCTCGCCGCCGTGCCACGTCTCGATGAGCCATCGCGAGATCGAGACGTACGGCGGGGGCAGCACCAGGGTGCCTGCCTCGCCGTAGGCCGTGAGCTCCTCACGTGTGACCCACTGCGCCTCGGCGATCTCGTGGGCGTCGACCGTGAACTCGGTCGTCTCCGCCCGGCCGAAGAAGCCGATCATGATGCTGGCGGGGAACGGCCAGGGCTGACTGGCCGCGTACGTCACCTCGCCCACCGTGATGCCGACCTCCTCGTGGGTCTCGCGCCGGACGGTGTCCTCGAGGTTCTCGCCCGGCTCGACGAAGCCGGCGAGCGTCGAGAAGCGGCCCTCGGGCCACTGCGGATTGCGCGCGAGCAGGGCTCGGTCGTCGGCGTCGGTGATGAGCATGATGACCGCGGGATCGGTGCGCGGGAAGTGACTGGCCCCGCAGGACGGGCAGTGCCGGAGGTGACCGCCGCTGCGCACCTCGGTGCGGGCTCCGCAGCGAGGGCAGAACGGCGTGGCGGCGAGCCAACGCGCCATCGCGACCGCGTGCACGGCCAGCGACATCTCGTCGGCCTCGAGCATGGGGGCCAGCATCCGCAGGCTGACAGGCTCCAGCTCCTGCGGAACCCGGTCGACCACGACGGCCGCGTGCGGGCGGCCGTCGAGCTCACCCAGCCAGACGGCCTGACCCTCGGGGGCGTCGGCCATGTCCATCCAGCGCAGGGCCGGTCCGGCGATGGTGGCCACGTGCTCGCCGCCGAGCACCATCACCCGGGGGTCGCGCTCGCGCCACGCCTCGTCGGGACGCAGCAGCGCGGCACGGTCATGGTGGGCACGGTCGAACGCGAAGCGACTCACGCCGACAGGCTAGCCCCGACCGGCGTCCCTAGGCTGGCGACGTGAGCACGCCGCGATTCACCCGCGCCGAGCTGGAGTCGTACGCCGGCCAGACCATCGACGACCTGCTGCCCGACCCGTTGCGCCTGCTCTTCGTGGGCATCAACCCCGGTCTGGTCAGCGCCGCGACGGGCCTGCACTTCGCGCGCACCGGCAACCGCTTCTACCCGGCCTTGCGAGAGGCGGGGATCATCGAGTCCGTCACGGCGGCCGAGGCGCGGCCCGAGCTGCTGGCGGTGGGCATCGGCATCACCAACCTGGTGGCCCGGTCGTCGGCGCGGGCGGACGAGCTGGATGCGGCCGAGCTGCTGGAGGGCCGCGAGCGGCTGGTGCAGCTGGTGACAGAGCGGCGTCCGGCCGTGGTGGCGGTGGCCGGCATCACCTCGTACCGCACGGCCTTCGGCGAGCGCGCCGCCGTGGCCGGTCGGCAGCCGCACGACCTGGCCGGTGCAGCACTGTGGGTCGTGCCCAACCCGAGTGGGCTCAACGCGCACGAGACCGTCGCCTCGTTGGCCGCCGCCTACGCCGCGCCGGCGCACGAGGCCGGGATCCTGCCGACCTGACGTCTACGTCTCGGCGCCGCCGACCAACCGCTCGAGCTCGGCACGGTCGGGCAGGTCGTGGTGCTGCACGACCTCGCCGAGCCGGACGTAGGAGAACGTGCCGATCACGCGATCGAGGGCCACCTCGTGCTTCTCGGCCCAGGCCAGTCGGTAGACCGCCAGCTGCAACGGGTCGGCCGTGGCAGCACGGTTGGTCTTCCAGTCGACGACCTCAAAGCCCTCGCGCCCGTCGGGCAGCGTGGTGGCGAAGACGGCGTCGATGCGTCCGATGAACCGCTGGGCCCCGAGCTGAAGCGTGAACGCCTCCTCGATCGAGAACGGCTCGCGGTCGGCGTAGGGCCCGGACTCGAATGCCTCGCGCATCGCCTGCAGGTCGGCGTCGTCGGAGATGTCGACGTCGCCACGGCCCGGGAGGTCGGACGGGTCGAGCAGCGAGCCCTGCACATGGGGCGCGTACCGGCTCTCGATCCAGGCATGGAAGCTGGTGCCGAAGCGGGCTGCCTTCGAGGGGCGCCGCGGCATCGGCCGGGCGAGGTCGCGGGCGAACGCGTCCTCGTCGGCCACCAGCGCCATGGCCTGAGTGGCGCTGAGCGTGCCGGGCATGACCACCTCGACCACGGGGTCGGCCACCCGGTCGGCCTCGGCCAGCACCAGGTCGAGCTCGGCCGCCAGCTCGGCGTGCACCGAGTGCACCTCGACCGGCTGATCAGGATCGGCTGCCAAGGCCTCGCGCACCTGGTGAGCGAGCTGGCGGCGGTCGTCCATGCCCACGACCGGGTGCGGCCACGGATAGGTGACCGACTCCCCCAGCGGGTTGGTGTCGTCCGGGCCCGGCTCGTGGGCCCAGACCACGGGCTCACCACCGGACTCGGTGAGCCACTGCGCGGCGTCGGCCAGGAACGGTGAGACCTTGCGCGGCTTCTTCTGCGTGCGACCCCAGCGGTGACCGCTGAGGTGGAGCCGGCCCTTGGCCCGGGTGAGGGCGACGTAGGCGAGCCGCACCTCCTCGAGGTAGGCCTCGCGGGCGGAGGCTTCCTTGTACTCCTGCAGGCCCTGGGTGCTGAAGTCGGTGATGTCGGCCAGGGACTCGCCGTCACCGCGCAGGGCCACCGGCAGCGCCTTGGCCGTGCTGGTCCAGCGGTCGCGCGCCCGGCGCGAGGGGAACACGGTGTCGGCGAGGAACGGCACGAACACCTCGTCGTACTCGAGCCCTTTGGCCTTGTGGACCGTGAGCACCTTGACCGAGTTGGCCTGGGAGGGCGCGCTGACGTCGAGACCGTCGGCGTAGTCGCGCTCGGCCTGCAGGTAGGCCATCAGGCCGCCGAGCGAGGCGTGCGTGTCGGCACCGGCGTAGCTCGCGACGGCGTCGTGCAGCAGGGCGAGGTTGTCGGTGCCGACGCCCTCGACGTCGAGCTCGACGTCGAGGTGCAGCTCCCGCACCACGCGGTGGACGAGGTCGACCAGCGGCTCGTGCGCGTGCCGCCGCAGCCGGGCCAGGAAGGTGGCGACCTCCGCGAACCGCCGCCGCGCCTCGGCGGAGTAGGGACCGCCCCCCGGGTCGGCCACGGCCTCGGCGAGGGAGACGACCTCGGTGGGGTCGACACCGGCGGTGGCTCGGTCGAGCTCCTGGGCCAGCACGGCATCGAGGTCGCCCGCGTCGGGGTCGTCACCCGCGCGGGCCGACTCGCTGAGCCGGCGGGCCCGACGCCCCAGCAACGCGAGGTCGCGGTCGCCGATGCGCCACCGCGGACCGGCGAGCAGGCGCAACATCGAGGGGTTGGCAGTCATGTCGTCGAGCACGTCGAGGACCGACAGCACGTCGAGCACCTCGGGCTGGGCCAGCAGGCCCGTGAGCCCGACGATCTCGACGGGAACCTCACGGGCCCGCAGCGCCTGGACGATTTCGGCGTTCTCGGCCCCGGTGCGCACCAGGACGCCGATCTCGCTCCAGACCGGCGGGTCGTGGCTCAGCCCGGCGTCGCGGACAGCATCGGCCACGGCGGTGACCTCGTCGGCGACGGTCTCGTGCAGCGCCACCGTGACGACCCCTTCGGGGTTGTCGGGGGCCGCCTCGAGCGGCCGGACGACCTTGGACTCGGCATAGAAGTGGCGAGCGACGTGCCCGGCGAGGTCGATGATGCGGTGCCCGCAGCGACGACTGACGGCGAGGCTGAACGGTTCGCTGCGCGGCTGGCCATCGGGCGTGAACTGCTCGATGAAGCCCTCGAGGTTGCCCGTGGCGGCCCCGCGCCAGCCGTAGATGCCCTGGGCCGGGTCACCGACGGCCGTGACCCGGCCACGGAAGATGGCGGCCAGGAGGTCGCGCTGGGCGACGGAGGTGTCTTGGTACTCATCGAGCAGGACGACGTCGTACCGGCCGCCGACCTCGGCGGCGACCTCCGGCACGCGGGCGAGCTCGGTGCCCCAGGCCATCTGGTCGGAGAAGTCCATCAGCCCCGACTCGGCCTTGGCGTCGCGATAGTGGTCGACCAGCCGGCTGAGCTCGATGCGCTTGAGGGCCGTGATGGCAATCTCGCGGTGCATCTTGAGCGGCTCGGGCTGCGACTCCATCTCGAGCACCACCGCGTGGTCGTGGGACCGCAGGTCGTCGGTGGTGACGAGGTGCTCGGACAGCTGGCCGTCGAGCGCGAGGACGTCGCCGACCAGCGAGGGCAGGTGGGTGGACACGTGCTGCAGCGTCTCGGTGGTGCGCCGCAGGACGCGCACGACCAGCTGGTGGCGACGGGCGTCGGTGAGCACCCGCAGGTCGGGCTCGAGCCCGAGCCGGAGTCCGTGCTCGGCGATGAGACGGCCGGCGAAGGCGTGGTACGTGGAGACGGTGGGTTCGCCGACCTCGCTCATGTCGAGCGCCGAGGCGAGCGAGCTGCGCACCCGGCCGGCCAGCTCGGCCGCGGCCTTGGCGGTGAACGTGAGGCCCAGCACGCGTTCGGGGTCGACGCCCACGTGCCCCACGAGCCAGACGACGCGGGCGGCCATCACGGCGGTCTTGCCCGAGCCGGCGCCGGCGATGATGGCGTAGGTGCCCTCGAGCGGCGCGGTGATGGCGGCCTTCTGCTCGTCGCTGAACGGGATCTCGAGGACGCGGCACAGGTGGTCGACGTCGGCGACGGGTCGCGTCGACGCGCTGGTCAGCGTGGGCGCGGTCATCGGGGGGCCCCGATCGAGTAGGTGGTGCGGGCGGGACAGACCGCGTCGAACTCGCAGAACGTGCAGGTGTCGGGCGTGGCGGCCAGCTGTTCGGTGCGCATGGTGTGGGTGGCGCGGCGGATGAGGTCGTGCACGAAGAACTCACCGGTGTCGGCCGGCGCCGGTTGCTGCTGCACCTTGGGCGCGTCAGGCTGCTTGGCACCCTCGGCGATGCGCAGCTGCACGAGCTCGCTGCCGCCGACCTCGTGATGCCCCTCGATGCCCTCGGTGGCGATGGCCAGCTGGTAGACGCCGAGCTGCGGGTGCTCACGGACCTCGTCGGCCTTGGGCGCGTTCTTGCTGTTCTTGAAGTCGACCACGTGGACCCGGCCCTCGGCGTCGAGCTCGACCCGGTCCATCGAGCCGCGCAGCACCACGGTCTCGCCGTCGATCTGCAGCTCGGCACGAAACTCGTGCTCGGCGGCGAGCGGCGTGCGGGGGTTCTGCGCGTGCCACCCGGCGAAGCGGACCAGCGCCTGGTGCGCCTCAGCGCGCTCGCGCTCGCTGATCCAGGCCGACTCGTGGCCCAGGCGGTGCCAGACGGCATCGAGGTGCGCCTGCAGCTCGGCCGGCGTGGGGTTCTCGAGACCGCGCCGCACGACGTCGGCCGCGACCGCGTGCACCACGAGGCCGAACCCCTGGGCGGTGGACGCGCCACGGGACCCCTGCGCCTCGCTGGCCAGGAACCACTTGAGTGAGCACCCCGTGATGCTGGTGATGCTAGAGCCGGAGAGTCCGAGGGGCTGCTCGGGATCACGCAACGGTGCCTCGGACCGCGTGAGCTCGGCCAGACCCCACCAGGAGTCGGGGTGGGCGGTGCGGGCCTGGGGCGACCGGTGCCGGGCGACCCGGGCGAGCAAGGCGGCGGCCGAGGCACGGACCGCGGGATCGGGGTCGTGCGCCGCGCGACGCAGGTCGGTGACCAGCCCTCGCAAGGACAGGGGACGCGCGGGACGCCCGAGGCGTTGACCGGCACCGAAGCCGGCCCGGAGCAGCTCGGCCACGAAGCGGGAGGGGCCGTAGGCGTCCTGCGAGCCAGGATCGACCGAGGTGACCAGCAGCTGCTCGCGCGCGCGGGTGAGCGCCACGTACAGGACACGCCGTTCCTCCTGGAGGCGGTCGCGGGATGACTGCGGGGCCCCGGACAGCAGGTCGGGGCGCAGGAGGGACTGCCGGACCGCGAGGTTGGGCCAGACGTCCTCCTGCAGACCGGCGACCACGACCAGCGGCCACTCCAGGCCCTTGGCGCGGTGGGCGGTCATCAACCGGACCGCCACCGGACGCGCGCTGCTGTCGGCGAGCCGGTCGGCCGGCAGCTGCTGGGCCCGGAGGTCGGCCAGGAAGCCTGCCACGGAGCGGCGGGTGTGCCGCTCCTCGGACCGGGCGGCGTGGTGGAACAACGCCACGACGGCGTCGAGGTCGCGGTCGGCCGCCGGGCGCTCGGGCCCACCGGACTCCCAGGCGAGCTCGAGCCGACGCGGCCAGTCGGTGCCGTCCCAGAGCTCCCAGAGCACCTGCTCGGACGGCTCGTGGCGCTGGATCATGGCCGCGGCCCGTGCCAGCAGGGCAGCGAGGTGGCGGGCCGCCGGGGCGGGATTGTCGTCGCCGGCGAGTCCGGACAGAGCCCGGGCGAGCAGCACCTTCGAGGGGGTCTCGCGATCGTCGGCCCGCAGGCGGCGCGCGAACGAGCGGAGGTCGGGTGCGTCCATGCCGGCCAGCGGGCCGGTGAGCAGGGCATGCGCCACCTCGGGCTCGAGCTCCTCGCCGCGCGCCAGGGTGTCGGCGGCCGAGAGAGCGCCCAGCAGCACGCGCACGGCGGGTTCGGCCACGAGCGGAATCTCGTCGCCGGCGACCTCGCACGGCACGTCGGCCGCCACGAGCGCACGCTGCAGCCGGCCGAGCTGGGCCGAGGTGCGGACCAGCACCGCCATGTCGGACCACGGACGACCACCCTCGAGGTGCTGACGGCGCAGCACCTGCGCGATGTGCTCGGCCTCCGCCACGGGGGTGGCGAACGTCAGCACGTCGACCTCGCCCTCGGTGGGAGCGGCGCACTCCAGCTGACGGTGCTGACGGACGACCTCGACCGGCAGCCCGCCGGGCTGACCCGCCGGCAGGATGGTGGCGGCGGCATCGCGGATGCGGGGCCCGAACCGGCGGGTGACCTGCAGGGCCCGCACCTCGGCGCCCGCGAAGTGCCGGGGGAACGCCGCGACGCCCCGCACGTCGGCGCCGCGGAAGCCATAGATGGACTGATCGTGATCACCCACCGCGATGAGCTGCTGCTCGGGACCGACGAGCTTGCGCAGCACCTCGACCTGGAGGGCGTCGGTGTCCTGGTACTCGTCGACCACCAACAGACGGATGTCGGCACGGATGCGGTCGCGCGACTCCGGATCGTCGAGCAGCGCGGACGCCCGGACGACGAGCTCGGCGTAGTCGGTGAAGTTCTGGGCGTCGGTGACGATGCCGTACTCGTCGAGCGCATCGGCGACGCGGGTCCAGGCCGGACGGTCGTGCTCGACGGCGAGGGCACGCAGGTCGTCGGTGGTGCGATTGCTGGCCGCCAACGCGGCCTGGAAGGCCCCCACCTCGGCGGCGAAGCCGCGCGTGCGCAGGCCAGGGCGCAGGTCGGCCGGCCAGGACGTGGCCTCGTGGCCCGCGAGGAGGTCGGCCAGCACGGCGTCGGTCTCGGCGGCCGTCATGAGCACCGGCGGCGCCGCGAACACCTCGGGATCGGCGAACTTCTGCACCAGCCCGTAGCACCAGGAGTGGAAGGTCTTGGAGACCACGAGCGCTCCCGTGCCGCCCAGCCGAGCCGCCACCCGCGTGCGCATCTCGTCGGCCGCCTTGCGGCTGAAGGTGAGCATCAGGACCTGCTCGGGCTTGACGTCACCGCGAGCGACGCGGTCGGCCACCAGCTCGACCAGCGTGGTGGTCTTGCCGGTGCCCGGGCCGGCCAGCACCAGCAGCGGCGCTCCGCGGTGATCGACCACGGCCTGCTGGCTGGCGTCGAGCGCGGGCGCCTCGCCCACCCGGCCGGTGGGTCGGGTCAGGCGGAACTCGAGGGGTGTCTGGTCAAGCACGAGACCCATCGAATCAGAGACCCCCGACAGGCCCCTCCGCCACAGCGCCCCCATCCACAGCCCCGCCATCGAGAGCCTTGGCGATGTGGACACGCCCGCGGCGTACCGGCGTGCCCTCGACCTGCCACATCTGCTGCGCCTCGACCACGAGGTGCGCCGGCAGGCTTCCGTCGGCACGGACGACACGCCACCACGGCACGCCGTGGCCGTCGCGCGCCATGACCGCCCCGACCTGGCGTGGCCCGCCGCGACCGATCTCCTCGGCGATCAGGCCGTACGTCAGCACCCGGCCCGGCGGGATCGCCTCGACGATCCGCAGGACGCGCTCACTGAACTCCTCGTAATCCACGGCTCTCCCTCACGATGCGGGCGCTTCCTGCGGGTGATCCGTCGAATCATCCACAGGAAGCGCCCACATGTCGAGGATCAGTAGCTGGGCTGGCTGGGGTCGATCTGGTTGACCCAGGCCACGACGCCGCCACCGACGTGCACGGCGTCGGAGTACCCGGCGCCCTTGAGCACCGCGAGCGCCTCGGCCGAGCGGACGCCCGACTTGCAGTGCAGCACGACCTGCTTGTCGTCGGGCAGCTGACCGAGCGCCTTGCCGTTGAGGAACTCGCCCTTGGGGATCAGCACCGAGCCCGGGATGCGGTTGATCTCGTACTCGCCCGGCTCACGGACGTCGACCAGCACGAAGTCGCGCCCGCCGTCACCCCGCTCCTTCAGCCAGCCGTCGAGCGTGCCGACCGAGATGGTCGAGTCGGCGGCCGCGTCGGCGGCCTCCTCGCTGATGGCGCCGCAGAAGGCCTCGTAGTCGTCGAGGAGCGCCGTGGGCAGCTCGCCGTTGGGGTCACGACGGATCTTGAGGGTCGAGTACCGCATCTCGAGCGCGTCGTAGACCATCAGGCGGCCGATCAGCGGATCGCCGATGCCGGTGATGAGCTTGATGGCCTCGGTGACCATGATCGAGCCGATCGAGGCGCACAGGACACCCAGCACGCCGCCCTCGGCGCACGACGGGACCATGCCCGGCGGCGGGGGCTCGGGGTAGAGGTCGCGGTACTGCGGACCCTCCTGGGCCCAGAACACCGACACCTGGCCCTCGAAGCGGTAGATCGATCCCCACACGTACGGCTTGCCGAGGATGACGGCCGCGTCGTTGACGAGGTAGCGCGTCGCGAAGTTGTCGGTGCCGTCGACGATCAGGTCGTACTGGCTGAAGATCTCGAGCACGTTGTCGTTGTCGAGACGCTCGTTGTGGATGATCGTCCGGACGTACGGGTTGATCTCGGCGACCGACGCCGCGGCCGACTCGGCCTTCGGCTTGTCGATGTCGCTCTGCCCGTGGATGACCTGACGCTGCAGGTTCGACTCGTCGACGACGTCGTCGTCGATGATGCCGAGCGTGCCCACACCGGCCGCGGCCAGGTAGAGCAGCGCGGGACTACCGAGACCGCCGGCACCGATGACCAGCACCTTGGCGTTCTTCATGCGCTTCTGCCCGTCCATGCCCACGTCGGGGATGATCAGGTGACGGCTGTAGCGACGGACCTCGTCGATGGTGAGCTCGTCGGCGGGCTCCACGAGTGGCGCGACCACGGCAACTCCTCGTTGTCTGTCTGTAGGGGGGCTTTGATGCCAACATCCGCGACAGGTCCGATGTTCCCGCCGGGATGCGCCCCTCCATCATCGCGGTTCGGTCACCGCGCCCGGCCCCTCCGTCCGGCGGATGAGACGGCGGTGACCGGTACGATCACCGGGTGACCGAAGCTCCCACCGCGCGACCCCGCACGAGCCGCCTGCCGCGCCCGGCCCGCAAGGCCCAGCTGCTCGAGGTGGCGCTGCAGGTCTTCGTCGAGCAGGGCTACCACGCGGCGTCGATGGACGAGATCGCCGAGCGCGCGGGCGTCTCGAAGCCGGTCCTGTACCAGCACTTTCCCGGCAAGCTCGATCTCTACCTCGCGCTGCTCGAGTCGTCGTGCGACACGGTCATCGAGGGCGTGCGCAAGGCCCTGGCGTCCACGCACGAGAACCGCCGCCGCGTGCGCGCCACGATGGAGCTCTGGTTCGACTACGTCGCCGACCAGGGTGCAGCGTTCCGCCTGGTCTTCGAGTCCGACCTGACCAACGACCCCGAGGTGCGCGCCCAGCTCGACCGCGTCACCACCGAGTCGGCCGCGGCCGTCGCCGAGGTCATCGGCGAGGACACCGGACTCCCCTCGGCCGACGCCCATCTGCTGGCTGTCGGCCTCGTCGGCATGGGCCACATCAGCGCCCGTCACTGGCTCGACAGCGCCTCCACGGTCACGCGTGACGACGCCGTCCGACTGCTCGCCACCCTCGCGTGGCGCGGCATCGGCGGCTTCCCCAAGCCCACCACCTGAACCACCCACCTGAACCCGACCCGAAAGGACCCACCATGGAGGTCAAGATCGGCGTCCAGAACGCCGCACGCGAGCTCTCGGTCGAGACCGACCGCACCCCCGACGACGTGCTCGAGGCCCTGCAGAAGTCCATCTCCGACGAGTCCCTGTTCTCGCTGAGCGACGACCAGGGCCGCACCGTCGCGGTGCCGAGCGACAAGGTCGCCTACCTGTACTTCACCGCCGACCTCGGCCGTCCCGTCGGCTTCGGTCTGGTCGCCGGCGGTAGCTGAGCACGACGGCACTCACCTCGAGCGGTGAGCTGGCAACCTCTCAGCACCCCTGAGACGTTGCCGGCTCACCGCTCGCTGCGTGGAGGGGTTGCTGACTGACCGCCTCAGCTGGCGAGGCCCAGGCGGTCCATGCGGGCGGCGTGCGCCTCGGTCAGGCGGGTGAACATCCGGCCGATGGCAGCGAGGTCCATGCCGGGTGAGTCGATGCCGCCGACCAGCAGGGCGCTCAGGTCGTCGCGCTCGGCCACGACCATCTGGGCCTGGCTCAGGGCCTCGCCCATCAAACGCCGGCCCCACAGCGCGAGCCGTCCGCCCACCGTGTGGTCGGCGACGATCGCCCCGCGCACGGCCTCGATGACGAACTCGCTGGACCCGGTGCCGCTCATCGCCTCCAGCACGAGCTCGCGGGTGTCGGCGTCGAGGAACGCAGCGATCTCTCGGTAGAAGTCCGCGGCGAGGCCGTCGAAGACGAAGGCCTTCACGAGCCCCTCGAGCCAGTCGCTCGGGCGCGTCTTGCGGTGGAAGGCGTCGAACGTCGCCGCGAACGGCTCCATGCGGCCGTAAGGCTCCTCGCCCAGGGCCACGAGCCGGTCGCGCAGCAGCACGAAGTGGTTGAACTCCGACGTCGCCATCGTGGCGATCTCGACCTTCGTGCGCAGGTCAGGGGCCATCTTGGCGTCCTCGGCCAGGCGTTCACAGGCACTGATCTCACCGGCGGCCAGCAGTCCCAGCAGCTCCAGCACGCCGGTGCGGTAGGGCGGGTCGTCGAAGGCGGGGTTGGCGGGATGGGCGGCGGCTGGCTGCTCGACGGTCCCGTCGGCAGGAGGGCTCTGGTCGGCGTCGCTCATGGTGGTCGCAGCCTAGCGTCCAACCGGCCGGACGACGACGGATGCGGCTCTCGCGGCGAGGCAACGGTAGGCTGGTCTTGCCCCATCGGGCCGCATCTGGGTCGTGAGCTCATCGGACGACGTCGTCTGCTCCATCACGACACGCACCGATCATCCCGTTCACTCCTCACGAATTCGAGAAGACCCTGACTACCTTCACCGACCTTGGTGTCCTGCCCGAGATCGCCGACGCCCTCGCCGAGAAGGGCATCACCAGCCCCTTCCCGATCCAGGAGATGACGCTCCAGGTGGCCCTCATGGGCACCGATCTCATCGGGCAGGCGCGCACCGGCACGGGCAAGACGCTCGCCTTCTCCATCCCTGTCATCCAGCGCGTCGTCGCGCCGCACGACTCCGACTACGCCGAGCTCGCCGCCCCCGGCAAGCCGCAGGCGCTCATCATCGCGCCCACGCGCGAGCTCGCGCTGCAGGTCGCCAACGACGTCAAGGTCGCCTCGGCCAAGCGCGGCACCCGCAACCTCACCATCTACGGCGGCGTGCCGTACGAGGGACAGCTCGACGCGCTGCAGACCGGTGTCGACATCGTCGTCGGCACCCCCGGTCGCATCCTCGACCTCGCCAACCGTCGCGCCCTCGACCTCTCGCACGTCAAGTGCCTGGTGCTCGACGAGGCCGACGAGATGCTCGACCTGGGCTTCCTGCCCGACGTCGAGTCGATCCTGGCCAAGACGCCCGAGACGCGGCAGACCATGCTGTTCTCGGCCACCATGCCGGGTGCCATCGTCGGTCTGGCCCGCAAGCACATGCGGCACCCGATGAACATCCGCGCCGAGAGCGGCGAAGACAACCAGATGGTGCCGACCACGGCCCAGTTCGTCTTCCAGGCGCACGACCTCGACAAGCCCGAGATCGTCTCCCGCATCCTGCAGGCCGAGGACGCCACCCAGATCATCGTGTTCACGCGCACGAAGCGTCAGGCCCAGCGCCTCGCCGACGACCTGGCTGACCGCGGGTTCCCGGCGGCCCCGCTGCACGGCGACATGGCGCAGGGTGCCCGCGAGAAGGCGCTCCAGCGCTTCCGCGAGGGCAAGGTTCAGACGCTCGTCGCCACCGATGTCGCCGCGCGCGGCATCGACGTCGCGGGCGTCAGCCACGTCATCAACTACACGTGCCCCGAGGACGACAAGACCTACGTGCACCGCATCGGCCGCACGGGTCGCGCCGGCCTCACCGGCATCGCGGTCACCTTCGTCGACTGGGCCGACCTGCACCGCTGGAAGGGCATCAACACGACCCTCGGCCTGCCGTTCGCGGAGCCGCAGGAGACGTACTCGTCGTCCGAGCACCTGTTCCACGACCTCGGCATCCCGCGTGACGTGAAGGGCCGCCTCAAGCCGCCGTCGCCGAAGGAGCCCCGCGAGGGCGACTCCGGTCGCGGTGGACAGGGTGGACGCGGTCGCGGCCAGGGCCAGGGCCGTTCCGGCCAGGGCGGCTCGGGTCAGGGTGGTTCGCGCTCCGGCGGCGAGCGGTCGCGCGCGCCGCAGGAGAAGTCCGGTGAGTCGAGCGGCGGCGAGGGCTCCGGCTCGTCGCGCAACCGCAACCGGCGTCGTCGCACCCGCAGCGGCTCGCCCGTCTCGGGCGCCGACAAGCCCTCCAGCTAGCTCACGGCTGGGTTTCGCTCAGGCCGTCACGACGACGATCGTGCCGGTCTGGGCGAAGTCCCACATGAGCACGGCGTCGGCGTCGGACTGACGCACGCACCCGGCCGACAGTGGCGTGCCCAGCTGCTCCTCGGTCTGCTCGGGCGTGCCGTCGGGGAACCTCGGGATGGAGTGGAAGCCGATCGGCTCGCTGACCCCCGTGGTGAACTGCACGAAGTACTCCATGGTGCCGCTGCCGTCGAAGGCCACGGCCTCCCGGAATCGCGGCCCCACCTCGTAGGTGCCGGGCTGCAGATTGTCGTGGATGCTGCCTGAGACCGGGTAGGTGTGCTGCACCAGGCCGTCGTCGCCGACGATCCACACATGCTGCGCTGACTGCGAGAAGACGACCCGGCGGCCCTCGCCGGAGTCGGCCGGCAGCTCGGGATCGTGCGGGATGTCGGACGTCACCGACGCGACGTCGGCCTCGTCGATCGGCTCTGCGGCGGCCGGCGTGGCCGGGGCGTCCGGCACCTCGAACGGGGCCGTGACCACGAGGGCGGTGTCGTCGGCCGCGACCAGGGTGGTGGTCGCGGACGTGGCGCTCAGCGCCAGCACCGCGCCGACGGCGGTGATCACGGTCCAGGTGGTCGCGGTGGAGCCCACGACCCGGCGCAGGCGGGGTCGTGCCCGACGCGCGCCGGGGCGGTGTCGTTGGGGGCTCACGCTGCCATCGTAACGACGCGACCTGTGCGCGTCGCCCCCTCGTCCGGAACGGTCGAAACCTGTCAGTCGGCCAGCAGGGAGGCGGCGACCTGGCGGTAGGCCTCGGCACCCTTGTGGGTGCGGCTCGTGCGCAGGATCGAGCTGCCGATGGCCGGCGCCTCGGCGAACTTGATCGACTTCGGGATGGCCGGCTCGAGGATCGGGAGGCCGTACGTGGACCCGATCGCCTCGACGACAGCCTGGGCGTGCCGGGTGCGGCCGTCGTACATCGTCGGCAGCACGCCGCGGATCGTGAGGCCGGAGTTGATGTAGGCCTTGACGTCCTCGATCGTCTCGAGCAGCTGCCCGACCCCGCGGTGCGCGAGGGTCTCGGCCTGCAGCGGGATCAGCACCTCGTCGGAGGCGGAGAGGGCGCCGATCGTCAGCACGCCGAGCGTCGGCGGGCAGTCGATGAGGATCCAGTCGTACTGGTCGGAGACCTTGTCGAGCGCGACCCGCAGGCGCTGCTCGCGTCCGGTGCGCGAGACGAGCCCTTCCTCGGCCTGGGTCACGGTGATGTTCGAGGGCAGCAGGTGGAGGCCGTCCTCGGTCACGACGATGGCGTCGTCGGCGCGGTGGGTGCCGAGCAGGACGTCACCGACCGTGACGTCGACGTCCTCGGGGTCGATGCCGAGGGAGAAGGTCAGTCCGCCCTGCGGGTCGAGATCGACCAGGAGGACGCGCTGTCCCTTCTCGGCGAGAGCCGCCCCGAGGGACGCGACGGTCGTTGTCTTGCCCACGCCGCCCTTCTGGTTCACCACGCTGATCGTCGTCACGCCGGTCATGGTGCCACACGGTGACGGTTGGAACGGGGCCTCGACACCGGGCGGCCCGGAAGTGCGGCATGCTGACGCCATGGCTGGACGCGCACTCATCACTGGAGCCACCGCCGGGATCGGCAACGCCTTCGCCCGGGCCCTCGCGGCGCGAGGGCACGATCTCGTCATCGTCGCGCGGGACACCGCGCGCCTCGAGGAGGTGGCCGCCGACCTCCGCACCCGTCACGGCGTCGACGTCGAGGTCGTCACCGCTGACCTCACGCTGCCCGACGACATCGCCCGCGTGGTCGACGTCGTCACCGGCACCACCCGGCCGGTCGACCTGCTGGTCAACAACGCGGGCTCGTCGTTGGCCGGATGGTTCGGCACGACCGACATCGCGGACGAGGACCGTCAGCTGGACCTGCTGGTGCGGGCTCCGATGCACCTGATGGACGCTGCCGTGAAGGCGATGGCCGGCCGCGGCCGCGGCCAGGTCGTCAACGTCACGAGCGTCGCGGCGTTCACCCCGCGCGGCGCGTACTCGGCGCACAAGGCGTGGCTGACCAACCTGTCGCTGTGGGCCAACTGGCACTACGCCGACACCGGCATCACCGTGATGGCCCTCGCGCCCGGCTTCGTCCGCACCGAGTTCCACCAGCGTGGTGACATGGACGTCTCGGGCGTTCCTCGCTGGATGTGGCTCAACGCCGACAAGCTCGTCGCTGCCGCCCTCGCCGACCTCGATCGCGGCAAGGCCCTGTCGGTCCCGTCGGTGCGCTACAAGGTCCTCTCGACGCTGGCCCGGCACCTGCCGTCGGCCGTCGTGGCGCGAATGGCCAAGCGAGGTCGCTGACGTGAGCACTCCCGCGTCGCTGGCCGTCCCGGAGGGTGTCGAGGTCCCGACGATCGAGACGGGACGCGGCTCCTTCGCCGCGCACCTGATCCGTCCTCCTGAGGCGACCGCCCACGTGCTGCTCCTTCCCGGGTGGACCGGCAGCAAGGAAGACTTCACCCAGTTGCTGCCGCACCTCGCCTCAGCGGGCTTCGCCGCCACGTCGGTCGACCAGCGGGGCCAGCACGAGACGCCCGGCACGGCCGATGACGACTACTCGTTGTCGGGCTTGGCCGCCGATGCTGCCGAGATCGCCGCCACCGTCTGGGACGGCCCCTCACACCTCCTCGGACACTCCTTCGGTGGCCTCGTGACCCAGTCCGCGGCCATCGAGCACTCGGCGGCGTGGCGCTCCATCGCGTTGCTCTGCAGCGGTCCCGGCGCGCTCGGTGGTCTCAGCACCGTCGGCCTCACGCGCTTGGTCGACCTCATCGACCAGATGAGCCTCAAGGACCTGCACCGGCACCGGGATGCGCTCGCGGGAACCCGCACCACCCCCGAGATCGCCGCCTTCCTCGAGCGTCGGTTCACCAGCAACGCGCCGGCGTCGTTCCGAGCGATGACCCAGCACCTGATCGACGCACCCACTCGCGTGTGGGAGGTGGCCCGCACGGGGCTGCCCGCCTGGGTGGGGCGCGGTGTCGCGGACGACGCCTGGCCGCATGCCGTGCAGGCCGACATGGCGACGCAGCTCGGCACCGAGGTGGTCGTCCTGCCGCGCTCGGCTCACTCCCCCAACGTCGAGAACCCCGCCGCCCTCGCGGCCTCCCTGACCGCCTTCTACCGCGACCTCTGAGCCGACCCTCGCGGGTGGGCGGTGTCGCGGTGCAGGCTGGTCCTAGGTGGCCGTCGAGTCCCCGTCCACGTGGTTCCGCACGGCGCCTCGGAGCGTGGCGAACAACGGCGTCGCCCCCACGGCGACCACGACGACCATGAGGCCCGTGCCCACCACCGGCCCCAGCACGACGAACATCGTCAGGCCGATCACGCCGAGGCCCGCGATCCCGCCACTCAGCGCCGCCACCTCGGGACGCGTCGTGGCGAGAAGGGCACCGGTGACCCCACCCGCGCACACTCCGGCGATGAGGCCCAGGACGACGCCGGAGGTCAGGCCCCAGAACATGACGGCCAGCACGCCGGACTGACCCAGAGCCCAGGAGGTGCTGGTCGAGTCCCCGCCAGACGTCATCGCCTCGACGAACAGTCCAATCACCAAGGCGAGCAGACCCCCGCACACGGCTCCCCAGAAGATCCCCCGCAGCGTCACGTACCCCACCACGGCCCACGGCCCCCGTCGCGTGCTCATGTCTCAGCCGAGCAGGCGGTGGTACTGCTCGGGGTCGGTGAGGTTGGCGCCGAGGCGGAAGGCCTCGCTCTTGCCGGTGCCGTGGTAGTCGCTGGAACCGGTCACGACGAGGTCGAGGTCGGCGGCGATGGCCCGGAGGCCCGCCCGCGCCTGCTCGTCGTGGTCGTTGTGGTCGGCCTCGATGCCGTCGAGTCCCGCGTCGACCAGCAGCTCGAAGGCGTCCGCGGTCAGCACCCGGTCGCTGCCGCGGGACCACGGGTGCGCGACCACCGCCTTGCCCCCGGCGTCCTTGACCAGACGCACAGCGTCGACGAGGGGGGCCGAGTACCGCTCGACATAGGCCCGCCCCCGGGTGTTCAGCCAGCCGTCGAAGGCCTCGTCGCGGTCCTTGATGTAGCCCTTGGCCACCATGGCGTCGGCCACGTGCGGGCGACCCGAGGCGGCGGCGTCGCCGGAGTGCGCTGCCACGTCCTCCGCAGTGACGTGGATGTCGTGCTCGGCGAGCTTCTCGAGGATGCGCGGCAGGCGCTGGTCGCGGCCGTCCAGGACCCGCTGCAGCTCGTCCACGAGGGCCGGGTGGTGGGGATCGAACGCGTAGCCCAGCAGGTGGACGCTCTCGCCGTGGAAGGTCGTCGAGATCTCGACCCCCGGCACGACCGTGATGCCCAGCTCCTCACCCGCGGCCAGCGCCTCGTCCCACCCGGTCATCGCATCGTGGTCGGTCAGCGCCACCACGTCGAGCCGGGCGACGTCCCGCGCGTTGCGAACCAGCTCGGCCGGCGAGTCGGTGCCGTCGGAGCGGTTGGAGTGGGTGTGGAGGTCGATGCGCACGGCGTCAGGCTAGTCCGGACCGCGGAACGCCTCGCGTCAGGCCAGACGGTCGAGGAACCGCCGGGCCGACACGACCTGCGTGCCGAGGGCCAGAGCCAGGAGGCCCGCCAGCACCAGGCCCGCGTGACTAGCCGCACCGGCGGCCGGCAGTCCCTGCCCATCAGTGGACACCGTGCCACCGCCCGAGAGTGCCGGAGCACTCGAGCCCGTCGAGGCCGGGACCACCGGCGCGGCACCGCCCGTGCCGTCGGCGGGCACGTCGGTGCCGGTGTCGACGGGCGTCACGGGATTGCCACCGGTCTCGTCGGGCACCACGGGGCACCCGGCGGCGAGCACGTAGCACCGCAGCGCGGGCTCGACCGGCGTGACCGGGGCTCTCGGGAGGTTCGCGAACGAGACCGGCACCGTCGCCACGTGGGGCACCGCGGCGAGCACGGCGAGATAGTCCAGGGCCAGGGGCTGGACGCCCGGCATCAACAGCTGCAGGCACACCGAGGCCGGGATCCGCGCCGGATCGGCCGGACCGTCGTTGTTCAGGGCGTCCATGACCAGCGCATGCGTCACCGGGTCGATCGTGCCGATCGCCAGGTGCTCGTAGATGTTGAGCGGGCAGATGTCCTGGACCACCACGTTGCTGATGTCACCGTCGCCGGTGCGCAGCTCCGAGGCGGGCGTCGGGCCGGTGGTGGGCTGCACGACCTCGTCGAACAGGGTGTAGATCGAGGTGTAGTCGCTGCCGGCGAAGGTCTCCTGACGGCTGTTCAGAGCCGCCATGAAGTTCGACACCGAGCGCTGCTGCCACACCGCACCCGCGCACGGCAGCAACGCGCTGCACGCCTGGTCCACCAAGGTCGTGCCGTGATGGCTTGCCGCCATGCCGATCTGGTCGTCGACCATCGCGCGGGTGTCGGGCCAGAATCGCAGCGCCCACCGGGGCGACATGCCGCCCTGGCTGTGGCCCAGCACCGCGATCCGGCGGCCCGCCCGCTCGTGCATCTCACGGATGCCGTGCACGATGTACTCGGCCGAGACCTGGATGTCGTCGAGCGACTGTCGCGGGATGCCGAGCGCACAGAAGGTACGGCCCTCGGTGGCGAAGACGTTGCCGTAGTTCCAGTCGAACGTCTGCCCGCCGGACGCGCCGGTCGGCGGAACGAAGAGCACCGGCTGCAGGTCGCCGGAGAAGTCGCCGACGCACTGCAGCGCGGCCTCCAGGTCCGCCTGGGGCACGGTCAGCTCCGGTCCGGGCCGGTCGACCGGCGCGTAGTCCTCGTCGGCGGCCTGCGCGGACACCGGCCACAGCGAGAGCGCCAGCAGGGCCGTGACCACGAGGACAGGGAACCGCGACGCGGTCGAGAAGAAGGGCACGACTGCTCAACGACCGCCCCGGGCGGAAGTGACGACAGTCACTTCCGCCCGGACGCTACCGCGCAGCGATGTTCCAGCGCGCGACGACCGGCTCGCCGCGGTCGTCGCCCAGCACCGAGACAGTGCCGGTGCCGAGCAGGAAGTGCCGTCCTGCCGCCGCGGACAGCCCCAGCCACCGGGCGGTCAGCGCGCGCAGCGAGTGCCCGTGCGCGAAGACGAGCGTTCGACCTCCGTGCTCGCGTGCTGCCGCCACAACGCGGTCGAGCCGGACGGCGATCTCGTCCGGCGTCTCACCACCCGGCGTCAGGCCCTGCCAGACGCTCCAGCCGGGATCGTCGGTG
The DNA here is from genome assembly GCA_000471045.1 of actinobacterium LLX17. Classification (GTDB taxonomy): domain Bacteria; phylum Actinomycetota; class Actinomycetes; order Propionibacteriales; family Nocardioidaceae; genus Aeromicrobium. The sequence continues at coordinate 410,667 of KI301992.1, read as the reverse complement.
CGGATGTCGACGGTGGTGCGCCCCTCGTACTCGCCGTAGGCCCACTCGACGAGGTCGTCGTCCAGCTCGGCATCACCGAAACCGGCGAGCTCGGCGGTGTGGCGGGCGCGGAGCCGGGGACTCGTGAGCACCCGATCGAACTCGGCGCCGTCCAGGAGACGAGCGGCGTCCCGCGCCTGCTGCTCCCCCAGCTGGGTGAGCGGCAGGTCGGTGACCGACGTGTGCTTGTGCTCGCGGCTCCACTCCGTCTCGCCGTGGCGCACGAGCCACAGCTCCGCGCCCGCGTCGTCGGACATCGTGGTCAGCGCGGGACCAGAGCCCAGAGGTCGAGGTCGAGCAGCACGCCGGGGGCATACTTCCCGTCTTCGCCGCGGAGCGTCATGGACTCGTCGCGGCCCTTGGTGGCCACGAGACGCAGCCGCAGGGCGCCGACCCCCGGCGCGGAGGTTTCAGCCTTGTCGAGCACCTCGGACCACGCGTAGACGGTGTCACCCGCAAAGGCCGGCGCGGCGTGCGAGCCGGCGTTGACGGCGGCGACGAGCTGGGCGTTGGCCAGTCCGTTGAACGACAGGGCACGCGCCAGCGAGATGACGTGGCCTCCGTAGACGAGCCGGCTGCCATCGGGCCGCGCCTCGGTGTTGAAGTGCACCTTGGCGGTGTTCTGCCACAGCCGCGTCGCCATCATGTGCTCGGCATCGGTCAGCGTGACGCCGTCGACGTGGTCGATCTTCTCGCCGACCGCGTAGTCGTCGAAGCGGTGCGGCTCACCCGCGGCGGCGAAGTCGTAGCCCGTGAAGTCGAGCCCCTCCGGCAGCACGAGGTCGTCGGCCTCGACGGCCTTCGCGACCTCCGGCAGGACGGTCTCGGGAGCCTCGGAGCCGTGGTCGCGCTTGTGCACCATGACCCAGCGCACCCAGTCGAGCGCGACCTCGCCGCGCTGATTGGTCGCCGTGGAGCGCACGTAGACGACGCCGCTCTTGCCGTTGGAGTTCTGCTTGAGGCCGATGACCTCCGAGCTGGTGCGCAATGTGTCGCCGGGGACGACAGGCCGGTGGAAGCGGCACTCGGCGTACCCCAGGTTCGCCACGGCGTTGAGCGAGACGTCGGGGACGGTCTTGCCGAACGCGACGTGGAACGCCACGAGATCCTCGACCGGAGCCGGGCTCAGGCCCACCGAGGCGGCGAACTCCGCCGACGACGGGATCGCGAACCGCGTGGGGTAGATCGCGCCGTACAGCGCGCGGTCGCCCTCGGTGATCGTGCGCGGCGTCGCGTGCTCGATCACCTGGCCCACGGTGAAGTCCTCGAAGAAGTTGCCGGGGTTCGTCTTGCTCATGCGTCTCCTCGTGCGCCGGGTCTGCCGCGCCCCATCATGGCTGATCTGCCTGCGGCCCACGCCCACGGCCCCGTGGTCTCAGGAACGACCGAAGAGCTGCGCGCCGTTGCGCCACAGCACCGAGCGCAGCCAGTCGTCGCCGAGGTCCAGACGCGCCAGCACCTCCACCTGGTGCGCGTAGGCGTACGGGATGTTCGGGAAGTCGGTGCCGAACAGCACCTTGTCCTGCAGCGCCGCCAGTCGCGGCACGATGCTGGCCGGCGGCTGCTCGGTGAAGAAGTCGACGAAGCACATCGTGGTGTCGAGCCGGACGTTCTCGTAGCGCTCCGCGAGGTCGAGGAAGTCGTCCCACTCGGGCATGCCCAGGTGCGCGATGACCAGCGAGAGACGCGGGTGGCGGGCCAGCACGCGGGCGACCGGCGCGGCGCCGGTGTGCGTGCCCGGCGCGGGACCCGAGCCGGCGTGCAGGACGACGGGCGTGCCGCTGTCCTCCAGCACCTGCCACACGGGGTCGAGCAGCGGGTCGTCCGGCGCGAACTCCCCCACCTGCACGTGCGCCTTGAACAGCTCGACGCCCGCATCGACCAGCCCGGTGACGTACTGCCCGGCCTCGGGCTCGGGGTAGAACGTCGCCGACCAGATGTTGTCGGGGTGCTGGCGCGCGAACGAGGCAGTCCAGTCGTTCATCATCTCGGCGACGCCGGGACGGTGGGCGTACGACAACCCCGAGAAGTGCCGCACTCCCATCGCACGCAGCTGGTCGACGCGCTCGTCGTCGGTGCCGCGGTAGGTGATGGGCCACGGACGACCCAGCTTCGGGCCTGCGGCGTCGAAGTAGGCCCAGACCTTCGCGAGGATGGCAGGGTGCATGAAGTGCACGTGCACGTCGAACAGTCCCGGGATGCCGAGGTCGGCAGCAACCTTCGGCAGGTCCTCGTCGCGCATCACAACCCCTTGAGCTTGCGGCCCATCTCGTTGCGAGCCTCGTTCAGCGCGGTGCGCTCGGCGATGGCATGCCGCTTGTCCCACGACTTGCGGCCGCGGGCCAGGCCCAGCTCGACCTTGGCGCGGCCGTCCTTGAAGTAGAGGCTGAGCGGCACGATCGTCAGGCCCTTCTCGGACGTGCGGCGCTCGATGCGCTCGATCTCGGAGCGATGGAGCAACAGCTTGCGGCGCCGCCGGGCCTCGTGGTTGGTCCACGTGCCCTGCGCGTACTGCGGGATGTGCACCTGCAGCAGCCACGCTTCACCACGGTCGATCTCGGCGAAGCCGTCGACCAGCGACGCGCGCCCCTGACGCAGGCTCTTGACCTCGGTGCCCATGAGGACGAGACCCGCCTCGACGGTGTCCTCGATCTGATAGTCGTGCCGCGCCTTCTTGTTCTGGGCGATCAGCTGGCGACCGGTCTCCTTGGCCATGGGTTCATTGTCGCACCGCGGTCAGCACGACCGGGTCCGCGCACCCCCGGGCGTACGCCGCGATGCGTCGTTCCACGTCTCGCTGGAGCACCCGGGTGCCGATCGCCTCGACCGGACGCGCCAGCCAGGCGGGCCGGCAGCGGAAGCTGTAGCGCCACGTGGCGCGGGACCGGTCGTCGCCCACGGGGTCGAATCGCCAGCCGGCGGCGAGGGTCTCGAAGAACCATGGGCCGCGCTCCATCGTCATGCCGACGGTCGAGGGCGGGCGGTACGAGACGTACCGGCTGATCATCGAGAGCAGGCGGGTGCGGTGCCGCGTGTAGGTGCGGACGTCCTTGCCCGGGGCCGTGGCGCCGTCCAGCAGGTGCTGATGGGCGATGAACGGGTCCCAGCGCAAGCGGATGGCACCGGTGGTCTGCGAGACCGCGAAGGCCGTCTCGACGTCCACGTCGAGCTCGATGGACGCCTCGACGACCGGCACCGCGGCTAGAGCCAGCCCATGGGGTTGGTCGTCGAGCCGTTCACCAGCACCATCCAGTGCAGGTGGCAGCCCGTCGAGTAGCCCGTGCTGCCGACGTAGCCGATGACCTGGCCACGCTGCACGTACGACCCCGCCCTGACGGCGTACCGCGAGAGGTGGTTGTACGTCGTGACGACGTTGGCCCCGCGCATGATGCCGTGGTTGATGATGACGCGGTTGCCGTAGGCGCCGTTGTAGTACTGCTGGATGACGGTGCCGCTGGCGGCAGCCTTGATCGGCGTGCCACACCCGGAACCGAAGTCGGTGCCGTCGTGCAGCTTGTAGACGCCGGTGACGGGGTGCACGCGCATGCCGTACGACGAGGTGACGGCACCACCGACGGGTCGCGAGAGCGAGCTGCCGCCGGCCGGCGGGGCTGGCGCACCGCCACCGCCGCCGGGATTCGGTTGGGCAGCCTGCTGACGGGCGAGCTCCTCGGCGGCCAGCCGCTGCAGCTGAGCCTCGAGCGAGGCACGTTCAGCCTCGAGTGCGGCGACCTGCGAGGCGTCCTCGCGCATGATCTGGTCGGCCTTGGCCTTGTTGTCGGAGTTGACGGCCACGAGCTGGGCGACGGCCGCCTCCTGGGCTGCGGCCTCGGCCTCGAGCGTCGTGATCGTCGCGAGGTTGGCGGCGGCGGCGTCGCGCTCGACCTGCACCTGGTCGCGGAGGGTCTGCACCTTGGCGCGGGTCAGGTCGAGCATGATGCGGGCCGCGTCGAGGGTGTCCATCTTGGACAGCTGCGCCTCGGCGATCGAGCTCGTGATGGTCATCTTCTCGGTGAAGGTGGTGGGGTCCTCACCACGCAACAGATCACCGAAGGCTCGCAGGCCCGGGTCTCCGGCCTGGATCGACTCGACCGAGAACTCCGCGACCTCCTGCTCCGAGGCGGTGAGGTCGGCCTCGCCCTGGACCAGGTTCGCCTCGGCGGTCTTGAGGTCGGCCTCGCTCTGGGCGAGCTGCGCCTGCATCTGCTGGTCGTAGGCCTGGGCGGCGACGAGCTGGCCGCGGACCTCTCCGAGGTAGCCCTGCGCGCTGGCGAGCTGGGACTGCGAGGCCGCCAGGACGCCGGCGGCTTCCTGGTAGGCCTTGCTCGACTCGTCGTAGGACTGCTTGGCGCCGTTGAGGTTGCCGTTGACGCCGTTCTTGCGGTTCTCGAGATCGCTCTTGGAGTCGGCCATGGACGGACCGGCGAGCGCAGCGACGAGCGCGCAGGCGATCACGACGGACGTCAGCAGGTGACGCGGGGTGGACTTCATGGGACCTCAACCTGGGGAAGGCCCGCCCTCAGGGGACGGTGGTGAGACGGATTGCACGTCATGTGACGCGTGTGACTGGTGAGACTCTAGTTGAGATAGAGGGTCACGGCCAGCCCCGTGGCATCACTGCAGGTCGGACCGCGCGTCCCCCTGCGGAGGCAGCCACGAGAGCACTGCCGAAGGCGCGTCAGACGTCCAAGTACTTGCGCGTCATGATCAGGGTCGGCACGAGCGCGAGCAGCAGGGCGAGGATCGTGGTCCAGCCCATGACGACGATCGCCTCCTGCCAGCGCACCCAGGTGGTGAAGGTGCCGAGCTTGTCGCGCAGGAACCCGTACACGACGAAGCCGGTGAACGCCGCGAGACCTGCGGCCGCCAGCGCGGCCGAGATGAGGGCGGCGAGCAGCGACTCCAGGAGGAACGGCAGCTGGATGTGCCAGCTGGACGCTCCCACGTATCGCATGATGCTGATCTCGCGTCGACGAGCGTGAGCCGTCATGCGGATCGTGTTCGAGACCTGCAGGATCGCGGCGAGGACCAGCAGGAGCGAGGTGCCGATGGCCGCCCACTTCAGCTTGTCGAGCGCCGTGAACAGCGGTCCGAGGAGGTCCTTGAGCGACAGGACGCTGTTGACGCCGTCCATCCCGCTGACCTGGCTCATGACGCCCTCGAACTCCTGGGGGTCCTTGAGCGTGACGAAGTAGGACTCCGGGAAGTTCTCGGGGCTCAGCACCTCGAGCTGCTTGCGGCCGGTGTCGGACTGGCCGAACGTCTGGCGAGCGGCCTCGTAGTTCTCCTCGGCCGTGCGGACCTCGAAGGACTTGACCTCGGGGTTGTCGTTCAGCGCTTCCTGCACGGCCTGCTTCTGCTCGTCGGACGCGGCACCACCGATGCAGGTGTCGGACCGGGATCCGTCGGTGCAGAGACTGACTTGCAGCTGCAGCTTCTCACCGAAGTACTGCTCAGTGCGCTCGGTCTGCGCCTGGATCAGCAGACCCAGGGCCACGAGCACCAGCGAGACGCTCATGGTGACGACCAGCGAGATGGTCATGGTCTTGTTGCGGGACAGGCTGCTGCCCAGCTCCCTCAGGGTGAAGTTCATGCCGCCTCAGCTCTGGTAGCCGTAGATGCCGCGGGCCTCGTCGCGGACGACGCGACCGTCGTCCAGCTCGATGACCCGCTTGCGCATCTGGTCGACGATCGAGGAGTCGTGGGTGGCCATCACGACGGTGGTCTCGGTGCGGTTGATCCGGTCGAGCAGCTTCATCAGACCGACGCTGGTGGCGGGGTCGAGGTTGCCGGTGGGCTCGTCGGCGATGAGGATCTTGGGCCGGTTGACGAACGCGCGGGCCACGGCCACGCGCTGCTGCTCGCCGCCGGAGAGCTCGCCGGGGAACCGGTGCCCCTTGCCCTCCAGCCCCACGAGCTCGAGGGTCTCGGGCAGCACCGCGTTGATCTCCTCGCGGGACTTGCCGATGACCTGCAGCGCGAATGCCACGTTCTCGTTGACGGTGCGGTTGGGCAGGAGACGGAAGTCCTGGAAGACCGTGCCGACCTGGCGGCGCAGCTTGGGGACCTTCCAGCTGGAGAGCTTGTTGATCTCCTTGCCCGCCACGTAGACGCGGCCGGCGGAGGGACGCTCCTCGCGCAGGATGAGGCGCAGGAAGGTCGACTTGCCCGAGCCGGAGGCGCCCACCAGGAAGACGAACTCTCCCTTGGCGATCTCGAGGTGGAGGCCATCGAGGGCGGGTCGCTTCTGGCCGGCATAGGTCTTGGAGACGTGGTCGAAGCGGATCACCCGTCGAGTCTAGGCAGACGGGCACCAACTGCCCAGCATCCCTCTCGTCTGCGCGATTCGCGGAGCCCGGCGGGGGTGCCGGGCCGTGGGCGGCAAAGAGCCCGGCGGGGGTGCCGGGCCGTGGGCGGCAAAGAGCACCGGCGGGGGTGCCCTTCGAGGCTCGCAAGCTCGCACCTCAGGAACCACCGGGCCGTGGGCGGCAGAGGGCACAGATGTGGCCCGGCTGCCACGGCGCGGCGCGACGGTAGGATGCGGCGGGTGGAGAGCCTGCGACCAGCTGACCAAGCGCCCGACCGGAACCTCGCCCTGGACCTCGTCCGGGTCACCGAAGCCGGGGCCATGGCCGCCGGCCGGTGGGTGGGGCGCGGTGACAAGTACGGTGCCGACGGCGTGGCGGTCAACGCCATGCGCACCCTGATCAACACCGTGCAGATGCAGGGCGTCGTGGTGATCGGCGAGGGCGAGAAGGACGAAGCCCCCATGCTCTTCAACGGCGAGCAGGTCGGCGACGGCACGGGCCCGGAGTGCGACGTCGCGGTCGATCCGATCGACGGCACGACCCTCACCGCCAAGGGCATGCCCAACGCCATCAGCGTCATGGCGGTCGCTCCCCGCGGGTCGATGTACGACCCCTCGGCCGTGTTCTACATGGAGAAGATCGCCGCCGGCCCCGAGGCCGCCGAGGTCGTCGACATCCGCCTGCCGGTCGCCGAGAACATCGCCCGGGTGGCCAAGGCCAAGGGCGTCTCCAACAGCGACGTCACCGTCTGCGTGCTCGACCGCCCTCGCCATGCCGACCTCGTCGACGAGATCCGCGCCACCGGCGCTCGCATCACCTTCATCACCGACGGCGACGTCGCCGGCGCCATCGCCGCAGCGCGTCCGGGCACCGGCGTCGACCTGCTGCTCGGCATCGGCGGCACGCCCGAGGGCATCATCACCGCCGTCGCCATGAAGTGCCTCGGTGGCGTCATCCAGGGCAAGCTCTGGCCCACCGACGACGACGAGCGTCAGCGCGCGATCGACGCCGGGCTCGACGTCGATGCGGTGCTGGGCACCGACGAGCTCGTGACGGCCGACGACTGCTTCTTCGTCGCCACCGGCATCACCGACGGCGACCTGCTCGAGGGTGTCCGGTACAGCGCGGGCACGGCGACCACCGAGTCGATCGTCATGCGCTCGCGCAGCGGCACGATCCGCAAGATCACGAGCGAGCACCGCCTCAGCAAGCTCAAGGCGTACTCGACCATCGACTACGAGCACTGAGTCCCTCACCACCGGACCCGCGAGGAGGAACCGCCGTGGCAGCGCGTCGATCGTCAGACGTCCCTCGTTCCGAGGAGCTCTTCGCCAGCCTTCCCTCGGGCATCGACATCTGCCACCAGACGTTCGGTGAGCCGTCCGACCCGGCCGTGCTGCTCGTCATGGGGCTCGGCGGACCGATGGGCTGGTGGGACACCGCGTTCTGCGAGCGCCTGGCCCGACGGGGCTTCTTCGTCATCCGCTACGACAACCGCGACACGGGACGATCGACCAAGCTGCGGCAGCACCGCGTGAGCCGCCAGGACCTCGTGCGTGCGTTCGTGCCGCTGCCGCGCCTGGGCCCGGTCGACCTGCGGGCGAAGGCGCCGTACGGCATCGCCGACCTCGCCGACGACGCCTTCGGGCTGCTCGACCACCTGGGCCTCGAGTCCGCGCACGTGACGGGCGTGTCGATGGGCGGGATGATTGCGCAGACCATGGCCATCGTCCGGCCCGAGCGGGTGACGTCGCTGGTCTCGATCATGTCGACCACGGGTCGGCGGACGGTCGGCTGGCAGGACCCGCGGGTCCTCCTGCACCTGCTGAAGCGCACCGAGCCCACCCGCGAGGCGTACATCGAGCGAGCCATGGCGTCGGCCGCGGTCATCGGTTCGCCCGAGCACCCGGCCGACCCGGTGGCCTCCCGCCTGCGGGCCGAGGTGACCTACGACCGCGGCTGGAGCTCCAGCGGCGTGCTGCGCCACATGCTGGCCGTGCTGACGCAGCCCGACCGCACGACGGCCCTGAGCCGGCTCGACGTGCCCACCACCGTGGTGCACGGGCTGGCCGACCGCCTGGTGCACCGGTCCGGTGGGGCAGCCACCGCCGCCGCGGTGCCCGGCGCCCAGCACGTGGAGGTGCCCGGGATGGGCCACGACCTGCCCGAGGCGCTCTGGGACACCTACGTCGACGCCATCGCCGACACCGCCGCACGCGCGGACTCGCGCTGAGCCGGCCGGGTCACCATGCGTTTCCACCCCGCTCATCACAGCGACGACCCTCAGGTCGTGCGCGACCTGGTGCGCGAGTTCCCCTGGGCGCTGCTGGTCTCCAGCACCCCGGACGGTCCCGTGGCCTCGCACTACCCCGTGCTGCTCGACGACGACACCGACGAGCTGGCGGTGGTGACCCACGTGGGCCGGCCGGACGAGACCCTGCACCGCTTCGGTGACCACGAGGTGCTGGTGGTCGTGCAGGGCCGGCACGGCTACGTGTCGCCCAGCTGGTACGAGCCGGGATCGAGCCGGGCGCCGACCTGGAACTTCACCGCCGCCCACCTCTACGGTCGGCCCCAGGTGCTGGAGCCCGAGGAGAACCTCGCGGTGCTGACCCGACTCGTGGCGCACTTCGAGCAGCACGTCGACGACCCGATGTGGCTGGATCAGGAGTGGGGCGCCAAGGCCGCTCGCGGCACGGTGGGCCTGCGCATCCCGATCGACCGGTTCGTGCTCAAGGTCAAGATGAGCCAGGACAAGGACGCCACCAGCGTGCAGAACGTGATCGACACACTGCGTCGCCCGGGTCCGTACTCCCACCCGGGCCTTGCGGACGACATGGAAGCCGCCCGCACGACCTGAGTGAGGGGGCTGAGTCGTGGTGCTTGGGTCAGGCGCGGGACCAGACGCCGAGCTCGTTGCCCGCGGGGTCGCGGAAGTGGAAGCGGCGTCCGCCGGGGAACTCGAAGGGCTCCTGCACGACGGTGCCGCCGGCCTCGCGAACCGCTGAGAGCGTCGCGTCGAGGTCGTCGGAGTACATCTGGACCAAGGGCCCGCCCGCCTGCGGCGTACCGGCGGAGTCGAGTCCCCCATCCTCTTCACCCCCGGTGGAGCTGAACCCGACGTAGGCGTCACCGTACGGGGTCAAGGTCCAGCCGAAGGCCTGCCCGTAGAAGGCGGTGGCGGCGGACAGGTCTGGGGCGGGCAGCTCGACGTAGTCGATGGCGTGGTGTGTGCTCATGCCGAGGACGCTAGGGACGACGACCGACAGGATCGTGACTCGGCACCCGTCCTACGGTGGTGCCATGGACGAGGTCGTGGTGCGTCGACGCGCGGACGGTGCCACCGAGCTGCGGGTCAACGGCGTGTTCGTCATGGACGATCTGGAGACGTCCTCCGAGCGCGTGCTGGCCGATCACGTGCTCGCGGGCGGCGCTCGCGAGGTCCTGGTCGGTGGCCTCGGGCTCGGCTTCACCGCGCGGGCCCTGCTCGACGGTGGAGCACGGCGGGTGGTGGTCGCCGAGCTGCACCCGGAGGTCGTGGCCGCGGTCGCCGAGGGAGCGGGCGCGGGGCCCTTTGACGACCCCCGCCTGGAGGTCGTGGTCGGCGACGTGCGGGACGTCGTGGCGGCGCAGGAGCCGGCCAGCCTCGACGCGATCTGCCTCGACGTCGACAACGGCCCCGACTTCCTCGTGCACCCCGCCAACGCCGCGCTCTACGAGGACACCGCCATCGCCGACTGCGTGCGGGCCCTGCGTCCCGGTGGCCAGCTGGCCGTGTGGTCGATGGCCGACTCCGCAGACCTGCGGGCAGCGCTCTCGCGGCACGTGACGGACGTCGCCGCCACGGCTGTGCCGGTGCGGCTGCAGGGACGTGACGAGCACTACTGGGTGCTGTCCGGCCGGGTCAACCGCCCGGCAGGGGGTAAGGGAGCCCCATGAGCCGAAACCGACGCGTCCAGGTCCGACCCCTCGGCGGCGCCGCCGGCTGCCTCACGATGATCCTGATCTCGGTGGTGCTCTCGGTGCTGCTGACGGTCGTCGTCAACCTGCTGCTCTGACCTCGAGTGGGCCCGCGGTCGATGGGCGATAGCCTGCCTCCCATGACCGAATACCGCATCGAGCACGACACCATGGGCGAGGTCAGGGTGCCCGCCGACGCCCTCTGGCGGGCCCAGACGCAGCGCGCCGTCGAGAACTTCCCCATCTCCGGCACGCCGATCGAGTCGGCCCAGATCCGTGCGCTGGCGCAGATCAAGGCTGCCTGCGCCACCGCGAATGCCGAGCTCGGGGTCCTCGAGACCGATGTCGCCGAGGCCATCGTCGCCGCGGCCGCCGAGGTCGCGAGCGGCCAGCACGACGACCAGTTCCCGATCGACGTCTTCCAGACCGGGTCGGGCACGTCCAGCAACATGAACACCAACGAGGTGCTCGCGACGCTGGCCACCCGCTCCCTCGGCCGCGACGTCCACCCCAACGACCACGTCAACGCCTCGCAGTCCAGCAACGACGTGTTCCCCACCTCGATCCACGTCGCCACCACGGCGTCGGCCACGCACGAGCTGCTGCCGGCGCTAGACCACCTCGCGCAGGCTCTGGAGCGCAAGGCCACCGAGTTCGCCGAGGTCGTCAAGTCCGGCCGCACGCACCTGATGGACGCCACCCCGGTGACGCTCGGCCAGGAGTTCTCCGGCTACGCCGCGCAGATCCGCAAGGGCATCGCCCGCGTCGAGTCGTCGCTGCCGTCGGCCGCCGAGGTCCCCCTGGGCGGCACCGCCGTCGGCACGGGCATCAACACTCCCAAGGGCTTCCCGCAGCGGGTCATCGAGCTGCTCGCCGAGGGCACCGGCCTGCCGATCACCGAGGCGTCCGACCACTTCGAGGCGCAGGGCGCCCGCGACGGTCTGGTCGAGTTCTCGGGCCAGCTGCGCACGATCGCCGTCAGCCTGACCAAGATCTGCAACGACCTGCGCTGGATGGGCTCCGGACCCCGCACGGGCCTGGGTGAGATCAACCTGCCCGACCTGCAGCCCGGCTCGAGCATCATGCCCGGCAAGGTCAACCCGGTCCTGCCGGAGGCGACGCTCATGGTCTGCGCGCAGGTCATCGGCAACGACGCCACCATCGCGACGGCCGGTGCGTCCGGGTCGTTCGAGCTGAACGTCATGCTGCCGGTCATCGGTCGCAACATCCTGGAGTCGATCCGCCTGCTGGGCAACTCCTCGCGCGTGCTGGCCGATCGCTGCATCGACGGCATCACTGCCAACGAGGAGCGCTGCCTCGAGCTGGCCGAGTCGAGCCCGTCGGTCGTCACGCCGCTCAACCGGCACATCGGCTACGAGAACGCCGCCGCGGTCGCCAAGAAGGCCGTCAAGGAGCGCAAGACGATCCGCGAGGTCGTGCTCGAGGAGGGCTACGTCGATCGTGGCGACATCAGCGAGGCCGACCTCGACTCGGCCCTCGACGTCATGAGCATGACCCACCCCTGAGCCCCCCAGCCCCATGCCCCAAGTTTTGAAGCCTTGTGTCACGAATTTCGCGCGAGACCGTGACGCAAGGCTTCAATTCTTGGGGCTGGGAGCCGGGTCAGGGCGTGTCGGTGACGAGGACGATGCCGGCCTCGTCGTAGACGGTTCTCCAGTCGCCGCCGTGGGTGCGTTCGGCCCACGACTCCGGGTGGCGCGGTGACCCGATGCCGACGCCGGTGTCGAACAGCACGTACTCGGGACGCACGTCGTCGATCGTCCCCGTCCAGTAGGCCTCGTGGTCGGTGACGACGTGCGAGAGCAGCGCGATGTCGGTCTCGACGCTGGCGCCGTCCGGCAGCCGATCGACCGCCTCCCGAACCGCCGCGGCCCGTGGGGTCTCGCGGTAGAGGTCAGCGTCGAGCAACGACGCGAGCGGTGAGCCGATCAGCGTCACAGCGGTGACCCCCGCCGCGACCGGCACCAGGTGCCGCAGGGAACGACGACGCTTGATGGCGTCGATCGCCGCGCAGAACACGATGGGCATCAGCACCAGTGAGTAGTGCCAGTCGGTGCCCCAGTAGTGGTGCACGTCGCCGGTGAACCGCCAGGCGAACGTCGGCAGCGCGAGCAGCGCCCATGGCGAGAACAGGGCGGCGAAGCCGGTGATGGCCACGGTCAGCACGACGGCCAGGAGCTTGGTGTCGAGCGCCGTGACGGCCGTCGCGAGCACGCCGCGATCACCGCCCAGCGTGCCGGTGTACGCATAGGCACCGCCGTCGTTGAAGGCCGGCAGCACCACCAGCACCGTCAGCAGGAACCCCCCGACGCCCGCCACCACCAGCGCGGGTCCGCGTCGCCGCTCCCCCGTCCACCACAGCAGCGCGCCGATGACGGCGACCGTCAGGCCCAGGTCCTCCTTCACGAGCAGGAGCGGCAGCGACCAGCCCACCACCGCGCCGGGCCGGCGCTCGACCCACGCGGCACCCGCCAGCGCCAGCAACGGCGCCGCGAAGGCGACCTCGTGGAAGTCGACGCGGATCGCCGACTGCACGCCGAACGACAGCGCGTAGCAGGCGCCCAGCGTCACGCCCCGCCACCGACCGAGGTGCCGCACGGCCAGGGCGGTCACGACGTAGGCCGACACCGCCACCAGGACCACCTGCGCCAGCAGCAGCACCTGCGCGCCCGGCACCACCCGGTAGACCGGCGCGAGCACGGCATAGATCGGCGAGAAGTGGTCACCCAGGATGTGGAAGCCCGGACCCTTCACGTCGACGATCGGCGCGGACAGCTGCGCATACCCCTGCAGGGCCTGCTCGAAGATCGCCAGGTCCCACGACGTGACCTCGACCTGGGCGTACCGCCGCAGGCTCAGCACGCCGTACGCGATCCCCGCGCCGAGGGCGACGAGGACCGCGGGGAGGCGCTCCCTCACCGGCGCGTGAGGTTCAGGCCGGTGTCGGGGTCGAACAGCACCACGCGCTCGTGCGGGACGACGACGTGGATCGACATGCCGGTGCGCAGCGGCTGGTCCGGCGGCACCTCGGCGACCAGGAAGTCCTGGAAGAGGTCGAACTCGAACATGTCCTCGATCTCGTCGAGCACCTCGACCAGCGTCGGCTCGAGGTCGAAGCCCAGGTAGGCGTACTGCGAGGACCCGCGCCACTCGACGTCGTCGACGCGCGTCGTGAACTCCACGCCGCCCTCGACGCCGACGGGACCGTGGGTGGCGTCGCGGCAGTGCTCGGGACGGATGCCGGCGATCACCACGGGCCGGTCACCGACCGCGGCAGCCAACCGGTCGTCGAGGTGCACGGTGGCCAGCGGTGTCACCAGCTGCTGCCCCTCGCGGAAGGCCGGCAGGAGGTTCATGGGCGGCGACCCGAGGTAGCCGGCGACGAACATGTCGGCCGGGTTCTCGTAGAGCTCGCGCGGCTCCCCCACCTGGCGGATGCGCCCCTGGTGCAGCACCGCCACCTGGTCGACCAGGCTCAGCGCCTCGGCCACGACCGAGGTCGTGAACAACGAGGTGCGCTCGCGCTGCGCCTGCCACTGCTGCACGACGGATCGCACGTGCGGACGGATGCGCTCGGCCTGCGCGGAGTACGGGTCGTCGAACAACCAGGCGCGAGCACCGCGGACCAAAGCCCGGCCGATCGCGACTCGCTGCTGCTGGTCGGCGCCGAGCGCGTCGGGCTTGAGGTCGAGCGCGTCGCGGAGCGCCAGCTGGTCGAGCACGTCCTCGACCGCGTCGGCCAGCGCGGCCTTGTCGTGCTTGCGGCGCAGGGTGGCCGCGAAGGCGACGTTGTCCAGCACGTCGCGACGCGGATGCAGCGCGTGGTCGGCGAAGACCATCGCAAGATCGCGGGTGCGCGGATCGGCATACGTGACGTCCTCGTCGTCGATGAGCACGGTGCCGGAGTCCGGCCACTCCAGGCCCACGAGGGTGCGCAGCAGCGCCGTGCGCGACTCGGCCGACGGGCCGATGACCGCCACCGAGGCCCCGTCGGGCACGTCGAGGTCGACGCCGTCGAGCACGCGCCGGCCGGACGGGGCGGTGAGCGTGACGTCACGCAGGTGGAGGGAGCTCATCGGTACGACCTTCCCATGAGACGGGTGAGGGTGCGGGGTCCCACGAGAGCCAGCACGGCGGCGGGCACGAGCGCCATCAGCCCGACCGCTGCGACGACGGCGGTACCGGCAGCGCTGGGACCGTCGGGGGCGGTCACATTGGAGCCGGCGCCGGCATCGACCGCGCCGGACAGACGCTGCAGCAGCTCGACCGGCAACGTCCGGGCGTCCCCGGCGCCGGTGACGGACGACGCCAGGGCGAAGTCCTGCAGGGCCACCACGGCCACGAGGGCGACGGCCACCAGCATTCCCGGACCGACCGTCGGCAGCAGCACGCGGCGCAGGACCGCCGTCCGGCTCGCACCGTCGACGCGCGCGGCGTCGGCGAGCGTCCACGGCGCCGTGGCGAGGACGCTGGTGAAGGCCCAGGTGAGCAGCGGCAGCGTGATGACGAGCTGCGCCACGGCCACCGTCACGGTCGTGTCGGACACCCCGAGCGTGACGGCGAGATCGCCGATGCCGACCGCCGCGACGACCAGCGGCGACAGCACGACCAGCAGGACGAACGCGTGGACGGCGCGGCGGGCCCGCCACCGGCTGCGGGCCAGCACGATCGCCAGCGCCAGGGCGGGCAGGATGGCGACGGCGGTCGCGAGGACGGCTGCCGCGACCGACGTGGACGCCGCGGAGCGGATTCCCTCGTCGTCCCACGCGGTGCCGAATGCGGAGGTGTCGAACGACTCGGGCCACAGGCCGGACGGTTGGGTCGAGCCGCTGAGCGCGAGCGTGACGATCCAGAGCATCGGCACCAGCGTCACGACGACGAACAGCTCGACACCCAGGACCGCCCACACCGAGAGGCGGCGTCGGGAGTCGGCCACGATGACGCCCCAGGCGCTGGTGCCCATGAGCACGGCGGCCGCGCCCACCCAGAGCCACTGGTCCGGAGGCGGGACGCGGAAGAGACCGTAGTTCGCGACGGCGAAGCCGAGCACGAACGCCACGGCGGCGGCGGACAGGCGAGAGCGCACGGAGGGGATCATCGGCGGGTCACCAGCTTCATGACGCCGAGCAGGAGGCCGGCCAGCACCAGGGTGAGCAGCACCAGCACGACGGCAGCAGCGGCCGCCGCCCCGGTCTCCAGGGCACCGAACGCCGTCTCATGCACCACGACCGAGGGCGTCGTTGCCCCCTGGGCCCGCTCGTGGACGAGGAGCGGGCCCTCGAGCATCCGCCAGGCGTCCAGGGCGCGGAACGCCACGGCAGCGGCCAGGACCGGCGCCAGCGACGGCAGGACGACCCGGCGCCAGCGCTGCCACGGCGAGGCGCCGTCGGCTGCGGCCGAGTCCAGCAGGTTGCGGGGCACCCGCGTCAGGCCCCAGTGCAGCATCACGACGACGAGCCCGGTGGTCCGCCACGTCTCGCCGGCGACGACCCCGGCCAGCGACTGCAGGGGCCCGGCCTCGCCGAGGTGGAACCACGACGCGATGAATCCGTCGTCGACGGCCGCCCGGCCGGCCTCGGCGCCGACCACGGCGAACAACCCGGCCGGCAGGAGGGCGAGGAAGCGCGCGGGCTTCCAGAGCACCGAGACGTGCCACAGCGAGGTGGCGAGCAGCAGGGCGAGGACCAGCTGGACGACCACGACGCTCACGGCGACGACCAGCCCGGTGCCGACCGCCGTCCACCACGTGCTCGACGTCAGCACCGAGGTGTAGTTGTCGAGTCCCACGAACGGTCGCGAGGCGCTGGTGGAGGCGTCGAGCAGCGACAGCTGGACGACGCGACCCAGCGGCACGAGGACGAGTGCGGCGAGCAGCAGGAGCCCGGGAAGCACCAGCAGGAGGTCGAGCCGTCGGGCGGGCCGCCGACCGTCGACGACGACGGGCGGCGCGGCGGAGGCTCGGTAGGCCAGGCGGGCGCTCACGGCAGTCCTCCACCGATGAGGCGCTCCGCGGCGACCTGGGTCTCGGCCGGGGTGTCGGTGTCGACCCGGGTGACGGGCGACCACCCGCCGTCGATGGCGGTCCAGAGCTGCGCCACGTGTGGCGAGACGGGCTCCGGCACCCCCGTTGACAACGCGTTCCGCACCAACGCGTCCCGGTCGTCGGCGGTGGTCTCCTCGGTGGAACCGAGCAGGCTCTCTCGCGTGGGGGTGTGCCCCGTGGTCCGTGCCAGCGTCTCCTGGCTCTCGAGCGACGTCAGGCACTCGATGGCGTCGAGCGCGAGGTCGGGGTCGGCGGAGGAGGCCGTCGGCGCCAGGCCCACCCCCGCGAGGGGCGCACCGGGCTGATCCGGCTCGGTCGTGGGGTAGGGCATCGCCCGGAGCTCTCCGGCGATCACGGCGAGGTCCGGGTGGGAGGCGAGGGAGCTGGGCCCGACCAGGAACGCACCGCGCGGCGCGGCGAACTGCTGCAGGGCGTCGGCGGAGGGCCCCGGGCCCACCCCGGCATCGGCGAAGGCCTCGACGATGCTGGCCGCTCGCCGACCGGCCGCGGTGTCCAGGCCGATCTGGGGATCACGGCCCTCCCCTGCGCCCTTGAGCAAGGTGCCGCCGGCGCCGGCGACCAGCGCGTTGACCCAGGTCGTCATGCCACCGTCGTCGACGATCTGCACCGTGCTGGCGGTGCGCGCGGCGCCGGCCACCAGGTCGTCCCAGGTGACGGTGCCCGACGTGCTCAGGCCGGCCCGCTCGGCCGCCGATCCGCGGAACCAGAGCACTTGGGGCTCGTACCACCAGGGCACTGTCACGAGTCGGTCGTCGACGGACGACGCGGCGACGGAGGTCTCGGACCGGTCCTCGACCAGGTCGTCCTCACGGCTCGCGGGCAGCTTCCCGAGCAGACCCGACGCGTCGAGCTCAGCCGTCAGGGCCGTCTCGACCCCCACCAGGTCGACGTCGTCGTGCCCGGAGCGCAGCCGCTCGATCAGCGAGACTCGGCGGGCCGAGCGATCCGCGGGCAGCTCCTCGACCTCGATGCGGTACTCACCGCCAGCGGCGTCCGTGCACTCACGCGCCAGCGCCGCGAGCCCCGCGACGTCCGGGGGCGTGAGCCACAGGAGGGTCGGCGTGCCACCGTCGGACTCTGCGTCGGACTCGGGGTCGGAGCCGGCAGCGCACGAGGTGAGCAGGCCGAGGAGCAGCGCGCACGAGGCCGCGGTCGCGGCGGCTCTCCTCCCCTGGCCGATCACGTCCTTCACTCTGCCACAGGGCGGGCCGCAAACCCGGATGTACAGGGCAGGACGTGGCTCAGGGGCCGAAGGTCGCAGCCTCGGCCGAGTCGATGTACTCGTCGAGCCGCGTGATGCGTCCGTCCTCGCCGACCGTCACCACGACGCACGCGTGGAGGGCGATCTCCTCGCCGGTGGACCGCTTCGTGCCGCGCAGCACGTGCTGCTGCACGACGCCGCCGTCGAAGACCTGGAAACGGCGCTCGGTGTACCGGCGATCGGCGACGAAGCGGTCGATGGCCTTGAGCACTCGGGCGTTCTGCTCGACCGTCTGCTCGACGAGGTCGTGGTTGTGCCAGATCACGGCGTCCGGGGCGTAGACGTCGAAGAGATCGGCGGGATCGCCGGCCTCGGCGGCCGCGATGATGCGGTCCAGCAGCACGACGTGGGGGTGGCGATCGGCGTCGCTCATCAGGTCCTCCTCGGGGCGCAGCCACCCGCGGTGGCCGTCCTCAGGACCGTAGCAGAGTCACTCCGTCAAATGAAGCATCAAGGTGAGCGGACGAACGAGGGCCCGGCACCAACCGGTACCGGGCCCTCTCGTGACGCTTCCCCACGTCACGTGCACAGCATCATCTCAGAGCGTCACGTCCTCCAGCATCTCGGTCACCAGGGCCGCCACCGGCGACCGCTCGGAACGGCTGAGCGTGACGTGCGCGAACAGCGGGTGGCCCTTGAGCTTCTCGACCACCGCCACCACGCCGTCGTGCCGGCCGACCCGCAGGTTGTCGCGCTGGGCGACGTCGTGGGTCAGCACCACCTTGGAGTTGGCGCCGATCCGCGAGAGCACCGTCAGCAGCACGTTGCGCTCCAGCGACTGCGCCTCGTCGACGATGACGAAGGCGTCATGCAGCGAGCGCCCGCGGATGTGCGTCAGTGGCAGCACCTCGAGCATCTGACGATCGAGGATCTCGTCGATCACCGCCTGTGACGTGACGGCGCCCAGCGTGTCGTAGACCGCCTGGCCCCACGGCCCCATCTTCTCGGACTCGCTGCCCGGCAGGTAGCCGAGCTCCTGGCCGCCCACCGCGTAGAGGGGGCGGAAGACCACGACCTTCTTGTGCTGGCCCCGCTCCAGTGTCGCCTCGAGGCCGGCGCAGATCGCCATCGCCGACTTGCCCGTGCCGGCCCGGCCACCGAGGGAGACGATGCCGACCTCGGGGTCGAGCAGCAGGTCGAGGGCGACCCGCTGCTCGGCCGAGCGACCATGGATGCCGAACGCCTCACGGTCACCGCGCACCAGCTGCACCTGCTTGTCGGCCGTGACGCGACCCAGTCCGCTGCCCTTGTCGCTGAGCAGGACCAGACCCGTGTGGCACGGCAGCTCGGCCGCGTCCTGGCCGTCGACGGTGGCCAGGTCGAGCAGGGCCAGGTCGAGGAAGCCAGTGTCGTAGAGGACGTCGAGGTCGCCGGACGTGACCTCCAGCTCGCGCATGCCGGTCCAGCCCGACTCCAGCGCCAGCTCGGCGCGGTACTCCTCGGCGGTCAGCCCGACCGCCGACGCCTTGACGCGCATCGGCAGGTCCTTGGAGACCAGCGTGACGGAGCGGCCCTCGTCGGCGAGGTTCTTCGCGACGCTGAGGATGCGGGTGTCGTTGTCGCTCAGGCGGAAGCCGGCCGGCAGGGAGGAGGAGTCGATGTGGTTGAGCTCGACCCGCAGGGTCCCACCCTCCACGCCGATCGGGAGCGCAGCGTCGAGCGTGCCGTGCTTGACCCGCAGGTCGTCGAGATATCGCAGGGCGGACCGGGCGAAGTAGCCCAGCTCGGGGTGGTGGCGCTTGGCCTCCAGCTCGGTGATCACCACCACCGGCACGACGACCTCGTGCTCGTGGAACCGCGTGAGGGCTCCCGGGTCGGCCAGCAGGACGCTGGTGTCGACCACGTACGTGCGTCGCGTGCTCTCGTGAACAGCCATGGCTGTCTCCCTACCGAGCCCGCGCGCGCCCTGCGCCGGCCCTAGTCGTCGGTGCGAGTGGGGCGGTCAGGCTCAGGGGCGAGCGTCAACACACTGCGAACGTACGCCCGTGCAAGCCCCGCTCCCGGACGACACGCCCGCACCCGGGTGACGCAGAGGTGAACGGTTGCGAGCCGCGCGTTAGGTGCCGAAGCGGCGCTCGCGGGCAGCGTACGACCGCACGGCCCGCAGCAGGTCGACGCGCCGGAAGGCCGGCCACAGCACGTCGCTGAAGTAGAACTCCGAGTGCACGCTCTGCCACAGCAGGAAGCCCGACAGCCGCTGCTCCCCGGAGGTACGGATGACGAGGTCGGGATCGGGCTGGCCCTTGGTGTAGAGGTGCTCGGCAATGTCGTCGACCTCGAGCGTGCGAGCGACCTCCTCGAGCGACCGACCACGCGACGCCTGCTCCAGCAGCAGCGAGCGCATCGCGTCGGTCAGCTCCTGGCGGCCGCCGTAGCCGACACACACGTTGACTCGCATGCGTCCCCCGGTGGGGGACTCGTCCGGGGGACTGTCGGTCGGGACGGTGTCGGTCAGGAGGGGGATCGTCGCGTCGGCAGCCCGCTTCAGCCGGTCGCGCGAGTCGGCGGGCAGGAGGTCCAGGCTGCCCATCAGGGCGATCGTCCACCGCCCGTCGGTGGCGAGGCGGTCGACGAGGTCCTCGACCGCAGCCAGGATGCTGCGCACCTCCGCCTCCGGGCGCTGCAGGTTGTCGGTCGACAGCACCCACAGCGTGACGATGTGCACACCCAGCTCGTGGCACCACTCCAGGAACTCGTCGACCTTGGCGGCCCCGGCCTTGTAACCGCTCTCGAGATCGTGCCCGGCATCCTTGGCCCACCGGCGGTTCCCGTCGACGATCGCGCCGACGTGATGGGGGGTGCGGGCGGGGTCGAGCCGTCGGGCGAGCCGGCGTTCGTAGGCACCGTAGGCGATGCTGCTCAGACCCATGACGGCTAGAGTAACCGCATGACCGACCTGTCTCCCGAGAGCACCACACAGATGCCCGGGGGCCGGTTTCCGAGCAACTTCGAAGAGGTCAAGCCCCGGTTACGCGGCTGGCTCCATGCCGCCACGGCGCCCCTGGCCTTCTTCTCGTTCCTCGTGATGATGGTCATCGCCGACGACGTCGTCGTGCGGGTCGGCGCGGCGGTGTTCATGGTCTCCGCCCTGGCACTGTTCGTGTGCAGCGCGCTCTACCACACCCGGGCCTGGTCAGAAGAGGCTCGCGTGGTCTGGAAGCGCATCGACCACGCCAACATCTTCCTGCTGATCGCCGGCTCCTACACCCCGTTCTCGCTGCTGCTGCTGTCCACCGAGCACGCCATCGTCATGCTCAGCCTCGTCTGGGGCGGCGCCCTGCTCGGCGTCGCATTCCGCATCTTCTGGGTGGGCGCCCCGCGGTGGATGTACGTGCCGCTCTACGTGCTCCTGGGCTGGGCCGCGGTGCTCTACTGGGGCGAGTTCGTCGACGAGGCGCCGACCTCGGTGCTCGTGATGATGGTCCTGGGCGGCGGTTTCTACACGGTCGGCGCCTTGGTCTACGGCTTCAAGTGGCCCAACCCGTGGCCCCGCTGGTTCGGCTTCCACGAGGTCTTCCACTCACTCACGATCGCCGCCTTCATCGTGCACTACATCGGCATCAGCATCCTGGCCTACAGCCAGTACTGACCCCGTCGGCGTCCGTGCCCGTCAGCCGCGGGCGAGGTCGGCCGGGCCGTCAGCGCCTCGCCAGCTCGGCCGGGTCGGTCACGGGGGCATCGCAGACGAAGCCGCGACACACGTAGGCCGTCGGCCGGCCGTCGCGCGCGGTGCGGTCGGCGAACAGCGGTACGCCGAGACCCTCGTCGCCAGCGACCACCACGGCACCCGGTGACGTCAGGGCGAGCGCCGCCCGGTGCATCGCCGGCCGCTCGCGGGCGGGCCCGACGACGGCTACCTCGAGCGGCCCCGCCGCCATCGCCTCGGCGACCACGAGGGTCTGCCCGGCGAAGCGCGGCGCGGCCACGGCCACGGCGGCCGCCGCCTGCACCGCCGACTCCGCCGCGTCGCGCCAGCGGTGGTCCCCTGTCACGGCCGCAGCGGCCAGCAACGCCGTCGCGGCTGCGCTCGTGCCGGACGGTGAGGCGTTGTCCGAGACGTCCCTCGGGCGCACCACGAGGTCGTCGTCGGCGGTGTCGAAGAACCCGCCCTCGGGGTCGACGAAGTCGGTGACCACCCGCTCGAGCAGGACCAGTGCCCGGTCGAGCCACACCGCCTCGCCAGTGACGCCCAGCACCGCCAGGAACGCCTCGGCCACGCAGCCGTGGTCCTCGAGCACACCCGGGGCGGCACCGGCCACACCGTCGCGCGAGGCGCGAACCAGACCCGCTTCGGTCAGGTGCACGTCGACCAGCAGCTGGGCGGCCGCCACGGCGGCGTCGACCAGCTCAGGCTCCTCGAGCAGCACGCCCGCCTCGGCCAGGGCCGTGATCGCCAAGCCGTTCCACGCCGCGACCACCTTGTCGTCGCGCGCCGGGCGGGTGCGCTCAGCGCGGGCCTCCAGCAGTCGGCGGCGGACGTCGGCCCACCGCTCGGCGTCGTCGGGGTCCTCCGGCAGCTGCAACGTCGAGAAGCCGCGCTCGAAGGTCCCCGGGCCGGTGACGCCCAAGGTGCGGACCGCCCACGCCGCGTCCTGCGTCCCGAGCACCCGGCGCAGCTGCTCGGGGTTCCAGACGTAGAAGGTGCCCTCGTGCCCGTCGCTGTCGGCGTCGAGCGCGGAGGCGAACCCGCCCTCGCCCGTGCGCAGCTCGGTGAGCAGGAAGGCGGCCGTCTCCCGCGCCACGCGCTCGGCCAGCGGCGCGCCCGTGGCCCGCCACCAGTGCAGGTAGACCCGCAGCAGCAGCGCGTTGTCGTAGAGCATCTTCTCGAAGTGCGGCACCCGCCAGAACCGGTCGACCCCGTAGCGGGCGAATCCCCCGGCCAGCTGGTCGTAGATGCCGCCGCGAGCCATTGCCTCGGCCGTGCGCGTCATCATCTCGAGCGACTGCTCCGAGCCCGTGCGGTCGTGGTGACGCAGCAGGAACTCCAGCACCATCGACGGCGGGAACTTCGGGCTGGCCCCGAACCCGCCGGCCTCGGCGTCGTACGTGCCGGCAAGGGTCGCGACGGCCGCATCGAGGTCGTCGGTCGACAGCGCATCGCCACCGGGGTCGCGGGTCTCTCGCAGGTGGGTGGCCACGTCACGTCCCACCGTCAGCACCTCGTCGCGCCGGTCGCGCCACGCCTCGGCCAGCGCCTGCAGCACCTGGGTGAAGGCCGGGTGCTGACCGCGCGGCTCGGGCGGGAAGTAGGTTCCGGCGAAGAACGGCTCGCCCTCCGGCGTCAGCACGCACGTCATGGGCCAGCCACCCTGCCCGGTCATCGCGACCGTGGCCTTCATGTAGACGGCGTCGACGTCAGGACGCTCCTCGCGGTCGACCTTCACGTTGACGAAGTGCTCGTTCATGAACGCCGCCGTGGCCTCGTCCTCGAAGGACTCGTGCGCCATGACGTGGCACCAGTGGCACGCGGCGTAGCCCACGCTCAGCAGCACCGGCCGGTCCAGCCGGCGGGCCTCGGCGAACGCCTCCTCACCCCACTCCCACCAGTGGACCGGGTTGTCGGCGTGCTGCTGGAGGTACGGCGAACGAGACTGCGCCAGACGGTTCGTCATGTCCCGACGGTGTCACGCCCGCCCTGACGGCGTCCCACGAGCACGCCCACCACGAGATGTGCGCCGAGTTCCACCGTTCCCCACGAGGGGATCGGTGGAATGCGGCGCAATTCTCGTGGGGGTGCGACGAGAGGGGTCAGTCGGTGGAGCCGGGGATCGTGCGGCGCTTCTCGGCGGCATCGGCCTCAGTCTCGCCCTCCCAGGGGCGACGCGCCTTGCGGGTCTGCTTCACGAACGAGCGCGACAGGAAGAACAGCGCGACGGCCAGCGCCGCCACGACTCCGAGCGCGATCCAGCCGGGTTTGACGATGTTGGGGTCGAGACCGCGGTTCTCGGTGCTTCCGGCCAGGGCCAGGACAAGCTCGTGCATGCCCCCAGCCTACGCGTCGCGTCGATACGCGGCCGGTGGCGTCCCGCCGCAGGCCCGCGCTCTGCCCTCGGTCGCGGGCCCTGCTGGCCGATCCTGCACGTTCGGCCGGTTGCAGACCTACCGCAGACCCGCGAACAGGTCGTCCTCCGGCGTCGTGGTCTCGACCTTGGAGTCGACGAGCTCGAAGTCCTCGGTCGGCCAGACCTCGGCCTGCACCTCGCGCGGCACCGAGAAGAAGAACCCGTCGGGGTCGATCTGGGTCGCGTGGGCGATCAGGGCGGCGTCGCGCACGTGGAAGTACTCGGCGCACTCGACCCGCGTCGTGATGCGGTCGTCGCGCGACCGGTCCGGATCACGGTTCTTCAGCCACTCCGCGTAGGGGTTCTCGAGACCGCGCTCCTCCATGGCGGCACCGATCGCCTCGAGCCGGGCGCGCGTGAAGCCGCCCTGGTAGTAGAGCTTGCTGACCTGCCACGGCCCACCGAGCTCGGGGTAGCGCTCGGGATCGGCAGCCGCCTCGTAGGCGAAGACACTGATCTCGTGGCACTTGATGTGGTCGGGGTGCGGGTAGCCGCCGTTCTCGTCATACGTGGTGAGCACGTGCGGGCGGAACGAGCGGATGAGGCGCACCAGCGGCGCCGCTGCTTCCTCGAGCGGCACCAGCGCGAAGCACCCCTCGGGCAGCGGCGGCTTGGGGTCGCCCTCGGGCCAGCCGGAGTCGACCCAGCCCAGCCAGTCCTGCGTGACGCCGAGGATGTCGCGAGCTCGCTCCATCTCCTCGCGACGGATCTCGGTGATCAGCTCGGGGTCGTCCTCGATGCCGGGATGCTGGAACGACGGATTCAGGATCGATCCCCGCTCGCCGCCGGTGCAGGTGGCAACGTGGACGTCGACCCCTTCCGCGACGTAGCGCGCCGTGGAGGCGGCGCCCTTGCTGGACTCGTCGTCGGGGTGCGCGTGCACGTGCATCAGGCGCAGCTGTTCACTCACGTCGACCATTGTCCCCACCGGGACGAACGGCGAGACGCTGCGGGTCGGACGTCCGGTCCGCCGCTGCTTCGCAGGGCTGGGACAATGGAGACATGTCCGCGCCCGATCCCGCCTCCTCCACCTCCGCGACGACCGACCTCGCCGACCGCTACGGCGCGCGTCAGCGCTCGCGCTGGACCTGGTGGATCGTCGCCGCCGTCGGCATCGGGCTCGGCACCGCGTGGGCCGCGTGGATCGCCTTCCAGCCGCGCGACGTCACCGCGGTCGTGCACTCCTACGACGTCCGATCCGACTCCGAGATCGTGCTGACGCTCGAGGTGCAGCGCAGCGAGGCGGTGCCGGTCGAGTGCAGCGTGTACGCCCAGAGCGTCGACCACGCCATCGTCGGCGAGACCACCGTGACGATCCCGCCAGCGGACACCGACGTGGTGCGCCACGAGGTGCCTGTCGACACCACCGCGCGGGCCGTCACGGGCGTCATTCGCTCGTGCGAGGTCACCGAATGAGTGCTATCCTCACAGTTTCACCCCAGGCAGCATGCCTGGGGTGCCGCACGTGAAGGAGGCGACATGACTCAGTCCCCGGAGACCGAGACCATCTGGGTGACCCAGGAGGCGTACGACCGTCTGAAGGACGAGCTCGCGCACCTCACGGGCGAGGTCCGCACCGACATCACGCAGAAGATCGCCGCCGCCCGCGACGAGGGCGACCTCAAGGAGAACGGCGGCTACCACGCCGCTCGCGAGGAGCAGGGCAAGACCGAGGCCCGCATCCGCCAGCTCGAGGACATGCTCCGCCGCGCCGAGGTGGGCGACAAGCCCGCCGACGACGGACTGGTCGAGCCGGGCATGAAGGTCACCATCCGCTTCGCCGGCGACGACGACACCGAGTCGTTCCTCCTGGGCTCTCGTGAGCTGATGAGCCTCGACTCGTCGGTCGACCTCGACGTCTACTCCCCCACGTCGCCCCTCGGCGGGGCCATCGTGGGCAAGAAGGCCGGCGACACCG
Organism: actinobacterium LLX17; assembly: GCA_000471045.1. GTDB lineage: Bacteria > Actinomycetota > Actinomycetes > Propionibacteriales > Nocardioidaceae > Aeromicrobium. Next base: position 385,034 of record KI301992.1, on the reverse strand, counting down.
CCACCTACGAGGCGCCCAACGGCGCCAGCATCACCGTCGAGATCGTCGAAGCCACCCCCTTCTGAGGGTGGCTGCCCGGCTCGAGTGCTGAGGCTCAGCTGCTCAGGCGTGGCGCGTGGCCGAGCTGGTCGAGGCGGCGCAGGACGTGCTCGGCGTGGTCGGGTCCGCGGGTCGCGACCTGCAGCGCCACCTCGACCTCACCGACGCCCAGCGCGGTCGAGGCCCGGTCGTGCAGCACGTTGAGGATGTTGACCTGCATCGACGACAGGTCGGTCAGCAGCCGCATCAGCTCGCCCGGCCGGTCGGTCAGGTGCACGCGGATGGTCAGGAAGCGGCCGGCGGCCTTGAGGCCGTGGCGGATGACCTCCAGCAGCACCAGCGCGTCGATGTTGCCGCCCGAGAGCACCGGGACGATGGGTCCCTCGAACGCACCCGGGCGGTCGAGCAGGGCCGCGACGCCGGCGGCGCCGGACGGCTCGACCAGCAGCTTCGCGCGCTCCAGCAGGCCGATGAGCGCCTGGCTCATCGCGTCCTCGCCCACCGTGACGACCTCGTCGACCAGCTCGTGGATGATGCCGAACGGCACCGTGCCCGGCTCGGCCACCGCGATGCCGTCGGCCATCGTGGGTCCGAGGTCGACGCGCACCGGGTGACCGGCCGCCAGTGACGGCGGGTAGGCGTCGACGGCGGCCGCCTGCACTCCGACGACGCGGACGTCGGGCCGCACCTCGCGCAGCAGCGCCACACCGGCCGTCAGGCCACCACCGCCGATCGGCACCAGCACGGTGCGCACGTCGGGCAGCTGCGTCAGGATCTCGGCACCGACCGTGCCTTGCCCGGCGATGACGTCGGGGTGGTCGAACGGGTGGATCAGCACGGCGCCGGTGCGCTCGGCGAACTCGACGGCCGCGGCGATCGACTCGGAGACGTCGACCCCCACGAGCTCGATGTCGGCGCCGTAGCCCTGGGTCGCCTGCACCTTCGGCAGCGCGGCGCCCTCGGGCATGAAGATCGTGGCGCGGGTGTCGAGCTGCCGTGCGGCCAGCGCCACGCCTTGCGCGTGGTTGCCGGCCGAGGCCGCCACCACGCCGTTCGCGCGCTCGTCGGCCGTGAGCCGAGCGATGCGCGTGTAGGCACCGCGCAGCTTGAACGAGCCGGTGCGCTGCAGGTTCTCGCACTTCAGCAGCACCTCGGTGCCGGCGACCTCGCTCAGCCAGCGCGAGTGCGCGAGCGGCGTGACCTCCGCGATGCCGTCGAGCAGCTGGGCGGCCGCCGTGACGTCGGCCCAGCCCGGTGTCCTGACGGAGGTCATCGGGCCTCCGGCGGCAGGTCGGCCGGCAGCCCGTCGTCCTCCATCGGCACACCTGACTCGTCGGCCAGGTGCCGCACCACCCCGTTGAGGCAGGCGACCAGCGGCACCGCGACGAGCGCGCCGACGACGCCGGACACGGTGATGCCGGCCGCGATGGCGATGATGATGGCCAGCGGATGCACCGACACGAGCGCGCCCATCACGAAGGGTTGCAGAATGTGGGACTCGACCTGCTGCACGGCGATGACGACCAGCAGCATGAACAGGGCTGTCCACGGCCCCTGAGCCACGAGGGCGACCAGCACGGCGACGAGCCCGGACGCCGTGGCGCCCACGATGGGCACGAACGCACCGAGGAAGACGAGGACGCCGATGGCCAGGGCCAGCGGGACCCCCAGCAGCCACGCACCCACCCCGATGCCGATCGCGTCGACGAGAGCCACGAAGACCGTGGCTCGCACGAAGCTGGTCAGCGACATCCACGCCCGTTCGCCCGAGGAGTTGACCTTGTCGCGCGCGTCACGCGGGAAGAGCGTCACGATCCAGGCCCAGATGCGATCGCCCTCGTAGAGGAAGAAGATCGAGGCGAAGATCGCGATGAAGAAGCCGGCGATGAAGTGGGTCAGCGTCACGCCGAGCGCCGCGGCCTGCTCGACCGCCGCGTCGCGACCCGTGGTGGCGATGGTCTCCTGGATCTCGTCGACGTATCGCGTCAGCTGGGCGTCGCTGATGCCCAGCGGCCCGTTCTGGGCCCAGTCCTGCAGCTCCCCGATGCCCTCGACCACGCTCAGGCGCAGCTCGTCGATCTGCGTCGAGAGCTGCTGGCCCACCAGGGTCAGCAGGCCGACGAGGCCCACGAGCATCAGCAGCGTCACGAGGATCGTGGCGAGCAGGCGCGGAATGCCCCGCCGTTGCAGGGCGTCGACCGCGCCGATCGTGAGCGCCGTGCCCAGCAGGCCGATCGTCAGGGGGACCGTGATCTGCGAGAAGTACTGCACCAGACGCAGCAGGACGTAACCCCCGGCACCGATGACCAGCAGGCGCCACGCCCACTGCGTCGCGACGTCGACGCCGACCGGAACGCGGTACCCCTGACCCATGATGTGACCCTATCGGCGGAACAACAGCGGGCCGGGGCTCGTTGACCGTGTCGACCCAGCAGTGAGAGGACCGTCATGATCTTCGGGATGTCCAAGAGCGAGCTCCCCACGACAGACAACGCCCTGCCCGGCCGACCAACCCGTCAGCACGCCGTCGGCGAGCGGCACCTGGTCACCGGCAACCCGATCGAGACCGACGGCCCACCGGGCCACGAGGTCGCCATCATCGGGCTCGGGTGCTTCTGGGGCGAGGAGCAGACGTTCTGGCAGCTGCCGGGCATCTACTCCACCTCCGTCGGCTACGCCGGTGGCATCACGCCGCACCCCACGTACGAGGAGGTGTGCACCGGGCGCACCGGTCACGCCGAGGTCGTGCGCGTCGTGTTCGATCCCGCCGTCCTCTCGTACGACGACCTGCTGCAGGCGTTCTGGGAGAATCACGACCCCACGCAGGGCATGCGCCAGGGCAACGACCGGGGCTCCCAGTACCGCTCGATCATCCTGACCACGTCGGCCGAGCAGCAGCAGAAGGCCGAGGCGTCGCGCGAGCACTACCAGCAGAAGATGACGGCGGCGGGCTACGGCCAGATCACCACGTCGATCCTGCCGCTCGACACCTACTACTACGCCGAGGACTTCCACCAGCAGTACCTGGTGCGGAACCCCCACGGCTACTGCCCGCTGCACGCCACGGGCGTCTCCTACGCCTGAGCGGTGCCCGACGAGTAGGGGCACGTCTCGGCCGGGGAGTCCTCGTGCTGCGACTCTCCGTCCGAGGCTGCCGTCAGGTGGGTCGGCGTGCGGGGTGAGAGCGTCAGCTCGAAGCCGGCGGGCATGATCGTCAGCCGCTCGGCGACGTCCAGCTCGTAGTCGGGGTCGCCGGCGATGTCGTAGCGGTGCAGCAGGCGTGCCAGCACGAGGATGGCCTCGTGCTGGGCGAACTGGCGGCCGATGCACGCTCGCTCGCCCGTGCCGAACGGCTTGTAGGAGTGCGGCATGCGCCCCCGGGAGCGCTCGGGCAGGAAGCGGTCGGGGTCGAACTCCTCGGCGTCGTCGCCCCAGGCCTCGGGGTCGCGGTGCACCGCCGGCAGCAGCACGATGGCCCAGTCCTCGGGACGCATCCGGTGACCGCTCGAGAGCGTCACCTCCTCGCGCGGTGCCCGGCCGAACGCCGGGGCCGTCGGCCACAGCCGCAGCGCCTCGTCCAGCACGCGCCGCAGGTACCGGAAGCGTGGCACCTGCTCGAAGGTCGGCACGGTGGTGCGGTCGGGGCCCAGCTCGGCGTCCACCTCGGCCTGGGCCTGCGCCAGCACCGACGGGTTGCGGCTCAGGTAGTACAGCGCGAACGACAGCGCACCCGAGGTGGTCTCGTGGCCGGCCACGAGGAAGGTCAGGATCTGGTGGCGGATGTTGAGGTCGTCGAGCCGCTGCCCGGTCTCGGGGTGGGCCGAGTCGAGCATGATGCCCAGCAGGTCGTGGGTCGACGACGGCGCCGCCCGGCGCTCGGCGATGACGGTGTCGAGGAGGTCGTCGACGTAGGCCTGGTGGGGCGCGTTGCGCTTGCGCATCCGACGCAGCAGCAGCCGTGAGCCCGGAGCCGTCTGCACCGAGGCCATCCGCTGGCCCGACCGCAGCGCCTGCACCATCGCCGGGATGAACGGGTGCACGTCGGTGCCGTCGAACGACCCGAAGTCGCGGCTGAAGGCCGCCCGGGCGAGCGTCTCCATGGTCAGCTTCGTCATGTCGCGCGAGACGTCGACCGGGCCGTCCTGCCGCTCCCAGTACGCGAACAGCTCGTCGAGCGTCTCGAGCATGATCGGGTGATAGCCCTGCATGGCGGCGCGGGTGAACGCCGGCCGCAGGAGGTCGTGGGCCAGGGCCCAGTTGGGCTCGTCGTTGTAGGCCGTGAACAGGCCGTCACCGGCGAACTCCCGCAACGCGGTGAGCGCCGGCGGCAGGGCCTTGGCGAACTGCGCCTCGTCGCACATCTCGGCGGCGAGACGTGCGCTGGAGACGAAGACGAACTTCTGGTCGAAGACGTGCAGCTCGAAGATCTCGCCCAGCGTGCGACTGTGCCCCACCATCGAGTTCAGCGGACGCGACGCGTCGATGCTCAACCCGTCGCCCACCACCGGCTTGCGGCCGGCCGGGTGGGGAAACGACTGCCCGCCCCAGTCGTTCAGCATGGGATCAGATCCCCGTGCGACCCGCGACGCGACGGACGATGCCCTGATACCGCGGCCCTGCGATCCGCACGAGCAGGTCGAGCACCACGGCGTCACGGCCGATCAGCACCCGGACCTTGCCCTTCTCGACGCCGTCGAGGATGACGCGTGCCGCCTCCTCGGGCGTCGTGCGCGCCAGGTGCTTCTCGAAGATCCCGGTCATGCGGTCCCGGTCGTCGGCCCGCTCCTCGACGGCGGTGGAGTTGCGCACGATGTTGGTGCGGATGCCGCCGGGATGCACGCACGTGACCTTGACCGGCTTGCCGGCCATCTTCATCTCCATCGCAAGGGCGTCGGTGAAGCCGCGGACCGCGAACTTGGCCGCGTTGTAGGCGCCCTGCGAGGGCACCGAGAACAGGCCGAAGACGCTGGAGATGTTGACGACGTGACCGTCGCCGGAGGCCTCCAGGTGCGGCAGGAACGCCTTGGTGCCGTTGACGACGCCCCAGAAGTCGACGTCCATGACCCGCTCGAGGTCCTTGAACGGGGTCTGGTCGGTGTCGCCGAAGTAGGCGATGCCGGCATTGTTGATGACGAGGTTGACCTTGCCCAGCTCGTCGGCGACGGAGTCGGCGTAGCTCAGCACGAGCTCGCGCTGGCTGACGTCGAGCACGTCCGTGCGCACCCGACCACCCAGCGCGGCGGCCTCGATGCCGGTCTGCTCGAGCCCGACGGCGTCGACGTCGCTGATCGCGATGGTGGCGCCGCGACGCACCAGCTCGAGGGCCAGCGCGCGGCCGATGCCCGATCCAGCCCCGGTGACGACGGCAACCTTGCCGGTGAGCGTGCCCATGACGACCTCATTTCCGATACCGACGGTATTCCGATACAAGATCGTACGCTTTGCATCCCGCGAGGGGAAGACCTCCGCCTCCTACAGCTTCAGGCGGCGGCGCGGCCGGAGTCGCACGTGCGGCAGCTCGGGTGCGGGGATGAAGTCTTCGCCGTGCCCCTCGACGCGTCCGTAGCGTCCGCCCACGGGCTCGGCCTCCCAGGCCTCCCGGGCGGCCTCGATCTCGTCGTGGTCGCGCGCGATGAAGTTCCACCACATGACGAGGTCCTCGGTGAACGGCACCCCGCCGAGCAGCAGGACGGTGCGCGGGCCGTCGCCGACGGGTCGCAGCCGCACCCGGTCGGCATCGTCGGCCAGCACCCGCAGGTCGCGGTGCTCCACGAGCGTGCCGTCGACCTCGACCTCGCCGTCGAGCATGAGCAGGGCGTGCTCGAAGTCGGCCCGCAGGTCGAGCTCGACCTCACCGCCGTCGAGGGTGATCTGCGCGCCGACCAGGGGCGTGTGCACGACGGCCGGCGACGTGGCGCCGGCCAGCTCACCGACCAGCACCAGGGCCTCCCAGCCGGGCCCGCCGACGGTGGGCAGCTCGGCCACGTGCTGGAAGTCGGCCGCTCCCAGGCGACGCTCGTTCGGCAGCGCGACCCACAGCTGGACCCCGTGCATCGGGTCGTCGTCGGCGCTGAGCTCGGAGTGCGACACACCGTCACCCGAGGTCATCAGGTTCAGCTCGCGCGGCCGCAGCACGACGTCGTTGCCGAGGCTGTCACGGTGGCGGATGCGGCCCTCGATGGGCCAGGTGACGGTCTGCAGGCCGATGTGCGGGTGCGGCAGGACGTTCATCCGGGCGTCGGTCGGACCGAAGTGGTCGACGAAGCACCACGCGCCGATCGTCGGCCGGGAGCGGTGCGGGAGGGTGCGATGCACCGTGATGCCGCGGACCCCGCCGAGGGGGACGTCGCGGGACTGAAGGGTCGTGGCAGCCATGCCGCCATCGTCTCACCCGACGAGGCGCGCCCGAAGCCTCTCGACGTCGTCCGAGGTGCCGCCGGCAGCGGCGAACCAGCCGTGCACTCCACCGTCGTGGGTGTCCCAGGTGTCGAGCACGCGGACGATGGCATCCTCGGGCACCTCGAAGAACGCCTTCGGCAGGTGCGCGCGCAGGTGACCGTTGGGCAGCGACGTCAACCGTGCGTCGATCGCCTCGAGGTGCGGCACGGTGGCCAGGTAGTCGGAGACGACGTCGTCCCGGTGCGCTCCGAGGAGCCGCAGCACGAGCGCGACCGCGACACCGGTGCGGTCCTTGCCGGCCGCGCAGTGCACCAGGGCGGCGCCGTCCGCGGAGGCGACGGTCGTGACGACGTCGACGAGCAGACCGGGCGCGTTCTCGA
>KI301992.1:295700-377901 GCA_000471045.1 actinobacterium LLX17 | reverse complement strand
GGGTCGTCAGGTCCGTCACCGCGGGCCCGTCCGGGCGCAGCGCGGCGAGCAGCGGCACGTGGTGGACGACGGCCCCTGAGGCGGCCAGCGGGTGCTCGCCGCCCAGCTCGCCCGAGGAGCGCAGGTCGATGACCGTGCCGGGCGGCCAGACGATGTGGTCGGGCACGCGGTCGTCGGCGAACGGCAGGGCGCTGCGCAGGAGGCGACCCGGCGCGACGGCTCCGTCGGCCACGCGCATCGATCCCAGGTCGCGCAGGTTGGGCAGCAGCTCCGGCACGGCTCCATGGTCGAACATGAGGATCATCACGCGTGCAGCGGGTCCTCCCACGGGGCCCTGTGTGTGAGGTCGCCCTAGGCTGGGCGCATGCCAGCCACACGAAAGGTCGCCGCCGTCTCCACCCTCGGAGCCGTGACCTTCGTCGGGGCCGGGTTCGGCTTCCTCTTCGGCGAGACCGTGCTGGCGCGCCGGCTCATCGGGGTCACCGACGAGCGTCCGCCGTCGCCCGACGGGCTGTACGGCGACGACCTGCCTGGCGAGCCCACCCGTCTGCTGGTGCTGGGTGACTCCGTCGCCGTCGGCTACGGCATGCGCACCCGCCTGACCACTCCCCCGGCCGTGCTGGGCTACGGGCTGGCCCAGGTCCTTCACAACCCCGTCGACGTGCGCAGCGTCGCGGTCGTCGGGGCCGAGAGCTCCGACCTCGCCGAGCAGGTCGACCGCGGACTCGACCACCAGGCGGACGTGGCGGTCATCGTCATCGGCGGCAACGACGTCACCCACCTCAAGTCGCAGAAGCGGGCGGTCGAGGACCTGCAGATCGCGATCACGCGGCTGACCCAGGCCGGAACGCGCGTCGTCGTGGGCACGTGTCCCGACCTCGGCACCGTGCGGCCCATCATGGAGCCGCTGCGCTCCGTCGCCCGTCTCTCGAGCCGGCGCATGGCCCGCCTGCAGACCGTCGGCGCCGTGGAGTCCGGGGCCCGCACCGTCTCGCTCGGCAGCCTCCTGGGCCCCATGTTCATCGAGCACCACGACCTCATGTTCGGCGACGACCGCTTCCACCCCTCGGCCTCGGGCTACGCCGGCATGGCCTCCGCGGTGCTGCCGGCCATCGCCGACGCGGTGCACGAGCTGCGCAGCGAGCCGCTCGAGCCCACGCCGCGCGAGGAGAGCGAGGAGATGATGCCGGTCGACGAGGCCGCCGCCATCGCCTCGCAGCAGTCCGGCACCGAGGTCCGCCGCGCCGGTCGCTGGGCCGGCGTCCTCCGCCGCCTCCGCTGACCCGCCCGGGCGGTGAGTTACGGGCCGAATCGCGCTCGGGGCGGTGAGCCAGTGGCCGAATGAGCGTGCGATTCGGCCACTACGTCACCGCTCACCGCAGCGTTTGGCCACCTACTCACCGCCCGCGGGCCCGGACAGACGACGACGGCCGGCCCCCGAGGGGACCGGCCGTCGTGGTTCAGCTCAGGTGATCAGTCGCCGCCACGCAGGATGGCAAGGATGCGGAGCATCTCGATGTAGATCCAGACGACCGTGACGGTCAGGCCGAAGGCCGCACGCCAGGACTCGCGGGCCGGGAGACCGGCCTCGACGCCCTTCTCGACGAAGTCGAAGTCGAGGATCAGCATCAGGACGGCCAGGCCGACGGCGAAGACCGAGACGACCAGGCCCAGCGTGTTGAAGCCACGCAGGCCGCCCGACTCGAGCACGCCGGTCATCGACAGGACGAAGTTGACCAGCATGACCGCGGCGAAGCTCATGATCGAGATCGTCACGACCTTGCGGAACTTGTCGGTGACCTGGATGTTGAAGAACTTGTACGCCGCGAGCGTTCCGGCAAAGGCGACGAAGGTGGCCAGGACCGCCTGGAAGACGATCGCCGGGTCACCGACGTACGAGGACACGACCTTCGACAGGGCGCCGACGAAGACACCCTCGACGGCTGCGTAGGCCAGGACCAGCGCGGGGCTGATGACCTTCTTGAACGAGTTGACCAGCGCCAGCACGAAGCCGATGATGGCGCCGCCCATGGCGAAGGCGAACGCCGTGGCGAGCGCATCGCTGTCGATCACGCTGGAGTCGCCGATGTAGAGCGAGCCGAGCATGAACCAGGTGACGGCTGCCGCGGCGACCACGACACCGAGGGTGATCGCGGTCTTCTCGACGACGGAGTCGAGCGTCATGCGGCCGGTCGACGCGGGCGCCGTGCCGGTGGACGCGCCCGGCTGGTTGTCGAGGTTGATGGTCCACTGCGACGGGTCGGTCGCCGTGGCCGTGGCCTGACCGCCGCGACCGTTGAACTGGTCGTTGCGGGCGAAGACGGGGTTGCTGCTGTGCATGGGGTCCCTCCAGTGAGGCGTGGCCCCGTTCCGGGGCCGCTGTGTACACCCTATACAACGCGCGGGCGGGCCGTTTTGCTCCCGCCGCGAGCGGTTTTTCGATGCAACCTGTTCGGGTGGTCTCGCCTCAGCCGTCGACGTCGACCAGGTGGTGCACCTCGTCGTGCAGCAGGTACTGCACGAGGGTCGCGATCGTGAAGCGCGAGCCGTTCGAGCGGCGGCCGGTGCGCCCCCAGGCGTCGTCGGGCACCGCATCCAGGCGGGCGACAAGACGCTCGGCCGCAGCGGCCAGCTCGTCCGACAGCTCGGAGGGGTCGCGTCCCGCGTAGTCGCCGTCGACGGCCGCGGCGTCCTGGTCCCAGTTCGCGAACTCCGGGTCGTCCTCGGTGAGCATCAACCTCACGCGCTCGTCGAAGATGTCGAAGACGTCACGGACGTGCGCGGCGTACTCGAGCGGCGACCACACCTCGGCCCGGGGTCGCTCCCGGGTGCCCGGCCGCGCCAGGACCCGCTGCCAGCGGGTCACGTGCTCGGTGAGCGTGGCACCGACGGAGCCGGGGTCCACGTCGCCGGCCACCAGGCCGCACTCGGGGCAGGGGCGTTCCAGGACCCAGGTCCAGTCCTTGGTGTCGGGCTCGATCGTCATGGGACCCATCGTGGTGCCGTCAGTAGGGTTCTGACCATGCCCGAGACCGCCGAGAACCGTCGAGATCATGCCGTGCTCCGCAGGGAGCTGGTGTCGTTCACCCGGCGGGGCGGACGCCTCAACGACCGGCAGCAGACCGCGTGGAACGACGTCGGCGACGCCTACGTGCTGCCCGTGCCGACCTCGGGGCGGTCCACGTCGGTCGACCCGAACTACAAGTTCGACGCCGAGGCCGCCTTCGGCCGCCGGGCGCCCCTGATCGTCGAGATCGGTTGCGGTCGCGGGGAGGTGATCGCGCACGCCGCCGAGGCGCGTCCCGAGGTGAACTTCCTAGGCTTCGAGGTCTACGTGCCCGGCGTGGCGCAGACGCTCATCGCCCTGCGGAACCGAGACATCACGACCGTTCGCCTCGCCGTGGTCGACGCCGCCGAGGCGCTGGCCACGATGCTGCCGGCGGCGTCGGTCGAGGAGCTGTGGGTCAACTTTCCCGACCCCTGGCACAAGAAGAAGCACAACAAGCGACGCCTGGTCACGCCGGAGTTCGCGGCGCTGGCCGCCCGGGTGCTGAGGCCCGGCGGCACGTGGCGACTCTCGACCGACTGGGCGGAGTACGCCGATCAGATGGACGACGTCGTGTCGGGCTCCCCCGACTTCGACGGTGGGCGCTCCGAGCGTTGGTCGGGCCGCCCGGTCACACGATTCGAGGCCAAGGGCATCGCTGCGGGCCGTGCGATCCACGACCTCACCGCCGTGCGCCGCTGAACCCTCCCCCAGAAGAGCGGCCACCAAGCGTGCCGCGGCACCGGTGACACCGGACGAGATGTTCAGGCTTCGAACCTCTCACCACCTACTCAGGCACATGAGCTCGCCTCGCGCCGACACTTTCTCCGGGCAGGTCGGGGCCCCATCGTGCACGCCGAAGATGAGGCCCGCCACGACGGAGGACTCAGAACTCAAATGATTTAATCTACTTCTCACTTGCACAGATCTTTTTTACATTGCATCATCAGAGTCATGCTGTACAAGTTCCCCGAGCTCACCGAGGATGACGTTGCCGTGATCGCGGAGATCGAGGAATACCGCGAGCGTTTGCGGCATTTCTTGGCGCGCCCTCGGCGGTGGCGTGGGCAGTTGCGGCGCAATCTGCGGGCCCGAGCCATGCGAGGCTCGAACATCATCGAGGGTTATGACGTCTCTCTCGATGACGCCATCGCAATCTTGGCGAACGACGACGAAGCGCTCGATGCGGACCACAGGACCGTTCTCGAAGTAACGGGCTACCGGAACGCGATGACATATGTCCAGCAACTAGCTGACGATCCACACTTCAACTTAGACCAGTCACTGATCCGGGGATTGCACTTCATGATGCTCGGACATGACCTGAGCAAGAGTCCTGGCGCTTATCGACAGTCCGCCATTTACGTTCACGATGAAGAGCGGGACGAGATCGTCTACGAGGGACCGGATTCGGACCTCGTCCCGTCGCTCATGGGCGAACTCCTCGAGATGCTCGAGTCGCTCGATGACGACTCACGCGGCATCTCGGTGTTTGTGACTGCGGCTATGGCCCATCTGAATCTCGTGATGATCCATCCTTTCCGAGACGGCAACGGCCGGATGGCCCGGTGCCTGCAGACGATGATCCTTGCCCGGAACCAGGTTCTTGGCCCCGAGTTTTCGAGCATCGAGGAGTGGCTCGGACGCAACACACAGGCTTACTACGACGTCCTTGCCCGGACCGGAGAAGGTGCGTGGCGCCCGCAGAATGACGCGTCAGCATGGGTGCGCTTCAACCTTCGAGCTCACCACATGCAGGCGCAGACGGTTTGGCGGCGCGTCCAGGTCTCAGAACGTGTCTGGGTCGAACTTGAGGAGATCGTGCAGCGCCACCGACTTCCAGAGCGAGCGATCTACGCCCTCTTCAGTGCAGCACTGGGCCTGAAGGTTCGGCGAACCTCCTATCAAGAGGACGTCGACGTCGAGGGACCAACGGCGAACCGTGACCTCAAGGCGTTGGTCACGGCGGGACTCCTCCGCCCCCGAGGGGAGACGCGGGGCCGGTACTACCTGGGATCGGACGAGCTCCGCGCCACGTACACCAGCATCCGGAAGACGGCGCAGGACCGCGTGGAAGACCCCTATCTGCGCCTGGCGCTAGGGCAAGCGCGCGAACTGGCTGACGAGCCGCTCCCCGGGCTCTAACACCTTGGTCTCGCGCTTTCGGTGAGACAGCGGGGTGAACTCGATGAGCCTCCGAGATCAATTTGGGGCCGATCGGCCCATCTCGGCGCGTTCACGACAGGCGGTCAAGCTTCGGCCGCGCGGCTGCAACGGACCTCGGTGCTCCCGGTGGGGCTCGAACCCACACTGGGACGGGTTTAAGCCGTCTGCCTCTGCCGATTGGGCTACGGGAGCGGCGTCAGCCTAGCCATGCGTCAGCCGGCGGTGATGCCGCGCAAGGCCTCGACATGGCCGCGGTAGGCCTTCTTGCCGGCCTCGGTCAGCTTCACCCAGGTCCGCACGCGGCCGCGACCTGTGGGCTTCTCGAGCTCGACGTAGCCGGCCTCGGTGAGGACCTTCAGGTGCTTGCTGACCACGGAGTCGGCGACGTCGAGCATCTCGCGCACCGCTCCGAACTCGGCCGAGGAGACCGCGTCGAGGAAGGCGCAGATGCGCAGCCGCAGAGGCGCATGGATGACCTCGTCGAAGGCCGCGGTCGGGTCGCTCACAGCTCGCCTCGCAGGTCGGCGCGCAGCACCCGGTCGTACCGGTGGCCCACCACGACGAGCGCGACCCCGAGCGCGACGGCGATCGCGTAGACCCACCCGTCAGCCACGTCGAGAGAGCTCAGGATGAGGGCCCCGGCGACACCGACACCGGCGATCGCACCCATGGCGTAGGCCAGAGGCGTGGCGGCGCTCTCCTGGTAGCCCCACATCCAGACACCGGTCGTGCGCCGGTAGGCGTTCATCAGCAGCCACAGGCCACCGAAGAAGAGCACCACGCCGGCGAGCATGACGAGCTTGTCGCCCAGGGCGACCGCGACGGTGTAGATCGCGAACAGCACGCCCATCGTCGGGTGGTACCACCACGGTGTGATCAGCCGGTCTGCCGCGGCTCGTCGCGCGTCGGCGATGGCCGCCAGCGAGGCGTCGTTCTCGTGCGTCTCGTCGCTCATGTCGTGCACCCCTCCACATTGACTTTCCGTTTCAGAAAGTCAATCACATTCCAGAACGGAAAGTCAACGGGTGGCGGCGCCCCGCGCGATGCCGTCGAGGATGTCGCGCTCGCTGACCAGCACGGTGTCGGTGTCCAGTGGCACGAGCTCGAGCAACCGGTCGAGGATCAGTGCGCCGGCCCCGATCACGTCGGCGCGGCCCGGGTGCATGAAGGGCAGGGCACGCCGGTCGGCCGTCGGCATACGGACGAGCGACAGGCAGGCCTCCTGCACCCGCTCGACGGGGAGCTCGGCGCCGTGGATCCGCTCGGGGTCGTAGGCGGGGAGCTCGAGGGCGTGGGCGGCGACCGTCGTGACGGTGCCGGCCACCCCGACGAACCGCGGTACGGGCGACAAACCCGCGACGACTGGCGTGATCAGGGCGTCGAGGTGGTCGACGAGCTCGGAGATCTCGCCGATCGAGGGCGGGTCGCCCGCGAGGAAGCGCTCAGTGAGGCGGACCGATCCGATGTCGAACGAGTGCGCCATGGTCACCTCACCACTGTCACCGAGGACCAGCTCGGTCGAGCCGCCGCCGATGTCGGTGACGGCCGTGACGCCCGGGCCGAGGTCGGAGGTGGCCCCGAGGAAGGAGGCACGGGCCTCGGCGTCGCCGCTGAGGATCTCGGGGATCACACCCGCGACGTCCTCGATGGCGCTGAGGAACTCGGCGGAGTTGTCGGCGTCGCGGGCTGCGGACGTGGCGCAGAAGCGGAGCACCTCGGCGTCGAGCGTCGATGCCAGTGCCACGTACTCACGGGTGGCCTCGACCGTGCGCTCGATCGCGGCGGGGTCCAGCCGCCCGGTGCGATCGACATCCTGTCCGAGCCGCACGACCCGCATCTCCCGCACCTGCTCGGTGATCTCGCCGCCCTCGAAGTCGGCGACCAGGAGCCGGATCGAGTTCGTCCCGCAGTCGATCGCTGCCACGCGCACCATGCCCGGCACCCTACCGGCGGCGTCGCTTGTCGATCCCTGAGGTGCGAGCGAGGCACGAGCGAGCCACGAAGGGGCGGCGGACAGCCCGGCGTCAGCGGAGGCGACGCAGGAGACGGACGGCAACCTCGTCGCCGACGTCCTTCCCGAGACGCTTGCGGATGGGGGCGCTCAGGGAGAGCATGTGCCCGCCGCGCCCGGTGACCATCAGCCCGACGTCGGACATCGGACGTCGTCGACCACTGCGTCGACGCGCACGCTCTTCTTCGTGCCGAAGAGCTCGGCCGAGCCGGGCACCTCGACGCACGACCACGTCTCTCCTCGCACCTCGACCCCGATCGGGGCGGTGAAGGTGTGGTCCAGCTCTCGTGTCATCTGGTGCATCTCGACTCTCTCCGCTGACTACTACGAATAATGAAGTAGAGACTACTGGACTCGTAGTATCCTGTGCCAATGCCCTCCCGCCGCTCCTACGGTTCGTACAACGACGGTTGCGCGGCCGCCCACGCGTTGGACCTCGTCGGAGAGCGCTGGACGATGATCGTCGTACGAGAGCTGTTGCTGGGCCCGAAGCGCTTCACAGACATCCAGCGCGACGTCATCGGCATCGGACCCGCCGTGCTGAGCCAGCGACTGCACGGCCTGGAGTCCCACGGCCTCGCGATGCGTCGACGGCTGCCCAGGCCCGGACGCACCGAGGTCTACGAGCTGACCGAATGGGGCTACTCGCTGGAGGCCGTCAACACCGCACTGTCGATGTTCGCCGTCGCCTCACCGGAGCTGCCGCTCGCCGCCGACATGAGTCCCGACACCGTGGTCCTGGCGATGCGCGCCCACGCTCGACCCGTCGCCGAGGCCACGGACGAGGAGCGGGTGACGCTCCACCTCACCGACTCCCGGCTCCCCGACACCGAGCCGGTCACCTACCTCGCGCGGATGTCGGCCGACGCCACCCGGGTCGAGCGTGCAGCCGACCCGCCCACGGGCGACGCCCAGGTCTTCGCCACGACCCGGGACTGGAAGGCCTGCATCATCGGCGGCGTCCCCTTCGAGGAGCTGTCAGGCGTCACGGTGAGCGGCGACCGCGATGCCGTCCGACGGCTCGTCGACTCCACGTCCCTCGCGCGCTCGTAGCGCGACTCACCATCTGTCGACGAGGGCAGGGAGCCCTGTCGCCGCAGTGGTGCGCCAGGACGTGACGCCGTCGCGCGACGCGGCGGCTGGGTCGACGAGCAGCACCCGGCGGCCGAGCTCGACGGCCAGGTCGGTCAGGCCGGCTGCCGGGTAGACGACGCCTGATGTGCCCACGACGACGAGGAGATCGGCCGCCACCACCGCGTCGGCCGCGGCGTCGATGCCGTGCGGCACCTCGCCGAACCAGACGACACCGGGCCGCACCGCTCCCCCACAGTGCTCACACCGAGGCGGCGTCAGGCGCTCGACCGGCTCGACCGGCGGCGGCTCCGGCGGCGCGGGCCGGGCGCAGTCAGTGCACCGCGGGGCCACGAGGCTGCCGTGCAGGTGGCGCACATCGGTCGATCCGGCGCGCTCGTGCAGGTCGTCGACGTTCTGCGTCACGAGCGTCAGGTCCGTCGAGCGCGACCACTCGGCGAGGGCGCGGTGCCCGGCGTTCGGCTCGGCCGCCAGCACCTGGCCGACCCGCCACTGGTACCAGGCCCAGACGAGGTCGCGGTCGGCCTCCCAGGCCTCCGGGGTCGCGAGCTCCTCGGGGCGGAACCGCGCCCACAGACCTTCGTGGGGGTCGCGGAAGGTCGCCAGGCCGGACTCCGCGGACATGCCGGCACCCGTCATGACCACGATGCTGCGCGCACCGGAGACGGCCTCCAGGACGTCAGCGGGCACCTGTGTCATCTGGCGGGGGTGCCGGGCCGTGGGCGGCGGATCATGCCGGCGCGGGGGCGCAGGCCGACTGGCCCCAGTAGTCACCGAGCAGCTCGATGGCCTCGTCGCCGAGCGGGTTCACTCCCGGCCCCTTCGCGAGGGAGTGCCCGATGAGCACGTGCAGGCACTTCACGCGGGTGGGCATGCCACCGGCGGTGATGCCGTCGATCTCGGGCACGTGGCCGACGGCCTCGCGCTCGGCGAGGTAGGCCTCGTGGGCCTCGGCGTAGTGCCGGGCGAGGTCGGCGTCCTCGGTCAGGCGGGCCGACATGTCGGCCATCAGCCCGGACGCCTCGAGGGTGCCGATCGCTCCGGCGAGGCGGGGGCAGGTGATGTAGTACAACGTCGGGAAGGGGGTGCCGTCCGGCAGGCGGGGCTCGGTCTTGACGACGTTCGGGTGTCCCGACGGGCAGCGGGCGGCGATCTCGAGCACGCCGCGGGCGGGGCGTCCCAGCTGTTGACGGATCGCGTCGAGGTCCGTCTCGCTCGGGGCGCTCACTCGCCCGAGTCCTCGAGCACCTCGTCGGGCAGCTGCTCCTGCTCGGCGCGGTCCTTCGGGTCCTTGCCCGCCACCTGGACGCTGGTCCAGAGCTGGTCGTACCAGGGCGGCGCCTCAGTCTTGGGGGGCTCGGCGAGCTCGGGCACCTCACCCTCGACGACTCCGTCGGCGTCGATGACGCGGTACCCCACCTCACCGGGCAGCACCCAGCCGAAGCGTTCGCGGGCCTGCTGCTTGACGTAGGCGGGGTCGTCCCAGCGCTGGGCGTCGTCCTCGAGCTGCTCGATCGCGTCCTTGCTGGCCTGGATCTGCGCCTCGGTGGTGCGGATCTCCTGCTGCTGCTGCCACCAGGTGCGCAGCGACGACGTGTAGGAGGCGATGAGCAGCAGCATGACGACCAGCAGAACGACGGCGCGGGTCGTGAAGCGCGAGCCGCCGAAGCCGGTGGGGGCACCGGCACCGGCTGGGGTGCCGGGCCGTGGGCGGCGTCCAGCACCGGCGGAACCGCCGGACCGCAGGCGTGCCGTCCCGGCGGCCGAACCCGTCCGCGGCGTTGACGGGCGGCCCGGCCGGGAGCTCTTGCCCCGGCCGGGGCCCGTCGATCCGCCTGGACGCGAGACCATCGGGCCTAGAGCACCAGTCGCGGGAACGCCGAGGCGCCCGCGTAGCTCGCGGCCGTGCCGAGCAGCTCCTCGATGCGGAGCAGCTGGTTGTACTTGGCGACGCGGTCGGAGCGGGCCGGGGCGCCGGTCTTGATCTGGCCGCAGTTGGTGGCGACGGCGAGGTCGGCGATCGTGGTGTCCTCGGTCTCGCCGGAGCGGTGGCTCATCATGTTGCTGAAGCCGTGGCGGTGGGCCAGCTCGACCGCGTCGAGCGTCTCGGTGAGCGAGCCGATCTGGTTGACCTTCACCAGCATCGAGTTGGCGGCACCCTCGGTGATGCCGCGCGTCAGCCGCTCGACGTTGGTGACGAAGAGATCGTCACCCACGAGCTGGACGGCGTCGCCGAGGCGCTCGGTGATGGTGACCCAGCCGGCCCAGTCCTCCTCGTCGAGCGGATCCTCGATCGAGACGATCGGGTACGCGGCGACGAGCTCGGCGTAGTAGTCGGTCATCTCCTCGGCGCTCTTGGCAGTGCCCTCGAACGTGTAGGTGCCGTCGGACGCGAACTCGCTGGCGGCGACGTCGAGCGCGAGCGCGATGTCGGTGCCGAGCGACAGGCCCGTCGACTCGACGGCCTTCGCGATGAGGTCGAGCGCCGCGCGGTTGGACGGCAGGTTGGGGGCGAATCCACCCTCGTCGCCGAGACCGGTCGACAGGCCGTCGGCCTTCAGGACCGACTTGAGCGCGTGGTAGACCTCGGCGCCCTGACGGAGGGCGTCGGCGAACGTGGGCGCACCGATCGGCGCGATCATGAACTCCTGCACGTCGACGTTGGAGTCGGCGTGGGCGCCACCGTTGAGGATGTTCATCATCGGCACCGGCAGCACGTGGGCATTGGGGCCACCGACGTAGCGGAACAGCGGCAGGCCGGCGGCGTCGGCAGCGGCGTGGGCCGTGGCCAGCGAGATGCCGAGGATGGCGTTGGCGCCGTAGGTGGCCTTGTTGGGCGTGCCGTCCAGGTCGAGCAGGGCCTGGTCGACGGCGCGCTGGTCGTCGGCGTCGAAGCCCACGAGGGCCGGGCCGAGCGTGGAGTTGACCCCCTCGACGGCCTTCAGCACGCCCTTGCCGACGTAGCGGTCGCCGCCGTCACGCAGCTCGACGGCCTCGAACTGTCCTGTGGAGGCGCCGGACGGCACGGCGGCACGTCCGATGCTGCCGTCGTCGAGGGCGACCTCGACCTCGACGGTGGGGTTGCCCCGGGAGTCCAGGATCTCGCGGGCGCCGACGGCTTCGATCTGTGCCACAGGGTTCTCCTCGTGCGGGTGATGACGGGCGGGCCCAGCCTAGTGCGTGCTGTCGGACCGGCGTGGGAGGGCGCGGCGCAGCTCGGCCTCGGCGTCCAGGCCGGCGTCGCGGGCCTCGGCGACGAGCCGCAGGAGCCGGTGGCCGAGGTCGTCACCGGACGTGTCGAGGTCGGGCACGCGGTCGAGCATCTTCTGCGCGTAGGCCAACGCCGGCAGTGCGGCGGGGATGCCCTCGTCGGGGCGCTCGCGTGGTTTCTCGGTGGCCTTGATGGCCTGCCACGCCGCGTCGACCTCGGCCGCCGTCGCCGCTCCCCCGTCGGCGAACACGTGCGGGCTGCGGCGGATCAGCTTGTCGGCGATGTCGTCGGCCACGTCGTCGACGTCCCACCCGGCGTGCTCGGTGGCGATCCGGGCGTGGAACACGATCTGGAAGAGCAGGTCGCCGAGCTCCTCACGCAGGTGCTGGGCGTCTCCGGAGTCGAGCGCCTCGAGCACCTCGTAGGCCTCCTCCAGCAGGTACCGGCGCAGCGAGTCGTGCGTCTGGTCCTGCGTCCACGGGCACTCCCGGCGCAAGCGGTCGACCACGGCCACGAGCCGCGGCAGCCCGCGGGGCTCAGCCACAGAGCTGCGTGGGCGGGGTGTCGCGGACCGGTACCTCACCGGCGGCCAGCATCGCGGTGGTGTCGCCGTCGATGGAGACCGGGAAGCGCGGGTCGACCTCGACGTCGAGGCCCCGCAGGACCTCCGCCAGCTTCGCGATGCCGGGGTCCTCGTCCTGGGACGCGGCCTCCGCCTCGGCGGCGCCGACGATCCGGTCGGCGACGGCCTGCACGTAGAGGTTGGTCTCGTACACCTCGAGCACCTCCTCGGCCGAGTCGCCGGCGAGCGCCTCGAGCTCCTGGCGCTGCTCCGAGGTGACCTGGAGGTCGACGGCGTCGAGCTGCAGGTTGCGACGGCCGACCTCGATCTCGGCCGCCTCGCGGAGCAGCAGCAGGCTGAGGGCCTGCGACCGGACGGCGGCGACGGGCGCCTCGGGGTCGTCGACCAGCAGGCAGAAGCCCGTGGTGGCGTCGTCGAGCTGGTCCATCGTGATGCGGGTGTCCCCGACCTGCGCCGCGGTTCCCGGCGGCGGCGGACCGCAGGCGGACAGCACGGTTGCGACGACCATGACGGCACCGACGGCCAGGCTCCTGCGCATGGGGCTCACCCTAGCGAGACGCGCGTCACAGCGGGCGGGCACGGGGCCCTCCCGCCGAGCGTCAGGCGATGAGCGTGTCGACGACGACGCCGGTCCACTCGATCAGCTCGCGGCCGACGAGCGGCTTGCCGCCGACCTGGGCCTGCCGCGGGCGCGGCACGAGGATCGTGTGGGTGACCGTCTTGTAGAGGCTCTTGGGGTAGATCCGTCGCATGCGCATCTGGGCCGACTCCGGCAGCACGATCTCGCCGAAGCGGATGTTGCTGCCGGCCGAGGTGACCTCGGTCAGGCCCGCCGCGGCGACCTTGACGCGCAGGCGCGCGACCTCGAGCAGCGTCTCGACGACCTCGGGCGGGTCGCCGTAGCGGTCGGCCAGCTCCTCGCGCAGCGCAGTCACGTCCTCGAGCGACGCGACGGCCGCGAGCCGCTTGTACATCTCCAGGCGCAGACGCTCGCTGGGCACGTAGTCGGTGGGCAGGTGCGCCTCGATGGGCAGCTCGATCTTGACCTCGCGGCCCGGCTGCTCGTCACCCTCGCCGCGGAACTCGGCCACGGCCTCACTGACCAGGCGCACGTAGAGGTCGAAGCCGACGTCGGCGATGTGCCCGGACTGCTCGCCGCCGAGCAGGTTGCCGGCCCCGCGGATCTCGAGGTCCTTCATCGCCACCGCCATGCCGCCGCCCAGCTCGGAGTGCTGGGCGATGGTCGCCAGGCGGTCGTGCGCGGTCTCGGTGAGCGGCTTGTCCGGCGGGAAGAGGAAGTACGCGTAGGCGCGCTCGCTGCCTCGGCCCACGCGGCCGCGCAGCTGGTGCAGCTGCGAGAGGCCGAGGGTGTCGGCGCGCTCGATGATCATGGTGTTGGCGTTCGACACGTCCAGACCGGACTCGACGATCGTCGTGCACACCAGCACGTCGTAGCGCTTCTCCCAGAAGTCGAGCATCACGCGCTCGAGCTCGGCCTCGCTCATCTGGCCGTGGGCGGCGGCCACTCGGGCCTCGGGCACCAGCTCCTGCAGCCGGTTGACCACGCGGCCGATGCTCTGCACCCGGTTGTGGATGAAGAAGGCCTGGCCCTCGCGCAGCAGCTCGCGGCGGATGGCGGCAATGACCTGCTGGTCCTCGTAGGCGCCGACGAAGCTCAGCACCGGGTGGCGCTCCTCCGGCGGCGTGGCGATGGTCGACATCTCGCGGATGCCGGTGATGGCCATCTCGAGCGTGCGCGGGATCGGCGTGGCCGACATGCTCAGCACGTCGACCGCGGCGCGCAGGTGCTTGAGCGCCTCCTTGTGCTCGACGCCGAAGCGCTGCTCCTCGTCGACGATGACGAGGCCGAGGTCCTTGATGTGCACGCCGGGCTGCAGCAGGCGGTGGGTGCCGATGACGAGGTCGACCGAGCCGTCAGCCAACGCGTCGAGCGTCGCCTTGGACTCCTTCTCGCTCTGGAAGCGCGACAGTGGCCGGATCGTCACCGGGAACTGGCCGAACCGCTCGGCGAAGGTGGCGTAGTGCTGCTGCACCAGCAACGTGGTGGGCACGAGCAGGATGACTTGCTTGCCGTCCTGGATGGCCTTGAACGCCGCGCGCACGGCGATCTCGGTCTTGCCGTAGCCGACGTCGCCGCAGACCAGGCGGTCCATGGGCATCGTGCGCTCCATGTCGCGCTTGACCTCGTCGATCGTGCTGAGCTGATCGGGTGTCTCGACGTGGGCGAAGGCGTCCTCGAGCTCGCGCTGCCACGGGGTGTCCGGGCCGAAGGCGTGCCCCTTGGTGGCCTGGCGGGCGGCGTAGAGCTTGATGAGCTCGCCGGCGATCTGCCGGACGGCCTTGCGGGCCTTGTTCTTGCGGTTGGTCCAGTCGGAGCCGCCGAGCTTGTCGAGGGTCGGGGACTCGCCACCGACGTAGCGGCTGACGAGGTGCAGCTGGTCCATCGGCACGAAGACCCGGTCGCCGGGTTGGCCGCGCTTGCCGGGCGCGTACTCGAGCACGAGGTACTCGCGCGCCGCACCCTGCACCACGCGATTGGCCAGCTCGACGTAGCGGCCGACGCCATGCTGCTCGTGCACGACGGCGTCGCCGGCCTTCAGCTCGAGCGGGTCGACCTGCTTGCGGCGGCGTGCGGGCATCGCCTTGGTGGGTCGGTCGCCGGAGGCGCGCTGGCCGACGAGGTCGTCGTGGGTCAGGAAGGCGAGCTTGAGGTCGCGGGCGACGAGGCCGTGACCGAGCTCGGCGCACACCAGGTGCACCACGCCCGGGGCGGATGCCTCGACGCTGCTGGCGAGGTCGGCGTCGGCGAGCCACTCCGACGCGCGCTCCAGCTGGCCGTGACCGGGAACGATGACCGTGACGTCGAGACCGTCGCGCAGCCACGCGCGGACGGTGTCGACCGCGGCGGTCAGGTCGCCGCGCAGCGCGGGCGACTCCTCGACCCCGAGGTCGTGGCCCTCGTCGTCGACGCCGAACGGCGACAGGCGCCACCACGAGAGGTCGCGGTCGAGGGTCGTGGCGCGGACGTCGTCGAGGGTGCGGAAGGCGGCGGCCCCGAGGTCGATCGGCGACTCCGCGCCGGTGGCGGCCGCGGCCCAGGACGCCTGCAGGAACTCTTCGCTCGTGGCGACGAGGTCGTGCGCGCGGGCGCGGATGCGCTCGGGGTCGCAGAGCAGCACGGTCGAGTCGGCCGGCAGCAGCTCGACGAGCAGCTCCATCTCGTCGACCAGCACGGGCGCCAGGGACTCCATGCCGTCGACGGCGTGGCCCTCGCCGATCTTGGTGAACAGCTCGGCCAGCGACGGGTGCTCGACGGCCAGCGCCTGGGCCTTGGCCCGCACCTGGTCGGTCAGCAACAGCTCGCGGCACGGCGGCGCCCACAACGACTCGACCTGATCGAGCGAGCGCTGGTCGGCGACCGAGAACTGGCGCAGCTCCTCGACGGTGTCGCCCCAGAACTCCACGCGGACGGGGTGGTCGTCGGTGGGCGCGAAGACGTCGACGATGCCGCCGCGCACGGCGAACTCGCCGCGACGCTCGACGAGGTCGACACGCGTGTAGGCGGCGCCGGCCAGCTCGGCGACGAGCCGGTCGAGACCGTGGTCGTCACCCGCGCGCAGGAACACCGGCTCGAGGTCTCCGAGACCCCGGACCTGGGGCTGCAGCACCGAGCGGACGGGCGCCACGACGACGCGCAGCGGCGTCTCGCCCGGGTGCACCAGGCGGCGCAACGTGGCGAGTCGACGACCGACGGTGTCGGAGCGAGGTGACAGCCGCTCGTGCGGCAGCGTCTCCCATGCGGGGAAGGTGGCCACGACGTCGGGGCCGAGCGTCTCGCCCAGCACCGCGGCGAGCTCGTCGGTCTCGCGGGCTGTGGCGGTGACCGCCAGAACCGTGCCTGACGCAGCCAGCGCGTGGGCGACGAAAGGCCGGACCGCTGCCGGACCGCGCAGGCCCACCTCGCGCACGCCGTCGGCACGCTCGGCGAGAGCGGCCTCGAGTCCGGGCAGCGCGGCGACCCGCTCGGCCAGCGGCTCGAGCGGACGTTCGCTGGTCTCCACCGGACCCGTCATGCCAGCCCCATCATGTCTAGCGGTTGAAGGCGCTCTGGGTGGCCTCCAGACCCCTCGAGATCAACGACTCGACCGAGTCGGCGGCCTCCTCGACGTTGAGGTCGAGCTCTTTCTTCTCGGTCGACGACCACGGCTTCAGCACGAAGTCGTGCACGGTCTGCTGACCGGGCGGACGACCGATGCCGACGCGCACGCGGTGGAAGTCGCCGGTGCCCAGCGACGAGCGCAGCGACTTCAGCCCGTTGTGGCCGTTGTCGCCGCCACCGAGCTTGATGCGCAGCTGACCGAAGTCGATGTCGAGCTCGTCGTGGATCACCACGACCTGAGCGGGCTCGATGTCGAAGAAGCCAGCCAGCGCCTTGAGGGGCCCGCCGCTCTCGTTCATGTACGAGCGGGACCGTCCGAGGACGACGCGCTCGCCGGCGAGCCGTCCCTCGACGACGTCGGTACGGCTCTGCTTGTGCGACTTCCAGCGACCGCCCATGCGGGCGGCGAGGACGTCGGTGACCAGGTACCCGACGTTGTGTCGGGTGGCCGCGTACGCCGGGCCCGGGTTGCCGAGCCCGGCGACGAGCCAGGTCACTCCGACTCGGCGGACTCCGACTCCGAGTCCGACTCGGCGGAGTCCGCGGAATCGGCGTCGTCGGCAGCCTCGGGCTCGTCGTGCTCGATGCCGGCGTCCGCCTCGGCCTCGGCCAGCTCGGCCTCGACCTCGTCGGCCGTCGGGGCCGAGGTGATGTTGACGATCAGCGACTCGGGGTCGACGGCCAGCGTCGAGCCCTTCGGCAGCGTGATGTCCTGCGCCAGGACCTGCGAGCCGGGCAGCAGGCCCTCGATGCTGACGTCGATCTCGTCGGGGATGTGCGTGGCCTCGGCCTCGATCGAGATGGTCGAGTTCTCGGTGACGACCAGCGCGTCGGGGCCGGGCTCGCCGACGAGGTTGATCGGGATGTCGACGGTGACCTTCTCGCCCTTGCGGACGATCAGCAGGTCGACGTGCTCGAGGAAGCCCTTGAGCGGGTCACGCTGGACCTGCTTGGGGATCGCGAGGTGCGAGTCCTTGTCGAGCGCGATGGTGAGCAGCGCGTTGGAGTTCTTGAGCGCGAGCATGGTCTCGTGGCCCGGCAGGGTCACGTGCACCGGATCGGTGCCGTGTCCGTACAGGACCGCGGGCACCTTGTCCGCACGGCGGATGCGGCGGGCCGCACCCTTGCCGAACTCGGTGCGCGTCTCGGCAGCGATCTTGATCTCGGCCACGGGGAGTCTCTCCTTGAAATGGTGCAGCAGGTGGAAGTCTGTCGCTGGCGCTCGACACGGCACGCTCACGTCGTCCGTGGAGCGCCCTGTCGATCACGGCCGGATGTACCGACCCTCGCCGAGGCAACCGGGCGAGTCTACCGCAGCGGCCTGCGCCACCGGAAATCGCCGGCGGACTCCGGCGGGGGTGCCGGGCCGTGGGCGGCGAAGAGCACCGGCGGGGGTGCCGGGCCGTGGGCGGCAAAGAGCACCGGCGGGAGTGCCGGGCCGTGGGCGGCAGAAGGCGGAGCGTCAGTCCTTGAAGAGGCTGGTGACGGAGCCGTCCTCGAACACCGCCGCGATCGCCTGCGCGAACAGGGGGGCGATCGACAGCTCGGTCAGCTGGTCGAAACGCTGCTCGTCTGACAGCGGCAGCGTGTTCGTGACGATGACCTCGGTGGCGACCGAGTTCTTCAGGCGGTCGACGGCCGGACCGGAGAACACGGCGTGCGTGGCGGCGATGACGACCTCGGCCGCTCCGTCGGCCATCAGCGCGTCGGCCGCCTGGACGATCGTGCCGCCGGTGTCGATGAGGTCGTCGACCAGGATGCAGGTGCGTCCGGCGACCTCGCCGACGACGCGGTTGGCCTTGCTGGCGTTGGGCCGGTCGATGTCGCGGGTCTTGTGGATGAAGGCCAGGGGCGCGCCGCCGAGGGCGTTCGCCCACGACTCGGCCACCTTGATGCGGCCGGCGTCGGGCGAGACGACCGCGAACGAGCGGTCGCTGTACTTCTCACGCACGTAGCGGGTGAGGATCGGCATGGCGAGCAGGTGGTCGACGGGGCCGTCGAAGAAGCCCTGGATCTGCGCCGTGTGCAGGTCGACCGTCATGAGGCGGTCGGCGCCGGCGGCCAGGAAGAGGTCGGCGACCAGGCGGGCCGAGATGGGCTCGCGGCCGAGGTGCTTCTTGTCCTGGCGGGCGTAGCCGTAGAAGGGCAGCACGACCGTGATGCGCTTGGCCGACGCGCGCTTGAGGGCGTCGATCATGATGAGCTGCTCCATGATCGCGTCGTTGATGGGCGCGGCGTGGCTCTGGATGACGAAGGCGTCGCAGCCGCGCACCGACTCGTCGAAGCGGACGTAGATCTCGCCGTTGGCGAAGTCGTACGCCGTGGTGGGCACGAGCTCGACGTCGAGGAGCTCGGCGACCTCCTGGGCGAGCGGCTGGTGCGCACGACCCGAGAACAGCATGAGGTTCTTGGTCGGCGTGCGGGAGCTCGAGCTGGGCGAGCTCGCCGTCGTCTGACCGGTGGCGGACTGGAGGTCGGTCACTGCTGGTTCTCCCGTGCTCGACGTGCTGCCTCGGCGGCCGAGGTACCGGGTCGCTTCGACTCGACCCACCCCTCCATGGTCCTCTGACGACCTTCGCCGATCGCCAGCGCCCCCGGCGGGACGTCGTCGCGCACTGTGGTACCCGCGGCAGTGTAGGCGCCGTCACCGATCGTGACCGGTGCGACGAAGACGTTGTCGGAGCCGGTGCGGGCGTGCTTGCCGACCGTCGTGCGGTGCTTGGCGACGCCGTCGTAGTTGGCGGTGATGGTGCCTGCGCCGATGTTTGACCCGTCGCCGATCTCGGCGTCGCCGATGTAGCTGAGGTGCGGCACCTTGGCACCGGCGCCGACGTGGGAGTTCTTGGTCTCGACGAAGGTGCCGACCTTGGCCTCGGTGTCGAGGACCGTGCCGGGACGCAGGTACGCGAAGGGGCCGACGGTGGCGCCGACGCCGACGACTGCGTCGGACCCGTGCGTGCGCACCACCTGGGCACCGGCGTGCACCTCGACGTTGCGCAGCGTGGTGTCGGGGCCGATCGTCGCGCCGGTGGCCACGCTCGTGGCGCCGAGCAGCTGGATGCCGGGCAGGAGGGTGACGTCAGGGGCGAGCTCGACGGCGGAGTCGATCCACGTCGTCTCGGGGTCGACGACCGTGACGCCCTCACGCATCCAGCGGTCGACGATGCGGCGGTTCAGCTCGCGGCCCAGGCGCGCCAGCTGGGCGCGATCGTTGACGCCCTCGGTCTGCCAGACGTCCTCGAGCACGTGAGCTCCGACCGGCAGGCCGTCGGCGACGGCGCGGGCCACGACGTCGGTCAGGTACAGCTCGCCCTGGTCGTTGTCGGACCGCAGGCCGGCGAGCGCCCGCGCCAGGAACTCGGCCTCGACCGCGAGCACCCCGCTGTTGATCTCCGGGATGCGGCGCTCCTCGTCGGAGGCGTCGCGGTGCTCGCGGATCGCTTGCACCGCGCCGGACTCGTCGCGCACGATGCGGCCGTAGCCGGTGGGATCGCCGACCCGAGCCGTCAGGATCGTCACCGCGCGGGAGGCCTCATGGTGATCGGCCAGGAAGCCCGCCAGCGTGGGGGCGTCGAGCAGCGGCACGTCGCCGTAGGTGATCAGCACGGTGCCGACGGGCGCCTGAGGCAGACCTTGCAGCGCCACCTGGACGGCGTGACCCGTGCCGCGCTGCTCCTCCTGCACGACCTGCACGGCATCGGGATCGGTCTCGGTGACGGCGGCCGACACGGCCTCGCGGTCGTGACCCACCACGGCGACGCGGACCTCGGCTCCGACCTCGCGGACCGCACCGAGGGCGTGCGCCACGAGGCTGCGTCCGCCGATCTCGTGCAGGACCTTCGCGCGGGACGACCGCATGCGGGTGCCGGCGCCGGCGGCCAGCACGACCGCGGTGACCTGGGTGCTCACGTGTCTCCTCGAGGTGGCGGGGCGAACCCTGACACCTTACGGCGTCCCGGGGCCCACCAGGAGCGGTGAGCCAGCAACCCTTCCGGCGGCGGGGCGGTGTGTCCGCAACCTTTCCGAGCGGGGAAGGGTTGCGCGCTGACCGCCCAGAGTGGCTGACATCGCACGTGGCTCCCCGGGCAGGAGTCGAACCTGCGTCGCTTGTCCTGATTCAAAGTCAGGCGGGCCCTGCCGGCAGACCAACCGGGGATCGCGGCACAAGGCTACCGCTGGGCGACGGCGAAGGTGCGTCGGAAGGGCAGGACCGTGCCGTACGGCCGCGAGGGGTAGGCCTCGCGCAAGGCCGCCTGGTACTCGGCGACGAAGCGCTCGCGCAGGTGGTCCGGCAACGACTGCAGCACGGGCCGGGCGCCGGTGCCGGAGACCCAGCTCCACACCGGGTCCTCGCCCGGCAGCACGTGCAGGTAGGTCGTCGACCACGCGTCGACCGTCCACCCCAGCCCGGCGAAGAGGTCGAGGTACTCCTCCGGCGGCCCCGGCGGCACGTGCTGCGCGCTCGCGGTGTGCGGTGCGTACGGCTCTCGCGCCGCCAGCTCGCGCAGCAGCCGATGACTGGGCGCGTCGGCGTTGTCCGGCACCTGCAGCGCGAAGGCCCCGCCGGGCGACACCGAGTCGGTCAGCCGGCGAATCACCTCGGCGCGTTCCGGCACCCACTGGAACAGTGCGTTCGACACGATGAGGTCGACCGCTCGCGAGGGCGTCCAGGTGACCACGTCGGCGTGCTCGTACGTCGCGCCATCGGCGCGGGCGCGGGCGGCCTCGATCATCTCGGCCGAGGAGTCGACACCGTGCACGGTCGCATCGGGCCACCGCGCCAGCAGCACGTCGGTGAGATGGCCGGGACCGCACCCGAGGTCGATGATCGAGCGCGGCTCCCCCGGCACCCGGGCGAGGAGGTCGACGAACGGACGAGATCGGTCGGAGGCGTGCCGCAGGTAGACGTTCGGGTCCCAGCCGGGGCCAGCGGTCACAACCGGCCCTCGAGCTGAGCGGCGAGCGACATCAGCTCGGCGTCGCGGCCGCGTCGACCGACCAGCTGGACCGCGAGCGGCAGTCCGTCCGGAGTCGTGCCGGCCGGCAGCGAGACCGCGGGGACGCCGGCGTGGTTCCACTGCGCGGTGTAGGCGTAGAACGCGTTCATCGCCAGCACGAGGCTCAGCCCCCGCTTGCGGCGCCAGTGGCCGACGGGGATCGGCGGACCGGACATGACCGGCATCAGCAGCACGTCGACCCCCAGACGGTCGTGCACCGAGGTGCCGAACTGCTCGCCCTGCCGGATCGACCAGCCGAGGGCCCGCCGGCCGAACGGGGCGCCGAGACGGGCGATGCGCTTCGTGCGGGCCTCCAGTCGCTCCGGCTCGTCGACGCTCCGGGCGCTGTCGCGGATGCCCCGCAGGTACCGCACGATCAGCGACTTCGCGTCGACGCCGTACGGCACCGCCACCTCGCTGACCTCGTGTCCCGCCACGGCGAGGACGCCCGCGGCGCGGTCGAGAGCCGCTCGCACCTGCGGGTCGAGTCGCTCCGGCCGGGTGGCCGCCGAGCCGCTGGTGGAGAGTCCGATCCGCAGCGTTCCGGGGTCGCGATCGAGCGCGTCCGTCAGCGAGTCGTCGAACGAGCCGATCGTGTCGAGGAACAAGGCCGAGTCGGCCAGGGTCGGCGTGACACACCCCTGGGTGGACATGCCGTGCCAGGAGCCGCTGCTCGGCACGTGCCCGTGGGTGGGCTTGAAGCCGACCAGGCCGCAGCACGCGGCCGGAATGCGGATGGACCCGGCGCCGTCCGACGCGGTGGCGATGCCGATCGCGCCGGCGCCCACGAGGGCCGCCGATCCACCCGACGATCCGCCGGGCGTCCGGGACGGGTCGACCGGGTTACGGGTGATGCCGTGCGCCTCGGTCTCGGTGAAGCCGCAGATCGCCAGCTCCGGCAACGTCGTCTTGGCGAGCGGCACCATGCCCGCGGCTCGGAGGGTCGCCACGAGGTCGGCGTCGATGGACGCTGGCCGCACCTGGGCCCGGCTGCCCCACCCGGTCACCTCCCCCGCCATGGCGAGGTCGTCCTTCACCGCGATCGGCACACCGGTCAGCGGACCAGCGTCACCGGCCGCCCGACGTCGGTCAGCCTCGTCGGCCGCCGCGAGCGCCTGATCGGCGTAGGTCGCGACCACGGCGTTGAGCTGCGCATCGGCCTTCCCGACGGCGACGAGCGTGGCCTCGACCAGCCGGCGGCTGGTGATCTCCCCTGCGGCGAGGAGGGCGGACTGGCGGGCCGCACCCGCGGCGACGGCGTCGGTGGCATCCATGACGTGAACCTACGCGCCCGGGCGGAGAGACGAAAGTCTCTCTACATCAAGATTCTTGACCGTCTATCGTCAGGCCATGAGCACAACCGGTCCTGATGAGGTCGACCTCATCGTCGAGGCCTGGCGTCGCGAGCGGCCCGACGTCGACGTGGCGCCGATGCACGTGCTCAGCCGGGTCTCGCGCCTCGCGCATCATCTCGACCGCGCCCGCCGCGAGGCGTTCACCGCGCACTCGCTGGAGTCGTGGGAGTTCGACGTGCTGGCCGCGCTGCGTCGCTCGGGCGCACCCTACGAGCTGTCCCCCGGACGCCTCGTGGGCGAGACGCTTGTGACCAGTGGCACCATGACCAACCGCGTCGACCGGCTGGCGGGGCGCGGTCTCGTCGAGCGCCGTCCCGACCCGGGCGATCGTCGCGGAGTCCTGGTGCGGCTCACCGAGACCGGCCGGGAACGGGTCGACGGCGCGCTGTCGGAGCTGATGGACCGCGAGGCCGAGCTGCTGGCCGGGCTGTCCCCCGCCGAGGCCGAGTCCCTCGTGGCGGCCCTGCGCACCCTGACAAGTCCCTTCCGCACCTGACGCGGCGGTCAGCCTGCAACTCATCCCCGCACGGGGCGGTCAGTGAGCAACCCCATCCACGCCGAGAAGGTTGCTGGCTGACCGCTCAGGCGAGCGGGAGGTTGCTGCCAAGGACGTCGGTGATCTCGAGCTTGCGCACCTTGGTGCGCCCTCCCGGGTGTCCTGGGCGGCCGTACGGCCGCCCAGGACACCCGGACTCGACGAGAGTCAGGCCCGGCGGGTCCGACGTCCCGCGGCCACCGCGGTAGCGCCTGCCGCGAGCATCGCGAGACCGATCACGCCGGCCGGGAGGTCGCCCGCCCCGATCTCGGGCAGCGAGCGACTCACGCCCACGCCGGTCCCGCTTCCCAGGCCCGCACCGGCACCGCCGGTGCCGGTGCCGCCGGTGCCGGGCCCACCCGTACCCGGACCACCCGTACCCGGACCACCCGTCCCGGGGTCGGTCGGGACCGGGGCCACCGTCACGGTGAAACGAGCCACGACCGGCGCACCTTCGCCGAGGTCGCTGTTCCAGTAGTCCAGCACATCGGTGCGATAGAGCACCAGGGTCGCGTTGAAGACACCTGACTGCGTCGGCGTGCCGGCCAGGGTGAGCGTCTGCGCCAACGGGTCGAACGTCGCCGTGAGACCCGCCGGCAGGCCCGTGGTGGTGGACTCGACCACGTCGGGGAACTCCAGGTAGGCGCCCTCACCGCTCTCGAAGTCGATGTTGCTTGAGCTCGTGCCGTCCGTGACCGCGTCGACCGCAGGATCGATCCCGACAGCCAGCACCTGGGAGGTCGCCGTGCCCTGCGTAGCCACAGCCGGAGCGGCCACCGTCGCACAGTCGAGCGCACCCTCGATCGTGATGCCGAAGTTGGTCTGCAGGGTGGCGACGCGGCCGATCATCCCGTCGATCGCGACCTGCTCAGCACAGGGCGCGTAGTCCTGCAGTGCGGCCACGATGGTCGCCGTCCGTGCCGTCGCGAACGAGAAGTCCACCCCGCCGGCCCCGGGCTGGGCGTCGATCAGGCCGTCGGCGGCGTCGATCGAGAAGCCCAGCACGGGATCAACACCGTCGTCGTCCGACGTGACGACCGCGGTCTCGGGGGTGACCTCCACGACGGTCTCGTCGCCATCGGATCCGAGGTTGGCGTTGGCCGTGACGATGGCGTCTGCGGGGCCGGCCGTGGGCGTGACGGTCCACCGGGCCGTGTTGCCCTGGATCTCGAGCGAGACGTCGAGCGCGACACCCGCCGTCAGTGTCGTGCCCGAGTACGTCCAGGTCGACAGCCCGTTTGCGGTGGTCTGCGTGCCCGGGGTCCAGTCGATGACCTCGTTGACGCCGCCGGCCGTGGTGACTTGCCAGGCCTGGAGGGCGTCGTCGAAGGCGTCCGCGGTCCATCCCGAGTCGAGAGCCACTCCCGTGCCGAGCAGGTTCGGGTAGGTCGCCTGGACGTCCGCGATGGTCGGCCGGTCGTCGTAGATGTCAATCCACTGCATGTTGGGCGTGGTGACCTCAGGGGTGGGCGCGGCGAAGGCGGCCGACGTGACGGCGAGCGCCAGCACGGAGGTCGTGGCGGCCGCCGTGCCCCACGTGAGGGCGCGGCGTGAGCGAATGATGAACAAGTGGATCTCCGAGTTCAGAGCGAGCGTGAAGCTCGCGCCGACGGTGCGAGCACCTCATCCTGCCACCCCCCGGGTCCAGGGTGGACCACATCGCATGGATGGCTCCCGGCCCAGCCGAGGACGTCGGCGATCTCGAACCAGCGGTCCTCGAGCCCGGCGAGCCAGGTCGCTGCCCGGCCCGCGCTGAGTGTCACGTTTCGGTCGTGAAACCAGCCATTTCGCGACCGAACCGTGACACTCAGCGGGGAGGGGCGGGGTCAGTCGGTCTCGAGGCGCTCGAGGACCTCGAGCCACTCGGTCTCGGCGGTCTCACGCTTCGTGACCACCTCGGCGTGCTCGGCCGCGGCCTTCTGCAGACGGTCGGCGTCCATGGCGTGCTCGACCATCGCCACCTCGAGCTCGTGCTCGCGCGCCGTGAACTTCTCGACCTGGCGCTCCAGCCGCGTCGCGTCCTTGCGCGCCTGCCGGCGGTCACCCTCGGAGATCTTGCTCGTCCGGGGAGCCGCCGACCCCGGCCTGCCCGTGGCCGTCAGGGCGTCACTACCACCACTGTCGGGGGTCAGCGCCCGCAGCCGCAGGTACTCGTCGACGCCGCCGGGGAGGTGGCGCAGGTGGCCGTCGAGCACGGCGTACTGGTGGTCGGTCACGCGCTCGAGCAGGTAGCGGTCGTGCGAGACCACCAGCAGGGTGCCGGGCCAGGTGTCGAGCAGGTCCTCGACCGCCGCCAGCATGTCGGTGTCGAGGTCGTTGGTCGGCTCGTCCAGGATCAGGACGTTCGGCTCCTCCAGCAGGATCAGCAGCAGCTGCAGCCGGCGCTTCTGCCCGCCGGAGAGGTCGCGCACGGCGGTCGACAGGTGCGCCGACCCGAAGCCGAGTCGCTCGAGCAGCTGGCCGGGTGTCTGCTCCTTGCCACCCGCCTCGTAGGTCGTGCGCTGGCGAGCCACGAGGTCGGTGACGCGGTCATTGGCCACGGCGTCGAGCTCGGACAACGACTGCGTGAGGGTGGCGATGCGGACGGTCTTGCCCCGCTTGACCCGGCCGCTCGTCGGCTCGACCTCACCGGTGATGACCTTGAGCAGCGTGCTCTTTCCGGCCCCGTTGACGCCGAGGATGCCGGTGCGCTCCCCCGGTCCGATGCGCCACTCCACGTCGCGCAGCACCGGCCGACCGTCGAAGGCGACCGACACGTCGAGCACGTCGACGACGTCCTTGCCGAGCCGCGAGGTCGCCAGCTGTACGAGCTCGACCGTGTCGCGGATGGGCGGCTCACGCTCGATCAGCGCGTTGGCCGCGTCGATGCGGAACTTCGGCTTGGCCGTGCGCGCGGGCGCACCCCGGCGCAACCAGGCCAGCTCCTTGCGCATGAGGTTCTGGCGGCGGCCCTCCGACGCGGCGGCCTGCCGGTCGCGCTCGACCCGCTGCAGCACGTACGCGGCGTAGCCACCCTCGAAGGCGTCGACGACACCGTCGTGCACCTCCCAGGTGGCCGTGCAAACCTCGTCGAGGAACCAGCGATCGTGGGTGACCACCGCGAAGGCCACGCGCGCGGCCTTGAGGTGGCCGGCCAGCCAGGTGACGCCCTCGAGGTCGAGGTGGTTGGTGGGCTCGTCGAGGAAGATCACGTCGTGCTCGCCGACCAGCAGCGCCGCGAGCGCCGTGCGGCGACGCTGACCACCGCTGAGGTCGCCCACCAGGCCCTCCCATGGCACGTCGCCGAGGAGCCCGCCGACCACGTCGCGGATGCGGGCGTCGGAGGCCCACTCGTGCTCGGGCCGCCCGCCCACCACGACGTCGGTCACCGACGCGGCGGGATCGAGGATGTCGGCCTGCTCCAGGAAGCCCACGCGCAGGTCGCGTCGCCAGGTGACCCGGCCGGAGTCGGGTTCCGACCGCCGGGCCAGCACCCGCATCAGCGTCGACTTGCCGTCGCCGTTGCGGCCGACGACTCCGATGCGGTCGCCTTCACCGATGCCCGTGGTCACACCGTCGAGCACCCGGCGGTTCGGGTAGGCGACCGAGACGTCCTCGGCGCCGATCAGCGGCCTCACGAGAGCAGTCGGGCGCCGGGCACGGGGCCCCGCGCCTGGACGACGTCGGCACAGGTCAACGAGCTGGCCAACGCGAACGAGACGTCGAGGCCGTGCTGCTCGTCGTGCACCAGGAAGACGCACGTGGGCCCGGATCCGGAGACGATGCCGCCGAGTGCACCTGCCCCCAGCCCGACGTCGAGCGTGTCGCGCAGCTCCGGACGCAACGAGATCGCCGCCTTCTGCAGGTCGTTGGTGAGCATGGTCCCCAGCTCGGCCGGACTGCCGCTGCGCAGCGCCGTGAGCACGTCCTCCGAGACCTGAGGGTCCGGCACCTCTCGGTGGGCATTGAGCCGGTCGAGCTCGGCGTAGACGTCGGGCGTGGACAGGCCCTCGGCCGCGGTGGCCACGACCCAGCGATAGCTGCCCCGCGCGAGGGCCGGGCTGATGCGCTCGCCACGTCCGGTGCCGACCGCGGTGCCACCGTGCAGCAGGAAGGGCACGTCGCTGCCGAGATCGGCCGCCACCGAGTCGAGCACGTCGCGACCGAGGCCCAGCTTCCACACGGCGTTGCACGCCACCAGGGTCGCCGCGGCGTCGGCCGACCCGCCGGCCATGCCACCGGCGACCGGGATGACCTTGCGGATGACGAGATCGACGCCCGTCTCGACACCCGCCACCTCCGCGAGGCGGCGGGCGGCGCGGACGGCGAGGTTGTCGTCACCCGTGGGCACGTCGGCGTGCTCGACCTGCTCGTCGACATCGGCGTGGACGCGCACCGTGATCTGGCCGTCGGGCCGCGCGGTCGCCCGCACCTCGTCGTGCAGGTCGAGGGTCTGGAAGACGGTGGCCACGTCGTGATACCCGTCGTCGCGGCGAGGACCCACCGCGAGCGCCAGGTTGATCTTCGCGGGAACGCGAGCGGTCGAGGTGGTCACACGTCCCAACCTAAGCGGTCGGGCGTCATGCGAGGGAAGCAGCCAGCTCGAGCAGCATGGCGTCGCTGTGCGGCGGACCCATCAGGCTCAGACCGACCGGCAGCCCGGCCGCGGTGGCCAACGGCACCGAGACGACCGGCAGTCCGCCGATCTCGGCCAGGCAGGTCAGGCGCGTCGTGGCCTGTCGGAGGGCAGCGGTGTCAGCGGCGTCGAGGCGCGGCGCCACCGTGGGAGCGGACGGCAAGACCACGACGCGGTCGGCGATGGCCTTGCGCAACCGCTCGCGCGCGTCGGCGACCTGCTCGCGGGCCTGGGCCGCCGACTCGTCGTCGATGGCAGCGGCCTGCCGCGCACGCTCTGCGGCGAGCTCACCCATTTCACCGGGGTGCGCAGCGGCGAACTCGCCGAAGGCCCGGTGCCGCTCCACCTGCTGCAGGACCTCGTACGCCTGCACCCACGGGTCGGGGGTCACCAGGTCGACCTCCCACCGGCCGATGCGGTCGACCGCCGCACCCAGCACCGTGCGGACGTCGTCGTCGGCCAGCTCGAGCACGGCGTCGACCGTGACGACGTCAGATATCGCCGTCACGGGCTCCGGGAGGAGGACGCTGCCGATGGCCGCGAGCGTGGCGGCGTCGCGCGCGACCCACCCGATCGCGTCGAACGTGGGCGCCAGGGGGAGCGAGCCGTCGCGGCTCACCACGTCCTGCGTCGTGCGGATGGCCCAGAGGCCTTGATAGGCGGCAGGCACGCGCACCCCACCGGCGGAGTCGATGCCCAGGCCGACGTCGGCGTGGCCGGCCGCCACCGCCGCGGCGGAGCCCGACGCCGCGCCACCTGAGACGCGGAAGCCGGACCGCGGGTTGGGGGTGGCGCCGTGGTGCGGGCTGCGGCCGTCGGCCGACCAGCCCAGCTCGTCACAGCGGGCCAGGCCGGCGACCGACGCCCCGGCGGCCAGCAGCCGCTCGACGACGGGCGCATGGGCGTGCTCCAGCGGCGAGGTGGCGCGCCACGTGGGGTTGCCGGCGCCGATGGCCTGACCGGCCACGGCGAACAGGTCCTGCACCGCGATCCGGGTGCCATCGAGGGGCCCGGAGGCCAGGGGCAGCACCAGGGGATCGCCGACGACCCGCCAGATGCGCCGGTCGAACGCCGGCGGCTGCAGCATGACGTGGGTGGCCGAGACCTCCCAGCCGTCGACTCCGCGCTGCCACAGCTGGGTCTGCACGCCGCGTCGCCCGCTGCTCTGCTCGAACTCCGCCACGACGAGGGCACGCCCTTCGGCCACGACCTGCACGTGCGTGCCGACCACCTGGCGGCTGGTCGCCGGTCCGCGCGCGCGGCGGCGGGCCAGGACCTCGTCGCCGCCCACCGCGACCCCGGCCGCGTCGACGGCCACGGTGTCCGACCACGGCGCTGTCAGTCGGTCGAGCGTGTCGAGGTCGTCGGACATCAACGCGCGCTCGAAGGCGTCGAAGGCCTCGATGAGGCCGGTGGGACGGGGGTCATGGCCCGGCCAACCCTAGTGGGCGCGACCCTCTCGGGTCCCGTCCACCGTGGGTGCTGCCTCGGCGTAAGCGGTGGCGACGGCCACGAAGTCGTGCACCGACAGCTGCTCGCCGCGGGTGCGGGGATCGATGCCGGCGGCGCGGAGCACGCTCTCGGCGGCGTCGCCCGAGCCCATCAGCGACGACAGCGCGGCGCGCAGCGTCTTGCGGCGCTGGGCGAACGCGGCGTCGACGACGGTGAAGGTGCGGCGCCGCAGATCCTCGTCACCGAGCGGGGTCTCGCGCCGACGCCACGACACCAGCTCGGAGTCGACGTTGGGCTCGGGCCAGAAGACCCGCCGGCTGACGGTGCCGGCGGCCTCGACCGTGCCGTACCAGGCCGCCTTCACGCTTGGCACGCCGTAGATGCGCGACCCGGGGCCGGCCGCCAGACGGTGCGCGACCTCGGCCTGCACCATGACCAGGCCGAGCACGATCGACTCGAAGCGGTGCATCACGTGCAGCAGCACGGGAACCGAGATGTTGTACGGCAGGTTGGCGACGAGCGCCGTGGGCGCGGGCCCCGGCAGCGACTCCATGCGCATCGCGTCGGCCAGCACCACCTCGACGTCGCGACCGGGCGCGCGCTCGGCGAGCGTCTGCGGCAGCATCGCCGCCAGCGCCTCGTCGACCTCGACCGCCACGACGCGCTGCGCCACGTCGGCCAGCGCCAGGGTCAACGAGCCGAGACCGGGACCGATCTCGACGACCACGTCGCCGGGACCGACCCCGGACACACGGACGATGCGCCGCACCGTGTTGGCGTCGATGACGAAGTTCTGCCCACGCTGCTTGGTGGGCCGGACCCCGCCCGCCTCGGCGAGCCGACGAATGTCGGTGGCGCCGAGGAGGCGGACTCCAGGGTCGGGCTCGTTCAACCCAGGCTCGTTCAGCCCAGAGTCGTTCAGCGGAGGCCCAGCTTTGCGGAGCAGGCGGGCCACTGGCCCCAGCCGGACTGTGCCTGCAGGGCGCTGGCGCGCTGGATCTGCTCCTCGCGGCTCGCCTCGCTGGGCAGACCCGAACCGCCCATGGCGCGCCAGGTCGGGAGGCTGAACTGCACGCCGCCGTAGTAGCCGTTGCCGGTGTTCGACGCCCAGTTGCCACCGGACTCGCACTGCGCGAGCTGGTCCCACACGGTGTCGCCGGGCGCGAAGTTGGTGCCACCGGTGGCGGGCTTCTCCTTCGTGCCGATCTTCTCGACCTGGGCGACCGGCTCGGCAATCACGACGCGCTCGAGGACCACGCGGTCACGGACCACGCCGTCGGCGATGACGACGTCGACCTTCTCGCTGGCCTTGCCGACCACGCCCGGCGTGACGACGGTGGTCTCACCCTTCGGAGCCTGCGGATCCTCCTGGACCTGCGTCTCGAACGGGACGTCGACCTCCTCGGTGCGCGTCTCCTTGACGATGCGCACGACCGAGAGGGCGGCGTCGGGCGTCACGAAGGACTCGAGGCCGGGGTTGACCTCGTCGTCAGCACCGAGCTCGACATCGGCCTCCTTCAGCACGTCCTCGACCGTGGGGGCCGAGGTCTGTAGCTGCTGGGTCTGGCCGTCGGCGGTGACCGTGATGTTCTTCGGGGTGCTGACGACGACATCGAGTCCCTTGCGCGGGATGGAGGCGTCGTGGTCGTCGGAGACGTAGGCCTCGTCGGGCGCCTGGACGCCGTTCTCGTCCAGCAAGTCGCCGACCGTGGGGGCGTAGGTGACGTCCTGGGTGGTGTCGCCGTCGACCGTCACGGTGACGGGCTTGGCGTACTCGACGACGATCGGCTCGTCACCCGACGGCTTGGCGTCGAGGTCGACGCTGACCTTGTCGGCGTCGCGCAGCTCGATGTCGCGGCTCTCGAGCACTTCTTCGACGCTCGAGGCGAAGGTGCGGACCTTCTCGGTCTCACCGTCGACCGTCAGCTCGACCGTGGTGCTCATGGCCGCGTACGCGGCGGCGCCACCAGTGATGATCAACAGGACGAAGACGTTCAGGGCGACGATCCACGGAGCCTTGCGGAAACCACCCTCGTGGGCCGTCGACTCGTCGGAGCCGGAGCGGGTGAGACGGCTGCGGATTCGGCCGGCGCGGGCCCGCCATCCGGAGGCGTTGGGGGCTTGGTGGTCGTGGGGGTGAAGCTGGTTCAAGGCTTTCCTCGTCTGTTGGCACACGCTTCGCAGCGCTCGGTCAGCCGTGCCAGCGTAGCGACGCGCGAGGTCAGATCAAACTGGAATCCCCAGAATGCCGGGCTTCAGGTGGTATGGCGCGGCCACGACCCGCCGAATGCGCGGTCGGTGTTGGCCTCGACGGCCGCGCAGAGCTCGGCAAGGTCGTCACCCCGCGTTTCTGCCATGTTTCGCAGGGTGATCGGCACGAGGAACGAGGCGTTCGGCCGGCCGCGGTACGGCACGGGCGTCAGGAACGGGGCGTCGGTCTCGACGAGGATCCGGTCGATCGGTGTGACCTTGAGCGCATCCCTCAGGTCCGGGGCGTTCTTGAAGGTCACGGTGCCGGCGAAGGAGAGAAACGCGCCCCGCTCGAGGCAGGCCCGGGCGAAGTCGGCGTCGCCCGAGAAGCAGTGCAGGATCGTCCGCTCCGGCACGCCTTCGTCGTCGAGGATCGCCAGCACGTCGTCGTGCGCGTCGCGGTCGTGGATCATCAGTGCCTTGCCGTGCCGCTTGGCCATGCGGACGTGCTCGCGGAACGACGCATGCTGGGCCGCGCGACCGGCCTCTCCGGTGCGGAAGTAGTCGAGGCCGGTCTCCCCCACCGCCCGCACCTGGGGGTCGGCAGCGAGGGCGTCGATCTCGGCCAGGGCGGCGGCGAGCTCACCGGCCTCGTCGAGTCCCGGCGCCTCGTTGGGGTGCAGGGCGACGGCGGCGGCGATCGCGTCGTGCTGGCGTGCCGTCTCGACGGCCCAACGAGCCCCCTCCAGGTCGCAGCCGACCTGCACGATGCGCGGGACGCCGACGGCAGCGGCCCGGTCGAGGGCGTCGGCGACGTCGATGATCAGGCCATCCTTGATGCGGTGGTCGAGGTGGCAGTGGTTGTCGACGACCGGGTGCGGCAGGGCCTCCGGCGCGTCGGGCCAGGGCCAGGCGTCAGCCTCTTCGTCCACGAGGACTCAGGCCCCCGGCTCGGCGACGTCGAGGTCGATGCGGGGGAAGAGGGCGGGCGACTTGGTGATGGGCGTGCCGGCGGGCAGCTGGCCCCAGCGCGGCGCGTCGGCGATGCGCTGGTCGGCGAGTGGACCGATCGCGTCGACGGCGCCGAGCGACTCCCACAGCACGACGGTGGCCTTCGGCATGACCGGGTGCAGCAGCACCGCGAGCGCCCGCAGGCCCTCGGCGGTGGTGGCGAGGATCGTGCCGAGGCGCTCGCGCTGCGACTCGTCCTTCGCAACCTGCCACGGCTGCTGCTCGGTGACGTAGCCGTTGAGGGCGTCGACGATGCGCCACACGGCAGCCACGGCGTCCTGCGGGGCGATGGCGTCGATCGCCGCGTCGGCGTCTGCGGTAGCCGTCGCGACCAGCTCGATGATCGCGTCCTCGGCTGGCGTGGAGGGCCCGGCGGCCGGCAGCACGCCGTCGAAGTACTTGCCGACCATGGCCGCCACGCGCGACGCCAGGTTGCCCAGGCCGTTGGCGAGCTCGGCGTGGTAGCGCGCGCCGATGTCCTCCCACGAGATGGAGCCGTCGTTGCCGAACGTCAGCGCGCGCGAGAAGTAGTACCGGTAGGCGTCGGAGCCGAACGTCTCGACGATCTGGTTCGGGT
This sequence comes from actinobacterium LLX17, assembly GCA_000471045.1. Taxonomy (GTDB): domain Bacteria; phylum Actinomycetota; class Actinomycetes; order Propionibacteriales; family Nocardioidaceae; genus Aeromicrobium. The sequence continues at coordinate 344,880 of KI301992.1, read as the reverse complement.
GGATGCCGTTGGCCTTGCTCTTGGACATTTTCTGCCCGCCCACGAGGATCCAGCCGTGCGCGAAGACCCGGTGCGGCACCGGCAGGCCCGCCGCCATCAGCATCGCGGGCCAGATGATGGCGTGGAAGCGCACGATGTCCTTGCCGACGATGTGCACGTCGGCGGGCCACATCCGCTCGAAGCGCTCGGAGTCCCCAGAGTCGGCACTGCCGTACCCGACAGCGGTCACGTAGTTGAGCAGCGCCTCGATCCACACGTAGAAGATGTGGTCGTCGTCCCACGGCACGCGGATGCCCCAGTCGAACGTCGAGCGCGAGATGGAGAGGTCGGTCAGGCCGCGACTGACGAACGAGATCACCTCGTTGCGGGCCGAGGCCGGTGCGATGAAGTCGGGGTTGGCCTCGTAGAAGTCGAGCAGCTGCTGCTGGTAGTCGCTGAGCCGGAAGAAGTAGTTGGACTCGGTCATGTGCTCGACGCGCGAGCCGTCGAGCGACGAGATCTTGAAGCCCTCGTCGTCGCCCTCGCCGTCGACGACGTCGTCGTCGCCGACGAACTCCTCCGAGCTCACCGAGTAGTAGCCGGAGAACTCGCCCTTGTAGACCGCGTCGCGATCACGCAGCCGTTCCCAGAAGGCCTGCGTGCCGACCTCGTGGCGGGACTCGGTGGTGCGGATGAAGTCGTCGTTGGCGACGTCGATCGTGGCGAGCATCGGCTTCCACTCGCGCTCGACCAGACCGTCGACCCACTCCTGCGGGTCGACGCCGTTGGCCTCGGCCTTGCGCAGCACCTTCTGACCGTGCTCGTCGACGCCGGTCAGGTAAAACACCGACTCGCCTCGCTGACGGTGCCAGCGCGTGAGCACGTCGCCCATCGTCGTCGTGTAGCCGTGCCCGATGTGGGGCGCGTCGTTCACGTAGTAGATGGGCGTGGTGACGTAGAACGTCCGGTCGGCCATGGGGTCGATCCTAGTGAGCGCTCCCCCGACGTCTGACGCGTGCCGCTGCCCGACGCGTGCCGGGTCAGGAGTGCGCTGCCTCGTAGACCTCGTTGCGGCGCGCGCCGGTGCGGGCGACGACCTGCGCGATCGCGTCCTTGCGGCTGAGTCCGGTCGCCTCGGCCTCCCGCACGAGCGCGGCAAGGCTCGCGGCGTCGTGCTGGACGGGGCGTGCGTCGGCGCCCGCGACGACGAGCGTGACCTCACCGCGCACGCCGTGCTCCTGGGTGCGGGCCCACGTCACCAGCTCCGACAGGGGGCCGCGGACGACCTCCTCGTACGTCTTGGTCAGCTCGCGGCAGACCGCCGCCCGGCGATCCGGCCCGAACACCTCGGCCATCGACGCGAGCGTGTCGCCCGTGCGGTGCGGTGACTCGAAGAAGACGAGCGTGCGGGGGTCCTCGGCCAGGGCACCGAACACCTTCGCGCGCTCCCCCGCCTTGCGCGGACAGAAGCCCTCGAAGGCGAACCGGTCGACCGGCAGACCGGAGACCGCGAGCGCGGTGAGCACGGCGCTCGGACCGGGGATGACCGAGACGTCGACGCCCGCGTCGACCGCAGCGGCCACGAGGCGGTAGCCCGGGTCGGAGACGCTCGGCATGCCGGCGTCGGTCACCAGCACGACCGTGAACCCCGAGCGCAGCAGCCCGACCAGCTCGGTCGTGCGGGCCTCCTCGTTGCCCTCGAAGAAGGAGACGACGCGGCCCTTCACCTCGATGCCGAGGTCGGACGCCAGCCGCCCGAGACGCCGCGTGTCCTCGGCCGCCACGACGTCGGCGCCGGCGAGGGCCGGACCGAGCCGGCTGGAGGCGTCGGCGACCTGTCCGATCGGGGTGCCCGCGAGGATCAGCATGCCCGCATCGTCCCATCCGGAACCCCGTGGCCGCCGCGCCCACCCGCGGGGAGCCTCTAGCATGACCGGGTGCTGCGGATCGGTGAGCGGACGTGGGGCTGGCTCGGTCCCCTCGCGGTGGCGCTGCTGGCGTTCGCGCTCCGCGTGCGCGACCTCGCCTCGCCGTCCCGACTGCTGTTCGACGAGACCTACTATGCCAAGCACGCGTGGTCGTTGCTGCAGCACGGGTACGTGCGTGACTTCGAGTCCGGCGCCGACGCACGCATCGCCGCGGGCCGCACGGAAGGGCTGTTCGCCGACGGTCCCACGCAGATCGCCCACCCCGAGGGCGGCAAGTGGCTGATCGCCCTCGGGGAGCAGGTCTTCGGGCTCGACTCCTTCGGGTGGCGCATCAGCGCCGTCGTCGTGGGCGCGCTGACGGTGCTGGTGCTGGCTCGCCTCGTGCGCCGCCTGACCGGCTCGACCTGGCTCGGCTGTCTCGCCGGACTGCTGCTGTGCCTCGACGGCATGCACTTCGTCATGTCGCGGCTCGCCCTGCTCGACGGCTTCCTGGCCTTCTGGATCGTGTGCGCCGTCGCCTGTCTCGCCGCCGATCGCGACCACATGGTGCGCCGGGTCGAGGTCTCGACCCAGCTGCTGCCGTGGCGGCCGTGGCAGGTCGCGGCCGGGGTCTGCCTGGGCATGGCCGTCGCGACGAAGTGGAGCGGGCTGGTGCTGCTCGCTGTCCTCGGTCTGCTGGTGGTCGGTTGGGAGATGTTCGCCCGCCGCCGCGCCGCACTGGTCGCCGTGGGCCCGCGACCACGTCCGCGCTGGTGGCTGCGCACCACCCTGGCTGTCGGGATCCCGGCCTTCGCCTCGCTGGTTCTGGTCGCCCTCGCCGTCTACCTCGTGACCTGGACGGGCTGGCTGGTGAACCACGAGGTCTACGCGCAGCGGTACGACCTGACCGGCAACCGCTTCGCCCAGCTGTGGCAGTTCCACCAGCTGACCTGGAGCTTCCACACCGGCGACTACCTGGCCGGTCAGACCCATCCGTACGAGTCGAAGGCGTGGTCGTGGCCGTTCCTCGACCGGCCGGTCGCGGTCGACGCACAGAACGACCTCCCCTCACCGCTGTGTCATGCGGCGGCCGACTCCAGCTGCATCGAGGTCATCACGCTGCTCGGCAACCCGGCGGTCTGGTGGGCCGGCACGGCCGCGGTGATCGCCGCGGTCGTCATCTGGCTGTACGCGCGCACGTGGCAGCTCGGGCTCGCGCTGGCCTGCTACCTGGCGGCATGGCTGCCGTGGGTGGTCTTCGACGACCGTCCGATCTTCTCGTTCTACGCCGTCGTGATGCTGCCGTTCATGATCGTGCTGATCTGCGTGCTCGGCCGGATGGTGTGGGAGGCCGCGGGTCTTCGGGCGCGGCGCGTCCTGCTGGGCGGCGTGGTGGCCTACGTCCTGACCGTCGTGGCGGTGTTCTGGTTCTTCCTGCCCGTGCTGACCGGCGAGGTCGTCCCGCGCGCTGACTGGGCCGACCGGATGTGGTTCGACCGCTGGATCTGACGGCTTGCTAGCGTCGGAGGTGCCACCGGCACCCGGACGAGGCGCGTCGTACCCGGCCAGCGACAAGACGATGCGAAGGAGCGTCGTCATGTCCTGGATCGTCCTGGTCGCCTCCGGAGTGCTCGAGGCGGTGTGGGCCACGGCCCTCGACCGCACCCAGGGCTTCACGCGCCTGGTGCCGACCGTCGTCTTCGCGGTGTCGGTCACCGCCAGCATGGGCGGGCTCGCCTGGGCGATGCGCTCGCTGCCCGTGGGCACGGCCTACGCCGTGTGGGTGGGCATCGGCGCCAGCCTCACGGCCGCCTACGCCATGGCCACCGGCCAGGAGGCGTTCTCGGCCGTGCGAGTCCTGCTGCTGCTCGGCATCGTGGCCTGCGTCGTGGGCCTCAAGCTGACGCACTGAGCATCAGGAGCGGTCGCGCGCTCCTGCGAGAGCAAGGCCGAGGATCCAGCCGATGTCGGCGGCAGCCTGCTCCGGCGGCTTCGACGGCCGGGTGATGGCCGACAGCACGAGCCGGACGACGCTCTCGACCGCCACGTCGAGCTCGGCGTCGCTCAGCGGCAGCTCGGCTCCCAGGCTGACGATGCACTCCTTGACGACGACCGACGCGGCCTCGACGATCTCGCCGGACTCGACAGTCAGGATCGCCAGCAGGTCGGGGTCGTGCTCGCCCGGCACCGAGCCGACGATGGTGCGCACCAGCAGGCTGCGCTCCCCCAGCTCGAGGACGCCGCGGCACGTCCAGGTGATGGCCTCGACGAGGTCGTCGCGCTCGGACATGCGATCGCGCACGACGTCGAGGAAGCGGGCCAGCTCACGCATGGCGAGGTGCTCGGCGATCTGCCGCTTGGCACCCAGCTCGTTGTAGACCGTCTGGCGGCTCACGCCGACCTCGTCGGCGATGCGGGCCATCGTGACCGACGACCAGCCGCGTCGCTCGATCTGCGCCTGCGCGGAGTCGAGCAGACGGTCGCGCAGCAGACCCTGCACGGACTCCCGGTAGGTGACGGTCATGCCCGAAATCTACCGAGTCCGTGGTCGGGCATCAGGCCACCTGCACCATGGTGAAGTCGACCTTGGCGGCGCCGCAGTCGGGGCACGTCCAGTCGTCGGGGATGTCCTCCCACTTCGTTCCGGGGGCGAACCCCTCCTCCTCCCAGCCCTGAGCCTCGTCGTAGACGAACCCGCACTGCTGGCACTCCCAGACCTTCACTCTGCTGCCTCCCGCTCGGCGTGCTTCTTCTGCCACTTCGCGCGGGTCTCCGCGCTGATCACGTTGCCGTCCTGGTCGTTGCCCTCGAACTCCTCGATCGGGACGAAGTCGACCTGCTCGCGCACGGCGCAGTCGGGGCACGTCCAGTCGGGATCGATGTCGGTGAACGGGGTGCCGGGCGGCCAACCCTCGCGGGGGTCGCCCTTCGCCTCGTCGTAGACGTACTCGCAGTTGGGGCAGATGAATTGGGTACCCATGTCAGGAGGCGGCTTCCATGGTCGAGCCCGTCTCCGGGCGACGGTCGGTGTCGGCAGGACCGTACTTCGCCAGGTACTTGTCCGCAGTGCGCGGGTGCAGGTTGGCCATCGTGATGTCGCCGTCGTAGTGCGACAGCACGCGCTTGTCCATGACCGACCGCCAGACCTGCGGCACCCAGCTGAGCACGATCATCCCGGCGTACCCGGTGGGCAGCACCGGAGCCTCCTTGAAGTCGCGAAGGGCCTGGTAGCGGCGGGTCGGGTTGGCGTGGTGGTCGCTGTGGCGCTGCAGGTGGTAGAGCAGCACGTTGGTGCCGATGTTGTTGCTGTTCCAGCTGTGCGAGGGGTTGACCCGCTCGTAGCGGCCGGACTCGAGCTTCTGGCGCTTCATGCCGTAGTGCTCCAGGTAGTTGACGCTCTCCAGCAGCCAGATGCCGAGCACCGCCTGCACCAGCAGGTAGGGCGCGATCTGCCAACCGAACGCCGCCAGGGCGAAGCCCCACAGCAGGACGGTGAACATCCAAGCGTTGATGAGGTCGTTCTTGAGGCTGTACGGCGACTTGCCGAGGCGGGCGAAGCGCTTCTTCTCGAGCGACCAGGCGCTCCGCAGGCTGCCGAAGACGGTGCGCGGCATGAACTCCCACACGGTCTCGCCGAGGCGGCCACTGGCCGGGTCCTCCGGCGTCGCGACGCGCACGTGGTGGCCGCGGTTGTGCTCGATGTAGAAGTGGCCGTAGGCGGTCTGAGCGAGGGCGATGCGCGCGAACCAGCGCTCCATCTCCTCCTTCTTGTGCCCCAGCTCGTGGGCGGTGTTGATGCCGATGCCGGCGACCATGCCCATGCCGGTGGCGAGACCGAGCTTCTCGTACCAAGCGAGGTTCTCGGCGATGCCGGGCAGCACCGCGGCCGAGAACGGGTCCCAGCCGAAGATCGTGCCGTCACCCAGGAGGAAGCAGCCCCAGAGGAAGCCAACGATCTGCAGCGGGATGAACGCGTAGGTCACCCAGCGGTAGTAGCGGTCCTCCTCGAGCGCCTCGATCAGCTCGTCCGGCGGGTTGTTCGGGTCGAGTCCGGCGATCAGGTCGAATATCGGGATCAGCACGAAGACGAAGAAGGGGCCGAAGAACCACCAGATCGACCAGCCGGTGGCCGCGTACGCGCCCCAGATGATCAGGGGGATGAGCGGGATGATCGCGCCCATGATCCACAGGTACCGCTTCTTGTCACGCCACTCGACGCGTTGTCCATCGACCACTGCTGAGATCGTCATGTCGTCCTCCTTGAAGGCCACTTGACACCACCGTATGACATGTCAAGTGACTTGACAAGGGGGTGTGATGTGTCAAGTTCGCGCAGTCGAAGCCTGACCCGTCTGCCGCCTACGATCCGGCCCATGCAGGTCTCGCTCACCAGCTGGCGCTCACGCCTGGTTGCCGGACTGGCGGCGGCCATGTTCGTGGTCCCGGCCTTCGTGCTGCTGGCGGGGCCCGCCCCGTCGCGCTTCGGCTTCCAGATGTACTCGGGCTACGGCGAGGTGAGCGCCACCTGGCAGGACGCCGACGGCGCTGACCACGGCGTCGATCTCGACGAACTCGTGGCGTCCGCGCGGGTCGAGACCGACTGGACGTCCCTCCTCCCCCCGCACCTCTGCCGCCACCTTCCCAAGGCCACATCGGTCGAGGTGCGGCAGACCGATCGCGGCGGCGACCGCGTGGGACGGCTGACGTGTCCGACCTGATCTCCCTCACCGTCCCGCCTCGCCCGGTCGCCGTCACCCGCATCGCGCTGGGCTTCGCGACGTTGCTCGTCGCCCTCGAGGGCGCGGTGATCTTGCTGCACATTGCGGAGGGACGGATGGCTGTGCCTGTCCCCGGGCCATGGCTCGGGGCCGACGATCTGGGGATCGCGCCACTGCTCCTGAGCGCCGTGGCGGGAGTCGGTCTCGTCGTCGGGATCCGCCCGGGGTGGTGCGCCGCTCTCATCGTGGTGACCGAGAGCCTGGTGCTGCTGGCCGACCAGCAGCTGTACAGCAATCACCGCATTCTGCTCCTGCTCGTCTGTGCGGGCATGGTGTTCGCCCGGGCAGACGCGGCGCTCGCACCGGGCGCATCGAGTCGACCTGACGCCGTCCCATGGTGGCCGCAGCTGCTGATGCTCGCTGCGGTCTCGTCCTGCTACCTCTTCGCGGGCCTCAGCAAGATCAACCCCGAGTGGTGGAGCGGCAGTCAGCTGGACGGCCTGCGATGGATCGAGCTGAGCGGCACACAGCTCCACGTGCTGGCTGCCGCGACGATCCTCACCGAGATCGCGATCAGCATCGGCCTGTGGCTGCCCCGCGTGAGGCTGGCGGCCATCGTGCTCGGTCTGGGACTGCACACCTCGATCGCGCTGGTGATGCCGGCGCCGTTCGTCTTCGTGGGCTTCGCCCTGCTCTGTGTCAGCGTCTACCCGCTCGCGCTCACTCGCCCGGCTCTGGCCGTCGAGACCGCACCGACATGACGCGATCCCGGGCCCGCCTCCCTCACGGACGGGCCCGGGTGCGCCCCTACAGGGGGGCCGGGGCCGGGAATACCCCTGGAGATCGCCGCGCGGGAAACGACGCAACGACCTGCCCCCACAGCCCCAGCGCCTTGCGGCGCCGAGGCGAGGTCTACATCATGGCGATCGCGCTGATGACCCCCGGCGCGAGCACGACGACGAACAACACGGGGAAGATGCAGGCCATGAGCGGTGCCAGCAGCTTGACCGAGACCTTGCCGGCCTTGCCCTCAGCCCGCAGCTTGCGCTTGAGCCGCATCTCCTTGCTCTGGATGCGCACCATCGCCGACATCGATGATCCGTGCTCCTCGGCCTGGATGACGCCGCGGACGAAGGACGTGAGGTCCTCTGAGCTGGTGCGACGCTGCAACGCCTCGTAGGCGTCGCGACGCGCCATGCCCAGGGCGACGTCCTGGCCGGTGCGCACCAGCTCCTCGGCGAGCGGACCTTCACTCGTGCGCGAGATCTTCGACATGGCGGCCTCGAAGCCGAGCCCGGCATCGATCGAGATGACGATCTTGTCCAGCACGTCGGGCAGGTCGCGCTGGATCTGCTCCTGGCGCTCCTTCGCCTTGCTGCTGATGAGCAGGTCGGGCACGAAGTACGCCACGATGACGGCCCCGATGGACAGCACCTTGACCATCGTCCCGCTGTCACCCGCCACCAACGTGACGGCCAGAAAACCTACGACGATGGGAAGCACCACCTTGGCGGCCGCGATCTTGCGCGTCGTCCACATGGCGGGGTGACCGGCCAGCACGAGGTTGCGTTCGATCCGGCGGAACATGCCGCCGGGCATGACGTACTTCTCGGAGCCCTCCAGGCGGTCGACCTGACGCATCCGCTGATTGCTGGTGTCCGCCAGAGCCGGTGCCTTGCGCGAGAGCAGGCGCTCTCGGACGATGCTGTCGGGCAGCGCGACGGCGCCGGTGGCGACGGTGAGCGCGACCAGTGACAGGGCGATGAATGTGATGCCGATGACGACCATGACTCCCCCTCAGACCTTGACGTCCACGATGCTCTTCATCCACAGGTAGCCGAGGCCGTAGAGGATGACGGAGCTGCCGAACAGGATCCGGCCGATGGTGGTCTCCACGAGCGGGTTCATGTAACCCGGTCGGATGAACGAGTAGAGGATGGCCAGGGCGACCGGGAGGGACATCAGCACCCACATGGACGCCCTGCCCTCCGACGCGTAGGCGTCGACCTTGGCCCGGATCTCGGACCGGTCACGGATGGTCTCGGCCACCACGTCGATGATGTCATTGAGATTGCCGCCGGTGTCGCGCTGCACGGCGACGGCTTCGGCGAACCACCGGAAGTCCTCGCTGTGCATCCGGTCGGCCGACTCCAGCATGGCTTCCACCAGGTCGCGGCCGACGCGGTTCTCGTTGACGACGCGGTGCAGCTCTTCTGACATGGGAGCCTCGGCGTCCTTGGCGACGGAGGCCATGGCCATGGTGAGGCTCTGCCCGGCTCGCATGGCCGAGGCGAGGATCCGCAGCGTGGAGTCCAGCTGGTTCTCGAACTTGCGGCGGCGCTTCGACGTGCGCCTCCTCAGCACCAGCTTGGCGACGACGGGAACGGCAGCCGCTGACAGGAGCGCGCCCAGGACCCCGCCGAGCACGACGAAGCCGGCGAGGAAGGCTCCCACCGAGCCGATGAGGATCCACGACAGCACGACGCTGGCCGGCCGGTGGACGCCGGCACCCTCCAGCTCGGCGGCCCGGAACGGGACCCATCCGCCCTGCCGCAGGAGCAGATCGATGGCGTCGACGAACATCTTGTAGATGCGACCGCCCAACGGCTCCGACGGCACAGCGGTGCTGCCGCGTCTCCGGTCCTTGGAGATGCGGGGAGCGGTCGACCCGAACAGTGCGTAGGCGACCGCCGCGACGGCACAGGCCACCAGCACGATGCCGATGATGAGAGTCGTGGACGAGGACATCGTCATCGCCTCCGACTCGGGGTCGCGAAGGCGTTGAGGTCGAAGGTGATGCCCATCTCCTCGAACTTGTCCGAGAACCGCGGACGAACGCCGGTGGGCTGCTGCACGCCGAGGAACTTGCCCGAGGCGTCGACGCCGGCCGCGAAGTCGAACAGGAAGGCGTCCTGGAGCGTGACGACGTCGCCCTCCATGCCGATGACCTCGGTGACGTGCGTGATGCGCCGCGTGCCGTCGCGCAGACGCTGGATCTGCACGATGAGGTCGACGGCCGAGGCCACCTGCTCTCGAATGGCACGGAGCGGCAGGTCCATGCCCGCCATGAGCACCAGGGTCTCCAGACGCGCGATGCAGTCTCGGGGCGAGTTGGAGTGCAGGGTGCTGATGGACCCGTCGTGGCCCGTGTTCATCGCCTGCAGCATGTCGAGCGCCTCGCCGCTGCGGCACTCACCGATGACGATGCGATCGGGCCGCATGCGCAGCGAGTTGCGCACGAGGTCGCGGATCGAGACGGCGCCCGTCCCCTCGATGTTCGGTGGCCGCGACTCCAGCTGCACCACGTGGTCCTGCTGCAGGTTGAGCTCGATCGCGTCCTCGATCGTGACGATGCGTTCACCCTCGGGGATGAAGCTCGAGAGCACGTTGAGCAGCGTCGTCTTGCCGGTGCCCGTGCCACCGCTCACCAGGATGTTGAGCCTCGCCTCGACCGCCGCCCGCAGCAGCTCGGCGATCTGCGGTGTCATGGATCCGTAGTTGATCAAGTCCTGGACCGTCAGGGGCGTCTCGGAGAACTTACGGATCGTGAGCGCGGAACCCTTGACCGCCAACGGTGGCACCACGGCGTTGACGCGGGATCCGTCGGCCAGGCGCGCGTCGACCATCGGGGAAGACTCGTCGATGCGGCGTCCGACCTTGCTCACGATGCGCTCGATCGCGCGACGCAGGTGCAGCTCCGAGGCGAATCGCGAGCTGCTGAGCTGGATCTTGCCGTCGCGCTCCACGTAGATCTGGTCGTAGCCGTTGACCATGATCTCGCTGACGGCCTTGTCCTTCAGCAGTCGCGCCAGCGGGCCGAGACCCAGGGCGTCGTCGACGATGTCTTGGATCAGCCGGTTGCGCTCGTCGACCGTGAGCAGGAGCTGCTCCTCGCCGATGATGGCGATCAGCTCCTCGCGCACCACTTCGTGCAAGGCGACCTCGGTCAGCGAGGAGTCGTTGATGCGGCTGCCGATGCGGCGGAACAGCTCCTCGGTCACCTTGGCGCGCACTGCAGCCAACGGGTCAGTGGCGGTGGCCTGCGGGTGCACCGTGGCCTCTGCGACCCGAGGGGCGCGAGGAGGTGCGGCGGCTGGCGCGACGGGAGCCGGGGCGACGACGTCGCCGTCGGAGCGGTGCTTCGCCGTGGCGAGACGATCGGAGATGCTCATGCCACCTCCAGCCGCTTGTGCTTGTGCCCGGCCTGCGGCGCATGGCTCAGCAGCCGGTCGCTGAGCGACTTGATGGCCTTGACGAACGGACCGCCGCGCTTCTTGCGCAGCATGATCGGCCGGCCGTGGTTGGCAGCCAGCTGCACGTCGCTGGAACGTGGAATGACGATGTCGACCGGCAGTCCGATGACGGCCTCGACGTCCTTGACCTTCATGCCGCTCTGCCGATCCGCCAGGTTCAGTGCCAGGGTGCGTGCCGTCGGCAGCAGTCCCAGGTCGCTCAGCAGGTCGACCTCGCGCCGAACGCTGCGCACGCAGGCCACGTCCATCGTCGAGACCACGACCACGTCGTCAGTGACGTCGAGCGCGGCGAGCGTCGGCTCGTCCAGCCCGGCGGCCGTGTCGACCACGACCCACGAGAACTGGCTCGAGAGCTGGGCCAACAAGCGGCGCACCTGCTCGGCCGTCACGTCCTCGTTGGCGGCCGGCGACTCGGCCCCGCACAGGACGAACAGACCGGCCGGGTGCACCGTCAGCATCGTCTTCAGGGCGAGAGTGTCCGAGGCCGCCTCGGGCGACAGCGCGTCCTCCATCGTCCGGGTCGGCACCAGGTCGAGCGTGGCCGCCACGTCGCCGAACTGCAGGTCGAGATCGACCAGCACGACGTCCTGCGGCGCACTCTGCGCCATCGCGATGGCCAGGTTGGTGGAGATGCTCGTCTTGCCCACTCCGCCCTTGGGCGAGATCACCGTGACGACGCGGGAGAACTCGGGGTCGCTGGGCGGTGCCGCCGGCGCGCCGGGAGCACTCGGCACGGGCGGGGCGGCGCGGTGCACGTCGGCCCGCCGGATGATGGCGAGCAACCGCTCCTCGTCGACGCCCTGCTCCAGCACGTCGCGGACCCCCGCCCGCATGAGCTCGACCAGCAGGCCAGGCTCGGGTTCCCCGACGACGACGACGTCGATCGTGGGATACCGCAGGTCGGAATCACGGGCGATCGCCAAGGCCCGATCGACCGGCAGGTGCTCACCGAGCACCATCAGGTCGGGCAGGCTCTGGGGATCCAGGCTCCGCATCAGGTCGAATCGCTCGGGCGTCACGGTGGCGGCGTCCAGCGCCACCACCTGGGTGCCGGGCAGCACGTTCACGCGGGCCACCAGCTCCTGCGAGCTGGCCAGCATCAGGACCTTGGTCATTCGAGCACCCCCAGATCCTGGATGATGCGCTCGCCCGTCTTGGCCGTGTCGGCATTCTGGAGGGTCAGCCAGATCCGACCCCACTCCTGGGTGAAGACGATGCGCTCGGCATCGACGGTGCTCACGGCCAAGGTGATGGTGAGACCGGTGACGGCCTCCTCCCCGACGGCACCGTTGACTCGCGTCACCAGCACGTCGTGCAGCAGCAGGTCGGTGATCTTCGTGGGCGTCGCGCCGACGGCTTCATAGCTGCCGAGCACGCCGACCCGGTCGCCCGGCTTGATGGAGGCAGCGACGGTGCGTTGGCTGTCGAGGAAGATCGAGACCTCCTGCAGGCCCGGCGGCACGTCCGAGGCGCCCTTCTCCTCGCTGGCTCCGGCCGCGCCCATGCGGGCCTCGACGAGAACCTCCCCGGGCTGCAGCTCGGCCAACGTCGACAGGCCCTGCACCTCCGCGAGGTCCGTCACGGCGCCGTCGGGGATGGCATCGGCCGGCAGCTCGGCCGTCTCGGTGCTGGTCGCCAGGTCGGCGGCCTTGGTGCCGGACGGAACCGTCTCGGTCACGCGGACCACGCTCACCAGCTCAGCACCTTCGTAGGCTCGCTGATTGGCCCCTTGGGCCCAGACGATCAGGATGATGACACCGAGGGCTGCCAGGACGGCGGCTCCTACAGCGGCAATGACGCGCTTGTTCATATCGATGGTTTCCCTTCATCGATGGAGTGGATGGTGCAGAGGGACTTACTTGATGAGTGAGGCGTAGCTGGACCCGAAGTCCTCGCCCCCGGCCTCGTACTGGAAGTTCGGGTCTTTGGTGAAGGACTTGGTGAAGTAGCCCTGGAGCCCGTTGCAGCTGATCGACGCTGTGAGGTTCGTCGGCACGATGGCTCCGAGCAGAAGGTTGACGACCGTCTCCAGCACGCCGAGGACGTTCGCGATGAGACTGCGGAGATTGAGAGTGAGCGGAATGGCTGCGCATCCGACGGTGCTGTCGACGTTCGACGGGTTGCCCGGGTACTTCCAGCCCGTCACCTTGAACGGCGCGTAGCCCACGATGTCCACACCGATCTTGGGTGGCACCTCGGCGCATGTCTGTCCCGAGGGGAAGAGGCCGGCGCAGGCACGCACCTTGAAGTCGAGCCGGTCCTGCAGCTGCGACGCCGGCTTGAAGATCGGCAGGAGGATCGTCTTGCCCTTGTCGACGAGCTTGCCCTGACCGAAGTGCTGCGGGCAGCCCTGCGGCATGAACCCACTGTTCTCCAGGCCGCCGATGAACGTCTCGAGGTCACTGTCGACGTCGAGCTCACACTTCGAGGCATCCCACCCGAAGAGTCCCTGCACGACGCTGGTGACCACGGTCTCGCCGGTCAGCCATGAGGCGCCGTTGAGCGTGAGGATCTGGTTGCCGTCCGCGTCGTTGCACTGCTGCACTGCGTCGGTGCCGAGCTGGTCGGTGAGGCGCTTGGTCTCGAGGGTGCCCAGCAGGTTGCCCGTGACGGGCGCCAGCAGGTTCTCCACCCCTTGAAGGGCATCGGTGCGCAGCGTGGTCTTGCGGGTGTCCTCCGACGACGTGCCGGCCAGGTTGCTCCAGTTCTTCCAGGTGCAGTAGTGCACGCCGAGCGGCAGCACGTTGTACGCCTCGGTCGGTTGCATGACACCGAACTGCGCGGTGGCCGTGGCGGCGACGTCCTTCGTGGAGACGCCGATCATGGAGAGCAAGGGGGTGTCGATCGTCTTGTCGACGCTGACGGTCACGGTGTCCTCGACGTCGTTCCGGGACGCGAGGACCGCGCCCCCGTCGATCGACTCGCCGGCGATGGTCGTGGCGGTCTCCTGGAGCGCCGAGCACTCCGGGCCCGTGGGGTAGCGGGCGCACTGGTAGGCCAGCTGGCGGGCTGCCGTGTCGGCGGCGTGCTGCGCCTTGGTCCGCTCGTAGGCCACGTTGCCGACGTCGACGCTCAGACCGAGGCCGGCGACGAGGATGATCAACGACATGGCGAAGAAGACGGCGCTGGCACCGCGCTCCTCGCGGGGATGGGCAAGGTAGGCCATCAGTTCTCGCATCGTGCCACTCCCTTGCCGCTGAGCGTGTAGTCCCCGAACATGCGGGTCGCCGAGGTCTTGGTGGCTTGGACCGTCACGGTCACCGACTCGGCGCCAGCCGTCGAGCAGGAGGTACTACCGGCCGGCAGGTACTGGACGCTCACGGCGTAGCTCGTCGAGTCGGAGCCGTTCAGCTCGTCGACGATCGTCGCCGGGCTGGCCGTCGGCTGGATGGCCACGTCGCGCGCTGCCACGAAGGCATAGTGGTTGACCTGGCTCTGCTGCGCGTACCGCGTTCCGCCTTCGATGATGCCGAAGATGAACAGGACGAGCAGCGGGACCACGAAGGCGAACTCGACGGCGGCGACGCCGCGGTCATTGCGCACACGTGCCGCGCGTGGGGTGCAAAGGGTGGTGTCCATAGTGTCTCCCTCCCCCTGTGGACCACAGGGGGCACTTGGAACGAACAGGTCGCCTCCCAACGACCTGAATGAACAGACGGGGTGGAGCCACGGGTGGCTCCACCCCGTCCGGGTGGCGTCAGCGAGGCTGGCGCCCAGCGCTCCTCAGGCTCAGGTCGCGGCCGGCGCGCTGCCACCGAAGTTGATGCCGTCGACCATGCTCGAGATCTTCGGGCCGAGCGCGGCCCACGACACGAGCAGGACCAGCGAGATCAGGCCGATCACCAGGGCGTACTCGACGATGGTCGCGCCCTTCTCCTCGCGCTTCGGGGCGACCAGCGTCGCCATCGCGTACGCCATGACGAAGTTGAGCTTGTTCATGTTGTTCTCCCTTGGTGGTGGTGTTGCTCACCGCTCCCTCAAGCGGTGCTCCCTGAGAACAAAGTTAATGTCCAACGACCCAGTTGTCATGGAAGTTACGGGCCATCTTTCCGTAGTTCTTTAGAACTATGTCGGCGTGGCGACATCGCAATCTCCCTCTCGTTACGGTACGCGCACGGTGGTCCACCGTCACTGGCCCGAAAGCACCAAGGTCCCGTCCCGCCACCGAACGATCAGCCGAGCGTGAGACGAATCCATCCCCTGCGGACATGATCAGGTGAGACCGACCGAGGGGACCACCGTGGACGACGTGAGTGACGCCGTGCTCGTTCAACGTGCGCGCACCGGCGACCGTGCCGCCTTCGCCGGCCTGTACGACCGGCACGTGCGGCCCGTCTACTGGCAGGCCTACGGCGTGGTGGCTGACCGGACGCTCGCGGAGGACGTCACCCAGGACGTCTTCATCACGGCCTGGCAGAAGCGGCACGACCTCACAGTGGACGACTCGGCGCTGCCGTGGCTCCTCGTCACCGCTCGCTACACGGCCCTCAACGCGCGGCGTGGCGATCGACGCCGAGCGCTGCGCTCGACCGAGCTCGACGACGACCTGCCGGCGGACGAGACCGTCGAGCAGTCGGTCGTGGACGGCATCGTCCGCGCCGAGATCGACAAGGCCGTCGGCACCCTGGCCCCGACCGACCGCCAGCTCTACGAGCTGTGCCTCGACGGTGACCTCACCTACGCCCAGGCCGCCGAGCAGCTCGGCCTCAGCCACGCGGCGGTGCGCAACCGGCTCTCGCGGCTCCGCACCCGACTGCGCTCCGACCTCCGATCACTGCGGGAGACCTCATGAACCGCCCCCCGACCCAGACTCCCGTGCTTGACGACGAGCGCGTCGCCCTGATGCGGTCCGGCGTGATGGGCGCGGTCGACACCGACGTCCGGCGCCGGGCGCGGCGTGCGCGTCTCGTCTCGGTCGGTGCGGGCATCGGTGCCGTGGTGCTGGTGATCGGCACCGGACTCCAGCTGGTGGGGACGGGTTCCACGGACGTCTCGGGCATCCCCGCCGGGGGGTCCTCCGTGGAGCGCGGCGACTCCGGTGGCGTCGCCGGACCCACCGACCTGACCGAGGCGGCGCCGGCCGTTGAACCGGGCCAGGCACCCGTGCCCGAGGCCGAGCCGGTCGACCCGGACCGCGCCGTCATCACCACAGGGTCGGCCAGCGTCATCGTCGATGATCCTGCGGACGCCGCCCTCGAGCTGGCCACCTGGGCCGAGGCCGAGGGCGGACGGGTCGACCAGCGCACCGACCGCGACCAGCTCTCCACCCTCACCGTGCGGGTCCCGGCGGGAGCGGTCACGGCCGCGCTCGAGAAGCTGGCACAGCTGGGTGAGGTCGAGTCGTCCACCGTGCAGGAGGTCGACGTGACCACCGAGGTGGTCGACCTCGATGCCCGCATCGAGGCACTCGAGGCCTCCGTCGCCCGACTGACCGAGCTGATCACGGCGGCAACCACCACCTCCGAGGTCATCGAGGGCGAGACCCAGCTGACTCAGCGCCAGTCCGAGCTGCAGGGGCTGCGCGCCCAGCGCGACACACTCGGTGACCAGGTCGAGCTCTCGACGCTCGACGTCACCTTCTCCGCCGATCCGGAGGCACCCTCGGTCGAGCCCGGCGGCTTCCTGGGTGGACTGCAGACCGGTTGGGACGCACTGGTCCGGTCGGTCAACGGGATCGTCGAAGGCCTGGGCGTGCTCGTCCCGTGGCTCGGGGTCGCCGCACTGCTCGCCCTGGTGGTCACCGCCGCCAGGCGGGTGATCCGTCGGCGAGGACGCTGACATTGCCCGTCCTCCGGGGCGAGCGGGACTACTCGACGAGCGAGGCGTAGCTCGACCCGAAGTCCTCGCCGCCCACCTCGTAGTGCATGTTCGGGTCCTTCGTGAACGACTTCGTGAAGTAGCCCTGGAGCCCGTTGCAGCTGATCGAGGCAGTGAGGTTCGTGGGGACGATCGCCCCCAACAGGGCGTTGACGAGGATCTCCAGCATGCCGAGGACGTTGGCGACCAGGCTGCGCAGGTTCAGGGCGAGCGGGATGGTCGCACACCCCACGGAGCTGTCGACGTTCGCCGGGTTGCCCGGGTACTTCCAGCCGGTCACGTGGAACGGGGCGAACCCGACGACCTCGACGCCGATCTTGGGCGGCACCTCGGCGCACGTCTGGCCGGAGGGGAAGAGCCCGACGCAGGCACGTAGCTTGAAGTCGAGCCGGTCCTGCAGCTGCGAGGCAGGCTTGAAGATCGGCAGCAGGATGACATTGCCCTTGTCCACCATCTTGCCGTTGCCGAAGTGCTTCGGGCAGCCCTGGGGCATGAAGCCGCTGTTCTCCAGACCACCGATGAACGTCTCCAGGTCGCTGTCCACGTCGAGCTCGCACTTGGCCGCGTCCCACCCGAACAGGCCGCCGACGACGCTGGTGATGACGGTCTCGCCGGTGAGCCACGAGGCGCCGTTGAGCGTGAGGATCTGGTTGCCGTCGGCGTCGTCGCACTTGGCCACGGCATCGGTCCCGAGCTGGTCGGTCAGGCGTTTCGTCTCCAGGCCGCCCAGCAGGCTCCCGGTGATGGGCGACAACAGGTTCTCCAGGCCCTGCAGGACGTCGGTGCGGAGAGTCGTCTTTCGGGTGGCTTCCTGCGAGGTGCCTGCCAGGTTGCTCCAGTTCTTCCACGTGCAGTAGTGCACCCCGAGCGGCAGCACGTTGTAGGCCTCGGTCGGCTGCATCACGCCGTACTGGGCTGCCGCCGTGGCGGCGATGTCCTTCGTGGAGACGCCGATCATGGCCAGCAAAGGAGTGTCGACGGTCTTGTCGACCGTGACCGTCACCCTCTTGCTGACGGGGTCCCGGAACGCCGTGACCGCACCACCCTCGATCGACTCGCCGGCGATGGCTGCGGCGGTCTCGTCGAACGCCGAGCAGTCCGCGCCGGTGGGGTACCGCGCGCACTGATAGGCCAGTTGGCGGGCTGCCGTGTCGGCGGCATGCTGCGCCTTGGTCCGCTCGTAGGCGACGTTGCCGACGTCGACGCTCAGGCCGAGCGCCGCGACCAGGATGGTGAGGGCGAGAGCGAAGAAGACGGCACTAGCTCCACGCTCCTCGCGGGGATGCCGGAAGAAGCTCATCACGTCTCGCACTCCCCCAGACCGTGATCGCCGGCTGCAACAGACGCGCGGGTCCTGCGCTCGACATGACATGCCCATGGGACTCCCTCCCGCTGCACACAGGCCGCCCGTGGACAAGCCTGTGATACTCACCGCTCCCTCAAGCGATGCTCCCTGAATACCTGAAGATACGGGATCGCGACCCTCGACGGCACGCCAGTCGCCCGTGGAGGCCCTCTCGGCGTGGGCCACGTCACGCACGGCGGACTTGCACTGAGATGCTGTCGAGTGCAGAGTTGCACTCGATGACTGAGAGTGCAACCACCGATCGCCGCGCCGCCACGCAACGGCGCATCACGCGCGAGGCCCAGCGCCTCGCGCACCAGCATGGGTTCGACGGGTTCACGATGGACGACCTCGCGGCCGCGAGCGACGTCTCCCGACGCACCCTGTTCAACTACTTCCCCGGCAAGCTCGACGCCGTCATGGGTCCGGCCCTCGTGCTGCCCGAGGACACGATGGCGACCTTCCGCGCCGGTGGCCCGCACGGCGACCTGGTGCTCGACCTCGGCGTCGTGGCCCATGCGCTGTTCGACCAGGAGGTCGGTGACCGCGAGGAGTTCGCGCTGGCCCACTCCGTCATGCAGCAGCCGCGTGTCCTGGCCGCCGCACACCAGCGATTCGTGGAGCTGACCACCGTCCTCGTCCACGAGATCTCCCTGCGCGAGGGCCCCGCCTTCGACGCGCTCCGCGGCCGCATCGCGATCGCGGTGCTCGGCGCCCTCTTCAAGAGCGCCCTCGACCGCTTCGTCAACGATCCCGACCAACCCACGCTGGCCGACGCCTTCGACCACGCCCTGCAGCACGCCCGCGAGCTGCTCTCCCCACCCCAGGAGTCCTGACATGGCCACCCTCTTGTCCCGCCTCGGCGCCACCGCCTTCCGGCGCTGGCCGCTGTTCATCGCCGTCTGGATCGTGCTGCTGGCCGCCGTCGGCACCGTCGCCGCGACGATGTCGAAGCCGATGACCGACAACTTCAGCATCCCCGGCATCCCCTCGGAGCAGGCCGCCGACCTGCAGGCTCAGCTCTTCCCGGGCACCACCAGCGCCTTCGACGAGTCGAGCGTGACCATCGTGCTGGCGGCACCGGAGGGCGAGAACATCGTCCAGGGTGAGTACCGGGCCGCTGTCGACGACGTCGTCAGCGCGATCCCTGATCTGCCCCAGGTGGCCGACGACGTGCAGGTGGCGCACCCCGCCGATGCGGCTCAGGCACAGCTCGACGCGCTGCTCGAGTCCGGCCAGGACCCGCAGGCGGCCTTCGAGGACGCCGCCGCCCTGGCCCCGCTGTCCGAGGACGGTCGCGTCGGCACCATCACCTTCGAGCTCGACGTCGAGACGCCGGCCGACATCGAGCCGGCGACCCAGGACGCGGTCAAGGACCTGCTGGCCGAGGCCCGCGACGCCGGACTCACCGCCGAGGCCAACGGCTCCGGCATGACGGCGTTCGCTCCTCCGGGTGCGGCGTCCGAGGCCATCGGCATCGGCGTGGCCCTCATGGTGCTCGTGCTGACGTTCGGCTCCCTCGTCGCGTCGGGCCTGCCCATCCTCACCGCCGTGCTCGGCGTCGGCCTGTCCATCGCGGGCGTCACCGCGCTCACCTCCGTGATGGACATCGGCTCGAGCACCCCGATGCTGGCCACGATGATCGGCCTCGCCGTCGGCATCGACTACGCCCTCTTCATCCTGGCTCGCTACCGCGCCGAGCTCCACCACACTGATGACCGCCGGGCTGCGATCGGCATCGCGGTCGGCACCGCCGGCTCGGCCGTGGTGTTCGCCGGCCTGACCGTGCTCATCGCCCTGGCTGCCCTGTCGGTCGTCGGCATCCCGTTCCTGACCTCCATGGGTATCGCGGCCGCGGCCACCGTGTTCGTGGCCGTGCTCGTGGCCCTGACCCTGCTGCCGGCGCTGCTCGGCATGCTCGGCGGCAAGGCCTTCGGCGGCTCCGTGCGCAAGTACCGCCCGAAGCGCGACGAGGACGGACACATCCTCAACAACGGCGTGCGCTGGGCCCGCACCGTGGGCCGGGCTCCGGTGGTCGCCGTCGTCGCGGTCGTGATCGCCCTCGGCGCGCTGGCCGTGCCGATGACGGGCCTGCACCTGGCCTTCCCGACCGACAGCACCGCCGCCTCCGACACCACACAGCGTCAGGCGTCCGACCTCATCGCCGAGTCGTTCGGGCCGGGTCGCGAAGCACCGATGCTCGTCGTGGTCGACGCCCGCGACGTGACCGAGGACGACCGCGGCGCCGCCTTCGGCGAGGTCGCGGCGTGGGCCGGCGAGCAGGACGGCGTGACCAACGCCCAGGTCGTCGGCACCAACGAGGAGGGCACCGGCGCCACCGTGCTGGTGACCCCGGCCGCTGGGCCGGACGACACCGAGACCGAGGCGCTGCTGGCCGACCTGCGCGACGGGCAGTCCGGCATCGAGTCCGACACCGGCACCACGATCGGCGTCACCGGCCTGACCGCCATCACCGTCGACGTCTCGGAGCGGCTCAGCGACGCCCTGCCGGTCTACCTGGCGGTCGTGGTCGGTCTCGCGTTCATCCTGCTGATGATCGTGTTCCGCTCGGTCATCGTGCCGCTCACGGCCACCTTCGGGTTCCTGCTGACGGTGCTCGCCACGTTGGGTGCGACTGTCGCGGTCTTCCAGGAGGGCGCGTTCGGCTGGATGGAGGGTCAGCCGATCGTGAGCTTCATGCCGATCTTCCTCATCGGCGTGGTGTTCGGGCTGGCGATGGACTACCAGGTGTTCCTGGTGACGCGGATCCGTGAGGCGCACGTGCACGGCATGTCGACCCGCGATGCCGTCGTCGACGGCTTCCGCAACAGCGCGCGAGTCGTGGCGGCCGCCGCGGCGATCATGATCTCGGTGTTCGCGGCGTTCATCCTGCAGGACGAGCCGATCATCCGCTCGATGGGCTTCGCTCTGGCCGTCGCCGTCGCGATCGACGCCTTCGTGGTGCGCATGACGCTGATCCCGGCGCTGATGTACCTGCTGGGCGAGAAGGCCTGGTGGATGCCGCGCTGGCTCGACCGCATCCTGCCCGAGGTGGACGTCGAGGGCGAGAAGCTCGACCGGCCGCACCTGCGTCAGCCCGACCGCGAGGACGAGCTCGTCGGCGCCGGCCGCTGACGTGGTGGTCCACCCGGGCGACCGGGTGGACCACCGGCCTCACCAGCTGGAATTGGTGATGCCCGGCAGGTGGCCGGCGTGCGCCGCCTCCCGGAACCGGATGCGGGACAGTCCGGTCTTGCCGACGTGCCCGCGGGGCCGCCCGTCCACCTGATCGCGGTTGCGCACCCGCACGGGCGACGAGTCGCGCGGCAGCCTCGACAGGGCGCGCGAGGCAGCCTGGCGCTCGGCCAGGCTCAGCGACACGTCCTTGCTGGCGGCCCGCAGTGCGTCACGCCGCTCGGCGTATCGCGCCACGATCTCCTTGCGTCGCTCGTTCGCGACGATCTTGCTCCGTTCAGCCATTCTTGCTCCTCCGTCGCGGCGCCATCTCAGCGCTCCTCCTTGAAGTCGACGTGTCGGCGGATCGTGGGGTCGAACTTGCGCAGCACCAAGCGGTCCGGATCGTTGCGCCGGTTCTTGCGGGTCACGTACGTGAACCCCGTGCCCGCCGTGGACCGAAGCTTCACGATGGGTCGCAGCTCGTTGCCCTTGCGTGCCATCAGAGCTTCACCCCCCGGCCGAGCAGATCGGCGACGACGGCCTCGATGCCGCGACGGTCAACCGTCTTGATGCCACGGGCACTGACCCGCAGCGTGACGTGGCGACCGAGGCTCGGCACCCAGTAGCGCTTGCGCTGCACGTTGACGTCGAAGCGCCGCTTGGTGCGCCGGTGCGAGTGCGAGACGTGGTGACCGAACCCGGGCTGGGCGCCGGTCACCTGGCAGACCTGGGACATGACACCTCCTTCTGTATGATGGGAATCATTCTCATGTAGCCTACGGTATGACGCCCCGCACCACGAGACGGAGATCCATGAAGCAGAACGCGCATCCCGAGTACGCCCCCGTCGTCTTCCGCGACCGGTCCGGCGGACTGACGATGCTGACCCGCTCCACCCGCACGAGCACCGAGACGATCGAGCTCGACGGCCAGACCTATCCGGTCGTCGACGTCGACGTCTCGGCCGCGAGCCACCCGTTCTGGACCGGCAAGGGCCGCGTCGTCGACAGCGAGGGACGCGTCGAGAAGTTCCGCCGCCGCTACGGGATCGAGTCGTGAGCCGCGTCCCGGTCGTCCTCGTCACCGGCATCGACGACGCCGCCACGGCGTCGGCCACTGTCGGGATGCAGTTCGACCTCTCTCAGGCTGCCGTCATGCGGCACGTCCTCGACGTGCCGTCCCAGCGGCTCACCCGGCGGGTCAGCGACCTCACCGGTCTGGTGGAGTCCGAGCACCATGACCTCGACCACGCCTGCGTCAGCTGTGCCCTGCGCGAGGACATCGTGCCGAGCCTGGAGCGTCTGGCCGCCTCAGGTCGGTGGGATGCCATCGTGGCGCACCTCCCTGTCGCGGCCGACGCCTCACAGGTGTGCCGCGTCCTGGCGGTCGATCCCCAGGCGGCACCCCACGTCACCATCACTGCGGTGGTCCACGCCCTCGACGGTGGCCGGGTCCACGACGACCTGCTCGGCGAGGACCTGCTCGGCGAGCGCGGCCTGCACACCAGCGAGGAGGACTCGCGCGGCGTGGCCGAGGCCCACGCAGCCCTGGTCGAGTACGCCGACATCATCATCGCCACCGGCGGCCTCGACGACCCGTCCCGCGACCTGCTGCGCGCACTGGTACGGCCCGGCGCCGAGATCGTCGAGGACGCCTCGGCTCTGGACGCCCGCCGACTCGTCACCGACCTGCACCAGCACCACCGCACCGAGCGCTGGGTCGACGTCGCGCGTGCCGGCTCGCTGCCCGAGCTCGAGTCCGCGCACGTGTGGCGACTGGACCTTCGCTCGACCCGGCCCCTGCACCCGGGACGCCTGCTCGACTGCGTCGAGCTGATCGGCGGCGGCCCTCGACGGTCGCGCGGCTGCTTCTGGCTGCCGACGCGTCCCGGCGTGGCCTGCGAGTGGGAGGGCGCCGGCGGCCAGCTCAGCATCGGCACCGGCGCCTCCTGGGGGCGTTCCACGCCGGCCACCCGCATCGTCGTGACCGGCGTCGACGACGGGGCCGACGAGATCCGCGCCGCGTTCGAGCACTGCCTGCTGACCGAGGCCGAAGCCACCGAGCGCGGCCTGTACTGGGAGGCCGCGCACGACGGGCTCGAGCCGTGGCTCGGCCCGGTGCGCCGCGTCGCCTGAACCGTCATCCCTGCCGGAGAACCAGAAGCAAGGAGCACCATGGCCGTCCCGAAGCGCAAGACCTCACGCAGCAACACCCGGCACCGCCGGTCGCAGTGGAAGGCGACCGCACCCGACCTCGTCCCCATCACCGTCGACGGACGCGAGGTGCGGGTGCCGCGCCGCATCGTCCGCGCGGTGCACGCCGGGCTCATCGACCCCGACACCCTCTGAAGGAGAAACCCATGAAGGTCCGCAACTCCCTGCGCTCGCTCAAGAACCAGCCCGGCTCGCAGGTCGTCCGCCGCCGCGGCCGCACCTACGTGATCAACAAGCAGAACCCCCGCCTCAAGGCCCGCCAGGGCTGACCCCGCCGCGCGCGAGAGAGTTCCGGAGCCCCCGCGAGAGAGTTCCCGGCGCCGCCGACCCAGACGAGCCGGGCTCCTCCTCGAATCACCCATCGTGATCCGCAGCTCAGGGCCTCACGACGTTGCGACAAAAGTCAGGGCCCCACGACATGTCGTGGGGCCCTGACCTGCGGGTGGAGCATAGGAGATTCGAACTCCTGACCTCTTCGATGCGAACGAAGCGCGCTACCAACTGCGCCAATGCCCCATGCTGCGAACAGCAGGAACGAGCCTAGCACCGGCTCGGTGGTCAGTGGCCGACGGCCTCGCGGGCCTCGCCGCTGTCAGCAGCCTGCTGGCGCGACGGCAGCTCGGTGTCGTCGGCCTCGACGTGGCCCGAGGTCCACGCGCCGGCCTGACCGAAGTCGATGGTGCGCACGGTGCGTCCGACGCGCGGCTTCGTGACGTAGGTCGGCAAGGTGACCGGCAGCGGGTCCCACAGGGCCTCACCGGTCGTGGAGATGGACGGCACGGCGATGACCAGCTGCTCGTCCAAGGCGTCCGCAGCCAGCGGCTCCTGCGCCATGACGTGCGGGCGGTCGGGCTCGACGTCCTCGAACTGACCCGAGAGGACGACGGTCTCCTCGGTGTCAGACGCGGTCTCGGCGGCGCGACGCTGCACCTCGCGGCGCGAGGGACGACGCAGCCCGCGCTCGCCCCGCACCTGGATGCGGCACGTGACGAGCCACGCGACGATGACCGCGACCGGCACGCCGACCCAGGGGGCGGCAACGATGCCGGCGACGGCGAGGCCGGCGACGACCACGAGGCTGGTCAGCAGCGTGATGAGCACCCGGCGACGTCGGCGAGCGGCCAGGCGCGCGGCGGCACGGTTGACCGGACGGGCCTCGGCGTCGTCGGCGCCCCAGAACTCCGAGACGGTCTCGGACTCGTCGATGGGCCCCCGCGGCTTCGCCTCGGCCTTGATGACAGCGGCGCGGGTGGAGGAGTCAGCGTGCTCGGTGGTCTCGGAGGACGGGCGGGAGATGACCCGGCTGAGGGAGGAGAACGAGCCGAGCGACGACGTCTTTGACGCATCGTCGTAGCGCCGCAGGGCGAGCGGCACCACATAGGCCACCCACACAACGACGACGAAGGCGAAAATCACGCCACTGGCTCCACCGAACACGGTATGACCGTATGACGCAGCGGCCGACGAACCCCGCATCCTCGACGTGTGTCGTGACAGAAATTGTTGATGTGACGAGGCCGACGTGTCCCGACGGCTGAGTCGCGAGGAGTGAAACGACGAACCACGAAGTCCCCGTCCGCGCGTTTCGTGGCTCGGGCGCTGAGCGCCCTTGCACCTCAACGAGCGGAATTGGAGGCGAGACGGTCGATGACGCGACCGTCGACGTCCTCGCGGACCAGCTGGAACAGCTGGTGGTCGGCCCATTCCCCGCCGATGTGGAGGTAGCGCGGGGCGGTGCCGACCTCGGTGAAGCCGAGCTTGCGCACCACGGCAAGGCTCGGCTCGTTCTCGGGCCGGATGGCGATGTCGACGCGGTGCAGGTTGACCGACTCGAACAGGTGGTCACACACCAGCGCGACCGCCGTCGGGGTGACGCCGCGACCGGCGTGGCTCCGCGCCACCCAGTAGCCGATGCTGGCCGAGCGGGCCGAGCCCCAGCTGATCGAGTTCACCGTCACCTGCCCGACCATCTGTCCGTCCCACGTCGAGACGAACGGCATGCCCTCACCTCGCCGGGCCCGGCGCAGCAGCACCGAGGCCGTCTGCCAGTACGACGACGTGGCCCGGCCTCCCTCCCGCGGGAGGGTCGCCTCCCACGGCTGCAGCCAGGCGAGGCTGTCGGCCCGCAACCGTTCCCACACGGGCGCATCCCGGCGGCGCAGCGGCCGCACCCCGATGCGGCCGTGACCCAGGGTCACCGCCCACGAACGTGCCATGACGCGTCAGTACGGGCGGTCGAGCACGAGAGTGCGCACCGTGTCACCCAGGTTGAGGGCGGTCTCGTCCTCCCCCACCACGATGAAGGCGTTCGCGCGGGCCAGCTCCGAGAGCTCCAGGGCGTCTGGGTCCGGCAACGGCGTGACCTTGGCGCCGCGGTGCGTCACCTCGAAGATGCCCGGCACGTACTGGCGCCGGCCCGAGGGCGACGACACGTCAGCAGCCAGCACCGCGTGCACCATCGGCCGACGGAAGGGCGTGCGGCCCATCATGCGGCGCAGGGCCGGCAGCACGAACACCTCGAGGCCCACGTAGGCCGAGACCGGATTGCCGGGAAGCGTGATGATGGGCGTGCGCTCGTCGAAGACCCGACCGAAGCCCTGCGTGCGGCCCGGGTAGATCGCGACGTCGTTGAACTCCACGGTGCCCAGCGCTCGCAGCGTCTGGCGCACCACGTCACGGGCACCGTCGCTGATGCCGCCGGTGGTGATGACCAGGTCGGCTCGCACCAGCTGGTCGCTCAGCACCCGGCGGAACGCCTTGGGGTCGTCGCCCACGGCGCCCACGCGGTAGGCGATGGCGCCGGCACTGCGCACGGCAGCGGCCAGCATGTAGCTGTTGCCGTCGTACGTCGAGTCGTGTGCCAGGTGGGCACCCGGCTCACGCAGCTCCGAACCCATCGAGAAGATCACGACGCGCGGACGTGGACGCGCCTGCACCCGCGAGGAGCCGAGCGAGGCCAGCAGCCCGATCTCGCGAGCACCCAGGACCGAACCGGCCGGCAGCACGGTGGAACCGGCGGAGACCTCCGAGCCCGTGCGGCGCACCCCCTGTCCGGGCCGCGGGGCCACGCGCACACCGACGCGGGACGACCCGCGATCGGTGTGATGCAACGGCACGATGCAGTCGGCACCACGCGGCACCGGGGCACCGGCCGTGATGCGAGCCGCCGTGCCGGCGCTGATGGCGAACGGGCGGGCGCCGCCGGCGCGCACGTCACCGGCCACGGGCAGCACGACCGGGATGTCGCGGGTCGCGTCGACGGCGTCGGCCGCACGGATGGCGTACCCGTCGACCGTCGACTGGTCGAAGCGCGGCAGGTCGATGGGGCTGACGAAGTCACCGTGCAGGGGCAGGCCCAACGACTCCACGAGCGGCTGGTCGTACGCCTCCAGTGGCCCGGTGCCGACGAGGATCTTCTCCAGGTGGTCCTCCACCGTCAGCACGCCATCGGGGATGCTGCCGGCCCGCTGACGCGTCTTGCGCCGCGGCTTCGCCGGCTCCTCGTTCGCCGGCTTCGCGTCCACAGGCTTCTCGCCCGCAGGCTGGTCGTCGGTGGAGGCCGACGACGACTCGTGGTCCGGGGTGGCGCCGCCGAACTCGGACTCGGACTCGGGCTTCGACCGATCATCACCAGCCTCCGCCGTCGCGCTCTGGGCGTCGTCCGCACCGGCCGTCACAGCGTCTCCCGCATCGGTCTCGGGGGCGGCGGCGGACTCTTCGCCGGACCCGCCCTCGGCCGCGTCGCGGGTCTCGGGATCGACGCCGGGCAGGTGATCCTGCTCACTCGACGTGCCGTGCTCTCCAGAGACCATGGGGGTCAGCCTAGTCGCGTACCCTCCACGACCCGGGTGGCCGATGGGGGCGCGTCGTCGGGCTGTTCCTCCAGGACGACGTCGCCGGTGACGACGACACCCTCACCGAAGCGCCAGTCGCCGCGCACCGTGAAGGAGGTGGCGCCGGCCAGCGAGGGCACGTGCGGGAGGCGGGCGTCGAAGTCGTCGATGCCCTTGAAGAAGCGGGAGTCGAGGTCCACCAGCGGCGGCTCGACGGTGGCCCTGACCTGGTAGTCGTCGCCGACGCCGTACACGTCGGAACGCAGCAGGAGCAGGTCGTTCGTGGTCTTGACCGGCAGGAAGCGCGAGCGGTCGACCTCGATCGCGGTGGCGCCGTCGAACACCTCGATCGCCGCCCCCATGGCCGACTCGATCTGCACGACCTCCGGCGACGACGGGTCGCGCGGGTCGACGGTCTTGTGATTGCGAATGAGCGGCAGTCCCAGGATTCCGTGGCGCTCCTCCAGGGTCTTGTGCAGCACGCGGAGGTCGAACCACAGGTTGTTGGTGTGGAAGTAGCGGTGCCGCGAGAGATCGGCTGCGGCCTCGGCGTCCTCGGACGGGGTCTGCGAGGTCTCGCGCAGGACGAGGCGGCCATCATTCTTGCGAACGACCAGGTGACCGCCCTTGATGTCGGCCGGTGTGCGCCGGCAGACCTCGGCCGCGTACGGAGCCCCGGACTCCGCGAACCACGCCATCATCTCCGGGTCCGGCACGGCACCGAGGTTGTCGGAGTTCGAGACCGTCGCGTAGTGGAAACCGGCGTCGAGCAGCGCGTCGAGCATCCCCGAGGTCTGCAGGGCCGTGTAGAGATCGCCGTGACCCGGCGGGCACCACTCCAGCGACGGGTCCGCCGGCCAGTCGACCGGCGAGAGGTCGTCGGCTCGCAGCTTGGGCTCGAGGTTCTGCACGAAGTCCAACGGCAGGCCCGGCACCGCCAGGTCGTCATAGGCCGCCAGCGCGTCGAGGGTGTCGTCGTGGGTGCGGAAGCTGTTCATGAAGACCAGCGGCAGCCGCACGTCGAGCTCGCGGCGCACATGCTGCACCTGCCGCGCGATGACGTCGAGGAAGGTCAGGTCCGGCCGCACGGGCAGGAGCGACTTGGCTCGATCCATGCCCATCGAGGTGCCGAGACCACCGTTGAGCTTGATGACGACGGTCGACTCGGCCGCCGCCCGGCACGCAGCCTCGTCGACGTCCAGGGTCGCGGCCCGTTCGACGCCCGTGAGCGGCTCGACCTCCGACTCCGGGATCATCCCGGTGGCGCCCCCCTCGAGCTGACCGTAGAAGTCGGTGAACACATCGATCGCTCGCTGCGGGACACCCGCCTCCACCATCCGGCGCTGCGCTTCCGCAAGTCCTGTCACCCGCCACACGATAGCGTCGGGGCGTGAGTGGCGCCCGCGCTGAGAAGGACCGCCTGCGACGGCGCCTCCTGGCTGCGCGCCGCGACCGCGGGCCGGCCGATCGCCAGGCGGTCGCCGAGTCGCTGGCCTGGCACGCCACGTCCGAACCCTCCCTGGCCCGGGCGCGGCGAGTGGCGGCCTACGTGTCGATGCCCACCGAGCCGGGAACCGGTCCACTGCTGGCCGCGCTGGCCGAGAACGGCGCCGAGGTGGTGGTGCCCCGGGCCCTGCCCGACGGCACCCTCGACTGGGTGGCACTGGACGCGGCCGCTCCGCTGCGGCAGGGGCCACTCGGCGTCCCCGAGCCGGACGGGCCGTCGCTCGGTCCACAGGCGCTCGACGACGTCGACCTCGTGCTGGTGCCGGCTCTCGCGGTCGACCACGCCGGCCGCAGACTGGGTCGCGGCGCGGCGTACTACGACCGCGCACTGGCCGGGGTCACGGCCCTGCGGTGCGCGATCGTGTTCGCCGCCGAGCTGCTGCCCGAGGTGCCGCACGAGCCGCACGACCAACCGGTCGACCTGGTGCTGACCGAGTCCGGACTGTTCCGGCCCCACTCAGCGTGAACGAGGGCGGCTGACTCGCTCAGCCCGCACGTTCGGCGTCGCGGATCTCGCCGACCAGCTCCTCCAGCACGTCCTCGAGCATCACGACGCCGGTGATGCGCCCGTCGGCGTCGGCCACCCGCGCCATGTGCGAGCCGCGGGCCTGCATGACGCGCAACGCCTCGTACAGCCCCGACGCGACCGGCACGGTGGCCAGCGGACGCACCCACTTGTCGGCGATGGGTCTCAGGCGGGCGCTCTCGTCGGTCTCGAGGGCGTCCTTGATGTGCAGGTAGCCCGACAGGTCACCGAGCTCGTCAACGACCGGGAAGCGCGAGAACCCGGTCTCGGCGCACGCAACCTCCACGTCGGCGGCGGTCGCGTCGGCCGTGATGGTGACGAGGACGTCGACCGGCAGCAGGACCTGCTCGATCGTGCCGTCGTGGAACTCCAGGGCGCCCTGGACCAGGCCGTACTCGGCGTCGTCGAGCAGACCCTCACGGCGCGACTCCTCGACCAGGCCCGCGACCTCGTCATGGGTGTACGTGGAGGCGACCTCGTCCTTGGGCTCGATCCGCATGGCCCGCAGGGCGATGTTGGCGATGCCGTTGAGGACGATGACCAAGGGCTTGAGGACTGCGACGACCGCGAGCATGAACGGACCCAGCCAGAGCGCGGCCTTGTCGGGCGCGGCGAGGGCCAGGTTCTTGGGCACCATCTCGCCGATCACCACGTGGGCGTAGACGACCAGCGAGAGCGCGATGGCGAACGAGATGGGGTGCACGAGGTTCTCGGGCACACCCACCGCCTCGAAGGCCGGCTCCATGGCGTGCGCGATGGCCGGCTCGCTGACCGCGCCGAGCAGCAGCGAGCAGATGGTGATGCCGAGCTGCGCGGCCGCCATCATCATCGAGACGTTGCTCATCGCCTTGAGGGCGAGCTTGGCGGCTCGCGAGCCCTGCGCGGCGGCCGGCTCGAGCTGCGTGCGCCGTGCCGAGATCAACGCGAACTCGGCGGCCACGAACAGGGCGTTGAGGCCCAGCAGGACGAGGGTGACGAGGATGCCGACGTACCAGCTCATCGGCTCGCCTCCTCGTTCTCGTCGGAGGTGATCGGCGAGACCGTCAGGGTCAGGCGGTCGATGCGTCGGCCGTCGACCCGCTCGACGGTGAGCTCGACCCGCAGCGGGTCCGGCTCGTCGTCGTCGTCCTCGGGCGTGGGGTCGACGAACAGGGTGATCTGGTCACCGCGCTGCGCCAGACGGCCCAGCTCCTGCAGCACGAGACCGGCGATCGTCTCGTAGTCGTCTCCCTCCGGCAGCGCGACACCTGTCTCCTCGAAGACCTCGTCGGGGCGCAGCAGGCCCGACAGTGACCACGTGCCGTCGGTGCGGTGGCGCGAGGTGGACGCGACCCGGTCGTGCTCGTCGGCGATGTCGCCGACGATCTCCTCGACCAGGTCCTCCAGCGTGACGACGCCGTCGGTGCCGCCGTACTCGTCGACGACGATCGCCATCTGCATGCCCTGCTCACGCAGCAGCGCCAGCAACGGGTCGAGCTCGAGGCTGTCGGGCACGGTGGCGGCCGGGGCCGCGATGTCCTCGATGCGCGTGCTGCGCCGGCGCTCCAGCGGGACGCTGACCGCGTGCTTCACGTGCACGACGCCGAGGATGTCGTCGGGTGTGCGGCCGATGACCGGGAACCGGGAGTGACCGGTCTTGCGCGCAGCCTCGATGACGGAGGTGGCGGTCTCGCGGCCCTCGAGGAACGTGACTCGCACGCGCGGGGTGCGGACGTCGGCGGCCGTGCGGTCGCCGAAGGTGATGCTGCGGGCCACCAGGCGCGCGGTCTCGTCGTCGATCGAGCCCTCCTGCGCCGAGCGCAGCACCAGCGAGCGCAGCTCGAGCGGCGAACGGGCCGAGCGCAGCTCCTCCTGAGGCTCGACACCCCACGAGTGCAGGATCGCGTTGGCGGTGCCGTTGAGCCAGCGGATGGGCCAGGCCATGGCCGTGGTGAACCAGCGCTGCGGCAGCTGGGTGAAGCGGGCGGTCGTCATGGGCAGCGCCAGGGCCACGTTCTTGGGGATCAGCTCACCGATCAGCATCGTGACGATGGTGCTGAGGGTCAGCGCCACCAGGTACGAGGCGGCACCGAGACCACGCCCGGACAGGCCGAGGTCCTCCAGCACCGGGCGCAGCAGCGCACCGACGGCCGGCTCCGAGAGGTAGCCGATCGCGAGGTTGGTGATCGTGATGCCCAGCTGGGCACCGCTGAGCTGGGTCGAGAGGGTGCGGAGCGCCTTCTGGGTGCCGACCGCCCCGGGCTTGTTCTCGGCCGCAGCCCGGTCGACCGTCGCGCGGTCGACGGTGACGAAGGAGAACTCGGCGGCGACGAACACGCCGCAGGCGAGGGCCAGCAGCACGGCGAACAGCAGGAGCAGCAGCTCGGTCATGAGCCGACTCCGGACGACGCCGGAGGTTCAGCAGGAGGTGCGAACCGGACGGGTTGGACAGGACGGGCAGGCGGAGGCTCGTTCACAGTGCAGCCAACTGTATCCTCGGCACACCAGACGTGACGAGTTGGAGTGAACGTGCCGACCTATCAGTACCAGTGCACCGCCTGCGGCGAGGGCCTCGAGGTGCAGCAGAGCTTCACCGACGACGCCTTGACCGAGTGCCCGGCCTGCCAGGGCCGCCTGCGCAAGGTGTTCAACGCCGTCGGCGTCGTGTTCAAGGGCTCGGGCTTCTACCGCAACGACAGCCGGGCGGCGAACGGGTCAGGGTCGAGCTCCAGCGACTCGTCGAGCTCGTCGTCCGCGAAGAGCGAGACGAAGACCGAGTCCAAGCCCAGCACCCCGAAGTCCTCCGGCTCCGACTCGGCTGCCTGAGGCACCGGCGGGGGTGCCGGGCCGTGGGCGGCAGACGGCACACTGTCCGCACCACCTGTGGATGACCGGCTGACGCGGCTGCCTGACCGCGCCTAGCCTCGCGGCCATGGAGCGCCTCGACCAGCTCGTCTTCGCCCACCGCCGTCTCCTCGCCGCCGTCTGCGCCGGAGTGGCCGTGCTGCTCGTCCTGGCGGCCGTGCGCGCCGACGGCGAGACCGGATCGGCGGTCGTGGTGGACCGCGACCTCCCGGCCGGCACCGTCCTCACGGCGGCGGACCTGCGCGTGGCGTCCCTGCCCGTCGAGGCGCTGCCGGACGGTGCGGCCACCGAGACCCAGGACGTCGCGGGACGCACGCTGGTCGGTCCCGCGCGGGCCGGTGAGGTGCTGACCGACCGCCGCGTGCTCGACCCTCGTGACCTCGGCGGCTACGCGGTCGACGACCCCGCCCTGGTGCCGGTGCGCCTCACGGACACCGGGGCGCTGGGGATGCTGCGGGTGGGCGACCGCGTCGACGTGGTGGCCGTCGACCCGCAGGGCCAGGAGGGCCCCCAGGTGGTGGCCGCCGGCGCGATTGTGGTCTCGTTGCCGACGGCCGAGGGCAGGTCGGCCGGCGAGGACGCGATCGGCGTGGTGACCGACACGCAGTCGGCGGGTCAGGTGGCTGCCGCAGGGCTCAGTGCAGCTCTCGCGGTCGTGGCGCGCTGAGCGTCCACCCACCCCTCTCCCCCGGCGCTAAGGTCGAGGTGTCCACCAGTCACCAACCCCGGGAGCACCCACATGTTCAGAGGATTCAAGGAGTTCCTGCTGCGCGGGAACATCGTCGACCTGGCCGTCGCGGTCGTCATCGGCACCGCGTTCACCGCCGTGGTCAGCCGCTTCACCGAGGCGATCATCAACCCGATGATCGCGGCGACCGGCGGTGGCACCGAGCTGGGGCTCGGCTTCTACCTTCGCGATGGTGTGGAGTCGACGTTCGTGAACATCGGCGACTTCCTCAACGCCGCCATCACGTTCGTCATCACCGCGGCGGTCGTGTACTTCTTCGTGGTCCTGCCGATGAAGCGCCTCAACACGCTGCGCGACCGTGGCCAGGAGCCGGAGCCCGAGGGCGTGCCGGAGGACGTGGCCCTGCTCCGCGAGATCCGCGACGCCCTGCAGTCGCCGCGCTAGGAGGCCGACCGACCTGGGGCAGAACCGTCTCAGTCGCCGTGGTGCGGCGGGACGTCGCGCCGCAGCTCGTCGTCGCGCGATCCGTCCGCCGACTCGCCCCACCCCTCGGCGGTCTCGTCGCGCGTGGTGCGCGACTCGAGCTCACCCATGAGCTCGAGCGCGCGCCGCACGCGCTCAGACCGCGTCATCGAGCCACTCCGGGGTGAGCTTGGGGTGCCGCGGGTACCAGCCGGTGCGGTCGCTGAAGCGTTGCGAGCTGATGCGCTGCGAACGGGTGAGCATCTCGAGCTTGTCCGATCCCATCCGCACGACCCACCGCGGCAGTCGCCGGGCCGACGGGCCACCGGCCACGGCGGCGAAGACGTCGGAGTAGTCGCCGCGAGTGACCGGCTCGGCGCCGACGTTGTAGACGCCGGGCGGGGCCGCGAGGGCGGCGGTCACGGCGGTGCCCGCGTCCTCCGGGTGCAGCACGTGCATCCATGAGCTTGCCGCCCCGACCGTGAACCGGCGGCCGGCGCGGGCCCGCCGCAGGAGCCACCGTGTGTTGGCGTCGTCGCCGGTGATCAGACCGAGCCGCAGGCTGACGGCCTCGCCACCGGCACGGGTGAAGGCAGCCATGTGGTCCTCGGCCACCAGCACGGGTTCCGCAGCACGCGTGACCGCGACCAACGCGTCCTCGTCGATCCAGTCGTCGCCGGCGTCGGCGTAGACGAAGCTCAGGCTCTGCTGCACGATCCGGCGGACCCCGGCGACTGCGGCGGCGTCGGCAACGACGCGGGAGCCATGGATGCGCAGGCGCGCGATCTCGTCCAGGGATCCCGGCCGCAGGGCCTGGGCGCCGACCGGCACCTTGGTGGCCAGGTTGGCCACCGCGTCGCTGCCGCGCATGGCGTCGGCCATCGCCTCGGTGTCGAAGAGGTCGACCTCGCAGGTCGCGGCACCCAGCTGGGCGACGGCCCGACGAGCGGCCTCCGAGCGCACGACACCGGTCACCGTGTGACCACCGTCGAGAAGGCTCCTGACGGCAGCGCGACCCACGACACCGCTGGCGCCGGTCACGAACACCTTCACGCGGACTCCTTCGTGGGACGGCCCTGGCTCGCCATCTGCTCCAGCGCAGCGGCCCAGTCTACCGGAGGCACCGGAACGCCGGCCCGGATCAGCTCGGTCCAGATCAGTCCGGCTCAGACCAGCTCGAAGAACTCCAGCATGAGCTGGGTTGCGTCGATCGTGTCGGTGCTCGGGCCGAGGCCCTCGATCTCCTGGGCGCCGGGCCAGGAGTGACCACCCCCGTCGATCACGTAGGTGTCGATCGTCGCCTCGGGGCATCCCCACAACCAGCGCTCGACGTCGTCCGCGATCTCGGAGGTCGCGGGCTCGGGCTCGCACTCATTGTGGGCGGCCCATGCCGAGAGGGACTGCGCGACGGGAGCTGCGGGGCCCACAGGGGTCTGACCACCCTCGAACGGCACGACCTTGTCGCCGGTGCCGTGGATGTAGAGGAAGGATGTGGGTGGTGCGTCCTGGCAGGTGCTGGCATAACCGATGGCGGCCACGCTCGCGTAGGCCTGCACCGGGAAGTCACCCTCGCAGGCGATGGCGAAGGACATGGCCGAGCCGTTGGACATGCCCGTCACGTACTGACGATCGGGGTCGGCGCAGTGCTCCTCGACCGCTGCGGTCATGACGGCTCGCGCGAACGCCAGGTCCGACCCGGGCGTGGTCGAGGGCGTCAGGAAGTCCCACCGCAGCTGGGGTCCGGACTCCGGGGCCACCACCATGAATCCGTGCTCCCGCCCCTCGGCGGGGAACTCGGTGTAGGCGGCCGCGATCTCACCGCTGACTCCCAGCGGGTGGAAGACGTAGACCACAGGGATGGGGGTGCCCTCCGGGGCGTCGTCGGGCGCGTAGACCCGGTAGGAGCGCTCGACCCCGTCGACCTCGACGGTGTGGGTGGTGCCGCCCTCCTCGGACTCGGCCCCCACCGCGCAGCTCGCGGTCGCGGTTCCGGTCGCGTCCGGCGCCGGATCGCCGGAGGGCGTGCACGCGACGAGGGACCCGAGGAGCAGCGCCCCGGCCATGGTCGCGCGGAAGATCCTCATGCCTCGTCCCCCAGTTCGAAGAAGTCCACCATCGTCGAGGTCGCGTCGACCGCCTTCGACGTCGCTCCCGCGCCGATCGAGCCGTCGCCGCCCGGCCAGGTGTGCCCGCCGTCGGCCAGGACGTAGGCGTCGATCGTCGCGGCACCGCAGTCCCACGTCCACCGAGCTCCCCCGGCGTCCACGGTCGACTGCTTCGGCGCTGCCGGGCAGCCGTCGTGCGCCGCCCAGGACTGCAGCGTGAGCGTCACGGCCTGCATGGGGCCCACCGGCGTCTCGCCGCCCGTGAACGGCACGACGCTGTCACCCGCGCCGTGGAAGTACACGATCGACGCCGGCGGGGCGGTTTCGCACCCGGACTCGTAGGTGATCGCGGCGGCGCCGCCGTAGGCCTGGATCGGGAACTCCCCGGAGCAGGCCATGGCGAACGCCATCATCGAGCCGTTCGAGATGCCCGCCACGTACTGCCG
Source organism: actinobacterium LLX17 (assembly GCA_000471045.1). Classification (GTDB taxonomy): domain Bacteria; phylum Actinomycetota; class Actinomycetes; order Propionibacteriales; family Nocardioidaceae; genus Aeromicrobium. The sequence goes on along the minus strand of KI301992.1, from coordinate 309,061 downwards.
TTGCGGGTCGCCGCAGTGCTCGTCGGCCACGGTCTGCATGAGCGCCTGGAGGAAGGCGAGGTCGGACTCCGGCTCCGAGACTGGGCTGTCCACGTCCCACTGCAGCTCGTCCGTGGCGGCCTGCGGGGCGACCACGAGGAACTCACCGTCGGCGGCAGCCTCCGGGAAGCTCGTGGCGCCGGCGACCTCCTCGGCGGTGTTGCCGAGTGGGTGCAGGAGGTAGACGACCGGCAGCGTGGCGCCGGCCTCGAGGTCGTCGGGGCCGTAGACGATGTACCGGCGGTCGTCGCCGGCCACCTCGACCGTGTGCTTCGCGCCGTCGGTGCCCGCGGACCCACAGGCGTCGAGCTGCTGCGGAGATGTGCAGGCGGCGAGACCAGCGGCGATCAGGGCGCTCAGGGCACCGACGACGAGGACGTGCCGGGCGCGCAGGCGGTGACGTCGACGCATGACCCTATTGTGCGGGCGAGAACCCAACCGGCCACCGGGTGCCCCCGAGAGAGTCTGGGTGCCCCCGAGAGGATTCGAACCTCCGACCTGCGGTTTAGGAAACCGTTGCTCTATCCCCTGAGCTACGGGGGCGGGGCGCGAGACGCGCGAAGCGACCTGCGGGCTGTCAGGCTACGCGGTCACCGCGGTCGGGGTCGAGGCGCCTCGCCTGGCATCGCAGGTCGGCTGCCCATGAGACGGCTGCTCGGTGGACGGCAGCGGGGGCCGCGGCCAATCGGCCGCGACCCCCACTGTTCTCCCTGTTGCGTGTGTCAGGTGAAGATGCTCACTCCGCCGGGCCCGACGAGCAGACCGACGACGATGAGGATGATGCCCCACAGCATCTCGCGACGCAGCAAGGCCACAACTCCAGAGACCACCAGGATGACGGCCAGGATCCACAGGATGAGTTCCATCTCGTACCACCTTTCGTTGATTTGATCGTGGCCCTACTTCTGGGAAAGCGCATGTCGGCGAACCCGACACTCGCGCGATTCACCTGAAATGCTGGGCGCGAACTGCTCGGGCGGCGGACTCCGGCGACGCCCCGTCGGCCACCAGGTCGGCCATCCGCCGGGCGCGGGCGAGGTCGTCCTGCGAGTACCGGCGATGACCTCCGCGCGTCCGCGCGGCCGGGCCGACGCCGTACCGGCGGTCCCAGGTGCGCAGCGTCGCGGCCGAGATTCCGAGCACGCGCGCCGCGGAACCCACCGTCCGCGTGATGCCGTGAGGCGCGTTCATCTCGGTCTGCTGATCGGTCATGAGACCCCCATACACTCGTGTTCAGTGAAACTTGTTCAAGGGGGTTGCGCAACTGAACAAGTTCTGAGTAAGTTGTGGAACAGTTTCGAGCAGCCGGAACGAGGCCGATCCGGCCGCGAGCACCACCTCGTACCCAGGGGGAACCATGCCGAACTTGAAGCGACTTCCGATGCCTCTCATCGAGGTCTACGAATGGCAGCACGAAGGGGCCTGTGTCGGTCTCGACTCCGCCGTCTTCTTCTCGCCCGACGCCGAGCGCGGCGCCGCCAAGCAGATGCGTGAGCAGGGCGCCAAGGCCGTCTGCGCCAGCTGCCCCGTCATCGACTCCTGCCGCGAGCACGCTCTCGCCGCGCGCGAGCCCTACGGCGTGTGGGGCGGCCTCACGGTCGACGAGCGCGAGCAGCTCTGGCGCTCGCACGCCAGCTGACGCACGACCCAGCTGCACCCAGCACCACAGAACACCCAGCATCACCCGAACGCCACCGTGGCGGGGCCACTCCCCCGGCCCGCCACACACACCCGGACGGCGCGCCCGGACTGACGCGACACGCTCCGTCGGCCCGGGCGCGCGGCGCGTCCGCAACTGGTCAGCCGTAGATGAGGCAGGTCGTCGTGCCGTGCGCCACCAGTCGACCAGCCTCGTCGACGACCTTTCCCTCGGCCGTGGCCACCTGCCGGCCGACGTGGATGACCGTGCCCGTGCCCGTGAGCCGACGACCGTCGATCGGCACCGTCCGGATGTAGTTCACCTTCAGCTCCAGCGTCCCGTACCCGATGCCCGCCTCCAGGGTCGTGTGGACCGAGCACCCCATCACGGAGTCGAGCAGCGTCGCCGCAGCCCCTCCGTGCAGCACACCGAGCGGGTTGGCGAACGAGGGTCGCGTCGGGATCGACAACGTGGCCGTGCCGTGCTCGAGCTCCTCAGCGTGCATCTCGAAGAGGTCCCCGATGAAGGGAGGCCTGTCTTCCAGGGCGAAGGCGGTGCGCAGGAACTCCAGCCCGCTCAGCGAGGCCATGTGCTCGAGCTGTTCGGTCGACAGGGAACGGGACATGCGGAGCTCCTTGAGAGGACGAAAGGCCTACTATAGACCGACTGTTCTATAGTAGGCACATGGTCCGCTCACGCACCCGACGCACCTCGACCGACACTCGCGGCGAGCTGGTGGGAACGGCCGTCGCCCTGCTGGCCGAGCACGGTCCGCACGGGGCGGGCCTCGCAGAGCTGCTCGACCGCAGTGGCAGCGCACGAGGGTCGCTCTACCAGCACTTCGCCGGCAAGGACGACTTGATGGTCGCCGCCACGCGGGCTGCCGGCGAGGTCGTGACCGATCGGCTCCGCACCCGTGGATCGACGCCGACCGAGATCGTCGATGTCCTCGTCGACGGCATGATCGCCGTCGTGGGACTGCCCGCCGACCGCAGCTGCCCGGTACTCGCTGCAGCGGCCAGCGGCACGCTCGACCTGCGCGACGCCGCCGCCGACGTCCTGGCCGAGTGGGTCGACGTCGTCGCGACGCGCTTCGGAGACCTCGGCATGGACGACGCCCGAGCCCGCGAGGTCGCCACGACCTGCATCAGTGCAGCTGAGGGAGCGGGGGTGCTGTCCCGGGCGGCGCGCTCGACCGAGCCGGCCGAGCTGGTGCGTCGCCAGCTCCGTTGTCTCGTCAGTCGGCCCGACGCGGCTCCGTGACCGGAGCGCCGAGCGGAACGCCGAAGCCTCAGTCGGTCATGACCGGCGCAGCGACCGGCCCCGTGACAACCTCCGCGACCGGAGAGGCCACGGCGGCGACGGCCGGCCCGCGCCACCGACGGACGCTGTAGGCCAGCAGGCCCCATGCGGCGCACGCCGAGATGATGACGCCGAGACCCGTGACCCAGCCGGCTGCGGGCAGCTCGGGCCCGAACCCGAAGCCCAGCACCTCGAACGTGGGGATGGTCGGCGCCACCCACCAGACGACGCCCACGGCGAAGAGCCACACACCCCCGAGGAAGCTCAGGCCGATGCGCGGCCAGGTCGCGACGCCGTACCGCGCGGCCTCGACCGCCTGGCGCTGCAGCGGTCCCAGGAGGCGGCGTGCCCACGTGTAGTGCCGCGCGAGCAACGCCATGCCCGAGACCACGATGAGCATCCCCGGACCGGGCAGCGGCATCAGCACCACGCCGAGGACGACCAGGAGCCAGCCCAGCGCCTCGCTGCCCGTGCGACCGAACCAGGCTCCGAGCCGGGCGCGCCACGACCGGCGCCCACGCTCCCGAGCCTCTCCGGTCATGCCCTCCAGCATGCCACCGCCCAACCAGCCCGAGTTGCGGACTTCCAAAATTTTCAGATGGCGGTCCGGGGTGCCGCGCGGTGGAATGGTCGATGTGACTGCAGCTTCGCGACTCCTCTCCCTGGCCGAGGACGTCCTCGGCCTCCGCCTCCCCGTCCTGCTCCGCGCCTGGGACGGCAGCGAGGCCGGTGACCCCACCGGCCCCGTCCTCGTCATCCGCGACAAGCGGGCCATCCGCCACGTGCTCTGGCAGCCGGGCGAGCTGGGCATCGCCCGCGCCTACGTGCAGGGACACCTCGACGTCGAGGGCGATCTCGCCTCCGGGCTCAGCGCCGTGTGGGCCGCCGTGCGCGAGGCGCGCGAGGCCGACCCACAGGCCGGTCGACCGCGCGTCCGTCCGAGTCACGTGGCTCGAGCCGTCGGCCTGGCCGCGCGGTACGGGCTCGTCGGGCGTCGACCTGCCCTGCCGGCCGCCGAGGCCAGCCTGAGCGGTGACCTGCACAGCCGCGAGCGCGACCTGGCCGCCATCAGCCACCACTACGACCTCTCCAACGAGTTCTACGAGCTGATCCTCGACCCACACATGGCGTACTCGTCGGGCTTCCACCGCGACCCGTCGATGTCGCTCGAGGAGGCGCAGCGCGCCAAGCTCGACCTGGTGTGCCGCAAGCTCGACCTGAAGCCGGGCATGAAGATGCTCGACATCGGGTCGGGCTGGGGCTCCCTGTCACTGCACGCGGCCGAGCACTACGGCGTGCACGTCACCGGCGTGACGCTGTCGACCGAACAGCGCGACTTCGTCATGAAGCGTGCCACCGAGCGCGGTCTGGCCGACCGGGTCGACGTCAGCCTGCGGCACTTCCGCGACCTCTCCGGCGCCGGCGTCGTGGACGGCACGATCGACGCGGTCGCCTCGATCGAGATGGGCGAGCACGTCGGCGACGCCGAGTACGAGGTCTTCACCGCCGCCATCCACCGCTACCTGCGTCCGGGTGGCCGCGTGCTGATCCAGCAGATGTCGCGCAGCAACGACGCCGTGGGCGACCGGCCCGGCGGCGGACCGTTCATCGAGACCTACATCGCGCCCGACATGCACATGAAGCCGCTCGCCAAGACGATCGGCCTGATCGCGGCGCCAGGTCTGGAGATCCGCGACGTGCAGGCGATGCGCGAGCACTACCCCCAGACCGTCGCCGCCTGGGCCGAGAACCTCGAGCGCAACTGGTCGACCGCCGTCGCGCTGGTCGGTGAGGAGATGGCCCGCGTCTGGCGTCTCTACCTCGTCGGCGGCTCACTGGCCTTCGAGGAGAACCGCATGGGCGTGGACCAGATCCTCGCGGTCAAGCCCTCCCCCAGCGGTGTCAGCGGCATGCCCCCCTCGCCGCTGGCCTGGCTCGAGGAAAACTGATGGAGTTCGACGGGTCGATTGTTCTCATCGCCCTCGGAGCGGGGTTCGTCACGGTCGTCGCGGTGATGGCGTTCGGCCTGCTCCAGGCGCGGCGCACCCACATGCTCACCGGGGTCGACACGTTGTGGGGCCTCGGCTTCGTCGCGGTGGCGCTCGTCAGCGCGCTGGTCTCGCTCGGCGGCGACGGCGACCCCGTGCTGCCGTGGATCCTGCTCGCCCTGACCGCTGTCTGGGGTGGGCGCCTCGCCTGGCACCTGCACCAGCGCAACCACGGCAAGGACGAGGACCCGCGCTACGCCGAGCTCGCGGAGAAGGACGGACGTCCGTTCGCGCAGGTCGCCCTGTTCAAGGTGTTCCTGCCGCAGGGCATCGCGATGTTCCTCGTGGCGACGCCGCTGATGGTCGGCGCGGGCACGCGCGACCCGATCTGGTGGCTCGTCGGCATCGGCGTCGCGGTGTGGTTGCTCGGGTTCGTGTTCGAGTCGGTGGGTGACGCGCAGCTCAAGCGCTTCAAGGCCGACCCCTCGAACAAGGGCCAGGTCATGGACCAGGGCCTGTGGCGCTACACCCGGCACCCGAACTACTTCGGTGACGCCTGTGTGTGGGCCGGACTGTGGCTCGTCGCCGCGTCGTCGTGGGCCGGCCTGGCCGCCGTCATCAGCCCGATCGCCATGACCTTCTTCCTCACCAAGGTCACCGGAGCCTCGCTCAACGAGAAGGGCATGAAGAGCAGCAAGCCCGGCTACGAGGACTACGTACGCCGCACCAGCGGCTTCATCCCCCTGCCGCCGCGCCGGGGCTGAGTCGAGGTGCACCTGGTCACGGGCGCGACCGGCCACGTCGGCCGTCACCTCGCCGAACGTCTCGACGACCGGGGCCATGCCGTCCGCGTCCTCGTGCGCAACCCGTCACAGCTGCCCGACGCCGCCTGGGTGCACCGGGCCGACGTCGTCGTCGGGTCCGTCGCGGACCCCGACGCGCTCGCCGAGTCTCTCGAGGGTGTCGACGTGGCGTACTACCTCGTGCACGCCATGGCCGACGGGCACGACTACGCCGAGGTCGACCGGGACCTGGCCACCGGCTTCGGCGCTGCCTGCGCGGACGCCGGCGTGGGGCGGATCGTCTACCTCGGCGGCCTCTGGCCCGACGACGCACCGCTGACCGAGCACCTGGCGTCGCGACGCGAGGTCGGCGACATCCTCCTCGCGTCCGGCGTCCCGACGACGGTCCTGCAGGCCGGCATCGTCCTCGGTCCCGGCTCGGCGTCGCTCGAGCTGCTCGCGTTCGCGGTCGAGTGGCTGCCCGTGGTCGTCGGTCCGAGCTGGTTGGGCAACCTGGTCCAGCCCATCGCGCTCGCCGACCTGCTCGTCCACCTCGAGGTCGCCGGCCAGCTCCCGCCGGACGTCAGCCGCGCGTTCGACATCGGCGGCACCGACGCCGTCACCTACAAGGAGCTCCTGGCAGCGTTCGCGCGCGCCACGGGACGTCGACCGCGTCCGGTCGTGACGTTCCCCGTCCTGCTCCCGGAGACCACGAGCCTCGTGGCCGGCATGCTCAGCCCGGGGGTGTCCTCGCTCAACTCTGCGCTCGTGCACAGCCTGTCGGTGGACATGGTGATGCGCGAGGACGACTTCGCGACGTACCTGCCCCCCGGCTACGACCGGATGGACCTGGCCTCGGCGCTGCGAGTCGCCGTGGAGCGTCCTACAGGCTGACGAAGATGTGCATCGCGGCGTCGGAGTCGATCTCGGCCGACTCGCCCTGGCGGGCCAGCACGACGCCGTCGTGGCCGCGGGTGGCGAGCACGTCGTTGCCGGGCAGGGCGCCGACGCGGCGCAGGACCGACATGACCTGCGTGTCCTTCTGGATCTCCTCGGCGATGCGGCGCACGACCAGGCGGGTCGGCTCGTCGCCGGGCGGCACTGCACGCGGCAGCGGGGTGACGCCGTGCAGGAACGGGTCCTCTGGCGACTCCTCGCCCAGCTCGGCGAGACCCGGGATGGGGTTGCCGTAGGGCGACTCGGTGGGGTGCTCGAGCAGCTGGACCAGACGACGCTCGACCTGCTCGGAGATGACGTGCTCCCAGCGGCAGGCTTCCTCGTGCACGAACTCGAACTCGAGCCCGATGACGTCGGTGAGGAGCCGCTCGGCGAGGCGGTGCTTGCGCATCACGCGGGTGGCCAGCTGGCGGCCCTTCTCGGACAGCTCGAGGTGCCGGTCGCCCTCGACGGTGAGCAGACCGTCGCGCTCCATGCGCGCCACCGTCTGGCTGACGGTGGGTCCGGACTGGTGCAGGCGCTCGGCAATCCGGGCGCGCAGAGGGACGATCCCCTCCTCCTCGAGCTCGAAGATCGTGCGCAGGTACATCTCGGTGGTGTCGATCAGGTCGCTCACGTGCTTCATTGTTCCACGTCGTGCGTCGAGCGGGACACGGTCGCTCGGTGGACGATGAACCGGTGACCCGATCTGTGATGTGGTTCCGCGCCGACTTCCGCCTGCACGACAACCCCGCCCTCTGCGATGCGGTGGCCGCGGGACCGGACGGGGTGGTGCCGCTGTTCGTGCTGGACGACCGGATGTTCCAGACGGCCGGTCCGGTCCGGCGGGCCGCGCTGTCACGTGTGCTGGCCGCGCTGGACGAGCAGGTGGGCGGTCTGCACGTGCTGCACGGTCCGCCGGAGACCGAGGTGCCGCGGGTGGCGCGGGAGGTCGAGGCGGCCTCGGTGCACGTCACCGCCGACTTCACGCCGTACGGCGCGGAGCGCGACGCCGAGGTCGAGGCCGCCCTCGACGAGGTGGGCGTCCCCCTGGCGCGAACCGGGTCCGGCTACGCGGTCTCGCCGGGACGAGTCACCAAGGCGGACGGCACGCCGTACAAGGTGTTCACACCGTTCTACCGTGCCTGGCAGGACCACGGGTGGCGCGACCCGGCGCCCGCGCCGGACTCGGTGCCGTGGTTGCGGCCGGAGGGCCGGACCCGTCCACTGCCGGACGACCCGGCGCCGGATGGAATGACGCTGCCGCCCCTCGGCGAGCCGGCGGCGCACGAGCGGTGGCGCGAGTGGCTCGACCAGGCCGACGAGTACGACGACGTGCGCAACCTGCCGGGCGTCGATGCCACGTCGCGGATGTCGCCGCACCTGAAGTGGGGGGCGATCCACCCGCGGACGATGCTCGCCGACCTCGCTGCCCTGCCGCGGGTGGACGGTGCGCCGTCCGCCGGAGTGGCGGCCTACGTGCGCGAGCTGGGGTTCCGCGAGTTCTACGCTGACGTTCTGCACCACCGTCCGGACTCGGCCACCGGCTACTACGACAAGAAGTTCGAGCGCATGGCGTACGACGAGCCGGGGGACGGCTTCGACGCGTGGCGCGAGGGCACGACCGGCTACCCGATCGTCGACGCGGGCATGCGCCAGCTGCGGGCCGAGGGCTGGATGCACAACCGCGTGCGGATGATCGTGGCGAGCTTCCTGGTGAAGGACCTACACGTGGAGTGGACGCATGGCGCCGCGTACTTCATGGACTCGCTGGTCGACGGTGACATCGCCTCGAACCAGCACGGCTGGCAGTGGACCGCCGGGTGCGGCACGGACGCGTCGCCGTTCTTCCGGGTGTTCAACCCGACGACGCAGGGCAAGAAGTTCGACCCGGACGGCACCTACGTGAAGCGCTGGGTGCCCGAGCTGCGCGACGTGGCCGCGAAGCACGTGCACGAGCCGTGGAAGGCGCCCGCGCCGCCGGCCGACTACCCGCCGCCGATCGTCGACCACGCCGAGGAACGCCGCGAGGCCCTGGCCCGCTACGAGCGCATCACGTAGGCGCAGTCCACCTGGCAGGGTGCCGGGCCGTGGGCGGCTGAGGCAATACCTGGCGGGGGTGCCGGGCCGTGGGCGGCTCAGGCAATACCGTGTCCGCATGGTGATGATCGCGGCACGGTTCAACGGTCCCGAGCGGTCCGGCAACGGTGGCTACGTGTGCGGCCTGCTGGCCGAGGAGCACGGTGCTCAGGGACCCGTCACGTCGATGCTGCGGCTCCCTCCTCCGCTGGACACTCCGCTCTCGTGGGAGCACGCGCCGGCCGGCGACGGACCGGCCGAGGTGCGCCTCGAGACGCATGGCGGTGCCGTGGTCGGCACGGCCGTGGCCGGCGAGCTGGTGCGCGAGCCGGTGCCGTTCGCCGACGACGCCACGATCGAGGCGGGACTGGCCGCCTACCCCGGCTTCCACCACCACCCGTTCGATCGCTGCTTCACGTGTGGCACGGCCCGCGAGGACGGCGACGGCCTCCGCCTGTTCACGGGGCCGGTCGGCGACGGGCACACGGCGGGTCCGTGGGACGCCCACCCGGATTTCGCCGTCGACGGCGTCATCCCGTTGCCGATCGCGTGGGCCGCGCTCGACTGCCCCGGCGGCTGGGCGGCCGACTTCTCCGAGCACACGATGGTGCTCGGTCGGATGACTGCGGAGGTCCTGGCCCCGCTCGAGGCGGGCGTCCGGTACCACGCGAGCGGGCGGCTCGACGAGCGTCAGGGGCGCAAGTTCCTGACGTCCACCGCGCTCTACCGGCCCGACGGGGAGCTCGTGGGCCGGGCCGAGCAGGTGTGGATCGAGGTCGACCCCGCCGCGTTCGCCTGACGGTCTCGGGTCGCCGACCCGGTCAGACCTGGAACTCGCCGATCAGCGGCGAGACCGCGGAGCGCCGTGCTCGGGGGCCTGCGGCAGAGCGTTCGACCGAGGCGACGTCGGGCAGGGCGGCGGCCGGTCGCACGCCGGCGACCGCGCGCACGACCGCCAGCGGCACCACGACGAGGGCGGCCACCACGAGCAGCAGCCAGGCCGCACGGCCGAGCAGTCCGTCGGCCGCGTCCGCGAGCACAGCCACGACGGAGCCGCCGCCGACGTAGACCGCGGCCCACGTGCACGAGCCGGCGAAGGACGCCGCCACGAACGACGGGTACCGCAGGCCGGCGACGCCGGCGGCCGCCGGTGTGAGCGTGCGCAGCACCGGGAGCAGACGGCTGCCGAAGACCGCCCCGGCACCGCGACGCCGCAGGAGATCGGTGGCGCGGTCGAAGTGCCGGACCCCGATGCGGCGCACCGCGCGGGTCTCGCGCAGGCGCAGGCCGTACCGACGCCCGAGCAGGTAGCCCACGTGGTCACCCAGGCAGGCTCCGACAGCGACGAGCACTCCGAGGACCACCATGAGCTGCCAGGTGGGCTGGGTCGCGGCGATCAGGACGACGGCAGTCTCGCCCGGCAGGAACATGCCGATGCCGAGCCCGGACTCGCCGAACGCGATCCCGAAGCCGGCCAGCAGGGGCCACACCGCACTCACCTGACCACGCTCCCCCGGTCAGCCGTCGACGCGCCGACGCAGACGTGACGGGCGCGTGAACGTTGGACGCGACCCCGGGGCGGTTCGTGGTCGGCAGGCTAGGGGGCGAGGCGGTCGCGGACCCAGTCGGCGCCGTCGCGCCGGAACCGGATGCGGTCGTGCAGACGGTTGCGGCGGCCCTGCCAGAACTCGAACGACTCGACGACGATGCGGAACCCTCCCCAGGACTCGGGGCGGGTTCCGGGTGTCCCGGCCTCGGCCGCCTCGGCCGCCTCCGCCCAGCGTCGCTCCAGCTCGTCACGGTCGGCCACCACGCGCGACTGGGGCGAGGCGGACGCGCTGATCCGCCCGCCCTCGGGCCGCACGGCGAAGTAGGCGTCGGACTCCTCCGGCGAGACCTTCTCGACGCTCCCCTCGAGGCGCACCTGTCGCGACAGGTCGTGCCACAGGAGCGTGGCGGAGGCTCGCGGGTTCTCGATCAGCTCGACGCCCTTGCGGGACTCGTAGTTGGTGTAGAAGACCGCGCCCGCTCGGTCCAGACCCTTCAGCAGCACGACGCGCACCGACGGGACCCCGTCGCGGGTGCTCGTCGCCAGAGCCATCGCGTTGGGCTCGGTGATGCCCGCGGCGACCGCGTCGGCCAGCCAGCGGTCGAACAACGGATAGGGGTCGGCGCCGGCCGCCGCCTCGTCGAGCCCCTGGGCGCCGTACTCGTGACGCATCGCCGCCAGGTCGGGGCCGGCCGAAGCGGTGGGCGGCGCGCCAGACGGACCAGGGCCAGACGGATTGGCGCCAGACGGATCGGGGGTGACCATGCGCACAACGTAGCCGGGGGTGGCACGATGAGCCCATGACTGAGGTGCATCACGGACTGGAAGGCGTCATCGCGTTCGAGAGCGAGATCGCCGAGCCGGACAAGGAAGGTTCGGCCCTGCGCTACCGCGGCGTCGACATCGACGACCTCGTCGGCCGTGTGCCGTTCGAGAAGATCTGGGGCCTGCTGGTCGACGGGGCCTACGAGCCCGGCCTGCCGCCGGCCGAGCCGTTCCCCATCCCCGTGCACTCCGGCGACATCCGCGCCGACGTGCAGAGCGCCATCGCGCTGACGGCGCCCGCCTGGGGCATGAAGCAGCTCTACGACATCGACGACGTGCAGGCGCGCGACGACCTCGCCCGGGCCGCGGTCATGGTGCTGTCGTACGTGGCGCAGGCCGCGCGCGGCGTCGGCCAGCCGTTCGTGCCGCAGGCCGAGATCGACGAGTGCTCCACCGTCACCGAGCGCTTCCTGATGCGTTGGCGCGGCGAGGTCAACCCCGACCACGTCAAGGCCATCGACGCCTACTGGGTCTCGGCCGCCGAGCACGGCATGAACGCCTCCACGTTCACCGCGCGCGTCATCGCCTCGACCGGTGCCGACTGCGCCGCCGCGCTGTCCGGCGCCGTGGGCGCGATGTCCGGCCCGCTGCACGGTGGTGCCCCGGCCCGCGTGCTCACGATGATCGAGGAGGTCGAGCGTCTCGGTGACGCCGAGAAGTACGTCAAGCAGCTGCTCGACTCCGGCGAGCGCCTGATGGGCTTCGGCCACCGCGTCTACCGCGCCCAGGACCCGCGCGCCCGCACGCTGCGCCGCACCGCGCAGGAGCTGAAGGCCCCCCGCGCCGAGGTGGCCGAGGCGCTCGAGCAGGCTGCGCTCAAGGAGCTCCGCGAGCGTCGTCCCGACCGGGTGCTCGAGACCAACGTCGAGTTCTGGGCCGCCATCATGCTCGACTACGCCGAGATCCCCCCGCACATGTTCACCGCGATGTTCACCTCCGCCCGCACGGCCGGCTGGAGTGCGCACATCCTCGAGCAGAAGCGCACCGGACGCCTCATCCGTCCGTCGTCGATCTACACCGGTCCGCCCTCGCGCGACGCCGACGAGATCGAGGGCTGGAACCCGGAGTGGGCCCAAGGCTGACGCGGCTCGGCACGCGCCACTGGGGGTTGCCTCCTACGGTGGAGGAATGACCGTTCCTGACTTCCCCCTGACCGATTCCGTCACCATCCCCCAGCTGGGCTTCGGCGTCTTCCAGGTCGATCCCGACCAGACGCAGCAGGCCGTCGAGACGGCCCTCGAGGTCGGCTACCGGCACATCGACACCGCCAAGGTGTATGGCAACGAGGCCGCCGTCGGCGCGGCCCTCAAGGCCTCAGGGGTGCCGGCCGACGAGGTCTTCGTGACCACCAAGCTGTGGAACTCCGACCAGGGCCACGACACCACCCTTGAGGCCTTCGACGCCAGCATGGAGCGCCTGGGCCTCGACGTCCTCGACCTCTACCTGATCCACTGGCCCACCCCGGAACGCGGACTGTTCGCCGAGACCTGGCAGGCCTTCGAGAAGTTGCACGCCGACGGCCGGGTGCGCGCGATCGGCGTGTCCAACTTCCGTCCGCAGGACCTCGCGCAGCTCGCCGAGCAGGGCCTGACGACGCCGGCCATCAACCAGGTCGAGCTGCACCCGGCGCTCACGCAGGTCTCGCTGCGCGAGTACCACGCCGCCAACGGCATCCTCACCGAGGCGTGGAGCCCGCTGGCCCAGGGCGAGGTGCTCGACGAGCCCGTCATCGCCGGCATCGCCCAGGCGAAGGACGCCACCCCCGCGCAGGTCGTGCTGGCGTGGCACCTCGCGCTCGGCAACGTCGTGATCCCGAAGTCGGTCACCCCGTCGCGCATCGCCGAGAACTTCGCGGCCACCGAGATCGTGCTCACCGACGCCGAGATCGAGCAGATCAGCTCGCTCAACCGCGACCACCGCGTGGGCCCCGACCCCAACACGTTCAACGTCGCCTGACGGAGCTCCTATCCTGACCTCGTGTCGTCCTGGGTGGTCAAGGTCCTGACGGCCGTCGTCGCGCTCGTCGCCGTCGGCGCGGTCGCGCTCGGCCTGACCTCGCCGGACGGCATGGTGCGGGACAACCCCACGGACGCCGCCGGCGCGGGCACCTCCCCTGCCGCGCCCGAGTCGACGCCGTCGACCGGCCCCCTCCCGCGCCACCGCCCACAGCACCGCCGCCGGCCGACCCCTCGGCGCTGGCTCCCGCCTCGGTCGCCGGCACC
>KI301992.1:132899-295286 GCA_000471045.1 actinobacterium LLX17 | reverse complement strand
TCCGGCGGCGACCACCGAGGCCGGAGGCGTGGTCGACTGGTGCCCGGCCGTGATCACCGAGGTCAGCCCGGCGGCGCGGGCCGCGGTGGGCGAGGAGGCGGCCCGAGCGGCAGGCTGCCGCGCCGTGTCGTTCGTGTTCGACGTCCGCTACTCACGCCTCTCACTGCCGCGCCCGGCCTACGCACCGACCGACTTCGACGCCGCGGCCGCCGCCTTGACCGACCAGGCCCGCACCCGGACCTTCCCGACCCGCGTGGCCGCTGTCGTCGCGGCACCCCAGAGCCGGGCCGCACGCCAGGGCACCGGTCTGGTCCTGCTGGGAGCCGCCGGAGCCGGCCGACAGTTCTTCGGCACTCCCGGGACCGATGGCGGCTACGTCGACCGCGCGGTCTGGGTCGACCCCGAGTGGTCGACCGTCCGGATCGACGTCGTGTCCAGCGGCCCGCGCGTCCTGCTGCGCGCATCCTTCGACGCGGCAGCCGCGGTGCCCGTCTGGAACCCGGCGGCCGGCGAGGCGGAGCGGATGCGGGTCCCCTCGACCGTGCAGCTGACGCTGGCCGGACCGGACTGGCGCGTCGACGGGTGGACCCTCTCGGAAGGCCCGCGCACGGTCGCGCCACTGGACGACCCGTGACTCGAGACCGACGCGAGGCCGACCATCCCCCCGAGATGGTCGGCCTCGCGTCGCTGCGAGCAGACTAACCCCAAGTAGTCCGTTGGGACTATGCCTTCTAGTCCCTGTGTCGGCTCCGTGAGGAGCAATGTCACTCACTTGTGGCCAGGCCCAGTGGCATTCATGGCCGTGACCAGCACAAACGCGGATCCACGGACCGGACAGCCGTCCGACACCCCTCATAGTCTTTCGACAGGCCGTCTCACATTTCGAGACCCTTCGGACGCGCGTCCAAGATTTCGTCTCGAGGTGTTCGTAGGCATGGCTAACTATGCTTCACTGGTCAGGACGGGTCATCGGAGTCGCCCCTCCCTGCGACCAGTCCCGGCCCTCGCGCCGGTGACACCGAGCTCGTCACGGGGCCCGCGCCGCTCCCTGCGCGGGCCCCACCCCCTGCACTCCGGCCGGTGAGCTCAGACTGACTCAGCGCTCGAACCAGCCCAGCGCAGACCAGTTCAGCGCTCGTCGTAGGCCGCGAGGATGCGGTCGGCGGCCTCGGCCGCGCCCAGACGCCCGTCAAGGATCTCGGCCCGCACCTCGCCGCGCACCGCCTTGACCCGCTCGTGAGAGCGGAGGCGTTGGTCGAGCTCGTCCCGCACCAGCGCCCAGGTGAACTCCAGCTGCTGGGTGGCGCGCTTCTCGGCCAGCCCCTTGGCGCCCATGAACTCGCGGTGCCGGACGATGCGGCTCCAGACCGTGTCGATCCCGGTGCCCTCCAGGCCCGAGCAGGTCAGCACCGGCGGCACCCAGTCGGCCGTGCCGGCGTAGACCAGGCGCAGTGCGCCGGCGAGGTCGGACGCCGTCGTCTCGGCCTCGCGGACCCGCTCGCCGTCGGCCTTGTTGACCGCGATGACGTCGGCGATCTCCAGGATGCCCTTCTTGATGCCCTGCAGCTGGTCGCCGGTCCGGGCCAGCGTGAGGAACAGGAAGGTGTCGACCATGCCGGCCACGGTGATCTCGGACTGCCCGACTCCCACCGTCTCGACGAGGACGACGTCGAAGCCGGCCGCCTCGAGGATCGTCATGGCCTGGCTCGTGGCGCGCGCGACGCCGCCCAGCGTGCCGGCAGTGGGCGAGGGCCGGATGTACGCGTTCGGATCGACCGCGAGCGCGGCCATGCGGGTCTTGTCGCCCAGCACCGAGCCACCGGTGCGCACGCTCGACGGGTCGACCGCCAGCACCCCGACCTTCTTGCCTCGCCCGGTCAGGTAGGTGCCGAGCGACTCGATCGTCGTGGACTTGCCCACTCCGGGGACACCGGAGATGCCGATGCGCACGGCGCCCCCGGCGTCGGGTGTCAGGTCGGCCAGCAGCTCACGGGCTGCGGCCCGGTGATCGGCGCGTCTCGACTCGACCAACGTGATGGCTCGCGAGACAGCAGCGCGCCGTCCCTCTCGCACACCGGCGGCCAGCTCCTCGACGTCGATCACGCCCCGCAGTCTAGGTCGGCCCTTGTTCACAACCCTCCCCCTGCTCCACCCTCGGCGTCCGAACCCCCTGGAAATCTGCCGTCACACCCACCACACTGAAGGAGTGCTGACCATGAACGAAGCCCAGGTCTGGACGTCGATCGGCGTCCTCGGCACCGGCCTGTTCGCGATGCTCACACTGATGTCGACGATGTTCGTCCGCATCATCCAGACCGAGATCGGCTCAGTGCGGAGCGAGATCGGCTCGGTCCGCAGCGAGATCGGCTCAGTGCGGAGCGAGATCGGCTCGGTCCGCAGCGAGATCGGCTCCCTGCGGAACGAGATGACCAGCGAGTTCAGTGCCGTCCGCGCCGAGGTCAGGCGCGTCGAGGACGTCATGACGACCCGCTTCACGCACCTCGACCGCGACGTCCAGGCCATCGCGCGCAAGGTGTTCGGCGACGACGCCGCCTGACCCGGTCAGGTCAGGCCGGCGCGCCTCCTCAGCCCTCCAGCTGCTCGCGCAGCTTCTCGAGGAGCGACAGCGCCGAGTCGGCGATGACCGTGCCGGGCAGGAACACCTCGGCCGCGCCCATCTCCTTGAGCGTCGGCACGTCGTCGGGCGGGATGACGCCACCCATCACGACCATGATGTCGGCACGCCCCTGCTCCTCCAGCGCCTTCTTCAGGTCCGGGAGCAACGTGAGGTGGCCGGCCGCCAGGCTCGAGACACCGACGATGTGCACGTCGGCGTCGATGGCCTGCTGGGCGACCTCCTCGGGCGTCGAGAACAGCGGGCCCACGTCGACGTCGAAGCCCATGTCGGCGAAGGCCGTGACGATGACCTTCTGGCCGCGGTCGTGGCCGTCCTGGCCCATCTTGGCCACGAGGATGCGGGGGCGCCGGCCCTCAGCCTCCTCGAACGCCTCGGTGGCCTCGACGACGCGCTGCACGTTGCCGGCCTGACCTGCTTCGGTGCGGTACACACCCGAGATCGTACGGATGACCGCCTGGTGGCGCCCGTAGACCTTCTCGAGGGCGTCGGAGATCTCGCCGACCGTGGCCTTCGCGCGCGCGGCGTCGACGGCCAGCGCCAGCAGGTTCCCGTCGAGCGAGCCGTCCCGGCTGGCACCGCGCTCGGCCGAGGCGGTCAGCGCATCGAGCGTGCGCTGCACCTCGTCGGCGTCGCGCTCGGCGCGCAGTCGCTCGAGCTTGGCCAGCTGGGCCTGCAGCACAGCGGCGTTGTCGACCTTCAGCACGTCGAGCGGGTCCTCGTCGCGCAGGCGGTAGGTGTTGATGCCGATGACGGCCTGTTGACCGGAGTCGATGCGGGCCTGGGTGCGTGCCGCGGCCTCCTCGATGCGCATCTTGGGGATGCCGGCCTCGATCGCCTTGGCCATGCCGCCGGCGGACTCGACCTCCTGGATGTGCGCCCAGGCACGGTTCGCCAGCTCGCGGGTCAGCTTCTCGACGTAGTAGGAGCCTCCCCACGGGTCGATGCTGCGCGTGGTGCCCGACTCCTGCTGCAGCAGCAGCTGGGTGTTGCGGGCGATGCGCGCACTGAAGTCGGTGGGCAGCGCGATGGCCTCGTCGAGCGCGTTGGTGTGCAGGCTCTGCGTGTGGCCCTGGGTCGCGGCCATCGCCTCGATCGCGGTGCGCTGCACGTTGTTGTAGACGTCCTGCGCGGTCAGCGACCAACCCGACGTCTGGCTGTGCGTGCGCAGCGACAGCGACTTGGGGTTCTTCGGGTCGAAGTCCTTGACCAGGCGGGCCCACAGGGCGCGGCCGGCGCGGAGCTTGGCCACCTCCATGAAGAAGTTCATGCCGATGGCCCAGAAGAAGCTCAGCCGCGGCGCGAACGCGTCGATCTCCAGTCCCACGTCGAGGCCCGAGCGGATGTACTCCACGCCGTCGGCCAGCGTGTAGGCCAGCTCGAGGTCGTTCGTCGCTCCGGCCTCCTGGATGTGGTAGCCGGAGATGCTGATGGAGTTGAACCGCGGCATCTTCTGCGCCGTGTACGCGAAGATGTCGGAGATGATCCGCATCGAGGGCGCCGGCGGGTAGATGTAGGTGTTGCGGACCATGAACTCCTTGAGGATGTCGTTCTGGATGGTCCCCGCGAGCTGCTCCGGCTTCACCCCCTGCTCCTCGGCCGCCACGATGTACAGCGCCAGTACCGGCAGCACGGCGCCGTTCATCGTCATCGACACGCTCATCTCGTCGAGCGGGATGCCGTCGAAGAGCGTGCGGGTGTCGTAGATGGAGTCGATCGCCACGCCGGCCATGCCGACGTCGCCGCGGACGCGCGGGTGGTCGGAGTCGTAGCCGCGGTGCGTGGCGAGGTCGAAGGCGACCGAGAGACCCTTCTGGCCCGCCTTGAGGTTGCGGCGGTAGAAGGCGTTGGACTCCTCGGCCGTCGAGAACCCCGCGTACTGGCGGACCGTCCACGGCTGGGTCGTGTACATCGCCGGGTAGGGGCCCCGCAGGAACGGCGCCTGGCCCGGGTACGTGTCGAGGGCGTCCAGTCCCTCGAGGTCGTCGGCGGTGTACAAACCCTTCACGTCGATGCCCTCGGGCGCCGGCCACGTCTGGCTGCCCTCGGTGGCCCTGGCGTACGCCTCGGGATCGGGCGTCGGCTGCTGCTCAGGATCGAGCGGCAGCCCGGCGAAGCTGCTGGGAACTCCAGCCATGTCAGACCAGCTCCTCTCGGGTACGGCGCAGGAAGGCCAAGGCATCGAGGCCCATCGCGGCGGAGTCGTCGGCACCGATCTCGGTGGCGACCTTCTCCTTGCCGGCCACGATGACGTGGCGTGCTCCCGCCTCGCGCAGCGCGGGCACCAGGTCAGCTCCCCACTCGGCGTACGCGGTGTCGGGTCCGGCCAGGCAGACCACCGGGGAGCCGTCGTAGGCCGCGAGGACCTCGTCGACCCCCGCCGTCGCGCCCGCCACCACGGTGTCGACACCACCGGCGGCGAACAGGTTGGCGGCGAACGTGGCCCGTGCGGTGTGGGCCGCGATCGGGCCCATCGTGGCGAGGAAGACCGGCGTCTCGGCACGATCGTGGCGCATCTGCTCGTACTCGTGGGCGTACCGGTGCACGACCGGGGCACTCGCGTAGGGGCGGCGCTCGGGCAGCTCCTCCTCGAGGTTCGGGAACTCGCTGACACCGGTGAGGGGACGCTGACGGGTCGCGATCTCGAGCGAGCGCTCGGAGACCGTGCGCTCGATGCCGGCCCGGATGTCGTCC
Source organism: actinobacterium LLX17 (assembly GCA_000471045.1). Lineage (GTDB taxonomy): Bacteria > Actinomycetota > Actinomycetes > Propionibacteriales > Nocardioidaceae > Aeromicrobium. Next base: position 289,957 of record KI301992.1, on the reverse strand, counting down.
AGCGCGTCGAGCACTCCGCCGGCCTCCTCGAGAGCGCCGAAGGCGGCCCAGGCGGCACGCGCGAGGTCGTCGGTCAGCTGCTCCACGACGTGCGACCCACCGGCAGGGTCGGTCACCGTGGCGACGTGCGACTCGCTGATCAGCAGGCTCGACGTGTTGCGGGCGATGCGACGGCTGAACGCCTCCGGCAGTCCCAGCGGCTCGTCAAAGGGCAGCACCGTGACCGACGCGGCCCCGCCGACGCCGGCCGCGAACGCCGCGACGGTCGTGCGCAGCATGTTCACGTAGGGGTCGAACGTCGTCATCATCGGCCGCGACGTCACGGCGTGCTGCAGCTGGCCACGCGCCTCCTCGGCGACGCCGCTCAGCTCGGCCACCCGGGCCCACGTGCGGCGAGCGGCCCGCAGCTTGGCGATGGTCGGCAGCTGCTCGTCGGTGGCGGCGATGCGGAACTCGAGCAGCCCGGCGGCCTCGTCGACCGAGAACCCGGCGTCGACCAGCAGCCGCAGGTACGCGGCGCCCGCCGCCAGGAGGTAGGCCAGCTCCTGCACGTCGGAGGCGCCGGCGTCGTGCACGGCCGTGCCGTCGACGACGATCGCGCGCACGCCCAGGGGCGCGGCCAGACGAGCCACCTCGACGGCGACCGCCGGGTCGGTCTGCCCCCGGCCACGCAGGGCGTTGCCGATCGGGTCGGCGCCCAGGTTGGTGCCGCCGTGGGCCTGCACGGCCTTGTCGTCCAGCACCGCCGCCAGAGCCTGCGCCGCAGCGAGCGGATCGTGCGGGTCCTGCACGACGACCGGCGCCAGGTCGACGAAGACCGGCTCCAGCACCGTCGCGAGCGAGGCGGTGGGGACGCCGTCGTCACCGACCGTGAGCCACAGCGAGTTGACGCCGTTCTCGAGGTCGGTGACGACGTCGGCGGCGGTGCGCTCGGCGTCGGGATCGGTGAACCAGCCCCGGACGTCCCAGGCACGGTTCTCGCGGGCAGCCGTGGCGCCGCGGGTGAACGGCGACTGCCCCGGCAGACCCGCGGAGGGCAGGTCGGCGGTCAGCTCCGGGGTGCCGAGCGGCGTGACCGCGATGCCGTCGAGCGTGCGGGTCGTGAGCACGTCCCACACGTCGGTGTCGGAGGTGTCCTCGGCGAGGCGACGCGTCTTGCGGAGCACGGCTGCGGTGGCCTTCTCCCAGGCCTCACGCGTCGAGGAGAGTCCCTCGGCGAGAGGCACGGCCACGGCGGGCGGCTCCTCCGGAGGTGGCTCCTCGGTCTGCACGGGCGACGTCGGCGAATCGGCTGACATACGCCGCATCGTACGAGGCCCCCGCCGTCGGCGCGCACCCAGTCGGGCTACCCGCGGGTCAGGAGCGGCTCAGCCGGTGGACGCGCGGACCGCGTCGGCCAGCTGATGGCGGGCCCGGTTGATGCGACTCTTCACGGTCTGCACGGGCACGCCCTGGTGGCCGGCGATCTGCTCGTAGGTCAGATCGCCGTACTCACGCAGCACCAGCGCCTCCCGGAAGTCCGGCGACACCTCGGCCAGCGCCGCGGTCACCACGTCGCGATCGTCGATCTGGCCGGTCACGTCCGGCGTCGTGAACAGGTCGACCATGTCGGCGACGTCCACCGAGATCGTGCGACGCTTGCGACACACGGCAATCGAGGCGTTGGCGGCGATGCGGTAGCACCACGTGCTGAACTTCGCCCCGCCCCGGAACGAGCCGATGTTCTGCCAGGCGGAGATCAGTGCGTCCTGCAGCGCGTCCTCGGCGTCACCGTGATCCCCCGTGATGCGCAGGCACACCGACCACAGCACGTCGCGGCTCTCGGTGACCAGGACCCCGAAAGCATCGGCGTCACCGGCACGGGCACGTTCGACGAGCTCGTCGTGACGGGCTCGGTCCGCACCGCCTGCTGCCGCCATGACACCCCCGTCTCAGATTCATCTGCCGAGCCTGTGACCCGCCGATGGTTCCCGTCGGGAACCAGTATGGACTGCCAGGGGCGTCCTGCGGCAACCTCACCCCTCGGCGGCGCGGGCGATGTACTGGTACGACTGTGCCAAGACTCGGGCGGCCTCGGCCTCACCCGGCGCGAAGGCCATCGTGGCCCGTGCCTGGTTCTCCCCCGAGCGACGGCGCGCCTCGGCCGCGATGGTCACCGAGTCGCTGTCCGGCGGCAGCCCCAGACGCACCGCGGGGTCGTCACTGGAGCTCAGGCGCTCCAGCTCCGGCAGCAGCTCCGGCGCGACCCGCGTCGACCGGAGCATGCCGATGGCCCGGATCTCGCGCACCTGCTGCAGCTCGGCCGACATCAGGGCCTGCTCGACGAGGTCGAGCACCGCCTCGTCGCGTCCCGTGTACCGCGCCGCCCGCTCGATCGCATCGAGCGCGCGGATGGCCTTCAGTCCCGCCGCCCGTGCACGGACGTGCTCGTCCAGCACCCGTTCCAGCTCGTCGACCCCCGACGTGCCCGCCAGCCAGTCGAGAAAACCCTCCGACCCGTCGGCCGCCGCATGCCGGCCCGCCAGCACGCCCAGCGGACCCAGTCTCGCCTGGAGCGCACGGAAGCGCTCCGGATCGACCGCGCCGCCCAGGCCCACGCCGGTGCGCAGACGCACCGGAGCGACCTCCCGCAGGGCCGCGAGATCGACCACGTCACGCTCCCTGATGCGACCCGTGCGCGCGCTCTCGGCCATCAGGCCCGAGACCGCCACGACGTCCGCGACCTCCGCGATGCGGGACTCCGCCAGTCGCGCGGCATGCTCCCGCGCCGGCGCCATCGGGTCAGTCACCCCGTCGGCGTCGTCGGCCAGCAGATCGGCCTGCGACAGGACGCCGATCGCGTTGACCGCCGAACCGTTCATCTCGCCCGACGCGGCCGTGAACTGCCGCAGGAAGTCCGACTCGTCCTGCCGCTGCTCGTGCCGGAACAGGAACACCACCGCATCGGCGTCACCGCTCGCGTGCCGCGACGCCAAGGTGACGGTCTCGTCTGCGGCCCGTGGCCCCGCACCCCCGCCGGTGTCGTCTGCGGCCCGTGGCCCCGCACCCCCGCCGGTGCCCAGCAGCGCATCGCGGGTGGTCTGCTCGTTCTCCGCCGTGAGCGACGACAACCCGGGAGTGTCGATCAGGGTCAGGTCGCGCAGCTGCGCGGACTGCAGCCGCACCACGAGTCGGCGCACCTCGTGGGCCCGCACCGGCAGCTCCTCGGGCAACCGGCCGTCGACCAGAGCGATCGGGATCTCCCGACCGTCGTGGCAGTGCACGACCGCCGAGCCGTCCGGCGACCCGTACTGGAACCACGTGACGACGCGGGTGCACTCACCTGCGCGGGTCGGGGCGATGCGCCGGCCGATCAACGCGTTGACCAACGTCGACTTGCCGGCCTTGACGCGTCCCACCACGGCCAGTCGCAGCGGTTCTGCCAGCGCAGCCCGTCGCTCCGCAGCCACGGCCCGCACCTCGGGACCCCCGACCCGGATCGCCTCCTCCAGCAAGAGGTCGACGCGGCGCACCACGACGTCGTTGCTCACCGATCACCAGCCGGCGTCGTCAGGCGCATCGCGATCGTCGTGCTCCTCCGGCAGCGCGGCGGTGTAGTTGTCGACCGCCGCCTCACCGTCGGCGATCGCGATGTCATCGACGTCGACGGTCTCGCCCCACCCGCCGAGATCGTCCCCCACAGCGTGAGACTCGTCGCCGACGGCCGTCTCCGTGCCGGACCCGTCGGCCGCGTCCGCGTCCTCGTCCCACGGGTCGACGTCGTCGGCGAGTGGCCCGGACGCATCGGCCAGTGGGTCCCCGTCGTCCGAGGGCACGAGCGACTCGTCACCCGCCTCGGTGTCGGGATCCAGGGCGTGGGCCAGGACCCGGAGCCACGTGGACTCCGGCACCTGGGCGATCGGCAGCTCGTCAGACATCAGTGCTCACTCTAGGTTCTGGGTCACTTCGACGCCGCAGCAGCGGCATCACCGGAGAGGACCACGGGCAGGAGCGCCCATCGGCCGTCGACCAGGTGCGAGACGGTGGCGGACTTCGCCAGACCGGACTCCGCCATGCCGCTCGAGCCCTGGTCGCGCTCGTCGTCGCGCTCGTCGTCCTCACGCTCGCGATCGTCGTCGGACTCGTCCTCGTCCGGGTCGACGATGTCGACGGTCTGGGAGTCCGGCGCCGGCTCGTCGCACACGACGGCCTGCGAACCACTGTCCTCCCACGCGTCGAGGAAGTAGTCCATCGGCACGGCCAGCGCCTCGCCGTCGGGGGTGCCGGTGTCGTTGATGTAGACCACGCCGGCCTCCTCGTCGACACCCGTGACCAGCACGATGTGGTTGGGCATGTCGTCCTCGGCCTCTTCCGGCATCCCGTACATCGGGTTCCAGTACTCGTCGGCGTCGACCATCACCGCGACACCCACGTCGTCGGCCAGGAAGCCCTTCAGGTCATCGACGCCCAGCCCGTCCTCGAGGTCGGCCGGGACTCCGGAGTCGTTCAGCAGGGTGACGATGTCGTGGGCGTACATGCCCGACGTCGTGCCGTCCGGCAGGACCTCCATCGCACCGGAGTCGATCGCCATGTCGACGAACTGCTGCTCGTCGGTGAACTCCTGACCGGTGTACTCCGAGACGATCTGCGCGACCGTGGCGGGGGCGCAGGTGCCGTTGACCGCCTGCTCGAACCACAGGTCGGCCTCACCGAACGGGTCACCGACCAGGGAGGTCCCGTCCGGATCGCCCTGCGGGTGCTTGCCGGGGTCGACGACCTCGGTGTCCCCGTCATCGTCGCGGTCCTCGTCGTCCTCGTCGTCGCGGTCCTTGTCCTCGTCGCGGTCGCGATCCTCGTCCTCGTCCTCGTCCTCGTCCTTGTCGGGAGCGAAGACGAACGGGTTGGACGCCGGCTTGTCCTCCAGGTCGGAGGGATCGAGGTCGGCGAGGTCGACCTCGCCGTGGTCCTCGCCCAGCAGGTCCACGAGGCCCGGCGCCAGCTCCTCGGCCTCGTCGAACGACATGATCTCGGGCTCCGCGTCCGACGACTCCGGATCGGTGAACACGGCCACCTCGCCGTCCGACGTCTCGACGACCGCCAGGTCGATCTGGTTGTCACCGTCGGTGTCGACGTCGACACCGTCGATCTCGCCGTCGGCGTTGAAGTCGTAGGTCGCCACGGAGGACCCGTCGTCGAAGTACTCGACCACGATCTCCTCGTAGCCGTCGCCATCGGCGTCCTTGCCCTGCGCGCCCAGCAGGTCGTCGGTCGGATCGCTCATGGTTCTGCTCCTGGTCAGTCGCCCGTGTCGGTCACCGGTTCAGAGGCCGCCGGGACGGGCTTTGTTCCCGCGTCCGTGCGCCGAGGCCGGACTGCCTCCGTGATGGCTGCCATCAGGTCGTCGCGGTGCGACCGGAGCGCCGCGAGATGGCGCTCCTCGTTGGCGATCGCCTGCCGCCGCCGTTCCGGGGTCTCGGTGGCCACACGACGGGCCACCTCGAGGTCGGAGCGCGCCGCCTCCAGCGCCGCCTTGAGCTCCTGCCGGAAGGCGATCGTCACATCGCGCAGCACGATCGTGCGGGCGCGATCGACGGCGAAGCGCAGGTGGGTCTCGGCCCGGGTGATGCCGGTGCCGACCGTCGAGGTGACGAGGCGTTCCAGGTTCTGCCCGCGTCGGCTGCGGTAGTTGACCACGTACCAGGCCGCACCGGCGGCGATCGTGAAGACGGGCGCGACGACGGCCGGCACGATCAGGCCGGCCAGGAGCCCGCCCATGCTGGCCCCGACCATGGCGGTGCCGGCCAGCGCCGGGTCGAGCCCGCCGGTCAGCTCGGTCTCGGCGACCTCGGCCAGCGCCAGGTCGTCGACTCCCGGCTCCAGCCGGACGCAGTCGTCGAGCCGGCGTCCGACAGAGGCGAACAGCGCCTCGGCCTGCCGGGTGAAGCCGGCGAGGAACTCCTCGATCGTGCCGGTGACGACGGCGCGCAGCTGCAGCGACAGTGCGGCGGCGACCTCGGCGGTGACCGTGTCGGGGTCCTCGCGGCGACGCTCCCGCGCCACCTCGGTCCACTGCTGGCGGACGATCGCCAGCGACTGGGTGGCCCGGTGCAGCACGTCGGCGCGCAGCACGCTGGAGTCGGACTGCAGGTCGAGCGACCACCGCTCGCCCTGCTCCTGCAGCGCCCGCAACCTCTCGACCAGCGCGTCCAGCTCCGGCAGCTGCTCGGGGCCTGACTGCAGGGTGGCGATGGTGCGTTCGCGCCGCTCGATGAGTCGTTCGACGCCCGTGAGTCCGGCCCGCAGCGCGTTCGCCAGGGCGACACCTTCGGGCGAGACGGCACGCTCCTGCACCGCCGTGGCCAGGGCACCCAGGCCCGCGTACTCAGCGAGGTCGGCGTGGTCGTCGCCCTCCAGGCCGATCAGCTCCAGCGCGACCGAGCCCGACACCGGGCAGATCGGAGCGTCGGCGAAGCGGGGAGCGTGACGCCGCAGCAGCTCACGATTCTCGGCGACGATCTCGGGCCACGTGGCCGGGTACTGGTCGATCTTCGTGACGGCGAAGACGACGGACTCCAGGCGCGACGCGATGCGCTCGAGAAACTCCAGCTCGGAGGCCGTCAGCACCTGGCCGGCATCGGTGACCAGGACCAGGACGCTGCCGGAGGCAGCGGCCACGGCCGCCAGGTCGGCGTGGCCGGCGGCGATGCCGGCGATGCCGGGCGTGTCGACGAGCGCCACGCCGGGCAGCCAGGGCGAGTCGGCGACCAGCACCACGCCGACCAGCGGCGACTCGTCCTCATCACCGGTCTCGCCCGTCAGGATCGCGTCGCGCGCCTGCTCGGGGGTGACGTCGCGGGCGCTGCCGTCGGCCAGCTGCAGCCGAGCGCTCCCGTCGGCCAGGTCGTTCCCGGTCGGCACGACGCGCAGGAAGCCCGACGTCACGACGCCGAGGCCCGCCGGCACGAGGTCGCGCCGCGCGGCCAAGGCGTTAACGAGCGTGCTCTTGCCCCGCTTGACCTCGCCGACCAGCACGGCGCTGGGCACCGCCGGCACCGGCTCACCCAGCATCGCGACCATCGTGTCGCCGAAGGGCGTCAGCTCGGTGCCCTTGAGCGCCGACACCGTGCGGCGCACGAGGCGTCCCTGGGCCGCGGTGAGCCGCACCCGGTGCGGAGACGGCGCGTCCGTCATGCCGGGACCCGTCATCGCGGGGGTCCCACGACTCCGGCGCACGGCCGGTCAGGCATTCGCCCACCAGTCGTGCATGTCGGAAAGGATCTCGCCCTCGTGACCGGCCCACATCTCCACGTTGATCGACTCGTCGGTCCACGCCACGTAGCTCCGGGCCCGCTCGGTGTTGTAGTGCAGCAGCACCTTGCCGGCGTCCTCCTCCACGTCCTGGTAGTTCCAGCGCCCCCAGCCCTCTGCCCCTTCGTTGAGGCTGATCGGTCCGTCGAGGTCGAGCGTCGTGATGGCGCTCATGAAGGAGTCATCCATCGTCGCCGTGTCGCCGTAGCCGAAGATGCGCACACCCCCGTCGGGAGCGAGACCACCCTCTTCGACCGGGAGCGCCGGGCAGGCAATGGCGAGCTGTGCGTCGTCCGCCTCGATCGGCTCGCAGTCCGCCGGGTCGACGGGCCAGCCGGCGGAGAGCACGTCGTTCCGCAGGATGCACTCGGTCTCGGTGAGGTCGGGGCTCTCACCGCAGGCGGGGTCGAAGTCGGTCGAGACGGTGCCGGTGGTGCGATCGGGGTCCGGCGTGGCCGTCGGGCCCGGATCGTCCCCGCCACGCAGGACCGTCATGGCGGCGGCTACACCGCCTCCCACCACGATGAGCCCCAGCACGACGGCACCGATCAGCAGGGGCAACCGGCGCTTGCCCTTCACCGGGCCCCCGGAGCCTCCCGTGTTGCGAGCCGCCGGCGCCGGGGCGGACCTGGCGGTGGGGGCACGACGGATCGGCGCAGGCGCGGGAGCCGGTGCCGGTGCCGGGGCAGGGCTCGGCGCAGGGCTCGGCGCGGGCGCCACCAGCGGCGCCGGCGCAGGTGCGGCTTCGGTCGGTGGCGCGGGCGCCGGCATCGGCGGCACGGCCGGCTCCCGCAGGCGCTGGCCGAGCGGCGAGAGTGCCCCCAGGCAGGTGACCAGCTTCGGGTCGTCGAGCGTGGCGGCCGGTTGCCCGACGACCTGCGCGAGCGCCGTCTGCAACGGACGCACGAGCGACGCCCCACCGGTGAGGTAGAGCGTGTCGAGCTCGGTGGGGTCCAGCTGGGCGCGCGAGCACGCCTCGGCCGCCAGGTTGGCGATTTGCTGCACGTCGTCGGCGATGGCGGCCGCGAACTCGTCGGCGGTCACGGTGATCGTGGCCGTTCCAGCACGCGTGACGACCGGCACCGTGGTCGACTCCGACTCCGACAGGGCGTGCTTGGACAGCGCGACCTGCTCCCGCAGGGCCCGGCGCGCGCCCAGACCTTCGCTGCTCTCGAGCGCCGCGAGGACGTCGGCATGGTCGCCCTGCCGCACGGACTCGAGCACGAGTCCCTCGAGCCGCAGGTCGAAGAGGCCACCGCCGAGGTCGGAGCGTCCCGCCGTCGAGACCACCTCGAAGGGGCGGAGCGAGTCACCCGTGACGCGCAGCACGGCGACGTCGCACGTGCCACCACCGACGTCGACGACGCAGAGGTGACTGCCGTCCGGCGGCAGGGGCGCATTCTGGGCGTACCGGGCGACGGCGGCGACGGGCTCGGGCAGCAGACCCACCAGGCCGCGATCGAACCCGGCGCGCACCGCGGCCTCGACGAGCAGGTCGCGCCGGGCCCGCTGGTAGCCCGCCGGGTAGGTCAGCGTCAGCAGGTCGGGGCGACCACCACCGGCCACCCGGGCGGCGCGCTGCACGATGGTGCGCAGGACGGCGGCGACCAGGTCGACGACCTCGAGGTCGGTGCCGCCCAGCTGCACGAGCTGCTGGCCCATCAGGCGCTTGGGATTGCGCTCGAAGGCGCTGGGATCGAGCATCATCCGGCGCGTGGCCTCGGTGCCGACCGCGATGCCACCGGAGTCGGCGAAGATGGCGGACGGCATGACGTCGGCACCGTCGCCGAGCCGCACGCTCTGCGGCTCGCGCCCGTCGAGCTGGATCGCGGCGGCCGAGTTCGACGTGCCGAAGTCGATCGCCAGCCGCCAGCCGCTCATGCCCACCCTTTGCTCACGCCAGGGTGCCCGACCGGCCTGCTCCTGCCGCGCACCTGTGAGGCACCCTAACGCGTCGCGGGCAGTCGCACGGCACAACCAATCGCCTGTCGCCGCGTACCGTCTGACCGCCCGTCGCCCGAACCCGCGACAATGGACTGGTGAAGATCCCCAGCGACCTCCTCCCCGTCGACGGCCGCTTCGGCTCGGGCCCGTCGAAGGTCCGGCCCGAGGCGCTCGCCGCTCTCGCCGCGACCGGCACCTCGCTCATGGGCACCTCGCACCGCCAGGCCCCGGTCAAGGGCGTCGTGGGCGACATCCGCTCCGGACTCGCCGAGCTGTTCGCGCTGCCGGACGGTTACGAGGTCGTGCTGGGTGTCGGTGGTTCGCACGCGTTCTTCGACGCCGCGGCCTTCGGGCTGGTGCGTGAGCGCAGCCAGCACCTGGTCCACGGAGAGTTCTCGCGCAAGTTCGCGAAGGCCGTCGCTGCGGCGCCGTTCCTGTCTTACCCGGACGTGCGGGAGTCGGATCCTTCGACACACCCCGACCCGGAGGCCGTCGACGGCATCGACGCCTACGCGTGGGCGCACAACGAGACCTCGACGGGTGTCGTGCTGCCGGTGCAGCGCGTCGCCGGTGCGGCCGAGGACGCGCTGATGCTGGTCGACGCCACCTCGGCCGCCGGGGGCATCGCCGTCGACGTCGCGCAGACCGATGTGTACTACTTCGCCCCGCAGAAGTCGTTCGCGTCCGACGGCGGACTGTGGATCGCGCTGATGTCGCCGCGCGCCATCGACCGGGCTCGCGAGATCGGGGCCTCCGGCCGCTACGTGCCGGGCTTCCTCGACCTGCCCACGGCCATCGACAACTCACTCAAGAACCAGACCTACAACACCCCGGCCGTCGCCACCCTCGTGCTGCTGCAGCAGCAGGTCGCGTGGCTGCTGGAGCAGGGCGGCCTCGCGTGGGCCGATGCGCGCACCCGCGAGTCGTCGTCGCGCCTGTACGCGTGGGCCGAGGCCAGCTCCTACGCTGCCTGCTTCGTGCCCGACCCGGCCGATCGCTCGCCCGTCGTGGGCACGGTCGACCTCGAGGGCGTCGAGGCGTCAGCGGTCTCGGCGGTCCTGCGCGAGAACGGCGTGGTCGACGTCGACGGCTACCGGGGCCTGCAGCGCAACCAGCTGCGGGTCGGCATGTTCCCGGCCGTCGACCCCGACGACGTCAGCGCCCTCACCGCCTGCATCGACCACGTCGTCGAGCGGCTCTGACCGCCGCGTTCCGCTGAGTGTCACGTTTCGGTCCTCAGATCGACCGATCTACCACCAGAACGGGACACTCAGCGGAGCGGTGGGGGGGTCAGCCCGCAGTGGTGGCGTCGCGGTGGGCGTCGCGGTGGGCCACGTAGACCTGCGCGTTGTGATGCAGGTGGGCGATCTCGTCCTCGGTCAGGTCGCGTCGCACCTTGGCGGGCACGCCGGCCACCAGCACCCGTGACGGCACCTCCATGCCCTGGGGGACGAGGGCGCCGGCGGCGACCAGCACCTCGTCACCGATCACCGCACCGTTGAGCACCGTGGCGTTCATGCCCACCAGCGTGTGGTCGCCGATCGTGGCGCCGTGCACCACCGCGCCGTGCCCGATCGACACCCCGGTGCCGATCGTGACGGGGCTGCCGACATCGACGTGGAAGACGCAGTTGTCCTGCACGTTCGAGTCGGGGCCGATCGTGATGGGCTCGTTGTCGGCCCGCAGCACGGCGCCGTAGAAGACGCTCGCGCCGGCGGCGAGGTGGACCGCACCCACCAAGGTCGCGTTGGGTGCCGCCCAGGCGCCGTCGTCGAGCTGGGGCCGGTGTCCGTGGATCTCGATCTCCATGGCTCCGACCCTAGCCCCGATCATCGGGCCCCCATCATCGAACACTGCTCAGGTCAGCCAGCCGCTGATCGGGTCGATCGCGAAGTAGACGACGAACAGCACGGCGATGACCGCGAGCAACGGGTGAACCTCGCGCACCTTGCCCTTGACCACCTTCAGCAGGACGAAGGCGATGAAGCCCGCCCCGATGCCGGTGGCGATCGAGTACGTGAACGGCATCAGGATGATCGTGAGGAAGGCCGGGATCGCGACCTCGTCGTCGCGCCAGTCGATGTCGCCGACCTGGCTCATCATCAGGAAGCCGACCAGCACCAGCGCGGGCACTGCGGCCTCGCTCGGGATGTGCTCGACGATCGGCGTGAAGACGGTCGCCAGGAGGAACATCAGGCCGGTCACGACGCTGGCGAGACCGGTGCGGGCACCGTCGCCGACACCGGCGGCGGACTCGATGTACGACGTGTTGCTTGAGACGCCCGCGGCACCACCCGCAGCGGCGGCGATCGAGTCGACCACCAGGATCCGCTGGGTGCGCGGCGGGTTGCCGTCGGCGTCGTTCAGGCCGGCCTCGGCGCCGATCGCCGTCATGGTGCCCATCGTGTCGAAGAAGTCGGCCAGCAGGAGCGTGAAGACCAGCAGCACGACCGCCACCACGCCGACCTTCTCGAAGGACCCGAACAGCGAGAACTGCCCCAACAGGCCGAAGTCGGGCAGGTCGATGACCGAGTCCGGCAGCGACGGCACGTTGAGGCGCCAGCCACCGGCGCGGCTCTCACCGTCGACCGTGCCCGGGCCTGCATCGACGACCGCCTCGACGATGATCGCCAGGACGGTCGTCGCGGTGATGCCGATGAGGATCGCACCCGGCACCCGGCGGGCGTGCAGCGTGATCATCAGCAGCAGACCGAGGCAGAACACCAGCACCGGCCACCCGACCAGCGAGCCGCCGACACCGAGGCCCAGCGGCGGTGCGTCGTTGCCGGTGGACCGCACGAAGCCGGAGTCGACCAGCCCGATCAGCGCGATGAACAGGCCGATGCCCACGGCGATGGCCGTCTTCATCGGCCGCGGCACGGCATCGAAGACCGCCTTGCGGAAGCCCGTCAGCACGAGCACCAGGATGATCAGGCCCTCGAGCACGACCAGGCCCATCGCGTCGGCCCACGTCATCTGCGAGGCCACCGAGAACGCCACGAACGCGTTGAGTCCCAGTCCGGCCGCCAGCGCCAGCGGGAAGTTCGCGACGACGCCCATCAGGATCGACAGGACGCCGGCCACCAAGGCCGTGGCGGCCGCGATCATCGCGAGATTCGGCTCGGACCCACCGCCGAGGAAGTTGCCGTCGATGTCCGGCGCAAAGCCCAGGATCAGCGGGTTGAGGACGATGATGTACGCCATCGTCAGGAAGGTCACGACACCTCCGCGCACCTCACGGGCGACGGTCGAGCCGCGCTCGGTGATGCGGAAGTACGAGTCAATGCTGGTGGCCATGCTGCTCCTCGGGGGCGAGCTGGTCGCTCAGGACAGGATCGTCAGGACGGTGCCGTCAGGACTGTGTCAATCAGGACTGTGTCAATCAGGACTGTGTCAATCAGGACTGTGTCAATCAGGACTGTGTCAATCAGGACTGTGTCAATCAGGACTGTGTCAATCAGGACTGTGTCAATCAGGACTGTGTCAATCAGGACTGGGACATCATCCACGACGCCGGGCACGGGCCACCAGCGCCCCGGCCAGGATGATCGTCACACCGCCGGCCAGTCCGGCCAACACGACGGGTCGCTCCCACCAGGACCCCGACTCCCCTGACGCAGACCCGTCGGACGCGGGAGCTGCCTGCGGCTCGGGGGCGAGCGCCGGCTCGACGGGCTCCGGCGTCACGAGGGGCAGGCGGTAGAGCGGCTGGCCGACGCCCTCGCTGCCCACCAGCACGCTGGTGCCGGACGGGTCGACCGCGATCGTCTCGCCCTGCTCCTGCGGCGGGAGCGTCGTGCTGGAGACCTTCGTGACCTCCTCGCCCAGCTCGTACAGGTGCATCGCGAGGTAGGTCCGCACCACGGCGTACCGGCCGTCGGGCGTGACCGCACCGTCCGTGGCCAGGATCGGCATCGAGGCCCCCGTGGAGGTAGCCGTCGAGACGGTGCCCTCGGGACGGGGGTCCTGGGGCAGCTCGTCCGGCAGGGCCAGCAGCTCACCCCCCAGGAGTCCCTTGGTGACGACCCACGTCGCGCCAGTGGTGGGGTCGATGAGCAGGGTCTCGACGTCCTCGCGGCCGGTCTCGAACGCGACGGGGTGAACCGTCGGCGTCACCCGGCTGTCCCGCCGACCCGGCTCGGGCAGCGCGTACAGGGCCGCGTCGTCGCGCACGCCGGCGTTGTCCCCGGTGTCGGCGATCCAGAGCGTGCCCTCACCGTCGAGGGCCAGGGCCTCCGGGTCGCGCCACGCGACGTCGCGCACCACCGTGACGCCGACGACCTCGCACGTCGCGAGGTCCAGGGCGTAGACCGCCGGATCACTCCCGGAGTCGTTGACGACGTACGCCAGGCCCTCGTGCGCGGCGCTGACCGCGAGCCCGCTCTGCTCGTCGATGCGTTCGTCGGTCACCGTGCACGCGACCTCGGCCCCAGCCTCCGACTCCGCGCCTGGCTCGGCGGCCCCGGCGCGGTCGCCGAGCGACGCGATGACGACCACCACGAGCAGCAGCATGAGCAGCCCGGGGATCAGGAGTCGACGGTGGCGCGGATTCATCGCCGCCCAGCATGACAGGCGTGTGGGGTGGATCCCCTCCCGGACCGCACGCCGGGCCTGACGGTGGCCGGTACGCTGGATGAGTGAGCGACGACCAGTGGGCCATCCGTGACGAGGACGGACCTGCCACGGTCGAACGCAAGCTGGGTCACCGCGAGCGTGAGCGCCTGGAGCGCGCGGCCCGCCGCCACGAGTTCGGCCGCCCCGAGATCACCGAGCTCGAGATCGGCAACACCACGCACCGCGTGGCCGAGGTCGAGCCGATGGACGTCGACGGCGTCCGCACCATGGCCGTCGGCACGGTCCTGTGGCTCGTCGCCGCCGTGGCGCTGCTGCCCTTCATCGGCACGCTCGAGGAGCAGGGCCGCACCTGGTGGTTCTGGGCCACGATCGCCGGCTTCGGGCTCGGCTGCATCGGCATCGAGTACTGCCGCCGCCGTCGCAACGCCTTGCGCATGCGCCCCGGCCGCCGCGTCGCCAGCTAGTCCCGCTTGTCGACCGTGGTGCGCAGCGGGATCTCACGGATGAAGAGCGCCGCGACCACCGAGATGACGGCCACCCCCGCCGCCACCGCGAAGATGTGGCCCGTCGCGTCGCCGTAGGCGGCTCGCACGATCTCGGCCACGGGTGCCGGCAAGTTGTTGACGTCCAGCAACGAGCCACCGCCCCCGTCGCCGCTGATGCCCTCACGGCCGAGGTTCGTGGCGACGTCGTCCCTCACCTGCGCGGCGAGGATCGCACCGAGCACCGAGACGCCCACGGCGCCGCCCAGCGAGCGGAAGAACGCGACGGTGGCGCTGGCCGAGCCGACCTGCGTCACGTCGACGGTGTTCTGCACCGCCAGCACGTAGTTCTGCAGCAGCATGCCCATGCCCAGACCGACGAAGGTCATGAAGACCATCGTGTGCCACTCCGACGTCGTGTGGTCGACGGTCGCCAGCAGCCCCATGCCCAGCACCATGAGCGACGACCCCGTGACGAGGAATCGCTTCCAGCGTCCGAACCGGGTGATCAGCCGCCCTGACACGACCGTGCCGACCAACGAGCCGATCATCAGCGGCATGCCGAGCAGTCCGGCCGTCGTGGGGCTGTGCCCACCGGCCACCTGGAAGTACTGACCCAGGAAGACCGAGCCGCCGAACATCGCGATGCCCACCGAGACACTGCCCAGGATCGCCAGTGCGGTGGTGCGCTCCGTGACCACGCCAAGCGGCAGCACCGGCTCCTCGTGCCGACGCTCGACCACGATGACGAGGCCGACCAGCACCACAGTCGCGACACCCACCGCGGCGGTCTGCCACGAGAGCCACGGGAAGGCGTCGCCGGCGAACGTCACCCACACCAGCGGCAGTGAGGCGGCGAGGGCGATCAGCGCGGCACCCAGGTAGTCGATGCGCACGCGGCGGCGTCGGTCCGGCAGCCGCAGGTACCGCTGCAGCACGAGCTGCGCGACGACCGCCAGCGGTACGCAGACGAAGAAGCACCAGCGCCAGCCCATGCCCGGCGCATCGACGATCAGGCCGCCGAGCAGGGGGCCGGCCACGGTCGCCACCGCCATGGTCGCGCCGAGGTAGCCGGAGTAGCGACCGCGCTGCCGCGGCGGGATGATCGAGCCGATCAGCGCCTGGCCCGTGGCGACGATGCCACCCATGCCGAGCCCCTGCGCGGCACGCAGCGCGATCAGCTGCTCCATCGACTGCGACAGACCGGCCAGCACCGAGGCGAGCACGAAGATCGTCAGGGCGACCTGGATCATCAGCTTCTTGTCGAACAGGTCGGAGAACTTGCCCCACAACGGCGTGCTGACCGTCATGGCGAGCAGCGAGGACGTGATGACCCACGTGTACTGGGTCTGACTGCCCTGCAGGTCCGCCACGATCGTCGGCAGCGCGTTCGAGACGATCGTCGAGCTGATCAGGCCCGTGAACATCGCCGCGAGCAGGCCGAACAGGATCTCGAGGATCTCCCGGTGGGACAGCTCGGGTGTCTCGGGACGCGTTTCGGTCAGTTGCACCTTGCAACCATATGGTCACCCAGCGCTTCGCTCAACCGGAACGGAGCCGATGAGACCCGGATCTCAGCCGAGGTCGTCGTTGGTGAGGGTGTCGAACACCGGCTGCGGCAGGGGACGCGGAGCGGCGTACCGTGCCAAGCGGACACCGGAGTGCGCACCACACCCGTGGTCGAGCGCGACGACGCGGCCGTCGTCGTTGGCCATGCCGTTGGCACACACGCCGAAGCGCTCCGCCAGGTGACCGGTCAGCCCGACGAGGAAGCCGCAGCTGCGGCACGAGCCCGAGGCCTGCTGGGCGATGGGCGCGTCGGGACCCTGGTTGCCGCCGTACCACCGCTCGGCTGCCATCTCGCGACCCTCGAGCGACAGCACCCACTCCCGCCCGAGCGCGAGGTCGCGGGCGGTCTCGAGATCCTCGGGGTCGAGCGTGTCGTCGTCGCCGGCCGACCAGGCCGGGACCAGTCGGAGGTCGCCCTCGTCGGGAGGCAGCACGTCGCCGGGAGCGAGGTCGCCCGGACGGATGCGCTCGCGGTACGGGGTCCAGGCGGGTGCGACGATCGCGTCGGCGCCGGGCAGCAGCACCACGTCGTTGACCGTGGGCTCGCCCGCCTCGACCGCGGACAGGCTGACGACCCAGGTCCAGCCGCGGTACCCCGGCTGCTGGGCAGCAAACACGTGCGAGACCAGGCCCGGGGCGTCGACCTCCGCGCGCAGGTGATCGCCGACGGCAGCGGCGTCGGCGGCCTCGACCGCGGCGGTGCGCGCGAGGTCGACGGCGGAGGTCAGCTGCTGCTCGACGGACATGTGTCGATTGTCCCTCATCCGTGGGCGCCGCACCGGACCCGGGTGAGATTGCTCCTGAGCGAGGGGACGAGGGGCGACGCGCTGGGGACGTCCCGGCACGTCGTCCCAGTGTGTCGGGCGGGTGCGGCAGGATGGAGCCATGGGAGAGCCGTACGACGACGAGCACGTCACCCGCTCCCCCAGCGGCGCCGACGGGTGGGACGACACGGCGACCCAGCCCGATCTCCACCCTGAGGCCGATCACGCCCCGGACGAGCCCGGCAACCCCGCCGTCCGCGCCGCTCGGGGCACGGGTCGAGCCATCGCCGGCAGCAGCCGGTGGGCCTTCGTCCGGGCCCGCCGCTTCACGCACTCCTCGGGGGCGGGCGAGAGCGGACTCTCGCGGCTGCTCGAGCTGCACGCCTTCAACACCGCCGGCGACGCGGCCGTCGCCGTCTCGCTCGCCGGCACCCTGTTCTTCACGGTGCCGTCCGACGAGGCCAGCGGCCAGGTCGCCCTGTTCCTGGTGCTGACGATGCTGCCGTTCGCCTTCGTGGCCCCTCTGCTCGGCCCGTTCCTCGACCGCTTCCGTCGCGGCCGCCGCTGGGCCATCGGCGCCACCCTGGCGATGCGCGCCTTCTGCTGCTGGGTCCTGGCCGATGCCGTGGCCGACGAGTCGGCCCTGTTCTTCATCGCCGCCCTGGGCTGCCTCATCTCGTCGAAGGCCTACGGCGTCACCCGGGCCGCTGCGGTCCCCCGCCTGCTGCCCGACCAGCTGACGCTGGTCAAGGCGAACTCGCGCATCTCCCTCACCGGCACGGCGGCCGGGGCCATCGCCGCTCCCTTCGCGGCGGGAGCCTCCTACTTCGGCGCCGACTGGTCCCTGCGATTCGCCGCCCTGCTGTTCGTGGTCGGCACCATCTTGGCCATCCTGCTGCCGCCCAAGGTCGACTCCAGCGAAGGCGAGGAGAAGATCGACCTCACCGCGGCCAACGGCGTCAAGGGCGTGCTGGCCCCGCGCGGCGTCGTCAACGCGCTGCGCTGCAACTCCGGTCTGCGCCTGATCACCGGCTTCCTGACGATCTTCATGGCCTTCGTGCTGCGAGAGCCGCCGGAGTCGATGGGCTGGAACGGCAACGCCACGGTCCTGCTTGCGCTCGTGATCGGCGCGGCGGGAGCGGGCAACACGATCGGCACGCTCCTCGCGTCGCTCACGCGGTCACGGGCCCCCGAGGTGATCGTGGTGGTCGTCCTGGTGCTCGACACCGTGGTGCTCGTCGGGGTCTCGCTGTTCCTCAGCTGGGGCAGCGCGATGCTGCTCGGGCTCACGGCGGGACTGTGTCAGTCGCTGGGCAAGCTGAGCCTCGACGCCCTGATCCAGCGCGACGTCCCCGAGCGGGTGCGCACGTCGATGTTCGGCCGGTCCGAGACGCTCATCCAGCTGTCGTGGGTGACCGGAGGCCTGATCGGCATCGGGCTCTTCACGATCGACACCTCGGTCGACACGGGACTGCTGCTGGTCGCCGGGCTCATGCTGGCCTGGCTGGCGTTCGTCATCACCCGGCTGCGCGCATCACGCCAGAGCGCCACGACGCCGGTCCCGGCCCCCCTCGACCCGCAGGCCTAGCCGATCGAGCGCTCCGCTCCCTGAGGTGCGAGCGAGGAACGAGCGAGCCACGAAGGGCGCGCCGGAGGCGCTTAGTCCAGCCCCGCGCCGGCGGCGCTTAGTCCAGCTCGGTGGCGAGGGCGCGGAGAACGGCGGCGATCGGCTTGGACTTGCGCGCCTCGGGGTGACGCCCGTGACGGTAGGCCTCGCCGAGGTCGTCGAGCATGCGGATGAGGTCCTCGACGATGACGGCCATGTCCTCGGGACTCTTGCGGCGCGCCTGCGCCTGGCCGCGTGCGACCGACGCGGTCTGGTCGAGCAGCTTGACCTGCAGCGCCTGGTCGCCGCGGCGGCCCTGGGCGATGCCGAACTCGACGCGCTGGCCGGCCTTGAGCGCCTCGACGCCCTCGGGCAGCGCGTCACCGTGCACGTAGACGTCGGGTCCTTCGTCGGACGACAGGAAGCCGAATCCCTTGGCGGGGTCGAACCACTTCACCTTGCCGGTGGGCATGCGGATTCCTCTCGGTGGGACGGGCAGACGTGCGAGGCCCCAGCCTAGTGGGTGCGTCCCGACGTCCGGTCGCCGTCGGCGTCGGCGTCGGCAGATCGGTCGGGCCCGGCCTCGTCCTCTGGCTCGACGTCTGCCTCGAGGTCCAGGCCGTGCTCGGTGAACGTCGCCTCGATCGCCTGGAAGCCCTTGTGTCGTTGCATCTTGGCGTAACTGACGTAGGCCCGCTGGTCGGCCTCGGTCAGCACGACGTTGTCGGTGAAGGGGGTCAGCAGTGCCCGTGGGTACAGGTGGCGGGCCACGACGACGTTGACCTCCAGGCCGATCACGACCATCAGCGCCGCCAGGAAGATGAAGCCGATGAGCCCCAGCACGAGGGCGAACGTCGCGTTCATCGAGGTGGCCCGGTTGATGACCATCGACACGTACGCCTGGCCGGCGAGCTGCAGCGTCTGCCACAGCAGCGCCGTCACGAAGGCCCCCGGCAGCACCCGGCGCCAGGTCGCTCGGCTCCCGCTGATGAGGTGGTAGATCATCATGAAGACCACGACCGTCAGCACGAAGCCCAGCACCTTGAACACCCGGTTGATGTCGTCGGACAGGCTCGAGCCGAACGCATCGGTGTTGGCCAGCACCGAGCTCGCGATGGCGATCGTCAGCACCCCCAGTCCGCCGATCGCCAGGAAGATCAGGCTGCGGAACCGCTGCAGGAACGGGTTGGCCCGACTGTTGCGCGGGACGGCCCACGCCGTGTTGGCCGCGTTCTGCAGCGCCTGCCCCAGGTTCAGGGCGCCGTACATGGCTGTCACGGCGCCGATGATGATGGCGCTGGCGCTGCCCTTCAGGCCCTCCGGGCGGCCCAGCTGGTCGCCGACTATCGGGAACTGGCTCAGCGCCGTGTCGAGCAGACGGTCGCGCAGCTCGGGATTGTCCTGCAGCACGAAGCCCAGCACCGAGGTCGAGATCAGCAGGATCGGGAAGATCGCGAAGAAGCCGTAGTACGCGATGATCGCCGCCAGGTACGGACCCTGGTCGTCGAAGTACTTGTAGATGACCCCGATCGGCAGCCCGAGCACGGGGTGCCGGCGCTGGAAGCCGTCGAACCGTCCGATCTCAGCCATCGCGGGTGAGACCCACGGCCGGGCTCATACGCCGAGGTGCTGGCGGGCCGCCGCGACGACGGCGTCGAAGCGCTCACGGTCGAGCACGGCGCCCTCGCGGCGCACGCGACCCGGCTGGACGCGGATGATGCGGTTGAGCCGCACCTCGCTGTCGCGACCCTGCGAGTCCCACGGACCCGAGCCGATGTCCATCCAGTACCGCCCCTGGCGGGCTTCCTCGTCGTGGTCGAGGTCGTGGTCCTTGCTCGACAGCGGCAGCCCGATCAGCTGGTCGCCGTCGCGGGCGATCAGCAGGACGGGCCGGTCCTTGCCCTGGTCGACGTCGTCCTCGTAGGAGACCCACGTCCACACGATCTCGCCCGGATCGGGCTGTCCATCGGGATCAGGTGCGTACTCGAACTTCACGGACCCAGCCTGCCACAGGCTGCGTCAATCTTGCCGCCCACGGCCCGGCACCCCTGCCTAGTCGAACTCGGGGAGCTCGCGCTTCATGACCTTGCCGGTGGGGTTGCGCGGCAGCTCGTCGAGGAACTTGACCTTGCGCGGCACGGCGAAGCGGGCCACGTGCTTCTTGGCGTGCGCCACGACGTCGTCCTGCGAGACCGACTCACCGTCCTTGACGACGACGTAGGCCGCGAGGCTCTGGCCCCAGTCCTTGTCCTCGATGCCGGTGACCACGACGTCGGTGATGGCCGGGTGCTCGATCAACGCGTCCTCGAGCTCGCGCGGGAAGACGTTCTCACCGCCGGAGACGATCATGTCGTCGTCACGGCCCGCGACGAACAGACGGCCGTCCTCGTCGAAGTAGCCCAGGTCACCCGAGTGCATCAGGCCGTCGCGGAAGTCCTTGGAGTTGCCGTCGGTGTACCCACCGAACTGCATCTCGTTGCCGACGTAGATGACCCCCGTCTCACCCGGCGGGAGCTCGTTGCCGTCCGTGTCGAGGATCTTGACGACCGTGCGCCACGGCACGCGGCCAGCCGTGCCCGGCGCGGCCCGCAGGTCCTCCGGCGCGGCGATCGAGACCCACCCGGTCTCGGTGGCGCCGTAGAAGTTGTAGACCGAGTCGGTGAACGTGTCCATGAAGTGGTTGGCGAGGTCGCCGGCGAGGGCCGACCCGCTGCTGGCGGTGATCTTCAGGCTCGACACGTCAGTCTTCTCGATGGCCACGGGGTCAGCGTCGACGAGCCGCTGCATCATGAGCGGCACGACCACCAGGACGTCGGCGCGGTACTCGTCGATGTCGGCCAGCACCTGCTCGGGCTTGAACTTGCGCCGCAGCACGTAGGTGGGCGCGGTCGACAGGCCGAAGCCGAAGTTGAGCAGACCCCACGAGTGGAACAGCGGAGCCGCCAGCACGACCGTGGAGTTGCCCGAGTACGGGATCGCCCCGAAGAACGCCATCAGCGGGTCGAGGTTCTCGGGCTCCTTGCGGTTGGCGCCCTTCGGCAGCCCCGTGGTGCCGGACGTGAAGATGACGATGCCGCCGGACTTCTCCGGCTTCTTGTGACCCGAGGAGGACTGCCCCTCGGCGAGGCCGGCCAGCGTCGGCAGCCCATGGGAGTCGTCGTCCTGCCACGCCACCACGATCTGGTCGCGGTCGAGCTCGGTGGCGACCTCCAGGAACTCCTGGTCGACGATGACGCCCGAGGCGCCCTCGCGCCGGGTGAGCTCACCGAGCTGCGAGGCGCTGGCCATCGTGTTGAGCAGCAGCACCTTGGCGCCCAGCTGCATGAGGGCGACCATCGCCACGACCATGTGGCGGTGGTTGCGGCACAGCAGCGCGACCGAGTCGCCGGGCCCGATGCGGTGCTGCTTGAGGCCCGCGGTGGCGCGGTTGACCTCGTCGGACAGCTCCTGCCAGGTCAGTTCGCCGGCGTCGTCGATGATGGCGGCCTGCTTCGGGAACCGCGCGGCGGCAGCGCCGACCGCGGACGGGAACCCGGGGCCCCAGGTGGCGAGCTTGATGCCCGCCTTCAGGAGCCGGTGCGGTGGCTGCACCTTGAGCAGCCCGATCTGACGCAGGATCTTCAGCTTGTATCCGACATCGCCCACGAGGTGCCCACCTGTTCGCCCAGACATGTCCCGACCGTACGACGGCAGGACCGGATCCGCAGCAGCGTAACAGCGGGTTACGGCGGACGCCCCCAGATGCCTGCCTGGGTTCCGGCCGCCTCAGCGGGTCGGCTCGGTCGCGAGCTGCGCGTTCTCCTCCTCGGTGAAGATGCGCGAGCGGATGATGAAGCGCTTGCCGGTGGGGCCCTCGATCGAGAACCCGGCGCCGCGCCCCGGCACGACATCGATCGTGATGTGGGTGTGCGACCAGTAGTTGAACTGCTCGCGTGAGATGTGCACCGGCACGATGCCGGCGGGATCGACGTCCGGGTCGGGACCGATGTCGAGGTCGCCGAGGTGCACGTCGGTCGGGCCCACGATGTAGAAGCCCTGCGTGAAGCACATCGGGGCTGAGCCGTCGCAGCAGCCGCCGGACTGGTGGAACATCAGCGGCTTGCCGTGGGAGGTGCGGAGCTCGCGCAGCAGGTCGGCGGCCTTCTCGGTCATGGCGATGCGGTCCACGGTCATCACGGCTCCTGGATTCGGTGGGGGCGAAAGGGAAAGAGGTGCACCCCGGCCGGGGGCCGGGGTGCACCAGCTCAGGGGTGTCGGCTCAGAAGAAGCCCTGCGCGTTGTTGGAGTAGCTCACCAACAGGTTCTTGGTCTGCTGGTAGTGATCGAGCATCATCAGGTGGTTCTCACGCCCGATGCCCGAGGACTTGTAGCCACCGAACGCCGAGTGCGCCGGGTAGGAGTGGTAGTTGTTCGTCCACACCCGTCCGGCCTGGATGTCGCGGCCGGCGCGGTACGCCGTGTTCGTGTCGCGCGACCACACCGCGGCACCGAGGCCGTAGAGCGTGTCGTTGGCGATGCTCATCGCGTCGTCGTAGTCGTCGAACCCGGTCACCGAGACGACGGGACCGAAGATCTCCTCCTGGAACACGCGCATCTTGTTGTGGCCCTGGAAGATCGTCGGCGCGACGTAGTAGCCGCCCGAGAGGTCGCCGCCGAGGTCGACGCGCTCACCACCGGTGATGATGCGCGCACCCTCCTGCACGCCGATCTCGAAGTAGCTCAGGATCTTCTCGAGCTGGTCGTTGCTGGCCTGCGCGCCGATCATCGTGTCGGTGTCGAGCGGGTTGCCCTGCTTGATGAGCTTGGTGCGCTCCGTCGCGGCCGGCAGGAACTGCTCGATGATCGAGTTCTGGATGAGCGCACGGCTCGGGCACGTGCAGATCTCGCCCTGGTTGAGCGCGAACATCGTGAAGCCCTCGAGCGCCTTGTCGTAGAAGGCGTCGTCCTCGCGCGAGACGTCCTCGAAGAACACGTTGGGCGACTTGCCACCGAGCTCGAGCGTGACGGGGATGAGGTTCTGGCTGGCCATCTGCATGATGAGGCGGCCGGTCGTGGTCTCACCCGTGAAGGCGATCTTGCGGATGCGGTTGCTCGAGGCGAGCGGTGCACCGGCCTCGGTGCCGAACCCGTTGACCACGTTCAGCACGCCCGGCGGCAGGATGTCGGCGAGCAGCTCCATCAGCAGCATGATCGAGGCCGGCGTCTGCTCGGCCGGCTTCAGCACCACGGCGTTGCCGGCGGCCAGCGCGGGCGCCAGCTTCCAGACGGCCATGAGGATCGGGAAGTTCCACGGGATGATCTGCCCGACGACGCCCAGCGGCTCCTGGAAGTGGTAGGCGACGGTGTCGTCGTCGATCTGCGACAGGTGGCCCTCCTGGGCCCGGATCGCGCCGGCGAAGTAGCGGAAGTGGTCGACGGCCAGCGGCAGGTCGGCCGCCATCGTCTCGCGGACCGGCTTGCCGTTGTCCCACGTCTCGCCGACGGCGAGCATCTCGAGGTTCTCCTCGATGCGGTCGGCGATCTTGTTGAGGATCACGGCTCGCTCGGCGACCGAGGTCTTGCCCCAGGCCGGAGCGGCGGCGTGTGCGGCGTCGAGGGCGAGCTCGATGTCCTCGGCGGTGCCGCGGGCGACCTCGCAGAAGACCTTGCCGTTGACGGGCGAGACGTTCTCGAAGTACTGACCCTTGACCGGGGCGACGTACTCGCCACCGATCCAGTTGTCGTAGCGGGACTTGTAGGTGACGACGCTGCCGTCGGTTCCGGGGGGCGCGAACACACTCATGGGTGACTCCTTCGAGGGGTGGATCGGTCGCCGGCACGACGGCCGGACGTGACGCTGCTCACAGCCTCGTCGCTGACCCGTTGCCCGAACGTTGCACCACTCCCCCTCCCCACATCGGGGCGGCGAACAGCTAACCCAAGGCGTCGTCGAGGTGGGCCACGTGGGTCTCGACCTGGGCGTACCGGGGCGAGGTGATCGGCAGGATCTGCAGCGCGCGCTCCCAGACCTCGAGGTCGTCGCGACCGTGGGGCGTGTCGGCGAACGACAAGATGGCGTCGGCGTCGTCGGAGGCCAGCAGGCACGACCGCACCCGCAGGTGCAGCTCGTCGCGCAGCGCCACGACGGCCGGGGCCGCCGACTCCGGCAGCACCGGTCCTCGGTACGCCGCGACGGCCCGGCGCAGGCGGCCGGCGTCGAGCTCGGACCGCACGGTGGCGATGTCGGTGACCACCGCGTTCTCGATGCGGTAGGGGCGCGAGGCCAGCTGGACGGGTCCCAGCACGTGGCGCAGCCGCGAGATCTCGGCGCGGATCGTGACGGGCGCCTGCTCGTCGTCGCTCAGCGCGACGGCCAGCTCCCCCGCCCGTAGGCCACCGGGGTGCTCGGCCAGGAGCACGAGCATCTCGCTGTGCCGGAGTCCCAGGCGCGTGGTGGTGGCGCCGTGCCGGAACGTGGCACCCCGCTGCCCGAGGACGTCGAGGCTCGGCATCGACCAGCCTGCGGTGACGGTGCCGGTCGTGCGCTCCCTCGGCGGCTGAAGACGGTGCAGGCGCAGCTCGGCCTCGACGGCGGCGACGGTGGCCCGCACGAGCGAGAGGCTCTGCACCGTGGCGACCTCGGCGGTGCCGGTGAGGTCGAGGACGCCCAGGACGGCACCGGTGTCGGGGTCGTGAATCGGCGCTGCCGAGCACGACCACGGCGTGACGGGCCGGGCCAGGTGCTCAGGACCGAAGATCTGCACGGGCCGGTCGAGCGCCAGGGCGGTGCCGGGGGCGTTGGTGCCGGCGCTGGACTCGCTCCAGTCGGCCCCGGGGACGAAGTGCATGCCCTCGGCGCGCGCTCGCAGGTCGTGCGACCCCTCGACCCACAGGAGCTGGCCCGCGGCGTCGCTGACGGCGACGAGGTGTCCGGCCTCGGCGGCGCTCTCGACCAGCAGCTGCCGGATCACGGGCATGCCGATGGCGAGGGGGTGGCCGGCGCGGATCTCCTCGAGCACGCGATCGTCGAGGACGATCGACGGCAGCGACAGCTCGGGATCGAGTCCGCCGTCGATGCTGCGCTGCCAGGAGTCGGCCACCACAGCGCGCAGTGCCGGGTCCGCCCGGCCCGTGCTGAGGAAGTCGTCGTGCGCGCGGTTCAGGTACCGCGCGAGCTGCGCGGCGTCGGCACCCGGCGGGACGGCCAGGTCGTTGCTGCGCGCCATGAGCGGAGTCTAGCCCGCGGTGTGATGCGGGTCACGATCCCTCTCGGGCCGCTGGCGAGACGACCCGGTAGTGCGCGCACAGGAACTCACCGTTGACCCCGCTGTCGACCAGCTCCAGCTCGACGTGCCCGTCGAGCAGCGGCGCGCCCGACCCGATCGTCACCGGCGCGATCGACACGATCACCTCGTCCAGCAACCCCGCGCGCGCGAGGTCGGCGGCCAGTCCCCCGCCACCGACGACCCACACGGCACGACCGGCCGCGGCGGCCACCAGCTCTGGGTGCAGCGCGGTCACGTCGCCTGATGCCGTCCGGACGTCGGCCCCGTCGGGCACCTCGAGCGGTCGGTGCGTCATGACCCACGTCGGCTGCTCGTAGAACCACGCGTCGCCGGTCTCGGCGCGGTGGCGCTCGACCCAGTCGAAGGTGGATCGCCCCATCACGATCGCGCCCACGCCGGCCATGAAGGCGTCGTGCGAGAACGGGCCCGCGGGGTCGATGTCGCGGGACAGCAACCAGTCGAGCGAGTGGTCGTCAGTGGCGATGAAGCCGTCGAGCGTCGTGGCGGTGACGTAGGCGGTGCGCGTAGTGGGACGGGTCATGGGGTGCTCCTTCTCGCGAGCCAGTCCAGGGGGTCGCCCAGGCCGACGGGGTCGATGTCGATCCCGCTCTCGCGCAGCCACGACCGCACCAGCAGTCGTCGGTGCGCGGAGTACGTCAGCACGTGGGCGACGATGCCGCCCAGCACGAAGCTCTGCGGCGGGTCGCACAGGGCGTCGACGACGCGGTCGTTCCATGCACCGCGTTCGTCGGCGCGGCGCACCATCGCGAGCCACCGGGCGGCGACCGCGTCGTGCCGCTCAGCGAGCGCGGCGACGTCTCGCGCCCCCCGCTCCGGCTGGTCGGTGCCCTCGATCGCCGCGAGCCAGACCTGCTTGGTCCACACCGTGGCCACCAGCAGGTCGAGCACCGACTCCTCCGGGCCGTCCCACGGCAGCACGGTGTGCCCGGGATGTCGGCGGTCGTGCAGCACCGCCGGGTCGACGTCGGCGACGAGCTCCAGGAGCGCGGCCGTGTCGGCGACGTCGTGGTGCACCATCGTCGCGACGAGCTCGTGGCCCGTCGGGCGGCCGCGGTCCGCGTCGATCCAGAGGTTGGTCGCCGGGTGGAAGTGCACGCCGTTGGGCGCCGGCAGGCGATGCCCGGTGCCGCGGGTGGTCGCGCTCGGCGGGTGGCCGAAGGCACGGGCGAACGCGCGGGCGAACCCGTCGACGCTGTCGTACCCGGCCTCCAGTGCCGCGTCGGTCACGCTCGTGCCGCCTGCGATCCGCCACGCGGCCCGCTCCAGCATCACGCGGCGGCGGAGGGCGACCGGCGGTTCGCCGGCGCCCGACGACAGCGTCCGCGAGAAGTGGAACGGCGACGCGTACGCCGCTCCCGCCATCGCGTCGAGGCTGCCGTGCTCCTCGGCCAGCGCGGCGTCCAGCAGCTCGCGCAGTCGGTCGCGGCGGGTCTCGGTCACGACCCCAGTCTGGCCGTTCCGGACCCGCCCGCGCCCGACCGTTCTTGCTGTGCCCATCCCCCGCCCAGG
This sequence comes from actinobacterium LLX17, assembly GCA_000471045.1. GTDB lineage: Bacteria > Actinomycetota > Actinomycetes > Propionibacteriales > Nocardioidaceae > Aeromicrobium. The sequence goes on along the minus strand of KI301992.1, from coordinate 262,935 downwards.
GCCAGGCGGGCGTCCCGGGCCGTGGGCGGGAAAGAGCAGAGAACCCCCGACGGTGGCGGGGGTTCCGTTCCGCGGCTCCCTACTAACCCCGGCCGCTGCTGCGCCGTGCTCGGCGGGCGAGGGAGTCGATCGTGACGGCGAGCAGCAGCACCGCGCCCGTCACGATGTACCGCACCTCGGCCTCGACACCCACGAGGTTCAGGCCGCTGGCGATCGACTGCAGCACCAGCATCCCGAACAGGGCGGCGTACGCCGACCCGCGACCACCGAAGAGGCTCGTGCCGCCGATGACCGCCGCGGCGATCGCCATCAGGTTGGTGTCGGTGCCGCCGGAGTCCAACGACACCGACTGCAGCCGACCGGCCGCCAGCACGCCACCGAGCACGGCGAACATCGAGGTGAGCGCGAAGACCGACAGGTAGATGCGGTTGACGGGGATGCCGGCCCGGCGCGCGGCCTCCTCGTTGCCACCGACCGCGAAGACGTGACGTCCCCAGCGGGTGCGGCGCAGGGCGAGGTCGACCACCACGATCGTCAGGACCCACAGCAACGGCATGTATCCGATGCCGCGGTCGATGTTGAGGTAGTAGGCGCCCAGCACGAGCCCGACGATCAGCAGGCCGGCGCGCAGGCCGATCCCCGTGAGCGACGGCGCCGAGAGGTTCGCGGCCTTGCGGCGGGCGACGGTGCGCAGACTGACCGCCAGGTACACGAGTCCCGCGGCGACGGCCAGCACGTACGAGGCCAGCGGCGACAGGAACGAGAAGCTGGCGAACTCCACGATCCAGGAGCTGACGGGCAGGTTGACGGTGCCGCGGTCGCCCAGGATCGTCAGCTGCAGCCCGAGGAATCCCAGGAGTCCGGCCAACGTGAAGACGAAGCTCGGCACCCCGAAGACCGTGTAGAGCATCCCGTAGAAGGTGCCGATCGCGAGACCCGCCGCGAGGGCGATGAGGATCGCCAGCGGGAGAGAGATCCCTTGGTAGACGAGCAGCGTGGCCAGGATCGCGCCGCCCACACCGCTGACGGACCCGATCGACAGGTCGATCTCGCCCAGCAGCAGCACCAGCACGACGCCGACGGAGATCATGCCGATCGTGGCGGCGTCGAGGCTGATCTCGACCAGGTTGCGCGACGACAGGAAGCGCGGGTTCAGCGCGTAGAAGACGATCCAGATGATCGTCAGGCCGACGATGACCGGCATCATGCCGAGGTCGCCGGACCGCATGCGCCGGCCGAGTCCGGTCAGGACGGCGCGAGGCGAGGTGGCCGTGATGAGCCGCTCGTCGCTGCGGTCGCTCGGGCTGCGCTCGCTCATGCGTGTCCTCCGGCGTGCAGGTCGGTGCCCGGGTCAGTGGCGGGCGGATCGGTGGCGGGCGGGTCGGTGGGGGCCGGGTCGGCCCCACGGCTGTTGTCGTCGGAGGCACCGGTGATGGCCGCCACCAGGCGCTCGGTGGTGACGTCCTCGATGTCGAACTCGGCACCGTTGCGGCCGAGGCGCAGCACGTAGATGCGGTCGGCGACCGCCTGCACGTCGGCCATGTTGTGCGTGATCAGCACGACGCCGAGGCCACGCTCGCGGAGCCGCGCGATGAGCGACAGCACCTCGGCCGTCTGGGCCACGCCGAGCGCCGCCGTGGGCTCGTCGAGCATGACGACCTGCGGCTCACCCACGAGGCTGCGGGCGATCGCGACGGTCTGCCGCTGCCCGCCCGACAGCGAGGCGATGGGGATGCGCACCGAGGGAATCTTCGCCGACAGCTGACGCAACAGCTCCCAGCTGCGTTGTTCCATCGCCACCTCGTCGAGCGCGAGGCCACCCTTCTCGGCACCCAGGAAGAGGTTCTGGACGACGTCGAGGTTGTCGCACAGGGCGAGGTCCTGGAAGACCGTGGCGATGCCGAGTCGCTGGGCGTCCTTCGGACCGGAGACCGTGACGCGCCGGCCGTCGAACTCCATCGTGCCCTCGTCGGGCGTGTAGACCCCCGCCATGATCTTGACGAGCGTCGACTTGCCGGCGCCGTTGTCGCCCACCAGGGCGACGACCTCACCGGGCCGGACGTCGAAGTCGACGCCCGAGAGGGCCTGAACGGCCCCGAAGCGCTTGCCGATGCCTCGCAGCGACAGCACGGGCGCGGGCTGGCCCTGCGCAGTCTGGCCCTGCGCGGTCTGTGTGGTCATGGGTTCTCCTTCGGGTGCATGCCACCGCCGGGGAGGCGCGCGGACGCACCTCCCCGGCGGTGGTGCTGCATCAGCTCAGTCCGATGGCGGAGCACGCGTCGGCGTACTCGTCGGTGCAGATGTCCTCCACGCTGTGGAAGCCGTCGGCCACCACGGTGTCGGCGACGTTGTCCTGGGTGACGATCACCGGGTCGAAGATGTACGAGGGAACGCCCTCGAAGTCCTCGGTGTCGGTGACCTCGTCGCCCTGCACCAGCGCGACGGCCAGCTCGGCGGCCTTCTCGGCCTCGATCTTGATCGACTTGTAGACGGTCATGTACTGCTGGCCCGCCACGATCCGCTGGATCGCGGCCAGCTCGGCGTCCTGACCCGTGACCGGGGGGAGCTCGGCGACGTTGGCCGACCGCAGCGCCGCGATGACGCCGCCGGCCTGGCCGTCGTTGGCCGCCAGCACGCCGGCGATCTGGTCGGCCGGGGTGTTGCTCAGCTGGCTCGAGGTGAACTGCTGGGCGTTGTCCGGGCTCCAGTCGGGGTTGTCGTACTCGGCGACGATCGTCAGCCCGCTGCCGTCGAGGACCGAGTGCGCACCGGACTTGAACTGGGCCGCGTTCGGGTCGGTCGGCGAGCCGTTGAGCATCAGGATGTTGCCCGTGCCGCCGGTGGCCTCGAGAAGTGCCTCGCCCTGCAGGACGCCGACCTGCTCGTTGTCGAACGAGAGGTAGTAGTCAGCACCCTCCATGAAGCGGTCATAAGCGACCACCGGGATGTCGGACTCCTGCGCGGACCGGACCGCGCCCGCGGCCGCCTCACCGTCGACCGGGTCGAAGACCAGGACGTCGGCGCCGTTGGTCAGGGCCGACTCGGCCTGCTGCTGCTGCTTGCTCGAGCTCTGGTCGGCGTTGAAGTAGTCGACGACGCACTCGTCGCAGAGCTCCTTGACCTTGTCCTCGAAGATCGGCTTGTCGAAGGTCTCGTACCGCGTGGTCTTGGACTCCGGCAGGAGCAGGGCGATGCGGGGGGCGTCGTCGTCGCCGGCGTCGTTGGCGCCGCAGGCCGTCACGCCGGTCACCGCGATGATCGCGCCCAGCACGCCGACGGCGGCTCTCGTGGCAGTCTTCACAATTCCTCCATGCGTCGGGCGCCGGGTGCGCCGTGGTTTCGTGCCAGTGTCGTGGCTCACGTCGTTGCGGTCAAGACTTGAACACGAAAAGTCACCGATCCTTCACTCAGGGCATTTTGTCCATACCTCTTGACCGATTGGCGTGGTGTCCCTCTAGGGTGTGCCCATGTCCGTCAGCCCCGCCGCTCCCGGCTCGACCGCGGCCCTGCGCCTCGCGAACGTCGACCGGGTCGTGCGTGCGCTGCGCTCCGGCGGACCCCTCACGCAGGCCGAGGTCTCGCGCACCACGGAGCTTGCGCCGGCCACGGTCTCGAACATCGTCAAGTCGCTCGTGGCCGCCGGGGTGCTGCAGACGTCGGGTGGGGCCGGACGCCGCGGCGCCACGGTCGAGTTCGCCGAGACCGCCGGCGTCGTCGCCGGGGTCGACTTCGGTCACTCGCACGTGCAGGTGGGGCTCGGCGACCTGTCCGGGCGGGTGCTCGCCAGCCGCCAGGTGCCGCTGGCCCACGACCACCGCTACGACGACGGTCTCGGGGTCGCACTCGAGCTGCTGGCCGAGCTGAGCAACGGCCTGCCGGGGCCCGCACGCAGCCTGCACGGCGTGGGACTCGGACTGCCCGCTCCCATCGGCACCACGGGGCTGGTCGACGCCGGCTCGATCCTGCCCGGCTGGATCGGTGTCGATGCCGCGGCCGTCGCCGGCGAGGCCTTCGGGGTCACCACGATCGTCGACAACGACGCCAACCTCGGCGCGTTGGCCGAGTTCACGGTGGGGGCCGGTGTCGGCACGCACTCGATGGCGTACATCAAGGTGGCGTCGGGTGTCGGCTGCGGCCTGGTGCTCGACGGCCGGGTCTACCGCGGTGGTCTGGGCACCGCCGGCGAGCTCGGCCACGTCACGATCGACGAGTCCGGCCCCCTCTGCCGCTGCGGCAACCGCGGCTGCCTGGAGGCCTATGTCGGGGGCTCGTCGCTCATCCAGCAGTACGCACCCGTGCAGACCGACATCGGGGTGCCCGAGCTGATCGATCGCGCACTCGACGGAGACGTGGGTGCGCGCCGACTGGTCGAGGACGCCGGTCGCCACCTGGGACACGCCGTGTCCCTCGTGGCGAACCTGCTGGCCCCGGAGGCCGTGGTGGTCGGCGGCGAGGTGGGCGTCGCCGGCGACCTGCTGCTCGACGCCGTCCGCGAGGGCCTGCGTCGCCACGCGCTCGAGAACGTGGTCGGTCGCATCCGCGTCGTGCCCGCTGCCCTCGGCACGGAGTCCTCCGCCGTCGGCGCCGTCCTGCTCGGCCTCGAGGCCGTCCGCCTCCCGATCTGAGCCACCGTCGTCCACCTGGCCACTTCGGCTAGTGTCCGGCCCGAACGCCGTGAGTCACGGACCCGGTCTCGCCAGGGGTGCCGAGACCACCACGCGAGGGGGCGCGAAGACACGTGAACAGACTGATCTGGGTGGTCGTGCTGCTGGCATCGACACTGCTGCCGTCCTCGGCCACGGCCGCCTCGGGCTCCCTCTCGGGAAGCGACTCCGGAGGAGACGACGATGGCCGACTCGTGCTCGTGCTGGACGCATCAGGTTCGATGGCGGAGGCGACGCCGAGCGGTCAGACGCGGATCGAGGCCGCCAAGTCCGCGCTCACACAGGTCGTGGCGTCGCTGCCGCAGGATCAGCCGGTGGGCCTTCGTGTCTATGGCGCCGAGGTGGCATCCAGTCAAGAGCCAGGGGCCTGCACGGACTCCCAGCTCGTCGTTCCCGTCGAGACGAAGAACCGCGACCAGCTCAGCTCGGCGATCGGCGCGTACACGCCGCTCGGCGACACGCCGACCGGGTACGCCCTCCAGGAGGCCGGCCAGGACCTCGGGGACGAGGGGAAGCGCAGCATCGTCCTCGTCTCGGACGGCGAGCCCACCTGCGACCCCGATCCCTGTGTCGTGGCGGCGGAGCTCGCCCAGAACGGCGTGGAGGTCACGATCGACGTCGTCGGACTCGATGTCTCGGGTGCCGCGCGCGACTCCCTCCAGTGCGTCGCCCGCGAGGGTGGCGGCTCCTACTACGACGCGGACTCCGCCGAGGAGCTCGCGGCCAGCCTCGAGAAGCTCGCCACTCGGGCGTCCCGCGACTACGCCACGATCGGTACACCCGTGACAGGGACCGCGGACCCCAGCGACGCCCCGGAGGTCCACGCCGGCGACTGGGTGGACTCCCTGCCCGCGGCGTCGACCCGCACGTATCGCGTGGCGCGCGAGATCGCCGACTCCACGATCCACGTCGGCGCCACCATGCGCAGCGACCTGAAGGCCGACGACGTCCTCAAGGTCGAGCTGACCAACGCCGAGGGACAGAGCTGCGGCGGCGACGGCGTGACCGCCGAGCGCGTCGAGGGCGCCTTGCTGACAGCGTCGGCGATCGCGTCCGACTCCTGCTCCGACGGCGACGTGGTCGTCCGCGTCGAGCGCCAGAACGGCGTCGAGCCCAGGCCCGTGGAGCTGCGCGTGGTGGAGGAGCCGTCCGTCCTCGAAACAAGCGATCTGCCGGAGCCCGAGACTCCGGTCACCTGGCGAGACCCGGCCGGCGACGTCACCGGCGAGACCGTCGGCGGCGCCTCATTCGTCGACGCTCCCCTGCTGGAACCCGGCACCTACACCGACACCATCGTCCCCGGCGAGGCCCTGACCTACCAGGTCGACGCGGACTGGGGACAGCAGGTCGTCGCGACCGTCGAGTACCCGGTCTCGACCGGACGCCTGGCCGACGAGATCGGCATCCAGGACCTGACCGGAACCGTCGCCATCGTCAACCCGGCACGGGCGAGGGCCGGACTCGGATCGCTCGCGTCCGGTGCGCCCCCGAGCCAGACACTCGTCGGCAGTGCGGGCGGGACCCTCGGAAGCAGCACCGCGCCCATCGCGTACCTCAACCGCGACCTGAGCGGCTCACCATCGGCCGCGTCGATCGCTGGACGCTACACGGTGGTCGTGGGCCTGGAGGACGACCCGGAGGGCACCAGCTACCTGGTCCCCGTCACGCTGCGGATCGATGTCATCGGCGAGCCTGGGGGCGAGCCGCAGTACGCCGAGGAACCCGCCGACCCCGACGAAGCATCGTCGTCCGAGCCATTGGCTGACGGCACCGGCGTCCCGGCATGGTTCCTGGCCGTTGCGGTCGGCGTCCTCGTCCTGGGCCTCGTCATCGGTCTCGGGCTGCTGTTGGCGAGGCAGCGCCGGTCTGCGCGGTCGACGCCGCCCGTGTCACCCGAGCACCAGGAGCACCGCTAGCTGCGCTCGGGGCGATGAGCGGAAGAACGACTCAGCGGCGCAGGACGCGGCGGGCGAGGGCGTTGCCGGCGAACTGGCCGGCCTGCACGATGAGGATCACCAGCAGGACGGCCGACCACGTGACGACCGGCTCGAACTGCTTGTAGCCGAACGTCAGCGCCACGTTGCCGAGGCCGCCGGCGCCGATCACGCCGACGATGGCCGTCATGTCGACGATCGCGACCAGCGCGAACGTGAAGCCCAGGATCAGTGGCCCGAGGGCCTCGGGCAGCAGCACGGTCCGCACGACGCGCCAGCGGGACGCCCCCATCGACCGCGCCGCCTCGAGCACGCCGGGATCGACGCTCACCAGGTTCTGCTCAACGATGCGGCCGATGCCGAACGCCGAGCCGACGACGATGGCGACGATCGCGTGCCCGTTGCCGATGCCCTCGATACCGATCGAGCGTGACAGTGGCTGCAGTGAGACCGCCAAGAGGATGAACGGAATGGGCCGGAAGAAGTTCACCAGCACGTTCAGCACGACGTGCACGACCCGGTTCGGGGCGATGCCACCCCCACGCGTCGCGTAAAGGGTCGTGCCGATGATCAGTCCGAGTACGCCGCCGGCCAGCAGGCCGACGCCGGCCAGGAAGAGGGTCTCGACGAAGGCCGTCGCGAACTCGCCCCTCAGGTCGATGACGGGCGCGAAGATCTCTTGCAGCCGGTCGAGGATGCTGTTCATCGCTGCGCCCCTGTCCCCAGATCGGTGAGGGGGACCAGCTCGCCGATCCGCGCCACCACCGCCTCGACGCGCTCGGGCTCGCCGGTCAGCTCGAGCGTCAGGTGGCCGAAGCTGCGGCCGCGGACGTCCTCGAGGCCGCCGTGCACCAGCTCGAGATCGACGTCGCCGCGCACGATCTCGGCAAAGACCTGCGACTGGCGGGCCCCGTCATCACGGAACGACAGGGTGACGAGCCGGCCGGGGTGACGGCGACGCAGTCCGTCGAGCACGTGCGCCTCGGGCACGTCGTCGACCACCGTGCGCACGAAGCGCCGGGTGGCGGGGTGGCGGGGGGCGGCGAAGATGTTGAAGGCGGGGCCGGACTCGACGATCTCGCCGTCCTCCATCACGACGACGCGATCGGCGATGCTGCGGACGACCTCCATCTCGTGGGTGATGATGACGACCGTGACGCCGAGCTCAGCGTTGACCCGCTTCAGCACGTCCAGCACGTCGACTGTCGTCTCGGGGTCGAGGGCGCTGGTGGCCTCGTCGGCCAGCAGGATCGCGGGCCGCGCTGCGAGCGCCCGGGCGATGCCGACCCGCTGCTTCTGACCGCCGGACAGCTGCTCGGGGTAGGCCAGCGCCTTGTCGGCCAGCCCCACGAAGTGCAGCAGCTCCGAGACGCGGGCGCGGTGCTCCGAGCGCGGGACACCGGCGACCTCCAGCGGATACGCCACGTTGCCGTAGACCGTGCGCGAGCTGAACAGGTTGAACTGCTGGAAGATCATGCCGATCCCCCGGCGCACCGCGTACAGCTGGCGCTCCGAGAGGCGCGTCAGATCGACGCCGTCGACCCGCACGCTGCCGGACGTCGCCGGCTCCAACGCGTTCACGAGCCGCAGCAACGACGACTTGCCCGCGCCGGAGTACCCGACGATCCCCACCACCTCACCGGCCTCGATGGACAGGGAGACGTCGCGCACGGCGTGCACCGGGTCGGCGCCGCGACGGGTCGGGGGGAACGTCAGGGAGACGCGGTCGAGCTCGATGAGGGCCATCAACGTCACTTCGAGGCGTCGCGGGTGACCTGCTCGGTCTCGACCAGTGCGGCGACGAGGTCGTCGACGGGCGTCTTCAGCAGGACGGCGGTGTCGCCCGAGACCTCCTGGACCCCGTCGGTGACGGCCTTCGTCTCCTGGTAGATCTGCACGAGCTTGCGGTAGTCCTCGTCGTCCTTGTCCTCGGCGCGAGCGACGAAGACGTTGACGTACGGCAGCGCGTTCGGGTCCGACGGGTCGTCCTGCGCGATCGCGTCGTCGAAGTCCAGGCCGGCCTTCTCGACGAAGTCGTTGTTGATGACCGCAGCGGCGACGTCCTGCAGGCTCGTCGCGGTGAAGTCGGCGGCGAGGGCCGTCACCCCCACGCGGGACGCGGCGGTGTCGATGTCGGACAGGTCCGAGAAGATCGTGCCGCCGTCGCTGAGCTCGATCAGTCCCGCCGACTGCAGGATGACCAGGGCGCGGGCCTGGTTGCTGGCGTCGTCCGGCACGGCGACGGTCGCACCGTCCGGGATGTCCTCGACGGAGGTGTGCTGCGTGGAGTACAGGCCCAGGGGGTAGATCGCGGTGGCGCCGATCGGGGTGAGGTCGTCGTCGTTGGCGACGTTGTAGTCGGCCAGGTAGACGAGGTGCTGGAACTGGTTGAGGTCGAGCTCGCCGGCGCTCAACGCGGGGTTGGGCTGGGCATAGTCGGTGAAGTCGACGATGTCTACCTCGATGCCCTCCTCGGCCGCGGCCTCCTCGAAGGTCTCCCAGTAAGGATCGCTGGCGCCCACGACGCCGATGCGAATGGCGTCGCCGCTGCCGCGGAGCGCAAAGGCGCCACCGGCGACGAGCAGGGCGATGAGGAGAAGAGCGAGGCCGATCCACAGGGGCTTGCGGCTGCGGGGGGCGTCGACGAGCTGGTCGGACATGAGCGTTCCTTTCGGGGCGGTCCCGGGTCGCGGGTCCCGCCGAGGGGTTGCGTCCGGGGGTGACCCGGCTCCTCGAGCGTAGGAACGTCATCCGCGCCGTTCACGCGGCGACCAGCATGCGAGACGGGGGTCCACGCAGGCACGATGAGCGGTCGATCCGGCGCGACGAGCGGTCGTTCAGAGCCCCTCAGGGCAGGTCGTCGAGGCTCCAGTCGACGTCCTCGCGCACGACGCGGGCGGGCACGCCGGCGACGACCGTGTGGGCCGGGACCTTCTGGCCGCGCACGACGCTGCGCATCCCGACCACGGCACCCTCGCCGATGTCGACATGGCCGGTGACCACGGCGTCCTTGCAGAGCCAGACGTGGCGACCGATGTGGATGTCGGCGCCGAAGGGGTTGAGCCGCTCCCCCGTGCGCCGGTCGGCGAGGCGGTGCATGTCATCGGTGGCGACGTAGACGTCGGCCGCCCAAAGCTGGTCGGGCTCCACCACGACGCTGCCGCCGTTGCGGGCGTCGATGACGGCCTGGCGGGTCGCGATCATCGGGCCGTGCAGCACCACGCGGGAGTCGGCGCCGCAGTAGACGTCGCCGGCGGTCAGCGCGCACCGGGCATCGATGAAGACGATGGCGCGGTCGCCGCCGACCAGCAGCGACGACAACCACTCCATCGGCGATCCGATCACCACCAGTGAGTCCCGGAAGGGGATGTGGGTCAGGGTCGCGAGCACCGCGTCCGGCACGAAGGCGCCGTCGGCCGCGTAGAGCGCGTTGCCGAGGTCGTGCCACCACGCCGGTAGGGCGGCGGTGACGGCGCGCCACTCGCGGGCGTCGAGCGCTGTGGCCTCGACGCCGGCGTCGCGCAGGCGCTGCCGGTGCTCGGGCGTCATCAGCTCGCCGCGCGTCCACTCCACGCCCACATCCTCCCGCACCCACCGGGGCGGTCAGCCAGCAACCTCATTCACGCGCGAAGGGTTGCTGGCTCACCGCCCCGCCGCACTCGCACCACACCGCCCGCGCGAGCGGTCAGTCAGCAACCCCATTCACGCTGGAAGGGTTGCTGGCTGACCGCCCACCGCTGGGTGTGGATGACGAAGGGCCCCGGACCGAGTGGTCCGGGGCCCTTCGCGAGCTGGTGCTCAGGGGTGGTGCGGGCCGATCAGAAGCCCATGCCGCCCATGTCGCCCATGTCGGGCGCGCCGCCGCCGGCGCCCGCGGGCTCCGGCTTGTCGGCCACGACGGCCTCGGTGGTGAGGAACAGCGCCGCGATGGACGCCGCGTTCTGCAGCGCCGAGCGGGTGACCTTGGCCGGGTCGATGATGCCCGCGGCCAGCAGGTCGACGTACTCGCCCGTGGCAGCGTTCAGGCCGTGGCCCGGCTCCAGGCCGGCGACCTTCTCCGCCACGACGCCGCCCTCGAGGCCGGCGTTGATGGCGATCTGCTTGAGCGGGGCCGAGGCGGCCGAGCGCACGATGTTCGCGCCGGTGGCCTCGTCGCCGACGAGATCGAGCTTCTCGAACGCGATCTTGGTGGCCTGGACGAGCGCCACGCCGCCTCCGGCGACGATGCCCTCCTCGACGGCCGCCTTCGCGTTGCGCACGGCGTCCTCGATGCGGTGCTTGCGCTCCTTGAGCTCGACCTCGGTGGCCGCGCCGACCTTGATGACCGCCACGCCACCGGCCAGCTTGGCCAGGCGCTCCTGCAGCTTCTCGCGGTCGTAGTCGGAGTCGGAGTTCTCGATCTCGGCGCGGATCTGGTTGACCCGTCCGGCGATCTGCGACTCCTCGCCGCCACCCTCGACGATGGTGGTCTCGTCCTTGGTCGTGACGACCTTGCGCGCGGTGCCGAGCAGCGACAGGTCGGCGTTCTCGAGCTTGAGACCGACCTCCTCGCTGATGACCTCACCACCGGTCAGGATGGCGATGTCGGCGAGCATGGCCTTGCGGCGGTCACCGAAGCCGGGGGCCTTGATGGCGACCGACTTGAAGGTGCCCTTCATCTTGTTGACGATCAGGGTGGCCAGGGCCTCGCCCTCGACGTCCTCGGCGATGATGACCAGCGGCTTGCCGGACTGCATGACCTTCTCGAGGACCGGGACCATGTCCTTGACCGAGCTGATCTTGCTGTTGACGATCAGGATGTACGGATCCTCGAGCACGGTCTCCATGCGCTCGGCGTCGGTGACGAAGTAGCCCGACAGGTGACCCTTGTCGAAGCGCATGCCCTCGGTGAGCTCGAGCTCGAGGCCGAAGGTGTTGGACTCCTCGACCGTGATGACGCCTTCCTTGCCGACCTTGTCCATCGCCTGGGCGATGATGTCGCCGACGGTGGAGTCGGCGGCCGAGATGGAGGCGGTGGAGGCGATCTGCTCCTTGGTCTCGACGTCGACGGCCATCGCCAGCAGCTGCTCGCTGACGGCCTCGACGGCGGCCTCGATGCCCTTCTTCAGGCCCATCGGGTTGGCGCCGGCGGCGACGTTGCGCAGGCCCTCGCGCACGAGCGCCTGGGCCAGGACGGTGGCGGTGGTGGTGCCGTCGCCCGCGACGTCGTCGGTCTTCTTGGCGACCTCCTTGACGAGCTCGGCGCCGATCTTCTCGTAGGGATCCTCGAGCTCGATCTCCTTGGCGATGGACACGCCGTCGTTCGTGATGGTGGGGGCGCCCCACTTCTTCTCGAGCACGACGTTGCGACCCTTGGGGCCGAGCGTGACCTTGACGGCGTCGGCGAGCTGGTTCATACCGCGCTCGAGGCCGCGCCGGGCTTCCTCGTTGAATGCAATGGACTTGGCCATGTGTGCGTCTCTCCACGTGTGCGTCGGTGGACGGCCGGGCGGTGCCCGCGACGGTCGATCGGCGCCGTGCGGCGATTCCTGCTCGCCGCGACGCCGACCTCACCGGTCCGGCCGATGGGTGACTGGCACTCTCCGTAGAGGAGTGCCAACACCGAAATTAGCACTCGCCCCTGCCGAGTGCAAAGGGGGTGCTGCGCCGATCTTGCCGCCCACGGCCCGGCACCCCCGCCTGCGGCGGGGTCACCGGCCATGGGCGGCAGATCAAACACTGAAGAGCAGGTACAGCCCTGTGAAGGTGAAGGCGATCATCACGAACAGCATGGCGAGCTGTCCGCTGAGCCGGTGGCTGCGCGGCAGCACGTCGAGCGCCTTGTCGTGGGCGGTCAGCACCGCCACGACGTGGCCCAGCACCACTGCCGTGACCTTGATCGACGCCAGCAGCTCGGGGTGCCCCGACAACCAGTAGCTGGGCTCGAGGTCGCCGAAGGGCTGCCACCCACGGTCGAGCGGGTCGCCGAGCGCCAGCACCGTCTCCTGGCCCTTCTCCACGAGGTAGGTCAGGTAGTGGGCCACGATGTAGCCGATGACGATCGGCACCAGCGTGTGCGCCATGAGTCCCGGCAGGGCTCGGCGCTGCTGCCGGGTCACGCCACCGGTCGCGGCGGCGGCGCCGGCGAACAGCACCCCGGCCACGACGCAGAACCCGACCAGCACGAGCGTCTGCTCGACGTCGCTGGCGTTGCGGCGCTGCCAGAAGGGGGAGGCCGAGAAGGAGTCGAAGGCCGTCGAGCCGAGCAGCACCGCCAGCACCGCGACGAGCCCCGGGGCGACGGGAACCTGTGTCAGGCTGCGCAACGGGTTGTGCCAGCGCCACCGGCCGTCGAGCACGAACGGCGACAGCCGCGCGACGATCGCACTGTAGACGTCGAACGGGTCGGCACGGTCGAACCATGCTGAACCGAAGACGACGCCACCGACCAGCATCGCCGCGATGTAGGCGCCGACCCACCAGCGCACGGCCTCGACCGAGCCCGGATCGGGCGAGGCCAGCTCGAGCCAGACGAAGGCCAGCAGCCCGATCGCCGCGGGCCAGTAGCCGAGCCGCGCGGGCCACGGGACGAAGCCCTCCGGCCGGCCCAGGGCTCGCCGGACGCCGGCGGTGATCGTGCGCCACGGCGAGAGATCACGCCAGACGTGGCCGGCCAGCAGCGCCAGCGGCACCAGGCCGACCCAGACCAGCACGTACAGCGACCCCAGCCCCGCGTTCGAGGCGTCCTCGGGACCTCCGTACAGCGCGAGCAGCAGCCACCCCGTGACCACCAGGCCCACGACCGCGAGCCACGGTCGCCGGGGCGGTGGATCCTCGGCCGGGCCGTCCGCCTGCAGCATCGGTCGCTTCCAGGCGAGGGCCAAGACCGCGAACGAGATGGTCAGCGCCCAGGACGCGCCGATGACGGCGGCCGTGAACGGGATCGGCAGGTCGGTGGCCCCGCCGAGCCCGTGCGCCGGCAGTATCACTCGACGACGAGCTGCACGATCGTCACGCCGAGGCCGTGCGACTCGACCGCGACCTGGCCCGGCCGGTTGATCGAGAAGGTGAAGATGTCCGACGACCCGGCCGCGACGTCGAAGCTCTGCTCGGGGTCGGAGTGGACGTGAATCTCGTCGTCCTGGCTGCTGTTGTTGGTGACGTCGAGCTCGACCAGCTGCCCGGTCGCGACCTCGACGCGCTCACCCTGCGGCGTGGCGCCGGAGTCGTCGAGCTCGATCTCGACGCGGACGCTCTCGGAGGAGTCGGCGGAGTTCTCCGACGCCTCCCCGCCGGCACCGTCCTGGGCCTGACAACCGACGAGCAGGAGGGTCGTGGCGGCAGCGAGCGTCGCAATCGTGCTTTTCATGTGTCTCCCCGGTGGGTCTCGTCGTTCTTCAGGTCGTCGGGCAGCGTGTCCAGGCCGCGCTCGAGGAGCTCGCGCTCCTCCCGCTCGGCCACGCGGTCCTTGCGGGCCACGTAGAGGACCACGCCGACCACCACGGCGGCGGGCACGAGGGCCGGGATGGCGAGCACCAGCGGGTGGTGCGCCATCCAGACCTCCCCCGAGGCCGCGAGTGAATCGATCATCGGTTGACGGGTACCCCGTCGCCCGCCCGCTCACGCTCGGCGATGCGACCCGAGACCCGCGAGACCGAGATGCACACGCCGAGCAGGACCGCGAGGCTGCACAGCAGCACGACCAGGTTGGCCACGCCCCAGAGCCAGGCCGGCGCGCTGAGGTCGCGCTCGCGCTGCAGGATCTCGATCTCCGGCACGAACTCGACCGGCTCGCCGTCGACCGCACTGAACTCGGCGGCGTCGATGGCCTCGTCGGGCGCCAGGTAGATCGGCGCGGCGGTCAGGGTACGACCGTCCTGGACGCGCAGCAGCGTCTTCCAGGTGCCGCCGATCGGCACGGGCTTGGTGGACTCGTAGGTGTTCGGTCCGGTCTTCTCCAGCACGTCGGTGACGATGCCCTCGCCGCCGCCCTGCCAGGCGGTGATCTGGACCCAGGTCGGGTCGCCCTCGATGAGGCCGTCGGAGATCTCGGCTGTCACCGTGACCATGTCGCCCTGCGGCGTCGACATCTCGCGCGTCTCGAACGTCGCGGTGGCGTCATCGGGCACCGTGGCGTGCAGGCCGTTCGCGACCGCGCCCGCGGTGACGAGGATGGCCAGCGTCACGACCACACGACCGACCATCCTGTTGGCCGGCAGACGGCCCTGCAGGCCGAGCGAGAAGAGGGCGCCGCAGGCGCCGGCACCGATGGCCACCGGCACCGCCATGAGCAGGCCCTCGAGCCACATGTCGCGCGTCCAGTCGAACGCGAAGACCTGGTCGTTCCAGAGCTTCTCGATCACGGTGCCGACGGTGCCGATGACCAGGCCGGCCACGGCGCCGAACAGCAGGCTGCGGTGCCGCAGCTTCGTGAGGGCCAGCAGCTCCACGAGGATCGCGCTGCCGAGGTAGAGCGGGAAGACGTGCTCGGCCTGGCCCAGCACGGGACCGACCAGGAAGGCGACGACGCCGCGCACCAGCAGGAAGAAGATGGCGGCATAGATGGCCGCGCCGGCACCGACGAACAGCCGAGCCGCGACCAGCGTCAGGCCGGCGGCCGCAGCGATCATCATCGGCGCGAAGACCATGCGGAACTGGGCGATGCCGAAGTCGAACTCGGCCTGGAAGACCGACAGGCCGATCAGCAGGGCGCCGAACGCCGAGCCGTAGACGAGGAAGCGCCCCATCTGGCCGCGGTCCTCGTGCTCGTCGGAGACCTCGGCCTCACGACGCAGGATGATGAGGCCGGCGGTCGACAGACCCGCGCCGCCGATCAGCATGATGTGGGTGGGGCCCCAGAGGGTGACGTCCTGGCCGAACAGCCGGTGCCACACGTCGTCGAGCGGGAAGCCGATGAGCGCATAGAGACCACACGCGGCGATGTAGATGCCGGCGACCGGCGCGTACCACTGACGGGTGATCTTGACCGAGGCGATGCCCGGCTTGTGCCCGTCACGCGAGTAGACGACGGCACTCATGCCCGCGATGAACAGGGCGAACAGCCCGTAGAGGATCAGGTAGTGGGCGGGGTTGGCCAGCGGGCCCTCGTCACGGCCGCGACCGGCGTGCAGGCTGACGTCCCAGAGGAAGCCGAGCAGCGCCACGATGAGCGAGCTGCCCACGAACACCACCGGGATGGCCGACCAGCCTGGCTCGCCGAGCTTGCCGTGCAGGTACTCCCCCAGCTTCTGGAACCACTCGATGCGGTGCGTGCGGTGCTGCCACGCGATGACGAGGAGGACCAGCGAGATCAGGCCTGCCGCGATGGACAGACCGAAGACCTGGTCGAGCGCGGCGCCACCGACGGGCGCGGGCTCTGCAGCCGATACGAACATTCTCGGAGTATGGCAACGGCTATGCGCCATCGCAAGTGTCACGTAACACGTTCGTCACGAGACGCTCATCACGCGGATTCGCTCAGGACACGGCCGCAGGCGTGGGGGCGGGCACGACGTCACGCACCTCACGTCCCTGCAGGCCGTGGACCAGCCGGAAGTCGACGGCGTCGCCCTCGGTCAGGACCCGGCCGATGGGACCGTCGCCATCGGTCGAGGTGATGCCCGACCAGTGCACGAACGCGTCGCCACCTCCGGCGTCGGGCGTCACGAAGCCGTACCCCTTGTCAGGGTTGAACCACGCCACCGTGCCGCTCGCCACTGCGCTCTCCCTCGCCCTGCTCTCCCGTGAGGTGAGCGTAGTCGCGCAGCGCCTGCCGCGAGGGCGAACGAGAGAAGCGAGTCGTCAGCCTCCGGCGACGGCAGGGCTTCGCCCCTCAGAACGCTCCGGAAGGCTCTTAACCTCCGGCGACAGCGGGGCTTCGCCCCTCATGAGGTTGCGGTGAGCTCTCAGCCTCCGGCGACAGCGGGGATGATCGAGATCTGGGTGTTGTCGGGGGTCGTGGTGTCGAGGCCCTCGGAGAACCGGACGTCCTCCTCGGCCACGTAGATGTTGACGAAGCGACGCAGCTTGCCTTCCTCGTCGACGACGCGGGCCTTGATGCCCGGGTACGTGGCCTCGAGCGAGTCGATGACCTCGGCGAGCGTGCTGCCCTCGGCGGTCACCTGCGAGGAGTCGCCGGTGTAGCTGCGGAGGATCGTGGGGATGCGGACGGAGACGGACATGGAGAGCTCCTGTTTCAGACGATCTCGGCGGCGACGAACGCGTCGTACGTCGGCGCGATGGTGGCGCGGGCGCCCACCCGGTCGGTGACGGCGTCGAGCGTCTTGAGCCCGTGGCCGGTGTTGATGACGACGGTCTCGAGCGTCGGGTCGAGCTGGCCGGTCTCGGTCAGCTTCTTCAGCACCGCGACGGTCGTGCCGCCGGCGGTCTCGGTGAAGATGCCCTCGGTGCGAGCCAGCAGCACGATCGCGTCGCGCACCTCGTCGTCGCTGACGTCCTCGACGGTGCCGCCGGTCTGACGGGCGATGTCGAGCACGTACACGCCGTCGGCGGGGTTGCCGATGGCGAGCGACTTGGCGATGGTGTCGGGCCGTACGGGACGCACGACGTCGTGGCCGGACTTGAAGGCCGCCGAGACGGGCGAGCAGCCCGTGGCCTGCGCGCCGAAGATGCGGTACGGCTTCTCCTCGACCAGGCCCAGGGTGATGAGCTCCTGGAACGCCTTGTGCACCTTGGTGAGCTGCGAGCCGGAGGCCACCGGGATGACGATCTGGTCGGGCAGGCGCCAGCCGAGCTGCTCGGCGATCTCGTAGCCCAGGGTCTTCGAGCCCTCGGCGTAGAAGGGGCGGACGTTGACGTTGACGAACGCCCAGCCGTCCTCCTCGCCGGCGATCTCGCTGGCGAGCTTGTTGACGTCGTCGTACGTGCCGTCGACCGCCACGAGGTTCTCGGTGTAGATGGCCGAGTTGACCTGCTTGGGCGTCTCGAGGTTGCTGGGGATGAACACCACCGTGCGGATGCCGGCGCGGGCACCGGCTGCGGCCACGGCGTTGGCCAGGTTGCCCGTCGACGGGCAGGCGAAGACCTTCGCGTCGAGCTCGCGGGCGGCGCTGAGCGCGATCGCCACGACACGATCCTTGAAGGAGTTGGTCGGGTTGGTGCTGTCGTCCTTGACCCACAGGCGGGTCAGACCCAGCTGGGCGGCGAGGTTCTTGGCCTCCAGCAGGCGGGTGAAGCCGGGCTCGAGGTTGGGGCTCGACTCGATGTCGTCCGGCACCGGCAGCAGGGCCTTGTAGCGCCAGATGTTGGCGGGTCCCGCCTCGATCTGCTCGCGGGTCACGGTGCCGAAGTCGTAGCCGATCTCGAGCGGGCCGAAGCACTCGTGACAGGCGTAGTGCGGTCCGAGCTCACGGGTCGTGCCGCACTCGCGGCAGACGAGCTCGCGAGCGGGGCCGAAGGCACCTTCGCGGAAGGTGGCGGTGGGGCGGGGAGCGGATTCGGTGACGGTCACGTCGAGCCTCCTGGTCATCTTCCCCGGTTCGAGACCGGGACGGACGGAGCACCTGGTCGAAGTCCGACTGGTTGCTGGGGCTTCAGCGGGCCGTTCCCTCCACCCCTCGTGATGAGTGGTTAGAGCGTAAGGAGGCGTCTCACTCTGTGTCCAATCAGTCCACATGTTGGACCTCGTCAGGATGCCGACAACCATCACACTTTTCCATCCAGAAGAGCACTGAGCCGGTGTACATGAATGGTCTCGTGATGGTCGAGCCCACCGACAGAGTCTTCACGCACGAGGGCTCCTGCATCGAGTACGGTCACCACTTCGTCCTCGAGGGAACCTGGTCGACCTATCGATGCGTGTGGGAGGCGGCAGGAGGGGGTCGCTGGCGCCTCTACGGGGCTGAGGCCTGACAATCGGCGGGGTCGACGCGCGTTGCTCTGCGGGCCGACCCCGTCGATCATGGCTGAACCGACGGTGCGGATCCCTGAACGAGTCGTGGCCTCGTTGAAGAGAAGCCCATCAATCGCAACCGCTCTTTTCGGCAGCCAGTTCGCTTCGGACGGCCTCGACCCCCGCGTCCAGTCCTCGGAGTGACAGCAAAGCGCCCGGCACGCCGTTCGCACCATCCTTCAAGGCATCGTCGAGTGCCGCGCGGGTGGGATACTCGCAGATCTGGATGCCCACATTGTCCACGTCGAACACCGCACACCGCACGCCTGCCCGATCACTGATCGCAGAACGCGGATCCCACAACGACGAAACATGCTCCACGTTCATTTCGGACAGCGGCACGCAGTCCTCCGTGGCGCAGGCAGATAGGACTCCGACGCCCACCAAGGCAACGAGTACACACTGCCCCGCAGTCTTAGCCGAGCAGCGATCCCAGATTCGCATATGAAAGACGATACCGACGGGGCACCTGACACTTCGCCAGTCCTCACTCCGCCCCACCATCCCACCGTAGACGCGGCTCAGCGGCGTCGACCGAGGGGGGACGCGGCTCGGGATAGCCGCCGTCGCGGAGCCCGGCGAGCCGCTCGAACGGGTTGGCCGAGCTGGTGTCACCGGCCACGGCCCACGAGATCGCGACAGCCACGGCGTACGGCACCAGCATCACCGGCCCCAGGCACCAGGCGTACTGCGTGCGGTGCCGCAGCTCGTGGCGCAGCAGGGCTGGCCGGGCCTCGAGCCAGGCCCGGTCGCGCGAGGTCAGCACGACGTCGCCGATCGTGAACGCCGAGGCGACCGGGAAGCCGAACCGGTACCCGGTCGCCAGCCGCACGCCGTCAGCGCGGCGCACGGTGGTGGCGCCGGCGAGCCGGGCGACCAGCAGCCCGAGCGGCGTGCTGAGGTTCACCCAGTTGACCGCTGTCCGCAGCCGGTCGGAGAACGGTCGGTCAGAGGGCATCGGCGAGCTCGGTGAGCCACGCGGCCACGCCCTCGGGCCCGTCGAGCACCACGTCGGCCCGGGCCAGCAGGGCGTCCTGCTCGGGCGAGGACGAGCAGACCCGGAAGCCTGCGATCCCCTCGGCCTCGAGCGCGTCGACGGCGTCGTAGGCCGGCACGTCGCCCAGGTCGTCGCCGGCGTAGACGACGACCTTCGCGTCGAGTCGCTCCACGAGGTCGCGGAGGGCCACGCCCTTGTCGGTCGCGACCGCACGCAGCTCGATCACCTGACGCCCCGGCTCGACCGTGAGGCCGAGGTCGTGGGCGAGCTCGGTGAGGGGTCCGCGCACCCGCTCGAAGAGGTCCGGGGCGCCGCCGCGCGTGTGCACTCCCACGGCCAGCGCCTTGTCCTCGATCCGTGCTCCGTCGAGTCCGCGCTCGGCCAGCCAGGCGGGCAGGTCGGCCACGAGCCGGGCGATGACGTCGGGGGCCTCGGGGGTCGTCACCACGTCGTCGACCGCCGACCAGCGCTCGGCGCCGTACTGGCCACGGATCGCCAGGCGCGCGAGTCCGTGCCGACCGCGGAAGCTGCCCAGCTCGAGCACCTTCTCGACCGGGCGGCCGGTCACGATGGCGACGCCGCCGAGACGGTCGCCGAGCCGCTCGAGGGCGGTCAGCGAGTCGGGGTGCACGTGCGCGTTCGCCGGGTCGTCGACGATGGGGGCGAGGGTCCCGTCGAAGTCCAGCGCCAGCAGCACGGCACCGGGGGCGTCGACGACCGCGGCCTGGAGGGCGGCGCGAGCGTCGGGGCGAGAGGTCATGGAGACGATGATGGCCGTTCGACGACGATGACCGTCAACCGGTCCGCCCTCATGTTCGCGACGGCCGGTGCCACGCGCGAGATGCCGAGGTCGGCGGCGAGGGTCTGGGCCGGCCCCTCGAGGCCCGGCGGGTAGTACACGGTGTTCTGCGGGATCTGTCCGCGCCAGTTGCCGGTGCGCACATCGGTCCAGCCGGCGTCCTGCACGCGCCCGGCCACCTGGGCCGCCAGGCCACCGATGCCGGTGTTGTTGAGCACCGAGACGCCCGCGGTGCGACTGACCGGCGCCGCGGTGGGCTCAGGCTCCGGCGTCGGCTCAGGCGTGGGTTCCGGCGTCGGCTCGGCGGTCGACCCAGGGGTCGGAGTCGGCTCGGGCGAGGCCGACGGGGACGTCGAGGGGGTGGCGGACGCCGAGGTGGTGTCGTCGTCGCGCACGAGGTCGGCCGCGTACCAGCCGAGCCAGCCCAGCCCGCCGAGGATGGCGACGACGGTGATCCCGACGAGCCACACGGGAGGAACGAACGCCCTGCGGCTGACCGTGCGGCGGTGATTCATGCTGGGCTTGTCCGTTCTGGGCCTGACCGTTCGGGGTCTGGACGATCCGGGCGTCAGAGGTCGATGCCGAGCCTGCGGGCCGAGCGGGTGCGAGCGCGCTCCGCGCGCAGGCGACGAAGCCGCTTGACGAGCAGGGGATCGAAGGCGAGAGCGTCCTCGCGGTCGATCAGGGCGTTGAGGACTTGGTAGTACCGCGTGGCCGACATGTCGAACTTGTCGCGGATGGCCTGCTCCTTGGCCCCGGCGTACTTCCACCACAGGCGCTCGAGGGCGAGGATCTCGCGGTCGCGCTCGGTGAGCGACGGGGCGGCGTCTCCGGCCTCGTGGCGGGACTGGTGGGCAGCGCTCATGGGGCCATCCTAGCGACGAATGACAGCCATGTCATTCGTTCCACGCGGCGCGTACGGCCGGGGCGGCCTGACGCACTAGGCTGCGGTCATGGCGAAGAACACCGCAGAGTTCGTGGTCATCGCCAACCGGTTGCCCGTCGACCGCGTCGTGGCTCCGGACGGCACCACCACGTGGCGCACCTCCCCCGGCGGCCTGGTCACGGCTCTCGAGCCCGTCATGCGGCGCGAGGGCGGGGCCTGGATCGGTTGGCACGGCGCTCCTGACGAGGACCTCAAGCCCTTCGAGCACGGTGGCCTGCAGCTCGAGCCGGTCCCGCTGTCGGAGTCCGAGGTCGTCGAGTACTACGAGGGGTTCTCCAACGGCACCCTCTGGCCGCTCTACCACGACGTCATCGCTCCGCCCTCCTTCCACCGCGAGTGGTGGGAGACGTACGTGCGCGTCAACCGCCGGTTCGCCGAGCGCGCCGCCGCGGTGGCCGCGCCCGACGCCGTCGTGTGGGTGCAGGACTACCAGCTGCAGCTGGTGCCCGCGATGCTGCGCGAGCTGCGTCCCGACCTGCGCATCGGCTTCTTCCTGCACATCCCCTTCCCGCCCACCGAGCTCTTCCAGCAGCTGCCGTGGCGCAAGGAGATCCTCGAGGGCCTGCTCGGCGCCGACCTCGTGGGCTTCCAGCAGAACGGCGCGGCCCAGAACTTCATCCGGCTCGTGAGGCAACGCGTCGGGCACAAGACCCACCGCGATGCCGTCTACCTGCCCGACGGCCGGGTCGTCATGGCCCGGGCCTACCCCATCTCGATCGACGCGGCCGGCTTCGAGGAGATGGCTCGCCGGCCCGAGGTCATCGCCCGCGCCGCCGAGATCCGCGAGAGCCTCGGCTCCCCCAAGGTGCTCGTGCTGGGCATCGACCGGCTCGACTACACCAAGGGCCTGCGCCAGCGCATTCGTGCGTTCGGCGAGCTCATCACCGACGGCGCCGTGCACGTCGACGACGCCGTCTTCGTGCAGGTGGCCACGCCGTCGCGCGAGCGCGTGCAGCAGTACAAGCTCTTGCGCGACGACATCGACCGCCTGGTCGGACGCCTCAACGGCGACGTCGGCCGCATCGGCCAGCAGCCCGTCACCTACCTGCACGCCTCGTACCCCCGCGAGGAGATGGCGGCGTTCTACCGGGCCGCCGACGTCATGGTCGTCACCCCGCTGCGCGACGGCATGAACCTCGTCGCCAAGGAGTACGTGGCCTGCCGCTACGACGACCGCGGCTCGCTCGTGCTCAGCGAGTTCGCCGGGGCTGCGGCCGAGCTGAAGGCCGCCTACCAGGTCAACCCGTACGACATCAACGGCATGAAGGCCGCCCTGCTCGAGGCCATCAAGGCCGGTCCCAAGGAGCAGTCGCGGCGCATGAAGTCGCTGCGCAAGCAGGTCATGGAGAACGACATCGACCTGTGGGCCAACGGCTTCCTGTCCGACCTCAACGCCGAGCCCACCACCCACACGAAGCGGACGCGACCGGTCGAGTGAACGACTGGACCGCGGCTCCGGTGCTCACGGGCCGGCACGTCGAGCTGGTCCCGCTCGGCGAGCAGCACACCGCGGGCCTGCTGGCCGCCGCCGACGCCGACGAGGTCTTCGACTGGTTGGCGTTCGCCCGGCCCACCGACCTCGACGAGGCCGCGGCCATCGTCGCGCGCTACCGCAGCATGTCGGGAGCGGTGTGGGTGCAGACGGTCGCCGGCACCGGTGAGGTCGCCGGGCTCACGACGTTCTACGACGTCGACCCCCAGCTCCGCACGGTCGCCATCGGCTGGACGTGGCTCGGGCGACGCTTCTGGCGCTCCGGTCTCAACACCGAGGCCAAGCTGCTGCTGCTCACCCGTGCCTTCGACCAGCTCGGGTGCGTGCGCGTCGTGTGGCACGTCGACATCCGCAACACCCGCTCGCAGGCGGCGGTCGAGCGTCTCGGCGCCGTGCGCGAGGGCGTGCTGCGCAAGCACAAGCGCCGGCGCGACGGCTCCTGGCGCGACACCGTCACGTTCGCGATGCTCGACGACGAGTGGCCCGCCGCGCGCGCCGCGCTCCAGCAGCGCCTCACCCGCTGACAACGCTTCGGGAGGGGTCAGCGGCGCGAACGGGCGGCAAAGCCCGCCGACAGCAGCAGGGCGCCGTAGGTGGCCACCACCGTCACTGCGAAGGCCGGGGTGTGGCCGCCGTCGGGGGCGATCCCCGGCACCCCGTCGGCGAGTCGGCCGGCCACCGAGGAGCCGATCGCGTAGCCGCACCCCGTCGCGCCGGCCAGCAGCGTCATCGCCGTGCCGACGCGGTCGGTGGCCACGAGCTGTCCCGCCATCGCGAAGTTGCTGATCATGTACGGCGCCACCGCGAAGCCCAGCAGCGCGATGACCGCGACGAGCTGTCCGATGGTCTGCACGAGCAGGAGCGGCGTCGACAGCACGGCCAGGCCGAGCGCCGAGACCAGCATCCGCCGGGGATACGTGATGCGCTCGGGCAGCGCGGCGACCGCGAGGCCGGCGATGGCGCTGCCGATGCCCAGCGTCGCGTGGATGACTCCGGCGAGCCCCGGCTGGCCCGCGTCGGTCGCCAGCACGGTCGACCCGGTCTGCGTGGCACCGAAGAGCATGCCGATGAACAGCTGCGCCACGGCGAGAGCCACCAGCGCACCGACCAGCAGCCGCCCCTCGCTGCGCACCGCGCCGGGGACCGGCCGGGTCAGCTCGGCGGTCGGGTGCAGCGCGAACCAGGTGCCGAACGCGGCCAGCACGAGCGCGGCCACGAGCAACGCCTCGCTGGGATCGACCAGCACCGCGAGCAGCCCGACCGTCGCGGGACCCAGCACGAACGACAGCTCGTCGGCGGCCCCCTCGTACGAGAAGGCGGCGTCGAGCAGGCGGCCCTTGTCCGGCTCGTCGTGCAGGATCGGCGACCAGCGCACCCGCGCCAGCGGCCCCACCTGCGGACACATCAGGCCGGCGAACGCGGCCATCAGGATGATGAAGGGCGAGGGGGCGTCCGACTGCGTGACCAGCACGATGCCCACCAGCCCGACACCACCGGCGAGGGACTGCGTCAGCACGACGGGACGCTGACCGATGCGATCGGCCAGGCCACCGAAGAACGGGGAGCCCACGGCGTTCGTCACGGCGAGGGCACCGGCCGCCGCGCCACCCAGTGCGTAGCTGTCGGTGGCCGAGCTGACGAGCAGCAGCGTGCCCATCTGGCTCATCGCGATCGGCACCCGCCCGAGGAACGCGATGACGAAGTAGCTGGGTCCGACGATGCGCACCAAGGACCGATAGGCGGCGACGGCAGACACCCGACGAGGGTACGCGTGGGGCGCGCGGGCCCGGCTACCCTGCCAGCGTGCCCCGACCGCTGCCCGAGATCGTCGCGCCCGACTGGGCCGAGGCCCTCGCACCCGTGGCCGACGACGTCGCCGCGATGGGCGACTTCCTGCGCGCCGAGCTCGCCAAGGGCCGGCCCTACCTGCCGGCCGGCGAGCACGTGCTGCGCGCCTTCACCCGGCCGCTCGCCGACGTCCGTGTCCTGATCACGGGCCAGGACCCCTACCCCACCCCGGGGCACCCCGTGGGCCTCAGCTTCTCGGTCGCGCCGGACGTGCGGCCACTCCCCCGCAGCCTGGTCAACATCTACGCCGAGCTGGAGTCCGACCTCGGCATCGAGGCGCCTCCGCACGGCGACCTGACCGCCTGGGCCGACCAGGGGGTGCTGCTGCTCAACCGCGTGCTGACCGTGCGGCCGGGCAATCCCGCCAGTCACCGCGGCAAGGGGTGGGAGAAGGTCACCGAGCAGGCGATCCGGGCCCTCGTCGAGCGGGGCGGACCGCTCGTCGCGATCCTCTGGGGACGTGACGCGCAGGGACTGCAGCCGTTGCTCGGCGACACCCCGTGCGTCGTCTCGCCGCACCCCAGCCCGCTCTCGGCCTCGCGCGGCTTCTTCGGGGCCCGGCCGTTCAGCCGGGCCAACGAGCTGCTCGTCGAGCGCGGTGGCGAGCCGGTCGACTGGCGTCTCCCGGCTGACCCGGCGGCGGTGGGGACCGGCCACTAGGCTGCTCAGGTGACTGACAACCCCCAGACGGACACCCGTGTGACTGACCGGGCCGTCGTGATCGACCGCGGTTTCGCCAGCCTGCAACGCTGGGGTCTACGCATCGTCGTCATCGCCGCTGCGTTGTACGTCCTCGGCTGGGTCGTCGGCCACACGTGGATGGTCTGGTACCCCGTCGCCCTCGCGCTCGTCGTCGCCACGGTCCTCGGTCCGCCCGTCGCGTGGCTGCGTCGCCGCGGCGTGCCCGACGCGATCGCGGCGATCGGCGTCATGGTGGCGTTCCTCGGCACTTTGGCCGCCGTGATCGCCGCCCTGGCACCGCAGGTGGCGGGGCAGGCGCCCGACATCGCCGACCAGGCCTCCGGCGGCCTCCTCAAGATCCGTGACTGGCTCGTCGAGGGTCCGTTCCAGGTCTCCGACGCGCAGATCACCCAGGCCATCACGGCGCTGCAGGACCGGCTGCAGGACAGCGCCGCGGCCATCAGCGCCGGCGTGTTCTCGACCATCAACGCCGCCGCCTCCGCCGTGCTCAACCTGGTCGTCACGCTGATCCTCACGTTCCTGTTCATCAAGGACGGCCACAAGCTGCTGCCGTGGCTCCAGACCATCGGCGGCCGCCGGGCCGGCCAGCACACCGTCGAGGGCCTGTCGCGGGTGTGGAGCACGCTGGGCGGGTTCATCCGCACGCAGACGCTCGTATCCTTCATCGACGCGGTCATCATCGGCATCGGCCTGGCCATCGTCGGGGTGCCGCTGGCGGTGCCGCTCGCGGTCCTCACCTTCTTCGGTGGCTACATCCCGATCATCGGTGCGGTCGTCGCAGGAGCCCTCGCGGTGCTCGTCACCCTTGTCACCAACTCGCCCCAGGACGCGCTGATCGTCCTGCTCATCGTCATCGGCGTCCAGCAGCTCGAGGGCAACGTGCTGTCGCCGTGGCTGCAGGGCAAGACGATGAACCTGCACGCCGCGGTGGTCCTGCTCTCGGTGCTGGCCGGCGGCTCGCTGTTCGGCGTCACCGGCGCCTTCCTGGCCGTGCCGGTTGCCGCCAGCGTCGCCGAGATCCTGCGGTACCTGAACGAGCGCATCGACGCGCAGGTCTCTCCGGACGCGCCAGCGGGGGATGCCCAGGCGGCCGACCACCTGCGCGAGGGACGCACCACGGACGAGGCCGCCGAGGCCGAGAAGTCCTGACCGGCTCCCGCCGACCGACATGAGTCCCGCCCTGATCCTCCGTGGTCGTCACCTGCAGCGTGATCGCGCGCTCGTCATGGCCATCGTCAACCGCACGCCCGACTCGTTCTACGACCGCGGCGCCACCTTCGCCGACGGTGACGCGCTCGAGGCCGTCCGGCGCGCCGTGGCGGCCGGCGCCGACGTGATCGACGTGGGTGGCGTGAAGGCAGGGCCCGGTGACCTCGTCGACGTCGCCGAGGAGGTGCGCCGCACGATCCCCTTCATCGAGTCGGTGCGGGCCGAGCATCCCGACGTCGCCATCAGCCTCGACACCTGGCGCGCCGAGGTCGCCCGGCTGGGCCTGGAGGCCGGGGCCGACCTCGTCAACGACACCTGGGCCGGCGCCGAGCCCGACCTGCTCGACGTCGCGGCCGAGTACGGGGCCGGCTTCGTCTGCTCGCACACCGGCGGGGCCGTTCCTCGCACGCGGCCGCACCGCGTGGAGTTCGACGACGTCGTGACCGATGTCGTGCGGCACACCACCGCCACGGCCGAGCACCTGGTGGCCCGCGGGGTCCCGCGCGAGGGCATCCTCATCGACCCGACCCATGACTTCGGCAAGAACACCTGGCACAGCCTCTCCCTGGTCCGTGAGACCGCGACCCTCGTCGCCACCGGCTGGCCCGTGCTGATGGCGTTGTCCCGCAAGGACTTCATCGGCGAGACGCTCGACCTCCCCGTCGACGAGCGGCTCGAGGGCACGCTGGCCGCCACCGCCTGGGCTGCGCGCGACGGCGCCGCGATGTTCCGCACGCACGACGTGGCGGCCACCTGTCGCGTGCTCGAGATGGTGGCGACGATCGCCGGCGAGCGGCCACCCACCCGATCGGTGCGCGGCCTTGCCTGAGCACGAGCCGCGCCCTCAGCCCGGCACCGTCCGCGACTGGTTCGCGCGGCGCACCGTCGACGACCGGCACCCGAGCCCGGACGAGGTCGCCGAGCTCGCGCACGGTCAGCGGATCACCGTGGTGCTGCCCGCGCGCAACGAGGCCGCGACGGTCGGCACCGTGGTCACGAGGCTGCGGGAGCGGCTGATCGAACGGGTGGCGCTGCTCGACGAGATCGTCGTCGTCGACTCCCACTCCTCCGACCAGACCGCCGACGTCGCCCGGCGTGCGGGGGCCCGGGTGGTCTCCTGCACGCACTCGCCGCAGGACGGCAAGGGCGGTGCGCTCCGCTCAGGAATCGACGCCGTCGACGCCGACGTCGTGGTCTTCCTCGACGCCGACGTCGAGGCGCCCCACGACGGGTTCGTGACGGGTCTGGTGGCGCCGTTGCTCCGGGACCCGGACCTCGTCCTGGTCAAGGCGTTCTACGACCGACCGTTCCTGCCTGACGGAGCCGTGGCTGATGATGCGCCCGACGCAGCGCGGCCCTCCGGCGGCGGCCGGGTGACCGAGCTGGTGGCGCGTCCCGAGATCGCCGACCGTGCCCCCGCGCTGGCCGGCTTCGCTCAGCCCCTCTCGGGCGAGTACGCCGTGCGACGGACCGCCGTGTACCAGCACCCGTTCGTGTCGGGCTACGGCGTCGACATCGGTCTGCTCCTCACGGTGCTCGAGCGGTACGGCCTCGACGCAATGGCCCAGGTCGACCTGGGGCGCCGGGTGCACCGCCATCAGGACCTCGTGGCCCTGGGTCGCATGGCGCTGCAGGTGCGGGCGTCGTTCGACCTCTGCCTCGACGGGCGCAGCGAGGTGACCGACGTGCACACCCGGTTCGTCCGCGACGACTCCGACCGCCTCGTCCTCCAGCACGACCGCGTCGTCACCCGCCTCCTCCCCCCACCACCCTGACGCTCACGAGAGACTTCCGGAGTCACCACGAGAGACTTCCGGTCTCGTCTGACCGCCCCCTTCCTCAGGAGACCCCATGACCACCCTGACCCCCGGCCCCCGCAGCGGCGAGCAAATCGGCTCCGCCCTCGAGGGTGGCGTGCTGACCCTGTGGCTGCGCCGTCCCGACTCGTTCAACGCCCTGACCGTGCCCATGGTCGACGACCTGACCGAGCTGGTGAGCGGTGCCGCCGATGCCGGGGCGTCGGTCGTCGTCCTGCGGGCCGAGGGACGCGGGTTCTGCTCGGGTGCCGACCTGCAGGGCGACTCCGCCGACGACTCCCCCGGCGGCGGGGCCAACACCCACCTGATCGATGCGGCCAACGACCTCGTGCGGGCCATCCGCGACTGCCCGCTGCCGGTGGTCTCGGCAGTGCAGGGAGCCTGCGCCGGTGTGGGCGTGCCGATCGCGCTGGGCGCCGACCTGACGATCGCCAGCAGCAAGGCGTTCTTCATGCTGGCGTTCACCAAGATCGGCCTCATGCCCGACGGTGGCGCCTCGGCGCTGGTCGCGGCCTCGGTCGGCCGGGCCACGGCGATGCGCATGGCCCTGCTCGCCGAACGGCTCCCCGCTGACGACGCGGCTCGTGCGGGCCTGATCGCCGCGGTGCACGACGCCGACGCCTTCGAGGCCGAGGTCGACCAGGTCCTCGCGACCCTGTCGGGCGGCCCCGTGGTCGCCTACGCCCGCACCAAGCAGGCCATCAATGCCGCCACGCTCGGGGCGCTCGAGGGTGCGTTCGCCCTCGAGCGGGAGGGGCAGGCCGCCCTCCTCGACGCCGCCGACTTCGCCGAGGGATCTGCCGCGTTCCGGGAGAAGCGCGACGCGGTGTTCCGCGACCGCTGACGTCTCACGGCGCGATCCCGTGGATCGGACCGGACAGATGTGTGGCAGCATGCCCCCATGTCCGGGCCACCCGGCCCGATGGCGGTCGACCCGAGAGGAACACCACAGGCGATGGCAGACGTCGAGGCAGCACTGGATGCCGCAGGACTCACCAATCAGCACGTGCGCGAGTACGTGCGCCACTGGGCCGGCATCACCGGCGCCGAGCGCATCGAGGTCGTGAGCGCCGGCGACGACGCACGCCTGCTCGAGGAGGCCGTGGCCGCAGGAGAGCTGCAGTCCGCTGGCGATCACCTGTACTACTCGCGCAGCTACCACAAGGACACGGCGCGCTCCGAGGAGCGCACGATCGTCGCGACGAGCAACCCCGAGGACGCCGGCGTCTACAACAACTGGCGCCCCTCCTCGGAGATGAAGCCGCTGCTCGAGGACAAGATGCGCGGCGCCTCGGCCGGCAAGACCATGTACGTGGTCCCGTACCTGATGGCGCCTCCCGGCTCGCCGCTGGAGGCCTTCGCCGCCGGTGTCGAGCTCACCGACGCTCGCACGGTCGTGCTGCACATGATCCGCATGGCGCGGGTCGGCGTGAACCACATCAACGACCTCGCCGACCCGAGCAGCTTCGTGCGCGCCGTGCACGTCACCGGCGACCTCGAGAACCTGGGCCACGGCACGGCCGACGACCAGCGGTACTTCGTGACGGTCGCCGACGAGCGCACCATCTTGCACTTCGGCTCGTCCTACGGCGGCAACGCGCTGCTCGGCAAGATCGCCCACGGCCTGCGCCAGGCGGCGTACGACGGCTGGGCGTCGGGCAAGTTCCTCGCCGAGCAGTTCATGCTGCTGGGCATCGTCGACAAGCAGACCGGTCGCAAGTACCACATCTGCGGCGGCTTCCCCAGCGCCTCCGGCAAGACCAACCTGGCCATGACGCTGGCGCCCGACGCCTTGGGCGAGCGGTACCACGTCGAGTTCTACGGCGACGACATCGCGTGGCTGTGGATCGGTGAGGACGGCAAGCTCTACGGCCTGAACCCCGAGAACGGTGTCTTCGGTGTCGCCAAGGACACCAACGAGGCCACCAACCCGGGCGCCCTGCACTCGATCGACGCGGGCACCGGCGCCATCTTCACCAACATCGCCTACAACGAGTTGACCGGCGACGTGTGGTGGGAGGGCAAGTCGCCCCAGCCGCCGACCGACCTCGACGGCTGGCTGGACTGGAAGGGCGAGCGCATCGCCGACCGGGCCGACGGCGACGACGCTCCCTGGGCACATCCGAACAGCCGTTTCACCACGACGCTGGCCAACGTGCCGAACGTGGCGAGCGACTTCGAGGACCCGCAGGGCGTGCCGATCGACGGCATCATCTTCGGTGGCCGCACCCGCGACCGCGAGCCGCTGATCCGCGCCATCCACGACGTCGCCGAGGGCGTGTACGACGGCCTGACGCTGGGCGCCGAGGCCACGTTCGCGGCCGAGGGCGTCGACGGGCAGCTGCGCTACGACCCCATGTCGATGCGGCCCTTCATGTCCTACCCCGAGGGCCCGTACGCGGCGCACTGGCTGAAGATCCTCGGCGAGGCCGCCGAGAAGCCGATCTTCGCGCACGTCAATTGGTTCCAGCGCGGCGACGACGGACGCTTCCTGTGGCCCGGCTACCGCGAGAACCTGCGGCCGCTGCTGTGGCTCATGCAGCTCAAGAACGGTGAGGTCGAGGGTCGCGAGACGCCGGTCGGCATCCTGCCGACGCAGGAGGAGCTGAACCTCGACGGTCTCGAGATCGACCAGGCCGACCTCGACACCGTGCTGACGATCGACACCGAGCGCTGGCGTCAGGAGATCGGGTTCCGCGAGGCGCACCTGCAGCAGTTCGCCGACCTGCCGGAGGAGATCTGGGAGGCGCACCGCCGCGTGGCGGCAGCGCTGGAGGCGTCGACCGACTGAGTCACGAGCCGTGAACGGCCCGCCAGAACAGGTCCGAGAGGGCCTGGGACGGCGGGCCGTTCTGCGTCAGCAGCACCCCGCTGACGCCGGCGGCCGGATCGGTCCACATCGTGGTGCCGGTGCCGCCGTACCAGCCGAACCGGCCAGCGTGCGCGCCGTCGTACGCCGACGCGAGGTCGACGGCGACCCCGAGGCCCCAGCCCTGCGTGGGCGAGAGGGAGTCGCGGCTCATGGCCCCCGCCTCGCCCTGCGGCAGTCGGTCGCGCACGGCGTCGGCGAGCGCCTGAGCGCCGATCACTCGGCCTCCCGGCCCCTGTCCCTCGTCGAGCAGGAACGCCCCGAAGCGGGCGAGGTCGGCGGCCGTCGACAGCAGTCCCGTGGCCCCGGACCGCGAGACGGGCTGCTCGAGCAGCGACGGGTCGGCCTCGGGCGCCACTTGCACACTGCGGCCCTTGAAATTCGGGAAGAACTGCGCCGGAACCCGCGGCAGCAGCTCGGCGGTCGTGGCCCAGCCGGTCTCGTCCATGCCCAGCGGCTCGAGCAGACGCTCGGCCAGCACCTCGTCGAGCCGGCGGCCCGTGGCGCGCTCGAGGACGATCGCCAGCAGGTCGTAGGAGACCTGGTAGAGCCACCCCTCGCCGGGCTGGTGCGCCATCGGCAGGTCGGCGAGCCGGCGCACCCACTCGTCGGGGGCCAGCTCACTGGGCTGCCAGGTGGACTCGATGCCACTCTGCTGCGTGGCCCGTTGCAGGTGAGCGCCCTCCAGCACCTCGCCCCACCCCACGCCCGCGCCCATCAGGGCGACGTCGAGCACGGTGAGGTCACGCCGCGGAGGCACCACGTCGTCGAGCTCGGCGGCGGGCGTGCGCAGCACCTGACGGTGGGCGATCTCGGGGACCCAGCGCTTCACGGGGTCGTCGAGCCCCAGCACCCCGTCCTCGACCAGTGCTGCCAGCAGCACTCCGATGATGGGCTTGGTCAGCGACGCGATGCGAAAGATCGTGTCGTCGGCATGAATGCCCGTCGAGCCCTGCACGACCTGCCGCTCGGCGCCGCGGCCCACGACCACGGCCCACGCCGCTCCTGGCGCCTCTCCGGCCTCGACCGCCCGCTCGACCGCAGCATGCACCCTGGTGTTGAGATCCATGCCCCCATCGTGGCACCCGACTTGACCGGCGCCCGTGACCCGAGGACCCTCGTCCCGTGACGACCGTCGACCCGACAGACCTGCTCGGGCGCTGGCACCTTGATCGCACGATCGACGACCGACTGGGTCCAGAACGGCACGTCGTCGCGGACACCTGGCTCTCGGCCGAGCCGGACGGCCGTGTCCGCTGGCACGAGGACGGCACCATGACCTGGTCCGGCGGCAGCACCTCGGTCGCGCGCACCCTGTTCGTCGAGTCGCGCGAGGACGGCTGGTGGGTCACGTTCGAGGACGGTCGCGACTTCCACCCCTGGACCGTCGGCGAGCCGGTGGTCCACCCCTGCGGGGCCGACACCTACCGCGGCCACGTCACCGTGCTGAGTCCCGATGCGTGGTCGGTGCAGTGGGTCGTGTCCGGTCCGGCCAAGGACTACACGATGACCTCGCACCTCACGCGTCAGGCCGACTGAGCCGGTACAGGCGGTGCTGCGGCGGGTCGATCGGGTTGTCCGGCTCGAGCTCGACCTCGGCCAGGAGCCCGAAGCCCGCCTTCTCGAGCGTCCGCCACGACCTGCGGTTGCCGGACGCGACGGGCACGAGCACGGTGCGGCATCCTGGGTGGTCGCGCCACAGCAGGGCGACGTACGCGGTCACCACCCGCGGGCCCAGGCCCTGCCCGATGCGCGACACGTCACCGATGAAGTAGTCGACGCTCATGGCATCGTCGGGCAGGGCGACCTGCCCGGCCAGCGCCGTCACGTCCTCGGGGTAGTCGTGCCAGCGCGCCCGCTGGATGAGACCGACCGGCTCCCCCTCGACGAGCGCCAGGTGGTCCTCGGACGGTTCCTCGCCGCGCGCCGTCGGACCGAAGTCACGTGCGACCGCCTCGGGCGAGGTCTCGTGGTGCCACCAGCGGTGCACGTGCGGCTGCGAGAGCCAGTGCGCGAGCAGGCCGAAGTCGTCCTCGGTCACGCGTCGGAAGGTGATCACGCCGGCCTCCTCGGGTCGGGCCCATCGTGGCACGAGGTGCGGACTCGACGGGGCCACCGCAGGCTGGTCCCATGAAGGTCGGAGATCGCGTCAGCTGGGGCACGCCGCAAGGTCGCACGCAGGGCACCATCGTCGAGAAGAGGACGGCGGACTTCCAGCTCGCAAAGCAGAAGTTCACGGCGTCCGAGGACGAGCCGAAGTTCATCGTCGAGAGCGAGAAGACCGGCGCCCGCGCCGCGCACGCCGCCTCGGCGCTCAACCAGCTGAAGAGCTGAGCCCCGTGGTCCGTCGAGCCCCCGTCCAGTCTCAAGCGTCGTCGAGCCGCCAGCCGCGCTGACCGGGGAGTCCCCGGGCCTCGCGCGGACCCCAGGTGCCGCGACGGTAGCGGTGGATGGGTGGCGGGTCGGCCAGGATCGGGTCGACGAGTCGCCACAGCCGGTCGACCTCGTCCGACCGGGTGAACAACGTCTGGTCACCGCGCATGATGTCGAGCAGGAGACGCTCGTAGGCCTCGAGCGGCTCGTCGGCCGGGTCCTGCCCGCCCATGTCGAGCGTCATCGTGGTGGTGACGATGTCCATCACGGGACCGGGCCGCTTGGTGAACAGGTCGAGCTTCATGCGGGCGTCGTCGGTCAGCTCGAGCACCAGCTCGTTGGGTCCCTCGGCGTGGTCGCCGAACATGCCCATCGGCGGCGTGCGGAAGGTGATGGTGATGGTGCGGCGGGTGTCGGCCATCGCCTTGCCGGTGCGCAGGTAGAACGGCACGCCCTGCCAGCGCTGCGTGTCGATGAAGACCTCCAGGGCCACGAAGGTCTCGACCGATGAGCGGGGGTCGACGCCATCGGTGTCGCGGTACCCCTCGTACTGACCCAGCACCACGCGGCTCGGGTCGATCGGGCGCATCGCCTCGAAGACCTTCGCCTTCTCGTTGCGCAGCGCCTCGGCGGTCAGGTGGACCGGCGGCTCGAGCGCGACGAAGCCCAGCACCTGGCACAGGTGCGTGTTGACCATGTCGCGGAAGCACCCGGTGGCCTCGTAGAAGCTGCCGCGACCGTCGACGGTCAGCTCCTCGGGCACGTCGATCTGCACCGACTCGATGTGGTCGCGGTTCCAGGCGGACTCGAACAGGCCGTTGGCGAAGCGGACGGCGAGGATGTTCTGCACGGCCTCCTTGCCCAGGAAGTGGTCGATGCGGAAGACCTGGTCCTCGTCGGCCACCTCGTGCAGCGTCGCGTCGAGCGCGCGGGACGACTCGAGGTCGGTGCCGAAGGGCTTCTCGCACACCAGACGGGCCCGCTCGGTGAGGCCCTCGCGACCCAGCATCGAGATCAGCGGACGCATGGCGCCGGGCGGCACGGAGAGGTACAGCAGTCGGCGCACGTCGTCGCCGAGCTCGGCCTCGGCCGCGGTGACGGCCTTGACGAGGTCGGCACCGTCGTCGGCGTCGGACGCGCAGAAGGTGATGCGCTCGAGCAGGCCTTGGGCGATGTCGTCGTCGAGGTCGGTGACGAACTCCTCCAGGCCCGCGCGCACCTGGTCGCGGAACTCGGCGTCGGTGCCCGGGGAGTGCCGCCCGGAGCCGATGACGACGTAGTCGCTCGGCAGGCGGTCCTCGGTGGCGAGGTGGTACAGACCGGGGAACAGCTTGCGCCGGGCCAGGTCGCCGGTGGCGCCGAACAGGACGAGGACGTGCGGCGGGAGGCGGGACTCATCGGGCATGCGTCCACGCTAGCGCTGCGACCCCGGGGACGCTCTGGGGTCGCCCCGCCCTCAGTCGGTGCGGCGGGCGAGGGTGAGGGCGTAGTCGCCGTCGGTCCAGAGGTGGTCGGCGGCGAAGCCGGCGGCGGCCAGCTCGGCGCGCAGTCCCTCGGGGCGGAACTTGCTGGAGATCTCGACGCGGATCTCCTCGCCGGCGGCGAGATCGATGACGAGGTCGGCGCCCGGCAACGTGACCTGCTGCGGCACCTCGGCGCGCAGCCGGAGGTCCATGCGCTCCATGGCGGGGTCCCACAGCGGGACGTACCGGAAGGCGTCGAGGTCGAAGTCGGCGTCGAGCTCGCGGTTGAGCACCGCGAGGCTGTTGGTGACGAACTCGGCCGTGACGCCTTGGCTGTCGTTGTAGGCGGCGACCAGGCGGTCGGCGTCCTTGACGACGTCGGTGCCGAGCAGCAGCCAGTCGCCCGGTGCGAGCGAGTCGGCGAGCGCACCCAGGAACGCCGCACGCTCCTCGACGTAGAAGTTGCCGATGGTGCCACCGAGGAACGCCACGACCTTGCGGTCGTCCTGGGGCAGGTGGCTCAGGTGCAGGGTGAAGTCGCCGACGAGCGCCTCGACCTGGAGTCCCGGGTACCGCTGGGACAGCATGTCGGCCGCGGAGCGGAGCGTGGCCTCGCTGACGTCGACCGGCACGAAGCGGCGCAGCTGGCCACCGGCCGTGAAGGCGTCGAGCAGGGTGCGGGTCTTGTCGCTGGTGCCGCTGCCCAGCTCGACGACGGTCGGCGCCCCGGTGAGACGGACGATGTCGGCCGCGTGCTCGGCGAGAAGGCGCCGCTCGGCCTCGGTGGGGTAGTACTCGGGCAACCGGGTGATCTGGTCGAACAGCTCG
Organism: actinobacterium LLX17; assembly: GCA_000471045.1. GTDB lineage: Bacteria > Actinomycetota > Actinomycetes > Propionibacteriales > Nocardioidaceae > Aeromicrobium. The sequence goes on along the minus strand of KI301992.1, from coordinate 227,104 downwards.
GAGCCACGGTCGTCGTACAACCACTTCGGCGGGAGGGTGCGCGGTGACTGACCCAGGCCGCGCCTGACGTCGGACACCAGACTGCCAGCCGCGCGGTCGGGATCGAACGCCACGTGCACGACCGGCTCACGCACCTCGCTGCCCCCGCTCACGCGCTCACCCGCGGCGCCCCGCCGTCGGCGAGGCGGACCCCGGACATGGCCCAGCGGGCGCCCGGCGGGAAGAAGTTGCGGTAGGTGTGGCGCGCGTGACCGGGTGGGGTGAGCGCGCTGCCGCCGCGCAGCACCATCTGGCTCGACATGAACTTGCCGTTGTACTCGCCGATGGCCCCGGCCGGTGGGTGGAAGCCGGGGTAGGGCAGGTACGACGAGGAGGTCCACTGCCAGGTGTCGCCGTACACCTGGCGCAGGTGACCGGTGGCGGACCCGGCCGGACGAGCGTGGAAGAGCGGCTCAGCGGGGAGCGCCGGCGTCGCGCCCTGCCCGTCGACGGCGACCGCGTGCTCCCACTCGGCCTCGGTGGGCAGGCGCAGGCCGCGCCAGGTGGCGTAGGCATCGGCCTCGTAGTGGCTGACGTGCGTGACGGGCAGGCCGGGGTCGACGGGCCAGGTGCCGTGCAGGCTGTGCTCGGACCACTGGCCCTCGTCGTCGCGCCAGTAGAACGGGGCACGCCAGCCCTCGCTGGTGACCTTGGCCCAGCCGTCGGACAGCCACAGCTCGGGCCGCTGGTACCCGCCGTCGGCCATGAACTCCATCCACTCGCCGTTGGTGACCAGCCGGTCGGCGATGCGGTAGGGCTCGAGCCAGGTGTGGTGCCGGGGCAGCTCGTTGTCGAAGCTGAACCCTGCGCCCTCGTGGCCGACTTCAACGAGCCCGCCCTCGACGTCAAGCCAGCCGAGGGTGTCGGGCTCGGAGCGCGGCGCCGGCGTGCCGGCGTAGACGGGGCGCAGCGGGTTGACCGACAGGACGTGCTTGATGTCCATGAGCAGCAGCTCCTGGTGCTGCTGCTCGTGGTGGAAGCCGAGCTCGATCGTGGGACCGAGCTTCTGGAGCGTGCCGCCGTCGAGCGAGTCGATCAGCTCGCGCACGCGGGTGTCGACGTTCTGGCGGTAGACGCCGACGTCGTGGGCGCCCGGGCGGGTGATGTAGCCGCGCTCGGCGCGCGTGTAGCGCGGGCCGACGGCCTCGTAGTAGCTGTTGAACAGGAACCAGTACGTGTCCTGGAACGGGGTGAAGTTCTGCTCGGCCTCGGCCAGCACGAAGGTCTCGAAGAACCACGTGACGTGCGCACGGTGCCACTTGGTGGGCGACACGTCGGCCATCGACTGGACCGTCTGGTCCTCGGGCGACAGCGGCTCGGCGAGCGTCTCGGTGTGCGCGCGCACCTGCTCGTACCGGGTCTCCAGCTGGGTGGCGTCCCACAACGGATCCGTCATGCGTTCCAGAGTAGGCAGAAGCGCCGACACTCGCTGGGCAGCGGACCGCCCCCGTACCCACCGTTCACCGCATCGTCGGGAAGATCTCACGGGCCGCGCACGGCTCGCGACCATGCGGTCGGTGGACGGGCATGACGGCCCCACGGCTCGTGAGGACCTCCCGCAGACTGGAGGTGGGCCGGAGAACAGGCTCACACGGCGGCCTGACTATCGCTCTAGTCTTCCTCGGCGGGAGGGCTCCAGCGGCGGCGGATCGCACCAATGATCTGAGGACCAGCAGAGAATGCGGTCGCGAGCGACGCGATGATCGCCGCCGCCTGTTCGTCGAGCAGGGCGAGGATGACGGCGACGGTGCCGAAGAACCACGGCAACAGACTCACGGCAACGGCAGCGATCCGGAGCGACCACGCCTCGGCTCTCGCCTCGATCATCGCTGAGTCGATCTGCGCGTCTTGCTGCTTCTCAGCCATGCGCATGATGCGTTCCGGAAAGTCCTCGACGATGTCACCGTAGGAGCGGAGCGTCTCAGGGTCTGGCAGCGGCCCGCTATGGTGCGCGAAGCGTTGCTCGAGGACCATGCCGGGGTTCAGCGGCGGCTGGACCCATTCGGCATCGCGTCCTGGATCGTCTTGCCCACCGACTTCCACGCCTCGGTCGTGAAGTCTGTCGAGCGCACCTTGCGGGTGGCCGACAGCCGGGTCTCTGCCGGAGCTGCCGCGATCTCGGCTCCTCGCCGGATGCCCCTCGCGATCGCTTCCGCCGTGCTCATCTTCCGAGGGTAGCGCGCGTCCCTGTGCATCGTCATCGTTGTCTCGACTCTCCTCGTCCGCGACATGCTCGGACGCTAGCTCCGACGTCGGACAGTGCGGGCAGTTGCCGAGAGGACCACGGGACAGAAGCGGGCTCTGAGGGCAGACCACTCGCGAAACACCCCGTGCAGAGCCCCCGACAGGAGTCGAACCCGCGACATCCTCATGACACGTGAGGCACTCGCAGAAATCCGCCGTGCAGAGCCCCCGACAGGAGTCGAACCCGCGACATCCTCATGACACGTGAGGCACTCGCAGAAATCCGCCGTGCAGACCACTCGCAGGCACACCGCGCCGAGCCCCCGACAGGAGTCGAACCCGCGACATCCTCATTACAAGTGAGGCGCTCTACCAACTGAGCTACAGGGGCGCACGGCCGAAGCCGCGCCGCCATCCTACGGCGTTCCCGCCGTCCGCCGATCTGTGACGCCGCCACGGGCGTGCTCGAAGCAGACGAACAGTTCCGTCACACATCCCGAGGGCCCATACTGGCGCCATGTCCGACGGAGCGCGCCTGATCGAGGCCACCCGCGACCTCCCGGCACCGTTGGCGGTCGTCGACGAGGACGCCCTGTGGTCGAACGCCGACGACCTCGTGCGCCGCGCCGCGGGCGTGCCGATCCGCGTGGCCAGCAAGTCGGTGCGCGTCCGCGGTCTGGTCGAGGAGACGCTCGCCCGACCCGGGTTCGCGGGCGTCATGTCGTACTCGGCCGCCGAGTCGGCGTGGCTCGTCGACCACGACGTCGACGACGTGCTGCTGGCCTACCCCACGGTCGATGCCGCGGCCATCCGTTCCATCGTCGACGACGACCGCCGCCGCGCCGCGATCACGCTGATGGTCGACGGCACAGGGGCGCTCGACGCGGTCGACCGGGTGCTCGGCCCTCGCCATCCCACCGTGCAGGTGTGTCTCGACGTCGACGCCTCCCTGCGCCTCGGTCCCGTGCACCTCGGCGTGCGCCGGTCCCCCGTGCACACGCCCCGCCAGGCGCGCCGGGTCGCCGAGACGATCGCGAACCGGCCCGGCTTCGACCTGGTGGGCGTGATGTTCTACGACGCGCAGATCGCCGGACTGCCCGACTCCTCCCCCGCGGTGCGCCTGGTGAAGCGGCGCTCCGCCGCCGAGCTGCTCGACCGCCGCGCCGCCGTGGTCGAGACGGTGCGGGAGGTGGCCGACCTGCGGCTCGTCAACGCCGGCGGCACCGGCAGCCTCGAGACGACCGGCGCCGACCCCGTCATCACCGAGCTCACCGCGGGGTCCGGACTGTTCAGCCCCACACTGTTCGACGGCTACGACGCCTTCCAGGGACGCCCCGCCGCCCACTTCGCGCTCGACGTGGTCCGGCGTCCGACGCGCGACGTCGCCACGTGCTTCGGCGGTGGCTACATCGCCTCCGGTCCGGTCGGCGACAGCCGCGCCCCCACGCCGGTGCACCCGGCCGGGCTCTCGCTCCTCGGCTCGGAGGGCGCGGGCGAGGTGCAGACGCCGGTCAAGGGCCGCGCCGCCCGCCACCTGCAGCCGGGCGACCGTGTGCTCCTCCGCTACGCGAAGGCCGGGGAGATGTGCGAGCGCTTCGACGCCGTCCACCTCGTCGATGCCGAGGGCACGGTGCGCACGCTGCCCACCTACCGCGGCGAGGGGATGAACTTCGGATGAGCGCGAGCACGGCGACGGCCAACACCTGGAGCAACTGGGCCGGCAACGTCGTCACCCGTCCCGCAGCCGTCGAGCACCCCACGTCGACCGCCGAGGTGCAAGCCCTCGTGACGAGGGCCGCTGCGGACGGCCTGACCGTCAAGGCGGTCGGGGCAGGCCACTCGTTCACGCCCATCGCGGCCACCGACGGCGTGTGCGTGCGCCTGGACCGGATGAACCGCGTGCTGGATCACGACACCGCCACGGGTCGCGTGTGCGTGCAGGCCGGCATCTCGCTGCACGAGCTCAACCCGCGGCTGCGCGAGCTCGGCCTCGCCCTGCCGAACCTCGGCGACGTCGACCCACAGTCGGTGGCCGGCGCGGTGTCCACCGGGACCCACGGCACCGGTGGCCGGTTGCAGGGCATCGCCGCCGCCGTCGTGGGCGCGCAGCTCGTCACCGGCAGCGGCGACGTCGTGGAGGTCGACGAGCACCACCCGTGGTTCGGCGCGGTGCGCGTGGGCCTGGGCGCGCTGGGCGTCCTCACCGAGGTCACCCTCCAGTGCGTGCCGGCCTTCCTGCTGCGGGCCCGCGAGGAGCCGGCGCTCCTCGGCGACGTGCTCGGCCGGCTCGACGAGCTGGCGAATGATCACGACCACGCCGAGTTCTACTGGTTCCCGCACACCGACCGCGCCCTGCTCAAGCGCAACGACCGTGTGCCCGAGGGCACCGACCGGCAACCCCTCGGCCGGCTACGGCACTGGTGGGACGACGAGCTGCTGTCGAACGTCGTCTACGAACGGGTGCAGCGCCTGACCACCCGCCGGCCCACGCTCATCCCCCGGGTCAACGCGATCTCCGGGCGGCTCCTCGGCGCCCGCACCTACACCAGCGACTCCTACGACGTCTTCGTGTCCCCGCGCCGCGTGCGGTTCCGCGAGTCGGAGTTCGCCGTCCCCCGCGAGGCGCTGACGTCGGTCGTCACCGAGCTGCAGGACTGGTTCGCCGCCCGCCACGAGCTGGTGTCGTTCCCGATCGAGGTGCGGTTCACCGCGGCCGACGACGCCTGGCTGTCGACCGGGCACGAGCGCGACAACGCCTACGTGGCCGTGCACCAGTACCACCGGGTCGACCCCACCACGTACTTCGCCGCCGCCCAAGACATCTTCACCGCACACGAGGGCCGCCCGCACTGGGGCAAGATGCACACGCTCGACGCGGCCCACCTGTCCGGTCTCTACTCCCGCTTCGAGGACTTCCTGGCGGTGCGCGACGAGGCCGATCCGCAGCGCCGCTTCACCAACCCCTATCTCGACCGCGTCCTGGGACGCTGACGCCCGCGGTGGGAGCACGTGCTCCCACCGCGGGCGTCGGTCGGACGTGACTCAGTGCTCGTGACTCAGTGCTCGTGACTCAGTGCTCGTGCGGGGCGTTCAGCACCACGAGGCGGCCGGGCTCGCCGTCGACCTTCTCGGTCGCGGTGACCTCACCGGTCTCGAGGTCGATGCTGTGCAGCGACGACGTGGCGGGCTCGCTGACCCACACCGTGTCGCCGGCGACCGCGACGTAGGGCCGCGGCTCCTGCCAGTCCTCGGTCTTCTCCCAGGCCTCGACGGCCGGGACGACCGTGACCTCGCCGCTGACCAGGTCGACGACGCGCAGGTCGCCGTCGGTGCCCACCACGATCGCGCGGCCGTGATCGACGACCAGGTTGCTGTACTTCGCACCCACGTCGACGGCACGCGCCGTCCCGGTGGCGGTGTCGTACAAGGCGACCTGCGTGTCGAGCGAGGGGTCGTCCTCGGCCGACAGCGTTCCGGCGAGGATCGGCGACTCGTGGTCCGACGCGAGGCTGCCGGTGCCGGCGCCCCCGACCGGAGCCGCGATCTTCCGCGCCTGGCCGTTGTCGACGATCATGATGCCGTCGGTGCAGCCGAAGGCGTACCCGGTCTCGCCGACGTGCGTCTCGCCGTGCAGGCCGGGGCAGTCCTCGAAGCGGGCGGTCTCCTTGCCGGCCGAGTCGAGGACTGCCACACCGACGGCGTCCTCGTCGACGGAGACCGTGGCCAGGAAGCCCCCGTCGGCCGTCGGCACCGCCACGCCGTGGTGCGGCGTGCCGGTCTCGATGATGCGGGGGCGAGCGAGGTCGCCCTCGAGCTGCGCATGGTCGAGCACGGCGAACGAGCCCTCGTCGTCGTTCCAGATCACGCTGCGGGTGTCGTCGCTGACCGCGTGGTACGAGGTGCCCTCGAACGACAGGTCCAGCTCGGCCGGGTCGACGGTGTAGGAGTGGCCGTGGTCGCCGTGGGCGTCGGTCCAGGTGCCGGAGTCGATGACGCCGGTCCGGCCGGCCTCGTGCTCCAGCGTGAACACGTGGCGCCCGTCGCCGGAGGGGATCACGTACGGCGAGCTCTCGACGTCGAAGCTGGCCTCGGTCGACAGCTCGGTGGCGTCGACCACGTCGACGCGGTCGGAGTAGGCGACCACGAGCCGCGGCGCGGGGCCCGCGGTCTCGACCGGTGTGGTCGAGGGCTCGTCGCCGGAGTCGGTCTCGCTGCCGCAGGCCGCCAGCACGGCGGTCAGGAGCAGTCCGGCGGCCAGCGCCGGACGTCGGTTCAGTACAGATGGGTTCATGACCAGAACCTCATCCTAAATGCAAATGATTGTCAAACTCGCGAGGCGAGCCCGACGCTACCTCGCCTGCGAGATGGCGTACAGCGCGATGCCGGCGGCGACTCCCGCGTTGAGCGACTCGAGGTCGGACGCCATCGGGATGCTGACGAGCTGGTCGCAGCTCTCGGCCACCAGGCGCGAGATGCCCTTGCCCTCGCTGCCGATGACCACCACGAGCGGCCCGTCGGAGAGCTGCAGGTCGGGCAGGCTGACGTCACCGTCGGCGGCCAGGCCCACGACCATGACTCCCGCGTCGGCATAGGCCTTCAGCGTCCGCGTGAGGTTGGTGGCGCGGGCGACGCGCACGCGCGCGGCGGCGCCGGCCGAGGTCTTCCAGGCCGAGGCACTCATCTGGGCCGAACGACGCTCGGCGATGACCACTCCGTGCGCGCCGAAGCCCGACGCGGACCGGATGACCGCGCCGAGGTTGCGCGGGTCAGTGACGCCGTCGAGCAGGACGATCAGCGGGTCCTCGCCGCGCTCGGCCGCGAGCTCGAGCAGGTCGTCGGGGTGCGCGTACTCGTACGCGTTGAGCTTGGCGGCGATGCCCTGGTGGACCGCGCCGGCCGTCATGCGGTCGAGCTCCTGGCGGGTGACCTCGAGCATCGGCACGTGCTGGTCGGACGACAGCCGGAAGATCTCGCGCAGGCGCTCGTCGCGCTCGATGCCGTCGGCGACGTAGAGGCCCGCGACCGGGACCTTCGCGCGGAGCAGCTCGACGACGGAGTTGCGGCCCGCCACCCACTCGGGGCCACCGTCGCTGGTGCGGCGCTTGGGCTTGGCGGCCTGACGCTTGTCGGTGGCCTTGGCCATCTTGTAGGCCTTGTGGTTCGGGCGCTCCTCGGCGCGAGGCGTCGGGCCCTTGCCCTCGAGTCCCTTGCGGCGGCGGCCGCCCGATCCGGCGGTGGGGTTGCCCTTGCCGGTCTTCTTGATCGCGCCACGTCGTTGGCTGTTGCCCGGCATGTCAGCGTCCCTTCACGGACCACCGCGGGCCGTGCGGTGTGTCCTCGATGTCGATTCCGGCGGCCGTGAGCTGGTCACGGACACGATCGGCGGTGGTGAAGTCGCGCTCGGCGCGCGCCTCCTGGCGCTGGGCCAGGAGCGCATCGACCAGAGTACCCAGTGCAGCGCCCGTCCCCGAATCGTCGGCCCTGTCGGCCCACGTCGGCGAGAGCGGATCGACGCCCAGGACGTCGAGCATCGCCCGCACGCTCGCCAGCACCTGACCGAGCTCGGCGGCCGCCCCACCCGCTGTGCTGTCACCCAGTAGCGTGTTGCCGCGCGTGACCTCGGCCGAGAGCACCGCCAGGGCCGCAGGCACCGAGAGGTCGTCATCCATCGCGGCGGCGAAGGCGTCCGGCACGTCGCCGGGCTCGCCCGGCCCGACCAGCTCGGCGGCCCGCGTGACGAAGCCCGCGATGCGCTCGAAGCCGACCGCCGACTCCGCGAGCGCCTCCTCGCTGAACTCGATGATCGAGCGGTAGTGCGCGCTGAGCAGGTAGAAGCGGACGGCGATGGCCGGCACGCGCTTGACGACCTCGCTGACCATCAACGTGTTGCCGACGCTCTTGGCCATCTTGGCGCCACCGAGGTTGAGCATCGCGTTGTGCATCCACAGCCGGGCGAACGCCTGGCCGGCACCGCGCGACTGCGCCAGCTCGTTCTCGTGGTGCGGGAAGCGCAGGTCCAGCCCGCCGCCGTGGATGTCGAACTCGGTGCCGAGGTACTTGGCCGCCATCGCCGAGCACTCCAGGTGCCAGCCGGGACGGCCGCGGCCCCACGGGGTGGGCCACGAGGCCGACTCGGGATCGCCCTCCTTGTGGCCCTTCCAGAGGGCGAAGTCGCGGGCGTCGCGCTTGCCCTCCGGCGGCGCGTCCTCGGCCGCCTGCATGTCATCGACCTTCTGGTTGCTCAGCTGGCCGTAGTCGGGCCACGAGCGCACGTCGAAGTAGACGTCGCCGGACCCGTCGTCGGCCGCGTAGGCGTGCCCGCGCTCGATGAGCGTCTGCATCATCTCGATCATCTCGGGCACGACGCCGGTGGCCCGCGGCTCGTACGTGGGCGGACGGCATCCCAGCGCCTCGTAGGCGGCATGCAGGGCGCGCTCGTTCTCGTAGGCCACGGCGAACCAGGGGCGGTCCTGCTCCACGGCCTTGGCGAGGATCTTGTCGTCGATGTCGGTGACGTTGGCGACGATGGTGACCTCGAGGCCCGCGCGCTCCAGCCAGCGGCGCAGCACGTCGAACACCACTTCCTTGCGGATGTGGCCCAGGTGTGGCGGCCCCTGCACGGTCAGCCCGCAGTGGTAGATGCCGACGTGCCCGGGCACCACCGGGACGAGCTCGGAGATCTCGCGCGTCGCGGTGTCATAGAGGTGCAGGCTCACCGGGTCAGCCTAACGGTCCCGCGCCCTGCTCCTCCGCGCCCGAGCCGGACACGCGGTGGGGCACAATCGTGACCATGCGAACCGGCATCGGCACCGACGTGCACCGGCTGGAGCCCGGTCGTCCGATGTGGTTGGCCGGGCTGCACTGGCCCGAGGAGCCCGCCGGCCTGACCGGACACTCCGACGGCGACTGCGTGGCGCACGCGATGGTCGACGCGCTGCTGTCGGCCGCGGGACTCGGTGACATCGGCCAGGTCTTCGGCACCGACGACCCGCGCCGCTCGGGCGCCTCGGGCGTCACGTTCCTGACCGAGACCGTGGCCCTCGTGCACGACGCCGGCTTCACGGTCGGCAACGTCGCCGTGCAGGTCATCGGCAACGCTCCGCGCATCGGCACCCGCCGCGACGAGGCCCAGCGGGTCCTGTCGGAGGCCGTGGGCGCCCCCGTGAGCGTCGCGGGCACCACGACCGACGGACTCGGCCTGACCGGTCGCGGCGAGGGCGTGGCCGCGATCGCCACGGCCCTGCTGGTGCCTCGGTCGGCCTAGACAACGCCAAAGCCCCCCGGACAGCGTGTGTCCGAGGGGCCCTTCGTGGTGAATCAGCTGGCGAGGACCTCGTCGAGGCGGACCTCGGCCTTGTCCTCGTTGGTGTTCTCGGCGAGCGCGAGCTCGGAGACCAGGATCTGACGAGCCTTGGCGAGCATGCGCTTCTCGCCGGCCGACAGGCCCCGCTCGTGATCGCGGCGCCACAGGTCGCGGACGACCTCGGCCACCTTGAGCACGTCACCGGAGTGCAGCTTCTCGAGATTCGCCTTGTAGCGACGCGACCAGTTGGTCGGCTCCTCGACGTGCTCGGCCCGCAGCACGCCGAAGACGCGCTCGAGACCATCAGCATCGACGACGTCGCGGACGCCCACCAGATCAAGGTTGCAGGCCGGCACTCGCACGACCAGATCGTTCTGCGCGATGATCCTCAGCACGAGGTACTCGCGGTCTTCCCCCTTGATCTTTCTCGTTTCGATGTCTTCGATGACTGCAGCGCCGTGATTGGGATACACAACGGTTTCGCCGACAGTAAAAGCCATGGAGAAAGCACCTTTCCTAGGTGACCAGTCTAACACGGGCTTCTCAGGGTCCCCTGACACGATTCTCATGCCCCCAATCGCCCCTGCAGCGCCCCGGACGTTCGCCCGATCGTTCCTCTCCCGACCGGGGAGCGGACCCCGGACGACCTTCGGTACGATCAGGGCGCCCGCCCTGCTGTCGCGAAAGGCTCTCCTGTGCGTCTCGACCGGTTCCGCCGTCCCTCCGCAGCCGTGGCCGCGGCCGCCGTCGTCCTGGCCCTCGGGGCCTGTGGCACGAGCTTCAACGCCCAGACCAACCAGCGGTACCAGGCCGGCATCGGTGCCGACCTGCGTGACTCGCCCGTCCAGGTGCTCGGCGCCATGCTCGTCTCCGACGAGGACGGCAACGCCACCTTGTCGGCCACGCTGCTGAACAAGTCGGGCACCGACCAGCGGCTGACCGACGTCCGCCTGGTCAGCTCCGACGGCGAGGAGCTCGAGCTCACGTCCACCTCGCCCGAGGACCTCGTGCTGACCGACCAGACCGCCCGCACCCTGGGCAGCGTCTCCGACGACAACGAGGCCCAGCAGAGCAAGGTCTACACGACCTCGGGCGTCACGCCGGGCCTGTACTACACGCTGACGCTCACCTTCGACGAGGCCGGCGAGGTCGAGATCTACCTGCCGTCGGTCGTCCGCAACGCCATCTACGACGACGTCGCACCGGCGCCGACGGGCGCCGAGGAGGCCGCTGAGGAGGCCGCCAACGGCGGGAGCCCCGAGCCGTCCTCGACCACCGGTGGCAGCGAGGACGAGGCCCAGTAGGGCGCTCACCTGCTTCGAATGCCGAAGGGCCCCGACCGGATGGTCGGGGCCCTTCGACGTTGCAGGGTTGGCGGAATCAGGCGGGGTTGGGCACCTCGCCGGTGACCAGGTAGACGACGCGACGAGCCATGGAGACGGCGTGGTCGCCGATACGCTCGTAGTAGCGGCCGAGCAGCGCCAGGTCGATGGCCGGCTCGACGCCGTACGACCAGCTGTCGCTCAGCAGCGTCCGGAACAGCTGCTTGCGCAGCTTGTCCATCTCGTCGTCGGTGTCCTCGAGCTTGCCGGCCGCGACGAGGTCGCGGTTGGCGACGATGCGCGAGGCGGCGTGGATCATCTGGTCGGCGACCGAGGCCATCGCCATGATGGTCGGCTGCAGGTTGCCGGGCACCGCGACCTCGGGCATCCGCAGGCGGGCGACCTTCGCGACGTGCACCGAGAGGGCGCTCATCCGCTCGAGGTCGGCCAGCATCCGCAGCGTCGCGACCAGCTGACGCAGGTCGGTCGCGACCGGCTGCTGCGTCGCGAGCAGCAGGAGCGCGCGCTCCTCGATGCTCTCGATGGATTCCTCGATGGCCTTGTGCCCGTCGATCACCTGCTCGGCGAGGGGCGAGTCGGCGTTGAGAAGGGCGGCAGTGGCGGCAGCGACCGCGCGACGGACGGATCCGGTGAGAGTCACCAGGTCGTCGACGATCGCGTCGAGCTGCTCATAGTACTGATCACGCATGCCCCTGAGGCTACGGCGAGGGGGTGAACGGACGGCGACCTGCGGTGAACGCGACGTGAACGGCCGCGGAAAGACCTGCATTCTCGGGGCTGCAACGCGATCTCTGGGTGAACACGGGCCTACCATCAGGGTCGTGGACATGGATGTCGCCTGGGTGCTCTCCGGGGCTGCTGGATTCGTCATCGGGGCCATGGTCACGTTCGTCTGGCGCTACGACGAGCGGCGCCGTGACCTCGACGTGCCGGCCGAGCCCGCTCCCGTCGTGCCCCTCGGCGCCGACGCCGTGCTGAAGGTCCTCTCGTCGTCGGCCGTCATCGTGGACGCCTCCGACGAGGTCTGCCGCGCTTCGGCCGCGGCTGTCGCGATGGGCATCGTCCGCGACGACCAGCTGCACCCCCCGGCCTTGCTCGACCTCGTCCACCAGGTGCGGCGCGACGGCCAGGTGCGGGAGGCCGACGTCGAGGTGCCGGTGCGGCGCTCGGCCCCGCTGCAGGTGCACGCCCGCGTCGCGCCGCTCACCTCGCGACTCGTGCTGGTGCTCGCCGAGGACCGCACGCAGGCGCAGCGCGTCGAGATGATTCGCCGCGACTTCGTGGCCAACGTCAGCCACGAGCTCAAGACGCCGATCGGCGCCATCAAGCTGCTGGCCGAGGCGGTCTCGGAGGCCACCGACGACCCCGAGGCCGTCGACCGCTTCTCCTCGCGGATGATCGGCGAGGCCGAACGACTCACCCGGCTCGTGCAGCAGATCATCGACCTCTCGCGGCTGCAGAACGACGTGCTGAGCGACGACGCCATGCCGATCAAGGTCGGTGAGCTCGTGGCCGAGGCGTGCGAGCACTCGTTGACCGACGCCGAGGCCAAGGAGATCGACCTGCGGCACACGATCGAGCCGGACCTCCTGGTCCACGGCGATCGCGCGCAGCTGCACGCCGCGGTCAGCAACCTCGTCGAGAATGCCGTCACCTACTCCCCCGACGGCTCGCGCGTCGCGGTCACCGCCAAGCGCGACGGCGACGACATCCGCATCACTGTCTCCGACAACGGCGTGGGCATCTCCAGCGACGAGGTCGACCGCATCTTCGAACGGTTCTACCGTGTCGACCCCGCGCGCGCCCGCGCGACGGGTGGCACCGGTCTGGGCCTGTCGATCGTCAAGCACGTGGCTGCCAGCAACGGCGGCTCCGTCGAGGTGTGGAGCGAGCCCGGGCTCGGCTCGACCTTCACCCTCGTGCTTCCTTCCCACACCGAGCCCGACGAGGAGAAGACGTGACCAAGGTCCTGGTGGTCGAGGACGAGGCCAGCTACAGCGAGGCTCTCTCCTACGTCCTGCGCAAGGAGGGCTTCGACGTGGCCGTGGCCGAGACCGGCCCCGACGCGCTGCTGGAGTTCGACCGGAGCGGCGCCGACATCGTGCTGCTCGACCTCATGCTGCCCGGCCTGTCGGGCACCGAGGTGTGCCGACAGCTCCGTCAGACGTCGTCGGTGCCGATCATCATGGTCAGCGCCAAGGACACCGAGGTCGACAAGGTCGTGGGCCTCGAGCTGGGTGCCGACGACTACGTCACCAAGCCGTACTCGCCGCGCGAGCTGGTGGCGCGCATCCGCGCGGTCCTGCGTCGCGGGGTGGCCGAGGACGACATCGACACCGGGTCGCTCGAGGCCGGTCGCGTCCGCATGGACGTCGACCGCCACCTGGTGACGGTCGACGGCGCCGAGGTGCGCCTGCCGCTCAAGGAGTTCGAGCTGCTGGAGTTCTTCCTGCGCAACCCCGGCCGGGTGCTCACCCGTGGCCAGCTGATCGACCGCGTGTGGGGCGCCGACTACGTGGGCGACACCAAGACGCTCGACGTCCACGTCAAGCGCCTGCGCGCCAAGATCGAGCCCGACCCCGCGAACCCCATCACGCTCACCACCGTCCGCGGGCTGGGCTACAAATTGGAGGGCTGACGCGATCCGCTCCTTGAGGTGCGAGGAGCGCAGCCGCCGAGCTGAGGTGCGAGCGCAGCGAGCCCCGAAGTCGACGAGACGCTACGAAAGGCGCGGACCGCGCGACGCGACCACAGGCCGAGCGCAGCGAGGCAAGCGCCCGGGCGAAGCCCGGCACCGGTGAGGAACGAGCCGGTGGTGCGGCGACGAAGGAGCCGTGCGCTCTAACGGCCTTGCTTGGCCACCGAGGCGATGGCGGCCTCGGCGGCTGCGGGGTCGAGGTAGGTGCCGCCCTTGACGGTGGGGTGGAAGGCGTCGTCGAGCTCGTAGACCAGCGGGATGCCGGTGGGGATGTTGAGCCCCACGACCTCGTCCTCACCCAGTCCGTCGAGGTGCTTGACCAGCGCCCGCAACGAGTTGCCGTGCGCCGTCACCAGCACCGTGTGGCCGCTCAGCAGGTCCGGCACGATCTCGTCGTACCAGTACGGCAGCATCCGGTCGAGCACGTCGGCGAGGCACTCGGTGCGCGGGAGCAGCTCGTCGGGCAGCGTGGCGTAGCGGGGGTCGCGGGCCTGGCTGAACTCGGAGTCGTCGTCGAGCGGCGGCGGCGGCGTGGTGTAGGAGCGGCGCCACGTCATGAACTGCTCCTCGCCGAACTCCTCCAGCGTGGCCTTCTTGTCCTTGCCCTGCAGCGCACCGTAGTGCCGCTCGTTGAGGCGCCACGACCGCTTGACGGGGATCCAGTGCCGGTCGATGCCGTCGAGCACGATCTGCGACGTGCGGATGGCCCGGCGCAGCAGCGAGGTGTGCGAGACATCGGGTGCCAGGCCGGCCTCGGCCAGCAGCTCGGCGCCGCGGGCGGCCTCGGTGACGCCCTGCTCGTTGAGGTCGACGTCGACCCAGCCGGTGAACAGGTTCTTGGCGTTCCACTCGCTGTGCCCGTGGCGCAGCAGGATCAGGGTGTGGCTCATGGGCCCGAGCCTAGCGAGACCGAGCCGCAGGGGCCGTCCTGGGCGGACCTGGGCACCGCCTCAGTCAGGCTGCTCGTCCTCGCGCCACGGGGTACCGCGCTCGGCACGCACCCGGTCGAGCGACTGCACGTAGTCGTGCTGGGAGTGCACCCCCGCGATCGACCACTCGTCGTCGACCACGATGGCCGGCAGCTGGTCGAAGCCGACCTCGAGGGCCGTGGCGTGCTGCTGCCGCACGGCGTCGGCGTACTCGGTGCTGGCGAGCAGCGCCTCGGCCGTCTCGAGGTCGAGCCCCACCAGGGCGGCGCGGGTGGCGAGCACGTCGTGGTCGCCGATGTCGGCGCCCTCCAGCAGGTGGGCGCGCCAGAGCTGCTGCGCGAGGTCGTACTGGACCCCCGGCCCGGCCTCGTCAGCCCAGGTGAGCAGCCGCCAGGCGTCGAAGGAGTTGGCCTCGACGGCGTCCTCGAAGTTGAGGTCGATGCCGGTGATGCGCGCGGCCGCCCGCACCCGGATGTTGAGCAGCTCGGCCTTGTCGGCGCCGCCGAGGCGCTCGGACAGCGCGGTCATGAGCGGGCGCCCCGTGGACACGAGATCGGGCTCCAGCAGGTGGGCTCGCAGCGTCGTGCGCACCGGCTCGCCGGTCAGGATCGTGTAGGTCGCCGCCGCACGAGTGAATCGAGTCGCGCCGATGTACGACCAGGGGTCGGTGACGTCGACGAACAAGGTGGCCTTCACGGCGTCCACGCTACCGGGCGACGCGCACGGGGTCCCGCCGTCACCGTGAACAGGGGGGCAGGCGACCTCAGCGCGTCAGGTGGTCGAGGAAGGCCGTCAGGAGCGCCTCACGCAGGCGGGGCGGTGCCACGTCGAGCAGCGCGTTGACCGGTGCCATCTGGGCCGGCACCTCGACGGCGCCAGTGTCCCCCGCGAGGCCGGCCACCTGCAGCAGCCCGGCGAAGGCGTCGTCGTCGAGCGTCGCGGGGTCGAGCGACTCCGCCGCGGCACGCAGGTCCTCGTCGACGACGATGGGTCCGCGCTCGACGGCCGTGGCCACGGCCGCAGCGAGTGCGTCGAGGAAGTCCGGTACGGAGGCCGCGGTCGCCGCTGACAGGCTCACGTGCATCGTCGCGGGCCCGCCGGCGAAGCCCATCTGCGGCTGCACGAACCAGCCGCGCTCCAGCATCAGGTCGCAGATCGTGAACACGTCGCACGAGTCGTCGGCGCTGATCGCGACGAGCGTCGAGTCCGGCGGCACGACGACCTGCAGGTGCTCGATCTCGGCCACCCCGGCGACCAGTGCGGTGGTGCCGTCCAGCGCGGTGCGGACGAGCCGGGCGTACCCCTCGTCGCCCAGGTAGCGCACCACGGCCCACGCGGCGGCGAGCGGGCCCCCGGACTTCGTCGACTGCACGGTGGCGTTGAGCATCGTGTAGCCCGGCCAGTCGGCACTCGCGAAGAATTGGTGCCGCCGGAGCTCCGGTGTCGCGTGCAGCAGAAGTGAGACGCCCTTCGGCGTGTACGCGTACTTGTGCAGGTCGGCCGACAGGGACGTGACGCCGTCGACCGCGAAGTCCCAGGACTGATGCACCCCCGCCCAGGGCAGCACCCATCCGCCGATGCAGGCGTCGACATGGAACCGCAGGCCTCGCTCGCGGGTGTGGCCGGCGATCTCCTCGATCGGGTCGATCACGCCGTGGGCGTACGACGGAGCCGATGCCGCCACGAGCACGACGCGGCCGGCGTGCTCGTCCATCGCAGCGGCCATCGCCACCGGGTCGGCTCGGAACGTGTGCGGGTCGACCGGCACGGCGATGCGGTCGACCCCGAAGTAGTGGCAGGCCTTGTGGAACGCCGCGTGGATCGTGGTGGGCACGATCAGCACCGGGTCGTCGACGCCGGCCGCGTCGCGAGCGGTCTTGACGGCGAGCAGGATCGACTCGGTGCCGCCCGAGGTCACCGATCCCACGACCTCGTCATCGCCGTGGAACAGCCGGCGAGCCGTGGCGATCAGGTCGGACTCCATGTGCAGCAGGCTCGGGAAGGCCGTGGGGTCGAGCCCGTTGGTCGAGCCGTACATGGCCAGCGCTCGCCGGCCGAGCTCGTCGGCCTCGGCCACGCCGGAGTCGTAGACGTAGGCCAGCGTGCGGCCGCCGTGGGTGGGCAGGTCGCGGGCGCGCAGCTCCTCCAGCTCGGCAAGGACCTGGTCCACGGTCCGGGCAGGTTCAATCACGGCGGATCCCCTCGTCGAGTCGGTAGCCCCGCAGCGCGAGCAGGCTCAGGGCCGTGATCACCGCGGGCAGCAGGGTGAAGCCGAGCCGGATGGCCAGCTCGGCGGAGTCGGGCTGGGTCACGTCGACGTCGGCCGAGGACGAGACGTAGCCGCCCACGGCGAGCACCAGCGCGAAGACGGCCGGCCCCAGGGCGAGGCCGAGGGTCTCGCCCGCGGTCCACACCCCGGTGAAAACCCCGACGCGGTTCTCCCCGGTTCGGGCGGCGTCCCGGGCGGCGACGTCCGGCAGCATCGCCATGGGGAACACCTGCGCACCCGCGTACCCGACCCCGACGATCGCGGCACCGCCGTAGGCGAGCGCCGGGAGCACTGGGAGGGCCACGGCGATCGTCAGCATCCCGGTGACCATGGCGATCGTCGCCAGCACGTAGCCGGAGCGCTTGGTGCGACGCCGCGCGTACCTCTCCCACAGCGGCGTCACGACGAGAGCGGGTCCGACGAAGGCGGCGAACAGGATCGTCGCGGCCCCGCTGGTGTCCAGCACGTCGTCGGCCACGTAAGCGACTCCGGCGAGCATCGTACCGATGCCCAACGCCTGCAGCACGAAGGTCGTCAGCAGGGGGCGGAAGTCGGGCGAATCGGCCACCAGACGCAATTGTTCGCGCAGCCCGCCGGCGGGCGTCTCGACACGGTGCTCCGGCGCGCCACGGGTTCCCCACCACGCGCCCAGGACACCGAGCACCAGGATCAGCGCGACGTAGAGGCCCATCAGCCGGTACCCCGCGGCGGAGTCCGGCCCCACGGCGTCGACGACCATCGGCGCCGTGGCGCCGGACAGCAGGATGGCGACGGCCAGGATCGCGACCCGCCACGTCATGAGCCGGGTCCGCTCGTCGTAGTCGAGCGTCAGCTCCGCCGGCATCGCCACGTACGGCACCTGGAAGAAGGCGTACGCCGTGGCGCAGGCCAGGAACGCCACCACGACCCACGCAGCCGCGATGCCAGGCGACCCGGTGGGCCCCGCGAACATCAGAGCGAAGCAGACGGCCAGCGCCAGACCCGCCCGCAGCAGGAAGGGGCGGCGGCGACCGGCCGGATGGGTGCTGCGGTCGCTGATGCGTCCGGCGATCGGGTTGAGCACCACGTCCCAGGCCTTGGGCAGGAACACGATGACGCCGGCGAGGACTGCGGCGACCCCGATCGTGTCGGTGAGGTAGGGCAGCAGGAGGAGCCCTGGCACGGTGCCGAACGTGCCCGTCGCGACGCTGCCGAGCCCGTAGCCGCGGACCACCCGGTCCGGCAGTCGCGTGCTCGTGCCGTCCGCCATCCGCTCAGGCTAGGGCAGGACGGGGCCGCCGGGGAGGCGTGGTGAGAGGGGGCTGGTCAGGCCTCGGGGCTGTCGGCGTTCTCGGGGTCGTCGGCGGCGGCCCCGGCGTCGTCGTTCTGGGGGCGCAGGTGGCGGAACGCCTGGAGGTTGCGGGTCGACTCGCCGCGCGACTCGCGCCACGCCCACTCCTTGCGGATCGACGAGGCGAAGCCGAGCTCGAGGATGACGTTGAACGACTCGTCGGCGTAGGTCAGCACCGAGCCGAGGAGCCGGTCGATGCCCTCGGCGGTCACGGCCTCCAGTGGCAGGCGTCCGTCGAGGTAGATGTCGCCGGCCGCATCGACGGCGAAGGCGACGCCGAACAGCTTGAGGTTGCGCTCGAGCAGCCAGCGGTAGACGGCCTCGTGGTTCTCGTCAGGGCGGCGCGCCACGAAGGCGTGGACGCCCAGCGAGTGCTTGCCGAGCTCGAGCCGGCAGCTGGTCTTGAGCTTCCGCTCACCGGGAAGATCGACGTCGAAGACGCCGTGCCGGTGCTCGGTGTGCTCGAGCCCGGCCGCCTGCAGGGCGTCGAGGACGATCTCACGCGTGCTCATCAAGAACCTCCTGAACGTGCAGCCGCGTAGGTGCGGAGCGTGCGGTCGGCCGTCGCGTCCCAGCCGAAGCTCTCGGCGTGCGCCACGGCCTTGACCGACATGGCTGCACGCTGGTCCGGGTCGACCAGCAGCGGCCGCATCGCGGCGGCGTAGTGGGCGGGGTCGTGGCCGTCGACGAGCACACCGGTGACCCCGTCGGACACTGCGGTGACCAGACCGCCCACGTGCGCGGCCACCACGGGGGTGCCGCACGCCTGCGCCTCGATGGCGACGAGGCCGAACGACTCGTTGTAGGACGGGACGCAGACCACCGTGGCGGCGGCGTACCAGTCAGCCAGCTCTGACTGGGGAAGCGTGGGGACGAACCGGACGTGGTCATCGATGCCGAGCTCGGTGGTCAGCTCGGCCAGGGCGGTGGGGCGGTCGAGCCCCGTGCCGGACGCGCCGCCGACGACGGCGACCTGCAGGCGGTGGCGCAGCGCGGGGTCGTGGTCGAGGAGTCGCGCGGCCGCCGCGATGACGACGTCGGGGGCCTTGAGCGGCTGGATGCGACCGGCGAAGAGCACCAGGGCCGCATCGGGGTCGATGCCGAGCCGCGCACGGGCCTCGGCCTGCCGCCCGGAGCGGAAGACATCGAGGTCGACACCCGGCGCGACGACGTCGATGCGGGACGGATCGGCGTCGTACAGCTCGACGAGCTGGTCGCGCTCGTCAGCCGTGTTGGCGATGAGCCGGTGGGCCAGACGGACGATCTCCT
Source organism: actinobacterium LLX17 (assembly GCA_000471045.1). Lineage (GTDB taxonomy): Bacteria > Actinomycetota > Actinomycetes > Propionibacteriales > Nocardioidaceae > Aeromicrobium. The sequence continues at coordinate 207,740 of KI301992.1, read as the reverse complement.
CCTCGCCGGCGATGCGCCCGGCGGGCTCGGCGAGGTCGCCGGCCGCGAGTCGGGCGTTCTTGACCTTCGCCATCGTGTGCATCGAGTGGACCAGGGGGACGTCCCACCGCTCGCTGACGACCGTGCCCACCTGGCCGGACAACCAGTAGTGCGAGTGCACGAGGTCGAAGTAGCCGGGCCCGCCCTCCACCTCGACGCGCAGCACGTCACGCACGAAGGCGCACAGCTGCGCCGGCAGGTCGCCCTTGCGCAGGCCTTCGAAGGGTCCGGCGGCCACGTGGCGCACGCGGATGCCGGGCTCGACGTCGACCACGGGATCCTGGTGGCGAGACGTCGCGCGGGTGAACACCTCGACCTCGACACCCCGCCGCGCGAGGCGGCGCGAGAGCTCCAGCACGTAGACGTTCATGCCGCCCGCGTCGCCGTCTCCGGGCTGCGCGAGCGGAGACGTGTGGGCCGACAACATGGCGACCCGGCGAACACTCACCCCTTCATCATCCCGCACCGGTGAAAGTTCGCGAGTCTCGCCACCTGGGGGGCTCATGGGGCCCTAACATCCTCCCCATGAACTCATCCCGTTTCGTGGCTCTTGCTGCCGCGACCATGGCCGGCCTGCTCCTGACGGGCTGCTCCGGCGCGACCGAGACCGAGCGCGACGACGACGGCACCGTCACCGAGCGCAACGACGACGCCAGCGTCTTCGACATCCAGGTCGGCGACTGCTACAACTTCCCGAGCGGTGCGACCGGTGAGGTGGAGACCCTCACCGCCATCCCGTGCGCCGAGCCGCACGAGGCCGAGGCGTTCCACGAGTCCGAGATCGACGGCGACGAGTTCCCCGGCACGGCCGAGGTCGAGAAGGAGGCGGAGACCGAGTGCGTCACTGCGTTCGACTCCTTCGTCGGACTCTCCTACGAGGAGTCGACGCTCGACTTCACGTACCTCACGCCGACCCAGCAGACCTGGGACCAGCTCGATGACCGGCTGATCTCCTGCCTCATCACCGACCCCGCGACCGCCGAGGTGACGGGCTCGCTCGAGGGCGCTGCTCGCTGACCCCCAGCCTCTGACCCGCGTCACGCTGCCGCCCCGTGATCCGCGACGATGACGTCATGAGTGACGTACGCACTGCCGTCGTGACCGGGGCGAGCAGCGGGATCGGTGCCGCCACCGCTCGCGCGCTCGCCGCCGAGGGGTTCCATGTCTACTGCGCCGCCCGCCGGCTCGACCGCCTCGAGGCGCTGGCCGCCGAGATCGGGGGCACGGCGGTGCGGTGCGACGTGACCGACGCCGACTCAGTCGCGGGGCTCGCTGCTGCGGTCGGCGACCGGCTCGACGTGCTGGTCAACAACGCCGGGGGCGCCCTGGGCGTTGATCCCGTCGCGACCGGTGACGTCGCGGACTGGCGACGCATGTACGAGATGAACGTCGTCGGCACGGTGCAGGTGACGCAGGCGCTGGTGGGAGCCCTCGAGGCCTCCGGCGCCGGCACCATCGTCAACACGGGCTCGACCGCGGGCCACGGTGTGTACGAGGGTGGCGGTGGCTACGTGGCGGCCAAGCACGGGCTCGCGGCCATGACGGAGATCCTGCGGCTCGAGCTGAACGGCCGGCCGATCCGGGTCACCGAGGTCGCACCGGGCATGGTCCGCACCGACGAGTTCTCCCTCGTGCGACTTGGGGACCGCGAGAAGGCCGACGCCGTGTACGCCGGAGTCGAGGGGCCGCTGACCGCCGAGGACGTCGCCGAGGTCATCACCTGGGTCGCCACGCGCCCGCGGCACGTCAACGTCGACCTGCTCGTCCTGCGCCCCCTGGCCCAGGCCTCCAACACCAAGGTGCACCGCGCCCCGATCCACCCCGCGTAGCGCCCGACGGACCGTCCCCGCTGAGTGGCACGTTTCGGCGGCGAAACGCGGCGTTTCGCAACCAGGACGTGACACTCAGCGCGTCCGGTGGCGACCCGGGAACCGGTGGCCCACTGGCGGGTGTTGACTGCTCTCGTGCAGGAACTCAGGACCGAGCGTCGTGGTGGTGTGCCCTTCGGCGTCGGCGCGTACCTGTGCTGGGGCCTCTTCCCCCTGTACTGGCCGCTCCTGGAGCCCGCCGGGTCGCTCGAGATCCTGGCGCACCGGGTCGTCTGGTCGCTGGTCTTCGTGGTCGGCCTGCTCACGGTCACCGGGCGCTGGACCCAGTTCCTGGCGATCCTGCGCCAGCCCCGCCTCTTGGCCTGGCTCTCGCTCGCCTCGATCGTCATCGCGATCAACTGGGGCGCGTTCATCTACGGCGTCACGCACGAGCGGGTCATCGAGACCTCGCTCGGCTACTTCATCAACCCGCTCGTCACCGTCATGCTCGGCGTCGTGCTGCTCGGTGAGCGGCTCCGGCGGCTCCAGTGGGCCGCCGTCGCCCTGGGCGCGGTCGCCGTCACGATCCTCACCGTCGACTACGGCCGGGTGCCCACCATCGCCCTCGCGGTCGCCACCTCGTTCGCCATCTACGGCTTCGTCAAGAAGAAGCTCGACCTCGGGACGGTCGAGGGGCTCGGCGCCGAGACGATGCTGCTGACCCCCGTGGCCCTGGCCTACCTGGCCTGGCTGACGTTCGACGGCTCGCTGGTGTTCGGGCACGAGGGCTGGGGCAACGTGGCGCTGCTGGTCGGCACGGGCGTGGTCACGGCCATCCCGCTCCTGCTGTTCGGCGCGGCCGCCACCCGTCTGTCGCTGACGACGATCGGTCTGCTGCAGTACCTGGGCCCTGCGCTGCAGTTCGTCCTGGGGCTCGTCGTGTTCGGCGAGGAGATGACGGGGCCGCGTTGGATCGGCTTCGTGCTGGTGTGGTCGGCGCTCGTGCTGTTCACGACCGACGCGGTGCAGAACCGTCGTCGGCGGTCTGCGATCGAGCCGGTCGAGCCCGTCGAGATGTGACGGCCCGCCGGGCCGCCACGACGCACGGCCAGGTGAGCAGCGCCCAGACGGTGGCCACCGCCGCGATCTCGATGGCCAGGTACCAGGGCCAGTCGGGCAGCAGGTCCAACGCCGAGGCACGCGACGGCTTGCGGTTGACGTAGCCGTAGTTCGTCTCGAGCACGACGTTGACGACGAACACCGCCGCCAGGTAGCCGAGCGTGATGCCGAGGGTCTGCCGGTAGGTGCGCCAGTCGGGCCAGCGCCCGAGACCCGGCACGAGCCAGAACGCCGCCCAGATGATCAGCACGTGCATCGCCCAGAACATGACGAACCGGGGCTCGGGGAAGGGCGACGCGAGGTCGGGCGTCAGCATGCCCTGCAGCGTCAGGGTCGTGCCCCACAGCCAGGTCAGCGTGGCGGTGAGCCGGTTCTGCGTCCACAGCGCGTGCACGGCGACCATCCACGCGAAGTCGCAGATCTGCAGCGGCAGGGAGGTGTCGAGGTCCCACTCCCCCGGCAGCAGCTGGGCGATCTGCAGCGGCACCGTGACCGCCAGGACCGCGACCGCCCCGACTCGCGACACGCGAACGGCGACGTCGGTGCCGCGCCAGCGTCGGCCGGCCAGCACGACGAGCACGATGCCCACCACGAAGATCGCCAGCACCGCCAGGTGGGACGAGTCGTACGCCTCGAACCCACCGGCCGCCATCGTCATGGCGTGAGGGTAACCCCTGCGGCGTCGGGTGAGTGGCTCCGCAGTGTCCGCCTCAGGCGTGAACGGGTCAGGACTGTCGGTGCGACGTCGTACAGTCCTGCCCGATGAAGCTCCAGCTCTCCGCCCTGACGGACCCGCGCCTGCTCCCTCTCGTCGAGGCGTCTCGTGCGTTCTACGTCGACCGCGTGCCGGGACGTGGCCCCGGTGACCACCCCGAGCTTCTCGCCGTACGCACCCGGCTCGGCTCACCCAGCCCGTCCTCCCCGCCGCCGGTCGAGGAGCTCGTCAGCGTGAACGGTCGCAGCGTTCCCCTGCGGATCCACACCCCGCTGGAGGGACCGAGCACGGGTGTCCTCCTCGAGCTCCACGGCGGCGGCTTCTACCTGGGTTCGGCGGCCGGGAGCGACCTGAGGAACCGGCAGCTCGCCGACTCGCTCGGTGTCACGGTCGTCAGCGTCGACTACCGCCTCGCCCCAGAACATCCGTGGCCGGCAGCGCCCGACGACTGCGAGGCGGCGGCGCTGTGGCTCGCTGGGCGCGCAGACCAGAGATTCGGCACGAGCAACCTCGGCATCATCGGGTTCTCGTCCGGAGCCACGCTCGCAGTCAGCACGCTCGTCCGGCTGCGCGACCGAGGCATCGACGCCTTCGACACCGCCGTGCTGCAGTTCGGCACCTATGACCTCAGCGCGCGGACGCCCGCCGGTCGACTGATCGCCGACGAGTACTTCCTCGAGGCCTACGCCGGGCACGAGCCCGACCGCACCCGTCCGGACCTCTCACCGATCTTCGCCGACCTCAGGGCGCTCCCGCCAGTCCTCATGCTGGTCGGCGACCGGGACATCTTGCTGCGCGACAACATGGCCATGGCGGCACGACTCTCGGCCGACCGCGTCGACGTCGACCTTCGCGTCTATCCCGAGGCGCCCCACGGATTCACCGGTCATCCAACGCCGATGGCCCGGGCGGCGCTCGATGACATCGAGTCGTGGCTGCGCGACCACCTGACCTGACGTCCGCGGCGCAGGAGGCGTCACCGGCCCATGCACATGACGGGGCAAACGTGTACTCCCACCGGGAGCTTTTCGGTGAAGGTCTCGGCGTCGGGCAGGTGACGCGGCGTCAGGAGAGGCGTGTGGCGACGGTGTCGCAGAGCTGGCGCAGGGCCTCGCGGGCCGGGATCTCGGGCAGCTTGTCGAGCAGGTCGCGGGCGGCGTCGGCCTCGCCCTGCACGTGCGCGCGGGCCTGGTCCATCGCCGGGTGCACCCGCAGCGCGGCGAGCGCCTCGGCGTGCTCGGTGTCGTCGGTCAGCGGACGCGACAACAGCTCCTGCAACCGCGCGTCCTCCGGATCGGTCGAGCGCAGGGCCAGCAGCACCGGCAGCGTGGGCACGCCCTCGCGCAGGTCGGTGCCGGGCGTCTTGCCCGACGCGTCGGACTCGCTGGCGATGTCGAGGATGTCGTCGCTGAGCTGGAAGGCCGCGCCGATGCGCTCGCCGAACTCGGTGAGTGCCTGCTCGACCTCGCTGGGCGCCGCCGACATCATCGCGCCGAACCGGGCCGACGTGGCGATGAGCGAGCCCGTCTTGTCGGACACGACGTCGAGGTAGTGCGTCAGCGGATCGGCGTCACCGGGGCCGATCGTCTCGCGGATCTGTCCCCGGACGAGCCGGCTGAACGTGCGCGCCTGGATGCGGACGGCCTCGGTGCCGAGCGTCGAGACGATGTCGGAGGCCTGCGCGAACAGGTAGTCACCCACCAGGATCGCCAGGGTGTTGTCCCACCGGGCGTTGGCGCTGTCGGCACCGCGGCGCTTGTCGGCCTCGTCCATGACGTCGTCGTGGTACAGCGTGGCCAGGTGGGTCAGCTCGACCACGACGGCCGACGGCACGATGTCGGGTGCGGCCGGGTCGCCGAACTCCGCGCACAGCGCCACGAGCAGCGGCCGGAAGCGCTTGCCGCCGGCGTTGAGCAGGTGGGCGGCCGCCTCGGCGACGAACGCCTCCGGGCTGTCGACGGCAGCGGCCAGCTGGCGCTCGGTCTCGTCGACGCACGATCGGATGCGCGCCTCGAGCGCGGGGTCGGCGACGTCGATCGCCAGTCCCATCACGGCTGGTCCTGCCACCTGCGCTCCTGTCGTCGGTCAGCGCACGAAGGCGCCGGCGTGCTGCACGAGGTCCAGGGCCGGGCCCGGCAGGACGCCGAGAGCCACGGTACCGACTGCAGCCAGCACGATGACCACGGTAGTCGCGACGCCTCCGACGGCGACCGTCGGCCCGCCCTCCTCAGCATCGGTGAAGAACATCACGACGATCATCCGCACGTAGAAGAACGCAGCGATCGCACTGGTGACGACACCGATCACGACGAGCGGCCAGTAGCCGCCCGACCACGCCGCGGCGAAGACGCCCCACTTGCCGATGAAGCCGCCGGTCAGCGGGATGCCGGCGAACGACAGCATGAAGATCGCGAACGACCCGGCCAGCAACGGCTGGTCGCGCCCGAGCCCGGCCCACCGCGAGACGTGCGTGGCCTCGCCACCGGCGTCACGCACCAGCATCACGACGGCGAACGCGCCGATCGAGGCCAAGCCGTAGACCGTGAGGTAGAAGAGCACGCTCGAGACCGAGGTGATGTCGTTGCCACCCTCGTTGCCGCCGAACGCGCCGCTGACGCCCACCAGCAGGAAGCCGGCATGGGCGACCGACGAGTACGCGAGCATGCGCTTGACGTCGCTCTGCGCGATGGCGATCAGCGAGCCGACGACCATCGTGATGGCCGCGACGACCCACAGGGCCGGACGCCAGTCCCACGCCACGCCGCCGAACGACACGAACAGCACCCGCATGAGGGCGATGAAGGCCGCCGCCTTGGTGCCGGCCGACATGAAGGCCGTGACCGGCGTCGGTGCGCCCTGGTAGACGTCGGGGGTCCACGCATGGAACGGCACGGCGCCGATCTTGAACAGCAGGCCCACGGCCATCAGGGCGACGGCCGCCAGCAGCAGCGCGTCGTCGCCGGAGCGTCCGACCACGGCGGCCTCGATGCCCGCCAGCGAGAAGGTGCCGGCGTACCCGTAGGCCAGCGCCGCGCCGTACAGGAAGAACACCGAGCTGAACGCGCCCAGCAGGAAGTACTTCATCGCCGCTTCCTGGCTGAGCAGACGGCGGCGACGCGCGAGTCCGCACAGCAGGTACAGCGGGAGGCTGAGGATCTCGAGCGCGACGAACATCGTCAGCAGGTCGTTGCTCGTGGCGAACAGCATCATGCCGAGCAGCGCGAACATCGCGAGGGGGAAGACCTCGGTGTGCTCGACACCGCGGCGCTGGGCCTCGGCCTCGTCGGCCGAGCCCGGCGCGTCGGCGGCACGACCCGTGAACGAGCTGAGCCCGCCCTCGAGCTTGCGGTCGGCGAACAGCGCAATGCCGAGCAGGCCGAAGACGGCCAGCATCATCCACGTGATGACGCCGGGGCCGTCGATGACGACGGACCCGTCACCCGTGGTCTCACCGATGCCGCGCACGGCACCCTCGACGACGTCGAGCTCGGTGTAGACGACGACGCTGAGCACGAGCGCGGCGAGCGCACCCACGCCGGCGAGCGCGGTCTGCACCACGAAGCGCGGTCCGCGGGGGCAGAACGCCTCGACGAGCACGCCGATCAGCGCGGCCGCTGCCACGACGAGCAGCGGCGACAGCAGCAGGTAGTCGAGCTCGGGGGCCGGGATGGGGGGCCGGTCAACACTCAACAGGTCGACGGAGGGCAGCAGGCTGGACATCAGTGGCCTCCCTCATGGTCGTCGTCGCTGGGCGGTGCAACACCTGTCTCGGGAGGAGGATCCCCCACGCCGACGCGCTCCACGACCCGGTCGGCCGCCGGGTTGATCACGTCGAGCAGCGGCTGCGGGAAGAAGCCGAGCCCGATGATCAGCACCAGCGTCGGCGCCAGCGCCCCGACCTCACGGGCATCGAGGTCGGTGACGACGGCGGACTGCGGCTGCAGCGGACCGGTCATCGTGCGCTGGTACATGATCAGGATGTAGAGCGCGGCCAGCACGATGCCGAGCGTCGCGATCGTCGCCAACGGGATCGAGCGCGTGAACGTGCCTGCCAGCACCATGAACTCGCTGACGAACGGCGCCAGGCCGGGCAGCGACAGGCTCGACAGGCCGGCCACGAGCAGCACACCGGACAGCACGGGCGCGATCTTCTGCACGCCACCGAACGCCCCGATCGAGGCCGAGCCGCGGCGCGCGATCATCACGCCCGTCACGAGGAACAGCGCGGCCGTCGAGAGGCCGTGGTTGAACATGTAGAGCACCGAGCCGGCCGTCGACGTCGTGGTGAAGGCGAAGATGCCCAGGATGATGAAGCCGAAGTGCGAGACCGACGTGTAGGCGATGAGCCGGCGGATGTCGTCGGAGCCGATGGCGGCGAGCGCGCCGTAGACGATGCTGATCACGGCCAGCACCATGACGACCGGCGAGGCCCACTCCGAGGCGTTGGGGAAGATCTCGAGGCACCAGCGGATCATGCCGAACGTGCCGACCTTGTCGATGACACTGACCATCAGCACCGAGGTGCCGGGTGTCGCCGACTTCGCCGCGTCAGGCAGCCAGGTGTGCAGCGGCCACAGCGGCGCCTTGATCGCGAACGCCGCGAAGAAGCCCACGAACAGCAGCTTCTCGGTCGTGCCGTCGATGTCGAGGGCCATCAGGTCGCTCAGCAGGTAGCTGGGCTCTCCCGCGTCGCGCGAGACGACGTACAGGCCGACGACGGAGGCGAGCATCAGCAGGCCGCCGAGCAGGTTGTAGATGAAGAACTTGACGGCTGCGCGCTGCCGTCCCTCACCGCCGTAGCTGCCGATCAGGAAGTAGATCGGCACGAGCGTGGCCTCGAACAGCACGTAGAACAGGAAGACGTCGGTGGCCGCGAAGACGCCGAGCGCCAGCCCCTCGAGCACCAGCATCCAGGCGAAGTACGAGTTGGCGCTGCGGCGTCCGGGCAGCACGTCGTTGAACGAGGCCAGGATGACGATCGGCGTGAGGATCGAGGTGAGCAGGATCAGCGTGAGGCCGATGCCGTTCACGCCCAGCGCGTAGTGGGCGCCGAGCTGGCCGATCCAGTCCTCCTGCACCGTGAACTGGTAGCCGCCGGACTCGACGTCGTACCCGGCCAGCAGGCCGAGCGAGAGCCCGAGCGCGACGATCGAGACGGCGAAGGCGACGTACTTGGCGCGGCGCTGGGCCGCCGCGTCACCGCGGGGCAGCAGCGTCACGAGCAGGGCGCCGACTAGCGGCGTGGCCGCGAGGAGGGTCAGCATCAGAACGTCACCGCCATCAGGGCCAGGGTGAGCACGAGGGCACCGATGAAGATGCCGAGCGCGTAGGTGCGGACGTAGCCGGTCTGCGAGCGTCGCAGGCCCTGGGCCAGCTCACCGAGACGGCTGCCCACGCCCACGGCGAAGGCGTCCAGGCCCCGCCGGTCGAACCACTCCAGCCCGCGGGCGAGCGCCATGGTGGGTCGCACCACGACGACGTCGTTGATCGCGTCGCCGTAGAGGTCGGCGCGGCCGGCGCGCGTGAACGGGCTGACCTTGGTGGGCGCGGTGTCGTCGACCGCCCGGGCGCCGTAGGTGAACCACCCGACGGCCACGCCGACGGCGACGACCGCGGTGACGATGAGCGAGATGACGATGGGCGGCACGGCCAGCTCGTGGTGCTCGGTGTGCCCGACCACCGGCTCGAGCCAGTCGGTGATCCAGTCACCCAGCAGCAGGAGGCCACCGAGGACCGAGGCGGCGGCCAGCACGATCAGTGGGATCGTCATGACCCGCGGCGACTCGTGCGGGTGCACCTCGTCGCGCCACCGCTTCTCGCCGAAGAACGTCATCGCCATCAGGCGGGTCATGTAGAACGCGGTGACGCCGGCACCCAGCAGCGCGGCCAGGCCGACCCAGAGGTTCTCGCCCAGCGCAGCCTCGATGATCTTGTCCTTGCTGAAGAAGCCGGAGAAGCCCGGGAAGCCGATGATGGCCAGGTAGCCGAGGCCGAAGGTCGCGAACGTCACGGGCATCGCCTTCCGCAGCGCGCCGTAGTGCCGCATGTCGACGTCGTCGTTCATGCCGTGCATGACCGAGCCGGCACCGAGGAACATGTTGGCCTTGAAGAAGCCGTGCGTGATGAGGTGGAAGATCGCGAACGCATAGCCATAGGGGCCGAGCCCCGCGGCCAGCATCATGTAGCCGATCTGGCTCATGGTGGACCCGGCGAGCGCCTTCTTGATGTCGTCCTTCGCGCAGCCGATGTAGGCACCGACCAGCAGCGTGACGAGGCCGACCACCACGACGGCGGTGCGGGCCACCTCGGAGGCGTCGTAGACCCCCGAGGACCGCACGACGAGGTAGACGCCGGCGGTGACCATCGTCGCGGCGTGGATGAGGGCCGAGACCGGGGTGGGGCCCTCCATTGCGTCGAGCAGCCAGCTCTGCAGCGGCACCTGGGCCGACTTGCCGCAGGCACCCAGCAGCAGGAGCAGGCCGAGCGCGGTGGCGACGCCCGCCGAGGCGCTGCCGACGGAGTCGTTGACCAGCTGGATCGACGTGGTGCCGAACTGCGCGAACATCAGCATCAGCGCCAGCGCCATGCCGAGGTCGCCGACGCGGTTGACGACGAAGGCCTTCTTGGCGGCGGCCGCGGCCGACGGCTTGTGCTGCCAGAAGCCGATCAGCAGGTAGGAGGCCAGGCCGACGCCCTCCCAGCCGAGGAACAGCACCAGGTAGTCGCCCGCGAGCACCAGCGTCAGCATCGCGGCGATGAACAGGTTGAGGAACGCGAAGAAGCGCCGGCGGCGCTCGTCGTGCTCCATGTAGCCGATCGAGTAGACGTGGATCAGGGTGCCGACGCCGGTGATGAGCAGGACGAACAGCGCCGAGAGCGGATCGAAGACCAGCGACATCTCGACGTGGAAGGCCCCGCTGGAGAACCAGGTGAACAGCGAGTCGGTGATGGAGCGGTCGTCGCCGTCGCGGCCGAGCAGACCGATGAACAGCACGAGGCCCCACACGAACGACAGCGCCGAGGCGACCGTCGCGATGAGGTGCCCGAAGCGGTCGCTCTCCTTGCCCCACGTCAGGAGCAGCGCCGCACCCGCGGCAGGGAAGGCCACGAGGAGCCACACGTAGTCGAACACGGGACTCCTAGAGGTTGAGCAGGTGCGCGTCGTCGACCGAGACCGATCGACGCGCGCGGTGGATGGACACGATGATGGCCAGGCCGACGACGACCTCGGCGGCCGCGACGACCATGACGAAGAAGGCCGCGAGCTGGCCGTCGAGGTTGCCGTGCTGGCGTGAGAACGAGACGAGCGCGAGATTCGTCGCGTTGAGCATCAGCTCGACACACATGAAGACGATGATCGCGTTGCGCCGCACCAGCACGCCGACGGCGCCGATGGTGAACAGGATCATCGACAGGGCGAGGTACTCGTTCACTTCTCGTCCTCCCCCTCGCCGCGCCGGCCGATCTGACGGTGCACGTCATCGACGTCATCGGTGGTGACGTCGAGCACCTGACCGCGGTCGACGAGGCTGTCGGGCACCGACCCGGGCGCGGGCGAGCCGTCGGGCAGCAGCGCCGGTGAGTCGACCGCGTTGTGCCGGGCGAAGACGCCGGGTGTCGGCGGGTTGCCGGGGTGCTTGCCGGACTCGGCGTAGTCACGCAGGCGCTGCGCCGCGAGCTCGGCCTGCGACGAACGCGGCGTGAGGCGCTCACGGTGGGCCAGCACCATCGCGCCCAGCACGGCGGTGACCAGCAGGGCGGCGGTGAACTGGAAGGCCAGCACGAACGGGCCGAACATCAGTTCGGCGAGCCCGTAGACGTTGCCGTGCTGGTTGGCCTCGGCCAGGCCCGTGACGGGACCGAGCGAGAGCTGCGCGACGCCGAGCACCAGCAACAGGCCGAAGCCGATCCCGACGACGGCGGCCGCGACTTTCTGACCGGACAGCGTCTCGCGCAGGCTGACGCCGGAGTCGACGCCCACGAGCATCACCACGAACAGGAACAGCATCATGATGGCGCCGGTGTAGACGATGATCTGCACCGCGAACAGGAACGGGGCGTCCTGCACGGCGTAGAGCACCGCGAGGCCGATCATCACCACGGCCAGGCCGAGCGCCGCGTGCACCGCCTTGCGGGCGAACAGCAGCCCCAGCGACGCCAGGACGATCAGCGGCGCGACGATCCAGAACGTCGTCATGCCTGACCCTTCCGCGCGGCGTCGGTGGCCGGGGTGCCGGGCATGCCGGCCGGGTTCACGTCGGCGCTCTCGATCGGGTCGGCGTCGAGGATCGGCAGGTTCTTGCCGCGGTAGTAATCCTGGTCGTCGTCGCTGATCAGCATCGCGTGCGGCGGCTCGACCATGCCCGGCAGCAGCGGGCCCAGCAGGTCGGTCTTCTCGTAGATGAGGTCGGCACGGTTGTCGTCGGCCAGCTCGTACTCGTTCGTCATGGTCAGCGCGCGGGTGGGGCACGCCTCGATGCACAGGCCGCACAGGATGCAGCGCAGGTAGTTGATCTGGTAGACGCGGCCGTAGCGCTCGCCGGGGCTGAAGCGTTCGGACCCGTCGGGCACGTCGACGTTCGAGGCGCCCTCGACGTAGATGGCGTCGGCCGGACAGGCCCACGCGCACAGCTCGCAGCCGATGCACTTCTCCAGCCCGTCGGGCCAGCGGTTCAGCTGGTGCCGGCCGTGGAAGCGCGGCGCGGTGGGGACCTTCTCGAACGGGTACTGCTCGGTGACGACCTTCTTGAACATCGTGCGGAAGGTGACTCCGAATCCCGCTACCGGGTCCCAGACGGACTCCTTGAGCGTCATCGCTTGCCCTCCTTGGTCGGGGTGCTGCTGCGGGGCGGCGTGTCGGGCATGGGCGGGACGGGGTAGCCACCGGCGAAGGCGTCGGGCTCAGCCGCCTCGACCTCCTCCTCCGGAGCGGGCTTCTTCTCCGGGATGAACAGGCTGATCAGCAGCACGACGGCGGCGATGGCCGCGATCCAGATGACGGCGTCGCGGTCGAGCATGTCCTCGTTCTGCAGCTTGCGGATGAAGGTGACCGCCACGATCCACACCAGCGAGATCGGGATGAGCACCTTCCAGCCCAGCGCCATGAACTGGTCGTAGCGCATGCGGGGCAGCGTGCCGCGCAGCCAGACGAACAGGAAGATGAAGAACAGCGTCTTGCCGAGGAACCAGATGACCGGCACGTAGCCCTCGTTGGCGCCCTCCCAGACCTGGGCGATGCCGAACGGGGCGCGCCAGCCGCCCAGGAACAGCGTCGTGGCCAGCGCCGAGACGGTGACCATGTTGATGTACTCGGCCAGGAAGAACAGCGCGAACTTCAGCGAGCTGTACTCGGTGTGAAACCCGCCGACCAGCTCACCCTCGGCCTCGGGGAGGTCGAAGGGCGCACGGTTGGTCTCGCCGACCATCGCGATCAGGTAGATGAGGAACGACGGCAGCAGCGGCAGGAAGTACCACATGTCCTCCTGCGCGGCGACGATCTCGCTGGTCGACATCGTGCCGGCGTAGAGGAAGACGGTGACGAAGCTCAGGCCCATCGCCACCTCGTAGCTGATGACCTGGGCGCTGGAGCGCAGGCCGCCGAGCAGGGCGTAGGTGGAGCCGGACGACCAACCCGCGAGCACGATGCCGTACACGCCGATCGACGTGACGGCCAGGATGTAGAGCACCGCCACGGGCAGGTCGGTGAGCTGCAGCGGGGTCTGGGTGTCGGTGAACGGGATCGTGACGACCGGCCCGAACGGGATGACCGCCCAGGCCAGGAAGGCCGGGATGGTCGCGAGGATCGGCGCGAGCACGTAGATGCCCTTGTTGGCCGCCGTGACGACGATGTCCTCCTTCAGCGCCAGCTTCACGCCGTCGGCGAGGCTCTGCAGGAGACCGAAGGGGCCGTGCACGTTGGGGCCGACGCGGTGCTGCATGCGGGCCACGACGCGACGCTCGAACCAGATGTTGAAGAGCGTGAAGACCACCAGCACCACGAAGACCAGCACGGCCTTCAGCAGGATGACCCAGAAGTCCTCGTTCCCGAAGTACTCAGAGCTCATGCGACACCCTCCGCTCGATGAGGTGCGAGGGCGCCCAGCGCCCGAGCCACGAAACGACGCTCTCTCATGCCAGACCCCCAGAGGTGACCTGGACGGCGGAGCCGTGGCCGAGGCCCAGCTCGCGCAGGTTGGTGCCGTTGTTGCCGGGGGCCCAGATCACACCGTCGGGGAGATCGTCGACCTCGGTGGGGAGGGCGACCCGCAGGTCGCGTCCGGGGGCGGTCAGCGTGGCGACCTCGCCCGGAATCACGCCGTGCGCGTCCCACGTGGCGGCACTGGCTCGCAGGACCGGCGGCCGGGCGGTGGCGCTGTACTCGGGCTGCCCGTCCTGGCCGCGTGCGTCGTCGATCAGCTGGCGCCAGGTGGAGAGCACGAGCTGTCCGGCCGCGGGGACGACCGGCTCGCGGCGAACCGCCGGCAGGTCGGCCCGCGTGCCGTCCCAGCCGCCGAGCGAGGCGAGGTCGTCGCGGGCGCCGGCGATGGTGCGGAACCCCAGGGGACGCCCGAGCTCCTCGGCGATGCCGGCCAGCACGCGGGTGTCGGTGACGGAGTTGGGCTCGTCGAGCACGGCGTCGAACGAGCGGCGGCGACCGTCCCAGGTGACGAACGTGCCGGGCTTCTCGACCATGGGAGCGATCGGCAGCACGATGTCGGCGACTGCGGTGACCTCGCTGTGGCGGACCTCGAGGCTGACCACCACGTCGGCGGCCGCGAGGGCGGCGCGCGCCAGCGCGGGGTCGGGCAGGTCGGCGATCTCGACGCCACCGACGAGCAGTCCACGCAGGGTGCGGTCGGCGACGCCGGCGATGATGGCGGCGGTGTCGCGACCCACGGTGCCCGGCACCGCGTTGACGTCCCACGCGGCGGCGAGATCGGCTCGAGCCTCGGCATCGACGACGGGTCGTCCGGCAGGCAGCAGGTTGGGCAGCAGTCCAGCCTCCACCGCGCCGCGGTCGCCGGCGCGACGCGGGACCCAGGCGAACCGGGCGCCCGACCGACCCGTGGCCTCGACGGCCGCGGCGAGCCCGCCCGGCACGAGGCCGAGCCGCTCACCGGCGAGCAGCACGTCGTCCGGCCCCAGCTCGAGGTCGGCCAGCGCGACGGCCTCGTTGCCGGGCACGACCTGCACGAGGCGGGCCTGCAGCTTGGTGGTGCCGCGGCTGCGGTGGCTGGCCACCGTGATGACCTTGGTGCCGTGCTCCCGCACGGCCTTGCGCAGGCGCAGGAAGAGCGTGCCGGCCTCGTCCTCGGGCTCCAGGCCCACCAGCACGACGTGCCGGGCGCGCTCGAGGTCGCGGTAGGTGACGCTGGCCGGCACGCCGGCGACGGCTGCGGCGAGCGCGTCGGCCTCCCCCGCGCCGACGGCGCGGCTGCGAAAGTCGACGTCGTTGGTGCCGAGCGCGAGGCGGGCGAACTTCGACCACGCGTAGGCGTCCTCGAGCGTGAGGCGGCCACCGGGCAGCACACCCGCGGAGCCGTGGACCTGCTGCAGCAGCCGGGCGGCCGTGGCGAGTGCGGCCGGCCACGAGGCCGGCTCGAGCTCTCCGGTCTCGGCGTTGCGCACCAGTGGCGTGCGGACGCGGTCGTCGCCACCGGACCACGTGAACGCGAACCGGTCCTTGTCGGTGATCCACTCCTCGTTGACCTCGGGGTCGTCACCGGCGAGGCGCCGCATGACGCGGCCGCGGCGGTGGTCGACACGGATGGCCGCACCGCAGGAGTCGTGCTCGGCGACGGCCGGCGTCGAGACGAGGTCGAACGGGCGCGAGCGGAAGCGGTAGTCGGCGCTGGTCAGGGCGCCGACCGGGCAGATCTGGATCGTGTTGCCCGAGAAGTAAGAGTGGAAGGGCTCGTCGCCACCGTCGATGTTCGGACCGATGCCGACCTGCTGCTCGGCACCGCGCTCGACCAGCGCGATGAACGGGTCACCGGCGATCTGCTCGGAGAAGCGGGTGCAGCGGGCGCACAGCACGCAGCGCTCGCGGTCGAGCAGCACCTGCGCCGAGACCGGGACGGGCTTGGGGAAGGTGCGCTTGGTCTCGGTGAACCGGGACTCACCGCGCCCGTGCGACATGGCCTGGTTCTGCAGCGGGCACTCGCCGCCCTTGTCGCAGACCGGGCAGTCGAGCGGGTGGTTGATCAGCAGGAACTCCATGGTGCCGACCTGGGCCTTGGTGGCGACCTCGGACGTGAGGTGCGTGCGGGCCACCATGCCCTCGGCGACCTCGAGCGTGCACGAGGCCTGCGGCTTGGGGAACCCGCGCCCGTTGCCGGCATCGGGCACCTCCACCAGGCACTGGCGGCAGGCGCCGACGGGCTCCAGCAGCGGGTGGTCGCAGAAGCGCGGGATCTCGACGCCGATCAGCTCGGCGGCACGGATCAGGAGCGTGCCCTTGGGGACGCTGACGCTGACGTCGTCGATGGTCAGCGTCACCATCTCGACCGGCAGCTCTGCCTCGTGGACGTCGTGTCCGGACTGGTCGACCGTCATGCCGTCACCTCCACGCTGAGTGTCACGTTCTGGTCGCGAAATGGCCCGAAACGCGACCGAATCGTGACAGTCAGCGGGGACTGGATGACCGTCATGCCGTCACCTCCTGGGGGAAGAGGGTGGAGGCCGCCGGCGGGAAGAGCTCGCGCGACGGGGTGTGCATGCCGGCCTCGAACTCGTCGCGGAAGTACTGGATGGCCGACGTGATGGGGCTGGTGGCGCCGTCGCCGAGCGCGCAGAACGAGCGGCCCAGGATGTTGTCGCACAGGTCGAGCAGCAGCTCGATGTCGCCTTCGCGGCCCTGGCCCTCGTCGAGGCGACGCAGCACCTGCACGAGCCACCACGTGCCCTCGCGGCACGGTGTGCACTTGCCGCAGGACTCGTGCTTGTAGAACTCGGTCCACCTCAGCACGCAGCGCACGACCGACGTGGTCTGGTCGAAGACCTGCAGCGCCTTGGTGCCCAGCATCGAGCCGGCGGCGCCGACGCCTTCGTAGTCGAGCGGCACGTCGAGGTGCTCGGCCGTCAACAGCGGGGTGGACGATCCGCCGGGCGTCCAGAACTTCAGCTCCGAGCTGGAGCCGTCAGGATTGGCGCGCAGACCGCCGCCGAGGTCGAGCAGCTGACGCAACGTGATGCCGAGCGGCGCCTCGTACTGACCGGGACGCTTCACGTGGCCCGACAGCGAGTAGAGCGTGAAGCCCTTGCTCTTCTCGGTGCCCATCGAGCCGAACCAGTCGATCCCACCGCGCACGATGGCCGGCACCGAGGCGATGGACTCGACGTTGTTGATGACCGTGGGGCTCGCGTACAGTCCGGCGACGGCGGGGAACGGCGGCCGCAGGCGGGGCTGGCCGCGACGACCCTCGAGCGAGTCGAGCAGCGCCGTCTCCTCGCCGCAGATGTAGGCACCGGCACCGGCGTGCACCACGAGGTCGAGGTTCATGCCGGACCCCAGGATGTTCGGCCCCAGGTAGCCGGCCTCGTAGGCCTCGCGCACGGCGGCGCGCAGGCGGCGCACGACGTGCAGCACCTCGCCGCGCACGTAGATGAACGCCCGCTGCGCCTGGATCGCGCGGGCGGCGATGATGACGCCCTCCACCAGCACGTGCGGATTGGCCATCATGAGCGGGATGTCCTTGCAGGTGCCCGGCTCGGACTCGTCGGCGTTGACCACCAGGTAGGTGGGGTTGGGGTTGTCGGTGGGGATGAAGCTCCACTTCATGCCCGTGGGGAACCCGGCGCCGCCGCGACCGCGCAGGCCGGAGTCCTTGACCAGGGTGATGAGGTCGGCCGGCTCCATCGCCATGGCCGTGCGCAGCGCCTCGTACCCGCCGCGCTCGGCGTAGACGGGCAGCGTCCAGGCGCGGTCGTCGGCCCAGTTGGCGCTCAGCACCGGCGTCAGGACATCACTCATCGGACTTGCCTCCCTCGACATCGGCGCCGGACTGCTCGGCCACGGTCTCGGACTCGGCGCGCGAGGTGTCGGCCTGCTCGTCGGCACCCAGCTTGGTCTTGGACGTGTCGGACCCGTCGCGATCGGCCTGCTCCGGGTAGTCCGGGGCCGCCCAGCCGCGCTCGTGCGCGATCTCCAGACCCACCAGCGACGGGCCAGCCGCGGCGGGACCCTCGTCGGCGCGACCGTCCTCGAACCCGGCCAGCACGCGCTCGGCCTCGCGCCACGAGGTGATGGTGGCGCCGCGCGTGCTGCGGACCTCCTCGCCGGCGCGCAGCCGGTCGACCAGCTCGACGGCCGACTCGGGGGTCTGCTGGTCCATGAACTCCCAGTTGACCGTCAGCACCGGCGCGAAGTCGCACGCGGCGTTGCACTCGATGTGCTCGAGCGTCACCTGGCCGTCGTCGGTGGTCTCGTCGTTGCCCACGCCGAGGTGGTCCTTGAGCCGCTCGAGGATGACGTCGCCACCCATGACGGCGCACAGCGTGTTGGTGCAGACGCCCACGTGGTGCGTGCCCATCGGCCGGCGCTTGTACATCGTGTAGAACGTGGCGACGCCGGAGACCTCGGCAGCGCTGAGGCCCAGCAGCTCGGCGCAGGTCTGGATGCCCTCGGCCGTCACGTGGCCCTGCACCGACTGCACGAGGTGCAGCATCGGCAGCAGCGCCGAACGCGCCTGCGGGTAGCGCCCCATCAGCTCCCGCAGCTCACCGATGGTCTGCTCGTCGAGGGTCGTATCAGGAAGCGTCATTGGGCTCCTCCCCCCATCGACGTGACCATGGCCCGAGCGAAGCGAGGGCAGGGGTCCGCGCGGAGCGCGGGCGCGACGGAGTCGCGCGGCGATCGGTGGGCCGAGGGAGCGCAGCGAGTGAGGCTCATCGATCGACACCCCCCATGACGGGATCGATGCTGGCGATCGCGACGATGACGTCGGAGATCATGCCGCCCTCGCTCATGACCGAGGTGCCCTGCAGGTTGACGAACGACGGGTCGCGGAAGTGCACGCGGTACGGGCGGGTGCCACCGTCCGAGACCGCGTGGCAGCCGATCTCGCCGCGGGGCGACTCGACCGCGAAGTAGGCCTGGCCGGGCGGGACGCGGAAGCCCTCGGTGACCAGCTTGAAGTGGTGGATCAGGGCCTCCATCGACTCGCCCATGATGTGCTTGATGTGCTGTGCGGAGTTGCCCTGCCCGTCGGCGCCGACGCTGAGCTGCGACGGCCAGGCGATCTTGCGGTCGGCGATCATGATCGGCTCACCGACGCTCGCCTCGAGGCGGTCGATGGCCTGGTCGACGATGCGGAGGCTCTCGGTCATCTCGTCGAGGCGCACGCGGAAGCGGCCGTACGCGTCGGGCTCGTCCCACGTGACGACGTCGAAGTCGTAGGTGTCGTAGCCCCAGTAGGGCTGGGTGCGGCGCAGGTCCCAGTCGTAGCCGGTGGCACGGACCGCCGGCCCGGTGATGCCCAGGGCGAGGCAGCCGGCGAGGTCGAGGTGTCCGACCTCCTTGAGGCGTCCCTTGAAGATCGGGTTGGCGTTGCACAGGGCCGCGTACTCGGGCAGGCGCT
This sequence comes from actinobacterium LLX17, assembly GCA_000471045.1. Taxonomy (GTDB): domain Bacteria; phylum Actinomycetota; class Actinomycetes; order Propionibacteriales; family Nocardioidaceae; genus Aeromicrobium. Next base: position 188,481 of record KI301992.1, on the reverse strand, counting down.
TGCGCAGCAGCGCCACGGTGTCGCGCAGCTGGCCGATGGCGTCGTCGGGCAGGTCCTGCGCCACGCCGCCGGGCCGGAAGTAGGCGTGGTTCATGCGCAGGCCGCTGATCGCCTCGAACAGGTCGAGGATCAGCTCGCGGTCGCGGAAGCCGCACGTCATGACCGTCAGCGCGCCGATCTCCATGCCGCCGGTGGCGATGCAGACCAGGTGCGAGCTGATGCGGTTGAGCTCCAGCATCAGCACCCGGATGTCGAGGGCACGCTGCGGGATGGAGTCCTCGATCTGCAGCAGCCGCTCGACGGCGCCGACGTAGGCCGCCTCGTTCGAGAATGGAGCCACGTAGTCCATGCGGGTGCAGAACGTGACGCCCTGCGTCCAGGTGCGGTACTCCATGTTCTTCTCGATGCCGGTGTGCAGGTAGCCGATGCCCGCGCGGGCGTCGACGACCTGCTCGCCGTCGATCTCGAGGATCAGGCGCAGCACGCCGTGCGTCGAGGGGTGCTGCGGGCCCATGTTGACGACGATGTGGTCGCCGTCGGCGGCACCCGCGTTGATCGTGTCCCAGTCCTGACCAGTGACGGTGAAGACCGGCCCCGACGTCGACTCCGTGGTGCCCGCGTAGGGATCCGTGGTGGCGCTCATGACGTCACCGCCTTGAAGGACGTGAGGGTAGGCGGTGCCGTCATGACACGGCCTGAATGTTCGCTCGCAAGCTCGCTCATGAGTACCTCCTGCGCTCGTCCGGCGGCGGGATCGTGGCGCCCTTGTACTCGACCGGGATGCCGCCCAACGGGTAGTCCTTGCGCTGCGGGTGGCCGGGCCAGTCGTCCGGCATGAGGATGCGCGTCAAGGCAGGGTGGCCGTCGAAGACGATGCCGAACATGTCCCAGGTCTCGCGCTCGTGCCAGTCGGCGGTCGGGTAGACGGACACGACGCTGGGCACGTGGGGGTCGCCCTCCGGGGCCGAGGCCTCGACGCGGATGCGGCGGCGGTGCGTCATCGACAGCAGGTGCAGCACGACGTGCAGCTCGCGGCCCGCGTCGGCCGGGTAGTGGACACCCGACAGCGAGGAGCAGAGCTCGAAGCGCAGGGCGGGGTCGTCGCGCAGGTGCTGCACGACCTCGACCAGGCGCTCGCGTCGGACGTGGAAGGTGATCTCGCCGCGGTCGACGACGACCTTCTCGATCGCCTCGCCCCCGACGCCGCGCACCAGACCCTCGGCGACCTCGTCGAACCAGCCCCCGAACGGCGGGACGCTGGCCGGCGGCATGAGGATCGGCTTCGTCAGCCCGCCGAAGCCGCTGGTGTCGCCGGTGCCGGCCACGCCGAAGGCACCCTCGCGGACCCCGACGACCTCGAGCGTCTGTGCGTCGGACGGCACGACGTCGGTCACGTCGGACCCCTCAGGGGTGTCCTCGTCGACGTGGCCCGCGCTCGGCTGCTGGTCCTCCTTGTCGTCCGCGCTCACCGCAGCAGGCCCTTCATCGCCGAGGTGGGCACGGCCTGGAGGGCGGCGGTCTCCTGCTCGATGATCTCGTTCTCACGGTTCACGCCGAGCTTGGTGTGCTGGATCTTGTCGTGCAGCTTGAGCACCGCGTCGATCAGCATCTCGGGGCGCGGCGGGCAGCCGGGCAGGTACATGTCGACCGGCACGACGTGGTCGACGCCCTGCACGATCGCGTAGTTGTTGAACATCCCGCCGGAGCTGGCGCAGACGCCCATCGCGAGCACGTACTTGGGCTCGGCCATCTGGTCGTAGATCTGCCGCAGGACCGGTGCCATCTTGTTGCTCACGCGGCCGGCGACGATCATCAGGTCGGCCTGGCGCGGGCTGGGGCGGAACACCTCCATGCCGAAGCGGGAGGAGTCGAACCGGGGCGCGCCGAACGTCATCATCTCGATGGCGCAGCAGGCCAGGCCGAACGTCGCGGGCCAGAACGAGGCCTTGCGCATGTAGCCGGCGAGCCCCTCGACGGTCGAGAGCAGGACGCCGCTGGGCAGCTTCTCCTCGAGTCCCATCAGGTCCACTCCATTCCGCCGCGGCGCCACTCGTACGCGTAGGCGATCGTGATGTTGACGAGGAAGAGCATCACCGCGAAGACCGCGAACCACGAGAGCTGGTCGAACGCGACCGCGAACGGGTACAGGAACACGATCTCGATGTCGAAGACGATGAACATCATCGCGGTGAAGAAGTACTTGATGCTGACCTTGCCGCCGCCGTCCGGCAACGGGCTGGGCGAGATGCCCGACTCGTACCGGTCGAGCTTGGCCCGGTTGTAGCGGCGCGGTCCCGTGAGGGGCGCGATGGCGATGCTGAAGCAGGCGAACCCGGCGGCGAGCGCGCCCAGCACCAGGATCGGGACGTAGGCGTCCATGTCACCTCCCGGACCACGTGCGGATGACTGTGCAGGGACTTTGTGAAGCGCGTCACAAAGTCTCGGTTGTCACCGTACGCCCGGGCAGGCCCCGGGTGTAAGTGAGGTCACACTAAGTTCTTCGGAGCAGTTTTCTCGGAGCACTTATCCACCGGCTCGACGACGCCCGCCGGACGGTGTCGGCGGTGGGCTCGAGGGTGGAGTCATGTCCACGAACCTCGACCTCCTGGCCGCCTTGGCGCCCGCTGCGCAGGTCCGCGCGGCCGCCGAGGCCCGCGAGTGGCGGGTCATGCTGGCCTACCGCGACGCCGAGCACGCCCGCATCGCGGCGTCGGACGATCCGCCGATGCGTCAGTACCTCGAACGCACCGGTGTCGCGATCGAGATCGCCATGCACTGCAATTTGTCGGTCGGTCAGGTCGAGCACCGCCTGTCGGTGGCCGATCGGATTCGCGACGACGTGCCCCAAGTGTGGGCGGCGTTCGGCCGCGGCGTCATCGACACCGCCCGGGTCCGCGAGATCGGCGGTGCCCTGTCCAAACTGGAACGCCCCGAGTCACGCCAGCGGCTGAACGAGGTGGCCGTCGCCTACGCCTGCACCCACACGACCGCGGAGACCAGGCAGTGGTTGCGCCGGTTCGTCACCCGGGTCGAGGCCGACCTCGCCATCGAACGCGCCAACGCCGAACGGACCAAGCGGCACGTCGAGGTCACCCAGGTCGAGGACGGCATGGCCTGGCTCAACGCCTACTGCCCGCCCACGAGGCCGCGGCCGTCGCCACCCGACTCCGCCGATCCGCACGCGCTGCCCGCGCGGCCGGTGACGACCGCACCCGGGCCCAGCTCGAGGCCGACCTCCTCACCCAGTGGGCGTTGACCGCCGAGCCCAGCCGCGAGGCCAGCGAGAGCGGCCTGCGGATCGACATCGGCGTCACGATCGACGCCCCGGTCCTTGCCGGAGCGGTCGACGGGCACCCGCAGCCGAGTGCGACCTCGACCACCGACAACCCTGGCCCCAAGGGCCCACCACGGGGACCAACCTCGACCCACGATGCCGACGCGACCACGCCCTCAAGGGCCACGGCGTCTGGGACGACATCCTCACCCGCTACCAGGCCGTCCAGGCCCGCACTCTCAGCTCGGCTTGATCGAGTGGTGCAGTGCGACCACACCGCCGGAGAGGTTGTGCCACTCCACGCGGCCCCAGCCGGCCTCGACCATGCGCAGCGCAAGGCCCTTCTGGTCCGGCCACGAGCGGATGGACTCCGCCAGGTAGACGTACGACTCGGGGTTCGACGACACGGCGCGCGCGATCGGCGGCAGCGCCTTCATCAGGTAGTTCGTGTAGACCGCAGCGAAGGGGCGCCAGGTGGGGGTGCTGAACTCGCACACCACGATGCGGCCGCCGGGCCGGGTGACGCGCAGCAGCTCATGCAGGCCCTGCAGCGGCTCGTGGATGTTGCGCAGACCGAAGGAGATCGTGACGGCGTCGAACACGCCGTCGGCGAACGGGAGTCGCATGCCGTCACCGGCGGTGAAGGGCAGACCGGGCAGCTGCTTCTTGCCGACGTCGAGCATGCCGAGCGAGAAGTCGCAGGGCACCACCATCGCGCCCGCCTCGGCGAACGGCTCGCTCGAGGTGCCGGTGCCGGCCGCGAGGTCGAGCACGCGCTCGCCGCGTCGCGGATCGACCAGCTCGACGACGCGCTTGCGCCAACGTCGGTCCTGCCCCAGCGAGAGCACGTCGTTCGTCAGGTCGTACCGCTGGGCCACCTGGTCGAACATGCGCGCGACGTCGTGGGGGTCCTTGTCCAGTCCGGCTCGACTCACCCTGTCACTGTGCCACGGGTAGGCTCATTGGCTGTGACCAACCCCGTGGTCCCGGACGCCCCGGGCGAGCCCGGATCGGTGCTCGTGCGAACCGTCCGCGTCGACGACCCGGGTGACCTGCTGGCCCTGCTGCCCTCGGGGCGCGAGTCGCTGGCGTGGGTCCACGGTCGCGACGGACTGGTCGGATGGGGCCGTGCGGCCGAGCTGACCGTCGAGGGCCCCGAGCGCTTCGACCAGGCCCGCGCCTGGTGGGACAGCCTGCGTCGTCGCGCCGTGGTGCGCGACGAGGTCGACGTGCCCGGCTCGGGACTCACCGCCTTCGGCACCTTCGACTTCGCGGCCGACGGCGCGGGCCGCCTCGTCGTGCCGGAGGTCGTCGTCGGTCGCCGCGACGGTGTCTGCTGGGTCAGCGTCGTGGGCACCACCATCCGCGCCGTGCCCACGCTGCGGTCCCGCCCCGAGCCGCAGGACGCCGGCGAGGTCAGCTTCCGCGACGGCGGGGTCGACGCCGCGCAGTGGACCTCGATCGTCGCCGACGCCGTGCAGCGGATCGCCGCCGAGGACCTCGACAAGGTCGTGCTGGCGCGCGAGCGGGTCGCCAGCTTCGAACGCCCTCTCGACGTGCGACTGCCGTTGCGCCGGCTGGCCGACGACTACCCCGCCTGCTGGACCTTCCACGTCGACGGCTTCTTCGGCTCCACGCCCGAGATGCTGGTGCGTCTCGACCGTGGCCTGGTCACCTCCCGCGTGCTGGCCGGCACCATCCGGCGCACCGGCGACGACGTCCAGGACCTCGCCCTGGCCGGGTCGTTGGCGCGGTCCAGCAAGGACCTCGAGGAGCACGAGTACGCGGTGCGCTCGGTGGCCGACTCCTTGGCGCCGCACTGCTCGGCGGTCAACCGGTCCGAGACGCCGTTCGTGCTGCACCTGCCCAACGTCATGCACCTGGCCACCGACGTCGCCGGCGTGCTGGCTGATGGCACCGACGCCCTGGCGCTCGTGGCCGACCTCCACCCCTCGGCGGCCGTGGGTGGCACGCCGACGGCCGAGGCCGTGCAGCTCATCGCCGAGATCGAGCGCCTCGACCGCGGACGCTACGCCGGCCCCGTCGGGTGGATCGACGGTCGCGGCGACGGCGAGTGGGGCATCGGCCTGCGTTCGGCCGAGCTCAGCGACGACTCCCGGCAGGCACGGTTGTTCGCCGGCTGCGGCATCGTCGCCGACTCGGTGCCGACCGACGAGCTGGCCGAGTCCGACGCCAAGTTCGTGCCGGTCAGCGACGCCCTCGCGCAACGTTAGACCTGTCCTGCGCTAGGTCTGGTCCTGCAGCGCCCGGGCGGTGTGCTCGTCGGCCGGCAGGAACGCCTCGATGCTCAGCTCGGCGGCAGTGAGGTCGAGCGCCGTGCCGAACGTGGTGACGGTGCTGAGGAACGACAACGGGCCCGCTGGAGCGTCGAGCACCATCGTCACGGCGATCGCCCCGTCGTCGAGCCGGTCGTCGAGTCCAGCGTCGAGACCCCCGGGATAGGCCGCAAGCTCGTCGTGCAGCGCCCGCAGGACCTCCGACCCGCTGGACGCCGCCTCCCGAGCCAGGCGACCCAGCACGGGGGAGCGCCACTCCGCCAGGTTGAGAATGCGCGGCGCCAGTCCCTCAGGGTGCAGGCTGATGCGCAGTGCATTGGGTGGGGCATTCGGCGGGGCCAGCAGGTCCGGCGAGACACCCTCGAGCACCGCAGTCACGCCGGCGTTGGCCATCACCATGCTCCACCCGCGGTCGACGACCAGGCACGGGAAGGGCTCGTACGCCGTGAGCACTCGGTCGAGGCCGGCGCGGATCGGCGCCAGGTCGGGATCGTCGAGCGGACGCTCGGTGAAGGCGGGCGCGAACCCGGCCGCGATCAGCAGCTGGTTCTGCTCCCGCTTGGGCACGTCGAGGGCCGTCGCCAGGTGCAGCACCATCGCCCGGCTCGGTCGGGCCCGACCCGTCTCGACGAAGCTGAGATGACGCGACGACACCTCGGCCTGGATCGAGAGGTCGAGCTGGCTCACGCGACGACGCTGCCGCCACTCGCGCAGCAGGGGTCCGACGGGCGAGGTCCCAGTACTCGTCACGGTGCTGGTCATGGGGCGAGTCTGGTCGATCACCGTCGGCTTGACCATGACCTCCGAGGTAATTGCCGCACCTACCTCCGGGTTCGAGACTCGAGCCATGAACACGACGACGACGCACCCTTCCACCACCACCACGGGCCCGGTCTCCCTCAGGACCGCGCTCCTCCTCGACGCTGCCGTCACCGGGGCGAACGGACTCGCCTATCTGGCCGGCGCGGTCGTCCTCGACTCCCTGCTGGGGCCGACGACCGGCCACCTGCTGCTGGTGGGCGCATTCCTGTCCGCCTGCGCGGTGATCCTGGCGACGATCGGCAGCCGGCGGCCCATCCCCGGCGGCTGGGCGATGTTCGCCGCCGACTTCAACATCGCCTGGGCCGTGGGGTCGGTCGCCCTGGTCACCTTCGGCTGGCTCGACCTGACCACGACCGGGCAGGTCTGGACCCTCCTGCAGGCCGCCGTGGTCGCCACCTTCGCCGCCCTCCAGCTCCTCGCCCTCCGCGCCGAGGTCAGGACGGCGGGGTGAGGGTGGGGCGGCGCGGCGAGAGGTTGTCGCCGGACGAGGTGCCGCGCAGACGGCGGCCCACCCACGGGCCCGCGTGCTCCCGGGCCCAGGCCAGGCTTGCGGCACGGCGCTCGGCCGCACTGAGCTGCGGCACGTCCGGGAGCGGCAACGGCTGCAGGTCGTGCGTGACGCCCAGGGCATCGAGCACGCCGATCGCCATGCGCTGGTGCCCGGCGCTCGACATGTGCATGCGATCGGTGTCCCACAGCCGGTCGTCGCGATAGTCACGCATCCGCCAGAAGTCGACGAGGGTCGCGCCGTGCCGGTCGGCGATCTCGCGGACCAGCTCGCTGTAGATGGCGAACCGGCCGCGCAGCGCACCGAAGACCGGAGCCTTGCCGGGGTCGTACGCCGTGAACATCACGACGTGCGCCTGCTGGCTGAGGCGTCCGATGGCCTGGTCGTACTCGGCCATCAGGTCGTCGATCGCGATCCGGGGACGCAGCACGTCGTTGGCCCCGGCGTAGATCGTCACCAGGTCCGGGTCGAGCGCCAGCGCGGGCTCGATCTGCTCGGCGAGGATCGGTCGCATCTTGCGGCCACGGATCGCGAGGTTCGCGTACGTCAGGTCGGGGTGGTCTCCGGCGAGAGCGGCGGCAGCGCGATCGGCCCACCCTCGGACACCGTTGGGGCGATGAGGGTCGGGGTCACCGACACCTTCGGTGAAGGAGTCGCCGAGGGCGACGTAACGTCCGAACTGCATCCGGACAGGCTAGTGGCGACACCCAGGTCGTCCGGCAGCACCGGCAACGTCAGCTCGGGGAACCGGGGCCGCAGCCCGTCGCCCAGCGAGGTGCCTCGCGTGCGGCGCACGATCCACGGCAGCGCGTGCCGGAGCAGCCAGGTCACGCGCCCCACGCGGCGGACCCGCGTGGTCGGCTCGACGGCCGGCAGCCGGTGCTCGATGCCCAGCACCTCGCACACCTCGCGCGCCACCACCTCGTGGCCGGGCGTCGCGAGGTGGAGGCGGTCGTCGCCCCACATGCGGCGGTCGGTCAGCGCGCGCAGCGACCACAGGTCGACGACCGTCGCGTCATGCCGGCGGGCGATCTCGCGCACGAGCTCGTTGTAGATGGCCACGCGGCCCCGGAACACCCGGAACAGCAGCACGGAGTCGGGGTCGCAGATGGTGAAGACCACGACGCGGGCGCCGGTGGCGGTGATGCGGGCGACGGCGGCCTCGTAGCTCGTCATCAGCTCGTTGACGTGCACGCGCAGGTGCATGAGGTCGTTGATGCCGGCGAACATCGCGACCAGATCGGGACGCAGGGCCAGCGCCGGCTCGAGCTGCTCGGCCACGACGTGCTCGAGCCGCTTGCCGCGGATGGCGAAGTTGGCGTACTGGAACCCGGGGGCGTTCAACGACAGCTGCTCGGCCACCCGGTCGGCCCACCCCCGCACCCCGTTGGGCAGCGACGGGTCGGGATCGCCCATGCCCTCGGTGAAGGAGTCGCCCAGCGCCACGAATCGACGGTGCAGGATGCGGCGGGTCACGGCGCCGAGCCTACGGCTCGACACCGCTCCCCAGACCGAGCGCCCCGTGAACGTCCGGTGATCAGCGGATGGTCTTGCGGCCTCCGTAGAGCAGGCTGATCAGCGTCGCGGCCGTCTTGTCGGTCTTGGCGTCGCGATCGAACGTCGTCAGGTTCAGCAGCGGCTTGAAACGCTGGCGGGTGATCGACTTGGCGTAGGTGAACTCCCGCAGCCCGTCGACGCCGTGGATGCGGCCGAAGCCCGACTCCCCCACGCCGCCGAACGGCAGCCCGGGCACCGCGGCGAACGCGATGACGGAGTTGACCGACGTCATGCCCGAGCGGATGCGCTCGGCGATGCGCACGCCGTTGCGCTTGCTGAACACCGCGCCGGCCAGCGCGTAGCTGGTGGCGTTGGTCAGCCGGACGGCCTCGTCCATGTCGTCGACGGGGTTGACCACGAGCGTCGGGCCGAAGGTCTCCTCGGTGACGGCGCTGGAGGTCTCGGGCACGTGCGTGATGATCGTCGGCTGGACGAACCGCTCGCCGACGGCCTCGGGACCGCCGAGCACGACCCGGCCGCCCTGGGCGATCGCGTCGTCGATGTGCCGCGAGATGACGTCGAGCTGCGACGGCATCGTGATGGGCCCGATCTTGGACTCGGTGTCGTCGGCCGCGCGCAGGGCGCGGGCACGCTGCAGCAGCTCGTCCATGAACGGCTCGAAGACGGCCCGGTGGACGTAGACGCGCTCGGTGCCGATGCAGGTCTGCCCGGCGTTGGCCATGCCGGCCCACAGCGCGGCGTCGGCGGCGGCCGACAGGTCGGCGTCCTCGTCGACGATCAGCGAGTCCTTGCCCCCGGCCTCGATGACGACCGGGGTGAGGTTCTCGGCGCACGCGGCCATGACCTTCTTGCCGGTGGCCGTGGAGCCGGTGAACGCCAGCTTGTCGATGTTGGCGGTGCAGAGCGCGTTGCCGGTCTCACCCATGCCCGTGACCAGCTGCAGCACAGGGCGTCCGCCGACGACCTCGGTGAAGGTGTCGACGAGCCACTGACCAACGCCGGGGGTGTACTCGCTGGGCTTGAACACGACGGCGTTGCCGGCCGCCAGCGCGTACGTGATGGAGCCCAGCGGGGTGAAGACCGGGTAGTTCCACGGCCCGATGACGCCGACCACGCCGAGCGGGTTGTAGCGCACGCTGGCGTGCTGGTTGGCCATCATGATGCCCGAGGGGACCTTGTGCTGGCCGAGCGACTTCTTGGCGTTCTTGGCGGCCCAGTGGATGTGGTCGATGGCCAGGGCGATCTCGAGCTGCGCGTCGCTGTGCGGCTTGCCGGTCTCGAGGTGGCTGATGTGCGCCAGCTGCGCCATGCGGCGGGTGACGACGCTGCGCCACTGCAGCAGGAAGTCCTCGCGCCCCTCGAAGCCGAGGTCACGCCACCAGATGGCGGCCAGACGGGCGCGCTCGACGGCGGCGTTGACCTCGTCGGCCGAGTGGATCGGATGCACGCCGACGACGTCGCCGTTGCGCGGGTTGAGGGACTCGAACGTCGGCCCCTCGCGGACGACCGTCGAGGAGACGGCGGGCTCGGTGGACGGGGTCAGGTGCTCGGTCATCGGGACTCCTTCAGGAGGTCGGCGGCCTTCTCGCCGACCATGATCGTGGGTGCGTTGGTGTTGCCTCGCGGGACGCGTGGCATGACGGAGGCGTCGGCGACCCGCAGGCCCTCGACGCCGAGGACGCGCAGCTCCGCGTCGACGACCTTGCCCATCGAGCAGGTGCCGACCGGGTGGTACAGGGTCTGGCCGATGCGGCTGATGACGGCGAGGATCTCGTCGTCGGTGGGGTTCATGGCACGCGGCGCCCACGGCTGGGCGATGAACTTCGCGATCGGGCCGTCGGACGCGATCTCGAGCACGCGCCGGTAGCCCGCGAGCATGGCGTCGAGGTCGGCCGGCTCGCTGTAGTAGGCCGGGTCGATCTCGGGGTGCCACGTCGGATCGGCCGAGCGCAGCGTCAGGGCGCCGGTGCTCTCGACCCGCACCACGGTGGGGGCGATCGTCAGTCCGCGCTTGGTGGTCTCGTGCAGGCCGTTGTCCCAGAACGCCGCCGGCACCACGTGGACCTGCAGGTCGGGGGCGTCGAGGTCGTCGCGGCTGCGGAAGAATGCGCCGGCCTCGGCGATGTTGGAGCTGAGCGGGCCGCGACCGAGCTTCTGGGCCTTGAGCAGGTTGCCGGTGGTGAGCTGCTCGGCGACGTCCGTGGTGCCCTGGGTGTCGAACAGGGCGCCGGAGACGGGGTGGTCCTGGAGGTTGCGGCCGACCTCGGGCGAGTCGACCAGCACGTCGATGCCGTGCTCACGCAGGTGCGCACCGGGACCGATGCCGGAGAGCATCAGCAGCTGAGGGCTGTTGATGGCGCCACCGGAGAGCACGATCTCGGCGTCGGCGTTGACCGTCTCGGTGGTGCCGTGGCGGTGGTAGGTGACGCCGGTGGCCCGGCCACCCTCGACCTCGATGCGCTGGACCATGGCCTCGGTCCGCACCGTGAGGTTCGGTCGTGACATGGCGGGCCGGATGTAGGCGTCGGCGACCGACCAGCGGCGACCCTTGCGGCAGGTGACCTGATAGAGGCCCGTGCCCTCCTGCTCGGCACCGTTGAAGTCGTCGGTGCGCTTGAACCCGGCGGCGACGGCCGACTCGACGAACGCGTGGCTCATCTCGTGCGTGTAGCGCCGGTCCTCGACGTGCAGCGGGCCGTCGGTGCCGTGGAACGGCGAGCCGAGACGCTGGTTGCCCTCAGCGCGCTTGAAGTAGGGCAGGACGTCGTCGTAGCCCCAGCCCACACCGCCGTGCACGTCGCGCCACTCGTCGTAGTCGGCGGCGTTGCCGCGGATGTAGATCATGGCGTTCATCGAGGAGCAGCCGCCGAGGCCCTTCATCCGCGGCCAGTCGGCGCGTCGGCCGCCCAGCTGCTTCTGCGGCGTCGTGCGGTACGACCAGTCCCACTTGGTGCGGAACAGCGAGGAGAACCCCGCCGGCAGGTGGATCATGTCGTCGTCGTCCATCGGGCCTGCTTCGAGCAGCAGGACGGAGATGGCCGGGTCCTCGCTGAGGCGAGTGGCGACCACACCTCCCGCGCTCCCCGAGCCGATGACGATGTAGTCGTACCGTTCCGAGACCATCGGACCTCCTCGCGTGGGCCCAGGCTGTGACCTGGACCACCACCGTACTCCGGGTACGACCGTGACACAACAACTGTCACGGTGCTGTCAGGTGAGGGCGTCGCGCACCGCTGCGGTGATCCGGGCCTCGACCGCGCGCCGGTCGTCCCGGCGCACGGGCACCTCGATCACGCGCAGGCCTGTCGGGCGCGCGCGCAGAGCCAGCGGCAGCTCGGCGGGAGCCACGCGCTCGTGCGGCACGTCGTGCGCCGCGCAGAGCCGATCGAGGTGGGTGCGGGTGGGCGTGCCGAAGACGCGCTCGAAGGCCGCCGCGTGCTCGGGTCCGCCCTGCTCCAGGGTGCTGAAGATGCTGCCGCCGTCATCGGAGACCACCACGATGGTCAGGTCGGCACGCGGCTCGTCTGGACCGATGAGCAAGCCGTTCGCGCCGTGCAGGAAGGTGAGGTCGCCCATCAGCGCCCAGGCCGGACCACCACCCGAGCTCCCGTGCGCCAACGCAGCCCCGACGGCGGTCGAGACCATGCCGTCGATGCCGGCCAGGCCCCGGTTCGCCAGCACGCGATGGGGCGCGGCCCGCGCGAGCAGGTCGACGTCGCGCACCGGGTTGGACGAGCCGAGCACCAGCAGGTCGTCGGCGCCCACCGCCTCCCAGACGGCGGCAGCCACGCGGTGCGGCGCGTCCGGGTCCAGCACGCCCTCGATCGCCTCCGCGGCGCGACGTCCGGCATCGATCCAGGTTCGCGTCCACGCCGGGTCGCCCGGCTCGTCGACCTCGACGGTCTCGGCAAACGTCACGTGCGCGCCGGCGGGCAGCGGGAACGTGGCCTGGGTCCCGACGTGCACGACGTCGAGGTCGTCGCGGGCCAGCAGGCGGGCGATCGGTCGGGACAGCGTCGGGTGGCCGAACGACACGACGCGCTCGACGCCGGCGGCCTCGGGCAGGTGGGCCAGCACATGCCGGTAGGCGTCGACGACGCACTCACCGTCGCGGGCGTTGGAGCTGGGCTCGGCCAGGAGGGGCCATCCCCCGGCCTCGGCGGTCGCCCGCGCCAGCACGCCGTCGTGCCGGGTGTCGCCCGCGACGACGAGCGTGCGCGCCCGACCGGCCAGCCGGAACGACGAACGTGCGGTGGCGGTGGCCGAGGCCGGGTGCTGCCGTGGCGTGAAGGCCCAGTCGACGGCCTCGACCAGCGGCTCGTCGAGCTCGAGGTTCAGGTGGACCGGGCCGTCCTCAGGCAGCTCGAGCTCGTCGAGCGAGCCGGCGAACGGAACACGCGGGAAGATGTCGCGTTGGTCGGTGGTCTGGTTCGCGCCGGTGCCGCGCAGGCGCGCGGGCCGGTCGGCCGTCACCGCCACGACCCGGACTCGCGCGTGCAGGGCCTCGAGCATCGCCGGGTGCAGGTTGGCGACAGCCGTCCCCGACGTCGTGACGACTGGCACCGGCAGGCCCGAGGCGGCCGCGAGCCCGAGGGCCAGGAAGCCGGCCTCCCGCTCGTCGACACGCACGTGCAGGCGCACGAACCCCTGCGCGTCGGCGGCGTGCGCCGCGAGTGCCAGCGGGCCCGAGCGCGAGCCCGGGGCCAGCACGAGCTCACGGGTGCCGTGCGCCAGCAGCGTCTCCAGCAGCCGGCGGGCGACGTCGACGGAACGTTCAGACGTGTGTTCCGGGCTCACGCCGCTCCCCCGGTCGCGTCGAGCGCACGCACCCGCTCGAGTCGCTCGAGCCACCACCGCGTCGTGTCGGCGTCGGCCCGCACGGCGGCGAGGGCGTCGGGGTCGACCTCCGGACGGACCACGGGGATGACGCCGGCGACCGGCCGCAACGGCTCCGCCACCACGTCGCCGCCGAGCAGCGAGGTCGTCGCCAGGCCGCAGGCGTAGGGCAGCTCGGGCAGTGCCGCGGCGAGCGCCAGCCCCGCGGCCAGGCCCACCGACGAGTCGACAGCGCTGGAGACCACCACGGGCAGACCGATCTGCTCGGCGATGTCGAGGCACGCCAGGACTCCACCCAACGGATGGACCTTCAGCACCGCGATGTCGGCGGCCTCGAGCTCGGCCACCCGGAAGGGGTCGTCGGCCCGCCGGATCGACTCGTCGGCGGCGATCAGCACGTCGGTCTCGCCGCGGACCGTGGCGAGCTCCTCGACCGTGGCGCAAGGCTGCTCGACGTACTCGAGGCCGACGGCCTCGTGGAGCGTGGCGATGGCGATCGCGGCCTCCGCGATTCCCCAGCCGCCGTTGGCGTCGATCCGCAGGTGGCCTCGCGAGCCCAGCGCCTCACGCACGGCCTCGACCCGGGCGAGGTCGTCGGCGAGATCCTGTCCCGACTCGGCGACCTTCACCTTCGCCGTCGCGCAGCCACTGGCGCGCACGATCGCGGCGGCCCGGACGGGATCGACGGCGGGGACGGTGCAGTTGACCGGGATCGCCGTCCGGCGAGCCGCCGGCCAGGGCTGCTCGGCGGAGGCTCGTGCGGCCCGCCACCACGCCAGGGCCTCGGCGTCGTCGTACTCACGGAACGGGCTGAACTCACCCCAGCCGGCCGGGCCCTCCAGCACGATGCCCTCGCGCCGCGTGACACCGCGGAACCGCGTCGGCATGGGGATCGAGAACACGTGCGGCGTCACGACGCGAGCCTAGTGCTGACCGGAGCCTGAGGTGCGACGCGTTTCGTGGCTCGGGCGCGGAGCGCCCTCACACCTCAACGAGCGGACGGTCGCGCGACCTCGCTCCCTGAGGTGCGACGAGCGCAGCGAGGAGCCACGAAGGGCGCGGGCTTGCTGTGGCTCCTAGGGTGGATGCATGGCCACGATCGCAGTCGTCGGAGGGGCAGGGCAGATCGCTCGCCTCCTCCATCCCCGTCTCATCGCCGCCGGGCACCGCCCCGTCGCGCTCGTCCGCCGGGAGGAGCAGGCCGCGGAGCTCAAGGAGCAGGGCGTCGCCGCTCGCCTGCTCGACCTCGAGGCGGCCGACGTCGCCACCTACGGCGAGGCCTTCCGCGGCGCCGATGCCGTCGTCTTCGCCGCCGGCGGCGGACCCGACGGAGACATCGAGCGCAAGCGCACCGTCGACCTCGAGGGCTCGACCAAGTCGATCGCCGCGGCCACCGAGCACGGCATCAAGCGCTTCGTGCAGGTCTCGGCCATCGGCGTCGACAGCCCTCTCCCGGACGACGCCGGCGACGTCTGGAAGGCCTACGTCGAGGCGAAGCGCGATGCCGACGCGGCGCTGCGTGATTCAGACCTGTCGTGGACGATCCTGCGTCCCGGTGGCCTCACCGACGACGAGGCCACCGGCCACATCTCCCTGGCGCCCGAGCTCGAGCGCGGCGAGATCCCGCGCGCCGACGTCGCCGCGACCATCGCCGCCGTGCTCGACGACGGCCGCGCCGTGCGCCGTCAGTGGGAGCTCGTCGGGGGTCCGACCCCGATCCTCGAGGCCGTCACCGCCGCGACCGCTGGCCGCTAGTCGACCACCAGGCCGGCTGCCGGCGGGACCCGTCCGGCTCGCCGGGCCGGCAGGATGCACGCGATGACGCCGGCGGCGGTCGCGACCGCTGCCACTGCGGCGACCTGGCCCACGGGGATCACCAGCTGGGCGTCCGGCGTCGCGACCTCGACGATCGTGCGGACCCCGGTCCAGCCGTAGACCACGCCCAGCGCCACACCCATCACGGTGGCCGTCAGTGCGAGCAGCAGCCCTTCGACGCCCAGAGACCGGCGCAGCTGCCCGCGCGTGAGGCCCAGTGCGCGGACGAGCGCATTCTCCCGCCCGCGTTCCAGCACCGACAACCCCAACGTGTTGCCGATGCCGGCCAGGGCGATGAGCACCGCGATGCCGAGCAGCCCGACCACCGCGCCCACCACCACGTCCAGCTGCGTGGTCACCCACGCCCGGCGCTCGAGCTGGTTCGCCAGCTCCATGCCGCCCTCGCGCGCAACCAGCCCGAGGTCGCCACCCAGCTCGTCGGCGTCGGCACCCTCCTCCGCCAGGGCCCAGATCGCCTGCGGCCGAGGTGTGTCGACGAGCTGCTCCAGCGTCTCGGGCGCGACGACGAGGGTCTCACCCACGTCCGCACTCGACGTGACGACGTCGAGCTCGATCATCCCGGCCGGGCCGGCCAAGGTCAGTGTCTCGGGGACCAGTCCGCCCAGGTCGTTGATGTACGGCGAGGTCATCAGCACCTCGCCGGCCGCGATGTCCGTGGCCACGCCCCCGTCCCGCGTCGCGGCGACCGCCGCGGCATCGGGCGCGACCACCGAGACGTCGCCCAGGTCGCCCGGCGTCTCGGCGGTGGCCGTCACCGTCACCCCCGGCACGGCCGCCGCCGCGTCCACGCCAGGCGTCGACGTGACGCGGCCCACCAGCCCGTCGGGCACCTCTGACGTCGTCGACAGCACGAGGTCGACGGGGTACTGGACGTCCTGCTCGGCCTCGATCGCCCCGCGGCCGCTCGCCATGACCGTCAGCACCGCGGAGGTCAGCGTGACGCCGACCAGCAGCGACGCCGTGGTGGCCGCCGTCCGGCGCGGGTTGCGCACCGCGTTGTCGACGGCCAGCCGGGCCGGTGCACCGGTACGACCGATGGCCAGGCCGAGCAGCCGGATCACGGCCGGCACGACCACCGGTCCGAGCGCCAGGACACCCGTGAAGGTCGTGAAGCACCCGGCGATCGTCAGCTGGGCCGTCGTCGTGGAGATGCCCATGGCCAGGAACGCGATGCCGACCAGGGCCAGCGCCAGTCCGAGCGCGATGCGCACCCGGCCGACGCGGCTGCGGGCGTCGGTGGCCGCCTCGGGCCGGAGCGCCGCGAGCGGACTGACTCGGGTCACCGCGCGGGTCGGCCACCACGCGGCCAGCATCGTGGTCACGACGCCACCGACGAACGCCGCGATCCACCACGACGGCGACCAGGAGATCGCACCGATCCGCTCGCTCCCGGCGAGGGCTCGGGCCAGCGCGACCACGCCGACACCGACGAGGGCACCGACCAACAGTCCGATCGCCGAGGCGAGCACGCCGATCGCGAGCGCCTCCAGCCGCACCGATCGCCGCAGCTGCCGGCGTCCGGCACCGACCGCGCGCAGCAGCGCGAGGTCGCGGGAGCGTTGGGCGAACAGGATGGTGAACGTGTTGGCCACCACCAGCACGGCGACGAACGCGGCGATCGCGGCGAAGACCAGCACGAGGTAGGAGATCACGTCGACGCCCTGGCTGACCTCGGTCTGCCGCTCGTCGACGAAGGTCTCGCGCGGCACGACGGGTGCGGCGACCGCCTCGTCGACCGCCTGCTGCACGGTCTCGGGGTCGCCCGCTCCTGCGGTGACGAGCACCGAGTCCGGGTAGACCGATGGAAGGGCTCTCAGGGTCTCCCAGGGCACGTAGACGGTGGCCGAGAGGTAGGCCGCTGGCGCGGACAGGCCGACGACCTCGACGTCCACGGCGCTGCTGCCGGTCCCGATCGTGACCACATCACCGACCTGCACCGCGCGCGAGCGTGCGGCGTTCTCGTCGACGATCGCCTCGTCGACCGTCTCGGGGGCGCGGCCGGAGACCACGTCCTGCCACCGGTGGTCGGGGTCGAGGCTGACCGTCCCGATCGAGGTCTCACCGTCGAGCTGACGCCCGTCGGCGGCGACCAGCGCCTCGAAGGCCGAGCCGATCGTGGCGGTCGAGGCGCCCTGCTCCTCGGCCGCCGCCACGGCGCGATCGACCTCCTCGGCCTCGATGCCGTAGGACTCCCCCACCACGAGGTCGGCCGAGGAGTACGGACCAGCCACGCCGGCGGTCAGGCCCGCGCGCGCGGACGACGACAGCGCGTCGGTGGCCACCACGAAGGCGACGGCCAGCGTCACCGCCAGCACGGCCGCGACGTAGCGGCGGGTGTGGACGCGGAGGGACGCGAGCAGCACGGTCCTCATCGGGCCACGCCAACCGTGTCGCCGTGCAGGGCGCCGGCCACGGTGGCCGCGTCGGGCGACAAGAGGTGCTGGCGCACCCGCCCGTCGGCCAGGACGACGACGTCGTCGGCGTAGGAGGCGGCCTCCAGCTCGTGGGTCACCATGACGACGGTCTGGCCCAGCTGGTGCACACCGTGGCGCAGCAGACCCAGTACCTCGGCGGACGTCTCGCTGTCCAGGTTGCCGGTCGGCTCGTCGGCGAACACCAGGTCGGGATCGGTCACCAGGGCACGGGCGATCGCGACACGCTGCTGCTGACCGCCCGACAGCTCACCGGGCCGGTGGTCCAGCCGGTCGCCGAGGTCCAGCACCTCGGCCACGTGGTGCAGGCGCGCCCGCACCGAGGCGTCGAGGCGACGACCGGCCAGCTCGAAGGGCAGCAGCATGTTCTGCCGCGCGGTCAGCATCGGCAGCAGGTTGAAGGCCTGGAAGACGAAGCCCAGGTGGTCGCGACGGAATCGCGTCAGCGTGTCGTCGTCGAGGCCTGTGATGACGGTGCCCGCGATCGAGACGGTGCCCTCGCTGGGCCGGTCGAGGCCGGCGAGGCAGTGCATCAGCGTGGACTTGCCCGACCCGGAGCGTCCCATCACGGCGGTGAACCGGCCCGCGGGCAGGTCGACGTCGACCTCACGCAGGGCGTGGACCGCGGCAGGACCGTCACCGTAGGTCTTGGACAGGCCGCGTGCCGACGCGGCGATCTCCCCGGCGTTGGGATGCGGCGGGGTGGGCGGAGGGAAGGGGGACGAGACGTTCTGGTTCATGCCTTCGACGCTATGGACGCAGCGCCCCACGATCGTCAGCCTCGGGGACCTACCTGTGTCCACCCGTGGTCGTACGGGGGGCGTGCGCTCAGCGGCCCGTCAGACCTGCGTCGTACGCGAGGACGACCAGCTGCACGCGGTCCCGCGAGCCGGTCTTGGCGAGCAGACGGCCGACGTGCGTCTTGACCGTGGCCTCCGCGACGACGAGGTCGGCGGCGATCTCGCTGTTGGAGCGGCCCTGCGCGATGAGCAGCAGCACCTCGCGCTCGCGCTGGGTCAGGTCGGCTAGCCGGGCCGAGACGTCCGGGGCCGGCCGTGGCGACTCGGGAGCCGCCTGCACGAAGTGCTCCAGCAGGCGGCGGGTCGTCGACGGCGCCACCACCGCATCACCGGCGTGCACCGAACGGATCGAGCCGAGCAGCTCCGGCGGCGCGGCGTCCTTCAGCAGGAAGGCCGAGGCCCCGGCCCGCAAGGCCGCGAAGGCGTACTCGTCGAGGTCGAACGTCGTCAGCACGATGACCCGCGGACCCTCACCCCCGGCCCCGTCCTCCCGGCCTTCGGCCATCGACCGCTCGAGCAGGCGCCGCGTGGCCTCGACGCCGTCGAGACGCGGCATGCGGACGTCCATGAGCACCACGTCGGCCGTCGTGACGGCCAGCAGGTCGAGGGCCTCGCCACCGTCGCCCGCCTCGCCCACGACGACCATGTCGTCCTGGCTCTCGACCAGCATGCGGAAGCCGGCCCGCACCATCTGCTGGTCGTCGACCAGGAACACCCGGATCGGCTGGTCCGTCATCGTGTCTCTCCTCGCGTCCCCTGCTCTCGACTCCATCGGGCTCTCACCGACCAACCGCCCTCGGGCGTGGGCCCTGCCGCGAGCTCACCGCCGTGGACGGCGACCCGTTCGGTCATGCCCACGAGACCGAGCCCGGTGTCGCCCGGCGGCGGGGCGTCCGTGCGACGCGGTCCGCTGTCGACGATCGTCACGACGACCTGTCGCCCCACGTCCACCGTGACCTCGACGGTGGCCTCCGGCGCCGCGTGCTTGCGCACGTTCGTCAGGGCCTCCTGCACGACCCGGAAGACCGTCAGCGCCATCGCGTCCGGCAGTGTCAGGTCGGCGGGCAGCCGCAGGCTCACGGGCGTGCCGGCGCGGCGAGCCAGGTCGACGAGCGCGGGCAGGTCGGCGAGCCCCGGCTGCGGCGCTCGCCCGGCCTCGTCCCCCGACCGCAGCAGGCCGAGGAGGAGCCGCATGTCGGTGAGGGCTGCTCGCCCGGTCTCACCGATCGTCTCGAGCGTCCGGACTGCCACGGCCGGGTCGCGCTCCGCGGCGTACCGCGCGCCGTCGGACTGCACGACGATCACCGACAGACCGTGGGCCACGACGTCGTGCATCTCCCGCGCGATGCGGGTGCGCTCCTGGCCGGCCGCCACCAAGATGCGTTGCTCGGCCTCCCGCACGCGTCGTTCGCCGCTCTCGACCAGCGCCTCGACGTAGGCCTGCCGGGTGCGGCCCAGCGTGCCCATGGCCCAGGACACCGTGACGACGGCGCCGATCGTGACCGAGTAGGGCACGAAGTCCGACAGCCTGGGGGCAGCAACGTAGTCGTAGGCGTAGCCGTTCACCCAGGCGACGGACGCGACGACCGCGGCGACGAGCCCGACCCCCAGACCGAGGGCACCGGCGACGGGCCCCCGGTGCCGCGCCAGGTTGTAGAGGGCGATCGGGTAGCCCAGCTGACTGATGAGCGGAATGTCGACGACCAGGGCCTGCACCGCGCTGGCGGCCGCCACGATCGCGTAGACCGTGGCCGGCCGGATGCGCCGGGCCACGAGCGGGACGGTCTGCACGAGCCCCAGGACGATCCACCACAGCTCGCCGGCGAACAGCCCGGCAGCGACGGCGGCGAGGGCGAGCAGGCCCACCGGCACCACGTCGAGCACCCATCGCAGGCGCGGACCCGGACGCCAGGGTGCGCTCACCGCGGCCCCGTCGTCGATGCCGTCACCCATGCCGCCGACCCTAGGCCAGCCGCGGCCGCCGGTCGTCAGCCCCGAGGATGATCTTCAGCTCGCGCGGGCTGCGACGTCACGCGCGGCGATCCGGTCGGGCTTGCCGTTCGGCAGCATCGGCACGGCGTCGACCAGCACCACACGACGCGGCGCCCACGTGCGGGGGTGCCCGGCCTCCTCCACCGCGTCGCGCAACCGGTCGAGCTGCACGGCATCGAGGCAGACGGCGTCGGCCGGCACGACCAGCGCGGCGACGACCTGCCCCCACTCGGGGTCGGGCACGCCCACCGCGAACGCGTCGCCGACGCCCTCGGCCCGCTGCAGGGCGTCGGTGACAGCCGGCAGCGGCACGTTGACGCCACCGCTCACCACGACGTCGTCGACGCGTCCCCGGATGCTCAGACGGCCGTCGACGATCTCGCCGAGGTCGGCCGTGGCGAACCACTCCTCCGTGCGGGGGGCGTCGAGGTAGCCGTCGAACAGCACGGATCCGGCGAGCAGCACCTGGCCGGTGTCGTCGACGCGCATCTGCACCCCGTCGAGCGGCACGCCGTCGTAGACGCAGCCGCCGCACGTCTCGGACATGCCATAGGTGCGCACGACGGTGAGTCCGGCCGCCGCGGCACGGTCGACCAGGTCTGCCGGGACGGGACCGCCGCCGACCAGCACGGTGTCGAGCGCGGCCCAGGCATCGACCCCGCCTCCCGCGATCTCCGCGCCCTCGAGGAGGCGGTGCAGCTGGGTGGGCACGAGCGAGGCGTAACGCCGGTCGGCGTCGTACGCGGTGACGTCGGTGACCGGGTCGCAACCCGCCAGCAGCGAGCGCACCAGCACCTGCAGACCTGCCACGCCGGACGGCGGCACGGCGAGCAACCACTGCCCCGGGCCGCCGAGCCGCGCGTGCGTCGCGGTGGCCGAGGCGCGCACGGCCCGCGGCGACAGGACGACGTCCTTGGGACGTCCCGTGCTGCCGGAGGTGCGGACCCACAGCGGCTCGTCACCATCGAGCCAGTCCCGCAGCAGCGGGATCAGCTCGGCCGCGTCCCCCTGCACCGGGTGCAGGCCCCCCGGCACCGTCACTCCGGTCCCATCATTCCGGCTCGCCCGGCAGCGGCGTCTCGTCGCGGCGACGCTCGAGGTAGACCCACGGGAACCAGGTGCCGCCGACGCGCTGCCACCCCTGGCCCTCCAGCGTCTTGATGCGCCGGGTGCCGACGAAGGCGCGCTCGTGCTCCCAGACCACCGTGGTGTGCTCGATGTCGTGATAGCCCGGGCCGGCGGCCACGGCGCGCCAACCGTGACGTCCCCAGAGGTCGAGCGTCGTGATCTCGTCCATCGGCAGCAGACCCACCAGTCGGCGTCGTTCCACCCCACCGGGCACGGTGTCGTCGTACGCCGGGTCGTCCCCGGGCGGTCCACCGAAGCGTTGGTGCGCCGCCTGCCGGCTCATGCCCAGCACGGTGCCGACGGCCTCCCAGGACCAGCCGGCCGCGCGGGCCGCGACGACCGAGCGGTGCAACAGGTCACCGACCGCCGCGTCGGCGCGGGCGGTCAGGGCCAGCAGGTCGAGGTGGGCCTGCGGATCGGTCTCGATGCGCTTGGCGATGGTCGGGTCGACCTGGGCGATCGCAGCCGCGAGCAGGTCGACGAGGCGGTCGTCCTCGGTCACCGGTCGTGCTCCTCCCCGTCGTCCCACCTGTCGGGGGCCTCGGGCTCTGCGGCGCGGCGACGGGCGTCGGCGCGCGCCTTGTCGCGTTGCTGGACCTGGACCGCGAGGGCGACGGCCAGCACGACCACCGCCGCCAGACCGCCGTAGCGCGCCCAGCCGTCGTCGAGCGACCAGGTCCCCCAGCCGATGACGGCGAGGGCGACGAGGAGGCCGTACGGGAAGGGGCGATCCATGTGTCAACCGTAGCTTGACAGGGGTCAGGTGGCAGACTCGTCACCCGTGACGACCCCCACCCGCACCCAGCTCTGGATCGCCGGGGCCCGCCCCCGCACCCTTCCCGCCGCGATCGCGCCCGTCGCGGCCGGTACCGGAGCGGCCGTGCAGGCCGACGGGTTCGTCGCGTGGAAGGCGCTCGTGGCGCTGGGGGTCTCGCTCGCCCTGCAGATCGGCGTCAACTACGCCAACGACTACTCCGACGGCATCCGTGGCACCGACGACGATCGCGTCGGCCCCCTGCGGCTCGTCGGATCGGGCCTCGTACCTGCGCGCCAGGTGAAGATGGCAGCGCTCGGATTCCTCGCCCTCGGTGGCGCACTCGGCGTCGTGCTGGCCGCCACCACGACCTGGTGGCTGCTGCTCGTGGGTGCCGCCGCCCTCGGCGCCGCCTGGACCTACACCGGCGGCCCGAGCCCCTACGGGTACCGCGCGCTCGGCGAGGTCAGCGTGTTCATCTTCTTCGGGCTCGTCGCGGTGCTGGGCACCACGTACGTGCAGGCCGAGGAGATCACCGCGGCGAGCGTCGCGGCCGCCATCGGCGTGGGTGCGCTGGCCTGCGCGATCCTCGTGGCCAACAACCTGCGCGACATCCCCACCGACACCGCGAGCGGCAAGCGGACCCTGGCGGTGCTGCTGGGCGACGCCGGCTCGCGGCGGCTGTACGTGGTCCTGGTGGCGATCGCTGCCGCCTGCGCGGTGGCGGCCGCGTTCGTGACGCCATGGGCGCTGCTCGCGCTCGTCTCGGCGCCTCTCGCCGTGCGCGCCGTGCGGGTCGTGACGACCGGCGCGACCGGCCCCGCGCTCATTCCCGTGCTGCGCGACACCGGCCTGCTCGAGCTCGTCTACGCCGTGGGTCTCGCCGTCGGCCTCTGCCTCGCCTGAGGCAGGCTCAGCCGAGGCGGCCGGTGAGGTCGAACGACTCGAGCTGGGGCGTGTAGACCTCGGGGCGCACCTTGTGGTCGGCGAGCCAGGCATCGTCGTCGTAACGACCCACGTACCGCTCGCCGCCGTCGCACAGCAGCGTGACGATGCTGCCGGACTCGCCCGCCTCGGCCATCGTGCTGGCCAGCTGCAACGACGCCCAGACGTTCGTGCCGGTGGAGGCGCCGACGCTGCGACCCACCTTGGTGCTGGTCCAGCGCATGGCGGCGATCGACGCACCGTCGGGCACGCGCATCATGTCGTCGACCACGCCCCCGACGAACGACGGCTCGATGCGCGGGCGGCCGATGCCCTCGATGCGCGACTGCACGCCGGTGGTGACGTCGGAGGAGTCGGTGGCCCATCCGTCGAGGAACGCTGAGTACTCGGGGTCGGCCACCATGAGCCGCGTGGCGTGCCGCTGGTACCGCACGAACCGCCCGATCGTCGCCGACGTGCCACCGGTGCCGGCGCCCACCACGATCCACGTCGGGATGGGGTGCGGCTCGGCAGACATCTGCTCGAAGATCGACTCGGCGATGTTGTTGTTGCCCCGCCAGTCGGTGGCGCGCTCGGCGTACGTGAACTGGTCCATGTAGTGCCCGCCGCACTCGGCGGCGAGCCGCTCGGCCTCGGCGTAGATGTCACTGGCGGACGCGACGAAGTGGCAGCTGCCGCCGTGCCACTCGATCAGCGACACCTTCTCGCGACTCGTGCCCGCCGGCATGACCGCGATGAACGGCAGGCCCAGCAGGCGCGCGAAGTAGGCCTCGCTGACGGCCGTCGAGCCGCTGGACGCCTCGACGATCGTGGTGCCCGGACCGACCCACCCGTTGCACAACGCGTAGAGGAACAGCGAGCGCGCGAGCCGGTGCTTGAGGCTGCCGGTGGGGTGCACCGACTCGTCCTTCAGGTACAGGTGGACGCCCTCGATCGGCAACGGCAGGACGTGCAGGTGCGTGTCGGCGCTGCGGTTGGCATCGGCCTCGACCCGCCGGATCGCCTCGGCGATCCAGGCGCGGTCCTCAGTCGACGTCTTCGGCACGACGCGACTCCTCGATGCGGGCGGTGACCCGCTCGTGACGGGCCTGGACCTCGAGCGCCAGGGCGTCGCGCTGGGGAGCGAGCACGAAGAACCCCGCCACCGACGAGATGACGAGGGCGAGCAGCAGCACGACCAGGTTGGTCAGCTCGGCGAACTCGACCAGGCCGGTGGGATACGCGATCAGGGCCAACACGCCGTACGTCACGGCGAACAGCGCGAGTCGCGCGAACGTGTACTTCCAGAACGCCGTCATGCCCCCAGCCTAGTTGGGCGGCCGCGTTGGGCCTCATTCGCTACCGTGTGCGCCATGGGTAAGGCCCTGCTGGTCGTCATCGCAGTCGTTCTCGTCATCTATTCGATCTTTGACGTCCTGGCGACCCCTCGACACCAGGTCAAGTACCTCCCCAAGTGGGGCTGGGTCGTCGTGGTGCTGCTCGTCCCGTACGTCGGAGCGCTGGGCTGGCTCCTGCTCGGCACGGCACGGATGCGCCCCGGTCGCGGTGGCACGCCGCGTCCCCGTCCCTCCGGCCCCCGCGGTCCCGACGACGACCCCGACTACCTCCGCGACCTCTGACCCCTGCCAGATGTGATGCCTTTGCGGGGTGTTCTCCGGCGCGAAGCCCCGACAAGGCATCACTTGTGGAAGCGGACGCCGAACCAGCGGCACCAGCTGTCGTTCAATACCGGTCCGGGACCGTCGTAGCCTCGGCTTCGGAGCGCCACGAACACACGCCACGGGATCGACCGTGGGTCCGAGAAGTCGCCTGACGTCACCACGATCACTCGCCAACCCTCGGCCTCCAGACGTTCGCGTCGCCGAATGTCCTTGGCACGCTGCGCCGCATCGCGTTCGTGGTGCCAACCGTCGTACTCGACCACGATCCGCCACCGCCAATAGACGAGGTCGGCGCGTGCCAGGAACCGCCCTGCCGCGTCGGTGATTTCCGGGTTGCACTCGGGCTCCGGCAGCCGTGACAACACCAGCATCAGCCGTAGCGACGTCTCGCGGGGGGACTCGACGCCCTCCCGGACCCAGCGGACGACGCGACGAGCCCTGCGCACACCGTCGAGGTGCCGCGCGGCGGCGTACTCGGCCAGCCGAGCTGGAGTGGTCAGACCCAGGTGCACCAGGTGGTCACCCAGTTGCACCAGCTCGACGAAAGTCAGGCGCAGCGCGCAGTCGACGAATGTCCGGTCGGGGCCCGTGACCGGCAGGTGGTGCCGAACGTGATGAGTCAACCGACCACGACGCCGGTGAAGCTCGATGCGGCGGTCCTTGACCACGCGGGGCGTGGCCGTGCTGAACGACAGGCGCTCGAACCGTCTCGGTGGTGACAGGTCGTACAGCGCCATCGCGCTGACGTGGCTGACCACGGCGTCGCCGGGCATCAGGAGCAATGCGGCATGCAGCCAGGTGAACAGGTCCGGCTCCACGTCGGCCGACACGTAAACACCGCGGAACAGCCGCCGGTAGCGCTTGGTCCGCAGAGCGTCGGGACTGACCCCCGAGTCGAGGGCCATCTGTGTGGTGAACGGCCGGCCAGGCGGAAGCGTCGTCGCGGTCATGCTCCGACGATCGAAGCCAAGATCCGGGGCAGCCAGCGCAGCCGCGGGGACTGTGGACACCCACGCCCGTCCGCCCTCCTGTGGACGACCAGATGTGATGCCTTTCCGGGGTGTCCTCCGGCGCGAAGCCCCGGCAAGGCATCACATCTGGAGGTTCAGGCGTCCCAGCGGAAGAGGCGGGCGGCGATCGCGGCCAGCACCACGGTGAAGCCGAGCAGGATGAGGATCGGCAGGACGATGGCTCCGGGGCCCTCGCCACGCACCATGACGTCGAGCATGCCGTCGTTGAGGTGGCGCAGCGGCAGCGCCTGACTGACCGCCTGCAGCCAGCCGGGCGCCCCGTCGAGCGGGAAGAACGACCCCGACAGGAACGCCATCGGCAGCACCACGAAGTTGGCGAGCCCCACGGCCCCCTCGTCGGTCTTCGAGACCGACCCCGCGAGCATGCCGATCGACAGGAACGACAGCGTGCCGGCCAGCAACAGCGGCACCGCCAGGAACCACCAGCCGCTGAGCTGCAGCCCGAACGCGAAGACGCCGAGCCCGATGAAGATCGCGGCCTGGATCAGCGCGACGACGAGGCTGACCCCCACGCGCGCCAGCACGACCGACGACGTGCGTATGGGCGCGAGCCGCAACCGGCGCAGCAGGCCGTTCTTGCGCCACACCACCAGGTTGACCGCCGCGCCGAACGTGGCGCTCATCGCGACGGCCCAGCCGAGGAGCGACGGCGTCACGTACTGGATGGCCTTGAGCGAGTCGTCCTCGACCTGCTCGGTGCTCAGCGCGAACCGGGGCGCCTCGCCGGTCTGCCCCTGGTAGACGGCGGTGTTGGTCTCCTGCACGATCGCCCGGAGGGTGCCCTGCACCTGCGCCGCGGTGACCTGGTCGGCCTGCGAGTACTGCACGACGACCTCGTCGCCGTCCTGCGTGAGGACCGCGTCGGCGTCGCCCTTGCGCACCCGCTCGACGGCATCGTCCAGGTCGTCGCTGCGAGTGATCTCGAGAGCCTCCTCGATGCCTTCCCGCGCCTCGTCCGGCAGGTCGTCGATCAGGGCGACGTCGCCCACCACGAGCACCTCGGCCCGGGAGGCGCCCTGGTCGGTGAAGATGCCACCGAACAGCACC
This sequence comes from actinobacterium LLX17, assembly GCA_000471045.1. Taxonomy (GTDB): domain Bacteria; phylum Actinomycetota; class Actinomycetes; order Propionibacteriales; family Nocardioidaceae; genus Aeromicrobium. The sequence continues at coordinate 161,600 of KI301992.1, read as the reverse complement.
AGGAACATCAGCGGGAAGACGACGGCCCAGAACAGCGTCATGCGGTCGCGCACGAAGCCCTTGAACATCGCGATCGTGAGGGCCCTCAGCGGTCGCGGGGCGCGGTCGGTCTCCGTCACGCCCGGTACTCCCGTCCGGTCAGGTGGAGGAAGACGTCCTCGAGCGTGCCCTTCGAGACGCTGAGTCCCTCCAGCGCCTCACGGCGGGCCAGCTCGGCCAGCACCGCGGCAGGATCGTGGGTCTCGAGCTGCAGCCCGCCGTCGTCGGCCGTGGCGACCTCGACGCCGGGGATGGTGCGCAGGTCGTCGAGCCGGGCGGCGTCAGGCGCGAGGGCGATGCGGGTGGGCACGTCGAGCCCTCGGATGAGCGCCTGGGGGGTGTCCATCTCGAGCAGGCGGCCGGAGTCGATGATCGCCACGCGGTCGCACAGGATCTCGGCCTCCTCCATGTAGTGCGTCGTGAGCATCACGGTGCGCCCTGCGTCGTTGATGCCGCGCAGCACGTCCCAGAGGTTGCGACGGGCCTGCGGGTCGAGCGCCGCCGTCGGCTCGTCGAGGAAGACGATCTCGGGGTCGTGCACCAGCGCGCAGGCGATGGAGAGGCGCTGCTTCTGGCCGCCGGAGAGCTTCTCGACCTGGCTGTCGGCCTTGTCACTGAGCCCGACCTCCTCGAGCAGGTCGGCGATGCGGGCCTTCCCCACGCCGTAGATGGCGCCGAAGGTCTGCAGCTGCTCGACCGCGGTGAGCCGCTCGAAGAACGACGAGGCCTGCAGCTGGACGCCGATGCGTCGCTGCAGCGCGGGCTCACGTTTCCACGGGTCGTGCCCGTCGATGTCGACCGTGCCCGCCACCGGCTTGCGCAGCCCCTCGATCATCTCGAGCGCCGTGGTCTTGCCCGCGCCGTTCGGACCGAGCAGCCCGAAGAACTCCCCTGGCTCGACGGTGAACGAGACGTCGTCGACGACCGTGTGCGACCCGTAGGTCATGGTCAGCCCCTGGACCGAGATGCGTGCCCCCATGCCCCCACGCTATCGAGGGCCTGTGGGGCTGAGCGTCCAACCTTCGGATAGTTGTGGGAGACGCAACCATGGGCCGAGCGCAGCGAGGCAGGCGCCCAGGCGCAGCCTGGCCGCGGTGAGGAACGAGCCGCGGATACGACGAGCGGAGCGAGTCGTGCGCCCCTTCGGTTACTTGGCGTAGGAGTGCAGGCCCGGGACGAAGATGTTGACGCCGTAGTAGCTGAACAGGAACGTCGCGAAGCCGATGAGGGCGATGATCGCGGCGCGCCGTCCGCGCCAACCGGCGGTAGCCCGCGCGTGCAGGTAGCCCGCGTAGACGACCCAGGTGATGAACGCCCAGACCTCCTTGGGGTCCCAGCCCCAGTACCGGCCCCAGGCGTACTGCGCCCAGATGGGCCCGGAGATGAGCGCGCCGAAGGTCCACATGACGAAGCCGACGGCGATGACGCGGTAGGCGAGCCGGTCCATGGCGGCGATCGTCGGGAACCGGTCGAGGATGGCCCCGGCGGATCCGCGCTTCTCGGCGCGCTCCTTGACGATGTAGAGGATCGACGACGCCGTGCCGATGAGGAACAGCGCGCCGGCGATCATCACGGCGGCCACGTGGATGACGAGCCAGTACGAGTGCAGGGCGGGGACCAGCGGGCCGGCCGGCACGTACGTCGTCGACGCGAGCCCGAGCACCACGAGCCCGAAGCCGGTGACGATCGACCCGAGCCAGGTGACCTCGATGCGGGCGGCGAGCGCGAGGTAGACCACCAGCGCGATCGCGGTGCCCGTGACGCCGAACTCGTACATGTTGCCCCACGGCACCCGCTCGGCGGCGAGCGCGCGGGTGACCACGCCGGCCACGAGCACCAACGACGACACGACCACGAGCGCCGTGGCAATGCGGGTGAGCACGGCGCTGCGCGGCTCGGACTCCTCGTCCTGTCCGAGCGCGGAGCCCTCGCCGGCACCGACCGGCACGGGCTGCCCCACCGGTTGCCCCACCGGTTGCACCGCCTCGCGGCGCACGAAGACCAGCTCGGCCACGTGGGCGAGGAACGCCAGCGCCAGCACCACCGTCGCGGAGGCGACCGCGTAGTTGGAGAAGTTCGCGTAGTCGGCCAAGGTCATGGCGTCTGCCGATCGTCGAGAGCGTCACGAAGCCGCTCGAGGAGTTCGTCGAGGTCGTCCGGCAGCTCGTCACGGGGCACGCGGTCGAGCGCGGCGACCTCCACCACGGTACGTGAGTCCTCGCGACGGGCCCGGACCCAGGTCCGCCGGGGGCGGATGAACAACGACAGGCTGATGCCGACGAGGCCGGCGATCACGCCGCCCAGCGGCAGCACCGCCAGCGGGCTGGAGCTGACCTGGAAGCGGGCGAACTGGCGCAGCTCGCTGAACGCGACCACGGTGCCGTCGGGCAGCGTCGTCTCCTGGCCCGGCTGCAGCTCGATGCGGAACGGGTCGCCCGCGTCGTTCATGACCTGGGTCATGTCGCTGGTGTCGAGCACGAAGACCGACTGCGCGGTGCCGTCGTCGAGGCCGAGGTCGCCGGTGAAGGCCTGCATCGCCAGGTAGGGGTTCGCGGCACCGGGGAAGGCCGAGATCGACGCCTGGCCCTCGCCCGGGCTGACCGCCGTGGGCAGGAAGAAGCCGGTCAGGCCCAGTTGCTCGGGAGCGTCCGGGATCTTGACCACGCCGCTGGAGGTGTAGGTGCCGTCGGAGGGCAGGAACGGCACCGCCTCGTCGAAGACCACGTTGCCCTCGGGGTCGGTCACCGTGATGACCGGCGAGTACCCCTGGCCCACGAGAAAGACGTCGGTCGAGCCGACCGACAACGGGTGGTTGACGCGGATCGCGTAGTCCTGCTCCGGACCGTCGAGACCCTCGCGGTACGTGCCCTCGGCCTCGAACAACCGGGGGGCGCCGCGTTGCGGGCCCTCCAGCTGGAACTCGGCCGTCAGGTCGTCGAGCTCGAGGCTGAACGGCGGCAGGTCGTTGGCGTCGAACGAGGCGCCGGAGCTGAAGTCGTCGTACTGCGTGAGGACGTTGGAGAAGCGGTCACCCTCGGTGACGATGACGGCGCCGCGGTATCCCAGCAGTGCCCCGGCGGCGACGCCGACCAGCACCACGACGACGCTGATGTGGAAGACGAGGTTGCCCAGCTCGCGCAGGTGGCCGCGCTCGGCGCGCACCTCGCCCGACTGCCCGTCGGGCTCGGTCACGACGTCGATGCGGCCGCGACCGATCGCCCGGCGACCGGCGGCCAGCACGTCCTCGACCGAGGCGTCGGTCTCGAACCGCCCCGACGCGGGCATGCGCTCGAAGCGGCGCGGGGCCTTCGGCGGCCGGGCCCGCACGGCGCGCAGGTAGACCATCGAGCGCGGCACGATGCAGCCGATCAGCGAGACCATCAGCAACAGGTAGATGGCGCTGAACCACGGCGAGCCGAACACGTTGAAGACGCCCAGCACCTCGAGCACCGGCGAGAGGTCGGGGTGCCGGCTCTTGAACGCCTCGACGGCGCGGGCGTCGACACCGGTCTGCGGCACGAGCGAGCCCGGGAGCGCGGCAACGGCCAGCAGCAGCAGGAGCACCAGGGCCGTGCGCATCGAGGTGAGCTGGCGCCAGATCCACCGGGCGAACTCGCGGCGGTTGAGCGCGGGCACGACGTCGCGCTTGCTGTCGCTCACCTTCTGACTCATAGGGGCGTCCCGAATCCGCCGGCCCAGGTCTGCAGGTCGGCGATCAGCACGTCCCACCACCCGGTGACGAGCAGGATGCCCACCACCAGCAGCAGCACGCCGCCGGCCGTCGAGATGGCCCGCTGGTGCTTGCGCACCCAACCGGCCGTGCGGGCGAACCGCGCGAAGCCGAGCGCCGCCAGGATGAACGGCACACCGAGGCCCACGCAGTAGACGGCCGTCAACGCTGCTCCCCGCGCAGCCGTGGCCTCGTTGCCGGCGAGCGCCAGCACGGCGCCGAGTGTCGGGCCGATGCACGGGAGCCAGCCGAGACCGAAGAAGACACCGAGGACCGGTGCGATCGCGATGCCCACCGTGGGCACGGCGTGCACGCGCCACTCGCGCTGCAGCCTCGGCACGAGCCCCAGGAACACCAGGGCCAGCAGGATGACGAGGATGCCGGCGACGATCGAGAACGTCCGCTGGTGCTGCGCCAGCCGCAGACCCACCGCGCCGAACAGCGCACCGCCGGCGACGAAGACGCTGGAGAAGCCGAGCACGAACAGCGTGGCGCCCAGCACGATGCGCGGCCGGTTGCCGCGGTCTAGGTCCTGCACGCCGACGCCCGACACGTACGACAGGTAGCCCGGCACGAGCGGCAGCACGCACGGGGAGAAGAACGAGACCAGCCCGGCCAGGATCGCCACGGGCACGGCCAGCAGCAACGAGCCGGACAGCATCGTGCCCTGGAGCCAGTCGTCCATCAGCCCTCCGCGAGCACGTCGTCGACGATGCCCCCCAGCGTCGCGGCGCTGACCTCGTCGAGCAGGCGGGCGGCGACGCGGCCCTGCTGGTCGATGACCCACGTGGTGGGGATGGCCTGCGACGGCAAGGTGTCGACGAAGCGCAGCTCGAGGCTGCCGCCCTCGTCGGTGAAGCTCGGGTACGTGATGCCGACCTTGTCGTTGAACGCCTTGGCGGCGGCCGGCTTCGTGCGGTTGAGGACGCCCAGGAACTGCACCTCGTCGGGGTTCGAGTCCGCGTACGACTCCGAGAGCTCCTTCAGCACCGGCGCCTCGGCGCGGCACGGCGGGCACCACGATCCCCACACGTTGATGACGAGCACCTGGCCGGCGTAGTCATCGGTCGAGAGCGGCTCGCCGTCGAGGTCGGTGCCCGTCAGCGTGGGCGCCGGCTCGCGATCACCGGGATCGACGATGGTGACCGTGCCGTCACCGCTGACGTACCCGCCCGTCGAGCCCGCGTTGCCGACGCCGCTGCACCCCGCCACCACGGCGAGGCTCGCGACGAGGGCCACCACACAGGTGGCGGACGAGCGCAGGGTCATGCTCCGCCGACGAACTTTCCCTTGAGGGCGTCGGGCAGCAGGTCGCCCGCGGGCTCGGCGTAGGTGAAGCCCACGTAGTCGTCGCCGTCGAACGTCAGGCTCGTGATGCTGGCCAGCGTGCACTGGCGCTTGCGGGGGTCGTGGATGAACGACTTGTCCTCGTACGCCTGGCGGGCGATCCAGACCGGCAGCTGGTGGGAGACGATGACCGCCTCGTGGCCGCGGGCCGCCTCGCGCGCGTCGGCCACGGCGGCCTGCATCCGCTCGGCGATCTCGACGTACGGCTCGCCCCACGACGGCCGGCGCCAGTTGCGCAGCTTCCACCAGTTCTTCGGGTGCAGGAAGGCCTTGGGTCCTGCGCCGACCGTGCGGCCCTCGAAGAGGTTGTCGGCCTCGATGACCCGCGGATCGGTCGTGATGGGGGCCTCAAGCAGCGTCGCCAGGGGCTGCGCGGTCTGCTGGGCTCGCTCCAACGGCGACGCCACGATGTGCTTGATCTCGTTCTTGCCGAGGAAGTCGGCGGCGCGCTCGGCCATCTGGTGACCCAGGTCGCTGAGGTAGAACTCCGGCAGACGGCCGTACAGCACGCCGTCGGGGTTCTCGACCTCTCCGTGTCGCATCAGGTGCACGATGGTGCGAGTGCTCATGGTGTCCTCGATCGAGTAGGGGCCGGTGTCATTCGGGCTGGGCGTCAGGCGGGCTGGGCAGCGGCGGCAGCCCGCGCAGCGGCGGGCAGTGCCGCCACGATTCTAGAGAGCGCCTCCTCATCGTGCGCCGCCGAGACGAACCAGGCCTCGAAGGCGCTCGGCGGCAGGTACACGCCGGCGTCGAGCATCGCGTGGAAGAACGGGCCGTAGCGCCACGTCTCCTGCGCCTGCGCACCAGCGAAGTCGCGCACCGGGTCGGGCCCCCAGAACACGCTGAACATCGATCCGGTGGACTGCACGACGTGGGCGACCCCGGCGGCGTCGAGCGACTCGGTGACCGCGGCCTTGATCGTGGCCGCGACCTCGAGCAGACGCTCGTAGACGGCCGGGGTGGCCAGGCGCAGCGTCGTGAGGCCAGCCGTCGTGGCCACGGGGTTCCCGGCCAGCGTGCCGGCCTGGTAGACCGGGCCGCTCGGTGCGAGCAGGTCCATCAGATCGGCGCGGCCACCGAACGCGGCGGCCGGGAAGCCGCCGCCCATGACCTTGCCGAACGTCATGAGGTCGGGCACCCAGCCCTCGACCGCCCCGTCGAGCCCCCACTGTCCGGAGCGGCTGGCGCGGAACCCGGTCATGACCTCGTCGCTGATGAACAGCGCCCCGTGCTGGCGGCAGGTGGCGGACAGGAAGGCGTTGAAGCCCGGCTCGGGCGGGACGACGCCCATGTTGCCGGGCGCCGCCTCGGTGATGACGCACGCGATGCGGTCACCCAGCTCGGCGAACGCCGCGGTCACGGCCTCGCGGTCGTTGTAGGGCAGCACCACGGTGTCGGCGGCGACGTGCGCCGGCACGCCCGGCGTCCCGGGCAGCCCCAGCGTGACGACGCCCGAGCCGGCCTCGGCCAGCAGCGGGTCGACGTGCCCGTGGTAGCACCCGGCGAACTTGACGATCGTGTCGCGACCCGTGGCGCCCCGCGCCAGGCGGATGGCCGACATCGTGGCCTCGGTGCCCGACGAGACCATCCGCACGCTCTGCACCGGCACCCGGGCGACGATCTCCTCGGCCAGCAGCACCTCCGGCTCGCTGGGCGTGCCGAACGACGTGCCGCGCGCGACGGCCTCGTTGACGGCGGCCAGCACCTCCGGGTGGGCGTGGCCCAGCAGCATCGGCCCCCACGACCCCACGAGGTCGGCGTACCGCTGGCCGTCGACGTCCGTCAGCCAAGGTCCGGACGCCGACGCCATGAAGCGCGGGACCCCGCCGACGGCGCGGAAGGCGCGGACCGGGGAGTTGACGCCGCCCGGGGAGACGGCACGGGCGCGGTCGAACAGCTGTTGCGAGGCGTCGGTGGAGGGCATCTGCCCATTGTCGCAGGCGCTACTGAGACGTAACCTGGGTCACCTTGGCTCGTTGGTCACGTGTACTCGTCCGATTGGCCGGCCAGTGTGTCGGCGGTAACATGGCACGACATCGTGCGCCCGAGAGCCGGGCTCGCGAGCATGGGGAGGGCACTCGATGCGAACTCGCAAGCTGTCGCGCTGGCAGAAGGCCAGCGCACTGGTCCCGATGGCGGTCCTGGTGGGAGCCTGGGGTGCTGCTCTGGGTACCGGCGGACTCGCCTCGGCCATCGACGGCACCGACGACGCCAGCTCGATCCCCTCGGTGCCCGGCACCGCCTTCGACCAGCCCGCCAGCGTGCAGGACGCGCCGGCCGGCATCGACCCGCGCGCCGGCACCGACGGCACCCTCGCCACCTTGGCCACCAACGGCATCCCCGTCTCCGCGCTGTCGGCCTACCGCCGCGGCGAGACGCTGCTCGCGCAGGCCGACGCCGCCTGCCAGCTGCCCTGGCACCTGCTGGCCGCCGTCGGCCGCGTCGAGTCCAACCACGGCCGCATCAACGGCAGTGAGCTCGATGCCTCCGGCACCGCCACTCCGCCCATCTACGGCCCGCTGCTCGACGGCAAGAACGGCACCGCCAAGATCACCGACACCGACGGTGGCGCCCTCGACGACGACCCCGTCTTCGACCGCGCGGTCGGCCCGATGCAGTTCATCCCGGGCACGTGGTCGTCCGTCGCCGTCGACTCCGACAACGACGGCAGCAAGAACCCCCAGAACATCAACGACGCCGCCACCGCGGCCGGCATCTACCTGTGCGCCGGCGAGGGCAACCTCTCCGATCCGACCGACCTCCGCGCCGCCGTCCTGCGCTACAACCGTTCCGGCGCCTACGCCGACACGGTCATCGCCATCTCGCAGGCGTACGCGAAGGGCGACTTCACGCAGACCCCCAACGGGCTCAGCAGCTCGGCGCCGCTCGTCCGTCGCAGCTCCGATCAGTCGATCTCGGCCTCCGACCGTCAGGCGGCGGTGCAGGCCGAGCAGCAGTTCAACAACGACGCGGCCGCGGGCGGCAACGGCGCCGGCACCCCTGCTGCTGGCGGCGGTTCCACCGGCGGCACCACGCCGGGCGGCAGCACCGGTGGTGGCACGGGCGGCGGCACGCCGGTCCCGGTGCCGGGCACCCCGGCGCCCCCGCAGGGGCTGACCGGTCTCGTCGGCGGCCTCACCGGCCAGCCTGCCCCGGGCACCACCACGCCGACGAACCCCATCACCAACACGCTCTCGTGGGCCGAGGCGCAGGTCCAGTGCCTGGCATCCGGCATCAGCGTGCTGGACGTGGCGAAGCTCGGCTCCTGCATCACCCGGCTGCTGTCCTGACGGACTCCGTCAGGCGCGGCGGGCGAGCTCGGCAGCCCAGTACGTCAGCACGATGTCGGCTCCGGCCCGGCGGATCGACGTGATCGTCTCGTCGATCGCCCGGTCGCGGTCGATCCAGCCTTGGGCCGCCGCAGCCTCGACCATCGCGTACTCGCCCGACACGTTGTAGGCCGCGACGGGAAGGTCGACGGCGTCGCGGATGCGGGCGATCAGGTCGAGGTAGCCGAGGGCCGGCTTGACCATGACGACGTCGGCGCCCTCGGCCACGTCCAGCGCCACCTCCCGCAGCGCCTCGCGGGCGTTGGCGGGGTCCTGCTGGTACGTGCGCCGGTCACCCTGCAGCGTCGAGTCGACCGCCTCGCGGAACGGGCCATAGAAGGCTGAAGCATATTTCGCGGAGTACGCCAAGATCGCGACCATGGACCACCCAGCCCCGTCGAGAGCCGAGCGGACAGCCGCAACTTGTCCGTCCATCATGCCGCTGGGCCCGACCCAGTGGGCGCCGGCCTCGGCCTGGGCCACCCCCATGCGGGCGTAGATCTCGAGGGTCGCGTCGTTGTCGACGCGACCGGCGGCGTCGAGCACGCCACAGTGACCGTGGTCGGTGAACTCGTCGAGGCACAGGTCGCTCATCACGAGCAGGTCGTCGCCCACCTCGGCTCGCGCGTCGGCGATCGCCAGGTTGAGGATGCCCTGCGGATCGAGGGCACCCGACCCCTCGGCGTCCTTGTGCTCGGGCACGCCGAAGAGCATGACGCCCCCCAGGCCGAGCGCGGCGGCCTCGGCGACGGCCGCCTTGGCGGAGTCGCGGGTGTGCTGGACGACGCCCGGCATGCTGCTGATGGGGCGCGGCTCCCGGAGTCCCTCGGCCACGAACATCGGCAGGATCAGCTGCTCGGGACGGACCTGCGTCTCACGCACGATGCGGCGCGTGGCCGGGGTCGCGCGGAGTCGACGGGGTCGGTGGTTCGGGAACGTCATGCGTCCGAGGCTAGTCGGCTTGGTCCGACGCGGCCGAGCTCGCCCGCTCGGGTGGCCTCGGACGGCACGTCGCCGGCCGGGCGCCCTGCTCGTTCCTCGCAGGACACCCGACCGAGCTCGCGCCTACTCGACCCGCGACCCGCGAACGGGCCGCTTCGCGGCGACGCCGCGAGTCACGCCTTGCGGCGCGAGGAGGGACGGCGCTGCGACGGCTTGGTGACCGGCTCGCCGGCCTCCAGGAACGCGATGCGGCGCGCCGAGCCGAACTCGGCCAGGGCGTCGGCCAGCACGTCGACCGACGGCGACTCGGCCAGCACGTCGACCCGCAGGCCGTGCTCCTCGGCGGTCTTGGCCGTGGCCGGACCGATGCAGGCGATGATCGTCGACGTGTGCGGCTTGCCGGCGATGCCGACCAGGTTGCGCACGGTGGAGCTCGACGTGAACAGCACGGCGTCGAACTTGCCCGACTTGATCGCCTCGCGCGTCGGCGCCGGCGGCGGCGCGGCCCGCACGGTGCGGTAGGCCGTCACGTCGTCGACCTCCCAGCCCAGGTCGACCAGACCGGCCACGAGGGTCTCGGTCGCGATGTCGGCGCGGGGCAGGAAGACCCGGTTGATCGGGTCGAGCGAGTCGTCGTAGGGCGGCCAGTCCTCGAGCAGGCCCCGGGCCGACTGCTCGCCCGAGGGGACCAGGTCGGCGCGGATGCCCCACGTGGCGATGGCCTCGGCGGTCTTCTCACCGACCGCGGCGATCTTCAGGCCCGAGAAGGCGCGGGCGTCGAGCCCGTACTCCTCGAACTTCTCGCGCACGGCCTTGACGGCGTTGACGCTCGTGAAGGCAACCCACTCGTACCGGCCCTCGACGAGACCGCGGACGGCCTTGTCCATCTGCTGCGGGTTGCGGGGCGGCTCGACCGAGATGGTCGGGACCTCCTCCGACAGCGCACCGTAGCCACGCAGGCGCGCGGCGAGCCCGGCCGACTGCTCCTTGGTGCGCGGCACCAGGATGCGCCAGCCGTACAGCGGCTTGGTCTCGAACCACGACAGCGCCTCGCGCATCGTGACGACCCCACCGACCACGGTGATGGCCGGCGACGTCATGCCCGCGGCCTTCGCCTCGGCGGCGATGTCGGCCAGCGTCGAGACCACCGTGACCTGCTCGGTGGTGGTGCCCACGCGGGTCATCGCCACGGGTGTCTCGGCGGAGCGGCCGGCAGCGATGAGGCCGTCGGCGACCTCGGCGATGCGGCCGACGGCCGAGAGCAGCACGAGGGTGTCGTCGCCGCTGAGGTCGGACCAGTTGACCGACGTGTCGCCGACGCTGACCACGCGGTACTCGCGGTGCTGACGGTTGGTCAGCGGCACGCCCGCGTAGGCGGGAACGGCCGAGACCGACGAGATGCCGGGCACGATCTCGAAGCCGATGCCGGCCTTGGCGCAGGCGGCGGCCTCCTCGGGTGCGGTGGCGTAGGTGAACGGGTCGCCCGAGATCAGGCGCACGACGTGCGCACCGGTCTTGGCGTGCTTGACGACCAGACGGGCGCGGGCGGCGTGCGTGAGCAGCTCGCCGTCCTCACCGACCCCGCCGTCGACGATCTGCGCGTCGGTGGTGACGAGGGCCGTCTGCTCGGGCAGCTCGGTGATGACGACGTCGGCCTGGGCCAGGAGCTCGGCCGCACGCACGGTGAGCAGGCTCGCGTCACCCGGGCCGGCGCCGACGAAGCTGACGTGGCCGAGGGCCTTGGCGCGAGCCGATCCCTTGCTGCCGTTCGTCGATGCAGCTGCCCTGCTGGGTCGACCCGAGGGCGTCGCGGGGACGTCCTGCGTCGCGGTGGTGATGGTCACGTGGCACTTCCTTACTGGTGCAGCGGGTACTGCGGACGGGTGGGGGCGTGGCGTTGATCAGGGCTCGGAGGCCACGATCTGGTCAGCCCCCTCGGCGAGCATCTCGGTCGCGAGACGTTCGCCGATGGCGGCGGCATCGGCGGGCGAACCGCTCGCCGAGAGCCGGATGGATGGTGAACCGGAGGGGTCGGCCACGACGGCGCGCAGCCAGAGCTCGTCGCCGTCGTCGCCCTCGGCGATGTCGGCGAGCGCGCCGACCGGCGCGGTGCACCCCGCCTCGAGCGTCGCGAGCAGCGAGCGCTCGGCGGTGACGGCGGCGCGCGTGTCGGCGTCGTCGAGCGTCGCGAGGAGCTGGACGAGGTCAGGTCGGTCAGAACGGCACTCGACGGCCAAGGCGCCCTGGCCCGGGGCCGGCAGCACCTGGATGGGGTCGAGCACCTCGGTGGCCTCGTCGGCGCGCTCGAGACGCAGCAGTCCGGCGCGGGCGAGCACGACGGCGTCGACCTCACCGGAGGCGACCTTGCCGATACGGGTGTCGACGTTGCCACGGATGGGAACGATCTCGATGCCGAGCCCGAGCGCGTTGATCTGCGCGGCCCGGCGGGGGGATCCGGTGCCCACACGAGAGCCGGTGGGCAGCTCACCCAGCGTGAGGCCGTCGCGCGCCACCAAGGCGTCGCGCACGTCCTCGCGGGGCGGGACGGCCGCCACGGTCAGCCGCTCGTCGGGTGCGGTGGGCAGGTCCTTCAGCGAATGGACGGCCAGGTCGACCTCGTCGGCCACCAAGGCCTCACGGAGCGCGGCGACGAACACGCCCGTGCCGCCGATCGTCTCGAGCGGCAGGCTGGAACGGTCGCCCAGGGTGCTGATGGTGACGAGCTCGACCTCGCGGCCGGTGAGCTCGGTCAGGCGCGCGGCGACGTGGCCGGACTGGGTGCGGGCCAGCTGGCTCGCACGCGTGCCGAGCCGCAGCACGGTGCCCTCACCGAGGGGCGCGGGCGCGTTGGTCGTGACGGGTGCGGTCATGAGCCCTCCCCCACGCTGGAGACGGCGTCGACCGTGGCGGGGTCGAGCGCGAAGAGGTCGGCGAGCGCGTCGGCGTAGGTGAGCCCGGCCGGTCCGTCGATCAGCTGCTGGACCCGCACGGTGGGCGCGTGCAGCAGCTTGTCGGAGACGCGACGCAGGGCCGTGCGGATCTCGGCGAGCTGCTGGTCCTCGAGGTCGCCGAGGCGCGACTCGAGACGCGCGGTCTCGGCGGCGACGATCTCGGTGGCCATGCTGCGCAGTGCCACGACGGTGGGCGTGACGCGACCGGCGGCCTTCGCGGCCAGGAAGCTCTGCACCTCGCCGTCGACGATCTGCCGGACGGCCTGCACGTCGGCAGCGACGTCGGTGTGCTCGGCCCGCTCGGCCAGGACCTCGAGGTCGACCAGACGCACACCGGGCAGGTCGGCCGTGGCGGGAGCGATGTCGCGCGGCAGCGCAAGGTCGACCAGCGTCATCGGACGCCCCTGGGCGGCGGCGCTGACCCGCTCGGCGTCGAAGACCACGCCGGTGGCGCCCGTGCAGCTGATGAGCACGTCGGCGACCGACAGCTCGACGTCGAGCGACTCCCAGCGCACCGCGCTGACGCCGAACGCGGCCACGAGCTCGTAGGCGCGCTGGTAGGTGCGGTTGGCGACCATGATGCGGTGCGGCGCGACACCGCGGTCGATCAGCGTGCGGACCGCGAGGTTGGCCATCGTGCCGGCGCCGGCGACCAGGAAGCGGGTGCGGTCGTCGGGCGTGCCAGCAGCGTCGAGCGCCGCGGTGACGACCGACGGCGCGAGACGGTCGATGCCGGTCTCGGCATGGCCGCGCTTGCCGATGCGCAGGGCCTGCTGAAAGAGAACGTTGAGCGCGGTGCCCACGGTCGACTCGGCCTGCGCCGACTGCAGCGACTGGCGGACCTGGCCCAGGATCTGGCTCTCGCCGAGGATCATCGAGTCCATGCCGGCCGCCACCGAGAACAGGTGCGCGACGGCGGCGTCGTCGTAGTGCACGTAGAGGTGGTGCACGAGCTCTTCACGCGTCAGCCCTGCGTGCTCGGCGAACAGGCGCGACAGCTCCTCGATGGCGCCGTGGAACTTCTCGGCCTCGACGTAGACCTCGACCCGGTTGCAGGTGGAGATGACGACGGACTCGGTGATGTAGGGCGACTCCAGCACCCGGTGCGACAGCTTGACGCCGTCGTCGGTGTCCATCGACGCGCGCTCGAGCACGTCGATCGGCGCCGACCGGTGCGACATCCCGACCACTAGAACGCTCATGCAGTGACCGCCTCCTCAGCGGCCGGGTCACGGCGCTGCTCGTGGTAGGCGAGGATCTGCAGCTCGATCGAGAGGTCGACCTTGCGCACGTCCACGCCGGCCGGCACGTCGAGGTGCGCCGGTGCGAAGTTCAGGATGCTGCGGATGCCCGCGGCCACCAGGGCGTCGGCGACCTGCTGGGCCGCCTCACCGGGGGTGGCGATGACGGCGATGTCGATGCCGCGCTCGGCGACGACGGTGGCCAGCTGGTCGGCGGGCTCGACGACGAGGTCGCCGATGCGGGTGCCGACCTGGCGGGGGTCGGCATCGACCAGGGCCGCCACGTGGATGCCGCGTGAGTCAAAGCCCTGGTAGGCCGACAGCGCCGTGCCCAGGTGCCCCACGCCCACGATGACGACACGCCACTCACGGGTCAGGCCGATGGTGCCGGCGACCTCGTCGCGGAGGCGCTGCACGTCGTACCCGACCCCCCGAGTACCGTGAGAGCCGAGGAACGACAGGTCCTTGCGCACCTGCGCCGGGTTGACGCCCACGGCGGACGCGAGAGCGCTCGACGAGCAGGTGGCAGTGCCAGAGCCTGCGAGCGCGGTCAGCGCCCGCAGGTAGACCGGCAGACGGGCCACCGTCGCGTCCGGGATGGCGCGCGCCCACGGCGCAGCCGACCGGTCATCGGGAAGTAGTGTCACGAGGCTCCTGCGCCGATGAACCCCGGGATTTCCCTGACGGGACAGGCTCGCGACGCCCACACAGTCTACGAGCGCGCCCCCTCGTTCACAAAATCGTCACGCTCCCGGCACCGGCCGGTCCCTCTCAGCGGGCGAGCGCTTTTCGCAGCCGCACAGGGTCGACGCGCCAGAAGTCGTGCTGCCGGCCGTCGACGAACGTGACCGGGACCTCGTCGGAGTGCCGGGCCCCGAGGTCCGGATGCCGGTCGATGTCGACCGTCGCGAACGTGTCGCCGGTCTCGGCCACGACGGCCTCGACGACGGACTGCGCGACCTCGCACAGGTGGCACCCCTCACGGGTCAGCAGCACGACGCGCGCAGCGGACAGGCGGTCGTCGGGAGGCGTGCTCCCGGGCCCACGCCTCACAGATTCAGGTCCGAGCGGCGGGCCATGGCGCGGAGGCGGCCCTTGGCGACCTTGCCGGTGGCGGAGTACGGCAGGCCCTCGACGACCTCGATGCGGGTGGGCTGCTTGAACCGGGCCAGGCGGGTGCGGCTGATGGCCGCGACCGACTCCCGGACCTCGGACTCGGCGATGTCGGGCAGCGGGACGACGAAGGCGACGACCTGCTCGCCGGTCTCCTCGTGCGGCAGGCCGACCACGGCCACCTGCGCGACGCCGTACGCCTCCGAGACGACGTCCTCGACCTCGCGGGGGTAGACGTTGAAGCCCGACACGATCACCAGCTCGCGGAGACGGTCGACCAGGTAGAGCTCACCATCGGCGTCGAGCATCCCGACGTCGCCCGTGGCGTACCAGCCGTCGGCCCGCGGGCCGTCGGAGCCGTCCGGCCAGTAGCCCGTGAGCAGGTTGTCGCCCCGCACCCAGATCTCGGCCGGGTCGTCCGGGCCGGCGTCGCGTCCCTCGCCGGTGGCGCCGCCCTCGACGATGCGCACCTCGATGCCCGGCGGGGGACGTCCGACGGAGTGCGGCTTCGGCGCACCGTCAGCCGTGCGGCTGGCACCGATCGTCACGGCGACGACCGGTGAGGCCTCCGTGAGGCCGTAGCCCTGCTCGACGACATGGCCCGAGGACTGCCGGAAGTCGTCGGCGAGGTCCGGGTCGAGCGGCGAGGCCCCCGAGACCACGACCCGCACGTCGGCGAGCGCGTCCCGCAGCCCCTCGAGGCCTGACCACGCGGCGATGACCGGCGGCGCGACGGCGAGGTTCGTGATGCCCTCGGCGCGGACGAGCTCGAGCAGACCGCGGGGGTCGAAGCCGTCGACCATCACCAGCGGCACACCCTGGTGCACGGCCTGGCCGAGCACGCAGTTGAGGCCATAGATGTGGAACATCGGCAGCAGGCCCAGGCACACGTCGGTGGACGCGACGACCGCCAGCTGCGCGACCTGCTCGATGTTGGCCAGCAGGGCGCGGTGCGACAGCATCACGCCGCGGGGCTGACCGCTGGTGCCGGAGGTGTAGAGGATGACGGCCAACGCCTCGGGATCGGCCGGGGCGACGGGCTCGGCCGTGACCGCGGAATCGAGGAAGTCGGCGAAGCCGATCTCGCCCGGCTCGGGCTCCGGGCCGTCGACGACGACGGTCACGTTCTCGATCTCGGCGGCGGCCGCACGGACGGCGTCGACGGCGGTCTGGTCGGCGAGCACCAGACGAGCACGCGAGTCGCCCAGCATCCGGCCGATCTCCCGCGCGGTCGAGCGCGGATTGACGGGCACCGCGACCATGCCGCCACGCAGCACCGCGAAGTAGGCCACCACGAGATCGATCCGGTTGGCCATCACGAGCGCCACCCGGTGCCCCGCCCGCAGGCCGCGGGCCGACAACCCCTGGGAGACGGCGTCGGCCGCGGCGTCCAGCTCGGCCCACGTGACGGCGCGGCGAACTCCCGAACTGGTCTCCACCAGCGCGGTGCCCGACGGGTCGCGCTCCGCGGCCGTCCGCAGGATCTGACTGACGTTCACGGTCACGGTTCCACTCTTCCACAGCCCCCGGGTCGCGTCAGCGCGGTAGCCTCCCGACATGAGTCGCCCGGTGCACCGCCCGCGGCCGGCCGCCACGGCCGACCGACGCCGCAACCTGCAGTCACGCTCCGTGCTGGCCGGGCAGGCGGCGGCCGCCGCCGCCGAGGTCGAGACCGCCCTTCTCTCCCGCATGGATCCCCGTGCCGCCGCGTTCTTCGACGTCGACAACACGCTGATGCAGGGCGCGTCGATCTTCCACCTCGCCCGCGGGCTCTACCGCCGCGACTTCTTCGGTCCGCGCGAGATTCTCGGCGCCCTCTGGCAGCAGACGTACTTCCGCATCGCCGGGGTCGAGGACCCCGAGCACATCGCGAAGGCCCGCGCGTCCGCCCTCGCCTTCATCGCAGGTCACCGCGTCGACGAGCTCGAGCAGATCGGCGAGGAGATCTTCGACGAGCACATGGCCCACAAGATCTGGCCGGGCACCCGGGCCATCGCCCAGACGCACCTCGACCGGGGTGAGCGGGTCTGGCTCGTGACCGCCGCGCCCATCGAGATCGCCCAGGTCATCGCCCGCCGCCTCGGCCTGACGGGTGCCTTGGGCACGGTCGCCGAGCACGTCGACGGCGTCTACACCGGGCGCCTCGTCGGCGACATGCTGCACGGTGAGGGCAAGGCCGTGGCCGTCCGCGCCATCGCCGAGCGCGAGGGCCTCGACCTCAAGCGCTGCTCGGCGTACTCCGACTCCAGCAACGATCTGCCGATGCTGTCCCTCGTCGGCCACCCCTGCGCGGTCAACCCCGATGCCGGCCTCCGCTCGCACGCCAAGGACCAGGGCTGGGAGATCCGTGACTACCGCACGGGGCGGCGTGTCGCGCTCGCCGGAGCCAAGACGGCCGTGGCGGCTGGAGCGGCCGCCGCGGTCTGGGGGCTCTCCCGCCGACATCGATCCTGAAAAAACCGCGACAGGCGACGTACTGGCGCGTAGACTGGCCACGATCTGGGAGGGATCGTTCGTGGTTGAGTTCGGGAGACTTCGGCAGGCCGTGGCCCTGGCCGGCATGCAGCCGGACGACGGCTCGCTGCTCGCTGCCCTGGCCCACGTCGACCGCAGCCCCTCCTCGACGCGCGGTTCCCACAGTCCCGATCCCACGCCCGATCCTGAGGCCGACCGCCTCCGCGCCCTCGTCGAGCTGGCGGTCGACGGTGACGCCGAGGCCTTCGGCCAGCTCTACGACCACTACGTCACCGGCATCTACCGCTTCGTCTACTACCGCGTCGGCTCGGCCCAGCTGGCCGAGGACATCACCAGCGAGACGTTCGTCCGCGGTCTCCGCGCCATCTCGCGATTCAGCTGGCAGGGCAAGGACTTCGGCGCGTGGCTCACCACCATCGCGCGCAACCTCGTCACCGACCACTACAAGTCGAGTCGCGCCCGCCTCGAGATCGTCTCCGACAGCGTCCCCGAGTCGCCACGCACCGCGCCCAGCCCGGAGGAGGAGGTGCTGAGCCTCGTCTCCAACGAGATGCTCTTCACCGCGGTCAACCAGCTGCCCACCGAGCAGCGCGACTGTGTGCTGATGCGCTTCATCCAGGGACTCTCGATCGCGCAGACCGCTGCCGCCCTCGGCCGGAGCGAGGGCGCCATCAAGCAGCTGCAGCTGCGGGCCGTCCGGAGCCTCGCGAAGAACATCTCCGAGGACGTCCGATGATCAGGATTCGGGCAACTCGCGTCATGACTCGTAACTTCGACCGTCTCCTCATCGTTGGACGAGTGGAAGATCCACTCGAGGTATCCCGACGGAAGCAGGACCGATGATGTCGCGCAAGAACACGGCAGAGAGCTTCGACGCCGCCCTGCGGGGCCGTCGTGGTGACGCTGACGTGCGCGAGCTCGTCCGGGTGGCCGAGAGCCTGTGCGCCGCGGCGGCCGAGGTCAGCCCCCCGCAGGACTTCCGTCTCGCGCTCCGCGAACGCCTCTTGGTCGAGGCGGCCACCGTGCTCGAGCCCGCCAGCCGGCCCGCTGCCCGTGTCGCGTCCGCCCAGCCCGCCACCCCCGTCGGCGCCGGCATCCGTCGCCGCGCCGCCCGCCTCAGTGCCGCAGCGATCGTCGCCGTCGGTGGCGTCGGTCTGGTCGCCTCCAGCGCCCAGGCCCTGCCCGGCGACATGCTCTACACGGTCAAGCGCGGCGTCGAGAGCGTCGAGCTCGCCCTCCACCGCTCCCCCGAGGCGCGCGGCGAGTTCCAGCTCTCCCAGGCCCGTGAGCGCCTGGCCGAGGCCGAGGCTCTCGCCGAGGCCGACGAGCCCGTGCTGGCCGCCGAGTCGCTGGACGACTTCGCCGAGCAGGCCGAGGCCGGTTCCGCCGATCTCTTCGCGCACTACGACGAAGAGGGTGGCGCCGGCTCCGTCGAGGAGGTCAACACCTTCGCGGTCGAGGCCTCCGACACCCTGGCGTCGCTGTCCGACACCCTGCCCGCCGGCGACGGCGATCCGCTGACCCGTGCTGCCGACACCGTCCGGCAGATCGTCGACCAGGCGCGTCAGCTCTGCACCGAGTGCAGCAGCCCCGAGCTCGTGGAGTTCGCGGCCGCCCCCGAGCTGGCAGTCACCCCCACCGTCGGTCAGCCCGCCGTGCCGCAGGGCACCACGCTTCCGTCGGCGGCTCCGGCTCCTCGCCCGACCAGCGGCGGCGGCACCACCGCTGCTGCTCCCCCGGCCACGCCGGTCGTCCCGGCCCTGCCGGTCGTCCCGAGTCCCACGCCGACCAGCGCCGGCATCCCGGTCGTCACGCCGCTCGTCCAGGGTCTGCTGGGTGGCGGCGAGCAGGAGGGCCTCGTGCCCGGTCTCCTGAACGGACTGCTCGGCGGCAAGTGACCGCCGCGCCTCACGGCGTCGTCAGCACGGTCAATCGCCGCGGGTGGTGCGCTAGAAGAATGCGCTGCCGCGATCGACGAGCAGGGCGTAGAGCGTCTGCTGGATCGTCTCGCGGACCTGGTCAGTGACGTTGAACAGCAGCATCGGGTCGTCCGCGGCCTCGGGCTCGTACGCGTCGGTGCGGATCGGCTCCCCGAACTCGATGATCCACTTGCTGGGCAACGGGATCAGGCCCAGCGGGCCGAGCAGCGGGAAGAACGGCGTGACGGGCAGGTAGGGCAGGCCCAGGAACCGCGCCACGGCCGGGACGTTGCCGATGAGGGGGTAGATCTCCTCGGCGCCGACGATCGAGACCGGCACGATCGGCACCTGGGCGCGCATGGCGGACGAGACGAAGCCGCCGCGGCCGAAGCGCTGCAGCTTGTACCGCTCGGCGAACGGCTTGCCGATGCCCTTGAAGCCCTCGGGCCAGACGCCGGCGAGCTCCCCGGTGGTCAGCAGGCGCTCGGCGTCCTCGGTGCAGGCCAGGGTCGCGCCGAGCTTGCGCGCCATCTGGCTGACGAACGGCAGGGCGAACACGAGGTCGGCGCCGAGCGGACGCAGGTCGCGACCCGTGTACTTCTTGACGGCGTAGCCGGTCATGATGCCGTCGATCGGCACGGTGCCGGAGTGGTTGGCGACGAGCAGGGCGCCACCGTCGGTGGGGATGTTCTCGACGCCCCGCACCTCCAGCCGGAACCACTTCTCGGCCAGCGGCTCGACGGCGCCCACCAGGACCTCGGTGATCTGCGGGTCGAAGCCGAACTCGTCGACGGTGTAGTCGCCGCCCAGACGGCGTCGGACGACCGACAGCAGCTCGGCCAGCCGGGCCTCCCAGTTCGAGCCGATGACTCGTTGGGCGGCCTGGGCGACGGCCGTGAAGATCTCGTCGATCGGGATGCCGGCCGGCGTGGGCGTCGAGCCGGCGGCGCGGGTACGGCGCGCGGCCTCCTCGGCCGCCGCAGCGGCAGCTCGGGCGGCGTCGTCGTCGGTCACCGCTCGCAGGCGGGGGCGGGAGCGACCGGCGGTGGACGCCTCGCCGATCTTCTCCTGCGGCGTCGCGGCATGGGCAGCGGCGCGGGGCTTCTTCGGGCTCGCCGACGCACTGCCTGTCGCACCCACGGCCTTCGGGCCGGTGGACGTGGCCTTGGGCTTGGCCTTGGGGGTGGCGCTCTTGGCGCCGGCGCTCTTGGGGGTGGCCTGCTTCGCAGCGGTGGCGCCGGACACCGCCTCGGCGTCGGGAGCCGGTTTCTTGGCCTTGACGGGCGCCTTGCGAGCGGCCGTGCCGCCGGCCAACGACCGAGCGGCGGTCGACGGCGTGGCCGAGCGGGCCCGGTTGCCGCTGCCTCGGGCGCCGATGTTCTTGCGGGGATCCTCGGTCATCGTCGACCACCCATCATCGCGAGGACGCCGGGCCGGAGGGCAGCCCGGAACTGCTCGAAGACCTGCTCGGTCGAGTAGGTGGGGTCGTACCCGAACACCTCACGCAGGGCGCTGGTGTCCATGGCGCGGCCGTACATCAAGATGCGGTGCAGGTCGGGCGAGAGGTCGGAGCCGGCGGCTCGCACGACCCGGCGGGCGCCCGTGGCGAACCCGAACGGCGGCAGCGGCAGGATCGGCCGCCCGAGACGGCGGGCGGCCTGCGACAGCAGCATCACACCGTCACCGGCGACGTTGAAGGTGCCGGGCCGGTCGCGACGGACCGCCTCGGCCATGACCGCCACGAGGTCCTCGACGTGCACGAGCTGGAGGCGGGGGTCGAACCCGAGCGCCGCGGGCAGCACCGGGTTGCGGAAGTACTGGCTCATCGGCGAGGCGATGACCGGGTCGAGCAGCTGCGCCGAGCGCAGCGTCGTGATGAGGACGTCGGGACGGCGGCGCGCGAACCCGCGCGCATACGCCTCGACCTCGACGACGTCCTTGGGGAAGCCGGTGCGGACACCGCCGCGGGCGGCCGTGGACTCGCGGAACATCGCGGGGTCACGCGGAGAGGTGCCGTAGACGGCCGACGACGAGCCCAGCACCAGCTTGCCGACCACGGAGGATCGCTGGCAGGCCGCCAGCACCTGCATCGTGCCGATGACGTTGAGCTCCTTGCCGACCGCGCGCCCGCGCATCGACGGGCTGAGGTCGAGGTGCACGACGGTGTCGACGTCCTCGACCGCCATGACCTTGCCGATGACGGGGGTGCGGATGTCGGCACGGACGAACTTGACGCCCGTGATGTCACCCGCGGGCAGCACCGTGTCGACGCCGACGACCTTGTCGACGTCCGACTCGTCCGCCAGGCGGCGCGCCACGAGCGTGGCGAACGCGCCCGACACCCCCGTGACGAGGGCGACCCTGCCCATGAGCGGAGTGGGTTACTTGCCGAGCTTGCGACGCTGGACGCGTGTGCGCTTCAGCATCTTGCGGTGCTTCTTCTTGGACATACGCTTGCGACGCTTCTTGATGACGGAACCCACGGAACTCCCCAGGTGACGGTACGGACGATGACGGTTCAGCCTACCCGTCGGCAGGGATTCCTCACACTCGACCGCAGGCTGGGCAGGCGGGACGGTCAGCCGGCCTCGAAGAACGACTTCTCGAGGAACGTCTGCACGGCCTTCTCGGGCACGCGGAAGGACCGTCCGACACGCACGGCCTCGAGCTCGCCGTTGTGCACGAGGCGGTAGACGGTCATCTTCGAGACGCGCATCTGCGCCGCGACCTCGGCGACCGTCAGGAACTCCGCACCGGAAGCCATGGGTGGACCCTTTCACCAGGGGCACGCGCGCTCTCCGGCTTCCCCACCGGAGAGGCGGCGCGCGTGCTTAGGCAGAGAGTAGTGGGTCGCGACCGCGTCGGTACAGGGGTTCCCCGAAATGCCCCTCGCGGGTGGCAGGGCTCAGTAGAGCGGGTCAAGCCCGTGGAGCGGGAAGACGGCCTGGCGCGCGGCGTTGATCGACCGGTCCAGCCAGCTGGCGGGGTCGAACCCTTCCTCCCAGGCCCGGTACTCGGGACGCCGGCCGTCGGTCATGCGCACCGGCCCCAGCGATCCACGCAGCTGCTGCACGTGCTCGCGCCAGCCGGCCGGCGTGAGGGTGTCGGGGTCGATCGGGCGGTCAGCGACGATGCCGAGGAGGTGCGTCCAGGCCCGCGGCACGACGTCGGAGACCGCGTAGCCGCCGCCACCCGTGGCGACCCAGCGGCCGTCGCACAGCTCGTCGGCCAGCTCGCGCAGCACCACGTACGAGCGCCGCTGGCCGTCGACACTGAGCATGAGGTTGGTCAGCGGGTCGTCCATGTGGGAGTCGCACCCGTGCTGCGTCACGAGGATCTCGGGCTCGAACTCGCGCAGCACGGCGGGCACCACGGCGTGGAAGGCACGCAACCAGCCGGCGTCGGAGGTGCCGGGCGGCAGCGGGACGTTGACGGCGCTGCCCTCGGCCCCCTCGGCGCCGACCTCGGTGGCGTACCCGGTGCCGGGGAACAGCGTCTGCGGGCCCTCGTGGATCGAGATGGTCAGCACGCGAGGATCGTCGTAGAACATCGCCTGCACGCCGTCACCGTGGTGGGCGTCGATGTCGACGTAGGCGACCTTGGTGGCGCCGTGGTCGAGCAGCCACCGGATCGCCAGGGCGACGTCGTTGTAGATGCAGAAGCCGCTGGCCCGGTCGGGCATCGCGTGGTGCAGACCGCCGGCGACGTTGACGGCGCGCGGCGCCTCGCCGGTCCAGACGCGGCGCGCGGCCTCGACGCTGGCACCGGCGATCAGTGCGCTGGCCTCGTGCATGCCGGCGAACACGGGGTTGTCCTCGGTGCCGAGCCCGGCCGACTCGTCGGTGAAGTGCGGATGGGCGCTCATCCGCTGCACCCGCTCGATGTACGAGGGGCGGTGGATCAGCGCGAGCTCGTCCTCGGTGGCGGCGGTGGCCGTCACGACGTCCAGCGCGTCGAAGACCCCCAGCTCACGAGCCAGCGAGAGCGTCAGGTCGACCCGCACCGGAGCCATGGGGTGATGGGCGCCGAAGTCGTACGCGGTCAGCTGCTCGTCGAAGACGACGCACGCGCGCTCGACAGGGACCATGTCGCGAGCCTACCCACGCGGAGCGCCGGGACGTCAGTCGGCGGAGAGTTCCGCCGAGCGACGAGCGGCGGCCAGGACGCCGGAGCGCAGACCGGCATCGACGCCGGCCGCGTCGAAGGTCTCGATCGCGGCGGCCGTGGTGCCGTTCGGCGAGGTGACGCGCCGCCGCAGCTCGGCGGCGTCGTCGTCGGACTCCGCTAGCAGCCGCGCAGAGCCCACCAGCGTCTGCACCGCGAGGGTACGAGCGACGTCGGGATCGAGTCCGGCCTCGATGCCGCCGGCGATCATCTGCTCGGCCAGGTAGAAGACGTAGGCCGGACCGGAGCCGGAGACGGCGGTGAGGGCGTCCTGGTGCGACTCGTCGACCACGACGACCTCTCCCCCGGCCCGCAGGAGCTGGACGACCTGCTGGAGGCGCTCGTCGTCGCAGCTCGCGCCCGGGGAGACCCCGAACATGCCGGCACCGACGATCGCCGGGGTGTTCGGCATCGCCCGCACCACGGCCGTGCCCGGCGGCAGCACCGCCTCGAACGTCGCGGTGCGGACGCCCGCCGCCAGCGACACCACGACCGCGGTCGGGGCGATCTCGCTGCCCACCTCGGCCAACAGGCTCGGCACGTCCTGCGGCTTGACCACCACCAGCACGACGTCGGCTTCACGCACGGCGGTGATCGCGTCAGCCACCTCGACGCCGTACCTCGCCCGCAGCTCGTCGGCGCGCACGGCCCGCTTCTCGCTGATGCGGACGGTGGACGGGTCCTGACCGGCGCGGAGGATCGCGGCGAGCAGGGTCTCGCCCATCACGCCGGCACCGAGGATCGCGACTGTGCTCATGCCGCCAGCCTAGAGGCCGCGCTGAGTGTCACGTTCTGGCCGTTGAATCGGCGATTTCACGACCGAAACGTGACACTCAGCGTGGACGGGCCTAGCGGTGGGCAGCGAGACCGACGCCCAGGCCGATCATCGACACCCCGCCGATCGTGCCCATGACCTCGCCGCGACGCGGGGACCGCGCGAACCAGGTGCGCAGCTGGCTGGCGCCGATCGCCCACACGCTGTCGGAGACCAGGCCGATCACGAAGGCGACGAGCCCGAGCACCAGCATCTGCGCCGGCAGGTGCGCCGCCGATCGGTCGACGAACTGCGGCAGCACGGCCGCGAAGATCATGAACGCCTTGGGGTTGGTGATGCCGACGACGAAGCCCTGCCGGAACGCGGTCCAGCCCGAGAGCACGGCCGGTCCGCCCTCGGCGTCGACCACGAACGCGCGTCGGTGCCGCACCGCCTGCACGCCCAGGTACACGAGGTACGCAGCACCCAGCAGCTTGACGACCGTGAGCACCACGATCGACTCGGCCACGACGATGCCGAGACCGAGCGCCACCAGCACGACGATGACGAGGAGCCCCGCGGAGTTGCCCATCACGGTGGCCAGCGCGACGCTCCGCCCGTAGACGAGGGCGCGCCCGATGACGAACACGACGCTCGGTCCCGGGATGACGATCAGCACGACCGCCGCGAGGCTGAAGGCGAGGAGCTGGTCGAGGGCGATCACGAGCGGCTCAACGCCTGAGGTGGCGGCGGGAGAAGTCGAGCGCCTCGATCAGGTCGTCCTCGCGCGTGCGGGTGTCGAGGGCCTTGCGCGTGTTGATCTCGACCACGACGTGACCGTCGAAGGGCGAGGCCGCCACGGCCCGCAGGAACTCCGCACAGGGCTGCCGGCCGCGGCCCGGCACCATGTGCTCGTCCTTCGCGCTGCCCATGCTGTCGGCGATGTGCACGTGGGCCAGCCTGTCACCGAGGTCACGCACCATCTGCACGGGGTCCTGCCGGGCGGTGCCGCTGTGCGAGAGGTCGACCGTGACGTGCCGGTAGTCCTGCTCGACGGGGTTCCAGTCCGGCGCATAGGCCTGGAACTCCCGCTTGCCGGTGCGCCACGGGTACATGTTCTCGACTGCGTAGGTGATGCCGTGCTCGGCCTCGAGGTCGGCGATGCCCTGCGGGAAGTCGGTGGCGTACTCGCGCTGCCAGCGGAACGGGGGGTGCACCACGACCGTCGAGCAACCGACGGCCTCGGCCATCTCGGCAGCACGGTGCAGCTTGCCCCACGGCTCGGTGCCCCACACGCGCTGCGTGAGCAGCAGGGTGGGGGCGTGGATCGAGACGACCGGGATGTCGTGGAAGTCGGCGAGGGCGACGACCGCGTCGATGTCGGCGCTCACGTCGTCGGTGCCCACCATGACCTCGACGCCGTCGTAGCCCAGACGGGCCGCGGCCTCGAACGCGCTGGCCGTCGAGCCTGGGTACACCGATGACGTCGAGAGCGACACGGGGATCGGCGCGGACACGACTCCAGCCTAGGTCGCGGGGTCAGAGGTGGTCGAGGCGCTCCAGGAGGACGCCCTCGCGGAGGGCCCAGGGGCAGATCTCGAGCTCCTCGACCCCGAACAGGCTCATGGTCGCGTCGGCCACCACGGCACCGGCCAGCATTTGGTGGGCGCGGTCGACCGACACGCCCGGCAGCTCCGCCACCTCGGCGTGATCGAGGTGACGCAGCTTCTCGACCAGCGGGCGCAGGTCGGCGTGCTTCAGGACGCGCCGGACGAAGGGGCCCTCGGTCGACGACGCCGCACCGCACACGCGGGCCAGGGAGCGGAAGGTCTTGCTGGTCGCGACGGCGCGGTCGAAGGGTCCACCGCGCAGGATCGCACCGGCGCCGTTGGCGATCTGGGCCCGCACATGGAGGCGCAGCTCGTCGGTGCCACGACCGGAGTCGAGCCAGTCGCGGGTCAGGCGCCCGGCTCCCAGCGGCAGTGACTGCGCCACGTCCGGCGACTCGTCGGTGCCCGCGGCGATCTCGAGCGATCCCCCGCCGATGTCGAAGACACCGAGGCGCCCGGCGGACCAACCGAACCAGCGGCGCACGGCCAGGAACGTCAGGCGCGCCTCGTCCTCGCCGGCCAGCACCTGCAGGTCGAGCCCGGTGGCGTCGTTGACCTGGGCAATGACGTCGTCGGCGTTGTCGGCGTCGCGCACCGCAGAGGTGGCGAAGGCGATGACGTCGGTGCAGCCCTGATCCGCTGCGGCGTCGCGGGCCTCGCGCGCGAACGCCACGAGACGGCGGACGCCCTCGTCGGTCATCGTGTGACCCTCGAGGTGCTGCGCGAGACGCAGCGGCTCCTTGTGGGAGAAGGCCGCCACGGGCGGTCCGCCACGAAAGGCGTCGACGACCAGCAGGTGACCGGTGTTCGACCCGATGTCGAGGACGCCCATGCGCATGGCCACCAGTGTCCCACTGGCGGGGCCGACCGGCGGTCATCGCCCCGCCGCCCACGTTCGGCCGACGTACAGTGGCCCGATGCCCGAGATCAACCTCGGCTTCCCCCGATCGTGGGTGGAGTTCGAGAACCCTGACGACGCCAGCGAGCGCTTCCGCTGCGACCTCACGTGGCTCACGTCGCGCTGGACGTGCATCTTCGGTGCCGGCTGCCCGGGCATCTACGACAGCAGCCCCGAGGCCGGGTGCTGCACGCTCGGCGCGCACTTCGCCGACGACGCCGACCACGAGCGCGTCGCCGCCGCCGTCGAGCGCCTGACACCCGAGCGGTGGCAGCGGCACGACGAGGGCGTGGCCGAGGGCTGGACCGAGACCGACGCCGACGGCGACCTCAAGACCCGCGCCGTCGACGGCGCCTGCATCTTCCACAACGCCCGCGACTTCCCCGGCGGCTACGGCTGCTCGTTGCACGCGCTGGCCCTGGCCGAGGGTGTCGAGCCGCTGACGCTCAAGCCGGACGTGTGCTGGCAGCTGCCGATCCGGCGCGGCTTCCGCGAGGTCGACCCCGGTGACGGCGAGGAGTACACCGAGGTGACGATCGGTGAGTACGTGCGGGCGGGCTGGGGTCCGGGCGGCCACGACCTCGACTGGTACTGCTCGTCGAACACCGAGGCCCACGTCGGCGCCAAGCCCGTCTACGTCTCGTACGCACCCGAGCTGACCGAGCTGATGGGACCGGCCGGCTACGCCGAGCTGGTGGTGCAGTGCGTGGCGTTCGAGGCCGCCGGCACACCGGTGCCGCACCCGGCGTCGCCGCCACCCACCTGAGCCCGACCGGCCCGTGAGGGTGACCTAAGTCATCCCGTCCGACGGCGTCGGGCAACACTGAGGCATGCATCTGGACCACGTGACCTTTGCAGTCGGACCGCGCGGGCTCGACGCCACCATCGACGAGCTGTCGGGCCTCCTCGGCGCCCCGTTCCTCGACGGCGGCGTCCACCCGCGATTCGGCACCCGCAACCGCGTCCTGCCCCTGCGCAACCGTCAGTACCTCGAGATCGTCGAGGTCCTCGACCACCCGGCGGCCGACAAGATGGCCTTCGGCCAGGCCGTGCGCCAGCGCTCCGAGGCCGGCGGTGGGTGGCTGCACTGGTGCGTCTCGGTCACGGACCTCGCCGAGGTCGAGCAGCGCATGGGCCGGCACGCCGTCCCGGGCAACCGCCACCGTCCCGACGGGTTCAACCTGGAGTGGCACCAGATCGGCACCAGCTCGATGAAGGCCGACCCGCAGCTGCCGTACGTGACGCGCTGGGACATCCCGG
This sequence comes from actinobacterium LLX17, assembly GCA_000471045.1. Lineage (GTDB taxonomy): Bacteria > Actinomycetota > Actinomycetes > Propionibacteriales > Nocardioidaceae > Aeromicrobium. Next base: position 133,828 of record KI301992.1, on the reverse strand, counting down.
ACGACGAGCACCCCTCGCAGGCCGCGCCGTCCGACATCGAGCTGACCCGCATGGAGATCGCCGGCGACCCCCAGCGCGTGGCCGACTGGCTGGGCGAGGGCGTGTTCACCGCGCTCGAGCAGATCACCGTCGACTGGGTCGCCCCGAACGGACTGCCCGGCATCATGGCGCTGACCTTCGACACCCCCGCGGGAACTGTGCGAATCTGAGGGCATGACAGACGACCTCCGTCGCGACACAGAGCTCCGTGCGCTGCGCGAGCGGGTGCGGGTGCTGGAGTCCGGCGCCCGGGCCGCGGTGTGCGGCACGTCCGCCGCGCTGCTCGTCGTCGGGCTGCTCGTGCCGTACATCGACGGCAGCGTCGACGGTGAGGTCCAGACCGACTCGTTGCTGACGTTCGGCCTCGGCGCCGTCGCCTACCGGTCCGAGACGGGCGCGGTCGACGGCCCGACGATGCTGCTCGCGGTCGGCTTCCTCGGACTCGTCGTGATGGCGGTCCTCTCGCTCGTGGCGTTGTGGCTGGTGGGCCGCCCGTCGCCCGAGGCCCCGAGCCGTCGCTGGGTGCGACCCGTCGTCGCACTGACCGTCGTCGGTGGCCTCGTCGCCGGCGCCCTCGCCCTGGTCGCTCGCAACACCGACGACGGAGCGGCGCACTCGGGCATCGTCTGGTTCCTCGCCGGGTGCGCGGTGCTCGTGGGAGCCACCAGCGAGCCGATCGCTCGACTCGGGCGTGACGCATGACCTCCGTGACGTCGGCCGACGGGTCGGTCATCGCCGTCGACGACCTCGGGGACGGGTCTCCCGTCATCCTCCTGCCCGGCGCGCTGTGCACCCGCGGGGTGACGCGGCCGATCGCCGACCTGCTCGCGGCACGCCACCGCGTGGTCAACGTCGACCGGCGCGGCCGGGGCGACAGCACCGACGCCAGC
>KI301992.1:0-132431 GCA_000471045.1 actinobacterium LLX17 | reverse complement strand
TATCCCCTGTGTGCCTTGGCCGGCCTGCCGATCACCCGGCTGCTCGTCCATGACGCGCCGTACAACCTCGAGGCCTCGCAGGGTCCCGACTCGCAGCGGTACCTCACTGACCTGCTCGACACCCTGCGCGCCGGCCGCCATGCCGACGCGGTCACCGCCTTCCTCATGGGCGTGGGCGTCCCGGCCGAGCCCGCCGCCCACACGGGACGCCAGCTGGCCCCGGTCGCCCCGACGCTCGCCTACGACAGTGCGGCCATGGGCGACGTTGACGGCGGGCTCGTCCCGCTGGCGGCATTGCGCGGGCTCGGCGTGCCCACCACCGTCATCGCCGGGACGGGTGGCGCGCCGTTCTTCGTCGACGTGGCCGAGCGACTGGTCGACGTGATCCCGGACGCCGACCTCGTGCTGCTCGAGGGCCACGGTCACGACGCGCCGGCCGACGCCGTGGCCCCTGTCCTGCTCGACGCGCTCCGCTGACCCTTCAGTCGTCGGCGCGGTCCATGGCGGGGTCGTCTTCTGCCGGTCCGACGTTGCTGCCCGGCTCGAAGGAGTCGGTGACGGCCTCGTGCCAGTCGCGGTCCCACGCCTCGGGCGGTGCCGTCAGCAGCTGCTCGGGCTCGAGCCAATCGTAGAGCTGGTGGTAGGTCTTCGTGACCTGCGGATCGACCCGTCGGAAGAGCTTGCGGGGATTCAGCTGGTCGAAGTCGTCCAGCCCCATCGACGCGACGATCTGCCGGGCCGAGTTGACGGTCTTCTCCTGGTATTGGAACACCCGATCCTTCTTGTCGGTGACGACCAGCGCCCGCGCTCGCTGCGGGTCCTGCGTGGCCACGCCGACCGGGCAGGTGTTGGTGTGACACGTCTGCGCCTGGATGCAGCCGACGGCGAACATCATGGCGCGCGCCGCCAACGTGAAGTCGGCCCCCTGGCAGATGCGCTTGACGATGTCGATGCCCGTGGCGACCTTGCCGCTCGCCCCGATGCGCACCTCGTGCCGCAGGCCCACGCCGACGAGCGCGTTGTGCGCGAACATCAGCGCCTCCGTGAGCGGCATGCCCACGTGGTCCTCGAACTCGACCGGCCCGGCGCCGGTGCCGCCCTCGGAGCCGTCGACGATGATGAAGTCCGGCGCGCTCCCCCGCTCGAGCATCGCCTTGCAGATCGCGAGGAACTCGCGCCGTGACCCGACGCAGAGCTTGAAGCCGACGGGCTTTCCGCCACTGAGGTCGCGCAGCTGGTCGACGAAGTCGATGAGCCCCAGCGGCGTCGAGAACTCCGGGTGCACGGGAGGCGACACGACCGTCACGCCGACCGGCACGCCGCGCGCGGCCGACACCTCGTCGTTGACCTTGGTGCCCGGCAGCAACCCCCCGAGCCCCGGCTTGGCGCCCTGCGAGATCTTGATGTTGATCGCCTTGACCTGGTCGAGCCCGGCCCGGGCGGCGAACGCCTCGGGATCGAAGCGGCCCTCGGGCGTGCGGCACCCGAAGTAGCCCGAGGCGACCTCCATGATCAGGTCGCCCCCGTGGCGGGTGTGGTACGTAGAGATCGAGCCCTCGCCGGTGTCGTGGGCGAAGCCGCCGAGCGCGGCCCCCCAGTTCAGCGCCTCGATCGCGTTGCCCGACAGCGAGCCGAAGCTCATCGCCGAGACGTTGAGCAGGGCGATGTCGTACGGCTGCGTGCAGCGCGAACCGCCCAGCCGCACGCGAGGCTGCGGCGTGTCCGGCTTGGGTCGGGCCCGCATCGAGTGCGCCACGAACTCGTAGCCCACGGCGTCGACGTCGCGCTGGGTGCCGAACGGCTCGTCGCCGTGGTTGCCCTTCGCGCGGTCGTAGACGAGGTCACGGGTCTCGCGGTCGAACGGCGCTCCCTCCGTGTTGGACTCCACGAAGTACTGCCGGATCTCAGGGCGGATGCGCTCGAGCAGGAAGCGCAGGTGCCCGGCGATCGGGTAGTTGCGGGTGATGCTGTGCTGCGCCTGCACGAGGTCGTGGACGCCGATCAGTCCGGCCAGGACCACCGCGACTCCGATGACGGCGAGGAACCACGCATCCGCGACGACTCCGAGGGCCACGGCCGCCGCACCGACGACGAGGACAGCCCCGACAACCACCACGCGCTTCATCTCGCCAGCATCGCACTGGCATGCCGTCCACGCACCCGCCGCGAGCTGTCGGTGGACCGTCCTACGCTGGACCACATGCCGACCACGAGGGCGACCAAGACGGCCCGGCCCGCGTACCGCTGCGCCGAGTGCGGGTGGACCACCGCGAAGTGGGTGGGCCGCTGCGGCGAGTGCCAAGCATGGGGCACGGTCGACGTCGTCGGTGGCGACCGCACTGCGGGGCGCACCCAGGCCGCGGCCGTCACCCGGTCCGCGGTGCCCATCGGTCAGGTGCAGGTCGAGGACGCGCGCGCGGTGCCCTCCGGCATCCCCGAGCTCGATCGCGTGCTGGGAGGCGGGGTCGTGCCGGGCGCGGTGCTGCTGATGGCCGGCGAGCCGGGCGTCGGCAAGTCGACCCTGCTGCTCGAGGCTGCCGCCCGCTGGGCGCGCGAGGGGCGCCGCACCCTCTACGTCACGGGCGAGGAGTCGGCGGCTCAGGTGCGGCTGCGGGCCGAGCGCACCGACGCCGTCACCGACGAGCTCTACCTCGCCGCCGAGACCGACCTCGGGGCCCTCCTCACGCACGTCGACGAGGTGCGGCCCAGCCTGCTCATCGTCGACTCCGTCCAGACCATCGGCTCGGCCGACGTCGACGGCGTGCCCGGCGGCGTCACGCAGGTGCGCGAGGTCGCCGCCGCCGTGATCGGCCGTGCCAAGTCGGCGGGCATCGCCACGCTGCTGGTCGGCCACGTCACCAAGGACGGCACCGTCGCCGGTCCGCGCGTGCTCGAGCACCTCGTCGACGTGGTGCTGCAGTTCGAGGGCGACCGCACGTCCCGCCTGCGGCTGCTGCGCGCCAGCAAGAACCGGTTCGGGCCGGTCGACGAGATCGGCTGCTTCGACCTCACCGGCGCGGGCATCGTCGAGGTCCCGGATCCCACGGGCCTGTTCGTCACCCGCCACGAGCAGCCGGTGCCGGGCACCTGCGTCACGGTCACGCTCGAAGGTCGTCGCGCACTGCTGGCCGAGGTCCAGGCCCTCACGGTGCAGGCCACCACGCCGTCGCCGCGCCGCACGTCCAGCGGGCTCGACACCTCACGCGTCGCCATGATCCTGGCCGTGCTCACCAAGCACGTCGGCCTCCCGCTGGGCCAGGCCGACGTCTACACCGCTTCGGTGGGCGGCGCGCGGCTCCACGAGCCCGCCGTCGACCTGGCCACGGCCATCGCCGTCGCGTCCGCCGTGCAGTCGCGTCCCAGCCCCACCGACCTGGTGGCCGTGGGCGAGGTCGGCCTGGCCGGCGAGGTCCGTCCCGTTCGGGACGTCGAGGCCCGCCTGCGCGAGGCTGCCCGCATCGGGTTCAAGCGGGCCGTCGTGCCCGCCGGCAGCGAGGGACTCGCCAACGTCACCGGCCTGCGCATCGCGGCGGTCAGCGACGTCGCGTCGGCCATCCGGGCCGCCCAGGCCTGAGCATCGACTGTGGCGTCCACCGTTTCCCCCGCGCCCTAGACTGAGCGGGCACCCCACCGGGTGCGAGAACTGGGCTGGACGACACTGGGCAGGAGAAACACCCATGGCGGCGATCGACCGCGTCACCGGCGACACCACGCGGCTGCGGGCCGTGCTGGCGTCCGTCGCGCCCGGCACCGCGCTGCGCGAGGGGCTCGAGCGCATCCTCCGCGGACGCACCGGCGCCCTCGTCGTCATCGGCCACGACGCGCAGGTCGAGTCCATCTCCACGGGCGGCTTCGTCCTCGACGTGCCCTTCTCCGCCACCGGCGTCCGCGAGCTCGCCAAGATGGACGGCGCGATCATCCTCGACGACAAGGCGCAGCGCATCGTGCGCGCCGGCGTGCACCTGATGCCCGACCCGTCCATCCACACCGAGGAGTCCGGCACCCGGCACCGCACCGCCGACCGCGTCGCGCGCCAGACGGGCGTCCCGATCATCTCGGTGTCCGCCTCGATGCACACCATCGCGCTGTACGTCGACGACCTGCGTCACGTGCTCGAGGAGGCCAGCGCCGTCCTCGGCCGCGCCGACCAGGCCGTGCAGACCCTCGAGCGTTACCGCCACCGCCTCGACGAGGTCTCCGACGCGCTGTCGGCCCTCGAGATCGAGGACCTCGTCACGGTACGCGACGTCGCCGCCGTGGCCCAGCGTCTCGAGATGGTCAGCCGCATCGCCGGTGAGATCGACACCTACGTGCTGGAGCTCGGCGTCGAGGGACGCCTGCTGTCACTGCAGCTCGAGGAGCTCTTCAGCGGCGTGCAGGACGAGCGCGAGCTGATCGTCCGCGACTACATGCCGCGCGGCCGCCGAGCCCGTGAGACGTCCACCGTGCTGGCCGAGCTCGGCGCCATCGACGCCTCCGAGCTGGTCGACCTGGGTCGCATCGCCCGCGCCCTGCGCATCGGAACCGAGGACACGCTCGACGGACCGCTCTCGCCCCGCGGGTACCGGCTGCTGGCCCGGGTACCCCGCCTGCCCACGGCCGTCGTCGAGCGCCTCATCGAGCACTTCGGGTCGCTGCAGAAGCTGCTCGCCGCGGGCATCGACGACCTCACGGCCGTCGAGGGCGTCGGCGACCTGCGCGCGCGCGGTGTCCGCGAGGGGCTGTCGCGGCTCGCGGAGTCCAGCATCCTCGAGCGCTACGTCTGACGCTGGGTCTGACTCTGGGTCGGACTCTGGGCCTCAGGCCGGTGGGGCCGGCGCCTCAGCTGGGGGCTCGGTGGGCTGATCGGTCTCGGCCGGCGGTACCGCGGGCTCGACCGGCGCAGGCGGCGGCGGAGGTGCGGGCGCCAGGGTGAAGGTCGTCTCGCCCGGCTCACCGCCGAGGGTGCCGAGCTGCAGCGAGTACGAACCGTCGTCGACCAACGCCTCCGTCTCGGAGCACGTGGCGCCCGACGCCCGGCCGTTCCACTCGACCGACGTCACGGTGACCCACTGCGGGTTCACGGTGATCGGCTCGCTGAGCAGCGAGACTTGGCAGCCCGTGGAGTCGTAGACCGGCGAGCCGTCCCGCGCGATGACCGTGACGAGGTCGGCCTCGGACGCCTCCAGCGTGCACGGCTCGGCCGAGGTCGAGGACACCGCCAGGTCGATGCGCACCGGTCCGCCGGCCGTCTGGTCGGGCGGGACGGTCGGTGAGATGCGCACGGACTCGGGGTCGCACGCTCCGGCGGCGGCCGAGAGCGTCACCGGCACGGTGCCATCGGGCAGCTCTGCGGTGGGTTCGGTCGTGGGATCGGCCGATGGTGTCGGCTTCGGTGCGGCCTCCGGCTCGTCGCCACCGGACACCAGGCGCAGCACCAGGAGCACGAGCAGGATCAGCACGAGAACCGCGAACGCGACCGCCATCCGGCGGCGGCGGTAGACCTCGGGCGACAGCGGACGACTCATCGATCCCACGGTAGTCGGCGACACCCTGCGTGACAGGATCGACTCGCCATGACCGTCTCCCCCGACGTCGGTCCCGACCGGGCCGCCGAGCTGCACGAGCGGGTCGTCGACTGGTTCGAGGCCCATCAGCGCGAGTTGCCGTGGCGGTCCGACCCGGCGCCTTGGCGCGTGATGGTCTCCGAGCTGATGCTCCAGCAGACCCCCGTGGTCCGGGTGCTGCCGGTCTTCGAGGCCTGGATGCTGCGTTGGCCGACCACGGCCGACCTGGCCGCCGAGCCCGTCGGCGAGGCGGTGCGCGCGTGGGGACGACTCGGCTACCCCCGACGCGCCCAGCGCCTGCACGCCGCGGCGACGGCCATCGTCGAGCAGCATCAGGGCGAGGTCCCTGGCACGTACGACGAGCTGATCGCCCTGCCGGGCATCGGCGACTACACCGCTGCCGCCATCGCCTCCTTCGCCTTCGGTCGCCGCCACGCGGTGCTCGACACCAACGTCCGCCGCGTGCTCACCCGCGTGGTGGAGGGGCAGCAGTACCCGCGCACCTCCGTGACCGCCGCCGAGCGTCGCCTCGCCACGGCACTGCTCCCGGACCCGGACGCCCATCCGCCCGCCCACTGCTGGGCGGCCGCCACGATGGAGCTCGGCGCCCTGGTGTGCACGGCCCGCTCACCGCAGTGCGGCACCTGCCCGGTGCGCGACCAGTGCGCGTGGCGGGCGGCCGGGTACCCCGAGCACGACGGACCCGTACGACGCGGCCAGGCCTGGGCCGGCACCGACCGGCAGTGCCGTGGGCGGTTGATGGCCGTGCTCCGCGACCAGGACGGTCCGGTCGACAAGCCCCAGCTCGACGCGGCGTGGGACGACGTCGCCCAGCGGGAGCGTTGTCTCGACTCCCTGCTCGACGACGGCCTCGTCAGCCTCGAGCCCGATGGGCGCTTCCGCCTGTAGACCTTCTCCAGATTTGCTGGCTTCGCCACCGTTCAGCACGGTGCAAACGGTGGCGACGTCAGCATTTCTGGCTACGGAGGTGACGCACGAGGCCCCCGCACCCTGGCGGGTACGGGGGCCTTGTGCGGTGACGACTACTCGGTGGTGCCGGCCTCGACCGCGAGGGGCTCGGTGCCCTCGGTCAGCTCCAGATCGGCCTTCGCGGTGCCGGTGAAGGTGAAGGTCGCCTCGGCGCCCTCGCCCTCGACGTCGACGAAGACGATCTGGCCGGGACGCAGCTCGCCGAACAGCATCTTCTCGGCCATCGTGTCCTCGATCTCGCGCTGCACGGTGCGTCGCAGCGGACGCGCGCCGAGCACGGGGTCGAAGCCACGGCGGGCCAGGACGTCCTTCGCGGCGGGCGTGAGCTCGATGCCCATGTCCTTGTCGCGCAGGCGCTCCTCGAGCGAGCTGATCATCATGTCGACCATCGCGATGATCTGGTCCTGCGTGAGCGGCGGGAACACGACGATCTCGTCGACACGGTTGAGGAACTCGGGCCGGAAGTGCTGCTTGAGCTCCTCGGAGACCTTCGCCTTCATCTTGTCGTACGACCCCTGGACGTCATTCGCCTGGCTGAAGCCCAGGTTGACGCCCTTGGCGATGTCGCGCGTGCCGAGGTTGGTGGTCATGATGATGACGGTGTTCTTGAAGTCGATCATCCGGCCCTGGGCGTCGGTCAGGCGACCTTCCTCCAGGATCTGCAGCAGCGAGTTGAAGATGTCCGGGTGGGCCTTCTCGACCTCGTCGAACAGCACCACGCTGAACGGCTTGCGCCGCACCTTCTCGGTGAGCTGTCCACCCTCCTCGTACCCGACGTAGCCGGGGGGTGCACCGAACAGGCGCGCCACCGTGTGCTTCTCGGAGTACTCGGACATGTCGAGCTGGATCAGGGCGTCGTCGTCGCCGAACAGGAACTGCGCCAGCGTCTTGGACAGCCACGTCTTGCCGACGCCCGAGGGGCCGGCGAAGATGAACGATCCGCCGGGACGGCGCGGATCCTTCAGACCCGCCCGCGTGCGCCGGATGGCCCGCGAGAGCGCCTTGATGGCCTCGTCCTGGCCGATGACCCGCTTGTGGAGCTCTTCCTCCATGTTGAGCAGCCGGCTGGACTCCTCCTCGGTGAGCTTGACCAGCGGGATGCCCGTGGCCAGTGCCAGCACCTCGGCGATGAGCTCCTCGTCGACGACCGCGACGACGTCCATGTCGCCGGCCTTCCACTGCTTCTCGCGCTCGTTGCGAGCCGCGATGAGCTTCTTCTCCTCGTCGCGCAGGGAGGCGGCAGCCTCGAAGTCCTGCGCGTCGATGGCGCCCTCCTTGCGGCGACGCACGTCGGCGATCTTGTCGTCGAACTCCTTGAGGTCCGGCGGAGCCGTCATGCGACGGATGCGCAAGCGCGAGCCCGCCTCGTCGACCAGGTCGATCGCCTTGTCCGGCAGGAACCGGTCCATGACGTAGCGGTCGGCCAGCGTGGCTGCCGCGACGAGCGCCTCGTCGGTGATGGTGACCCGGTGGTGCGCCTCGTAGCGGTCGCGCAGGCCCTTGAGCATCTCGATCGTGTGCGCGATCGACGGCTCGGGGACCTGGATCGGCTGGAAGCGACGCTCGAGCGCGGCGTCCTTCTCGAAGTGCTTGCGGAACTCGTCGAGCGTCGTGGCGCCGATGGTCTGCAGCTCACCACGGGCCAGCATCGGCTTGAGGATGCTGGCGGCGTCGATCGCGCCCTCGGCGGCACCCGCACCCACCAGGGTGTGGATCTCGTCGATGAACAAGATGATGTCGCCGCGGGTCTTGATCTCCTTGAGCACCTTCTTCAGGCGCTCCTCGAAGTCGCCGCGGTAGCGGGAGCCCGCCACGAGCGCGCCGAGGTCGAGCGTGTAGATCTGCTTGTCCTTCAGCGTCTCGGGCACGTCGCCACGGACGATGTCCTGCGCCAGGCCCTCGACCACGGTGGTCTTGCCGACGCCGGGCTCGCCGATGAGCACCGGGTTGTTCTTGGTGCGGCGGCTGAGCACCTGCATGACGCGCTCGATCTGCGTCTCGCGCCCGATGACGGGGTCGAGCTTGCCCTCGCGCGCGGCCTGGGTGAGGTTGCGGCCGAACTGGTCGAGCACGGCCGAGCTCTGCGGGGCGTTCTCGGCGGGGGCGCCGGCGGCCTCGGCCTCCTTGCCCTGGAAGCCCTGCACGAGCTGGATGACCTGCTGGCGGACGCGGTTGAGGTCGGCGCCGAGCTTGACGAGCACCTGGGCGGCGACACCCTCGCCCTCACGGATGAGGCCGAGGAGGATGTGCTCGGTGCCGATGTAGTTGTGGCCGAGCTGCAGCGCCTCGCGCAGGCTCAGCTCGAGCACCTTCTTGGCGCGCGGCGTGAACGGGATGTGCCCGCTGGGCGCCTGCTGGCCCTGGCCGATGATGTCCTCGACCTGGGCGCGGACTGCCTCGAGCGAGATGTCGAGGCTCTCGAGGGCCTTGGCGGCGACGCCCTCGCCCTCGTGGATCAGTCCGAGGAGGATGTGCTCGGTACCGATGTAGTTGTGGCTGAGCATGCGCGCCTCTTCTTGGGCGAGCACGACGACGCGTCGGGCGCGGTCGGTGAACCTCTCGAACATGGGGCCCCCTTGATCGGGTGTGTTCTCGTCAGTCTAGTTGCGGGAGAGTCATGGCACGCGGCACGCCCACACGATCAGTCAACGAGGCCCGCGTGAGACCTGTTCCACTGTTCACCGTGGGCGTAACGGAGGGCCGCGGCGGTACCGACCAGCAGCACTCCCGCGACGACCGCGAGCATGACCACGCTGGTGTCGTCGTTCGCTGAGCCGGTGACGGCGATGCCCACCATGGCCCACGTGCCGGCGGCCGCGTAGGCCCGGTTCCCACGGGTGGCGACCAAGACGACGAGCAGGAACGCGACCGCTGCGACGACGACGGCGAGCTGCCAGCCCGACGAGTCGGCCTTCACCGCGCCCGCGTCGACGAGGGCGGTCGAGACGTTCAGGAATGCCGCCGCGGTGACCCAGCCGGCGTACAGGCCGACGGTGACGCGGGTGAGCACGCCGAACCAGTCGTGCTGCACCGGGGTGCGGGCGGCGGTGAGCACGCCGTCGACCGCGGCGACCAGCATGACCAGCAGCATCGCGGCCGTGGCCAGGCTGCTGTCGAGGCCGGCGAGCACGATCCAGACGGCACCACCGAGGTAGAGCACGACCAGGTCGATCTGCAGACGCCTTGGCACGCCAGCAGGTCCGCGGACCAGCGTCGCCACGGCGTGGACGATCGCCAACGTGTAGATGACGCCCCAAATGGAGAAGGCCCAACCGACCGGGGTGATGAGCAGCTCAGGGCCCGAGCCTTCACCGGGTGAGCTGCCGGGTCCCGTCGCGGTGATGACGGGCGCCACCACCTCGAGGATCGCCGCCACCAGCACGGCCCACGCGAGAGCGCGCGTCCCCGACACGGTTCGTTCGGTCATCGAAGTATTCGCCATGCCGTTCACGTACCCGGCTCAGCCGCCGCCAACCGGCCCCTCTGTCTCGAGCGGTGAGTCAGTGGCCGAACCCGCTCGTGAGCGGTGCCTGAGTGGCCAAAAGCGCGTGCAATTCGGCCACTCACTCACCGCCTACGGACGCGTTTGGCCCGTAGCTCACCGCCCAGGGCGGCTGGGGTCACTCGCTGCGAGACAGGGGGAACAGGATGGCCTCGCGGATGCCGATCCCCTGCAGCAGCATGACCAGACGATCGACGCCCAGACCCATGCCCCCGGCCGGCGGCATGCCGAACTCAAGCGCGCGGAGGAAGTCCTCGTCGACGTCCATGGCCTCGGGGTCGCCGGCCGCCGCGAGGCGCGACTGCTCCTCGAGCCGCTCGCGCTGGATGACGGGGTCGTTGAGCTCGGAGTAGGCGACCCCCAGCTCGACACCGTTGATGATCAGGTCCCAGGCCTCGACCAGACCCGGCGTCGTACGGTGCCGCTTGGCCAGCGGGCGCACCGACTCGGGGTAGTCGCGCACGAACGTCGGCTGGATCAGCGTGTGCTCGACGAGCTTCTCGTACAGCTCGAGCACGATCTCGCCGGCGTCCCAGTGCGGCTGCAGGGCGACGTGGTGCCGGTCGGCCAGCGCCACGAGACGTTCGCGCGACGTGCCGACGTCGACCGGCTCGCCCACGGCCTCGGTGACGAGCTCGTGGATCGTCGCGTGCCGCCACTGTCCCTCGAGGTCGATCTGGCTGCCATCGCGTCCGGCGACGATCGTGCGACCGACGGCCCGGGCAGCGCCCACGACGAGGCGCTGGGTGAGGTCGGCCATCGTGTCGTAGGTCCAGTAGGACGCGTAGGCCTCGAGCATCATGAACTCGGGGTTGTGGGTGTTGTCGACGCCCTCGTTGCGGAACGTCTTGCCGATCTCGTAGACCCGGTCGACGCCACCGACCAGCGCCCGCTTCAGGTGCAGCTCGATCGCGATGCGCAGCAGCATCGGCTCGTCGTAGGCGTTGGCGTGCGTGGCGAACGGGCGGGCCGCGGCACCGCCGTTGGTGTGCTGCAGCGTGGGGGTGTCGACCTCGACGAAGGTGTCGGCGTCCAGCGTCGCGCGCAGGGACTGCAGGACCTTCGCCTTGGTGCGCACGTTGTCGCGGGCCTCGGGCCGCACGATGAGGTCGACGTAGCGCAGTCGGCTGCGGGCCTCGTCGGACAACGGCTTGTGCTCGTTCGGCAGCGGACGCAACGTCTTCGCCGCCAGCGCCCACGACGTGGCCTGCACGCTGAGCTCGCCCCGGCGACTCGTGATGACCTCACCCGTCACGGCCAGGTGGTCGCCGATGTCGACGAGCTGCTTGTACTCGGCCAGCGACTCCTCACCGACCTCGGCGAGCGACAGCATCGCCTGCAACTCGGTGCCGTCGCCCTCGCGCAGCCGCGCGAAGCACAGCTTGCCGGTGTTGCGCTGGAAGATGACCCGCCCGGCGATCGTGACGGTCTCGCCCGTGTGATGGTCGGGTCCCAGCGCCTCGGCGTCGTGGGACTCGACGATCGAACGCAGCGTGTGGGTGCGGCCCACGTCCAGCGGGTAGGCCTCACCGCCGGCGTCGAGGATGCGCTGGCGCTTCTCGCGCCGGATCCGCAGCTGCTCGGGAAGGTCGTCCTCGGGCTCGGGAACAGGCGCGTCGCTCACGGACCCCAGCGTAGTGGCGCACCGGCGCGGTCCCCGACCCTCCCCGGGCGCGACGTGGGGGGCACGACGACGGGGACGGACCGTGTGGTCCGTCCCCGTCGTTGCGTGCTCGCGAGACTCAGTGGTGGTTGCGGGTCTTGCCACTGCCGAAGCGCGTCCAGAGGAAGAGCACGATCACGGCGCCGATGATCGAACCGATGATGCCCGAGGCCGTGAACTCGATGTCGCCACCGAAGATCAGGGCGGCGAGGAAGCCACCGACGAACGAGCCGACGATGCCAAGCAGGATCGTGGCGGGGATCGAGAGATCCTGCTTGCCCGGGATGATGAGGCGGGCGAGCGCGCCGGCGATGAGGCCGACGATGACGAGGGTGATGATGAAGCCGATCATGTGATGCTCCTGTTCTGAGCGGGTCGGGGGGTGCCCGCTCGATGGGGCGTGCTGGTTCTGGACAGACGACGAGGGGCAAGCCTCGCGGCTCGCCCCTCGTCGTCTGGTGGTGTCAGTTCTTGAAGGCGTCCTTGACGTTCTCGGCAGCGTCCTTCAGGTGACCCTTGGTCTGGTCGCCCTTGCCCTCGGCCTTGAGCTCGTCGTCGCCCGTGGCCTCGCCGGTCTTCTCCTTGGCGTGGCCGCCGATCTTGTCGGTCGCGTTGTCGAACTTGTCGGAGATACCCATGGTGTCCTCCTTCGTCGGGGCGGAACCGGTGTTCCCGGCCCTCGCCCTCCACGCTACGAGACCTCAGAGCGCTCGCAAGTCGGCCAGCGGCTCTCAGGCGTGATTGCGGTCATGCACGAGCCGCAGGCCCGTCAACGTCAACCACGGGTCGCGGGACGTGATCGAGGTGCAGTGGTCGACGACGACCTCGGCGTACGAGCCGGTCGCGATGACCGCGACGTCGTCGGGATCGGCACCCAGCGCCTCGATCATCCGCTCGACCATGCCGTCGACCAGGCCCGCGAAGCCGTAGACGGCACCGGACTGCACCGCCTCGACCGTGTTCTTGCCGATGACGCCGCGCGGCTCGGCCAGCTCGACGCTGCGCAGCTGCGCGCCGCGGCGGGCCAGCGCCTCCAGGGAGAGCTCGACGGCCGGCGCGATCGCACCGCCCAGGTAACGGTTGCCGTCGTCGATGACGTCGAAGATCGTGGCCGTGCCGTTCATGTCGACGACGATCGCCGGACCGCCGTAGAGCTCGGCCGCGGCGAGCGCGTTGACGATGCGATCGGCGCCGACCTCGCGCGGGTTGTCGGTGTGGATGGGGATGCCGGTCTTGACGCCCGGACCCACGACCGAGACCGGCAGGCCCGCGTAGTGGCGGTCGAGCATCGCCCGCAGCTCCACCTGGATGCTCGGGACGGTGCAGCACATGGCGACCGCCTCGACGTCGCGCAGCCCTGCCGACCGTACGAACCCCTGCGCCAGGAGGTGCCACTCGTCGGCGGTGCGCCGCGTCTCGGACGAGACGGTCCAGTGCTCGACGAGCTTGTCGCCCTCGAAGGCGCCGATCACCGACTGGCTGTTGCCGATGTCGAGGGCGAGGAGGGTCACGCCGGGCTCGCGACCAGAGGGTTGGGGACGATGTCACCGCGCGTCAGGCCCGAGCCCGGCAGCGCCTCGGCCGGGTCGGAGCCGGTGCCGATGATGCGGTTCTCGGAGTCGACGAACACGACGCTGGGCTCGAACTCACGGGCCTCGGCGTCCTCCATCTGGCCGTAGCCGATGAGGATCACGAGGTCGCCCGGGTGCACGAGGCGGGCCGCGGCACCGTTGATGCCGATGACACCGCTGCCACGCTCGCCGGCGATCGTGTAGGTGACCAGGCGCTGGCCGTTGTCGATGTCGACGATGTGCACCTGCTCGCCGGGCAGGATGTTGGCGGCGTCCAGCAGGTCGGCGTCGACGGTGACGGAGCCGACGTAGTGCAGGTCGGCCTGCGTCACGGTGGCGCGGTGGATCTTGGAGGTCATCATGGTGCGGAGCATGGTCAGCTTCCTTCAGGAGTGGGGCCGAGGGTCAGGGCACGGTTGTCGAGGAGTCGGGGGCGGCCGACACGGGCGGCGATCAGCAGCCGCGCCTCACCGGAGGTGGGGTCGCTCAGGTCGGGCGAGGTGACGGCCACGTAGTCGGGCACCACCCCGAAGTCGGCGAGCCGCGCCGTCGCGGCCGCCCTAACGGCATCGACGCCCTGCGACCCGGCGGCCACGCCGGCGTCGAGCGCCTGCGAGAGGGCGACGGCACGCTCGCGCTCGGCGGGCTCGAGGTAGCGGTTGCGCGAGCTCATGGCCAGGCCGTCGACCTCCCGCACCGTGGGGCAGCCGACGACCTCGACGCCCAGGCAGAGCGTCTCGGCCATCCGGCGGATCAGCGCCAGCTGCTGGTAGTCCTTCTCGCCGAACACCGCGACATCGGGACGCACGAGCCCGAAGAGCTTCGCCACCACGGTCAGCACGCCACGGAAGTGAGTGGGACGCAGCTCGCCCTCCAGGATCGCGCCGAGCGGACCCGGGTCGACCATGACCTGGTCGTCGGTGCCGTACGGGTACATCGTGGCGACCTCGGGGGCGAAGACGATGTCGACGCCGGCCTCGGCACAGCGGGCGAGGTCGTCGTCCCACGTGCGCGGGTAGTCGGCGAAGTCCTCACCGGGCGCGAACTGCGTGGGGTTGACGAAGATCGAGACCACGAGCGTGTCGGCGAGCGGCCGCGCATGCTTCATCAGCTGCACGTGACCGTCGTGCAGGGCACCCATCGTGGGCACCAGGGCGATCGTGCCCTCGAGGGCCCGCAGGTCGGCCGGCGTGCGGACCACGCGGAGCCCGTTCATCGGACGTCCTCCAGGGCGTCGTGCTGGGCGAGGGTGTCGTCCAGGCGCTCGGTCACGCCGGCGTCGATGCGACCGTCGGCAGCAGCACGGTCGGCGGTGGCCGACGCCAGCGCACGGTACGTGGCAGCGGTCGAGGCATCGTCGATGGAGGCGTCGTCGATGGCGGAGAGGTGGGCCCGCACGGTGTCGACGTCGCCGCGCACGACGGGGCCGGTCAGGGCCGCGTCGCCATAGGCCAGAGCGTTGGACAGGGCGGCGCCGAGCAGCGGCTCGAGCACGGCGGACGGATCGGCAGCGCCGATCGAGCGCAGCAGGTCCATCGCCTGGTTGACGATCGTGACGAGGTGGTTGGCGCCGTGCGCGAGCGCCGCGTGGTACGTGGCGCGATCGGCCTCGGCGATCCACACGGGAGTGCCACCGACGGCCGACGCGAGCTCCTCGGCCACCGCGCGGTCGGCATCGGCCGCGGTGAGCCCGAGGACGCACGGCCGGTCGAGGTCGACGTCGCTGCCGGTGAAGGTCATGGCGGGGTGGAAGGCGATGGTGCGGGCACCACGAGCGGCGAGCGGCGCCAACGGCGCGAGCCCGTGACGGCCACTGGTGTGCAGCACGACCTGGCCGGGCCGCACGTGCTCGACCAGGGAGGCGGCGACGTCGGCCAGCACGTCGTCGGGAACCGCGAGCACCAGGACGTCAGCTCGCCGTGCGACCTCGGCCGGGTCGACGACGTCGACCCCGGACAGCAGCGTGCGCACGCGCAGCACGGACGCCTCGGACCGACCGCTGGCGGCCACGACGGGGTGACCGGCAGCGCGGAGACGGGCGCCCAGGACGGCGCCGACCCTGCCGGCGCCGACGACGCCCACGCGGGCTCGCGACATGTGTGTGCCTTTCGTTCCAGTCCCCGGACGGGGTACCAGACAACTGACACCGCCAGTGTATCCCCGGCAGACCGTCGGGGCCCCGTGACCCCGCTCACCTAGGGTCGAGAGCATGCAACGCACTCCGACACCGATGGACGACGTCGCCGAGGCGTGGCTCGAGACCCTGCTCGAGCTGCACCCGGAACGACACGTCGAGCTGGGTCGCCCGGGGCGCGAGGGCGAGTACACCGACCACTCCCCCGACGGTCACGCCGCGATGGCCGATGCCGCACGCCTGACCCTCGCCGCCGCCCGCCGCACGGACGTGGTCGACGAGACCGACCGGGTGACGCGGGCCGAGCTGGAGCGCACCATCGGCCTGACTCTCGAGCTGCACGAGAGCGGTGAGTGGCGCCGTCACCTCAACGTCATCGCCTGCCCCGCGCAGGGCGTCCGCGACGTCTTCGACCTGATGCCGACCGACACGGACGACGACTGGGCCGACGTCGCCCGCCGGATGCGTCACGTGCCCGAGGCGATCGAAGGCTACGTCGCCACCCTGGCCGACGGCATCGACCACGACCAGACCCCGGCCGTCCGGCAGGTGCGCGAGGTGCTGGCGCAGACCCGCCGGCTCTCCGGCGACGACTCCTTCTTCGCAGCGCTGGCGGACCGTGGCCCCGAGCCGATGGCGCCCGAGCTGCACGCGGCCGCCGCCGATGCCGCCGCGGCCTACGCGCGGCTCAGCACCTTCCTCGAGCGCGACCTGGCCCCCCGGGCCCGCACCACCGACGCCGTGGGACGCGAGGCCTACGGACTGTTCTCGCGGGCCTTCGTCGGCGTGGAGGTCGACCTCGACGAGACGTACGCCTGGGGGCTCGACGAGCTGGCCCGCATGGTCGAGCAGCAGGAGCGCGTCGCGCACCAGGTGCTGCCCGGCGCCACGGTCGCCGAAGCCGTCGCGCACCTCGACGCCGACCCGTCCCGCTCGCTGCACGGCGTCGAGGCGCTGCAGCGCTGGATGCAGGACACCAGCGACCGCGCCATCGCCGAGCTCTCCGGCAGCCACTTCGACATCCCCGGGCCGATGCGTCGCCTGGAGTGCCGCATCGCCCCCACGCAGGAGGGCGGGATGTACTACACGGCCCCCAGCGAGGACTTCTCCCGGCCGGGCCGCACGTGGTGGAGCGTGCCCCGCGGCGTCACGGAGTTCGCCACCTGGCGCGAGCTCACGACGGTCTTCCACGAGGGCGTGCCCGGGCACCACCTGCAGCTGGGTGCCGCCCTGATGCAGGGTGGGCGGCTCAACGCCTGGCGCCGCATCAGCTGGAACTCCGGGCACGGCGAGGGTTGGGCGCTCTACGCCGAGCGGTTGATGGCCGATCTCGGGCACCTCGACGACCCCGCCGACCGCCTCGGCATGCTCGACGGCCAACGCCAGCGTGCGGCCCGTGTCGTGGTCGACATCGGCGTGCACCTCGGACTCCCCCACCCCGACCACGGCCGACCGTGGACCGGCGACGACGTGCTGCCGTTCATGCAGCAGCACATGAACCAGGACGAGGGCTTCGTCCGGTTCGAGGCCAACCGCTACCTGGGCTGGGCCGGTCAGGCGCCGTCGTACAAGATCGGGCAGCGCGCCTGGGAGTCCCTCCGCGACGACTGGCTGGCGCAGCACGGCACGGGGCAGGGCGAGAAGGATCTGCGCCAGTTCCACGCCGATGCCTTGGCGGTGGGCAGCGTCGGCCTCGGCACCCTGCGCGACACGCTCCTGCGCTGACCTTGCTGCGCTGAGGTCTCAGGCGGCGGAGGGTTCGGACACGCCGTCGTCGTCCTCGTCGTCGTCGACCGGAAGGCGGCAAGCGCGCTCGAGCAACAGGCCCGCCACGAGCAGGATGGCCGCCGCGACCGCAGCGCCCGCACCGTGCTGCACCCGCTCACTGCCGTTGGGGGTCTCGAGCGCCTCGACGAACGCCAGGGCGAAGCCTGCATAGGCACCCATGAACAGCGCGGCGACGCGGGACGACGCGTGCGCGAGCGCCAGCAGGAAGACCGCGCGATCGGCGTTGACCCGCTGGTGCCGCTTGTGCACCGCCTGCCACGTGGACCACGCGACGGTGCCGACGATGACCGCCACCGTCAGCAGCAGCAGGGCCGGCGTCCACGACAGCAGCGGCACCTCGCCGTCGAGACGGCGAGTCAGCGCCGGGAGGCCCCCACCGACCACCAGGCCGATCGCCACGAGCACCGCGACGAGCAGCACCGAGGTCCGGCGGACGGGGCGCATGGGCGCGAGGTCAGAGCAGGATCTCGAGGTCCTCGCGACGCTTCACGCCGGAGGTGTCGACGTCGGCGATGAGGTCGGCGACGAAGCCGCGGCCGGGGATCTCGCCCTCGGCGTCGATCTCGAGCCACGGCACCAGCACGAAGCCACGCTCGTGGGCCCGCGGGTGCGGCAGCACCAGCTGCTCGTCGTCGGCGATGCGCGAACCCACGACGATGACGTCGACGTCGAGCGTGCGGGGAGCGTTGGGCTCGGTGCGCTCGCGACCGAAGGCGTCCTCGATGGCGAGGGCGCGGTCGAGCAGCGTGTGCACGGTGAGCGTGGTGTCGATCAGCACGACGGCGTTGAGGAAGGGCTCAGAGCCCTCGGGGGCGCCGACCGGCTCGGTCTCGTAGACCGAGGAGATGGCGACGACCTGGACCTCGGGGGTGTCCTCGAGGGCGGAGACGGCGCCCTGGAGGCGCGCATGCCGATCGCCCAGGTTCGAGCCGATCGCGATGACGGCCTGGCGGATGGGACGCATCCCGCCGGTCATGGTGTCCGCGTCCAGCACGTAGGGGGTGGGCGATTCGGTCACTGTCTGCTCCGCTCGATCGTGACGGCCACGTCCGTGAAGACGGGGGTTATGGGGGCGCTCGGCTTGTGGACCGTGACACCGGCCCACCGGACGCGATCGTCCGCCAGGCACAAGTCCACCATACGGAGCGCCAGTGACTCAATGAGGTCCACCGGTTCACCCGTGAGGATCGCGTGCAGGCCGTCGGCGAGCGTGCCGTAGTTGACGGTGCGCGTCAGATCGTCGGCGCGGCCGGCCTCGGTCAGGTCGAGCCCGAGCACGGCGTCGACGACGAACTCCTGGCCGTCACGGCGCTCGTGGTCGAAGACGCCGTGGTGGCCGAAGCCGCGCAGGCCGGTCAGCTCGATGCGGTCGAGCCCGTCGGGACAGCCCATGTCAGTCGTCCTCCTCGTCGTCGGTCGTGAAGTCGATGATGGGGGCTGCGTGCCGACTGTGGAAGCGCCACTGGCCACCGCCGTGCACGAGGATGCTGGTGCTGGTGACCTGGCCGCCCTGGAAGTCGTCGGCGTCCTCCAGGCCCTGGCCCGACAGGATGTTCTCGGTGCAGGTGACCACCGCGACCGCACCGTCAGCCATGTAGGCCACCTGCACGTCGGTCAGGAAGAACTGCAGGTAACCGCTGCTCGCCATCAGCATCGTCCACGAGCGCAGGATCGTCGGCGTGCCGCGGACCGGCGTGGTGCCGGGATGGGCGCAGGACGTGTCAGGGCGATCGACCCACAGCGCGGCCATCAGGTCGACGTCGCCGGTCTCGATCGCCTCGTAGAAGGAGCGGTGGACGGCCTTGACGTCGCCGCTCATCCCGCGCCCTCGAGACGGCCCGAGACGGTGGCCCGGCGTGCGACGACGCGGACGGCGTCGGCCGACGGGCGGGCGGCGTGCACCCGGACCGCCCAGGCTCCGGCGGCGGCCGCGAGGGTCGTCACCGCGGCGGAGGCGTCCTCGCGCTCGTCGGTGGGCCGCAGCTCGCCGTCGACCGCCAGCAGCTCGCCGAGGAACCGCTTGCGGCTGGCCGCGAGCAGCAGAGGCAGGCCCAGGTCGGTGAAGGCCTCGAGGCGGGCGAGCACCTCCCAGTTCTGGGCTCCGGTCTTGGAGAAGCCGAGACCGGGATCGACGACGATGCGGTCGGTGGGCACGCCGGCCGCGACCGCGGCGTCGACCTGCGCGGACAGCTCGTCCCGCACGTCGGTGACGACGTCGCGGTAGGTGGTGTGGTCGGCCTGCTGCATCGCCGCCGCGTGCGCGCGCCAGTGCATGATCACGACCGGCACGCCGGCATCGGCCACGAGCGGCAGCATCGCGGGATCGGCCCGGCCACCGGAGACGTCGTTGACCAGGGCGGCGCCGGCCGTGAGGGCCTGCTCGGCCACCTCGGCCCGCATCGTGTCGACCGAGACGGCCACGCCGGCGTCGGCGAGCGCGCGGACCACCGGCACGACACGAGCGAGCTCGGTGCCGACGTCGACCCGGTCGGCGCCGGGGCGGGTGGACTCCCCACCGACGTCGACGAGGTCGGCGCCGTCATCGACGAGCGCCAGCCCGTGGGCCACGGCGGTGTCGACGTCGAGCCAGCGCCCCCCGTCGGAGAAGGAGTCGGGGGTGACGTTGACGACGCCCATCACGAGCGTGCGGCCGGCCGCAGGGGTGCCCGCGAGACCGGGGAGGGCGCGGGACAAGCCCCCGGTCACCTTCCGGTGATGAGGCCCATGGCCTCGGCTCGCGTGGCGACCTCGCGCAGCTGGCCTCGCACCGCGCTCGTGACCGTCTTTGCTCCGCCCTTGCGCACGCCGCGCATCGTCATGCACAGGTGCTCGGCCTCGATGACGACGATGACGCCGCGGGGATTCAGCACCTCGATCAGGGCGTCGGCGATCTGCGTGGTGAGTCGCTCCTGCACCTGCGGCCGGCGCGCGAACACGTCGACGAGCCGGGCGAGCTTCGACAGGCCGGTGACGTTGCCCTCGGCCGCCGGGATGTAGCCCACGTGCGCGACGCCGAAGAACGGCACCAAATGGTGCTCGCACATGCTCCACATCTCGATGTCCTTGACCAGCACGAGCTCGTCGTGGCCCACGTCGAACGTGGCGGTGAGGACCTCGGCGGGGTCCTGGTCGAGTCCCGCGAGCAGCTCGCCGTAGGAGCGCGCGACACGGGCCGGCGTCTCGCGCAGGCCGTCGCGATCGGGGTCCTCGCCGACAGCGATCAGCAGCTCGCGGATCGCCGCCTCGGCCCTCGCCTGGTCGACCGCCACGGGACTACGCCCCGTCCGCCGGGCCGATGTCGACACCGGAGTCGGCGACCGGCGGCTGGGCCGGGGCGATGTCGATGGGCGGCTGGGTCGACGGCTGACGGGTGTCGGAGCCGGTCCACGCCGGGCGCACGTCGCGGCGACGCAGCGCCTCGAAGATGCGGGCGACCTGCGCCTTGTCGAGCGTCTCCTTCTCCATCAGCTCCGAGACCAGCGAGTCGAGGACGTCGCGGTTCTCGTGGAGGATGTCGAAGGCCTCCTGGTGCGCGTGCGTGATGAGGCCGGTGACCTCCTCGTCGATGATCGCCGCGACCGACTCGGAGTAGTCACGCGTGTGACCCATGCCGGCACCGGCGCCGAGGAACGGCTGGCTGTTGTCGCTGCCCAGCTTGACCGCACCGAGGCGCTCGCTCATGCCGTACTGCGTGACCATGGCGCGCGCCAGGCCCGTGGCCTTCTCGATGTCGTTGCCCGCACCCGTGGTGGGGTTGTGGAACACGAGCTCCTCCGCCGCACGACCGCCCAGCATGTAGGCCAGCTTGTCCTGCAGCTCGGCCCGCGTCTGGCTGTACTTGTCCTCGTCGGGCAGCACCATGGTGTAGCCCAGCGCCCGACCACGCGGCAGGATCGTGATCTTGTGCACGGGGTCGCTCTGCGGCAGCGCCGCGGCCACCAGGGCGTGGCCGCCCTCGTGGTACGCCGTCACGAGCCGCTCGTGGTGGTTCATCAGGCGCGTGCGCTTCTGCGGTCCGGCCATGACGCGGTCGATCGCCTCGTCGAGCGCGGCGTCGGTGATGGTCTTGTCGTTGTTGCGCGCGGTGAGCAGCGCGGCCTCGTTGAGCACGTTGGCGAGGTCGGCACCGCTGAAGCCGGGCGTGCGCTTGGCGACGCTGAACAGGTCGACGTCGGGGCCGATCGGCTTGCCGCGCGCGTGGACCTTCAGGATCGTCTCGCGGCCCTTGAGGTCGGGCGCCTCGACGCCGATCTGCCGGTCGAAGCGGCCCGGGCGCAGCAGTGCGGGGTCGAGCACGTCGGGCCGGTTGGTGGCCGCGATGAGGATGACGCCGCCACGGACGTCGAAGCCGTCCATCTCGACGAGCAGCTGGTTGAGCGTCTGCTCGCGCTCGTCGTGCCCGCCGCCCATGCCGGTGCCGCGGTGGCGACCGACGGCGTCGATCTCGTCGATGAAGACGATGGCCGGCGCGTTGGCCTTGGCCTGCTCGAACAGGTCACGCACGCGGCTGGCGCCGACGCCCACGAACATCTCGACGAAGTCGGAGCCGGAGATGGAGTAGAACGGCACGCCGGCCTCGCCGGCCACGGCGCGCGCCAGCAGTGTCTTGCCGGTGCCGGGCGGGCCGTAGAGCAGCACGCCCTTGGGGATCTTGGCGCCGACCGCCTGGAACTTGGCGGGCTCGGCCAGGAACTCCTTGATCTCGCCGAGCTCCTCGATCGCCTCGTCACACCCGGCGACGTCGGCGAACGTGGTCTGGGGGGTGTCCTTGGTGATGAGCTTGGCCTTGGACTTCGAGAACTGCATGAGGCGACCGCCGCCGCCCTGCATGCTCGACATGAACCAGATGATGATCGCGAAGATCAAGATGATCGGGATCAGGTTGACGAGCAGGCTGACGAAGCCGTTGGTCGTGGGCTTCTCGACGTCGAAGCTCTTGAGGGTCTTCTCCTCGACCGCGTTCTCGGCCTGCGCCACGAGGCGGGATCCCTGGTTGCCGAGCCAGGTCGCGCGGACCTCCTCGTCGTCCTCCTTGAGGGTGGCGCGGATCTCCTGCTCACCCTCGACGAACGTGACCGTCTCGACCTTGCCCTCGTCGAGGTACTTCACCATCGTCGCGGTCTTGACCTCACGCGATCCGTCGGACGAGGAGGAGAACTGCAGGATGCCGAACACGATGATCGCGATGACGACGATCCAGAGCCACGGGCCCTTGACGATCTTCTTGACGTTCATGGCAGTGGGGCCAGGGCCCACTCCTCCTCGGCGTGTCGAATGTAGGTGAACCGTACACGGGCGTTGGTCACCTCACGGAACGCTCCGCGGACCCGGACGGTTCCTCAAAAAGTGCTGGAGTAACGCCTCAGCGGTAGACGTGCTCGGCGAGCGTGCCGATGCAGCGCAGGTTGCGGTACTTCTCGGAGAAGTCCAGGCCGTACCCGACGACGAACGCGTTGGGGATGTCGAAGCCGACGTACTTGACGTCGACCTCCATCTGCAGCGCGTCGGGCTTGCGCAGCAGCGTGGCGATCTCGACCGAGGCGGGGTGGCGCGAGCGCAGGTTGGCCACGAGCCACGACAGCGTCAGGCCGGTGTCGATGATGTCCTCGACGATCAGGACGTGCCGGCCGGCGATGTCGGTGTCGAGGTCCTTGAGGATGCGCACGACGCCGGAGCTCTTGGTGCCCGAGCCGTAGGACGACACCGCCATCCAGTCCATCTCGACGTGCCGGGGCAGTGCGCGGGCGAGGTCGGCCATGACCATGACCGCACCCTTCAGGACGCCGACGAGCAGGATGTCGCGTCCCTCGTAGTCGGCATCGATCTCGGCCGCCATCTCACGCAGGCGGTCGACGATCTGCTCCTCGGTGAACAAGGTCTGCTCGAGGTCGAGATCGCTCTCGACGTGTTCGCGCTCCACGGATTCAGCGTGCCACAGGTGTGGGTCCGAAGCGCAGTCGCTCCCGCGATCCGGTGCACGTGACCGCGCCCGGCAGCTCGACGCGACGCCCGGTCGAGGGGTCGGTGAGCAGTCGGTCGAGCTCGGCGACGTGCCTCGCGGACAGCTCGCCGTCGCTGGCTCCCGCCGCCACGGCGGCGGCGCGCAGCACGCGCGTGCGGATGGCGGCGTGCTGCCCGGCCAGCGCCGCCACCTCGACCGCGCTCCCGTCCGCGTGGGGGTGGGCGTCGATCCACTCGGCCGCCAGGGCGTCGAGCAGCTCGGTGTCGCGAGCCAGCTGCTCGGCGGTCCGCGTCAGCGCGCCGACCACGCCGCCGCCCAGCACGTGGTCGAGCAGCGGCAGCACCTCGTGCCGCACCCGCACCCGCCGAAAGGCCGGATCGACGTTGTGCGGGTCGTCCCACGGCTCGAGACCACGGACCTCGCAGATGCGCCGCGTGTCCGTGCGGCGCAGACCCAACAAGGGGCGGCGGAACGCTCCCGCGACCTCGGCCATGCCGGCCAGCGAGCGGGCGCCGGAACCCCTGCCGAGGGCCAGCAGCACGGTCTCGGCCTGGTCGTCGGCGGTGTGCGCGAGGCAGACGGCCCGTGCGCCGATCGACGCCGCGTGATCGAGCAGCGCGGCCCTGCGGGCGGTCCGGGCGGCCGCCTCGGGCCCTCCGTCCGTGCCCACCTCGACGGTCACCACCTCGGCCGTCAGCCCCAGCGCGCGACACTGCTCGGCCGCTCGCTTCGCGACGTCGGCCGACCCCGGCTGCAGAGCGTGGTCGACCACGACCGCGGTGACCGGCCAGTCCGCTCGGGGTCCGACGAAGGCGAGCACCGCGGCCAGCGCCAGCGAGTCGGCACCCCCGGAGACACCGACCACGACGGGCTCACCGGGCGGCACGTCGGCCAGCACACGCGCGACGTCACGACGCGCCTGCGCCTCCGCCTCGTGCAGCCTGCCGGTCATGCGGGCAGTTTTCCACGCCCCGACGCGAGGACCCAGAGGTTCAGGGAGCGACGCGGTCGAGCCACGTGCGCGGGGCGAGGATCTCGTCGCGGCTCGGCAGGTGCGCCGGCTCGGCCCACACGGCGTTGAAGCCCTCGATGCCGACCTCGTCGACGACCGCTCGCACGAACGCAGCGCCGTCGCGGTACTGGCGCATCTTGCCCTCCAGGCCCATCAGGCGGCGGACGATCTTGTCGATCGGGCCCGCGCCCTTGCGCTTCTGGTTGAACTTGCGCCGGATGGTGGCGACCGACGGGATGACCTCGGGGCCCACACCGTCCATCACGACGTCCGCATGGCCCTCGAGCAGGCTCATGATGCCGGTCATCTGGGCGACCACGCGCTTCTGCGTCTCGTTCTGGAAGAGGTCGGCGATCGTGACGTCGGAGTCGCCGCGAACGATCTTGACGAGCTCGCCGGCCGCGGCGGACAACGTGCCGGAGTCGACCTCGGTGGCGTCGAGGAACTCCTCCATGAGGCTCCGCAGGTGGTCGCGCATCCAGGGCACCGCGGTGAACTGCACGCGGTGGGTCTCCTCGTGCAGGCACACCCAGAGCCGGAAGTCGTGCGGGTCGACCTCGAGCTTGCGCTCGACGTCGACGATGTTCGGTGCCACCAGCAGGAGGCGTCCGCCCTCGCCGGCCGGGCCGTCCCAGAACGGGTCGAACTGGCCGAGCACGCGAGCCGACATGAAGCCCATCGCGGCACCGATCTCGGCCCCGCCGATCGTGCCGCCGATGCGGCGCGCGAGCGGACCGGCCTTGCGGTCCATGGCCTTCTTCAGGACGGGGTCGAGCATCGTCGCGAAGGTCTCGAGGTTCGCGTCGATCCACCCCGAGCGGTCGACCACCAGCACCGGGGCGGTGGCGGACTCGGCGTGCAGCTGGGCGAACTCGCGGACGGGCCCCTCCGCGCGAGCCGCGGCCGCACGGAGCTCGGCCACCGCGTCGGCGGCCTCCTGCGGGGACACCTCGGGTCCGCCGCCACCGAGGCGGGCACCCGTCGCGCGGGCGACGCGCCAGTCGATCATGGCCCCACCGTACGGGGGATGCGGTCAGTCGGCTGCGCACGCGCAGCTGGCGAGGGAGCCGACGAGCGCGTCGAGCGCCGCCTGCGTGGCGAGCGCCGCGGGACCTTCGGTGCCGTCGGTCAGGGCCGCGACCGCCAGCACGACACCGTCGGCGGTGGTGACAGTGCCGGCCAGCGAGTGGACGCCGCTGAGCGTGCCCGTCTTCGCCCGGACGAGGCCGCCACCAGGTGCCCGGCCGAAGCGTCCCTCGAGCGATCCCGAGAACCGCGCCACCGGCAGGTCGGCCAGCAGCGAGGGCGTCGCCTCGTCGGCCCGGGCGATCACGGCGGTCAGGAGCCCGGGCGGGATGGCGTTGACGCGCGACAGCCCGCTGCCGTCATTCAGCTCGAGCCCGCTGACGTCGATGCCTTCCGCGGACAGCAGCTCTCGCACCGCCGCGACGCCGGCCTCGGTGCTGCCGTCGCCCCCGGCCGCGAGGCCCACGTGCCGCAGCAGCACCTCAGCAGCCTCGTTGTCGCTGGCCAGCTCGGTGCGCTCGACGACCTGGCGCACCGTGCCGCCGGAGACCGAGGCCAGCGACTGGGCCGCCGCGTCGGCACTCGTGGGGCCGGTCAGCGTGACGGCGACGCCACGCTGGGCGAGCAGGTTCGCGAAGGTCGCCGCGGCCGTGGCGGCCGGGTCGTCGTCGCGACGGCCACTGTGGGCACCGCGGTCGACCCAGAGGGCGCTCGTGGGAGTGACGATGTCCTCGGCGACGTAGCTACGCTCCCAGGCGGGATTGTCGGCCGGGCCGCTGAACAGGCTCGCGTCCCAGGCGAGCGTGGTCGCCGTCAGGTTGTTCTCGGTCAGCGCGGTGACGGTGCGGTCGGCCAGCGTCACGAGGTCGGCGCGGGCTGCGAACCCGCGTTGGTCGGGCGACGTGACGAGGAACGGGTCGCCACCGCCCACCAGGACGAGCGTTCCGGCCGAGAGCACCGTCCGGGTCGTGAAGCGCTCGTCAGGATCGAGCAACGACAGGGCGGCGAAACCGGTCAGCACCTTGGTGGTGGAGGCCGGCACCAGACCGGCGGACGTGGTCTCGACGAGGGACTCACCGGTCGCGAGGTCGCGGACCGAGACCCCGACGCTGGGGCCGAGGGCCGGGTCGGCCAGCGCGGCCGAGACCGCCTGCTCGACGGCTGCGGGGTCGGCGGCCGCTCCCGGCAGGTCCGACACAGCGGCCCCGGCCGGGTCGGGCGCGGACAGGTCGGCGGGCGCCGCGACCTGCTCGGGACCGCACGGACCCTCGCAGAGGAAGTCGTTCAGGTCGCCCCGGCCGTGCGCCTCCACGAGGACGAAGCCCCCCACGACGCACGCCGCGACGAGGACGAGAACCATCGACCACCGGGTCACCGCCGACAGGCGTCCACCGCCCCGGCTTCCACCCCGCCTCGTCACATGGGCCAGACTATAGAGACGGTCGGCCGTCATCGCGGCCCCTCGACCTGTTCCCGACGACCCGGCCGCGGCGTGCAGCGGTCCGGCCCACACCTGGAGGCACCGTGATCTTCGACGTCACCGTGGAGATTCCCAAGGGCGAGCGCAACAAGTACGAGCTCGACCACAAGACCCATCGGCTCCGGTTGGACCGCACCCTCTTCACCTCCATGACCTACCCGGCCGACTACGGGTTCATCGACAACTCCCTCGGCAACGACGGCGACCCGCTCGACGCGCTGGTCGTCCTGCCGTTCCCGACGTTCCCCGGCTGCGTCATCGAGTGCCGCGCGATCGGCATGTTCAAGATGACCGACGACGCCGGTGGCGACGACAAGATCCTCTGCGTGCCGGCCTCGGACCCGCGCCAGGCGCACCTGCAGGACATCACCGACGTCGCCGAGTTCGACCGCGGCGAGATCCAGCACTTCTTCGAGACCTACAAGGACCTCGAGCCCGGCAAGTTCGTCGAGAAGGGCTCCCAGTGGGTCGGCCGCGACGAGGCCGAGGCCGAGATCCAGGCGAGCTTCGACCGCTTCACGGCCAACGGCGGCTACTGAGGTTCAGGCGCGCGTGGTGGTGCGGATCAACGTGCGCATCGCCGTCGCGAAGACCTGCACGTCGATGCCCGGGTCGAGCGAGCGCAGGGCGCCCATGCCGATGCCGAGACTCAGCAGCGTCGTGGCGGCCTCGTGGGCCGGCATCGCCAGCTCGATGCCCTCCTGGTCGGCCACGCGCTCGACGAGCATGGTGACGGAGTCGACCATCTGCCGGTGACGCTTGACCAGCTCGGACGCGACGTAGGGGCTGTGGCGCGCGACGGCCGCGAGCTCGACCTCGAGCGCCGTCCAGCGCGGGCGGCCGAGCCCGGTACGCGCCCAGTCGACGAACGCGTCGATGCGCGAGTCGAGGTCGGTGTCGCCGCTGAACGCCTCGAGCACCGCCTCGGTCTGCTCGGCGTGGATGGTGTCGAGCACCGCGAGGCACAGCTCCTCCTTGCCGGAGAAGTTGGAGTAGACCGCGCCCTTGGAGAAGCCGGCCGTCGCGGCGACCTTGTCGAGCGACGTGGCGGCGTAGCCGACCTCGAGGAAGAGCTCGCGCGCCACCTCGACCAGTCGCTCGCGGGTCTGCGCCTGGCGCTCCGCGCGCGTGACACGCGTGCCGTCGATCGTCACCGTGCTCTCCTTCACACCGTCGTCTGGACCGAAGCCCTTGCTCCGCGTTCAGATACCGATAGTATCTGAACGTGAGCACACTCGACATCACCCCCGACACGACCGGCCCCTCGGGCACCGACGTGGTGCGCAAGGACATCATCATCATCGGCAGCGGATTCGCCGGCATGGGCATGGCCATGAAGCTGCGCGAGGCCGGTCGCACCGACTTCCTCGTGCTCGAGAAGGCCGATGACGTCGGCGGCACGTGGCGCGACAACACCTACCCCGGCGCCGAGTGCGACATCCAGAGCCACATGTACTCGTTCTCCTACGAGCTCAACCCCGAGTGGTCGCGTGAGTACTCCGCGCAGCCCGAGATCCACGCCTACATGCGTGACGTCGCCGCGAAGCACCGCCTGCACGAGGTCATCCACTTCGGCACCGAGATGACCGGCGCCACCTGGGACGGCGACCGCCAGGTCTGGACCATCACCACGACCGGCCGCACCTACGAGGCGCGTGTGCTGGTCTCGGGCATCGGCGGACTGCACATCCCGA
Source organism: actinobacterium LLX17 (assembly GCA_000471045.1). GTDB lineage: Bacteria > Actinomycetota > Actinomycetes > Propionibacteriales > Nocardioidaceae > Aeromicrobium. The sequence continues at coordinate 104,063 of KI301992.1, read as the reverse complement.
ACATCCCCGACATCAAGGGCGCCGAGTCGTTCACGGGCCCGCGCTTCCACTCCGCCCAGTGGGACCACGACGTCGACCTCACCGGCAAGCGCGTCGCGGTCATCGGCACCGGCGCCAGCGCGATCCAGTTCATCCCGCAGATCGCACCGGTCGTCGGTCAGCTGGACGTGCACCAGCGCACCGCCCCGTGGGTCGTGCCGAAGGCCAACCACGAGATCACCGGCGCCAAGAAGACCATCGTCTCGAAGGTCCCGGGCGGCACGCGGCTGTACCGCAACAGCCGCTACTGGATGAACGAGGCCCAGCAGCTCGCCTTCACCGGTCCCCTGCAGAACGTCTCCAAGGTCATGGAGAAGAAGGTCTCGTCGTACATCCGGCGCACGGTCAACGACCCCGCGACCGCCGAGAAGCTGATCCCCGACTACCGCCTCGGCTGCAAGCGCGTGCTGAAGACCGACAACTACGTGCCGGTCTACAACCGCGACAACGTCGACCTGATCGACACCGGCGTCGCCGAGATCACGCCCACCGGCATCCGCACCAAGGACGGCGACTTCCGCGAGGTCGACGTCATCATCTACGGCACCGGCTTCCACGTCACCGACGCCTTCCAGTGGGTGCACGTCACCGGCGAGGGCGGCCGCGACCTGTCGAAGACCTTCGACGAGCACGGCATCGAGACCTACCTCGGCATCTCCGTCTCGCACTTCCCGAACTTCTTCCTGCTGCTGGGCCCCAACACGGCGCTCGGCCACAACTCGGTCGTGTTCATGATCGAGCAGCAGACGAAGTGGATCGTGTCGCTGCTCGACGAGATGGACCGCCGCGGCGCCGGCGCCGTGCAGCCCGCGCCCGACGTGCAGCAGCAGTTCAACGAGGAGCTGCAGGAGAAGGTCTCGAAGGGCGTCTGGAGCCAGGGTGGCTGCACCAGCTGGTACCTCGACAGCCAGGGCAAGAACCGCACCATCTGGCCCGGCTTCACGTTCCGCTACTGGTGGAAGCTCCGCGAGGTCCGAGCCCAGGACCTCATCTGGGAGACCGCCGCCCAGCGCCAGAAGACCGCCGCCTGAGGCTCAGCCCGCACGTTTCGTGGCTCAGGCGCGGAGCGCCTTCGCACCTCAACGAGCGGGGTCGCGCACATCCCGCTCGCTGAGGTGCGAGGAGCCCTGCGACGAGCCACGAAGGGCGCGTCAGCCCGTCAGCGGGCCGACGTCGAGGATGCGGATGACGGCCTCGCCCGCCTCGTCGGAGGCGGCGAGGTCGACCTCGGCGCTGATGCCCCAGTCGCGGTCGCCCTCGGGGTCGTCGAAGGTCTGGCGCACCGTCCAGACTCTGCTCTTCTCCGCCCACGGCCCGGAACCCCCGCCGGGGGCCTCCTCGACCTGGAAGAGGTCCGGACCGCGCGAGCCGGGACCGGTGCCTATCGAGTCGTACTCCTCGCGGTAGGCCGCCATCGCCTCCATCCACGCGGTCGCGTCCCAGCCGTCGTCGGCGTCGAGGTCGCCCAGCGCGCTCCAGCGGCCGAACGCCGCCATCTCCACCCGGCGGAACAGGGCGTTGCGCACCAGCACCCGGAACGCCCGCGGGTTGCCCGTGACGGGCCGCGGGGCCGCCACGCTGTCGGCCTTCGCGCGCACCTCGGCCGGGTCGACGCCGGGGTTGATCAGCTCCTCCCACTCGTCGAGCAGGCTGGAGTCGGTCTGGCGCACCAGCTCGCCGAGCCACTCGATGAGGTCCTCGAGCTCGGTGTCGCGGGCCTTCTCGGGCACCGTGCGGCCCAGCGTCTTGTAGACGTCGGAGAGGTAGCGCAGCACCAGACCCTCGGAGCGCGCGAGCTGGTAGTCACCGATGAGCTCGGAGAACGTCATGGCGCGCTCCCACATCTCGCGCACCACCGACTTGGGCCGCAGCTCGTGGTCGGCGACCCACGGATGACCGATCCGGTACGCCTCGTAGCCGGCGGTCAGCAGCTCCTCGAGCGGCTTGGGGTGCGTGACCTCCTCGAGCAGCTCCATGCGCTCGTCGTACTCGATGCCGTCCATCTTCATCTCGCCGATCGCCTCGCCGCGGGCGCGGTGGCGCTGGGCGTTGATGATCGGTCGGGGGTCGTCGAGCGTCGACTCGATGACCGACACGACGTCGAGCGCGTACGTCGGTGCCTCGCGGTCCAGCAGGTCGAGCGCGGCCACGGCGAACGGTGACAGCGGCTGGTTGAGCGCGAAGTTGGCCTGCAGGTCGATCGTCAGCCGCAGCGAACGTCCCTCAGAATCCGGCGGGTCGACCGCCTCGACCACACCACCGGCCAGCAGCGCCTCGATGATCGCGTCGACCTGGCCAAGCAGCCGGTCCTGCGACTCCTCGGTCTCACCGCTCTCGCGCAGCAGCCGTTCCAGCGAGGCGCGGGCGTCACCCGGACGCGAGACGACGTCGAGCACCATCGCGTGACTGACCCGCATCCGCGAGACCAGCTGCTCGGGCGTGCCCGTGGTCAGCTTCTCGAACGTGCCCTGACCCCACGAGACGAAGCCCTCCGGTGGCTTCTTGCGCTGGATCTTGCGCAGCTTCTTCGGGTCGTCGCCGGCCTTGCGCACCAGCCGCGCGTTCTCGATCTCGTGCTCGGGCGCCTCGACCACCACGTGGCCGATCGTGTCGTAGCCGGCCCGCCCGGCACGCCCGGCGATCTGCTGGAACTCGCGCACCTGCAGCTGGCGCTGGCGGGTGCCGTCGTACTTGCTGAGCCCGCTGAACAGGACCGTGCGGATGGGCACGTTGATGCCGACGCCGAGGGTGTCGGTGCCGCAGACGACCTTCAGCAGGCCCTTCTGCGTCAGGGTCTCGACGAGTCGCCGGTAGCGCGGCAGCATGCCCGCGTGGTGCACCCCCACGCCGCTGCGGATCAGGCGCGAGAGCGTCTTGCCGAAGGCCGAGGAGAACCGGAAGTCGCCGAGCGCCTCGGCGATGACGTCGCGCTCCTCCCGGGTCGCGACCTTGATGCTGGTGAGCGCCTGCGCCCGCTCGAGCGCCGAGACCTGGGTGAAGTGCACGACGTACACCGGCGTCTGACCGGTCTCGATGAGCTCTTCGAGCGTCTCCTGCACCGGGGTGGTGACGTACTCGGTGACCAGCGGGACGGGTCGCTCGGTCGAGGTGACCACGGCGGTCTCGCGTCCGGTGCGACGCGACAGGTCGGCCTCGAGGCGGGTCGTGTCACCGAGCGTGGCCGACATCAGCAGGAACTGGGCGCGCGGCAGCTCGATCAGCGGGACCTGCCACGCCCAGCCACGGTCGGGATCGGCGTAGAAGTGGAACTCGTCCATGACGACGAGACCGATGTCGGCCTCCGCGCCCTCGCGCAGCGCCATGTTGGCGAGGATCTCGGCCGTCGCGGCGATGATGGGGGCGTCCGCGTTGACGGCCGCGTCGCCGGTGACCATGCCGACGTTGTCGGCGCCGAAGATCTCGCAGAGGTCGAAGAACTTCTCACTGACCAGGGCCTTGATCGGCGCGGTGTAGACGCTGCACTCACCGCGTGCCAGCGCCGCCGCCATCGCGCCCGTGGCCACGAGGCTCTTGCCCGAGCCGGTCGGCGTGGCCAGCACGACGTTCGAGCCGGCGACGCACTCGAGGATCGCCTCGTCCTGCGCCGGGTAGAGGGTCAGGCCGCGACCCTCGACCCACTGGCTGATCGCCTCGTAGACGACGTCCTCGTCAGTGGTCGTGCCGTCCGGCAGCAGGTCGACCAGACGCTCCGTCACCGCGCCACCCTAGCGCGGCACCCGGAACTAAGCGTTTGCTTACCTACTCGTGCTAGCGTCGTCCCATGCGTGCCGTACACATCTCCTCGCTCGACGGTCCCGAGAAGGTCGAGCTCGTCGAGGTTCCCGAGCCCACCCCCGTCGGCGACCAGGTCCTGATCCGCGTCCACGCGGCGGGCGTCGCCTTCCCCGAGGTCCTGCAGAGCCGCGGGCAGTACCAGATGAAGCCCGAGCTGCCGTTCATCCCCGGGTCCGAGGTGGCCGGCGAGGTCATCTCCGCGCCCGAGGGCTCGGAGTTCTCCGCGGGCGACCGGGTCGCCGCACTGAACCTGCTGGGTGGCTTCGCCGAGCAGGTGGCGGCACCGGAGCAGTTCGTCTTCCCGCTGCCCGACTCGGTCTCGTTCGAGGCCGGAGCGTCGGTCATCTTCAACTACGGCACCGCCTACTTCGCGCTCATCGAGCGCGGCCACCTGCAGGCCGGCGAGAGAGTGCTGGTGCACGGGGCCGCCGGTGGCATCGGCACCGCCTCGATCCAGGTGGCCAAGGCGTTCGGCGCCGGCCGCGTCGTGGCCGTTGTGTCGACCGACGCCAAGGGCGAGGTCGCCATGGGCGCCGGCGCCGACGAGTACGTGCTGGCCGACGGCTTCCGCGAGTCCCTGGGCGACAAGGTCGACATCGTCGTCGACCCGGTGGGCGGCGACCGCTTCACCGACTCGCTGCGCAGCCTGCGCGAGGACGGCCGACTGCTCGTCATCGGCTTCACCGCCGGCGAGATCCCCACCGTCAAGGTCAACCGGCTGCTGCTCAACAACATCAGCGTCATGGGTGTGGGCTGGGGCGCCTACGTGCTGGGCAAGGAGGGCCACGTCCGACGCGAGTGGGACGCCCTGCTCCCCCACCTGGCCAACGGCGCGCTCGACCCGGTCATCTCGTCGACCCGGCCGCTCGAGGAGGTCGTCGACGCCCTCCTCGAGATCGACGAGCGCCGCGCGGTCGGCAAGGTCCTCCTCACCCCCTGATGCCGAACCCGAAGGACGTCCACGACCCGCTCGCGGCACCCTGGGTCGCGGTGCTGCCGTCGGCGATGACGACGGCGATCCTGCAGGACGGCGCGGACGAGCTGGCCGGACGGTTGCTGGAACGCACCGCTGTGGAGGGCTGGCCGCCCGACCGACTCCGCGAGGCAGCCGGCGTGCACGACCCGACGCCGCGCAGCTTCGTCGACCTCGTCACGGTGCGACCGCACCCGCTGATGACGATCGAGGACGGCGTGCTTGCGCGCACCCGGGTGCCGAACGGCAGCTGCCTGTGGCGGGTCGACGCCGACGGCTCGCGCCGCGTGCTGACCTACTACGACGGACCGGCCTACGGCTGGCGCAACGGCCGCGGCTATCAAGCCCCCGTCGAGCCCCTCGGCCCGTGGGCACGGTTCGCCGGCGGTGAGTACGCGGCGGCGTTCCCGGCCGGCGAGACCGAGCGGGTCGGGCTCGTCTCGGTCGGCGACGAGCCGCCCGAGGGGTTCGCGTGGACCCGCCCCGGGATCTCCCAGCGCTACGTCGCGGTCGCGGACCTGGACGACCTCACCGCCCGTTGACCGCTCGGCCCGCTCCCCAGATTTGCTGGGTTAGCCACCCTTTCGGCGCCACCATTCGGTGGCGAAGTCAGCAAATCTCGAGGGGCCCTCAGGCGAGGATGGTGCCGAGGGCGTCGGGCAGCGTGGCGCGCCAGGCGGCCTTCAGCTCGGCGACCGGCACGGTGAGCTGACCCTCGACGACGAGCTCGCTGCCACCGGTGCGGCCGATCGAGGCGAGCTCGACGCCGTGCTGCTCGGCCAGCTGCACGAACGCGTCGTGATCGGCCTCGGCCACCGTGACGATCGCTCGCGCCGACGACTCGCTGAACAGGTCGATGAACGGATCGTCGAGGGCCACCGTGACGCCGACGTCGTGGCGGAAGGCCGACTCGACCAGAGCCACCGCCAAGCCACCGTCGGAGAGGTCGTGCGCCGAGGTGACGATGCCGGCGGCGATCGCGTCGCGCATCAGGGCTCCCAGTGCCTGCTCGGCGGCGAGGTCGACGCGCGGCGGCAGGCCCCCCAGGTGCTCGTGGACGACGTGCGCCCACGTGGAGCCCGAGAGCTCGGCCTCGGTGGTGCCGAGCAGCAGCACGTGCTCGCCCTCGGCGCGGAAGCCGTGCCGCACGCGGCGGGTCACGTCGTCCATGACACCCAGCACACCGACGACCGGCGTCGGCAGGATCGCGGTCTCCCCGGTCTGGTTGTAGAACGACACGTTGCCGCCGGTGACGGGGATGCCCAGCTCGGCGCACGCGTCCTTGAGGCCATGGGTGGCCTGCTCGAACTGCCACATCACGCCGGAGTCCTCGGGCGAGCCGAAGTTCAGGCAGTCGGTGACCGCGAGCGGCAGGGCCCCGGCGACCGAGATGTTGCGGAACGACTCGGCCAGCGCGAGCTGCGCACCCACGTACGGGTCGAGCTTCGCGAAGCGTCCGTTGCAGTCGGTGGACACCGCGACGCCCAGGTTCGTCTCGGGGTCGATGCGCACCACGCCCGCGTCGTCGGGCTGCGCCGTGACGGTGTTGCCCTGCACGTAGCGGTCGTACTGGTCGGTGACCCACGACTTGTCGGCGATGTCGGGCGAGGCCACGACGCGACGCAGGTGGTCGAGCAGCTCATCACCGGACGCCGGGCGCGGCAGGTCCTCGGCGGCATCGCCCTGCAGGGCGTCCTGCCACTGAGGACGCTCGACGGGGCGCTCGTAGACCGGACCGTCGTGTGCGACGGTGCGCGGCGGCACGTCGACGATGGTCTCGCCGTGCCAGTCGATGACCAGGCGGTCACCGTCGGTCACCTCGCCCACGACGACGGCCTCGACGTCCCACTTCTGGCAGATCTCCATGAACGCGTCGAGGTGCTGCGGCTCGACGACCGCCATCATGCGCTCCTGGCTCTCGCTCATGAGGATCTCCTCGGGCGAGAGCGACGAGTCGCGCAGCGGCACCGTGTCGAGCTCGACGTGCATGCCGCCGTCGCCGGCCGAGGCCAGCTCGCTGGTCGCGCACGAGAGGCCGGCGCCCCCGAGGTCCTGGATGCCGTTGACGACCTTCGCGGCGAAGAGCTCGAGGGTGCACTCGATGAGCAGCTTCTCCATGAAGGGGTCGCCGACCTGCACGCTGGGGCGCTTGGCGGGGCCATCAGCGTCGAACGTCTCGGAGGCCAGCACCGAGACTCCGCCGATGCCGTCGCCGCCGGTGCGGGCGCCGTAGAGGACGACCTTGTTGCCGACGCCCGACGCGAACGCCAGGTGCAGGTCCTCGTGCCGCAGCACGCCGACGCACAGGGCGTTGACGAGCGGGTTGCCGAGGTAGGTGGGGTCGAAGACGACCTCGCCGCCGATGTTCGGCAGGCCCAGGCAGTTGCCGTAGCCGCCGACGCCGGCGACGATGCCGGGCAGCACGCGCTGGGTGTCCTCGGCGTCGAGCGGACCGAAGCGCAGCGGATCCATGACGGCGACCGGACGGGCGCCCATCGCGAGGATGTCGCGGACGATGCCGCCGACGCCGGTGGCGGCACCCTGGTAGGGCTCGACGTAGCTGGGGTGGTTGTGCGACTCGACCTTGAACGTGACCGCGTAGCCCTGGCCGATGTCGATGACGCCGGCGTTCTCACCGATGCCCGCGAGCGTCTTGCCGAGCGGCGTCTCCTGCGGCAGCTCGCCGAACTTGCGCAGGTGCACCTTGCTGGACTTGTAGGAGCAGTGCTCGCTCCACATGACCGAGTACATGGCGAGCTCCGCGCCGGTGGGTCGGCGGCCGAGGATCTCGACGATGCGCTCGTACTCGTCGGGCTTCAGGCCCAGCTCGGACCACGGCAGCTCGCGCTCCGGGGTGCCGGCGGCGTGGTCAACGGTGTCCAGGACGGGCTTCGCCGGGGTGTCGGTCACCCCCCGATCCTATCGACCGTCCGAGGCGGTCCTGACCCGCGTCAGGGGCGGGCGGCGAGGAGGTCGACGGCCCAGGCGTAGCCCGAGGGTCCGGCGCCGGCGATGACCGCCTCGGCGACGCCCGAGACGTAGGAGTGGTGACGGAACTCCTCGCGCCGGTGCACGTTGCTGAGATGCACCTCCACGACGGGGAGGGCGACGGCCGCGAGGGCGTCGCGGATGGCCACCGACGTGTGCGTGAACGCCCCGGGGTTGATGACGATGCCGACGTGGGTGTGGCGCGCGCCGTGAATGGCGTCGATGAGCTCACCCTCGTGGTTGCTCTGCACGGCGTCGACCTCGAGGCCGTGGGTCGCAGCGCGCTCGGCGACGGACTGCTCGATCTCGGCCAGCGTGGTCGAGCCGTAGACGTCGGGCTCACGCTCACCGAGCAGGTTCAGGTTCGGCCCGTTGACCAGCAGGATGCGGCGCGACTCACTCACGCGCCCCACTGTAGGGCCGGCGGTGGCTACCGCCAGGCGCCGCGCTCGTACTGCGGCGGGTAGGGCGCATCGTCGCGCTTGAACCCCAGCTCGTGCGCGGCCCGCAGCGGCCAGGCCGGCTCACGCAGCGCAACCCGGGCGAGCAGCACGACGTCGGCGTGCCCGTCGTCGAGGATCGCCTGCGCCTGGGCGGGCTCGGTGATCAGGCCGACCGCGCCGGTGGCCACGTTGCCGTCGCGACGGATCTGCGAGGCCAGCGGCACCTGGAACCCGGGGGCGACCGGGATGTTGACGGCCGTCGCGGTGTTGCCGCCCGACGACACGTCGATGAGGTCGGCACCGTGCTCACGCAGCAGCGCGCCCAGACGGGCCGACTCCTCGATGGTCCAGCCGTCGTCCTCCCAGTCGGTCCCCGAGAGGCGCACCAGGACGGGCAGGTCGTCGGGCCAGACGGCGCGCACGGCGTCGAGCACCTCGACCACGAGGCGCACGCGGTTCTCGAACGAGCCACCGTAGGAGTCGGTGCGGTGGTTCGACAGCGGCGAGAGGAACTCGTGCAGCAGGTAGCCGTGGGCGGCATGGATCTCGGCGACGTCGAAGCCTGCTTCGACCGCGCGCCGGGCCGCAGCACCGAAGGCCTCGACCACGCCGGCAATCTCGTCGACCGTGAGCTCGTGCGGGGCGCGCAGACCCGGGAACGCCTCGGCACTCGGACCCACCGGGGTCCAGCCACCCTCGGCGTCGTCGACCGGGCCGCCCTTGCTGGGCGCGAAGGGCGCCGCGGTCGATGCCTTCCGTCCCGCGTGCGCCAGCTGGATGGCCGGGGTGGCGCCCTCGGCGCGGAGGAAGTCGGTGATGCGACGCCACGCGACGACCTGGTCGTCGTTCCACAGGCCCGTGTCCTCGGGACTGATGCGGCCCTCCGGCACGACCGCCGTCGCCTCGGTCATGACGAGCCCGAAGCCGCCCGTGGCGCGAGCACCGAGGTGCACCAGGTGCCAGTCGGTGGGCACCCCGTCGCGCGCGGTGACGCTGTACTGGCACATCGGCGCCAGCCAGATGCGGTTGCGGACCGTCAGGCCACGCAGGGTCAGAGGATCAAGAAGAGAAGGCACGGCCGAGTCAACCGCGGCGACGCTCTGCTCATTCCACCGCCGATTCGGCAACCGGCTCGCGAGGGGTGAGCGCGGGCGGGCCTGCGGGGCGGCGCCGACCTCCCGGGATACGGGTGGCCAGGGAGCTCAGCGGCTCGACCGCGTGGTTGAGCACGCCGACGGCTTGGTTGAGCGTCGGGATGGCGGCGCTGAGCATGTCCAGCCGCGGCACGAGCTTCTCGAAGGTCTCGCCCAGCTCGACCAGCCGGTCCAGCGTGCCGCCGGGCATCAGCAGGGTCTCGATCATGCCCTCGTCGGCCAGCATCTGCTCGAGCAGACCGCCCGGCGCGAGCACGCGGTCGAGGGGTCCGTCGACGGCGAGCAGCTGGTCGAGAGCACCGTCGTCCTCGATGAGTCGCTCCAGCGGCCCGCCCGGCGCGAGCAGGCGGTCGAGCGCACCCTCCGGAGCGAGGAAGCGGTACAGCGCTCCTTCCTCGGACAGCGCCCGGTCGAGCGGACCGCCGGTCTCGAGCAGCCGCACGAACGGCCCCTCCTCCGACGCCATCCGGTCCAGCAGTCCGTCCCGCGCGAGGGCCTTGCCGATCGGCCGGTCCTCCGCGGTCAGCTCGGCCAGCGTGTACGCGAGGCCGACGGGACCGTGCTCGTCCTCGAGGATGCGGCTGATGCGGTCGAGCAGCCCGCCCTCGGCGAGCAGGCGCGAGAGCTGGGTGGCGTACCCGCCGTCGCGCAGCAGGGGACCCTGCGGTGACACGAAGTAGCCGAGCGCCAGCGTGGTGCGAGTGGCGGCGACGGTGACCTGCACAGGCAGCAGGGCGAGGGATCGGACGTCCATGCGGGTCAGCGTAGGGGCGGGAGCCCTGGGTGTCACCGGGTCCGCACCGGCGACCTGAGCATCAGAGGGACTCGGCGATCCCGCCGACGACGGCGAAGAAGGCGGCGATCATCGAGATCGGCACGAGCCACAGCGCGGCGATCGTCAGCGAGACCGTCCAGCCGATGCGCGGCGGGGCGAAGTTGCGGGCGCGCGGCAGGTCCTCGACGCCCTGGATCCAGCGCGCGGGCATCGTGACACCCCGCCAGGCGCCTCGGAGGCGCGAGAACATCCGCGCGCCCCCGCCGCCGGCCAGCTGCTCGAGGATGCCGCGGGTCTCCTCGACCCGACCGCTGAGGCTGACCATGATGCCCAGCTCGGTGGCCAGGGCGACCGGGTCCTCGACGGCTCGCTGCACCTGACGGCGACGCCACGCGAACGCGCCGGAGACCAGGGCCATCAGCAGCGCCACCACCAGCACGACGACCCGGAACGCGCCCTCACCGAGCAGACCCATGACGGCGGTGACGGCGATGAACGGCCACGCGGCGACCAGCACGATCGCCGAGGGAATGCGCAGGACCCGCACCGCGAGCACGAGCATCTGCGCGGCGCGCTCGGAGGCCCGGCCGGTCTGGTCGTCGACGCGGCCGCTGAGCCGACCGACGGCCTCGTTGGTGCGGCGTCCCCAACGGGTCCGCCGCTTCGGATCGGGCGTCGGTCCGGGCCCGGAGACGGAAGTGGGGTCGTCCATGGCGCCATCGTACGAAGGTGGTCGGCATGCCGTAGCGTCACCGCGTGGCCGTCGTCCTCGCACTCGTCTCGGCACTCGCCTACGGCATCTCGGACTTCCTCGGCGGCATCTTCACGAAACGGGCAGCCGGCTGGCAGGTGGCCGTCGTCGGTCAGCTCTCGGCCGCCACCTGCTCCGGTGTGGCGGTGCTGGCGGTCGGTGGCGACCCGACCCGCACGCACCTGCTGCTGGGTGCCGGGGCGGGCGTCTGCACGGGCTTCGGCGTGGCGTTCCTCTACCGCGGCCTGGCCCGTGGACGGATGGGCGTGGTGGCACCGGTCTCGGCCATCGGCTCGGCCGTCGTGCCGCTGGCCGTGGGCGTGGTGCAGGGCGACCGACCCTCGAGCCTCGCGGTGGTGGGCCTGGTGTGCGCGTTCCCGGCGATCTGGCTGATCTCCCGCGACCCCGGCGAGACGGACAGCGGACCGTCCGGGTTGGGTGACGGCGTGCTCGCCGGCATCGGCTTCGGCGGGCTGTTCGCCCTGATCGGGCAGGTCCCGGACACTGCCGGCTTCGGTCCGCTCGCCGTGGCGCACCTCTCCGGCGTCGTGGGGGTCGTCGCGGTGGCCGTGACGTTGCGTCAGCGGTGGGTGCCGCGGCAGCGGACCGCGTGGTGGGGTCTTCTGCTCGGACCGCTCGGCTTCACCGCCTCGGGCGCCTTCCTCCTGGCCACGCACCAGGGCCTGCTCTCCGTGGTCTCGGTCATCTCGGCGCTCTACCCGGCAGCCACGGTCGTGCTGGCGTGGCTGGTGCTGTCCGAGCGCATCGGACGTGGGCAGGGCATCGGCCTCGCCACCGCGGCCGCGGCCGTCACCCTCGTCGCGCTGGGCTAGGTTCGAGTCGTGCGTATCGCGACCTGGAACATCAACTCCGTCCGCAGCCGCATCGACCGCGTCACCGGCTTCCTGGAGCGGCACGACGTCGACGTGCTGGCCATCCAGGAGACCAAGTGCCGTGACGACCAGTTCCCCGGACTCGGCCTCGACGCGATGGGCTACGAGTGGGCCCATCTGGGCATCAACCAGTGGAACGGCGTCGCCATCCTGTCGCGCGTCGGGCTGGAGGACGTGGCGACGACCTTCGCCGACGACCAGCCGGTCTACGACGGTGTGCTGGAGCCGCGGGCCATCGGCGCCACGTGCGGCGGCGTGCGCGTCTGGAGCCTCTACGTGCCGAACGGCCGCGAACTGGGGCACGCCCACTACGACTACAAGCTGGCCTGGCTCGAGCGTCTGCGCCAGGCCGGCGCCGAGTGGCTGGCGGCCGACCCCGACGCGCAGATCGCCCTGACCGGCGACTGGAACATCGCGCCCGAGGACGAGGACGTCTGGGACATGACGGCGTTCGAGAACTCCACCCACGTGTCGGAGCCGGAGCGGGCGGCGTTCCGCGCGATGATCGATGCGGGATTCGCCGACGTCGTGCGTCCGCACACCCCCGGGCCCGGCGTCTACACGTACTGGGACTACCAGCGGCTGCGCTTCCCCAAGCGCGAGGGCATGCGCATCGACTTCGCGCTCTGCTCCCCTGCACTGGCCGGCCGGGTCTCGAAGGGCTGGATCGACCGCGAGGAGCGCAAGGGCAAGGGCGCGAGCGACCACGCCCCCGTGGTCATCGACCTGGACTGAGTCTTCTGCCGCCCGGCTAGCGTTCGGAGACGACCACCAGGGCGTTGACGACGAGGGCCACGGCGACCGTCAGCAGGACGTCGACGTTGACGCGACGCTGACTGACCCGCTCGGCGCCCCGCGCCGTCGAGCGCTCGATGAACGCGAAGCTGATGCCGACGATGCCGGCGGCGACCAGGATCCAGAAGGCCGACCACAGGTCACGGCCGGACCCCACCGTCAGCAGCAGGGCCACCACGGCCGTGACGAGCACCTTCGCGCCGTACACGAACGACCGGGTGCCGATGGGCCGGTCGACGACGACGTCGGACTCGTCCTCAGGGTGGGCCGCGTCATCCGCCGGCTGCTGCGTCATGCCACCTTCCTACCCGGAGGTCCCTCGGACGGCACGCTCGGCCCGGGACGACGGCGGCTAAAAGGTGGGGCGCAGGGGGAAGTCGGAGGCGCCACCCCGATGGGACTTGACCGCGAGCACGTGGTGCAGCTCGATCTCGTCGAGGTCGAAGGCCAGGCGGGACCCGGCCATGTACATGCCCCAGACCTTGGCGGTGCCGAGGCTGACCTCGCCGAGCGCCTCGTCCCAGTTCTGCACGAGGTTGTGGGACCAGTCGCGCAGGGTCATGGCGTAGTGCTCGCGCAGGTTCTCGGCGTGACGCACCTCGAGTCCCGCGTCGTGCGCGGCGGAGATGATGCGGCCGGGGCCGGCCAGCTCACCGTCGGGGAACACGTAGCGGTCGATGAAGGCGCCGGCCGACGCGGGCCCGGTGTTGTTGGGGCGGGTGATGCAGTGGTTGAGCAGGCGCCCACCGTGACGCAGCCGGTCGTGGATGAAAGCGAAGTACGACGGGTAGTTGCGCACCCCGATGTGCTCGGTGAGACCGATCGAGCTGATGGCGTCGAAGTCGCGCTCGACCACGTCGCGGTAATCCATGTGCCGCACCTCGGCAAGGTGGTCGAGGCCCTGCTGCTTGATGGCCTGCTGACCCCAGACGGCCTGCTGCTCCGAGAGGGTGACGCCCAGCGCGCGCACGCCGTAGTGCTCGGCCGCGTGCCGCACCATGCCGCCCCAGCCGCACCCGAGGTCGAGCAGACGCTGGCCGGGCTGCAGGTCGAGCTTGCGACAGACGAGGTCGAACTTCTCGGCCTGGGCCTGCTCGAGCGTGGCGTCGACCTCGGGGTAGACGGCGCACGTGTACGCCATGGACGGACCGAGCACGAGCTCGTAGAAGCGGTTGGACACGTCGTAGTGGTGGCTGATGGCCTCGGCGTCGCGGGCCCGGCTGTGTCGCAGGCCCTCGAGCACGCGACGCCACTTGGGCAGGTGCTCCTCCGGCGGCGGGGTGGGCACGACGAGGTTGTTGATGCCGAGGCTGCGCAGGATCTGCATGAGCTCGCCCGGCGCCGGCACCTTGAAGGTGAGGCGGCTGCGAAACAGCTTCATCATCTCGTAGGGATCGCCCGGGTGCGTGCCGTCGATCTCGAGGTCGCCGGCGACGTAGGCGCGGGCGAACCCGAGGTCGCCGGGGTGGGACATGAGGTAGCGCAGGCCGCGCTCGGTGAGCAGGCGCACCGTGAACTGTGAGTCGACGTCGCCGGCGGCGCTGCCGTCGTAGGCCTCGAACCGAAACGGCATGCCATGGCGCATCAGGCGCTCAAGGGCTTCGGCGATCGTCATGAGTTGCCCACCACTTTCTGGAAGAGGGTGTGGAGGCGGCCCTGCGGGTCGTAGCGGTCGCGGACCACGTCGAGGTTCTTGCCGCCGTAGAGATCGTCGAACGTGGCCTGGTCGTAGAAGGCCTCGGAGTACAGGGACTTGTGGCCGCCGAGGGCGTGCACGCGCTCCTCGACCGCCCGGTTCACCGCGCCGGGCGGGGAGCCGGCAGGCACCTCGACGGTGCCCCAGAAGCCGGCGTTGACGTAGATCTCGCCAGGACGCAGCGGATAGGAGGGCCACTCGCGGGTGGTGCGCAACGGGCACAGCCACACCGGTCGCATGCCGACGGCGTCGTCGAACCAGGTGAGGAACTGGGGCACCTGCTCGATCGGCACCTCGATGTCCTGGATGACGCGTTCGCGACCCGGGACCTTCTTGATGCGGTCGAGCACGCGGCTGATGCCGAGACGCTCGTCGAGACCGACCAGCCGGTGGTAGACGTCGCTGCGCCGCCACTGCCGCGGCCAGAGGCGCCGGACGGTGGGGTTCTGCGCGCCGAACGCGCCCGAGCACCAGAACCAGTCGGTGTCCCAGCGCCAGAGGTAGTCGAGCATCGTCAGGCCGTCGGTGCGGCGCTCGCGCAGGGAGCGGAAGTAGATCTGCTGCCCGGTGTAGTCGCTGATGTCGATGGGGGCGTCGGTGAACTCCGCCAACGTCAGGTAGACCTCGTCGGGCGTGAAGGCGGTGCCGTCGAGCCCGTCGACGCGGCGCCCCTGCCACTCGCCGGACTCGCAGATCTGGCGGATGGACTCGACGGCGGACTCGATCGTGTCGTGCCGGACGTGCCGCAGCGCGACCCGCGGCGGGACCTTCTCGAGCTTGATGCGCAGGCGGGTGGCGTAGCCGAGGCTGCCGTAGGAGTTGGGGAACGCCTCGAAGAGGTCGGCGTGCTCGTTGTCGGGGGTGGCGGTGACGATCTCGCCGCCACCGGTGAGCACGTCCATCTCGAGCACCGACTCGTGCGGCAGGCCGTTGCGGAACGAGGTGGACTCGATGCCCAGGCCCGTGACCGCACCCCCGAGGGTGATGGTGCGCAGCTGCGGCACCACGAACGGGATGAGGCCGTGGGCCAGGGTGGCGTCGACGAGGTCCTCGTAGGTGCACATGCCCTGGACGTCGGCGGTGCGGGCGGCGACGTCGACCTCGATGACCCCGGTGAGGCCACTGACGTCGAGCCCCGGGGCCGTGGTGGCCTCGCGGGGTCGGAACAGGTTCGAGGTGCGCTTCGCCAGCCGCACCGGCTCCCCGGCAGGGATCTGCCGGTACGAGTCGAGCAGTGCGGCCACGGCTTCAGCGTGCAGCGTCCAACCAGCCATGGTAGAAACCTACGCCCGGAGGCGGACACTGTGAATCGGCCCCTGACGGTCCGCCCCGCAAGATTGGCCCTGAGTCAGGTGTGTAGGAGCCAGACCAGCGCCTCGGCCGGACCGTCCGAGGTGAGCACCAGGTCGTCCGCGTCGTCGGTGCGGATCTCGGCGCCCTGGTCGAGACGGAGCCCCTCGGCCAGCACGGTTCCGCGCGTCACGTGCACGAGCCGGCGGGGGGCGGCCGGGACGGTCAGCGGTCTGCCGTCCAGGTCGGCGACCAGCAGCTCGACCTCTGAGCGCAGCCCCACTGTGGGCACGAGTGCCCCGGGCTCGACCGGCACGTCCGTCTGGGCGTAGTCGGGATCGGCCTCCCAGGTGGAGGCGAGCATGCACTGCACGAAGACGAGCGGCTCGGTCGCGGAGGCGTTGCGCTCAGCGTGCTCGACGCCGGTGCCGGCGCTCAGCCGCTGGGCGACGCGGGGACGGATGTCGCCTCCGGCGCCCGTGGTGTCGTCGTGCCGCAGTGTGCCCTCGAGCACCCACGTGACGATCTCGACGTCGGCGTGGTGGTGCGTGTCATACCCGGCCGCGGGCTCGACGTGCTCGACGTTGATGGCCCGTAGTGCCCCGAAGCCGATGTTGTCGGGGTCGTAGTGCGTGCCGTACGAGAAGGAGTGGAAGGTGCGGGTGCCGTCACCGACGGTGCGGAAGCGGGCCGCCGCGGGCCGGACCTCACGCATAGCCGAGCTCGTGCAGCCGGTCGTCATCGATGCCGAAGTGGTGGGCGATCTCGTGCACGACGGTGATGCGCACCTCCTCGACGACGTCCTCCTCGGTCGCGCAGATCGCGAGCGTGGGGCGGCGGTAGATCGTGATGCGATCGGGCAGCACACCCCCGTACCAGGAGTCGCGCTCGGTCAGCGCCACGCCGTCGTACAGACCCAGCAGCTCGGGGTCCTCGGCTGGCGCGTCGTCCTCGACGAACAGCACGACGTTGTCGAGCAGGCCGGCCAGCTCCGGCGGCAACGAGGCGAGCGCGGCCTCGGCCAGCTGGACGAAGCGGTCCTCGTCGACGTCGATCCCGGTCTCGTCCAGCACGCCTCCATCCTGCCAGCCCCACCCGATCGACACAGGTGCGAGAGGTAGGCTGGCCGCCGCCGCGCCCCGTTCGTCTAGCGGCCTAGGACGCCGCCCTTTCAAGGCGGTAGCGCGGGTTCGAATCCCGTACGGGGTACCAGCAGCTCGGCGAGCCCGTCACGTGCT
Organism: actinobacterium LLX17; assembly: GCA_000471045.1. Classification (GTDB taxonomy): domain Bacteria; phylum Actinomycetota; class Actinomycetes; order Propionibacteriales; family Nocardioidaceae; genus Aeromicrobium. The sequence continues at coordinate 87,233 of KI301992.1, read as the reverse complement.
CGATCCGCCGGTCTGGCTGGTCAGTCCGACGACGAAGTCGTCGAAGGCCACCGGCTTTCCCACGTGGAAGCCCTGCGCCAGGTCGACGCCCTCCTCACGCACCGTCGCCAGGACGTCGGCGTTCGCGACGTACTCGGCGACCGTCTTCTTGCCGAGGTCACGCGCGATCCCGACGATCGACCGCAGGATCGTCCGGTCGATCGAGCTGCGATGACAGTTGGCGACGAACTCACCGTCGATCTTGACGTAGTCGAAGATCAGGTGCTTGAGGTAGTAGAACGATCCGAAGCCGGCCCCGAAGTCGTCGAGCGCGAACTGACATCCGAGGGTCGACATCCGCTCCGCGAACTGCTGGGCCATCTCGACGTTGGCAACGGCTGCCGTCTCGGTGATCTCCAGGATGAGGTTGCGCGGGTCGACCTCGTACCGGCGCAGCGACGCGACGATCAGCGACTCGATGCGCGGGTCCCCGATCGAGAGTCCCGAGAGGTTCACCTCGAGGCTGAAGTCGGGAACGTGCGCGTGCAGGCGGCTCAAGAGCTCGATGCTGTGCTCGACGACCCATGCGTCGAGCGAGGGCATCAGGCCGGCCTTCTCCGCGACACCGATGAACCGCACTGGTTCCACGAGCTCGTCGCCGTCGACCAGCCTCACCAGCACCTCCGCCGACCGGACGGTGCCGGAGCTCAGGTCGAGGATCGGTTGGAGGTGGAGGACGAAGCCGTCGTTCTCGATCGCCCGTTCGAGCCTCCCTTTCCACTCGAGACGCTCTCCGGTCCGCGACTGCCGCCCGAACGACTGGTTCAGCGCCACGTGCTGGTCACGTCCCGCGTCCTTCGCGTCGTACATGGTCAGGTCGGCCGCTGCGAGCAGGTCGTCAATGGGTCCCGCGTCGGCGCCGATGCCCACGACACCCACGCTGGCCGTCACCCGCCGACGAGCACCGTCCAGGGTGGAGGTGTAGTCGCGAATGCGATCAACGATCGATCGCGCCACGACCTCGGCACCCTCGAGATCGGTGTCGGCCAGCAGGACCGCGAACTCATCGCCGCCGAGACGGGCGACGATGTCCGTGGCGCGCAGACCGGTGGTCAACAGGTGGGCGGTCGCGATGATCAGCTCGTCGCCAGCACCGTGGCCCAGGGTGTCGTTGACCTCCTTGAAGTGGTCGAGGTCCAGCACCAGGAGCGCGCCCCTGTGGCCGTACCTCTCCCCGCGGGCGAGGTGCCGCGCCAGCTCATCGCTGAACTTGCGCCGGTTGGCCAGGCCGGTCAGCACGTCGTGATCGGCTTGGTGCGCCAGCCGTTGCTCGAGCTGATACCGCTCCGAGACGTCCACGACGCTGACGAGCACGGTGTCATCGGCGGAGTCGAGCTCCGCCAGGACCCGGCTGCTCAACACGACGTGGATGGTCGTCCCGTCCACACGACGCAGGGACCAGTCCGACTCCGCCCGCTCGTCACGGTGGGCGAGGACCTCACGCAGGTGACGATCGAACCGGTCGTCCCCCCGTGCCGACAGCCCGGACATCAGGATGCCTTCGAGGCCTCCCGGGACCGGGCCGGTCATCGACCTCAGGGCCGCGTTGGCCTGCACCACGACACCCGTGGTCGTCAGCACGGCGATGCCGTGCGGGGCGTCGGCGAAGAGGCGCTCGGCTCGCTCCTTCGCATGCACGACCTGTCGCTCCCGCGCGCGATCCTTGCTGACGTCACGCGCGATGATGAGCGCCTGGGGGCCGGCGTCGTCGGGCGGCAGCGGCGTGACGACGACCTCGTGCTCCGCCCCCGTGTGAGTCGCCGTCAGCTCGCCGCTGGCCTCCTTCCCGGAGAACGCTGACACCAGCAGAACCTCCAGCACGGCCATGTTCTCCGGCTTCGACATCTCGCCGAGCGGCCGACCCTGCGCATGCTTGAATCCTTGGCGCATCGCGCCGGCGCCGGCGACCAGTCGGATGCGGAGGTCTTCTCCCACCAAGAGCAACGTCGTGTCCGGGAGGTGGTCAGCCAGCACGCGCCACCGCAGCTCGGACTGCGCCAGCGCTCGCTTGGACTCGACAGCCGCCGTCGTGTCGATCGCCACGCCGAGGTAGCCGACGACCCGGCCCTCGCGATCGCGCAGCTCGGTGACGGCCAAGCGCACGAACAAGCGTGTTCGATCCTTGCGGATGTAGGTCCAGGTCCGGCTCGGCTCGTTGCGGCGAGCGAGCTCGGCAAAGACACCGAACCCTGCCTCGACTCCCAGCTCCTCGGCCACGTCCTGAACCTCGACCTCGTCGTGGAAGAGGCCCGGATCGTGTCGCCCGACGACCTCGTCGGCGGCGTAGCCCAAGAGCTCTGTCGACCCGACACCGAACGACGTGATCCGACCGTGCAGGTCGGTGGTGATCATGCTGCTCAGCCGCGCGCCGTTCATCACGCCGTCGAGCTCGGCCCGCACCTTGCGCTCCTTGAGCGTCTCCGTCTCGAGCTGCCGGACGATCCGCTGCACGGCAGGTCCCAGGATGAGCGCGAACGCGGTCCACAGGACTGCTTTTCGCCATTCGAGGGTCGGGTAGTCAGGGTCTCCGATCAGGAAGATCGGCACGACGAAGACTGCCGCCGTGACCAGGCCGGCGACCCAGAGGTCGCGCCGGGTACCGGTCATCGCCAACCACAGGACCGGAAGAGCCACCAAGGGCGACATACCGGAGGCCGACCCGCCTGTCAGGTCCCGTCCCAAGGCAATCACCAGCAGGTACACCAACGGCGCGACCGGATCGACCCATGTCCGTACCGGCCTGCGGATGCTGACCGCCATGAACCCGGACGCGACCAGGAACACGGCGACCATCACCAGGGACTCGCTGCCCTGGAACCCGTACGGCGGAAGGAAGGGCACCACCATCCCCAGCAGCGCCACCGACAGGAAGGGAACGACACCTCGCACTGTCGGCCGCACCAGCTCGACTGACCTGATCGCCCTTTGGTCCCCTGACATGTCGCCACGCTCCCTCGGTTGCTCAGCGTAGGCCGTCACGGGAGCACCATTCGGGTCGTTCTGTCCTGCGATTCCCGCGGATGCCTCGACCGGCGATCCTTCGGAGGTTTCGTGGAGACTGGGCGGGTAACCACGCAGGGCCCGCAACGGCCATCGCGTCGTGTCACGCCTGCCGCCGTGGGGTGGTTCGCCGCACCCCCTCCCCCGTACGCCCCGCCCACGCACATCGGACAGGTCATGATCTCGGAAAAGTTGATCATCGCGGACTTCGTCTACCTGCTGGCGGGATCTCGCTCCTGCTCGCGGTGATCCTGCCCTACGCCCTCAGCCGCGCGGCGCTGTCGGCCCCCATCGTCCTGCTCGGCGTGGGCGTCCTCGTGGGTTTCCTTCCTCTGCCAGCAGAGGTCGTCCTCGGCCCGAACGAGGACCGGCCGTTCATCGAGCACCTCACCGAGTTCACGGTGATCGTCTCGCTGATGGGTGTCGGGCTCGCGCTCGACCGGCCCCTCAGCCTGCGGTCATGGGCATCGTTCCGCCGGTGGGGCACCACGTGGCGACTTCTGGCCCTGGCGATGCCCCTCTCGATCGCCGCCACGGCCTGGCTCGGCTGGTGGGTGCTGGGACTCGCACCGGCCTCCGTCATCCTGCTCGGTGCCGTCCTCGCGCCGACCGATCCCGTGCTGGCGTCCGACGTGCAGGTCGAGGGCCCCACCACTGAAGAGGTCGACGAGGACCAGGAGGAGGGCGCTGTCGACGAGCGCGACGAGGTGCGCTTCGCCCTGACGTCGGAGGCCGGGCTGAACGACGCCTTGGCGTTCCCGTTCGTGTACCTCGCGATCCTCGTCGTCAGCGCGGAGTCAGCGATGGACTGGGGCGTGAAATGGCTCGCCTGGGACCTCGTCGGGAAGATCGTGGTCGGCGCGGCCATCGGCATCCTTGTCGGGATGGCCCTCGCGAAGGCCGCCTTCCACTCGCGCGTCGAGTCGGTCCGCACGGCAGACACCCGCGACCCTCTGCTCGTGCTGGCTGCCGTCCTGCTGTCCTACGGGGCCGCCGAGGTCGCCCAGGGCTACGGGTTCCTGGCGGTGTTCGCCTGCGCCATGACTCTGCGGTCGATGGACCGGACCGACGACTACCACGCCCTGATGCACGGTGTCGACGAGCGACTCGAGCGCCTGCTCACCCTGGTGGTCCTCCTCCTGCTCGGGGTCGCGATCTCCGGGGGCCTGCTGGACGCCCTCAGCTGGCAGGGCGCGCTCCTCGGCATCGGCATCGTGCTGGTCGTGCGCCCCCTCACCGCGTGGCTCTCGCTGCGGGTGGGCAGCCGTCCGCGCGATCGCGTGGGCGACCACCACCTCCTGCCGCGCGAGCGCTGGGTCACCGCCTTCTTCGGCATCCGTGGCATCGGGTCGATCTTCTACCTCGCCTACGCGACCGGTCAGGAAGACTTCGCCGGCGTCGACACCCTGTGGGCGACGGTCGCCTTCGTGATCGCCTTCTCGGTCATCCTGCACGGCATCTCGGCGACCCCCGCCATGAAGTGGCTCGAGACGCGCCGAGGCCACCCCACGACGTGACCCGTCAGGTGGCGGCGAGGATGCGGTCAGCAGTGACGAGCCCCGACCGCACGGCGCCCTCCATGTACCCGTTCCACTCCACGGCGTGCTCGGCGCCGGCCCAGTGCACCCGGCCGACCGGCTCGCGCAGGACGGGCCCGTAGCCGGTCCACACGCCCGGGGCGAAGAACGCCCCGTAGCAACCACGGGTGAACTCCTCGGCGGTCCAGTCCTTCTCGAGGTAGGCCGTCGGAGCGGCGGCCTCCGGGCCGAGGTAGCGCTCGAAACAGGCCAGGACGCTGCTCCGGCGCTCGTCGGCGTCGAGGCGCTGCCACCGCCGCGCCTCACCACCCTCGACGAACCCGAGCAACACCCCCACCTCGCCTCCCGGAGGCGAGACGTCGAACGTCACCTTGACGGGACCCACGTCGGAGGCGACCTGACCGTTCAGACCCCGGTCGCGCCAGAAGGGCGTGGGGTACGCGGCGAAGGTCTTGATCACCGCACCCGCCGGGACGCGTTGCGTCAGCTGATCGCGCCAGGCCGGCAACGGCGGGTCGTAGCGCAGCCGACCGGCCAGCGTCGGTGGCACGGCGACGACGACGTGCTCGGCGGAGAACGTCTCACCGTCACGCGTCCGCACCGCCACACGACTCGCGTCCTGGGCCACCAGGTCGACCGGCCGGCCTCTGCGCACGTCAAGCCCTTCGGCGAGGCGCTCGGCCACCAGCGCGGCGCCACCCACCACCCGGTCCTGCTGGGCGCCGCGGTCGACCGCCAGCAGCGTCTCGAGGTCACCGTTGCTCACCGCGTAGAACAAGGCGTGCAGCAACGAGATGTCTGTGGTGTCGGCCGAGAAGACGGCCTCGGTCGCCACCCGGAAGTATGCGCGACCACTGGGAGTGCGCAGGTTGCGTCGGACCCATGTCTCGAAGGTCTGCCCGTCGAGACGTCCCGACCGCGGGTGCGACCAAGGGCGCCCCGGGTCCACGCTGCGGGCCAGGCGGTCGAATCGGGCCATCCCTTGGGCGAGATCGGCCAGAGCGACGGGGTTGAGCCGCGGGACGGCGCCCTTGCGCGGGGCGAGCAGCGAACGTCGGCCCGCCAGCTCCACGAGCAGACTGCCCGCATCGTTCCAGGTGCGGAAGGTCGCGAGGCCGAGCTCGTCGACGAGGGCGCGCATCGCCGTGTGGCCCTCACCGATCCACGTGCCGCCCAGCTCGATCGGGTGGCCTGCGATCTCGCCACCCTCGAGCCGGCCCCCGACCCGCTCGCGCGCCTCGAGGACGACGACGTCCTGGCCGGCTCCCACCAGGCGCCGTGCCGCCGACAGCCCTGCGAGTCCCGCGCCCACGACGACGATGCCCATGCGGACCATCCTGCCGGTCAGTCGCTCTGCGGTGTCGTGATCTCGGCTCGCGGACTAAGGTCGAGACCTCACTTCGGATCGCTGGAGGTCTTGGTCGTGGACGTAGCCCGCATGCTCGCCGACGTGGCGCTCGAGCTCGAGCAGGTCACCGATGCGGACGCCGTGTTGCAGAAGGTCAGCGAGTTCGCCTGCGCTGTCCTGGAAGCCGACGACGCCGGAATCATCCGTCTCCACACGCGGTCGAAGGTCGAGACCCCGGCCGCGACGTCCGAGCGCGTCGACCAGGCCCACCAGCTGCAGAGCCACTACGACGAAGGGCCGTGCCTCGACGCGATCAAGGGCCGGGCGACGTACCACTCCGACGACATCGAGGTCGACCTGCGTTGGCCCCAGTGGGGCCCCGCGGCGGCGGCGATCGGGATCCACAGCACGATCGGCGTCCGCCTCGCCACGAAGGACCGTGGCTACGGGTCGCTCAACATCTACGCCGACCGCCGCGGCGCCTTCACCCAGGAGGACACCGAGGTGGCCGAGCTGCTGGCCGCCCACGCCACCGCTGCGTTCTCCGCGGCGCACCGGGCCGAGGGTCTGCAGACGGCGCTGGACTCACGCACCACGATCGGGCAGGCGCAAGGCATCCTGATGCAGAAGTTCGGCATCGACTCCGACGCGGCCTTCGACTTCCTCCGGCGCATCTCGCAGCACGAGAACAAGCGACTCGTCCTCGTGGCCGAGGCGATCGTCGTGCAGCGCGACGCCAACGCGCGCCCCAGCTGACCGTCCCCGGCAGGATGGGGGCATGTCGGCCGGCCGGTACGCCCCCTCCCCCTCAGGGGACCTGCACGTCGGCAACCTGCGCACCGCCGTGCTCGCTTGGCTGTTCGCCCGCAGCACCGGTCGATCGTTCGTGATGCGTGTCGACGACCTCGACCGCGTCCGGCCGGGCGCCGAGGAGCGACAGCTCGCCGACCTCGCGTCGCTGGGCCTGGACTGGGACGGCCCCGTGCTGCACCAGACCACGCGGCTCGACGCGTACGCCGACGCGGTCGACGGCCTGGTCGAGCGCGGCCTGACCTTCGAGTGCTTCTGCACGCGCCGCGAGGTGCTCGAGGCGCCCACGGCTCCGCACCATCCGCCGGGCGCCTATCCCGGCACCTGCCGCGACCTGACTGCGGCCGAGCGTGACGAGCGGCGCCAGGTCCGGCCCGCCGCGATCCGTCTGCGCGCGGGCATCGACACCTGGACCGTCCACGACACCGTGCACGGCGAGGTCACCGGAGCGGTCGACGACCTCGTGCTGCGCCGCGGAGACGGCATGCCGGCCTACAACCTGACGGTCGTGCTGGACGACGCCCACCAGCACGTCGACCAGGTGGTGCGCGGTGACGACCTGCTCAGCTCGGCACCGCGGCAGGCCTACCTCGCGCGGCTGCTCGGACTGCCCGCGCCGGAGTACACGCACGTGCCCCTGGCGCTCAACGCCGACGGCGCGCGGCTGGCCAAGCGCGACGGCGCCGTGACGGCCGCCGAGCTGCGTGACCGCGGCATCGACGTGCTGTCGCTGATCGCCGAGTCGCTCGGACTGCCGCCGACGCTCGACGCCATGCTCGAGGAGTTCGATCCGGCCGGCCTGCCGCGCGAGCCGTGGGTGGTCACGCCCCCCACATGACCAGCACCAGGGTGCCTAGTGCTCGTCGAGGAACTCGGCCAGCAGGCGGGTGACCTCGGCCGGCTGCTCGATGGTGCTGGAGTGCCCGGCGCCCTCGACGACCTCGAGCCGTGACGAGCAGATGCCGGCCTGGATGGCTTCGGCCTTCGCGACCGGCGTGGCGACGTCGTCGGCGCCCACGACCACGAGCGTCGGCACGGTGATGGCCGCGATCTCGTCGAAGATCGGCTCGCGGTCGGTGACGCCGTAGATGGCCTGCTGCATACCGGATCGCCGGACCGCGGCGAGGTCGGCGAGCCACGCGTCGATGCGCGGGCGGGAGCCGGGATCGGCCCGGAAGGTCGGACCGAACATGATCGGCTCGACCTGCCCCCGCACCGGCTTCATGCCCACGACGCGGTAGATGCGGGCCAGCAGGCGGTAGCGCGCCACCTTCTCGGGGTCCTCGGGGCCGGCGCTGGTGTCGAGCAGCGTCAGCGTGCGGACGCGGTGGCCGTGCCGGGCGGCCAGACGCATGCCGACGAACCCGCCCATCGACAGACCCACGTAGTGAATGCGCTCGAGTCCCAGCTGGTCGATGACGCCGACGAGGTCGTTGGTCAGGGTGTCCATGTCGTAGCCGCCGGTGCGGGCCGGCGGCGTGCGGCCTTGCCCCCGCCAGTCGATCGTGATGCAGCGGTAGCGGTCCTGCAACGCCTCGACCTGGTCGGCGAACATCCGTCCGCTGAACAACAGGCCGTGGCCGAAGACGACCGCGGGTCCCTTGCCTCCCGTGTCGGTGACGTGGACCTGCGTGCCGTTGACGTCGAGGAGGGGCATGTCCCCCATCCTGTCGCCCACCGTTCACCCGCGCCTCCCCAGCAACCCCTTGACGAAGGTTGTGAGTCATCACTAACTTAATCCCATGACTCCCGCCGAGCGCATGTCCGCCGACGCCCGACGCATCGCCATCCTCGAGGCCGCGATCGAGGAGTACGGGCGTTCCGGCATGCACGCCACCTCGACCGAGGTCATTGCCGAGCGCGCCGGTATCAGCCAGCCGTACCTGTTCCGGCTGTTCGGCACGAAGGCCGGACTCATCACCGCGGCCATCGAGCACCACACGGGCAATCTTCGCGCTGCATTCCGGCAGGCCGTCGAGCAGCGCGACCCCGCCACCACCTCTCCCCTGCAGGCCATGGGCATCGCCTACCTCGGCCTGCTGGAGGACGACACCAACGAGCTGCGCTGCCAGCTGCACACCTGGGCCGCCGCGTCCGACCCCGAGATCAAGGACGTCGCCCAGCGCACGTACCGCGAGGTCTGGGCGGACGTGGCCGAGCTCAGCGGCGCCGACCCGGCCGAGGTCCGCCGCTTCATGGCCACCGGGATGTTGCTCACCGTCATCGGCGCCCTCGACCTGCCCGACCTCTTCGGCGACCCGCTCGAGACCCTCCAGGAGTTCTGATGTTCGCTCGCCTCTCCCACCTCGCGGTCACGCACACCGCCCGCGTCCTGATCGCCACCGCCGCATTCTTCGTCATCGCCGGCGTGCTCGGCGGACCGGTCGCCGGGCTGCTCAACGTCGACGACGACTCCTTCTCCGACACCGGCTCGGAGAGCGCCCAGGCCATCGAGCGGGTCGAGGAGGCCAGCGGTCTCGCGACCCAGCCCGACGTGCTGGTGCTCGCCGACACCGAGGACACGCAGGCCATCGACCGGGCCCGCCGGGTGCTCGAGGACGAGCCCGACGTGGGCCAGGTGGTGGGCGGTCCCGAGGCCGGACCACAGTTCCTGTCGGCCGACGGGTCACGCACCTACCTCGCCGCCATCTACGACGTCGACGCCGACGCGACCCACACCACCGAGCACCTGCGCGAGGAGCTCGCCGAGATCGACGGGGTCAGTGTCGGTGGACCCGGCACGGCTTATCAGCAGGTCAACGAGCAGGTCGAGAGCGACCTGATCCGCGCCGAGCTGATCGCCTTCCCGCTGCTGTTCCTCGCGTCGCTGTGGGTCTTCCGTTCCGCCGTCGCCGCCCTGCTGCCCCTGCTGGTCGGCGGGCTGACCGTGCTCGGGTCGTTGATGGTCATCCGCGGCATCAACGAGGTGCTCGACATCTCGATCTTCGCGCTCAACCTGATCACCGGCCTGGGGCTCGGGCTGGCGATCGACTACTCGCTGTTCATGGTCTCCCGCTTCCGCGAGGAGCTGGCGCGCGGCGGACCGACCCCAGAGGCCGTGCGCCGCACCGTCGCGACGGCTGGTCGCACGGTCGCCTTCTCGGCCGTCACCGTCGCCGGCGCCGGGCTCGCCCTGCTGGTGTTCCCGCTGCGCTTCCTCTACTCGATGGGCATCGGCGTGACGGTCGTGGCCTTGATGGCGGGCGCTGTCACGCTGCTGGTGCTGCCGGCGGTGTTCGCCGCGCTGCAGCACCGCGTCAACGCCGGCGCCCCGCAAAGCTGGCAGCGAGCCGGCGAGGCTGAAGCACGGGCCGACTTCCAGGGCTTCTGGTACCGGTTGTCGCGATTCGTCATGCGCTTCCGCCTCGGCACCGCCGTCGCCGGCACCGTGGTGCTCCTGGTCCTCGCCGCCCCGTTCCTCGGCGTGAAGTTCACCGGCGTCGACGCCTCGGTGCTGCCCGACAGCGCCTCCGCCAAGCAGGTCGACACCGAGCTGCGCGAGGACTTCATGGGAGTGGAGCAGTCTCCCCTGGTGGTCGCGGTGACAGCGCCCGAGTCCGCGGAGTCCGACCTGACGAGCTATGCAGCGGACCTCGCGACCCTGAGCGACGTCGAGTCGGTGGTGCCGCCGCGCTACCTGGGGGACCAGACCTGGCAGGTCGACGTGCTGCCGGCGGAGCCGGTGCTGGACGAGGAGACGCTCGACCTCGTGTCGGCGGTCCGCGCTGTCGACGCCCCCGGCGACACCCTGGTGGGCGGACTCAGCGCCGACCAGGTCGACCAGGTGTCGGCGATCACTGCCAGCATCCCGGTGGCCCTCGCCATCTTGGTCGTGCTGACGTTCGTCGCCCTGTTCATGATGACCGGATCGGTCGTGCTGCCCATCAAGGCGTTGGCCATGAACCTGCTGACCATCGCCGCGACCTTCGGCATCCTCGTGTTCATCTTCCAGGACGGCAACTTCTCGAACCTCCTGGACTTCAGCAGTCGCGGGGCCCTGGACTCGAGCCAGCCCGTGTTCCTCTTCGCGATCGTGTTCGGCCTCTCGACCGACTACGCCGTCTTCCTGCTGACCCGCATCAAGGAGGCCCGCGACGCCGGCGCCGGGGAGCGGGAGGCGGTGGCGCTCGGGCTGCAGCGCACGGGCCGGATCGTCACGGCGGCAGCCCTGCTGTTCGCGATCGCCCTGGGCGCGTTCGCCACGTCGGACATCGTGTTCATCAAGGAGCTCGGGGTCGGCACGGCCGTGGCGGTGCTGATCGACGCCACCATCGTGCGCGCCCTGCTGGTGCCCTCGCTGATGGCGATGCTGGGGCGCGCCAACTGGTGGGCGCCCGGCCCGCTGCGCCGCTTCCACGACCGGCACGGCCTGCGCGAGGACGACCCCGAGCCCGTCCGGGCGCCCGTCGGCCAGGTGTAGGTGGTCGGCGGAGCCCCCGTTTTGTGGGCGCGGACGCGCGTGGAGTACAGTTGCGTCCGCGGTTCGCCGCACAGCACGAGGCCCCGTAGCGCAGTTGGTTAGCGCGCCGCCCTGTCACGGCGGAGGTCGCGGGTTCGAGTCCCGTCGGGGTCGCCAGTGCACCGTGTCCCACGCTCCCCCGGAGCGTGGGACACGGCCGTTTTCGGGGCGAGGGGCGTCGTGCGATAACATTGCGGTCGCCCGCGCAGCGGGCACGGCCAGGTAGCTCAGTTGGTACGAGCGACCGCCTGAAAAGCGGTAGGTCGCCGGTTCGACCCCGGCCCTGGCCACCACCACGAACGGCCCCGCCTCGCGCGGGGCCGTTCGTCGTTGCCCCCTCGCTACCCCTCGTCGGTGCCCCCTCGTTGGTGCTCAGCCCTCGCGGATGGTCATCGAGGCGATCTTGTCCCCGCTGACCTCGAACGCGAACGACGAGCGGCCGTTCGCGTGCGTGCTGGACCAGTCCCCCACGATGGTCACCGATTCGCCCGCGACGGTCACCTCCTCGGGCGTGAGGGTGCCGGTCGCACCGATGAACTCCTGGTCGCTCCAGCCCTTGATGACGTCGCGTCCGGCGAAGATGCGGCCCCAGTCGTCGACGAATCCTCCCTCGGCGAAGGCGTCGAGGAAGGCGTCCTCGTCATGACGGTTGACGGCGTCGACGAACGACGCCACGGGCTCGGGGATCGTCTCCATGGATCGATCGTCACCCGCCCGTCGGGCACGGTCAACCGGGTCCGGACGGATACGGTTCCTTCATGCACCTCGTCGGCATCGACCTCGCCTGGGGTGAGCGCAAGCCCAGCGGTGTCGCGGTGCTCGACGAGACCGGCCGGCTGCTCCGCCTCGCCGCCGCCACTGACGACGACGCCGTGGTCGCGGCCATCGGTGACGCGACCGCCGGGCCCTGCGTGGTGGCGTTCGACGCCCCCATCGTCGTCGTCAACGACACCGGCAAGCGCCCGTGCGAGACCGAGCTGAACCGCGACTTCGCCCGCTTCGACGCCGGGGCGCACTCCACCAACCGGGGCCGCGCCGAGTTCGCCCAGCAGCCCCGCGCCGCCCGACTGGCGGAGCGGCTGGGGCTCGACGTCGACCCGGCCTCCACGGCCGACCGACGGGGGCTCGAGGTCTACCCGCACCCCGCGACGATCGCGCTGTTCCGGCTCGGCCGCGTGCTGGCCTACAAGAACAAGCCCGGGCGCGACGTCGGCTCGATGCGCGGCGAGCTGCTGCGACTCACGACGTTCCTGGAAGGCCTGGCCGAGGCCGACGTGCCCCTGCACCTCGACGTGCCCGTGTGGCACGAGGTGGTCGAGTCCGTCCGCAGCGCGACCCGCAAGAGCGAGCTGCGGGTCGCCGAGGACCAGGTCGACGCCGTCGTCTGCGCCTACGTGGCCCTGCTCGCGGCGAGGGCCCCTGAGCGACTGACCACGTACGGCGACCTCGCGAGGGGCTACATCGTCACCCCCCGCCTGCCGGTCGACCTCGAGCCGGCGCCCCGGGTCCGCCGCACCCCCACCTCGGCCCGCCGCGCGGTGCAGGCCTACGCCGCCGGACGTCCCGAGCTGGTGCGGGTCACCGAGGCCGCGGTCGAGCGCATCACGCAGCTGCTCGACGAGGCCGGCATCAACTACCTGACCATCTCCGGCCGCACCAAGAGCGTCGCGTCGTTCGCCGCCAAGGCCGCCCGAACCGCCGATGGCCGGCCCGTCTACGCCGATCCGCTCACCGAGATCACCGACCGCATCGGGCTGCGCGTCATCACCTACGTGCAGCGCGACGTCGAGGCTGCGGTCGAGGCGATCGCCGAGCAGCACACCGTGCTGACCGACCGCGACATGGGCCAGGAGACGGCCGGCCAAGGCCTGTTCGGCTACTCCAGCCGGCACCTGCAGCTGGTGCTGGACGGCCAGGAGGTGCAGGTGCAGGTCCGCACCGTCCTGCAGCACGCCTGGGCCGAGTTCGAGCACGACATCCGCTACAAGGGCACCGTGCCGGCGCAGCACGCGCGCGACTTCGACCGTCGGTTCACGCTCGCGGCCGGCCTCCTGGAGCTGGCCGACCGCGAGTTCTCGACGATCCGCGACCGCATGGCCGAGTGGATGCGCGACCAGCGACCCGAGGGTGACCCGACCGACCCGCGCATCAGCCCGCACGAGCTGGCAGTGCTGCTGGCGTCACGGTTCAGCGACTCCGGGTGGTCACGCACCGAGCACTACGCGTGGATCTCCGGCGTGCTGCTCGAGCTGGGCGTCACGTCGACCGACGAGCTCTCTGCCCTGCTCGACGCGGTCGACAGCGAGGCCGTCACGGCCCGCATGGGCTACCGCAACCCGCCGGGAGCGGTGCGGCGGCTCGACGACGCGCTGCTCTCAATCTTCGAGCAGCAGTACGTCGAGCTCACCAGCAACGCCCAGCGCCGGCCCTCCCTCGAGGCCCGGCTCGAGCGCCTCCGCTCGGCCGACTGACCGCGCCGCGTCACTCGAAGTGGCGCCGGGGGTTGCTGACCAGGATCGTCTCGATGTCGGCCTCGGACAGCCCACCCTTGAGAAGGGCGGGGATGACGTCCTCACTGATGTGCCGGAAGTGCCAGTTGGGTGCGGCCTCGTGCTTGGCCTCAGGGCTGAAGTAGTCGATGAAGCAGTTCGCGTCGTGCGCCAGCGTGATGCTCTCGACATATCCGCGCCGGACCAGCTCGATGATGGTGCTGATGCGCTCCTCGAGGGGCAGGAAGAGGTCGAGGCCGAAGCGGTCCATGCCAAGCATCGATCCGGCGTCCGCGACCTGGCAGAGGTAGTCGACGTCGTTGGTGTCACCGGAGTGACCGATGATCACCTTGCTCAGGTCGGCACCCTCCTCCTTGAGCACCTTCTGCGCGACGAGCCCGGACCCCGTGTGCGGGTTCGTGTGCACCGTGATCGGCGTCCCGGTCTGCACGTGGGCCTGGCCGACCGCACGCATGACGCGCTCGACGCCCGGCGTGAGGCCCGGCTCCTCGATGGCGCACTTCAACAGGCCGGCGCGCACACCGGTGTCGGCGATGCCCTCGGTGATGTCCTTGACGAACATCTCGGTGAGCGGCTCCGGCACGTCGACGAGCAGCCCCGGGCCCCGGTGCTCGAACTGGTGCGGGATGTCGTTGTAGGTGTAGAGGCCGGTGCCCACGATGATGTTGAGGTCGACCCTCGCGGCGATCTTCTGGATGCGCGGGATGTACCGGCCCAGACCCATCACCGTGGGGTCCATGATCGTGTCGATGCCGACGGACTTCAGGTCGGTGAGCTTCTCGACGGCGTCGTCGATCCGCTCCTGCTCGTCCCAGTCCGTCAGGTAGTTCTCGCGGTACTCGGTGTTGAGCACGAAGACGTGCTCGTGGACCAACGTGCGGCCCAGCTCGCTCGAGTCGAGCGGGCCGGTGACGGTCTGGACGGTCGCCATCGGGACCACCTTTCGAAAATGTTGAGGTCGGATTCAGGTTCAGGTTTGGCCAGTGTGTGGCAGACCACACACGGTGGTCAAGGCTTGGCGGCCGACAAGAAGTCGACGACCCGCGGGATGACCACGTCGGGCAGCTCGAGGATCACGCTGTGCCCCGTCGTCGGCAGGCTCCACAGCTCGGCCGACGGGATGCCGTCGACGAGCTCCTGGGACCAGACCGGCGGACGCGCTCCGTCCTCCCCGCCACTGACCACCAGCGTCATGGCGGTGACGTCCGGCAGCAGCCGCACGGCGCTCGGACGTTCCACCACCCCCCGGATGGCGTGCACCAGGTCCGGTGACAGCGCGGCGATGTGCTCGCGCCACGGAGCGATCAGTGCGGCGCGATCGGGATCGCTGCGCACGGTCTGACCGAACATGATCTGCATCGTGGTCTCGAGCAGCTCGCCGGCGAAGCCCTCGCGGGCCACCTGGTCGGCGATGGGCCGGAAGGCCTCGAGGTGCTCGGCCGGCTCCTCACGCGCGGACGAGCCGAGCAGCACCATGCGGTCGACCGCCTCCGGACGCCGTGCGGCGACCCGCACCGCGACGTCCCCGCCCATCGACTGCGCCACGACGTGCACCCGGTCGAGACCGAGGTCGTCCATCAGCTCGAGGACGTCGTCGGCGCACTGGTCCATCGAGACGAGGTCGTCGGCCGCGGGACTCGCCCCCTGGCCACGGAAGTCCGGCCGCACCACACGGAACGTGCCGGCCAGCGCACTCGTGAGCGAGTCGAACATCGTGTGGTCGAGGAACAGCGAGTGCAGACACAGCACCACGGGCAGCTCGGTCTCGCCGGTGTCGGCGACGTGGAGGTTCATCGCCCGACCCCCACCAGGGTGGAGAGGTGTCGCTCCAGCACCTCGACGACGGCGTCCGGGTTCTCCATGGCGTGCACGTGGCCCGTCCTCTCCATGAGCTCGAAGGTGGCGCTGGGCACCGCGTCCACGATCTGCTGCGACTTGTGCGGCGGATAGGTGTGGTCCTCGGCGCCGGCCACCACCAGCACGGGAGCCGTGATGGCGCCGATCTCGTCGAGGACCGGAGTGCGGTGGGCGATGTTCCAGGCCGCGTCGGCGTACTCCGGGCCGCGGCTCCGCAGCAGCATGGTCACCTCGTGCAGCACGTCGGCGCGCGAGGGGTCGGTCAGCGTCGTGTCGCCCATCATGAAGTGCAGGACGCCGTCGAGCACCGGCTCGATCCCCTGCTGCGCGAGGACGTCCACGAGCGCGTCCATCTCCTCGGCCTGCTCCTCCGCGTCGGCCGAGGTGCCCATCAGGACGGCCGAGGCGATGAGCTCGGGGCGTCGAGCGGCCAGGCGCAACCCGACGAAGCCGCCCATCGAGTTGCCGACGAACGTGCACGGCGCCAGCCCCAGCTGCTCGATCAGCGCCGCGGCGTCCTCGGCCAGGGTGTCCATGTCGAGGTTCTTTCGCGCGTCCCGGGCGCTCTGTCCCTGCCCGCGGTGGTCGTAGCGCACGACCCGGAACCGGTCCGACAGCGCGGCCGCCTGGGCAGCGAACATCCTGACGTCGAAGAACATCGAGGGACTCATGACGATGGCGTGCGCGTCGCGGGGGCCCTCGTCCTCGTAGTGGAGGGTGGTGCCGTTGACGTCGATGCGGGGCATGGCGATCCTTCCCGGAGAGACAGTGTGACGCAGGTCACCGTAGTTGAATCCGGGTTCAACTTCAAGTAGCGTCCCGAACACCCGACCCCGGAGGAAACCCATGCCCGAGACCACCGCCCCCATTCGTCCGACGTCGATCGCCGAGCTGACCGCGCTGGTCGGGCAGACGCTCGGTCCGACCGCGTGGCACGACATCACGCAGGAACGCATCAACGCGTTCGCCGACCTGACTGGCGACCACCAGTGGATCCACGTCGACCCCGAGCGGGCCAAGGACAGCGTCTTCGGCTCGACCATCGCGCACGGGCTCTACAGCCTGTCGATCGGTCCCCGGTTCATGGAGGACCTGATGGCCTTCGACGGCTTCGCCCACAGCCTCAACTACGGCTACGAGAAGGTTCGCTTCCCCAGCCCCAACCCCGTCGGCTCCCGCATCCGCATGCACGCGGAGATCGTGTCGGTCGACGACGTCGGCGGCGGGTCCGCGCGCATCGTCACGAAGCAGACGTTCGAGCGCGAGGGTGCCGCGAAGCCGATCTGTGTCGCGCAGTCCGTCGGCCAGTTCACCGAGCACCCGGCCGAGGGCTGACACGGTGACCACCACCGCGCGTCGCGTGCACCTCGTGGCCCGGCCCACCGGCCTGCCCGACGACTCGACCTGGTCCGTCCGGGAGACCGAGCTGGCACCTCCAGCCGAAGGCCAAGTGCTGGTCCGGACCACCCACCTGTCCCTCGACCCCGCCATGCGCGGATGGCTCAACGACGTGCGCTCGTACGTGCCGCCGGTCGGGGTCGGCGAGGTCATGCGCGCCTTCGGCGTGGGCACCGTGCTCGAGTCCCGTCACGACGGCATCACCGTGGGCGACACCGTCACCGGCACGCTCGGGGCGGCTGACCACGCCGTCCTCCCCGGTGACCAGCTGACGGTCGTCGACCTCGCCGTCGCGCCCGCGACGACCTGGTTGGGCGCACTGGGCATGCCGGGGATGACCGCCTGGTTCGGCCTCTTCGACGTCGCACGGGCGCGGCCCGGCGACACCGTGCTCGTCTCGGGCGCCGCCGGCGCGGTCGGCAGCGTCGTCGGCCAGCTCGCGAAGGCCCACGGCTGCCGCGTGATCGGCATCGCCGGCGGACCGGAGAAGACCCGGTGGCTCACCGAGGAGCTCGGGTTCGACGCCGCGATCGACTATCGGGAGGGCTCCCTGCACCGGGCCGTGCGCGCCGTCGCACCGGAGGGCGTTGACGTGTACTTCGACAACGTCGGCGGCGAGACGCTCGATGCGGCCCTGCGCGTCCTGCGTCGTGGCGCCCGCATCGCGATCTGTGGCGCCATCTCCACCTACAACGCCACGGAACCGGCACCGGGCCCGGCGCACTACATGTCGCTGCTCGTCAACCGAGCCTCCATGGCCGGCTTCTTGGTCTTCGACTACGAGGACCGCTACACCGAGGCCGTCGAGGGCATCAGCGCGATGCTGCGAGCCGGCACCCTCACGGCGCGCGAGCACGTCGTGAGCGGCGGTGTCGACGCATTCGGCGACACGCTCCTGATGCTGTTCTCCGGCGGCAACACCGGCAAGCTCGTGCTCGAGCTCAGCGCCTGACGCCCAGACCCAGCGCGTTCGCCCACAACCTCGTGCTCGTGGCGACGAGCTCGTCGACCGAGAAATGCTCTCCCAGGGCGAAGCTCGAGTACGCGAGCCGGCTGACCATGCCCGAGAGCGCGCGGGAGGTCATCAGCGGGTCGAGCTCGGGATCGACCAGGCCGCGCTCCTGCATCCGCTCGATGCCCTTGGCGTTGCGCGCGGCGAACGTCCGGCTCCGGTTCAGGCGCAGATGACGGAACTCCGGGTCGATCGTGGCGACCTGTTCCTGCAGCATCATCAGCTTGGCGTTGCGCTGATAGGCCTCGAAGTAGGCACGGTTGCTCGCCTCGATGACCGCGACCGGATCGTCGGTCTCGTCGACGTGCGGCATGCCCGGGTGGAGCATGTCGTCCTTGGCGGCGTCGAGCACCGCCATGAAGATCTCTTCCTTGCTCGTGAAGTACGTGTAGAACGTGCCCGTCGAGCAGCGGGCCTCGGCGGTGATGTCGGTCAGTCGCGAGCCGAGGAAGCCGTCGCGCTCGAACACGCTTCGGGCAGCGACCACCAGCGCAGCACGAGTGCGCACACCGCGCGGAGTGACCGGCGGGTCCTTGACGACCGCGGCGTCGGTGACGGGAGGCGGCTCCGCCGGCTCGTCACTGGCACGCTGAGTCATGGGTTCTTTGTACTGACGTGTGATTCAGGTTGCAACTCCGCGGCCCGCCGCTGCGGCCTGCGAACATCATGGCGAGGTTGCCTCGACCACGACCGGATCGAGGACCCGGACGGCCGGGGCGGACGCCAGGAGACCTGACAGCCGGCGCGACGCCTCGACGAAGTGCGCGGTCTCGCCGTGGGCGCGCAGAGCCTCCTTCGAGGCCCACAGCTCGAGCATCACCAGGGTCTCGGGGTCCCGGCGGACCCGGTGGAGGTCGTACCGCAGACACCCCTCCTCGGCGCGGGTGGTCTCGAGCTGGCCGGCGAGGATCGCGACCACCTCGTCGACGCGGCCCGGCTGCACGTGGATCGTGGCCACCACCTCCAGCGGCCCGCTCACCGGACGACCACCGGGTTGACCGGGGCACCCGTCCCACCGACGACCTTGAGCGGAGCGGCGGTGTAGAGGAAGGTCCAGCGGTCGTCGGCCGCACAGGCGGCGGCGAGGTCCTCGAGCCAGGCGATCTCGGTGAACGCGACGCCGAGGTTGCGCATCAACGCGCTGTGCAGCGGCAACGTCACTCCCGTGCCGGGCTCGAAGGTCACCTCGTTGGCGATCGTGTCGGTCACCAGGTTGGGGATCTCCATGTCCTGGAACCACTGCACGAGCTCGGGGCTGTACGTCAGCCCCGGCTCGAGGAAGCCGTCATAGAACGCCTCGGGCGTGGTCTCGTAGTAGGACCCGATGAAACCGGTGCGAATGATGAGGATGTCGTGCTTCTCGATCGTCACGCCCTGGGCCGCAGCCACCTCGAGCAGGTCCTCGTGCGTGAACGTCTCGCCCTTGCCGAGCACGTCCTTGCCGCGGTGGCGCGCGACATCGAGCAGCACCCCGCGTCCGACGACGCCACGTTCGGCGATCGGGAGCACGGAGGCCTTGGTCATGTCGTCCGCCGTGGTGCCGGCGTCGTACCCGTTCCAGATCTGTCCGCCGTACCAGACGTGGCCGAGGGCGTCGTACTGCGTGGACGCCTGCAGGAAGATCGTCGCGACGTCGTCGGCGTAGTGCGCGCCACCTGGTGTCTCGTCGCCCTCGCCCCGGGCGAAGTACGACTCGTCCATGACGTTGCGCCGCTGGATGCTCTCGCGTCCGGGCCAGACGGGGTCTCCGCCGGGGTTGCCCATCCGGACCTGGAGCGTGAACACCTCGCCGGACCGCACGCTGGCGACACCGCGCAGCACCTCGGCGCCGGTCAGGTAGTTGAGGGAGCCGACCTCGTCGTCCGGCCCCCACTTGCCCCAGTTCTTCGGCGAGTTCTCCAGGAAGTCGCCCACGTACGGGGTCTCGGTCATGTTGCTCTCCTTCAGTCGGGTCGGGTGCTCAACGGTCGAGGTGCGCCTCGCGGGCGACGCGCCACGCGCGGTCGACGAGGCTGTCGATCAGGTCTGGGGTGGGCGGTCCGCCGTCGGCGGCGTTGCGCGGGTCATCGAGGGCACGTCGCAGGACGCCCTCGGAGATGACGGCGATCTTCCACAGGCCGAGCACGTGCCAGTAGTCGAGATCTGCGCCGTCCCGGCCCGATGCCGCCAGGTACGTGTCAGCCAGCTCTCGGCGGTCGATGAAGCCGGGCAGCGTCGACGCCGCGAACAGGCCGGAGGGCGGGTCCCCCGCTTCGGGCCAGTACGCGAGGAGGCTGCCGATGTCGGCGAGTGGATCACCGAGCGTGCTGAGCTCCCAATCCAGGACCGCGCGGACTCCGCCGGTCGAGGGGTCGACGATGACGTTGCGCACGTGGAAGTCACCGTGGACCAGGGTCAGCTCCTGCTGCGGCGGCATCGTTCGCCGGAGGAGCTCGGTCAGCCGGTCCAGGTCCGGGACGTCGCGCGTGCGGCTGGCCTCCCACTGGCGGGACCAGCGCTTGAGCTGGCGCGCGGCGTACGGGGCGTGGCTCGCCAGGTCGAGCAGGCCGATCTCGGCCAGGTCCACCTCGTGCACCGCCGCCAGCGTGCGCGCGAGGGACCGCCCCACCGCCCTGCGGAGGTCCGGATCCGTCGCCTCGGCCACGTCGGGCCGGTCGATCACCAGACCGTCGACGTGCTCCATCACCACCACGGGCGTCTCGGCGAGACGCGGGTCGACGTGCTCCCCCACCACGGTCGGCACCGGCACCTGGGTGCCGGCGAGGGCCGACAGGATGCGGTACTCGCGCTGCACGTCGTGCGCCGAGTCGAGCAGGTGCCCGCGCGGCGGGCGACGGACGATCCAGCGGCGCTGCTCGGCGTCGCTCACCAGGTACGTCAGGTTGGACTGTCCCCGCCCCACCCGGAGCGCCGTCAGCGGACCGGTGACCTGCACCCCGTCAGACCGCAGCAGCTCCGCAAGGACGACCAGGTCCATCGCGACCGCGTCCAGGGTCGCCTCGTCCTTGGAGGCTCTCGTCGGGCTCATCGTCAGCCCGCCGCGACCCGGCCGGCTGCGTCGGCCGCGGCCGTCGCGCCGATCATCTGGCCACCGTCGATCACGATCGTCTCGCCCGTGATCCACGAGGAGTCCGTCGAGGCCAGGAACGTGATGAGCGACCCGACGTCCTGGGGCTCGCCGATGCGCGCCAGCGGGGTCCGGGCCGCCACGGCGTCCTCGTGCTCGCTCCAGAGCGCCTCGGCGAGGCGCGTCCGCACGACGCCAGGGGCGACCGCGTTGACGCGGACCCCGGGGCCGAGCTCGATCGCGAGCTGCTTGGTCAGGTGGATCAGCGCCGCCTTCGACACGTGGTAGATGCCGAGGTCCGGGGCCACGACGAAGCCTCCGAGCGACGCGGTGTTGACGATCGTGCCGCCGTGCTCACCCATCCAGGCGTCGACCACCAGCCGCGACCACAGGATCGGGGCCCAGAGGTTGACGTCCATCGTCTTCGCGAACCGGCTGTGGTCCTGCGCGAGGATCGGGCCGTACGCCGGGTTCGTCCCGGCATTGTTGACCAGCACGTCGATGGTGCCGAAGCGCTCGAGCGTCCGCTCGACGCACTCGGCGGCCGCGGCGTCGTCAGTGGCATGGGCGCGGACGCCGAGCGCCCGCTCCCCCACCGAGGCGGCGGCCGCGACGGCCGCCTCCTCGGTGCGGGACGTGAGGACCACGTTGGCCCCGGCGTCGTGCAGGGACACCGCGGCCGCGAGACCGATGCCCCGCGAGGCCCCGGTGACGATCGCGGTGCGCCCGGCCAGACGCCTGTCGCTCACTTCTTCTTGTTCCACTCGGGCGCGATGCGACGCATCTCGACCTGGGCGATGGTGCGCTTGTGCACCTCGTCCGGACCATCGGCGAGGCGCAGCGTGCGCTGATGGGCATAGAAGCTGGCCAACGGGAAGTCGTCGGTGATGCCACCGCCGCCATGCACCTGGATGGCCCGGTCGATCACCTTCAGCGCGACCGCCGGAGCGGCGACCTTGATGGCGGCGATCTCGGTGCGCGCCTTCTGGTTGCCGACGGTGTCCATGAGCCATGCCGCCTTGAACGTGAGCAGGCGGATCATCTCGATGTCGATGCGGGACTCGGCGATCCAGTCCTGGATGTTGGACCGGTTCGCGACGGGCTCCCCGAACGTCACGCGGTTCTGCGCACGAGCGATCATCAGGTCGAGAGCCCGCTCGGCCATGCCGACCGAGCGCATGCAGTGGTGGATGCGGCCGGGCCCCAGGCGGGCCTGGCTGATCATGAAGCCGTCGCCCTCCCCGGCGAGCAGCGCGGTCTTCGGGACGCGCACGTCCTCGAAGAGGATCTCCGCGTGGCCCTCGCGGTCCATGTAGCCGAAGACCGGCAGACCACGGACGATGGTGACGCCGGGGGTGTCGATCGGCACGACCATCATCGACTGCTGGCGGTGCGTGGCGGCCTGGGTGTCGGTCTTGCCCATGACGATGAGCACCTTGCAGTTCGCGTGCAGCGCGTTCGAGGCGAACCACTTGCGGCCGTTCAGCACGTAGTCGCCACCGTCGGCGTCCATCCGCAGCTGCACGTTGGTCGCGTCCGACGACGCCACGTCCGGCTCGGTCATGCAGAACGCCGAGTTGATCTCGCCGGCGAGCAGCGGCTTGAGCCACTTCTCCTTGTGCTCGTCGGTGCCGAAGAGCTGCAGCACCTCCATGTTGCCGGTGTCGGGCGCGTTGCAGTTCATCGCCTCCGGCGCGATGTACGGGCTGCGGCCCATGATCTCGGCCAGCGGCGCGTAGTCCAGGTTGCTCAGGCCGGGCGAGCCCCAGGCCTCGTCCTCGTGGGGGTGGAACAGGTTCCAGAGGCCGCGCTTCTTCGCCTCGGTCTTGAGCTCCTCGAGGATGGGCGGGTGGAAGTTCGCGTTCCCCGACTCCATCATCTGTGCGGCGTAGACCGACTCGGCGGGGTAGATGTACTGGTCCATGAAGTCCAGAAGCTTCTCCTGGTACTCGAGGGCCCTCGGGCTGGGTGCGAACTCCATCAGATCTCCTTGTGGGATAGCGGTGCGAAAACAGGTGGGCGTCGTTCGGTGAAGCTGGCCACGCCCTCGGCGATGTCGGGGCCGCGGAAGGATGCACGCATGAGCGTGTCGGCGTGGTCCACGGAGGCGTCGAAGCTGCGCTCGGCGTCGAGGGCGACCTGCGCCTTGATCGTGGCGATCGACCATGGCGAGCAGCTCGTGGCCAGGTCCTGCGCGTAGGCGACGGCGGCCTCGACCAGCTCGTCGGCCGGAACCAGGTGGTCGACCAGACCGATCCGGTACGCCTCCTCGCCATCGACCCGCCGGCCGGACAGGAGCAGGTCGAGGGCCCGGCTGTGCCCCACGATGCGCGGCAGCAGCCACGACACTCCGTACTCGGCGATCAGGCCACGACGCACGAAGCTGGTGAGGAACAGTGCCTGCGGCGACGCGAACCGCACGTCGCAGTAGAGCGCCTCGACCAGCCCGAGCCCAGCCGCCGCACCGTTGACGGCGGCCACGAGCGGCGTGCGGATCGTGAGGGGCAGGTGACGGGGCCGCGGCCGGTCGATCTCGGTGTCGGTCGCGTCCTGGGCGCCGGAAAGGTCGTCCATGTCGGCGCCCGCGCAGAACCCGCGGCCCGCACCGGTCACCACGATGGCCCGGACGTCGGGGTCCCGGTCGCCGGCCTCGAGGGCCGCGAAGTACTCGTCCTCCAGCGCGTCGGTCCACGCGTTCAGGCGGTCCGGCCGGTTGAGGGTCAGCACGAGCACTGCGCCGCGGCGCTCGGTCAGCACGAGCGGTTCGGAGGAGGTCGTCATGCCGACACCCTACCTGAATCCGAGTTCAAGTTCATATTCATCAGGCCGCCGCCGCTCGACGCCGCGCCAGCGAACCGACGCCGACCCCCAGGATCAGGAGCAGGCCCTGGAACAGGTACTGCCAGTACGTCTCCAGACCGATCAGCGCGATGGCGTTGAAGCCGACCGAGACCGTGATGACACCGACGAGCGTGCCCAGCACGTGGAACTCGCCGTCCCGCAGGACCGCCGAGCCGAAGAACGCCGCGGCGAAGGCTGCCAGCAGGTAGGAGTCGCCGCCGGAGACCGCGGCGCTGCCGGTGCGCGACGCCAGCAGGATGCCGGTCAGAGCGGCGCAGATGCCGCAGATCACGAACGCGAAGACCCGCACCCGGTCGACCCGGATGCCCGACAGCTGCGCGGCGACCGGATTGCCGCCCACGGCCTGCATTGACTGGCCGAGCACCGTCCGGTTCAGGATGAACCACAGGATCGCCGCGAGGCCGAACATCATGAAGACGGGGTACGGAATGCCGAGGAAGCGGCCCAGCGTGAGCTGGATGAAGCCGCCCGGGTCCGGCAGTCCGATCGGTGTGCCGCCCGCCACGGCGTAGTTGACACCCACGGCCACCGTGCCGATGCCGAGCGTCGCCACCAAGGCGTTGACGTTCAGGAGCGTCACGACGAGTCCGTTGACCAGACCCACGAGAGCACCGATGGCGACCGCGAGAACGAGGGCCGCGACGATGCCGATGTCCTGGTTGACCATCGTGCTGAGACAGACCACCCCCGACAGGCTCGCGACGTTGCCGATGCTGAGGTCGAACTCGCCGGTGACCAGGGCGAACGTCAGGCCCATCGCGATGATCGCGGAGAGGGCGCTCTGGTTCAGGATGTTGATGAAGTTGTCGTACGTGGCGAACGTCGTCGGCTCGAGCAGGCTCGTCCCCACGACGAGGACGCCGAGCACGAGCAGCGCGCCGTAGCGGCCGAACCACTTCCAGATGCGTGCGCTCGCGGGTCGAGTCGCGACGACGGACGTCGGATCGAGAGTGACAGTGCTCATGACGGTTCCTGTTCTGTCGTGCCGAAGCAGAGCGAGGTGAGGTGGTCCTTCGTGGCCCGGGCCGCGGGCACGGTGGCGACGATCGATCCTTCGCGCATGACCACCACGCGGTCACAGATCGCGAGCTCCTCGAAGTCGCTGGAGATCATCAGGATCGACGTCCCGGCTGCGGCGAGGTCCCGGATGATGTCGTAGATCTCGCCGCGGGCGCCGACGTCGACGCCGACGGTCGGCTCGTCGAGGATCAGCAGCTGGGGGCCGGCGAGCACGTACTTGCCGACGACGATCTTCTGCTGATTGCCGCCGCTGAGCTCGCCCACCGTCTCGTGGACGGAGTTGGCCTTGATGCCGAACCGCGCGACCGCCTCGCGGGCGATCCTGACGGCGCGGCGCGGGCTGTAGGTCCCGAGCTTGTTGCCCGGCTCGCGCAACGACGCCATGCCGAGGTTGGTGCTGACCGTGTTGCGCAGGATCAGGCCTTGTGACCGACGCTCCTCCGGGACGAGGGCCACGCCGGCCTTGATCGCCTCGAACGGAGATCGGGGACGGTACGGAGCACCGTCGAGGGTCATGGTCCCCGCGCCGACCGGATCGGCACCGATGAGCAGACGCGCCAGCTCGGTGCGGCCCGAGCCGACGAGGCCGGCGACGCCGAGGATCTCGCCGCGGTGCAGCGTGAGGCTGGCGTCCCTGACGCGGGGCTCGCGCGTCAGACCACGGACCTCCAGCAGGGCGGGCCCCGACGCCGGGTCCACCTCCCCGGCCCGGTGCGCCACTTGGGCGACCTCACGCCCCACGATGTGGTGGGTCAGCGAGGCGATGTCGAGGTCCGCGGCCGCGAAGCTGCCGACCAGCCGCCCGTTGCGCAGCACGGTGACGTCGTCCGCGACCTGCAGCACCTCCTCCAGACGGTGGGAGATGTAGATGATGCCGACGCCGTCAGCGGTCAGCTCGTCGATGATGGAGTAGAGCCGTTCGGCCTCCTCCCGGGTGAAGGACGCCGTCGGCTCGTCCATCGCGACGATCGTCGCGTCGCGCATCAGCGAGCGACCGAGGGACACCATCCACCGTTCCGAGACCGCCAGGTCCTCGACCTTCACGTCCAGCGGCACCTGGTACCCGATGCGCTCCTGCACCTGCAGGGCCTTGCGGCGCAAGCTGCGCAGGTCGAGCACGCCACCCCGCCCCGTGCGGTCCGCGCCCATCGCCATGTTCTGCAGAGCGGTGAACTTCGGGACCAGGTTGAGCTCTTGGTGGATGAAGCTCAGGCCGAGCCGCGTCGCGTCCTGGGGTGCATGGATCGAGACCTCCGACCCGTGCACCCGGATGGTGCCGGTGTCCGCGGACTCCGCCCCGGCCAGGATGCGGACCAGGGTCGACTTGCCGGCGCCGTTGGCGCCGCACAGGGCCAGCACCCGGCCAGGGCTCAGCGTGATGGACACGTCCTCCAGGGCCTGGTGCCCGCCGAACTGCTTGGAGACACCGATCATCTCCAGGCAGGTCGGTGAGGGCGACGAGGCGACCGTGGGGTCGTCGAGGGCTGTCGCGTCGGTCATGCAAGCTCCTCCTCGGGGTCCAGGGCGGGTCGGCCCTGGAGGACGTGGCCGTGCATTACTCGCCGGCGTCCGGGTACTCGGACAGGAAGTCGGCGATCGTGTCGGTCGTGACCAGCACGTTGGTCAGGTCGACCTCCTGGGGCTCGGCGTCGACACCGCCCTCGACGAAGTCGGGCACGAGCTTGGCGAAGTTCTTGCCCGCCTCGGTGGCCAGCAGGTAGACCGTTGCCCTCATGTCGCCGGCCTCGATGGCGTTGATCGCCCCGGGCTGCCCGTTGATGCCGTAGACGAGCACGTCGTCGCGGCCCGACGACTTCAGTGCCGCGATGGCCCCGAGGGCCGGGTCGTCGAAGCAGCCCCACACAGCCAGCGGTCCGCTGCCCTTGGGATGCTTGGCGAGCCAGGCCTGCGCGAACTGCGTGCTGCCCTCGACCTGCCCCGGGATCGGCACCTCGTTGCGGGTGATCGTGATGTCGGTGTCCTCGAGCGCGTCGTTCAGCGCCTCCTCACGCCCGATGCACGGCAGGCCGCTCTTGTACCCGAGCACCAGCACCTCGCCCTTGCCCTCCATGTCCTCCACCAGCTGGGCGGCGACCGGCTCCCCGTTGGACACCCCGGCATCGAGGTTCGCGGTGATGCCGTCGGCCGTGCCTCCGGAGATCGACACCACCGGGATGTCGGCCGCCTTGGCAGCCTGTGCCCCTGCGGTCAGCGTCTTGCTGTCGAAGACGGCGGTGACGATGAGGTCGACGTCCTTCTGGACGTAGTCCTGCATCGCACCGTTGGCCTTGTCCACCGCGCCCTGCGGGTCGACCGCACTGGTCTCCCATCCCTGCTCCTCGGCGTACGCCCGGAACCCGGCGATGGCCTCCTCGGAGGTCTGGTCGCTGGAGGCGAACTTCACGATGCCGATCGTGTACTCGCCGTCGGCTGCGTCACCTCCCCCGGAGCCGCCGCCGCACGCCGCGGTGACCGTGAGGGCCAGCGCGGCCACCAAGCCCGTTGCGATTCGTCGAGCCTTCATGGATCCTCCTGAAACTGCCGTGGCCTGGTTCAGGCACGCGGATGTTGACGACGCGACCGGACGGTCTCGCCTGGGTGGTGCTGGTTCCCCCGACTCACCGCTGTGCGGGCAGGCTCCTCGCGAGTTCCGTCCCCAGGAGCCGCTCGAGCTCTCGGGCGGTCCCTGCCGCGGTGCGGTGCACGACGCCGGCCATCCCGAGACGTTCGGCTGCGTCGATGTTCTGGGCGAGGTCGTCGACCATGACGACCTCGGACGGGTGGGCGCCGAGGCGTTCGCACCCGATCTCGTACAGGCGCCTGGAGGGCTTGCGGACGCCCTCCTGACCGGAGATGGTGACGGCGTCGAACAGGGCGGGCAGGTCGAACCCGACGTAGCAGTCGCGCCCCAGTGAGTTCGACAGCAGTCCCACCGGCACGCCGGCGTCGCGCAAGGTGGCGACGAGCTGCACGGTGTCCTCGTCGCGGACGAGCCGAGACTGCATCCTGGCGATCAGTCCCTCGGCCACGACGTCGGCACCGTGGGCGCGTAGTCGAGCGGCGAACCCGTTCTCGAACCCGTCGTCGTCCAGGCGGCCTTCCTCGTGGTCGGTCAGCAGACGCTGGGACTCGGGGTCCGACCCCAGCAGCTTCAGCGGCAGGTCGCGGTCACCGCAGTCGACCCGGCCGAACTCCCCGAAGGCGTCGATGACGCTCGAGGTGAGCACTCCACCGAAGTCGAACAAGACAGCTCGGCGCGTCGTGGCGCCCGGAGCGGTCATGCGAGCGTGTCCTGGTAGCGGCGCATCCCGGCGAGCCAGCGGTCGTAGTCCGACCCCTTGCGCCGGTAGAACTCGAGCACCTCGGCATGCGGCAGGACCAGGAACTGCTCGGTGCCGATCGCCTCGATGACGATGTCGGCAACCTCCAGCGGCTCGAGCACTCCCCCGGCCTCGGTCACGGCGCGCGCGCCCAGCCGGGCGGTCTCGTCGTCGGAGCCCGCGCCGCCGTTGAGCATCGACGTGTTCACGCCCATGGGGCACAGGCAGCTCACCGCGATGCCGCGAGACCCGTAGGTGACCGACATCCACTCGGCGAACGCCACGGCGGCGTGCTTGGTGACCGAATAGGTGGGCGACCCGATCTGGGTCAGCAACCCAGCGGCCGAGGCGGTGCTGAGGAAGTAGCCCCGACCACGCTCGAGCCAGCCCGGCGTCAACAGGCGTGCGGCCCGCACGTGGGCCAGGACGTTGACGTCGATCGAGGTCGACCAGTCGTCCTCGGAGGACTCGAGCCCCTGGCCCAGGCCGACGCCCGCGTTGGCCGCGTAGAGGTCGACGGGCCCGAAGCGGTCCTGCGCCAGGTCGATGAGGGCCTGCACGTCGGCCTCGACCGAGCAGTCACCGGCCAGGCCGGCGACCCGGCCCGGCGCAACCCGCTCCAGGGAGGCGGCCGTGGCGTCCAGCCGTGCGGCGTCGAGGTCGGTGACGACGACGCTCGCCCCGTGCTCAAGGAGACGTTGCGCGAGGGCGGCGCCGATGCCGCCCGCCGCGCCGGTGACGATGGCGACGGTTCCGTCGATGATCATGCGGTGACCCCCGCTGCGGCACGGATGCCACTCCGGTCGATCTCCCGCTTGAGGATCTTGCCCGTCGGCCCCTTGGGCAGGGTGTCCACGAACTGGACCAGGCGCGGCACCTTGTAGGCCGAGAGCTGCACCTTGGCCCAGGCGCGGAGCTCCTCGCCGGTCAACGTGGAACCGGGCATCAGGGCGACGACCGCCGCGACCTCCTCGCCGAAGTGCTCGTCCGGGACGCCGACGACCGCGACCTCGACGATGTCGGGGTGCTCGTACAGCACCTCTTCGACCTCACGGGGGTAGACGTTGTAACCGCCGCGGATGATCAGGTCCTTGGCGCGGTCGACGATGCTCAGGTAGCCGTCCTCGTCGAGCTGCCCCAGGTCGCCGGTGCGCAGCCAGCCGTCACGAAGGTCGGCCTCGGTCGCGTCGGGCCGGTTGCGGTAGCCCTTCATGATCGTGGGGCCCTTGATGAACACCTCGCCCACCACACCGGCGGCCACCGGTCGGCCGTCGGGATCCCGCACCTCGATGGCGGAACCCGGGAGGGCAGGACCCACCGTGCCGGCCTTCTGCACCCGGTTGATGTCGTTGAACGTCGCGGCGCCGGTCGACTCGGTGAGGCCGTAGCCCTCGAGGATCGCGCAGTCGAACCGCTCCTTGAAGGCCCGCATGACCTCGACCGGGAGCGAGGCCCCGCCGGAGGTTGCGAGTCGCAGGTCCTCGAAGTCGCCGGGACCGTAGTCGGCCGCCGCGTGCAGCATCGCGTTCCACATGGTCGGCACGCCGGCGAGCGCGGTCAATCGGTCGCGGCGCACCATCTCGAGCATCTGCGTGGGCTCGAACGGCGACAGCAGGGACAGAGTCGCACCCGTTACGAGGACCGTGTTCATCACGACCGCCTGGCCGTAGACGTGGAACAGCGGCAGGGCGGTCCCGAAGCGGTCGTCCGGCGTCAGCGACAGCACCGGCAGGAAGGAGGCCGTGGTGTCGAGCAGGTTGGCGGCGGTCAGCTCCACACCCTTCGGGCGTCCCGTGGTGCCCGAGGTGTACAGGATGATCGCGGTGTCGTCCGGCGCGTGGTCGTGCGCCACGGCCACGGGCTCCGCGTCGAAGACGGCGCCCGGCTCCACCCGCCACAGCGGAAGCCCACGGTCGGCGGCCGCCGTCGCAGCTGCGTCCGCACACTCGTGCCAGGCGATGACGAGCACGGCCTCGGAGTCGTCCAGGACGTAGCCGATCTCCGCGGGCGTGGCCATCGTGTTCATGGTGATGACGCTGACCCCCGCCCCGTGGAGACCGAGGTAGACGACGGGGAACTCGACGATGCTCGGGGCGATCAGGACGACCCGGTCGAGGGGCCGCACACCGGCCTCTCGCACGGCACCCGCCGCGCGTCGGCTGGCAGCCGCCAGCTCCCCGTAGGTCAGATCGCCCGCGGGCGACCTCAGGGCTGCCCTGTTCGGGTCCGTCTCGGCGTGGGCCCAGACGTTCGCCGCCACGTTCACCATCTCGTACCGCGCTTTCTCCTCGGCGATGTGAGCCGACTCACATGATCGGCCTCACATGGGTGACCGTAGTTGAACCCGGGTTCATG
This sequence comes from actinobacterium LLX17, assembly GCA_000471045.1. GTDB lineage: Bacteria > Actinomycetota > Actinomycetes > Propionibacteriales > Nocardioidaceae > Aeromicrobium. The sequence continues at coordinate 56,638 of KI301992.1, read as the reverse complement.
TTCAAGTAGGTTTCGGAAAGTTCTTTTCCACTTCTCCCCGAGGAGCACCCATGCGCCGCGCCGCGATCATCGCCACCACCCGGACCCCTGTCGGCAAGGCGTACAAGGGGGCGTTCAACAACACCCCCGGCCCCGAGCTGGTGGGTCACGCCATCGCCCACGCGGTGGCCCGGGCCGGCATCGACCCTGCGGAGGTCGAGGACGTCGTCCTCGGCTGCGCACTGCCCGAGGGCAGCACCGGGTTCAACGTGGCACGTCAGGGAGCCCTGCGAGCCGGGCTGCCCGTGACGGTGCCCGGCACCACGATGGACCGCCAGTGCTCCTCTGGTCTGATGGCCGTCGCCACCGCCGCGAAGCAGATCATGGTCGACGGGATGCGCGTGGCGATCGGGGGCGGCGTCGAGTCGATCTCCCTGGTGCAGAACGAGCACATGAACACGCACCGCGCCGGCGACGCGTGGCTTCGCGAGCACGTCCCGGGGTTGTACATGCCCATGCTCCACACCGCCGAGAACGTGGCGGCACGGTACGGCGTGAGCCGGGAGCGGCAGGACGAGATGGGGCTGCAGTCGGTGCATCGCGCCGCAGCGGCCCAGGCGGCCGGCATCTTCGACGACGAGATCAGCCCGATCACGGTCCGCACCCTGGTGACCGACAAGGCAACCGGCACGACCACGGAGGTGGAGCAGACCGTGTCGGCCGACGAAGGCGTCCGCGCCGGCACGACGGCCGAGGGTCTCGCTGCGCTGCGCACGGTGCTCTCGCCCGGTGACGTCACGGCCCACCCCACCGTCACGGCCGGCAACGCCTCACAGCTGAGCGACGGCGCCTCGGCCAACGTCCTGATGGACGCCGACCTCGCCAGCGCACGCGGCATCGAGGCCCTCGGCTATTACGTCGGCATCGCCGTGACCGGGTGCGAGCCGGACGAGATGGGCATCGGGCCCGTGACGGCCATCCCCCGGCTGCTCCAGCAGCACGGCCTGAGCGTCGCCGACATCGGCGTCTGGGAGCTCAACGAGGCGTTCGCCTCGCAGGCCGTCCACTGCCGGGACGTCCTGGGCATCGATCCGGAGCGGATGAACGTCAACGGGGGCGCCATCGCCCTCGGACACCCCTACGGAATGACGGGATCACGAGCGGTCGGGCACGCCCTGCTCGAGGCTCGTCGTCGCGACCAGCAGTTCGCCGTCGTGTCGATGTGCGTCGGAGGCGGCATGGGCGCGGCCGGGCTGTTCGAGGTCGCGCGCTGATCGCCCGGCCCCCGCGCGACCGACGGGCCGACTAGCGGCGGGGGACGGACTCGGGCTCAGGAGCAGGCCCGGAAGCATGCTCGGTGCTCGGCTGCCAGCCCGGGGGCCCGAAGACGTAGCCCAGCTTGTCGCGGAACCGCTCGGCGCTGCGCACGTCGCGCGTCATCTGCGCGTAGTCGCCGTACTGCAGCTTCAGCAGGTTGTAGGTGCCGACCGGCGTCGTGAGTCCGTACGTCGGGCGGTGCTTCTCCTCGGTGAAGGTACCGAACATCCGGTCCCAGATGATGAGCATGCCCGCGTAGTTCTTGTCGAGGTACTCGGCGTCGCTGCCGTGGTGCACGCGGTGGTGCGAGGGCGTGTTGAAGACGTACTCGATGGGCCGCGGCAGCTTCCCGATCAGCTCGGTGTGCACGTAGAACTGGAAGATCAGGTTGATGCCGAACGCCACGTAGAGCGTCCAGGGCGAGAAGCCCAGCAGGGGCAGCGGCAGCCAGAAGAAGAACTCGAACCACGGGTTCCACTTCTGCCGCAACGCGGTGCCGAAGTTCATGAACTCGCTGGAGTGGTGGGCCTGGTGGCCCGCCCAGCCGAGGCGCACGCGGTGGCTGAAGCGGTGGTGGAAGTAGTAGCCGAGGTCGACGCCCAGCAGCACCAGCACCCAGTACCACCAGGTGTCGACCGGCAGCTGCCACGGTGCGAGGTAGGTGAAGACCGCGACGAAGCCGAAGAACGAGAGCACCTTGAACGCGGTGAGGAAGAACAGCGACAGCACGCCCATCGAGATCGAGGTGCGGGCGTCCTTCATCGCGTAGCCGGTGACGTTGTCGTCATGGTCGAGCCACTTCAGCGCGGCGAACTCGATGAGGATCGTCAGCAGGAAGAACGGCGCGGCGTAGGTGACGGGGTTCTTGAGAGGGTCGAGCAGGTCTTCCACGGCGTCTCCCGGTCAGGATCGTGATATGACTTCGCGGTAAGTTACCACGAGATCATATCGCCGCGCTAGAGTTCTCCGCATGGTCCGACCGAACGCCGGCACGAAGGGCGTCCCCCGCTCGGAGCGCGAGGCGCAGATCCTCGACGAGGCCTCCCGCGAGTTCGGTGAGGTGGGCTACGCCGGCACGAGCCTGCAGACGATCGCGCAGCGCGCCGGCATCTCCAAGCCGCTCGTCTACCAGTACTTCGGCTCGAAGGAAGGGCTGTTCGTCGCCTGCCTCGACCGCGCCGGCGCGCGCCTGGGCGGCGAGATCGAGCGCATCGCCGACGGTGAGGCCGTGGGCATCGAGCGCGGCATCCTGACCCTGGCCGGCATGTTCACGGTGCTCGAGCCCGAACGGCACCTCTGGCGGCTGCTGCACGACCGCACGGCCCCCGCTTCGGGGCCGGTCGCCGAGACCATCGCGGCGCACACCGACCGCATCGGCAAGCTGGCCCACGAGGGCGTCACCGAGCTGCTGGCGCTGGCCGGTGACCGCGATCCCCTCGACGTCTCGGCCATGACCGCCACCTGGCTCGGCATCGTGGACTCGCTGATGAGCTGGTGGGTCGACCACCCCGACGAGACCGCCGACTCGATGCTCAGTCGGTGCGTCCGCCTGGTCGAGGCACTGTTCTCGGACGCCACGCGCGGGCACCTCTCGACAGGTGACCTGGCATGAGCCGGCCGCGCACCATCGTGCTGACGGGCGCCTCGAGCGGCATCGGTGCGGCCGCCGCTCGGCAGCTCGCCGAGCAGGGCCACACCGTCTGCCTGCTCGCGCGGCGCGCCGACCAGCTGGCCGAGGTGGTCGACGAGATCCGCGCCTCGGGCGGCGCCGCGCACGCCTACCCGGTCGACCTGACCGACCCGGACGCCGTCGACGCCGTGGTCGCGACGCTGCGGGACGAGCACGAGGTCATCGACGTGCTGGTGAACAACGCGGGTCGCTCGATCCGCCGCGGCATCGCCGACTCCCTCGACCGCGTGCACGACTACGAACGCACCATGGCGGTCAACTACCTGGGCGCCGTGCGGCTGACGCTCGGGCTGATGCCGACGTTCCTCGAGCAGGGGCACGGGCACGTCGTGGTCAGCTCCACGATGTCGACGCAGGTGCCCATCCCGCTGTTCTCGGCCTACCTGGCCAGCAAGAGCGCGCTCGAGTCGTTCGCACGGTCGCTGGCGGCCGAGCACGCCCACGCCGGCATCACCTCGACCATCGTCTACTTCCCCATGGTGCGCACCGAGATGTCCGGCGCGACCAGCATCTACGCGGCGATGCCGATGATGGGACCGGACCGCGCCGGCCGCTGGCTCCTCAAGGCGGCGCTCGACCGGCCGAGCCGCGTCACGTCCCTGGGCGGCGCGATCGGTCAGGCCGGCATGTCGGTGCTGCCCGGGGTGCTGACCAAGGTCGTCACCCCCCAGATCCGCCGCATGGACAAGCGCCTCGCCCGCCGCGTCACCGACTGACCGTCCCTGCCCGCGAAGCCAGAGGGCCCATCGCTACAGAGCAATGTCGAAGACCCACACGGCGAGGGTCATGGTCGCCATCGTCACCAGCACGAGGGCGACGAGGTTGATCCAGATGCCGCCCTTGATCATCTGGCCGATCGTCACGTAGCCCGAGCCGTACGCGATGGCGTTGGGCGGCGTCGCGACCGGCAGCATGAACGCGCTGGTGGCCGCGATCGCCACCGGGATCGTCAGCAGCAACGGGTCCAGGCCCAGGCCGATCGCCACTCCCCCGGCCAGCGGCAGGAACGTCGCCGCGGTCGCGGTGTTGCTGGTCAGCTCGGTCAGGGCCAGCACCCCGGCCGCGACGATCAGCACCAGCAGCACGAGCGGCACGCCCTCGAGTCCCTCGGCGCGTTCACCGATCCACTCGGTCAGACCGCTCTCGCCGAACTGCGCACTGAGAGCCAACCCGCCGCCGAACAGCAGCAGCACGCCCCACGGCAGCTGCACCGCAGCCTCCCAGTCGAGCAGCCGCACCCCCCGCGCCGTGCCGGCCGGGAGGATGAACAGCAGCACACCGACGGTCATCGCGATGCCGGCATCGGAGATGAACGGGTCGTCCTGGATCAGCGGTACCGCGACCCAGCTGAACGCCGCCAGCGCGAAGACAGCCGCCACCATCCACTCCGGCCGCGACATGCGATCGAGCTTCGCGAGCTCGTCGTTCATGAGCTTGCGGCCACCCGGGATGTCGTCCATCTCCGGCGGGAAGATCCAACGCGTCAGCACCCACCAGCAGATGACCAGCAGCACGATCGCGATCGGCAGGCCGAACAGCATCCACTGGCCGAAGCCGATGGTCACGTCGTGGGTCTCGGAGAGGTAGCCCACCAGCAACGTGTTGGGCGGCGTGCCGATGATGGTGGCCAGCGACCCGATCGACGCCGCGTAGGCGATGCCCAGCATCAACGCGGTGCCGAAGTTCGAGGCCGTCACCGGCTCGTCGCCCGCGAGGTCGGCGACGTCGTCGATGCCGAGCTTGGTGATGAGCACCAGCACCGACAGGCCGATCGGCAGCATCATGACCGCCGTCGCGGTGTTGGACACCCACATGCTCAGGAAGCCGGTCGCGATCATGAAGCCCGCGATGACCATCGACGGCTTGGTGCCCATCGCGCGCACGGTCAGCAGGGCGATGCGGCGGTGCAGGTTCCAGCGCTGCATCGCGAGCGCCAGCAGGAACCCGCCCATGAACAGGAAGATGATGTTGTTGCCGTAGGAGGCACCGACGTCGTCGACCTCGGTGTCGGTCAGCACGGGGAACAGGACCAGCGGCAGCAGCGCTGTGGCCGGGATCGGGATGGCCTCGGTCATCCACCACACCGCCATCAGCACGGCGATGCCCGCCGTGAGGCGTCCGTCGGTCGCGAGGCTCCCGGGCAGGGCGACGAAGGTCGCGAGCCCCAGCAACGGACCTGCCGCCAGCCCGGCCCACCGCCGGCGGGCGGTGCCCGTGGACTCGTCCTCCTCCTGCATCCCGGCGGACCGGTGGTCGGCGTCGTCGCCGCCCTGCTGCGAGGTGTTGGTCGGCGTGGTCATGGATGGTCCCCGTTCCATCGATGTGCCCCACACCCTACGACCGACCGGCCCGCCCTGCCTTCCGTCCAACGGCGTCCTGCCGAGCGGGACAGTCCCACGATTGGGAGGATGGAGCATGACCTTCCCGAATCCGGCCGTCCGGTGAGCGAGCACCGGTCCGCGAGCAAGCGGTCCCAGGACGCGGCCAAGGCCATCGCGCTGACGATCATCGGCTGGATCCTCGTGCTCGCCGGGATCGCGGCGATCTTCCTTCCCGGCCCCGGCCTGCTGGCGCTGGTGGGCGGCCTCGCCGTGCTGTCGACGCAGTACGAGTGGGCCGAGCGTCGGCTCGAGCCGGTGAAGGTGCGCGCGTTCAAGGCGGCCGCCGACGGCGTGCAGAGCTGGCCGCGCATCATCGCCAGCACCGTCGCCGCCCTGCTGCTCGGCGCGCTGGGCGTCGTCTGGGGCATCGGACCGGACGCACCCGGGTGGTGGCCGATCGACGAGAAGTGGTGGCTGCTCGGCGGGTGGGGCACGGGGGCGACACTGATCTTCTCGGCCATCATCGCGCTCGGATTCATGGTCTACAGCTTCCGCCGGTTCCGCGGATTGCCCGACCACCAGGAAGCCGCCGAGCGGGCAGCCCGCGAGGACTGAGCTCCACGGTCTGGGGCGCGCGTTCCGAAGGGCCTGAGAACGCAATCGGCGTAGAGTCGGGACGGAGCCGCACCACCCCGCGGCTCCACCGATGAGGGCGCCCACCACCGCGTCCTCGCCACCCCGACGGAAGGCACCACCGTGACCGGCTCATCCAACGTCTTCGCCCACCCGCACGAGCAGGTCGTGTTCTGCCACGACGAGCCGAGCGGCCTGCGCGCGATCATCGCTCTCCACTCCACGGCTCTGGGCCCGGGCCTCGGCGGCACGCGGTTCCATCCGTACGCGACCGAGGCCGACGCCCTCGCCGACGTGCTCGACCTGTCACGGGGCATGGCCTACAAGAACGCGCTGGCCGGGCTCGACCTCGGCGGCGGCAAGGCCGTCATCATCGGTGACCCGCGCGCCGACAAGTCCGAGGCGCTGCTGCGGGCGTACGGCCGGTTCGTCGAGACCCTCGGCGGCCGGTACTACACCGCGTGCGACGTCGGCACGTTCAGCCCCGACATGGACGTCATCGCCCGCGAGACCGACTTCGTCACCGGGCGCACCGTCGAGCACGGCGGCGCCGGTGACTCCTCGGTGCTGACCGCGTTCGGCGTCTACCAGGGCCTGCGCGCCGCCGCCCAGCACCGCTGGGGCACCACGGCGCTGTCCGGCCGCACGATCGGCGTCGCCGGCGTGGGCAAGGTCGGACGGCACCTGGTCGGACACCTCGTGCAGGAGGACGCCCACGTGGTGGTCACCGACCCCGACGGTGAGGCCGTCCGTCGGCTCACCGAGACGTACCCCAGCGTGCGCGTGGCCGCCTCCGCCGACGAGCTGGTGCGCGAGCAGCTCGACGTGTTCTCACCCTGCGCCCTCGGCCACGCCCTGACAGACGAGGTCGTCTCGGCCCTGTCGGCGAAGGTCGTGTGCGGCGGCGCGAACAACCAGCTGGCCCACGACGGCATCGCGAAGCTGCTGGCCGAGAAGGACATCACCTACGCGCCCGACTACTGCGTCAACTCCGGCGGCGTCATGCAGGTGGCCGACGAGCTCGACCCGTCGGGCTTCTCCTTCGACCGGGCGAAGACCCGCGCCAGCGGCATCTTCGACACGACGCTGAGCGTGCTGGAGCGGGCCGCGAGCGAGGGCGTCACCACCGCCGAGGCCGCGGACCGCCAGGCCGAGCAGCGCATGCGCGACGTCGGCCGGTTGCGCGCCATCCACCTCCCGGGCTGAGCCACCTCAGGTCGGGGCGTCCGGCAGTGCGTCCGGCAGGGGCTGGGTCTCGACCACCTCGGCGGCAGCCTGCAGGAAGTGCACCACCACGTCGACCTCCGCCGGGTCGAGCTCGTCGACGACGGCGGCCATCCGGGCGGCGAGGGGGCCAAAGATCGTGCGCGCCTCCTGCCCCGCGGTCTCGGTCATGTGCACCCCGACGCGACGCCGGTCGACCGAGTCATGGTCGCGCCACACGTGACCCACGCGCTCCAACCGGTCCAGGAGCGCGGTGGTCGCGGACGGCGTGAGTCCCAGGGTCGCCGCGAGGCGGGACGGGGTGAGGGGCGGCTCCCCCGCGGTCCGCGCTGCCACCACGGCCTGCAGCGCGTGCAGGTCCGACCGGTGCAGGCCGCGCACCGCGCCGGCCTTGTCGCTGTACCGAGCGGTGGCGGCGGTCAGCCGCTGCAGCAGGACCGCCACCTCACGCGCCCGACCTCCCGTGGGTCCATCCTGCGACGTCATGGGCGGCAGCCTACGCTGTGATCGTGGAATCATTCGATCATCGAACCTTTCCGATAGCTCGCCTCGTGGGTCGGCGCCGCTCGGTCGTCGTGCTCCTGCTCGGGCTGCTGCTGGCCGGCGTGGTCCTGGCCTTCGCTCCTGCGCCCACCGTCGGGTCGGAGGCCGGTTCGAACCTGCCGTCGGACGCCGAGTCCGCGATGGCCGACAAGGCCCTCGCCGAGCTGCCAGACGCCGACGAGGCGCCCGCCCTCGTGGTCTTCTCCCGCGATGGCGAGCCGCTCACCGATGACGACCTGACCGCGATCGAGCAGCGGGGCGCCCAAGCCGCGCAGGAGCTCGACGCTCCCCCGGTGCCACCCACGACCTCCGACGACGGCACGGTCGCCCTGCTGGTCGTGCCGCTGCCCACCGACCTCTCGAACGACGAGAACGCCGCCGCCATCGAGGACCTCCGCGGACTCGCTGGCGAGGAGCTGCCCGACGGCCTCACCGTCGGCGTCACCGGCGCCCCTGCCGTGCAGGCCGACCTCGGCAAGGTCTTCGACGGCGCCGACACCCGCCTCCTGCTCGTCACCGCCGGCGTGGTGGCCCTGCTGCTGATCGTCACGTACCGCAGTCCATGGCTGTGGCTGGTCCCGTTGGCGGTGATCGGCCTGGCCGACCGGGTCGCCGCGAAGGTCGTCGACACAGTCTCGGCCTGGTCGGGCCTCGACGTCGACGGGTCCATCACCGGCATCACGTCGGTGCTGGTCTTCGGCGCCGGAACGAACTACGCGCTGCTGCTGATCGCGCGGTACCGCGAGGAGCTGCGCCACGAGGAGGACCGGCACACCGCCATGCGTACCGCGGTGGGTGCGGCCGCGCCGGCCATCCTGTCCAGCTCGGGAACGGTGCTGCTGGGCCTGCTGGCACTGCTGCTCGCCGACTCGCCCTTCGTCAGCCGGATCGGCCTGGCGGGTGCCACCGGCATCGCCGTCGCCGTGCTGTTCGCGCTCGTGGTGCTGCCGCCGGCCATGTCGCTGCCCGGGCGCTGGCTGTTCTGGCCGTTCGTGCCTCGCGTCGGCGACCCCGACCCCACCCGCCGCGGGGCGTGGTACCGCATCGGCCGCGCCGTGACCCGCCGTCCCTGGCCTGTGGTGGTCGCCGGGACGCTCGCCCTGGTGGCGATGGCTTTGGCGGCGTTTGGCCTGCGCACCGGACTGGGTCAGGACGAGCAGTTCGTCGACACGCCCGAGTCGGTCAGCACGCAGCAGGTGCTGGCGCAGGCGTTCCCCGCCGGGACCGCGGCGCCCACGGTCGTGGCAGCGTCGCCGGACCGCGCCGAGCAGGTCGCCGAGGCCGCCCGGTCGGTCGACGGGGTGCGTGACGCGACGCCAGGCGAGGCGTCGGCCGACGTCGCCGAGGTGCGGGTCGTGCTCGAGGCCGGCCCGGAGTCGGACGAGGCGCTGCAGGCCGTGCGCGACCTGCGTCCAGCCGTGTCGGAGGTCGACCCGAACGCCCTGGTCGGCGGGCCCGACGCGGAGGCCGTGGACGAGCGCGACACGGCCGCCCGCGACCGCGTGGTCGTCGTGCCCGTCGTGCTGGGCGTGGTGCTGCTCGGCCTGCTCCTGCTGCTGCGGTCCGTCGTCGCCTCAGTGCTGTTGATCAGCCTCACCGTGCTGTCGTACGCCGCCGCGCTGGGCCTGGCGTGGCTGGCCATCGAGAACCTGCTGGGCTGGTCGGCCGTCGACGTGAGCCTGCCGCTGCTGGCCTTCATCTTCCTGGTGGCACTGGGCGTCGACTACAACATCTTCCTGACGGCTCGGGCCAAGCAGGAGATGCGCAGCGACGGCGACGCGACCGAGTCGATCGTGCGCGCGCTCGCCACGACCGGCGGTGTCATCACCAGCGCCGGCATCCTGCTGGCGGCGGTGTTCGCCGTGCTGGGCGTGCTGCCGCTCGTGCTGCTGGCTCAGCTCGGCATCGTCGTGGGCCTGGGCGTGCTGCTGGACACCGTGCTGGTGCGCGGCATCATCACGCCGCCCATCGTGGCCGTGCTGGGCCGCCGCTTCTGGTGGCCCGGCGCCCTGTCACGCAAGCACTGAATCCGTCACGCGCACGCGACTGAACCACGGACCCGACCATAGGCCGAGCGCAGCGAGGCAGGCGCCCGGGCGAAGCCCGGCTGCGCTGAGGAACGAAACGCAGGTGCGACGAGCGAAGCGAGTCGCGCGCCCTCAGGAGGCTGCGGGGTCCTCGCGCTCGACGAGGTCGGCGTACTGGTCGGGGATGGGATCGCCCGACTCTCCGTGTAGTTCTCGCTGCAGGTCACTGAAGTCGGTATCGAAAGACCGGTACTTCAGGTCGCGTGCAACCTTGGTCTGCTTGGCTTTAGCACGGCCGCGCCCCATGGGTCGACCCCCTCGCACAGAGATAGTCAGATGTCGTGCCGTCAAGAGTACAGAAGAGGGGCGAACGGCGTGCACCTACCCCACCGTTCGGCCTGTCGCGACCACGCGAAAACGCTGCGGTTCCACCGCAGAGACGATCTAATCCTCGTCTGCGCCCAGCACCTGCTCGCGGAGGATGTCGCCGTGTCCGGCGTGCCGGGCCAGCTCCTGCACCAGATGGGCGTGGATCCACCGCACGGTCAGCTGACCGAACCGCGGGTGCACCGCCAGGTCGTCGGGCGCCAGGCCCGCAGCGATGCGCTCGGACTCGGCGACGGCGGCCAGGAAGTCCTCGCGCACCGAGGCGACGGTGTCGGAGTCGTCGAGCTGCCAGCTGTCCTCGACGTCGACGGGGATGCCCAGGACCTCACGGGAATGACCCAGCACGGCCTCCTGGAACCAGACACGCTCGACGTAGGCGCAGTGCTTGACGATCGACAGCAGGCACGTGCGCGATGGCACCAGCCGGCGGCGGGCCTGCTCCTCGGAGAGGCCGTCGAGCAGCGCCGCCACGTCGTGTCGGTTGTCGCCGACGAACGCGCGGAGCGTCGCGTCCTCGGAGGCGGACAGCACGTCCCACACACGCGGGACGCGCTCGGTCACTGCTCTCCGACCAACGTGACGGATGCGGCGGGGCCGTGGACCCCGGCGTCAGCGACCTCACCGGCGACCCAGGCGTCGACGCCGTGCTCACCCAGGAGGCGCACCGCGGCGTCGGCAGTCTCGGGATCGACGAGGGCGACCATGCCGACACCCATGTTGAGGGCCTGCTCGAGCGCCGGGCGGGCCACCCCGCCGAGCTCGGCGACCAGGCCGAAGATCGGGGCAGGCGTCCAGGTGCCGCGGTCCATGACGACCGAGACCGTGTCGGGCAGGACGCGCTCGAGGTTGGCCGCGAGTCCGCCACCGGTGACGTGCGACATCGCGTGCACCCCGCCCAGGTCGGCCAGCGCCAGGCACGGCTTGGTGTAGAGCCGGGTGGGCGTCAGCAGCGTCTCGCCGAGCGTGCCGCCGAGCTCGTCGACGTGGCGGTCGAGCGACCAGCCAGCCTGCCCGAAGAACACGTGCCGCACGAGCGAGTAGCCGTTGGAGTGCAGGCCGGACGACGCCATCGCGATGACGACGTCACCGGGACGCACGAGCTCGGCACCCAGCAGGCGGTCGGCCTCGACCACGCCGGTGGTGGAGCCGGCCATGTCGTACTCGTCGGGTCCGAGGAGTCCGGGGTGCTCGGCGGTTTCGCCACCCAGCAGCGCGGTGCCCGACTCGGCGCACGCCTCGGCGATGCCCTTGACGATCTCGGCGATGCGCTCGGGCACGACCTTGCCGCAGGCGATGTAGTCGGTCATGAACAACGGCTCGGCGCCACAGACCACGAGGTCGTCGACGAGCATGCCGACGAGGTCGAAGCCGATCGTGTCGTGCTTGTCCATGCGCTGGGCGATCTGCACCTTGGTGCCGACGCCGTCGGCGGACGTGGCCAGGAGCGGGCGGCGGTAGTCCTTCAGCGCGGAGGCGTCGAACAGGCCGGCGAAGCCGCCGATGCCGCCGACGACCTCGGGGCGGCGGGCCTTGGCGACCCACTCCTTCATCAGCTCGACGGCGCGGTCGCCCTCGGCGACCGACACCCCGGCCGCGGCGTAGTCGGTCACTGGATCACCTTGAGCGTGGGGGTGTCGAGCGGCAGCTCGAGCAGGTGCTTGCCGATCAGGTCGTCCTCGGGCAGCGGCACCGGGTAGATGCCGTCGAAGCAGGCCCGGCACAGGTTGTCCTTCGGCACGTTGGTGGCCTCGACCAGGTCGTCGAGCTCGACGTACGACAGCGAGTCGGCCCCGATGGACCGGCGGATCTCGTCGACGCTGATGCCGTTGGCGATCAGCTCGGCGCGCGAGGCGAAGTCGATGCCGTAGAAGCACGGCCACTTGACCGGCGGGCTGGAGATGCGCACGTGCACCTCGGCGGCGCCGAACTCACGCAGCATGCGGACCAGCGCGCGCTGGGTGTTGCCGCGGACGATCGAGTCGTCGACGACCACGAGGCGCTTGCCCTCGACGACGTCGCGCAGCGGGTTGAGCTTGAGCCGGATGCCCAGCTGGCGGATCGTCTGCGAGGGCTGGATGAAGGTACGGCCCACGTAGGAGTTCTTGACCAAGCCGTGCCCGAACGGGATGCCTGACTCCGCCGCGTAGCCGATCGCAGCTGGGGTTCCCGACTCCGGCACGGGGATGACCAGGTCGGCGTCGACCGGGGCCGTGCGGGCGAGCTTGCGGCCGATGCGCTCGCGGACGCTGAAGACTCGCTGGTCGTTGATCGTGGTGTCGGGGCGCGCCAGGTAGACGTACTCGAAGATGCAGCCCTTGGGCTCGGGCTTCGCGAAGTGCTCGCTGCGCAGGCCGTCGGCGTCGACGGCGATGAACTCACCGGGCTCGACCTCACGGATGTACGACGCGCCGACGATGTCGAGGGCGGCGGTCTCGGAGGCGATGACCCAGCCGCGCTCGAGCCGGCCCAGCACGAGCGGACGGATGCCCTGCGGGTCGCGCGCGGCGTACAGCGTGCCCTCGTCCATGAAGACGAGCGAGAACGCACCGCGCAGCCGTGGCAGCACCTCGAGCGCGGCCTCCTCGACCGAGCGGTCGGGGTAGGACGACAGCAGGCTGGCCATGGCGGCGGTGTCGCTGGTGGCGGCCTCGACACCGCGCGACGTGGTGGCGGTGCGCTCCTCGAGCAGCTCGACCAGCTGGTGCGTGTTGGTGAGGTTGCCGTTGTGGGCCAGCGCGACCGAGCCCGATGACGTGGGGCGGAAGGTCGGCTGGGCGTTCTGCCAGACGCTGGCGCCCGTCGTGGAGTAGCGGGCGTGGCCGATGGCGATCTCGCCCTTGAGCGACTCGAGCGTCGCCTCGTCGAACACCTGGCTGACGAGACCCATGTCCTTGTAGACGAGGATCTGGCGGCCGTTGCTGACTGCGATGCCGGCCGACTCCTGGCCGCGGTGCTGCAGGGCGTACAGGCCGAAGTAGGTCAGCTTCGCGACCTCCTCGCCGGGGGCCCAGACGCCGAACACGCCACAGGCGTCCTGGGGTCCGCGATCCGAGGGATCAATGTCGTGGGTCAGTCGACCGTCTCCGCGCGCCACCCCACCAGTGTAGGGGCCCCGCGGCCACCCACGAACCGTGCGCGTCCGCCTCGGCTCGCGGGTGAGGCGTGCGCGGCCGACGATGGTCGCAGCGACCGACCGAGGAGATGCATGAGCGACCAGCCAGCCGACCAGCCCGACGCCGCCCACCAGCGCCCCGAAGGACTCGACGACGCCACCGTCGAGGCCCTGGGCACCTTGAGCAAGGCGCTCGAGACCGCCGAGCACGCGCGGGGCATGTTGTACGGCTTCCACCGGCTCTCCGGCACCGCCGACCTGCTGGCCGGCGACGCCGTCGACGAGCTGCGGGAGGCGGGGCACACCGAGCTCGCCGACCGGGTCGAGACCGAGCTCGTGGGGCGCAACGTCATCGAGGGACGCTGGACGTTCCAGATCGTCGAGGACTACGACGACGGCTACTACGCACTGTTCCGCGAGCTGGAGAAGACGGCCCGCGACCAGCTGGCCGGGGGCCGCCGGCACCTGTTCGAGGCGCAGATGAAGGAGGACCGGCGATCGCACGGTCGTCCGGCGCACGAGGCCCGTCCGGACGAGTGAGACCTGGCCGTTCCTGACGACTCGGGTTGCCCCCGGGTCCGGTGACCTGTCGGATGGGGTCATGGACCACCACCGACTCAGCGTCGAGCGCGAGATCTCCGCCGACCCCTCGACCATCTTCGCGATCCTTTCCGACGCCTCGCGGCACAGCGAGATCGACGGCTCCGGCACGGTGCGGGAGGCGCGCGGGTCCCGGGAGCCGCTGAGCCTCGGTTCCGTGTTTGGCATGTCGATGAAGATGGGGCTGCCCTACACGACCAAGAACACCGTCATCGAGCACGAACCGGACCGCCGCATCGCGTGGCAGACCACGGGCCTGGGCGGCGTGATCGGCGGTCGCATCTGGCGCTACGAGCTCGAGCCCACCGCCAACGGCACGCGGGTCACCGAGACGTGGGACCTCAGCCAGGACAAGCAGCGCGTCCTGCTCGAGCGCAGCAAGATGCCCGCCAAGACCAAGAACGACATGCGCCGCACCCTCGACCGCCTCGCCAAGGCCGTCGAGCACTGACCCCCCTCCCCAAATTTTGAAGCGTTGTGTCACGGATCTGAGCGAAATTCGTGACACAAGGCTTCAAAGCTCGTGGTCAGGGGGTGGTCAGGCGAGGGGGAGCCACTCGGTGAGGTCGGAGCGCTCGCCGGAGGCGCTGATGCGCGGACGGGCCTCGGACCAGGTGGTGGCGCCGCGGCCCAGGGCGATCCAGGTGGCGGCATCCATCTCGACGACCGCCGGGGGCGTGCCGCGGGTGTGGCTGGCCCCCTCGATCACCTGCACCGCCGCGAACGGCGGCACCCGCACCTCGACGCTGTGACCCGGCGCCCGGTGCTGCAGCACCGCCATGAGGTGGCGTGTGGCGGCGGCGAGGTCGACGCGGTCGGTGGACCCGGCGTCGATCCGCGCGCACACGGCCGCGAACTCCTCGGCTGGCAGCGGGGTGAGTCGGCGGGCCACGCCGACAGATTAGTCCGGCACCCGACCGGCATCAGCCGGGCAGCATGATGCACCGCGAGGGACACTGGGCCCATGGATCCCCGGAGCCGGCTCGGCGAGCTGATCTTCGCCCGCGTGGCCGGCGACGAGGGCCCCGCCAAGCGTGACCGCATCCACACCGCCCCTGGGCCGCGCCGATTCGGGCCCGACTCCGCCATCGTGCAGGTGCACGGCGACGCGTCGATGTTCGTCGGTGGCATCCGCGCGCTGCTGCTGCAGTCGCTGCACCCGCTGGCGATGGCGGCGGTCGACCAGCACTCCGGCTTCCGGGGTGACCCGTGGGGCCGGCTGCAGCGCACCAGCCACTTCCTGGCCGTCACGACGTTCGGCACGATCGAGGACTCCGACCGCATGGTGCGGGCCGTGCGTGCCGTGCACGAAACCGTGACCGGCACCGCGCCGGACGGACGGCCGTACGCGGCGTCCGACCCGAACCTGGTGCGGTGGGTGCACGTGGCCGAGGTCGACAGCTTCCTGCGGGCCCACGACCGCTACGGTTCGCAACCCCTCGACGCCGCCGGGCGCGACCGCTACCTGGCCGAGGCCGCCGTCGTGGCGCGCGAGCTGGGTGCGGAGCGGGTGCCGGAGTCGGTGGCCGAGCTCGAGGATGCGTTGGCCGAGTTCCGGCCCGAGCTCGAGAGCACGCCGGCGGCGCGGCGCACGGCCCGGTACCTGCTGATCAACCCGCCGGTGCCGTTGCCGCTCCGCGCTCCCTACGCGCTGCTGGCCGGAGCCGCGGTGGGACTGCTCCCCCGCTGGTCACGCGGGCCGCTGCGCCTGCCGTGGCTGCCGGTGGCCGAGTCGACCGCCGTGCGCCTCGGTGGCGAGACCGCAGTCCGGACCATCCGGTGGGCCATGACGCCGAAGGCGTCCTCGACAGCAGAGACGGCCTCCTAAAGGGTCAGCACGCGTCCGGCGACGACCAGCAGCACCTGGTCGCACTCGGCGGCCACCCGCTGGTTGGCGAGTCCGAGCAGGTCGCGGAAGATGCGGCCGGACCGGTGCTCCGGCACGACCCCGAGACCGACCTCGTTGGTCACCACCACGACGGGGTGCTTCGTCGCGGCGACGGCCTCGGCCAAGGCCTCGATGCGGTCGCGCAGCACGGCCTCCCAGTCCTCGCGCACCGCGTCCCACGCGTCGAGCTCGTCGAGCTGCGCGGTCAACCAGGTGCCGAGGCAGTCGATCAGCACGGCGCCCTCGGCCTCGGCCAGGGCGGCCGGCAGGTCGACCGTCTCGACGGTCGTCCAGTGCGACGGCCGCCGTGAGCGATGCGCCTCGACGCGGGAGCGCCAGTCCGGGTCGGGCTCGTCGTCGACGGAGGGGCCGGGCGCGACGTAGGTGACGACCGGTTCACCCACCACCAGCGACTCGGCGTGGAACGACTTGCCCGAGCGAACTCCGCCCGTCACCAGCACCTTCATGGCACTCACCTCTTGACTCCTGTGCAGCCTAGGGGCAGATTCCGACTTGCACCCACCCCGACCGGTGCGATCATCGGCTGAACGGCTGCATCGCCTCGATCGGGGGGCGGCTCGACCGCCGAGCCACGTGGCCGACCCTGGAGGAACCATGCACGTGCTCGTCGCCACCGATGGATCCCGTCAGTCGCTCGACGCGGCGCGCTTCCTGCGCGCCACCACCGACCCCTCGACGATCTCGAAGATCGCGGTCGTCGCAGTCGTGAGTCCGCTCGCGGCCGTCCCGTTCGCCACGGACGGCAGCGACGCCGGCATCGACGAGCTGTCGTTCCGCACCGCGGCGGAGGAGGCCACGCACGCGGTCGCCAAGACGCTCGCCGACTGGGGGCCGACCGTCAGCACCCACATCTACAGCGGAGCGCCGGCCGCCGAGATCATCAAGGCCGCCAATCGCTTCAACTCCGGCCTGATCGTGCTGGCCAGCACCAGCACGCGCACCAGCGCCGTGCTGATGGGTTCGGTCGCGCACAAGGTGCTCAACCAGGCGGAGTGCCCCGTGCTGGTGCACCGGCCCGAGCCCAAGAAGCGCAAGTCCGTCCGCAAGGCCGTGAGCAAGGCCAAGTCCACCAAGAAGTGATTCCCGGGCGCGCCTCGGCCGTCACCCCTAGCATCACCGCATGCGCGTCCACCACCTGATCGCCGGGGTCATGCACCCTCCGCTCGTGCCCCGCATCATCTGTCACGTGCTGCTGGTAGAGCACCCTGAGGGCCTGGTGCTCGTCGACGCCGGCGTCGGACGGGCCGACCTGGTGGACCCACGACGGCTCGGTCCGTCGCGTCACCTGCTGCGCCCGGAGCGCGACCCGTCGACCACGGCGGCGTCGGCCGTCGAAGCGCTCGGGTTCTCGACCGACGACGTGCGGCACATCGTGCTGACGCACCTGGACATCGACCACGTCGGCGGCGCGGCCGACTTCCCCGGCGCCACGCTGCACACCACGGCCGACGAGTGGGCCGCGGCGACGGTCGACACGAAGCTGGCCGAGAAGGCGCGCTACAGCCCGGTGCAGTGGGCGCACGACCCCGAGGTGCGCACGTGGGAGGGCGAGGGTGATGCGTGGCGGCACGGTCTCTCGGGCCACGAGGTCTTGAGCGGCATCACCCTCGTGCCGCTGGCCGGTCACACCCGCGGGCACGCGGCCGTGGCGGTGGAGACCGATCACGACCTGCTGGTGCACGCCGGCGATGCCGTCTTCGACGCCAGCTGCTTCGGCGCCACACACGTCCGTGACGGCAGCCGGCTCGACCCGGTGCGCCTCCTGCGGGCGTTCGAGCGCACGATGGCCATCCAGCCGAGCCGGCTGCGCGGCAACCACGAGGCGCTCGCGGCCCTGGACCGCGAGCCGGGCGTGCGAGTGGTCAACGCACATGACGAGCGCCTGTTCCCCCCCCGACTGATGAGCACCGGCCTGAGGAGCACCGCGTAGCGCCCCCTGTCAGGATCGGCCCATGACCACTCGCGAGTTCTGGCGCAGCATCGAGGCCATCCACGACATCGTCTACTTCGCCCCGGAGGCGACACAGCGGTACGCCGACCTCGGGCTCAAGGGGTACTGGATGGGGTACTTCGCGTCGCGCTCGGCCGCGCTCGGACCCGCCGACCCGCAGGTCGTCACGGCCCTGTTCCACGGCTTCGCGCCCAGCCGCGTGGCCCGGGCGCTGCCTGACGCGTGGTCGCTGGCCTCGCCGTCCGACATCCTCGCCGCCCGCCAGGACGCCGCGACCGAGGTGCTCACCCGTGTGCTCGAGCAGGTGGAGGGTGAGGTCGACGTCGCGCGGACCGCCGATGCCCTGCAGAACCTGTCGACCCTCCTCGACCTCGCCGGTCGCCCCCTGGCCGCTGCGCACCGCGCGGCGCCGGTGCCGACCGACCCGGTCGGCCGACTCTGGCACGCGGCCACCGTGCTGCGGGAGTACCGGGGCGACTCGCACGTGGCGGTGCTGACCGCCGCCGGTCTGGGTGGCGCCGAGGCCAACGCCCTGTCCGCAGCGAACGGCCTGGTGGGGATGAAGCAGCACGAGATGCGCGGCTGGACCGACGAGGAGTGGATTGCGGCGTTCGGTCGCCTGCAGCAGTTCGGCTGGGTCGACGGCACCGACGCGACCGAGACCGGTCGGGTTGCCCGCGAGCGGATCGAGGACGCCACCGACCGGTCCTGCAGCGCCGGTCTGGACCAGGAGGGCACGGCCCGTGCCTACGCGCTGGTGCCCTCGCTGGTGCCCATCGCGCGCGCCACCGAGGCCGCCGGCCTCATGGCCTACCCCAACCCCACGGGCGTCCCCCGCCCCTGATCACCCACCGGGGGGGTCAGCGGGCGAGGGCCTCGCGGCGGCGCAGGCCGGCCGCGACCACGAGGGCCAGGCTGCCGAGCAGGACGAGGCGCAGCGCGGTCCACACCGACGGCACCTCGGGAGCTCCGGTGTCCGGGAGGACATCGCGGGAGACGTCGACGGCGCCTGCCGTGTCGGCCGGCGGGGTGCCGGGGACGGGCGGCACGGCGTCGGCCAGGACGGTCAGCGGCGAGACCGCGTGCCCCGTGGCGGCAGCCGGCGTGAAGCCCGAGGCCACGAGCGAGTGGTCGCCCGGGGTCACTGCGGCGTTGCTCGGGAAGGTCAGCGGCAGGACCGCGGTTCCCGAGGCGTCGGCCTGGGCGACGCCCAGCGGCTCCGGCACCGAGTACACGTGGATCTCGACCAGCGAGCCCGGGTAGAAGCCGGTGGCCGTCGCAACGACCGGCTGACCGGCGCGGACGGTCGTGACCGGCGTGCCTGCAGCGTCGGTCAGGGCGACGTCGAGACCCGCCGTGGCGGGCGGCACCGTGGCCGGCGCGACCGTGCCGACGATCGTGACCGCCGGTGAGACGGCCGCGGCCGAGGACCCCGCCGGCGTCGACGCGACGACCGAGAACGTCGTCTCACCGGACTGGAGTCCCGTGATCAGGCAGGACGTCTCGGTCGTGGTGCACGTCGCGCCACCGGGCTCAGAAGTCACCGTGTAGCTGACCGGTCCGTCGCCACCGTCGTCGGTCGGCGCGGTCCAGCTGATGATCGCCTGGTTGGCGCCAGGCGTGGCCACGACGTCGGTCGGGGCACCGGGGGCGACGGCCGCGACCGAGATCGAGACGGTCGCCGAGGCGGTGCCGGCCGTCGCGCCGGAGCCCGTGACGGTGTAGGCGGTGGCCTCCTGGGGGTCCCCCGTCGGGGTGCCGCTGATGACGCCGGTGGCGGGATCGAGCGTGAGCCCGGCGGGCAGCGGCTGGTCGACCACGTAGGTGACGGCGCCCGTGAAGCCCGTGGCGGTGATCGCTGCCGTGCTGGTGATCGGGGTGCCCCGCGTGGCGGCGACCGTCTGCGTCGCCGGCGAGAGTCCGGCCACCTGGATCGTGACGATCGCAGAGTCAGTGAACTCACCATCGGTCGCCGTGAGCGTGAAGTCGGCGGCGGCCGAGGCGGTGGTGGGGGTGCCGCTGATGACGCCGGTCGCAGTGTCGAGGCTCAGGCCGTCCGGCAGGGCCGGGTCGACCGAGTAGGTGACCGTGCCGGGGAAGCCGTCGGTCGAGGGCGCCGTCGTCGGCGTGATCTCCTCGCCGACCGTGCCCTGCACGCTGGTCGTGGTGCCGGAGACCACTGGGTCGACCGAGATCGAGACCGAGGCCCGTGCGACGCCGGACGTCTCGCCCGCGCCGGTGATCGTGTAGCTCGCGGCCGCCTGGGCGCCGCCGGTGGGCGTGCCGCTGATGACGCCGGTGTCGGGGTCGAGGCTGAGTCCGGCGGGCAACGGCGTCGACGTGAAGGTGACGTCGCCGACGAAGCCGGAGCCCGTCAGCGCCGAGGTCGGGGTGATGGCCTCGCCCTGCGTGGCCGTGACGGTCTGCGTCGCGGGTGACAGCGCCGAGACCGCCACGACGAGCTCGGTGGTGGCCGTGAAGCCGCCGCCGGTGCCCGTGATCGTGTAGGTCTGCGCGAGCTGCGACGCGGTGGGCGTGCCACTGACGACACCGGTGGAGCTGTTGAGGCTCAGGCCATCCGGCAGCGCCGGCGAGACCGTGTAGGTCGGCGCCACCGGAAACCCGACCGGGGTCAGCGCGGTCGTGGGAGTGATCGCCTCACCGGCAGAGCCCGAGACGGACTGCGTGATCGGTGTGATCGCCGCGGCGACCTCGACCGAGACGGTCGCGGTGGCGGTGCCGAACGTCGCGCCCGTCACGGTGATCGTGTGCGACGTGGACGTCTGGGCCGTCGTGGGCGTGCCACTCACCACGCCGGTGGACGTGTCGAGGCTCAGACCGGCGGGCAGCGCCGGTGCCACCGAGTACGAGGGTGTCCCGGCCACGGTCGACGTCAGGGCCTGGGTCGGGGTGATGGGCTGACCCGCGGTGCCGGCAATGGACTGCGACGCGGGCGTGACGGTGGCCGCGACGGCGATCGAGATCGTCGCCGTGGCGCTGCCGGCGGTCGAGCCCGTGCCGGTCACGGTGTAGGTCGTCGCGTCCTGCGCGGTGGTCGGCGTGCCGCTCACGACGCCGGTGGCGCTGTCGATGCTCAAACCGGCCGGCAGGGCCGGGGCGACCGCGTACGACGCCGTGCCGGCGAAGCCGTCCGGCGTGAACGCGGTGGTGGGCGTGATGGCCTCGCCCGCGGTGGCCGTGACGGTCTGCGTCGCCGGGGTCAGCGAGTCGAGCACGATCTTCGAGACCGTGCCGCCGGAGTAGTTCATCGCGTAGGCCGTCGAGCTGGTCGTGCCGTTGGTGAGGAACCACGGAAGGGCACCCCCCGTCGCGACCGTGCTCTGCACCGTCCCGGTGGCGGTCGCGATGACCGAGACCGAGTTAGCGCCACCGTTGGCGACGAACAACCGGGTGCCGTCATCGGACACCACCGCGTTGCGCGGGCCGACGCCGACAGGAATGGTGGTCGCGCTGACCGAGCCTGACGCAGCGCTCACGGAGTAGACCACGTTGGTCCCCGACCCCGTCACGTAGATGGTGGACCCGTCCGCCGACGGTGCCACTCCCCACGGGGCAGCCCCGGCGGGGAACGTCGCGCTGCCGGCCAAGGTGTTGGAAGCCGTCGCGACCCTGCTGAGCGTGCCGCTCGTCACGCCGGGGACGTAGAGCATCGACTCGTCGGGAGAGAGCGCGATCTGCCGCAGACCGGCAGCACCGAAGGGCACCGTCGCCACGGCGGAGAGGGCGACGGTGTCGATCACCGAGATCGATGAGGTGGTGCTCGAGTTCGCCACGTACAGACGGGAGCCGTCGTCGTTGATCTCCATGTCGAACGGCATGCTGCCGACCCCGATCGTCGCCGTGACCACGCCGGTAGCCGTGGTCAGGACCGAGACGGTGCTGGTGTCGTACTGGCTGACGTAGAGCTTCGAGCCGTCCGGCGAGATTGCCACGTCGGCAGGTCTGCCGCCGAGGGGGAAGCTCCCGACCTGCGCGTTGGTGACCGTGTCGACGACGATCACGCGCTGTCCGGACCACCCCGCGACGTACAGGCGCGCGCCGTCCGGCGACAGCGCAGCCCCCGCCGGGAAGCCTCCCACGGGAATGGTCGTCACGGTGGGCGCGGCCTGCGCCGGCGCGGCCAGCACCGAGAGGGAGACGGCCGCGAGCAGGGTGGCCAGCAGGAGGTGGAGCCGGGTGCCCCGACCCGTCGGCGTCGTGCGGGCAGGCGGGATCGTCCCGAGAATCGTCACGGCTGATGGTCGCACGGCGCGGGGTGCACGACTCCGCCCCAAGCTCGTTGCACCAAGAAACCATCCTTTAGGACTACCTCCACCACCGAGGGCGCAGGACCGTGGCGTCGAGGAACAAGACCTGGGCGGTCTTGTGGCCGAGGTCGACGATCGGTCCGCGGACGGCTCCGAGGCGCTCGGCCAGACCGATGGCGCGAGCGTTCCCGACGTCAGGGTCGAGCACCAGCCGGTGGATCGCTGGGTCCTTCAGCACGTGCGCGGCACCCGCCGCGATCAGGCCGGCCGTCCAGCCCTCACGACGACGGTCACCACCGGCGACGAAGAAGTGGATGCCGAGATCGCCGGGCCGGTGCTCGACCAGGCGGGAGATCGGCTCGACCTCCGCGTCGACGCGGTAGGTCTGCACGATCGCCGCCGGTTCACCGTCGGCCAGCACGAACGACGCCGTGTGGGTCGGTTGCTCGTCGAGCCAGGTGTAGACCTCGACGACCTCCTCGAGCGAGTACTCGCTCATCATCCAGAAGCTGCCACGGTCCTCGGTGACCCAGCGGTGGATGACCTCGGCGTCCGCGACAGGGTCGATCGGGCGGACGGACAGCGCGGGCAACGTGGTGGCTCTCGTGGTCTCCTCCGGGAGCGGCACGAGGCGCGCCTGCGACCAGGCGTCGAGCTGGTCGTGGTGGTGCGGGTCCCCCGGCACGCCGCTCGCGCCGAGCGGCACGACCCAGCCCCCGGCCGACCGGTCAGCGAGGTCCCAGACGTAGCGGGCGACGGGACCGCGGAAGCAGAGGTCGCCGAGGGTCGGGGCGGCGGTGGTCGAGAGCACGCAGTCGAGGTCGCCGGACAGGCCGATGGTTCGAGGCGGCGGCTCGTCGGCCGCGTGCAACGGCCACAGCGTGTGCCGGTCGCCCCACGCCGCGGGCGGTTCGCTCGCGACCTCCTCCAGCGCGGCGCGCGCCAGGTCGGCCAGGTCGATCCCCAGCAGGTCACCGCCGTCGGTGATGATCGCGTCGAGGCTGGTCATGATCCGCGTGGCCACCAGGAACCACGGCTCGAAGAGGGGACCGAGATCAGTCGGCTCGTGCAGCGACGCCAGCAGGTCACAGTCCGCGGCGATGCGCGCAACCAAGGCTGCGCGGAAGGCGCCGAAGGCACCCGCGCCCTCGCTGTCGGCCTCCATCCGGCCGTCCCAGCTCACGATGACGTCGCGCCAGCGGACCGCCGCGTCGCCCAGACCCCCGAGGTCGGCGACCAGCTTCTGCACCCGCGGAGCCGTGGCCAGCACCGTGTCGCCGTGGATGCGCTCGCAGACCGCGCGATCGACGGCGGCCTCGGCATCCAGCAGGTCGGCGATGCGCCGGGCGCGGTGGGGCGGCGCGTACTCCGTGCCGAGCCACGGAGCCGGTCCGCGGCGTTCGTTCGCGGTGACGACGAAGCCGTCGGCCGGCAGGTCGCGGCAGGGCATCGACTCGACCCAGCCGGACCACTCGTGGCCGGGCTCCCACCCCGGGACCGGCCGGTGCCGGTTGGCCTCGGCCCGCACCGGCACCCGGCCCGCGGTCAGGTGCCGCACTCGGCCGGTGGTGTCGGCCACCAGCACGTCGTTGACCGGCTCGACCCAGCGGGCGAGCGCCTGCTCGACGTCGTCGACCGTGCGGGTCCTCAGCAGCGGCACCAGTGCATCGAAGCCCAGGTCACGCAGGACGAAGGACGGAGTGCGCAGGGAGTACGCCCGCTCCCCCGGCCCGCCGTGCACGACCGGTCCGTTCCGCGTCACCACGATCTCGACGTCGACCGGAGGCCCGTCGCGCACCAGCACCCGGGAGGTCGACGTGTCGGCGTCGTACCAACCGTCCGGCCCCTCGACCATCACCACGTCGTCGTCGCGGCGCAACCGTTCGAGGTAGAGGTCCTGGTAGTCGGCCATCGCGTTCGTGATGCCCCACGCCACGTGCCCGGTGTGCCCGAAGTGCTGCACGCCGGGCACGCCCGGGAAGGTGAGGCCCACGACGTCGATGCCCGGTGCCACGAGCCGGACCTGTTGGTAGACCCCCGGTGACTCGATGAGCCGATGCGGGTCGCCGGCCACGATCGGCAGGCCCGAGGCCGTCCGGTCGCCACCCACGGCCCACGCGTTCGACCCCGACCACGTGGGACCCTCGAGGCCGAACAGCTGCACGACGTCGTCGCCTGCGACAGCGGCGAGGCGCTCGCGCCACCACTTCGACGGGAACGTCGCGAACAGCACGTTCTGCACGAGGAAGACCGCCAGGGGCGTCCACGACTGCCACGTGCCCGGTCGCGCCCCGAGCCGTTCCAGCTCGATCGGCACGGGCGAGGTGAGCAGCCCGCCGTTGACGCCGTCGACGAAGGAGTCGACGAGCTCGCGACTCACCGGGTCGAGGTTCCGGTAGGCGTGCTTGGCGACCTCCTCGAGCATCGCCCGACGCGCGAAGACGTCCCACGCGACGCCGGCCTCACCGAGCAGCTCGGCGGTCCGGCCCTCGCCGCGCAGCCGTTCCAGCTCGATCTGCCAGCCGCGGTCGCGTGCCACAGTGCGCCCCTGCTCGCGGGCCATCTCGGCCAGCGAGGCACCGCGGATGATGGGCACGCCGTGGGCGTCGCGGGTGACGGTCATGGGCGCGCCAGGGGGTTCGCGAGCTCGCCGGCCATGATCAGCGAGGACGCCTGGTCCGCCAGGTCGACCATCTGCAGGGTGTTGCGCAGCTGCAGGCGGTTCAGGCACGAGTGTGGGAACGTCGGCCGCTGCACGTCCAGCCGGGCGAGCGCCGGAGCGAGCCCGGGGTTGTCGGCCGCGTGCTGCTCGACCACCCCCCGGGCGAGCGCCCAGAACCTGTCCTCGGGCAGCAGGCCGTCGTCGTCGCAGATGGCGGCGAGGAAGCGCAGGAACCCGTCGACCGCATCGGTCAGGACCGAGAGCACCTGCAGGTCGGGACCGGCGTCGACGCGGATCCGCTCGATCTCCGGCGGCAGCTCGCGGTCGCCGAACACCGCGACCTCCTCGCCGACGTCCTTCATCAGCATCCGTACTGGCACGTGGTCGCGCAGCACGCAGATGAGGTTCTCGCCGTGCGGCATGAACGCCAGGTCGTGGGCCGCCAGGCAGTGCAGCAGCGGGCGCAGGTAGGCGGTGAGGTAGGTGCTGATCCAGTCCTCGGCGGTCCGTCCCGATGCCTCGACGAGTGCGGCCACGTGGCTGCGCCCGGACGCGTCGCGGTGCAGCAGCGAGGCCATCGTGGCGGCGCGCTCACCCGGTTGGAGCCGCGAGGTGGCGCTCTCCCGCCAGAGCGCCGCGAACATCTTCTGGTGCGCCGAGGGCCGTCCGAGCCGTTGGTAGGCGCCACCGGTGTAGCCGAACGCGGCCACCTCGCGCAGCACGTCGAAGCCGCAGTCGCGCAGCACGGGATCGGTGCGCACGACGTCGGCGACCCAGTCGTTGATGGCCGGCGTCACCCGCATGTACTGCGGCGAGAGGCCCCGCAGGAATCCCATGTTCTGGATCGACAAGGCGGTCTTGACGTAGTGCCGCTCCGGCCTCGAGTGGTTGAGGAAGGTGCGGATCGACTGCTGGGGGCGGTGGTCGTCGGCACCGGGCCCGAGCGGCACGAGGTCACGGCGGGCGACGTCGGGCGCGAACGTGATGGCGAGCTTGTGTTGCCACTGCCAGGGATGGACCGGCGCGAACAGGTAGGCGTCGGGGTCCTCCCCCAGTCCGCGCAGCAGCTCGCGCCAGCCGGCCACCACCTCGGGATCGTGCTCGTGGGACAGCAATGACTCCTCGTCCCAGCCGTCGCCGACCGAGAGGTGGCCGAGGCTCCGGCGCACCGCCACCCACTGCAGGCGGACCGGAGCCCCCACCTCGGGCGCGTAGGCGGCGTAGTCGTCGAGCCCGAAGCCGATGCGGCCGTTGTTGGCGATGAAGGCGGGGTGGCCCTCGGTCATCGCGGCCTCGATCGTGGCGAGGTCGGCGTGCACGAGGTCAGCGGCCGAGAGCCGGTGGTGGGTCAGCTTCCACGCGGCGGCCTGCAGCGTGGCGGCGACCTCCTCGAGGTAGGTGGGCAGGAGGTGCTCGGGAATGCCGAGCAGCGGCGCGAGGTCGACGACGGCGTCGAGCGCGTCGGGCTCGGCGTCGGCGCCGTCGATCGTGCGCGTGATGCTGGCGGCGTCGACGCTCCAGTGCTCGAGCGCGTGGACGCGCGCGGCGAAGCGGTAGACCGTGACGCCGTCGGCGCTCTCGACGATCCACGCATCCCCAGCGCCGCGCGGCGTCACCACCCGTTCGTGGCTCAGCTCGCCGAGGATCTTCGCGACCAGGTGGCGGTGCGCCCGTGCCATGACGGTCGGTTCGAGGTGCGCCGCCGCGGGGTCGATCACTGGCGTCGCGAGCGTGTCAGGCGAGGGCATGCGCACCTCCCAGCCGGCTGGTGAGGAAGTCCTCACGGGTGCAGGTGCTGAGCACGGCGGTCTTGGTGCGCAAGGAGATCTCGCGGAGCTCGACGAAGCCGGCCGCCACGTTCTTGGCGCGGATCGCCGTGTTGCGCACGTCGGGCTCGACGACGACGCGCTCGACCGTTGGGTCGTCGAAGAGGTGCCGCAGCACCGCCGCGAACACCGCGTCGGTGAAGCCGTGCTGCGGGGTGTCGGTGGGCGCCACGAGCACGTGCATCCCGACGTCGCCGGGGCGCGCCTCGAGGTGGGGCGCGAGCTCGGAGAGGGCGGGGTCGTAGTGCTCGGCGAGGAACGCGGGCTCGTCGTCGACCGTGCCCAGCCACGCGGTGTGGTGGGGGTCGGCGGCGATGCGGGCGTACTCGGCCCGGACGTCATCGGGGGTGGCGTCCTGCATCTGCCAGTACACCGACCGCGGGTGGGTGACCCAGGCGTGCAGCAGGTCGAGGTGCTGCGCGAGGTCGAGCGGGTGGTGCGAGATCCTCATCGGGCTTCCTCCCGCACAGGCCGTTCAACCCAGGAGGGGACGCCGAACTCCTGCACGGCGATGCGGGTCTCGACGGGGTACACCTCGCGGCCGAGCATCGAGGCGATGATGACGGAGTTGCGGTAGGCACCCATGCCGAGGTCGGGCGCGATGAAGCCATGGGTGTGCTCCTCGCCGTTCTGCACCCAGATCTCCCCCGGTTCGACGCCCACCTGGTAGTCGGCCGTGGCCAGGTACCGGCCGCGGTCGTCGAGGCGGAGGCGGTCGCGCACGCCGTCGAGGAGCTGCGGCACGCCGGAGCGGTAGCCGGTGGCCAGCACGACGGCGTCGGTGCGGGTGGCGAACGACTCGCCGGTCTCGGTGTGCCGCAGGCGCAGGTCGATGCCGTCGACGTCGCCGGTGGCCTCGTCGAGCTCGGTCGCACTGAGCAGGCGGGTGCGGAGCCGGCCCTGCACGCGAAGGCGGTAGAGGGTGTCGTAGATCGTGTCGACGAGGTCGCCGCTGATGCCCTTGTAGAGCCCCCGCTGCTCGCGCAGCAGCTGCTCGCGCGTGGCCTCGGGCAGACCCTGGAAGTAGGCCGTGTACTCCGGCGAGGTCATCTCGAGCGTGAGCTTGGTGTACTCCATCGGGAAGAACCGCGGCGAGCGCGTGAGCCAGGTGACCTCGGGCCCGCCGGCCGTCACGAGGTCGAGGTAGACCTCGGCGGCGCTCTGTCCGCTGCCGATCACGGTGACGGAGTCGCGCGCGAGCAGCTCGTTCTTGCGGTGCAGGTAGTCGGCCGAGTGCAGGGCGAGGGCGGCTGATCCGATGAGGTCGGACGCCGCAGGCGGCACGTGCGGCTGCGTGCCGGTGCCGAGCACGAGGCGAGGCGCCCGGTAGGTCTGCGTGTCGCCGCCGACGCGGGCGCGCACCACGTACTGCTCGCCGTCGTGCTCGACACTCTCGACGTGGCGGCCGAAGTGCACCTGCGGCAGCTGTGCGGCGACCCACCGGCCGTACTCGACGAACTCGGCGCGCAGCGGGTAGAAGCTCTCGCGGATGTAGAACGGGTAGAGCCGGCCGACGTCCTTCAGGAACGCGAGGAACGAGAAGCGCGACGTCGGGTCGGCCATCGTCACGACGTCGGCGAGGAACGGCACCTGCAGCGTGGCGTCGTCGAGGACCATCCCGGGGTGCCACTCGAAGTCGTCGCGTGACTCCAGGAAGACGCCGTGGAGCCCGTCGACGGGGTCGGTCAGCGCGGCCAGCCCAAGGTTGAACGGTCCGACGCCGATGGCGATGAAGTCGGTGCGGTGCTCGTCGGTGGGGGGCACGTCGGTGGGGGGCGCGTCGGTCATCAGGCGACCTCCTCCGTCGCGCTGTCGAGCAGGTCGTGGCCGATGCCGTGCACGAGCGACAGCACGGCCCGCAGGTCCTCGATCGTCGCGGTGGGGTTGAGCAGCGTCAGCTTGAGCCAGGTGCCGTGGTGGAACGTCGTGCCTGCCACCACCGCGCGACCACCGGCGAAGACCTCCTGGCGGATGCGCGCGTTGAGCCGCGAGGCCGCCTCCTCGCCCACGGCGGACGGCCGGAAGCGGAACACCAGCGTGCTGAGGGTCGGGTGCATCGCGACCTCGAAGTCGGCACCGATCCCGGCGTCGTCGTGCAGGGTCCAGAACAGCTCCTGCGCGAGGTCGATGGAGCGGTCGAAGAGCTCACCGACCGCGTCGGCACCCATCGTGCGTAGCGTCATCCAGAGCTTCAGCGCGTCGAAGCGGCGCGTCGTCTGCATGCTCTTGTCGACCTGGTTCGGCAGCACCGCGGAGCGGGGGTTGAGGTAGTCGGCGTGCCACGTGACGTGCCGCAGCGCCTCGCGGTCACGCACGACAATGGCGCTCGCGCTGACCGGTTGGAACCACGTCTTGTGGTAGTCGATCGTGACCGAGTCGGCGCGCTCGATGCCGGTCAGCAGGTGGCGGCGCCGGGTCGAGGCCAGCAGGCCCCCGCCGTACGCGGCGTCGACGTGGAGCCAGACGGCGCCTTCTTGCCGCCCACGGCCCGGCACCCCCGCCGGGGCGCTGCAGACGTCCGCGATCCGGTCGATCGGGTCGATCGCGCCGAGGTCGGTGGTGCCGGCCGTGGCGACGACCGCCATCGGCAGCAGACCCGCACGGCGGGTCTGGTCGAGCGCCTCGGCGAGGGCGAACGGGTCCATGCGGTGGCCGGGGTCGGTGGGCACCAGCACCACGGCCTCCGCCCCGAGTCCGAGGAGGTTCGCGGCCTTCTGCACGCTGAAGTGGCTCTCGGCGGTCGCGAAGATCCGCATCCGCGCCAGGGTCGCGGCCATCGGCGCGGTGGGGTCGGTCTCTTCCAGAAAGGCCTGGCCGCGGGCCAGCAGCAGGGCCTGCAGGTTCGACTGCGTTCCTCCACTCGTGAAGATGCCGTCGCCCTCGGGTCCGAACCCGACGCGCGCGACGGTCCAGTCGATCAGCTTGCGCTCGATGAGCGTTCCGCCGGCGCTCTGGTCCCAGGTGTCGAGCGAGCTGTTCACGGCCGAGACGAACACCTCGGCCAGCAGTGCCGGCACGACGACCGGGCAGTTCAGGTGGGCGGCATAGCGCGGGTCGTGGAACCACACGGCGTCGTCGAGGTAGAGCTCGCTCAGCTCGGCGAGCGCCTCGGCGGTGTCGCCGAGCGGCCGGTCGAGGTCGACCGGGCCGACCTTCGTCGCCGATGCGGTGGGGGTGACCCCGGAGAACGGTTGCTGCAGGTGCTCGACGTGCCGCACGAGGTGGTCGACACCTTGCTGCATCGCATCGGCGTAGGTGCCGATCGTGTCGGCCGTGAAGAGGTGATCGGTGTGACGCACCGGCGCCAGTCCTTCCGTCGAGGGGCTGCCCAAGATTGGCAAGGCTCACCTAACCTAGCGGTTCCTGTGCAGTCGGCCGCAAGGGGTTCTGCGTCACACCCGGGCCGGACTGACGTCGCCGCCGGCCCGACGTAGGGTCGAGGGATGGGTGAGTTCGCGGGGTTCCGGGACGAGGCGCTCGACTTCTACGACGACCTCGAGGCCGACAACACCAAGACGTTCTGGGCCGCCAACAAGCACCGCTACGACGAGTTCGTCGCCGCCCCGATGAAGGCGCTCGCGGCCGAGCTGACCGAGGAGTTCGGCGAGACGAAGATCTTCCGGCCGTACCGCGACGTGCGGTTCAGCAAGGACAAGACGCCGTACAAGACCCACCAGGGACTGTTCGTGCCACGCGGGCCGTCGACGGGCTACTACGTGCAGATCGGCCCGCCCGGCATCGAGGTCGCCGTCGGGTTCTACGGCGCGTCACCGGCCCGGCTCGCGACCTTCCGCGACGCGATCGTCAACGACCTGCACGGTCCCGAGCTGGAGCAGATCCTCGAGCAGCTCGAGTCGGTCGGCTGGAAGCGCACCGGCGAGCGGCTCAAGACCCACCCGCGCGGCTACGACCCCGAGCACCCGCGCATCGAGCTGCTGCGGCACAAGTCGCTCAGCGTCCGCCGCGAGCGCGGCTTCGGGCCCGACGTGATCGGCACGCCCGACCTCGTCGACGTGATCCGCGCCGACTGGCGCGAGGCGACCGTCCTGACCGACTGGGTCATCGCCCATGCCAAGGACTAGCTGGTGACCCGGGCGAGGAAGGCGAGCTCGACGGCCAGCACGTCGTCGTGGGCAGGCCCCCCGGCGTAGAGGTCGTAGTGCCCGCCCTGACTGCGGTAGAGCTCGCCGCGCGGCGCCTTTGCCGCCACCTTCACCGCAGGGCCGGTGGGCGCCATCGTGTCTTCCTCGGCCACCACCATCAGCAGCGGGCACCGGACCTGGGACGCGCGGCGCGCCGGGCGGCTGAACGTGACGTCGAGCAGGCTGCGCGCGGTGATGCGGTTGGGCCAGTCGGTGCCGTCGGTGGGCGCCAGGCGGTCCTGCCCCAGCAGTGCGTCCTTCGTGGCGATGACGCCGAGCTCGCCCTCGTCGACGATGAGCGGCAGGTAGCGGGCTTCGTGGCCGCGCCCTGCGCCGAGCCGATCGAGCAGGGCCTGCCGCATCAGGCGCACCCCTCGCGCCGGTGGGACGTTGAGGATGCCGGCGAGCCCGTCGACCAGCGGGCACTGCGCGATCGCACCGACGAGGTAGGTCTCGGTGGCCGCGAGCTCGACCACGTGCATGCCGGCGAACGACGTGCCCCACAGGACGATGCGGTCGGGATCGACGCTGTCCATCGTGCGCGCGTGCTGCAGAACGGCCCGGTAGTCGGCCTGCTGCGCCGCCATCGACAGCATCTCGCGGGGCTCGCCCCCGGACTGGCCCCAGTGCCGGTAGTCGAAGACGACGCAGGTGTAGCCCGCGGCGGAGAAGGCTTCGGCGAACGGCGCGAGACCGGCGGCCTTGATGCCGCCGATGCCATGGGCCATGACGATCGCCGGGACCGGCCCGTCGGCGGCCGTCCGGCCGACGGCCGGGTAGATCCAGGCGTGGATCGGGGTACCGTCGACGCCCTCAATGATCTGGCTGCTGCGGACTGCGGAATCGGTCATGTCCTTACGTTACGGTGAGTAAACTATGTCGGTCAACCAGATGGGACGTCCTCGCGACGAACGGCTCGGGCGAGCGCTGCTCGACGCCACCTGCGAGCTGCTCGCCGAGCGTGGCTACGCCGCCACGACGATCGAGGACGTCGCCCGTCGCGCCGGGACCACCAAGCCGACGCTCTACCGCCGTCACCGCAACCGTGTCGAGCTGGTCACCGAGGCCCTCGTCGACCGGTTCGGCCACGACCCCACGCACGACACCGGAACGCTGCGCGGCGATCTCGAGGACCTGCAGCGCCACCAGGTCACACTGTTCGGCGACCCGGTGCTGCGGGGTGCGATGGTCGGCCTGCTCGACGAGCTGCGCGCCGACGAGGAAGCCGCGACCGTCTTCGTGTCGCGGTTCCTGGCACCACGTCGCGCCGCCACGGCCCGGGTGCTCGAGCGCGCCACGGAGCGCGGTGAGATCGCGGCCTGCGACGACCCCGAGTGGATCTGCGACCTCGTCACCGGTCCCCTGTTGATGCGCGCGATGCTGCCCGGTCTACCGCCCCTTGACGAGACCCTGGTCGAGCAGACCGTGGCGGCCGCCCTCGCGTCCCTCGGCGTCAGCGGCGGAGCAGGTAGACGTCCATGACCCAGCCGGCGTCGTCCTTCACCGCGGCGCGGGTGCGGTCGAGCTCGTCGCGCACGTCGGCCACCCGGCCGGCGACGAGGGCCTCGGTGTCGGTGCCGAGGTTGGCGCCCCACCAGACCTGCCAGTCGTCGAGGCCGGCCAGGTCGAGGCGGGCGGTGAGCATGACCAGCACATTGTCGGCCCCCGACGCGACGGCCTCGTCGAGCCGGCGGGCTGTGGTGACGGTGATCGGCTGGCCCACCTCGTGCAGCACGATGCGGTGCCTCGCGGCCAGCAGCTGCAGGGCCGAGATGCCGGGCAGCACGTCCCAGACGAACTCGAGCTCGCCGCGGGCCAGCACCTTCTCGACCACCCGGATCGTGGAGTCGTAGAACGCCGGGTCACCCCACACGAGCAGCGCCGCCGTCCCCAGATTTGCTGAGCTCGCCACCCTTTCCACCGCGGCAGACGGTGGCGAAGTCAGCAAATCTGGCGAAGGGGCGGTCCCGTGGGCGGCCCAGCCGTCGGCGAGGGCCGCTTCCCACGCGGCGGCGCGGGCCTCGTGCCAGTCGACGACGACGTGCTCGTAGCCCGAGGTCGTGGCGGTGGACGCGTCCGAGCGGTCGCGTTCGGGGTCGATGACCTCGACCACCGGCACGTCCGGGGCGTACGTCTCGAGGATCGTGCGCCGCGCGTCCGCCAGGGGATCGCCCTCGCGCTTGACCGTGACCAGCGTGAACGCGGCGCCGCGCAGGGCCTCGACGGCCTGGACCGTCAGGTGCGCCGGGTCGCCCGCGCCGATGCCGACCAGCGAGACGTGACGGCGCCGCCCCGCCCGCTCGGGGGCCCCGGGGGTCTCGGCCGGGGTGGTCACTGCCCGCGATCCTCCAGGTCACCCTCGATCTCGAGGTAGACCGCCTGCATCGCCGCGACGACGTCCGGATCCGGCTCCGCCCAGAGGCCGCGCTCGGCCGCCTCGCCCAGCCGCTCGACGATGCCGCGCAGCGCCCACGGGTTGGCCTCGCGCAGGAACTCCTGCGTCTCGGCGTCGAGCACGTACTCCTTGGCCAGCGACTCGTACATCCAGTCGTGCACCACACCGGCGGTGGCGTCGAAGCCGAACAGGTAGTCGACCGTGGCCGCCAGCTCGAACGCGCCCTTGTAGCCGTGGCGGCGCATCGCGCCGATCCAGCGCGGGTTGACGACGCGCGAGCGGAAGACGCGGTTGGTCTCCTCCTGCAGCGTGCGGGTGCGCACCGCGTCGGGCGAGGTGGAGTCGCCGACGTACGCCTTCGGGTCCGAGCCGGTGAGCGCGCGGATCGTGGCGACCATGCCGCCGTGGTACTGGAAGTAGTCGTCGGAGTCAGCGATGTCGTGCTCGCGGGTGTCGATGTTCTTGGCCGCGACCTTGATGCGCTTGTACGAGGTGCGCATGTCGTCGGCGGCCGGCACGCCGGCGAGGTCGCGACCGTAGGCGAAGCCGCCCCACGCCGTGTAGACCTCGGCGAGGTCGGCGTCGTCGCGCCACGTGCCCGACTCGATGACCTGCAGGATGCCCGCGCCGTACGACCCCGGGGCCGAGCCGAAGATGCGGGTGGTGGCGCGGCGGGCGTCGCCGTGCTCCTCCAGGTCGGCCAGCGTGTGGCGGCGGACGAAGTTCTGGTCGTCCGGCTCGTCGAGGTCGGCCACGAGGCGCACCGCGTCGTCGAGCATCGAGACCACGTGCGGGAACGCGTCGCGGAAGAAGCCCGAGATGCGCACCGTGACGTCGATCCGCGGACGGCCCAGCTCCTCCAGCGGGACGACCACCAGGTCGCTGACGCGGCGCGAGGCCTCGTCCCACACCGGCCGGACACCGAGCAACGCCAGCACCTCGGCGATGTCGTCACCACTGGTGCGCATCGCCGACGTTCCCCACACGGACAGACCGACCGAGGCGGGGTACTCGCCGGTGTCGGCGAGGTAGCGCTCGAGCAGCGAGTCGGCCATGGCCTGGCCGGTGTCCCAGGCCAGGCGCGACGGAACGGCCCGCGGGTCGACGGTGTAGAAGTTTCGGCCGGTCGGCAGCACGTTGACCAGGCCACGCAGCGGGGAGCCGGACGGGCCGGCCGGGATGAAGCCGCCGTCGAGCGCGTGCAGCACGGCGGTCAGCTCGTTGCGGGTGCCGTCGAGTCGCGGCACGACCTCGGTGGCGGCGAAGCGCAGCACGCGCTGCACCTCCGGGTCGTCGTGCAGTCCGGTGGAGGCCTCGGGGTCCCAGCCGGCGTCGTCCATCGCCTGCACCAGCGACCGGGCCTGCGTCTCGATGGAGTCGACGGCGGCGGTGGCCTCGCCGTCCTTCAGGCCCAGTGCGGCACGCAGACCGGGCACGGCGCCGGTCTCGCCGCCCCAGACCTGGGCGGCGCGCAGGATGGCGAGCACGAGGTCGACTCGCACCGAGCCTTCCGGCGCCTGGCCCAGCACGTGCAGGCCGTCGCGGATCTGCACGTCCTTGATCTCACACAGCCAGCCGTCGACGTGCATGATGAAGTCGTCGAACTCCTCGTCGTCCGGCTGCTCGTCCAGACCGAGGTCGCGGTGCATCTCGGCCGAGCGCATGAGCGTCCAGATCTCGCCCCGGATGGCGGGCAGCTTGCCCGGGTCCATCGCGGCGATGTTGCCGTACTCGTCGAGCAGCTGCTCGAGCCGTGCGATGTCGCCGTACGTCTCGGCGCGGGCCATCGGGGGGATGAGGTGGTCGACCACCACGGCGTGCGCACGACGCTTGGCCTGCGCGCCCTCACCCGGGTCGTTCACGAGGAACGGGTAGATCAGCGGCAGGTCGGCGATCGCGGCGTCGGTGGCGCAGGACGCCGAGAGCGCGGCGTTCTTGCCCGGCAGCCACTCCATCGAGCCGTGCTTGCCCAGGTGCACCACGGCGTGCGCGCCGAAGCCACCGGACGCGACCGAGCCGCGCAGCCAGCGGTAGGCAGCGAGGTAGTGGTGCGAGGGCGCCATGTCGGGGTCGTGGTAGATCGCGACCGGGTTCTCGCCGAAGCCGCGCGGCGGCTGGATGAGGATGACGACGTTGCCGGCCTGCAGCGTGGCCAGCACGATGTGGCCCTGGTCGTTGACGAACAGCGTGCCGGGCGCGGCGCCCCACGCCTCGACGATCTCGTCCTTGAGGTCCTGCGGCAGGTCGGCGGTCCACTCGGCGTACTGCTCGGGCGTGATGCGCACGTGCGACTCGGTGAGCTGCGCGGACGTCAGCCACTCCTCGTCCTGGCCGCCGGCGTCGATCAGCGTGTGGATGAGCTTGTTGCCGGCCTCGGTGTCGTCGTCCATCGCGAGGATGCGGGTGACCTCGTTGTCGTCGCCGAGGTCGTAGCCGGCCTCGGCCATGAGGCGCAGCATGCGCACGGCCGAGACGGGGGTGTCGAGGCCGACGGCGTTGCCCACGCGGCTGTGCTTGGTGGGGTAGGCCGAGAGCATCAGCGCGACGCGGCGGTCGGCGGCCGCGACGTGGCGCAGGCGCGCGTGGTGCACGGCGATGCGAGCCACGCGGTCGCAGCGCTCGGGGTCGGCGACGTAGCGCGGCAGGCCGTCCTCGTCGACCTCCTTGAACGAGAACGGCGCGGTGATGATGCGGCCGTCGAACTCGGGGATCGCGATCTGATTGGCCGAGTCGAGCGGCGTGACGCCGTCGTCGTTGGCCAGCCACTCCTCGCGACTCGACGTGAGGCACAGGCCCTGCAGGACGGGGATGTCGAGGGCCGCCATGCGCGCGACGTCCCAGGCCTCGTCGTCACCACCGGCCGACGCCGATGCGGGGGTGGAGCCACCCGCCGCGAGCACCGTGACGATCAGCGCGTCGAGGGTGCCGAGAGCGTCGTAGAGGTCGTCGGGAGCGGCGCGCAGCGAGCTGCTGAAGATCGGCAGGCCGACGGCCTCGCCCGTGGCGTCGATGGCGTCGGCCAGCGCGTGCGCGAAGTCCTCGTTGCCGCTGGTGTGGTGCGCGCGGTAGAACAGCACGCCGACGCGTGGGACGCCCTGCCCGTCCCCATCGCTGTCACCGCTCGGGCTCGCCGCGGGGCGGTCGAGCCAGCCCCAGGCGGGCACCTGCGCCGGGGGCTCGAAGCCCTCGCCGGTCAGCAGCACGGTGTCGGAGCAGAAGGCGTGCAGCTGCGTGAGGTTCTCGGGTCCGCCCTCGACCAGGTAGCGGTGCGCCTCGGCGGCGACACCGACCGGCACGGTCGACATCTCCATCAGCTCGGCGTTGGGGGTGAGCTCGCCGCCCAGCACGATCATCGGCTTGCCGGTGGCGCGGATGCGCTCGAAGCCGCCGCAGAGGTCCTGCGGCGAGCCGAGCAGGCGGCAGATGACGAGGTCGGACGCCTCGATCGCCTCGGCCATCGACTGGTGGCCCTCGACCTGCCGGCCCGGGTTGGCCCACAGGTAGTCGGCGCCGCTGGCCCGGGCCGACAGCAGGTCGGTGTCGGACGTGGAGAGCAGGGCAATGCGGGTCATGGAGGGTCCTCCTCGGGGTTCTCGCCCCATCGGTGCGGAAGCCGGCGTGGTCGGTGTCTGGCTGCTTCGTCACCTGGAGGAGTCGAAGTCACAGTGGCGGAACCGCCCCGGAGTCGCACCGGGTTCCCGGGCCCACGCGGCCGGTGCGCACAGGGTATCCCGGCGGGGGCGCCGGGCCGTGGGCGGCAAACAGCACCGACCCGACCCCGTGCACGAGCGATCAGGGGTGGGCGAGGACGCAGTCGCCGCAGTAGCCGCCACCGGGAAGCCGGTAGTAGAGGCAGCACGACCGACGCACGAACGGCGGGCCGAGGTCGGCGGTGCCGGCCAGCTCGGGGAGGGCGAAGAGCCGCTCGACGAGCCGCAGACCGCGCCGACCGAGCGAGTGGTCGGCCTGGACGGCCATCCGGACGGCACCGTGCGCGGCCGACGCGGCGTTGCCCCACAGGACCTGGGTCGAGACGCCGTGCTCGTCGGCGAGCCGGTCGACCAGCGGCGAGATGACACCGCTCAGCACGGCCGCCGGGTCCGGTTCGCCCCACGTGTCGGCCGCGAGGCGCAGCGGACCGCCGTCGGCCGGCTGCCACCACAGCGCATCGACCTGGGGAGCCTCGACGCCGAGCAGCGCGGCCCCGCAGACCGGCGACAGCAGGCGGGCGAAGAAGCCGAGCGAGGCGGTGGACGCGGCGACCCGCTCCTCGACGTCGACGCCCGCACGACCGCTCAAGGCCTCGCGCGTCCACGTCACCCGTTCGCCGAGTGCCGGTCCGGAGACCAGGTCCGCGATGGGCCGCCAGTCATTCCCCTCGCGCTTCTCGATGGCGTAGAACGCACCGAGCGCCGCCAGGCGGGGTTGCGCGGGGTGGGGCATCGGACTCCTCGGATCGCGGCCACGCTACCGGTCGGCTCCCGCTGCTAGGGTGCGAGCGCCAGTCGTGCTCACCAGAGCCAGGGAACCCGGTGTGACTCCGGGACTGACGCGCAGCGGTGAGGGTGACGGGCGGGACAACGACGTCGAGAGGCGTCGGTCACTGGGACTCCTTCGGGGGTCCTGGGAAGGCGTTCCGTCCGGATGATCCCGAGTCCGAAGACCTGCTGGCACACCGCGGCAGCCGTCGCGGTGCGTCCTCCGGGTCTCGCGCAAGGACCCCTGATGCGAAGGAACGCCGATGCGTCCTCTCCTGCCCCTGCTCGCCTGCACGACTCTCGCCCTGACCGCCTGTGGCTCGTCCGCCGGCTCCGTCGGCGGTGACGTGGCTGCGGGCTACCCCGTCACGATCGAGACGTGCCACGGCGACGTGACCGTGGCCGACCGCCCCGAGCGCATCGCGTCGCTCAACCAGGGCACCACCGAGATCCTGCTCTCGCTCGGCTTGGCCGACCGGATGGCCGGCACCGCCGGGTGGACCGATCCGATCCTCTCGGGCCTCGAGTCCGCCAACGCCGAGGTCGAGCGACTGGCCGACACGAAGCCGTCGCTCGAGGTCGTCCTCGACGCCGAGCCGGACCTCGTCACGGCGTCCTTCACCGGCACCCTCACCGACGGTGGGGTGGCCTCCGCCGAGCAGCTCGAGGTGGACTACGGCCTGCCCGCGTACCTCTCGGCCGCCGAGTGCGGCAAGGTCGAGGAGGGCAACACCGACGGCGCGCGTGTCGGCACGCTGCAGATCGACGACATCTACACCGAGGTGCGCCAGCTCGCCGAGCTGACCGACACCGTCGCCGAGGGCGAGGCCCTGGTCGCCGAGCTGACCGACCGTATGGCCGACGCGTCGCAGCAGGTGACGCCGGGCATCTCGGTCATGTACTGGTTCGCCAACTCCGAGTCGCCGTACATGGCCGGGTGCTGCGGCGGCCCCGGCATCGTCTCGCGGGCGCTGGGCCTGGAGAACGTCTTCGTCGAGCAGACCGCCGAGTGGCCGCAGATCAACTGGGAGGTCGTCGCCGCCGCCGACCCCGACCTGCTGGTGATCGGCGACCTCACGCGCAAGAGCCAGACGGCCGAGACGGCTGCGGCGAAGATCGCGTTCCTCGAGTCGAACCCCGTGACGCGTCAGATGACGGCCGTGCGCGAGAAGCGGTACATCACCCTCGCGGGCGCCGAGCTCAACCCGTCGATTCGCACGGTCGACGCGGTCGAGAAGGTCGCAGCCGGTCTGCGCGAGCTCGGCCTGACGGACTGACGTGGCGCACGTCGGCACCCGCCCCACCCCCGTGGGTCGCCCCGTCCTCACCGCCCTCGCCCCCGTGGCGCTGGCGGTGCTGGTGCTGTCGGTCGCCGTCGCCACGACCGTCGGACCGTCCGACCTGGGGGCCCGGGACGCACTCGCCGTGATGCTGGAGCGGCTCGGCGGACCGGACTCGGGGCTGTCGGACCTGCGCGAAGGCATCATCTGGGAGCTGCGGCTGCCGCGGGCGGTCCTCGCGGCAGTCTGTGGCGCCGGGCTCGCGCTGTGCGGGGTCGTGCTGCAGTCGCTGCTGCGCAATCCACTGGCCGATCCGTTCGTGCTGGGCGTCTCGTCGGGTGCCTCGACGGGCGCGGTGCTGGTGGTGCTCACCGGCGTCGGTGCGGGCGCGATCGGGCTCGCCGGCGGTGCGTTCGTCGGCGCGGTCGTGGCGTTCGGGCTGGTGCTGCTGCTCGGCTTCGTCACCGGCGGCACGACCGATCGCGTCATCCTCGCGGGCGTCGCGGCCACGCAGCTGTTCTCGGCGCTCACCTCGTTCATCGTGTTCACGGCGGCCGACGCCGAGCAGACCCGCGGGGTGCTGTTCTGGCTGCTGGGGTCCCTCAGCACCGCCTCCTGGAACGACGTGGTGGTGTGTGGGTCGGTCGTGCTGCTGGGCACCGCCGTCTGCTGGGCCGCGGCCGGGACGCTCGACGCGTTCACGTTCGGTCAGGACGCCGCCGCGACGCTGGGGGTCTCGGTGGTGAAGGTGCGCCTGCTGCTGCTGGTGGTCACGGCGCTGATGACGGCCGTGATCGTCTCGACGTCGGGGGCGATCGGCTTCGTCGGACTGGTGCTGCCGCACGCGGCGCGGGCGATCGTCGGGGTGCGGCACCGACTCCTGGTGCCGACCGCCACGGTGCTGGGTGCCATCTTCCTGGTGTGGGTCGAGATGGGGTCGCGGGTGGTGATCGCTCCGCAGGAGCTGCCGGTGGGCGTCGCGACGGCGCTCGTCGGCGTACCGGCGTTCGTGCTGATCATGCTGCGGCAACGGCGGAGGTCGGCATGAGCACCCCGACGGAGGTCGGCATGAGCACCCCGACGGAGGTCGGCATGAGCATCGAGTCGGATCGCGTGTCGTGGGCTGTGCGGGACCGGTTGATCGTCGATGCGGTCTCGGTCGCGGTCAGGCCCGGCAGCACGGTCGGCCTGCTGGGTCCCAACGGGTCCGGCAAGTCGTCGTTGCTGCGGCTGCTCGCCGGTCTGCGGCCGACGTCGTCGGGGGTCGTGCGGCTGGACGGCGCGGATGTCTCGGGGATGTCGCGGCGCGACGTGGCTCGGCGGCTCGCCGTCGTCGACCAGGAGTCGACCACCGACAGCGATCCGAGCGTGCGCGACGTGATCGGCCTCGGCCGGCTGCCGCACCGGGCCCCGTGGGCGCCGGAGTCGGCGTGCGACCGCGACATCGCCCGGATGGCCGCCGCGACGATGCGCACCGAGCACCTGCTCGACCGCCGGTACGCCACGCTCTCCGGTGGTGAGCGGCAGCGGGTGCAGCTGGCCCGCGCGCTGGCGCAGGAGCCGACCGAGCTGCTGCTCGACGAGCCGACCAACCACCTCGACGTGCGGCACCAGCTCGAGCTGCTGGAGCTGGTGCGCGCGGCGTCGGCGACCACCGTCATGGCGCTGCACGACCTGAACCTCGCGGCCGCCTACTGCGACGAGGTCGTGGTGCTGCGTGCCGGCCGAGTGCAGGTGGCCGGACCACCCGAGATCGTGATCCGGCCCGAGATGATCGCCGAGGTCTACGGCGTCGAGGCGGAGGTCGAGCACACGCCGAGCGGCCTGCACGTGCGGTACCTGCGGGCGTTGACGGGTCGCCCGGAGGCCACCATCGAGGGTGGGAGGATGACCCGATGACGACGCGTGACCGTGCCGACCGCTGCCCCGGGGTGCTGCGACCGTGGATCGCCGACGACGGCGCCCTCGTGCGGCTTCGACTCGTCGGTGGACGCCTGCCCACCGAGTCCCTCAGCCGTCTGGTGCGCACCTCGGCCGAGCACGCCGACGGCAACCTGCACCTGACCAGCCGCGCCAACGTGCAGCTGCGCGCGCTCGCGCACGACGACGGCTGCGTCTCCCCCGCGTTCGTCGACGCCATCACCGAGGCCGGGCTGCTGCCGTCGCCGACGCACGAGCTGGTGCGCAACATCATGGTGTCGCCGCTGTCGGGTCGGATGGGCGGCCGTGCCGACCTGCGACCGGCGGCCGACCGGTTCGACGAGCTGCTGCGCGCCGACCCCGACCTGGCCGGACTTTCGGCCCGCTTCCTCGTGGTGCTCGACGACGGTCGCGGTGACCTGGCCGACCGCTCGCTCGACCTGGGGGCGATGGCGGTCGACGCCGACTCGGCGCAGCTGCGCATCGGGTCCGACTTCTGGGGCGAGGTCATCGGTCTTGACGACCTGCCGGAGGCGCTGATCGCCCTCGCCCAGCGCTTCCTCCAGGTTCGCACCGCCGCCCCTGGCGGGGGTGCCCTTCGAGGCTCACAGGCTCGCACCTCAGGAACCACCGGGCCACGGGCGGCGGAGAACGCCGTCTGGCACGTCGACGAGCTGCCCGACCGCGGCTCGGACTTCGCGCAGCCGCACCACGCCCGCGACCTGCGCACGCACGTCACGGCGCTGCCCCTGCCCCACGGCCGCATCCCGCAGATCGACGGCCTGGAGACCGAGCACGTCGCGGTCCCCGACG
Source organism: actinobacterium LLX17 (assembly GCA_000471045.1). Lineage (GTDB taxonomy): Bacteria > Actinomycetota > Actinomycetes > Propionibacteriales > Nocardioidaceae > Aeromicrobium. The sequence goes on along the minus strand of KI301992.1, from coordinate 15,161 downwards.
GCCTGCTCACCCCCGACCTCGCCCGGCAGGTGCTCGCGCATGCCGGTCCCGAGATCGTCGTGACCCCCTGGCGCAGCCTGCTGCTGCCCGACCTGGAGCCCGCATGACCCTCACGCACCCCCGCCGTCCCCCGTCCCGGTACGACTACGTCGACAGCGGCCCCGCCATCTATGTCGACTCGTTCGCGACGATCCGCGCCGAGGCCGACCTGTCCGGCGTGCCCGCCGACGCCGAGAAGGTCGCGGTGCGGATGATCCACGGCACCGGGCAGACCGACCTGGTGCGCGACCTCGTGATCCACCCGCAGCTGGCGTCGTCGGCGCGTGCGGCGCTCGAGTCGGGGGCGCCGATCCTGACCGACGCGCACATGGTCGCCTCGGGCGTCACCCGCGCCCGGCTCCCTGCGGGCAACGACGTGGTCTGCCTGCTGCGCGACTCCCGCGTGCCCGATCTCGCCCGAGAGTGGGGCACCACGCGCTCGGCCGCGGCCGTCTCCTTGTGGGCCGACCGCATGGAGGGCGCGGTGGTGGCCATCGGCAACGCGCCCACGGCGCTGTTCCACCTGCTGGAGATGCTGATCGACGGGGCGCCGCGTCCCGCCGCGATCGTCGGCGTGCCGGTCGGGTTCATCGGCGCGGCCGAGTCGAAGCACGCACTAGCGTCGTTCGCCGCCGATCACGACATCGACGTGCCCTTCGTGACCGTGCGAGGGCGCCGCGGTGGTTCCGCGATGGCCGCGTCGGCGCTCAACGCCCTCGCCCAGGAGCGCGAGTGAGCAGCTTCAGGGTCGTGGGCGTGGGCCCCGGCGACCCGGAGCTGATCACGCTCAAGGCGGCGCGGCTCATCGGGTCGGCCGACGTCGTGGCGTTCCACCAGGGCGTCGGCAAGTCGTCGAACGCGCGACGGATCGCCGCGGGTCTGTTCCCCGACGGCGTGCTCGAGGAAGTGCTGCAGTATCCCGTGACGACGGGTGCGACCGATCACCCCGGCGGCTACGACGGCGCGATGGGCGACTTCTACGACGACTGCGAGCGACGCGTCGCGGCGCACCTCGAGGCCGGCCGCAACGTGGTGCTGCTGGCCGAGGGCGACCCACTGTTCTACGGATCGGCGATGTACCTGCACGACCGGCTCTCGCACCGGTTCGACACCGCGGTCGTCCCCGGGGTGCCGGCCTTCGTCGCGGCCACCGCCACCGCCGGCGCCCCGCTCGTGCGGCACACGGACGTCCTCACGGTGCTGCCGGGCACCCTGCCGGTCGCCGAGCTCGCGCGGCGACTCGCCGACACCGACGCGGCGGTCATCATGAAGCTCGGCCGGACGTTCCCCGGCGTCCGCGACGCCCTCGCCCAGGCCGGGCGGCTCGAGGGCGCGTTGTACGTCGAGCGGGCGTCCATGGCCGAGGAACGCGTGCTGCCCGTCGCCGACGTCGATCCGGCCTCCGTGCCGTACTTCTCCCTCATCGTCGTTCCCGGCGACAGCAAGCCCGTGGGCGAAGCCCCGTCCGACCTCGGCCATCGGGGTGCGGCCGAGCTGCTGGTCGTGGGCCTGGGTCCCGGTCCTGACGGTTGGCTGACTCCTGAAGCGTCAGCCGAGCTCGCCGACGTGCAGCACGTCATCGGCTACGCGCCCTACGTCAACCGCGTGCCGCAGCGGGAGGGACTGCAGCGGCACGCCTCGGGCAACACGGTCGAGGTCGACCGCGCTCGGCACGCCCTCGACCTCGCCCTCGCCGGTGAACGCGTGGCCGTCGTGTCCGGCGGTGACGCGGGGGTGTTCGGCATGGCCTCGGCGGTGTTCGAGGCGCAGGAGGCCGCCGCTGCGGAGGACGCGCGGTACGCCGACGTCCACGTGCGGGTGCTGCCGGGTGTCTCGGCCGTGCAGGCGGTGGCGGCTCGTGCCGGAGCGCCCGTGGGTGCCGACTTCGCGGTGCTGAGCCTGTCGGACCGGCTCAAGCCGTGGGAGGTCGTGGAGCGTCGGCTGCGGGCGATCGCCGAGGCCGACCTCGTGCTGGCGGTCTACAACCCGCGCTCGCGCAGCCGCACCACCCAGGTGGCCGATCTGCAGCGCATCCTGCTGGAGCACAAGGCGCCCGAGACGGTGGTCGTCGTGGGCCGCGACATCGGCCGCGACGAGGCGTCACTCACCGTCACCACGCTCGCCGAGCTGGACCCCGATTCGATCGACATGAAGTGCCTCCTGATCGTCGGCGCGTCCTCCACCCGCGTCACCCCCGCCGGCCGCGTCTGGACCCCCCGCTTCGTCGACTGACTCCCTCCCCGCTGAGTGTCACGTTTGTGCTGTCAAATCGGCCGATGCACTACCAAAATGTGACACTCAGCGTGAGCGGGCCGGGTCAGGGACGGCGCTTGGCGGTGCGGTCTCGGGTGGGGGCGTAGAGGTAGGACTCGCCGGCGCGGACGTCGGGAGCCAGGGCCCGGCCGACCAGGATGACGGCGGCTTGGCGCAGGCCTGCGTCCTCGACCGCGTCGGCGATGTCGGCGAGCGTGCCGCGCAGCACCAGCTGGTCCGGCCGTGAGGCGCTCGCGACGACCACGACCGGGCAGTCGGCGCCGTAGTGCTCGGCCAGCTCGGCGGCCAACACGCGCGTGCGGGTGATGGCCAGGTGCAGGCAGAGCGTGGCGTTGATGGCGGCGAACGCGGCCAGCGACTCGCCCTCAGGCATCGCCGTCGACCGCGCCTGCGTGCGGGTGAGCACCACCGACTGCACCAGCTCGGGCACCGTCAGCTCGGCACCGACGACGGCCGCCGCAGCGGCGTACGCCGGCACACCCGGCGTGACGTCCCACGTCACCCCGGCCGCGTCGAGCCGCCGCGCCTGCTCGTGCACCGCGGAATACAGCGACGGGTCGCCCGAGCAGAGCCGCACGACCTCCAGCCCTGCCTCGTGCCCACCCACCAGCTCGTCGGTGATCTGGTCGAGGTCGAGGTCCTGGGTGTCGACGAGACGCGCCTCGGACCGGCAGTGCGAGAGCACCTCGGCGTCGAGGTAGGTGCCGGCGTAGACGACGACGTCGGCCGCACGCAGCAGGTTCACCGCACGCAGGGTCAGCAGGTCGGCGGCGCCGGGACCGGCCCCCACGAAGTGCACGGTCATGCGGACGTCCTCTCGGGCTTGGTGACGGCCCACTGCACGACCGCACGGGCGGGGGTCCAGCCGGTGAAGGTGCCGATGGCGGTGGCGGTCTCGACGGCCACGCGGGTCAGCTCGCCCCCGTGGCGACGGGCCCACGCGTGCACCAAGGTCTCGGTCTCGAGCGTCACGGCGTGGACGACGAGCCGCCCGCCCGGACGCAGCCTCTGCCAGACGGTGTCGAGAACGCCCTCGCAGGTTGCTCCACCGCCGACGAAGACCGCGTCGGGCTCGGGCAGGTCGGCGAGGGCGTCGGGAGCGCGTCCGGTGACGACGGCGAGCGTCGGCACGCCGAGTCGCGCGGCGTTGCGCGCGATGCGGGCGGCGCGGTCCGGATCGGTCTCGACGGCATGGGTGCGGCACGTCGGGTGCGCGCGCATCCACTCGATGCCGACCGAGCCGGCACCGGCGCCGACGTCCCACAGCATCTCGCCCGGTGTGGGCGCGAGACGGGCGAGGGCCGAGGCGCGCAGGTCGCGCTTGGTCAGCTGGCCGTCGTGCTCGAAGGCGTCGTCGGGCAGGCCCGGGGTCCAGCCCAGAACGGCGACGCCGGGGTCGCCCGACACTTCGACGGCCAGCACGTGCAGCGACGGCACGGTCAGGTCCCAGTCCGCAGCGGTCCCTGCCACTACCTGCTCGTCGGGCGAACCCAGCTCGCCGAGCGCAGTCATCCGACTCCCGCCATGACCGGCCTCCCGCAGCAGCGCGGCCACCGCCGCAGGCGTCGAGGCGTCGGCGCTCAGCACCAGCACACGGTGACCGGCGGCGAGGTGACGCGGCAGCTCGCGGTGGTCGCGCAGCACCGTCACCGACTCGGCCGGCCAGCCCATCCGGGACCGCGCCAGGGCGACGGAGGAGACGGCCGGGTGGACGTCGAGTCGCACATCCGGCAGCACGTCCATCAGCGTGGTGGCGATGCCGGCGACGAACGGATCACCTGAGGCCAGCACCACGACGCGTCGACCGTCCCACTCGGCGGCCAGGCGGGGCAGTCCGGCCCGCAGCGGCGTCGGCCACGGCACGCGCTCGGCCGGTACGTCGTCGGGCAGCAGGGCGAGGTGCCGCTCACCCCCCACGACCACCTCGGCGGCGCGCACGATCGACCGCTGAGGCTCGGCGAGGCCGGCCCAGCCGTCGGCTCCGATCCCCACCACCGTCAGGTCCACGAGAGGCGAGGCTACCGGCCGGCCCCGGCCTCGCGGTGTGGCGATGGGCCGCGCGATGGTCCGGCGGGCGGCCGCACCGAGTAACCTGAACCGTCAACACGGCCCGAGGTGCCCCGGTGGCGAGCGCGTGAGCGTCCGCAGGAGGGGAGAATCGGGAAGCCGGTGAGAATCCGGCACAGGGCCCGCTACGGTGACCCGGACCTGGATCCGGGAAGTCCGGAGACCGGCCTCGGGCCTCCCCTTGTGGACACAGCCACGGCACGGAGAGCGGGAGCCCCACATGCCACGTCAGTACCCCTTTTCTGCCGTCGTCGGATCCGACGACATGGCGCTGGCCCTCGTGCTGGCGTCGATCTCGCCGGCGATCGGTGGTGTCCTCGTGCGCGGCGAGAAGGGCACCGCGAAGTCGACGATGGTGCGCGCCCTCGCGTCGGTGCTGCCGCCGATCGACGTCGTCGCCGGTGACCGGTTCTCGTCCGACCCGGCCGAGGCCGATCCGCGCTCGCCCGATGGACCGTTCGGCCCCCACCCCGACGTCGAGTCCCGGCCGGTCCGGCTCGTGGAGCTGCCGGTGGGCGCCACCGAGGACCGCGTGCTCGGCTCGCTGCACCTGCAGAAGGCGCTGAGCGAGGGCGTCACGGAGTACGAGCCCGGCCTGCTGGCGCGCGCGCACCGCGGCATCCTCTACGTCGACGAGGTCAACCTGCTGCACGACCACCTGGTCGACCTCCTGCTCGATGCGGCCGCCATGGGCCGCAGCACCGTGGAGCGTGACGGCGTCTCGATCGAGCACGCCGCACGGTTCGTGCTGATCGGCACCATGAACCCCGAGGAGGGCGAGCTGCGTCCGCAGCTGCTCGACCGCTTCGGCCTGACCGTCGACGTCTCCGCGCCGCGTGACCCGCAGCTGCGGGCCGAGGTGACCCGCCGCCGGCTGGCGTTCGACGCCGCGCCCGAGACGTTCGCCGCTCGCTGGGCCGACGACGAGGCCACGCTGACCGATCGCCTCGCCGCCGCGCAGAAGCTGCTCGACCAGGTGCTGCTGACCGACGACGACCTCGTGCGCATCGCCGAGATCTGCGCGGCCTTCGACGTCGACGGCATGCGCGCCGACATCGTGACAGCCCGCGCCGCCGTGGCGCACGCCGCGTGGGAGGGCCGCACCCACGTCAGCACCGAGGACATCCGCGTCGCCGCGCGCCTGGCCCTGCCGCACCGCCGACGCCGCAACCCGTTCGACGAGCCCGGCATCGACGAGCAGCAGCTCGAGGACCTGCTGGGCGACGACGAGCCCGACACCGATCCGGACGACGACCCCGAGGGTCCGGACACTCCGCCCGAGGGTGGACCGGAGGGTGGTTCCGACGAAGGTGGCCCGGACGCCGACGATGGCCCCAGCGACACCCCTCCCCCCACGCCGGGCGACGCCGAGGGTGAGTCCTCCCCCTCCGGTCCCGGCTCAGGAAGTACCAGCACCGCCCAGGCCGGCACGCCGTCGCGGGCCCGCCTGTTCACGGTCGAGGGACTCGGCGCAGGCGAGGCTGGCCGTCGCTCCCGAGCCCTGACCTCCAACGGTCGTCGCGTCGGCGCCCGCCGACCCGAGGGCTCCGGCGGTCGCCTCGACCTGCCCCAGACCCTCTGGGCCGCCGCCCCCCACCAATCCGTTCGCCGCCCACGGCCCGGCACCCCCGCCGGGCGCGTGCTCCTCGACCCCACTGACCTCCGCGTGGCCATCACCGAGGGGCGCGAGTCGAACCTCGTGCTGTTCTGCGTCGACGCCTCCGGGTCGATGGCCGCGCGCAAGCGCATGGGTCAGGTCAAGACCGCGATCCTCTCGCTGCTGCTCGACGCGTACCAGCGCCGCGACAAGGTCGGCCTGGTCACCTTCCGCGGCGACTCCGCCGATCTCGCCCTTCCGCCCACCGGCTCGGTCGACATCGCCGCCCGGCGCCTCGACGACCTCCCCGCCGGCGGGCGCACCCCGCTCGCCGAAGGGCTGCTGCAGGTGGTCGAGACGCTGCGCATCGAGCGTGTGCGCGACCCGCGGCGCCGCCCGCTGGTCGTGCTCGTCACCGACGGTCGCGCCACGCACGGGGTCGATCCCGTCGTTCGGTCCCGCCGCGCCGCCGGCCTGCTCGCCGGTGTCGAGACCGTGGTGGTCGACTGCGAGTCCGGGGCGTTCCAGCTCGGCCTCGCGCGGGTGCTGGCCGAGCACCTCGAGGCCTCCTACGTGCCGCTGGCCGAGGTGACCGCCGACGCCCTGACCTCCGTCGTCCGCGAGGTGGCCTGATGCCCAAGGGTCAGCCGATCGCCGTCCCCGACGACGGCCTCACCACCCGCCAGCGCCGCAATCAGCCGCTGCTGATGGTCAACACCGGTGACGGCAAGGGCAAGTCCACCTCTGCCTTCGGCCTCGCGCTCCGCGGCTGGAACCAGGGCTGGGACATCGGCGTCTTCCAGTTCGTGAAGTCCGCCAAGTGGCGCATCGGCGAGCAGACCGTGCTCGAGCGCCTCGGCGAGCTGCACACCCAGACCGGCGAGGGCGGCCCCGTCGAGTGGCACAAGATGGGCTCGGGCTGGTCGTGGTCGCGCAAGGCCGGCTCCGAGACCGACCACGCCGCCGACGCCGCCGAGGGCTGGCAGGAGGTCAAGCGCCGCCTCGCCGAGGAGCGCCACGACCTCTACGTGCTCGACGAGTTCACCTACCTCATGGAGTGGGGCTGGATCGACGTCGACGACGTGATCGAGACGTTCCGCGACCGCCCGGGCCGCCAGTACGTGATGATCACCGGCCGCCGCGCCCACCCCGCGCTCGTCGAGATCGCCGACCTGGTCACCGAGATGCATCACACCAAGCACCCCTTCGACCGCGGTCAGAAGGGTCAAAGGGGCATCGAATGGTGACTGAGTCTGATCGCCGCCCAGGGCCCGGCACCCCTGCCGGGTCAGCCCTGCCTCGGTTCGTCGTTGCGGCGCCCGCTTCGGGGCACGGGAAGACGACCGTCGCGACCGGGCTGATGGCTGCCCTCGCGCGGTCCGGTCACGTCGTCAGCGGCCACAAGGTCGGCCCCGACTACATCGACCCCGGCTACCACGCACTCGCCACCGGACGCCCCGGCCGCAACCTCGACCCCCACCTGGTCGGCGAGCACCTCCTCGAGCCCCTGCTGCTGCACGGAGCTGGACCTGTTCGCCCCCCACGGCCCGGCACCCCCACCGGGGCCGCGGACCTGGCGGTCATCGAGGGGGTCATGGGGCTGTACGACGGGCAGATCGGTGGCGAGGGGTTCGCCTCCACCGCCCACGTCGCCGCCGTCACCCGCACCCCGGTGATCCTCGTCGTCGACATCTCGCACGCCTCCCGCACGATCGGCGCGCTGGTGCACGGCATCGCCGCGTTCGACCCCGCGGTGCGGGTGGCCGGCGTCATCCTCAACAAGGCCGGCTCGCAGCGGCACGCCGACGAGGTCCGTCGCTCGATCGAACCGCTGGGCATCCCCGTGCTGGGCGTGCTGTCGCGCGACGACGGCATCGTCGCGCCGTCGCGCCACCTCGGTCTCGTCCCCGCGCAGGAGCGTGAGGAGGCCGCCCGCGCGCTCGACCGGCTCGCCGCGCAGGTGGCCGAGCGCATCGACCTCGACACGGTGCTCGAGCTGGCCCGCTCGGCGCCCGACCTCACGGCCACGCCGTGGGACCCCCGCGACCACGTGACGCCCGTGGCCGGCGAGCCCGTCGTGGCCGTCGCGGGCGGTCGCGCCTTCACGTTCACGTATGCCGAGACCACCGAGCTGCTCGCGGCCGCCGGCTGCCGGGTCGAGGTGTTCGACCCGTTGACCGACACCGAGCTGCCCGCCGGCACGCAGGCCATCTACCTCGGCGGCGGCTTCCCCGAGGTGCACGCCGCGGGCCTCACCGGCAACAACGCGCTGCGTGAGCAGCTGCGCGCCGCGGTGGCCGACGGCATCCCGACCGTCGCCGAGTGCGCCGGCCTGCTGTACCTGTGCCAGAGCGTCGATGACGTGCCGATGATCGGTGCGATCGACGCCACCGCCGTCATGACGCCCCGGCTGACGCTGGCGTACCGCACGGGCATCGCAGGACACGACACCCTGCTGACCCGCGCGGGTGAGCGCGTGACGGCGCACGAGTTCCACCGCACGACGGTGCAGCCCGTGCACGGCCAGGTGCCGGCGTGGCTCGACCGCGGCGACGCGATCGGCTTCGCCGGACCGACCCTGCACGCGTCGTACCTGCACACCCACTGGGCCGGCGCCCCCGTCCTCGCGCAACGTCTCGCCGACGCCGCCGCGGCCGCCACCCCCGCCGCCCCCGTTGACTGGCACGTTTCGGTCGCAGAATCGGCGATTTCGCAGCCGAAACGTGACAGTCAGCGGGGACCCGAGCCGGTCGAGCCGGTCGACCTGACGTGGCACGGGGACGCCGAGCTGTCGGAGGGGCTGGTCGACCTCGCGGTCAACGTGTCCGACGAGCCGCACCCCGAGTGGTTGACCCGCGCCCTGCACGACGGACTCACCGGATCGACCGCCTACCCCGACGCCCGCGTCGCGCAGAAGGCCGTGGCCCGCCGGCACGGTCGTTCCCCCGCCGAGGTGCTGGTGACCTCCGGCGCCGCCGAGGCCTTCACCCTGCTGGCCCGCGCCCGCGCCTGGAGCCATCCAGTGGTCGTGCACCCACAGTTCACCGAGCCCGAGGTCGCGCTGACCACCGCCGGCCACGCCGTGCACCGCGTGCAGACCCGCGCGGAGGACGGCTTCCGCCTCGACCCCGACCTCGTGCCCGAGGCGGCCGACCTCGTGGTCATCGGCAACCCCACCAACCCCACGTCGGTCCTGCACCCCACGACGGCCCTGCGCCGGCTGCTGCGACCGGGCCGCGTCGTGGTGGTCGACGAGGCGTTCATGGACGCCGTGCCGGGCGAGCGCGCCAGCCTCACGTCCACGCCGATGCCGGGCCTGGTGGTGCTGCGCAGCCTCACGAAGCTGTGGGCCATCCCGGGCATCCGCGCCGGCTACGTGGTCGGCGACGGCGAGGTCGTCGCCGACCTGCGCCGCCAGCAGCCGCCGTGGTCGGTGTCGGGTCCCGCTCTCGCCGCCGTGCTGGCCACCGCCGGCGACGAGGCCTCCGCCGAGGCCGAGCGGCGCGCCCGACTGGTCACGCAACAGCGCGCCGTCCTGGTCGACGGACTGGCCGAGCTGGGCGTGCCCGTCGTCGCTGCCCCCACCGGTCCGTTCGTGCTCGCGCAGGCCGGCGCCGGGGCCCACGCACGGCTGCGGGCTGCCGGGTTCGCTGTGCGCCGCGCCGACACCTTCCCGGGACTCGACGACACCTGGGTCCGCATCGCCGTGCGGCGCCCTGTCACCACGCGGTCGCTGCTCGCGGCCTGGCGGACGGTGTTGTCATGAGGGGGCTCTCATGACCAGCGTGCTCCCCGCGACCTCCACGGGCCGCCGCATCCTCGTCACGTCGGGTGACGCCCGCACCGCCGCCCACGTCGACGCACTGCTCGCCGGCGGCGCCGACGTCACCGTCGTGGCCGCCGAGGTCTGCGCGACGATCGAGGACTGGAGCCTGCGCGGCCTGGTCACCTGGCACGCGCGCGACCTGACGCTCGACGACGTGCACGCCGCCGACGTCGTGGTGAACCGTCCCGAGGCCTTGGCCGACTGTCCCCCGGCATCGAGCGGCGAGGGACACGTGACGCTCGTGGGCGGCGGACCGTCCGATCCCGGCCTGCTCACGATCGCCGGGCATGCCGCGCTGCTCGCCGCCGACGTCATCGTCACCGACCGGCTCGCACCGCTGGCCGCACTCACCGCCCTGCGCCCCGAGGTCGAGGTGATCGACGTCGGCAAGATCCCGCACGGCCGCTCGACGCCGCAGGAGGAGATCAACCGGGTGCTCGTCGAGCACGCCCGCGCGGGTCGCCGCGTCGTCCGCCTGAAGGGTGGCGACTCCTACGTCTTCGGCCGCGGCGGCGAGGAGGTCGATGCCTGCCGCGAGGCCGGCGTGCCCGTCTCGGTCGTGCCCGGCGTCAGCTCGGCCATCTCAGGTCCAGCGCTGGCCGGCATCCCCGTCACGCACCGCGGCGTCAGCCAGGGCTTCACCGTCGTCTCCGGCCACGTGCCCCCGGGGCATCCCGAGTCGACGATCGACTGGTCCGCCCTCGCCCGGTCCGGCACGACGATCGTGGTGCTGATGGGGGTGCGCACGCTGCCGGCGATCGCCGAGGCGCTCATCACCGGCGGGCTCGACCCGCACACGCCCGCCGCGGTCGTGGCCGACGCCGCTCGCCCCAGCCAGGAGGTCGTGCGCGGAACCGTCCGCACGATCGACGCGGTGGCCACTGCCGCAGGCATCGGCGCCCCAGCCGTGGCGGTCATCGGCGCGGTCGCCGCGCGCGGCGTCGAGGTCGAGGCGTGATCGTCTGGCTGCGGCACGGCCAGTCCACGTGGAACGCGACCGGCCGGATGCAGGGCCACACCGCGCACCCTCCCCTCACCGACCTCGGTCGCCAGCAGGCCCGCGCCGCCGCCGATGAGCTGGCCGGGCTCGGCATCACCACCGTGCTGTCGTCGCCCGCCGTCCGCGCCCGGCAGACCGCGACCATCGTCGCCGAGCGGCTCGGCCTCGAGGTGGAGCTGGAGCCGCGGCTGGTCGAGCAGGGCCTGCAGGAGTCGATCGACGACGTGGAGACCCGCACGCGCGAGGTGCTGGCCGAGCTGCCGGACGACGCCGTTCCCCTGGTGGTGAGCCACGGTGACCTGATCGGTTTGGCGGTCGCGCGGGCCACCGGCGGGGTCCCGCGGATCCCCGAGAACGGCGAGGTCCAGGTCGTCGGCCGGCCCGGTTCCTGAGACCCGTTCCACGCGCGGACCGCGTGCCCTACGATGAGCGCAGTCCGAGGCCTTCGGAAGTCCGGTGAGAGTCCGGCACAGTCGCGCTACTGTGACATCCGCTCCGGCGGGTGGAGTCAGACCCGAGGTCACGGCGAACATCCATCAACGGGACGCACGCATCCCAAGGAGAGTCATGAGCCACACCACTGCCGTCGCCACGCCGGAGATCGCCCCGGTCGCGATCCCCGTCCGCCAGCTCGCCCCCTGGGCCCTGTTCAGCGCGCTGCTGGCCGTCGTCACCCTGTACTTCGTCGGCTCCGAGCAGGGCGCCACGACGCTCCTGTCCGGCACGGGCGTGCACGAGTGGGTCCACGACGGACGCCACCTGCTCGGCTTCCCCTGCCACTGATCCAGCGCTGCGACTGAGTCAGCGCCCCGTCACCGGCCGAGCGCCGGTCCTGCACACGTCGGCCTGACCGCGGCATGAGTGCCGCCGGTCCGCCGTCCTCGCCGATCCCTCGCGGTCGGCCGATCCTCGCGTGTCTGCGCGACCCCTCCCGGACGGAGACCCATGAATCCCCGCAGCTTCCTGATCCACGGCCTGATCGCCGGCCTCCTCGGCGGCCTGGTCGCCTTCGTCGTCGCCCTGGGCGTCGGCGAGCCCGCCATCAACGACGCCATCGCCGAGGAGGAGTCGTCCGCGGCCGCCGCGCACGCGGCCGAGCACGCCGAGGAGGGCACCTCGACCGAGGGCCACTCGCACGGCGACGAGGAAGGCGGCATCAGCCGCGGCCAGCAGGCCGGACCCGGTCTGGCGACTGCCACCGTCCTGTTCGGCGTCGTGCTCGGCGGTGTCGCCGGCATCGGTGCCGCCTTCGCGGCCGGGCGGTTCGGCCGTCTCTCGCCGGTCGCCACGACCGGCCTCGTCGTGGGGCTCGGCTTCCTGTCGGCCGTGCTCGTGCCGTGGCTCAAGTACCCGCCGAACCCGCCGGCCGTCGGCAGTGGCGACACGATCGGCGAGCGCACGGCGCTGTACTTCGGCTTCCTCGCCATCTCGGTGCTCGCCGTGATCGGCGCGCTGATCATCGCGCGGCGCGTGCTGGAGGACAGGTCGGCCTGGACCGCGAGCGTCACCGGTGGCGCCTTCTACCTGGGCCTCGTCGGTCTGGCCACGGTCCTGATGGCGCCGATCGACGAGGTGCCCGACAGCTTCCCGGCCAACACACTGGTGGACTTCCGGGTCGGCTCGCTGCTGACGCAGTCGGCCCTGTGGCTGACGATCGGCGTCGTGCTGACCGGCCTGGTGCACCGGGCGTGGACCGCGCGTGCGGCTGAGGCCGTGCGGCTCGAGAAGGCGCAGGCCCTCTGATGACAAATCTCGACTGGGGCACGCCCGTCGTCGCGCCCGACCCCGCGCTCGTCGCCGCCGCCCGCGACCGCCTGGAAGGGCTCGCCACCCCCGCCGGCGCGCTCGGCCGGCTCGGCGAGCTGGCCATCTGGGTCGCCGCCACCCAGGGAGCCGTGCCGCCCGCCCCGATCGAGCACGTGCGTGCGGTCGTCTTCGCCGGCGACCACGGCGTGGCCGACCACGGCGTCTCGGCGTACCCCAAGGCCATCACCGGCGCGATGGTGCGGACCTTCCTGTCCGGCCGCGCCGGCGTCTCGGTGCTCGCCGCCCAGCACGGCGTGTCGCTGCGGGTGCTCGACCTCGGCGTCGAGGAGGACCTCGCCGACGTCGACCCCGCCGTCAAGGCCTTCAAGGTTCGTCACGGCTCGGGCGCGATCCACCTCGAGGACGCGTTGACCGCCGACGAGCTGCAGCGTTCCCTGACGGCCGGGGCGCGGATCGCCGAGGATGAGATCGCCGCCGGTGCGCAGCTGCTGATCGGCGGCGACATGGGCATCGGCAACACGACCCCTGCCGCCGCGCTCATCGCCGCGTCGCTCGGACTGCCCGCCACCGAGGTCACCGGTCGCGGCACGGGCGTCGACGACACCGCGCTCGCGCACAAGATCGCCCTCGTCCAGCAGGCCCTCGACCGGGCCGGCGACCGCGTCGACGACCCGGTGCAGACGCTGCAGGCGCTGGGCAGCGCCGATCTCGCCGCCTCGGCTGCGTTCCTGGCCACCGCCGCCCGCTCGGGCGTGCCGGTGCTGCTCGACGGCGTGATCAGCGTGGCTGCCGCGCTGCTCGCCGACCGGCTCGCGCCGGGTGCCGCCGCCTGGTTCGCCGCGGGCCACCGGTCCACCGAGCCCGCCCAGTCGCTGGCGCTCGACAAGCTGGGCCTCGACCCTGTGCTCGACCTCGGCATGCGCCTGGGCGAGGGCAGCGGTGCCGTCGCGGCCGTTCCACTCGTGCGGTCGGCCGGACTCCTGCTGTCGGACGTCGCGCTGCTGGCCGACCTGCTGCCCTGATGCGCGCCTCGTCGGCGTGGCAAGGGTGGCTCCTCGCCGCGGGCACGCTGACCGTGGTGCGGTGGCCGTCCCCCGCCCGCGTCGACCGGCGGAGCGCGGGCTGGGCCATGGCGCTCGGGCCGCTGGCCGTGGTGCCGATCGGGGTGCTCGCGGCCCTGGTCGTGTGGCTCGGTGACCTGACGGACGCACCGCCGCTGGTGGTCGGGCTGCTCACCGTGGGAGTCATCGGTCTCGGCAGTCGTGGTCTGCATCTCGACGGCCTCTCGGACGTGGCCGACAGCCTCACGGCGTCGCACGACCGCGACCGCTCGCTGGACGTCATGAAGGGTGGGACCGCGGGGCCGGCCGGCGCGGCCACGTTGGTCGTCGTGCTGGGCCTGCAGGCTGCGGCGATCGCCTCGCTGGCTGGCAGCGATGCCGCACCGCTCGTCGTCGGCGCCGTGGTCTGCCTGTCGCGGGCCGCGCTGGCCCTGTGCTGCGCGGCAGGGGTGCCGGCGGCTCGGACGTCCGGGCTCGCGGTCTCGTTCGCGGGCACGGTCTCGCGCCTCGCGACCGGGGCGGTCTGGGTGCTCGTGGTGGCGGCATCTGTCGGGTTGGCGCTCGCCGGCGACCTGCCGTGGTGGCGTGGTCTCGTGCTCGCCGGCGCCCTCGCTCTCGCGACGCTTGCCGTTTTCGAGCGGTGCTGGCGACGGCACGGGGGCGTCACCGGAGACTGCTTCGGTGCGGCGATCGAGGTCGCACTGGCCGCCGGACTCGTCGCGGCGAGCGTGCCGTGAGCCGGGCGCTCGGCCTGGCGCTCGGCTTCGCAGCCGACCGGGTGTGGGGCGACCCGGCCCGCTTCCACCCCGTCGCCGGGTTGGGACGGACCGCCGGTGCGCTCGAGCGGACGATGTACGCCGACGACCGACGCCGCGGTGCGCTGTTCACCGCAGCCGTGGTCGGCACGGTGACCGCCGGTGGGGCGATCGTCGAACGACGCACCGCCGGACGGCCGCTGGTGCACACCGTGTGGACGGCGCTGGCCACGTGGGCCGTGCTCGGGGGTCGTTCGCTCGGTCGCGAGGCCGCGGCGGTGGGGGCGGCTGTGGAGGCCGATGACCTGCCGCGGGCGCGACACCGGGTGCGCAGCCTGGTGGGTCGCGATCCCAGCTCGCTCGGCGCCGACGACCTGGCCCGCGCGGTCGTGGAGTCGGTGGCCGAGAACACCTCCGACGCCGTGGTGGCTCCCCTGTGGTGGGGGGCGGTCGCCGGCGTCCCGGGGCTGGTCGGCTACCGCGCGGTCAACACGCTCGACGCGATGGTCGGCCACCGCTCGCCGCGCTACGCGCGATTCGGGTGGGCCTCGGCGCGGCTCGACGACCTGACGAACGTCGTGCCGGCCAGGCTCTCCGCCGTGCTGGCCGCTGCCCTCGCACCCACGGTCGGTGGGCGTCCGGCCGACGCGCTGCGCGCCTGGCGCCGCGACGCACCGGGCCACCCCAGCCCGAATGCGGGTCCGGTCGAGGCGTCCTTCGCGGGCGCGCTCGGGGTGCGGCTCGGCGGCATCAACCACTACGAGGGCGTGGCTGA